>NZ_KQ089925.1:0-600000 GCF_001037655.1 Enterobacter sp. MGH85
GATTGCGAAAATTTGAGAGACTCGAACACACATGAGCTGTGTGTCGTTTCAATTTTCAGCTTGATCCAGATTTTTAAAGAGCAAAACTTCGCAGTGCACCTTTTCAGGTTCACTCTGAAGTTTTCTTGTGTTCGCAGTAAAGGATGGTGGAGCTATGCGGGATCGAACCGCAGACCTCCTGCGTGCAAGGCAGGCGCTCTCCCAGCTGAGCTATAGCCCCATCGTAGTTATCTCTCTACCGGTAATTTTTGTTGAGGCAAGGCGTGGTGACACGAAGCATACTCAGGTATGTGAGTGTCGCCGCAACGCAGCATCAGCAAAAATTTGGTAGGCCTGAGTGGACTTGAACCACCGACCTCACCCTTATCAGGGGTGCGCTCTAACCACCTGAGCTACAAGCCTGCAGAGATTTTTTACTGCTGTTTTTCATCAGACAATCTGTGTGAGCACTACAAAGGCAGGTTCTTTAAGGTAAGGAGGTGATCCAACCGCAGGTTCCCCTACGGTTACCTTGTTACGACTTCACCCCAGTCATGAATCACAAAGTGGTAAGCGCCCTCCCGAAGGTTAAGCTACCTACTTCTTTTGCAACCCACTCCCATGGTGTGACGGGCGGTGTGTACAAGGCCCGGGAACGTATTCACCGTGGCATTCTGATCCACGATTACTAGCGATTCCGACTTCATGGAGTCGAGTTGCAGACTCCAATCCGGACTACGACGCACTTTATGAGGTCCGCTTGCTCTCGCGAGGTCGCTTCTCTTTGTATGCGCCATTGTAGCACGTGTGTAGCCCTACTCGTAAGGGCCATGATGACTTGACGTCATCCCCACCTTCCTCCAGTTTATCACTGGCAGTCTCCTTTGAGTTCCCGGCCTAACCGCTGGCAACAAAGGATAAGGGTTGCGCTCGTTGCGGGACTTAACCCAACATTTCACAACACGAGCTGACGACAGCCATGCAGCACCTGTCTCAGAGTTCCCGAAGGCACCAAAGCATCTCTGCTAAGTTCTCTGGATGTCAAGAGTAGGTAAGGTTCTTCGCGTTGCATCGAATTAAACCACATGCTCCACCGCTTGTGCGGGCCCCCGTCAATTCATTTGAGTTTTAACCTTGCGGCCGTACTCCCCAGGCGGTCGACTTAACGCGTTAGCTCCGGAAGCCACGCCTCAAGGGCACAACCTCCAAGTCGACATCGTTTACGGCGTGGACTACCAGGGTATCTAATCCTGTTTGCTCCCCACGCTTTCGCACCTGAGCGTCAGTCTTTGTCCAGGGGGCCGCCTTCGCCACCGGTATTCCTCCAGATCTCTACGCATTTCACCGCTACACCTGGAATTCTACCCCCCTCTACAAGACTCTAGCCTGCCAGTTTCGAATGCAGTTCCCAGGTTGAGCCCGGGGATTTCACATCCGACTTGACAGACCGCCTGCGTGCGCTTTACGCCCAGTAATTCCGATTAACGCTTGCACCCTCCGTATTACCGCGGCTGCTGGCACGGAGTTAGCCGGTGCTTCTTCTGCGGGTAACGTCAATCGACAGGGTTATTAACCCTGTCGCCTTCCTCCCCGCTGAAAGTACTTTACAACCCGAAGGCCTTCTTCATACACGCGGCATGGCTGCATCAGGCTTGCGCCCATTGTGCAATATTCCCCACTGCTGCCTCCCGTAGGAGTCTGGACCGTGTCTCAGTTCCAGTGTGGCTGGTCATCCTCTCAGACCAGCTAGGGATCGTCGCCTAGGTGAGCCGTTACCCCACCTACTAGCTAATCCCATCTGGGCACATCCGATGGCAAGAGGCCCGAAGGTCCCCCTCTTTGGTCTTGCGACGTTATGCGGTATTAGCTACCGTTTCCAGTAGTTATCCCCCTCCATCAGGCAGTTTCCCAGACATTACTCACCCGTCCGCCACTCGTCAGCGAAGCAGCAAGCTGCTTCCTGTTACCGTTCGACTTGCATGTGTTAGGCCTGCCGCCAGCGTTCAATCTGAGCCATGATCAAACTCTTCAATTTAAGTTTGATGCTCGTGAATTAAACTTCGTAATGAATTACGTGTTCACTCAGAGACTTGGTATTCATTTAGTGTCCGGAGACATTAAGAATCCATGTCACTTTGAGTGCCCACACAGATTGTCTGATAAATTGTTAAAGAGCAGTTGCGACGCGCTTCAGCGCTCTGTCGCGAGGTGGCGTATATTACGCTTTCCTCTTTCAGAGTCAACCCGTTATTTCAGGATTTTTTCTCTTCAACCGACCGGGTAGTCTGTGAAGTGATTCACATCCGCCGTGTCGATGGAGGCGCATTATAGGGAGCCGCCGAGGAATGACAAGCGGAAAAATGCATTTTTATTTCAACCGCTCACCTTTTCACCAAAACGTCTATTTTTGGTGCTTTTTAATCTCTTTTGGCAGATCTGCCAGACTAGTTATCACCCAGTCAGCTGCATTTTCTGCTTCTGGGGTGACTGGTTTACCGGTCCGCACTAATACTTTGGTTCCCACACCTGCCGCCGCCGCTGCCTGCATATCTTCCAGTTTATCGCCCACCATAAAAGACGCGGCCATATCAATGTGCAGGAATTCCTGTGCAGAGATAAACATGCCCGGGTGTGGCTTACGGCAATCACATGTCTGACGATACGCTTCTACTGTTCCCTGTGGATGATGCGGACAATAATAGATGCCATCAAGATCGACGCCACGATCGGCCAGAGACCAGTCCATCCATTCCGTCAGCGTCTCGAACTGCGCTTCGGTGAATTTACCCCGGGCGATACCGGACTGATTAGTTACCACCACCAGCGCATAGCCCATCTCTTTCAGCTGGCGCATGGCATCTATTACGCCCTCAATAAATTCGAACTCATCAATCTCATGGACGTAACCGTGATCCACATTAATTGTGCCGTCACGATCGAGAAAAATTGCGGGTACAGATTTTGCCACCGGTTTGCTCCTGAAAAAGGCTTGTTCAGCTAGTATCTCATGAATCGCAGCGCAATAAAGTGCTCATCGCACAGAGGTGGATTGATTTAGACGTCTGGATGCCTTAACATCCATTTTGTTTACGGTCATTCCCCGTATCTGGCAGAAGAAAATGCCACGGCTAACTTACATACGATAAAAATAATCTAATGATTAAACTTTCCAATATCACCAAAGTGTTCCAGCAGGGGAACCGAACCATTCAGGCGCTGAACAACGTCAGCCTGCATGTGCCTGCTGGTCAGATTTATGGCGTCATTGGCGCATCGGGTGCGGGTAAAAGTACGCTGATCCGGTGTGTTAACCTGCTTGAGCGCCCGACCCAGGGCAGCGTAGAAGTTGGCGGCCAGGAGCTTACCGCTCTCTCAGAAAAAGAACTCACCAAAGCGCGTCGCCAGATTGGCATGATTTTCCAGCACTTTAACCTGCTGGCCTCACGCACGGTTTTTGGAAACGTGGCGTTGCCGCTGGAGCTGGATAACACACCAAAAGAAGAGGTTACCCGACGCGTCACCGAACTGCTGGATCTGGTTGGGCTGGGTGATAAGCATGACAGCTACCCGGCCAACCTCTCAGGCGGGCAAAAGCAGCGTGTAGCAATCGCTCGCGCGCTGGCAAGCAACCCAAAAGTGCTGCTGTGTGATGAAGCCACCAGCGCGTTAGATCCGGCCACCACGCGTTCTATCCTGGAACTGCTGAAAGACATTAACCGTCGTCTGGGCCTGACTATCCTCCTTATTACGCACGAAATGGACGTGGTGAAGCGTATCTGTGACTGCGTCGCCGTCATTAGCAACGGTGAGCTGATTGAGCAGGACACGGTCAGCGAAGTCTTCTCGCACCCGAAAACGCCTCTGGCTCAGCAGTTCATTCAGTCCACACTGCATCTGGATATTCCGGAAGATTATCTGGAACGTTTAAAAACAGACGCAACGCCTGACAGCGTCCCGATGCTGCGCATGGAGTTCACGGGCCAGTCCGTTGACGCACCGCTGCTGTCCGAAACCGCGCGTCGCTTTAACGTGAATAACAACATTATTAGCGCGCAGATGGACTACGCCGGTGGCGTGAAGTTCGGCATTATGCTGACGGAAATGCACGGCACACAGGAAGAAACCCAGGCGGCAATTGCCTGGCTGCAAGAACATCACGTAAAAGTAGAGGTGCTGGGTTATGTCTGAGCCGATGATGTGGCTACTGGTTCGCGGCGTTTGGGAAACGCTGGCAATGACCTTCGTATCGGGCTTTTTTGGTTTTGTGATTGGGCTGCCGGTCGGCGTACTGCTGTACGTCACGCGCCCGGGTCAAATTATTGAAAACGCGAAGCTGTATCGCACGCTCTCTGCGCTGGTGAACATTTTCCGTTCTATACCGTTTATTATCCTGCTGGTGTGGATGATTCCGTTTACACGCGTTATTGTCGGGACGTCGATTGGTTTGCAGGCGGCAATTGTCCCGCTAACCGTAGGCGCCGCGCCGTTTATCGCCCGTATGGTGGAAAACGCCCTGCTGGAAATCCCAACAGGCCTGATTGAAGCTTCCCGCGCTATGGGTGCGACGCCAATGCAGATCGTTCGCAAAGTTCTGCTGCCTGAGGCGCTGCCTGGGCTGGTGAATGCAGCAACCATCACGCTTATCACCCTGGTCGGTTATTCCGCGATGGGCGGCGCCGTGGGTGCTGGCGGTTTAGGACAGATTGGATATCAGTACGGCTATATTGGCTATAACGCTACCGTAATGAATACCGTTCTGGTATTGCTGGTTGTGCTGGTTTACTTAATCCAATTCTCTGGCGATCGTATCGTCCGGGCTGTTACGCATAAATAACGTTACAAACAACACAAACTCGACGAGTTAAGGATATAACATGGCGTTTAAATTTAAGACCTTTGCAGCAGTAGGCGCACTGATTGGTTCGCTGGCACTGGTGGGTTGCGGTCAGGACGAAAAAGATCCGAACCACATCAAAGTAGGCGTTATCGTCGGTGCAGAGCAGCAGGTTGCTGAGGCCGCGCAGAAAATCGCGAAAGAAAAATATGGCCTGGACGTTGAGCTGGTGACCTTCAACGATTACGTTCTGCCGAACGAAGCGCTGAGCAAAGGCGACATTGACGCTAACGCCTTCCAGCATAAACCGTACCTGGATCAACAGATCAAAGATCGCGGCTACAAGCTGGTTGCTGTCGGTAACACCTTCGTTTACCCGATTGCCGGTTATTCCAAGAAAATTAAATCTCTGGATGAACTCCAGCCGGGTTCACAGGTTGCCGTCCCTAACGACCCAACCAACCTTGGCCGTTCGCTGCTTCTGCTCCAGAAAGTGGGCCTGATTAAACTGAAAGAAGGTGTTGGCCTGTTGCCGACCGTTCTGGACGTGACCGAAAACCCGAAAAATCTGAAAATTGTTGAGCTGGAAGCCCCTCAGCTGCCACGTTCTCTGGACGATGCACAGATCGCGCTGGCCGTTATCAACACCACTTACGCCAGCCAGATCGGTTTGACCCCTGCGAAAGATGGCATCTTTGTTGAAGACAAAGATTCCCCGTACGTCAACCTGATCGTGACTCGCGAAGACAACAAGGACGCGGAAAACGTGAAGAAATTCCTGCAGGCATATCAGTCTGAAGAAGTTTACCAGGAAGCCAATAAGGTGTTTAACGGCGGCGCGGTTAAAGGCTGGTAATCTCACCTCAGTGTAATATCATCAAGACGGGCATTTGCCCGTCTTGTCATTTGTGCGGTCAACTGCTTCAATATCTGACGTTTTGATTATCCACTGAGGAACTATTATGCGTGCTTTACCGATCTGTCTTTTAGCACTGATGCTGAGCGGCTGTTCTATGCTAAGCAGATCTCCTGTTGAACCCGTTCAAAGCACTGCAACCCCGCCAAAAGCGGAGCCAGCAAAACCGAAAGCGCCTCGCGCTGCGCCGGTACGTATTATTACTAAAGCCGACGAGCTGGTCGGTAAGCCATTCCGTGAACTGGGCGAAGTGAGCGGCGAATCCTGCCAGGCAACGAATCAGGACTCCCCTCCAAATATCCCAACAGCCCGCAAGCGTATGCAAATCAACGCGTCGAAAATGAAAGCCAACGCGGTGCTGCTGCACAGTTGCGAGGTCACCAGTGGTACGCCGGGCTGCTACCGTCAGGCGGTATGTATCGGTTCTGCGCTTAACATCACGGCGAAATGAGTTCATTTCAGTTCGAGCCGATAGGCGTGATCCGCTCCCCTTATAAAGAAAAGTTCGCCGTGCCGCGTCAGCCGGGACTGGTCCTTAACGGCGGCGGCGAGCTGCATCTTGTCGCGCCGTATAATCAGGCCGATGCAGTGCGCGGGCTTGAGGCATTCAGCCATTTATGGGTGGTGTTTGTTTTTCACCAGACCATGGAAGGCGGCTGGCGTCCTACCGTGCGTCCTCCTCGTCTGGGCGGAAATGCCAGAATGGGAGTTTTTGCCACCCGCTCAACGTTCCGACCGAATCCAGTCGGGATGTCGCTGGTCGAACTGAAAGGGATACGCTGTCAGAAAGATCGGGTGATCCTGGAGTTAGGTAGCCTTGACCTGGTTGATGGCACGCCGGTCATCGATATTAAACCTTACCTGCCCTTCGCCGAAGCGCTGCCGGATGCCCGTGCAAGCTATGCTCAGGACGCCCCACAGGCAGAGATGCCGGTTTACTTCACATCTGAAATAACGACGCAAATCAGCCAGCTGGAAAAGCGCTATCCTCGTCTGCGTGACTTTATCGTCGAAGTCCTGGCGCAGGACCCTCGTCCCGCCTATCGCAAAGAGGAAGACGCAGGAAAAACGTACGCCGTCTGGCTGCTGGACTTTAACGTGCGCTGGCGCGTAACTGATGCAGGTTTTGAAGTGTTTGCCCTGGAACCCAGGTAATTTTGTTCTCCTCTCTTTTGGCATCTTTGCCACACTGGTAAACTAAACCACTTTTTTTGTGTCAGGCTGGTGTTTCAGCCTGTTCCAATCGTCGAAATGGAACCGTAACAACATGCGTACTAGCCAATATCTGCTCTCCACTCTGAAGGAGACACCTGCCGACGCCGAGGTGATCAGCCACCAGCTGATGCTGCGCGCCGGGATGATCCGCAAGCTGGCCTCCGGGTTATACACCTGGCTGCCGACCGGCGTGCGCGTCCTGAAAAAAGTCGAAAACATCGTGCGTGAAGAGATGAACAACGCCGGTGCTATCGAGGTGTTAATGCCGGTCGTTCAGCCCTCTGAACTGTGGCAGGAGAGCGGTCGCTGGGAGCAGTACGGTCCTGAACTGCTGCGTATTGCCGATCGTGGCGATCGTCCATTCGTCCTCGGCCCAACGCATGAAGAAGTGATCACCGATCTGATCCGTAACGAGCTGAGCTCTTACAAACAGCTGCCGCTGAACTTCTTCCAGATCCAGACCAAGTTCCGTGACGAAGTGCGCCCACGCTTTGGCGTGATGCGCTCTCGCGAATTCCTGATGAAAGATGCCTACTCTTTCCATACTTCTCAGGAATCACTGCAAGAGACCTACGACAAAATGTACGTGGCCTACAGCAAAATCTTCTCCCGCATGGGGCTGGATTTCCGTGCTGTACAGGCTGATACCGGTTCAATCGGCGGTAGCGCCTCTCATGAATTCCAGGTTCTGGCGCAGAGCGGCGAAGACGATGTAATTTTCTCTGACTCCTCTGATTACGCCGCCAACATTGAGTTCGCAGAAGCGCTGGCACCAAAAGAACCACGCGGCGCGGCAACGCAAGAGATGACGCTGGTTGATACGCCAAACGCGAAAACCATCGCTGAGCTGGTTGAACAGTTTAATCTGCCGATCGAAAAAACCGTGAAAACCCTGCTGGTGAAATCGGCTGAAGGCAGCGCTTACCCGCTGGTAGCCCTGCTGGTCCGTGGCGATCACGAGCTGAACGAAGTGAAAGCCGAGAAGCTGCCGCAGGTTGCCAGCCCGCTGACCTTCGCAACGGAAGCCGAAATCCGCGCCGTGGTGAACGCAGGCCCAGGTTCTCTGGGTCCGGTGAACATGCCTGTTCCTGTGGTCATTGACCGCACCGTTGCGGCAATGAGCGACTTCGCTGCGGGCGCAAACATCGACGGTAAACACTACTTCGGCATCAACTGGGATCGTGACGTGGCGACGCCGGAAGTGGCTGACATCCGTAACGTGGTCGCAGGCGATCCAAGCCCGGACGGCAAGGGTACCCTGATGATTAAACGCGGTATCGAAGTAGGCCACATCTTCCAGCTGGGCGATAAGTACTCGCGCGCAATGAACGCTGCCGTTCAGGGCGAAGATGGTCGTAACCAGGTTCTGACCATGGGCTGCTACGGCATTGGGGTAACGCGCGTTGTTGCGGCCGCTATCGAGCAGAACTATGACGAACGCGGAATCGTCTGGCCGGATAACATCGCGCCGTTCCAGGTGGCGATCCTGCCAATGAACATGCACAAGTCTTACCGCGTGCAGGAGCTGGCAGAGAAACTCTACGCTGAGCTGAGCGCGAAAGGTATCGATGTGCTGATGGATGACCGTAAAGAGCGTCCTGGCGTGATGTTTGCTGATATGGAACTGATCGGTATTCCACACACCATCGTCATCGGCGACCGTAACCTCGACAGCGATGAGATTGAATACAAGTACCGTCGCAACGGCGAAAAACAGATGCTCAAGACGGGCGACATTCTTGATTACCTGGTGAAAGCCATCAAAGGCTAAGAAACAAAAAAACCCCGCCAGTGCGGGGTTTTTTAATGGCTATAACTTATTTGCTTTCGCAGTCTTTACCCGCAGCAAACTTCGCGTCTTTATCTGCCACCAGCGTTTTCACCAGCTCACCGCTATCGGGGTTTGGCTCCAGCGTAAAATGCCCTTCAACCGTCAGCAACACTGGTTTGCTGTCGTTACCGCGCGCGACGGCATAGTCACGCTCCAGCTGGGCATTGTTCGCCACGCTGACTTTCTTCCCGGTTGCACAGTCCGTGAAGATCGCCGCATCCGCCATGTAGAAATACATCCCTCGCATCGCCATTGGGGTTGCAGGCAGGGTCGCTTTTACCGGGGCCAGCGTGTAGTTGAACTGGGATTCAATCGGATTGCCTTCGCGATCGAGCATCTCCATCCCCTCGCCTTTGGCGCGGAAATACGTTTTATCGCCCGTGGTATCAGTCAATACCAGCTTTTCAGCCGTACGCGCCCATGTTCCGTATGTTGCAAAAGAAGACGGCTCTTTCGCCCCCTGATAGCGCTGGTTCATCACCCAGGTGCCATCTTTTTGCAGGAACAGAGAGGTTTCGATGCCTTCACAATCTGCACATGGCAATACGCCGCGCCAGCTCTGCTGCATCGGCTTCAATTCTTCGTTTTGCGTTGGCTGTAGTACCTGTGTTTCTGAACGGTTGTTACAGCCAAAAAGCGCGAACAGGCTTGTCACGGCCAGCGCTGATAATAATGCTTTTTTCACAATACATTCCTTATGAAAAAGTGTGTCCCTTTCGTCACATTACGGGTGACGGACTTTGCCACGCAGTGACTTTACGGTGGATTTCTGCGCCTTCGATGACAACCGACGTTCTTTCGATGCCCGCGTTGGACGTGTTGCCCGGCGACTTTTTTGTACAGCCGTCAGCTCTTTTATGACCGCCGCCAGTCTGGAAAGTGCCGCTTCCCGGTTCATTTCCTGGCTGCGATATTCCTGCGCTTTAATCACAATCACACCTTCACTGGTGATCAGATGATGGCTGGCGGCAAGCAGACTTTCTTTATAATACTCTGGCAGGCTGGAGGCCCGGATGTCAAAGCGCAAATGGATAGCCGTTGAGGCCTTGTTAACGTGCTGCCCCCCTGCGCCCTGAGCACGGATGGCGGTGATCTCCAGCTCGTGATCAGGGATGCTGACGTTTCGGGACAACTCAATCATGATACGGGCTGCCAGGCCGTGAGATGAATTTCCAGATTATTCTGAGAATCGGAAAGCCAGATGGCGCCGTCCTGAATCGTTGCCTGAAGCGCCATTGTCCGGCTGGCGAATGCGCTCAGCTGTGCCAGTTGTTCATCATCCAGATACCAGACGGTAAGATTTTTGAACTGCGCACATTTATTTTTGTTTTGCTGCCACCAGATCTCCGCCGCGCGCTGGTTATAGGCAAACAACGCCACTTCAGCTGACTGGGTGCAAGCCTTTTTGATCCGGCGTTCATCCGGCAGGCCAAGCTCAATCCATAAATCGATACCCAGATGATCGTTGCGCAGCCAGGCTTCCGGTTCATCTTCCGCGCTTAAACCACGGGTAAATTGCAGACGCTCGTCGGCATACTTAATCCACGCCAGCAGGCGCAGCATCATGCGCTCCTGGGTTTCAGAAGGGTGACGCGCCAGCGTCAATGACGCATCCAGAAACTGGTTACGGTCAAGATCCGCCACATTGACCACAGCTTTATAAATTGTCGCTTTCAGCGCCATGAGAGAACTCCTTTCGAATCAGGCGTACATTGTAGCGAAAACCGCAGCAAAAGGCTGTTACGAGGTGGTGGCACCCCGTTATCAAGGCGCTGATATTGCTTAAATGAGTATGGTATAGTCACCTTGCTAAACCGAGTTTAACTTCGTAGGCTTAATGATATCTCACAGTAAGTCAGTACGCTGGCAGGAGGTGATGTGAATAATTATTGTGAGTTGATTCGCAGACGGTATGCGGAAATTGCCAGCGGAGATCTGGGGTACATCCCGGATGCGTTGGGCTGTGTATTGAACGTGCTGAATGAAGTGGCCTCTGATGAGAGCCTTTCTGAATCGGTCAGGGAAAAAGCAGCGTATGCTGCGGCGAATTTACTGGTGAGCGATTATGTCGATGAATGATATCTATCAACCCATCAATTGTGATGACTATGACAACCTCGAACTCGCCTGCCAGCATCATTTAATACTGACGCTGGAGCAAAAAGATGGCGAAGTGCTAAAGGCAAAGGCCAGCGATCTGGTTTCCCGTAAAAATGTGGAATACCTGGTTGTGGAAGATGCAGGTGCAACGCGTGAGCTACGCCTCGACAAAATTGCCAGTTTCAGCCATCCGGAAATCGGCACCGTCGTGGTGAGCGAATCCTGATAACCAACGGGCAGCCAGGCTGCCCGTTACGCTTTCCATTCAAAATTGACACCCGCTTCAGCCCACCCTTCCTGGGTAATAAACACACCTGCCGCCGCGATGAGCGTGTCGCCGTAAAACAGAAGCGGCGTGGTATCACGTTGCCAGGGCGGAACGTTCTGTTCCTGCCAGATTTTCTTCAGTTTACGCCCGCCGTTACGCCCAACGATATGCAGCATGCCGCTGGCCCTGAAGCGTATGGTGACGTTCTCGTCCGGCTCAGGTAGACGCACATTGCCCGAATGGCTTAACGCAACGACACCGGCATTCAACGGTAGCGTTAATGCTTTTTCCGGCGACGGCCAGTCAAGCACAACGTCAGCCAGCGACGGCACAGATTTCACCCACCAGAGTTGCTCTTTATAGCGCCTGACGTCATAACCATTCAGGCGTATACACGGTGCGGCATCTTCCCGCGCCTGTGCAACTTCTTCCCAGATACGGTTGAGCATCGCCCGGGACGGCATAACCGCACGGTGGGAAGCCAGCCAGCGACGAATCAGAGCAGCCCGACGCACGGGGCTCATCACTTTCAACGGCGCAATGTTAAGGGCACCGTCAGCGGTAGTCAGCGTATTCAGCTCCCCGCTCAGCAACTCATCCAGCAAGCTTTCCTGTTCAGCACAAAGCATGGCACTTCTGGCCACCGCTTCGGAAAAATGGGCCCAGCGCTCACTCAGCAGCGGTAAGACGCGCAGGCGCAGGAAGTTACGGTCGTAACTGTCGTCCTGATTGCTTTCGTCTTCAATCCAGCGCAGATGATGTTGCTGCGCCCAGGCTTCCAGTGATGCGCGCGTCTCACCCAGTAGCGGGCGGATGAGCTCTGTTTCAGCAAAACCAGCACGCTCAGGCATGGCGGATAAACCCGCAGGCCCGCTGCCCCGCTTGAGCGCCAGTAAAAACGTCTCGCACTGGTCGTCCAGATGCTGCGCGGTGACCAACGCTTCTCCAGGCTGTAACGCGCCGGAAAACGCGGCGTAGCGGGCTTTGCGCGCCTGCGCCTCAATACCCAGCCCTTCATCCTCAAGCGTGACGCGTTCAACGATTAGCGGGATCGCCCACCCTGAGCACACCGCTTCGCAGTGCGCCACCCAGTCGTCGGCATGGGGGCTTAAGCCGTGATGGATATGCATCGCCCGCAGCTGGACGTCAGGCTCACGGTCGCGCCAGAGCTTAAGACGGTGCAGCAAAACGGTGGAATCCAGGCCACCGCTGAACCCCACCAGCAGCTGGCGGTAGGGTGAAACGGCGTGCGCGATAGCGGGTAAGGTCATAGGAAATTACACATAAAAAATGCCCGAACTGAACGGGCATTATCACACATGACGGCGATTACTGCTGATAAAGCTCCAGCGGCAGACCGTCCGGATCGTTGAAAAAAGTGAAACGTTTATCGGTGAAGGGATCGATGCGAATTGCTTCACAGGCCACGCCGTGGGCTTCCAGATGCTTTACCGCGCTGTCCAGGTTATCGACGCTGAAGGCCAGGTGGCGCAGGCCGCAGGCTTCCGGGCGCGAAGGACGCGCTGGCGGGAAAGGAAAAGAGAACAGTTCAATCACATATTGTCCGTTTAACTCCAGATCGCCTTTCCAGGAATCGCGCTCCTCGCGGTAGGCCTCGCTCAACAGCGTAAAGCCGAGAATGTCGCAGTAAAAGGCCTTACTTTTCGCGTAATCGGTGGCAATGATCGCAATATGATGAACAGCTTTTAAACCCAGCATAGTTTCTCCTTTTTATGGTGCCCTGAACGTTACAACCGACAACCCGCCCCTGGCAAGCGGCCCCTTTTATTTTAGGACTCTCACCCAGTACACGCCGTTATCATCGCGTTTCGCACCGTGAATATCCGTCTCAAAGCCCGGATAGTGGCGCCCTATCGAACAAAGCATCAGCAGGAAATCGAGCACCGCCCGGCTCTCCTCGGTGATCATCTCGCCCGGCATCAGCAGCGGTACGCCCGGTGGATAAGGCAGGATCATGTTGGCTGATACCCGCCCGACCAGGTTCTCCAGCTCAATGGTTTCAACCTCCCCTTTCACCTGGCGCTGCCACGCCCTGTGCGGCGTCAGCTTCATTTCAGGCAGAACATCAAATGCCTGCAGCATCAGGCGCGGCAGATCGTGCTGGCGGATCAGCCTGTGGATCCCCTGGGCCAGATCCTGAATACGCATATTGCGGTAGAAGTCAGGATCTTCCGCGTAGAGATCCGGCAGCATATTCTTCACCCGCAGGTTAAGATCGTATGCGCGCTTAAACTCCATCAGTCCGCGCAGCAGCCCCATCGCGCGGGTTTTATCGATCCCGATACTGAACAGGAACAGCAAATTATAGGGGCCGGTTTTCTCCACCACCACGCCGCGTTCATCAAGGAACTTCGCCACCAGCGCAGCCGGGATCCCTTCCTCACCCATCACACCCTGCTCATCCATACCCGGCGTCAGGATCGTCACCTTAACCGGATCGAGGAACATGTGGTCTGCATCAGCATCCCGAAAACCGTGCCAGCTCTCCCCCGGCGCGACGGGCCAGCATTCTGCTTCATCAATCTCTTCCGGCTGCCAGATATCAAAGAACCAGCCGTCCGCTTCATCTTTAAGTCGCTGAACCTCTTTTCGGAAATGCAGCGCCCGCTCCACCGAACGATTAATAAGGCGTTTCCCGGGATTGCCGCGCAGCATCGCCGCCGCCGTTTCGATGGACGCCACCAGCGGGTAGCTGGGCGACGTGGTCGTGTGCATCATGAAGGCTTCGTTGAAGGTGTCCTCGTCGTACTCACCCTTGATGTGAATGAGAGACGCCTGGGAAAACGCGGCCAGCATTTTGTGCGTCGACTGCGTCTCGAAGAACACCTTACCCGGCACCCGCTCGCCGCTCATCCCACTTTTACCCGAGTAAATCGGGTGGAAATTGGTGTAAGGCACCCACGCGGAGTCAAAGTGAATCGACGGCACGTCCAGCGTCTGCTTGATCCAGTTCGTGTTGTAAAGCAGCCCGTCATAGGTGGAGTTGGTGATCACCGCATGCACAGGCCAGCTTGCCTCGGGGATCGCCGCGATCTTATTTTCAATGGCTTCATGCGCGAACTCACGGCGAGGAATGCCGCCGAGGATCCCCAGCGCATTACGCGTGGGAGACAGCCAGAGCGGCACGACGTCACTCATCATCAGCAAATGCGCCAGTGATTTATGGCAGTTTCGGTCAATCAGCAACGTGCTACCGGCAGGCGCGGCATACATCCCGACGATCTTGTTCGATGTCGAGGTTCCGTTGGTCACCATGTAGCTCTGCTCGGCACCAAAGGTCCGGGCGATGTACTCTTCGGCTTCCAGATGCGGGCCGGTATGATCCAGCAGAGAGCCTAACTCGGTGACCGAAATCGACACGTCCGCCTTCAGCGTGTTACCGCCAAAGAAATCATAGAACAGGCATCCCACCGGGCTTTTTTGATAGGCCGTTCCCGCCATGTGGCCTGGCGTACAGAAGGTGTACTTCCCTTCATTCACATAGGTGAACAGCGCACGCGTAAACGGCGGGGTGATGTTATCCAGATATTCGCCGGTGTACTGCTGAATGCGGGTCGCAATGTCCTCAGCCACGCCGAGCGCGTATTCGAAGAACCACAGCGCCATACGCATATCGTGGGCGCTGACGTCCATGGTCGAGTGAGTGTTGATAAAGGCGTACAGCGGAAGATATTCGTTGAGCTTATTGATCTCGCTGCACAACTCCATGTCGTATTCGTCCCAGTCGAATATCACGCCACAGATGCGCGGATTGTGTTCGATGAATTTCAGCAGGTCGGCGCTGTTTTGCGGCCAGATTAGCTGATATCCGCGTGCTTTAAGGGCCTGCTCAAGCTCCTTGATGGGTTCGTCTTTATAAAAGACGCCGTGTGGCCCCATGATGGCAATGATGTTCATGGTTTACCTCCTTGAAAAACATCAGATAAGCATAGTTAAGGTAAACGGCAGGTATAAAAAAAGCCGCAACAATGTGCGGCTTTTAGGATAATTGTGAGGCTTACGCGTAACCGTAGGTCATCAGACGCTGATAACGACGGTTGAGCAGATCTTCTGTGCTCAGCACGTCCAGATCCGCCAGATCTGCCAGCAGCTGCGCTTTCAGGGAAGCAGCCATCACTTCCGGCTTACGGTGCGCGCCACCCAGCGGTTCAGGGATAACGGTGTCGATCAGCTTCAGCTCTTTCAGACGTGGGGCAATGATGCCCATCGCTTCCGCAGCCAGCGGCGCTTTATCGGCACTTTTCCACAGAATGGAGGCACAGCCTTCCGGAGAGATAACGGAATAGGTGCTGTACTGCAGCATATTCACTTTATCGCCCACGCCAATTGCCAGCGCACCGCCGGAACCACCTTCACCGATAACGGTACAGATGACCGGCACTTTCAGGCGAGACATCTCACGCAGGTTGCGTGCGATGGCTTCAGACTGACCGCGCTCTTCTGCGCCAACACCCGGGTAAGCACCCGGTGTGTCGATGAAGGTGATGATTGGCATATTGAAACGCTCAGCCATCTCCATCAGACGCAGGGCCTTACGGTAGCCTTCTGGTGCTGGCATACCGAAGTTACGACGGATCTTCTCTTTGGTTTCACGGCCTTTCTGGTGACCAATGATCATCACCGGACGTCCATCCAGACGCGCGATACCGCCGACGATAGCTTTATCGTCAGCGTATGCGCGGTCGCCTGCCAGTTCGTCAAATTCGTCAAACGCCAGGCGGACATAATCCAGGGTGTACGGACGCTGTGGATGACGCGCCAGCTGGGCGATCTGCCATGCGCCGAGATCGGCAAAGATTTTGCGCGTCAGTTCTACGCTTTTTTCACGCAGACGATGCACTTCTTCGTCGATGTTAATATCCAGTTTTTCATCCTGACGGCTTACGGCTGTCAGAGAATCGATTTTCGCTTCCAGCTCTGCAATCGGCTGTTCGAAATCAAGGAAATTCAGACTCATAGTATTCCTGTATTAGTCAAACTCCAGTTCCACCTGCTCCGAACCAATGAGGCCACGGAGATCGTTCAGTAAACGATCGCTCGGAGAGACACGCCACGTTGCACCAAAGCGCAACCGCGCACGTGCATCCGCCCTCTGATAGTAGAGATGTACTGGAATGGTCCCCGAGCGGTGGGGTTCCAGAGACTGACGGAGTCGGTTTAAAAGCTGGTCATCAATTTGCCTGTCCGTCAGCGAGATAGCAAGCCCGCGAGCATATTTTTCCCGGGCTTCGTCAATGTCCATCACTTCGCGGGCGGTCATTTTAAGCCCCCCGCTGAAGTCATCAAAGCTGACCTGTCCGCTGACGATAAGTATGCGGTCTTTTTCCAGCAATTGCTGGTATTTATCCAGCGCGTCGGTGAACAACATCACCTCCAGACGCCCGGAACGGTCATCCAGGGTACAGATGCCGATACGATTGCCGCGCTTGGTGACCATTACCCTTGCAGCAATCACGAGCCCCGCAGCCGTGGTGATTTTACCACGTTCTGTCGGATGCATGTCTTTAAGCCTGTGGCCGCCGACATAGCGCTCAATTTCTTTCAGATACTGGTTGATCGGGTGTCCCGTCAGGTACAGGCCTAACGTCTCACGCTCCCCATCCAGCACCACCTGTTCTGGCCACGGCTGGCAGTTGGAATAGGACTGCTCGATCTGCTCTGGCTCTTCCGCCAGCACACCGAACATATCCGCCTGACCAATGGCTTCCGCTTTAGCATGCTGATCGGCCGCTTTCAGCGCATCGCCGAGCGAGTTCATCAGCGCGGCGCGGTGTGGCCCCAGCCGGTCAAACGCACCGGACATGATCAGTTTTTCCAGCACGCGCCGGTTCAGTTTTTTGGTATCGGTGCGGGCGCACAGGTCGAACAGCTCGCGGAAATAGCCGCCGTTGTTACGCGCTTCGATGATCGCCTCGATCGGCCCCTCACCCACGCCCTTGATCGCGCCGATCCCATAGACGATTTCCCCGTCATCGTTGACGTGGAAATGGTACAGGCCCGAGTTAATATCCGGCGGCAGGATCTTCAGCCCCATGCGCCAGCACTCGTCCACCAGGCCAACCACCTTTTCGGTGTTGTCCATATCGGCGGTCATTACCGCCGCCATAAACTCAGCGGGATAGTGGGCCTTGAGCCACAGCGTTTGATACGACACCAAAGCATAAGCGGCGGAGTGGGATTTGTTAAATCCGTACCCGGCGAATTTCTCCACCAGGTCGAAGATTTTCATCGCCAGTTCGCCATCGACGCCGTTTTTCTTCGCCCCATCTTCAAAGATAGAACGCTGCTTGGCCATCTCTTCCGGCTTTTTCTTACCCATCGCACGACGCAACATATCTGCGCCGCCAAGGGTGTAACCAGAAAGCACCTGGGCGATCTGCATGACCTGTTCCTGATACAGGATGATGCCGTAGGTTGGCTCCAGTACCGGCTTCAGGCTTTCATGCTGCCACTGCACATCCGGATAGGAAATCTCTTCGCGCCCGTGCTTACGGTCGATAAAGTTATCTACCATCCCCGACTGCAACGGGCCCGGACGGAACAGGGCCACCAGCGCGATCATATCTTCGAAGCAGTCTGGTTGCAGACGCTTAATCAAATCTTTCATGCCGCGGGATTCAAGCTGGAAGACGGCTGTCGTCTCGGAGCGTTGCAGCATGTCGAAACTTTTCTTGTCATCAAGCGGGATAGCCGCAATATCCAGCGGCGGCTCGCCGTTCTTCTCACGGCGGGCGTTGATCATCTCCAGCGCCCAGTTGATGATGGTCAGCGTACGCAAACCAAGGAAGTCGAACTTCACAAGCCCGGCGTATTCAACGTCGTTCTTGTCGAACTGGGTGACCGGATGCTGGCCCGCTTCATCGCAGTACAG
The DNA here is from genome assembly GCF_001037655.1 of Enterobacter sp. MGH85. NCBI lineage: Bacteria > Pseudomonadati > Pseudomonadota > Gammaproteobacteria > Enterobacterales > Enterobacteriaceae > Enterobacter > Enterobacter sp. MGH85. The sequence goes on from NZ_KQ089925.1 coordinate 18,036, forward strand.
CGGCGCGAAGTCGGTGATTTTGGTCGGGGCAATAACCACGCCCCCCGCATGCTTACCGGCGTTACGCGTGACGCCCTCCAGCTTGCGCGCCATGTCGATCAGCGCTTTCACCTCTTCGTCGGCTTCGTAGATTTCCGGCAGCTGAGGTTCAGCTTCAAAGGCTTTCGCCAGAGTCATGCCCGGATCGGGCGGCACCAGCTTAGAGATTCGATCGACAAAACCGTAGGGGTGGCCCAGAACGCGGCCCACGTCGCGGATAACCGCTTTCGCCGCCATCGTACCGAAGGTAATGATCTGTGAAACCGCATCACGACCGTACATATCGGCCACGTGCTCAATCACCTGGTCGCGTTTTTCCATGCAGAAGTCGACGTCGAAGTCGGGCATGGAGACACGTTCCGGGTTAAGGAAACGTTCGAACAGCAGGTCGAATTCCAGCGGATCGAGGTCGGTGATTTTCAGCGCATACGCCACCAGCGAGCCGGCACCTGAACCACGGCCCGGGCCAACCGGTACGCCGTTATCCTTCGACCACTGGATGAACTCCATTACGATCAGGAAGTAGCCAGGGAACCCCATCTGGTTGATCACCTGGAGTTCAATATCCAGACGCTCGTCATATTCAGGACGCTTCTCTTTACGGACCGCTTCATCCGGGAAGAGGAATTCCAGACGCTCTTCAAGGCCCTCTTTCGATTTCATGACCAGGAAATCTTCCGTGGTCATGTCGCCCGTCGGGAACTGCGGCAGGAAATATTCGCCGAGACGCACGGTGACGTTGCAGCGCTTGGCAATCTCTACGCTGTTTTCCAGCGCTTCCGGGATGTCGGAGAAGAGCTCACACATTTCCTCTTCGCTGCGCATGTACTGCTGCGATGAGTAGTTGCGAGGACGTTTCGGATCGTCGAGGGTGAAGCCGTCGTGGATAGCGACGCGAATTTCATGTGCGTCAAAATCGCCCGGCTCAAGGAAGCGCACATCGTTGGTGGCTACCACAGGCAGGCCACGCGCTTCCGCCAGGGCGACGGCCGCATGCAGATAGCTCTCTTCATCCGCACGCCCGGTACGGATTAGCTCCAGGTAATAGCGATCCGGGAAATACTCTTCGTAGAACGAGACGCACTGATCCACCAGCACGTTGTTCCCGCGCAGCAGACATTTGCCGACATCACCCATACGGCCACCGGAGATCAGCAGCAGACCTTCGTTCAGCTCCGCCAGCCAGTCGCGGTCAATCCATGGACCCAGCGCGCCGTAGCCGCGCTGGTAGGCTTTTGAGATCAGCAGAGTGAGGTTCTGATAGCCCGTGTTATTCATGGCTAACACGGAAATTTGCGTCATCTCATCGCCGAGCAGGTCGCTCTGCACGTGGAAATCCGCGCCGACGATGGGCTTTAATCCTGCGCCATGCGCCGTTCCGTAGAACTTCACCAGGCCACACAGGTTGGTAAAATCGGTGATCGCCAGCGCTGGCATGCCAAGCGAGGCCGCCTTCTTTACCAGCGGCCCGGTCTTTGCCAGCCCATCGATCATGGAGTAGTCGCTATGCACCCGCAGGTGTACGAAACGTGGTTCAGCCATCTTCAGATCCCGCGTTACTTAATTGCTTGCGTCTTGATTCAGGACACCAGTCCCAGCGCGCGTTTCACCGGGCCAAAGCTGCGCCGATGATGTTCAGTTGCGCCATGTTCAGCCAGCTTTTCCAGATGGAAAGCCGTTGGATATCCCTTGTGCTGGGCGAAACCATACGCGGGATAAGTGAGGTCCAGCGCGGCCATTTCGGCATCGCGCGTCACTTTGGCAATGATTGACGCCGCACTGATTTCTGCGACGCGGCTATCGCCTTTAACAACAGCCATTGAAGGCATCGGCAGCGTCGGGCAACGGTTACCGTCGATCAGCACATACTCAGGCACAATCTTCAGGCCCGCAACGGCACGCTGCATCGCCAGCATGGTGGCGTGCAGAATGTTCAGATCGTCGATCTCATCCGGCTCTGCGCGCCCGAGACTCCAGGCCAGCGCCTTCTCTTTAATTTCATCGAACAGCGCCAGGCGGCGCTTTTCGCTCAGTTTTTTCGAGTCGTTCAGGCCAGGGATCGGGCGGGCTGGATCGAGGATCACCGCCGCGGTCACAACGGCACCCACTAACGGACCACGACCGACTTCATCCACACCGGCAACGAGGTGGGTATGGGGATAAATAAATTCCATCATTGTGCTAACTCCAGCACCGCATCGGCCGCCTGCTCATCAGCATTACAGCGGATCAGTTGATGCAGTTCACGGAAAGTATCATGCATCTGGTGGCTGGTTTTACCGTTGGCCAGCAGCGGCAGTAATGCATCAGCCAGTGCCTGCGGCTGGCATTCATCCTGCAAGAGTTCTTTCACCAGCTCGCGACCTGCAAGCAGGTTTGGCAGGGATACGTAGTCTGTTTTTACCAGACGTTTTGCCAGCCAGAAGGTAAACGGTTTCATGCGATAACCGACCACCATTGGGCATTTTGCCAGCATACACTCCAGCGCAGCCGTGCCGGAAGCCAGCAGTGCGGCATCGCTCGCAAACATAGCTTGCCGCCCTTTCCCGTCCAGCAGGCGGACGTGAAGATCCGGGGCAACCTCGGCTTTGATACGCTCAAACTGCTCGCGGCGTTTGGCATTCACCAGCGGCACGACCACTTCAAGGTCTGGGTACGTCTTGCGGAGAATTTGCGCCGTTTTCAGGAAATCGGCACTTAGCATTTCAACTTCCGCACCCCGGCTCCCTGGCAGCAGCGCCAGACAGTGCACATCATGCGGGATGCCCAGTTCGTCACGCGCCGCATTTTTATCAGGGTCCAGCGGCATGGCATCCGCCATGGTATGACCGATAAAACGGCACGGGACATTAAACCTGTCGTAAAACGCTTTTTCGAAAGGCAGAAAAGCCAGCACCAGATTGGTGGACCGTCCGATTTTGAAAACGCGTTTCTGTCGCCACGCCCACACGGACGGGCTGACGTAATGGATAGTTTTGATCCCCTGCTTTTTCAGGTTCCCTTCAAGGGTAATATTGAAATCAGGTGCATCAATGCCGACAAAGACATCGGGCTTGAGGTCGGTAAAGCGGCGGGTAAGATCGGCGCGAATATGCAGCAGGCGACGCAGGCGGCCCAGCACCTCGACGATGCCCATCACAGCCAGCTCTTCCATTTCATACCAGGCTTCACAGCCTTCGGCCTGCATCAGCGGCCCAGCCACGCCCACAAAGCGGGCATTGGGTACACGGGCTTTAAGCGCGCGGATAAGACCTGCACCAAGAATATCGCCGGAGGTTTCTCCGGCGACCAGGGCGATAGTAAGCGGACGACTGTCGACCATTAACGAATCAGACCACGGGTTGAACGTTCAAAGAATTCCATGAACGTTTTCACTTCAGGGTGCTTATTCGCCAGCTCGGCAATTTCCGGCTTCGCCTCTTCCAGCGTTTTACCGCTACGGTACAGCAATTTGTACGCGTTGCGGATCGCGGTAATCGCTTCGCGGCTAAAGCCACGACGCTTAAGGCCTTCAATGTTCACGCCAAACGGCGTGGCATGGTTGCCCTGCGCAATCACAAACGGTGGGACGTCCTGCGCCACACCGGAGCACCCGCCGACCATCACGTGTGCACCGATGATGCAGAACTGATGGACTGCGGTCATGCCGCCAATAATTGCGAAATCATCGACCGATACGTGCCCCGCCAGCGTTGCGTTGTTGGCGAGAATACAGCGGCTACCCACGGTACAGTCGTGCGCAATATGCGCATTAACCATAAACAGGTTGTCGCTGCCCACCTTCGTCAATCCACCGCCTTGCGTTGTACCACGATGAATGGTGACGCTTTCGCGAATGCGGTTACGATCGCCGATTTCCACGCGGGTCGGTTCGCCAGCATACTTAAGATCCTGGTTAACTTCGCCGATGGAGGCGAACTGATAGATCTCATTGTTACAGCCAATGGTGGTATGACCATTCACGACAACGTGAGATTTCAGTACTGTACCCTCACCAATTTCGACATGGGGTCCAACAATACAAAACGGGCCAATGTGGACGTTTGCGCCAATGATGGCACCCGTTTCCACAATGGCGGTAGGATGAATAAAGGCGGATTTATCAATCACGTATCAGGCCTCCCGGCTACGCGCACACATCATTGTCGCTTCGCAAACAACTTTGCCGTCAACCATAGCTACGCCTTTGAAGCGAGTCAGGCCGCGACGCGTTTTTTCAAAAGTGACTTCCATGATCATTTGATCACCAGGCACGACCGGACGCTTGAAGCGCGCCTCATCGATACCCGCGAAGTAATAGAGTTCACCCGGCTCCAGTTTACCTACGCTTTTAAACGCCAGAATACCGGTAGCCTGTGCCATCGCTTCCAGGATCAACACACCCGGGAAGATAGGTTTACCAGGGAAGTGCCCCTGGAAGAATGGCTCGTTAACGGAGACATTTTTCACTGCGCGCAGAAAACGACCTTCTTCAAAATCCAGCACACGGTCTACCAGTAAAAACGGGTAGCGGTGCGGCAGAAGTTCTAAAATCTCTTCAATATGCAGAGTATGAGTGTCAGTAGTCAAAATACTCTTCCTGTCAAATGTACTAAGTAGCAATAATAACACGGCCTGCCGGTTTATAAACAAAGCCGACAGGCCGGGAAATTTAGCGTTAAACGGATGAACGCTTAGTCTTGTTGATCGATTTTGCGCTCAATCGCTTTGAGTCGCTTGCTCATATCATCAATATTCATCACCAGTGCAGCTGTTTTACGCCATACCTTGTTCGGTTGCAGCGGGATACCGGAGGAATAAACGCCGGGCTCAGTGATGGGACGCATCACCATACCCATCCCCGTCACCGTGACTTTGTCGCATATTTCCATATGGCCATTGATCACGCTGGCACCGCCTATCATGCAGTAACGGCCTATTTTCAGGCTGCCTGCCATGATAACACCACCCGCAACTGCGGTATTGTCGCCAATCACAACGTTATGTGCAATCTGGCACTGGTTGTCTATGATAACACCGTTACCAATAATGGTGTCGTCAAGTGCACCACGGTCAATGGTTGTGCAAGCGCCGATCTCAACGCGATCGCCGATAATCACGCGACCCAGCTGCGGGATCTTAACCCAGTTACCCCGATCGTTGGCGTAACCGAATCCGTCAGAACCAATCACCGTGCTGGACTGTACGAGGCAATTCTCGCCAATCTCAACCTCATGGTAGACAGAAACATTGGCCCACAGACGAGTCCCTGCGCCAATTTTCGTATTTTTTCCAACAAAGCAGCCTGGCCCAATCACCACGTTATCACCCAGCACAACGCCGGATTCGATAACGGCGTTTGCGCCGACTGCCACGTTGTTACCCAGCTGAGCCGTTGGATCAATCGCAGCGCTGGCTGCAATGTTCTGCGCCGGCTGCGGCGTGGTATCAAGAATTTGGGCCATGCGTGCATAGGTCAGGTAGGGATTTTTCACTACCAGTGCAGCGTTAGTGGCAAACGGAAGATCGTCCTGCGTCAGAACAACGGCAGACGCCTGGCACTGAGCCAGGTGTTCACGGTACTTAGGGCTTACCATGAAGGTAATAGTGCCTGCTTTAGCAGATTGCATGGACGCAACAGCGGTGATGACGATATCGCCATCACCGTGTAATTCTGCATCCAACTGCTGAGCTAAATCAGCCAGTCGAATTGAAGGCATTACTTATTTAACCTGTTTCAGAACATCAGCGGTGATGTCTTTAACATCGCTGCTGTTGAATGCAACGGCGTTCGCATCAACAACCAGATCGATGCTCTGATCGGCTGCTACTGCTTTAACGGCAGACTGAATACGCGTCACCAGCTTGCCACGCTCTTCGTTAGAACGACGCTGACGATCCTGCTCGAAAGCCTGCGCTTTCTGAGAGAAGGTCTGGCGCTGAGACATGACATCTTTTTCCAGTTTGCTGCGCTCGCTCGCTTTCATGGTAGAACCATCACGCTGTAAACGCTGCATCTTGGACTGAAGATCACCTTCCATACGTTGCAGTTCGCTCGCACGGCCTTTGAATTCGTTTTCCAGCGTTGCAGAAACGCCCGTTTTCTGTGCAACCTGCTGGAACAAATTACCCATGTTGACGATTGCAATTTTGTCCGCTGCCTGAGCAGAAGTTGCCATCGCTAAACCGAGACCTGCAGCTAATAACCACTTTTTCACAATTAACTCCTTACCATCCCATTGGCACCCGAGGGGTGCCGTTCTTTGCGTGGCAAGGCGACCGTTTTACCGATCGCCGGTTGTCAGCGCTACACTGCCAACGCATTCCATTGCAGCGGATTATTACCAGGTTTTACCAATGTTAAACTGGAACTGCTCCGCTTTGTCTCCATCGTATTTCTTGAACGGCTGGGCGTAGGAGAAGACCAACGGCCCCAGCGGTGACATCCATTGTAATGCGATACCTGCGGACATGCGAATGTTGCCCGGATCGCTGTAGTCCGGAACGCCCGCTGCACGCATCTGGGCGGTATTCTCCCAGTTGGTATCCCACACCGTACCTGCATCCATAAAGAAGGAGGTACGGACAGAGTTCGCGTACTTATCACTGATAAACGGCGTCGGCGTGATGAACTCGAGGCTCGCCACGGCCATGGCGTTACCGCCTACCGCATCATCAGAGCTACAGACTTGTTTTGAATCGCGGCTTGCGCAGTTATCTTCGTCATTACCGCCGTAGTAAACCGCTTTCGGACCAATGTTATTGGACTGGAAGCCACGAACGGTGCTTGAACCACCGGCGTAGAAGTTCTCATAGAACGGCAGCTCTTTGCTTCCGATACCGTCACCATAGCCCCAGCGGGTACGACCCAGTACGACCCACTTGTGGTCGTCATCAATTGGGAAGTAGGACGCCGTATCCAGCGTGACCTTGTAGAACTCGTTATCCGAGCCAGGGATCGTCACCTTACCGTTCAGGTTAACGCGTGAACCTTCCGTCGGGAAGTAGCCACGGTCAAGACGGTTGTAGGTCCAACCGTAGTTGAAGGTGAAGTCATCCGCGGCGAAACCGTTGTCATCGCTGGACGTACTTGCAGACTGACCGATGGAGTCCAGGTAACGCCACATCGCCACCTGCGGTTGCATGTTAGACAGGTCGTTATGCACGTACCCTAAACCTGCACGCAGGGTGTTGTATTCGTTAACCGGGAAGCCGAGCGTACCATCCAGACCGTAACTCTTGTTGGTATACGAGGAGAGGTCCGCGTCGTCCGCTTTAAAGTCGTTATAGAAGATACGACCACCCAGGCTTACACCGTCCACGGTGAAGTATGGGTTGGTAACGGAGAACTCAGAGTAGGTCTGGTAGTCGTTTTTCGTCCCGTTGATACCGACAGAGTAACCCGTACCCAGCCAGTTATCCTGCTGAACGCCGACCTGGAAGCTCACGCCACTTTCAGTACCGTAACCAATACCGAAGTTGAAACTACCGGTATTACGTTCTTTAACTTTATAAACAACATCCACCTGATCCGGACGACCTGGTACACGCTGAGTATCGGTATCGACCGTTTCGAAGTAGCCCAGACGGTTCAGACGCTCTTTACCCTGGTCGACCAGATCGCTTCCCAGCCATGCCCCTTCCATCTGGCGCATTTCACGGCGCAGAACGGAGTCTTTAGAGGTATCGTTACCTTCGAAGCGGATTTTACGCACGTAGAAACGGTTGCCCGCATCAACGTTAACGTGAAGCTTAACAGTCTTATCCGCGTCGTTAATTTCCGGCTGCGTTTGCACACGCGGATACGCATAACCATAGCGGCCGAGCAGCTTCTTAATGCTGTCTTCCATTTTGGTGACTTTAGATCCGCTATACAGATCGCCCGGCTGGATTTTGGTCAGAGATTCAATTTCAGCAGAATGTCCTGCCAGGTTGCCGCTGACTTCAACACCTGAAAGCGTGTATTTATCGCCTTCTGTGATGTTAACGGTAATGTAGATACCTTTCTTGTCCGGAGTCAGACTCACCTGAGTTGAATCGATGTTGAAACGGGCGTAACCGCGATCCAGATAGTAGCTGCGCAGGGTTTCAAGGTCACCCGCCAGTTTCTGTTTCTGGTATTTACGATCGCCTACCACGTTCCACCACGGCACTTCGTCACGCAGTTGGAAGTTGGAGATCAATTCGTCGGTGCTGAACGCGTGGTTACCCACGATGTTGATCTGCTGGATCTTCGCAGAAACACCTTCCTGGAAGACCAGTTTCAGGTCAACACGGTTACGTGGCAGCGGTGTAACAACCGCTTTAACGCTCGCGCTGTATTTACCGACGCTGTAATAGAAATCTTCCAGACCTTTTTCAATGTCTGCAAGGGTTGTGCGGTCCAGAGATTCCCCCACACGAACACCCGATGCCTCAAGGTTCTGCTTGAGCATGTCATCTTTCACCGACTTGTTGCCGGAGAAAGTGATGCTGGCAATCGTTGGACGTTCTTTTACCTGAACCACCAGCGTATCACCATCGCGCAGGACGCGGACATCCTCAAAGTTGCCAGTGGCAAACAGAGCACGGATGGTGTTACTGATATCTTCATCATTAACCGTATCGCCGGGGCGCACAGGCATACTGAGGAGGGCCGCACCAACGGCGACACGCTGAAGGCCTTCGAAATGAATATCTTTCACTACGAACCCGTCAGCACCGTATACGGTCGCGCTGCTAAACAGCAGCGACGCTATGAGCAACTTTTTCATCGCCATCGTTATTATGCGTTCTTCCTAACTAACTCTCTTACAACCGAGAGAAATCATTGAAAAGTGCAAGCCCCATTAACAGCACCAGCAAAATCGAGCCAATGCGATAACTAAAGTCTTGAACTCGCTCGGATACCGGTCCGCCTTTTAGCTTTTCAATCGCTAAAAACAGCAGATGGCCCCCATCTAATACGGGAAGCGGGAACAGGTTGATTATCCCCAGGTTCACGCTAATCAGCGCAAGGAACATGAGATAGTAAATCACCCCGAACTCCGCTGACATCCCAGCCCCCTGAGCAATCGAAATTGGCCCACTGAGGTTGTTCAGTTTCACATCACCGGTTATCAATTTCCCCAACATGTTGACCGTAAGCTTCATCAGCTGCCATGTTTTATCCGTGGCCTCAACGATGGCGCTAAACGGCCCATACTGGCGTATTGTCTTGTACTCATCTGGCAGTGGGATCACTTTCGGCACAACGCCGGCAAACCCTTCTGCCTTACCGCCGCCCGATTTGGTATCCGGGGTGAGGGTCAGTGAGAGCGAACTCCCCTGCCTTTCCACTTCCAGCGCGAGCGGCTTGCCTGGATTATCGCGCACCAGAGTAACAAAGGTCATCCATTGTGTTAATGGCTGACCATCGACTTTAACGATCCTGTCACCCGCTTGTAAACCTGCTTTACTCGCTGCCGAATTAGACTGTACTTCGGCTAACACCGGCTCGATCTGCGCGCTGCGCGGGCGAATCCCCAGTGTAGCGACTGGATCCTCTTTGTCTGGCTCAAAGCGCCAGTGGCGTAAATCCAGCACTTTTTCCTGCCGCTGGTCGGAACCAAAAGGCGATACGCTGACGGTTGTCTGCTCATCACCGATTTTCGCAACCAGTTGTAACCTCACGGCATCCCAATCAGGGGTTTCGATACCATCAATCGCTTTAAGTTCCATTCCCGGTGTAATTTGCGCCGTTGCCGCAATGGAACCCGTGGTGATTTCACCCACAACTGGGCGTACGCCAGGCACGCCGATAATAAACACCAGCCAGTAGGCGAAGATAGCGAAGATGAAATTGGCTACCGGTCCGGCAGCGATGATGGCAGCACGTTGGCCAACAGTTTTATTGTTGAACGCGCTATGTCGAAGTTCCGGGGCGACAGGCTCAACGCGTTCGTCGAGCATTTTGACATAGCCGCCCAGGGGGATCAGAGCAATGACAAACTCGGTGCCATGCTTATCGGTGCGCTTCCAGAGCGATTTGCCAAAGCCAATCGAGAATCGCTCTACCCGCACACCACAGCGCCGGGCAACCCAGAAATGGCCAAATTCATGCACGGTAATCAGTACACCCAATGCAACAATGAACGCCGCCAGATTCCAGAGAATGCTCAGCATAAAACCTTCCGTTATATCGTCCCAAACACCAGTAAAAGCAGGCAAGCAAATACGGGAACAGCCGCGGTAAGGCTGTCAATGCGATCCAGTATTCCGCCATGTCCTGGAATCAGGTGACCACTGTCCTTAATCCCTGCTTCACGCTTAAACATGCTCTCGGTTAAATCACCCAGTACCGATGCCAGCGCCGCGAAAATCGAACATACCAGCAGCGTGGAGGGGGCAACCTCAAGATTCGCCCAGACGCCATAGCCCCAGGAGATAATCGCTGCCGTAAACAGGCCGCCGATGAAGCCTTGCCAGGTTTTGCCCGGAGAAACCTTTGGCGCCAGTTTATGTTTGCCAAACAGTTTACCAAACATATAGGCTCCGGAGTCAGCCCCCCAGACGAGAATCATCACATAAAGCAGCCATATTGCGCCGCTGTAGTGGTTTTCGTCATAGTGCCAGGCGCGCAGCGCAACCATACCCCAGAAGAACGGAACAATCGTGAGCAGACCAAAAATAAGGCGCAACACTTTAGAGTTACGCCAGATCGCCGCAGAGCCCGGGTAGAAAAGCACTAAAACAAGCGCAGCAATCCACCAGGCCAGCGATATCCATAAGGATCCGGCAACCAGCGGCTGGTGAACATCGTGATGATATTCAGGCAAGGTATACAGCATCAGGGCCAGTAAAAAACCACAGAGTACCGCCAGCCATACCCGCTGAGTGCGCGAGGTAAAGCCGCTAAGCTGCCCCCATTCCCACGCGGCGAGCATACACACCACCAACGTAACAATAGCGAATCCCACCGGAGGCAGTAAAAACAGCGCTGCGATAACGACGGGTATTAATACAAAAGCGGAAATCAGGCGATACTTCAGCAAAAGCTACCCCCATCAGGCGTTATCGCCACCAGGCTCGGTGCCGCCGAAACGACGCTCTCGATTGGCAAAGGCATGCAGCGCACCTTCAAAGTCTTGTTCATCAAAATCTGGCCAAAGAACATCCGTAAAGTAAAGTTCAGCGTAGGCAATTTGCCACAGCAAAAAGTTACTTATGCGATGCTCCCCCCCTGTCCTTATAACCAAATCCACGGGAGCCAGTTCATTCATGCAGATTTGCTGACTCAGCGCCTCTTCATCAATCTGGTCGGGTCTTAACAGCCCTTCCTGAACCTGCTCAGCCAAATGCCGAACCCCCTGGATAATATCCCAGCGTCCACCGTAATTCGCCGCGATATTGAGCGTCAGGCCGGTATTATTTTCCGTCAGCGCTTCAGCTTTGCGAATCCGTTCCTGCAAACGTGAGTTAAAACGACTGGTTTCGCCAATAATACGCAAGCGGACGTTGTGGCGGTGCAGGCTTTTTACTTCACTATCGAGCGCCCACACGAACAGTTCCATCAACGCAGTCACTTCTTGCGCAGGTCGATTCCAGTTTTCACTGCTAAAAGCATAGAGCGTTAACGCATCAATGCCGTTATTGGCGGCAAAAGAAACGGCGCGGCGAACAGATTTCGCCCCGGCTTTATGCCCAAAGGCTCGTATCTTCCCTTGTCTTTTCGCCCAGCGGCCATTGCCATCCATGATGATTGCAACATGGCGACAGCCATGTGCTGGCAAGTTTTCGCTTATTGGTTGATTCGCAGACAACATAACGCGTTTTTAGTCCCTGAAAGGATTTAACGGTACACAGGAATACTGAAGCCTATACATAAAAAAGCCGTGTCATACCACGGCTTACCTGACCACTTAAAGCCAAATACCTGCGATCAGGTGGCGCAGACTATATCACTGAAGCCCAACGCTAACAAATAGCACGACGACTAGTGCTTGCTTTATCACCAGCTTGCGAGACGTGTCACCTGTTTACGCGCAACAATACGTGCCTGTTCATCCACGGACAGCACCTCTTCCACACTCTGCGGCTCACGCAAATCCATCATCTCCAGCACGGATAAATTCAACGCGGCGATATCAGTAAAGCGGATCTGCTGATTCAGGAATGCTTCAACGGTCACTTCATTGGCTGCATTAAGCGCCGTTGTCGCCGCCTGCCCCTGATCGAAGGCCGTCATCGCCAGTTTCAGGCAGGGATAACGGTCGTAATCAGGCTCGCTAAACGTCAGTGAACTCAGCTTGCAAAAATCGAGAGGCTTAACGCCCGATTTTACGCGGTTTGGCCACGCCATCGTATGAGCAATAGGCGTACGCATATCCGGCTCGCCCAACTGGGCCAGCACGCTGCCGTCCTGATAGCGCACCATCGAGTGAATCACCGACTGCGGGTGGATCAGCACTTCCATCTGTTTCGCCGACGCATTGAACAGCCAGCGAGCTTCAATGTATTCCAGACCTTTATTCATCATGGTGGCCGAATCGACGGAGATCTTACGCCCCATTGACCAATTCGGATGACGACACGCCTGATCCGGCGTCATTGCGCTCAATTCAGACAGTGGCGTTTCACGGAACGGGCCACCAGACCCGGTAAGCAGAATCGACACAACGCCATTCTGCTCAAGGTCAGCGTACCCCAGGTTTTGTTGAAAAGGTTGGGGTAAACTCTGAAAAATCGCGTTGTGCTCGCTATCGACCGGCAAAAGACGCGCCCCACGCTGTTTTACCGCCTCCATAAAGAGGCGTCCGCAGGTGACCAGCGACTCTTTATTTGCAAGCAGAACATCTTTTCCCGCATCAATAGCGGCAAGCGTCGGCAGAAGACCCGCCGCCCCGACGATTGCCGCCATTACCTGATCAACTTCATCAAGCGAGGCCATATCGCAAGCCGCCTGTTGCCCGCTGAGCACTTCGGTACGACAGCCCTTCTCCTGCAACAGCGCTTTCACCTGGCGGGCGCTCTCTTCATCATCCATCACCGCAAAACGAGGGGTAAACTCCATGCACTGTTCGACCATTCGCTGCACGTTTTTTCCGGCCACAAGTGCGGTCACGGTGTAGCTGTCGGGATTATGACGTACGACGTCGAGAGTGCTGCAACCGATAGAGCCGGTCGAGCCGAGGAGAGTGAGATGCTTCATGAGATGCCCAAAAGTTAGACCAGATAAAAGCAAAACGCCGCCAGCAAGACTCAATGTCCTTCTGAACGGCGTTTATCAGTGTATAGCGAAAATCAGAACTGCATCAGTTCCGCTTCTTTTTCTGCCAGCGCCGCATCAATTTTTTTGATCGCCGCGTCGGTCATTTTCTGAATGTCGTCCTGAGAACGACGATCGTCATCTTCGCTGATCTCTTTTTCTTTCAGCAGGGCTTTCACTTTATCGTTCGCATCGCGACGCACGTTACGCACGGAAACGCGACCCTGCTCTGCTTCACCGCGAACGACTTTGATCAGATCTTTACGACGCTCTTCCGTCAGCGGAGGCAGTGGAACGCGAATATCCGCGCCCGCTGAGCTTGGGTTCAGACCCAGGTCAGATGCCATGATCGCTTTTTCAACGGCCGGGCTCATTGAGCGATCGAACACGTTGATTTTCAGGGTACGGGTATCTTCTACCGTCACGCTCGCCAGCTGACGCAGTGGCGTAGGCGTACCGTAGTATTCTACGATGATGCCATCCAGCAGGCTTGGGGAAGCACGGCCAGTACGGATTTTGCTGATTTGGTTTTTGAACGCTTCTACGCATTTGTCCATGCGTACTTCAGCATCTTTTCTGATGTCGTTAATCACGATACGAATCCTTGAAAACTTGTCTCAGGCAGACTATCCGCCAGCACAGCGCTACAGGTGTGCTAAGTATAGTCGCGTTTAATTCATGACAGCGCCAAAGGCGCGTCCAGGTAAGATACCACTACAAAGTAAAGCGGAATCTTACCTGTATTTATCGCCGACGGAAATTATTCCGTGATCAAAGTGCCTTCTTTTTCGCCCATCACGACGCGACGCAGCGCGCCAGGCTTGTTCATGTTGAAAACACGGATCGGCAGTTTATGGTCGCGAGCCAGCGTGAAGGCGGCAAGATCCATCACTTTCAGCTCTTTATCCAGCACTTCGCTGTAGCTCAGCTGATCGTACATGGTCGCTGAAGGATCTTTTGCCGGGTCGGCAGTAAACACGCCATCTACTTTGGTCGCTTTCAGCACCACATCGGCTTCGATTTCGATACCGCGCAGGCAGGCTGCGGAATCGGTGGTAAAGAACGGGTTACCCGTACCGGCGGAGAGGATCACCACGCGGTTGTTGCGCAGCAGGCTGATAGCCTCTGCCCAGCTGTAGTTATCGCATACGCCATTCAAAGGAATAGCGGACATCAGGCGAGCGTTCACATAGGCGCGATGAAGCGCATCACGCATCGCCAGGCCATTCATCACGGTTGCCAGCATCCCCATGTGGTCGCCCACTACGCGGTTCATCCCCGCTTTCGCCAGACCAGCACCACGGAAAAGGTTGCCACCGCCAATGACCACGCCAACCTGAATACCCAGTTCGACCAGTTCTTTGATTTCCTGTGCCATGCGATCAAGGATGCTTGCGTCAATACCGAAGCCTTCCGATCCTTGCAGCGCTTCGCCACTCAGCTTAAGCAGAATGCGTTTGTACACGGGTTTTGCATTGGTAGCCATGTTTCTTTCCTGAGACTGTCAACGATTAAGATGGGGTTAATTCTGGCGACATGATATGTCGCAAATCAGCACAGCGATACTGGAGCCTGTCTGATTTCGTGAGACGGGTGACAAAAAGAAGCCGCCCTCAGGCGGCTCCTTTTCAATCATTAAGACTGCTTGGACATGGCAGCAACTTCTGCTGCGAAGTCAGTCTCAACTTTCTCGATGCCTTCGCCCACTTCGAAGCGGATGAAGCCAGTCACGTCAGCGTTGTGCTCTTTCAGCAGCTGAGCAACAGACTTGCTTGGATCCATTACGAAAGGCTGGCCAGTCAGAGAAACTTCGCCGGTGAATTTCTTCATGCGGCCTTCAACCATTTTCTCTGCGATTTCTTTTGGCTTACCAGACTGCATCGCGATGTCCAGCTGAACCTGGTACTCTTTCTCTACCACTTCAGCAGACACGTCTTCTGGCTTAACGAATTCTGGTTTGCTTGCAGCGATGTGCATTGCCAGCTGTTTAACCAGCTCTTCGTCAGCGCCTTTAGCCGCAACCAGAACACCGATACGCGCGCCGTGCTGGTAAGAGCCCAGAACATCGCCTTCCAGGGAAGAAACGCGACGGATGTTGATGTTCTCACCGATTTTAGCAACCAGCGCAACACGCTCTTCTTCGAACTGTGCTTTCAGCACTTCAACGTCAGTGATTTTGCCTGCAACCGCTGCGTCCAGAACTTTGTTAGCAAATGCCTGGAAACCAGCATCTTTAGCAACGAAGTCAGTCTGGCAGTTAACTTCCAGAATGATGCCGTAGTTGCCGTCGATTTTGGTGATGATCACGCCGTCAGCAGCAACGTTGCCTGCTTTCTTAGCTGCTTTGATCGCACCGGATTTACGCATGTTTTCGATTGCCAGCTCGATGTCGCCGTTCGCTTCGGTCAGCGCTTTTTTGCAATCCATCATGCCTGCGCCAGTACGCTCACGCAGCTCTTTTACCAGGGATGCGGTAATTTCAGCCATTCTTAAATCCTCGGGAGATGTGAACTGCCCGGCCGGGAGCCAAACAGTATAAATTGAAAAAAGGGGCCGATAATGGGCCCCTATTCATACACGGTACTAATAAGGGGTAAAACCTTATTATTCAGCTTCTACGAAGCTTTCTTCCGCCTGAGAAGCCAGATCCTGGGAACGGCCTTCACGAACGGTAGCAGCTACAGCGCTCAGGTACAGGCTAACAGCACGGATTGCGTCGTCGTTACCCGGGATAACGAAGTCAACACCGTCCGGATCGGAGTTGGTATCAACGATAGCGAATACCGGGATACCCAGGTTGTTAGCTTCTTTGATTGCGATGTGCTCGTGGTCTGCATCGATTACGAACAGCGCGTCTGGCAGGCCGCCCATATCTTTGATACCGCCCAGGCTGTTTTCCAGCTTGTCCAGTTCACGAGTGCGCATCAGCGCTTCTTTTTTAGTCAGCTTATCGAAAGTACCGTCCTGAGACTGGGTTTCCAGATCTTTCAGGCGCTTGATGGACTGACGAACAGTTTTCCAGTTGGTCAGCATGCCGCCCAACCAGCGATGGTTCACGAAGAACTGGTCGCAGCTGTTAGCAGCATCTTTCACAGCTTCGCTTGCAGCGCGCTTAGTACCAACGAACAGAATCTTACCTTTACGGGAAGAGATCTTGCTCAGCTCAGCCAGGGCTTCGTTGAACATTGGTACAGTCTTCTCAAGGTTGATGATGTGAACTTTGTTACGTGCGCCGAAGATGAAAGGCTTCATTTTCGGGTTCCAGTAACGGGTCTGGTGACCGAAGTGAACACCAGCCTTGAGCATGTCGCGCATGGAAACAGTTGCCATGTTTAAAACCTCTATATTGAAAGTTGGGGTTATGCCTCCACGTATCCCATATTACCGACCCCGAAGGGCACCCCGGAATATGTGCCGATACGTGTGTGTTGTTACACAAAGTGAGATTTGTCGCTCCCGTCCAGCCTGTGTATCTGAGATGGATCGGAAGTCCGGCGCGCTTTATATCACAAAACACGGCCAGAAACCAATAATTGTTGGCGGAGTGTGCTGTTAATGATTCTCAATTTGGCACGGGGTGCGCCTGACTGATACCATTGACAACACTTACACTAGTATTGTCGAAAAAATCGACACCGATGGACAGATTACATGGCTATCTCTATTAAGACACCTGAAGAAATTGAAAAGATGCGCGTCGCCGGTCGTCTGGCCGCTGACGTGCTGGAAATGATCGAACCGTTTGTGAAACCGGGCGTCAGCACTGGCGAACTGGATCGCATCTGTAACGACTATATCGTCAACGAGCAGCACGCGGTCTCCGCCTGCCTTGGCTATCACGGTTTTCCAAAATCCGTCTGCATCTCTATTAATGAAGTGGTTTGCCACGGCATTCCGGATGACGAGAAGCTGCTGAAAGATGGCGATATCGTCAACATCGACGTGACCGTCATTAAAGACGACTACCACGGTGACACCTCTAAGATGTTCATCGTTGGCAAGCCAACGATTCTGGGCGAGCGCCTGTGTAAAGTCACCCAGGACAGCCTCTACCTGGCGCTGAAAATGGTGAAGCCAGGCATCCGCCTGCGCACCATCGGCGCCGCAATCCAGAAGTTTGTGGAAGCGGAAGGTTTCTCCGTGGTGCGTGAATATTGCGGTCACGGTATTGGTCGTGTGTTCCATGAAGAACCGCAAGTTCTGCACTATGATGCAGACGACGGTGGCGTAGTGCTGCAAAAGGGCATGACCTTCACTATTGAGCCAATGGTCAACGCGGGCGATTACCGCATCCGTACCATGAAAGATGGCTGGACGGTAAAAACCAAAGACAGAAGCTTGTCTGCCCAGTACGAGCATACTATTGTGGTTACAGACAACGGCTGCGAAATTATGACGTTGCGCAAGGATGACACCATCCCGGCGATACTGACGAACATTGAGTGATAAGAAGCCGGCGAATGCCGGCTTTTTTAATGGCGATAGCTTTTTCTTATGGGTGGCGCACGATGAGTAATCTCTTACCCGAACAGTATGCTAACACAGCACTTCCCACCCTCCCCGACCAGCCTGATAACCCGGGCGTCTGGCCACCGCATGAGCTGACCTGCGCACATATCAAATCCCATATGGCGGTTTTCCATCGCTGGCTGGGTAGCGCATTTGATGCAGGCGTCTCAGCCGAACAGCTCATTGAAGCGCGCACCGAATTTATCGACCAGCTCCTGCAACGTCTGTGGATCGACTACGGTTTCGGGCAGGTGAGCGACGTCGCGCTGGTTGCTGTCGGCGGATATGGCCGGGGTGAACTGCATCCGCTCTCTGATATCGACCTGCTAATCTTAAGCCGTAAAAAACTGCCGGACGATCGGGCGCAGAAAATCGGTGAGCTGTTGACCCTGCTCTGGGACGTGAAGCTGGAAGTGGGTCACAGCGTGCGCACGCTGGAAGAGTGTCTGCTGGAAGGGTTATCTGACCTGACCGTCGCCACCAATTTAATTGAAACCCGCCTGCTGATTGGCGACGTGGCGCTGTTCCTCGAACTGCAAAAGCACATCTTTAGCGACGGCTTCTGGCCTTCAGAAAAATTCTTCGCCGCGAAAGTCGAAGAACAAAACCAGCGCCACCAGCGCTATCACGGCACCAGCTATAATCTCGAACCGGATATTAAAAGCAGCCCCGGTGGCCTGCGCGATATCCACACGCTGCAATGGGTCGCCCGTCGCCATTTTGGGGCCACCTCGCTGGACGAAATGGTCGGTTTTGGTTTTCTGACCGAAGCCGAACGTAACGAACTCAACGAGTGCCTGCATCTGCTCTGGCGCATCCGTTTTGCGCTGCACCTGGAGGTCACCCGCTACGATAACCGCCTGCTGTTTGACCGGCAGCTTAGCGTGGCGCAGCGCCTGAATTACCAGGGCGAGGGCAACGAGCCGGTCGAGCAAATGATGAAGGATTTCTTCCGCGTCACTCGCCGCGTCTCTGAGCTGAACCAGATGCTGTTACAGCTGTTCGATGAGGCGATCCTCGCGCTGACGGCAGACGAAAAACCGCGTCCGATTGATGACGAATTTCAGCTGCGCGGCACGCTGATCGATCTTCGCGACGAAACGCTGTTCATCCGCGAACCGGAAGCGATCCTGCGAATGTTCTATACCATGGTGCGCAACAGCACGATCACCGGGATCTACTCCACCACCCTTCGCCATTTACGCCACGCGCGGCGTCATCTGAAGCAGCCGCTGTGTTACATCCCGGAGGCGCGCTCGCTATTCCTGAGCATGCTTCGTCATCCGGGCGCCGTCAGCCGCGGTCTGCTGCCGATGCACCGACACAGTGTATTGTGGGCCTATATGCCACAGTGGTCGCATATTGTCGGGCAGATGCAGTTCGACCTGTTTCACGCCTATACGGTGGATGAGCACACGATCCGCGTCATGCTGAAGCTGGAAAGTTTTGCCAGAGAAGAGACGCGATCCCGCCATCCGCTGTGCGTTGATTTGTGGCCGCGCCTCTCTCACCCCGAACTGATCCTGATCGCCGCCCTGTTCCATGATATCGCCAAAGGTCGCGGCGGCGACCACTCCGTACTCGGTGCCCAGGACGTGCTGAAATTTGCCGAGCTGCACGGCCTGAACTCACGTGAGACGCAGCTTATTGCCTGGCTGGTTCGCCATCATCTGCTGATGTCGGTTACCGCTCAGCGTCGTGATATTCAGGATCCGGAAGTGATCAAACAGTTCGCCGAGGAAGTGCAAACGGAGAACCGCCTGCGCTACTTGGTCTGCCTGACGGTAGCCGATATCTGCGCTACCAACGAAACCCTGTGGAACAGCTGGAAGCAGAGCCTGCTGCGCGAACTGTACTTCGCCACCGAAAAACAGCTGCGTCGCGGGATGCAGAACACCCCGGATATGCGCGAGCGCGTGCGCCACCACCAGTTGCAGGCGCTTGCCCTGTTGCGCATGGATAACATTAACGAAGAGGCACTACATCAGATTTGGGCGCGCTGTCGCGCCAACTACTTTGTGCGCCACAGCCCAAACCAGCTTGCCTGGCACGCCCGGCATCTGCTGAAGCACGACCTGACGAAACCAATGATTCTGCTCAGCCCGCAGGCCACGCGTGGCGGGACGGAGATCTTTATCTGGAGCCCGGACCGGCCTTATTTGTTTGCGGCGGTCTGCGCCGAACTGGACAGGCGTAACCTGAGCGTTCACGACGCGCAGATTTTTACCACCCGCGACGGCATGGCGATGGACACCTTTATTGTACTGGAGCCGGATGGCAGCCCGCTGTCGTCGGACAGGCATGAGGGGATACGCTTTGGCCTCGAGCAGGCGATTACGCAGCGCAGCTGGCAACCTCCGCAGCCGCGACGTCAGCCAGCAAAACTGCGCCACTTTACCGTCGATACCGAGGTCAATTTCCTGCCGACCCATACCGACCGTAAATCGTTCCTTGAGCTGATTGCGCTCGACCAGCCAGGGCTGCTCGCCCGCGTCGGCCAGGTTTTTGCCGATCTGGGAATTTCGCTTCACGGCGCCCGAATTACAACCATTGGCGAACGAGTAGAAGATTTATTTATAATCGCGACGGCCGACCGGCGTGCCCTTAATAATGACCTGCAACTTGAAGTGCAACAACGGTTGACAGCAGCCCTCAATCCAAACGATAAAGGGTGACGTGTTTTTTAGTGAAATGGAAAGAGTAAACAATGCAGCAGTTACAGAACGTTATTGAGTCCGCTTTTGAGCGTCGCGCCGACATCACTCCGGCAAATGTGGATACCGTGACCCGTGAAGCGGTAAACCAGGTTATTTCCCTGCTGGATTCCGGCGCGCTGCGCGTGGCAGAAAAAATCGACGGTCAGTGGGTTACTCATCAATGGCTGAAGAAAGCTGTGCTGCTCTCTTTCCGTATCAACGATAACCAGGTTATCGACGGAGCAGAAAGCCGCTACTTCGATAAAGTGCCAATGAAATTTGCGGATTACGACGAAGCGCGCTTCCAGAAAGAGGGCTTCCGCGTAGTACCACCCGCAGCCGTTCGTCAGGGTGCATACATCGCACGCAACACCGTGCTGATGCCATCCTACGTGAACATCGGCGCCTACGTTGACGAAGGCACCATGGTGGACACCTGGGCTACCGTCGGCTCCTGCGCGCAGATCGGTAAAAATGTTCACCTGTCCGGCGGCGTCGGCATTGGTGGCGTTCTGGAGCCACTTCAGGCTAACCCAACCATCATCGAAGACAACTGCTTCATCGGCGCACGTTCCGAAGTGGTTGAAGGCGTGATCGTCGAAGAAGGTTCTGTGATCTCAATGGGCGTGTACATTGGCCAGAGCACCCGTATTTACGATCGCGAAACCGGTGAAATTCACTACGGCCGCGTTCCAGCCGGTTCCGTTGTGGTTTCCGGCAACCTGCCGTCTAAAGATGGCAAATACAGCCTGTACTGCGCGGTCATCGTGAAAAAAGTGGATGCGAAAACGCGCGGTAAAGTGGGCATCAATGAACTGCTGCGCACCATCGATTAATCGGGTATAACAAAAAGCGGGGGCAACCCCGCTTTTTTTATATCCGAAGGTGGCGAAAATAGATTTTTTCGTTAATTATTCATAGGTTATGTTGAGATCAAGGGTACCGCTATGTACGATAATCTGAAAAGTCTGGGCATTACCAATCCTGATGAAATTGATCGTTATAGTCTCCGCCAGGAAGCCAATAACGATATTTTGAAAATCTATTTTCACAAGGACAAAGGAGAGTTCTTCGCCAAAAGCGTGAAATTTAAATACCCACGCCAGCGTAAGACCGTTGTCGCTGACGGTATCGGTCAGGGATATAAAGAAGTACAGGAAATCAGCCCTAACCTGCGCTACGTTATCGACGAACTCGATCAAATCTGCCAGCGCGATCGCAGCGAAGTCGATCTGAAACGTAAGATCCTTGACGACCTGCGTCACCTGGAAAGTGTTGTTACCCATAAGATCAGCGAAATTGAAGCTGATCTTGAGAAATTGACGCGTAACAAATGAGCCGTTTTATTGCCCGGTGGCGCTTCGCTTACCGGGCCTACGAACGCATGTAGGCCGGGTAAGGCGAAGCCGCCAGCCGGCAAAAAGCATCATCTTTGTTCATCCAGCTGCAACGCCACATACAGCAGTAGCCGGTCGTCAAAATTCCCTAAATCCAGCCCCGTCAGTTCCGAGATCCGGTTTAGCCTATACTCCAGCGTATTACGGTGAATAAACAGCGCTTTTGACGTTGCCAGCGGCTGCACGTTATGCCGGAACCACGCCTGCAACGTACGGCGCAGCAGCCCGTTGTTGTCCATCGCTTTCAGACGCACCAGCGGGCGCGCCAGCTCGTTGGCCTGCCAGCCACCGCGCAGGCTGTCGAGCAGGACCGGCAGCATCAGATCCTGATAGAAATAACTGCGGCTCTCCGGCATGCGCTGTTTACCCACCATCATGGTAGTGCGCGCCGTTCGCCATGAACGGGCGATACTTCCCGGCCCGGTAAAGTAATTTCCCAGCGCGACGCGAAAACGGAGCTGTCCGTTCTCCTTCATGCGCTCGATGAGCAGCTCAACGCGGCGACGATGATCTTCCGCGTCCCAGCGACCAAACTGATTAAGCGCAGGCTTGAGCACCACCATTTCCGTCAAAGAGACGATTGCCACCAGGTTGTTACGCTCCGGCGTCGCCAGCATATTTTGCAGCTGCTGTAGCTCCACCATGGCGCTATCCACGCCAAGCTGGCCGCTATCCACCTCAATAACGGCGACCACGCGCGGCTGATTCAGGTCGATACCCAGACGCTGCGCCCACTCGCTCAGGGCAGGCGTGTGCTCCTCCGCCTGGATCAAATTCATCACCAGCTCTTCACGCAGGCGGCTGTCCTGGGCGAGCAGGTGCATCAGACGCGACTGCTCCAGCATCATCTCCGCCGTCATGCAGACCAGCTCGCCGTATTTACGCAGCGATTCAGGATCGCCGGTCAGACCGATAACGCCAACAATCTCTCCTTCCAGACGCAGCGGCAGGTTGATCCCCTGACGGACCCCGTGCAGATGTTTCGCCACGGCGTCATCAATGTCGACCACGCGCCCCTGAGAGAGCACCAGCAACGCCCCTTCGTGCAATTCACCAATACGCTCACGATCGCCGCTGCCGATAATGCGCCCTCGGGCGTCCATTACGTTGATATTGGTATCGATGATTCGCATGGTGCGCGCCACGATATCCTGCGCCATTTTGGTATCAAGATGCCAGCCAGCCATATAACCCTCCCGTGAGCAGAGCTCAAGCATAGGGAAGTTCAGC
This sequence comes from Enterobacter sp. MGH85, assembly GCF_001037655.1. Classification (NCBI taxonomy): domain Bacteria; kingdom Pseudomonadati; phylum Pseudomonadota; class Gammaproteobacteria; order Enterobacterales; family Enterobacteriaceae; genus Enterobacter; species Enterobacter sp. MGH85. Next base: position 41,111 of record NZ_KQ089925.1, read on the forward strand.
TAAGGCCGCATTGTGCAAATGCCCAAAGGCAGAGCGAGATGTATGGAGTTGTGGGAAAGGTCACAGAAAAGAGAAAGCCCCTGCGAACAGGGGCTTAAGAAGATTACTGCATCAGGAGATAAATAGAGGTATCACCACGCTGAATATTCAGTGCCAGCACGGACGGCTTGCTGTCGAGAATTTTGCGCAGTTCAGCGATGTTTTTCACCGGCTGCTGGTTAGCGCCCATGATCACATCACCTTTTTTCAGGCCGATACGGGCAGCAGGTGAGTTCGCTTTCACGTTGTTCACCACCACGCCTTTATCTGCCCCTTTGTTGCTCATCTCAGCACCTTCAATACCGCTGAAGATGGTGCTGGAATCCACCTGATTCTGACTGCTCTGTTGCAGTTCCAGGCTCACGTTAACTGGCTTACCTTCACGCAGCAGGCCGAGGGTCACTTTACTGCCGATTGGCATAGAACCCACTTCCGCACGCAGGGCGGCAAAGCTGCTGATCGGTTTACCGTTCAGAGAGGTGATCACGTCACCCGCTTTAATGCCGGCTTTCGCCGCTGAAGAGTTCGGCATGACCTGGCTCACGAATGCGCCGCGCTGAGCGTCCACTTTCATCGCTTTCGCCAGCTCAGAGTTCAGCTCGGTCCCCATGATACCCAGCTCACCGCGTTTCACCTGTCCATATTGCACCATCTGCGCAGTCAGGTTTTTCACCATGTTGCTCGGGATAGCAAAGCCGATACCGATGTTGCCACCGTCCGGTGCCAGGATAGCGGTGTTGATACCGATCAGTTCACCGTTCAGGTTAACCAGCGCACCGCCGGAGTTACCGCGGTTAATGGCCGCATCCGTCTGGATGAAGTTTTCATAGTTTTCCGCATTCAGGCCGCTACGTCCCAGCGCGGAGACGATACCCGAGGTCACGGTTTCGCCCAGACCAAACGGGTTACCGATGGCGACAGTGTAGTCACCCACGCGCAGCGCGTCAGAGTCGGCAAGCTTAATCGCCGTCAGGTTCTTCGGATCCTGAATTTGAATCAGTGCGATATCGGAGCGCGGGTCTTTACCGACCACTTTGGCATCGAATTTACGGCCATCGCTCATCTGAACCTTAATGGTGTTAGCATTATCTACCACGTGGTTATTGGTCACCACGTAGCCTTTCGCTGCATCAATAATAACGCCCGAGCCGAGTGCCATGAATTTCTGCTGCTGGCCGCCGCCCTGACCGTCATCCCCTGCGCCGCCGCCCTGACAGAACGGGGAGCTCTGGAATGGCGAACCGTCCTGGCAGAATGGCGAATTGTCGCCGAAGAACTGCTGGAAATTACGCGGCATACGCGGCGTATTGACGGTTGTGCTGCCCTCAACGTTAATACTCACCACCGATGGCATCACTTTTTCGAGCATCGGGGCCAGGCTTGGCATCTGCTGCGCAGTCGCTGCCGAGGAAGCTGTCTCGGCCGCCGTCGCCAGAGGGGACAACGCTAAACCTAAACTCAGAGCCAGTGCACTCATTGCTAATGTGGTTTTTTTCATGTTTCTCAATCTCGATTTACCAGATAACGCAAAATTGCTGTGTAACTCAGATTCGTTTTATACCGCTTAGTTCCGGGATTAAGTTTATGGAAAAAGTAAAAATTTATTGGTCGTCTTTACAAAACTCATGGCTTATTCAACGGCCATAAGCTTGCGGTATTCATCCCAGGCATACAAATCTGTCATCCCGCTGATATAGTCCTGGATAAGACGACAGCGATAATAATATTCCATGACTGGCCATTGGGAAGAATGACGATCTATTTTACTGACGGCCTCAATGTATGCCAGCCGGTGACGGGTTGAAAGCTTCTGATAGAGACGAGATTCAATCGGCAGGCGGCGAACACGTTCATTTTCGACCAGCTCGCAAAACTCATCGACCGTCAGCTGGAGCAGCGGGCCATAAATTTCCAGCAACCCGCTGATAACCCGGTATCCTTGCAGCTCCAGCTGTTCGACATCCGGGTGGCTGAAAACATGGCGAACAGCCACGTTTTTATATAATTCAAGCAGCTGACTAAAACTGCTCTCATCTTCCAGCAGGGCGTGATTAAATTCCCCGCTAAATATCATCGGCAAATTATCAATGAAACGGGCGGCCGCATACGGCACCAGTTTATTCAGCGTATTGACCCGCAAATACATAAAGAACTGATCTTCGGTACTGCGGCTCAGCGAATTTGAACGCGATTTATCCCAGGCATTCTCGACGACCTGTGCAAACAGAGAACCTTTTTCATGCTCTCCCCAGGCATCGTGAAGATGCTGATACAGCTCCTCGACGCTGAATATTCTTTTTTCCACTGCGTCTTCCAGATCGGCCACGCAATAAGAAATGTCATCAGCCGCTTCCATAATCCACGTCAATGGAAAACGGCCATTCGGCGTTAGCGAAAGTTCTTTACGCAACCGTTCAATGTACGCTTCTTCCGACAGGTAATAGCCCGGTTTTTTCATCAGGTAGCTATGGGTGGCAGGCGTTTCCCCCATCCACCACGCGGGACGCGTGTATTTAAGAATACAGCCCACCTGCGCCCAGGTCAGATTCATGCGCATCAGGGAGTGCACCAGACGGATCCCCTGCGCGTTACCTTCGAAATGACACAGATCCTGACGCACCTTGCGGCGCAGATCGTTCAGGCTATCTTCGCCCTCACGCAGGCGTAAATCGCGTACCACACAGCGGTCATCGCTGAGCGGCTGGCTTATGGCGTCAGAGGGAAAAAGCCGCTGTTTAAACCAGTCATTGATGGCGGCCTCGCCGAAATGACCAAAGGGAGGATTGCCGATATCGTGCATCAGGCAGGCCATCTCAACGATGCTTTCGAACGGCCCGGTCAGTTCATCCAGCCCGTAGGTTTCCAGCAGACGTTGCTCTTTGAGACGGCTGAGGATCTCTTTTGCAATGTAGCGCCCCACCTGCTGCACTTCCATGGAGTGCGTTAACCGCGTACGCACCGCGGCGTTACGCTCCAGCGGGAACACCTGGGTTTTTTGCTGTAACCGGCGGATGGCGGGCGAATTGATGATGCGTCCGCGATCGCTTTCAAAAATGCGCAGGATCTCATGTTCGCTCTTATCGCCCTGTGGCGAACGGAAACGTCGGTGCCAGTTAATTTTGGTGCGAAAATCGATTGGTGCCATGTGCTCCCCCGCGTGAGAATGCGTTTCCCCTTAACCGCATGATAGACTATGCATCTTAACAAGGCACATCGCGAGTAAATCTATGAAAATCGGCATTATTGGTGCAATGGAAGAAGAAGTTACGCTGCTGCGTGACAAAATTGAGAACCGTCAGACCCTCTCCCTTGGTGGCTGTGAGATCTACACCGGCCAGCTGAACGGCGTTGACGTGGCTCTGCTGAAATCAGGCATCGGTAAAGTTGCAGCGGCACTGGGCGCGACCCTGCTGCTTGAGCGCTGCAAGCCTGACGTTATCATTAATACAGGTTCGGCGGGCGGTCTGGCGCCGACGCTGAAAGTGGGCGATATCGTGGTTTCCGACGAAGCGCGTTACCACGATGCAGATGTCACCGCATTCGGCTACGAATATGGTCAGCTTCCGGGCTGCCCGGCCGGGTTTAAAGCGGATGATAAGCTGATTGCCGCCGCTGAAAGCTGCATTAACGAGCTGAACCTCAATGCGGTGCGTGGCCTGATCGTCAGCGGCGATGCCTTTATCAACGGCTCTGTTGGTCTGGCGAAAATCCGTCATAACTTCCCGCAGGCTGTGGCCGTTGAGATGGAAGCCACGGCCATTGCGCACGTGTGCCATAACTTCAGCGTGCCGTTCGTGGTCGTTCGCGCGATCTCTGACGTGGCGGACCAGCAGTCCCACATCAGCTTCGACGAGTTCCTGGCCGTTGCGGCCAAACAGTCCACCGTGATGGTGGAAACCCTGGTGCAGAAACTGGCGCGTGGGTAAGGTTTCATTCAGGGCGCTGGTCGCCCTGCTTCTGCTCGCCCCGGCCTGGCTCATCGCCGCGCCGCGGGTGATCACACTCTCCCCTGCCAATACGGAACTGGCGTTTGCCGCCGGGATTACGCCCGTTGCGGTGAGCAGCTTTTCCGATTATCCACCGCAGGCCGCCCATCTCGAACAGGTTGCCACCTGGCAGGGAATGAACCTGGAACGCATCGTGGCGCTGAAGCCCGATCTGGTTCTTGCCTGGCGCGGCGGTAATGCCGAACGACAGGTGGACCAGCTCTCTTCGCTGGGAATAACGGTAAAATGGGTAGATGCGGTGAGCATCGAACAGGTGGCGCAAACCCTCCGTGACCTCGCTCCCTTCAGCCCTACCCCCCAACGCGCCGAGCACGCTGCACAGCAGATGCTCAACGACTATGCTGCGCTAAAAACCCGATACGGCACGCAACCGAAACAACGCGTTTTTCTGCAATTTGGCAGCCAGCCGCTGTTCACTACCGGGAAAGGCTCGATCCAGAACCAGGTGCTTGAGATCTGTGGAGGTGAAAATATCTTTGCTGAAAGCCGGGTCCCCTGGCCGCAGGTCAGTCGTGAGCAGGTTCTGGCGCGACAACCGCAGGCCATTGTGGTGGTCGGAAATGCGAGCGAGATTCCTAAAATAGAACAATTCTGGCATCGGCAGCTTAAAATTCCGGTCATCGCACTCAACAGCGACTGGTTTGAACGCGCCAGCCCGCGTATTATCCTCGCCGCAAAACAACTCTGCGCCGAACTGGCAGAGAGTCACTCAAACAGATAAATACCCTATTCGAGGATTTAACGATGCTCGTGTATTGGCTGGATATTCTTGGCACAGCCGTTTTTGCTATCTCCGGCGTTTTGCTTGCCGGAAAACTACGCATGGATCCTTTTGGCGTACTGGTGCTCGGCGTCGTTACGGCGGTAGGCGGCGGAACGATTCGCGATATGGCGCTGGCAAACGGCCCGGTATTCTGGGTAAAAGATCCAACGGATCTGGTGGTGGCGATGGTCACCTGCCTGTTAACCATCGTGCTGGTTCGTCAGCCTCGCAGACTACCAAAATGGATATTGCCAGTGCTGGATGCCGTCGGTCTGGCGGTCTTTGTGGGAATAGGCGTGAATAAAGCCTTTATTGCCGGGACTGGCCCGCTGGTGGCGATCTGTATGGGCGTGTTGACCGGCGTGGGCGGAGGGATTATTCGCGACATTCTGGCGCGAGAAGTCCCGATGATCCTGCGAACGGAAATCTACGCGACGGCCTGTATCATCGGGGGGATTGTTCACGCCACGGCGTATTACACCTTTGCTGTCCCGCTGGAAAACGCGGCGATGCTGGGGATGGTGGTAACGCTGGTGATCCGTTTAGCGGCGATACGCTGGCACCTGAAGCTGCCGACGTTTGCACTGGATGAAAATTCAAGATAGGTATCGTTTATAAGCCCGGTGGCGCTTCGCTTACCGGGCCTACAATTTGCATTCAGGTTAAATACTGAATGAAGAACCACACCCGCAGGTGCTGGTCGCATTCGGGTTAGTCACCACAAAGCGCGAACCTTCCAGACCTTCAGTGTAGTCCACTGAACCGCCCACCAGATATTGCAGGCTCATCGGATCAACCACCAGCGCGACGCCCTGTTTCTCGATAGTCATATCACCATCGTTAACCTGGTCGTCAAAGGTAAAACCATACTGGAAGCCACTACAGCCGCCGCCGGTAATATAAACACGCAGTTTCAGATCCGGATTGTCCTCGTCGGCAATCAGGGTTTTCACTTTTTTCGCTGCTGCTTCGGTAAATTCCAGCGGCAACGCTACGTCATCACTCATCTTATGCTCCCATGAATACTGCGACTGCTATTGGGTAAAAATCACCCAATTCTTTTTGTCATTATCTAATACCCTGGTAATTCATTCAAGTATTCTGCTTCAGGGCCTGTTCAGCTTCCTGTTTCGCCAGGGTACGGGCAAGAATGGTGGAGTATAGCGGTTTTCCACCCAGGAATTGGGCTAATAGTGTCGCGCCGAGGCAGGTAATGATCATTGGCAAAATGAGCTGGTAATTGTCGGTCATTTCCAGCACCAGCACGATCCCGGTCAGCGGCGCACGCAGGGAGGCCGCCAGCAGCGCCCCCATTCCCGCAACCGCAAACGTCCCCGCATCCAGATGGTAGGCCGGGAAGCCTGCCGCCGCCGCCATCCCGAACGCCGTACCCAGCAGCGTCCCCAGCGCCAGCATCGGGGCGAAAATGCCGCCCGGGGCACCAGAGGAGAAGCACAATACCGTGGTGATGACGCGTGAAATAAACATAAACAGCAGCAGGCCTACGCTGAAATTCCCCGCCGCGGCAATGGGAATCAGACCGAAACCGCCGCCCGCCGCATTCGGTTCGATAAAACCGAGGATCCCGCACACGCCACCAAGCAGGCCCCCCACCAGCACCCATTTCGTGGTATTTCCGCCATGGATGCGCTGAAACATATCCTGCGCCCGTAAAATCAGGGTGTTAAAAAGCGGGCCAACGACGCCAAAAATCATCCCAAGAATCAGATACAGCCACAAAGTATTGACCGGCGCATTAGTTAGCTTGCCAACTTCAATCACCGCCCCTTCGCCGTTAAAGACGCGAAAGACAATGCTCGACATAATCACGCCGGTAAACACCGCTTTAATGGAGATCAGGTTGTAGCGGAACTGGGCGCGCATCTCTTCAATGATAAACAGGATACCTGCCAGCGGCGCGTTAAACGCGGCAGACAGCCCGGCCGCCGCCCCCGTTGCCAGCAGCGTATGGCGCGCTTCGGCGCTGCGCATACGGAACAGATCGCCGACCATGCGCCCGACGTTACCGCCCAGCTGTACCGTTGGTCCTTCCCGACCGAGCACCATGCCCGCCCCGAGCGTTCCCATCCCGCCGATAAATTTCACAGGAAGCACGCGCCACCAGCGAACCGGGCGTAGCTCTTCCAGCGCCCCCTCAATTTCAGGGATCCCCGAGCCACCTGCTTCAGGTGCGAATTTACGCACCAGAAAATAGCCCACCATGGCAAACAGGGCCGAAAGGCCAAAGGCCCACACCCAGACCAGCCATTCACGATCCGCAAAGCTGGCGACGGTACCTATGCGCCAGTTGAGCACCGCATTGACGGCTTTCTCAAACGCGACGCCTACCAGCCCGGCCAGCGTGCCCACAACGGCGGCTGCCACCAGAATGGCTAACGGGGTTTTGTCACGGTTGAGCAGCCGCCGGATACTGACCCGGTGCTTCGCGCGCGTAAACTGTTGTTGTTCAAAAGAAGGCGTGTTCTCGTTCATTACCTGTTCTGTTTCGTCATACAAAAGGCCGCAGGGATTCTACCAGAGACAATCCCCTCGTCCCCTGAAAAATACTTAACAATTGTTAAGCCTTCTATGGGGCAAAAATTTTATAACCTCTTCCGAATCACTTAGAATAGTTGCCTTAACTCATTTCTACGAACCAGGAACGACGCCATGAGCAAGTCTGAAAACCTCTACAGCGCAGCCCGCGAGCTAATCCCAGGCGGCGTGAACTCACCCGTGCGCGCCTTTACCGGCGTGGGTGGCACCCCGCTGTTTATCGAACGTGCGGATGGCGCATATCTGTATGATGTGGATGGTAAAGCCTATGTCGATTACGTCGGCTCCTGGGGCCCGATGGTACTGGGGCATAACCACCCAGCGATCCGCAACGCGGTGATTGAAGCCGCTCAGCGCGGCCTGAGCTTCGGTGCGCCAACCGAGATGGAAGTCAAAATGGCGGAGTTGGTCACCGAACTGGTGCCAACGATGGACATGGTGCGTATGGTGAACTCCGGTACCGAAGCGACCATGAGCGCTATCCGTCTGGCGCGCGGTTTTACCGGCCGTGACAAGATCATCAAGTTCGAAGGTTGTTATCACGGCCATGCCGACTGTCTGCTGGTGAAAGCCGGTTCCGGCGCGCTGACCCTCGGCCAGCCAAACTCTCCGGGGGTGCCGGCTGATTTCGCGAAACACACGTTGACCTGCACCTATAACGATCTGAACACCGTTCGCGCCGCGTTCGAGCAGTATCCGCAGGAGATCGCCTGCATCATCGTTGAGCCAGTTGCGGGCAACATGAACTGTATCCCACCGCAGCCTGACTTCCTGCCGGGCCTGCGCGCCCTGTGCGATGAGTTCGGCGCGCTGCTGATCATCGACGAAGTGATGACCGGCTTCCGCGTGGCGCTGGCGGGGGCGCAGTCATACTACGGCGTGGAGCCGGATCTGACCTGCCTCGGCAAAATCATTGGCGGCGGCATGCCTGTCGGCGCGTTCGGTGGACGTAAGGACGTCATGGACGCGCTGGCGCCAACCGGTCCGGTTTACCAGGCGGGTACGCTCTCCGGTAACCCGATTGCGATGGCGGCGGGCTTTGCCTGTCTGACCGAAGTGGCGCAGCCGGGTATCCACGAAACCTTAACGGACCGGACGACGCAACTGGCAAACGGTTTGCTGGAAGCCGCAGAAGATGCGGGTATTCCACTGGTGGTGAACCACGTGGGCGGGATGTTCGGGATTTTCTTCACCGATGCGAAAACCGTGACCTGCTATCAGGACGTGGTGAAATGCGACGTGGAACGCTTCAAACGCTTCTTCCACCTGATGCTGGAAGAAGGCGTGTATCTTGCCCCGTCAGCGTTTGAAGCGGGCTTTATGTCCGTGGCGCACAGCGAAGAAGATATCAATAACACCATCGACGCAGCGCGTAAGGTATTTGCGAAGCTGTAAAATGTGCGGCTTGATGCCCTCACCCCAACCCTCTCCCACAGGGAGAGGGAGCAAACACTAAAACGGCAATCTAAGGATTGCCGTTTACTTTTATTACCGACTCTGCTTTCTCAACAGATAAATAAAGTAAGGCGCGCCGATAAAGGTCGACAGGAGGCCCGCCGGGATCTGATACGGGAACAGCACCATCCTTCCGCACCAGTCAGCAAAGACCAGGATCGCCCCGCCCGTCAGCGCAGAGATCACGATATGCGGCAAAGTCCTGCGGAAACCCATCATACGGGCGATATGCGGCGCCATTAATCCGACAAAACTGAGCGGGCCGATAGTCATGGTGGCCGTCGCCGTCAGGCACGCGGCCAGCAGCAACAGCGCAATGCGCGTTGGCGTCAGCGCCACCCCGACCGCGCGGGCGGTATCCCCACCCAGCGGTAGAATGGTCATCCAGCGGCGGCACAGCGGCACAATCGCCAGCAGCACGATCATCACAATCCCGGTATGCACCACCTGACTGCCGGTGGCGTTGTATGTTGAACCGGAAATCCATGTCAGGATCTGCGCCATGCGCGGATCGCCGCTCGCCTGCAACATCATCAGCAGCATAGTAAACGCGGTGCTGAGCGCCATCCCGGCCAGCAGCATGCGGTGAGGTGAGAAACCACCTCGCCCGGAGGCGATCAGGATAATCATCAGCGTGACTGCCGCACCGATACTCCCGGCAGGCATCAGCCAGCCGAACGCATTTCCCGGTACGAGGAACAACATCAACACTACGCCAAACGCGGCCCCGGAGCTGATCCCTAAAACTTCCGGGCTTGCCATCGGGTTGCCGGTGAGACGCTGGATAATACAGCCCGCCACCGCCAGCATGACGCCCGCAATCAGCGCGGAGAAAATCCGCGGCCAGCGCCACTGCATGAGTTCATGCAGCAAATCCCCCGTTGCCCAGTGCCAGCCCGTGGCGTCGCGTCCCAGCGAGAGTGCGGCAAACGAGGCGATAACCAGCACGGCCAGCCCGGCAAGGCTGAACCACACCACCGACTGACGCTCGGCATGCACTTTATCGCCGGCATCCATCGCCGGAGCGCTAATGCTGCGCAGGCGCGGCAGCAGCCACAGCAGCAGCGGCGCGCCGATCAGGGCCGTCACCGAGCCCGTGGAAACTTCCATCCAGACGCGCGCCAGCCAGAGAATGAGCTGATCGGAAAGCCAGAGGATCAGCGCACCAATCAGCGGCGCCAGCATCAGACGCGCCAGCAGACGGCGCGCGCCGAGCATTTTTGCCAGCAATGGCGCAAACAGGCCGATAAAACCGATGATGCCGACGGCGTTAACCAGTAACGCGCTCAGCACAATCGCCAGGGTCAGGGCCGCCAGACGGGCCAGCGACAGCGCCAGCCCGAGATTGCGCGCCACGCCGTCATCGAGGCCCATCAGCGTGAGCGGACGCAGCAGCAGCAGCGTCAGCACCACGCCGCCGAACAGCTGCGGCCACAGACGCTGGACGATACTCCAGTCGGTCTGGGTGAGCGTGCCGGTACTCCACATAAACATGCTTTGCAGCTGGTCGTGGTGAAACAGCACCAGCAGCTGGTTGATCGCCCCACAGTAGAGGCTGACGACCAGCCCCGCGAGGATCAGCGTGACCGGTGAGAGACGTTTTCCCCAGGCTACGCCAAAGACCAGCGCACCGACCACGCATGCGCCTGCCAGCGCGGCAAACTGCGAGGTTAACGCTCCCGGCAGGGTCCAGAGCGTGGTGATGGTGATCCCCAGCTGAGCCCCCGTCGCCACGCCCAGCGTGGTTGGCTCCGCCAGCGGGTTACGTAGCACCTGCTGAAACAGTACGCCCACCAGTCCCAGTCCCGCCCCGACCAGCAGGGAGATAGCCAGACGCGGCAGCAGGCTGTAGTGGAACAGCATTTGCTGAATATTGTCGATATCCGGTGCGACAAACGCGGCTGCCCACTGATCGCGCGGTAATGCCGTGGTCAGGTTAAAGCCGGTTAATGCCAGGGCAGCCAGAAAAATGAGCGCTAACAGTAACATCGGGAAACGGGCCATACGCGTGCTCATGCCTTGCCTCCCAGTGCATTGTCCAGCACGCGGGCAAAATGCATGGCCGACAGCGTCGCGCCGTAGAACCATACCGCTGGCGCGCGCAGGAAGCGCTGCTCGCGGACGAACGGCATTGCCTGCCAGAGCGGAGTCGCCATCAGGGTTTGCATCTCGCGCTCATTGCCGTGGTCAAAGCACAGCACGTCCACATCACGAAACGCCGCCAGACGGTCAATCCCCACGGCGGTACTGCCCCAGAACGTCATCTCGCCTTCCCAGGCATTGCGAATGCCAAAGCTGTCGAGAACTTCCTGGAATAGACAGTTATTTCCAAAGACCAGCATATGGCGGGCATCCAGCAGGGTCACCATCAGCAAAGGCCGATCGCCACGGTGGGCAAAGCGCGGCTTAAGGGAATCAATCAGCGCATCAAATTCATTGAGATGTTTTTTCGCCTCAGCCTCACGGTTGAGGAACTGCGCCATCTCGTGGATGGAATTTTTTGCCATGGTCAGCGGCTTTTTACCGTCGCTAAAGGAAAAGCCCCGTCCGGGCGCAATCTTCGCCATGGTCTCTTCCGACGGGCCATACCCCGCAGACCAGAATAAATAAGACGGTTTCATCTGGGTGAGAAGCTCAAGGTTCGGCTCCGTACGCAGACCGATGTCGATGACGGAGTCCGGCAGTTTTGGCTCATTCACCCACAGGGTGTAGTTAGGAATATCGGCCACGCCGTAAGGCGTCACGCCCAGCGCCATCATCAGTTCGACGGGCAACCACTCCAGCGCCACGATGCGGTGCGGATCGACTGCGGCAGCCCGGGCCGGGCCCATCTTTAACAGCAGCGGTGAGAGCGCCATGGCCGTTAGCAGGCGACGGCGGCTAATTAATGTTGGATCCAGCATCAGTAGACAAAGCTCACGGGTGCAGCCCCGGCCGGGTGAGGCAGAATGCCCATAGGAATACCGTAGATATGTTCCAGCGTTTCGCTGCGCATCAGTTCGGCAGGCGTACCCTGAGCGATCATTTCACCGCCGCGCAGCGCTACCAGATAGTCGCAGTAGCGTGCCGCCATGTTGATATCATGCAGAACGGCAATCACAGTCAGGCCGCGCTGCTGGCTTAAGCGATGCACCAGCGCCAGGACGTCAACCTGATGAGCAATATCCAGCGCTGAAGTGGGTTCGTCGAGCAGCAGGCAGCGGCTGTCCTGCGCTACCAGCATCGCGATCCATGCGCGCTGACGCTCGCCACCGGACAGGCTATCCACCAGACGGTGCGCCAGCGGTTTTAACCCAACCAGCGCGATCGCCTCTTCCACTTTCTCTCTGTCAGCAACGCCAAAACGCCCGAGCGCACCGTGCCACGGATAACGTCCAATCGCCACCAGCTCGCGCACCGTCATCCCCTCCGCCTGCGGCAACTGCTGCGGCAGATAGGCCACCTTGCGGGCAAAGGCCTTACTGCTCCAGCTCGCCAGCGGCTGGTCATCCAGCAGAATGTCGCCCTCGGACGGCGGCTGATGACGGCCCAGCATCTTCAGCAGCGTCGATTTACCGGAACCATTGTGCCCGATTAAACCGGTCACTTTACCTGCGGGAAACGTCAAAGAGAGCGGATGCAGCAAGGTGCGCCCGGGTACGCGAAAGGAGAGATTGTTGAGCGTGAAGGTGGAGTCGGATTGCGTTTTAGTATCCTGCATGTCAGCCAACTTAAATAAAAAGGGCACGGCGAACCGTGCCCATAAAGAGGTTAGAAGCGGAAGGTCGCCGTGGCAACAACCTGGCGTCCTGCTCCCCAGTAGCATGCATACTCGCTGTAGCAGCTGGAGACGTATTCACGATCAAAGATGTTGTTCACGTTGACGCCGACGGAAGAGCCCGGCAGACCGAAGCGCGCCAGATCGTATTTCACGGTCGCATCCGCCAGGGCATAACCCGCGACGTTAAAGGACTCATAGGCTTTAGGCGACGCTGAGGAGTAGTACGTCACCGTGTTACCGATGTAGCGAGCACCCGCACCAACGGTCAGGCCACTTAGCGCCGTCTCGTGGAAGGTGTAATCCGCCCACAGTGATGCCATGTTGCGCGGTACTTCTGCCGGACGACGACCTTCATACCAGGTATCGTGGGTGTATTCCGCATCGGTGTAGCTGTAGGCCGCCGTCACGTTCACGTTAGCCGACACCGCCGCTTTCGCTTCCAGCTCAAAGCCTCGGGAGCGAATTTCACCGCCCTGCACGCTAAAGCCGCTGGTCGGGTTCGCCGGATCGGCGGTCAGGTTATTGTTCTTGGTCAGCTGGTATACCGCTGCCGTCACTACAACAGGCAGATCTTTTGGAACATACTTCACGCCCGCTTCATACTGCTTGCCGCGTGCCGGATCGAACGGTTTGCCGCCCTGGGTGGTGCCAGAGAGCGGTTCGAAAGATTCACTGTAGCTGAAGTATGGTGTAACCCCGTTGTCGAACAGGTAGTTAATCCCCCCGCGCCAGGTAAATGCCTGATCGTTAATTTCCGCGGTGGTTCCGTTATTACGGTTAAAGGCAGACGTTTTCGCAAAGTCATAGCGGCCACCCAAGGTGAGTACCCACTTATCCCATTCAGCCTGATCCTGCGCATAGAGCCCGGTCTGCTCCTGACGATTGAGCATGGCATACGGGAAGTTCACATTGACGTTCGCATTGCCGTGCTGAGGATTGTTCATGCTGATCGGATCGGCGGTGCCGTAGTCAGCATCAATGTCATTTCGCATACGAAGGTAATCCACACCCGTCAGCAGGGTATGGTCAACGGCGCCGGTCGCGAATTTCGACTGGAGCTGTGTATCAACCGTGAACGAGTTGAGATCTTCATCTGAGCGCACGTAGGCACGGCTGATCTGGGCCGGGGCGATATAGCCGTTACCGTAAACTGAACGGTACAGCGTGTTGATTTTGGTATAACGCAGGTTCTGACGCACGGTGAAGGTGTCGTTGAATTCATGCGCGAAGCTGTAACCCACCATTTTCTGACGACGGGAGATCTTATTGTCTTCATCACCTTCGTTGAAGTCGGTCGGCAGTTTGTGCGCTTTTCCGTTAGCATCATAGTAAGGCACAACGGTACCTTCACGTGGCAGCCAGCCGTAGTAACCCGCATCCGGATCGCTCTGGAAGTTGCTCAGGAAGGTGAAATCGGTTTTATCATCAGGACGCCAGCTGAAAGACGGCGCAATCGCGTAACGAGTAGACTTCACCATTTCCTGCTGCGCGTTCTCACTACGTCCCAGACCGGTCAGACGGTAGGACCACACGCCGTCATCGTCAATCGCGTCGCTGAAATCAAACCCCGTCTGCCAGAGGTTATCCGTCCCCATTTTGAACTGAATTTCTTTCAACGGTTCCGTGGTTGGACGCTTACTGACCATACTCACTACGCCGCCCGGATGGCTTTTGCCATACAGTACAGACGTCGGGCCACGCAGCAGCTCTACGCGCTCAAGGAAGTACGGGTCCATGGACGCTTCAGAGTAGTTGTCTCCCTGCAACTTCATACCATCCAGATACTGGTTGGTATTCACGGTGCTGGAGGTCGTGAAACCACGAATCGAAACCACATCGTAAGTTGTTGAGGCGCCGCGCGTTGCGAAAACGCTTGGGGTGTAGGCCAGGGCCTGTTTAACCGTCCCCGGCTGTTTCATGTCCATCTCTTCACGAGTCACAACAGAAATAGACTGCGGGGTTTTCTCAATGGGTGTATCGGTTTTCGTCGCCGTTGCAGTGCGTTTTGCCGCAATCGTCGGTGCAGGACCCCAGGCACTTTCCTGTGCAGCCGGTGCGGCAGTCACGGTGATGGTTTCTTCTTTCTTGGGGGTTTCAGCGGCCTGTGCATAAGCAGACATGCCAGCAACCGCTGTGGCTACGACGGCTGCGATTTTACGCAGCGACGTGTTAATTGGCTGAGCAGTATTGGAAAGCGCCATGATGGATCTCTGATGAAAAAGGTGAATGATAACGTAAACGAGAATTATTATTATGACCGCAGAATAATATGCGAAACGCTGACGGCATAGCAAGCGATATGCGGCCCTACAAGAATTGAGGGTTTAAGAAATAATCAACGGAAAACGGGTCGTTAATAAGGATTGAAAACAGGGTTAAGGAAATGAGTTGCTGAGGTGAAAAAACACCCCCTTCCAGGGAAGGGGGTGTCATAAGGGCTAGTTGCCGCCGAACATATCCTTGATCCAACCGGCGACGCCGTCGCTGTCTTTCTTCTCTTCCTGCTGCTGCGGCTGTTGCTGCTGCGGCTGCTGAGGCTGAGAAGACTGATCGAACGGGTTACCTGTCGGTTCTTCTGGCTGGCTTTGCTGGCACAGCGCATCCGGGTTGGTCGTCCAGACCGGCAGCGAACGCACGCCGCCGCCACAGATGAAGTTACCCGAGCTGTCCACGCCCATATCGACGATATCTTCCGGGGCAACGAGGTTCAGCGGCACCGGAGACTGATTGGCCAGATAACGCTGGTAAATCGACATCGCGCCGCTCGCACCATACAGTTTGGTCGGCTGGTTGTTATCGCGGCCCACCCAGGTGATCACCACTTCACGGCCATCAATACCGGCGAACCAGGTATCGACGTTGTTGTTGGTAGTCCCGGTTTTACCCGCCAGATGCAGACCAGGATACTTCGCCCCCAGCTGACGCCCGGTACCGCGCTGGACCACCTGCTGCATGGTCCACAGCGTCATATAGGCCGCCTGCGCCGGAACAGCGCGCTCCGCCTGCGGGAAGCTCTGATACAGCACGGAGCCATCTTCGGCAATCACCGAACGCAGGGCGGAAAGCGGCGCTCGGTTACCGCCGCTGGCGATGGTCTGGAACGCCTGGGCCACTTCGATTGGCGTCAGGTTAAGCGCCCCCAGGATCATCGCTGGCACAGGGTGCAGCTGATCTTTCGGTACGCCCAGCTTCTGCCAGGTGTCGGTGATGGCGGGGAGGCCCAGCGCCATGCCGAGGTTAACCGTTGGCACGTTCATGGAACGGGTTAACGCATCCACCAGCATCACCTGACCGCTGAACTGCTTATCATCGTTCTGCGGAGACCACACCTGGCCGTTAGGCTGGCGCAGGGAGATTGGCGCATCGGCAATCCAGGTGTTCAGTCGATAGAGATTCGGCTGGCTCAGCGCGGTCAGGTAGGTTGCCGGTTTTGCCAGAGAACCAATCGAACGACGCGCCTGCATCGCGCGGTTATAGCCCGCATACTGCGGCTCGGCGCCGCCCACCATGGCGCGAACTTCGCCGGTGTTGCGATCAACTACCACCATCGCGGTTTCCAGATCGCTCAGCTTACGCTGCTTCTTCAGAACCGGAATACCTTCAACCGCCGCTTTTTCTGCCGCATCCTGCGCCACGGAGTCAAAGGTGGTGAAGATCTTCACCCCGGAGAGATCTTTCACTTTATCTCCGAGCTTAGACTGCAACTCCTGACGTACCATCTGCATAAAGGCAGGCTGCGGAGAGATCACCCCACCGCGCGGCTGAACGCCCAGCGGACGCGCGCTCAGCATGTCGTACAGCTCCTGGTCAATCACCTGCTGTTGTTGCAGCAGACGCAGCACCAGGTTACGACGCTCCAGCGCCAGTTTCGGGTTACGCCACGGGTTGTAGATCGACGCGCCTTTTACCATGCCCACCAGCAGCGCCTGCTGGTCAAGGCTCAGCTCTTCTACCGGACGGCCAAAGTAGTACAGGCTCGCCAGCGGGAAGCCGCGGATCTCGTTATCGCCGCTCTGACCGAGGTACACCTCGTTCATGTACAGCTCAAGAATACGATCCTTGCTGTAGCGCGCATCCATCAGCACGGCCATGTACGCTTCGTTGGCTTTACGCCAGTAAGAGCGCTCGCTGGAGAGGAACAGGTTTTTCACCAGCTGCTGGGTCAGGGTACTCGCCCCCTGCACCGTACGCCCCGCGGTCAGGTTCGCCAGTACCGCACGACCAATGGAGTAGAGGCTAATCCCGTCGTGCTCGTAGAAGTGGCGGTCTTCGGTTGCCAGCAGGGTATCCACCAGCAGATCCGGGAAGCCGTTACGCGCCACGAACAGGCGCTGTTCGCCGTTTGCGGACGACAGCATGGTGATGAGACGCGGATCGAGACGGAAGAAACCGAACTGGCGATCGTTATCCATGTTCTCAATGGTTTCCAGGCGATCGCCGTCAAAGGTCAGACGCGCGCGCACCTGCCCTTCTTTACTGTCCGGGAAGTCGAACGGACGGCGGATCATCTCAATGCTTTTCGCCTGGACGGTAAATTCACCCGGACGGGTCATTTTCGTGACCTGACGATACTGCGTGGCTTGCAGCAGCTTCACCATCTCGTTCTTGCTGATGGACATGTCCGGCTCAAGGTTCACCATGCGGCCGTACACTGCCGCAGGCAATTGCCAGACTTTCCCGTCGATACGGCTGCGGATCTTCTGATCCAGATAAACGCCGTAAATCGCGATCAGGACAACAAAAACAATAAACAGCTTCAGCAGCAGCCAGAACCAGCCGCGTTTACCACGAGGCTTACGCCCTTTGCCTTTCCCTTTACGCGGCATCGGTTCTTCATCCTCATAATCGTCTTCATAGTCATCGTCATACTCCTCATCTCTGAGGCGACGACGGCTTACCTTTTCTTTCGCCGGACGCGTCGGCTTTCCCTTACGTCCTATTGGCTCGCGGTCATTCCCCGCCATGCTTTTTCTCCGCAACATTCAGGCGCAAAGGCCAGATTTTCTTATCTTGCACAGGTCAGTGAAAGAAGAAATCTCTCAAAATAAACAGCAAGACTTTCCTGACAGGAAAGTCTTTAGTGTTTTCTCCCTCTCCCTGTGGGAGAGGGCCGGGGTGAGGGCATCAGGCCGCACTTTACCTTTCAGGCCGCACTCCCCCATTACGAATATTTCTTCGTGCGCCGTGTCGGCGCGGTATTCGCCGGATCGTCCGGCCAGACGTGTTTGGGATATCGCCCCTTCATCTCTTTCTGCACTTCACGATAGCTCCCCGCCCAGAACGCACCCAGATCGCGGGTGATCTGCAAGGGACGATGCGCAGGCGAAAGCAGCTCAAGCACTAACGGCACGCGCCCTTCAGCGATGGACGGCGTGGTGGCCTCACCAAACATCTCCTGCATCCGAACCGCCAGCGCTGGCGGATTATCCTCATGATAACGAATGGCAATCCGGCTCCCGGTTGGCACAGTGTAATGCCCAGGCAGTTCACTATCCAGACGTTGACGTAACGACCAGTCCAGTAAATTCTGTAACGCTGCCTTAACATCAAGCGCCTTAAGGGCGCGCAGGGAGTGTACGCCGCTCATCTGCGGCAACAACCACTGTTCAAGCGTCGCGAGCAGCGTCTCATCATCCACCGCTGGCCACCCCTGTTCCGGCAGCCACTTCGCGGCGCAGTGCAGACGTATACGATATTGTTCAGCCTCAGGCGTCCAGTTCAATACGCTCAGCCCTTTTTCCCGAATGCCGTTCAGCATCGCCTGGTGTAACTCTTCCTCCGACAGCTTCGCCAGCGGTTTTGTCCCGAGCGTCAGTTTGCCAATCTGGCTACGACGGAACGCCTTCAGCGTGCCCTGGGCATCATCCCATTCGACAATGTCAGATTGCTGAAGCAGCTGCGGGCAGGCACGCGTCAGGGCGTCAATATCTACGGCAACCGCCTGCAAGATGCGCGCATCCGGGGAGTGACTGCCCTGGAGTAAGAGCGGCGCGATCAGCCATTCATGACGCGTCAGAGCATCATCGCTGTCCAGCATCGCGCCCATCCCATTTGCCAGTTGATAACGACCATCCAGCCCGCGACGGCGCGCGATTCTGTCCGGGAAGGCCTGGGCCAGAAGAGGGATAACTTTATCGCTGTCAGGCGATCCTCCCCGGCTCTTCAGGCGGTGACACAACTGCTGCGCGCGCTGTTGCCAGTTTCCCTGCTGGCGTGAAAAGGCCTGTCCCAGATCGCTGCTGCCACCGCGCGGCGGCTCCTCAAGAATAGCCGCCAGTTTTGCCGCCGTGGCAATTTCATCGTCGCCTTGTGCTGCCACCAGCATCGCTGCCAGACGCGGATCGTTGCCCAGCGCCGCCATTTTCTGGCCGCGCGCCGTCAGTCGCTCGCCTTCCAGCGCGCCAAGCTGGGTCAGCAGGCTGCGCGCGGCGGAAAGGTTCACAACAGGTGGAGGATTAAGCCAGGTGAGCTGGTCAGGGTCCGGGCAGCCCCACTGCATCAGATCCATTACCAGCCCGGAGAGATCGCTTTGTAAAATCTCAGGCGTACTCTGCAATGCCGCACGCTCCGCCTGCTCGGCGCTGGTTAAATGCAGGCAAATACCCGGCTCAAGACGCCCTGCTCGGCCTGCGCGCTGCACCATTGAGGCCTGGCTGATGCGCTGCGTCAGTAGCCTGGTCAGCCCGGTACGCGGATCAAAACTGGCCACCCTCTCCTGCGTACTGTCCACCACCAGGCGAATGCCTTCGATGGTCAAACTGGTTTCGGCGATATTGGTCGCCAGTACCACTTTGCGCTGCCCCGCCGGTGCGGGAAGGATCGCCTTGCGCTGGTCAGCCAAATGCAGCGCGCCGTAGAGCGGGCACAGCATAACGTCACTGCTCACCCTGGATGCCAGTTGCTCCTGTACGCGCTGGATTTCGCCTAGGCCGGGTAAAAAAAGCAGCAGCGAGCCGGGTTCCTGACGGAGCAATTCGGCGGTGGCGATGGCAACGGCTTCGTCAAAACGCTGATGGGCAGGCAGCGGCTGATAGCGGCGCTCGACCGGGAACGCACGCCCTTCAGAGGAGATCATCGGCGCGTCAGGGAGCGTCTGCCGGAGCCGCTCGTTATCCAGCGTCGCCGACATAATCAGCAGCCGAAGGTCGTCGCGCAGCCCCTGCTGAACGTCGAGCAGCAGCGCAAGGGCCAGATCGGCCTGGAGGCTGCGCTCGTGAAATTCATCAAGGATCACCAGCCCGACGCCGCTCAGCTCCGGATCGTTTTGCAGCATACGGGTAAGAATGCCTTCAGTGACCACCTCCAGCCGCGTAGACGGGCCAATGCAGGTTTCGGCGCGCATCCGGTACCCTACCGTCTCGCCCGGTTTTTCATTCAGCAGTTCCGCCAGGCGCTGCGCCACATTGCGCGCCGCCAGCCTGCGCGGTTCCAGCAGGATAATTTTCCCGCTGATGCTCCCCTCGCGCAGAATTTGCAGGGGCAGCCAGGTGGATTTACCCGCTCCGGTGGGCGCGCTGAGCAAAACCTGTGGCGCATGTTCTAAGGCTGCGAGAAGCTCAGGAAGGACGACTGCGACGGGCAAAGAGGACACTTACGGCTCCAGAGGGTTAACATTAATCGGCGTACATTGTAGCATCGGCGCATATCATTACCGAGTCTTGCGCATGTCTGAGTCAAAACGGCTATTCTTCGCCATTGAATTACCCACCACGCTTCAACGGCAAATTGTTCGCTGGCGCGCCAGCCACTTCCCCGCGGAAGCGGGCCGCCCTGTCGTCGCCGCCAATATGCACCTGACGTTAGCTTTTCTTGGCGAGGTGAGCGCAGAAAAGCAGCGCGCGTTAAGCGCAATGGCCGGACGCATTTCTCAGCCGGGTTTTACGCTGCATCTTGACGATGCCGGGCAATGGCTGCGCTCTCGGGTGGTCTGGCTGGGGACGCGGCAGCCCCCTCGCGGACTGCTCCAGCTCGCAAATATGCTGCGGGCACAGGCCGCGCGCAGCGGCTGTTATCAGAGCCCGCAGCCGTTTCATCCCCACATTACCTTGCTGCGCGATGCGGGTCAGGCTGTTGCCATCCCGCCACCGGGCTTTCACTGGTCCTTTCAGGTGAATGAATTTGCGCTGTACGAATCTGCCTTTGTACAAGGACGCACCCGCTATACTCCGCTCCAGCGCTGGACGCTGGGCGATACGTTAAGGAATCCTGATGAAGTTTAGCCCTGCACTCCAGCCCGCCACGCTGATCCAGCGTTACAAACGCTTTCTCGCTGACGTGATCACGCCTGAGGGCGAAACGCTCACGCTGCATTGTCCTAACACCGGCGCCATGACCGGTTGCGCCACACCGGGTGACACGGTCTGGTATTCCACATCAGAAAATACTAAACGCAAATATCCTCATACCTGGGAAATGACCGAGACGCAAAGCGGGGCATTTATTTGCGTTAATACCCTGCGCGCAAATCAGCTGGTTAAGGAAGCCCTGACAAATGGAATCCTTCCTGAACTGGTGGGTTACGGCACGCAAAAAAGCGAAGTGAAATATGGCGATGAAAGCAGCAGAATTGATTTTATGTTACAGGCGGAAGACCGCCCTGAGTGCTATATTGAAGTGAAATCAGTGACGTTAGCGGAAGAGGAAAACGGCTTCTTTCCGGATGCGGTAACGCTACGTGGCCAGAAGCATCTGCGGGAGCTAATGAGTGTAGCGGCGGCGGGCAAGCGCGCCGTGTTGCTGTTTGCGGTTCTGCATTCAGCCATTGAACGGTTTTCCCCGGCCCGTCATATTGATCCTAAATACGCGCAATTGTTGAATGAGGCACAAAAGCAGGGGGTAGAGATTTTCGCTTATAAAGCGGAACTTTCTGCCGATAATATGACTCTGAGATCCTCTCTTCCCATTGTCCTATAAGGGATTAGACGATTGACTAATAAGTGTTCTGGCCGCGTGCGCAAATACGCTTTTCCTCACAGGGTTGTCAAGTGTTACGTTTAGATAATTGCCATACGGAAAAGCATCTGCTATTTATAGCGACCTGATTTTTCCCCCAACACGGGGATCGATAGTGCGTGTTAAGGAGAAGCAACATGCAAGAAGGGCAAAACCGTAAAACATCGTCCCTGAGTATTCTCGCCATCGCTGGGGTGGAGCCGTATCAAGAGAAGCCGGGCGAAGAGTATATGAACGAAGCCCAGCTGTCGCACTTCAAGCGTATTCTTGAAGCATGGCGTAATCAACTCAGGGATGAAGTCGATCGCACCGTTACACATATGCAGGATGAAGCTGCTAACTTCCCGGATCCGGTCGACCGTGCCGCTCAGGAAGAAGAGTTCAGCCTCGAACTGCGTAACCGTGACCGCGAGCGCAAACTGATCAAAAAGATCGAGAAAACGCTGAAAAAGGTCGAGGACGAAGATTTTGGCTACTGCGAATCCTGCGGTGTTGAAATCGGTATTCGTCGTCTGGAAGCGCGTCCAACAGCCGATCTGTGCATCGACTGTAAAACGCTGGCAGAAATCCGCGAAAAACAGATGGCTGGCTAACGCCTTCCCTCTCACTACTCTGCTAAGGCGGGAGTTTCTCCCGCCTTGTTACCGTTGATATGTCTGAATCTCACTATATCGGGCGCTTTGCGCCATCTCCCTCCGGTGAATTACACTTCGGCTCATTAATTGCCGCGCTCGGCAGCTACCTACAGGCTCGCGCCCGTCAGGGTAAATGGCTGGTTCGCATTGAAGATATCGATCCTCCGCGTGAAGTTCCCGGTGCGGCAGAAACTATTCTGCGTCAGCTGGAACATTACGGTCTTCACTGGGACGGCGACGTACTCTGGCAGTCTCAACGCCATGATGCCTACCGTGAACGTCTGGCGTGGCTTTCTGAACAGGGCCTTTCCTATAACTGCACCTGCACGCGTGCGCGAATTCAGAGCGTGGGTGGCGTTTACGACGGCCACTGCCGTACGCGGCACAACGGCCCTGAGAATGCCGCCGTACGGCTGATACAGCGCGCTCCGGTGACGCAGTTTACCGATGTCCTCTCAGGAACCATTCAGGCGGATGATCGTCTGGCGCGTGAAGATTTTATTATTCACCGTCGCGATGGCTTGTTTGCCTATAACCTGGCGGTGGTTGTCGATGACCATTTCCAGGGCGTCACGGAAATCGTGCGTGGGGCGGATTTGGTTGAGCCTACCGTGCGGCAAATATCGCTTTACCAGCAGTTTGGCTGGACGGTGCCGGATTACATCCATCTGCCGCTGGCGGTCAATGAACAGGGGAGTAAGCTGTCAAAACAGAATCATGCCCCGGCGCTGCCTGACGGCGATCCGCGCCCGGTATTGATCGACGCGCTGCGATTTCTCAACCAGAATGTAACGCAGGAATGGCAGGATCTGAGTCTGGATGAATTGCTGAAAACGGCCATTGCTGACTGGACGCTTATGGCCGTGCCAAAAATCCAGCATTCTCAAATGCGTTGCGCTGAGCTATGATTAGCCGCTTTTTTGATAACAAAACACACTACGAGGTGTACTATTTTTACCCGAGTCGCTAATTTTTGCCGTAAAGTGCTGAGCCGCGAAGAGAGCATGGCGAATGATGCTATTGCACAGCCACACATGTCGGTCATTCCGCGTGAGCAGCACAATATTTCCCGCAAAGATATCAGTGAAAATGCCCTCAAGGTGCTCTATCGTCTGAATAAAGCAGGCTACGAGGCCTATCTCGTCGGCGGCGGGGTGCGCGATTTACTGCTGGGCAAAAAACCAAAAGATTTCGACGTGACGACCAGCGCCACGCCTGAACAGGTGCGTAAATTATTCCGCAACTGCCGTCTGGTTGGTCGCCGTTTCCGTCTGGCGCACGTGATGTTTGGACCGGAAATTATTGAAGTGGCGACCTTCCGCGGTCACCACGAAGCGGGCGTCAACGATCGCACAACTTCCCAGCGCGGCCAAAACGGCATGCTGCTGCGCGACAACATCTTCGGCTCTATTGAAGAAGATGCTCAGCGTCGCGATTTCACCATCAACAGCCTTTACTACAGCGTGGCGGATTTTACCGTGCGCGATTACGTCGGCGGTATGCAGGATCTGAAAGACGGCCTGATTCGCCTGATCGGCACGCCGGAAACGCGCTATCGCGAAGATCCGGTCCGAATGCTGCGCGCCGTGCGTTTCGCCGCCAAGTTAAACATGCGTATCAGCCCGGAAACCGCAGAGCCGATCCCGCGCCTGGCGACGCTGATTAACGACGTCCCCCCTGCCCGTCTGTTTGAGGAGTCGTTAAAGCTGCTCCAGGCAGGCTACGGGTTTGAAACCTACAATTTGCTGCGTGAATACAACCTGTTCCAGCCGCTGTTCCCGACCATTACCCGCTACTTCACCGAAAACGGTGACAGCGCAATGGAGCGGATGATTGCACAGGTGCTGAAGAACACGGATACCCGTATTCATAACGATATGCGCGTGAATCCGGCGTTCCTGTTCGCGGCCATGTTCTGGTATCCGCTGCTGGAAACGGCGCAGCGCATTACCCAGGAGAGCGGCCTCGCCTATTATGATGCGTTCGCGCTGGCGGCAAACGACGTGCTGGACGAAGGCTGTCGCACGCTGGCGATCCCGAAACGTATTACCACGCTGGTGCGTGATATCTGGCAGCTTCAGCTGCGTATGTCCCGCCGTCAGGGTAAACGTGCCTGGAAACTGATGGAGCATCCTAAGTTCCGCGCCGCGTTCGATTTGCTCTCTCTGCGTGCTGAAGTCGAAAGAAACCAGGAGCTACAGCGCCTGGCGCAGTGGTGGGGAGAATTTCAGGTCTCTGCACCACCGGAGCAAAAAGATATGCTCACGGATCTGGATGACGAGCCGGCACCGCGCCGTCGTCACCGTCGCCCGCGCAAGCGCGCGCCGCGTCGTGAAGGCACAGCATGACCCTTGCGTATATTGCCATCGGCAGCAATCTGGCCTCTCCGCTTGAGCAGGTTAACGCTGCCGTTCAGGCGCTGGGGGAGATCCCGCAAAGCCATATCGTGGCGGTCTCCTCCTTTTACCGTACGCCCCCGCTCGGCCCGCAGGATCAGCCTGATTATCTGAACGCCGCCGTGGTGCTGGAAACAGCCCTTGACGCAGAAACGCTGCTGGATAATACCCAGCGTATTGAGCTACAGCAGGGTCGCGTACGTAAAGCCGAACGCTGGGGACCGCGCACGCTCGACCTCGATATTATGCTTTTCGGCCACAAGGTAATTAACACCGAGCGCCTCACCGTTCCGCACTATGACATGAAAAACCGTGCGTTTATGCTCTGGCCGCTGTTTGAAGTCGCCCCCGATCTCACCTTCCCTGACGGCACCTCGCTGAACGCCGTTCTGCAAAGCCTCAACGCGGAAAAACCGGTCCGCTGGTAATCCCGTGTCACCCCCGATTAGCCATGTGTCAAATATGGTTAATCGATTGCCTAAAATCATTGTTCCCTCGAATGTTACTGTTAGAATGCGCAAAGATCCGCTTTTGGGCCATCAGGAAACAGTATGAAACCAACTACCATCTCCTTATTGCAGAAATGCAAACAGGAAAAGAAACGCTTCGCCACTATCACCGCGTATGACTACAGCTTCGCAAAACTGTTTGCCGAAGAAGGGATCAACGTCATGCTGGTCGGAGACTCGTTAGGGATGACGGTACAAGGACATGATTCTACTCTGCCGGTCACGGTCGAGGATATTGCTTACCATACCCGCGCCGTGCGCCGGGGTGCGCCCGCCTGCCTGCTACTTTCCGATCTGCCGTTTATGGCGTATGCCACCCCGGAACAGGCCTTTGAAAATGCGGCAACTGTGATGCGCGCCGGCGCCAATATGGTCAAAATCGAAGGCGGCGACTGGCTGGTCGATACGGTGAAAATGCTCACCGAACGGGCCGTGCCAGTTTGCGGGCACTTAGGGCTGACGCCGCAATCCGTGAATATCTTTGGCGGTTATAAAGTTCAGGGGCGTGGCGATGCGGCGCAGACGCTGTTTGATGATGCCCTGGCGCTGGAAGCCGCTGGTGCACAGCTGCTGGTGCTGGAGTGTGTGCCGGTTGAGCTGGCTAAGCGTATCACTGAGGCGCTGTCGATTCCGGTGATCGGCATCGGCGCGGGCAACGTCACCGATGGCCAGATTCTGGTCATGCACGACGCCTTCGGGATCACCGGCGGTCACATTCCAAAATTTGCTAAAAATTTCCTGACAGAAGCAGGCGACATGCGTGCTGCTGTGCGGCAGTATATTGCCGAGGTTGAGTCCGGCGTTTATCCGGGCGAAGAACACAGTTTCCATTAAGGAGTCCAGGTGTGCTAATCATAGAAACTCTGCCGCTGCTGCGCCAGCATATCCGCCGTGCACGTCAGGAAGGTAAACGTATCGCCCTCGTCCCGACCATGGGCAATCTGCACGACGGCCATATGAAGCTGGTCGATGAAGCGAGAGCCCGTGCAGATATCGTGGTAGTCAGTATCTTCGTTAACCCGATGCAGTTCGATCGCGAAGACGATCTGGCGCGCTATCCACGTACCTTGCAGGAAGATTGCGAGAAGCTCAAAAAACGTCATGCGGATATCGTCTTCGCACCGGCCCCCGCAGATGTTTATCCTCAGGGTACCACTGAAGCGACCTACGTCGACGTACCGGGTATTTCGACCATGCTGGAGGGTGCCAGCCGTCCGGGCCATTTCCGCGGCGTTTCCACCATCGTCAGCAAGCTGTTTAACCTGGTGCAGCCGGACATCGCCTGCTTTGGCGAGAAAGATTTCCAGCAGCTGGCGCTGATCCGCAAAATGGTTGCCGATATGGGCTACGACATAGAGATTGTCGGCGTGCCGATTGTACGTGCGAAAGATGGCCTGGCGCTTAGCTCCCGTAACGGCTATCTGACTGCGGAACAGCGTAAAATTGCGCCAGGCTTAAGCAAAGTCCTGAATACCATGGCAGAGCAACTGCTGGCAAAAGAATTAACCGCAGAAGAAATCATCGCTCTGGCTGAACAGGCGCTGAACGAGAAAGGTCTTCGTGCTGACGACGTTCAAATTCGGGATGCCGATACGCTTCTGGAACTCTCAGATACCAGCAAACGTGCGGTAATTCTGGTGGCGGCTTGGCTCGGCCAGGCCCGCCTTATCGACAACAAAGTGGTTGAACTGGCGTAGTTTTACTACCCGGAAGTGAAAGGTAAACGTAATGATTCGCAAAATGCTACAAGGTAAGCTTCACCGTGTGAAAGTCACCCAGGCCGACCTGCACTATGAAGGCTCCTGCGCGATCGACCAGGATTTTCTCGACGCGGCGGGTATTCTCGAAAACGAAGCTATTGATATCTGGAACGTTAATAACGGCAAACGCTTTTCAACGTACGCGATTGCCGCTGAACGCGGGTCTAAAATCATCTCCGTTAATGGGGCAGCGGCGCACTGCGCGGACGTGGGTGATATCGTCATTATTGCCAGCTTTGTGATGATGTCTGACGAAGAGGCACGTCGCTGGCAGCCAAAAGTGGCATACTTTGAAGGCGATAATGAAATGAAACGTATTGCGAAGGCAATTCCGGTTCAGGTTGCCTAAGCCAATAGTACTGTTATAAATTACCCGACAAATAGGTTGGGTAATTTATACATAATTAAAATGAATAGCATTCTTTTTATATATTTTTATTAATATATTAAAGTCAACCTGCCGAACACCTGCTCATCAAAATGATGAACAATTATTATCATTCACTATTAAATAATCATATTGACTTAAAGATCGTTTAAGTATTTCTAACGCCTAACGGCTTCTCACAACCATTACTCATCACTTAGAATC
Organism: Enterobacter sp. MGH85; assembly: GCF_001037655.1. Classification (NCBI taxonomy): domain Bacteria; kingdom Pseudomonadati; phylum Pseudomonadota; class Gammaproteobacteria; order Enterobacterales; family Enterobacteriaceae; genus Enterobacter; species Enterobacter sp. MGH85. Next base: position 68,535 of record NZ_KQ089925.1, read on the forward strand.
CTTTTCCCGAAGCATCTGTTCGGAACGAACATAAGCCTTGCTTATGTTCACTTTTCTAGCATTTAAATATGGATATAAAAAATGTCTTTTAATAAATTAGGTCTGGCAACTATAGTAGCAATGGTTCTGAGTGCGGGTTCTGCAATGGCAGCTGATATTCCTTCAGATACAGGCACTATTACTTTCCACGGTATGGTTTCTAATAACACCTGTAAAGTATCCCTGGATCAGAAGATTGACAAGAGGGTAATGATTTTGACGTTAACCTGGATACCGTGTTTGTAAAAGACTTCGCTAATGCGCTGGGTACCACCAGCACCCTGGGAGAAAAGAAATTCTCCCTCACCCTGACAGGTTGTGATTCTGCTACCGTCAACCAGGCATCTGCTCAGTTTGATTCCTGGGCGGGTTCTTCTTCAACTTCCGGCGGTCTGCTGGTTCCACCATCAAATACTCAAGGCGCCGCTAAAAACGTCAATCTGGTACTGTCAAACGATGGCAACTCCGCTACCGATCAGATCAAACTGGATCAGACCAACAATACCCAGAAAGCAACGATTGATACCACAGGCGCAGGCGCACTTTACTACCGTGTAGCGTATACCCAGGGTCAGAACTGGGATGCGGCCAACAACCCAGTGTCAGCTGGTGTGGTTCAGGCACAAGCTGCATTCACCATGATCTACGAGTAATTTTAAGCGCATAAATAAAATGCTCATATTATCCCCTGACGTACGTCAGGGGACTATTGATATCATTCCAACAGGAAGTGGAAAAATGTTAAGCACATCATTTTATAAAGGATTTAAAGCTGCCTACTTTACAGCTGCTGCTGTCGCGTCATTCCAGGCAAGCGCAGATATCGTTATTTCGGGAACACGTATTGTTTATCAGCAGTCGCAAAAAGATGTCATCGTTTCTTTAGACAACCGTGGCAAAAAACCACTATTAGTTCAATCATGGCTCGATGACGGTCGCGATGACACCAACCCACAGGAATTAAAACTACCGTTTATTATTACTCCACCAGTATCCCGAATTGATCCGCAAAAAGGTCAATCCGTTCGGATCTCATACCTGGGTGGTTCATTGCCGCAAGATCGCGAATCCCTATTCTGGTTCAATGTGCTCGAGATTCCACCGAAGTCAAAAGTGAAAGACGGTGAAAATCCTAACCAGCTCCAGCTGGCATTCCGCACACGTATTAAACTCTTTTTCCGACCTGACGGCCTGAAAGGTACGCCAGGAGATGCAGCAGCCAAAGTAACGTGGTCACAACAAAAACAAGGTAATACGCTAAACCTGATCGCACACAATGATTCCCCTTACAACGTTTCTATTTCAAATGTAAAGCTGAAATCAGCAAATAAAGAGTACCAGGTTGAGCATAAATCTATTTTACCGTTTAGTACTCAAATTATGCAGGTAAAAGGTTTAGGTAGTACTGCCACCGGCACTGTTGCTTACGAAACCATTAATGACAATGGCGGCTCTGATACTTTTGAAAGCAAAGTAAATTAATAACCGCACCACCGCCACATTATAAATATAACACGTATGAATGATTCATAGCATTCATACGACGACTTGTCTGGATGAAGCATGCTATTTCAACGATCAATTTTATGTCTCGCAATCTGTGCAGCATTTCCTCTGCATGCCAGCGAGACTGAAAAAAAAGCTGTAGACACCTCATCCGAAACAGAATCGGCCATTGAATTTAATGACCAGTTCCTTATCGATAATGGTGGAGGTATCAATGTCGATCGTTATGCTTATGGCAACCCAGTTCTGCCAGGTACTTACCGTGTAAAAGTGAATTTGAATGGCAATTCAAAATCCACGGTCGAGATGACATTTATTGATAACAAAACGCCACGTGCCTCAGCATGTCTGACTAAACTCACGCTGACACAGGCAGGCGTTGATACCAGCATATTAGGCGATGATGTCAAAGACGACGAAACGTCTTGCGTAGATATCAAAAAATATTATCCCGGTGCTTCTGAAAATTTTGATAGTAGCAAGCAGGAAATGGATCTTAATTTCCCGCAAATCTACGTGCTTAAACTTCCAGCAGGGTATGTCGACCCTTCATTATGGGATAATGGTGTTCCGGCCGGATTACTCTCATACGATCTTAATACCTGGCACAGCGAGTCAAACGGCACCAATTCAGATACCGCTTATGCGGGCTTGCATTATGGCCTGAACGTGGGGCCGTGGCGTTTACGTTCTCGCGGCAGTCTGAACTGGGACAGCGATAATGGCACACATTATTCCAGCCAGGATATCTACCTCCAGCGAGACATCACACCACTTAACGCACAGATGGTAATGGGTGATTCCTACACACGCGGTGATGTCTTTGACTCGGTGAGCCTGCGTGGTGCGCGTATGTATAACGATGACCGCATGCTCCCGGAAGGCACCTCTGGCTACGCGCCAGTAATTCGTGGTGTGGCAAACAGTAACGCCAAAGTTAGCGTAACGCAAAGCGGCAATAAAATTTATGAAACCACCGTTCCACCCGGTGCTTTCGAGATCAATGACCTCAGTACAACAGGCTATGGCAATGATTTGATTGTCACTGTAGAGGAAGCCGACGGAAGTAAACGGACGTTTACCGTTCCGTTCTCCTCAGTTACACAAATGCTCCGCCCAGGCTCCAGCCGCTGGGATGTGGGTTTAGGTGAGCTGAATGATGATTCATTGCACGTTAAGCCAAACGTTGGCTACGCAACTTACGCGTATGGTCTGAATAATACCTTTACCGGTTACGTGGGTGCGCAATATACGGATATGGATTTCTACGCCGGCCTGCTTGGTCTGGCTATGAATACCCGTATTGGTGCATTCGCATTAGATGTTACCGGGTCCTATGCCGATATCGACGGGCTGGACACGCTTAAAGGGCAAAGTTATCGGCTGACCTACAGCAAAATGCTTGAAGCTACTAACACATCTCTTAACGTGGCAGCTTATCGCTTCTCTACAGAAGATTATCTCAGCCTTAACGATGCCGCCTCATTGCAGGACAGTATTCATCACGAGGAATATGGCAATCGATCTTATGACAGCAATGCCGAGCTTTATGCTGATTATCAGCGTACCAAAAAACAGATACAGGTCAGCCTGAACCAGCCATTGAATGTTAACGGTGATGAATACGGCTCACTCTATATTAGCGGTACCTGGCAGGATTACTGGAATGACTCCAGCTCCACTTCCGACTACAGCGTGGGTTACAACAATAGTTTTGCTTACGGTAGCTATAGCGTTTCTGTGCAACGCACGTACAACGAAACAGGGGAAAAGGATGACAGCGTTTATTTAAACGTCAGTATTCCATTCAGCATATTCAATAAAGATAGCGCGCAGTCAGGCGGATTTAATAACGTCAACATGAGCCTGCGCACTGATTTAAAAGGCGGTACCAGTTTTAACTCTACGGCAAGCGGCAACTCCAAAAACAGTGAAGTGAGCTATTCCGTTAGCGCCTCATCAAGCGGGGGCAACTACGGCAACCTGAACCAGGTCAGTGGCTATAGCTCATGGAACAGTCCTTACGGGCCGCTCGGTGTCTCAGCGTCCTTTGGCGATGACAATAGTAAACAGTATTCCGCGAGTTATAACGGCGGAATGGTTGTTCACTCGGGTGGCGTTGTATTTACATCCGGCAGTATCGGCGAAACGGATTCACTTGCGCTGGTAAAAGCAAGTGGCGCAACGGGTGCTCGGCTGGGTTACGGCCAAAGCCGCATTAACAGCTCCGGGTACGGGATTATGCCGTATATGTCAGCCTACAGAGAAAACCGAGTATCGCTCGATATCAGCACTCTCGAAGCAGACGTTGAAATCAAAAATACCAGCGCTGTTGCCGTACCTCGCAATGGCTCCGTTGTATTAGTGAATTTTGAAACGGATGAAGGTCGTTCGCTTGTTATGGAATTACAACGTTCTGATAACGGCTTTATTCCGTTAGGTGCAGACGTTCTGAATGAGAAAAACGAATCTATCGGAACGGTAGGCCAGGCAGGACAAGCTTATGTACGCGGTGTGGAAGACAAAGGCGCTCTCCGGGTGGTATGGGGAAGCGATGGATCCAGCTCATGCACGGTGCATTATCAGATTCCTGAAAATGCGAAGAAAGCAGGCTTAACCACGATTCTGAGTAATCAACAGTGCCAAATGTAATGATGTTAAAACAGGGAATCACACCCATGGGAAATAATATGAAGAAAAATCATTGCGGTTATTCATTAATCGCATTAGCAATGTTAGCGATGTCAGGTTCTGCTGCGGCAGCCGATCTCAATGTTAACTTCACTGCCAATATCCGCGAAACCACCTGCGATATGAAACTGGTCGGCGGTACGGGTTCAGATACGCAGCAAACGCTGACTATCGGTAATAACGGTCAGGTACGTTTAGATGATGTCAAAGCCGGAACGGCAAATGCCAATTTCAAAATTGTGCTCGTTGAATGCCCGGCGTCGCTGACCTCATTGAAAACCAAAGTATCGGGAACAAGATCTGGATATTTATACTCAGGCCTTGTTAACCAAATACAAAAAATCGACGGAGGTGCAGACTTCTCTGCTGTTGAGATTGCCAGAGCCAGCGCACCAGATGCCCCGTTTATCATTAACTCTGAGGACGATAACGAGCGCCTGGTCTGGAGTCCGACAGAAATCCAGAATAAGGAAGTTGCTCTGGTGGCCACCTTACGTGAAACACAGGAAAACAGGATGACCATAGGTGATTTTCAGGCCGTGGCGACCTTTGAATTTATCTACGAGTGATTAGTGCAGGAAAACGGAGCAACATTATGAAATTCAATTCTACTTTTATCGCCCTGTCCGTTTCTGCTCTTCTGTTCTCGGGAATGGCAAGCGCAGCAATTACAGGCACCCCTAGTGTCGAATTAACGATTAAATCAAAAATTGTATCAGGCACATGTACCGCAAAAGTACTTAACGATGCAGGAACAGCCTCCACTGAAATTGCGTTCGGCGACGTATACAAATCCGATCTGGTGAACAAAACCCGTGTCGAGCCGCTCAAGATTAGTTTCACCAACTGTTCTGGAGTAACCAAGGCAACGGTGTCCGCTGCGAAAGGCGCTGGTGGTGAATGCAGTGGCGTCAACAAGACGGGTGATTCTTACTCTGGCGGCTTAGCAACGGGCTTTGAGATCTGGTCGGGTGTTGTCGATACTGGCGAGCTTATGAGCTGTAACACGCCTCCGGCTGCTAAGGATGTCACCATTACTGATGGTACCGGTGAATTCCCGATGAATTCCCGTATCGTTATCGGGCAAGGCCAAACCATTGCTGATGTAGGCGCGGGGGCGGTTACTGCGCCAGTCACGTTTACTATCGCTTATCCATAATACCAGGAACCAGTATGCAACAATCACCGTTTATTTTATACCAGCCCGGTCTTGTGTTGCTTATGGGCTTGGCTGGTGGCATCTTGCCTGGCGTAAGCCAGGCAAGCTCAGGATTAGACGTAAATATTACCGCTAACATTGTTAATAGCACCTGTAAGATGACCGTGGAAAATGACGGCGAAATTTATCTCCCCAATGCGATGCGCAGTTGGTTTTATAACCCGGATGGTAGCGATCGTTTTACTGCAACCGATGATGCAGGCGGTACGCCTTTTAAGATCCATGTAGATGATTGCTATGGAGACAGCGGTACGGCTAAAAAGCTGAGTTTTAGCTTTTCGCCGCAGTCGGGTTTCTGGCCAGGACAAAATCAGGTTTTCAAAAGTGATGATACCGCCGCAGGCGCGGCAAAAAATGTCGGCGTCGTCGTTTTCTCTGAAAAATATAAAAAGAATGTTTTAAACAACGACGGCACGTCAAAAATCACTTATGACGTAAGCGGTCAGGATACTGCATTTTTAACGGATTATCAGTTCTATGCCCGATATCAAAATATTGGCGTAGTGGCTGGTGGTGTCGTTACCAGTAAAGTATTGGTTGACGTCACTTACGAATAATAATCAGAACAGGAAAAAGGATGAGAATGTTCAACTTTATAAGACAGGGTTTCAACGTGAAAGGCACAATGGCGTTTGCCATGGCGAGCGCGTTATTAACCCTCAGCCACTCCTGCTGGGCAGATGAGTGCCGCATGAATAATGGAAAAGGCGGCACAACCACGCTGATCAATTCTGACTACTCAGGTGGCACCGTACGTCTTCCCCCTCCGGGTAATTATGCCAGTACTCTTTTTAACGTTAACCTGACACCAGGCATTCAGGCCGAATGTGGTATGGGGGACGATGGTTTTAACCTCGTGTCACAAACAAACCCGACCTTGCTGATGGGGAGCAGTTATGGCAGGGCTATGTTTGAAACAAATATTCCGGGGATTTATTATTCCGTAAGGGTGCACACCGCAGAAAGCACTGGAGGCATGGGTGGTTACTTCGCTATGAATACTACTGGCTGGACTACCGTTGCATCCTCAGGTAAGTCTGACCCCTGGGATAGAAAATGGATAAACACCTCAGTTCAAATTTATATTGATGAAGGTTACAGAGGCAACCCGAACAAAGAAACCGCAATCAGACCCAAACCCGGCACTCTGGGTAAAATGGCTATTGGTAATCCAGATGATACTAACAACCAACCATGGACATTTGTGGTCAACGAGGACTCATTCCAGATCCCGATCGTTCTTCCAACCTGCGACATGGCCATGCTATCGGATGGTACTAATAATGTTAACCTGGGGGAATATTATGTTTCAGACATTAAAAACAATCGGGTTAAGGATATCCCTTTTTCCATTAGCTTAAGCAATTGTACCGGTGTGGCAAATATCACAACCAAACTCACCACCTCAAAGCTAACCGGAAAAAATAATGATCTTCTTGGTAATACGCTTTCGTCCGGAGCTGAAGGCGCAGGCGTGAAAATCATGTATAACGGAACCTCTCAACTTCTGCCGAATAATCCTGACTCATCCTATGTCATAACGGATTACCAAACCCCTGAATCCAAGCAAATTAATTATGTTGCTCAACTGGTAGCAAACGGAAACACAGTGAAACCGGGGTCGTTTAAAGCCACCGGCGTATTCACCCTTTCATACGATTAACCGCTATCCCTGCGGCTGATTACTGATCAGCCGCGACATCGTCTCCAGTGAGTCCGTTCTTAAGATATACAAACGCTTCAACAGGAACGGATTATCCCCCGGCTTCACCTTCCCCTTCATCGTCGTCACTGCCAGATGAAAACCAGCGTCATTCGCTGCCTTTATCGCTTTATTGTCATAGCCGCCAAACGGATAAGACACATACAATACGCGCGGGTTGAACTGCGCCAGTGCACGACGTGAGCGTTCAAAATCAAACAGGATCACGTGATAGCTACGGCTCAACAGGATGGGGTGTTTATAGCCATCCACGCGATGCAGGAAATGAGTGTGAGACTGAATGTCGAACACATCCTGGATGCCCTTGATTTCCTGAACGCTCATAAACTGTAGCGATTTTGGATCCCACTTCTGCGGATGGCCTTTGATTCGGGATGAAATAATAAACGCCGTCGCGTTGAAGCCATATTCTTTCAGAACAGGGTACGCGTAACGACTCACCGATTTGAGGCCATCATCAAAAGTGATCACCACCGCTTTCGCGGGCAGGTTCATCTTGTTACGCACGTACCCTTCAAGCTGGTACATCGTCAGCGTGGTGTAGCCCTGATCGCGTAACCAGGCCATCTGATTATTAAACGCACGTACGCTGGTCGTCGTGGAGGTATGTCGAAAACGGGTGTTCTCTTCATCACGCAAAATATGATGGTAGGTCAGAACCGGTAGCCCGTTATCTTCCTGCGCATCCAGGCTGCTTACCCATGCCAGACGATTACCGATACGGATCTGGAACCAGGTCTGGTTCAGGCGGTCTTTCAGCTTATTCAGAATCGGATAGCGAAGATTAGCGCTTAAGGTGCCAAAGGGCGCGCTTCCGCTGCTGGGGGCGTTATACACCGGCGTGTCTTTCCAGGTAATGAGGTTTTGATTACTGAGCGGCTTGTTCAAGTCACCCAGGCTATCCTCAACGCGTTGTTTGCCCTGAACTTTTTCAAGGTGGTCTTTATCAATAAACCCCGTACCGAATCCGAAACGAAATTCATAGTAATCCGCCGCGGCCGGAAAGACAGCGAGGATCTGCCCGGCGCGGACATTCCCCACATTCACAACGGCATTTCCTACCTGCGCCCAGATGGCCGCATCTTCGGTGGTTTGCATATACTGAGCAGGAAGGCCTTGCTGGCTGGTCAGGCTGGCAGACGCACCACCGGAAACCACGAGCAGAAGGATAAAGATAACGCGCTTGAGCATGGAATATAAATCGACACAGAAAATCAGCCGCCATTGTAACAAAAGCGGCATCAATACCAATGTTTAATGCTTATACAGATCGTGAAGCAGAACAAAAGGCGGGTTCTTCTGCTGCTGGTGCCACAAGCTGCTCACGCCCGGCGAGCCCTGCGCCACAATGGCGTGACGAAATTCAGCGCTGCTCAACGTTGCGCGCAGCGGATACATCGCTTCGAGTAAAGGCAGGCTGATACCGGAGATTACTTCACAGTTATCGTGCTTATGGCTCATTAGGGCAGCCGCACGGTATGGCGCCGCGCCGGATCTGTCAGTGAGAAAAATCACGCCATCGCCGGTGTCGGTTTCATGCAGCGCGTCACACATCATTCGGCTGAGCATATTGGTGCTCAGCCCTCGCCAGTAATTTACCGCACGACATTGCGCCAGGGGGCCAAATCGGGCCTCCAGCTTAAGCAGCATTTCCTGTGCCTCTTCATCGTGGCAGGTGATCACCCATCCCAGCATAACGTCTCTCCTTAGCAGGCGAGTAGTTTATCCAGGTGAAGGTTAGTTTACGGTGATAACTGTCAAAGAAAGTGCCCGGCAAACAGAACGTCGCCGGGCAGAAGGTTAGCTACGCAGCCCGCGTCCGCGCTGGATCAGATACCAGCACAGCAGATAGAATGCCACGATAAACACCACCAGCACCACAACGGTGGTGAACAGCGGGACATCGGCAATGCCGAGGAAGCCAAAGCGGAAGCCGCTGATCATGTAGACAATCGGGTTCAGGTGCGACAGCGCCTGCCAGAACGGCGGCAGCAGCGTCAGGGAGTAAAACACCCCGCCCAGATAGGTCAGCGGCGTCAGCACGAAGGTCGGGATCAGGCTGATGTCATCAAACGTTTTAGCAAACACCGCGTTCAGCAGCCCGGCGAGGGAGAACAGGATCGCCGTCAGCAATAATGTGAGCGCCACGAACAGCCACGAATGCACCTGGAACGGGACGAAGAACAACGAAATCGCCGTCACCAGAATCCCCACGCACAGCCCGCGCGCTACGCCGCCGCCCACGTAACCGGCGATGATCACATGCGTTGGCACCGGCGCCACCAGCAGCTCTTCAATGTTGCGCTGGAACTTGGCGCTAAAGAACGACGACGCTACGTTCGCGTAAGCGTTGGTGATCACCGCCATCATGATCAGGCCCGGCACGATAAACTGCATATAGGTAAAACCGTGCATCTCACCAATGCGGGAGCCAATCAGGTTACCGAAAATGATGAAGTAGAGCGTCATGGTGATCACCGGCGGCACCAGGGTTTGCACCCAGATACGCATAAAGCGGTTAATCTCTTTTGCCCAGATGCTTTTCAGCGCGACCCAGTAAAGATGCGTCATGCCTTGTCTCCTTGTTTGTCGTGCACCAGAGAGACAAACAGCTCTTCCAGTCGGTTTGCTTTGTTACGCATGCTTAATACCTGAATGCCCTGCGCACTCAACTGTGAGAACACGCTGTTGATACCCTGCTCGCGCAGCACTTCTACCTCCAGCGTCGAGGTATCGACCAGGCGATAGTTGTAGCCCTCCAGTTTCGGCAGCGCGCTTTTCGCCGCCAGATCGAGGATAAAGGTCTCTGATTTGAGCTTGGAGAGCAGATTCTTCATCGAGGTGTTTTCCACCAGCTCACCGTGCTGAATAATGCCGATATTGCGGCACAGCATTTCCGCCTCTTCCAGGTAGTGCGTGGTCAGAATGATGGTGGTGCCTTTATCGTTCAGATCTTTCAGGAAGCCCCACATGGAACGACGCAGTTCAATATCCACGCCAGCAGTCGGCTCATCAAGGATAAGCAGCTTTGGCTCGTGCATCAGCGCGCGGGCAATCATCAGGCGGCGCTTCATCCCCCCGGACAACATCCGCGCGCGTTCGTTACGCTTCTCCCACAGGTCGAGCTGTTTCAGATACTTTTCGCTGCGCTCAAGCGCCTCTTTGCGCTCAACGCCATAGTAACCCGCCTGGTTAACAACAATCTGCTGTACCGTCTCAAACGGGTTGAAGTTGAACTCCTGCGGCACCAGCCCCAGCTGACGCTTGGCGTTGACCACATCTTTTTGCAGATCGTAGCCAAACACGCTGACGCGGCCGGAGGTTTTGTTGACCAGCGAGCTGATGATCCCGATGGTGGTGGATTTCCCCGCCCCGTTCGGCCCCAGAAGCGCGTAGAAATCTCCCGCTTCGACTTTAAGATCTATCCCGCGCAGCGCCTGAACGCCCCCCGGGTAGGTTTTTTTGAGCTGTTCAAGCTCCAGTGCAATCGCCATGAATTCAACTTACCTTAAGTTCTGACACACGTTGTGTGGTTTCATTAAAAGTCGGGTTACCCTATAGTAGCGCAACGCAATCACTTGTTTACAGGTCGCTAACCTCCATGAACGACATAGATACACTCATCAGCAACAATGCACTATGGTCAAAAATGCTGGTGGAGGAAGACCCCGGATTTTTTGGAAAACTCGCGCAAGCGCAGAACCCGCGCTTTCTCTGGATTGGATGTTCTGACAGCCGTGTCCCCGCCGAACGTCTGACGGGTCTTGAACCTGGCGAACTGTTTGTTCACCGCAATGTGGCTAACCTGGTTATTCATACCGATCTCAACTGCCTTTCGGTTGTGCAGTACGCCGTTGACGTTCTTGAGGTTGAGCACATCATTATTTGTGGCCACTACGGCTGCGGCGGCGTGCAGGCGGCGGTCGAAAACACAGAGCTGGGGTTAATCGATAACTGGCTGCTGCACATTCGTGATATCTGGTTCAAACATAGCTCACTGCTGGGCGAAATGCCGCAGGAGCGCCGTCTCGACACGCTGTGTGAGCTGAACGTGATGGAGCAGGTCTATAACCTGGGCCATTCGACGATTATGCAGTCTGCCTGGAAACGCGGGCAGAAGGTCTCCATCCACGGCTGGGCGTACGGTATTCACGACGGTCTGCTGCGCAATCTGGAAGTGACCGCCACCAACCGCGAAACGCTGGAACAGCGTTACCGCTCGGGAATTGCCAACCTCAAGCTTAAGCATGTGAACCATAAATAACAAAGCCGGGGGTTTTCACCCTCTCCCTGTGGGCTGAGGGTTCCCCACAAATTAATGCGAGCACTGAGCAATCCCCTCGCCCCTCCGGGGAGAGGGTTAGGGTGAGGGGAACATCCGGCGGTGGTGGTCATTCCGTTCACTTTATGTTCCTTGCTACTCTGTAACGACATGACCGGTGAACGTGCCAGGGTGGCTCAGTCGCCACCACCCTGGCGACCCGGGCTCCCGGCGGTAAATCGCCGCTTCGCGGTGCCCTCGGCTTATTCCTTCCGGCTTATCGGGTACGGGCGGAGGCAACGTCCCTGTAAAGCCGCCCTCTCGGCGCATCCCTGCGCCTCGCCCCGGCCGGAAGGCAAACGCCTCAGCGATTTACAGCCGGACCAGGGCATCGCTGACAGCCCTCAGTCATTTAGAAAGCAACTTTATTGCTTCTGCATAAAGAAATTACTGGGGATCCCTCAGCCCTGTGGGAGAGGGCTGGGGTGAGGGCATCAGCCCGCAATTATTCGTCCAGAATCACTACTTTCCCAACATACGGCAGATGGCGATAACGCTGCGCGTAATCAATGCCGTAACCCACCACGAATTCGTCCGGGATGGAGAAACCAACGAACTCCACCGGCACCTGCACTTCACGGCGCTCAGGCTTATCCAGCAGAGTACAAATCGCCAGTGATTTTGGTTCACGCAGGCTCAGGATCTCACGCACTTTAGAGAGCGTGTTACCGGAGTCGATGATGTCCTCAACAATCAACACATCTTTGCCACGAATATCTTCATCCAAATCTTTCAGGATTTTCACATCACGGGTTGTGGACATGCCGCTGCCGTAACTGGAGGCGGTCATAAAATCGACCTCGTGCGGCACCTGCACTTCACGGCACAGGTCTGCCATGAACATGAAAGAACCACGCAACAGACCGACCAGCACCATTTCGCTGCCGCTGTCCTTGTAATGTTCGGTGATTTGACGACCCAGTTCGGCGATACGCGCTTTGATCTCGGCTTCCGGGATCATCACTTCAACAGTATGTTTCATATTACTAACCAAATGATTTTAGTGAAAATCTCTCAATGCGGATGACTCTCGCTCCGGCATCGATACGCAAGCCAGCCATTATACCAGTAAATGGATTGCCCTGGCGTATGAGTTATAAAAAGCAATATTTGTGATTCCGATCACAGTTGTTAATACCTATAATTAATTGCTAGCAAATAATTAACAAAACTGACGAGTACTTTTCTATGGCTGAAACAAAAACTAAACAGCCGCGTCTACTGGTGACATTAACAGCCGCGTTTGCCGCATTCTGCGCGCTGTATTTGTTAATCGGTGGCGTATGGCTGGTCGCGATTGGCGGCTCCTGGTACTACCCGATTGCGGGTCTGGTTATGGTTGGCGTAACCGTCCTGCTTTTACTCAGAAAACAATCTGCTCTGTGGCTGTACGCAGCGTTACTGCTCGCAACCATGATCTGGGGCGTCTGGGAGGTCGGGTTCGACTTCTGGGCGTTGACGCCGCGCAGCGACATTCTGGTCTTCTTCGGTATCTGGCTGATCCTGCCGTTTGTCTGGCGTCGTCTGATCGTCCCTTCCAGTGGTGCTGTAGCCGGTCTGATCGTTGCCCTGCTGATTAGTGGCGGCATCCTGACCTGGGCCGGATTCAACGACCCGCAGGAGATCCACGGTACGCTGAACACTGAATCCACGCCGGCTGCGGCTATCTCGCAGGTGGCTGACGGCGACTGGCCAGCCTATGGTCGTAATCAGGAAGGTCAACGTTACTCCCCGCTGAAGCAGATCAACGCGGACAACGTGAAAAACCTGAAGGAAGCCTGGGTATTCCGTACCGGCGACCTGAAAATGCCAAACGATCCGGGTGAGCTGACCAACGAAGTGACCCCGATTAAAGTGGGCAACATGCTCTACCTGTGTACGGCGCACCAGCGTCTGTTCGCGCTCGACGCGGCCACCGGTAAAGAGAAATGGCACTTTGATCCACAGCTGAACTCCAACCCGTCGTTCCAGCACATCACCTGCCGCGGCGTCTCTTACCACGAAGCGCGCGCTGATAATGCCAGCCCGGAAGTCATTGCCGACTGTCCTCGCCGCATTATGCTGCCGGTGAACGATGGCCGCCTGTTTGCCATCAACGCTGAGACCGGTAAGCTGTGCGAAACCTTCGCTAACAAAGGCATTCTGAATCTTCAGACCAACATGCCGGACACTACGCCGGGTCTGTATGAGCCGACCTCCCCGCCAATCATTACCGATAAAACCATCGTGATTGCCGGTTCGGTAACGGATAACTTCTCTACCCGCGAAACCTCCGGCGTTATCCGTGGTTTCGACGTGAACACCGGTAAACTGCTGTGGGCCTTCGACCCGGGCGCGAAAGATCCCAACGCGATCCCATCGGATGAACACACCTTTACCTTTAACTCACCGAACTCCTGGGCACCGGCAGCGTATGACGCGAAGCTGGACCTGGTTTACCTGCCGATGGGCGTGACCACGCCGGATATCTGGGGCGGTAACCGTACGCCGGAGCAGGAACGTTACGCCAGCTCCATCGTGGCGCTGAACGCAACGACCGGTAAACTGGCATGGAGCTACCAGACCGTTCACCACGATCTGTGGGATATGGATATGCCGTCCCAGCCGACGCTGGCGGACATTACCGTTAACGGTAAAACCGTTCCGGTGATTTACGCCCCGGCCAAAACCGGCAACATCTTCGTGCTGGATCGCAGCAACGGTAAGCTGGTTGTTCCTGCGCCGGAAAAACCGGTTCCGCAGGGTGCGGCCAAAGGCGACTACGTTACCAAAACGCAGCCGTTCTCTGATCTGAGTTTCCGTCCGGAGAAAGACCTCAGCGGTGCAGACATGTGGGGTGCCACGATGTTTGACCAGCTGGTATGCCGCGTGATGTTCCACCAGCTGCGCTATGAAGGCATCTTCACGCCGCCGTCAGAGCAGGGCACGCTGGTCTTCCCGGGTAACCTGGGGATGTTCGAGTGGGGTGGGATCTCCGTTGACCCTAACCGTCAGGTCGCCATCGCTAACCCAATGGCGCTGCCGTTCGTTTCCCGTCTGATCCCACGCGGTCCGGGTAACCCAATGGAGCAGCCTAAAGATGCGAAAGGCAGCGGTACCGAAGCCGGTATCCAGCCGCAGTATGGCGTTCCTTATGGTGTGACCCTGAATCCGTTCCTTTCTCCGTTCGGTCTGCCGTGTAAACAGCCTGCCTGGGGTTACATCTCCGGTCTGGATCTGAAGACCAACAAGATCGTCTGGAAGAAACGTATTGGTACGCCACAGGACAGCATGCCGTTCCCGATGCCTGTTCCAGTGCCGTTCAATATGGGTATGCCAATGCTGGGTGGCCCAATCTCCACCGCCGGTAACGTGCTGTTCATCGCGGCAACCGCAGATAACTACCTGCGCGCGTACAACATGACCAACGGTGAAAAACTGTGGCAAGGCCGTCTGCCAGCCGGTGGACAGGCTACGCCGATGACCTATGAAGTGAATGGCAAGCAGTACGTTGTCATCTCCGCAGGTGGTCACGGTTCGTTTGGCACGAAGATGGGCGACTATATTGTCGCGTATGCACTGCCTGACGACGCTAAGTAATGAAAAAGCCCGGTGGCGCTAACGCATACCGGGCTTTCGGGTGTCCTATGTAGGCCGGGTAAGGCGAAGCCGCCACCCGGCTTTTTTTATACGGTAAAGCCCAGCATCATCCCCGTATCTTCATGCTCCAGCAGATGGCAGTGGGCCATATAGGCAAACTCTTTCGGCGCTTCGTGATCGAACTTCACCAGCACCTCGCTGACACCGCCTTCCACCCTCACCGTATCTTTCCAGCCCCGGCGATGCGCGTCCGGCGCTTTACCGTTCTCAGAGAGAATACGGAACTGCGTGCCGTGGATATGGAACGGGTGCAGCATCATGTCGCCTTCGCCTGAAATCACCCAGCGTTCAAACTGCCCTTTCGTGGCGGCGAACATGGGCGTGTTCATATCGAACGCTTTGCCGTTGATGCGGTTGGCGTCGTGGAAATCGAAACCATGGCCGCCGTGATCCATGCCGCCCATTTTACCGTGGTCCATATTCATATGGCCCATCATCTGGCCGTGGTGCATTCCCGCCATGGCCTGCTTGCCGTACTTCTTCATCAGCGCCTGCATGCCCATCATGTCGAGCATCGGGTCCATGGAGAGCTGAAGTTTACGCTGCGTAAGCCCGTCCAGCGACGGGAGTGCGGGTAGCGTGGTGAGGGCGTCCGGCAGCGTACCGGAAGCGGCGATCTGTAGCGGCTGAATGCGCAGGACCGGATGGGGTTTATCAAACGGCGCAACGGCCATCCCCATCTGGCTGACCGGCAGGGTCACCAGGTCAAACGCTTTGCCATCGCTGATATCCACCAGCACCTCGAAGCGCTCGCCCATCAGCATCGGCAGCTCGCTCACCTTCACCGGTTCCGGCAGCAGGCCACCGTCGCTTGCCACCACATACAGCGGGCGTTTATCGCTGGTGGCGAAGTTCAGCGAGCGGGCGTTACAGCCATTTAGCAGGCGTAAACGCAGCCAGCCTTTTGGCGCGGCATGCTGCGGGTAGATTGCGCCGTTGGTCAGCAGCGTATCGCCAAACCAGCCTACCGCCGCGCTCATTACGTCCAGCTGATAGTCAATTTGCCCGTCAGCGCTGAATTTTTTGTCCTGCACAATCACCGGGACATCGTCGATCCCCCACTGTTTCGGCAGGCGCAGCAGGCGGCTTTCATCGTCTTCAATCAGCACCAGACCGGCCAGCCCCATCGCCACCTGATGGCCCGTTTTGCCATGCTGATGCGGGTGGAACCAGCAGGTCGCTGCACGCTGGTCAGGAGTAAAGGTGACGCTGCGCTTACCACCAGGCCTGATGACGCCCTGAGGCCCCCCATCCACTTCGCCCGGGACTTCCAGCCCATGCCAGTGCAGCGTGGTCTCTTGCGCAAGCGTGTTATGAATGTCTACCGTCACCGCCTTCCCTTTGCGTAACTGCAACGCCGGGCCGAGCAAATTGCCGTTATAACCCCACGTCGTGGCGGCGTGCTGACCGAACGTGGTTTTACCGGCCTGCACCACAAGCTGAATGCGGCTGCGGGCATCTGCGGCGAGTAATTCAGGTATGGGTAAAGCAGGTCTGTCGGCGGCAAAAACGGCGCGGCTCCAGAGAGGTAACGCGCTGGCAACCCCCAGCGCGGCAGAAAATTTTAAAAAATCACGACGTTGCATGTGCATTTCCTTATTTCCAGCAGGCGATATTTTGAGCATAAACCCTCCCCTTACCGGAAGGTCAAGCACGGCGGCAATAATAAAGATCGTCGGCCTGGCATCAAGTATGCTAACGTTAATTTTCCGTGATGCAGTGGTAAAGGCAATGAAGACGTTTTTCAGAACAATTTTGTTCGCCAGCCTGATGGCGATGTGTGCGAATAGTTACGCGCTAAGTGAAAACGAAGCGGAAGATATGGCCGATCTGACGGCAGTTTTTGTTTTTCTGAAAAACGATTGTGGTTACCAGAATTTACCCAATGGGCAAATTCGTCGCGCACTGGTCTTTTTTGCCCAGCAGAACCAATGGGACCTCAGCAACTACGACAGCTTCGACATGAAGGCGCTCGGTGAAGACAGCTACCGTGATTTAAGCGGTATTGGCATTCCCACTGCTAAAAAATGCAAAGCGCTGGCTCGCGATTCACTCAGCCTGCTCGCCTACGTGAAGTAACCTTCCCGACGCCCCTTGTTGACCCGCTAACCGCTTCACGGCGGTGTTGTGTTGCGCCCATCTGCCGGCTGTAATGGATGTTAACGAAGGAGGTGCTCCCCGTGACCGAAAAAACGGTATGGCAAGAAACGCTGCATGACCAGTTTGGTCAGTATTTTGCCGTGGATAACGTGCTCTATCATGAGAAAACCGATCATCAGGATCTGATAATCTTTGAAAACGCCGCCTTTGGCCGCGTGATGGCGCTGGACGGCGTGGTGCAAACCACCGAGCGCGACGAGTTTATCTATCACGAAATGATGACCCACGTCCCGCTGCTGGCCCACGGCCACGCGAAGGACGTGCTGATTATCGGCGGCGGCGACGGCGCGATGCTGCGTGAAGTCTCGCGTCATCAGAATGTCGAAACCATCACCATGGTGGAAATCGACGCCGGTGTGGTGTCGTTCTGCCGCCAGTATCTGCCCAACCACAATGCTGGCAGCTATGACGATCCGCGGTTTAATCTGGTTATCGACGATGGCGTCAATTTTGTTAACCAGACCACGCAAACGTTTGATGTCATTATCTCTGACTGTACCGACCCTATCGGTCCGGGCGCGTCGCTGTTTACCTCGTCGTTTTACGAAGGCTGCAAGCGCTGCCTGAAGCCTGGCGGGATTTTTGTGGCGCAAAACGGCGTTTGCTTCCTGCAACAGGATGAAGCGCTTGATAGCCACCGTAAGCTGAGCACCTATTTTGCTGACGTCAGCTTCTACCAGGCGGCGATCCCCACTTACTACGGCGGGATCATGACCTTTGCCTGGGCGACGGATAACGACGTCCTGCGCCATCTCTCCACCGAAATTATCCAGGCCCGCTTCCACCAGGCCGGACTCAAATGCCGATACTACAACCCGGCGATCCACACCGCAGCCTTTGCGTTGCCTCAATATCTGCAAGACGCGCTGTCCTCAAAGGAGGTGAACTAATTGAAAAAGCTTAAACTGCATGGCTTTAACAATCTGACCAAAAGCCTGAGTTTTTGTATTTACGATATCTGCTACGCCAAAACAGCGGAAGAGCGCGATGGTTATATCGCCTATATCGATGAACTCTACAACGCCAACCGTCTGACCGAGATCCTGACAGAGACCTGCTCGATTATCGGCGCCAACATCCTGAATATCGCGCGCCAGGATTACGAGCCGCAGGGAGCAAGCGTCACCATTCTGGTCAGTGAAGAGCCGGTTGACCCGCAGCTTATCGACAAAACCGAGCACCCCGGCCCACTGCCAGAAGTGGTTGTCGCCCACCTGGATAAAAGCCATATCTGCGTGCACACCTACCCGGAAAGCCACCCGGAAGGCGGACTGTGTACCTTCCGCGCGGATATTGAAGTGTCGACCTGCGGCGTGATTTCACCGCTGAATGCGTTGAATTATTTAATCCACCAGCTGGAATCCGATATCGTCACTATTGATTATCGCGTGCGCGGTTTTACCCGTGATATCAACGGCATGAAGCACTTCATCGATCATGAGATCAACTCCATTCAGAACTTCATGTCCGACGACATGAAGTCGCTATACGACATGATGGATGTGAACGTCTATCAGGAGAATATCTTCCACACCAAAATGTTACTTAAGGAATTCGACCTTAAGCACTACATGTTCCACACGAAGCCGGAAGATTTAAGCGAAGAAGAGCGTAAGGTCATTACTGACCTGCTCTGGAAAGAGATGCGCGAAATTTACTACGGCCGTAACATTCCGACCGTGTAATCGTGGACCGAAGCAGGGACGCTTCGGGGAGTTACTTCTGTTTCATAAAGTCGCGGTAGGCGTTCACCACTTTCAGGAAATCTTCCACACCGCACAGCGACAGGCTTTCTTCGTCGTAGTAGCTCATCCCCTCTTCCATCTCATCACCCGAGAACTCAAGCTGGTTGGCACGCACCATCACCTCTTCGCCATCCATCCACAGGGTGTATTCGTGTCCGGCGCGTTGCCAGGAGCGTTCACTGCCTTTCACCGTTTCCGCTGCCTGTTCGACTTCATCCAGCAGCGCGAGGTTCTCTTTCACCTCTTCGTTAAACCAGTGTCCAACGGCTTCGTGCCCCATCGACATTCGCACTTTCACCACGCCGGTGATGTCGCGCAAAAATTCGTAATCCATAGCGTTTTCCTCTGCAAAGCCATTAGGGTAATTATCGCAGCAGAGAGGAAGAAAAAAAGCGGGAGAGGTGGGAGGAATGAAAATAAAAAAAATACCCCTCACCCTGGCCCTCTCCCAAAGGGAGAGGGAATAAAATCCCCTCGCCCCTTGGGGAGAGGGGTTAGGGGTGAGGAGTTGGTTTTTTATACCGCGGTCTGGAAGATCACCCCGTCAGCCTTCTCGGTGTACTGAGAGAGCTGGTCGAAGTTCAGATAGCGATAGGTATCCACCGCCGTCTTATCTACCTGAGCCACAAAGGTCTGGTACTCTTCCGGCGTTGGCAGTTTGCCAATCAGCGCCGCTACCGCTGCCAGCTCCGCAGAAGCCAGGTAGACGTTCGCCCCGGTACCCAAACGGTTCGGGAAGTTACGGGTGGAGGTGGAAACCACTGTCGCACCGTCGGCCACGCGCGCCTGGTTGCCCATGCACAGGGAGCAGCCCGGAATTTCAATACGCGCCCCGCTCTTACCGAACACGCTGTAGTAGCCCTCTTCGGTCAGCTGCGCCGCATCCATACGGGTTGGCGGCGCCACCCACAGACGGGTCGGCAGCTGGCCTTTGTGAGTATCCAGCAGCTTACCGGCAGCACGGAAGTGGCCGATGTTGGTCATACAGGAGCCGATGAACACTTCGTCGATCTTATCGCCCTGTACGTCAGAGAGCAGACGCGCATCGTCCGGATCGTTTGGCGCACACAGGATTGGCTCTTTGATATCCGCCAGATCGATGTCGATCACCGCCGCGTACTCTGCGTCAGCGTCAGCTTCCAGCAGCTGCGGATCCGCCAGCCATTTTTCCATGCCCTGAATACGACGCTCCAGCGTACGGCGGTCGCCGTAGCCTTCCGCAATCATCCACTTGAGCAGCACGATGTTGGAGGTCAGATACTCAATAATCGGCTCTTTGTTCAGCTTGATGGTACAGCCCGCCGCAGAACGCTCGGCAGAGGCATCGGTCAGCTCGAACGCCTGCTCAACTTTCAGATCCGGCAGACCTTCAATTTCCAGAATGCGGCCAGAGAAGATGTTTTTCTTGCCCTTCTTCTCAACGGTCAGCAGACCCTGTTTGATGGCATACAGCGGGATTGCGTGCACCAGATCGCGCAGAGTGATGCCCGGCTGCATTTTGCCTTTGAAGCGCACCAGCACGGATTCAGGCATGTCGAGAGGCATCACGCCGGTCGCTGCGGCAAACGCCACCAGACCGGAGCCCGCAGGGAAGGAGATACCAATCGGGAAACGGGTATGGGAGTCACCGCCGGTACCCACGGTATCCGGCAGCAGCATGCGGTTCAGCCAGGAGTGGATAACGCCGTCGCCCGGACGCAGGGAGACACCGCCACGGTTCATAATGAAGTCAGGCAGCGTGTGGTGCGTAGTGACGTCAACCGGCTTCGGATATGCCGCAGTGTGGCAGAAGGACTGCATCACCAGGTCAGACGAGAAGCCCAGGCACGCAAGGTCTTTCAGTTCATCACGGGTCATTGGACCGGTGGTGTCCTGAGAGCCCACGGAGGTCATTTTCGGCTCGCAGTACGCGCCAGGACGGATACCAGCGATGCCGCAGGCGCGACCGACCATTTTCTGTGCCAGCGAGAAGCCGCGATTGCTTTCCGCCACGTCTTTCGCCTGACGGAACACGTCACTGTGCGGCAGACCCAGCGCTTCACGCGCTTTGGTGGTCAGGCCACGGCCAATGATCAGCGGAATACGGCCACCGGCACGCACTTCGTCGATCAGCACGTCGGTTTTCAGCTCGAAGCTTGCCAACAGTTCGTTGGTTTCGTGGTTGCGCACTTCGCCTTTATACGGGTAAACGTCAATCACGTCGCCCATGTTCAGGTTGCTCACGTCCACTTCAATTGGCAGAGCGCCCGCATCTTCCATGGTGTTGAAGAAGATTGGCGCAATTTTGCCGCCGAGGCACAGGCCGCCGCCGCGCTTGTTCGGCACGTGCGGAATGTCGTCGCCCATGAACCACAGCACGGAGTTGGTGGCGGATTTACGGGAAGAACCGGTACCAACCACATCACCGACGTAGGCCAGCGGGAAACCTTTCTCCTGAAGCGCTTCGATCTGTTTAATCGGGCCAACGCTACCCGGCTGATCCGGCTCGATGCCTTCACGGGCGTTTTTCAGCATCGCCAGGGCGTGCAGGGGGATATCAGGACGAGACCACGCGTCCGGAGCCGGAGAGAGGTCATCGGTGTTGGTTTCACCGGTAACCTTAAAGACGGTCACGGTAATTTTTTCAGCAAGCGCAGGGCGGTTCAGGAACCATTCGGCATCGGCCCAGGACTGCATCACCTGCTTCGCGTAAACGTTGCCTGCTTTGGCTTTTTCTTCTACATCGTAGAAGTTATCGAACATCAGCAGCGTTGAAGAGAGCGCTTTGGCAGCAATCGGTGCCAGCTTTTCGTTGTCCAGCGCGTCAATCAGCGGATGAATGTTATAGCCGCCCTGCATGGTGCCGAGCAGTTCAATGGCTTTTTCAGGAGTAACCAGTGGGGAGGTGGCTTCGCCTTTGGCGATAGCAGCAAGGAATCCGGCTTTTACGTAGGCAGCTTCATCTACGCCAGGCGGTACGCGGTTGATCAGCAGATCTAACAGGAATTCTTCTTCGCCCTCAGGCGGGTTCTTCAGCAGCTCGACGAGCGCGGCCATTTGGGTTGCATCTAAAGGTTTGGGTACAATTCCCTCGGCGGCACGTTCTGCTACGTGCTTACGGTATTCTTCTAGCACGACGGTTCTCCTCGCTCTCATTGTCATATGCGGCGGGCGTTCTCTTCACGCTCCTGTGAGACAGCAGTTTGTAGGGTAAATGCCCGATACCGCGTCGGGCAGCATAGCAGGATTTCTGCACAGTGTTAATCTGTTTACAAAAAAGCAACATTAAATTATTTGCTGAATCGTTAAGCATGGTGTAGCGGGGAGACGAGGCGAATCTTGTCCTCTTTCCCGTCGCCTTTTCAGCTATCCGATATAATTGTGTAATAAATACTCACACTCTTTATCCGGACGCTACGGTTGGTTTCCCAACAATAGTCAAAACTGTAAAACACGAGTGAATGATACTCGCGGCAACAGCAACGCCTCACGGCACTGCACTCGTCTCGTTGGAGTCAATCTATGAAGTTGCCTTTTAAGCCACATCTTCTTGTTCTGCTTTGCAGTGCGGGGCTGTTTGCCGCCTCGGGTGTCATGTACGTTAAAAGCCGCGCAACGGAACCTGCTACGCCTGCTCCGGTTACACAACAACCTGGCGCACCGGTAGCCCAGCCTGCGCCCGTCGCTGCCCCGGTCTACACTGCGGCGCAAATCGACCAATGGGTTGCCCCTGTCGCGCTTTACCCGGATGCCCTGCTGTCGCAAATCTTGATGGCGTCGACCTACCCGTCAAATGTTATTCAGGCCGCGCAGTGGTCGAAAGACAATCCTAAAATGCAGGGTGATGCCGCCCTGCAGGCGGTAGCCACCCAGCCGTGGGATCCCAGCGTAAAATCCCTGGTTGCGTTTCCTCAGCTGATGTCGTTGATGGGCGAAAATCCGCCATGGGTACAAAATCTGGGAGACGCCTTCCTTGCACAGCCGAAAGATGTGATGGATTCCGTACAGCGGCTGCGCCTGCTGGCCCAACAAACGGGTGCGCTACAATCCACACCGCAGCAGACGGTCACCACCGTCACGAAACCTGCATCGACAAAAACCACGACAACCGCAACGCCTACCAGCCCAACGGTGATCAAGATTGAATCCGCCGATCCGCAGGTGGTGTATGTTCCCACGTATAATCCGAATACGGTTTATGGTAGCTGGCCTAACACCGCTTACCCGCCGGTCTATCTTCCGCCCTCACCCGGCGAGCAATTCACGGACAGTCTGGTTAAAGGATTAGGTTTTAGCCTCGGGGTCGCTACAACCTACGCCATTTTCAGCAATATTGACTGGGATGATGACGACTGGGATCACCATCATCACGATGATGACTGGGACAACCACGGCGGTTATAACCGCAACGGTGATAACAACATCAATATCAACGTGGATAATTTCAACAGAATCAGCGGGCAGCACCTGAACGGTAATAACCACACCTGGCAGCACAATCCTGCCTATCGTGAAGGCGTGCCTTACCCGAATAACCAGCTGGCTAACCGCTTCCACTCTACACAGACAGCCACCGGGCTAAGCGCGACGCAGCAAAAACCAGTCAATCGCGACAGCCAGCGCCAGGCCGCTCTCAGCCAGATGGAAAAATCAACGGGTAAAACCCTCCCACACTCAGTACATACAGCCACGCGAGACGCACAACGTCTGGCCTCAACGCAACAGTTGAAGCAGATCTCGCAGCGAAATAACTATCGTGGATATGACACCAGGCCGCAGGCCGTAAAACGGACGAGCACGCCGCAGCGTGTACATCATCAGACTGACATGCACAGACAGGAGAAGCGGGTTTCACAGACGGTACAGCAGCCAGCCAGGCTGCATCGGGCCAATGCCCTGAGCGGCAACGACAGCCGCTCCGCGAACTGGCAAGCCCAGCAGCAGCGCGGGGCGCAAAGCCGGCAGCTCGCTACTCGTCAACATCAGCCGCGCCAGCTCACTGGTGAACGCGCTGAACGCCATGAATTCCGTCATCGTTAAGGGAGCCGACATGAAACGTCAATTACTCAGTGGAATGGTGTTGTTCATGGTCTCGGCGGCCGTCATGGCACAGCAATCGTTCAGTTCGCCAGAACAGGCGACCAGTGCGCTGGCAAGCGCCATCAGCGAGCAAAACGAAAGTGCGATGAACAATTTGCTCGGTGAAAACTGGCGCGATTTCCTGCCGCCAGAAGGCGTTGATCCTGATGCGGTCGATCGCTTCCTGCGCGACTGGAACGTTCATCATAAAACCGTCATCAGTGGCAACGTGGCGCACCTGGTGGTGGGCGATAACGGCTGGCAGCTACCGATCCCGGTGGTCAAAACGGCATCTGGCTGGCAGTTTGATATGCAGGAAGCCGCAGAAGAGATCCTGACCCGCGAAATCGGGCGCAACGAACTCGCAGCCATCGAAGCGCTTCACGCCTATGTTGATGCCCAGCAGAGCTATTTTGCGATGAACCAAAAGTACGCGCAGAAGATAGTCAGTTCTAAAGGTAAAAAGGATGGACTGTACTGGCCCGGCGCTCCCGGTGAAACGCCCAGCCCACTGGGTCCGGCGTTCAGTCCTCCACAGTCGGGGGCGGGTTACCATGGTTACCGATTCCGCATCATGCCGGATAAAAATGGCTTTGCCATGGTCGCCTGGCCGGTGAACTACGGTCAGACGGGGGTAATGAGCTTTGTAATTAACCAGGATGACGCGGTTTATCAGGCAGATCTCGGCAACGATTCGGCGCAGAAAGCGCAGGCTCTTAGTGAATACCAGCCGGATAAGACCTGGCAGCCTGTCACACCCTGAACGCAGCGCATAAAAAAAGCGGCCTGAGGCCGCTTTTTTCATCTGAAGAAACTTATTTCTTCTTCGCTTTCGCGTTTGGCAGGTCAGTAATGCTACCTTCAAACACTTCTGCCGCCAGGCCCACGGACTCATGCAGAGTCGGGTGTGCGTGGATGGTCAGCGCGATGTCTTCTGCGTCGCAGCCCATTTCGATAGCCAGACCGATTTCACCCAGCAGCTCGCCGCCGTTGGTACCGACAATCGCACCACCGATGACGCGGTGAGTTTCTTTGTCGAAGATCAGTTTGGTCATACCGTCTGCGCAGTCGGACGCGATAGCACGGCCAGAAGCAGCCCACGGGAAGGTGGCAGTTTCGTAGCTGATGCCTTTCTCTTTCGCTTCTTTCTCAGTCAGACCAACCCATGCAACTTCTGGCTCGGTATACGCGATAGATGGGATCACTTTCGGATCGAAGTAATGCTTCATGCCGGCGATAACTTCAGCGGCAACATGACCTTCGTGAACACCTTTGTGCGCCAGCATTGGCTGACCGACGATATCGCCGATAGCAAAGATGTGCGGCACGTTGGTACGCAGCTGTTTGTCAACGCGGATGAAGCCACGGTCGTCCACTTCCACGCCAGCTTTGCCCGCGTCGAGATTTTTACCGTTCGGCACACGGCCGATAGCCACCAGCACGGCGTCGTAACGCTGTGGTTCGGATGGGGCTTTTTTGCCTTCCATGGAAACGTAAATACCGTCTTCTTTCGCTTCAACGGCAGTCACTTTGGTTTCCAGCATCAGGTTGAATTTCTTGCTGATGCGTTTGGTGAAGACTTTAACGATATCTTTGTCGGCTGCCGGGATTACCTGGTCGAACATTTCAACCACGTCGATCTCTGAACCCAGCGCATGGTACACAGTACCCATTTCCAGACCGATGATACCGCCGCCCATAACCAGCAGACGCTTAGGAACGGTTTTCAGCTCCAGCGCATCGGTGGAATCCCACACGCGTGGATCTTCATGTGGAATGAATGGCAGTTCGATTGGGCGAGAGCCTGCCGCGATGATCGCGTTGTCGAAGTTGATCACGGTTTTGCCGTTTTCGCCTTCCACTTCCAGGGTGTTCGCACCGGTGAATTTACCCAGACCGTTTACCACTTTCACTTTACGGCCTTTGGCCATACCCGCCAGACCTCCGGTCAGCTGAGTGATAACTTTCTCTTTCCAGGTACGAATTTTGTCGATATCGGTTTTCGGCTCGCCGAAGACGATACCGTGTTCAGCCAGCGCTTTGGCTTCTTCGATAACTTTCGCTACGTGCAGCAGCGCTTTAGAAGGGATACAGCCGACGTTCAGACAAACACCGCCGAGGGTGCTGTAACGTTCTACGATGACGGTTTCCAGACCTAAATCCGCGGCGCGAAATGCTGCGGAGTAACCTGCCGGGCCTGCCCCAAGTACTACGACCTGAGTTTTGATTTCTGTGCTCATCATGACCTCTTAATGTATACCCGTCGTCCACCGGGTCGTTCTATCCGCCCGTATTTTACAAAATTGTTAACAATTTTGAAACAACAAACGGCTCACGAATTATCGCTTTCACCAATAACCTCAAAAACCCCATGAGATTATCAGAAAAAAGCCGGCCGACTGGCCGGCTTTTCGATTACATCACCAGGCGGCGAATGTCGCTCAGGGTGTTGTTGATGATGGTGATGAAACGCGCACCATCAGCCCCGTCGATTACGCGGTGGTCGAAGGACAGAGAGATTGGCATCATCAGACGCGGCACGAACTCTTTGCCATTCCACACCGGCTCCATCGCGGACTTGGACACACCGAGGATAGCCACTTCCGGCGCGTTTACAATCGGCGCGAAGTGGGTGGTACCCAGGCCGCCGATGCTGGAGATAGTGAAGCAGCCGCCCTGCATTTCGCCGGCAGTCAGCTTACCATCACGCGCTTTTTTGGAGATGGTGGTCAGTTCACGGGACAGCTCGGTAATGCTCTTCTTGTTCACGTCTTTGAAGACCGGAACCACCAGACCATTTGGCGTATCAACCGCAACACCGATGTTGATGTATTTCTTCAGCGTCAGCTTCTGGCCGTCTTCAGACAGGGAGCTATTGAAGCGTGGCATCTGCTCAAGGGCAGCGGCAACGGCCTTCATGATAAAGACCACTGGGGTGAACTTCACGTCCAGCTTACGCTTCTCAGCTTCGGCGTTCTGCTGTTTACGGAACGCTTCCAGATCGGTGATATCGGTCTTATCGAAGTGCGTAACGTGCGGGATCATCACCCAGTTACGGCTCAGGTTAGCACCAGAGATTTTCTGGATACGGCCCAGCTCCACTTCTTCGATTTCACCGAACTTACTGAAGTCCACTTTCGGCCATGGCAGCATGCCCGGGATACCGCCGCCAGCGGCTGCCGCAGGTGCAGCTTCGGCGCGTTTCACCGCGTCTTTCACGTAAGCCTGAACGTCTTCGCGCAGGATACGACCTTTACGGCCGGTGCCCTTCACTTTCGCCAGGTTCACACCGAATTCGCGCGCCAGGCGACGAATCAGCGGAGTCGCGTGGACGTAAGCGTCGTTTTCAGCGAACTCAGATTTTTCTGCTTTAGCAGCAGGGGCAGCAGCAGGTTTAGCAGCCTGAGCCGGTGCAGCAGCAGGTGCCGGAGCAGCCGCGGCAGCCGGAGCGGCGGCAGGCGCTGCGCCTTCCACTTCGAAGACCATGATCAGAGAGCCGGTAGACACTTTGTCGCCGGTGTTGATTTTGATCTCTTTAACGGTACCGGCGAACGGCGCAGGCACTTCCATGGAAGCTTTGTCGCCTTCAACGGTGATCAGTGACTGTTCAGCGGCAACTTTGTCGCCCACTTTCACCATCACTTCGGTC
Source organism: Enterobacter sp. MGH85 (assembly GCF_001037655.1). Classification (NCBI taxonomy): domain Bacteria; kingdom Pseudomonadati; phylum Pseudomonadota; class Gammaproteobacteria; order Enterobacterales; family Enterobacteriaceae; genus Enterobacter; species Enterobacter sp. MGH85. Next base: position 96,285 of record NZ_KQ089925.1, read on the forward strand.
ACTTCAACTTCGTCACCGCCGATGTCCGGTACGTTAACGTCTTTCGCGCCGCCAGCAGCCGCTGGCGCAGCGGCCGGAGCCGGAGCAGCAGCCTGAGCAGGCGCAGCGGCAGGTGCTGCACCCGCCACTTCGAAGACCATGATCAGCGAGCCGGTAGACACTTTGTCGCCAGTGTTGATCTTGATCTCTTTAACGGTACCGGCGAACGGTGCTGGCACTTCCATAGAGGCTTTGTCGCCTTCTACGGTGATCAGTGACTGCTCAGCCGCAACGGTGTCGCCCACTTTCACCAGGATTTCGGTAACTTCAACTTCGTCACCGCCGATGTCAGGCACATTTACTTCTTTCGCTGCCGCGGCCGCTGCTGGAGCAGCAGCAGGAGCGGCTTCTTTCTTCTCTTCCTGCGCAGGTGCAGCAGCTGCTGCACCGTCGGCGGAATCGAAAATCATGATCAGTTTGCCAGTCTCGGTTTTATCGCCAACAGAGACTTTGATCTCTTTAACGATGCCAGCCTGAGGAGACGGGACTTCCATAGAGGCTTTGTCGCCTTCTACGGTGATCAGCGACTGTTCAGCTTCAACTTTGTCGCCTACTTTGACCAGGATCTCGGTGATTTCAACTTCATCAGCCCCGATGTCCGGTACATTGATTTCGATAGCCATTATTCTTTTACCTCTTACGCCAGACGCGGGTTAACTTTATCTGCATCGATGTTGAATTTGGTGATTGCGTCCGCAACCACTTTCTTATCGATTTCGCCACGTTTAGCCAGTTCGCCCAGTGCTGCTACTACCACGTAGGAAGCATCAACTTCGAAGTGGTGACGCAGGTTTTCGCGGCTGTCAGAACGACCGAAGCCGTCAGTACCCAGTACGCGATAATCATCAGCTGGAACGTAAGTACGAACCTGCTCAGCGAACAGTTTCATATAGTCAGTAGACGCCACCGCTGGCGCGTCGTTCATCACCTGAGCGATGTACGGAACGCGTGGGGTTTCCATTGGGTGCAGCATGTTCCAGCGCTCACAATCCTGGCCATCACGCGCCAGTTCAGTGAAGGAGGTCACAGAGTACACATCGGAACCCACACCGTAGTCTTTCGCCAGGATCTGCGCTGCTTCACGAACGTGACGCAGGATAGAACCGGAGCCCAGCAGCTGAACTTTACCTTTGCTACCTTCGATGGTTTCGAGTTTGTAGATACCTTTACGGATACCTTCCTCGGCACCTGCTGGCATTGCCGGCATGTGGTAGTTTTCGTTCAGGGTGGTGATGTAGTAGTAAACGTTCTCTTGCGCTTCACCGTACATGCGCTGCAGACCGTCATGCATGATGACTGCCACTTCGTACGCGTAAGACGGGTCGTAAGAGATACAGTTAGGGATAGTCAGAGACTGAATGTGGCTGTGACCATCTTCGTGCTGCAGACCTTCACCGTTCAGGGTCGTACGACCAGAAGTACCACCGATCAGGAAGCCGCGAGCCTGCTGGTCGCCTGCCTGCCAGCACAGATCACCGATACGCTGGAACCCGAACATGGAGTAGTAGATGTAGAACGGGATCATCGGCAGGTTGTTGGTGCTGTAAGAGGTCGCAGCAGCCAGCCAGGATGCGCCTGCACCCAGTTCGTTGATACCTTCCTGAAGGATCTGACCTTTCTCGTCTTCTTTGTAGTATGCAACCTGCTCACGGTCCTGCGGGGTGTACTGCTGGCCGTTCGGGCTGTAGATACCGATCTGACGGAACAGACCTTCCATACCGAAAGTACGCGCTTCGTCGGCGATGATTGGAACCAGACGATCTTTGATTGACTTGTTCTTCAGCATCACGTTCAGGGCACGAACGAAAGCGATAGTGGTAGAGATCTCTTTGTTCTGCTCTTCCAGCAGCTGAGAGAAGTCTTCCAGGGCTGGCAGTTCCAGCTTCTCGGTGAAGTTAGGCTGACGAGCAGGCAGGTAGCCTTTCAGTGCCTGACGACGTTCGTGCAGGTATTTATGCTCTTCAGACCCTTCCGGGAAGGTAATGTAAGACAGGTTTTCTACCTGCTCATCGGTAACTGGAACGTTGAAACGGTCGCGGATATAACGCACGCCGTCCATGTTCATTTTCTTAACCTGGTGAGCGATGTTTTTACCTTCTGCGGTATCACCCATGCCGTAACCTTTGATGGTGTGGGCCAGGATCACAGTCGCTTTACCTTTGGTTTCCTGCGCTTTTTTCAGTGCAGCGTAAACTTTCTTCGGATCGTGACCACCGCGGTTCAGCGCCCAGATCTGCTCGTCAGTCCAGTCTGCAACCAGGGCTGCGGTTTCAGGATATTTGCCGAAGAAGTGCTCACGAACGTAGGCACCGTCTTTGGATTTGAAGGTCTGGTAGTCGCCGTCAACGGTTTCGTTCATCAGCTGGATCAGTTTACCGCTGGTGTCTTTACGCAGCAGCTCATCCCAACGACCGCCCCACATGACTTTGATCACGTTCCAGCCTGCACCCGCGAAGATGCCTTCCAGTTCGTTAATGATCTTGCCGTTACCGGTTACCGGACCATCCAGACGTTGCAGGTTACAGTTGATGATGAAGCACAGGTTGTCCAGCTTCTCACGGGTCGCGATGGTGATCGCGCCTTTAGATTCTGGCTCATCCATTTCACCGTCGCCCAGGAAGGCGTAAACGGTCTGCTCAGAGGTGTCTTTCAGACCACGGTGTTCCAGGTACTTCAGGAATTTAGCCTGATAGATTGCACCAATTGGACCCAGACCCATAGATACGGTCGGGAACTGCCAGAACTCAGGCATCAGTTTAGGGTGCGGATAAGAAGACAGACCCTTACCGTGAACTTCCTGACGGAAGTTGTTCATCTGCTCTTCAGTCAGACGACCTTCCAGGAAGGCACGTGCATAGATGCCCGGAGAGATGTGGCCCTGGAAGTACACCAGATCGCCGCCGTCTTTCTCGTTGGCTGCACGGAAGAAGTGGTTGAAGCACACTTCGTAAACGGTCGCAGAGGACTGGAAGGACGCCATGTGGCCACCCAGTTCCAGATCTTTCTTGGATGCGCGCAGAACGGTCATGATAGCGTTCCAGCGGATAGCAGAACGGATACGGCGTTCCAGATCCAGATTGCCCGGGTATTCCGGTTCGTCTTCGACGGCAATCGTGTTTACGTAGTTGCTAGCCCCTGCACCTGAAGCCACTTTCACGCCGCCTTTGCGCGCTTCTGAAAGCAGCTGATCAATCAGATACTGAGCACGCTCAACACCTTCTTCACGGATGACCGATTCGATCGCCTGTAGCCAGTCGCGAGTTTCGATCGGATCCACGTCATTTTGGAGACGTTCTGACATGGGGGTATTCCTTATCTATCTAATACGTTGATTTGTCTGGAACCTGTCCCATTGTGCTCTCGGTTAAGAACACAATAAGACAGGTTCTGCGTTTAGTTGCCGCGCTCTAAAAGTACCTGGCGCTTAATCCTTTCGTTGCTGTATGCGGCGCAATGAACGCTCGCGACGCGATTGTTCACGGCTGCGGTCCAGCAAGATTTCCTCAATGAAAGCCAGATGGCGGTGCGACGCTTCACGCGCCTGCTCCGGTTCCCCGGCCATTATCGCCTCGAATACTCGGGTGCGATGGTTACTTACCAGCGGGAGCATCTCCCGACGGGCATACAACAATTCAAAATTCTGACGAACGTTCTGGGCCAGCATGGGCTCCATGCAGCGTAGCAGATGGAGGAGCACCACGTTGTGCGCTGCTTCGGTGACGGCAATTTGATACTGGACAACGGCGCTGGATTCGGCGTCTAAGTCGCCGGACTGCTGTGCCCGTTCAATGGCCTGATGCAGCTCGCGAATACGTACGCGGTCTTCATCAGTGCTGCGAAGGGCGGCGTAATAGGCCGCGATACCTTCCAGCGCGTGACGGGTCTCAAGCAGATCAAACTGGGATTCTGGGTGGTCAGAGAGAAGTTCTACCAGCGGGTCGCTGAAGCTCTGCCACAGGCTGTTTTGCACAAAGGTTCCGCCACCCTGACGACGGAGCAACAGGCCCTTTGCTTCGAGACGTTGAATCGCCTCACGCAGAGAGGGGCGTGAAACGTCGAACTGTTTTGCCAGCTCGCGTTCTGGCGGGAGTTTCTCGCCCGGGCGCAGTGTCCCTTCGAGAATCAAAAACTCCAGCTGCTGCTCAATCACATCGGAAAGTTTTGGTTGGCGAATTTTGCTGTAGGCCATATTCCCTGTCTTACGCCTTTTTGCCCGGAGTCAATTGGTCTTACCAATTTCATGTTCGTATCGCTAAAGTAACAAAGTATTCACCTTCTGTCCATATTGGTTTTGATTGAAATCAGGAAACCCGGCACATTTTAACAACCTTACAGAACTAACGTTTCAGGAATGTAACTTTGCACAAATGAAATGGTTACTCCCAAAGGGGCAGTTTTAACCATATTTAAACGAGGGATTTTGCAATCTGAAGCGATTCAACAAGGCAAAATATGAAAATTCGCCCACTTATGACGCATTTCTATTCTATAGGTTGGGGTATGAGGGGTTAACGTACCGATTTACAATTGGTTTCTTTTTATTCAAGTCGTCATCAGCCCTTCATAAAGCAGGTGCATTCGCTGGCACTTACCACTATTCTGGCGCTAACGGAAGCCATCTCCGCTTTTTTCGGTATCGTTAACCGTAAAGAAATAAATACAGAATATGGACTTTCATAATTACACACGCACAGCGTGAACATAACAACCACACACGAGGTTTCAAATGGAAGCTCAACAGCATGGCGATCAGCTAAAGCGCGGCCTTAAAAACCGCCATATTCAGCTCATCGCCCTGGGCGGTGCTATTGGTACTGGCCTGTTTCTGGGCAGTGCGTCCGTTATCCAGTCGGCCGGTCCGGGCATCATTCTGGGTTACGCGATTGCAGGTTTCATTGCGTTTTTGATTATGCGCCAGTTAGGGGAAATGGTCGTTGAGGAGCCGGTTGCAGGCTCTTTTAGCCACTTTGCCTACAAATACTGGGGCAGCTTTGCGGGCTTCGCCTCCGGATGGAACTACTGGGTTCTTTACGTGCTGGTTGCTATGGCGGAACTCACCGCCGTCGGTAAATACATTCAATTCTGGTACCCGGAGATCCCCACCTGGGCGTCTGCGGCAGTCTTCTTCGTGCTGATCAACGCCATTAACCTGACCAACGTGAAAGTGTTTGGGGAAATGGAGTTCTGGTTCGCCATTATCAAAGTAATTGCCGTTGTAGCGATGATCATTTTTGGCGGCTGGTTGCTCTTCAGCGGCAACGGTGGCCCGCAGGCAACCGTACGCAACCTCTGGGAACAGGGCGGGTTCCTGCCGCACGGCATGACCGGCCTGGTAATGATGATGGCGATCATTATGTTCTCCTTCGGCGGTCTGGAGCTGGTGGGCATCACCGCCGCGGAAGCCGACAACCCGGAGCAGAGCATCCCGAAAGCCACAAATCAGGTTATCTACCGTATTCTGATCTTCTACGTGGGCTCCCTGGCGGTCCTGCTCTCCCTGCTGCCATGGACACGCGTCACGGCGGATACCAGCCCGTTTGTGCTGATCTTCCACGAGCTGGGCGACACCTTCGTGGCGAACGCGCTTAACGTCGTAGTGCTGACCGCCGCGCTCTCTGTTTATAACAGCTGCGTTTACTGCAACAGCCGTATGCTGTTCGGCCTGGCGCAACAGGGCAACGCACCGAAAGCGCTGCTTACCGTTGATAAACGTGGCGTACCGGTTAACACCATTATCGTGTCGGCGGTCGTGACGGCGCTTTGCGTTCTGATTAACTACCTGGCACCGGAATCGGCCTTCGGCCTGCTGATGGCGTTGGTGGTTTCCGCGCTGGTGATCAACTGGGCGATGATTAGCCTCGCGCACATCAAGTTCCGCCGCGCCAAGCAGCAGCAGGGCGTAACCACGCGCTTCCCTGCCCTGCTCTATCCGCTGGGGAACTGGGTTTGCCTGCTGTTCATGGCGGCCGTGCTGGTCATCATGCTCATCACGCCAGGCATGGCGATTTCCGTCTACCTCATCCCGGTGTGGATTGCGATCCTCGGCGTGGGCTATATGGTGAAACAGAAAAACGCCAAAACGGTGAAAGCGCACTAAGTGTTTTCTCGCTGTACCCGCGGTTGCGGGTACAGCGTCTTGTTACCTTCCTCACAAATTCACGCCAACAGCAAAATCCTCCATATCACCGCCCTTATATTGCAACGCATATATCCGTTTGCCAGCGAATAATTCTCTCCATACCGAAACCCGGAGATCTGTCGATGGATAACAACAAACTGTCAGTAAAAGAAAAGATCGGCTATGGCATGGGTGACGCCGGATGCAACATTATCTTTGGCGCCATCATGTTATTTGTTAACTATTTTTATACGGATATTTTTGGTCTGGCGCCTGCGCTGGTTGGGGTACTGCTGCTGTCCGTTCGCGTGATTGACGCCGTAACGGACCCAATCATGGGCGCGATTGCCGACCGTACCCGCAGCAAATATGGCCGATTTCGTCCATGGCTACTGTGGATTGCCTTCCCCTATGCGCTGTTCAGCATCCTGATGTTCACCACCCCAGAGTGGAGCTATAACAGCAAAGTTATCTATGCATTTGTCACCTACTTCCTGCTGTCGCTGACCTATACCGCCATCAACATTCCGTACTGCTCGCTCGGTGGCGTGATCACCAACGACCCGAAAGAGCGCGTTGCCTGCCAGTCCTATCGTTTTGTTATGGTCGGTATCGCCACGCTGCTGCTGTCGCTTACGCTCCTGCCAATGGCCGACTGGTTCGGTGGGGATAACAAAGCCAAAGGCTACCAGATGGCGATGACCGTGCTGGCGCTGATTGGTACCTGCATGTTCCTGTTCTGCTTCGCCACGGTGCGCGAGCGCGTTCGCCCGGCGGTACAAACCCATGACGAACTGAAAAACGACCTGAAGGATGTGTGGAAGAATGACCAGTGGGTGCGCATTCTGCTTCTGACGCTCTGCAACGTCTGCCCGGGCTTTATCCGCATGGCGGCCACCATGTATTACGTCACCTGGGTAATGGGGCAAAGCACCCATTTCGCCACGCTGTTTATCAGCCTGGGCGTTGTCGGCATGATGTTCGGTAGTATGCTGGCGAAAGTGCTGACCGACCGCTGGTGCAAGCTGAAGGTCTTCTTCTGGACCAACATCGCGCTGGCGATTTTCTCCTGCGCCTTCTACTTCTTCGACCCGAAAGCGACGACAACCATTGTTGTGCTTTACGTCCTGCTGAATATCCTGCACCAGATCCCATCCCCTCTGCACTGGTCACTGATGGCCGACGTGGACGACTACGGTGAATGGAAAACCGGGAAACGTATCACCGGGATCAGCTTCTCCGGCAACATCTTCTTCCTGAAGCTGGGTCTGGCGATTGCCGGGGCGATGGTTGGCTTCCTGCTCTCCTGGTACGGTTATGACGCGGGCGCAAAAGCGCAGAGCGCGGATGCCATCAACGGCATTGTGCTGCTCTTTACCGTCATTCCTGGCATTGGATATTTAATTACCGCGGGCGTTGTACGTCTGCTGAAAGTGGACCGTGAGACCATGAAGCAAATCCAGTCCGATCTGGAGAAGCGTCGCACCAACTATCGTGAACTGAGCGACTATCAGGAATTTAAAGCCGCTGAGACTAAATAAGGAAAGCCGAATGCAAACCTGGCCAAACCCGTTTATTGAACAACGCGCCGACCCGTATATCCTGCGCCACGAAGGACAATATTACTTTATCGCCTCCGTGCCGGAGTATGACCGGCTGGCGATCCGCCGCGCGGACTCGCTGGAAGATTTAGGCAATGCCGAAGAGGTAGTTGTCTGGCGCAAGCCCGACACCGGCCCGATGAGCCAGCTGATCTGGGCACCGGAACTGCATCATATCGACGGCAAGTGGTACATCTACTTTGCCGCCACACATACCCAGGCGCTCGACGAACTCGGGATGTTCCAGCATCGCATGTTCGCCATTGAATGCGCAGATCGCGATCCGCTCACCGGTACGTGGGTGGAAAAAGGGCAAATCAAAACCCCGTTTGACACCTTCGCGCTGGATGCCACTACCTTTGTGCATCAGGGCAAACGCTGGTATCTGTGGGCGCAAAAAGCCCCGGACATTTCCGGTAACTCCAATCTTTACCTGTGTGAAACGGAAAATCCGTGGACGCTGAAAGGCGAGCCGGTGATGCTCAGTAAACCGGAATATGACTGGGAGTGCCGCGGATTCTGGGTCAACGAAGGCCCGGCGGTGCTGTTCCATGGTGATAAGCTATTTATCAGCTATTCCGCCAGCGCCACCGACGAGAATTACTGCATGGGATTACTGTGGATAGACGTAGATGCCGATCCGCAAAACCCGGCTAACTGGCATAAATCCCCGCGCCCGGTGTTCGTCACCAGCTACGAAAACCGTCAGTATGGACCAGGCCATAACAGCTTTACGCAGACGCCGGAAGGCGACGATGTGCTGGTCTACCACGCGCGAAACTACACTGAAATTGAAGGCGATCCGCTTTACGATCCGAATCGCCACACTCGCCTGAAGCTCGTCCGCTGGGACGACAACGGGATGCCTGATTTCGGCATCCCGCCTGCGGATACGCTGTAACGGCTTCGGCGCGCTGGGTCAGACCAGCGTGCCGTAAATCGTCAGCAACGCCACAATCACCACCACCACAAACGACGTTTTTTTCGCCATCGAGACGGCAGCTTTAGGCGTTTCGACTTTGTTCGTGTGCGGCTCGCGAGCCAGCGAGAATTGAGCCAGTCGGGTTAAGACCTGATACTGCGCGGTATGGCGGTCTGCAAGGGAGGCAAACCACGCTGGCAACGCCTTTTCACCGTGACCGATGAGGGCATAGACCACGCCGACCAGTCGCACCGGAAGCCAGTCGAGCACGTGCAGAATGGCATCAATGCCGGACTGGAGACGTTCATGCGGCGTAAGGTAGCGGGCAAGCCAGGTCTGCCAGGCGCGCAGAAAAGCATAGCCCATCAGCAGTACCGGTCCCCATGGACCGCCCACCACAAACCAGAACAGCGGCGCCAGGTAGTAACGGAAGTTAATCCACAGCAGCGCGTTTTGTAGCTCGCGCAGAAATTCGCGTTCATCGCAGTCCGGCGGTACGCCGTGGATCATCGTCAGCTCGCTCGCCATCGCGCCGCGCGCGTGGACATCATCCCGGGAAGCAGCTTTCAGATACGCGTGATAGTGCAAACGCACCTTGCCCGCGCCAATACACAACACGCCCAGCAGTATCCATACCACCAGCAGCGGCACGTTGAAAAAGAGGCCGTAAAGTGAGCGTAGCAACAGGAACGTAATCACCATCACACCTGCCGTCATAAGCAGCGTGCGTAGCATGGAAAAATGCCTGATCCGGCGGAATAACACTTCCAGCCGATGATCCAGATGCCAGTGCTCGCCGAGCTTAAACAGGCGTTCGGCGATCATAACCAGCAGCATGGTAAACAACGTCATGTTATCTCCTTATCTGACGACGTGGTAAGCATGGCGTGAAACCGGGACCAGTCAAACGCCGGGCCGGGGTCGGTTTTTCTTTCGGGGGCGATGTCGCTGTGCCCCGTAATATTGTCTGCAATGGCGGGATAAAGCCCCACTAAAGTTTGCGTCACAGCAACCAGTTTCTGATATTGCGCATCGGTGTAAGGCGTGGTGTCCGTTCCTTCCAGTTCAATTCCAATGGAGAAATCATTGCACCGCTCGCGCCCCTGATACATCGACACGCCGGCATGCCAGGCTCGCTTATCAAAAGGAACATACTGAACCACTTCGCCATCACGGCGGATCAGGCAGTGCGCCGATACACGCAAATGCGCAATCTCAGCAAAGTAAGGATGAGCATCGGGATCTATCGTTCCCGTGAATAACGCGTCGATCCACGGACCGCCAAACTCACCTGGCGGGAGACTTATGTTGTGAACCACCAGCAGTGTGGGCTTTTCATCCTCCGGGCGGCAATCGTGGTGCGGCGACGGTACATGTCGCGCGTCCACCAGCCATCCGTTTTCTAACAACATGCTGGAACTCCTTATCTATGGTGCTGTTACTCGGTTCAGAGTAGCATGTTTCAATATTATGATTCGTTACCAATTTGGAGTTTTATCATGCCGCCTCGCCGCTATAACCCCGACCACCGACGTGACGCGCTTCTGGAACGTATTAATAGTGATATCCCGGCAAGCGTTGCCCATGCCCTGAGAGAAGACCTCGGCGGTGACGTCAGTGCCGATAACGATATTACCGCCCAATTGTTGCCAAAAGAGACACGGTCGCACGCGGTAGTCATCACCCGCGAAGCGGGGGTTTTCTGCGGCAAACGCTGGGTTGAGGAGGTCTTTACCCAGCTGGCGGGCGACGAGGTGCAGGTAACATGGCACGTTGAGGACGGTGATGCGGTCACGGCAAATCAGCTACTGTTCGAGCTGGACGGCCCGTCCCGCGTCTTGCTGACCGGTGAACGCACCGCGCTCAATTTTGTGCAAACGCTCTCTGGCGTTGCCAGTGAAGTACGCCGCTACGTTGACCTGCTGGCAGGCACCCGCACGCAGCTACTGGATACCCGTAAAACCCTGCCGGGCCTGCGCACCGCGCTGAAATACGCCGTGCTCTGCGGTGGCGGCGCCAACCATCGTCTGGGGCTATCCGATGCCTTCCTGATCAAAGAGAACCACATTATTGCCTCTGGCTCGGTACGTCAGGCCGTGGAAAAAGCCTTCTGGCTGCATCCGGATGTGCCGGTTGAGGTGGAAGTGGAAACGCTGGATGAGCTGGACGAGGCCATTAAAGCGGGGGCTGACATCATCATGCTCGATAACTTCGACACGGAGCAGATGCGTGAAGCGGTCAAACGCACAAACGGCCAGGCGCAGCTTGAGGTGTCCGGCAACGTGACGTTCGACACCCTCCGCGAATTTGCTGAAACCGGCGTCGATTATATCTCCGTTGGCGCCCTGACCAAGCACGTACGTGCCCTGGACCTCTCGATGCGCTTCAAATAACTGATCTTCCCCTCTCCGCCCGGAGAGGGGAAATACGAAACCGCTCGCAATTACGCTGTCCTTCTCTGCAACACTGAATCATTTCCCTGAAAACCCTTTCACGTTCGCGCTTTTGCCCCTCGTTTCTGCGCGCCGGTACTGCCACAGTAGCGCCACTTAACGTAAGGAGCAGATATGAACAGACAACAAGGATTTACCCTGATTGAGTTAATGGTGGTCATTGGCATTATTGCCATCCTGAGCGCGATTGGCATCCCGGCTTATCAGAACTACCTGCGAAAAGCAGCGCTCACCGATATGCTGCAAACGTTCATTCCCTACCGCACCGCTATTGAGCTTTGCGCCCTGGATCGTGGTGGTGTGGATCGCTGCGACGCAGGAACCAATGGCATCCCCTCCCCGACTACCACGCGTTACGTTTCAGCGATGAGCGTGGCGAAGGGGGTCGTATCGTTAACAGGGCAGGAAAGCCTTAACGGACTTGAAGTGCTCATGACACCGATCTGGAGCGACGGTAACGGTATGACGGGCTGGACGCGCGCCTGCAACATTGCGTCCGACACGGCGCTCAGACAAGCCTGTGAAGATGTTTTCCGCTTCGACAACAACTGACAGGAGTGGACAATGAACACCGAACAGCTTATGACGCTCTGTCAGCGCCATCACGCACTGCTACTCGCAAGCGACACCGAGATGATCAGCATTGCGGTGGTGGGTAATCCTGCCTCTGAGCTGATGGAAGCGTTACGCTTCGCCACGCAGAAACGTATTGATATTGAGTGCTGGACGGCCGAACGGATGGAAAAACGGCTTCAGTCCCTCTCATCATCACACCTGCCGGGAATAGCGCCAAACTCAGCCGCTGACGTGCTCAGTACAACGTTGCAGCAGGCAGTGAACCAGCGGGCTTCTGACATCCATATTGAACCGACGGAGCACGGCTACCAGATCCGTTTGCGAATCGACGGTGTTCTCTACCCGCAACCGCCGGTTTCCGCCGCCCTCGGTACGACGCTTGCCGCACGCCTGAAGGTGCTGGGCCAACTGGATATTGCGGAGCGCCGCCTGCCGCAGGACGGTCAGTTTACGGTGGAGCTGGCAAGCGTCCCCGTCTCTTTTCGTATCGCAACCCTTCCCTGTAGCGGTGGAGAAAAAATCGTGCTTCGTCTGCTTCACCAGGTGCAGCAGGCACTGGAGCTTGAACTGCTGGGGATGAGTGCAGACCAGCAGGCCCGTTTTGCCGGGGCGCTTAACAGCCCTCAGGGATTGATTCTGGTCACCGGCCCGACCGGTAGCGGGAAAACGGTGACGCTGTACAGCGCGTTACAGGCGCGAAATACCCCTGACGTTAATATTTGCAGCGTGGAAGATCCCGTTGAAATCCCGCTTGCAGGCTTAAACCAGACGCAGATTAATCCGCGCGCGGGGCTGACCTTCCAGAGCGTGCTGCGTGCCCTGCTCAGGCAGGATCCTGACATCATTATGGTGGGTGAAATTCGTGACGGCGAAACGGCAGAAATTGCCATTAAGGCGGCGCAAACCGGGCATCTGGTGCTGTCCACCCTCCATACTAATTCGACGACTGAAACGCTGGTACGGCTGCAACAGATGGGCGTCGCGCGCTGGATGATCTCTTCGGCGCTCTCGATGGTGATTGCCCAGCGGCTGGTGCGTCGTTTATGCCCGTACTGCCGACAGGAAGCCAGCCGCCACACCGAATTACCTCGCACGCTGTGGCCCCGGCCGCTTCCTCGCTGGCAACCCACCGGTTGCGATCGCTGCTACCACGGTTTTTATGGTCGCGTAGCCATTTTTGAAGTGCTCGTCATCGACGACACGCTGCGGCAGGCCATCGCCAGCGGAGCAAGCACGGAGGTGATTGGGTCCAGCGCACGTCAGGCGGGAATGACATCTTTGTTTGAGCATGGCTGCATGTCCGTGGAGCAAGGGCTGACCACGCTCGAAGAGCTGTTGCGCGTCCTGGGAATGCCCGATGGCTGCTAATTCGCTCTGGCGCTGGCGTGCCCTGACCACCGAGGGGGAGGTGCAAACCGGCACCCTCTGGGCCATCGACCGTAACGCAGCTTACACGGCTCTGGTGCTTAAACAGCTGCACCCGCTGGCGCTAAAACGCTGCCAGCAGCGACACCGATGGCAGGTGCAACACTGCTACGATATTTTTCGCCAGCTCGCCACGCTGCTACAGGCCGGACTAACGCTGTCCCAAAGCCTGCACATGCTGGCGGAACAGCATCCTTTGAAGCACTGGCAGGCGCTGCTGCACAGTCTTGCTGATGACCTGAGCGAAGGTTGCGCCCTGTCAGAGGCCATGAAGAAATGGCCAGAGGTGTTTAGCCCCCTTTATGTCTCGATGGTGAAGACGGGTGAGCTGACGGGTAAGCTCGAAGCCTGCTGCCGTCAGCTTGCGCAGCAACAAAAATCCCAGCAGCAGCTCAGTGCAAAGGTGAAGAAAGCGCTGCGCTATCCGCTGATCATCCTGACGCTGGCCGTTTTCGTGGTGCTGGCGATGGTCACACTGGTGTTGCCTGAGTTTGCTGCAATCTACAAAACGTTCAACACCCCGCTCCCTTTGCTCACGGAGGCAGTCATGGGGCTGGCGGCCCTGGTTCAGGCGCATATCCTCACTCTTTTGGCCCTGCTCGTGGCAATGGTTGTCATCGCCTGTAAGCTGCGGCGGCATCCGCGCTGGCAGTATGTCTTATTACACGTACCGGTGATGGGCACGCTGATGCGTGGGCAAAAACTGGGGCAAATTTTTACAGTGCTGTCATTAACCCAGCAGGCCGGGATTGCCTTTTTACAAGGAGTGGAGAGTGTGGAGGAGACCGTTGAGAGTGGCTACTGGCAGGAGAAACTCCGTGAGATACGCAGCGATATCGAACAGGGGATGCCCGTGTGGTCCTCCTTCCAGAAGGCCTCTGTTTTTACGCCACTGTGTATTCAGCTCATTCGCACCGGAGAAGTATCGGGTTCACTGGATGTGATGCTGATGAATCTGGCCCGCCATCATACGGAACAGACATTTCAGCAGGCAGACAATCTGGCGGCGCTTCTTGAGCCTTTGCTACTGGTCGTGACAGGTCTGATTATTGGCACGCTGGTGGTGGCGATGTATCTGCCAATTTTCCATCTGGGGGATGCAATGAGCGCGGGGTAATGCTGGCGCACGGACGCGCGCCAGCCGTAGCCGTCAGAGGCTATTAAATACGCGGTTTTCCTGCTCCTGAACGCGGATAAACGTCGTGCGTTTCGTCAGCTCTTTCAGGCGGGAAGCCCCAACGTAGGTGCAGGCAGAACGCAGACCGCCGAGGATATCGCGCGCCGTGTTTTCGACCGGGCCACGCAGTGGCAGCTTAACGGTTTTGCCTTCCGCCGCACGGTATTTCGCGACACCCCCCACGTGACGGGTCATCGCAGATTCAGAGCTCATTCCGTAGAACAGCATGAATTTCTCACCGTTCTCTTCCACCACGGTACCACCGCTCTCTTCGTGGCCGGCCAGCATGCCACCGAGCATCACGAAGTCCGCGCCGCCGCCGAAGGCTTTCGCCACATCGCCTGGCATGGTGCAGCCACCGTCGCTGATGATCTGGCCGCCCAGACCGTGCGCGGCGTCAGCGCATTCAATTACCGCAGACAGCTGCGGATAACCCACACCGGTTTTCACGCGCGTGGTGCAAACGGACCCCGGGCCAATGCCTACTTTCACAATGTCGGCCCCGGAGAGGATCAGCTCTTCACACATTTCACCGGTCACCACGTTGCCCGCGATGATGGTTTTGGTTGGCCAGGCTTCACGCGCCTTGCTGACGAACTGGACGAAATGCTCGGAATAACCATTTGCCACGTCAATGCAGACAAAATTCAGCGCCGGATTGGCGTTCAGGATCTGTTTGGTTTTCTCGAAATCTGCATCAGACGTACCGGTCGAGACCATCACATGCTTCACCACGTCAGCCGAGGCGGAGGCGACAAACGCATTCCACTCCTCAGGGCTGTAGTGTTTATGTACCGCAGTAAGGATGTCGAATTGCGCCAGCGCGGTCGCCATCTCGAAGGTCCCGACGGTGTCCATATTGGCCGCGATAATCGGCACGCCAGACCACGTCTGACCGGAATGCTTAAAGGTGAATTGACGTTCGAGTTCAACGTCTGAGCGACTTTTCAGTGTAGAGCGTTTAGGGCGGATAAGAACGTCTTTGAAACCTAACTTCAGATCTTCTTCAATACGCATGTGCGGATTCCTGGGGTTAGAGGCAAATATATTAAAAGCACAACTCCAGTGACGCTATCATACGCACTAATACCTGCTCCGCAAGACTGCGAAATTCTCTTTTTTTACGCTACAATCCTATAAATTTACCTGGTAAAAAGCGGGTAAAGAGAGCTAAACATTGGCTGTTGTAAGTTTGAATTTTAAGCAACTGATTTTAAAACTGAATAATTCCCAGGATCTGATTTAATGGGGTATATCGTCGCATTAACCGGCGGCATCGGTAGTGGTAAAAGCACCGTTGCGCACGCGTTTGCTCGTCTCGGCATCACGATTATCGACGCCGATATCATTGCCCGTCAGGTGGTAGAACCCAATACACCCGCCTTAAACGCCATCGAAGCGCATTTTGGTCGCCGTGTGATACAGGCTGACGGCACCCTGAATCGTCGGCAGTTGCGTGAGTGCATATTTTCCGATCCGGCGGAAAAAGCCTGGCTTAATGCCCTGCTCCACCCCATTATCCACCATGAAACTCAGCGTCAGATTGCCGCAGCCAGTTCGCCCTATGTGTTGTGGGTGATCCCGTTACTGGTGGAAAATCAGCTTCAAAATAAAGCAGACAGAACGCTGGTGATTGACGTTTCCCGCGAAACGCAAATCCAGAGAACCATGGCGCGTGACCATGTTTCACGCGAGCATGCTGAACAAATTCTTGCCGCACAGGCCACGCGCGAAGCGCGCCTCGCCGTTGCGGATGATGTTATTGATAATAACGGCGCACCAGATGCCATTGCATCGGATGTTGCTCGTCTGCATGCGCAGTATCTGACCTTCGCCGCGCAGGCCGTTGCACAGGAAAAACCATAATGTCGACTCATATCCTTTTTGAGCATCCGCTTAACGAAAAAATGCGTACCTGGCTACGCATAGAATTTCTTATTCAACAACTTTCACAACATCTGCCCGTCAACGATCATGCCACCGCGCTGCATTTTTTCCGCAACGTGGGCGATCTGCTGGATGTGATTGAACGCGGCGATGTCCGCACTGAGCTGTTGAAAGAGCTGGAGCGCCAGCAGCGTAAATTACAGGCCTGGGCCGAAGTACCGGGCGTAGATAAAAGTCGAATTGACGCTTTACGCCAGCAGCTAAAAAACAGCAGCGCGACGCTGATGGCCGCGCCACGCGTTGGACAATTTTTACGCGAGGACCGTCTGATTGCGCTGGTGCGTCAGCGTCTGAGCATACCGGGCGGTTGCTGTAGCTTTGACCTTCCAACGCTGCATATGTGGCTGCACATGCCGCAGGAACAGCGCGATCGCCAGGTAAACAGCTGGATGGGCAGTCTGGAGCCGATGAATCAAACGTTATCCCTGATCCTCGATCTTGTGCGTAACTCTGCCCCGTTCCGCAAGCAGACCAGTCTCAACGGTTTTTATCAGGATAACGGCGACGACGCCGATCTTCTGCGTTTGAATCTCTCTCTTGGCGAGCAGCTTTACCCGCAAATTTCCGGACATAAAAGCCGTTTCGCGATCCGCTTTATGCCGCTGGACAGTGAGCATGGCACCGTGCCGGAACGCCTCGATTTTGAACTGGCCTGTTGTTAAGGAGTGCCGATGTCTGACGTAACCACCGTAAACTGCCCAACCTGTGGGAAAACTGTCGTCTGGGGAGAAGTGAGTCCATTTCGCCCATTCTGCTGCAAACGCTGTCAACTTATAGACCTGGGCGAATGGGCGGCGGAAGAGAAACGCATTCCGAGCGAAGGCGATCTCTCGGATAGCGATGACTGGAGCGAAAACCAGCAGTAACATTTAAAGCCTGCTGGCGCTTCGCTTAGCAGGCCTACGGTTGTGCGACCAGCCGGAGGATCACAGGCTCATTGGCAGGCGGGAATTTTTCCGCATCGCTGGCCTGAAGCTCAATCCAGTTACCCGGCTGCCCCTCTTTTCCCCATGGCTCACCTTCCCAGTTTTCCACCAGCCAGAACCAGAGCGTGATGTGCCTGTCCGGAAACTGGTACTCCAGCTTATCGAACAGCGTTGCATCAAGCGGGGTGATCCCCACCTCTTCCTGAAGCTCACGCACCAGCGCCTGCTCCGGCGTTTCACCTGATTCGATTTTCCCGCCGGGGAATTCCCATTTGTTGGCCATATGCGCATCGGCGGCACGTTGGGTAATGAAGATCTGGTTTTGCGGGTTGCGAATGATCCCGACAGCAATTTGCAGTGTTTTCATCATGTCACGTCCATAAAAAAGGCGCAGATATCTGCGCCTTTTCGTTTTGTTATGTTCTTAGCTCAGGCGGCCGTGGCACGCCTTGTATTTTTTGCCGGAACCGCATGGGCACGGATCGTTACGACCGACTTTACGATCGCCCGTCTGCGCTGCGATTGCCGCTGCGGCTTCGCTCTCATCGGTCTGATGACTCAGCTGCTGCATCTGTGCCAGACGCTCAGCTTCTTCACGACGCTGCTGCTCCATCGCTTCCACTTCTTCCGGCATACGCACCTGAACTTTGCTCAGAGTGCTGATGACTTCATACTTCAGCGACTCCAGCATGGCAGCAAACATGGAGAAGGATTCACGCTTGTACTCCTGCTTCGGATCTTTCTGCGCATAACCACGCAGGTGGATACCCTGACGCAGGTAGTCCATTGCCGCCAGGTGCTCTTTCCACAGGGAGTCCAGGGTCTGCAACATTACGCCTTTCTCGAAGTGGCGCATCATCTCAGCGCCAACCACTTCTTCCTTACGCTTATAGACGTCCAGCGCGGTTTCGTAGATACGCTCGCGCAGGGTCTCTTCGTGCAGCTCAGGCTCTTTGTCCAGCCACTCTTTGATTGGCAGTTCGAGGTCGAAGTCGTTTTTCAGACGTTCCTGCAGGCCTTCGATATCCCACATCTCTTCCAGAGACTGCGGTGGAATGTGCGCGTCGATAGTGGCTTTGAACACATCTTCGCGAATGCTGTTGATGGTTTCGCTCACGTCGGACACGTCCAGCAGTTCGTTACGCTGGGTATAGATTGCACGACGCTGGTCGTTGGCAACGTCATCATATTCCAGCAGTTGCTTACGAATGTCGAAGTTGCGGCTTTCTACTTTACGCTGGGCGTTGGCAATCGCTTTGGTAACCCACGGGTGCTCGATCGCTTCGCCAGGTTTCATGCCCAGTTTACGCATCATGCCGGACACACGGTCAGAGGCGAAAATACGCATCAGCGCATCTTCCATGGACAGATAGAAGCGGGAAGAACCGGCATCACCCTGACGGCCCGCACGACCGCGCAGCTGGTTATCGATACGACGAGATTCATGACGCTCGGTACCAATGATGTGCAGACCACCGGATGCCAGCACCGCGTCGTGACGCACCTGCCAGTCGGCTTTGATCTGCGCGATTTGCTCCGGGGTTGGGTTTTCCAGCTCGGCCACTTCGGCCTGCCAGCTACCGCCGAGCATAATATCGGTACCACGACCCGCCATGTTGGTAGCGATGGTTACGGCAGCCGGGTAACCCGCCTGCGCAACGATATCTGCTTCTTTAGCGTGGAACTTGGCGTTCAGCACGTTGTGCTTGATGCCCGCCTTGGTCAGCTCGTTAGACACCACTTCAGATTTCTCGATGGAGATGGTCCCCACCAGAACCGGCTGGCCCTTCGCGGTACGATCGCGAATATCTTCGATGATCGCCTGGATTTTTTCCGCTTCGGTCATGTAAACCAGGTCCGGCATATCCTTACGGATCATTGGACGGTTGGTTGGTACTACCACGGTATCCAGCTTATAGATGGAGCTAAACTCAAACGCTTCGGTATCTGCGGTACCGGTCATCCCCGCCAGCTTCTCGTACAGACGGAAGTAGTTCTGGAAGGTGATAGACGCCAGCGTCTGGTTTTCGTTCTGAATATCCACGCCTTCTTTCGCTTCCACGGCCTGGTGCAGACCATCGGACCAGCGACGTCCCTGCATGGTACGACCGGTGTGTTCATCGACGATGATGACTTCACCGTCTTTAACGATGTAGTCAACGTCGCGGGTGAACAGGGCGTGCGCGCGCAGTGCAGCCGTTACGTGGTGCATCAGCATAATGTTGCTCGGGGAGTACAGAGACTCGCCCTCTTCCATAATGCCTTCAGCCACCAGCAGCTCTTCGATTTTCACCAGGCCGCGTTCGGTCAGGTTGACCTGACGCGCTTTTTCATCCACGGAGAAGTGACCTTCACCCTGGAAAGTATCGGAGTCTTCTTTCTCCTGACGCAGCAGGTGTGGAATGATTTTGTCGACTTTACGGTACATCTCGGAGCTGTCTTCGGCCGGGCCGGAGATGATCAGCGGGGTACGCGCTTCATCGATCAGAATGGAGTCAACCTCATCCACCAGCGCATAGTGCAGTTTACGCTGGACGCGCTCTTCAGGGCTGAACGCCATGTTGTCACGCAGGTAGTCGAAGCCGTATTCGTTGTTGGTGCCGTAGGTGATGTCCGCGTTGTAGGCTTCACGCTTCGCAGGTGCCGGCAGGCCGGACATGTTAATGCCCACGGTCATGCCGAGGAATTCGAACAGTGGACGGTTATTTTCGGCGTCGCGTTGCGCCAGATAGTCGTTGACGGTAACAACGTGAACGCCCTTACCCGTCAGCGCATTCAGGTAAGCCGGCAGCGTTGCAGTCAGGGTTTTACCTTCACCGGTACGCATTTCCGCGATGCAGCGCTCGTTGAGCACCATCCCGCCCAGCAGCTGCACGTCGAAGTGACGCATGCCGAACACGCGTTTACTGGCCTCACGTACTACGGCAAAGGCTTCCGGGATCAGGCTTTC
This sequence comes from Enterobacter sp. MGH85, assembly GCF_001037655.1. Taxonomy (NCBI): domain Bacteria; kingdom Pseudomonadati; phylum Pseudomonadota; class Gammaproteobacteria; order Enterobacterales; family Enterobacteriaceae; genus Enterobacter; species Enterobacter sp. MGH85. The sequence continues at coordinate 116,419 of NZ_KQ089925.1, forward strand.
TAAGGTTTCGCCTTTCTCCAGACGCGCACGGAACTCCGCGGTTTTTGCTTTCAGTTCATCATCAGAGAGCTTCTCCATCGCCGGTTCCATACCGTTGATGACGTTCACAGCTTTGCGCATGCGGCGCAGGGTACGATCGTTACGACTACCAAAAACTTTGGTTAACAATTTGATTAGCATAATAAAATCTCAAACGCCCCAGTCGGGCAGATAAATTAAGGTATTGAAAAAGGGTTAATTTAGCTGAGGCGTTGAGGCCCGGCACGGATGCCGTGAACCTGGCTAATCCAGGTCGAAACAGAGAAGGATGCGGGGGAAACAAAAGCAGTTTGCGCCGTCTGACTCACGGTCACAGGCGGCTGGTTGTCCTGCGTCAGAAGCGCATTGAGCGTATCGAGCAGAGCAAGGTGCTGAGCCTGGACCGGCAGCGTTTCTTCAGCAACAGGCATCGTCTGCGGCGCCATCGCGAACGACAGATGGCGAATAACCGTGCGAATCGCGTGTTGCTGCCAGTAATCAACGGAGAAATTGGGACGACGGTTGGCTTCAAGCCATGCGAGATTAGTGAAGTTAACCCGCGTGGTGAGATCGTGTTTGGTCGTCGTGGAACGTGCTGGCGTTGCCGCGTCTGCGCTGTTGCTGAGCACAGGCAAGCCGAGACTCGCCGCGACCATCCCCAATAAGAGATGCGGCCAGAAGTAACGTCTGCCAAATTGTCGCCAGCGCGTCAGTATTCCGCTCACTTGCTCCACCACGTTCGCCCGCCAGTGCAGGCTGAGTTCAGTTATTCTTTTTTAGCGCCCAGATATTACCACTAAAGCCAATACACGACAGCAGGAATGACACCTTGCAGCAGGTAAAAACGGTCATTAATGCAGCGAACACACCGTTATTTGGCACCCAACACAGGCCAGGGGTGAGAGAGACAAATCCAGAAAGGGCAGAAATAAAAACGACTGGCTTCCCTGGTCGGAGAGAGTACCAGGTGAACCAGTCGCTTTTCTTACGAAACGGCTTTAACCGTTACGCCAGGACCATAGTCGGGGCTTTGAACGCCAGCGGCAGTTCAGCTTCGTCTTCGAAGGTCACATATTCCCAGGCTTCCTGTTTTGCCAGGACGGCCTGCAACAGTTTGTTGTTCAGTGCATGACCGGATTTAAACGCGGTAAAGGCACCAATGATGTTGTGACCACACATGAAGAGGTCGCCGATCGCGTCCAGCATTTTGTGACGGACAAATTCATCTTCAAAACGCAGGCCATCTTCGTTCAGTACGCGATAATCGTCAACAACGATGGCACAATCGAAGCTGCCGCCCAGGCACAGGCCGCGGGATTGCAGATATTCGATATCACGCATAAAGCCGAAGGTACGTGCTCGGCTGATCTGACGCATGAACGCATCCGCAGAGAAGTTCATCGCATAGCGCTGGGTGCTGGAGTCAATCGCCGGATGGTTAAAATCGATGGTGAAGTCCAACGAGAAACCATTGTACGGTTTGAATTCAGCCCATTTGTCGCCATCTTCGACGCGAACGGTCTCTTTAATGCGAACAAATTTCTTCGCGCAGTTCAGTTCTTCGATGCCGGCATCCAGCAACAAATAAACGAACGGAGCAGCACTCCCGTCCATGATCGGGATTTCTGGCGCATCGACTTCAACCATAATGTTGTCGATACCCAGACCCGCCAGGGCGGCGTTCAGGTGCTCTACGGTAGAAATCCGCACGTCATGCTCGTTCACCAGACAAGTACAGAGCATAGTATCACGCACAGATTTGGCATCGGCCGGAAAATCTACCGGTGGATTCAAGTCGGTGCGACGATAGATGACCCCGGTATTGGCCGGCGCAGGGCGTAACGTCAGTGTGACTTTCTTGCCGGTATGTAAACCGACACCCGTCGCCTGAACGATACGTTTAAGTGTCCTTTGTTTGATCATCGTATAATCTCGCCAAATTAACTATCCAACCGAGAGTGTATATCACTAACGGTGGGCCAGTTTAGCACAAAGAGCGCAAATCCCCAAATTCCAGCCAATTCTTAGTCAGCTTGCTTACGCAGGAACGCCGGGATATCCAGATAATCTGGCTCTTTTGCCGTTTGTGGAGTCGGGTCGTTCACCACTTTCGCAGCCGGTTTTTGCTCCTGAGTCAGAGGCGACATACCGTGCTGCTGGTAACGATCCATCACCGGCTGCTGAGTCTGTTTGTTGGTCACGAGGGTGATCTCAGGACGCTTGTCCATACCGATACCGGTGGCCACAACAGTCACACGCAGTTCGTCGTTCATTTCCGGGTCAAGGGACGTACCGATAACAACGGTCGCGTTGTCAGAGGCGAATGCACGGATGGTGTTACCCACGGTTTCGAACTCATCCAGACGCAGGTCAAAGCCAGCGGTAATGTTGACCAGCACGCCGCGCGCGCCAGACAGATCGATATCTTCCAGCAGTGGAGAAGAGATCGCCATTTCAGCGGCTTCTTCCGCACGGTCTTCACCGCTCGCCACGCCAGAGCCCATCATCGCGTAGCCCATCTCGGACATCACGGTGCGAACGTCTGCAAAGTCAACGTTCATCAGGCCAGGACGGGTAATCAGTTCAGCGATACCCTGAACCGCGCCTTTCAGCACGTCGTTTGCCGCGCCAAAGGCGTCCAGCAGAGAGATACCGCGACCCAGCACTTTCAGCAGCTTGTCGTTCGGAATGGTAATCAGAGAGTCCACGTGCTTGGACAGCTCGGTGATACCCTGCTCCGCGAAAGCCATACGCTTCTTACCTTCAAAGTTGAAAGGCTTGGTCACGACAGCAACGGTCAGAATACCTAAATCTTTAGCGACTTCCGCTACAACGGGTGCTGCACCGGTACCTGTACCGCCACCCATACCCGCTGCGATGAAGACCATGTCTGCACCGTCCAGTGCAGCGCGCAGCGCTTCACGATCTTCTTCAGCCGCGTTGCGGCCCACTTCCGGGTTAGCCCCTGCTCCCAGACCTTTGGTGATGCCACCACCGATCTGAATCGTCTGGCCAACAGCCGTTTTACGCAGCGCCTGCGCATCGGTGTTCACCGCGAAGAATTCAACACCTTCGATGCGCTCGCGCACCATGTGCTCTACGGCGTTACCGCCGCCGCCACCGACGCCGATGACTTTAATCACCGCGTCGTTGGTTAATTCCATAGGTTCAAACATAATCTCTCTCTCCGTTGTGCCTGTCGCCCGAGACCGCTAATTCTCTCCGGTCTCTTAAAAAATTAAAATTCTTTTCGCAACCAGGTGTTAAGTCGTTTGACCCACGACCCCACCGAGACGCGTTTTTCCACCTCTGCCTCACCACTTAAATGGGATTCTTTCCCGTAGTGCAGCAGGCCCACCGCCGTTGAATAGTACGGCTCCTGAGCATAATCCGTTAAACCGGTGATATTCAGCGGCGCACCAATACGCACCTGCGTATGGAACACGCGCTGAGCGCAGGCCGCAAGACCTTCAATTTGCGCTGCCCCGCCGGTTAATACAATCCCCGCTGCGAGATGATGTTTCACACCCTGCTGGCGAAGCTGTTCCTGTAACTGCAAAATCTCTTCGTTGACCAGGTTGAGCAGCTCGGTATAACGCGGCTCAATTACCTCTGCCAGCGTCTGGCGTTGCAAACTGCGCGGCGGTCGACCGCCTACGCTCGGTACTTCAACGCTCTCGTCTTTGCCGACGATAGAGCCCAGCGCGCAACCGTGGCGCACTTTAATCGCCTCTGCATCGCTCGGTGGCGTACCAAAGGCGTAAGCGATATCGCTGGTCACCACATTCCCGGCGTACGGGATCACTTTGGTGTGGCGCAACGCACCGCCGGTATAGACAGCCATGTCCATTGTACCACCACCAATATCGACCACACAGACGCCCAGTTCACGTTCGTCTTCGGTCAGCACGGAATAGCTCGCGGCAAGTCCGGCGAAAATTAGTTGGTCAACTTTCAGGCCACAACGTTCAACGGCTTTTACAATGTTCTTCGCCATATCGTTGTGACATGTGATCAGGTGCACTTTTGCCTGCATACGTACGCCCGACAGACCGACCGGATTCTTGATACCTTCCTGGTAGTCGATCGCGTATTCTTGCGGGATCACATGCAGCACACGGTGCTCGTCGCGAACACGCACAGATTTCGCCGTGTGGACAACGTTCTCAACGTCTTCCTGCGTCACTTCTTCTTCAGAAATCGGCACCATACCGATTTCATTCTGGCAGCTGATGTGCTTACCAGAAAGAGCCAGATAGACAGAGGAAATCTGGCAATCTGCCATCAATTCAGCCTGGTCGATGGCGCGCTGAACGCATTTCACCACCGACTCAAGGTCGTTTACCCCACCTTTATCCATACCACGGGAAGGGCAGCTGCCCACGCCAATGATATTGACCATACCGTCGGGCAGAACTTCCCCTACCAAAGCGGCAACCTTCGCGGTGCCAATCTCCAGTCCTACTACCAATTTTCTGTCCGTCGACTTGATCATTGTTGTTCTGCCTGTACCTGTGCCTGATTTTGTTGCTGATTAGGTTCCTCGACCGGAGCCGGCTCCCAACCGACTGCTGCGCCTGAGTCATAGCGCAAATCAACGTAGCTTATCCGTTTGCCATCCGTCTGCGCCTGCTGCTGTAAAACCGGGTAAAGTTCTACAAAACGCGCCAGACGTTTCATTGTGTCGCCGCGGCCAAGATTGAGCTTAATGCCATTCGTTAAGGTCAGCTGCCAGGAACGGCGCGCCGTCATCGCAGCATCTTTTAACGTAAAGCGATCCTTAGCCAGCACCTGCCCCATCTCACGAAAACCCTGTAATACTTCGTTTTCGCTGCCTTCCGGGCCATACAACATCGGTAAATTCTGCTTGTTGACACGATCGCTCGGGACGCTGAACGAATTTCCGTCTACGTCAACCATATGCTGATCATTCCAACGCGCAATCGGCACATATTCAACCAGATGAATCTTCAATTCATCAGGCCATTGCTTTCTGACACTCGCCTGTTTTATCCACGGCAGACGTTCAATCTGACTCTGGATAATGTTGACGTCCTGCGTCATAAAGGTGCCAGGCGACCCCAGCGCCAGAATTGACTGGCGAATGTCATCGTTACGCGTGTAGTGACGCTCTCCGGTCACTACCAGCTTCGACAGCGGCAACCGCTGTGCGTCTTCCATCCAGCCCAGCACCATCCAGCCGCTGATAAACACGGTGCACAGCACCCCGAGCAGGAAGATAATCCCTGCAAGACGCGTTCCATTACTCCGGCGCGAAGAAGAATATTCTTCTTCGTCATCGCGGTTGCGCGTGTTCAACGCAGCCTGAGACATATCAGCCCGCCTGGTCCAGAATACGTACGACTAATTGCGAGAAGCTCATTCCCGCCTGACGCGCCGCCATCGGCACAAGGCTATGGCTGGTCATACCCGGAGACGTGTTTGCTTCCAGCAGATAAAATTGCCCATCACCGTCAAGCATCACATCAATTCGTCCCCAGCCTCGGCATCCCAAAACATTCCATGCTTTAAGCACCAGAGACTGTAATTCCGCTTCACGTTGTGCTTCAAGACCAGCTGGGCAGAAATATTGCGTCTCATCAGAGAGATACTTCGCCTCATAATCATAGAAGACTCCGGCGGGTTGGATGCGAATTGACGGTAAAATTTCTTCACCAAGCATCGCGACGGTAAATTCCGGCCCGCTAAGCCATTTTTCAATCAGAACTTCTTCATCATGTTGAAATGCCAGAGCTAAAGCGTCAGCCAAATCTACAGCTTTATCAACTTTGGACATTCCCACGCTCGACCCTTCACGGCTAGGCTTCACAATAACCGGTAAGCCCAGTGACGCAATGCGTGTATTAACGCTGTCCGACAAGCCCAATTCAAATTCACGGCGCGTCAGTGCAACCCATGGCGCAACGGGCAGACCCGCCCCCTGCCACAGCAGTTTGCTGCGCAGTTTATCCATGGAGATAGCGGATGCCATCACGCCACTGCCGGTGTACGGCATACCGATCAGCTCCAGCAGCCCCTGCAACGTGCCGTCTTCACCGCCGCGGCCATGCAACGCGATAAAGGCTTTATCGAAGCCCATCGCTTTCAGCTGCGTAACGTCCACCTCTTTCGGATCAACCGGATGCGCGTCCACACCACCTTCACGCAGGCCCGCCAGCACGGCAGCGCCCGAATTCAGAGAAACCTCGCGTTCGGCGGAAGTGCCGCCAAACAGGACAGCAATCTTATCAGCCATGACGCTCGTCCTCCTGAGTTTGCGGCTTCAGTTTGATTTCAGCTAAGGTACGGGCGATTTTGCCGATATTTCCCGCACCCTGAATCAGGATGAGATCGTTACCCGTCAGGACCGGGGCAAGCATTTCAGCTACCTGCACCGGGTCGGGGACCAGGATAGGGTCCACTTTACCGCGTCCGCGGATGGTACGACATAAAGACCGACTGTCCGCGCCCGGAATCGGCGCTTCACCCGCGGCATAAACATCCAGCATCAGCAGGGTATCGACCTGCGAAAGGACGTTGGCAAAATCGTCATACAGATCGCGGGTACGTGTGTAACGGTGCGGCTGGAAGATCATGACCAGATTCTTTTCCGGCCAACCCGCGCGTGCCGCTTTGATGGTTGCGTCCACCTCCGTCGGATGGTGACCGTAGTCATCGACCAGCATCGCAGAACCTGGCTTACCGTTTACTGGCTCCAGTGGGAACTCACCCAGGAAGTCGAAGCGACGGCCCGTTCCCTGGAAGCTTTCCAGCGCGCGCAGGATCGCCTCATCATCAATGCCTTCTTCCGTTGCAACAGCCACCGCCGCCGCCGCATTCAGGGCATTGTGACGTCCCGGCGCGTTCAGGGTGACATGCAGGAGCTCTTTATCCTGGCGTGCCAGGGTGAAATGTCCCTGCGCACCAATCTGCTTATAATCTTCCACGCGTACATCAGCGTCTTCGCTGAAGCCGTAGGTGGTAATTTGACGCCCGACGCGCGGCAGCAGCTCGCGGATCACCGGGTCGTCCACGCACATCACCGCACGGCCATAGAACGGCAGGTTGTGCAGGAAGTTAATAAAGGTCTGCTTTAAGTTCTCGAAGTCGCCCTGGTAGGTATCCATATGGTCAGCTTCGATATTGGTGACGATAGCCACCATCGGCTGCAAATGCAGGAACGACGCGTCGCTTTCATCCGCTTCCGCAATCAGATAACGGCTGTGGCCCAGACGCGCATGCACGCCAGCGGCTTTCACCAGACCACCGTTAACGAACGTTGGGTCGAGACCCGCTTCCGCATAAATGCTGGAGACCATCGCTGTTGTTGTGGTTTTACCGTGCGTACCGGCCACCGCAATGCCGTGACGGAAACGCATCAGTTCCGCCAGCATTTCCGCGCGACGGATCACCGGAATGCGCGCCTCATGCGCCGCAACGATTTCCGGGTTATCCGCGGAGATCGCGCTGGACACTACAACCACGCTCGCATCGCTCACGTTTTTCGGGCGATGATTGAAATAGATAGTCGCCCCCAGCGACGCCAGCTGCTGCGTAACAGGGTTTGGCGCCAGGTCAGACCCGCTGATCTGATAGCCTTCGTTAGCTAACACTTCGGCAATACCGCCCATGCCAGCACCACCGATGCCGACAAAGTGAATGTGCCGGACGCGACGCATCTCGGGCACGATAGAACGCAGTTTTGCCAGTTGTTGTGTATTCATTCTCTAAACGCCATCGACTACTTCAAAAAAATCGTGCAGCGCAACACGCGCTGCGAGAATTATGCCTGGGCTGCCAGGCTCACTTCTTTTGCCACCCGTTCCGTTGCATCCGGGATAGCGGTCGCGCGTGCGCGTTGCGCCATCTCCAGTAATACATCTCGGTTCCAGCCCGCCAGGGTAGTGGCGACCGCATCAGCGGTAAATTGTGGCTGCTCAAAAATTTTTGCGGCACCCGCTTTCTCAAGCGGCAGCGCATTCCAGTACTGCTGTCGGTCTTTGTGCTGGAACGGCACAAACAGCGCTGGCAAACCGGCGGCGGCGATTTCGCTCACCGTCAGCGCACCCGAACGACAGACCACGACATCGGCCCAGGCATAGGCTGCGGCCATATCATCAATAAATTCAGTCACTTTATGCTGCGGCTGACCTTCCTGCGCGTAGGCCTGCTCAACGCTCTGCTGAGCGCCCTTCCCGCTCTGGTGCCAGATGGTCACCGCATCACCCAGTTTTGTCGCAACCTGTGGCATCGTCTGGTTTAAAATACGTGCGCCCTGTGAACCGCCGACAACCAGCACGCGCACCGGCCCTTCGCGACCCGCCAGACGCGTATCTGGCAGCGGCAGCGCCAGCACGTCCACACGCACCGGATTCCCTACGACATCCGCTTTCGGGAATGCCCCAGGGAAGGCCTGCATAACTTTGGTGGCGATTTTTGCCAGCCATTTGTTGGTCAACCCGGCAATACCGTTCTGCTCATGCAGAACAACAGGGATGCCCAGTGACCACGCCGCCAGTCCTCCCGGACCGGAAACGTAGCCGCCCATGCCCAGAACGACGTCAGGCTTAAAGCGCTTCATAATGTCGCGCGCCTGACGCCAGGCATTGAAAATGCGCACCGGCGCCAGCAGCAGCGCCTTGATCCCTTTGCCACGAAGGCCAGAAATACGAATAAAGTCGATCTCGATACCGTGTTTAGGTACAAGGTCGGCTTCCATGCGGTCTGCGGTTCCCAGCCAGCGTACCTGCCAGCCCTGTTCCATTAAATGGTGCGCAACCGCCAGTCCCGGGAACACGTGTCCGCCGGTCCCGCCTGCCATCACCATTAACCGCTTCGGTTGATTCATCGTGAACCTCGTGTAAACGCCTGAGCTTTCTCCAGACGCGTTTCATAATCTATGCGTAACAAAAACATGATGGCCGTCGACATGATCAACAGACTCGAACCACCATAACTGATCAACGGCAACGTCAGACCTTTGGTCGGCAGCATACCCGCTGCGGCCCCAACGTTTACCAGTGCCTGGAAGCTAAACCAGATACCAATTGAGCAAGCCAGGAAACCGGAGAAGCGGTGATCGATCTCCAGCGCTTTACGGCCAATCGACATGGCGCGGAAAGCGACGAAGAATACCATTAATAGCGCCAATACCACACCGATATAACCCAGTTCTTCCCCAATAATGGAGAAGATGAAGTCGGTATGCGCCTCCGGTAAATACTCCAGTTTTTGCACCGAGTTGCCCAGGCCTTGGCCCCAGACTTCGCCGCGGCCAAACGCCATCAGCGACTGTGTCAGCTGATAACCGCTGCCGAACGGATCTTCCCATGGGTTCCAGAACGAGGTCACACGGCGGATACGGTATGGTTCGGCGAGGATCAGCAGCACCACCGCCGAAATCCCCATCCCGATGATGGCAATGAACTGCCACAGTTTTGCGCCCGCCAAGAACAGCATCGCCAGCGTAGTGACAAACAGTACGACAACCGTACCGAGATCGGGCTGCGCCAGCAGCAGGATCGCAAGCACCAGAATCACGCCCATCGGTTTTAAGAAGCCGCGCAGGTTGTTACGAACTTCGTCGACTTTACGCACCAGGTAGTTTGCCAGGTAGCAGAACAACGAAAGCTTGGTGAACTCTGCAGGCTGAATACGCAGCGGACCAAAGGCGATCCAGCGTGATGCCCCGTTAACGGAGCTCCCGACGACCAGAACGATCAACAGCATGATGATTGAGGCGATAAGCATGGCCGTACTGTGCCGCTGCCAGAACGACATCGGCAGGCGTAAGGTGATCATTGCCAGGCAGAACGCGAGAATGATGTACAGCCCGTCACGCTTGGCAAACAGGAACGGATCGTTTGCCAGACGCTGTCCGACAGGCATCGACGCCGAGGTGACCATAATAAAGCCGGTCGCTGCCAGCCCCAGCGTGAGCCAGAACAGCGTGCGGTCGTACATAATCAGGCTGTCGGAATCTTTATCCCGTGAAGCCATCACCCAGCCTTTCAGCGCCGTAAACAGCCATACCAGGATACCAAACCCTGGCAGACGCGGCATTTTCAGGCGAGGGAGAGATAAACGCATCAGCCTAACTCCTTCGCCAGGCGGGTAAAGACATCGCCCCGCTGTTCGAAATTCTTAAATTGATCGAGGCTGGCACAGGCTGGCGAGAGCAGCACCATATCGCCGGGCTTCACGCGTGGGGCGATAAGGCGCATCGCCTGTTCCATGGTCTCGGTTTGTTCGGCGACCTCAGGACGCAACGCCGCAAGCTCGCTGCCATCGCGGCCAAAGCAATAAAGGCGCACGTTATCACCGTTGAGGTACTGCTTCAGCGAGGAGAAATCGGCTGATTTACCGTCGCCGCCCAGCAGCAGATGCAGTGTGCCTTCAACGTGCAGACCGTTCAATGCCGCCTCGGTGCTACCCACATTGGTCGCTTTGGAATCGTTAATCCAGCGTACGCCGTTGTGTTCCAGCGCCAGCTGAAAACGGTGAGCCAGGCCGGTAAAGGTGGTCAGCGCCTTCAGGCTTGAAGATCGCGGCAGGCCAACGGCATCCGCCAGCGCCAGCGCCGCCAGGGCGTTGGTGTAGTTATGCTGGCCGGAGAGCATCATCTCTTTCACGTTCAGCACCTTCTCACCTTTCACCCGCAGCCAGGTTTCGCCCTGCTGGCGGTTAAGGTGATAGTCACCCATGTTAATACCGAAGCTAATGCAGCGATCGTCTGCGCCACGCACCGGCATGGTGAGTGCATCATCGGCATTCACCACGCAGACTTTGGCATTTTCATAGACACGCAGCTTGGCCGCGCGGTACTGCTGCAAGCCGAACGGGTATCTGTCCATATGATCTTCGGTGACATTAAGGATCGTCGCTGCCGCCGCATGCAGGCTTGAAGTGGTTTCCAGCTGGAAGCTGGAAAGCTCAAGTACAAACAGCTCACACCCTTTATCGAGCAGCATCAACGCGGGTAGGCCAATGTTACCGCCCACGCCGACATTTTTGCCCGCCGCTTTCGCCATCTCACCCACCAGGGTGGTGACGGTGCTTTTACCGTTTGAACCGGTAATGGCAACGATCGGGGCCTGCGCCTCCCGGCAGAACAGTTCGATATCGCCAACAATCTCAACGCCTGCATCCGCCGCGGCACTCAGCGAAGGATGCGCCAGCGCCATGCCCGGGCTGGCAACAATCAGATCGGCGACCAGCAGCCACTCATCATTCAGACCACCCAGGTGGCGTTCAACCTGCTCCGGCAGCTTGTCCAGACCCGGCGGAGAGACGCGCGTATCCATCACGCGCGGCGTCACGCCACGCGCAAGGAAAAAGTCCACGCAGGAGAGGCCGGTGAGGCCCAACCCGATGATAACGACTTTTTTGCCCTGGTAATCTGCCATGATTAACGTACCTTCAGCGTTGCCAGGCCAATCAGCACCAGCATCAGCGAAATAATCCAGAAGCGCACAATGACGCGCGGCTCCGGCCAGCCTTTCAGTTCATAGTGGTGGTGAATCGGTGCCATACGGAAGATGCGCTGGCCGCGCAGCTTGAAGGAACCGACCTGCAAAATCACCGACAGGGTCTCAACCACAAACACACCGCCCATAATCACCAGCAGGAACTCCTGACGCAGCAGCACGGCGATAATGCCCAGCGCGCCGCCCAGTGCCAGTGAACCGACGTCGCCCATAAAGACCTGCGCCGGATAGGTGTTGAACCACAGGAAGCCCAGCCCCGCGCCGACAATCGCCGTACAGACGATCACCAGCTCACCAGCGTGTCGCAGGTACGGGATGTGCAGGTAGTTTGCAAAGTTCATGTTACCGGTCGCCCACGCCACCAGCGCGAAACCGCCCGCGACAAACACGGTTGGCATGATGGCCAGGCCGTCCAGACCATCGGTCAGGTTGACGGCGTTGCCGGTGCCGACGATCACAAAGTAAGCCAGCAGAATGTAGAACAGCCCCAGCTGCGGCATCACGTCTTTGAAGAACGGCACCACCAGCTCGGTGGCCGGGGTGTCTTTTCCTGCCAGGTAAAGCGCGAAGGCCACACCCAGCGCAATTACCGACATCCAGAAATACTTCCAGCGGGCGATCAAACCTTTGGTGTCTTTGCGCACGACTTTGCGGTAGTCATCAACAAAACCGATGATCCCGTAGCCAACCAGAACGGTCAGCACGCACCAGACGTAGGGGTTAGACGGATAAGCCCACAGCAGAACGGACACCACAATCGCGGTCAGGATCATGATCCCGCCCATGGTCGGCGTACCGCGCTTGCTGAAGTGTGATTCCGGACCATCGTTGCGTACAACCTGGCCGAAAGAGAGTTTTTGCAGACGGGCAATCATGCGCGGGCCCATCCACAACGAGATGAACAGCGCAGTCAGCAGGCTGACGATGGCGCGAAACGTCAGATAGGAAAAGACGTTAAAGCCTGAATAATATTTGACCAAATGTTCGGCCAGCCAAACTAACATGTCCCGTTCTCCTGTAATGCGTGCACAACCTCTTCCATGGCGGCACTACGTGAACCTTTAACTAAAACAGTCACAATCTGTTTTTCTGTAATCAATGCCTTCAGGCGTTCGATCAGTGCAGATTTATCGGCAAAATGTTCGCCAACTTCACTGGCATCGGAAATGGCCTTGCTCAGCGTGCCTGCGCTCAGTACGCGGTCAAGCCCGGCAGCTTTCGCCGCTTCGCCAACCTGTACGTGGCAGGCTTCGCTTTCATCACCCAGCTCGGCCATATCGCCCACAACCATCACGCGATAGCCCGGCATCTCAGACAAGACCTGCACGGCCGCCGTCATGGAGCCGACGTTAGCGTTGTAGGAGTCATCCAGCAGGAGTTTGTTTTCAGCCAGCTGGATCGGGAACAGACGCCCCGGCACGGCTTTTAAATTTGCCAGACCAGTTTTTATCGCAGCATGTGAAGCCCCTACCGCCATTGAGAGCGCTGCCGCAGCAAGCGCATTGGCGATGTTATGACGACCCGGCAACGGCAGCAGCACGTCGATGTCGCCCGTTGGGGTCAGGAGGGTGAACTCGGTGCCGTGTGACGTCACATGAATGTTGGTCGCCGAAAAATCACTGTTTGCCGCATTCGGGGAGAAGCGCCAGGTTTTGCGTGAACCAATGATGCTCTGCCAGTTCAGCCAGTCATTGTTATCGGCATTCATAATGGCGATGCCGTCATCCGGCAGGCCGGTATAAATTTCACCTTTCGCTTTCGCCACACCGGCCAGCGAACCAAAACCTTCAAGATGTGCCGCCGCCAGGTTATTTACCAGCGCCGCTTCCGGACGCGTCAGGCTCACGGTCCAGGCGATTTCGCCCTGATGGTTAGCCCCTAACTCAATCACCGCATATTCATGCTCGTGGGTCAGGCGCAGCAGCGTCATCGGTACACCGACGTCATTATTAAGGTTGCCCGCCGTATAAAGCGTGTTTCCGCACTGGCTAAGGATCGCCGCCGTCATCTCTTTAACGGAGGTTTTGCCCGACGAGCCCGTCAGCGCCACGACGCGTGTTGGCACCTGCTGGCGAACCCATGCCGCCAGCTCACCAAACGCCAGGCGCGTATCTTTCACCACAATCTGCGGCAAATCGATATCGAGCTTACGGTTGACCAGCAGCGCACCCGCGCCGTTATCTTTAGCCTGTTGCGCAAAATCGTGGGCGTCAAAACGTTCACCCTTCAGCGCCACAAACAGGCAGCCCGCCGTCACCTTACGGGTGTCGGTGGTCACAGCCTCGATGGTCTGATCCTGACCATGCAGCATCCCCTGCAATACCGCAGCGGCCTGGCTTAACGTAATGCTAATCATGCCACCACTCCCAGCAGACGCGCTGCCGTCACGCGGTCGGAGTAATCCAGACGACGATTGCCGACGATCTGATAATCTTCATGACCTTTACCGGCCAGCAGAACCACATCGTTCTCCTGCGCCTGCATAATGGCGTTAGTCACGGCCTCCGCACGGCCTTCGACCACGCGCGCACGCCCAGCATCCAGCATGCCCGCCAGAATGTCGTTGATAATGGCCCTCGGCTCTTCGGTACGCGGGTTGTCATCGGTCACCACGGGAATATCCGCGAACTGCTCAGCGATGGCGCCCATCAGCGGACGTTTGCCCTTGTCGCGATCGCCACCGCAGCCAAACACGCACCAGAGCTTGCCAGCGCAGTGCAGACGCGCCGCTTCCAGCGCTTTTTCCAGCGCATCCGGCGTATGGGCGTAATCCACGACCACCGTCGGCTTGCCCGGCGCACTGAACACTTCCATGCGGCCACAGACCGGTTGCAAACGCTCAGACGTTTTCAGCAGATCTACCATCGGGTAACCCAGCGCCAGCAGCGTCGCCAGCGCCAGCAGCAGGTTACTGACGTTGAAAGCCCCCATCAGGCGGCTTTCAATTTCACCTTCGCCCCAGGTGGAAGCAAAGCGGATCGTCGCCCCGCTATCGTGGTAGTTCACTTCGACTGCCTTCAGCCAGCGGCCACGACAGTTCGGATTAATGCGATCTTCCATCGACACCGCCACCGCATCTGGCAGTTTTTCCAGCCAGCGGCGACCGACTTCGTCGTCGGCGTTAATGATCGCCTGCCCGTGGTGGTGAGTGGAATAAAGCAGCCATTTCGCCGCTTCGTAGTGCTCCATATCACCATGATAATCAAGGTGATCGCGGCTCAGGTTTGTAAAGACAGAGGCGGCAAATTTCAGTGCCGCCACGCGATGTTGTACCAGACCATGGGAGGAGACCTCCATCGCCGCGAAGGTCGCCCCCTGCTCTGCAAGGCCTGCCAGCACACGCTGCACGTCAACCGCCGAGCCTGTCGTGTTTTCCGTCGGGCTTACTTTGCCCAGAATACCGTTCCCCACCGTGCCCATGACGGCACCGGTTTCACCCAGCAGCTGAGCCCATTGCGCCATCAGCTGAGTGGTGGTGGTTTTTCCGTTGGTTCCTGTCACGCCAACAAGCTTTAACTGGTCGGAAGGTTCGTCGTAAAAACGTCCTGCCAGCGCGGAGAGACGCTCATTCAGCTGGCTGAGATAGATGACCGGCACGCCGTGCATTTCACGGATCTCACCGTCTGTTGCCTCATCTTTGGCCTCAGCAATAATGGCAGCAACACCTTGCGCAATCGCCTGCGGGATATAACGACGCCCGTCCGCCTGATGACCTACCACTGCCACAAAAAGATCGCCAGAAGCCGCTACGCGGCTATCCAGTACCATCTCTCGCAGTGCTCGCGCAGGTAGCATAGGCACCCACGGAGCAAGAAGGTCGCGCAAATTACGATCTGCCACCTGTTCCCTCGCCTTGATTAATTACAAATTCACTTTTTTCGCCCGTCGCCAGCGCATCCGGTTCAATGTTCATGGTGCGCAACACGCCGCCCATAATAGCCCCGAACACAGGCGCGGAGACGGCGCCGCCGTAGTATTTACCCGCCTGCGGATCGTTGATGACGACCACCAGCGCAAAACGCGGATTGCTTGCAGGCGCTACGCCTGCGGTATAGGCAATGTATTTGTTGATATAGCGGCCGTCCGGCCCCACTTTTTTCGCTGTACCGGTTTTGATGGCGATACGATAGCCCTTAATCGCGGCCTTCACGCCACCACCACCGGGAAGCGCGACGCTTTCCATCATATGTACGACGGTACGAACGATAGATTCCGGGAAAACACGTTCCCCCGGTACCGGTGGATCAACTTTGGTGATCGACAGCGGGCGATAAATGCCATAGCTGCCAATCGTTGCGTAGACTCGCGCTAACTGTAAGGGAGTTACCATTAGCCCGTAGCCGAAAGAGAAGGTGGCCCTCTCTATGTCAGACCACCGTTGTTTTTGAGGATATAAGCCACTGCGTTCTCCGACCAACCCCAAATTGGTCGCCTTTCCCAGCCCAAAACGTGAGTAAGTATCTACTAACGCTGAGGACGGCATCGCTAACGCCAGTTTTGACACACCGACGTTACTCGACTTCTGTAAGACCCCGGTCAGGGTCAGTTCGCTGTAACGTGCCACGTCTTTTATTTCGTGGCCGTTAATTCGATAAGGGATCGTATTCAGAACGGTATTTTCGTTGACGATGCCCCGCTGTAGAGCCGTCATCACCACCATAGGTTTTACGGTTGAACCGGGTTCAAACACATCGGTGATGGAGCGGTTACGCATCGCATCTTTTGCTGTACCGGCAAAATTATTCGGGTTGTATGAGGGACTACTGGCCATCGCCAGCACTTCACCTGTCGCCACATCCACCAGCACGGCACTGCCCGATTCCGCCTTGTTAAACGCGACGGCGTTGTTCAGCTCACGATAGACCAGCGCCTGCAAGCGCTCATCAATACTCAGGGCCAGGTTGTGCGCGGCCTGGCTGTCTGTCGAGGAAATATCTTCAATGACGCGACCATAGCGGTCTTTACGCACGATTCGCTCGCCAGGCTGGCCGGTAAGCCACTTGTCGAAGCTTTTTTCAACGCCTTCAATCCCCTGGCTATCCACGTTGGTGAAGCCAATCAGGTGCGCGGTGACTTCGCCGGAAGGATAATAACGGCGGGATTCTTCCCGCAGATGAATGCCGGGCAGCTTGAGTTTTTTAATGTAGTCAGCCATATCAGGGTTCACCTGACGGGCAAGATAGATGAAGCGCCCTTTCGGGTTGGCGTTAACGCGTGACGCCAGCTGATCCAGCGGCATTTTCAACGCGTCTGAGAGCGCCTTCCAGCGGTTATCAAGGGTGATCCCGCCTGCGTCATGCAGCTCTTTAGGATCGGCCCAGATCGCCTTCACCGGTACGCTCACCGCCAGCGGGCGGCCGGAGCGGTCGGTGATCATCCCACGAGAGGTAGAAACTTCCTGCACGCGCAGAGAACGCATATCACCCTGACGTACCAGCATGTCAGGCGCGATGATTTGTAGCCACGCCACGCGTCCCAGCAGGAAACCCAGCGCCAGTAAAATGCAGCCGCAAAGCAACGCAAAACGCCAACTGATAAAGTTGGCCTGTTCTTCCTGGCGTTTTGGTTTTAGCGTTTTTGCCGCTGCTTTCATGCGTCGCGTTTTCCCTTATTTTTGTACTACGATATTTTCCTGCGAAGGATCAACATGCTGTAATTGCAGTTTTTCCGTTGCGATCCGTTCAACCCGGCTGTGATCGCCGAGCGCGTTTTCTTCAAGGATCAGATTTCGCCATTCAATATCCAGCGCATCGCGTTCCAGTACCATCTGTTCGCGCTGCGCAGTTAACAAACGGGTATGGTGAGCGGTGGTTACCACCATGACTGCCGTCACAATGATGCAAATGAACAAGCAGAGTGGCAGCTTCCCAAACCGCAAAAGATCGTCGCCGATCACGCCAGGCAAGGCATGGCGCTCGTTGCTTCCTAACGATCCCTTAACTTTGCTTAGGGTCTCTGTCACTCTGCTGATCATGCGTTCGTCCTCTCTGCAATACGCAGCACTGAACTACGGGCACGTGGATTCTCTGCCACCTCTTCTTCGCCCGGCATCAACTTGCCTAATGCTCGCAACTGACGGCCTCCCAGCTTTCTGAGTTGTTCTTCCGTCATCGGCAGCCCAGCTGGAACCTGCGGACCGCGGCTCTGTTCACGCATAAAGCGCTTAACGATGCGATCTTCCAGCGAATGGAAGCTGATGATGGATAACCGCCCACCCGGGGCCAGCACGTCGAGCGAGCTTTTTAGCGCCAGCTCTATTTCCTCCAGTTCACTGTTTACCCAGATACGAACCGCCTGGAAGGTACGGGTCGCAGGATGTTTGTGCTTGTCCTTCACTGGCGTTGCCGCCGCGATGACTTCTGCCAGCTCTTTGGTACGGGTCATTGGCTCAACGCGGTTGCGCTCCACGATGGCGCGCGCAATACGTTTGCCAAAGCGTTCTTCGCCGAAGGTTTTGATCACCCAGGCAATATCCGCTTCGTCAGCAGTTTGTAACCACTCGGCGGCAGACTGGCCGCGGGTAGGGTCCATACGCATATCCAGCGGACCGTCGCGCATAAAAGAGAAGCCGCGTTCTGCATCATCAAGCTGTGGTGAAGAGACACCAAGATCGAGGAGGATCCCGTCGATTTTGCCGGTCAGGCCGCGCTCGGCGACATAATCCGCAAGCGCAGAGAAAGGTCCATGCACGATGGAAAAGCGAGGGTCATCGATGGTTTGCGCAACGGCAATCGCCTGCGGATCGCGGTCAATTGCCAGCAGGCGCCCTTCCGCTCCAAGCTGAGAGAGGATCAAACGCGAGTGGCCACCGCGACCAAAAGTGCCATCAATATAGATGCCATCTGGACGAATATTCAGGCCGTTAACGGCCTCATCCAGCAGCACCGTTGTATGTTTATAATTTTCCATCATATTTATAGAGACAAGTCCTGCAGCCGTTCCGATAATGTTGCGGAATCAGACTGCTCAGCGTCGATATCTTCCTTGACCTGTTGATACCAGGTCGTTTCGTCCCACAGTTCAAACTTGTTGAACTGCCCGACCAGCATCACTTCTTTAGTCAGACCGGCATGTTGCCGCAACACAGGCGCAATCAATAATCGCCCGGCGCTATCCATCTGACATTCACTGGCATGTCCCAATAACAACCGCTGTACGCGGCGTTCCTGCGGGTTCATGCTCGACAGTCGCGACAGCTTTTGCTCAATGATTTCCCATTCAGGCAAAGGATAAAGCAGCAGGCAGGGGGAGTTGATGTCAATGGTGCAAACCAGTTGACCCGAAGCGTTCTCAATCAGCTGGTCACGGTATCGGGTTGGTACCGATAAACGCCCTTTGCTGTCGAGATTGACTAACGTTGCTCCACGGAACATGCCAGCCTCACCCCTCCTCACCACTTTAACCCACAAATTCCCACCTGAAGGAGTTTACGGAGCGAGGGAAAAGCTTGTCAAGCCAGGACTCTCTCTGTACGGACCCGAAAGCATCCTATTTACAGAGCAAGAGTGACCTGGCTAATAACTAAACAACTGGCGAGGCAAAATTAACGTTATGAATATTTGTAAGAAAAAAACCGAATATGCACACGAGCGTTAAGACTCACTCAATATCATCGCAGGGAAATATAAAGTGTCAGTTTGCGACGCGGGCAGCATTTTAAGGCATATCGCCGGGGGATAACAGCACCAGTTTAATCCCGAGGCAATATGGATTCGTTCGTGTACATTGAGGCCTGGAGGGAGAGTGAAAAATGGCTGAATATTCATCGGCTGGCGCCTGTTTGTAACAAAACAATACAAAGAAATGTCAGTCAAAAATTTATAATTGTGCTTTTTAACACCAAAATGGATTCAGAAAAATAGCAGGCTATGAATCTTAGAGATAAATCCTAATTTTTATCCGGGAATTATTTATCGCAATAAATTCGCCGCAAAAGGGGCAGTTATACCGCCCCTGTGGAAATATTAATGGCGGCTCAAAATTCCGCGCCGATAGAGATTACGTTTGATACGCGTAAGCCCGGGTTTCGGCTTGCGGGGTTCATCCAGGCTTGCCAGAACAATCTCCAGCACGCGCTCGGCGACGTCGCGGTGACGCTGAGCCACGGCCAGCACTGGGCATTGCAGGAAGTCGAGCAGTTCGTTATCACCGAAGGTAGCAATCGCCAGATCGGATGGCAGCTTGCCATCGCGACGTAACGTCACGTCCATCACTCCCTGCAACAGAGCAAACGAGGTGGTAAACAACGCCTGCGGCATCGGGTGCGTTTCCAGCCATTTCTCGAACAGCTGGGCAGCCGCTTCGCGCTCATAACTGTTGGCATAGAGATAATGAACGTCACGCGGATCGTCTTTCCATGCCGTACGGAACCCTTGTTCACGCAGGAAGCTTACCGAAAGTTCAGGCAAAGCGCCAAGATACAGCACCGTTTCAGCCGGGAAGGTACGCAGCTCGGCAGCCAGCATTTCTGCATCGTCCTGATCGGCACCCACGACGCTGGTGAAATGTTCACGATCGAGCGCACGATCCAGCGCCACTATCGGGAACGGATCGTTCGCCCAGCGCTGATAGAACGGATGCTCGGGTGGTAAAGAGGTCGACACGATGATGGCATCAACCTGACGTTGCAGCAGATGCTCAATGCAGCGCATCTCGTTGTCGGGCTGATCCTCGGAGCAGGCAATCAACAGCTGATAGCCCCGCTGACGAGCCTGACGTTCCAGATAGTTGGCGATGCGGGTATAGCTGGTGTTTTCCAGGTCCGGGATCACCAGGCCAATAGAGCGGGTGCGCCCGGCACGTAAACCTGCGGCGACAGCATTCGGATGGTAATTATGCTCACGAACGACTGCCATCACTTTCTCAACGGTCTTATCGCTGACACGATACTGCTTTGCTTTACCGTTAATCACATAGCTGGCCGTGGTTCTCGACACGCCGGCGAGCCGGGCGATTTCATCCAGTTTCACAATTGCCCCTCAAAAAAAGAAAAGAGTCCATGGCCCTGTCAAGGTTATGGTTAAATATTTTAACATCTAAACGCAGAATAGCCTTCACGGCAACCGCTTTTGTCTGCGTTGTCGGCGGATTACGCAAAAAAAAGCCCGGCTTTGGCTACCGGGCTGAAAGAGGCGAACCTATTGCGCTACTCACGCATGATTTTATCGCCGCGCGAGAGGCCAACAACGCCAGAGCGCGCAACTTCAACAATTTTTGCCACATCCCTGACAGAGGCCAGGAAAGCGTCCAGCTTATCGCTCGTTCCGGCAAGCTGGACAGTATATATAGAAGGCGTGACGTCAATAATCTGCCCACGGAAAATATCCGTGTTGCGCTTGACCTCATCACGGCCGTAACCGCTGGCCTGAATTTTCACCAGCATCACTTCACGTTCGACGTAAGCACCCTGCCCCAGCTCGCTGACGCGCAGTACGTCCACCAGCTTGTGCAATTGCTTTTCGATCTGCTCAAGCACTTTCGCATCGCCGACAGTCTGGATCGTCATGCGCGAGAGCGTAGGGTCATCGGTCGGTGCCACGGTCAGGCTTTCAATGTTATAGCCGCGCTGGGCAAAAAGCCCAATAACCCGCGACAGTGCGCCCGACTCATTTTCCAGTAATACAGATAATATCCGGCGCATATCAGGTTCTCTCCGTTTTGCTTAACCACATTTCATCCATACCACCGCCACGAATATGCATCGGATAAACGTGCTCTGTGCCATCGACGATAACGTCCATGAAGACGAGGCGATTGTTTTTAACGTGCTCAAGCGCTTCGCCGAGCTTCGCTTCCAGCTCTGACGGATCGGTTACCCGCATGCCAATATGACCATAGGCTTCAGCCAGACGGACAAAGTCCGGAAGTGATTTCATATAGGACTGGGAGTGACGGCCCGAATAAATCATATCCTGCCACTGTTTTACCATGCCGAGGTAACCGTTATTCAGGTTCAGCACCAGCACTGGCAGTTCATATTGCAGCGCAGTGGAAAGTTCCTGAATATTCATCTGTATACTGCCGTCACCCGTTACGCAAATAACCGTTTCGTTTGGCAACGCCAGCTTTACCCCCAGCGCGGCGGGCAAACCAAAGCCCATCGTGCCGAGCCCGCCTGAGTTGATCCAGCGACGCGGTTTATCAAACGGGTAATACAGCGCAGCAAACATCTGATGCTGGCCCACGTCAGAAGTGACATACGCATCGCCATTAGTCAGACGCCAGATCGTCTCGATCACCGCCTGCGGTTTGATGTTCTCACTTTGCGTGTCGTATTTAAGGCACTGACGGCCACGCCATTGCTCGATTTGTTGCCACCAGTCGCGGATCTCGTCCAGCGGTTGAGAGGCGGTCTCCTGCGCCAGCAGATCCAACATTTGATCCAGCACCTGTCGTGCGTCTCCCACGATCGGCACATCCGCCGGCACCGTTTTAGAGATAGAAGTAGGATCGATATCAATGTGCAGCACCGTCGCATTCGGGCAGTATTTCGCCAGGTTGTTCGTGGTGCGATCGTCAAAACGCACGCCGACGGCAAAAATCACGTCAGAATTGTGCATCGTCATATTGGCTTCGTAGGTGCCGTGCATACCCAGCATGCCCAGCGCCTGCCGATGCGTGGCAGGGAACGCCCCCAGCCCCATCAGTGATGACGCGACAGGAAGATTAAGCTTCTCGATCAGTTCGCGTAGTTGCGTTTCGCAGGCTGCATTGACGGCGCCTCCCCCCACATAGACCACCGGTTTTTTCGCAGCCAGCAGCGTTTGCAGCGCACGTTTAATCTGTCCTTTGTGCCCTTGCGTGGTCGGATTATACGAACGCATGCTCACCGACTCAGGCCAAAGGTAAGGCAGTTTATTCCCCGGATTGAGAATATCTTTTGGCAGATCGACAACCACTGGCCCAGGACGACCGCTGGCGGCCAGCCAGAAGGCTTTTTTCAGTACGCCCGGGATATCTTCAGTTTGTTTAACCAGAAAGCTGTGCTTCACCACGGGGCGTGAGATCCCCACCATGTCGCACTCCTGAAACGCATCATAGCCAATCAGCGACGTCGCCACCTGTCCGGAAAGAATGACCAGTGGAATAGAGTCCATATACGCAGTCGCTATGCCGGTAATGGCATTGGTCGCCCCCGGCCCGGAAGTGACCAGCACAACACCCACTTCGCCCGTGGCGCGGGCCAGGCCGTCAGCCATATGCACAGCAGCCTGTTCATGACGAACCAGAACATGATCAATACCGCCTACCGTGTGCAGCGCGTCATAAATATCGAGAACCGCGCCTCCGGGATAGCCGAACACTTGTTTCACGCCCTGATCGATAAGCGATCGGACGACCATTTCCGCGCCAGACAACATCTCCATGCTTTGCCTCCAGGCTTTTGTTATAGACGGTCTACAGAATTCATTTCCGCGCCGTCTTCTGACAGGGTAAACCCATCTTATAATGTGCAGAGTGATGGATACCTTAACCGCTCGTTATGAGGCAGGCAATTAGCAAACGGGATGCGGGAATGGGCAATAAAAGCAGAAAAAACAGCTGACAGACACGAATATGGTGAATTCGTCTGGTATGAGTGGAGACAATAATAATTCATCTCTTAAAAAGAGGATGGATCAGGAAATCATCTATTTTTGAGCATGCATAAGTAACTGAAAAAACGAACACAGAACATAATATCGCCAGTTTTAAAAACCGCAGAATAAACCGCATGACGCCATGCGGTTTATTCACCAGAACCTAGCGACGGCAAATATTGATCAGCAGCTCTTCCATCCACTGATGCCCTTTATCCCGACCCGCAGCCTCATGCCAGGAAAGATAACAGGTACGGCTATTAAGCTTGAGCGGCAGAGGTAAAATTTGCAGATTAAGTGAATCGGAGAACTCTTCAGCAAGCCAGCGCGGCGCAATAGCGACTAACTGCGTCTGAGAAACGACATTTAATACACTGACCATGGCCATTCCCTGATAAGCCACGCTGGCTTGTTTATCGGCGGTGTCATACCACGGCTGACTAAATGAGGCATATCTGTCAAGAGCAACAACGGCGTGTTGCTCACTGTAAACATCGCTTTCACGCAGCGGCGAATTCATACGGGGATGTTTTTTACTGGCGACTAACACCATTTCGTCTTTGAACAACGGAACACAGGCAAACTCTGGACGGCGGAACTCTTCGTATCCCAGAACAAACTCTGTTTCCTGATAACGAAGCTGGTGTTCAGTGTTTTGATTTAATGATGATTTAAAAACGAGATGAATATTTGGGGCGATCTGTTCAACTTTATTATATATAACAGACGTCAAATAATTATCTAACGGACTGCAAACACAGAGATGGAAAACCCGCTCACTGCTTAAGGGTTCAAAGCCCGAACCGGGAAGTTCATTTTGAACCAGCTGTAGCGCCTGACGAATCGAACCGAATAGCTGGAATGCACGCGCTGTAGGCTGAATTCCCCTCCCATAACGAACGAATAACTCGTCGTTAAACATCACCTTAAGTCTGGCTACGGCATTACTCACGGCAGGCTGAGACATTCCCAGAGATTGCGCTGCTCGCGTAATATTCTGCTCCTGCATCACTGCATCGAATACAGTTAACAAGTTAAGATCCACTGTGCGTAACTGAGGCTTAACCCCATCATAAGTCTGTGGTTGGTTAATATTATTTTCTGGCATTTCTGACTCCACCGTCACGCTAAATTCCCTTTGCCCAGGTACAGTAATAACTTCGAAAAATATGATTTACCATGCATATACAACAAGCGAAAGGAAATTATTTAAAATTCGGAATATATAAAGAGCCCCATTCACCGAGCGGCTTTACGCACCCCATAAATGAAGAGTTAAAAATCGTTCAAAAGATATCTCAAACTTTATTGTGAGCATGAAACCATAAACCAGACAAATACACAATCAACGCTCTCATTAATAATGACTTAAGCGTTATTAAACTATTAATAGTATACAACGCATATTCATTAACAAATTGATATCAATTTTGATAACTTCCTTACCCGTAAATCATTCATGAAGTTTATAAATCAATGATATGAAACACATTCCATTTCTTAGCATGTTGATGAAAATAGTATGTTCAATTGCTACCAATTATATTCAAATTATTCCAGAGATGAATCCCCAGTCCAATAATAGACAATAAAATCGGTTAGCCACGCAAAAACCAGCACAATTAGCTAATGTATTCTCCCTGCGTTGGGTCCCCGTTTTGTCGGGGAGGGGTTGACATGAGTCGGCGTATCCAGTACCACTAAAAGCCTATCGCATTCACCTGGAGCAGGATTCATGATTCGCACCCTTCGTTTCACCGGTCTACTACTACTAAACGCATCCACTGTGCGCGGTAGACTGGCGGGCGAAATTCAGCGTTGAATCGTCTTCAGTAAAACTAAAAACCCGCGCCACTGCGCGGGTTTTTTTATGCTCGTAGCAAGGCGCCCTAAGACTGACAAGGACCTAACCCATGAGCCAGCAAGTCGTTATTTTCGATACTACTTTACGTGACGGTGAACAGGCATTACAGGCGAGCCTGAGTGTTAAAGAAAAACTGCAAATTGCGCTGGCCCTGGAACGCATGGGTGTAGACGTAATGGAGGTCGGTTTTCCTGTCTCCTCGCCGGGTGATTTTGAGTCAGTGCAGACCATCGCCCGCACCATCAAAAACAGCCGCGTGTGCGCTCTGGCTCGCTGCGTTGAGAAAGATATCGATGTGGCCGCGGAATCCCTGAAAGTTGCAGAAGCTTTCCGTATCCATACTTTTATTGCCACCTCCCCCATGCACATTGCAACCAAGTTGCGCAGCACGCTGGATGAAGTGATCGAACGTGCGGTGTATATGGTTAAACGGGCGCGTAACTTCACTGACGACGTGGAATTTTCCTGTGAAGATGCAGGCCGCACGCCGATTGACGATTTGGCCCGTGTTGTGGAAGCCGCTATTAATGCCGGAGCCAGAACCATCAACATCCCGGATACCGTCGGCTACACCATGCCGTTTGAGTTTGCCAACATCATTACCGGTCTGTATGACCGCGTACCAAATATTGATAAAGCCATTATCTCTGTACACACCCACGATGACCTGGGTCTGGCCGTTGGCAATGCTATCGCGGCGGTGCACGCCGGCGCGCGTCAGGTAGAAGGCGCGATGAACGGCATCGGCGAACGCGCAGGCAACTGTTCGCTGGAAGAAGTGATCATGGCGATCAAAGTGCGCAAAGACATCATGGACGTGCACACACGCATCAATCACAACGAAATCTGGCGCACCAGCCAGACCGTCAGCCAGATTTGCAACATGCCGATCCCGGCCAACAAAGCGATTGTCGGTACGGGCGCGTTCGCTCACTCTTCCGGTATCCACCAGGATGGGGTGCTGAAGAACCGTGAAAACTACGAAATCATGACTCCGGAATCCATCGGTCTGAACCAGGTTCAGTTGAACCTGACCTCACGCTCTGGTCGCGCGGCAGTGAAGCACCGTATGGAAGAGATGGGCTACAAGGACAGCGATTACAACATGGATCAGCTGTACGACGCCTTCCTGAAGCTGGCGGACAAGAAGGGCCAGGTGTTCGATTACGATCTGGAAGCGCTGGCATTCATCAACAAACAGCAGGAAGAGCCAGAGCACTTCCGTCTGGACTACTTCAACGTCCAG
Organism: Enterobacter sp. MGH85; assembly: GCF_001037655.1. Lineage (NCBI taxonomy): Bacteria > Pseudomonadati > Pseudomonadota > Gammaproteobacteria > Enterobacterales > Enterobacteriaceae > Enterobacter > Enterobacter sp. MGH85. The sequence goes on from NZ_KQ089925.1 coordinate 142,612, forward strand.
TCCGGCTCAAGCGACATCGCCACCGCCTCCGTTAAGCTGGCCTGCGGGGATGAAATTAAAGCGGAAGCCGCCAACGGCAACGGCCCTGTGGATGCCATTTACCAGGCGATTAACCGCGTCACTGAGTACGACGTAGAGCTGGTGAAATACGACCTGACGGCTAAAGGGCACGGTAAAGACGCCCTGGGTCAGGTGGATATCGTCGTCAATTATAACGGTCGCCGCTTCCACGGTGTGGGTCTGGCGACAGATATCGTCGAATCCTCCGCGAAAGCGATGGTGCATGTCCTGAACAACATCTGGCGAGCCGCCGAAGTCGAAAAAGAGTTGCAACGCAAAGCTCAGAATAAAGAGAACAACAAGGAAACCGTGTGATGTCGAAGAATTACCATATTGCTGTGTTGCCGGGTGACGGTATTGGCCCGGAAGTGATGGCACAGGCGCTGAAAGTACTGGAAGCCGTTCGTTCGCGTTTTGCGATGAAAATTACCACCAGCCACTACGATGTGGGCGGTATTGCAATTGATAACCACGGTACGCCATTGCCGAAAGCCACTGTGGAAGGCTGTGAAAATGCCGATGCCGTGCTGTTTGGCTCCGTGGGCGGCCCTAAGTGGGAACATTTGCCGCCAGCAGAGCAGCCGGAGCGCGGTGCGCTGCTGCCGCTGCGTAAACATTTCAAACTGTTCAGCAACCTGCGTCCGGCGAAGCTGTACCCGGGGCTGGAAGAGTTCTGCCCGCTGCGCGCGGATATCGCGGCCAACGGTTTCGACATTCTCTGCGTGCGTGAGCTGACCGGCGGCATCTACTTCGGTCAGCCAAAAGGTCGCGAAGGCAGCGGTCAGCATGAGAAAGCGTTTGATACCGAGGTCTATCACCGTTTTGAAATTGAACGTATCGCTCATATCGCGTTTGAGTCAGCGCGCAAACGCCGCCGTAAAGTGACCTCTATTGATAAAGCGAACGTGCTCCAGTCTTCCATTTTGTGGCGCGAAATCGTCAGTGAAGTCGCTAAGCAGTACCCGGACGTTGCGCTGTCGCATATGTATATCGACAACGCAACGATGCAGCTGATCAAAGATCCGGCTCAGTTTGACGTGTTGCTGTGCTCCAACCTGTTCGGCGATATTCTCTCGGATGAATGCGCCATGATCACTGGCTCCATGGGCATGCTGCCCTCGGCCAGCCTGAACGAAGAAGGCTTTGGCCTGTACGAACCGGCGGGGGGCTCCGCGCCGGATATCGCAGGCAAAAACATCGCCAACCCGATTGCGCAGATCCTCTCCCTGGCTCTGCTGCTGCGCTACAGCCTGGATACAGGCGATGCAGCAACCGCAATTGAAAACGCCATTAACCGGGCGTTAGAAGAAGGCGTCCGTACCGGTGATTTAGCACGCGGCACGGCGGCAGTCAGTACCGATGAAATGGGCGACATCATTGCCCGCTATGTCGCTGAAGGGGTGTAATCATGGCTAAGACGTTATATGAGAAGTTGTTTGATGCGCACGTTGTTTACGAGACGCCAGACGAAACCCCACTGTTGTACATCGACCGTCATCTGGTACACGAAGTGACGTCTCCTCAGGCATTTGACGGCCTGCGTGCGCACAAGCGCCCGGTGCGTCAGCCGGGTAAAACCTTTGCCACGATGGATCACAACGTTTCCACCCAGACCAAAGACATTAATGCATCTGGCGAGATGGCGCGTATCCAGATGCAGGAGCTGATTAAGAACTGTAACGAGTTTGGCGTGGAGCTGTACGATCTGAACCACCCCTATCAGGGCATCGTCCACGTAATGGGGCCTGAACAGGGTATTACCCTGCCGGGCATGACCATTGTCTGCGGCGACTCCCACACCGCGACGCACGGCGCATTTGGCGCCCTGGCGTTCGGGATTGGCACCTCTGAAGTGGAACACGTTCTGGCGACGCAGACCCTGAAGCAGGGCCGCGCCAAAACCATGAAGATTGAAGTGAAGGGGAAAGCCGCGCCGGGTATCACCGCGAAAGATATCGTGCTGGCGATTATCGGCAAAACCGGCAGTGCAGGCGGTACCGGTCACGTCGTTGAGTTCTGCGGCGACGCTATCCAGGCGCTGAGCATGGAAGGTCGTATGACCCTGTGCAACATGGCCATTGAGATGGGTGCCAAAGCAGGCCTGGTGGCCCCAGACGACACCACCTTCAACTATGTGAAGGGGCGTCTTCATGCGCCGAAAGGACAGAATTTTGACGACGCGGTAGCGTACTGGAAAACCCTGAAAACGGACGAGGGGGCAATTTTTGATACCGTTGTGACGTTGCAGGCGGAAGAGATCGCCCCGCAAGTCACCTGGGGCACCAACCCGGGCCAGGTCATTTCCGTCAACGACAGCATTCCTGACCCGGCTTCCTTCGCCGATCCGGTCGAGCGCGCGAGTGCGGAAAAGGCGCTGGCTTACATGGGGTTGAAACCCGGCGTACCGCTGACCGACGTGAGCATTGATAAAGTGTTCATCGGCTCCTGCACTAACTCCCGTATCGAAGATTTACGCGCTGCGGCAGAAATTGCAAAAGGCCGCAAAGTGGCACCGGGCGTGCAGGCGCTGGTTGTGCCGGGCTCCGGTCCGGTGAAAGCCCAGGCGGAAGCGGAAGGTCTGGATAAGATCTTTACCGAAGCAGGCTTCGAGTGGCGCCTGCCCGGCTGCTCCATGTGTCTGGCGATGAACAACGACCGCCTTAATCCGGGCGAGCGCTGTGCCTCCACCAGCAACCGTAACTTTGAAGGCCGTCAGGGCCGCGGTGGGCGCACCCACCTGGTCAGCCCGGCAATGGCCGCCGCTGCGGCAGTCACCGGTCATTTCGCCGATATTCGCAGCCTGAAATAAGGAGACAATCATGGCAGAGAAATTTACCCAACATACGGGCCGTGTTGTCCCGCTGGACGCCGCTAACGTCGATACTGACGCGATCATTCCTAAACAGTTTTTGCAGAAAGTGACGCGCACGGGTTTTGGGGCGCATCTGTTCAACGACTGGCGCTTCCTCGACGATAAAGGCGAAGTGCCGAACCCGGAATTCGTCCTGAACTTTCAGGAATACAAAGGCGCCTCCATTTTGCTGGCGCGGGAAAACTTTGGCTGCGGATCGTCGCGTGAACACGCGCCATGGGCATTGACCGACTACGGTTTTAAAGTGGTTATCGCCCCAAGCTTCGCGGATATCTTCTACGGCAACAGCTTCAACAACCAGCTGCTGCCGGTGACGCTGAGTGACGAACAGGTCGATGAACTGTTTGCGCTGGTGCAGGCAAATCCGGGGATGTCGTTTGAAGTGGATCTGGAAGCAGAAGTGGTGAAAGCCGGTGACAAGTCCTACAGCTTCAGCATTGATGCGTTCCGTCGCCACTGCATGCTGAACGGTCTGGATAGCATTGGCCTGACGCTGCAACACGAAGAGGCTATCTCCACCTACGAGAAAAAACAGCCTGCGTTTATGGGCTAAAGGCAATGGCCCGCAGGGCGCGGGCCATTGATAAGGGTGCGTTGAGGCGTAACCACTCTGGAGAGGCGGGGAAAAACCCCGCCAATACCGCTAACGTTTTGCTTCGTAAGCCAACACTGCCGCCAGCTCTGTTTTCTCCTGTCTGAAGTGCAGCTCACACAGCGAGTCACGCACCATCCAGGTGAAGATCAACAACGTCGTACAGATCAGAAACAAACCTAACAGCAGAGTACGTTTTGGCATTCCAGCCTCCTTATTGCTTTTCGGCAATGAAGAGACTAACCTCGCAATGTTGGTTGTGAAGTTTGTCTCCCCATCAGTTTTTTGATGTGGGACTCTCCACTGTTTGCCTCTTGAGAAAGCCTGAGGCAAACAGCCTCAAGCACCCGTCACGCACTCTATGCGCCTTCTCTGCTCCTGTCAGAAAATCGTTTCATTTCGTGAAGCCGCCTTCCAGAATCAAACGTCTTTAACCCGGCACGTTAATACAAGCGTGATGACCGAAATCGCTGCGATCACCCAGTACACGGATGCATGTCCATAGCTTTGCGACAGCGCCCCCTGAATCACCCCTGCCAGAATCACGCCGGTAGAGATACTGTTAGTAAACAGCGTGGTCGCGGAGCCTGCTCGCCCCGGCATTAAATCCTGGAACCAGAGCATGCCGATCCCGGCAACGATTCCGATAAATACCGCGTTAAATAGCTGTAACGCCAGCAAAGCTTCCCGCGAATGGAAAAGGATTAACCCCGCGTAGAACACCACCCCAGCCGCCACGGCGACGACCATCATCCGACGCTTTCCGAAACGTTTTACGTAGTAACCCGCCAGAATCATCGCCGGGATCTCCAGCCCGGCAGCGGTGCCCATCAGGATCCCCGCGAGCTTGTCGGACAGTCCCAGATCGCTGCTGATCCACAGCGGCATATCGATAATGTACATGGTGTTGCAGGTCCACATCAGCGTGGAGGCGATAAACAACATGCGGACGTTTTTATCCTGCCAGCCGCTTACCTGGGTGATGGGCTTGTCCGTCACCTGCTCTACGCGCGCCACCGATGGCAGCACAAAGGCTATCAGCGCCAGGCTGATGGCAAAAATTCCCGCGGCGATGGTGAACATGATGGTGAAACCGTAGTTCAGGGCCAGCATGAACGCCAGCGGGGGGCCGATGACCCATGCGAGAGAGAGCTGCGCACGCATCACCGAGCTGAACATCACCACTTCCCGCGCCGAGTTGTCGGCGTACTCCCGGGCCAGGGCGAAGAGCTGCGGCATGGCGGTGTTCGCCAGAGAGGCCAACAGCACGCCACAGGTGATAAGCGTCAGGTAGTGACGATTAAAGGCAAACAGCAACGCGTTGCCCACGGCCATGGCGCAACAAAAGAGGATCAGCTTGCGGCGATCGCCCTGGCTGTCGGATCGTTTCGCCAGCCACAGGCTGACGAGGATCCCGGCAATGGCGTTGACGGTGTAGAACAGGCCTACCCAAAATGGCTGCGCCCCAACCTCACGACTGAGAAACAGGCTCAGCGTCGGCGCCTGTAGCGCACCGGCCACGCCCATCATGAAGGCCACCAGCATAAAAGCGGCGTACACGCCGTTCAGGCGTCGCCCCATCGTCATCAACCAGAGCATGCGCAAGTCCTTATGAAAGCGAATCGAAATTGGGTGAAATAGTAAACGAAAAAAGCCAGCAAAAACATTTTGCTGGCGGGTGATTAGCACCAATACTCAGTCACACATGATCGAGGCGAGTTAGCGAGAAGAGGTCGGTTTCGTAACGTCCCACTGCATCAGATCTTCCAGTATTCTCAGCCGCTGCTCTGCGCACTGGCGGGCCAGCCAGGACACTCCCTTTGTCGCTGAAAAATAGTGCTGATAAAACTGACGTGCGGTAGACCTCTTCATAATTTACCTCCTCGCTTCATCGATAAGGATTATTGGCTTAATATAGGGATTAATAAATTGCTGATTTTTTGTCAGGAGTTCCTCTTTTATGCCTTCTGGTCGTCTGCAACAACAATTTATCCGCCTCTGGCAGTGCTGCGAGGGGCAATCGCAGGAGACCACGCTGAACGAGCTGGCTGAGCTCCTCAACTGCTCCCGGCGTCATATGCGTACCCTCCTTAACACCATGCAGCAGCAGGGCTGGCTAAACTGGGAGGCCGAAGCCGGACGCGGTAAGCGCTCGCGCCTGACTTTCCTCTATACCGGCCTGGCGTTGCAGCAACAGCGGGCGGAGGATCTGCTGGAGCAAGACCGCATCGATCAGCTGGTCCAGCTGGTGGGCGACAAAGCCGCCGTGCGCCAGATGCTGGTCTCGCATCTGGGACGCAGCTTTCGTCAGGGACGCCACATTCTGCGAGTGCTTTACTATCGCCCAATGAAAAATCTGTTGCCCGGTACGGCGTTACGTCGCTCTGAAACCCACATGGCCCGGCAGATTTTTAGCGGCCTGACGCGGATAAATGAGGAAAACGGGGAACTGGAAGCGGATATTGCCCATCACTGGCAACAGGTGTCTCCGTTGCACTGGCGCTTCTTTTTACGTCCCGGCATTCATTTCCACCATGGACGCGAGCTGGAGATGCGCGACGTTATCGACTCCTTAGAGCGCGCCCGCACGCTGCCGCTCTATTCGCATATCGCGCGGATCCACTCCCCCACGGCCTGGACGCTGGATATTGAGCTATCGCAGCCGGACAAATGGCTTCCGTGGCTTCTGGGCTACGTGCCCTCGATGATCCTGCCTGCCGAGTGGCGATCCCTGAACAATTTTTCCAGCCAGCCGATTGGTACGGGCCCCTACTCCGTTTCACGGAACAACAGTAATCAGCTGAAGATCCGCGCCTTTGATGATTACTTTGGCTATAGGGCGCTGATCGACGAAGTCAACGTCTGGGTACTACCGGATCTCAACGAAGAGCTGAGCGCAGGCCTGACGCTGGAAGGGCCAACAACCAGCGAAAAGGCGTTCGAGAGTCGCCTGGAAGAGGGTTGCTACTATCTGCTTTTTGACAGCCGCAGCCATCGCGGGGCGAATCACGACGTCCGCAAGTGGATCAGCCATATTCTGGCTCCCGCTAACCTGATTTATCACGCTGAAGAGCAATACCAGACCTGGTGGTTCCCGGCCTATGGCCTGCTTCCGCGCTGGCACCATGCGCAGCCAGTACGCAGTGAAAAACCTGCCGGACTGGAGACCATCACCCTCAGCTACTATCGCGATCACATTGAACACCGGTTTATCGCAAGGATCATGAGTAAGCTGCTGGCAGCCGAGGGCGTGACGCTGGCGATACAGGAAGTGGACTATGATGAATGGCACCGTGGAGACGTTATCAGCGATATCTGGCTCAACAGTGCGAACTTCACGCTGCCGCTTGATTTTTCGCTCTTCTCTCACCTGTATGAAGTGCCCCTGATTCAGCACTGTATCAATCGGGACTGGCAGCGAGACGCCGCACGGTGGCGGGCAGGAGAAATGGATCTGGCCGCCTGGTGTCAGGAGCTGCTGGCCGGGCAGACGATCGTACCGTTGATTCACCACTGGCTGCTGATCCAGGGTCAGCGCAGCATGCGCGGCCTGCGAATGAATACCCTGGGCTGGTTTGATTTTAAATCCGCGTGGTTTGCGCCGCCGGAGCCATAACGCTTTCGTAATATTCACCAAATCATTACAATAGCGCCGTTCTCAACGGGGTGCTGCATCACTGATGTGCGCTGAGATAATACCCGTCGAACCTGATCCGGATAACGCCGGCGAAGGGATTTGAGGCTGTCTCTCAAAATCCTTTGCCACTCAACCCTGAGGTGCAAAGTGTTAAAAAACGTTCTTCCTCTGCTGGCGCTGTTTGCGCTGCCTGTTTTTGCTAAGCCTGTCCTGACGGTCTACACCTACGACTCCTTCTCCGCCGACTGGGGCCCCGGCCCGGCGGTGAAAAAAGCCTTTGAAGCCGACTGCAACTGCGAGCTGAAATTCGTGGCACTGGAAGATGGTGTCTCTCTGCTTAACCGGCTGCGTATGGAAGGCAAAAACAGCAAAGCCGACGTGGTGCTCGGGCTGGATAACAACCTGCTGCAAGCCGCCACTCAAACCAGACTGTTCGCCAAAAGCGGCGTGGCGGCAGATGCCGTCAACGTGCCGGGCGGCTGGAAAAACGACACCTTCGTTCCCTTTGATTACGGTTACTTTGCGTTTGTCTACGATAAAAACAAGCTGAAGAATCCGCCCAAAAGCCTGAAAGAGCTGGTCGAAAGCGATCAGAAGTGGCGCGTGATTTATGAAGATCCGCGCACCAGCACGCCGGGTCTGGGGCTGCTGTTGTGGATGCAGAAAGTCTATGGCAACAAAACGCCTGAGGCGTGGCAGAAACTGGCTGCGAAAACCGTTACCGTCACCAAAGGCTGGAGCGAAGCCTACGGCCTGTTCCTGAAAGGCGAAAGCGACCTTGTGCTGAGCTACACGACTTCTCCGGCCTACCACATTATCGCCGAGAAGAAAGACAACTACGCCGCCGCGAACTTTGCTGAAGGGCATTATTTGCAGGTGGAAGTGGCCGCCCGCACCGCCGCGAGCAAACAGCCGGAGCTCGCCGAGAAATTCCTGAAGTTTATGGTTTCACCGGCATTCCAGAATGCTATTCCGACAGGAAACTGGATGTACCCGGTCACTGATGTTGCGCTGCCGGCAGGTTTTGAGCAGCTGAACAAACCGCAAACCTCCCTGGAATTTACGCCGCAGCAGGTTGCCACCCAGCGCGCCGCATGGATAAGTGAATGGCAACGCGCCGTCAGCCGCTGATCCCCGGCTGGTTAGTTCCCGGGCTGCTCGCCGCTATACTGATGGTGGTCGTCAGCCTGGGTGCATTCCTTGCGCTGTGGTTTAACGCGCCAGAGAGCGATCTGCTTGCCCTCTGGCACGACAGCTATCTCTGGCACGTCATCCGTTTCTCCTTCTGGCAGGCGTTTCTCTCCGCGCTGCTGTCGACGCTCCCGGCCATTTTCCTCGCGCGCGCCCTCTATCGCAGACGTTTCCCCGGCAGGCTTGCCCTGCTGCGGCTGTGCGCGATGACGCTGATCCTGCCCGTGCTGGTGGCGGTGTTCGGCATTCTGAGCGTCTATGGTCGGCAGGGATGGCTGGCATTCCTTTTCAACCTGCTTGGTCTGGAATGGACCTTCTCGCCATACGGCCTGAAAGGCATTCTGCTGGCGCATATTTTTTTCAATATGCCGATGGCCACGCGCCTCTTTTTACAGGCGCTGGAAAACATTCCCGGTGAGCAGCGTCAGATTGCCGCCCAGCTTGGCATGCGCGGCTGGTCGTTCTTCCGCTTTGTCGAATGGCCGTGGCTGCGACGCCAGATTGCCCCGGTTGCCGCGCTAATCTTTATGCTCTGCTTCGCCAGCTTCGCGACCGTACTTTCTCTCGGCGGCGGGCCGCAGGCCACCACCATTGAGCTGGCGATCTATCAGGCTTTAAGTTACGACTACGATCCGGGCCGCGCCGCGCTGCTGGCGATCGTGCAGATGGTATGCTGTCTGGCACTGGTGTTACTCAGCCAGAGGCTAAGCAAAACGATCCCCGCAGGAAGCAATAACATGACAGGCTGGCGCGATCCGCAGGACAGCCTGTATAGCCGCGTCGCGGATTTTATGCTGATCGCACTGGCACTCCTGCTTTTGCTGCCCCCGCTGCTGGCCGTTATCGTTGATGGACTGAATCGCAATGTGTTGTCGGTACTGCAACAACCTGTCCTGTGGCAAGCGACGTGGACCTCCTTGCGCATTGCGCTGGCAGCCGGGCTACTGTGCGTGATCCTGACCATGATGCTGCTCTGGAGCAGCCGCGAGCTGTACGCGCGTCATGCCCGTAAAGCCGGACACGCGCTGGAACTGACGGGTATGCTGATCCTGGCGATGCCGGGCATTGTGCTGGCGACCGGATTCTTTTTACTGTTCAACAGCACCCTCGGCCTGCCGGAAAGCGCCGACGGCATCGTCATTTTTACCAACGCACTGATGGCCATCCCTTACGCGCTCAAGGTGCTGGAAAACCCGATGCGCGACGTCAACAGCCGCTACAGCTTGCTGTGTCAGTCGCTGGGCATGCAGGGCTGGCAGCGTCTGAAGGTGGTAGAATTGCGCGCACTGAAACGTCCGCTCGCCCAGGCGCTGGCGTTTGCCTGCGTGCTGTCGATTGGCGATTTTGGCGTAGTGGCGCTCTTCGGCAACGAGGATTTCCGCACGCTGCCGTTCTGGCTTTATCAGCAAATTGGCTCCTATCGTAGCCAGGATGGCGCCGTCACGGCGCTGCTCCTGTTGCTGCTGTGCTTTGCGTTATTTACCGTTATCGAAAAACTTCCGGGGCGTGATGTTAAAACTGACTGATGTAACCTGGCTTTATGAGCACCTGCCAATGCGTTTTACCCTCTCCGTTCGTCAGGGAGAGCGAATCGCAGTGCTTGGCCCCAGCGGGGCCGGAAAAAGTACCCTGCTCAATCTGATTGCCGGTTTTTTGCAGCCAGCCAGCGGGTCGATCGTCATTGATAATGGCGAGTATACCTACGCTCCGCCGGCTAAGCGCCCGGTGTCGATGCTGTTTCAGGAAAACAATCTGTTCAATCATCTTACGGTCTGGCAGAACATCGCGCTGGGTATGGATCCGGGGTTAAAGCTCAGTGCTGCGCAGCGTCAGACGCTGGAGGCGATCGCCGAACAAATGGGCCTGTCTGCGTTTATCAACAGACTTCCGGGGGAGCTTTCCGGCGGCCAGCGCCAGCGCGTGGCGCTGGCACGCTGTCTGGTGCGCGAGCAGCCGCTGCTGCTGCTCGACGAACCCTTTTCGGCGCTCGACCCGGCCCTGCGCCAGGAGATGCTCTCGCTGGTTGAGGAAGTGTGCGAGCGCGAGCAACTGACGATGCTGATGGTTTCGCACAGCATTGAAGATGCCGCACGCATCGCGCCGCGATCGGTGGTGATCGCGGAGGGAAGTATTTTGTGGGATGGAGAAACAGAAGAACTTCTGAGTGGTAACGCAGGGGCATCTTCATTGTTGGGTATTCGTGCGGTCTGATGCCCTCACCCTGGCCCTCTCCCACGGGGAGAGGGAAAACACCTTAACGGCTCACCACCTTCAACAGGATCTCGCCGTACACCGGCATCAGCGGGTGGCGGATCAGCGCCACCAGCGCTACCACCGCCACGCCGAGCGTAAGTGGGGCCAGCCAGAGCAGGCGCGTGCGCGGGAGATAGCGGGTCAGGCGATCGACGCTCGCTTTCGCGCTGCGCCACAGGCGCCAGCAGAGCCAAACCGCCAGCCACAGCAGCACCGCCGTACCCAGCAGAAGCCATTTAAACTCACCGCTTTGCATACCGTCAGGAATATCAATCGCCGCGCCCGCCAGGATACCCGGCAGGAAGTAGAACGGCGGCCAGAAGACGCAGCCGATGATATTCGGCACCACAAACTTCGCGACGGGCAGATCCAGCATCCCGGCCACCATCGGCACCAGTGGACGCGTTGGCCCAACGAAGCGCCCCACGAGGATGGTGAACATGCTGTGCTGGTGCAGCGCATGCTCGGTTTTATCCAGCAGCGCTTTGTTTTTTTTCATGAACGACCAGCGGTGTAGCGGCTTCTTAAAGCGCCAGCCCAGCCAGAAGGAGATCCAGTCCCCCAGCAAACAGCCGATAATACCGGCCATCCACGCCTGCCAGAAATTGACCTCGCCGCTGCCGATAAGCGCCCCAAGCCCCGCCATCATCACGGTGCCGGGCAGGATCAGCCCGACCAGCGCCAGCGACTCCAGAAACGCCACCAGCGCCACGGCGATGAGCGAATACATAACGGACTGGGTAATAAAATGTTCCAGCAATGCCTGCATAACTATTCCGGTCAGAAAACGAATCAGCGATTCTGCTTAGCGCCCTGCACCGCGTCAAGGCATCAATTGTCTGAATAGTTTACAAGATGCGCCTGAAGTTCACCTGAATGTTTACCGATTATTCACATCCCGCACGGAATTCGCTCGGGCTGGCACCGGTGCACTTCTTAAACACGCGAGAGAAATAGAGCTGATCTTCAAAGCCGACGTTACGCCCGACGGTGGCGATAGGCATTCGGGTGGTGCTGAGCAGCAGTTTCGCCTGGCTGATGCGCTGATCCTCGCGCCAGCTGAGCACGCTCACGCCAAGCTGCTGGCGGAACAGATGCGACAGCCGTGACGGCGACAGGCACACATGCTGGGCGACGCTGGCAATATCAAACTGGCTGTCGGCAAGGTGGTCGCTGATGTACTGGCAGGCGTCGCGGACGCGGTTGTCCAGCGGCGGATTAAGCGACTCGTTGATGGCCTCCATGCGGCGCAGCAGCACCTGTTCAAGCAGGTTGATGGCCAGCAGTTCGGCGTAGCGCCCTCCCGCCTGCCCTGCCTCAATAATTTGTGCGAACAGCTCACGGAACTGCGCCAGATGCGCCTCATCCGGGCGATATAAACCGGTATGGGCGAAAATGGCCGGCCACGAGAGCCACTCCTGCCAGTAGGCGCGCGGACGGAAATAGACCCACTGGTGATACCACTCTTTGGCATCCGGGTGGCGCCCGTAGTGGTGGATCTCCCCCGGCGGGAACAACAGCATATCACCAGGGCGGCAGATAAACTGCCGATCGCCGTTTTTAATCACCCCTTCCCCGCGAACGGTCAGGTTCAGAATATACCCTTTCATTCCGAGCGGTCGATCGACGTAGAAATCGAGATACCCCTCGGCCTCAATGGGCGTCAGCCCCGCCACCAGATGGGCGTTAAATGAGTATCCCGGCAGCAGGGGATCGTTTTGCGGTTCGGCCATAGATTCAGTTCTCCCAAGGGTCCTGAAGGAAACCAATTGTCCATATCGATAAAAGCAGTATAAAAATGGCCCGCGAAAAGATCCAAAAAGCATCACGCCTCTTTTACGTCCGCCATGTTTCAGCCTTTTCCCCTGATTTCTCCGCCAGCACGGGCGGATAAGCAGTAACAAAAGTGTCTATAAGTACGGCAGAAATGTCCACATTGAATATTTGCACGGCGTCACACTTTCAATCGTAACAGCAATTTAGTCCATAAGATTAGCGGATCCTGCCTGACGATCTTTGTCCCCAGTCTCTAATGTTCTTCCATACCTGTTTTGGATGGAGCAACACCATGGCAATTGCAATTGGCCTCGATTTTGGCAGCGACTCAGTTCGCGCGCTGGCAGTGGACTGTACGACTGGCCGGGAGATAGCAACCAGCGTTGAGTGGTATCCGCGCTGGCAAGAGGGGCGCTACTGCGATGCGCCGAACAACCAGTTCCGTCACCACCCGCGCGATTACATTGAATCAATGGAAGCGGCGATCAAAACCGTGCTGGCGGAGCTGACGGATGCCCAGCGGGCCGACGTCGTGGGGATTGGCGTCGACAGTACCGGTTCAACGCCGGCCCCGGTTGATGCAGAAGGCCGCGTACTGGCGCTTCGCCCGGAGTTTGCCGATAACCCGAACGCCATGTTTGTGCTGTGGAAAGACCATACCGCCGTGGAAGAGGCGGAAGCCATCACCCGCTTATGCCACCAGCCGGGCAAAACCGACTACTCGCGCTACATCGGCGGGATCTACTCCAGCGAATGGTTCTGGGCAAAAATCCTGCACGTTACCCGCGCGGATGGGTCGGTCGCACAGGCAGCGGCGTCATGGATTGAGCTGTGCGACTGGGTTCCCGCCCTGCTCTCCGGCACCACTCGTCCGCAGGCTATTCGCCGTGGCCGTTGCAGCGCCGGGCATAAATCGCTGTGGCATGAAAGCTGGGGTGGTCTGCCTCCGGCAGCGTTCTTCGATGAACTCGACCCGATCATCAACAAAAACCTGACATACCCGCTGTTTACCGACACCTTCACCGCCGATATTCCGGTCGGCACGCTCTGCGAAGAGTGGGCGAAACGCCTCGGTCTGCCGCAAAACGTGACCATTTCCGGCGGCGCGTTCGACTGCCATATGGGCGCCGTGGGCGCGGGTGCGCAGCCTAACACGCTGGTGAAAGTGATTGGCACCTCCACCTGCGACATTCTGACGGCGGATAAAACCAGCGTTGGCGACCGCGCAGTGAAGGGTATCTGCGGTCAGGTTGACGGCAGCGTGGTGCCCGATTTTATCGGCCTCGAAGCGGGTCAGTCCGCGTTTGGCGATATCTACGCCTGGTTTGGCCGGGTGCTCGGCTGGCCGCTGGATCAGCTGGCGGCCGCGCATCCTGAACTGAAAACCCAGATTACCGCGAGCAAAAAACAGCTCCTGCCGCAGCTCACCGAAGCCTGGGCAAAAAATCCGTCTCTCGATCACCTGCCGGTGGTGCTGGACTGGTTCAACGGCCGTCGTACGCCGTTTGCCAACCAGCGTCTGAAAGGGGTGATTACCGATCTCAACCTGGCGACCGACGCGCCCGCGCTGTTTGGCGGCCTGATCGCCGCCACCGCGTTCGGCGCGCGCGCCATTATGGAGTGCTTCACCGGGCAGGGCATTGACGTGAACAACGTGATGGCTTTGGGCGGTATCGCCCGTAAAAACCCGGTGATCATGCAGGCCTGCTGCGACGTGCTCAACCGTCCGCTGCAAATTGTGGCCTCCGATCAGTGCTGTGCGCTGGGCGCAGCGATTTTCGCTGCCGTGGCCGCAGGTGTCCATGCGGATATCCCGACCGCGCAACAGCATATGGCGAGCGCCGTCGAAAGTACGCTTCAGCCGCAGGCTCAGCAGGCACAACGCTTTGAACAGCTTTATCAGCGCTACCAGCAATGGGCAAAAAGCGCCGAACTTCACTATCTCCCTGTCGCCGCCCCGGCCAAAAGCACCGCGGACACTACGGCAACCCTGACACATTAAGGACACGATAATGACCATTTTTAATAATTATGAAGTGTGGTTTGTGATTGGCAGCCAGCATTTGTACGGACCGGAAGCGTTGCAGCAGGTGACGAAACACGCGGAGCACGTTGTGAATGCGCTGAACGCGGAAGCCAAACTGCCGTGCAAACTGGTGCTGAAGCCGCTGGGTACCACCCCGGACGAAATCACCAACATTTGCCGCGATGCCAATTACGATGACAAATGCGCTGGCCTGGTGGTGTGGCTGCACACCTTCTCGCCAGCCAAAATGTGGATCAACGGCCTGGCTATCCTCAACAAACCGCTGCTGCAATTCCACACTCAGTTCAACGCCTCCCTGCCGTGGGACAGCATCGACATGGACTTCATGAACCTGAATCAGACCGCGCACGGCGGTCGCGAGTTCGGCTTCATCGGCGCGCGTATGCGTCAACAGCATGCCGTGGTGACCGGCCACTGGCAGGACGGCCAGGCACAAAAACGCATTGGCTCATGGATGCGTCAGGCGGTCTCTAAGCAGGATACCCGTCACCTTAAAGTGGTGCGTTTCGGCGACAACATGCGTGAAGTTGCCGTAACCGACGGTGATAAAGTGGCCGCGCAGATCAAGTTCGGCTTCTCCGTAAATACCTGGGCGGTGGGCGACCTGGTGCAGGTGGTGAATGACATCAGCGATGGCGACGTGAACGCGCTGGTGGACGAGTACGAAAGCAGCTACCGCCTGACGCCTGCGGCACAGGTCAACGGTGACAAGCGCCAGAACGTGCTGGATGCCGCACGCATTGAACTGGGCATGAAGCGCTTCCTGGAACAGGGCGGCTTCCATGCCTTCACCACCACCTTTGAAGATCTCCACGGCCTGAAACAGCTCCCGGGTCTGGCGGTACAACGTCTGATGCAGCAGGGCTACGGTTTTGCGGGCGAAGGCGACTGGAAAACTGCCGCTCTGCTTCGCATCATGAAGGTGATGTCAACCGGTCTGCAGGGCGGCACCTCTTTTATGGAGGACTACACCTACCACTTCGAGAACGGCAACGATCTGGTGCTCGGCTCGCACATGCTGGAAGTGTGTCCCTCTATCGCCGTCGAAGAGAAACCGATCCTCGATGTGCAGTACCTCGGCATTGGCGGCAAAGCGGATCCGGCCCGTCTGATCTTCAACACCCGCACCGGCCCGGCCATCAACGCCAGCCTGATCGACCTCGGCGATCGTTTCCGCCTGCTGGTGAACTGCGTCGATGCGGTGGAAACTCCGCATTCTCTGCCGAAACTGCCGGTCGCCAACGCCCTGTGGAAAGCGCAGCCTGACCTGCCAACCGCGTCGGAAGCCTGGATCCTGGCCGGAGGCGCGCACCACACCGTCTTCAGCCACGCGCTTGACCTGAACGATATGCGTCAGTTTGCCGAGCTGCACGACATCGAACTGACCGTGATTGATAACGACACCCGTCTGCCAGCCTTTAAAGACGCGCTGCGCTGGAACGAAGTCTATTACGGTTCAAAACGCTAAGCCCTGAATGCCCGGTGGCACTTCGTTTACCGGGCCTACGGTTCTGTAGGCCGGATAAGCGCAGCGTCATCCGGCAGGAGACGACAATGTTAGAAGATCTCAAACGTCAGGTACTCGAAGCCAACCTGGCGCTGCCAAAACATAACCTGGTGACCCTGACTTGGGGCAACGTCAGCGCCGTTGACCGGGAAAAAGGCGTGTTCGTGATCAAGCCTTCGGGCGTGGATTACACGGTGATGACCGCGGAAGATATGGTGGTGGTCAGCATCGAAACGGGTGAATTGGTTGAAGGCGATAAAAAGCCCTCCTCCGATACGCCCACTCACCGCCTGCTGTATCAGGCCTTCCCGACCATCGGTGGGATTGTGCATACCCATTCGCGTCACGCGACCATCTGGGCGCAGGCGGGCCAGCCAATTCCGGCCACCGGCACCACCCACGCGGACTACTTTTACGGCACCATTCCCTGCACGCGTCTGATGACCGATGCGGAGATCGGCGGTGAGTACGAATGGGAAACCGGGAACGTGATCGTCGAAACCTTCGAAAAACAGGGTATCGACGCGGCGCAAATGCCCGGCGTGCTGGTGCACTCCCACGGTCCGTTTGCCTGGGGTAAAAACGCGGAGGACGCGGTGCACAACGCGATCGTGCTGGAGGAAGTCGCCTACATGGGGATCTTCTGCCGCCAGCTGGCACCGCAGTTGCCGGATATGCAGCAAACCCTGCTCGATAAGCATTATCTGCGCAAGCACGGCGCGAAGGCGTACTACGGGCAGTAAAACATTGTCCGGTGGCGCTGCGCTTATCGGGCCTACGGATCCTGTTGGCCGGATAAGCGTAGCGCCATCCGGCAAAACAGGCACTGTATAAAACCCCAGCAAACACCCCTCAACCAGGCTATAATCAGGCCTGGTTTTGTTTTGTGGGATAGCGGCGTGGCACAGGCGCAAGAAGGCTTTTTACTGACCCGACACTGGCGGGATACCCCTCAGGGCACCGAGGTTGCGTTCTGGCTGGCGACGGATAACGGCCCGCTGCACGTTACCCTGCCGCCTCAGGAGTCCGTGGCGTTTATCCCTGAACACCACGTCGAGAAAGTAAAGCAGCTGCTGCGCGGTGAAAACGGCTGGCGCCTCACGCCTCTTGAGCTAAAAGACTTCCACCGCCAGCCGGTTTATGGCCTCTACTGCCGCGCCCATCGCCAGCTGATGCGCTATGAAAAATTGCTCCGCGAAGCGGGCGTGACGCTCTACGAAGCGGACATTCGCCCGCCGGAACGTTTTCTGATGGAGCGGTTTATCACCGCCCCCGTCTGGGTGGACGGCGCTGAGCAGAACGGTTGTCTCGTGAACGCGCGCCTGAAGCCTAACCCGCACTATCGCCCGCCGCTGAAGTGGGTCTCGCTGGATATCGAAACCACCCGTCACGGTGAACTGTACTGCATCGGCCTGGAGGGCTGTGGGCAGCGGGTTGTCTATATGCTCGGGCCGCCGAACGGCGATGCGTCCGCGCTGGATTTTCATCTGGAATACGTTACCAGCCGACCACAACTGCTGGAGAAACTTAACCAGTGGTTTGCCGAGCACGACCCGGATGTATTGATCGGCTGGAACGTGGTGCAGTTTGACCTGCGCGTTTTGCAAAAACATGCCGAGCGGTACCGTATTCCCCTGACGTTAGGGCGCGGAAACACGGAGCTGGAGTGGCGAGAGCACGGTTTTAAGAACGGCGTATTCTTCGCACAGGCTAACGGTCGCCTGATAATCGACGGCATCGAGGCGCTGAAATCGGCCTTCTGGAACTTCTCTTCCTTCTCGCTGGAAGCGGTCGCCCAGGCGCTGCTCGGTGAAGGTAAATCCATCGACAATCCCTGGGACCGAATGGACGAGATCGACCGGCGCTTTAATGAGGATAAGCCAGCGCTCGCTACCTATAACCTGAAAGACTGTGAGCTGGTAACGCAGATTTTCCATAAAACCGAGATCATGCCCTTCCTGCTGGAACGCGCAACGGTAAACGGTCTCGCGGTCGACAGGCACGGCGGCTCGGTAGCGGCCTTCAGCCACCTCTATTTCCCGCGGATGCACCGGGCGGGCTATGTGGCCCCTAACCTCGGTGACGTGCCGCCGCAGGCCAGTCCCGGCGGTTACGTGATGGATTCACGGCCCGGGCTGTATGATTCGGTGCTGGTGCTGGATTATAAAAGTCTGTACCCGTCGATTATCCGCACATTTCTGATTGATCCGGTAGGGCTGGTCGAGGGGATGGCGCAGCCAGACGATGCGCACAGTACTGAAGGTTTTCTCGGGGCACGCTTCTCGCGCGAAAAACACTGCCTGCCTGAGATCGTGGGAAACATCTGGCACGGCCGCGACGAGGCAAAACGCCACGGCAACAAGCCGCTCTCACAGGCGCTGAAAATCATTATGAACGCCTTTTACGGGGTGCTGGGCACCAGCGCCTGCCGCTTCTTTGATCCGCGTCTGGCGTCGTCCATCACCATGCGCGGGCACGACATTATGCGCCAGACCAAAGCGTTAATTGAATCCCGGGGTTATGACGTTATTTATGGCGACACCGATTCCACCTTTGTCTGGCTGAAATCGGCCCGTTCAGAAGACGACGCCGCGCAAATCGGCAAAGAACTGGTCGCCTTCGTGAACGCCTGGTGGCGCGAAAGTTTGCAAAAAGAGCGGTTAACCAGTGCGTTAGAGCTGGAGTTTGAAACCCATTTTGCCCGCTTTTTAATGCCGACCATTCGCGGGACCGACCAGGGCAGCAAGAAGCGCTACGCCGGACTGATTCAGGAAGGCGACAAGCAGCGGATGGTGTTTAAAGGGCTGGAGACAGTGCGCACCGACTGGACGCCGCTGGCACAGCAGTTTCAGCAAACCCTTTATCTGCGGGTGTTCCGCAATGAGCCGTATCAGGACTACGTGCGCGAGACGATAGCCAGCCTGATGGCAGGCGAACTTGACGCGCAGCTGGTGTATCGCAAGCGCCTGCGCCGCCCGCTGGCGGAGTACCAGCGTAATGTTCCTCCGCACGTCCGCGCGGCGCGACTGGCGGATGAAGAGAACGTTCGCCGGGGCCGCGCGCCGCAGTATCAGAACCGGGGAACGATCAAATACGTCTGGACAACGAACGGACCAGAACCCGTTGATTACCAGCAGTCTCCGCTCGATTACGATCACTACCTGACCCGCCAGCTACAGCCTGTTGCGGAGGGAATTTTACCGTTCATCAACGACGACTTTGCTACACTAGTGACAGGACAACTTGGGCTATTTTGACGCGTGACGAAACCGTTGCCATCCAGTACCATAGCGCCCTTTCCATTCCCGGACCCATTTTTCGATGACCGTCTTTTTTGACGGGGTCGAACTATTGCCTGCAATTAAAGATTAGAGCCGAACAACTATGCCTTTTACACTTGGTCAACGCTGGATCAGCGATACAGAAAGCGAACTTGGATTAGGAACCGTCGTTGCCGTCGATGCGCGCATGGTTACCCTCCTTTTCCCTGCTACCGGTGAAAACCGCCTGTACGCTCGCAATGACTCCCCTGTTACCCGCGTAATGTTCAATCCGGGTGATACCGTGACCAGCCATGACGGCTGGCAACTGAAGGTTGAAGACGTAAAAGAAGAGAATGGACTGCTCGCCTACATCGGAACGCGTCTTGATACCGACGAGACAAATGTCATCCTGCGTGAAGTGCTGCTCGACAGCAAACTGGTGTTCAGCAAGCCGCAGGACCGTCTGTTTGCCGGGCAAATCGACCGAATGGATCGCTTCTCCCTGCGCTACCGCGCGCGTAAGTTCCAGAGTGAGCAGTACCGCATGCCGTGGAGCGGCCTGCGCGGTCAGCGTACCAGCCTTATTCCCCATCAGCTGAATATCGCCCATGACGTGGGCCGTCGCCATGCGCCTCGCGTGCTGCTGGCTGACGAAGTGGGCCTGGGTAAAACCATCGAAGCAGGCATGATCCTGCACCAGCAGCTGCTCTCTGGCGCTGCCGAGCGCGTGCTGATTGTGGTTCCAGAAACGCTGCAACATCAGTGGCTGGTTGAAATGCTGCGCCGCTTTAACCTGCGCTTCTCACTGTTCGACGATGAGCGCTATGCCGAAGCCCAGCACGACGCGGACAACCCGTTTGAAACCGAACAGCTGGTCATTTGTTCCCTGGACTTCGTGCGCCGCAGCAAGCAGCGCCTGGAGCATCTGTGCGACGCTGAATGGGATCTGATGGTCGTCGACGAAGCGCACCACCTCGTCTGGAGCGAAGACGCGCCAAGCCGTGAATACATGGCGATTGAGCAGCTTGCCGAGCGCGTACCGGGCGTTCTGCTCCTGACCGCCACGCCGGAGCAGCTGGGTCTTGAGAGCCACTTCGCCCGTCTGCGCCTGCTCGATCCCAACCGTTTCCACGATTTTGAGCAGTTTGTTGAAGAGCAGAAAAACTACCGCCCGGTGGCGGACGCCGTCGCGCTGCTGCTGGCCGGTAATCGTCTCTCTAATGATGAGCTTAACACTCTCAGCGATCTGATTGGCGAGCAGGATATTGAGCCGCTGCTTCAGGCCGCGAACAGCGACAGCGATAATGCGGGATCCGCGCGTAAAGAGCTGATCGACATGCTGATGGATCGCCACGGTACCAGCCGCGTGCTGTTCCGTAACACCCGTAACGGCGTGAAAGGCTTCCCGAAACGCGAGCTGCACACCATCAAACTGCCGCTGCCGACCCAGTACCAGACGGCGATTAAAGTCTCCGGCATTATGGGTACCCGTAAATCTGCGGAAGATCGCGCGCGCGACATGCTCTACCCGGAGCAGATTTATCAGGAATTCGAAGGCGACACCGGCACCTGGTGGAACTTCGATCCGCGCGTGGAGTGGTTGATGGGCTACCTCACCGCTCACCGTTCCCAGAAAGTGCTGGTGATCTGCGCCAAAGCCGCTACCGCATTGCAGCTGGAGCAGGTTCTGCGTGAGCGCGAAGGCATTCGCGCCGCCGTGTTCCACGAAGGCATGTCCATAGTTGAGCGCGATCGTGCAGCAGCCTGGTTTGGTGAAGAGGACAGCGGCGCGCAGGTTCTGCTGTGCTCTGAAATCGGTTCTGAAGGCCGTAACTTCCAGTTCGCCAGCAATCTGGTGATGTTCGATCTGCCGTTTAACCCGGATCTGCTGGAGCAGCGTATCGGCCGTCTGGATCGTATCGGGCAGGCGCACGATATTCAGATCCACGTGCCGTATCTGGAGAAAACCGCCCAGTCCGTGCTGGTGCGCTGGTACCACGAAGGGCTGGACGCGTTTGAACATACCTGCCCGACCGGCCGCACCATTTACGATCAGGTGCATGCAGACCTGATCGGTTACCTGGCCGCGCCTGAAAATAGCGAGGGCTTTGATGAGCTGATTAAATCCTGCCGTGAGAAGCACGACGCACTGAAAGCGCAGCTGGAGCAGGGTCGCGATCGCCTGCTGGAGATCCACTCCAACGGCGGTGAAAAAGCGCAGCAGCTGGCCGAAAGCATTGAAGAGCAGGACGACGACACCAGCCTGATCAGCTTCTCCATGAATCTGTTCGACATCGTCGGTATAAACCAGGACGATCGCGGCGAGAACATGATCGTGCTGACCCCGTCCGATCATATGCTGGTGCCGGATTTCCCGGGCCTGCCGGAAGACGGCTGCACTATCACCTTTGAGCGTGATGTGGCGCTGTCCCGCGAAGACGCACAGTTCATTACCTGGGAGCACCCGCTGATCCGCAACGGTCTGGATCTGATCCTCTCCGGCGATACCGGCAGCAGCTCCATTTCCCTGTTGAAGAACAAAGCCTTGCCTGTGGGCACGCTGCTGGTGGAGCTGATCTACGTTGTGGAAGCGCAGGCGCCGAAACAGCTTCAGCTTAACCGCTTCCTCCCGCCAACGCCGGTGCGTCTGCTGCTGGATAAAAACGGTACGAATCTGGCCGGCCAGGTGGAGTTTGAAAGCTTCAACCGTCAGTTGAGCGCGGTGAACCGCCATACCGGCAGCAAGCTGGTGAATGCGGTGCAACAGGACGTGCATGCCATTCTGCAACTGGGTGAAACCCAGGCCGAAAAAGCGGCCAGAGTGCTGATTGATGCGGCGCGCAGCGAAGCCGATGAGAAGCTTTCTGCCGAGCTGTCGCGTCTGGAAGCGTTGAAAGCGGTGAACCCGAACATTCGTGACGATGAGCTGGCCGCAATTGAGAGCAACCGCCAGCAGGTGCTGGAAAGTCTGAATCAGGCCGGATGGCGTCTCGACGCCCTGCGTCTTATCGTTGTGACGCATCAGTAAGCGGAGCGCAAAATGGTAATGGAGCCCTACAATCCCCCGATGGATCCGTGGCTGGTCATTCTGTATCAGGACGAGCACATTATGGTGGTTAACAAGCCGAGCGGCCTGTTGTCCGTGCCGGGGCGTCTGGAAGAGCATAAAGACAGCGTGATGACGCGTATCCAGCGCGATTATCCCCAGGCCGAGTCTGTCCATCGTCTGGATATGGCGACCAGCGGCGTGATTGTGGTGGCTCTTAATAAGGCGGCAGAACGTGAGCTGAAGCGTCAGTTCCGCGAGCGCGAGCCGAAGAAGCAGTATGTCGCCCGCGTGTGGGGCCATCCGGCGCAGGCGGAAGGGCTGGTGGATTTACCGCTGATTTGCGACTGGCCGAACCGGCCAAAGCAGAAGGTGTGTTATGAAACCGGCAAGGCTGCGCAGACCGAGTATGAAGTGCTGGAGTACGCGCCGGATAATACCGCGCGCGTCCTGCTGAAGCCGATTACCGGGCGCTCCCATCAGCTGCGTGTGCATATGCTTGCGATGGGTCACCCGATTCTGGGTGACAGATTCTATGCGCCGCCGGAAGCGCTGGCGTTAGCGCCGCGCCTGCAACTGCATGCGCAGACGCTCACCATCACCCACCCTGCTTTCGGCAACGCCATGACTTTCAAAGCCCCGGTGGACTTCTGAAAAAATGGCCCGACACTGTCGGGCCATTTTTTTATTTAAAACCTTTCTGCTCTTTAATCAGCTCGTAGGCTTTCTGGATTTCCTGCGCTTTCTGTTTCGCCATCTCCATCATCTCAGGCGGCAGGCCTTTCGCCACCAGCTTATCCGGATGGTGCTCGCTCATCAGCTTACGATAGGCGCGTTTGATGGTCGTGACATCGTCAGAGGGCTTCACGCCGAGGACATTACAGGCATCTTCAAGCGTAGGGCCACGCTGCGCCTGCTGCCAGCCGCCACCGGACGATTGCTGTTGATAACCGCCGCCAAAGTGCGCGCCACCCTGCATCATGCGCAGGAACTGATCGAACTGCATGCGGGAAATGCCCAGCTCTTCAGCAATCACATACAGGACGTCCCGTTCATTCGGATGCAGAGAGCCATCCGCGAAGGCGGCCTGGATTTGAATTTCCAGAAACATCCGAATTAAATCAAAGCGCCCGAAGCAGATGCTACGGAACTGCCGCATTTTTTCACGCAGCGGGTAGTTATCCGCTTTACCAATCCTGAATGCATTCTGCGCCGCGACGCGGGATTCGCCGTGCAGATTCATGCGATCCATAAAGACGCTGGCAACCTGAATATCGGCTTCCGTTACGCGCCCTTTTGATTTGGTTAAGTGCCCCATCACCTCGAAGGTGGTGGAGAAAAAGAGTGACTGGCGCTCGCGCTGGTTGGCAAACCAGGCCATTTTGCGGCTGCGTGCTTTATCAAACATATGGCCGATAATGAGGCCAAGAACAACACCCCAGAATCCGGCACCCATAATAATTGCGAACGCAACGCCGATTATTTTACCCCAATACTGCATATACTCCCCGAATGGTCATGTTCCTGGCCGACGCAACGCCATCATTACAGTGGTCGCGCCACGGTCAATTGAGGGACATCGCCTATAATTTGCATTATCATACTCGTCATTCGATAGCGAGCCTAACACTCTGGCGCGCAAACGGGCAGGATTAACGCTGGTACTGCGCTGATGAGTAAGATAGTCTCTGAGCGTTTGTAAGCCGTAGCCACTGATGACGGAACAATAAAATACAACGTATGAAAAAACGTATCCCCACCCTTCTGGCCACAATGATTGGCACCGCCCTGTACAGCCAACAGGGGCTCGCAGCCGATCTCGCCTCGCAGTGTATGCTTGGCGTCCCAAGTTACAATCGCCCACTGGTGAAAGGCGATACGAATGACTTACCCGTCACCATTAATGCCGACAGCGCAAAAGGTAATTATCCTGACAATGCAACCTTTACGGGCAATGTCGATATTAACCAGGGAAACAGCCGTCTGCTGGCTGACGAAGTGCAATTGCACCAGAAGCAGCCGGAAGGTGCTCAGGCGCCTGTCCGTACGGTGGATGCGCTGGGTAATGTGCACTATGACGACAATCAGGTCATCCTGAAAGGTCCGAAAGCCTGGTCGAATCTGAATACCAAAGACACCAACGTCTGGGAAGGTGATTATCAGATGGTCGGTCGTCAGGGGCGCGGTACCGCAGACCTGATGAAGCAGCGCGGCGAGAACCGCTACACAATTCTCGAAAACGGCTCGTTTACGTCCTGTTTGCCAGGGTCAAATACCTGGAGCGTTGTGGGCAGCGAAGTGATCCACGACCGTGAAGAACAGGTTGCAGAGATCTGGAACGCCCGTTTTAAACTCGGCCCGGTGCCCATTTTCTATAGTCCTTACCTGCAACTGCCTGTGGGTGACAAACGTCGTTCAGGCTTCCTGATCCCGAACGCCAAGTACAGCACGTCGAACTACTTTGAGTTCTACCTGCCGTACTACTGGAACATTGCGCCCAACATGGACGCCACGATCACGCCGCACTACATCCATAAGCGCGGTAACATCATGTGGGAGAACGAATTCCGCTATCTGACCAAAGCGGGCGCGGGCCTGATGGAGTTTGATTATCTGCCATCAGATAAGGTGTTCCAGGACGAACATCCGAGCGAAGGTGATAAGCACCGCTGGATGTACTACTGGCAGCACGCCGGGGTAATGGATCAGGTTTGGCGCTTCAACATCGACTACACCAAAGTCAGCGATCCGTATTACTTCAACGACTTCGACTCTAAATACGGGTCCAGTACCGACGGTTACGCCACGCAGATATTCAGCGTGGGCTACGCCATTGAAAATTTTGACGCAACGGTGTCGACCAAGCAGTTCCAGGTGTTTGATACGCAAACAAACAGCACCTACGGTGCAGAGCCGCAGCTGGACGTGAACTGGTACCAGAACGATGTGGGTCCTTTCGACACGCACGTTTACGCTCAGGCGGTCCATTTCGTCAACACCAACTCGGATATGCCGGAATCAACGCGTCTGCATATCGAGCCGACGATCAATCTGCCGTGGTCAAACGACTGGGCAAGCCTGAATACCGAAGCCAAGCTGATGGCCACCCACTATCAGCAGAAAAATCTGGACTGGTATAACAAACGCTATGGCACCGATCTTGAAGAGTCGGTAAACCGTACGCTTCCGCAGTTCAAAATGGACGGGAAGCTGATTTTCGAACGTGACATGGCTC
Source organism: Enterobacter sp. MGH85 (assembly GCF_001037655.1). Classification (NCBI taxonomy): domain Bacteria; kingdom Pseudomonadati; phylum Pseudomonadota; class Gammaproteobacteria; order Enterobacterales; family Enterobacteriaceae; genus Enterobacter; species Enterobacter sp. MGH85. Next base: position 168,091 of record NZ_KQ089925.1, read on the forward strand.
TTCTCGCGGATGGATACACCCAGACGCTTGAGCCACGTATGCAGTATCTGTACGTGCCTTATCGCGATCAGAGCAAAATTCAAAACTACGACTCGTCCTTCCTGCAATCAGACTACAGCGGCCTGTTCCGCGATCGTACCTACGGCGGCCTTGACCGTATTGCGTCTGCTAACCAGTTAACGACCGGCGTCACAACGCGCGTTTATGATGATGCTGCCGTTGAACGTTTTAACGTTTCTGTTGGTCAAATCTACTATTTCACCGAGTCTCGTACCGGTGATGACGACATTAACTGGGAGAAAGACAACAAAACGGGCTCACTGGTATGGGCGGGCGACACCTACTGGCGTATGACGGATCGTTGGGGTCTGCGCGGTGGTGTTCAGTACGATACACGACTGGACAATATCGCGACGGGCAGCGCTGCCATCGAATATCGTCGTGATGAAGATCGCATGTTGCAGTTGACGTACCGTTACGCCAGCCCGGAGTATATCCAGGCGACACTGCCAAACTATGCGAATACAGACCAATACAAAGACGGTATTTCACAGGTGGGTACCGCCGCGAGCTGGCCGATCGCCGATCGTTGGTCAGTCGTCGGAGCCTACTACTATGACACGAATGCCCAAAAACCTGCTGACCAGATGCTGGGTCTGCAATATAACTCCTGCTGTTACGCAATACGTGTCGGTTACGAACGCAAACTTAACGGCTGGGATACGCAAAACAGTCAGGGCAAATACGATAACGTGATTGGCTTTAATATCGAGTTGCGCGGCCTGAGCTCTAACTACGGTCTGGGCACGCAGCAGATGCTGCGCTCGAACATTCTGCCGTATCGTAGTTCATTGTAATGTGCTTGATTTACAACGTAATCCGCTTTGCGGTTAATTGAAATGGAAAAAGTATGAAGAACTGGAAAACGCTGCTACTCGGTGTCGCTATGGTTGCGAATACCAGCTTCGCGGCCCCACAGGTTGTCGATAAAGTCGCGGCTGTGGTTAACAACGGCGTCGTGCTTGAAAGTGACGTTGACGGTTTGATGAAATCTGTAAAGCTCAACTCGGGCCAGGCAGGTCAACAACTTCCGGATGACGCTACGCTGCGCCACCAGATCCTGGAACGTCTGATCATGGATCAGATTGTCCTGCAAATGGGCCAGAAAATGGGTGTGAAGATCTCTGACGAGCAGCTCGATCAGGCGATCGCCAACATTGCAAAGCAGAACAACATTACCCCGGACCAGATGCGTAGCCGCCTGGCCTATGACGGCATCAGCTATGCCACCTACCGTAATCAGATCCGTAAAGAGATGCTGATTTCAGAAGTGCGTAACAATGAAGTCCGTCGCCGCGTCACCATCCTGCCTCAGGAAGTGGATGCCCTGGCGAAACAGGTGGGTAATCAGAATGATGCCAGCACTGAACTTAACCTGAGCCACATCCTGATCCCACTGCCGGAAAACCCAACCTCCGATCAGGCGGCTGAGGCGGAAAGTCAGGCGCGCGCTATCGTTGAGCAGGCGCGTAATGGCGATGACTTCGGCAAACTGGCGATCACCTACTCTGCTGACCAGCAGGCGCTGAAAGGCGGCCAGATGGGCTGGGGCCGTATTCAGGAGCTGCCATCCCTGTTTGCCCAGGCGCTGAGCACGGCGAAGAAAGGCGACATCGTCGGTCCAATCCGTTCCGGTGTGGGCTTCCACATTCTGAAAGTGAACGACCTGCGCGGTCAGAGCCAGAACATTTCGGTTACCGAAGTGCATGCGCGCCATATCCTGCTCAAACCGTCTCCGATCATGACTGACGATCAGGCCCGTGCAAAGCTGGAACAAATCGCCGCAGACATCAAGAGCGGTAAAACCACCTTCGATAAAGCGGCAAAAGAGTTCTCTCAGGATCCTGGCTCTGCAAACCAGGGCGGTGACCTGGGTTGGGCGGCAGCGGATATTTACGATCCAGCTTTCCGCGATGCGTTAATGAAGCTGAATAAGGGTCAGATGAGCGCGCCAGTGCACTCCTCCTTCGGCTGGCATCTGATCCAGCTGATGGACACCCGCAACGTGGATAAAACCGATGCGGCACAGAAAGACCGCGCGTATCGCATGCTGTTTAACCGTAAGTTCTCTGAAGAAGCCGCAACCTGGATGCAGGAACAACGCGCCAGCGCTTACGTGAAAGTGTTGAGCAACTAATGAAACCGCATCGTGTTGTGATCACTCCCGGCGAACCCGCCGGGATTGGGCCTGACCTTGTGGTTCAGCTCGCCCAGCGCAGCTGGCCGGTAGAGTTGGTTGTTTGCGCAGATGCAACACTGTTACAAGACCGGGCAGCCTTGCTCGGTCTGCCTTTAACGCTCCTCCCTTACGTTGAAGGCCAACAGCCCGCACCGCAGCAGGCTGGTACTCTCACCCTGCTTTCTGTTCCGCTCCGTGCACCTGTTGTCCCCGGTGAGTTACACATCGAAAACGGCCACTACGTTGTCGAGACGCTGGCGCGCGCCTGTGACGGTTGCCTTCAGGGTGAATTTGCAGCCCTGATCACCGGTCCGGTGCATAAAGGCGTAATCAACGACGCGGGCATTCCGTTTACCGGGCATACCGAATTTTTCGAAGAGCGTTCGCACAGCCCGAAAGTGGTGATGATGCTGGCAACCGAAGCAATGCGCGTTGCGCTGGTAACAACGCACCTGCCGATCAAAGCCATTCCGGATGCCATTACGCCTGAACTCCTGCGTGAGATCATTGGCATTTTGCATCACGATCTGCAAACCAAATTCGGTATTCCGCAGCCGCATGTGCTGGTTTGCGGCCTGAATCCGCACGCGGGTGAGGGCGGACATATGGGCACTGAAGAGATCGACACCATCATTCCGGTGCTTGAGGAGATGCGGGCGAAGGGGATGAACCTCAGCGGGCCACTGCCTGCCGACACCCTTTTCCAGCCCAAATACCTGGATAAAGCCGATGCCGTACTCGCGATGTACCACGATCAGGGTCTGCCCGTGCTAAAATACCAGGGATTTGGTCGCGGGGTGAATATCACCCTCGGCTTACCCTTTATTCGAACGTCCGTTGACCACGGTACTGCGCTGGATCTGGCAGGCCAGGGAAAAGCGGATGTCGGCAGTTTTATCACGGCGCTTAATCTCGCCATCAAAATGATTGTTAATACTCAATGACTAATCGAGTCCATCAGGGCCACTTAGCCCGTAAACGCTTCGGGCAAAACTTCCTCAACGATCAGTTTGTGATCGACAGTATCGTTTCTGCCATTAATCCGCAGAAAGGCCAGGCCATGGTCGAAATCGGCCCGGGTCTTGCCGCGCTGACCGAGCCGGTAGGCGAACGCCTTGACGAACTGACCGTTATCGAACTCGACCGCGATCTGGCCGCGCGTCTGCAAACGCACCCTTTCCTCGGGCCGAAGCTGACGATTTATCAGCAGGATGCGATGACCATGAACTTTGGCGAACTGTCAGAAAAAATGGGACAGCCGCTGCGCGTGTTCGGTAACCTGCCGTACAACATCTCCACCCCGCTGATGTTCCATCTGTTTAGCTATACTGATGCCATTGCCGACATGCACTTCATGTTGCAAAAAGAGGTCGTTAACCGTCTGGTTGCAGGGCCGAACAGTAAAGCGTATGGTCGTTTAAGCGTGATGGCGCAATATTACTGCAACGTGATCCCGGTATTAGAAGTGCCGCCTTCCGCGTTCACGCCACCACCAAAAGTGGATTCTGCGGTTGTGCGCCTGGTGCCACATAAAACGATGCCGTATCCGGTCAAAGACCTGCGCGTGCTGAGCCGTATCACGACAGAAGCCTTTAACCAGCGCCGTAAAACGATTCGTAACAGCCTTGGCAATCTGTTTACCGTTGACGTGTTAGCTGAGTTGGGCATCGACCCGGCAATGCGTGCGGAAAATATTTCCGTAGAGCACTACTGCAAGCTGGCTAATTACATCAGCGACAATGCGCCGCCGAAGGAGAGCTAAGCCATGATTGATTCGCCCCGCGTCTGTGTTCAGGTTCAAAGCGTCTACATTGAGTCCCAATCCACACCGGATGAAGAACGTTTTGTCTTTGCTTATACCGTAACCATTCGCAATCTGGGGCGGATGCCTGTGCAACTGCTCGGGCGCTACTGGCTTATCACCAACGGCAATGGCCGCGAAATTGAAGTCCAGGGTGAAGGTGTGGTCGGTGAACAACCCCATATCGCCCCTGGCGAAGAGTATCAGTACACCAGCGGTGCGGTCATTGAAACGCCACTGGGTACCATGCAAGGCCATTACGAAATGGTCGATGCCGACGGTAATGCTTTCCGCATTGCTATTCCTGTGTTCCGTCTCGCCGTACCTACACTTATTCATTAATCTAATGTCTACATATCTGATTGGCGACGTTCACGGTTGCTACGATGAACTGATCGCATTATTAAAACAGGTCGATTTCACTCCCGGGCAGGACACGCTCTGGCTTACAGGCGATTTAGTGGCGCGCGGCCCTGGCTCCCTTGACGTCCTGCGTTACGTCAAATCTCTGGGCGACAGCGTGCGGCTGGTACTGGGCAACCACGATCTGCATCTGCTGGCCGTATACGCCGGGATCAGCCGTAATAAGCCGAAAGATCGCATTACCCCCCTGCTGGAAGCACCGGATGCCGATGAGTTGCTCAACTGGCTGCGTCGCCAGCCACTGCTACAGATTGACGAAGAGAAAAAGCTGGTGATGGCTCATGCCGGCATCACGCCTCAGTGGGATCTTGAGACGGCAAAAACCTGTGCGCGCGACGCCGAAGCGGTGCTGGCGAGCGACTCCTACCCGTTCTTCCTCGATGCGATGTACGGCGACATGCCGAATAACTGGAGTGATGACCTCAGCGGCCTGGCGCGGCTACGTTTTATCACCAATGCTTTTACGCGGATGCGCTACTGCTTCCCGAACGGGCAGCTGGATATGTATTGCAAAGATACGCCGGAAAATGCCCCTGCGCCGCTTAAGCCATGGTTTGCGATTCCGGGCCCCGTGACAAACGAATATAGCGTGGTATTTGGGCACTGGGCATCACTGGAAGGAAAAGGCACCCCGGAAAATATCTATGCGCTGGATACCGGATGCTGCTGGGGCGGGGATTTAACCTGCTTACGCTGGGAAGATAAAACCTACTTTGTCCAGCCATCCAACCGACAGCTGGATTTAGGCGAGGGAGAGGCGGTCGCCTCCTGAAGATGTTTATCCTCTCCCTTTGGGGAGAGGATAAAAACGTTAACGACGTTCCAGAATTTCGAAGCAGTAGCTGTGCGAGTTCTGCGCATCCGCATCGTGAAACTCACTGAATACGGACTCCCACTCGTCCGGATCGTAATCCGGAAAATGGGTATCCCCTTCCACTTCCGCATCAATGTGCGTCAGATACAGTTTCTGCGCTTTTGGCAGGAACTGCTCATACACGCGACCACCACCGATCACCATGATCTCTTCGGCATCGCCGCAGGCGGCAATCGCTTCATCAACGGATTTCACCCACTGCACGCGATCGTCAGTGCCCGGCTGGCTACTGATCACAATATTCTTACGACCCGGCAATGGACGACCAATCGACTCCCAGGTCAGGCGGCCCATCACTACCGGCTTGTTTAACGTAGTACGTTTAAACCATGCGAGATCGGCAGGCAGGTTCCACGGCATGGCGTTTTCCATGCCGATAACGCGGTCTACCGCCAGCGCTGCAATCAGACTGATCATTGAAAATTTCCCGGATGCAAAAAATTGCCGCCACTATACGGAAAGCTTAATCTTTCGTCGACTGGCGGCAGGGTAAAGAATTAGAAATTTTTTAATATTGCTGGCAACTCCACTTCACGCAGAGGGTTTACTCTCCGGTTCATCCGCAGGATCGCCGGTATGCTTGCCCTCTTCCGTCCCCTGCCAGCCGTGGCGCTGAACCAGCGACAGGTGATTACGATCCTCGTTGATGATTTCCGTCAGCATGGTGCTGGTGCGTTTAAACACCGCTGCGCGTTCGGTTGCCGTACTGCTCGCCATCGCCACCATCTCTTCCACCATCTCATGGTTAAAGCGGCGGAACAGATCGGCACGTTCACGCGCTTCATACGCACCAAGCCCCAGACTTTCCAGCGCCATGCGGCCAGATTTGAGCGCCCCTTCGAAGGTTTCACGTTCAGGGGCTGCCACCCCCGCCTGACGCAGCTGGATGTAGTGATCCACATCGCGCGCACGGGAGATAATGGTCAGATGCGGAAAATGCTCTTTAACCAGCTCAACCATCTGCATGCTGGTCTCAGGATCGTCGATGGCGTTAATCAGCACCTCGGCTTTCGCCGCCCCGGCGGATTCCAGCAGGTCCGCCCGGGTCGCATCACCGTAAAACACTTTCATATCGAATTTACGCAGCGTATCAACATGGTCAGGATCGTGATCGAGGATAACCATTTTCACACCGCTGGAGAGCAGTAAACGGCCGGCGATCTGCCCGAAGCGGCCAAATCCGGCGATGATCACGCGAGGCTGCTCCTCGTCGATCTCATCGGCTTCTCGCTCCTGTTCGCTTCCCGTTTTTTCCAGACGCGTCAGCAGCACCAGCAGAATTGGCGTTGCGGCCATCGACAGCGCGACCGCCAGCGTCAGCGCTTTTGCCCATTCCGGATCGAGTACATTTGCCATTTGCGCTGCGCCAAAGACCACGAAAGCAAACTCACTCCCCTGCCCCAACAGCACGGCAAACCAGCGGCGTTGCGGTTTTGGCACGTTTAACGGTCGGGCAATCAGCCACAGCATCGCCATTTTAATGACCAGGAAACCCACCAGCAGAATGATGATGCGCAGCGGGTGGGTTACCAGCGTCCCGAAGTCGATAGACATCCCGACGCCGATGAAAAACAGCCCAAGCAGCAATCCTTTAAACGGCTCGATATCGCTTTCCAGCGCGTGACGATATTCGGAGCTTGCCAGTAAGACCCCTGCGAGGAAAGCGCCCATCGCCATCGACAGCCCAGCCTCTTCAAGCAGCAATCCAAAACCAAACACCAGGAATAACGCAACGGCGCTGAATACTTCGCGCAGGCCAGAGCGAGCCACAAAGCGCAGCAACGGACGCGTTACGTAGCGCCCCAAAAGAATTACCAGCGCCAGCGCACCGACAACCTTCAGCGCAGATAAGGCAAATGCCCCCAGCGTCGTTGATGCCCCGCTGGTTGCCAGCAGCGGGATCATCGCTACCAGCGGGATGGCGGCAATATCCTGGAACAGCAGTACGGAGAAGGTGCTGCGCCCCATTTGCGAGACCGTCAGGTTACGTTCGTTCATTGCCTGCATGGCAATCGCCGTCGAGGAGAGCGCCAGCGTCATGCCAATCAGCTCTGCGACTTTCCACTCCATCCCCAGCAAAATGCAGAACCCGCCCAACAGCAGACCGCAGGCCAGCATTTGCAAAGCGCCACCGCCAAACACCGAGGCGCGCAGTTTCCACAGCCGCTGCGGATCCAATTCCAGGCCAATCACAAACAGCATCAGCACCACGCCGATTTCCGCAAAATGCAGGATTGACTCGGCATCCGTCACCAGCCGAAAGCCCCAAGGGCCAATCACACACCCGGCAATCAGATAGCCGAGCACCGAGCCCAGCCCCAGACGGACCGCCACGGGCACAATTAATGCCGCCGCGCCGAGGTAAATCAGCGCCTGTATCATCGTATGGCTATCCATTGTGCCCCTCCTGCCACTCGAGTAAGCGTTGTTTGTAGTGACGAGCCTGCGCCTGCAAGGTTTCATCGTCGCAGACAAAGGTACAGTGCATTGCAAAAGGCGGAAGCCAGTTCAGGCCACAGTAAAGGGCGGTAGCCTGGAGCGGCTGCGCCAGCACGTCAAATCCGGGGAAAGCGCCAATCTCAAAGTGGCTTTCACCCCCACCGGTGGTTACAGCCCACATCAGGCTTTTTCCCTGAAGCGCTTTGCCGTTGTGTCCGTATGCCCAACCGTGCGACAAGACTTTGTCGATCCACAATTTCAGCAGCGGAGGTGTGCTGTACCACTGCATCGGATGCTGCCAGACGATCAGATCGGCACGAGAGAGCGCCTCCTGTTCGGCGGCGACATCGATACTGAAATCAGGATAGAGTTGATAGAGGGAACGTATCTCAACGTTTTCGAGCGTCCTTGCCTGCTCAAGCATCCGTTTATTCGCATGCGAATGTTGCGGATAGGGATGCGCATAAATTATCAGAACCATGAATATGCCTGTCTTTTACTTTTCTTGTAGCATTGAGTGTAGACAGTTACCACCCCGACTTAAAGGGGCTATCTAACGGTTAAAAGTAAAACGCAAGTATTGGCAACCCATCCCACCTTACCAGCGACAGTGGCGCTAAACACGAAGAGCGATACGCGAGACAAATTCATCCTACAAAATAGTTATGGCCATTCATATTATCATCAGATATTTTTAGAGAAACTTAAGTCATTATTTAATAAATCAACCTGTACATAACCCATTGAAAAAATAATAATTTTATGCTTTTTTGTTTTAAGCTCACGCTTTAAGACGGACTAAATACGTTTTACGCACGTTATCTAATGTTCCTTCTCACTCAAATGGATGTGTACATGAGCAACAATTTCTTTAGATTAAATCATACAACCAAAACTCTTGGAAAGATATTTCCTGCCTTGTTGATATGCACCCCTGCGGTTGCATTTTCTGCAACGATTGACCAATCAACTTCTGTTCCTCAAGATTTCTCAGCCGATGCTGAATATATTATTAATAAAAACGTGACGATCTCCTCCGCTGGTAGTGAAGCGGCGGTATCGGTCTCTGGGTTTGCGATCGATAATGTCACTAACAAAGGAAATATTTCCGGTACAGGAACTGGCCTGGATATTAATACTGGCGCGCAACGTGTAGTTATTAACAATGACAGTGGTGCAACCATTTCTTCCACCACAGCGAATGCTGTGAATATTCAGTCATTACTCGGCGATTTCAACAACAATGGAAATATCATCGGTGCGGAAAATGGCATTTATGTCAGTGAAAGCTCCTCAGCAGTAAATATTACCAACACCAGCACTGGAGTGATAAAAGGAAAAACAGGCCTGAGTTCTCAGACTGGCATTGGTATTAATAACAGTGGTGCAATTATTGGTACAAGCGGTGACGCTATCACACTAGGCACTGGCAATACAAAGATATTAAACAGTGGTACCGTACAAGGAACCCAGAACGGCATTAATGTAAAAGATACGGCAAAAGTAGATATTACAAATAGCGGAACGATTAGTGGCGATACTGCGGCTATTATGTTCGCCAGCAATAAAAATAACACCCTGGTACTTGATACGGGTTCCACTCTTATCGGTGACGTTATTTCCACCAATTCCATGGGAAACACTCTCACTCTGATCGGCACCGGTACGGAAGACAGTAACTTCGTGGGTCTGAATGAAGGCGACGGTTTTGCCAGCGTAAAAATGGAGGGTGAAAGCTGGGCACTGTCGGGCGATCTCGACATTATTGGCTCTGGCGACTCCTTGCTGATAGAGACTGGCGCGTTAACCCTGTCGGGTGCGGTATCGAATACCGGTAATACGCGGGTGGCCAAAGACGCCTCGCTGCAACTGGGCGATGGCGAAAAAACTGCGACGCTCAGCGGTGGGCTCACCAACAATGGTACCGTCATTTTTAATCAGGGTAGCGATTTCACTTTCGCCACCGACATGACCGGTAGCGGTAACGTCGAAAAAGTTGATTCCAACACGCTGACCCTGACAGGCAAAAATAGCTATACAGGGAATACGGTTCTGCACGGTGGCACCACGCTTATCTCCACCGGAGCAACGCTCGGCGTCAAGGGCAGTAACGCCACCGTTACCGTTGAAAACGGTGCGACCTTTGCCACCGCAGGCGAAGTGAACAACAACATCGCGATTCTTAGCGGCGGTACGCTGGCGGCATGGAATGCAGTCCAGGGTAATTCCACGCTCAGCGCTTCCGGTGTTGATACCATCAACGGCAACGTGGCTAATGGCGGCACGCTGTTGCTGAGTGCGGCTGATAATAGCGTTGGCAATAATTTTACGATTAATGGCGACTACACCGGCTCTGACGGTAGCCAGATTGTGATGAACAGCACTCTGGGTGAAGATAACTCACCAACTGACCACCTCACCATTACGGGCAGCAGCTTCGGTCAGTCCGGCGTCAGCATTACCAACATTGGTGGCGCAGGCGCGCAAACCATTAACGGTATGGAAATTGTCAGCATTGGCGGCAGTTCCGAAGCCCAGCTGACGCTGGCAAAACCGGTCGTCGCAGGCGCCTGGGAATATAACCTCTACCAGCACAGTGACGGAAACTGGTATCTGGAATCAAAGGCGACGCCTTCTGATGATCCTTCCGACGACACCGATGACGGTGGCAATAATGATGACGGCGGTAACACCGACGGCGGTGGCAACACCGATAATGGTGGTAACACCGATGACGGTGGTAACACAGATGACGGTGGTAACACCGACAACGGCGGCAACACTGACAACGGCGGCAACACCGATAACGGCGGCAACACCGATAACGGCGGTAACACCGACAACGGCGGCAACACCGATAACGGCGGCAACACCGATAACGGCGGCAACACCGATAACGGCGGTAACAGTGCCCCGGAAGTTATGGCACCTGAAGTGGGTGCTTACTTAGGTAACTACCTTGCCGCGCAGAGCATGTTCCTGCATAAGCGCGACGATCGCGACCAGCTCACTTTCCGCAATGAAGACGATCTGAACACCTGGATGTACGTTAAGGGTCGCTATCATGAGAACGATGCGGGTGGCGATAAAGTCAGCTACGACACCACCACCACCGTTCTGCAAGTCGGCAGCGATTTCATGAGCAAGCCAATGGATAACGGCATCCTGCGTGCCGGTGGTATGTTCGGTGCAGGCCAGGCGAAGACCCACTCTGATGCGAAGCACAACGTGCGTGACGCACAGGGTAAAGTTGATGGCTTCAATGTTGGGCTGTACGCCACCTGGCAGGAAGATCAGAAATTACGTCTGGGCAGCTACGTTGATACCTGGGCCGCTTATAGCTGGTACAACAACAAAGTCACCAGCAATCGTAACGATGAAGATTACGATAGCGAAGGTTTCGCCGCGTCTGTTGAAGTCGGCCACGCGTGGGTTATCCAGTCTGAAAATGAACGTACATGGAAGATCGAGCCACAGGCGCAGGTGATCTACAGCTATCTCGATCAGGAAAATCACACCGATCGCGACGGCGTACGCGTAACCACGCTGGACAATGACAGCGTCTTTGGTCGTCTTGGCGTTAAAGCAAGCTACTTCCAGCAGAAGGACGTCAAGGCCTGGCAGCCATACGTCGCAGTTAACTGGTTGAAAGGTGCTGGTCAAAACGATCTGGCATTCAATGACGAAACCGTCAGCAACGATACGCCAGAAGATCGTGGTCAGTTAGAGCTGGGCGTAACCGGCAACCTGAACGAAACCACAACGATCTCCCTGCGTGCCAGCGGTGAGTGGGGTGAAAACAGCTATGCCGCTTACGGCGGTCATATTTTGTTAAACCATCGCTGGTAATCGATCATTCTGACGCAAAAAAAGCAGTGGCATGTGCCACTGCTTTTTTTTAGTTATCCAGCTCACCCATTGATTTAACCTGGTCACGGTTAATCTGTTCAGTTTGACCGGTTTCGGCGTTTTTGTACGATACCAGACCGGTATCGTCATCCACCTGCGGTTTCCCGTCAGTAACGATAGTTTTACCATCGGTGGTTTTTACGGCCTGATTTGACGAACAGCCCGCCACGGTGAACATTGCAGTGGCAGTCAGAACGGAAGCGATCAGTAGTTTATTTTGCATGGTGTTTTCCCCTGCTCTCAGTTGAATTTTCGTTATCGACCTAACCATTTTAGGCTAACTGACTGAAAGCGGATGAAAAACCAGAAGGTTCTTAAGATGGGTAAAGAAAACCGTAGGGCGGGTAAGCGAAGCGCCACCCGCCACTTGCCCGGCGGCGCTAACGCTAGCCGGGCCTACGCAGATTACTTGCTAATCTGAGCGTGCATTTCCTGCACCGAAATCACCTTCTCGGTGGCATCCGCATTCAGCGCCATGGCCGTCGCGAAACCGCCGTTCAGGGTGGTGTCGTAATGCACTTTATACTGGAGCGCGCTGCGGCGAATCAGCTTGGAGTCTTCAATCGCCTGGCGACCTGCGGTGGTGTTGATGATGTAGGTGTACTCACCATTCTTGATACGGTCCTGAATGTGCGGACGACCTTCATGCACCTTGTTCACCAGACGCGGGTTGATCCCAGCTTCACCCAGCACAATTGCCGTGCCGTGGGTTGCATCCAGCTCGAAGCCCTGTTTAAGCAGCTTGGCGGCCAGGTCAACCACGCGCTCTTTATCGCCTTCGCGAACGGAGAGCAGCGCACGGCCCGATTTTCTCATGGTGGAGCTGCTGCCCAGCTGTGCCTTGGCAAACGCTTCTGCGAAGGTGCGGCCCACGCCCATCACTTCCCCGGTAGAGCGCATCTCTGGCCCTAACAGTGGGTCAACGCCCGGGAATTTGTTGAACGGCAGCACCACCTCTTTCACCGAGTAGTACGGCGGGATGATTTCTTTCGTGACGCCCTGCTGAGTCAGCGTCTGGCCAGCCATCACGCGCGCCGCCACTTTCGCCAGCGGAATACCGGTCGCTTTAGAGACGAACGGTACGGTACGTGCCGCACGCGGGTTGACTTCAATCAGATAAACTTCGTTGTCTTTCACTGCGAACTGAACGTTCATCAGGCCGCGAACCTGTAGCTCGAAGGCCAGCTTCTGCACCTGCTGACGCATCACATCCTGAATCTCCTGGCTCAGGGTGTACGCAGGAAGAGAACATGCGGAGTCACCGGAGTGCACACCAGCCTGCTCGATGTGCTCCATGATGCCGCCAATCAGCACCATTTCGCCGTCGCAGATAGCGTCAACGTCGACTTCAACCGCGTCGTCGAGGAAGCGGTCGAGCAGCACTGGCGCATCGTTGGAAACGCTCACCGCCGTCTGGAAGTAGCGACGCAGGTCGGCTTCGTCATAGACGATTTCCATCGCACGGCCGCCCAGTACGTAGGATGGACGCACCACCAGCGGGTAACCAATCTCTTTCGCTTTCTCAACGGCCATTTCAATCGCGGTCACGGTGGCGTTCGCCGGCTGTTTCAGCTTGAGACGATCAACTGCCTGCTGGAAACGCTCGCGGTCTTCCGCACGGTCAATCGCGTCCGGGCTGGTGCCGATGACCGGCACACCTGCTGCTTCCAGCGCACGCGCCAGCTTCAGCGGAGTCTGGCCGCCATACTGCACGATCACGCCTTTCGGCTTCTCGATGCGCACGATTTCAAGCACGTCTTCCAGCGTAACCGGCTCGAAGTAGAGGCGGTCGGAAGTGTCGTAGTCGGTCGAGACGGTTTCCGGGTTACAGTTGACCATGATGGTCTCGTAACCGTCTTCGCGCAGCGCCAGCGAGGCATGCACGCAGCAGTAGTCGAACTCAATGCCCTGGCCGATACGGTTTGGACCGCCGCCCAGCACCATAATCTTGTCGCGGTCGACGGACGGGTTCGCCTCGCACTCATCTTCATAGGTGGAGTACATGTACGCGGTATCGGTCGAGAACTCTGCCGCACAGGTGTCCACGCGCTTGTAAACCGGGTGCAGGTCATACTGGTCGCGCAGCTTGCGGATCTCCGCTTCACGTACGCCCGCCAGTTTAGCCAGACGCGCATCGGCGAAGCCTTTACGCTTCAGCATGCGCAGGAAGTCTGCGTCCAGGCCGTTGATGCCCAGCTCTGCCACTTTCTCTTCCAGACGCACCAGCTCTTCAATCTGCACCAGGAACCAGCGGTCGATGTTAGTCAGGTTAAATACGCCGTCGACGGAGAGGCCCGCACGGAAGGCATCGGCGATGTACCAGATACGCTCTGCGCCCGCGTCTTTCAGCTCGCGGCGGATTTTGGTCAGTGCTTCCGGGTCGTCCAGGCTGACTTTCGGGTCAAAGCCGGTCGCGCCCACTTCCAGGCCACGCAGCGCTTTTTGCAGGGATTCCTGCTGCGTGCGGCCAATCGCCATGACTTCACCAACGGATTTCATCTGGGTAGTCAGACGGTCGTTCGCGCCGGCGAATTTCTCGAAGTTAAAGCGAGGAATTTTGGTCACAACGTAGTCGATGGACGGTTCGAAGGACGCTGGCGTGCGGCCACCGGTGATGTCGTTCATCAGCTCGTCAAGGGTGTAACCCACCGCCAGTTTCGCCGCCACTTTCGCAATCGGGAAGCCGGTGGCTTTGGAGGCCAGCGCGGAGGAACGGGACACGCGCGGGTTCATTTCGATAACAATCAGACGGCCGGTTTTCGGGTTCACCGAGAACTGCACGTTCGAGCCGCCGGTTTCCACGCCGATTTCACGCAGTACCGCCATCGAGGCGTTACGCATGATTTGGTACTCTTTGTCGGTCAGCGTCTGAGCTGGCGCAACGGTGATGGAGTCGCCGGTGTGGATCCCCATCGCATCGAAGTTTTCGATGGAGCAGACGATGATGCAGTTGTCGTTTTTATCACGCACCACTTCCATCTCGTACTCTTTCCAGCCAATCAGCGATTCATCAATCAGCAGCTCTTTGGTTGGGGAGAGATCCAGACCGCGTTCGCAAATCTCTTCGAACTCTTCGCGGTTGTAGGCGATACCGCCGCCGGTGCCGCCCATGGTGAATGATGGACGGATGATGCACGGATAGCCCACGTCAGCCGCGACGGCCAGCGCTTCTTCCATGTTGTGTGCGATACCGGAACGCGCGGTGTCGAGGCCAATTTTTTTCATTGCTACGTCGAAGCGACGACGGTCTTCTGCTTTATCAATCGCGTCGGCGGTTGCACCAATCATGGTCACGCCGAACTCTTCCAGCACGCCCTGACGCTCCAGCTCCAGTGCACAGTTCAGCGCCGTCTGGCCGCCCATGGTCGGCAGCACCGCATCCGGACGCTCTTTCTCGATAATTTTGCGTACCACTTCCCAGTGAATCGGCTCAATGTAGGTCGCATCTGCCATTTCCGGGTCGGTCATGATGGTGGCCGGGTTAGAGTTGACCAGGATGACGCGGTACCCCTCTTCGCGCAGGGCTTTACACGCCTGCGCGCCGGAGTAGTCAAATTCGCAGGCCTGGCCGATCACGATCGGGCCAGCGCCAAGGATCAGGATGCTTTTTATGTCTGTACGTTTTGGCATGGTCTTCTCAGCTCCTGATTATTTAGCAGTCTTACGGTATTGCTCGATAAGTTCGATGAAGTGATCGAACAGCGGCGCGGCATCGTGTGGGCCCGGGCTGGCTTCAGGGTGGCCCTGGAAGCTGAACGCAGGCTTATCGGTGCGATGGATACCCTGCAAGGTACCATCGAACAGTGACTTATGCGTCACGCGCAGGTTAGCTGGCATCGTCGCTTCATCCACAGCGAAGCCGTGGTTCTGCGCGGTGATCATTACCGTGTTGTTGTCGATATCTTTCACCGGGTGGTTACCACCATGGTGGCCGAACTTCATCTTGACGGTGTTCGCTCCGCTCGCCAGCGCCAGCAGCTGATGGCCGAGACAGATGCCGAATACCGGGATATCGGTTTCAAGGAAGGACTTAATGGCGTCGATAGCGTAGTCACACGGCGCCGGGTCGCCAGGACCGTTAGAGAGGAAGATGCCGTCCGGGTTCATCTTCAGAACATCTTCCGCAGACGTTTGTGCCGGGACGACCGTCAGGCGGCAGCCACGGTCAACCAGCATACGCAGGATGTTGCGCTTGGCACCAAAATCGTAGGCCACCACGTGGAACGGCAGCTCGCTTTCCGGTTTCGCTTCCGGCAGGTCGCCTTCCAGCGTCCAGCTTCCCTGCGTCCAGCTGTAGGCTTCTGTGGTAGTCACTTCTTTCGCCAGGTCCATCCCGTTCAGGCCCGGGAAGGCTTTCGCTTTTTCCAGCGCCAGCGCCGCATCGAGGTTGTCCCCTGCGATGATGCAGCCATTTTGTGCACCCTTCTCGCGCAGCAGACGCGTCAGCTTACGGGTATCGATATCGGCAATCGCCACAATGTTATGGCGCTTCAGGTAAGAAGAGAGGTCTTCGGTGTTGCGGAAGTTGCTGGCAATCAGCGGCAGGTCGCGAATGACCAGGCCTTGCGCATGTACCTGAGAGGATTCTTCGTCAGCCGCATTGGTGCCGACATTGCCGATATGAGGATAAGTAAGAGTAACGATTTGGCGAGAATAGGAAGGATCAGTGAGGATTTCTTGATAACCGGTCATTGAAGTATTGAAAACGACTTCCCCAACCGCCGAACCCGTTGCCCCTATGGCCCGACCGATAAACTGGGTTCCGTCTTCCAGAACCAATAGCGCTGACTTAATCAAAACACCCTCCAGAGAATATTCACTCACTTTATTTGCATATTAATTCATAACCATGTCATGAATCAATGCAAATGTGTTGCCAGCGGATTTTTGGCAAACGGCGGCATTCTGGGGATTTGCCATGTAAAAGTCAACTTAAAACGGGGATTTTGTTTATTCTTTTGCAGGCCTGATGGCTTGATTTCAAATTAAGCGGCAAAAAGATCAACTAAATCACTGTGGAAACCGCTTGCGCAGGCAGTTTAAAAGAAACAATCGTCTTGCGGGAATAAAAAGTGGACCAGATGGTCAAAATTTACAGTACAGCAACATAAAATAGCATGAAAACACTTACTTTAAATGAGTTAAATGCAATAATTCTTTGAAATAGACAAAATAAAAGGGCAATAAAATATTGCCCTATGCAATCAAACAGTTACGACTGCAATAACCACATCACGATGGGTAATAACGCTTACAAATTGTTGAGTTCGAGCACATCTCGCATTTCAAAAAGACCATTTGGCTTACCTTTTAGCCACAGTGCGGAGCGTACCGCCCCGTTTGCAAACGTCATGCGGCTGGATGCTTTATGTGTGATTTCGACCCTTTCACCAATATCGGCGAACATAGCGGTATGTTCGCCGACGATATCACCCGCGCGAACGGTGGCAAAACCAATGGTGCCAGGCACGCGCTCGCCAGTGTGACCTTCGCGAGAATAGACCGCGATGTCTTTCAAATCTTTATCCATTGCATAAGCAATCGCTTCGCCCATCGCCAGCGCCGTGCCAGATGGGGCATCGACTTTATGGCGGTGGTGCGCTTCAATAATCTCAATGTCGGTATAGTCGCCCATCACCTTCGCTGCCTTTTCCAGCAGTTTCAGCATAACGTTAACGCCTACGCTAAAGTTCGCGGCGAAGACAATTGCAATGTCGGCGGCTGCTTCCTGAATGGCCTGTTTACCGGCATCATCGAAACCGGTGGTGCCAATCACCATCCCTTTACCGTGCTGGCGGCAAAACGCCAGGTGAGTCAAAGTGCCTTCCGGACGGGTAAAGTCGATGAACACGTCAAAGTCTTCTTTTACCGCCTCCAGGTTGCTCTGCACGGTAACGCCTGTCTTGCCCGCGCCTGCCAGCTCGCCCGCATCGGAGCCCAGCAGGGATGAACCTTCACGCTCCAGCGCCGCGCCAAGTGCCACGCCATCCATCTGTAGTGCCGCCTGAATCAGCTGGCGACCCATACGTCCACCCGCGCCCGCAATGGCGACACGGATCTGTGCATCATGCATAGTTATTCTCTTACGTTAAAATGATGTAAACCGTTTTCAGATTAACCAGCCTTCGCTAAGGCTGCCAACTGAAAACACCAATAATTAGAATTTAACGTGAAACCGACTCAGATATCAGTAAAAGACATGATTTTGTCGTCACGATAAGATACGAAGCAAAAAAAAGGCCAGCACAGAAGGTGCTGGCCTTTCATCAGAAAAGAAATTATTCCACTTCGCGGGCGTCAATTCGCAGCTCTTTCGGCACTTCAAAGACAATATTCTCTTCACGGCCTTCCAGCGGCACCGCTTCGCCACCACCCAGCTCTTGCAGGCGGGCAATGACGTTTTGCACCAGAATATCTGGCGCTGAAGCACCTGCGGTAACACCGACGCAGGCCGCGTTTTTCACCCACGCTTCCTGAATGTCCGTTGCGTCGTCGATCAGAAACGCCGCTTTCCCCATACGCTGCGCCAGTTCGGCCAGACGGTTAGAGTTAGAGGAGTTTTTTGAACCGACCACCAGCACCACGTCCGCCTGTTCAGCCAACGCGCGCACGGCTTCCTGACGGTTGGTGGTTGCGTAGCAGATATCATCTTTGCGCGGCCCGACGATTTTTGGGAAGCGCTGGCGCAGGGCGTCAATCACGTCTGAGGTGTCGTCCACGGAAAGCGTCGTCTGGGTCATAAACGACAGACGCGCTTCGTTTTTCACATTCAGCGTAAAAACGTCTTCCGGCGACTCAACCAGATACATACCCCCTTCCGGGTTGCTGTACTGACCCATGGTGCCTTCAACTTCCGGGTGACCGGCATGGCCAATCAGAATCGACTCTTCACCACGACGGCTTGCACGCGCCACTTCCATATGCACCTTGGTCACTAACGGACAGGTGGCATCGAATACGGTCAGATCGCGGCTTTTGGCTTCGTTACGTACGGCCTGGGATACGCCGTGCGCGGAGAAGATGAGGATTGCGCCGTCCGGCACTTCGCTGATCTGCTCGATAAAAATCGCACCGCGCTCGCGCAGGCTGTCGACCACGTAGCGGTTGTGCACCACTTCGTGACGCACGTAAATCGGCGCGCCGTAAATCTCCAGCGCATTTTCAACAATGCTGATAGCGCGGTCTACACCGGCGCAAAAACCGCGCGGGTTAGCCAACAGGATCTGCATCTCAGTCCTCCAGCGCCGGATCGATCTCCAGCACTTCTACATCAAAATGAACGGTACGCCCGGCAAGCGGATGGTTGAAGTCAACGGTGATGGAATCCCCGTTGATTTCGCGGATCACGCCAGGCATTTCGCTGCCGTCCATAGCGGTAAAGAGCATAATCGCCCCGATCTCCGGTTCACCCGCATCCATAAACTCACGGCGCGAGAAGTACTGAATCAGATCCGGGCTTGGCACACCGAATGCCGCATCCGGCTCCAGTGAGAACGCTTTTTTCTCACCCTCTTTCAGCCCGAGAAGCTGTTGTTCGAGGCCTTCAGACAGGGAGGTGTCGCCCAGACGAAACAGCGCCGGTTTGCCATTGTTGCGGGTGGATTCGGCCGTGGAGCCGTCATCCAGCTTCAGCGTGAAATGAACGAGAACCGCGCTGTTGCTCTGTACGGATTTAGACATGCAAATTGCTCGCTTGTTTTGGGTCACCTATTGCCCGGTGGCGCTACGCTTACCGGGCCTACGGGGGCCACAAATTCTGTAGGCCGGGATCGCTACGCGTCACCCGGCTGGTTTTGTTACACCTGCTCTTTCGCGGCCGGTTTAGGCAAGAAGCCTTCCAGCACGATTAACGCTGCACCAACGCATATTGCGCTATCGGCGAGGTTAAAGGTCGCAAAGTGCCAGTCGCCGACGTAGAAGTCGATCATATCGACTACAAAGCCGTGCCACAGGCGGTCAAACAGGTTACCCAGTGCGCCACCAATGATCAGCGCGTAGGCGATGTTATTCAGCTTTTGCGTGGCCTTCGAGCGGTACATCAGCACCGCGAGCACGACGCAGATACCCATTGCGATACCTGCGAAGAACCAACGCTGCCAGCCACCGCTGTCGGCAAGGAAACTAAACGCCGCGCCGTAGTTGCGGGCGTAGTGCAGGTTAAGCGACGGGAACAGCGGGACCGTATCCCCCAGAGCGAAATTCTGGAGGATCAGGAACTTGCTGCCCAAATCAATAATCAGCACCACTACCACCAGCCACAGCCAGCGCAGTCCTGTTGAACAGAGAGTTTTACTCATCAGGCAAACTTACGTTTTTCGCCGTCGCCGGCGACGTTGCTTACACAGCGTCCGCAGATGTCTGCGTGTTCCGCCACCTGGCCGACATCGGTAGTGTAATGCCAGCAACGCGGGCATTTTTCACCATCGGCTTTGCTCAGTGCGACCTTCAGTCCTTTGAGCAGTTCGCTCTGCTGAGCATCAGCAGATGCCTCGGCATAATCCGCAACTTTCGCACCGGAGGTCAACAGGACAAATCGTAATTCATCGCCCAGCGCGGTCAGCTTCGCGGCCAGCTCAGGCTCTGCGTACAGGGTCACCGTCGCTTCCAGAGAGCCACCGACTTTCTTGTCAGCGCGCGCCTGCTCGATAACCTTGTTCACTTCGCCACGCACTTTCAGCAGCTCGTCCCAGTAGGCGTCGTTCATTGCTTCAGTGCTGGAGAGGTCGAACAGACCTTCGTACCACTCGCCGGTGAAGACATACTTCTCACGGTCGCCCGGCAGGTAACCCCAGATTTCATCTGCGGTGAAGGACATAATCGGCGCCATCCAGCGTACCAGCGCCTCTGCGATGTGGAACAGCGCGGTCTGGCAGCTACGACGCGCTACGCTGTCCGCTTTCGCGGTATACTGGCGGTCTTTGATGATGTCGAGATAAAACGACCCCATCTCAATGGAGCAGAAGCGCATCAGGCGCTGCACCACTTCGTGGAAGTCGTAAGACTCATAGGCTTTCAGAATATCTTCCTGTGCCGCTTTCGCGCAGCCTACCGCCCAGCGATCGAGCACCACCATCTCTTCCGGCTGCACCATGTCTTTTACCGGATCAAACCCGTTCAGGTTCGCCAGCAGGAAACGCGCGGTGTTACGGATACGACGATAGCTGTCAGCAGCACGTTTCAGGATCTCGTCAGACACCGCCATTTCGCCCGTGTAGTCGGTGGATGCCACCCACAGGCGTAGAATATCCGCGCCCAGCTTGTTCATCACGTCCTGCGGAGAAACGGTGTTACCGATGGATTTGGACATCTTACGGCCCTGACCATCCACGGTGAAGCCGTGGGTCAGTACCTGGCGGTAAGGTGCTTTGCCCTTCATGGCGGTGGAGATCATCAGGGATGACATGAACCAGCCGCGGTGTTGGTCGGAGCCTTCCAGATACATGTCGGCAGCGTGACCGGCGAACTCAGGGCGCACGTCAATCACGGAGGAGTGGGTAGACCCGGAGTCGAACCACACGTCCAGGGTATCCGGCACTTTCTCGTAGTTGTCCGCGTCAGCGCCCAGGATGTCACGGGAATCGAGATCCCACCACGCCTGAATGCCGTCAACTTCAACGCGCTTCGCCACCTCTTCCATCAGTTCCAGGGTGTTCGGGTGCAGTTCCTGCGTCTCTTTATGCACGAACAGCGACATCGGCACGCCCCAGGTGCGCTGACGGGAGATACACCAGTCAGGACGGTTAGCCACCATGGATTCGATACGCGCCTGGCCCCAGTCCGGGATCCACTGCACGCCTTTGATCTCTTTCAGAGACTGCTCGCGCAGGCCTTTCTGGTCCATGCTGACGAACCACTGCGGGGTCGCACGGAAGATAATCGGGGTCTTATGGCGCCAGCAGCACGGATAGCTGTGCTGCATTTTCTCAACGTGCAGCAGCGCGCCGCTGGTGCGAAGCATGTCAACGATGATGTCGTTGGCTTTAAAGACGTTGATACCGTCCAGCGCCGGGTAGGTGCCAGGCAGGTAAGAGCCATCCGGACCGACCGGGTTGGCGATTTCCAGACCGTATTTCAGGCTGATGTTGTAGTCGTCAGGACCGTGGCCGCCGGCGGTATGCACCGCACCGGTACCCGCGTCCAGCGTGACGTGGTCGCCCAGGATCGCCGGAACGTCGAAGTCCAGGAACGGGTGTTTGAAGCGCATCAGCTCCAGCGCGTCGCCTTTTACGGTACCCAGCACGCTGTAATCAGTGATGTTCGCGCGTTTAAGCACGCTTTCAACCAGATCTTTTGCCAGGATAACCGCGCGACCATCAATTTGTACCAGGGCGTACTCAAACTCACCGGACAGGGAAATGGCACGGTTGGCTGGTAACGTCCACGGGGTGGTGGTCCAGATAACCAGCGAGACTGGACCGCTTACGCCTGGCAGGCCAAATTTAGCTTTGATCGCATCCTGATCGACCGCTTCGAACGCCACGTCGATAGAAGGCGAGGTTTTGTCGTAATACTCTACTTCCGCTTCTGCCAGCGCAGAACGGCAGTCCACGCACCAGTGCACCGGCTTAGCGCCTTTATGCAGGTGACCGTTGCCGATGATTTTACCCAGCGCACGGATAATGTTGGCTTCGGTTTTGAAGTCCATGGTCAGGTACGGGTGCGACCAGTCGCCCAGCACGCCCAGACGGATGAAGTCAGCGCGCTGACCGTCAACCTGGGTGGCAGCGTATTCGCGGCATTTCGCGCGGAACTCTGCGGCGGTGAACTTCTCACCCGGCTTACCGTACTCTTGCTCGACTTTCAGCTCGATTGGCAGACCATGGCAGTCCCAGCCCGGAACATAAGGCGAGTCATATCCCGCGAGTCCTTTGGACTTCACGATAATGTCTTTCAGAATCTTGTTTACAGAGTGACCAATATGAATGCTGCCATTCGCATAGGGAGGGCCATCATGCAGAATGAAGGTTTTTTTGCCTTTTTTGGCTGCACGAATGATGCCGTACAGGTCATCATCAGTCCAACGCGCCAGCATTCCCGGTTCGCGCTTGGCGAGATCGCCGCGCATCGGGAACCCTGTTTCCGGCAAATTCAGGGTTGATTTATAGTCACTCATCAGATTCTCGGTTCCGTATTTATCACGTAGGCAGTTAAGCCGGTTCTAAAGCCCAAAAAACTCGCGGGCCGTTAATTCATCTCGCGCGATTTGCGCCTTAAGTTCATCCAGCGAAGCGAATCGCTGTTCATTGCGTATTTTTTTACGCAGTATCACATCTATATGGCGACCGTAGAGGTCCATTACAACGTCCAGCAGGTGTACTTCTAACTGTTGACGCACACCGGAAACCGTTGGACGTGTACCAATGTTGGCAACACCGTAGAAAGGCTTCTCACCCAGTCCTGCCACTTCCACCGCATAGACCCCTTTAACCGGGGAGACCTGACGACGCAGCGGTATATTCGCCGTCGGAAAACCTATCGTGCGGCCCAGCGCATCGCCATGGACCACACGACCTGAAATTGTGAACGGATGACCCAGCAGCGTTTCTGCCGTGTCCAGTTCATCGTTCGCCAGAGCCTGACGTACCGCCGTGCTGCTGACGCGCACCCCGCCCTCACAGAAGGTCATCGTACTGGTGACGTCAAACCCGTACTCCAGGCCAGCCTTCTGTAATAACAAGAAATCGCCCTGACGACCAGCGCCAAAGCGGAAATCATCGCCCACGGCGAGAAACTGCACGCCAAGCTGCCTGACCAACAGATCGCTGACAAAGTTTTGTGCGGTCAGCGCGGCAAACCGACGGTCGAAGCGTACGCACAGGACGTAGTCCACGCCGGACTCCGCCAGGTAGCGTAACTTCTCACGCAGACGCGTCAGCCGCGCGGGGGATTTCTCGCCAGCAAACAGCTCCAGCGGCTGCGGTTCGAAAATCATCACCACAACGGGCAGGCCACGCGCCTCCCCTTCTTTACGCAATCCCTGCAACAGCGCCTGATGCCCACGATGCACGCCGTCAAAATTACCAATGGTCAGTACGCACCCGTGCGGGGCTTGACTGAGATTATGTATGCCGCGTATCAGCTTCATGACTGGCTCAAAACAGTGAAAATCGCCAAAGTATACCTTGTACGGCGGTTAAGGTTAACCGGCGATTGTTCACGCGAAACAGAAAGCCGTATGATTTCATCAGGCTGACCTTTCACAGCAAAAAAATCTGCCCGAGAACTGCGATTTTTATGCCGAAAGGCTGTATTCACGAAAGACAAGCTGGTAGAATCCTGCGCCATCACTACGTAACGTAGCGTCGCTCATTAACGGCGCTTATTTGCACAAATCCATTGACAAAAGAAGGCAAAGAGGGCATATTCCTCGGCCTTTGAATTGTCCACATAGAACATATTTGGGAGTTGGACTTGGCTAATATCAAATCAGCTAAGAAACGTGCCGTTCAGTCTGAAAAGGCTCGTAAGCACAACGCAAGCCGTCGCTCTATGATGCGTACTTTCATCAAGAAAGTATACGCAGCAATCGAAGCAGGCGACAAAGCTGCAGCGCAGAACGCATTTAACGAAATGCAACCAATCGTGGATCGTCAGGCTGCTAAAGGTCTGATCCACAAAAACAAAGCAGCGCGTCATAAAGCAAACCTGACCGCGCAGATCAACAAACTGGCTTAATCGCTACTTGTTGTTGCTTGTTTGAAAGAACCCGCTTAACGCGGGTTTTTTTATGTCTTCAGATTGCCGGCGGCGTAAACAGCGCCGAGTAGTCGCGGTTGCAGATTCGCTGCACCGCCGGGTGCTGAATCATCCTTTCGGCGAATATGGCGTGATACTCTTCCATCACGTTATCCACCCTGCCAATCTCGGTAATCTTGTCGTCTGAATAGAGATCGTGCGCGTACAGCGTCGGGGCAACGAAGATAGCGTTGTGCGCCTCGCCAAAAGCCTTCATCAAAGCCGCATCGTCGAACTCACCGAGGATCTCCACGTTCAGCCCCTGCGAGTTAAACCAGTTCAGCAGCTTACGTCCGAGCATAGACCGCCTACCCGGCACCAGCAGGCGGCGCTCTTCCAGGCAAGCAGGAAACGGTTTTTCCGGCGGCGGATTAATGCACCAGAAACTGACGCCGCATTCGCCAATTTTCACCGAGAACAAGCCTTCCTGCTGCGTGGAGTCGATTGGGCAGTCCGAGATAATCATATCCAGCTTATGCTGGCTCAGCTGTTCCAGCAGCATCTCGTGAGTGGACTCAAAGCAGCGTAAATGAATCTGTTCATCTTCCACCACCGCCGCATCCAGCACACCGCTTACCAGCCGTTTGGACAACGCATCCGCCACGCCCACGTCAAAGAGCAGGTTCGACTCTTTGCGATAGTTAACGATATCCAGCATCTCCTGGCTCAGGGTGAACATCTTGTCCGCATAGCGGAACACCAGTTCGCCCAGCTCGCTCGGCTCAATGCCACGTCCTTTCCGCTTAAAAAGCTTGCCCTGTAAGCGCTCTTCCAGGGCTTTGATTTGCCCGGTAATAGTTTGTGGTGTCAGGTAGAGCGCCTCTGCCGCTCCCACGACCGAGCCCTGCTTGTAGACATGCCAGAAGTAATAGAGATGGTTATAGTTCAAATGAGACATCACGTTTTCACTCCCTGATAGTTTATCGGGAGAAGGCTTCCCTTCTCCCGGTTTCCTGTTATGCCTGGACAGCCTGTCCGGACAACTTCACCTTCAACAAGGTATAACCAATAACCGCGGCCAGTAACGACCCGATAAGAATGCCGAGTTTCGCCCAGACGATAAGCTCAGGCGCGCTGGTGCCAAACGCCAGCGTCGAGATAAAGATCGACATGGTGAATCCAATACCGCACAGCACGCCGATGGCCATAATCTGACTAAAGGTGGTTCCATTTGGCAATGACGCCAGCTTCAGCTTCAGCGCCAGCCAGCAGAACAGGCTGATACCCAGCGGCTTACCGATAAACAAACCAGCGATGATACCCAGCGGCAGCACAGAGGTGAGTCCGTCCAGGGTAACACCGGCCAGGGAAACACCCGCGTTGGCAAATGCAAACAGCGGCAGGATCATAAAGCCCACCCACGGATGAAGCACATGCTCCAGCTGTCTGGCAGGCGATTTGCCGTCCTGCTCCTTCAGCGGAATAAAGAAGCCAACGATGACGCCCGCCAGCGTGGCATGCACGCCAGACTTCAGCACCGCCGTCCACAGCACCATCCCCACCAGAATATAAATACCCGTGCGTCGGACGTTGAAGACGTTCAGCAACGCCAGCACCGCAATAGCCACGGCCGCCACGCTCAGCGACAGAACCGACAGATCGCTGGTGTAGAACAGCGCGATAATCACGATAGCGCCCAGGTCATCGATAATCGCCAGCGCCATCAGGAAAATTTTCAGTGCTACCGGGACGCGGCTACCGAGCAAGGCTAAGACCCCGAGCGCAAACGCGATATCCGTTGCGGCCGGGATCGCCCAGCCGTCACGCGCAACCGGATCCTGCCACGCAAACGCGAGAAAGAGCAACGCGGGAACGATCATCCCGCCAATCGCCGCGATCACCGGAAACGCCGCGCGCTGACGGCTGGCAAGAGAACCGATCACCAGCTCACGTTTGACCTCCAGGCCTACCAGCAGGAAGAACACCGCCATCAGCGCATCGTTGATCCACAGCAGCATGTTCTTGTTAATTTCCAGCGCCCCGACCTTCAGCTCGACGGGGGTTTCCAGAAATGCGTGATAGAGATCGCGCGTCATGCCCATATTGGCGAGCAGCATGGCGGCTGCAGCAGCAATAATCAGGATGACGCCGCCGGATGCCTCACTGCTTAAGAAACGGTGTAGTAATTTCACGTTTAAACTCTCTTTTACAACAATACCTCGGTAAAACCATAATATCAGCGCAAACAGATCGGTAAAAACAGATTAATATTGGTTATAGATTCAGTTTAACCGAGGAATAACGCTATAAAGCAAAAAGCCCGGAATCGCTTCCGGGCTTTAAAGGATAGTAACCAGCTGGCAGGTTAGCGGGTTAAATCGTCGAAGAATTTTTTGACGCCATCGAAGAAGCTTTTGGAGCGCGGGCTGTTTTTCTCACCCGTCGGGCCACCAAAACTCTCCTGAAGCTCTTTCAGCAGCTGTTTCTGCTTGTCGTTCAGGCCGACCGGCGTTTCAACGACCACGCGGCATAACAGGTCACCCTGCGCGCCACCGCGAACGGATTTAACGCCTTTGCCGCGCATGCGGAACAGCTTCCCGGTCTGGGTTTCGCCAGGGATTTTCAGGTTAACGCGACCGTCAAGCGTCGGCACTTCGATTTCGCCGCCCAGCGCCGCCATCGCAAAGTTGATCGGCACTTCACAGTACAGGTTGTTACCTTCACGCTCGAAGATGGCGTGCTGTTTAACCTGAACCTGAACGTACAGATCCCCTGCCGGTGCGCCGTGCTCGCCAGCTTCACCCTCACCTGCCAGACGGATGCGGTCGCCCGTATCCACGCCTGCCGGGATCTTAACGGACAGCGTTTTGGTTTTCTCCACACGACCGTGACCGTGGCATTTGGTGCACGGATCTTTAATCAGCGTACCGCGACCATGACAATGCGGACAGGCCTGCTGCACCGCGAAGAAGCCCTGGCGCATCTGCACCTGACCGGAACCGTGACAGGTTGGACAGGTCTGTGGCTGAGTCCCCGCTTTCGCGCCGCTGCCGTGGCAAACGTCACACTCTTCCAGCGTCGGGATACGGATCTCTTTGGTTACGCCACGAACCGCTTCTTCCAGCGTCAGGTCCATGTTATAGCGCAGATCTGCGCCGCGCGCCGCGCGCTGACGACCACGACCGCCGCCGAAGATATCGCCAAATACATCGCCAAAGATGTCGCTGAAATCAGCGCCGCCGCCGAAGCCGCCGCCACCAAATCCACCGCCGCCCATGCCGCCCTGTTCAAAGGCCGCGTGACCATACTGGTCATAAGCCGCACGTTTTTGTGCATCGGTAAGGACTTCGTAGGCTTCTTTAATCTCTTTAAATTTGGCTTCAGCCTCTTTGTCACCCTGGTTACGGTCAGGGTGGAATTTCATGGCCAGGCGCTTATATGCCTTTTTGATTTCACGCTCTTCCGCAGTTTTCGGAACGCCTAAAATCTCGTAATAGTCTTGCTTTGCCATTGGTTTTTTTAAGCCCCTTAACATGCGAGCACGGGCGTGGAGAATACTCCTACGCCCGTGCCGATTAATTACCCTGCATCAGGGCGATTATTTTTTATCTTTCACTTCTTCGAACTCAGCGTCGACAACATCGTCGTCTTTCGCGTTGTTCTGGGAAGCATCAGCGCCCGCCTGCTGCTGTGCGTGCTGCTGCTGAGCGATTTCCATCAGCTTCTGAGAAACCTGTGCCAGCTCCTGCATCTTCGCTTCAATGTCCGCTTTGTCTTCGCCTTTCAGAGACGTTTCCAGCGCGCTCAGTGCAGTTTCGATCGCAGTTTTGTCTTCCGCTGGCAGTTTATCGCCCGCTTCTTCAACCTGCTTACGGGTGCTGTGCAGCAGATGGTCACCCTGGTTACGGGTCTGAACCAGCTCTTCGAACTTACGGTCGGATTCCGCGTTAGCTTCGGCATCACGAACCATTTTTTCGATTTCCGCTTCGTTCAAGCCAGAAGATGCCTTGATGGTGATCTTCTGCTCTTTACCGCTGTTTTTGTCTTTCGCAGACACGTGCAGGATACCGTCAGCATCGATGTCGAAGGTGACTTCGATCTGTGGCATGCCGCGTGGTGCCGGGTTAATACCGTCCAGGTTGAACTGACCCAGAGATTTGTTATCCGCCGCACGCTTACGCTCACCCTGAATCACATGGATGGTTACCGCAGACTGGTTATCTTCAGCGGTAGAGAACACCTGGCTGTGTTTCGTCGGGATAGTAGTGTTTTTGTTGATGAGCGGAGTCATCACGCCACCCATGGTTTCGATACCCAGTGACAGCGGAGTAACGTCCAGCAGCAGTACGTCTTTCACTTCACCCGTCAGAACACCACCCTGAACCGCAGCACCGATAGCAACCGCTTCGTCCGGGTTCACGTCTTTACGTGGCTCTTTACCAAAGAATTCAGCAACTTTCTTCTGAACCATTGGCATACGAGTCTGACCACCTACCAGGATAACGTCCTGAATATCAGACACGGACAGGCCAGCGTCCTGCAATGCAACTTTCAGTGGCTCGATAGAACGGTTAACCAGGTCTTCTACCAGGCTTTCCAGTTTCGCACGGGTCACTTTGATGTTCATGTGTTTTGGACCGGTCGCGTCTGCGGTGATGTACGGCAGGTTCACGTCGGTCTGCTGAGCGGAAGACAGCTCGATCTTCGCTTTCTCAGCGGCTTCTTTCAGGCGCTGCATGGCCAGCGGGTCGTTACGCAGGTCAATGCCCTGATCTTTCTTAAACTCGTCAACGAGGTAGTTGATCAGACGGGTATCGAAGTCTTCACCACCCAGGTGGGTATCACCATTGGTTGCCAGAACTTCGAAGGTTTTTTCGCCGTCAACGTCGTCGATTTCGATAATAGAGATATCGAAGGTACCACCACCCAGGTCGTAAACCGCGATAGTACGGTTGCCAACTTCTTTATCCAGACCGTAAGCCAGCGCAGCTGCGGTTGGTTCGTTGATGATACGTTTTACTTCCAGACCTGCGATACGGCCAGCATCTTTGGTTGCCTGACGCTGAGCATCGTTGAAGTAAGCAGGTACGGTGATAACAGCTTCAGTTACCGGTTCACCCAGGTAATCTTCCGCGGTTTTCTTCATTTTCTTCAGCACTTCAGCAGAGATCTGCGGAGGTGCAGTTTTGGTGCCTTTCACATCAAGCCATGCATCGCCGTTATCGGCTGCGATGATTTTGTAAGGCATGATGGAAACGTCACGCTGAACTTCTTCGTCCTGGAAGCGGCGGCCAATCAGGCGTTTGATCGCAAACAGGGTGTTTTGCGGGTTTGTCACTGCCTGACGTTTAGCCGGCTGACCAACCAGAGTTTCACCATCCTGGGTATAAGCAATGATAGAAGGCGTGGTGCGATCGCCCTCGGCGTTCTCCAGCACACGTGCAGTAGTGCCATCCATAATCGCTACACAAGAGTTGGTAGTACCCAGGTCGATACCAATAATTTTACCCATCTAAACGTCTCCACTAAAAATTCAGTCAACATGTGGTTGTGTACCTGTAATAAGGGCAGAACGTGCTTTTTCAACTGCCCAGATTTGATTTTTTTCAGGTCCACACACTGCGGTTGCTTACAAGATGGGGTCACAACGGCATCCATCAAGGGGGAAGGATAAAAAATTTTTTAATTTCACCCCGATGAGATCATAGACGGCGCCGATGCCGCCCATTATGATGCCGCGCCCCGTCAGGGAGAACTGGCGCGGGTTTAACCATTTCACCATATTAATGATGATTTTTTTGAGGACTTATGGGCAACACTAAGTTGGCTAATCCGGCTCCGCTGGGCCTGATGGGTTTTGGCATGACCACCATTCTGCTGAACCTGCACAACATCGGGATGTTCCCGATGGACGGCGTAATCCTGGCGATGGGCATTTTTTACGGCGGTATCGCGCAAATTTTCGCGGGCCTGCTGGAATATAAGAAAGGCAATACCTTCGGCTTAACCGCCTTTACCTCTTACGGTTCGTTCTGGCTGACGCTGGTCGCCATTCTGCTGATGCCTAAAATGGGCCTGGCAGATGCTTCAAACGCCCATTTCCTGGGCGTGTACCTGGGACTGTGGGGCGTGTTCACCCTGTTCATGTTCTTCGGCACCCTGAAGGCGAACCGCGCGCTGCAATTCGTCTTCCTGAGCCTGACCGTGCTGTTCGCTCTGCTTGCCGCGGGTCACCTGGCGGATAACGAAGGCATCGTTCACGTTGCCGGCTGGGTCGGTCTGGTGTGCGGCGCAAGCGCTATCTACCTGGCAATGGGTGAAGTGCTGAACGAGCAGTTCGGCCGCACCGTATTACCGATTGGTGAAAAACACTGATCCCTCTGTCGTGCCCGCGTCGCGGGCACGACATCCCTCTGACTGGCGAAGCCACATCCCCAATACCAGCCCCATCAGCGATAACGCCAGCACGTACCATGCAGGTGCAAGGGGTGACAGCCCCATCAACACCGTGACCACAATCGGGGTCAGCCCACCGAAAATGGCATACGAGACGTTATAAGAGAAAGAGATGCCGGTGAAGCGTACCTCCGGCGGGAAGGCGCGGACCATTACGTACGGTACGGCGCCAACGACGCCCACGCACAGCCCGACGATGCCGTACAGCAGGAACAACTGTTCAGGATGGCTGCCCGCAAGATGGTAGAATGCCCAGCTCGACGCGGCCAGCAGCAGGCTGCCGACAATAAAGGTCACGCTGGCACCGAAACGATCCGCCGCCAGTCCCGCGGCCAGACAGCCAAAGCAGAGCATAATTGTCGCGATACTGTTCGCCTGTAACGTCACCGCAGGCGCAAAACCGTACTGTTTTTGCAGCCAGACCGGCGACATCAAAATGACCACCACGATACCCGCAGACAGCAGCCAGGTCAGAAGCATCGACACGACTACCGCTTTTTTATGCCGCACTACTACGGTTTTTACCGGCAATTCTTGCGCCAGCGCCTTCCGCTGCTGCATTTCCAGAAATACTGGCGTCTCCTGCAACCAACGTCGCAGGTACATTGCCACCAGCCCAAACGCCCCGCCCAGCAGGAACGGGATACGCCAGCCCCAGTCGTGAACGGCCTGTTGCGTCATGCTGGTATTGATGATGGTTGCAACCACGGAGCCAAGCAGGATCCCAATCGTCAGTCCTGCGGTCAGCGTTCCGCACGCAATGCCGATGCGGCGCACCGGGACGTGCTCAGCGACAAACACCCACGCGCCCGGCACTTCCCCGCCGATGGCCGCGCCCTGGAGAATACGCATCAGCAGCAGCAATAACGGGGCGATAATGCCCATCGACTCATAGGTAGGCAAAAGGCCAATCGCCAGCGTCGGCACGGCCATCAGCAGGATGCTGAGGGTAAACATCTTCTTGCGCCCAACCAGATCGCCAAAGTGCGCCATAACAATGCCGCCCAGCGGACGCGCCAGATACCCGGCAGCGAAAATGCCGAAGGTTTGCACCTGACGCAGCCATTCAGGAATATCCGCCGGGAAAAACAGCGCCCCCACGACGGCGGCGAAGAAGACAAAGATGATGAAGTCGTAAAACTCCAGCGCGCCGCCCAGAGCAGCGAGCGTGAGGGTTTTGTAGTCCTGTCGATTCAGAGGTCGGGTGTTATGTGACATAGCGAACCATTGTGCATGTGTTGTGGATTATTTTTTACAGCAATCGTAAAGAAAAAATTACTATATCGTAAATCCATTTACACGCTACTGCGGCTGGCGCTAATGTCACATTTAAAGCATTTTCAGGAGATTGTTTCGCGGCGAGCGCTTTTAGGGCGAAATGCTGCTACCACGTTGCCGTCAGTTTCCACGTACGGACCGTCAAGCAGTTGTATACAATACGGTACACTTGCAAAGATACCGTGGACGATAACGCTCCCGTCTTCGGCTTTTACTCCTTCCAGCGTTTCTTTTATCGACTTCGGCTGCCCCGGCAGGTTCAGGATCAGCGCCTGTTTGCGGATCACCCCGACCTGACGGGAAAGAATGGCCGTCGGGACAAAGTGTAGACTGATCTGGCGCATCTGTTCACCGAAGCCCGGCATTTCACGATCGGCGATAGCCAGCGTCGCGTCCGGCGTTACATCGCGGCGCGCGGGGCCGGTTCCGCCCGTCGTCAGCACAAGGTGGCAGCTCATCTCATCCACCAGCTCACACAGGGTCTGCTCGATGATCGGCTGCTCGTCCGGGATCAGGCGAGTCTGGATCTCAAACGGGGTAGTGAGCGCGCTGCCCAGCCACGCTTCCAGAGCAGGGATGCCTTTATCCTGATAAACACCGCTGGAGGCGCGGTCAGAAATCGACACTAAGCCGATGCGTAAGGTATTCATATCCATTCCATTCAAAAAGTACTGATTAAAGGGAATGATACACGCAGAGAGAAAATTCAGACAGAGGCGGGGGAAAGAGGCGTGACCGGGAATCCGGTCACGCAGAATGATTACAGCAGGTCGCCGATCATTTTTTCCAGTTTTTCCTGGTCGATAGCAAACTTACGGATACCGTCCGCCAGTTTATCTACGGCCATTGGATCCTGGTTGTGCTGCCACAGGAACTCGGACTCGGTGATGCGCTCTGGGCGCGCTTTCACTTCACCGGTGTAGGACAGCTTACGCTCGATAGCTCCTTCGCTTTCTGCCAACTCTTTCAGCAGCGCAGGGGCGATGGTCAGGCGGTCACAGCCAGCCAGCTCAATGATTTCACCGACGTTACGGAAGCTTGCGCCCATAACAACGGTCTCATAGCCGTGCTGTTTGTAGTATTCGTAGATTTCCGTCACGGAAATCACGCCTGGATCTTCAGACGCCGCATACTCTTTCTTGTCGGTGTTGGCTTTGTACCAGTCCAGAATACGGCCCACAAACGGAGAAATCAGGTATACGCCAGCTTCGGCACATGCACGCGCCTGTGCGAAGGAGAACAGCAGAGTCAGGTTACAGTTGATCCCTTCTTTTTCCAGCTGTTCAGCGGCGCGAATGCCCTGCCAGGTAGA
Organism: Enterobacter sp. MGH85; assembly: GCF_001037655.1. Taxonomy (NCBI): domain Bacteria; kingdom Pseudomonadati; phylum Pseudomonadota; class Gammaproteobacteria; order Enterobacterales; family Enterobacteriaceae; genus Enterobacter; species Enterobacter sp. MGH85. The sequence continues at coordinate 201,497 of NZ_KQ089925.1, forward strand.
GGCCAGTTTGATCAGGATACGGTCGTTGCTGATGCCCGCATCGTTGTACAGTTTGATCAGGCGTTTTGCTTTGGCAATAGACGCTTCGGTGTCGTAGGACAGGCGAGCATCAACTTCAGTAGAGATACGGCCAGGAACGAGCTTCAGGATTTCCAGACCGATGTTTACTGCCAGTTTGTCAGTCGCATCCACAACCTGCTGCGCGCGGTCATTGCTCTGTGCTTTTGCCCAGGTCACCGCCTCGTCGATCAGTTTGCGATACTCAGGGATCTGCGCGGCGTTAAGGATCAGAGAAGGGTTGGTTGTAGCATCCTGCGGCTGGTACAGCTTCATTGCCGCAATATCTCCGGTGTCAGCGACGACAGTGGTGAACTGACGAAGGGAGGTCAATTTATCCGTCATGATAGTGTTTCTCTTTTAACGTTCCCTGGATAATTCACACTACCGACAGCCTGCCAGCAGCGGAAAAATGACAGGTTTACTTGTTAGGGGGATGTAACCGGTCTGCCCTGATGATAACACGAGTGAGAGGCAGCGCAACCGCAGACAGTGCGCTTAGGCAGAGTATGATAAACTCAGAATATTAACAGGCTGCTAAGTAACAGCATGCACAATCAGTGGTAGCGCTTACATATTCACGTTGGCATCAACAAGAGGGACGTTAGTGCCTGATTTCTTTTTCTTTATTAACGAAGTCCTCTGGGGTTCTATCATGATATACCTGCTTTCAGGAGCAGGTATCTGGTTTACGTGGCGCAGCGGACTGATTCAGTTTCGCTATATTCGCAAATTTGGCAGAAGTCTGAAAAACAGCGTCACACCACAGCCGGGCGGCCTGACCTCGTTTCAGGCGCTCTGTACCAGCCTGGCCGCGCGCGTCGGCAGCGGTAACCTGGCCGGTGTCGCGCTGGCAATCGGCGCGGGCGGTCCGGGCGCGGTATTCTGGATGTGGGTGACGGCGATTATCGGTATGGCCACCTCCTTTGCTGAATGCTCGCTTGCGCAGCTCTACAAAGAAAAAGACGGCAACGGTCAATTTCGCGGCGGCCCCGCCTGGTATATGGCTCGCGGACTGGGAATGCGCTGGATGGGCGTCCTGTTCTCAATCTTTTTACTGATGGCCTATGGTCTTATTTTCAATACCGTTCAGGCTAATTCCGTCGCCCACGCGCTGCGCTTTGCCTTCAATTGTCCGGAGTGGCTGACGGGCAGCGCGCTTGCCCTTCTCACCCTGCTGACCATTGTGACCGGGCTGAGAGGGGTTGCCCGCCTGATGCAGTGGCTGGTTCCGCTGATGGCGCTGCTGTGGGTGTCAACCAGCCTGTTGGTATGCGCGATACATATCGACGAAGTGCCGAACGTCATCGTCACCATTTTCCAAAGCGCGTTCGGCTGGCGCGAAGCGGCTTCCGGCGCGCTGGGTTACACCCTTAGCCAGGCGCTCACTGCGGGTTTTCAGCGAGGCATGTTCTCCAACGAGGCGGGAATGGGCTCCACGCCGAATGCCGCCGCAGCGGCCGCATCCTGGCCCCCGCATCCCGCCGCGCAGGGCATTGTACAGATGATTGGCGTCTTCACAGACACCATTGTTATCTGCTCCGCCAGTGCGATGATAATGTTGCTGTCCGGCGCCGTTGAACATCCATCCGGCAGTACAGCAGGCATTCACTGGGTACAACAGGCGCTGGTCTCCCTCGTCGGCGGTTGGGGCGCAGGCCTTGTCGCCCTTGTCGTGGGGCTTTTTGCCTTCAGTTCTATTGTGGTGAACTATATCTATGCCGAGAACAACCTTATTTTCCTGAAAGTTGACTCGCGTCTGGCCCGCAACATCCTTCGCGCGGGTGTGCTGGCGATGGTATTTGTCGGTTGCCTGCTCAGCATGCCGATGATCTGGCAACTGGCGGATGTCATTATGGCGCTGATGGCCATCACCAATTTGACGGCAATTTTGCTTCTTTCACCGGTTGTGGCGCTGATCGCGCGCGATTATCTGCGTCAGCGCAAGCTCGGCGTACAGCCCGTCTTTGACGCCTCACGCTATCCCGAAATCGAATCACAAATTGCTCCTGGCACCTGGGATGATTTGCCGCGGCAATAACAGCTATCGATCAATTCAGGGCGATTTTTTGTTAAAGTCGCTCTAAATTTCCTGCAAGGACTGGATATGCTGATTCTGATTTCACCTGCCAAAACGCTCGACTACCAGAGCCCGCTCGCCACTGAGCGTTATACCCAGCCGGAATTGCTGGACTACTCGCAACAGCTGATCCACGAGGCGCGTAAGCTTTCGGCTCCGCAAATCGCTTCGCTGATGAGCATCAGTGATAAACTCGCCGACCTGAACGCCACCCGTTTTCATGAGTGGCAGCCTGACTTCACGCCCGCTAACGCCCGCCAGGCGCTGTTGGCCTTCAAAGGTGACGTCTACACTGGCCTGCAAGCAGAAACGTTTAGCGAAGCCGATTTCGATTTTGCCCAGCAGCATCTGCGCATGTTATCCGGCTTGTACGGGGTGCTGCGCCCGCTGGATCTGATGCAGCCGTATCGTCTGGAGATGGGTATCCGCCTGGAAAATGCCAAAGGCAAAGATCTGTACCAGTTCTGGGGCGATGTCATTACCGATAAGCTTAACGCGGCGCTGCAAGCCCAGGGGGACAACGTGGTGATCAACCTGGCCTCCGATGAGTACTTCAAATCGGTGAAGCCGAAAAAGCTGGATGCGGACATTATCAAGCCGGTGTTCCTCGACGAGAAAAACGGCAAATTTAAAGTGATCAGCTTCTACGCCAAAAAAGCGCGCGGTCTGATGAGCCGTTTCATCATTCAAAACCGCCTGACGAAGCCAGAGCAGCTCACTGGCTTTAACAGTGAAGGGTATTTCTTCGACGAGGCATCGTCAGGAAAAAACGAGCTGGTGTTTAAGCGTCACGAGCAATAAAAGACAACCCCGCCAGCTGGCGGGGTTTGTGTTAATGGTGCTTCCGGTCCGGCCCCGGGCGATGATCGTCATGACGGTGATGATCGTGACGATCGCGATGTTCATCGTGCGGACGCCAGTGGTTATCGCGCCAGTCATAGTGCGCTTTCCACCAGTCATGGTCGCGCCAGCGGCCGCCATCCCAGTAGTGTCCGTTATTATCCCGATCGCCAATTTGCAGTTTTACCGCAGGGACGAGGGTGATCTCAGCTGCCTGCACCGCCATGGGAGCGACCAGCATCAGTGAAAGCGCGATAAGTGCAGGTTTCAGTGTAGACATAGGTGACTCCTTATTCTTCTTGCCCAACGTGGGCCGATGTAAGGAGAGTACGTGATGGGAACGGTGGATGTTATTCTCTGCAATCCTAAACCCTAAGTAACCGCATTTATTGGGAATTTCTGCTTTTTTCCTGCTGTTTTTCTCCTTATTTTCTCCATAAAAAAGCCGGGTGGCGGCTTCGCCTTACCCGGCCTACTTTCTGAAATGTTCCAGGCCCGGTAAGGCGTAGCCGCCACCGGGCAATAAACTCACGCTCGGGTCATCATCAGCTTACGCAGTGCGGCAAAGTCTGCGGGCAGCTCATGGGACAGCAACGGCAGGTCGGCGCGCTCGGCCAGCTCTTTTGGCAGCGGCAGCGTTTCACCCAGGATCGCTTCCACGCTCTCTTTGAACTTGGCCGGATGGGCGGTACCGAGGAACAGGCCATACTCACCCGGTTGAAGCTGATCGCGCAGGGCACGATAGGCAATCGCCGCGTGCGGCTCAGAGGTATAGCCCACCGCTTTCAGCTCGCGCATGGTGGCTTTCGTGGTTTCGTCCGTCACCGCTGCGTAGCCCAGGTCGCCCAGACGCCAGACCTTACGGCGGAACAGCTCTTCCACACGCGGCCAGTTGTTAGGCTGTGACACATCCATCGCATTGGAGAGCGTGGCTTGCGTCGCGTTCGGCGCCCATTTTCCGTCCTTCAGGAAACGCGGCACGGTGTCGTTGGCGTTGGTAGCGGCGATAAAGCGCTTCACCGGCAGGCCGAGTGATTTCGCCAGCAGGCCCGCCGTCAGATCGCCGAAGTTCCCGCTTGGCACAGAAACTACCAGCTGATTGCGCGCGTCCTGCGGCAGCTGGGCCACCGCTTCGAAGTAGTAGCAGATCTGCGCCAGCAGACGGCTGATGTTGATGGAGTTGGCAGAGTTCAGCCCCAGCGCCGCCTTCAGCTCTTCGTCATCAAAGGCCTGCTTCACCAGCGCCTGGCAGGCATCGAAATCGCCGTCGATCGCCACGGTTTCAATGTTGCCCCCAAGAGTGCAGAACAGTTTTTCCTGAAGCGGGCTGATTTTGCCTTTCGGATAGAGGATCACCACGCGGACGTTTTTCAGGCCGTAGAACGCATGAGCCACCGCCGCACCGGTATCACCTGAGGTCGCGGTCAGGATGGTCACCGGTTTGTCGCCGCTGATGTGGGTCAGCATCTGCGCCATAAAGCGACCGCCGAAATCTTTGAACGCCAGCGTCGGGCCGTGGAACAGCTCCAGACAGCCAACGTCAGGCTCCACCTGCTTCACCGGGGCCGGGAAAGCAAACGCCGCGCGCACGCGCTCTTCGAGCAGCTCCTGCGGGATTTCGTCGCCAATAAACGCAGACAGAATTTTGGTGCTGCGGGTGACAAAGTCCTGCTTAAGCAGTTCATCGATTTCAGTCAGTTGAAATTCCGGCAGGTCGTGGGGGAAGAACAGCCCCTGATTTTTGCCCAAACCCTGCGTTACCGCCTGCGCAAAGCTGACCTGCTCGTTATGATCTTTAAGGTTGTAGAGTTTCATTCGTTATCCCAGTACTCGTGCGCCAGCCGTGTCCAGACGGCAAATATGAACAAAGCCTTCCTGATTTTGCAGGTAGTGTTTAGAGAGCCAGTCCGCCACGCGCTGCGCGGTGTCTGGCTTGTCGCATAAGGCGAACAGCGTCGGGCCGGAGCCGGAGATGCCGCACGCCTGTGCGCCGATATCCATGGATGCCTGTCGCGCTTCGTTAAAGCCCGGCAGCAGCTTCGTGCGATACGGCTCGGCAATAACGTCTTTCATCAGTTTCGCCGCCAGCTGCGGCTGTCGGGTATAGCAGGCATGAATAAAGCCCGCCAGATGACGCCCGTGGGCGATACAGTCCTGACGACGATACTGCGCCGGCAGGATCGCACGCGCTTCGGCGGTAGAAACCTTAATGCCCGGATAGGCAAGCACCCACAGCCACTCATCAAACCCTGGCACCTGCTGGCTGATGATGCCATTTTCTTCAATCATCAGCTGCATGCCGCCAAGGAAGCACGGCGCCACGTTATCATAATGAATGCTGCCGGAGATGCGCCCTTCCAGCTCACCCATCAGCGCCAGCAGGCGGCTGTTGTTCAGCGGCTTGCCGCAGTGCTCATTCATCGCCACCAGCGCGGCGACCACCGAGCAGGCGCTGGAGCCGAGTCCCGAACCAATCGGCATGCTCTTTTCCAGCGTCATGGCGACCGGCACGTTTTTACCGATCTCCTGACAGAAGCGTTCCCAGCACTGATAAACGATATTCTCACGCGGTTCAGGCGGCAGCTTGCTGGCAAAACGGCCGACGTTATTCAGGCTGAAGCGCTCTGCCGCCTCAACCGTTACCGTATCGCCCAGCAGCGAACCATCCACTGGCGTGACCGCCGCGCCCAGCACGTCAAATCCGACGCTCATATTGGCGCTGGAAGCCGGGGCATATACTTTAACCATCTTAAACTCCTAACTTCCATGACAGGGTACGCAGCAGATCGGCAAACACGCCCGCCGCCGTCACATCATTCCCTGCGCCATAGCCGCGAAGTACCAGCGGCAGTGGCTGATAATAATGGCTGTAGAACGCCAGGGCGTTCTCGCCGTTTTTCACCTTGTACAGCGGATCGTTGCCATCCACTTCGGCAATCTTCACGCGGCAGACGCCGTCTTCTTCAATATTGCCAACATAGCGCAATACCTTACCTTCATCACGGGCTTTCGCAACGCGGGCGGCAAAGGCGTCGTCAAGCTGCGGCAACCTGGCCATAAAGGCGCTGACGTCGCCGCTGTCATCAAATTCTGCTGGCAGCACCGGCTCAATCACGATATCCGAAAGCTCCAGCTCGCGGCCGGTTTCGCGCACCAGGATCAGCAGCTTACGCGCCACATCCATACCGGAGAGGTCGTCGCGCGGATCCGGCTCGGTGTAGCCCAGCTCGCGCGCGGCGCGGGTGGCTTCCGACAGGCTCATCCCTTCGTCCAGCTTGCCGAAGATAAACGACAGGGAGCCGGAGAGGATGCCGGAGAAACGCTGTAGTTCGTCGCCCGCGTTCAGCAGGTTTTGCAGGTTCTCGATGACCGGCAGGCCTGCGCCCACGTTGGTGTCATACAGAAACTTGCGGCGCGACTTGCTCGCCGCCAGACGCAGCTGGTGATAGTAATCCATCGACGAGGTGTTGGCCTTTTTGTTCGGCGTCACCACATGGAAACCTTCGCGCAGGAAATCCGCGTACTGATCGGCCACCGCCTGGCTGGAGGTACAGTCGACGATCACCGGGTTAAGCAGGTGATACTCTTTCACCAGACGGATCAGACGACCCAGGTTGAACGGCTCTTTCGCCTCTTCCAGTTCCGCCTGCCAGTTTTCCAGGTTCAGACCGTGGACGTTAGTCAGCAACGCTTTCGAGTTCGCAATTCCGCAGACGCGCAAATCGATATGTTTCTTCTTAAGCCACTCCTGCTGGCGCTTTACCTGCTCCAGCAGCGCGCCGCCGACGCCGCCGACGCCCACCAGGAACAGCTCAATCACCTGGTCGGTGTTGAACAGCATCTGATGCACCACGCGCACGCCGGTAGTGGCGTCATCGTTATCCACGACAACGGAAATTGAACGCTCTGATGAGCCCTGGGCAATCGCCACGATATTGATATTGGCCCGCGCCAGGGCGGCAAAGAATTTGGCGGAGATTCCGCGCAGGGTGCGCATGCCGTCGCCTACCACGGAGATCACGGCCAGACGCTCCTGAATAGAGAGCGGCTCCAGCAGCTCTTCTTTCAGCTCCAGGTAGAACTCTTCTTCCAGCGCGCGACGGGCGCGCAGGCAATCGCCCTGCGGGACGCAGAAGCTGATGCTGTATTCGGAAGAAGACTGCGTGATCAGCACCACGGAGATCCCATTACGGGACATGGCCGCAAACACGCGTGCCGCCATGCCAACCATACCTTTCATACCCGGGCCAGAGACGCTGAACATCGCCATGTTATTAAGGTTCGAAATGCCTTTTACCGGCAGGTCATCTTCATCAGCGCTGGCGCCAATCAGCGTACCCGGCGCCTGCGGATTACCGGTATTTTTAATCAGGCAAGGGATCTGGAACTGGGCAATCGGGGAGATGGTACGTGGGTGAAGCACTTTGGCGCCGAAGTAGGAAAGCTCCATCGCTTCCTGGTACGACATCGACTTCAACAGCCTGGCGTCCGGCACCTGGCGCGGGTCACAGGTATATACACCATCAACGTCAGTCCAGATCTCACAACAGTCTGCACGTAAACAGGCCGCCAGCACGGCAGCGGAGTAGTCAGAGCCGTTACGCCCCAGCACCACCAGTTCGCCCTTCTCGTTACCGGCGGTGAAGCCTGCCATCAGGATCATGTGGTCAGACGGGATTTTGCTCGCCGCAATGCGGCGTGTCGACTCGGCAATGTCGACGGTGGATTCAAGGTAGTGTCCCACAGCCAGCAGTTTTTCAACCGGATCGATGACCGTCACGTGGTGACCGCGCGCTTCCAGCACGCCCGCCATGATGGCGATAGAGAGTTTTTCACCCCGGCAAATCAGCGCCGCGTTGATGCTGTCCGGGCATTGACCCAGCAGGCTGATACCGTGAAGGACGTGTTTAATCTGGGCAAATTCGAGTTCCACGGTGCTTTTCAGCTGCGCCAGCGGGAAGCCAGGCTGGGCGTCTGCCAGCCCCTGAAGCAGTTCAGCGAAGATACGTTCGGCGTCGCTGATGTTCGGAAGTGCATCCTGGCCACCGATGGTTTTTTCAATCATCGCCACCAGGTGGTTCGTGATTTTTGCCGGGGCAGAGAGCACGGTAGCAACCTGCCCCTGCCTGGCGTTACTTTCCAGGATATCGGCAACACGCAGAAAACGCTCTGCATTTGCCACTGATGTACCGCCGAACTTCAACACTCGCATGGTTCTACCTCATTTCCTTTAGCCGAAAAAAAAGCCCGCACTGTTCAGGTGCGGGCTTTTTTCTGTTTTTCCTGTACGCGTCAGCCCGCATCGTTACCTGTGGTAATGATGATGGTTGTAGTAATGGTGGTGATGCTGATGCGTTTCATGGATGTTGTGTACTCTGTCATTATTATCTGTCTGTGCTCTATTCTTTTAGGGTTAAAGGATCGGACACCTTAAGTCAATGAATTTTTAATTTGATCACAATTCGGGACATTCTCACGTCCCGCTGCGTGCAGAATTATTTTCATCGGAATACCCCAGATGCAACCCCAGACATTAGCAGGATCGGCCATAATAAAAACTTATGACACTATTTTACTCGGCTAATTTTTTTTCAATATCATGAAGCAATCGGTGCAGCATTGCCGTGTCGCGCTGTTCAAGACGCCCCAGGCGCTGCTGTAACCAGTCCACCATTTTTTGATCGTCAGCGACGCCCAGTTGCTCGAGAAGCTTATCTGCACGAATACGCAGCGCCGCCAGCTGGTTTTCATCCGTTACTGACGCTGGCGGCTGAGAAATTTGTATTAAGGATGCTAATTGATAGCAGTACACCATCACCGCCTGCCCCAGATTGAGTGACGGATAATCCGCCACCATCGGCGCGCCCGTCAGCACGTCAGCCAGTTCCAGTTCTTCGTTAGTCAGCCCGGAATCTTCTCGCCCAAACACCAGCGCGGCTTTCTCCAGCCACTGGCTTTTCTCTTCCAGCATTGGCACCAGTGCAGCAGGCGTGGCGTAATAATGAAACTTCGCCCGGCTGCGCGCGGTCGTCGCGACGGTAAACGAAATATCGTGCAGCGCCTCAGCGAGCGTAGCGTAAGTGGTTATATTATCGAGAATATCACCCGAACCGTGCGCCACCCATCGCGCAGCAGGCTCCAGATGCGCCGTGCTGTCTACGATACGCAAATCGGTAAAACCCATGGTCTTCATGGCACGCGCCGCAGCGCCAATATTTTCAGCTCTTGCTGGTGCCACCAGCACAATCGACAGATGCATTTATGCTCTCTATTTAATCAGTTAGCAGGTAAAAAAGTGATTCACTTCAACATATTACGCAGCACGAATTTACAATTTTGCAACACAAATCACCGAAATAGCGTTTCATAACAATTAAAAAAAGCTAAACTATTTTGTGGCTGAACAATCAGTTAGAATGTTAACAGAAGTCCATTATCCTTATGTTTTGTAATGATAATGACCTTATGAATACTCTTTTCCGATTGGATTCGTACCGTTTATCAATCAATGTCCGCAACTAGTTGGTTTATTGAAAAATTGTGACAAAGGCTAGCATTCAGCTACGATGATTTCATCAAACTGTTAACGTGCTACAATTGAACTTGATATATGTCAACGAAGCGTAGTTTTATTGGGTGTCCGGTGTCACTTAGCCTGTTATGTTGCTGTTAAAATGGTTAGGATGACAGCCGTTTTTGACACTGTCGGGTCCAAAGGGAAAGTACCCACGACCAAGCTAATGATGTTGTTGACGTTGATGGAAAGTGCATCAAGAACGCAATTACGTACTTTAGTCACGTTAAGCCGATCATGTTAATTTGCGACATGCATCAGGCAGGTCAGGGACTTTTGTACTTCCTGTTTCGATTTAGTTGGCAATTTAGGTAGCAAACATGCAGACCCCGCACATTCTTATCGTTGAAGACGAGTTGGTAACACGCAACACGTTAAAGAGCATTTTCGAAGCAGAAGGCTACGATGTCTTTGAAGCGACCGATGGCGCAGAGATGCATCAGATCCTTTCTGAAAATGATATCAACCTGGTGATTATGGATATCAATCTGCCGGGCAAAAACGGGCTTCTTCTGGCGCGCGAACTGCGTGAACAGGCGAACGTCGCGTTGATGTTCCTGACAGGCCGTGACAACGAGGTTGATAAAATTCTTGGTCTGGAAATCGGCGCGGATGACTACATCACCAAGCCGTTCAACCCTCGCGAGTTAACCATTCGTGCACGCAACCTGCTGTCCCGCACCATGAATCTGGGTACGGTCAGTGAAGAGCGTCGTAGCGTCGACAGCTACAAATTCAACGGCTGGGAACTTGATATCAATAGCCGTTCGCTGATTAGCCCGAACGGTGAGCAGTACAAACTGCCGCGCAGTGAATTCCGCGCGATGCTGCACTTCTGCGAAAACCCGGGCAAGATCCAGTCCCGTGCAGAACTGCTGAAGAAAATGACCGGTCGTGAGTTGAAGCCACACGATCGTACCGTTGACGTAACCATCCGTCGTATTCGTAAACATTTCGAATCTACGCCTGATACGCCGGAAATCATCGCCACGATCCATGGTGAAGGCTATCGTTTCTGCGGTGACCTCCAGGAGTAATCCTCCCGTCACGCAGTAAAAAACGGCGCTTTTGCGCCGTTTTTTTTATCAATGCCACGGCATAATCGGCACCGCGCTAATCGCGTTTTTCGGTGAGCCTTCCACAACTTTGTCGGAATAAGCCAGATAAGCCAGTGTGTTGCGCTTCGCGTCATAAAAACGGACCACCTGTAGCTTTTTGAACACCAGCGAGGTCCGTTTCTGGAATACAACGTCGCCCTGCGCTTTGCCGTTTTTAATTTTGTCACTCAATTCCACCGGACCAACCTGCTGGCAGGAGATGGCCGCGTCAGACGTGTCTTCAGCCAGCCCCAGGCCGCCTTTAATCCCGCCGGTCTTCGCCCGGCTGACATAGCAGGTGACGTTTTTAACGTCCGGATCGTCAAAGGCCTCCACCACAATTTTGTGGTCCGGCCCAAACATTTTAAACACGGTGTCCACGGAGCCAATTTGCTCCGCCTGTGCCACGCGCCCTGCCATCAGGGCCAGTGCTGCAAAGACTAAAACCTTGTATTTCATATTGTTACCATTCATAAAAATTACGCTGAGCGATTATTCAACAGGTTAGATAAAAATGTAGCAAGATCACAGGATTAGAATATATCCGCACTTAAATCACCACAAAAAGCATTTATGCGCAAAAAAAACACTGAATGCTAAAACGTCAAAAAATGCTATTATCCGCTAACCTGTAAACAGGCACCTGCGGCAGTTTTAAGGATGAGGATAGTATATGGATCAGGCTGGAATTATTCGCGACCTGCTCACCTGGCTGGAAGGTCATCTCGACCAGCCTTTGTCACTGGATAATGTGGCGGCAAAAGCAGGCTATTCCAAGTGGCATCTGCAAAGGATGTTCAAGGATGTCACCGGTCATGCTATCGGTGCCTATATTCGCGCACGTCGTTTATCAAAGTCTGCTGTCGCGTTGCGCCTGACCGCGCGACCAATCCTGGATATTGCCCTGCAATATCGCTTCGATTCACAGCAAACCTTCACTCGCGCCTTTAAAAAACAGTTCTCGTTAACGCCAGCGCTTTATCGCCGCTCGCCGGACTGGAGCTCCTTTGGTATGCGTCCGCCGCTGCGTCTGGGCGAGTTTGCGATGCCAAAATATGAAATCATCACCCTGCCGGAAACGCACCTGGTCGGCACCACGCAGAGCTACTCCTGTTCCCTGGAGCAGATCTCCGAGTTCCGCCATCAGATGCGCGTTCAGTTCTGGCGCGAATTTTTAAGCCACGCTCCGGCGATCCCGCCGATTCTGTATGGCCTGAACGAAACGTATCCAAGCCAGGAAAAAGACGACGAGCAGGAAGTGTTCTATACCACGGCGCTGACGCCTGACATGGCGAACGGTTACATTCATGGCTCGAAGCCTGTCGTGCTGGAAGGCGGCGAGTATGTGATGTTCTCATACGAAGGGCTAGGAACGGGCGTTCAGGAGTTCATCCTGACCGTTTACGGGACCTGCATGCCAATGCTGAATCTGAATCGCCGTAAAGGTCAGGACATTGAGCGCTACTATCCGGCGCAAGATGCAAAACCGGAAGAAGGCCCTATCAATCTGCGGATGGAATTCCTGATTCCGGTACGTCGTTAACGCTGCAACTCATCCAGTGCAGGGGCATCAAGATGCGAAATGTCCCCTGCCATCTCAACCACCCACCCCGATGCCAGCCAGGCACTTTCCTGATAGTCGATACGGGAAATGGAACAGTTGCGCAGACGCAAACGGCGCTCGGCGTAAGCTGGCAGCCCCAGAATGGTACTCACCAGGCAACCCAGCGCGATACCGTGGCTCACCAGCAGCGGTCGGCTACCTGCCGGGAGTTTCAGGCACTCGGCCAGCGCGGCATGCATGCGCACGCTCAGCTCCTGCATGGATTCCCCCTCAGGGATGCGACCATCTTCAGTGCCGTTCACCAGCGTGCGACGCCAGCCTTCTTCGGTTTCCGTCAGCGTATCGATAGGGCGTTTTTCCAGCACGCCCATATCCAGCTCGCGCAGGCGCGGTTCAAGGGTCACGTCGCAGCCACAGGCATCGGCGATGATGCGTGCCGTCTGCTGCGTGCGGCCTAAATCACTGGAGATGACGTGAGTGATACCCAGCGTTCTGGCGCGCTCCGCCACCTGCCACGCTTGCTGCACACCTTTGTCGGTGAGAGGACTGTCTGACTGGCCTTGAATACGTCGCTCGGCGTTCCACTGCGTTTCACCGTGGCGAACAAGGTATACCTGTAACATGCTTTTTTTCCGTTATACTGCGATGAATTTTTTAAATCGAGCTTAATTATGCACCATGTTGTCTCTGCTACCACCAATCCTGCCAAAATTCAGGCAATTCTAAGGGCATTTGAAGAGATCTTCGGCGAAGGATCCTGCCATATTGACGCCGTCGGCGTCGAGAGCGGTGTGCCGGAACAGCCGTTTGGCAGCGAGGAAACACGCGCTGGCGCACGAAATCGCGTGGCGAATGCAAAAGCCGCCGCGCCAGATGCTGACTTCTGGGTCGCGATTGAAGCAGGTATCGACGAAGGGGCGACCTTCAGCTGGGTTGTCATCGAAAGCCGCGAGCAGCGCGGCGAAGCGCGTTCAGCCACGCTGCCGCTGCCGGAGGTCATACTGGAGAAAGTCCGCGCGGGTGAGGCGCTGGGGCCGGTAATGTCGCACTACACCGGCATTGATGAGATTGGTCGTAAAGAGGGGGCGATTGGCGTCTTTACCGCGGGCAAGCTCACCCGTTCGAGCGTTTACCACCAGGCCGTTATTCTGGCGTTAAGTCCGTTCCATAACGCGATTTATCGTTAAGTTTGTAGGCCGGATAAGGCGAAGCCGTCATCCGGCGTTTTTAAGCAATACCGCTTCCAGCCACTGACGCAGTTCAACCGGCGCCGACTTCAGGCTGTTTGAACCCCGGGTAATCGTCGCGATGCCCGCGCCCAGCTCGTTTTTCAGTTCACGCTGGCTCATTTCGCCACGCAGCAGTTCCTCAATAATGCGTACCCGTGTACCCAGCGCTTCACGCTCGTCTGGCGTCAGCATCAGCTGTAGCAAGGGTAAATGCAGATCTTTGTCGTAAGACTGGCGGAGCAACTCCACAAAACGAAGCCACTCCTGATGACGCTGTTCGGCCATGGCCGAGGAATACGGGGAATGCTGGGTCATGTTATGCTGCCTCTTGTACTCATTAACGAGTACAGCATAACACAACCCGCGCCGATCAGTAACGTCTCTGCCACTCGGCATCGCTCATCAGGGCATCTTTCTCCCCCATGAAGTGCCGATAGTAGGCGTCATACGCCAGCACGTTCTTCACATATCCGCGCGTTTCCGAGAACGGAATGCTCTCGACGAACGCCACGGCGTCGAGTCGCCCTGCGCTGTTGCCAAGCCATGTCCGCACGCGGCCTGGCCCGGCGTTGTACGCGGCTGACGCGAAGATGCGGTTATTACCGAACTGCTGATAGACGTACTGCAAGTAGCTGGTACCGATGTTGATGTTGGTCTCCGGATCCAGCAGCTGGGACGGGCTGCTGTAGCCTGGGATATTAAACATCTTCACCGTGTGCGTCGCGGTGCCCGGCATAATTTGCATCAGGCCGCTGGCCCCCACCGGCGAACGCACTTTCGGGTTCCAGGCGCTTTCCTGACGGGCAATGGCCATCGCGTAGCTTTGCGGAATATCTTTGCCGCTGGTGTAGCGATCGAACAGATCCTTATAAGCCAGCGGGAAACGCTCTTCGAGATGATCCCACAGCTTGCCGGCGATCGTCGCCTGCACGCTCAGATCCCACCAGCGATTATCAAACGCATAGCGGGCGAGCTGCGCCTTCTCGTCGGTGGTACGGCTGGTGACCAGGTTGGCCCATTCGCTGCGCGCGGTATTATCCAGATTCCAGTACATCAGCTCGCGCACGCGCGCCATTTCCGGACCCTGCGTCAGCGCCGGGTTCGCGTTGGCTGGCGCTTTGTCGATCTTCAGGGTGTACTCCTCACCCAGACGTTGCGCCGCCGCCATCGGGTAGAAGCCGCGCTGCTGCATCAGGGAGTGGAGGATCGCTTTGGCTTCGTCTTCACGACCACGCTCCAGCAGCAGGTCCGCCTGCCAGTAACGCCATTCATCTTTCTCTTTAGCATCCATCGGCAGGCGCGCCAGCCAGGTATTGAGGCCACGACGATCGCCCGTTCCCAGCGCCATGCGCACGCGACGCTCCACCAGCGAGACAGAGTTTGAACGCATTACCGCGTCGTCACGCCAGCGCGCCTGTTCGTCGGTGACATCTGTTCCCATCAGTCGCCATGCCACAATATCGCGCAGTTCCTGGGTTTGATCGTCATTAAGCTGCTGGGCCTGCACCAGCTGCGGGATCATCAGCCGGGCGTTTTCCACATCCTCACGCGCCACGCTGGAAAAGGCCACCGCCGCCATCTGGCGGGTAAAATCGGTCGCGCCGGTGGTACGCGCAAACGTCAGCACGGTATTGGGATCGTTTGCCAGACTGATAACGGCAGAGGCAATGGTCTGATAATCCGCGGGCATCTGGCCCGCCAGCACGGTAACCAGCCGGGTGTTACCGGCCTTCATCGCCAGGCGAATACGTTCCAGGTAAGAGAGCGGATCCTGCTTGCCCGAGGCGCGCCAGGCGCTGAACAGCGGGTCACAGGCGTTTGGCTGGCTTTTGCCCGTCAACCACAGCTCTTTCGCGCCGGTCCAGGCTTCCTCCTGCTGACCGGTCGCCCATTTCGCATAATAGTAATTACACTGCGCTTCCGTCGCGCCCGGCTTATCCGGGCTGAAAGCCAGCAGGCCGCGCCAGTCTTCGCGACGGGCCAGCTCGTTCACAAACCGTGACTTCAGGGTGCGCGCAGGCGGCAGTGTCGGGTTCGCCTGAATGAAGTTATTTACGGTGACGGTCGGTTGATTCATGAGATCATCAGTGATCTGACGATACTCCAGATACGGATACAGCGGATAATCCTTCAGCGTCGGCATCAGCGCCTGCACGGTATCCATCTGCTTGTTGTCCCATGCCTGCTTAATCTGGGCATAGCGGTTACGTTGTTCATCCAGTGAATCGGCATGCACCGCCTGGCTTACCGCCATTACGCATACGCTGGCAGCCAGCAGACGCCAGACCACCCGTTTGGCTTTTTCCACAAGCTCTTCCTCATTGTTTTTCGTCAGTTGCAGCGTCTTGCCACGTTAAAGTTACCTCAACTTATGCTAACCAGGCATCCCACAACGCGCCACGTCATGGACACTTTTTTACCTTTCTTGCGCGTTTTAACACTCCCGACGTTCCTGGCTGGGATTAGGGCGTGAAAAAGGCTACACTTCGAGGCTGAAATTCATTCTCATCACGATAAAAGAGGCGAAGTCCAACGTGGCTCAATTCGTTTATACCATGCATCGTGTCGGCAAAGTTGTCCCGCCGAAACGTCATATTCTTAAAAATATCTCGCTGAGCTTTTTCCCGGGCGCAAAAATCGGTGTTCTGGGTCTCAACGGTGCCGGTAAGTCCACCCTGCTGCGCATCATGGCCGGCATCGATACAGACATCGAAGGTGAAGCCCGTCCGCAGCCTGGCATCAAGATCGGCTACCTGCCGCAGGAACCTCAGCTGAACCCGGAACACACCGTGCGTGAATCCGTTGAAGAAGCGGTATCCGAAGTGGTTAACGCCCTGAAAGGTCTGGATGAAGTGTATGCCAAATACGCCGAGC
Organism: Enterobacter sp. MGH85; assembly: GCF_001037655.1. Classification (NCBI taxonomy): domain Bacteria; kingdom Pseudomonadati; phylum Pseudomonadota; class Gammaproteobacteria; order Enterobacterales; family Enterobacteriaceae; genus Enterobacter; species Enterobacter sp. MGH85. The sequence continues at coordinate 217,812 of NZ_KQ089925.1, forward strand.
CGGATGCGGACTTCGACAAACTGGCCGCTCAGCAGGGCAAATTTGAAGAGATTATCCAGGCGCACGACGGTCACAACCTGAACGTGCAGCTGGAGCGCGCGGCAGATGCCCTGCGTCTGCCGGACTGGGATGCGAAAATCGCGAATCTCTCCGGTGGTGAACGCCGCCGCGTGGCGCTGTGCCGCCTGCTGCTGGAAAAACCAGACATGCTGCTGCTCGACGAACCGACCAACCACCTGGATGCGGAATCCGTGGCCTGGCTGGAGCGCTTCCTGCACGACTTCGAAGGCACCGTGGTGGCAATTACCCACGACCGCTACTTCCTCGACAACGTGGCGGGCTGGATCCTGGAGCTGGACCGCGGCGAAGGTATTCCGTGGGAAGGTAACTACTCCTCCTGGCTGGAACAGAAAGATCAGCGTCTGGCGCAGGAAGCGTCTCAGGAAGCGGCGCGTCGTAAGTCTATCGAGAAAGAGCTGGAGTGGGTTCGTCAGGGCGCGAAAGGCCGTCAGTCCAAGGGCAAAGCCCGTCTGGCACGCTTCGAAGAGCTGAACAACACCGAATACCAGAAGCGTAACGAAACCAACGAACTGTTTATCCCGCCTGGAGCACGTCTGGGGGATAAAGTGGTTGAAGTGACCAACCTGCGTAAGTCATACGGCGACCGCCTGCTGATCGACGATCTGACCTTCTCCGTACCGAAAGGCGCTATCGTGGGCATTATCGGTCCGAACGGCGCGGGTAAATCCACCCTGTTCCGCATGATGTCCGGTCAGGAACAGCCTGACAGCGGCTCTATCACCCTGGGTGAGACCGTGAAGCTGGCCTCCGTTGACCAGTTCCGTGACGCGATGGACAACAGCAAAACCGTGTGGGAAGAAGTCTCCGGCGGTCTGGATATCATGCGTATCGGCAACACCGAGATGCCAAGCCGCGCCTATGTTGGCCGCTTTAACTTCAAGGGCACCGACCAGGGCAAACGCGTGGGCGAGCTGTCTGGCGGTGAGCGTGGTCGTCTGCACCTGGCGAAGCTGCTTCAGGTTGGCGGCAACGTTCTGCTGCTCGATGAACCTACCAACGACCTGGACATCGAAACCCTGCGCGCGCTGGAAAACGCCCTGCTGGAATTCCCGGGCTGCGCCATGGTTATCTCGCACGACCGCTGGTTCCTTGACCGTATCGCAACCCACATTCTGGACTACCAGGACGAAGGTAAAGTGGAGTTCTTCGAAGGTAACTTCACCGAATACGAAGAGTACAAGAAACGCACGCTGGGCGCAGACGCGCTGGAGCCGAAGCGTATTAAGTACAAGCGTATTGCGAAATAAAAGCAAAACGGCAACTTCGGTTGCCGTTTTTTATGTTTGTTCCCTCTCCCCGTGAGGGGGCCAGAGTGAGGGCATCAGGCCGCACAGTGTGTAGGCCGGGTAAGGCGAAGCCGCCACCCGGCTTTTTTATTTGCCCACGTAATACCGCTTCACCTCATCAAACTGCATCGCAAAGTCGATATATCTCATCAGCGCAGGCGAATTGAGCTTACGGCTCGGATAGGCCAGCCAGAGATCGTTCCCCTCAACGCGCCACTCCGGTAGCACCTTTACCAGCGCGCCCTTTTCAATTTTATCTTCCAGCAGGAATGCGGGTAACAGCGTGATCCCCGCCCCGGCAATGGCGCATTCTCGGGCGTACACCAGGTTATCCGTCATGTGGGCGTTATCCGGCAGGTAGCGGTAATCCTCACTCTCGCTTCGCAGAAGCCACTCCGACCATGCCCGGTGCGTAATGCAGCGGTGATCCACCAGCTGTCGGGGATGGATTAACGGCGCCCGACGCGCCAGATAGTCAGGCGAGGCCAGCATGTAGCGCGGACAGTGCCCAATCATGCGACCAATCAGGGAAGAATCCTGCGGTTTGCCGGTGCGCAGCGCCACGTCAAAGCCCGACTCGACCAGATCCACCACATCGTCTGAAATTGATACATCCAGCGACACGTCAGGGTAGCGAAGCTGGAACTCGGCATTCATATGCGCCAGCAGCGTCGCGCCAATCCCTGCCGGACAGGTGATCCTCAGCCGTCCGCTGGGGTTTTCTCGCAGCCGCTGAATGGCATACTCCGCGCGCTCGCTGGCCGCCAGCATCTCGCGGCAGTGCACCAGATAGTGCTCGCCCGCAAACGTCAGGCTTATTCTGCGCGTCGTGCGGTTAAGCAGGCGGATCCCCACCTGCTGCTCCAGCTGGCTAATGCGCTGGCTGACGCTGGATTTCGGCAGTTCAGCCTTCTGCGCCGCCGCAGTAAAGCTGCCCATCTCAGCCACCAGCGCAAACAGCGCCATATCCTGTAGCTGTTTAAACATGATTGTTCACCCTGTACGAACGCTGAGTTCTTGATTGTCCATCTTATCATGCAACTGACCACTTAATAGACTAGCCTCAACACAACGCATTCATTGAGGAGAACATCATGTCTGTTAAAGCCATTGCCGTTAACCCAGAAAATCCCTCCACCTTCGTTGAAATTACCCCGCCGATGCCGCAGCCCGGCGAGTACGATCTGCTGGTGGAGGTGAAAGCCGTCTCCGTAAACCCGGTGGATACCAAAGTACATGCAGGCATTGCCAAAAGCGGACTGAAGGAGCCGCGCATTCTCGGGTGGGATGCCAGCGGGATCGTCAAAGCCGTCGGGGCTGGCGTCACCGGATTCAAACCGGGTGACGAAGTATGGTACGCGGGGGATATCACCCGACCGGGCAGCAATACCACGCACCAGCTTATCGATGCGCGCATTGTCGGGCACAAGCCTGCAAACCTTGGCTGGGCCTCTGCGGCAGCACTGCCGCTGACGGCGCTCACCGCGTGGGAAGGCCTGTTTGAACGGCTGAAGATTCAGGATGCCGACGCAGATAAAACGCTGCTGATAATTGGCGGCGCGGGTGGAGTCGGATCGCTGGCGATCCCGTTTGCGAAGCACAACAGCAAGGTGAAGATCGTCGCAACCGCCTCACGAGAAGATTCCGCCCGATGGTGTCGCGATCGCGGGGCTGACGTTGTCGTAGATTACCGCGACCTGAAGGGTGAACTGGCGAAACAGGGGCTCACCTTTGTGGATTACATTTTTATCCTCAACGACACCGACGGGCACTGGGATGCGGTCAGCGATCTGATTGCCCCTCAGGGACACATTTGTTCCATCGTTGAAAATGCGCATCCGCTAAACCAGGACAAGCTGAAGTCCAAATCTGCCGCCCTGCACTGGGAATTTATGTACACCCGCAGCATGTACCAAACCGCGGATATGGCGCGCCAGGGCGAGATTTTAAATGAGGTGGCGAAGCTGGTGGATAACGGCGTGGTGGAAAGCTCGCTCAGCGAAACGCTGCACGGGCTGAGCGTGGAAAGCATTACCGAAGCGCACCGCATGGTGCTGGAGGGGCATATGCGTGGGAAAGTGGTGGTTGAGTTCTGAGTGGTTTGTTCCCCCTCACCCTGCCCTCTCCCCACGGGGGAGAGGGTAAAGACAGCTCCGTGCGATCCCCTCTCCCCTTTGGGGAGAGGGTTAGGGTGAGGGGTAAGTTTTTTACCCCTGCTCACCCATCATCTCTTTCACCAGCTCGACGCAGCGCAGGAAACGGGTGTCGTAATCCGACTCTTCCACATGCACAAACTCAACGTTGTTCTCGTTAAGCATCTCCACCAGCATGGTCTGGAACTCACGCCTGTCCACCGAGCTGCCCAGGCTGCGCATGCCGTCGGCTACCCATGGGGTGTTGTTTTCCAGCAGGATAACCAGATCAAAGCGGTATTCATCAATCAGCGCCTGCACAAACGGGTGCTCGCGCCCCTCGTACTTTTTACAGAATGCCTGCGTGGTGACGAAATCGGTATCAATAAACGCGACTTTATTGGCGTATTTCACCGCAAAATCAATGTACTGGGCATGACCAAGCGCGATTTTATCGTAGTCGGAATACTGTAATGCCATCTCGTCACCACCGAGGTGTGAGAAGACGTAATCGCGGCCATACTCCCACGCACTGGTGGTATTGAAGATATTCGCCAGCTTATTCACCAGCGTCGATTTCCCGCTCGACTCGCCGCCGAGGATCGCCACCGTACGCACGAAGAACGGCTTCACCTCGGTCGGAATGTAGTCCCAGTAGCGGAACGGGTTCTCGCGGATCTGCGCCCCGCTGATGTTCATAAAGGTGCGTTTAGGATCGATCAGCACGGTTTCGATACCCAGATGCTCGCGGAACTGTGGCGCGTCGGACTCTTCAGAGGTGTAGATCCAGTTAGGCGCAATGCCCTTCTCTTCCATAAACGCTTTGATGCCGTTGCTCCACACGTCCCAGCCGTGCGGGTACGGCTCCATGCCCTCTTCGTTAAAGGCATGAATACGAATATTTTTCTGATACTTAAAGGTCTGAAGCAGCCAGCGCAGGCGGTCCGGCACGGTGGGCTGCTGCGACATGGCGCTGTCTTCAAACAGCTGGCGATCGCGGGTTTCATCATAACCCATGATGATATGCAGCTCGTCGACCTGGCTACAGGCGCGCTGGATCAGATAGATATGCCCGGTATGCAGCGGGTAGAACTTACCGAACACCACGCCAATGTTCTTTTGCATCCGCGGAAATTCAAGCCCCAGAAAACGGTGCAGCGCTTCCAGCTTCTGCGCGCTGGGGCTTTTGATTTTGGCGTTCAGCAGTTGGCTCAGGTAGCCCTTGGTCATGCCGCTGGCGTCCGCTACCTGCTGTAACGTGCAGCCCTTCTGGCGGATAGCGGTCTTGATGTAGTCAAATGATGACATAAATTACGGTGCCTCCTGCAAAATCGAATACGTAATTATAAGTCGTCAAAGACATTTAACGCATCTGCGAGTTTTTTAACGCCAAAAACCTGCATCCCTTCCGGGATTTTTTTCGGCACGTTGGCGGCCGGAACAATTGCGCGGCGGAAGCCATGTTTTGCCGCTTCGGAGATACGCTCCTGACCGCTCGGCACCGGGCGAATTTCGCCCGCCAGCCCTACTTCGCCAAATACCACCAGATCCTGCGGCAACGGTCTGTCGCGCAGGCTGGAGACCATCGCCAGCAACAGCGCCAGATCCGCGCTGGTTTCCGTAACCTTCACCCCACCAACCACGTTGACGAACACGTCCTGATCCGCCATTTGCAGGCCGCCGTGACGGTGCAACACCGCCAGCAGGATCGCCAGGCGGTTCTGTTCCAGACCGACCGCCACGCGCCGCGGATTACCCATCATCGAGTGATCCACCAGCGCCTGAATTTCAACCAGCAGCGGACGCGTCCCCTCCCACAGCACCATCACCGAACTACCGGACGTAATTTCGTCGCCACGGCTCAGGAAGATGGCCGACGGGTTGCTGACTTCGCGCAGCCCCTGCTCGGTCATGGCAAACACGCCCAGTTCATTCACCGCGCCGAAGCGGTTTTTATGGCTGCGCAGGGTACGAAAACGGGAATCCGCATCGCCGTCGAGCATCACCGAGCAGTCGATACAGTGCTCAAGCACTTTCGGGCCGGCCAGCGAGCCGTCTTTGGTGACGTGGCCCACCATCACTATCGCTACGCCGCGCGTTTTGGCAAAGCGCGTTAAGTACGCAGCCGTTTCACGCACCTGCGCCACGCTCCCCGGTGACGACTGAATGTCCGCCATGTGCATCACCTGGATGGAGTCGATCACCATGAGCTTCGGCTGCTCTTCTTCGGCGATCATGCAGATCTGCTCGATGCTGGTTTCCGAGAGCATATTCAGATTGCCGGTCGGCAGACCGAGGCGGTGCGCGCGCATCGCCACCTGCTGGAGTGACTCTTCGCCCGTGACGTACAGGGTTTTCATCTGTTCGGCGAGCTTGCAGAGCGTTTGCAGCAGCAGGGTGGATTTACCCGCGCCCGGGTTACCGCCGATGAGAATAGCGCTGCCCGGCACTACGCCACCGCCGAGCACGCGGTCAAATTCTTTGAATCCGGTTGAGAAGCGCGGCAGCGCCTCAAGGCTGATATCCGAAAGTTTTTGTACCTTCGACACGCCTGCATTGCCCGCATAGCCGCTCAGGCGTACATTGCGGGCCACGCTCGGCGAAGCCGCCACACCACGCACTTCGGTGATGGTGTTCCAGGCATGACAGGCGCTGCATTGCCCCTGCCAGCGCGGATAATCCGCACCACATTCATTACAGACAAATGCGCGTTTTGGAGCTTTCGCCACGGTTTACCTCGTTATTTCTGTGCGGTCTGCGCTCCGGATAGCGCTGACGCTTACCCGGCCTACAAAAGCAGGCCGCTATTTTTGATTAATGCTGCCGGAGAGAATGCAGAACACGCCCATCAGGTCAGCATGACGGATAGTGACTTCCGTCTTTTCATTCACTTTCGGCTTGGCATGGTAGGCGATACCCAGTCCGGCAACTTTGATCATCGGCAGATCGTTCGCGCCATCGCCGATGGCGACGGTCTGTTCGACCGGAATGGTGTATTTCTCCGCCAGACGCGTCAGCGTATTGGCTTTGTACTGCGCATCCACGATGTCGCCAATCACTTGTCCGGTGAGTTTTCCGTCCATGATCTCCAGCTCGTTTGCCACCACGGTGGTCAGACGCAGCTTGTCACGCAGGTAATCGGCAAAGAAGGTGAACCCACCGGAGGCAATCGCCACTTTCCAGCCGAGCGTCTCCAGCTTGAGCACCAGCTGCGTCAGCCCTGGCATCAGGGGCAGTTCATCGCGCACCTGACGCAAAATGTTCGCATCGGCTCCCTTCAGGGTCGCCACGCGTTGTCTCAGGCTAGCGGTGAAATCCAGCTCGCCGCGCATCGCGCGCTCGGTGACTTCCGCCACCAGCTCGCCGCTGCCCGCCAGTTTAGCGATCTCGTCGATACATTCGATCTGAATGGCGGTAGAGTCCATGTCCATCACCAGCAGGCCCGGCGTTTTCAGATGCGGGATCTTGCCGAGCGGGGCTACGTCCAGCCCGGCGTCGTGCGCCAGACGCGTGGCGCGCTGCGTCAGGGAACCCGCCAGGCGAATAACCTGATAATCTTCCACGCACCAGGCCGCAACGATGACCATCGCTGCGCCCAGTTTAGTTTGATACTGGGTGAGGCGTTGCTTATCCAGGCCGCGTCCGTACAGCAGCCAGCCGCTACGGCCAGCGTGGTAATCGAGAGGCATCACCTCATCGCCACTTAAAGAGAGCGGCAATCCTGGCCATAAAGAGACATCCGTTGGCAGGTCGCACCAGGTAATGTTCGGCATTGAAGCTCCTGTAATTTCGTTCGCGCCGGAAGGTTCCAGAGGGAAAATAACGCATGAGGCTACCCTGTAACCATCACTTCTGGCAACATTAAGCCGTAAATTTTAAGCAGGTGGAATATGGCTCGCGCAAAACTGAAATTCCGGCTTCATCGCGCCGTGATTGTCCTGATCTGTCTCGCACTATTAGTGGCGCTTATGCAGGGGGCATCCTGGTTTAGCCAGAATCACCAACGACAGCGTAACCCACAGTTTGAAGAACTGGCCCGTACGCTGGCGCGCCAGGTGACGCTCAACGTTGCGCCGTCTATGCGCACCGAAACGCCGGATGACAAGCGGATAGCGCAGGTATTGCGCCAGCTTACGGAAAACAGCCGCATTCTGGATGCGGGCGTGTACGATGAACAGGGCGACCTGATTGCCCGCGCGGGTGAGCATGTCGACGTGCGCGACAGGCTGGCGCTGGACGGCAAAAAAGCTGGCGGTTATTTCAATCAACAAATCGTTGAACCCATTCAGGGCAAGAATGGCCCACTCGGCTATTTACGTCTGACACTCGACACCCACACCCTGCCAACCGAAGCCAAACAGGTGGATAACACCACCAATATTTTGCGCCTGATGCTGCTGCTCTCGCTGGCGATTGGCGTGGTACTGGCGCGCACGCTGCTGCAAGGCAAGCGCACCCGCTGGCAGCAGTCGCCGTTCCTGTTAACCGCCAGCAAGTCAGTTCCCGAAGAGGAAGAGAGCGAGAAGAAAGAATAGTGATAAAGTAGGCGGATGATTCGGAAAAGGAACTCTGCCATGTCGACGTTACGCCTGCTTATCTCTGACTCTTACGATCCCTGGTTTAATCTCGCGGTGGAAGAGTGCATCTTCCGCCAGATGCCCGCCACCCAGCGCGTCCTGTTTCTCTGGCGCAACGCTGATACGGTCGTTATTGGCCGCGCGCAAAATCCGTGGAAAGAGTGTAACACCCGCCGTATGGAAGAGGACAACGTCCGCCTGGCGCGCCGCAGCAGCGGCGGCGGTGCGGTGTTCCACGATCTCGGCAACACCTGCTTTACCTTTATGGCGGGCAAGCCGGAATACGACAAAACCATCTCGACCTCCATTGTGCTCAACGCGCTCAATTCGCTCGGCGTGACGGCTGAAGCCTCGGGTCGTAACGATCTGGTAGTGAAAACACCTGAAGGCGACCGGAAAGTGTCAGGCTCAGCCTACCGCGAAACGATGGATCGCGGATTCCACCACGGCACATTATTGCTGAATGCCGATCTGAGCCGTCTGGCAAACTATCTGAACCCGGACAAGAAAAAGCTCCAGGCGAAAGGCATTACCTCCGTGCGCGGTCGCGTGGCGAATCTGGTGGATCTGCTGCCGGGGATTACTCATGAGCAGATTTGCGACGCGATCCGTGAAGCCTTCTTCGAACATTACGGTGAGCGGGTAGAAGCTGAAGTGATCTCCCCTGACAAAACACCGGACCTGCCCAACTTCGCGGAAACCTTTGCGCGCCAGAGCAGCTGGGAGTGGAACTTCGGTCAGGCACCGGCGTTTTCACACCTGCTGGATGAGCGATTTACATGGGGCGGCGTTGAGCTGCACTTTGACGTGGAGAAGGGCCATATTACCCGCACGCAGGTCTTTACGGATAGTCTCAATCCTGCACCGCTGGAGGCGCTGGCCGCACGTTTACAGGGCTGTCTGTATCGGGCGGATATGTTGCAGCAGGAGTGTGATGCATTGATTGGGGATTTTCCGGAGCAGGAAAAAGAGCTGCGGGATGTATCGGCGTGGATTGCTCAGGCCGTGCGCTAAGTGCAAACTGGTGCCCTCACCCCAACCCTCTCCCACAGGGCTGAGGGATCCCCAGTAATTTTTTTATGCAGAAGCGATAAAGTTGCTTTCTAAATGACTGAGGGCTGTCAGCGATGCCCTGGTCCGGCTGTAAATCGCTGAGGCGTTTCCTGCAGGCCGGGGCGAGGCGCAGGGATGCGCCGAGAGGGCGGCTTTACAGGGACGTTGCCTCCGCCCGTACCCGATAAGCCGGAAGGAATAAGCCGAGGGCACCGCGAAGCGGCGATTTACCGCCGGGAGCCCGGGTCGCCAGGGTGGTGGCGACTGAGCCACCCTGGCACGTTCACCGGTCATGTCATTACAGAGTAGCAAGGAACATAAAGTGAACGGAATGACCACCACCGCCGTATGTTCCCCTCACCCTAACCCTCTCCCCGGAGGGGCGAGGGGATTGCTCAGTGCTCGCATTAATTTGTGGGGAACCCTCAGCCCACAGGGAGAGGGAGGGAAGAGACAGAATTACTCTTTATCGCCCAGCAGAACGGATTCCAGCGCGATTTTGATCATGTCGTTGAAGGTGGTCTGACGCTCGGCAGCGGTGGTCTGCTCGTGAGTACGGATATGGTCAGACACGGTGCAGATGGTCAGCGCTTTCGCACCGAATTCAGCCGCCACGCCGTAGATACCGGCCGCTTCCATTTCTACGCCCAGAATGCCGTATTTTTCCATCACGTCGAACATGTCGCCTTCTGGCGAGTAGAACAGATCGGCAGAGAACAGGTTGCCCACGCGCGCGTCAACGCCCAGCGCTTTTGCTGCGTCAACCGCGTTACGCACCATGTCAAAATCAGCGATGGCCGCAAAGTCATGATCTTTAAAGCGAATGCGGTTGACTTTAGAGTCGGTGCACGCGCCCATGCCGATCACCACGTCACGCAGCTTAACGTCCATGCGCACCGCGCCGCAGGAGCCGACACGGATGATTTTCTTCACACCGAAATCGGTGATCAGCTCTTTGGTGTAGATGGAGCAGGATGGGATACCCATGCCGTGACCCATCACGGAGATTTTGCGGCCTTTATAGGTACCGGTGAAGCCCAGCATGCCACGCACGTTGTTCACTTCACGCACGTCTTCGAGGAAGGTTTCAGCAATGTGCTTCGCGCGCAGCGGGTCGCCCGGCATCAATACGACGTCAGCGAAATCACCCATTTCTGCATTAATGTGAGGAGTTGCCATCTTCAGTTCCTTTTACATTGTTGTTTTTGCCGGGTGGCGGCTGCGCCTTACCCGGCCTACATTCTGTTCTCCCTCTCCCTGTGGGAGAGGGTCGGGGTGAGGGCATCAGGCCTCACCCAATCCGTTTAGAACATAGCCTTGCCATATTCCATGTCAGACGTACCAAAGTATTTCGCAATCGTCTGGCCGATGTCCGCGAAGGTTTCACGATGACCCAGCGAGCCCGGTTTGACTTTCGGGCCGTACACCAGCACCGGAATGTGCTCACGGGTGTGGTCGGTACCGGTCCAGGTCGGGTCACAGCCATGGTCAGCGGTCAGGATCAGAATGTCATCTTCCCCCACCAGCTCCATCAGCTCTGGCAGACGGCGGTCAAACAGCTCCAGACCCGCGGCATAACCGGCAACGTCGCGACGGTGACCCCAGGAGGAGTCGAAGTCCACGAAGTTGGTGAAGACAATGGTCTTGTCGCCCGCTTCTTTCATCTCTTTGATGGTGGCGTCGAACAGCGCATCCAGACCGGTCGCTTTGACCTTTTTGGTGATGCCGCAGTTAGCGTAGATGTCCGCGATTTTACCTACGGAAACGACCTGGCCGTCTTTCTCGTCGACGAGTTTTTGCAGCACGGTCGGCGCCGGTGGCTCCACGGCCAGATCGTGACGGTTGCCGGTACGCTGGAAGTTACCCGCTTTGTCGCCGATAAACGGACGCGCGATAACACGGCCAATGTTGTAGCCGCCTTCGGTAAGCTCTTCACGGGCGATCTCGCACAGCTCGTACAATTTATCCAGGCCAAACGTCTCTTCGTGGCAGGCGATCTGGAACACAGAGTCAGCAGAGGTATAGAAAATCGGTTTGCCGGTTTTCATGTGCTCTTCGCCGAGCTGATCCAGAATCACGGTACCGGAAGAGTGGCAGTTGCCGAGGTAGCCCGGCAGGTTGGCGCGCTTCACCAGCTTATCAAGCAGCTCCTGCGGGAAGCTGTTCTCGTGATCGGAGAAGTAACCCCAGTCAAACAGCACCGGCACGCCAGCGATTTCCCAGTGACCGGACGGCGTATCTTTACCGGAAGAGAGCTCGTGCGCCCACGCGTAGGCGCCCACCACTTCCGCGTTTCCGTCCATACCGGCTGCGATTTTACCGGTAGAACCTTCATGCGCTTTTACCAGCCCGAGGCGGGTCAGGTTTGGCAGGTTCAGAGGGCCTTTACGACCGTTGTCCGCTTCGCCTTTTGCACAGGCTTCCGCGATGTGACCCAGGGTATCGGAACCCACGTCACCAAAACGTTCTGCATCTTCGGTTGCGCCGATGCCGAATGAGTCCAGCACCATAATAAATGCACGTTTCATAATTGTTCTCCGTACTTAGTGCTTCATAAAAATGCGATCAGATCAGTATACCGCTATTCAGTGATACGACGATAGACCGTCGGTGTGGTTTCCGGTGCTTTATCGTCAAGAGTTATTGCCGCCTTCACCGCTTTCGCCGCGTCCTGCCAGCTGGCTTCGTCTTTCGCGTGGATCACCGCCAGCGGACGTTGGCCGTCAACGCTGTCGCCCAGACGGGCCATATCGGTAAAGCCGACGCTGTAATCAATGGTGTCCGATGCCTGACGACGACCGCCGCCCATAGACACGACCGCCATGCCGAGCGCGCGGGTATCCATAGCCGAGACAAAGCCTTCACTGTCCGCATAGACCGCTTTGCTGAGCATCGCGGTGGGCAGGTATTTCGCGTAGTTTTCCACGAAGTCGGTCGGGCCTTTCTGCGCCGCCACCATCCGACCAAAGATCTCCGCCGCTTTGCCGTTGTCCAGCACAGCCTGAAGCTTCGCGCGCGCGTCAGCGTCGTCTTTGGCCAGCTTGCCGGAGATGAGCATCTCAACGCACAGCGCCATGGTGACATCGAACAGGCGCGGGTTACGGTATTCGCCTGTGAGGAACTGCACGGCCTCGCGGACTTCAACGGCGTTACCGGCGCTGGACGCCAGCACCTGGTTCATGTCCGTCAGCAGTGCGGTGGTGCGCACGCCCGCGCCGTTGGAAACGCCAACGATCGCTTCAGCCAGCGCCTCAGAGAGTTCATAGGTCGGCATAAACGCGCCGCTGCCCACTTTCACATCCATCACCAGTGCGTCCAGCCCTTCCGCCAGCTTTTTGGCGAGGATAGAGGCGGTGATCAGCGGGATGGAGTCTACGGTCGCGGTAATGTCACGCGTCGCGTAGAAACGCTTGTCTGCTGGCGCAAGAGAGCTGGTCTGGCCGATAATCGCCACGCCAACGTCTTTAATAATGTCGCGGAAGCGGTTGTCATCCGGGAAGATATCGAAGCCCGGAATGGCTTCCAGTTTGTCGAGCGTACCGCCGGTATGACCCAGGCCGCGCCCGGAAATCATCGGGATGTAACCGCCGCAGGCTGCCACCATCGGGCCAAGCATCAGGGAGGTCACGTCGCCCACGCCGCCGGTGGAGTGTTTGTCCACAATCGGGCCGTTGAGGTTAAGGCTTTTCCAGTCCAGAACGGTTCCTGAATCTCGCATCGCCATGGTCAGGGACACGCGCTCAGGCATCGACATATCGTGGAAGAAAATGGTCATCGCCAGAGCCGCAATCTGCCCTTCAGAGATGGTGTTATCACGAATGCCGTTGATAAAGAAGCGGATCTCTTCGTCGCTTAATGCATGACCATCACGTTTTTTACGAATAATTTCTTGTGCGAGAAACACGGTAACCTCCATGCGGAATCGGGTGAATGGCGGCGGGTATGTTGACCCGCCCTACGATCCTGTAGGCCGGGTTAGCGTAGGCCACCCGGCAATTCAAACTTAGTAGCTGCTTGCGCTCTTACCGTCACCGTGACCCAGCGCTTTCAGCAGGCTGGCCAGCAGGCTGGACGCGCCGAAGCGGTAGTGGCGGGAGTCCGCCCAGTCGGCGCCGAACAGCTCGTCGGCAATCGCCAGGAACTGCTGCGCGTCTTCTGCGGTACGCACGCCGCCTGCCGGTTTGAAGCCAACGGTTTTGGACACGCCCATATCACGGATAACTTCCATCATGATGCGCGCGCTTTCCGGAGTCGCGTTGACCGGCACTTTACCGGTAGAGGTTTTAATGAAATCCGCGCCCGCTTTGATAGAGATTTCAGACGCTTTACGAATCAGCGCCTCTTCTTTCAGCTCGCCGGTTTCGATGATCACTTTAAGCAGCACGTTTGCCGCCGCACATGCGTCTTTACAGGCTTTCACCAGGTCAAAACCGACCTGCTCGTTGCCGGCGATCAGCGCGCGGTACGGGAAAACCACGTCAACTTCGTCTGCGCCGTACGCAATCGCCGCGCGGGTTTCCGCCAGCGCGATCTCGATGTCGTCATTACCGTGCGGGAAGTTAGTCACGGTCGCAATGCGCACGTCCGGCGTGCCCTGTTCTTTCAGCGTTTTGCGGGCAATCGGGATAAAGCGCGGATAGATACAGACGGCGGCGGTATTACCCACTGGCGTTTTTGCCTGATGGCACAGGGCGATGACTTTTTCATTGGTGTCGTCATCATTCAGGGTGGTCAGGTCCATCAGTTTCAACGCGCGCAGGCTGCTTGCAGTTAAATCGGTCATAACATTCTCCAACGGCAGTGCCGTATAAATTTTACCTTGCGGGTCTGTGAGTATTCTAACATTCACCCGCATCCACACTTCGACATTCATCACAGTTAATAAAAACTGTGTGCAAATTTGCATTACTGTAATGAGATCTTCTTCAAACTTTCATGCGTCAACCGCCGACAAAAACAGCGATACCCCCTGTCGGATCAAAAGCCCCGGCAGGCTGGCTTCTTACAATTCGTTCACCATCCGCAGAACCCTCAAGGAAGTTGAACATGCCCGACGCCCTGCAACAACGATGCCTGCACATTGTGACCAGCCCGGTGTTAACCCCGGAACAAAAACGTCATTTTCTGGCGCTGGAAGCGGAGAACAATCTGCTCTATCCCGCTCTGCCAGAGGCGGCCCGCGCCGCGCTGGACGAGGGATACATCTGCGACATGTTCGAAGGTCATGCGCCTTACAAACCGCGCTACGTGCTGCCGGACTACGCTAAATTTCTGGCTAACGGCTCAGAATGGCTGGAGCTGGAAGGGGCGAAAGATCTGGATGATGCCCTCTCACTGCTCACTATCCTTTATCACCATGTTCCGTCCGTCACATCAATGCCAGTCTATCTGGGTCAGCTCGATGAGATACTCAACCCATATGTTAAAATTCTAACACAGGATGAAATCGATAGCCGAATAAAACGTTTCTGGCGTTACCTGGACAGAACCCTGCCCGATGCCTTTATGCATGCCAATATCGGCCCGGCGGATACGCCCGTCACGCGTGCCATTTTGCGAGCGGACGCAGAGCTGAAGCAGGTCGCGCCGAACCTGACCTTTATTTACGACCCGGACGTCACCCCTGACGATCTGCTGCTGAGCGTGGCGAAAAACATTTGCGGGTGCAGTAAGCCGCATATTTCCAATGGCCCGGTGAATGATAAAATTTTCACAAAAGGTCGTTATGGCGTGGTGAGCTGTTACAACTCCCTGCCGCTGGCGGGCGGCGGCAGCACGCTGGTGCGCCTTAACCTGAAAGCGATTGCGGAGCACAGCCGCTCACCGGAAGACTTTTTCACCCGTACCCTTCCCCACTACTGCCAGCAACAAATCGCGATCATTAATGCGCGCTGCGATTTTTTATATGAACAATCCGGCTTCTTTGAGAATAGCTTCCTGGTGAAAGAGGGGCTGATTGATGCCGATCGTTTTGTACCGATGTTTGGCATGTACGGTCTGGCCGAAGCGGTAAACGTGCTGTGCGAGAAAGCAGGCATTACGGGACGGTACGGTAAAAACGAGCAGGCCAATGCGCTGGGTTACCGCATCAGTGAACAGCTGGCGGCGTTCGTTGAAAACACGCCGGTGAAACACGGCTGGCAGCACCGCGCGATGCTGCACGCGCAGTCAGGGATCAGTTCTGATTCAGGCACCACGCCGGGGGCGCGTCTGCCGTACGGTGACGAGCCAGATCCCATCAGCCACCTGCTGGCCATAGCCCCGCATCATAAACACTATCATTCGGGGATCAGCGATATTCTCACCCTGGATGAGACGGTTAAACGCAATCCTCAGGCGGTGGTGCAGCTGTGCCTGGGAGCGTTCAACGCCGGTATGCGTGAGTTCACCGCGAATGTGGCCGGAAACGACCTGGTGCGCGTCACCGGGTATATGGTGCGGCTCTCCGACCTGGAGAAATATCGGGAGGCCGGCTCGCGCACCAACACCACCTGGCTCGGCGAGGAGGCCGCGCGCAATACCGTATTCTGGAACGTCAGCCACGCGTGATAAGCCATGAACAGCAGATGCGCTTTAGTTAGTCAGGTTATTCCCTTCTCCTGCGTGGACGGGCCGGGCAGCCGCCTGGCGCTGTTCCTCCAGGGCTGTAACCTGCGCTGCAAAACCTGCCACAACCCGTGGACCATCGGGCGCTGCAACGACTGCGGCGACTGTGTTCCCCACTGTCCTCATGATGCGCTGACGATTCAGGCCGGGCGCGTCTGGTGGCAGGAGAGTCACTGTCAGCAGTGCGATACCTGCCTGCACCTGTGTCAGCAGCAGGCGACGCCGATGGCGCAGCGATACAGCGTCGAGGAGATCCTCTCACGGATCCGCACGTCCGCGCCGTTTATTGAGGGCGTGACCGTCAGCGGGGGTGAGGCCACCACGCAGCTGCCGTTTGTGGTTGCGCTGTTCACCGCGATCAAAGCCGATCCGTCCCTGCGCCATCTGACGTGCCTGGTGGACAGCAACGGCCTGTTAAGCGAAACCGGCTGGCAAAAGCTGTTACCGGTGTTTGACGGCGCGATGGTGGATCTGAAAGCCTGGGGCAATGAACATCACCGTTTTCTGACCGGGCGCGAAAACACGCTGATCAAGCAGAGCATCCGCTGGCTGGCCGATCGTCATCGCCTGACGGAGCTGCGCCTGCTGGTGATCCCCGATCGGTGTGATTATCTGCAACATCTGTCATCGCTGACCGCTTTTATCCACGCGTTGGGGAACGTTCCGGTGCGGATCAACGCGTTTCATGCCCATGGGGTTTACGGGGAGGCGGCGCGATGGCGGAGCGCCGCGCCGGAGGACATCGAGCCGCTGGCGCAGGCCCTGGAAAGGCAGCAGATCACGGTGATCCGCCCGGCCCTTTATCTATAGCGTGATGCCGAAGACCGCGCGGGTATTTTCCAGCAGCGCGCTGGCAATCACATCTTCAGGCTCCTGACGCAGCTCGCACAGCACATCAAAAACGCGCGCCGCCTGCTCCGGACGGTTGGGCTGGCCCTGAAAACCATTCAGCGGCATGTCAGGGGCATCCGTTTCCAGCAGGAGCGAAGACAGGGGGAGCTGCGCCATCACATCCCGGGTTTTGCTGGCACGCGGATAGGTGATAGTGCCACCGACACCAATTTTATAGCCCAGCTCGATAAAACGCTGCGCCTGCTGAAGGCTTCCAGCGAAACCATGGACCACACCCCTGCGCGGCACGTCGATGCGCTTCAGGTGCATCGCCAGTTTGTCATGGGTGCGCCTGGAGTGGAGGATCACCGGCAGATCGTGGCGCTTTGCCAGCCGGAGCTGCGCATCCAGGATCGTCTGCTGGCGTTCAAACTGCGGATCTTCACGATAGAGATCGAGGCCGATCTCACCGATGGCAACCAGCTTCGTATCCGCGTTTTGCAGCGTGGCATCCAGCCTGTCGAGATGGTCATCAAGATGGTGCTCAATCACGATCGGATGCAGACCCAGCGCGGCATACAGCGCATCGTGACCCTGGGCAAGCGCCAGGACTTTCTCGAATCTCGCCGCTTCAATAGCGGGCACAATAATGGCTCTCACACCGGCCTCAGCCGCACGCGCAATACTTGATGTTTCCTCCCCGCTAAACGGCGGGAAATCAAAGTGGCAATGGGTATCGATAAAAGAGTGCGTCACGCCAGGTCCTCGTTATCGAGTATGCCGTCGTTGGCCTGCGGCGCGTCCACCAGCGGCATCGCCACCGCGTCATTGGCCACACTAGCGGGTGGCAATATGATGCTTTTATGCCGATGAAGAGGCGGTTGCTCGGCCAGCATTTTCCCGACGGTCGCCAGGAAGTATCGCCCGCATAGCCGCCCCGTTTTGTAATCCATACGCAACGCAGGCAGCCGACTGCCCAGCGCCATGCTCAGCAGCGGCTTCGGCGGATAAATTTCAAAGATGCGCAGCTTGCCCGGTGGTTTTTCAATAAAACGCTGCATCGCGCCGTAGGTGGTTTCATGCTGCTTCGCGATATTCACCAGCGGTTGCAGGCTGCTGTCGCCCAGCCAGCGTTCCATCCGCTTAAACCACTGTGGGGTGTAATACATCTGCGAAGGCACCGTGCGGATCACCACAATGGTTTTCGCCCCGCGCCGCGCGGCCTCCTGTACCGGCACCGCGTCGCTGATACCGCCGTCAAGATAGTTTATCCCCTCCAGCAGCGCGCCGGTACGGTAGAAACCCGGGATCGCGCTGGAAGCGCGAATGATATCCAGCCAGTTCTCTTTCTGCGGCGAAAAGTAACCCGGCGAATAGTCATCGCCACGGCTGGCGCACATCCAGAACGCTTTGCCGGTATCGAACAGTCGTGACGCGGTATCCATGGCCAGCGGCATCTGGCTGGAGGTGGCATCCAGTAACCAGTCGAGATCGATCAGGTTCCCGCCGCGCACGAAGCGTACCGGATTGAAGAATTCTTTGGAGGTGGTGTAGCGCATAATCACTTTGCGCGCATAGCCGGGCTGGTTGCAGACATAGGCGGAGAGGTTCTGCGCCCCGGCAGAGGTACCGAAGTAGAGATCGAACGGGTTGAATTGCGCGCGCATAAATTCGTCGAGCACGCCGGCGGTAAAAATACCGCGCTGCCCGCCCCCTTCACAGACCAGCGCAAGCTGGCCTGCATGAAACGGTTTTAACGTCAGCGGCGCAATATTGCCGAGCGTCACGGGAATTCGTTGCCCCACCTCTGCCTTCCTGTTTTCATTATTTTGATGAGACACAGTAACGCACATTCCCGATGGTTCTCAAACGAGAAAAAGCCAGTCACGAGGACTGGCTTGAGTTTGTTTAATAACTATTGCGTTTGCTACGGGCGACGTCGACCCGTAAACAGGCTGACCAGGAACAGAATAATACCGACGACGAAAACAATTTTCGCTGCCCATGCCGCGGTACCCGCCAGTCCACCAAAGCCCAATGCGGCGGCAATTAACGCGATAACCAGAAATATAATGCCCCAACGAAACATAAGCCTCTCCTTTACCATAGTTAATGTCGGCCGCTAAACGTGAGCGCTCAGGTCACTCACCGGCTTTTCCAGAGTCGTTTTTATTTCGCCCGCGGTTTTCAGCCAGACGGGCGAGTGGTACTGCTTTACTTCGTTTTCAGATCGTTTTTGACGCTTTTCACACCATCAATAGCTTTCGCAATTGACTCGGCACGATCGCTTTGTGCCTGGTTCTCAACCGTACCGGACAGCTGGACCACACCATCGGTGGTTTCAACTTTCACCATACGGGATGGCACGATGTCGTCAGCTAACAGTTTAGCTTTGATTTCGCTGGTAGTTGCTGCATCTCCGGCATAGCCCTTCACCGACGATTCTTTGCTGTCACGTACGTGCAGTTTGTCGCTTACAGAGCTTACGCCCTCAACGCCTTTCGCTACTTTAACGGCCTCTTCAGCCTGGGTCTGGCTTTCAACGAAACCGCTCAGAGTGACAACCTTGTTGTCGGTTTTAACAGAAATATCGGTGCTCTTAATGGATTCATGATCCACCAGTGCGGCTTTCACTTTTGCTGTGATAGAGCTGTCATCCATGAAATTACCGACTTTATTCATAGAGCTATCGATTTTTTCCCCTGCGGTATTAGCGGTATTTTGCGCTTTATCCATGGTGCTGGATTCCGCCAGAGCAGAACCGCTTACCAGGACACTACCCAACGTTACAGCCAGCAGAGTTTTAGAAATCTTCAGTCTTGTCATATTCATCGATTTATTCCTGTGTTTTGCCCGTTATTTGGGCGACATACTTCCCTAAATCTTGGTTTTATATATTGCGAATTAACACACGGGCGAAATGGAGAACCAGTGGACATGCATTGAACAGTTAATTCATCCACGCCCGGTGCTAAACACTGAGTTAAATATAGATCACAATCAGAGGGGTGCATTCAGAATTGGGGAAAAAACGAACGAATAGCGAAAAATTACGTTGAATTAAGAACATTCCGCAAGGGTTTAATAACACTGGAATTAAAGAAGAGCACGGCGGCTGCCGTGCTCTGAGAGGGAATTAATGCTCGCGCGTTTTGCGGAATTGAACGTCGGGATAACGTTCCTGCGTCAGGTTCAGGTTAACCATAGTCGGGGCGATATAGGTCAGATTATCGCCACCGTCCAGCGCCAGCTGAACTTCGTTCTTACGCTTAAACTCTTCGAATTTCTTCACGTCTGAACATTCAACCCAGCGCGCGGTCGCCACGTTCACCGATTCGTAAATCGCTTCCACGTTGTACTCGCTCTTAAGACGGGCAACTACCACGTCAAACTGGAGCACACCCACCGCGCCCACGATCAGATCGTTGTTGGCGATAGGGCGGAACACCTGTACAGCCCCCTCTTCCGAAAGCTGGACCAGGCCTTTCAGCAGCTGCTTCTGCTTAAGCGGATCGCGCAGGCGAATGCGACGGAACAGTTCCGGCGCGAAGTTCGGGATACCGGTGAACTTCATCATCTCGCCCTGCGTGAAGGTATCGCCGATCTGAATGGTACCGTGGTTGTGTAAACCAATGATGTCACCCGGATAGGCTTCTTCCACGTGGGAACGGTCGCCCGCCATGAAGGTCAGCGCGTCGGAAATCACTACGTCTTTACCAATACGCACCTGACGCAGCTTCATGCCCTTTTCGTACTTACCGGAAACCACGCGCATAAAGGCGACGCGGTCGCGGTGTTTCGGGTCCATGTTGGCCTGAATTTTAAAGACGAAGCCGGAGAACTTCTCTTCCTTCGCTTCTACTTCGCGGGTGTCGGTTTTACGCGGCATCGGCTGCGGGGCCCACTCAACCAGACCGTCGAGCATATGGTCAACGCCGAAGTTGCCGAGTGCGGTACCGAAGAAGACCGGGGTAATGTCACCGCTCAGGAACAGTTCTCTGTCGAACTCGTGAGAAGCGCCTTTGACCAGCTCAAGCTCATCGCGCAGTTGCGCGGCCAGCTCTTCACCGACAGCGGCGTCCAGCTCCGGGTTGTCCAGCCCTTTCACGATGCGGACTTCCTGAATAGTGTGGCCCTTACCGGTCTGATACAGGTAGGTTTCGTCTTTATAGAGGTGGTAAACCCCTTTGAACAGCTTGCCGCAGCCAATCGGCCAGGTGATTGGCGCGCAGGCGATTTTCAGCTCGTTTTCCACTTCATCCATCAGCTCCATCGGATCACGGATGTCACGGTCGAGTTTGTTCATAAAGGTAAGGATCGGCGTATCGCGCAGACGAGTGACTTCCATCAGCTTGCGGGTACGATCTTCAACACCTTTCGCGGCGTCGATCACCATCAGGCAGCAGTCCACCGCCGTCAGGGTACGGTAGGTATCTTCGGAGAAGTCTTCGTGCCCCGGGGTGTCCAGCAGGTTCACCAGGCAGTCATGATACGGGAACTGCATCACGGAGGTGGTAATCGAAATACCACGCTGCTTTTCCATCTCCATCCAGTCGGATTTAGCATGCTGGCTGGAGCCACGGCCTTTAACGGTACCCGCGGTCTGGATCGCCTGTCCGAACAGCAACACCTTCTCGGTGATGGTCGTTTTACCGGCATCCGGGTGCGAGATAATGGCAAAAGTGCGGCGTTTGGCCACCTCTTGCAGATAAGGAGACAACGTCATAATCAATTCTTCTTAGGTAAGCGCGGCAGCAGGCCGCGCATCATGGAATACGAAAAATGCGGCTATTTTACCCATCAACAGGGGGCAGGCAATCATTGTTTACACAGGAGCTGCTCCAGTTCGTTCAATGACGTAACGGTCCAGGTCGGCTCGATGCCTTCCGGCAGCGTGCGGCCATGCGCATTCAGCCAGACGGTCGACAGGCCCGATCTCATACCTCCCAGAATATCAGATTCTGCTGTATCCCCCACCATCAGCACGCGATCGCGGTCAGGATTGCCCGCTTGCGCCAGCGCATAATCGAAAATACGCGGATCCGGCTTCGGCACGCCTACCTCTTCGGAGATCACCAGCGCGTTGAAATGATCGCGCAAGCCAGTGCGTTCAAGGCGGATCTGCTGAAGCGCGGTAAAGCCGTTGGTGATGATCCCAAGCTTCACCTTCCCTTTCAGCGAATCCAGCAGAGAAACGGCGCCGGGCAACGGCGCGCAGATATCTGCCATTGCATTCAGGAAGGCCTCGTTCAGCACCCCAGGACTGATGTTTAACCGTTCAGCCCAGACGTCAAAACGCTGATGCTGAAGCTGTAACGCGGTGATGGCTCCGTTCTGGTAATCCACCCACAGCGGCTTGTTCACCGCCTGATAGTCCTGAAAATCTTCCGCGGTGAACGTCACGCTATAGTCGAGAAACATCCGCTGTAGGCCGCCGAACGAGTCAAACGTAAACAGCGTTTCGTCGGCATCAAAGAAAATCCAGTCCCATTTCATCGTTACAACCTTATTTTCGTTATCCAATCGGCAGAGCCATGATAATGGCGTCTTCACGTCCCTCTGCGGTGGGGTAGTAGTTACGGCGGATAGTCGCCTCGTTGAAGCCTAAGCTTTCATAGAGCGCGATGGCGGCGACATTGGACGCGCGCACCTCCAGCCACAGGGTGAAAACGTCACGGGTTTCCAGCTCACGAATGAGGTGCTCAAGCAGATCCCTGCCCAGCCCGCGGCGCTGGTAAGCGGGATCGACCGCGATATTAAACAGCGTCGCCTCGTCCAGAACGACCTGCGTGATGGCGAACGCGGCCATCGCACCGTCAACGTCCAGGCGGAGATTTAAATAGCGTTCGCCCTGATTGCTGGCAAACGTCTTTTCGCTCCACGGAAAGGCATGGGCGCGTGTTTCAATCGCGAACGCGGTGGCCAGGTCAGCCGTCGTGAGGGAAGAAATCGTGTTCATATTCGCAAATTTGTTGCCATAGCGCGCTACGCGCTTTTGGGTTGGCTTTCAGTTCGTCCAGCGCTGGCGAGCTGATCTGGCTTCCTTCAAGAGGTAGCTCATCCACCGCCCCGATTCGCCAGCTGTTACAGCGGCTGTCAGGGGGAAGCATCGCGACGCTTTCGGGCGCCAGCTGTAATACCTGATCGTTTGTCACCTTCAGGGTGCGAAGGACATCCTCAATCAGGGGTTCGTTCAGGGCAGGCGGCGCTTCTGCCACCATCACCAGGCGGACATGCGCAGGGATGGAGATGGCTATTTCGCCCCGCAACGCCGTCGGGCGACGCAAAGCCCACTGGGTGATGCCCAGCTGCTGCAACTGCCAGTCTCGTCGGGATGTCATAGCGAAAACTCCTGTCTCTCAGGCGCGCAAATATAGCAAATGTGTCGAAACTGCGCCATCTACCTACTATAATCCCCGCCTGAGTTTATTGAGGAACAATTCATGTCTGCATTTACCCCGGCAAGTGAAGTCTTGCTGCGTCACAGTGATGATTTCGAAGAAAGCCGTATTCTGTTTGCCGGAGATATGCAGGATGACCTGCCCGCACGTTTCGACTGTGCTGAAAGCCGTGCCCACACCCAATACTACCACCACTGGCAGGTGCTGAGCCGCCAGATGGGCGAGCGCGCACGCTTTAGCCTGGTGGCGGAGCAGAGCGATATTGCTGACTGCGATACGCTCATTTACTACTGGCCGAAGAACAAACCGGAAGCCCAGTTCCAGCTGATGAACCTGCTTTCTCTGCTGCCGATCGGCTGCGATATTTTTGTCGTCGGTGAGAACCGCAGCGGGGTGCGAAGCGCAGAGCAGATGCTCGAAGGCTACGCGCCGTTGACGAAAATCGACAGCGCCCGACGCTGCGGCCTGTATCATGGCCGTCTGGAAAAACAGACCACTTTTGATGCCAACACCTTCTGGGACGAGTACCAGCTTGACGGACTGACCATTAAAACCCTGCCGGGTGTGTTTAGCCGTGACGCGCTTGATACGGGCAGCAAGCTGCTGCTGTCCACCCTGACGCCGCACACCAAGGGCAAGGTGCTGGATGTCGGCTGTGGCGCGGGCGTGCTGTCAACGGTTCTCGCCAGCCACTCACCAAAAGTGCGTTTAACCCTGTGTGACGTGAGCGCCCCGGCGGTAGAAGCCAGCCGCGCCACGCTTGCTGCGAATGGCATTGAAGGCGAAGTGATTGCCAGCAACGTCTTCTCCGACGTGACCGGTCGCTTTGACATGATCATCTCTAACCCGCCGTTCCACGACGGGATGGAAACCAGCCTTGAAGCGGCGCAAACGCTGATCCGTGGCGCAACCCGTCACCTTAACAGCGGCGGTGAGCTACGTATTGTGGCGAATGCCTTCCTGGCGTATCCGAAAGTGCTGGATGAAACCTTCGGCTTCCACGAAGTGATCGCCCAGACAGGCCGCTTTAAGGTGTATCGCACCGTGATGACGCGCCAGGCGAAAAAGTAATTCCCCTGCCCGGCGATGGCTGACGCTGCCATCGCCCATTTTTGCAGCAATCAAAACAACGTGCGCAATTTTCTGTTGACGTAAAGCTGAAAACATCTAG
Organism: Enterobacter sp. MGH85; assembly: GCF_001037655.1. Lineage (NCBI taxonomy): Bacteria > Pseudomonadati > Pseudomonadota > Gammaproteobacteria > Enterobacterales > Enterobacteriaceae > Enterobacter > Enterobacter sp. MGH85. The sequence continues at coordinate 241,950 of NZ_KQ089925.1, forward strand.
AATGCGCCTCCGTGGTTACGATACTTTTACAGTGTCGATGGTATGCGAAGGTGGCGGAATTGGTAGACGCGCTAGCTTCAGGTGTTAGTGTCCTTACGGACGTGGGGGTTCAAGTCCCCCCCCTCGCACCATAAATCACGTTGATATTGCTCGCACTGGGCGAAGGTGGCGGAATTGGTAGACGCGCTAGCTTCAGGTGTTAGTGTCCTTAGGATGTGGGGGTTCGAGTCCCCCCCCTCGCACCAACGAGGCGATATCAAACCAGTAAGATGACTGTGCGAAGGTGGCGGAATTGGTAGACGCGCTAGCTTCAGGTGTTAGTGTCCTTAGGATGTGGGGGTTCGAGTCCCCCCCCTCGCACCAACGAGGCGATATCAAACCAGTAAGATGACTGTGCGAAGGTGGCGGAATTGGTAGACGCGCTAGCTTCAGGTGTTAGTGTCCTTACGGACGTGGGGGTTCAAGTCCCCCCCCTCGCACCAATTATCTTACATCCCTTCAGCAGTACCTCTTGTTTTTCCCTTTTATTTCAAACTCATCAGAATCACCAGCAGTCCACTGATTAGCGCAACGCATGATGGCAACAGCACGTAATGCCGTAACTGTTTGTGCCAGATCATCGCGGATGTCACCAGCAAGCCCGAAACAATCATTGCTTTCCAGACATCAATGGGAAGATCGGCAAACATCAGCCCACCGATAATGGAACCAGGCAGCAATATTCCCCACCCACTTCCCAGCGCTTTGCTCAACATGGTTTCACCTCTCGCACTGATAATGATAACCAGTATCATATGATAGTAATTATCACTTGTCAGCATGCGACGTAAGAAATTGCGCCAGCAATTGCTTTCCCATAATGACAGAGAATGTGTAAGGTGATAAATTGCCCACCTGTTAACTTCCGATAACGTTTTTCTGATAATAAAAATTCAATTTTGTAGCGACCAATAATACATAACAACACCTTGCTCATTGTTTTAATTGAGTTTTAATAAAAACGCACGCATATGACATCACAATCCTGGCTGTCCTTAGTCAACAAGAAATATCAGCTTTCTTTACGTTTATTTTTATTTCTGAACGCTGCATCAGCATTGTTCTCGGTAACAAACCCTCTCTATTCCGTTCGTGTGTTATCAGTCCCCCTGTTTGCCGTATTGACTGCCAGCACTGGCTTACTTATCTGGCACTGGAAAAATAGCACGCGAAAAATAAATATCCCTGCTGTTTCAGCTATTTTTGGGTTTTTATGGGCATGGCAGATCGTCTCAAAATTCCTGTTAATAACGCACGATCACGCAACCTATTTAATGATGGCGCTATTAACAGTGCTTTTTATAGGGTCTCTGGCTTTCGCCAGTAATATTAAAGCCTTTACGTTACATTCATTTCCCGCTTTTATATCCTGCCTGTGGCTTAGCCCGTCCGAAAACTGGCTGAGAATGGCCTATTTTTTCGCACTGCCGGTGGTCGCCATTGGTATCCATCATGTTCTTCAGCGGCGTAATGACCGTTTCGCCCAGGAGCTGCTTTCCGAACTGCTCGAAGAGCGTGAAACCCTGACCGATCTCAGCATGATGGACCCGCTCACCGGCCTATATAACCGTCGCGGGCTGCAAAGCCGGCTTGAGAACCTCCCCAGGCCTGACGCTGGCGAGCACTTTGTGCTGCTGATGGATATCGACCATTTCAAAGCCTACAACGATCATTACGGCCATATGATGGGCGATCAGGCCTTGATCAGGGTCTCGGCTGCGATCCGCGACGCCGTGCGCTCACGCGATGTTGTCGCCCGGTTTGGCGGGGAAGAATTTATGGTGCTGTTAAGTAACATCCCACTGGAGCAAGCGCGCCAGACAGCTGAACGCATACGTCAGAAGGTTTACGATCTCAAAATCCCCCACATGTTTAACGAAAGCGTCGCCACTAACGTGACCATCAGCATTGGCATAGCCATGTTCGAAGGTGAAGACGTTGATGGCGCACTGGCGAAAGCCGATAAAGCCCTCTATGAAGCCAAGCATATGGGACGCAACAGCATTCTGCTGAGCGACGAGCTTCATATCGCCTGAAACCGCCTTCACAGCGCCAGGATAAAACGCTTGCGCTCGGTTTTATCTATAGTTAGGATTGGCAATCATTATCATTTAGATTTGTAATCCACACTATGGCGACTCGTACCGCACACATCGTTGAGCCACTGCTCTGGCGAGCTCCACTCTCCGCCGGAGAAACGACGCTTGCGGATGCCATTCGGGAAAAAATCGCCGTAACACGCGCCCATCTGCTGGATTTCATCAAACTGGATGAAGCACCGCCGCATCATGCTCTGACGCTGACTCAGTGGCAACGACCTGCCGAGCTGCGGTCACTGCTGGCAACCTATTCCGACCATATTTATCGTAACCAACCGACGCTGGCGCGGGAAAATAAACCGCTGCTTTCCCTCTGGGCACAATGGTATATCGGGCTGATGGTGCCGCCTGTCATGCTGGCCCTGTTGACCCAGGAAACGATGCTCGATCTCTCGTCGGAACATTTCCACGTCGAATTCCATGAGACCGGACGCGCCGCCTGTTTCTGGATTGATGTACACGAAGATCCGAGCACGAGTCACCTGTCAGCGCAGGCGCGTATGGAACGGTTGATTACAAGAGCGCTGGTTCCGGTCATTGATGCGCTGGAAGCGACGGGGGAGATCAACGGCAAACTGATCTGGAGTAATACCGGGTATCTTATCCACTGGTATTTAACGGAGATGAAGCCGCTGCTCGGCGACGAGAAAGTGGATGCGCTGCGTCAGAGCTGTTTCTTTGCCAGACAGCTGTCGGATGGGCGGGATAACCCTCTTTACCGCACCGTGGTTCCGCGTGAGGGACTTCTGGTGCGTCGTACCTGCTGTCAGCGCTACCGTCTGCCGGATGTCCAGCAGTGCGGCGATTGCACGCTTAAGTAGTCTGGCCCTGCCTGAAACTCGCAGAGAGAGGGAACAAACACTAAAAACGGCAACCTGCGTTGCCGTTTTGCTTTTACCTAAGCGACCTGCTGATTTTCCTCTTCCCCATTACGCTGTGCTTCTTCCGCTTCCTGCTGAAGCAACTGTTTCTCGTACACCTTGAAGAACGGGAAATAGATAATGGCGGAAACGCAGGCCAAAACCAGCACCAGAATGGCTGCACGGAAATCCCAGCCCAGCGCCCAGGCGGCACCAACCGGAGCCGGTGCCGTCCACGGCACAACGGAAATCACGCGGCCAATCAGATCAAACTTCATCGCTGCCCATGCCAGTACGGCATTGACCATCGGCGCCAGCAGGAAAGGAATAAAGAACACCGGGTTCATCACAATCGGCGTACCAAAAATCACCGGTTCATTGATATTGAAAATGCTTGGCACCACGCTCAGACGTCCAATGGAGCGCAGGTGCGCGGAGCGGCTACGCAGGTAACAGAACACCAGCCCCATCGTCGCTCCAGACCCACCGATCACAATAAAGAACGTCCAGAAGGCTTCCATAAAGATGTGTGGTAAAGGCAGGCTCGCCGCCAGCGCGGTCTGGTTCGCCCCCAGGTTCGTCAGCCAGAACATTTGCAGCATACCCGAGACAATCGCTGCGCCGTGGATCCCGGCAAACCACAGCAGGTGGCCAATCAGCACCGCCAGCAGGATCGCTGGCAGCGAGTCCGCCGCAGAGACCAGCGGTTTGAATATCGACATGATGGCCTGTGGGATCAGCATACCGAACTGCGACTGGATCAACAGACTCAGCGGATAAAGCGTCAGCACCACCACCAGCACCGGGATCAGCAGGTCAAACGAGTTTTTGATCATCGGCGGAACCTGGTCTGGCAGACGGATCCCGATATTGTGTGCTTTCAGGAAACGCATCATCTCAACGCAGTAAATCGCCACCAGGATCGCGGTGAAAATCCCGGTCCCTCCAAGGCTATCAACCGGTAAGGCGCCTTTGGTTTTAGGCGCGGCGACCAGCAGGAACGCCATCAGCGACAGCATCGCGCACATGAACGGATCCAACTGATGGGTTTTAACGTAATGTTTGCCCAGGTTGTAGGCGATAGCCGCACAGATATAGAGGGACATCACCCCCATCGTCATATCAAACGGCGTCAGAATTTGACCTTCAAACTGCTTCGCCATATCCAGCCAGGCGCGGGCAAAGCCCCAGGTGGTATCTGGCGAAAAAGGTGGGTAAGCGAACACTAATAAAAACGACCCGACAATCATAAACGGCATTGCCGAGATGAACCCGTCACGAATCGCCATAACGTGACGCTGGGAAGAGATGCGCCCGGCAATAGGGCTGACATAATTTTCAACGAAGCGGAAAATTAGATTAAATGCAGCATGGTTGGCAGACATAGCAGATCTCCTGTCAGACGTTCGTTTCGGACGTTCTCACGTCACACGTTGTTCCATACATCAGCGTCACAACCTTGCCGGATCGTGTACCTGCGGTACTGCTCAAACGGAATGGTTTCATAATTAGCTCTTATTATTAGATACAGGGGAAGTTACACACTCAGTATTAATCTCTGCATCACGCTCTGCAACCGGTTACTGTAACCGGTTTCTGTGAATGTGAAGGCGATCCAGAAATCGCCCCTGACGGATATTTGTTACTTAAGGGATATTTACAGCGACTAAATTCTTATGACAGATTACGGAAGATATTTGTCAGGAGGAATCAATGAGTTTGCAGTCTGTACAGCAGTTTTTCGCCGAACACGCTCCGGATATAGAAATCATCGAGCTTAACCAAAGCACAGCGACTGTTGCCCTTGCTGCTGCCGCGCACAACGTTGAACCCGGCCAAATTGCCAAAACGCTGTCACTGAAAATTAAAAATGATGTGATTCTGGTGGTTGCAAAAGGCGATGCGCGTCTGGATAACAAAAAGCTCAAAGAGACATTCGGCGCAAAAGCCCGCATGCTCAGCTGCGATGAGGTAGTAACCCTGACGGGTCATCCTGTTGGCGGCGTCTGCCCTTTTGGACTGGAAAATCCGCTCTCTGTTTACTGTGACATCACTTTAAAACAGTACGCCGAAGTGTTACCCGCAGCGGGCGCCATCCACAGTGCGGTGCGTATATCGCCCGACAGAATGGCGGAACTGACCGCAGCAAAATGGGTTGATGTCTGTATTTGAACGTTGCGCCAGAAAAATTCTGGCGCATCACTTATCACTACGAGAAAGAAGGAACGGTGAGAGCGGAACGGCGTATTTCCCTGACCGGGAGATGCGCCAGGATATCTGCCGCATCCAGTAATCCCACATCAGAATTGACGCCCAATTTTACCATTGCGTTAAACTTATGCGCCCGGATGGTTTTGATATTGCGTTCAAGCTGTGCCGCAATTTCAGGGATCGAAAAACCCGATGACATATATCGCAGAATCGCCCTTTCAGTTGGGCTTAGCATACGATGCTGGCTCACACACCAGTGATTGTACACGTTGTCGTTCACGTGATGCGTTTCGCTGAGTAATGTCTCCAGCCCCTCCATTAACTGCTTCAGCGGAACCGATTTACTGATAATTCCATGTAAGCGAGAAGGCGAAAGATGGCTGACCAGTCTCGCCTCCATTTCATCAGAGGCCAGCACGATACGCTTGACGTCGCTGTGGGTGAAGGTGAGATCCCGCAAACAGGCCAGACAGTTTCGTCGCTCCTCACGCTCATCGGACAATGAATAAATTACGGCAAAGAATGAGATTTCCGAGAGCGCCGCTTTGAAGTTGTCAAATCTGGCAAACAGGTGCACCTGGTAATGGCTCAGGGCGGGCATCGCAAAAAGATGCTTCAGCCTGATGAATCCCCTAATGATTTTGGTAAAAATCATTAAGTTAAGGTGGATACACATCTTGTCATATGATCAAATGGTTTCGCGAAAAATCAATAATCAGACAACAAGATGTGCGAACTCGATATTTTACACGACTCTCTTTACCAATTCTGCCCCGAATTACACTTAAAACGACTCAACAGCTTAACGTTGGCTTGCCACGCATTACTTGACTGTAAAACTCTCACTCTTACCGAACTTGGCCGTAACCTGCCAACCAAAGCGAGAACAAAACATAACATCAAACGAATCGACCGATTGTTAGGTAATCGTCACCTCCACAAAGAGCGACTCGCTGTATACCGTTGGCATGCTAGCTTTATCTGTTCGGGCAATACGATGCCCATTGTACTTGTTGACTGGTCTGATATTCGTGAGCAAAAACGACTTATGGTATTGCGAGCTTCAGTCGCACTACACGGTCGTTCTGTTACTCTTTATGAGAAAGCGTTCCCGCTTTCAGAGCAATGTTCAAAGAAAGCTCATGACCAATTTCTAGCCGACCTTGCGAGCATTCTACCGAGTAACACCACACCGCTCATTGTCAGTGATGCTGGCTTTAAAGTGCCATGGTATAAATCCGTTGAGAAGCTGGGTTGGTACTGGTTAAGTCGAGTAAGAGGAAAAGTACAATATGCAGACCTAGGAGCGGAAAACTGGAAACCTATCAGCAACTTACATGATATGTCATCTAGTCACTCAAAGACTTTAGGCTATAAGAGGCTGACTAAAAGCAATCCAATCTCATGCCAAATTCTATTGTATAAATCTCGCTCTAAAGGCCGAAAAAATCAGCGCTCGACACGGACTCATTGTCACCACCCGTCACCTAAAATCTACTCAGCGTCGGCAAAGGAGCCATGGGTTCTAGCAACTAACTTACCTGTTGAAATTCGAACACCCAAACAACTTGTTAATATCTATTCGAAGCGAATGCAGATTGAAGAAACCTTCCGAGACTTGAAAAGTCCTGCCTACGGACTAGGCCTACGCCATAGCCGAACGAGCAGCTCAGAGCGTTTTGATATCATGCTGCTAATCGCCCTGATGCTTCAACTAACATGTTGGCTTGCGGGCGTTCATGCTCAGAAACAAGGTTGGGACAAGCACTTCCAGGCTAACACAGTCAGAAATCGAAACGTACTCTCAACAGTTCGCTTAGGCATGGAAGTTTTGCGGCATTCTGGCTACACAATAACAAGGGAAGACTTACTCGTGGCTGCAACCCTACTAGCTCAAAATTTATTCACACATGGTTACGCTTTGGGGAAATTATGAGGGGATCTCTCAGTGCTTCAGCCCCATAGCGCTCATTGAGCAGCTTTCGATGACGGCGATATGTTTTGTTGCAGTGGTCTTTTCCATTCCTCAAACTCTCCATAAGCCGACATTAAACTGAGTTCTCGCATTCCCTGGGTACTGCTTATCCACGCGTACATATCGGCATTACTGCGAAGTGATAAGCGACGCATTGCACTGTTTTTCTGTGCACTGATCGTTTTATTACTTTTATTAAGTAGCGTGGCTATTTGGTTGATTCCCCAACCTTTACCTAACAAACGCAACACTTTGCGTTCAGAGTGGGTAAGCGCAATCATTTGCTCACTCTCCTCTTCAATATCAGGATTTTCCGGTATCAATAACGTCTGGCTTATTCGCTCGGCACGTTCACTCCCCGCGCGAATAGCGTTAATTACGCCTTCAATGGGTTCCATATCCGAAAGCAGCGTGCTTTCCGGACGCATAAGAAGCTCTACTGCAAGTGGATAAAGGGGGCGCGAAACGAGGAATATCCAGTGAATATCCCGGTACTGATTCATTAACCCATAATATTGCTCAAGCGTGCCGCGTGGATTACGATACTCACCCGAAATATCGGCAATAACGACCCCAGCGCGACGCAATTGTAATAACGTCAACTCCTGCATCGAACGGCAGTACGTTATCTCAAAATCGGGAAAATGACGCGACATGACGCCACCTAACCCATTTTGCATAACCGGTACTCTGCTGATCACCACTCCGTGTTTACCATTCAATGGCAACATAGACCCTCCCTGTCATGAATTCTTTATTTAAGAACGAACTAACCCTGCAAGGTTAAACACGTTTGCATTCCGAAGTACAAACGGGTTAATACTCGCAAAATAGAACAAATATCACATGGGTTAAGAAACGCCCAATACAGGCCTAATATCGCATAAAGACCATTTAAATTTAATTCAAATTGCGTGAAAAGATCGAAAATATGAAATTAGAAATACTTAATATATTGTTTTTATAAATCCTAATTTCATATTCATTAAATAAATAACAATGCTGTCTTTCCTCCGCCCCCATCGCGCCACTGATCGCACAAATGTTGATCTGGCCCAGCGCAAAGGGCCCTGCACTTTGTGTTAAAAGTAAGCAATCTCTCTTCTCTTCAGGGCGTTTCATGCAGGCAGATCGGTCTACGCAACGTGCCACCACGCGGCTATGTATTCAGTGCGGGCTTTTTCTCTTACAGCACGGCGCAGAAAGCGCCCTCGTCGAAGAGCTCTCCACACGCCTTGGGCTGGCGCTGGGGATGGACAGCGTTGAGAGTTCCATCTCGTCAAATGCCATTGTGCTGACCACCATTAAAGACGGACAGTGCCTGACCTCCACCCGTAAAAATCATGACCGCGGCATTAACATGCACGTCGTGACGGAAGTGCAGCACATCGTGATCCTTGCTGAACACAAGCTGCTCGATCTCCGGGAGATAGAAAAACGTTTCAATCAAATCAAACCCCTCCGGTATCCGCGCTGGCTGGTTGTGCTGATGGTGGGACTGTCCTGCGCCTGCTTCTGCAAGCTCAACGCGGGCGGCTGGGACGGCGCTGTCGTGACCTTCTTTGCCAGCAGCATCGCAATGTATGTCCGCCAGCTGTTGACGCACAGACAGCTACATCCGCAAATTAACTTCTGCATCACGGCATTTGTGGCGACAACCGTATCCGGCCTGCTTTTGCGCCAGCCCTACTTCGCCAGCACGCCTACTGTTGCGATGGCCGCCAGCGTATTGCTGCTGGTGCCGGGTTTTCCCTTAATTAATGCCGTCGCTGATATGTTCAAAGGCCATATCAACACCGGTCTGGCGCGCTGGGCGATAGCCAGCCTGCTGACGCTGGCGACCTGTATCGGGGTGGTTATGGCCATGACACTCTGGGGGTTACGCGGATGGGCGTGATGGATTTTATGCTCGCACTGGCACAGGACATGCTCTTGTCTGCCCTTCCCGCCGTTGGTTTTGCGATGGTGTTTAACGTCCCACAGCGTGCATTACCCTGGTGTGCGCTGCTGGGTGCCATTGGCCACGGCTCTCGTATGATCATGATGACAGCGGGCTTTAATATTGAATGGTCGACGTTTATCGCCTCCATGCTGGTTGGCAGCATCGGTATTCAGTGGTCCCGCTGGTATCTGGCGCACCCGAAGGTATTCACCGTGGCGGCAGTGATTCCTATGTTCCCGGGCATTTCAGCCTATACGGCGATGATCTCCGCCGTCAAAATCAGCCATTTTGGCTACAGCGAACCCCAGATGATCCTGCTCCTGAGCAACTTCCTTAAAGCCTCGTCGATCGTGGGTGCGCTCTCCATCGGCCTGTCGATCCCCGGCTTATGGCTTTACCGCAAACGTCCACGCGTATAATAAAATCGCTTGCAATTGTATCGCGCACTATCTATATTCATTTCATGGACGCAAAAACGAACGACACCACCAACGCGCTTCTGCTGGATAACCAGCTCTGTTTTGCCCTCTATTCGGCAAATCTGGCGCTTAACAAGCTGTACCGGCAACTGCTGGCGCCGCTTAATCTGACCTACCCGCAATACCTGGTGATGCTGGTGCTGTGGGAACAGGATGATATTACGGTGTCAGACATTGGCGAGCGGCTGTTCCTGGATTCCGCCACGCTGACTCCCCTGCTGAAACGCCTGGAAAGCGCAGGATTGATCCTCCGCCAGCGTTCCCGTCAGGATGAGCGTCAGGTCGCCGTCACCCTGAGCGACGCGGGTCGGGCGCTGCAACAGCAGGCCGTGACGATACCCCACGCCGTGGGCTGTGCAGCGCAGTGTGATACCGACACCATGCTGGCGCTCAAGCAACAGCTCGAAAGTTTGCGCCAACAGCTGCATCGCGCGTAAGGCTGTACTTTACGCGTCTAATTTTAACTTAAAACATCGTGCGCTATTTAATAGCGCATATAAACGTAAAATGAGGAACCTGCCATGTCTTTAGAAAAAGTTGTCTACACTGCCAAAGCCAAAGCAACCGGAGGCCGTGATGGCCGCGCCACGTCTTCCGATGGCGTTCTGGATGTCAAACTGGGTGTGCCAAAAGAGATGGGCGGCATGGGGGGTGAAGTAACCAACCCTGAACAGCTGTTCGCTGCGGGCTACTCCGCCTGCTTCCTGGGCGCAATGAAGTTCGTTGCGGCACGCGATAAATTCGCTCTACCAAAAGACGCCTTTATTGAAGGCGAAGTAGGGATTGGCCCGCTGCCAACCGGTTTTGGTATCGAAGCGAAGCTGAACATCCACGTTGAAGGGATGGACGCAGCGGAAGCCAAAAAACTGGTGGATGCGGCGCACATCGTCTGTCCGTACTCTAACGCGACGCGCGGCAATATCGACGTGACGCTGAACATCATCGCGTAACCAGCCCCTGTGATTTTAGCCCCGGTAAGCGTAACGCCACCGGGGAAATCCTCTCCTTTCCTCCCCTCTCTCTGTGCTACCATAACCCTCAATCACGCCCGTAGTAATCAGTTGAGAAAGTGTTATGTCCTCCAGAATTCTGACCACCAGCATTGCTGGCATTGATGCCTTTATGCGCGATCCTCGCGGTGTGTTGACGCACGCCGAAGGCGGCACGCTCGCGGTATTTGCCGACAACGCCCCGGCGTTTTATGCGGTCACGCCGGAACGTCTGGCGCAGCTTCTGGAAATTGAAGCGAAGCTGTCGCGCCCGGCGAGCGATGTCATGCTGGATAATCAGTTTTTTGACGAACCCGCCAGCGCCCCGGTGGCCGTTCCAATGGGGAAATTTCCCATGTACGCCGGTTGGCAGCCGGACGCCGATTTTCAGCGGCAGGCGGCCTTATGGGGAATAGCCCTCTCGCAGCCCGCAACACCGGAAGAGCTGGCAGCCTTTACCGCATACTGGCAAGCTGAAGGAAAAGTCTTCCACCATGTTCAGTGGCAGCAAAAATTCGCGCGCAGTCTGCAAATCAACCGCGCCAGCAACAACGGCCAGCCAAAACGTGATATCAATGCTTTTTCAGAACCGGACAAAAAAATCCCTGATGGATTCCGAGGTGCGAAATGAAAAACGTCGGCGACCTGATGAAACGTTTGCAGAAGATGATGCCTGCCAACGTGAAGCCCGCCTTCACCACCGGTGAAGAGCTGCTGGCATGGCAAAAAGAGCAGGGTAAAATTCGCGCGGCAGCCCTCGCCCGCGAAAACCGCGCGATGAAAATGCAGCGCACCTTTAACCGCTCGGGCATTCGCCCTCTGCACCAGAACTGCTCCTTCGAGAATTATAAGGTCGAGTCTCAGGGGCAGATGAACGCCCTTAACCAGGCGCGCCAGTACGTGGATGAATTTGACGGCAACATCGCCAGCTTCATCTTTAGCGGAAAACCCGGCACCGGGAAAAATCACCTCGCCGCCGCTATCTGCAACGAGCTGCTGCTGCGCGGGAAGTCAGTGCTGATTATCACCGTGGCCGATATTATGTCCGCCATGAAAGACACCTTCAGTAATCGCGAAACCAGCGAAGAACAGTTGCTGAATGATTTAAGTAACGTGGATTTGCTGGTCATCGACGAGATCGGTGTCCAGACGGAGTCCCGCTACGAAAAAGTGATCATCAACCAGATTGTCGATCGCCGTTCGTCGTCAAAACGCCCAACCGGTATGTTGACGAACCACAATATCGACGAGATGACCCGACTTCTTGGCGAGCGGGTGATGGATCGCATGAAGCTGGGTAACAGCCTGTACGTCATCTTCGACTGGGACAGCTACCGCAGCCGCGTCACCGGCAAAGAGTATTAAGATATTTCCAGGGAGCGCCGGAAGAGCAGAGGTATATACTGAACCCACTTCTGGCCCAAAACGGACCTTGTTGAGTAAATCATTATGAAAAAACAATTTCTTATCAGCATCCTTACTGGCGCCCTGCTGGTGACTGGCGCAGCGCAGGCCGCATCATGGCAGGAGTCGCTCTCCAGCGCAGCAAGTGAGTTAACCAAAGAGAGCGGCACGTCCCAGGGCGGGCTGTCAGCCTCGTCCCTCACCGGCCTGCTGGGCAACAGCTCCCAAAGCCTGAGTGCCGGAACGATGAACAACGCCGCGGGTATTCTGGAATACTGCGCGAAGCAGAAACTGGCTTCCGTCACCGATACCGAAAACATCAAAAACCAGGTGTTGGGTAAACTGGGACTGGACACCCAGGAGCAGAAAGCGGACACCAACTATATGGACGGTATACAGGGCCTGCTGAACGCGCAAAATGGTCAGCAGCTGAACCTCAACACCCTTGGAAATTCATCTCTGGCGAAACAGGTGAAAACGAAAGCCTGCGATCTGGTGCTGAAACAAGGCGTTAATTTCCTCTCCTGATTGTCCCCCTTTTTTCTGCCACAACACGCCGCGTTTATTACATTAGTCTTATACCGCGGCGTGAAGTGCGTTTTTTTACCCCCTGACACCACCTCAGCCTCCGTATGCCACGATGCGACTGTATTCAAAAATCCGATTTTATAAACCAAATCCTAACAACAGCACACTTTCGTGACACTAAAATTGCAGCTAAGCGACATCGCAATTACATTGTATTACCCAAAAAATAAGCAATTAGCCGGCTAAGCGTCCGGCATGATGAGGATCTGCTGTTGTCAGAGTTAATGTCCCTTGTCCTTTTCCTGGCTTCCATCGGCGTTTATGCCTGGAAAGCCGGTCGTCACACCTGGTGGTTTGTGGCCACCCTGGTGGTGCTCGGTATTTTTATTGTTTTAAACATTACGTTATATGCCAGCGATTACTTTACCGGCGACGGTATTAACGACGCGGTGCTCTACACATTGACCAACAGTCTGACCGGCGCAGGTGTGGGTAAGTACATCCTTCCGGGTCTGGGGCTGGTGGTCGCCCTGGTGGGCATCTTCGCCGCGCTGGCCTGGGTTCTGCGCCGTCGCCGTCACCGTCCGCATCATCATGGCTACAGCCTGCTGGCGCTGTGCCTGGCGCTGGCCTCCGTGGATGCCAGCCCGGCATTCCATCAAATTACCGAGCTGGTAAAATCCCAGTCGCGCGATGGCGATCCGGACTTTGCGGCCTATTACAAAGAACCCTCGAAGAAAATCGACAACCCTAAACTCAACCTGGTCTATATCTACGGCGAAAGTCTGGAACGCACCTGGTTTGATAACGATGCTTTCCCGAACCTGACGCCAGAGCTCGGCGCGCTGAAAAACCAGGGCCTCGACTTCAGCCACACCATGCAACTGCCTGGCACGGATTACACCATCGCCGGGATGGTGGCATCCCAGTGCGGCATTCCCCTGTTCGCCCCGTTTGAAGGTAACGCCTCCGCCTCGATGTCGAGCTTCTTCCCGCAGAACATTTGCCTCGGCGATATCCTGAAAAACTCGGGCTATGAAAACTACTTTATGCAGGGCGCTAACCTGCGTTTTGCCGGGAAAGATGTGTTCCTGAGATCCCACGGTTTCGATCACTTATATGGTTCCGAAGAGCTGAAAACCACGGTCGCCGATCCGGCCTACCGCAACGACTGGGGCTTTTACGACGATACCGTTCTGGATGAAACCTGGAAGAAATTCGAGGAGCTTTCCCGCGCCGGTAAACGCTTCTCGCTGTTTGCGTTGACCGTCGACACGCATCATCCGGATGGTTTCGTCTCACGCACCTGTAAACGTCAGGGCTACGACATTGACGGTAAAAACAACAAGTCGTTCAGCGCTGTGACCTGTAGCCAGGAACATATCGCGGCGTTAATCGAGAAAATCAAAGCGTCACCGTATTTCAAAAATACGGTCATCGTCGTTTCATCTGACCATCTGGCGATGAAAAACAGCGCCTGGGATGAGCTGAATAAGCTGGATCGCAGCAACCTGTTCTTTGTGCTGCGCGGCGATAAACCGCAGCAGGAGATCATTGCCGCTAAACGTAACTCGATGGATAACGGCGCTACCGTGCTGGATATTCTGGGTGGCGATAACTTCATTGGCCTGGGCCGCAGTACGTTGTCGGGCCAGTCCCTGTCGGAAATCTTCCTCAACATGAAGGAAAAAATCCTCGCCTGGAAGCCGGATATCATTCGCCTGTGGAACTTCCCGAAAGAGATAAACGACTTCACCATCGATCAGGATAAAAAAATGATCGCGTTCTCCGGCAGCCATTTCCGCCTGCCTCTGCTGCTGCGCGTGTCGGATAACCGCGTCGAGCCGCTGCCGGAAAGCGAATACTCCGCGCCACTGCGCTTCCAGCTGGCGGAATTCGCCCCGCGCGATAATTTCGTCTGGGTCGATAAATGCTACAAAATGGGCCAGCTCTGGTCACAAGAGCTGTCACTGTCCACCGACTGGTGCGTCTCACAGGGGCAACTCGGCGGCGAGCAGACCGTGCAACACGTTGATAAACCGCAGTGGCAGGGGAAAACCGCGTTTAAAGATACGGTCATTGATACCGCACGCTATCAGCGCAACGTTGACCTGCTGAAAATCGTCGACAACGACATCCGTTATAAAGCTGACAGCTTTATCTTTAACGTTGCCGGCGCGCCTGAAGAGGTGAAGCAGTTCAGCGGTATTTCACGTCCCGAATCCTGGGGGCGCTGGTCTAACGCGCAGTTAGGTGATGAGGTGAAAATTGAGTATACCCATCCGCTGCCGGAGAAATTCGATCTGGTGATCACCGCCAGGGCATTTGGTCCCAACGCAAACCGTCCTGTGCCGGTGCGCGTCGGCGATAAAGAACAGATGCTGACGCTGAGCAATGATGTCACCACCAGCACGCTGCATTTCGATAACCCCACACGCAGCAATACGCTGGTCATTGTGCCGCCCGAGCCGCAGTCCACTAACGAAGGGAATATTCTCGGTCACGCTCCGCGCAAGCTGGGGATCGGCATGGTGGAGATTAAAATTGTGAGCAGCGCTGGCTGATGACGGCGTTCACCCTCCGCCCGACGCGCATCGACGACGTCGCTGCCCTGCCCGCCATTGAACGCGCGGCGGGGCAGCGATTTCGCGACGTTCCTGAGCTGGCCTGGCTGGCAGACAGCGAGGTTATTTCCGTTGAAGATCACCTCGGTTACGCCGGACGCGGATTAAGCTGGCTGGCGCTGGCTGACGACAGGCCCGTGGGCTTTATTCTCGCCGAAGCCCAGCCATCTTCGCTGTTTATTGTGGAACTTTCGGTTCATCTGGACTGGCAGGGACGAGGTCTCGGACGCCGGTTGATTAACCGTGTCGCAGAGCATGCCCGCACGCTGGGGCTAACCTCGCTGACGTTAACGACGTTTCGTGATGTCCCGTGGAACGCGCCCTACTACAGGCGATTAGGGTTTGAAATGATGACGACGCTGACGCCGGAAATGCGCCAGAAACGTGAAGAAGAGACGGCGCACGGTTTAGCGTATGGTTCCCGCTGCGCCATGCGCCTGCCTCTGTAAAATCGCCCGGTGGCGCTGCGCTTACCGGGCCTACAAAACCCAATTCCGCAGCCGCCACCCGGCAAAACCCACAATCCGTAGGCCGGGTAAGGCGCAGCCGCCACCCGGCAAAACACACATCCCGTAGGCCGGGTAAGGCGCAGCCGCCACCCGGCAAAACGCACATCCCGTAGGCCGGGTAAGGCGTAGCCGCCACCCGGCAAAACCCACAATCCGTAGGCCGGGTAAGGCGTAGCCGCCACCCGGCGAAACGCACAACGTCAGAACGTTTCCCAGTTATCGCCCGCATCTGCGGTCGCCGGTTTACGCGCCACTACCGGTGCGGCAACGCTTTTCGCGGAGGCGAACTCGCGCGCCTTCATCTGTTCCTGCTGAATACGGAACACCGCAACGGCCTGCGTCAGACGGCTCGCCTGCTCTTCCAGTGCCGCCGCCGCCGCCGCAGACTCTTCCACCAGCGAGGCGTTCTGCTGGGTCACGCGATCCATCTCAGCCACCGCCAGCCCCACCTGGTCGATACCGCGGCTCTGCTCATCAGACGCAGACGCGATTTCGCCCATGATGTCCGTCACGCGCGTTACCGCATTCACGATCTCACCCATGGTTTCACCGGCGCTTTCTACCAGCGTTGAACCCAACTCCACGCGCCCCACGGAGTCTTCAATCAGGCTCTTGATCTCGCGAGCCGCCTGGGCGCTGCGCTGCGCCAGGTTTCGTACTTCACCTGCAACCACCGCAAAGCCGCGGCCCTGCTCGCCCGCACGTGCCGCTTCTACCGCCGCGTTCAGCGCCAGAATATTAGTCTGGAAAGCAATCCCGTCGATCACGCTGATAATATCGGCGATTTTCTGCGAACTGCCGGCGATGTCGCGCATGGTCTGCACCACGTTATCCACCACTTTCCCGCCTTTCTGCGCGGTTTCAGACGCGCTCAGGGCCAGGTTGCTCGCCTGACGGGCATTCTCGGCGTTCTGCTTCACGGTGGCGGTCAGCTGTTCCATACTGGCGGCGGTCTCTTCCAGAGAGGCAGCCTGCTGCTCGGTACGGGATGAGAGATCGTTATTGCCCATCGAGATTTCGCTCGCACCGCTGTAAATGGCGTTTGCGCCGTTACGCACGTCACCCACGGTACGCACCAGCTCGCCCTGCATATGGCGCAGGGAGTCAGCCAGTTCACCCATCTCGTTGGAGCCTTCCACGTCGATGCGCTTCACCAGGTCGCCGCTGGCGATATGACGAATGCTGTCAATCAGACGGTTCAGCGGCGAAATCAGTGCCTGACGAATACCCAGCCAGACGGCAACAATCACCACCAGCACCGCAGCCAGCACGCTAATCAGCACCCAGATAGCCTGGCGGTAAGAGCTGTTGCTGTCTTCAACCGCGGTCTGATAGAGCGCGTCGTTTTGTTGCAGATAGCTGACGTACTGCTTCTCAAAGCCATCCTGATAGCTCTGGGTCGGCTGGTCGAAGAACTCGTTGATCTTGCCCGCCCCCAGCAGCTGGATCAGCTCGGCCAGCGCGCCGTGGTAGATATCGTAATTACGTTTGATTTCCAGTGCCGCAGCGTCGCTCTGACGCGGGTCACGCGGAAGTGCTTCGTAATCCGCCCAGTTTTTTTCCGCCTGTTTCAGAGACGCAGAGGCAATCTGCATCAGCTCGGCGACGGTTGAGCCGCTGCCGATATTGTTCTGATCCATCATATAGCGGATACCCGCACGGTTCAGGGTGTTACGGGTTTGCAGCAGCGCCACCCAGCTACCGTTCAGGGTGGATTGTTGCTGGCGAATGGTTTGCAGAATGGTGAAATTCTCTTTGTCATGCTTCAGGGCATTGAAGAAAAGACCACCGGATGTGAGTTGTAAAAGGCCAAATATCGCTAAAACCAGCAGTAAGCTGGTGACAATCTTGATACGATTTAACATGTTTTCTCTTTCCTCAGACAGATACAGAATTTTCGGCCTGGAAAGGGAAAACTTTACGAAAATCATCCTGGATTTTAGGGTTTTTACTCTTCGTCCCGCGCGGCAATATGTCGGTTTCCGAGTTCAATAAACTCTTCCAGCAGCGCCGTGAGCTGCTTCATCTTCTCCGGGGTATATTCCGCCTCAATCTGCTGGTACGCCTCTTCCACCTGAGCCTGAGCACGCTGGTACAGCGCGTTGCCTTCTTTCGTCAGCGATACGTACAGCTTGCGCTGGTCATTCACCGGCTTTAAGCGCAGCACCAGACCGTCGCGCTCCATCCGCGTCAGAATGCCGGTCAGGCTTGGGCGCAAAATGCAGGTGCGGAACGCCAGATCGTGAAAATCCATGGAGGGATGCTCGGCCAGCACGCGGACGATACGCCACTGCTGTTCGGTCAGATTATGCCGTTTCACTATCGGGCGGAAGTAGCCCATCGCCGCTTCACGCGCCTGCAACAGCGCGATGGTTAATGAGTCATGCATCACCTTCCCCTTACATCATTAACAAGTAAACAATTTAAAACAGATGCTTTTATAGACAACACGTTGTAACCCAAAAAGTCTAACAGAAACAACGTCATTTTTTTAATGCATTGATTTAAATGATAATTAACCCATTGGTGTAAATTTATTGTTATTCATATCACAAATTATTCACTTCTGATTGCGAAACGAGCAGCAAAAGCATAAAACCAGATCATTAACATATTAATGAAATCAAAACCGGACAGCCGGTTTGAGGAGTATGGGAATGAAAGGTACTGTTTTTGCCGTAGCGCTAAACCACCAGAGCCAGCGTGCGGCCTGGGCTGAGGCGTTTGAAAAAGCCCCCTATAACGCGCCGCCAAAAACGGCGGTGTGGTTTATCAAGCCACATAACACTGTTATTCGCGCAGGCGAGCCGATTCCCTTCCCGCAGGGAGAAACCGTGTTAAGCGGCGCAACGGTGGCGCTGGTGGTGGGCAAAACCGCCAGCAAAGTACGCGTTGAAGAGGCGGCGGCGTACATCGCCGGCTACGCGCTGGCCAACGAAATCAGCCTGCCGGAAGAGAGCTTCTACCGCCCGGCTATTAAAGCCAAATGCCGGGATGGATTTTGCCCGCTCGGCGAACCTGTCGCCGTTGATAACGTGGACAACCTGACCATCATCACCGAGATCAACGGTCGCGAAGCGGACCACTGGAACACGGCCGATCTGCACCGCAACGCCGCCGAACTGCTGAGCGCCCTGAGCGTATTTGCCACCCTGAACCCCGGCGATGCGATATTGCTCGGTACCCCGCAAAGCCGCGTCGAAATTCGCCCGGGCGATCGGGTACGCATTCTGGCAGAGGGATTTCCGCCGCTGGAAAACCCGGTGGTGGAGGAACGCGACGTTGCCATCGCTTCGCGCACGCCGCCGCACGCCACGCTGTTCGCCCTCGGCCTGAACTACGCCGATCACGCCAGCGAGCTGGACTTCAAGCCCCCCACCGAGCCGCTGGTGTTTATCAAAGCGCCGAACACCTTTAATGGCGACAACCAGACCTCGGTGCGCCCAAACAACATTGAATACATGCATTACGAAGCCGAGCTGGTGGTGGTCATCGGTAAAACCGCGCGTAAGGTCAGCGAAGCCGAGGCGATGGACTATGTTGCGGGCTACACGGTGTGCAACGACTACGCCATCCGCGATTATCTCGAAAACTACTATCGCCCGAACCTGCGGGTGAAAAGCCGCGACGGGCTGACCCCCATCAGCCTGAACGTAGTGCCAAAAGAAGCCATCCCTGACCCGCACAACCTTCGTCTTCGCACCTACGTCAACGGTGAACTGCGTCAGGAAGGCACCACCGCCGATCTCATTTTCAGCATCCCATTCCTGATTGCGTATCTGAGCGATTTCATGACCCTGCAACCGGGCGACATGATTGCCACCGGCACGCCGAAGGGGCTGTCCGACGTGGTACCGGGCGATGAGGTGGTAGTGGAAGTGGAAGGCGTAGGCCGTCTGGTAAACCGAATTGTCAGTGAGGAGACTGCAAAATGAAAAAGATTAACCACTGGATCAACGGGAAAAACGTCGCCGGAAGTGAGTACTTCCAAACCACTAACCCGGCCTCCGGCGAGGTGCTGGCAGAAGTGGCCTCCGGCGGCGAAGCCGAAATCCATCAGGCCGTTGCCGCCGCCAAAGAGGCGTTCCCGAAATGGGCCAACCTGCCGATGAAGGAGCGTGCGCGCCTGATGCGTCGCCTGGGGGATCTGATTGACCAGAACGTGCCGGACATTGCCGCGATGGAGACCGCCGACACCGGCCTGCCGATCCACCAGACCAAAAACGTGCTCATTCCACGCGCCTCGCACAACTTTGAGTTCTTCGCCGAGGTGTGCCAGCAGATGAACGGCAAAACCTACCCGGTCGATGACAAGATGCTCAACTACACCCTCGTGCAACCGGTAGGCGTTTGTGCGCTGGTGTCGCCGTGGAACGTGCCGTTTATGACCGCCACCTGGAAGGTCGCGCCGTGCCTGGCGCTGGGTAACACCGCGGTGCTGAAGATGTCCGAGCTCTCCCCGCTGACCGCCGACCGTCTGGGCGAGCTGGCGCTGGAGGCGGGCATTCCGGCGGGCGTGCTGAACGTGGTGCAGGGCTATGGCGCCACGGCGGGCGACGCGCTGGTGCGTCATCATGACGTGCGCGCCGTCTCCTTCACCGGCGGCACCGCCACCGGGCGTAACATCATGAAAAACGCCGGGCTGAAGAAGTATTCCATGGAGCTGGGCGGCAAATCTCCGGTGCTGATATTTGAAGACGCGGACATTGAGCGCGCGCTGGACGCCGCCCTGTTCACCATCTTCTCCATCAACGGCGAACGCTGCACCGCCGGCTCGCGCATCTTCATCCAGCAGAGCATCTACCCGGAGTTCGTCAAACGCTTTGCCGAGCGCGCCAGCCGCCTGCGCGTGGGCGACCCGACCGATCCGAACACCCAGATTGGCGCGCTGATCAGCAAGCAGCACTGGGAGAAGGTCTCCGGCTACATCCGCCTCGGCATTGAAGAGGGGGCAACCCTGCTGGCGGGCGGCCCGGACAAACCGACCGATCTTCCTGCGCACCTGAAAGGCGGCAATTTCCTGCGCCCGACCGTGCTGGCGGATGTCGATAACCGCATGCGCGTGGCGCAGGAGGAGATCTTCGGGCCGGTGGCCTGCCTGCTGCCGTTTAAGGACGAAGCGGAAGGCCTGCGCCTGGCAAACGACGTGGAGTATGGCCTGGCGTCGTACATCTGGACGCAGGACGTCAGCAAAGTGCTGCGTCTGGCGCGCAACATCGAAGCGGGCATGGTGTTCGTTAACACCCAGAACGTGCGCGACCTGCGCCAGCCGTTTGGCGGCGTGAAGGCCTCCGGCACCGGGCGTGAGGGCGGCGAGTACAGCTTCGAGGTCTTCGCGGAGATGAAAAACGTCTGTATCTCCATGGGCGACCATCCGATTCCAAAGTGGGGGATCTGATCATGGGAAAATTAGCCTTAGCAGCAAAAATCACCCACGTGCCGTCAATGTATCTCTCTGAACTGCCGGGCAAAAACCACGGCTGCCGCCAGTCAGCCATCGACGGGCATAAAGAGATCAGCAAGCGCTGCCGCGAGCTGGGCGTCGATACCATTATCGTCTTCGACACCCACTGGCTGGTGAACAGCGCGTATCACATCAACTGTGCGGACCATTTTTCAGGCGTCTACACCAGCAACGAGCTGCCGCATTTTATTCGCGACATGACCTACGACTACGACGGCAACCCGGAACTCGGCCAGCTGATCGCCGACGAAGCGGTGAAGCTTGGCGTGCGCGCCAAGGCGCACAACATCCCGAGCCTCAAGCTGGAGTACGGCACGCTGGTGCCGATGCGCTACATGAACGCGGATAAGCACTTCAAAGTGGTCTCCATCTCGGCGTTCTGCACGGTTCACGACTTCGCCGACAGCCGCAGGCTGGGCGAGGCCATCGTCAGCGCCATCGAAAAATACGACGGCACCGTGGCGGTGCTCGCCAGCGGCTCGCTGTCGCACCGCTTTATCGACGACCAGCGCGCGGAGGAAGGGATGAACAGCTATACCCGCGAGTTTGACCGCCAGATGGATGAGCGGGTAGTGAAGCTGTGGCGCGAGGGGCAGTTCAAAGAGTTTTGCAGCATGCTGCCGGAGTACGCCGACTACTGCTACGGCGAGGGCAACATGCACGACACGGTGATGCTGCTGGGGATGCTCGGCTGGGACAACTACGACAGTAAGGTGGAGTTTCTCACCGAGCTGTTCGCCAGCTCCGGCACCGGCCAGGTCAACGCCGTTTTCCCGCTGCCCGCGTAAGGAGCCACCATGCCGCACTTTATTGCTGAATGTACCGACAACATCCGCGAGCAGGCCGACCTGCCGGGGCTGTTTGCCAAAGTGAACGAGGCGCTCGCCGCCACGGGTATTTTCCCGCTCGGCGGTATCCGCAGCCGCGCCCACTGGCTGGACACCTGGCAGATGGCCGACGGCAAGCACGATTACGCCTTTGTGCATATGACGCTCAAAATCGGCGCCGGGCGCAGTCTGGAGAGCCGGGAAGAGGTCGGTGAAATGCTGTTTGCGCTGATCAAAACGCATTTTGCAGAGCTGATGGCCGCCCGCTATCTGGCGCTGTCTTTCGAGCTCGACGAGCTGCACCCGACGCTCAATTACAAGCAGAACAACGTGCACGCGTTGTTTAAGTAGCCGTCTGCTCGCCCGGTGGCGCTTCGCTTACCGGGCCTACAACGGCTCGAACGTAGGCCGGGATCGCTACGCGCCACCCGGCAACAACAGGATATCGCCATGCTCGACAAACACACCCATACCCTGATCGCCCACCGCCTGCATCAGGCGGAACAATCCCGGGAGCAGATCCGCGCGATCTCGCTTGAGTATCCGGAGATCACCATTGAAGACGCCTACGCCGTCCAGCGCGAATGGGTGAGCCTGAAAATTGCCGAAGGCCGCGTGCTGAAAGGCCACAAGATCGGCCTCACCTCCAAAGCGATGCAGGCCAGCTCGCAGATCAGCGAGCCAGACTACGGCGCGCTGCTGGACGATATGTTCTTCCACGACGGCAGCGACATTCCCGTGGATCGCTTTATCGTCCCGCGCATCGAAGTGGAGCTGGCCTTCGTGCTGGCAAAACCGCTGCGCGGCCCGAACTGCACGATCTTCGACGTTTACAACGCCACGGATTACGTCATCCCTGCCCTGGAGCTGATCGACGCCCGCTGCCACAACGTTGACCCGGAAACCCAGCGCCCGCGCAAGGTATTCGACACTATCTCCGATAACGCCGCCAACGCGGGCGTGATCCTCGGCGGCCGCCCGATTAAACCCGACGAGCTGGATCTGCGCTGGATCTCCGCCCTGCTCTACCGCAACGGCGTGATCGAAGAGACCGGCGTGGCCGCAGGCGTCCTTAATCATCCGGCGAACGGCGTGGCGTGGCTGGCGAACAAACTCGCGCCATACGACGTGCAGCTTGAGCCAGGCCAGATCATCCTCGGCGGCTCGTTTACCCGCCCGGTGCCCGCCAGCAGAGGCGACACCTTCCACGTCGACTACGGCAACATGGGCTCCATCAGCTGCCGCTTTGTGTAAGGAGATGATCATGCAAAACGCATTCAAAGCGGCGCTGAAAGCGGGCCGACCGCAAATCGGGTTATGGCTGGGGCTAACCAGCAGCTACAGCGCTGAGCTATTGGCCGGGGCCGGTTTTGACTGGCTGCTGATCGACGGGGAGCACGCGCCAAACAGCGTGCAGACCGTTCTCACTCAGCTACAGGCCATCGCCCCTTATCCCAGCCAGCCGGTGGTGCGCCCGTCGTGGAACGATCCGGTGCAGATCAAGCAGCTGCTGGACGTGGGGGTGCAAACCCTGCTGGTGCCGATGGTGCAAAACGCCGACGAAGCGCGGCTGGCGGTCAGCGCCACCCGCTATCCGCCTGCCGGCATTCGCGGCGTCGGCAGCGCCCTGGCGCGCGCCTCGCGCTGGAACCGTATCCCGGACTATCTGCATCAGGCTAACGACGCCATGTGCGTGCTGGTGCAAATCGAAACCCTAAGAGCGTTAAAAAACCTGCCGCAGATCCTGGACGTGGACGGCGTCGACGGCGTGTTTATCGGCCCGGCGGATCTGAGTGCCGACATGGGCTTTGCCGGTAATCCGCAGCACCCGGAGGTGCAGGCCGCCATTGAGCAGGCGATCGCGCAGATACGCGCCGCCGGTAAAGCGCCCGGCATCCTGATGGCGAACGAGCAACTGGCGAAACGTTACCTTGCACTCGGCGCGCTGTTTGTCGCCGTCGGCGTCGACACCACCCTGCTCGCCCGCGGCGCGGAAGCGCTGGCGGCACGCTTTATCGAACAACCGGTTACGTCAGTTAATAACAATAAATCCGTCTACTAAACGTAAGATCTGGAGCGCAGCATGACGACCTCTACCCTGCAAGATAAGAAAGCTATAGAACATCGCGTTATCAACAAGCTGTTCCGTCGTTTGATCGTGTTTCTCTTTATCCTGTTTGTCTTTTCGTTTCTCGATCGCATCAACATCGGCTTTGCCGGGCTGACGATGGGTAAAGATCTGGGCCTCACGTCGACCATGTTTGGCCTGGCCGCGACCCTGTTTTACGTCACCTACGTGCTGTGCGGGATCCCCAGCAACATCATGCTGGCGAAAATCGGCGCGCGGCGCTGGATCGCCGGGATCATGGTGGTGTGGGGCATCGCCTCTACCTGCACCATGTTCGCCACCAGCCCGGAAACGCTCTACGTCCTGCGCATGCTGGTGGGCATTGCCGAAGCCGGTTTCCTGCCGGGGATCCTGGTCTATCTCACCTGGTGGTTCCCGGCGTATCACCGCGCCCGCGCCAACGCGTTGTTTATGATCGCCATGCCGGTGACCATGATGCTCGGCTCGATCCTCTCCGGGTACATTCTGGCGATGGACGGGCTGTGGAACCTGAAGGGCTGGCAGTGGCTGTTCCTGTTGGAGGGGCTGCCGTCGGTGGTGCTCGGCGTGGTGACCTGGTTCTACCTTAACGACACCCCGGATCAGGCCACCTGGCTGGATGATGATGAAAAGCAGGCACTCAAAACGATGATCGCCCGCGAGCAGGAACTGGCCATTGCGCACGTCGCCACGCCGCGATCGACGCTGCGCGAGGTGCTGACGCCCGCCGTACTGCTCTACACGCTGGCCTACTTCTGCCTGACGAATACGCTGAGCGCGATCAACATCTGGACGCCGCAGATCCTGCAAAGCTTCAACACCGGCAGCAGCAATATCGTGATTGGCCTGCTGGCGGCGATCCCGCAGTTTTGCACCATCCTCGGGATGATCTGGTGGAGCCGCCGCTCCGACAGGCTGAAAGAGCGAAAAAAGCACACCATCCTGCCGTATCTGTTTGCGGCGGCGGGATGGATGCTGGCCTCGGCGACCGATCACAGCCTGATCCAGCTGCTTGGCATCATCATGGCCTCAACCGGATCGTTTACCGCCATGGCGATATTCTGGACCACGCCGGACCAGGTGATTAGCCTGCAATCCCGCGCGGTGGCGCTGGCGGTGATCAACGCCATCGGCAACGTCGGGTCTGCCGTCAGCCCATTGCTGATTGGTATTCTGCGCGACGCGACCGGCAGCTTCAGCTCGGGGCTGTGGTTCGTGGCGGGTCTGCTGGTAGTGGGCGCGCTGGTGCTGACGCGCATTCCGATGACGCAGCGGGTTCAAAAGAGGAACGATCATGTGCCAGAGCCCTATCGCCAACATTGATATCAGCAAGGAGTACGACGAAAGTCTGGGCACCGACGATGTGCACTACCAGTCGTTCGCCCGCATGGCGGCCTTTTTTGGCCGCGACATGCAGGCGCACCGCCACGACCAGTATTTTCAGATGCATTTTCTCGACACCGGGCAGATTGAGCTGCAGCTCGACGACCACCGCTACTCGGTGCAGGCGCCGCTGTTCGTTCTGACGCCGCCGTCGGTGCCGCACGCGTTTATCACTGAATCCGACAGCGACGGCCACGTGCTGACGGTGCGCGAGGATCTTATCTGGCCGTTGTTAGAAGTGCTCTACCCCGGCACGCGGGAGGCGTTCGGCCTGCCGGGGATCTGCCTGTCGCTTGCCGACAGGCCTGACGAGCTGGCGGCGCTGAAGCATTACTGGCAGCTCATTGCCCGGGAATCCACGGAACAGCTGCCGGGCCGTGAGCATACGCTGGTCCTGCTGGCGCAGGCCGTATTTACCCTGCTGCTGCGCAACGCGAAGCTCGACGACCACGCTTCAGGCGGTATGCGCGGCGAGCTGAAGCTGTTTCAGCGCTTTAACCAGCTGACAGATGCGCATTACCACGAGCACTGGACGGTGCCGGAATACGCCAGCGAACTGCATCTTACCGAATCCCGCCTGACCGATATCTGCCGCCGCTTTGCCAACCGCTCGCCGAAACGGCTGATCTTCGACCGCCAGCTGCGGGAAGCCAGGCGCTTGCTGCTGTTTTCCGACAGCACAGTGAGCGAAATTGCCTGGCAACTGGGGTTTAAAGATCCGGCCTATTTCGCCCGTTTTTTCAACCGACTGACGGGGTGCTCACCCAGCGCATACCGGGCGCAGAAAGTACCGGTTTCCTGAACGCATCACGGTTCGTAGGGCGGGTACGCGCAGCGCCACCCGCCGAAAAGCCGCACAGATCACAAAACAACATCCCACCCGAAAAGTACCTGCCGTTGTCCCAATCGTCCCTTCACGTTCCGCCCCTCTCACGCTTCAATTAAACAACAAAAACAAAACATAAATTTAACAACCATCTTCCGATACGAGGTCCCTATGAAGCCTGAAGATTTCCGCGCTAATGCCAAACGTCCGTTAACCGGTGAAGAGTATTTAAAAAGCCTGCAAGATGGCCGTGAGATTTATATCTACGGCGAGCGCGTTAAGGACGTTACTACCCACCCGGCATTTCGCAATGCGGCGGCGTCCATCGCCCAGATGTACGATGCCCTGCACAAGCCAGACATGCAGGATACACTCTGCTGGGGCACCGACACCGGCAGCGGCGGCTACACCCATAAATTCTTCCGCGTGGCGAAAAGCGCCGACGATCTGCGCCAGCAGCGCGACGCCATCGCCGAGTGGTCGCGCCTGAGCTACGGCTGGATGGGCCGCACGCCAGACTACAAAGCCGCGTTCGGCTGCGCGCTGGGGGCTAACCCTGCCTTCTACGGTCAGTTCGAGCAGAACGCCCGCAACTGGTACACCCGTATTCAGGAAACCGGCCTGTACTTTAACCACGCCATCGTCAACCCGCCTATCGACCGCCATAAACCGGCGGACGAGGTGAAAGACGTTTACATCAAGCTGGAGAAAGAGACCGACGCCGGGATCATCGTCAGCGGCGCGAAAGTGGTGGCCACCAACTCTGCGCTGACCCACTACAACATGATTGGTTTTGGCTCTGCGCAGGTGATGGGCGAAAACCCGGACTTCGCGCTAATGTTCGTCGCGCCGATGGATGCCGAAGGGGTGAAGCTGATCTCCCGCGCCTCTTACGAGATGGTGGCAGGGGCGACAGGCTCTCCGTACGACTACCCGCTCTCCAGCCGCTTTGACGAGAACGACGCCATTCTGGTGATGGATCATGTGCTGATCCCGTGGGAAAACGTGCTGATCTACCGCGATTTCGACCGCTGTCGTCGCTGGACGATGGAAGGTGGCTTCGCCCGCATGTACCCGCTTCAGGCCTGCGTGCGTCTGGCAGTGAAGCTCGACTTCATCACCGCTCTGCTGAAGAAATCGCTGGAGTGCACTGGCACCCTCGAGTTCCGCGGCGTGCAGGCGGATCTCGGCGAAGTGGTGGCGTGGCGCAACATGTTCTGGGCGCTGAGCGACTCCATGTGCTCCGAAGCCACGCCGTGGATAAACGGCGCGTACCTGCCTGACCACGCGGCGTTACAGACCTACCGCGTGATGGCGCCGATGGCCTACGCGAAAATCAAGAACATCATCGAACGCAACGTGACCTCCGGGCTGATCTACCTGCCGTCCAGCGCGCGGGACCTGAACAACCCGCAGATCGACCAGTATCTGGCGAAGTACGTACGCGGCTCCAACGGGATGGATCACGTCGAACGCATCAAGATTCTGAAACTGATGTGGGATGCCATCGGCAGCGAGTTTGGCGGACGTCACGAGCTGTACGAAATCAACTACTCCGGTAGTCAGGATGAGATCCGCCTGCAATGCCTGCGTCAGGCGCAAAGCTCCGGCAACATGGACAAGATGATGGCGATGGTTGACCGCTGCATGTCCGAGTACGACCAGCACGGCTGGACTGTACCGCACCTGCACAACAACACTGATATCAACATGCTGGATAAGCTGCTGAAATAACGCAGCGGGAGGTTTCAATGCAATCTGAAGAACGCCTGCGTTTTCGCGACGCGATGGCCAGCCTGTCGGCGGCGGTGAATGTGGTCACCACCGAGGGCGATGCGGGCCGCTGCGGCATTACCGCCACCGCCGTCTGTTCGGTCACGGATACCCCGCCCTCGGTCATGGTCTGCATCAACGCCAACAGCGCCATGAACCCGGTCTTCCAGGGCAACGGCAAACTGTGCGTCAACGTGCTGAACCACGAGCAGGAGATCATGGCCCGCCACTTTGCCGGGATGACCGGCATGGCCATGGAGGAGCGCTTTGCTCTCTCCTGCTGGCAGAAAGGACCGCTGGCGCAGCCGGTGCTGAAAGGCGCCCTGGCAAGCCTGGAAGGCGAGATAACCCAGGTGCAAACCATCGGTACCCATCTGGTCTACCTGGTGGAGATTAAGAACATCATCCTCAGCAGCGAGGGGCACGGCCTGATCTACTTCAAACGCCGTTTCCACCCGGTGATGATGGAGATGGAAGCCGCGGTTTGATCCCGTTGCACAAAAAAACGCTAAGGTTTCCGCAAAGGTGCGCCGTTAACTATCCATAAGATAAATTTTCCGGGGCGGCTGACGACGTCGTCAGCCGCCCCCTTAACGCTGGAAAGTCTTATGGCCTCTTCACCCCGAAGCCGCTCGGCTGAACGTCTGGTTGACATCATTATTGCTCTGCACCGCAACGGAAGCGTTAATCGCCGCGATCTGATGCAAAAATTTGGCATTACCGAACGTACGGTGTACCGCGATCTACAGGCCCTTTCCCCGATTATCGAACACGACGGCAAAGGACGCTATCAGCTGCTGCCCGCATATCAGCCCTGCCGCTGCACGCAATGCCCTGATGCGAACGACGAAACCCCGCAGGGCTAGATTATTCTCAGTGATCTCAATCACATATTTTCTCCCGCCGGGGGTGAGCCTTAACCACTCACCCTCGCTTTTGACCGCTCACGCATCGCTTTCAACCACTCACCCATTTACCGTGCTTTACACGCGCGAGGATCTGGCACGATCGCTCCAGCATTAATCAATACCTCCTCACAACGAACCCTGACCCTTTTTTCTTTACATAAAAAACCAGGTCTTACTATGGATACTAAAAAACTACTTAAGCACGTGCCCTGGGCCATCCTCGGGATCATCGGCGCTTTCTGTCTGGCGGTTGTCGCATTACGCCGGGGCGAGCACGTCAGCGCCCTGTGGATCGTGGTCGCGTCGGTTTCCGTCTATCTTGTGGCTTATCGCTACTACAGCTTGTACATCGCGCAGAAGGTCATGAAGCTCGACCCGACGCGCGCCACCCCGGCGGTCATTAACAATGACGGCCTGAACTATGTGCCAACCAACCGTTACGTGCTGTTTGGTCACCACTTCGCCGCCATTGCAGGCGCGGGTCCGCTGGTCGGTCCGGTGCTGGCTGCACAGATGGGCTACCTGCCGGGTACGCTCTGGCTGCTGGCGGGCGTGGTGCTGGCGGGAGCGGTGCAGGACTTTATGGTGCTGTTTATCTCCTCGCGCCGTAATGGTTCGTCGCTGGGCGAGATGATCAAAGAGGAGATGGGCCGCGTGCCGGGCACGATCGCCCTCTTCGGCTGCTTCCTGATCATGATCATCATCCTGGCAGTGCTGGCCCTGATCGTGGTGAAAGCGCTGGCCGAAAGTCCGTGGGGCGTCTTCACCGTCTGCTCTACCGTGCCGATTGCGCTGTTCATGGGCATCTACATGCGCTTCCTGCGCCCTGGCCGCGTTGGCGAGGTGTCGGTCATCGGTATCGTGCTGCTGGTCGCCTCCATCTACTTCGGCGGCGTGATTGCCCACGACCCGTACTGGGGCCCGGCGCTGACCTTTAAAGACACCACCATCACCTTCGCGCTGATCGGTTACGCGTTCATCTCAGCGCTGCTGCCGGTGTGGCTGATTCTGGCTCCGCGTGACTACCTGGCGACCTTCCTGAAAATCGGCGTGATCGTCGGGCTGGCAATCGGGATTGTGATCATCAACCCGGAGCTGAAAATGCCGGCGGTGACGCAGTACATTGACGGTACCGGTCCGCTGTGGAAAGGTGCCCTGTTCCCGTTCCTGTTTATCACCATTGCCTGTGGTGCCGTGTCTGGCTTCCACGCACTGATCGCCTCCGGCACCACGCCGAAGCTGATGGCCAACGAAACCGACGCGCGCTTCATCGGTTACGGCGCGATGCTGATGGAATCCTTCGTGGCGATCATGGCGCTGGTTGCGGCGTCGATTATCGAGCCTGGGCTGTACTTCGCGATGAACACCCCACCAGCGGGTCTCGGCATCACCATGCCAAACCTGCATGAGATGGGCGGCGAAAATACCGCGCTGATTATGGCGCAGCTGAAAGACGCCAGCGCACACGCGGCGGCGACCGTCAGCTCCTGGGGCTTCGTGATTTCGCCTGAGCAGATTATGCAGACCGCGAAAGACATCGGCGAACCATCCGTGCTGAACCGCGCAGGTGGCGCACCGACGCTGGCGGTGGGTATCGCACACGTGTTCCACAAAGTGCTGCCGTGGGCGGACATGGGCTTCTGGTACCACTTCGGTATCCTGTTTGAAGCGCTGTTCATCCTCACCGCGCTGGATGCCGGTACGCGTGCAGGCCGCTTCATGTTGCAGGATCTGCTGGGTAACTTCGTGCCGTTCCTGAAGAAAACCGACTCTCTGGTAGCAGGTGTTCTGGGTACTGCGGGCTGCGTAGGTCTGTGGGGTTATCTGCTGTATCAGGGCGTTGTAGACCCGCTGGGCGGCGTGAAGAGCCTGTGGCCGCTGTTCGGCATCTCTAACCAGATGCTGGCGGCTGTGGCCCTGGTGCTGGGCACCGTTGTCCTGGTGAAGATGAAACGCACCAAATACATCTGGGTAACCGTGGTGCCTGCGCTGTGGCTGCTGCTCTGCACTACCTGGGCGCTGGGTCTGAAACTGTTCAGCACCAACCCGCAGCTGGAAGGCTTCTTCTTCATGGCTAACCAGTACAAAGAGAAGATTGCCGCAGGCGGCGCGGATCTGACCGCGCAGCAGATTGCCAACATGAACCATATCGTGGTGAACAACTACACCAACGCGGGTCTGAGCATTCTGTTCCTGGTGGTGGTGTACAGCATTATCTTCTACGGCATTAAAACCTGGATGAAAGTGCGTAATGCCGATGGCCGTACGGACAAAGAAACCCCGTACGTGCCGGTGCCGAAAGGCGGCGTGAAGACGTCTTCACACCATTAATAAAATGGCGGGTGGCGCTGCGCTGACCCGCCCTACAACGTTACTGTAGGCCCGGTAAGCGTAGCGCCACCGGGCTTTTTCTTATCAGGACACGTTATGTTTGGTAACTTAGGCGAAGCAAAAAAATACCTCGGTCAGGCGGCGAAAATGCTGATTGGCATTCCGGACTATGACAACTACGTTGAGCATATGAAGACCAACCATCCGGATAAGCCGTACATGACCTACACTGAATTCTTCCGCGAGCGTCAGGAAGCGCGCTACGGCGGAAGTGGAGAAGGCGGCGTCCGCTGCTGCTAAAGGAGAAACCATGACCCCGATTGCCGTTACCCTGCTGACCGGTTTTCTCGGCGCCGGTAAAACCACCCTGCTGCGCCACATCCTGAATGAACAGCACGGCTTCAAAATCGCCGTCATTGAAAACGAATTTGGCGAAGTCTCCGTTGACGATCAGCTGATTGGCGACCGCGCCACGCAGATCAAAACCCTGACCAACGGCTGCATCTGCTGCACCCGCTCCAGTGAATTAGAAGACGCCCTGCTGGACCTGCTCGACAGCCGCGATCGCGGTGACATCGTCTTCGACCGTCTGGTGATCGAGTGCACCGGCATGGCCGACCCCGGCCCGATTATTCAGACCTTTTTCTCCCACGATATTCTGTGCCAGCGCTACCTGCTGGACGGCGTCGTCGCGCTGGTGGATGCGGTACACGCCGACGAGCAGATGAACCAGTTCACCATCGCCCAGTCTCAGATTGGCTACGCCGACCGCATTCTGCTGACCAAAACCGACGTGGCGGGTGAAAGCGAAAAACTGCGTGAGCGCCTGACGCGCATCAACTCGCGCGCACCCATTTATACCGTGACGCACGGCGATATCGACCTGTCTCAGCTGTTCAACACCAACGGCTTTATGCTGGAGGAGAACGTCACCGCGAAACCGCGCTTCCACTTTATGGCAGACAAGCAAAACGACGTAGCGTCGATTGTGGTGGAGCTGGACTACCCGGTGGACATCAGCGAGGTCTCGCGCGTGATGGGGAACCTGCTGCTGTCGTTTGCCGACAATCTGCTGCGCTATAAAGGAATGCTGTGGATCGACGGCGAGCCGAACCGCCTGCTGTTCCAGGGCGTGCAGCGCCTGTACAGCGCCGACTGGGATCGTCCGTGGGGCGATGAACCGCCGCACAGCGTGATGGTGTTTATTGGAATACAGCTGCCGGAAGAGGAAATTCGGGCAGCGTTTACGGGACTGAAAAAGTAAATCGTCGCTCCCCTTTAAACAGTAAAGGGGGCGTATTTCATTAGGGCAAAATGCGGGTTTCGCCCTTTCTGTTTGCAATATTGTCTGTTAATGTTCTTATCATGAATGAAATCATGCTTTGATTAATATTGGTTACAATATTAATTAATTGGATTCATATAATTTTCATGAATTGGTAGGCGTAATATGGCAATCATTATTCCCACGGTTAGCAGCTGTAGCGAGAAAATTACGGCAGGAGAAAAAAGACTGGCAAGGCTTCTGGAGGGTGGGCTCAGCGAACAATGTACCTGCTGGTATGATACCCGAATGGGAGACAAAGACGATCATCCTGATTTTGTGATTCTGGCCCCCGATAAAGGGCTGCTGTTTATAGAAGTGAAAGACTGGTATATCACAAAAATAAAATCGGCTAATAAAACCCATATTAATTATGAAACCAAAAACGGCATAGAGCCGTTGAAGAACCCACTCGAACAAGTTCGGCAATATACCTTTCATATCATCAATAGCCTGAAAAAAGATCCCCTGCTTCGCCAGAAACAGGGAGAGCATGAGGGCGGTTTTATTATGCCGTATGGATACGGTGTTTATTTGAGCAACATCACTCGGGCACAGCTGGAAAAGAGTTTTACACCTGAGGAGTTGAATGAAATATTGCCCGCCAGCCAGGTGATATGCAAAGACGAACTCAACGAGTTTATGACTCGAGAACAAATCTCTGGCCGGCTCGAATCCCTTCTCAAACATCACTTTGTTCATAACACAACACCACAGCAGCTCGACCGCATCCGGTGGCATCTTTATCCCGATGTCCGCATTAACCCATCCGTTACGCGGGTTGACCTGGATAATTTTACTTTCCACACCCCTGATGTGGTATGCATGATGGACAGGAACCAGGAACAACTCGCCAGAAGTATGGGGGCGGGACACAGGGTAATTCATGGCGTGGCAGGTTCGGGCAAAACGCTCATTTTGCACCACCGATGTATTGAGCTTGCCAACAACATTGAAAACACCAAACCGATACTGGTGATTTGCTACAACATTACGCTGGCTAAAAAACTCAAAGCGCAGCTCGAACAGCATAGCCTCAGACTTCCCGTCGAAGTTATCCATTTCCACGCCTGGTGTTATCAGCAATTAAACGCGCATCGGCGTCTTCCCCCCAGGAGCAAAAACTTTATTGAGCTGATGGAAAATGCGCTGACGGTGGCATTTGAAGAGGGAGCAATCAAACCGGAGCAGTACAGCGCCGTTTTGATAGATGAAGGACACGATTTTAAACCGGAATGGCTAAGAATCCTCGCCAAAATGCCGGACAATAAAGATAGCTCCCTGCTGTTTCTGTACGATGACGCTCAGTCAATTTATCAGAAAAAGAAAGCTCTCGATTTTACCCTGTCCAGCGTCGATATAAAGGCTCAGGGCCGTACAACTATTTTGGATACCAATTATCGCAACACCCGGCAAATACTCCATTTTGCCAGCAGCGTAGCATTTAATTATCTCAATAATCACATAGAAGCTTCTCTCAAATACCAGCAGCCTGCCGCAGGTGGCCTGTCCGGGAAGTATCCCGCGCTGGCCAGCTTTGATAATCAGGACGAGGAGATTACGCGCGTCCTCGATTGGGTCACAGAGCAGCGACAGGAAGGTGTTGCGTGGTCAGAAATCGCCATACTGTGCCCCTCAACCTACAGCATTTCAGGCATGCTCGCGCCAAGGCTTGAAGCCCGCAAGATCCCATACCAGATGATTGTCTCCAGCGATGATAAAAAGCACTGGTCCCCGCAGAATGATTACCTCTGCGTCATGCCGCTGCCCAGCAGCAAGGGGCTTGAGTTTAATTCGGTCGCCATTATGGATGCGGCAAAGGAAAGGGACAGTGAAGATCTGAGTGACGATATCAAGCGCCTTTACGTCGGCATTACCCGCGCACGACAGAATCTTCTGGTGACAATGCACGGAACCGGAAGCCTGCGAGATCATCTGGTCGAGACCTGGGAAAAGAGCGTTAAGTCGATCTAACTATTCCGCGTTGAAAAGTATCTGCACCGAACAATCCCCTCTCCCCTGTGGGGAGAGGGCCAGGGTGAGGGGTAAAGTCCAATATTATTTCAACGCCTCCGGCAGCGTCACAATCCACAGCTCGCTGTCGGAATCCGGCTTCTTCAGTGGCTTGACGCTGAGGGTAGTTTCAACCGCTTTGTCATCCAGCGTCAGCTTGCCTTCCGCGTTCACCCGATAATCCTTGAGCTTCTTGCCCTCGGCCGGGTTGTGCATCGCCACCTTCACGCCAAAGTCATTATCGTTCGCCACCGCCAGCGTTTTGTCGTCAATCAGCGCCAGCCCTTCGGCCTTTTCCTGCTGCCAGCCCAGCGCACGCAGATCGACCACCTGCGTTTTTTCCGCAAGTGAAATGCCGCGCTGCGCCAGCGTTTTCTCATCGTCAAATTCCGGGTATTCGCCCGGCTTGTCGAAGGCGGCCAGATCGCTCGCCTTGCTCAGATCCACCCTGTAGATGAGGTTACGCATTACGTCGTTTTTATCTTCGCCCTGTTCAATCAGCAGGATAGTGTGGTTATCCAGCGCCACGATATCGCCGATTTTGGCGTCGCTGTTTTTGCTGTAGGCCGCGCTGTCGACAGGGTAGCCGTACATCGCGGTTTTTCCGGTCGCCGGATCGAAGCTGACCAGTCGCGTAAACAGCGCCTGCTTTTTGCTCTTCCCGTCGATATCCAACGTACTCTGGACAGCGGCGATAATACGTCCGTCCGGCATGCGGGTCAGGCCTTCAAATCCCCGGTTTGCCTGGCGCCATTTGATAACATTTGGCAGACCGCCGGCGATGGATTTCTCCCCTTCCGCCGCCTGTGGGCCGTGGATCGCGAGGATTTTCCCTTTACTGTCAATATTAATCAGGAACGGACCATACTCATCGCACAGCCAGTAGCCGCCCTTCCCGTCCGGCGTGATGCCTTCCGTATCCAGCCCGCGGTTATCGCCTTTCAGCACTTTTAAGGTGTCGCTTAGCGCGATTTCATTGGTGGAGCCAATCACGCCACTTTGCAGCGGCAGACCGTTGATTTCGCCTTTATCGTCATGCAAAGGACGCGCGTCCACGGCCTCCGCTTTACCGTTTTGCACGCGGATCGTCATTAGCAGCGGGGCGAAATCCGGGGTAACAAAGATTTTAGCGTCATTTTTCCCCATTTTTGGCGAATCCGCGTTAGGACCGCGATCGGTCACGGTCGTAAACGTCAAGGCATCGCCCTGCTTGCCCGTAAACAGCAGGCCAGAGCCAATCCCCACAGGCAGCCCGTTCGGAAACGCGCTGGCAAACGCACCGCTGTATTTGACATGCGCGCCTTCGGGAAAACTGACGACGTAACGCTCCGCGGTTGGCTGTGCCGCCAGGCCAGAGAAAGAGAGCGCACAACCAATTAGCACAGGAATGATTTTTCTTTTCATAGTGTTAGCACCCAGTAAGTGAAGCCAACAACGTAATGAAGAAACGTGTCAGAAAAATGACATGGTGAAAGCGGTTCGGCACGACGGGGCGTATAGCCACCTCCAGAAATGTAAACCTGTGTCTTTATCTGTGAAAACTGAAACACTTTTGAAAATTATTAGAAACTCAATTAATTCATCCTGAACTAATTTTTCCGACCCGTTCAGCGTACGTTTAATGAGAATCCTGAACCCTTTCTAAACGCGAATGCATTATGTATTGACTCCTTGCCGGGTCAACATTCGAACAACATTTAAAATTCAAAAACCAAACAAAAACAGCATAAAAACGTGACAAGCATCGCATTTGCAGAGATAAACAGCTCTTGTTAAGGTGCCCTCAGATTAATTTGATGACGAGGAAAAACTCATGAAAAAGCTCAACGTTCTCCTTCTTTCCGCTCTGACTGCCGTATCGGGCTCCGCACTGGCCATGGGCGGCAGCATTGAGCAGGGTAAAAACTTTACCAACCTGAATGTGGAAATGGGGAAATCAACCTCCGGTCTGTACACCGAAGGTAGCTGGCTGAAAAACACCGATGACGGCACCACAACCGGTGGCGTAGGAGCAGGCTACAACTTTGAAGTCGGCCCGGTGATGCTGAACGCAGGCGCTAAGGCCCTCTACGTTGGCCCGAAAAAAGGCGATAACGGCGTGGCGTTCCCGGTCGGCGGCGGTGTGAACGTTGCCCTGACCGACAGCATCAGGGTATTCGGTGAAGGCTACGTTGCGCCAGACGGCCTGAACAACAGCGTGAAAAACTACGTTGAAGCGAATGGTGGCGTAAGCTGGACGCCAGTGAAGCCGGTGACGCTGAAGGTGGGTTATCGTCACGTGAGCGTTGATGGTAAAGACGGTCGTCCTAACCACACGCTGATTGACGGCGCATATGTTGGCGGTGGCGTGTCCTTCTAAGCCTGTTTGCCCGTTTCGCCCGGCGGCGCTACGCTTGCACGGGCCTACAATGAAGGGTGCAATTTATGAATATTATTGCACCTTGTAGGCCGGGTAAGCGCAGCGCCACACAGCAAAAAAGGCGATGAGACTGTTAATAAAAAAACCTGCCGGATGGCAGGTTTTTTTATGTCCGACATTACTTGCGAACGACCACCAGCTTCTGGTTCACAAACTCTTTGATCCCCAGGTCCGACAGCTCGCGTCCGTAACCCGAACGTTTTACGCCGCCGAACGGCAGTTCTGCCGCCGTATCGGTGAGCCAGTTGATGTACACCATCCCGGTTTCAATACGCGATGCCATCTTCTTCGCGCGCTCAATATCCTGGCTGAACACCGCTCCGCCCAGGCCGTAGTGGGAGTCGTTCGCCAGCGCGACCGCCTCGTCGTCGTTTTTCACCACGTAAATCTGCGCTACCGGGCCAAAGAACTCTTCGAAGTACGCCGGGTTGTCGCGTGAGATGTTGGTCAGGATGGTCGGCTCAAAGAAGCTCCCGTCTCGCTGCACAGGTTTGCCGCCATAGTGCAGCGTAGCGCCGTTTTTCACCGCCTCGTTAACCTGTTTGGTCAACGTGTCGAGCGCGTCTTTAGAGGACAGCGGCCCCAGCGTGGTGCTTTCGTCCAGCGGATCGCCAATCTTCACCTGCTTAAATGCCTCGGTGAATTTGCTCAGGAAGGCATCGGCAATCTTTTCATGCAGGATAAAGCGCTTCGCCGCGGTACAGACCTGCCCGGCGTTGTTGAGCCGTGCGTTAACGCCGATCTTCACCGCTTTATCAAGGTCCGCATCGTCGAGCACCACGAATACGTCGTTACCGCCAAGCTCCAGCGTGGATTTCTTAATGTGCTTCGCCGCCTGGGCCGCTACCACGCTGCCCGCTTTTTCTGAACCGGTTAGCGCCGCGCCCTGTACGCGATCGTCAGCGATGATGTTCGCCACCTGATCGGACGAGATAAACAGGTTGGTCCACGCCCCTTCCGGCGCGCCCGCCTCACGCACCAGATGGGCGAAGGTTTCCGCACAATGTGGCACAATGCTGGCGTGTTTAGCGATGACAGGGTTACCCGCCGCCAGGTTTGGCGCCAGAACGCGCATCAGCTGATAGTATGGGAAGTTCCATGGTTCGACGGCCATCAGCACGCCGATGGGGTGATGTTCAACCCATGCTTCCCCGAGTTCAGAGTCATACTTCACCGGGGCCAGGAACTGCTTCGCGTTGTCCGCATAGTAGCGGGCGATTTGCGCGCACAGTTTCACCTCGCCGCGGCTCTGTTCGATGAGCTTACCCATCTCCTGGCTGGCGATTTTCGCCAGCTCCTCCACGCGTTCGTCGATCAGGTCCGCCAGCTTATGCAGTACCGGCAGGCGCTGGCTTATGTCGCCTTTCGCCCAGTCGGAGTGATAGAGCGCATCGGCTGCCTTCAGCGCCGCTTCAACATCTGCGTCAGTGTGGGAGGGATATTCTTTGATGAGCTGGTTAGTGGCAGGATTTACTGTCTGATAAGCCATATCGAATCTCCATGTTTTACCGCTTAGGGTATTAAGGGTAGTCAACATGACTGGCTATGGACGTAAAGTTGGGTATATCCGGAAGGTTCTGAGTAAAGCGATGCCATACCGTGGCTGGCGTGGTATAAAAAACTTTCAGAAGGAGTTGCTATGACCGATACCCGCCACATCCGTCAGACCTTTCACCGCGCCTCGGGCCTTGAACTACGCAGCACGTGGCAAAGCATGCAGGCGTACAAACGCCATTGCCACCCTCAGCTCTCCGTCGGCGCAATTGTGGAAGGCCAGACATGCTGCGTGTGTAATGGCAGAGAATACATCCTCCAGCCCGGGGACCTGATTGTGATCCCGGCTTATGTCCCACACAGCTGCAACCCTGTTGCCGGGCAGCCGCGTAGTTATCATATGCTTTATATCGATACGGACCTTCCCCTTGCGGTTCAGGTGATTCGCAACGCTACGCTGTTTATGTATTACCGGGAAGTTGTTGAGAGGATGTCCCCTGCGTCCGTGGACAGGCTGCTTACTGCCCTTCCCCATTGCATGGATGAGGCAGAAAAACCTGGATCAACCAGCCAGCAGGTTCAGCAGGCATTTCTTTCCAGTCTTTCCAGCCCGCCTTCCCTCGACGCACTTGCGCAACGATTCTCGCTGCGAAAGGAGACGCTGATCCGTACCTTCAAGAAGGACACGGGCCTGACGCCTGGCAGCTTCCTCAATATCTCCCGCGTTGAGTACGCCAAAGCGCGGCTGCGTGCCGGGGATGATATCGCCGATGTCGGCTACCAGAGCGGGTTTGCCGACCAGAGCCATTTTCATAAGACCTTTGTGCGCTACACCGCCGCCACACCGCGCCAGTACGCTACGGGCCGATCAATATCAGACAATAAATAGGTTCTGTGTTTTCATAGTCTGGTCCCAGTTTTGCATTCTGAGGTCGCTATGGAACTGTTCTTCCCTTCCGCTTTTCTCGCCCTGGCGCTGGCGCATTTTGTTGCCCTGTTAAGCCCGGGCCCGGATTTTTTCCTGCTGATGGGCTACGTCGCCCGCTACCGACTGCGCGGCAGCGCCGGATTGTGCATCGGGATAGCGGCAGGAAACGGGCTTTACATTTTGCTGGTCATTATGGGATGGAGCGCGCTGCGTCAGTTCGCGTGGCTGTCCACGTTGATTGAATTATCCGGCGCACTGTATTTGCTCTGGATCGGCTCGCATCTTGTACGCAGCCGACCGCAGACGCTGGCGCTAAATGAAACACATGAGCGCTGCCCCTCGCTGCGTAAGCAGATCCTGCTGGGGCTGGGTTCGGCGCTGTTGAATCCCAAAAACGCGTTGTTCTACCTGGCGCTGATGACGGCGTTACTCGGGCCGGACGTCACGCTGCTTCAGCAGGCGACCTGCGGCGTCTGGATGGTGATGGTAGTACTGGTATGGGATTTTGCGCTGGTGTCGCTGATGGGGTTACCGGCGGTTCAGCGAAAGCTCAGCCGTTCGCTCTGGCTGATAGAGCGCACGGCGGGGGTGGTATTGATGGGGTTTGGTGGGTGGGTGCTGTGGCGGTTTTTGCACTTTTCCCCCGTATCCCTCTATCCTTAACCCATGGAAAAACATACCGAACTCAAACGCGCCAAGCTTCTCGCGCTGTCGCTGCTGCTGATTGCCGCTGCGGCCTTTATCACTACCCTGTTCCTGCCGCAAACCTTCTGGGTACGCGGCGCAAAAGCTATTGCCGAGGCGGCGATGGTCGGCGCGCTGGCGGACTGGTTTGCCGTTGTCGCGCTATTCCGCCGGGTGCCAATTCCCGTTATCTCGCGCCATACGGCGATTATCCCGCGCAATAAGGACCGCATCGGCGACAATCTTGGCCAGTTCGTGCAGGAAAAGTTTCTGGATACCCAGTCGCTGGTCGCATTAATTCGCCGCTACGAGCCGGCCCAGATGATTGGTGCCTGGTTCAGCAAGCCCGACAACGCCCAGCGCGTCGGGCTGCATCTGATGCAGGTGATGAGCGGTTTTCTTGAGCTAACTGACGACGGGCGCATTCAGCGCCTGCTCAAACGCGCGGTGCATAAGGCTATCGACAAGGTCGATTTAACCGAGACCAGCGCCGTCATGCTGGAAAGCATGACCAAAAACAACCGTCACCAGGTGCTGCTGGACGCCATCATCAACCGTCTGATTACCCTGATTCAGCGCGAGAGCACGCGGGAATTTATCTCTGACCAGATCGTCCACTGGCTGAAGACCGAGCATCCGCGCAAGGCGATGGTGCTGCCCACCGAGTGGCTGGGCGATCAGAGCGCAGAGATGGTGTCGAACGCGGTGAACACGCTGCTGGATGATATCAGCCACGACCGCACGCACCAGATCCGTCGGGCATTTGACCGCGCCACGCTGAAGTTCATCGACAACCTGAAAAACGACCCGGAGATGACGGCCAAAGCCGACAACATCAAGCACTATCTGAAGAATGATGAAGCATTTAACCGCTACCTGGGTGAAATGTGGGCTGACCTGCGCCAGTGGCTGAAAAATGACATGCAGAGCGACGATTCCCGCGTGAAGCAACGTATCGCCAACGCCGGGCTGTGGTTTGGTGAGACGCTGTCGAATGATGCCAGCCTGCGTGCGTCGCTGAACGAGCATCTGGAGCAGGCCGCGCACCGCGTCGCGCCGGATTTTGCGGCATTCCTGACGCGCCATATCAGCGACACGGTGAAAAGCTGGGACGCCAAAGATATGTCACG
The DNA here is from genome assembly GCF_001037655.1 of Enterobacter sp. MGH85. Taxonomy (NCBI): domain Bacteria; kingdom Pseudomonadati; phylum Pseudomonadota; class Gammaproteobacteria; order Enterobacterales; family Enterobacteriaceae; genus Enterobacter; species Enterobacter sp. MGH85. Next base: position 283,220 of record NZ_KQ089925.1, read on the forward strand.
CCAGATAGAACTCAATATCGGTAAAGATCTTCAGTTCATTCGCGTAAACGGTACCCTGGTAGGCGGAACGATTGGCCTGATCCTGTTTTTACTTTCTCAGTTGCCCGCCGTGCTGGGGCATTAATCCGCTTTTGGCGGCGCGATAACGTAGCGCGTCGCCTCGAAGCGGTTCAGGATCAGGTGCACCAGAAAGACCATCGTCAGCGTGACCACCAGCGCGAAGGTAACGGAGGTGATGCGGTACAGATCGCTGAACACCAGATCGCTGTCCGGATGCATGTTTTGCCCGAACATAATGCCGATGGTGGTAATGCTGGAAAATCCCACCCCGGCCCCGACCTTCTCCATCACGTGCAGGCGCGCGCCAAATGCCAGCCCGAGGCCGATCAGCGGCATCATCAGCAGCATATGGCTGCTGTGATCGTACAGGATAAGCTGAACGACGAGGATATAGAGACAGCCCAGCACCACGCCGACCACGCGCCAGATAGAGCTCATCACCGCGCCGCGGTAGTGCATCGGGAACAGGATCAGAATGCCCGCCATCAGCGCCGAGAGCGAATCGCTTAAGTCGCTCATCTGAAATACCACGAAAATCAGCGTCGCCACGGTGCCGGAGAGCAGCGACTCGTGGCGCACGCGGGCATCGTCTTTCTCTATCAGCGGCGGCGGCTTACGTGGCTCCACGTCCGGCAGCAGGTAATTCATCAGCGCGCTCAGACACACCGCCATCACGCTCGCTTCAATGTTGGAGAACAAAAGCGTGTGCCAGTTGGTGGTGGGGTAGCTCATAAAGTTGAGCATTACGCTCTGGCACACCACGCCCATCGAACCGAACAGAAACAGCGGCCCCTTGCTCATAAAGCGAAAGCGCATCACGTACAGGGCAAAGACCACCAGCGTCATAATGACCGGCCATTGCGACAGAAAGCCGATGATGATCACCATTTCGACGCAGTTGAGCGATGCGCTGAAGATAAACTGCTTCGCCACGTGGCGGTTAAACACCGGCACCAGCGACAGCAGCATGATCGGGTAGACCACAAAAAACACGCCGTAGCTGGTGTTATAGAAGCTCGAAATACTGAGCGCAATCATCCCGGCAAAGACAATGCGCAGGGTCTGGCGGAAGTCGTTTGCCGTGTAGACGATGTTGCCGTGCGGGGTAAATACCCGCGCCAGGGTGCTAATAGACATAGTGAAGCAGGCTCACCAGATGGATTTGCATCCCGGAGAAGAAGCGCGCAAAGGGCCCTTCGCTGTTGTAGAGCTGTACGGTGGCGCGCGCGCCGGTCGGCAGCGACTTCGGTAAGGCTTCGTCCAGCGCCACGTGAATGCGCATTCGCTGGGCATCGCGCACCCAGCGGTTAGAGGTTTCCGGTTCAGAAAGTTGACCGTTAACGGCTTCCTGACCGGCGAGGATCCCCGCGTCACTGCTGGTCACGTGGGCGCGGAAAACCCGTCCCGGAAAGGCGTCAAACACCACGGCGGCGTCGGTCCCCTGGTGGGTATGACGGAGGCTCTTCTCGCGGAAATCCGCCACAATATCCGTCTGCGTATTCACCAGCGCCAGCGCTGCCGAACCGGACGAGGCGTAAAAACCGGGGCTTAATTGCAGATTACTCACCGTGCCGTCCGCCTCGGCGTAGACCTTCGTCCAGCCAAGATTCAGCTCCGCTTCATCCAGCGCGTTACGGTATTTTTGCAGCGTCACGTTACGGTGTTCATTCCGCTCGCCGCGCTGAATGCGCAGGTTATGAATATTCGCCTGAATCGAGCTGACGGACTGCTCGCTGCTCTGCCAGGTAGTGCGGACCTTATCCAGATCCGCCTGCGACACGTTCTGCAGGGTGCTCAGTTTCTGGTAGCGGTCGAAAGTCACTTTGTCGTTACGCGCGGTCAGCACGGCGGTCTTCAGGCTGGCCTGCGCGGCGGCGATCTGCGCGTCCAGTTGTTCGTTGGAAAGGCGAGCTTGCTCAAGCGCGATCTGCGCCGCTTCCACTTTATTGCGAAACGGGGTGTCGTCGAGCTCAAACAGCAGATCGCCTTTCTTCACCTGGCTATTGTTGTGGACATGGACCGCCGCCACATAGCCGGAGACACGGGCAGACACCGGCGTCACCACGCGCATCACGGTGGAATCCGGCGTCAACGGGATCCAGATATCCGCGACGATAAAGTAGACAAACATCAGCAGGAAAGAGGCAATACTTACCCTTACCCAGCGGGCAAACTTTTGTTCAGGAGTCATTATTTTTCGGTCTTGTTATCTTCTTCGCGGATTGTCCGCAAATTGCAGGCGATTTGATTCAGGGTGGCGCTGAAAATGTCGAGATGTTCAGGCGCGATGTTTTGCGATACGCGCGTCTGAAGCGTCTCAATTACCTGGGTGAGCCTGTTAAGTACAGCTTTTCCCTCAGGCGTCAGCGTCAGAAGCCGGATGCGCTTGTCATACGGCGAGACGGTGCGCAGCAGGTAACCCTGTTTTTCCAGCTGTGTCAGGGTGCGCATTAGCGGCGGCAGTTCAATGCCCTGCACCTCCGCCAGCTCACTCACCGAGACGTTATCCCCGAGCTGATGCAGCTGCATCATCACCGTCCAGCTCGACTGGGTTAACCCGGTATCGAGAATGGCGTCGTCAATGACGGCACGCCACTGGCGCACGATCATCGCCATCCGCATGCCCATCGGCCTGCGGCTAAACAGTTCTTCTTCACTCATGGGGAAACCTCTCGTCACACGCGGTCACGATAATAGTTATCAGGGTAAGTATCAAGAAACGAGAAGTTAAAGCGCAGGAATTGCGAAATGAGATTCTCCCTCTCCCTGTGGGCTGAGGGTTCCCCACAAATTAATGCGAGCACTGAGCAATCCCCTCGCCCCTCCGGGGAGAGGGTTAGGGTGAGGGGAACATACGGCGGTGGTGGTCATTCCGTTCACTTTATGTTCCTTGCTACTCTGTAACGACATGACCGGTGAACGTGCCAGGGTGGCTCAGTCGCCACCACCCTGGCGACCCGGGCTCCCGGCGGTAAATCGCCGCTTCGCGGTGCCCTCGGCTTATTCCTTCCGGCTTATCGGGTACGGGCGGAGGCAACGTCCCTGTAAAGCCGCCCTCTCGGCGCATCCCTGCGCCTCGCCCCGGCCGGAAGGCAAACGCCTCAGCGATTTACAGCCGGACCAGGGCATCGCTGACAGCCCTCAGTCATTTAGAAAGCAACTTTATTGCTTCTGCATAAAAAAATTACTGGGGATCCCTCAGCCCTGTGGGAGAGGGGCAGAGTGAGGGCACAGCCCGCAGCGGAGTTTAGCGGCTAAAATGTCTGGTGATGGCGCCCTGTCCTGAAGCCGTCACAACCACCTCCCTGTACCCCGCCACCCGCTGGATCCACCCTTTGCTTTCCAGATAAAGAAGCAGCGCTGCGCCGGCTTCGCCTCCGAGATGAAACCGCCGCTCGCTCCAGTCCAGGCAGGCGCAGCACGCTTTTCGGCGCGAATGAGCGCTTAACGAAACGCCGAGCTTCAGAAATTGCTCCCGACCATACGGCGTAAGCGCTGAACCGTCTGCCTCCAGCCAGCCTGCTGCCTGCATGAAATCGTAGATCTGCACCGCCACCGCGCCCGCCAGATGGTCATAGCAGGTCCGCGCCTCCCGCATGGCTTTCGGCGCGGTAGTTTCCGGCGGGGTAATGCGGCGCCAGGAGAGCCCCATCATCTGCTCGACTAACTCCGCCACGTCATGCCCCGCCAGACGATAGTAGCGATGCCGCCCCTGAGACAGGCAGGTAATCAGTTTGCCGTCCATCAGCCGGGCGAGATGCCCGCTGGCGGTCGACGGCGCAACGTCTGCCGCCGCACTCAGTTCGGTGGCCGTCCACGCCCGGCCGTCCATTAGTGCACAGAGCATTTTCACGCGCGACGGATCGGCCATTGCAGCCGCTACAGCGGCAATGGCCTTTTCCAGCATCGCGCTGTTATCAGAGGGTAAGCTCGTCTTTAACATTTGTCGCCCAGGGTGTGGTGATCTCAGCGGCCAGCTTATCATCATCCGTCAGCAGAATAAGGTGATTCGCGTGGTCGCTGTACTGAGTCAGGATAGACACGCCCTTTGCGGCCAGCGCCGCCGCTATCTCGCCCAGCTCGCCAGGACGCTCCTGCTTAAGCTTTCTGATCACCGGCTTTCGCAGCGCCTGCACGGTAAACCCGGCGTCGAGCAGCACACGGCGGGCTTTTTCCCCGTCCTCCACCAGGAAATGGGCATCCGTACCGAAAACGCCGCCCCCCTCCAGCCCCACGCCGTTGCGGCCTAACAGCTGTCCAAAGCGCGCCAGCTCGCCGGGCCTGTCGCTAAAAATCACGTGAACGTCATACATCCGCGTGCCCTCTCGTTTCAGAGCTGTACTCCCGCACCAGCTGCGCCACGCGAATACGGTAGAAAGAAAAAATCGACTCCCGGCCTTCGGCCTGCGCGGCCTGATGGAAGACATTCTGCTTCCAGCGGCGGACGGCCTCTTCATCCCGCCACCAGGAAAGGGACAGGATTTTGCCGTCGATGCTCAGGCTCTGAAAACGTTCAATATCAATAAAGCCGTCGATGTCCGCCAGCAAAGGCTTGAGTTCAGCGGCAAGCTGCAGATAGCGCGCCTGATGATGAGGCTCCGCTTTGGCTTCAAAAAGGACTGCGATCATGGGTGTCTCTCCGTTGTGAGGGTGTGGAGAGAATGCAGGAGGAAAAACCACAATGCTTCGGTATGGAGCGAAGTGTTTGCCGGATGGCGCTGCGCTTATCCGGCCTACGGGCTCATGTAGGCCCGGTAAGCGTAGCGCCACCGGGCAGGGTTTAACCCACCATCGACTTCGACTCCATAAACGCCCCAATCCCCCACTCGCCTGGATTACGGGCGCTGGTGGCGATGATCCGCGAGCGCGGAATTATTCCAGGTTAGCCTTGTTCAGACCGTAAGCCGCATCCAGCGCGCCCGGCTCCATGCGGGAGGTAATGCCCAGGCGGTTCCAGGCGTTGATCGCTACGATGGCGAAGTTCAGCTCTGAAATCTCGACATCCGAGAAGTGCTCCGCCACGCTGCGGTACAGCGCATCGCTCACGCCATGTACGCCAATCTGGGTCAGCGCTTCGGTGAAGGCCAGCGCCGCTTTTTCACGGGCGCTAAACAGCGGGGACTCGCGCCAGGCCGCCAGATGGTACAGGCGCAGCTCGCGCTCACCGGCGATTTTAGCCTCTTTCGAGTGCATATCCAGACAGAAGGTGCAGCCGTTCAGCTGCGATACGCGAATGTCGATAAGGTGCTTAAGCGCCGGGTCGATGGAGGTTTTCGCCACCTCCATGCTCAGGGCAGAAAGCGCGTTGGCAAGTGCAGGTGTGGCTTTGTGGTGGTTTACGCGGGTGCTCATTGTCTTTCCTCTTTTTGTGCCGTTTTTTTCATGCGATAAGGCAAATCTACGCCGTTAATGACATAGTAAAAAGACACAAAAAGCGTGAAATGAGGTAGGACATGAAGCCGGGCTATCATGAGATTTATTCCCGCTATCGCGACAACATCACGCGCGGCGTGCTGAAGCCGGGCGATAAAGTGCCTGCCATCCGCGTGCTGGCCGAAGAGCTTAAGGTCGCGCGAAAAACCGTCGAGACGGCGTATGCCATTCTGACGGGCGAAGGGTATCTGGTAAGCCAGGGCGCGCGCGGGACGCGGGTGAACCCGGATCTTCTGCTGCCCGCGCAACACGCCCCCGCAGAACAAGCGACCGGCACGCTGCCGGCGTCGTTGATTAGCCAGCGCGAACGGGCCGGTTTTCTGCGCCCCGGCATTCCGGCGCTCGACAGCTTCCCCTATAAAAAATGGCTGCTGCTGGCGGGCCAGGCGACGCGCGCCATGCGTCAGGATGAAATGCTCAACCCGCCGGTGCTGGGCTGGTATCCGCTGCGCGAGGCGATTGCCCGCTATCTCAATATCTCGCGCGGGTTATTCTGCACCGCCGAACAGGTACTGATTACCAGCGGCTACAGCAGCAGCCTGCGCCTGATCCTTGACACGCTTGCCAGCCGCTGCGACAAGGTGGTGTTTGAGGATCCGGGCTATTTTATGGGCCAGCAGTTGCTCAAGCGGATCGTGCCCCGCCTGCACACCGTACCGGTTGATCGCTGCGGCATCGATACGGACTACCTGCTCCGTCATCATCGCGACGCGCGTTTTGCCATCGTGACCCCGTCGCATCAGAGTCCGCTGGCGGTGACGCTCTCACTGCCGCGCAAGCAGCAGCTGCTCGACTGGGCGTCACAAAACGAGGCGTGGATTATCGAAGACGATTATGACGGGGAATTTCACTACACCCGCAAAGTGCTGCCGTCGATGAAAAGCCTCGACCAGCATGACAGGGTGATTTTTATGGGCACCTTCAGCAAAACCATCATGCCTTCACTGCGCATGGGCTACGTGGTGATGCCCGCCAGCACCGTCGGGGCCTTTACCGACTGCGCGGACATTACCACCAGCGGCCAGCCGGTGCTGACGCAAAAAATCCTCACCGCATTTCTCAACGAAGGGCATTTTTTTCGTCATCTGAAAAAGATGCGCGCCCTGTATCAGATCCGCCGCGACTGGATGATTGCCGCCCTGGGTGAGGTCTATGGTGATCTGTTCTTCACCGAGCAAAACGACGGTGGAATGCATATTGTCGCGTTCCTCGCAAAGGGAAGCGCTGACCGGGAGATCGCCCGCTGCTGGCAGGAACAGCAACTACAGGTTAATGCGCTGTCGGAGTGGTATCGCGGGTCGGGCAAACGCTACGGGCTGGTGATGGGCTATAACAACGTGCGGTCATATCAGGAGGCGGTTGAGCTGCTGGAAAGGCCGAAACGGCAGACGCTTGCGCTGTTGAGTTGAAAACCGCCGGGTGGCGGCTGCGCCTTACCCGGCCTACGGTCTCCTGTAGGCCCGGTAAGCGTAGCGCCACCGGGCAACCCAATGCTTACACATCATATCGCGATAACCCAACGTCCTTGAGCTGCTCGTCGCTCATCTGGCTCAGAATGCGGCGGGTACGGTTGATGCGATACCAGTTACGCAGCGTTTTCGCTACCCAGACAAACGCGATAAACGGACGTTTTGAACGATTCTCGTAGAATTCCATGATGCTCTCCTCGCTGTGCCAGTGGGGTTATTATCATGGAAAACGGCCAGTACAATACAGATTCAAAAACTGCTTTTGTTTACCATACAGATCCGCTAAAACGGTATCTGCATGGCGTTTTACCCACCAATCTGTACTGGTTTATTAATCTGTATGGTGAAAACAAAGGATACAGCATGACGCGCTATCAACATCTGGCCAACCTGCTGGCGGAACGTATCGAACAAGGGCTGTATCGCAGCGGCGAACGTCTGCCGTCGGTACGCACGCTGAGCCAGGAACACGGCGTGAGTATCAGCACCATACAGCAGGCCTACCAGATCCTCGAAAATCTCCAGCTGATCACGCCCCAGCCGCGCTCCGGTTATTTTGTCTCGAAACGCAAAGCGCAGCCGCCCGTACCGGCGATGACGCGCCCGGTGCAGCGCCCCGTGGACGTCACCCAGTGGGATGAGGTGATGATGCTGCTGGACGCCCGCGCCGACAAAGAGATGATCTCCTTTGGCGGCGGCTCGCCGGACATCAACCAGCCGAGCCTGAAGCCGCTGTGGCGCGAGATGAGCCGCATTGCGCAGCATAACCCTGGCGAAATGCTGAGCTATGACGTGCTCGATGGTCGTCTGGAGCTGCGCGAGCAGATCGCCCGCCTGATGCTGGACGGCGGCTCCACCGTGGCGGCAAACGAGATTGTGATCACCAACGGCTGCCACGGCGCGCTGTCGATCGCCCTGCTCTCGGTGTGCAAGCCGGGGGATATCGTGGCGGTCGAGTCGCCGTCGTTTCACGGCACCATGCAGATGCTGCGCGGATTCGACATCAAGGCGATTGAAATACCTACCGATCCCGAGACCGGGATCAGCATCGAAGCGTTAGAGCTGGCGCTGGAGCAGTGGCCGATCAAAGCGGTGATCCTGGTCCCCAACTGCAATAACCCGCTCGGGTTTATCATGCCGGAAGCGCGTAAAAAGCAGGTGCTGGCGCTCGCCCAGCGGCACGATATTGTGATTGTGGAGGATGATATCTACGGCGAGCTGGCCGCAGAGTACCCGCGCCCGCGCACCATTCACTCGATGGACATTGATGGCCGCGTGATCCTCTGCAGCTCCTTTACCAAAACCGTGGCGCCGGGGCTACGCGTCGGTTGGATTGTTCCGGGGCGCTATTACGACCGGGTGATGCACATGAAATACGCCGCGGGCGGGTTTAACGTGCCGGGCACGCAGATGGCGGTGGCGGCGTTTATTCGCGACGGTCATTACCATCGCCACGTGCGGCGCATGCGCCAGATTTATCAGCAGAATATGGAGACCTACACCTGCTGGGTGCGGCAGTATTTTCCGGCAGAGATATGCGTTACCCGCCCGCAGGGCAGCTTCCTGCTGTGGGTCGAGCTGCCGGAGATGGTCGACATGGTGTGCGTCAGCAAGCAGCTGTGCCGTCTGAAGATCCAGGCTGCGGCCGGGTCGCTGTTTTCCGCCTCCGGTAAGTACCGCAACTGTCTGCGGATCAACGTGGCGCTGCCGCCGACGGATAAACATCGCGAGGCGTTGAAGAAGATGGGTGAGGCGATTGTGATTGCGATGGAGGGGTAGTGCGGCATTTTGCCCTCACCCCGGCCCTCTCCCGCAGGGAGAGGGTGAAAACCGATCCCGTAGGCCCGGTAAGCGCAGCGCCACCGGGCATTGGCTAACGACTCAGAACGTCCACGAAACGCTGCCGACAATGCTGCGCTCTGCACCGAAGTAGCAGTAAGAGAGCGAATTACACGCCGCAACGTAGCTTTTGTCCGTCAGGTTATTGACGTTCAACTGCGCGCTCACGCCCGTGAGCCCCACTTTCGACAGGTCATACCCCACGACCATATCCACCAGGGTGTATGACGGTAGCGTATGGGTGTTCTGACGATCGCTGGCGATCCCGTTGACATAGCGCACGCCGGAGCCGACGGTCAGACCGTCCAGCGGGCCGCTTTTGACGTCGTAGCTCAGCCAGGCGCTGGCCATGTTACGCGGGGCATAGACGGCGCGCTTGCCCTCCTCTTCCGGGCTGCTCTTCTTGTAGCGAATATCCGTATAGGTGTAGGCCGCCTGCATGCGCAGGCTGTCGGTCAGCTGTCCAATCGCCTCCAGCTCAACGCCTTCGGATTCGATTTCACCGATGGAACGGTACGGATCGGTCGGCTCCTCTTTAGTGGCAATGTTCTTCTGGTTGATGCGGAACACCGAGGCGCTGAACTGGCTGTTCATCCCCTCCGGCTCATACTTCACGCCCGCTTCCCACTGCTTGCCCTTCATCGGATCCAGGATATTCCCCTGCTCGTCGGCAAAGCTGGTCGGCGTAAAGGCGGTGGAGTAACTGACGTACGGCGCGACGCCGTTATCAAACAGATACAGCAGCGCCGCGCGGCTGCTGAAGTTGTTTTTATCCAGATCGCTGCGGGTATGGTTGAAGTTGTCGACGTTCGACACGCTCACCTGGTCGTAACGCCCACCCAGCGTGAGGCGCCAGCGGTCAATGGACATCTGATCCTGCAGGTAGTAGCCGGTCTGGCGCAGCTTATGCTTTTCCCTGCTGTACTGGGTGATGTAGTCCGGCTTCGCGCCATAAGCAGGATGGAAAGCGTCAATCGGCGGGAAGCCGCCGTAGTAGCCGGTGACGTTGTTGGTGCGGTCCTGGTAGTCCATGCCGATCAGCACGCGGTGGTTCACCTCGCCGGTATCGAAGCTGCCGTCGACCTGGTTATCCAGGGTGATGGCGTTCATCTTCTCGTCGGAGCCGGAATAGCCGCGGTTCAGCTCGGTGTCGTTCAGCCAGCCTGCGGCATACACCTGGTTCAGCTCGACTTTGGTGTGCAGGTAGCGCAGCTTCTGGCGCACAGACCAGCCGCTGTCAAACAAGTGCTCGATGTTATAACCGACCATGTTTTCCCGACGATCGTACTTGTCGTAATCGTCTTCACCTTCAAAAAAGGTGTTGGAGATTTTCTTACCGCTGTGCGGCACGACGGTGCCCTCATACGGCAGGCCGGAGTGGCTGCCGCCTTCCGGATCGCGGTGCAGGTAGGCCATCAGATCCAGACGGGTATTATCGGTGATACGCCAGGTCAGGCTCGGCATCAGCGCGTAACGCTCTTCTTTGAGCGGATCGAACTGGGAATCGGCATAGCGGGTCATCCCGCTGAGGCGTACCGCCACGCGGTCGTTATCATCAACCGGGCCGGTCACGTCGAACATCGCCCCACGCTGGTTATTGTTACCGGCGAAGAGCTTGATCTCCCCGCCCGGATCGAACGATGGCTTACGGGAGGTGAGCGCCACGATGCCGCCCGGCGATAAGCGACCGTACAGCACGGAGGCCGGGCCGCGCACGACTTCGATACTGTCCAGGAACCACGGATCAACCACCAGCGAGCTGTGGGAATTGGTGTCGCCCATCATCTTCAGGCCGTCGAGGTAGACGTTGTCCAGGCTGCCGTCCGAGAAGCCGCGCAGCACCATGTAGTCGAAGCGGTTTGATGCCCCAATCTGGTTGCTGTAGACCCCCGGCGTGTAGCTCACGGCCTGACGCACGCTGGTTGCGCCCTGCTCTTCGAACTGCTCGCGGGTGACGATAGAGACCGATTGCGGGGTTTCAATATCCGGCGTTTCAAGCTTGGTGGCCGCAGACTGCATCTGCGAGGTCACCACCACGGTGTCAGTTTTTTGGGCATCCTGCGCCAGTAAAGGAAAAGCGACGCTACCGGTAACCCATCCCACCAGCAGTGCCAGACGCGATTTAGCAAACATAACCCTCTCCAGAGATATTTCTTATTGTTAATAAGAATTATTACCTTTTTGAGGGTGCAAACAGCTATGCGCGCCGCCAGGTTATGTATGCGCGATGCTAAACCGCACGGGATACGTTCGCGCGATGGACAAAATTACGTTAGCGGAGTTTGCGCACGTCACCCGGTGAAATCCCGTAATGACGACGAAACGCGGTGGCGAAGTTGGTGGCATGCTGATACCCGCACATCCACGCCGCCTGCTGTACGCTGTGGCCTTCCAGCAGATAGCGACGCGCCAGCGCAAGGCGACAGTCGCGGAGATAATCGAAGAGTGTGCAGCCGTAGCGTTGACGGAACTTGCTGCGCAGGCTGCTTGGGCTCATGGCAGCAAGGGCTGCCAGCTGCGCGAGTGTATGGTCACATTCAGGAGACTGTTCCAGCAGGCACCGGACGCGTTCCAGACGCGCATGCTCAGGGCGGCTCGGACAGGGCAGCTGGCACTGGTTCAGGCCGTGGCCGAGCAGCTGGTACATGAGCCCCTCCAGCAACAGCTTACGCGAGAGCACGCTTCCCCCCTGCCGCTGTGCATGCTGAATGCCTGACATCACAAACTCGGGAACGTGCCAGACAAACGCGGGGGTATTCAGGCTTTGCCATTCCAGTAGCAGCGACTCAAGCAGGGCTTCACGTCCGGCATCGTGCGGGTACACGCCAAACGAGAGCGTTTTCAGCGTGCTGTCAGCATCGTGACGCGCGCTCATCACCTGATCTTCACTCAGACGCGAGCTGAACGCCATGCCCGGGCGGACGGGATAATCGATACCATTGAGCGTGAGCGTCACGCACCCTTCCAGCACCACCAGCATATAAAGCGGGCTGCTGTGGCGAGAGGTGGTTTCATAGGGCTGTAATACACGTACGTCGGAATGGGTCAGTGAAATGCCGGACGAGAGCGTCATCTCTTCAACATTCCCCTGCAACACGGGGCTGCCGCTGACCTGCTCATCTTTTAGCTGCGGGAAACGGTAGTCGATGCCGTAGCGCTCGCCGAATATTTGAAAATCCTCAACAAAAAATATGCGCTTCGCTGATGTATTTTCACTCTGGAGCATAATTCGGAACCTGCATCGGGGAAAGGACAGGCAAAACAGTACCATTCATTTGCCATGGCAGCAATCACCGGGCGCAGACACTATTACGCTCCGGACAAAGCCGGAGCGAAGGCGTATATTTCTTTACGAGAAATATATTTATGCTTCCTGCCACTCAGCAAAAACCTCTTTATGGTTTTTGGTCAGGACAACTTTATTATCTTCGACCTTATCGACCCAGCCGAGAGGAATAAAGTGGTGCTTGCCGCCTGATTCCGGGTCGCTCTTTGCAAGCTTGATACGCTCACCATCAAGATGGTCCACAACCCCGACATGCGTTCCGCAGCTGGCGACAACCTGAGTGTGATCCTTAATTGCGCTTTTATCTACCATATTCATTCTCCTGTTTCGGTTATTTGCCTGTTGCACGAAATTAACTGTAGCGCATAAATTCGGACCTGAAATGCGTATTAGCATTTTGAAACATCATTGACAGAACCGAATATTATGTCTATTTAGCGCCGAATTGAAAAAAATAAGAATAAGATTAATTATTAGCGACTGATTATTTCCCGTTCATAATTAAAGTATCGCAACCAACGAGGAGGTATTTATGACGATTCGCAACAATCGGACAGAAATTTCGCTGGCTCTTGGTGAAGCGGTCTTAGACATCGTGCAAAAAGGCCATGAGGTATCGCGAGAAAATCTCGCCCAGGCGATGAAAATTAAAGCGGAAAAAGAGCGCGACGATGAGCGGCTTCTGAACTACTGGAAGGCCTGTAATATGCTGGTTTAAACGTAGCGGCGTTTAGTCTGACTAAACGCCGCAGTCTGTTACTCGTCGAAGTACCAGTATCCCTGGTTAATCAATCCGGTCAACTCTTCCACAAACGCCGGATTATTCAGCGCTACACCCAGCTCGGCCTGGCCGAGCTGGGTGTAGCGGGACAGCGCGTCCGCCCCGTTCACATCCGCCGTCTCCAGCTGTTCGCTGTTGATAAAGAAGCAGCCGTTGATGTTCAGCACGCGCAGCCCGCTCAAGCGTGATAGCGTTTCGCCCCCTTGCAGCGCGTCGAGCACCTCGTCTGCGGAATACGGCGGCTCGGCGGCGGCAATATCCAGCTCGTGACGCGGCGTGGAGACGAAGCTGCCGAACCATTTTGTAAAATCATCCGGCTTGCTAATCATGTCGATCATCATCTGGCGAATGCGATCGAGCTCGTACTGCTCCACGCGGCCCGGGTGTTCGCGGCAGGTCAAATCCGGATCGCTGTAGTGCTCGCCACCCAGATCGTTTTCCAGCGCGTAATCGGCAAAGCTGCTGATCAGATCGCGACCGTTCGGCCCGCGGAAACCGACAGAGTAGTTGAGCGCGGTTTCATGGGTGAAGCCGTCATGCGGGAATCCAGGCGGAATATAGAGGATATCGCCCGGGGCCAGATCTTCGTCAATGATTGGCTCAAACGGATCGACGTGCAGCAGGGCCGGATGCGGACAGAACTGACGCATCGGCAGCTTGTCACCCACGCGCCAGCGACGGCTACCCATCCCCTGAATAATAAACACATCGTACTGATCGATATGCGGCCCAACGCCGCCGCCCGGGACGGAGAAGGAGATCATCAGGTCATCGAGACGCCAGTCCGGCAGGACGCGGAACGGACGCACCAGCTCTGCGGCGGGCATATGCCAGTGGTTCACCGCCTGCGCCAGCAGAGACCAGCCGGTTTCACCGAGGTTATCGAAATGCTCAAACGGGCCATTGCTCGCCTGCCACTTGCCGTTAGCATGGCTTACCAGGCGGCTATCGACTTCCGGCTCCATCGCCAGACCCGCCAGTTCATCAGGGGTAATGGGGTCGACAAAATTCGGGAAGGCATTTTTCAGCACAACGGGTTGTTTTTGCCAGTATTTCTCAAGAAATTCCGGCCAGTCGAGGTTCAGTTGATACGCCATGGTTAGCACCAGTGAGAGGGGAGACAGGCGCGATTATAGAAGAGACAGCCAGGGGGGAACTTGTCATGGGTCAATCGAGCGCGCGTAGGTCGGGTAAGGCGAAGCCGTCACCCGACGCACGCGCGGGCTAAAACTTAATCCAGGTTCAGCTCGTCATAATGGGTGATCAGTTTGCCCACGATGCCGTAGTCCAGCGCTTCCGCCGGTGACATCCAGAAGTTACGGTCGGTGTCCTTCTTCACTTTCTCCAGCGGCTGGCCGGTGGCGTCAGCAATCAGTTTGTTCACGCGTTCCAGCATGCGGATAATCTCGCGCGCTTCGATTTCGATATCCGTTGCCTGACCGCGCACGCCGCCCAGCGGCTGGTGGATCATAAAGCGGGTATTCGGCAGCGAGTAGCGGTGCTCTTTTTTCGCCGCCAGGAAGATGGTAATCCCGGCGCTTGCCACCCAGCCGGTGCCAATGACGTGCACTTCCGGTCGGATAAACTTAATGAAGTCGTGGATGGTGTCGCCCGCTTCCACGTGGCCGCCCTGGCTGTTGATGTACAGCTTGATCGGATCGTTGCTGACGCTTTGCAGCAGGATCATCTGAGTGATGACTTTCTGGGCCAGCTCCTGGTTGATCTCGCCGGAGATGACAATCGAACGGGATTCCAGCAGTTTTTGCTGTAGAGCGCCCGCGCCGCTTGTTCCTTCCGCTTTTTCTTTATCGTCACTGCTTTTCAGTGTGTAGTGCATCGTTATGTCCTCAGCTTGTCGCGCTCAAAATCAGAGTGTAGCCTGTTTTACCCGTCGGCGTCCTCACACAAAACATCGTGGCTCAGGATGAATATCGCCTGTGTCACGCTCTGGCTTCGCAGCAGGAACGGTCTCTAAAAACAGCGTTCCGATCCTAACCAATTCGCCACATTTTTATTACACTTTCATATCATCTTCATATTGCCGAATGATAATAATTATTAATGTGTTAGTATGAATGAGGATAGCAAACAGTCGCTTACGTTCAAAAAGGCGCATTTTATTCTCGATGGTTTACTGATCACACCGGGGCGGTGAATGGAACACATTGTTTATGTGGTTGATGACGATGACGCAGTCAGGCAGTCCGTTGTTGGGCTGCTGGAATCAGCGGATATACACGCCCTTGGCTTTTCCTCAGCAGAAGCCTTTCTCAGCCATCCCTTTGAGGATCTGCCCTCCTGCGTGATCCTCGATATGCAAATGCCCACGATCACCGGGTTTGATGTCGCAGATGCGCTGAAAGCCAACGGGCGAGAAATACCGATCATTTTTCTCACCGGTCACGGCACCATCCCTATGTCCGTCCGGGCGATCAAAGGCGGGGCCTACGAATTTCTCACTAAACCCGTTGAATCCAGCGCCCTCATTGGCTCTATCGAATCCGCGCTCAGGCTGGCACAGCACAACGCCGCCCGCGTCAAAGAGCACTACGCCCTGAAACAGCGCCACATGTCCCTCACGCCGCGCGAGCATGAGGTGCTTGAGCTTGCCATCAGCGGCAAGCTCAACAAGCAGATCGCCGCCGAGCTGGGCGTCAGTGAGATTACGGTGAAAGTACACCGCCGCCGGGTGATGGAGAAAATGCAGGTCCGCTCCGTGGCCGAGCTGGTCAGGGCCGTCGAGCGCCTGACAAAACATCAGCCAGCGGAATAACCGTTACGCCTCCTGTCCGGCAAGCGGCAACGCGAAGGTAAACACCGTGCCGTACGGCTCTCTGCGGCGCGCGCTCAGTTTTCCCCGATGCCGTTCAATGATGCTGGCGCTGATGGTCAGCCCCATCCCCATTCCCTGCGCTTTGGTCGAATAGAACGAGTCAAAGATCCGCTCGGTGAGCTCCGGCTCAATGCCGCTGCCGGTATCGGCGATCTCAAAGATCACCTTCCCTTCGGCGCAGTTCGCGGTGGCGATCGTGATGCTGCACGGGCGATCCGTCACTTCCGCCATCGCTTCCATCGCATTCATCACCAGGTTAAGCAGCACCTGCTGGATCTGCACGCTGTCGCCGATGATAAAGCTGTCGTCAGCGTTCAGGAGATAATCAACGCTTATGTGTCGCAGCTCAAGTTCGCTGCGGGAGAGCATAATGATGTGGTGGATCAGGAAGTGCAGATCTATTCGCGTAAACGTGGGGTCCTGTTTGCGCGTCAGAGACTGAATGCTGCGGATGATCTCCCCTGCCCGCTCGCCCTCGGCGGCGATCTCCTCCAGCCCCTCTCGCACTTTGTCCAGCCGCGCCGGATCGCGGTTGAGCCAGCGCAGGCTCGCGCCGGCGTTCGAGACAATCGACATCAGCGGCTGGTTGATCTCGTGCGCGATCGAGGAGGTGAGTTGCCCGACGGTGGTGGCCCGTGAGACTCGCGCCAGATCCGCTTGCGCCACCCGCATCGCATCCTCCGCCGCCCGCTGGCTGGTGATGTCGGTAATGATGCCGTAATACTCATTCACCTCGCTGCCCACGCCCACCGGATCGCCAATCCCGAGGATGTAGCGAACGGAGCCGTCGGTGCGGATAATGCGAAACTCCGCGCGCATCGACAGCCCGTCACGCACGCTCTGATTAACGAGGTTACCGATCCGGCCATAATCATCCTCATGCACGAAGGTCAAAAACTCCGCCATTGAGATCATCTTTTGCTGCTCCGGCAGGCCAAGAATACGGGCGTACTCTTCGGACATAAACATCAGATCCTGCACCAGCTCCCAGCGCCAGCTGCCGGTATGGCTGATCTGCTCACCCAGCATCAGCGAGGTCTGGCTGGCGCGCAGCTCTTTCTCCACCCGTCGGCGGTGGATGTTTTCCGCCAGCAGCTCGGCGTAGAGCCGTGCCGTCTCCAGCGAAACCGCCGCCTGCGCGCCCAGCAGGCTGACCACGCGCGAATGTTCGGCGGTAAACACTTCCGGCATCAGGCGGTTTTCCAGATACAGCACCCCCACCAGTCGCGCCTGTTTGAACATCGGGACACACATCACGGCGGCGCCGGACGTCACCAGATAAGGATCCTGGCTGAACGGGTGAAATTCCTCCGGTTTGCCGGTGCGGATCTCCTGCCCGGTGCGGATCACCGCGGCCAGCACCGACAGCGGCATGTCCGTCGCCATCGGTGTCTCTTTCAGGATGCGAACCCGCACCCCGTCGGTGCTGGTCCAGGCGCTGGCTTCGATCTCCGGGATGTGATTATCGCTGACGCGAAGCAGCAGGCCACGCTGTGCCCCGGCCCGTTCAAGCAGCAGCGTCATCAGGTTTTCAATTAAACGCTCGAGGTTGATTTCTTCGGACAAGGCGCGTGAGGCTTTGATGACGCTCTGTAAATCGCGGATCACCTCGTTCTGGGCAAATGCCACGGTGTCGTACGCGCGGCTCTGCCCGGAGGCCAGCAGATGCGGAAAATCCTGCTCCAGCTGACGCACCTTGGCCTGCGCCCCGGCGCGGCCCCAGGCGGCAATCGAACCGCGGAAATGGGCGTCGGAGGCGGTCGGGTAGCCGCAGGCCAGCGAGAAACGCCCTGCCAGCTCGTGGGCCAGGGCATTGATCGGGTTAAACCCGCCCTCCCGCGAGAGCCGCACCGCCTTTTCATACTGCTCCAGCGCGATGCTGTTCATGCCGTCCAGACGGACGATTTCGGCATAAATCAGCGCCTCTTTATCGGCAAACGTGCCCGGATTGATCCGCGCCCAGAGGGCAATTTTGTCGTAATGGTGATGAATACTGCGGCGATAATCCGCCGAGAAGGTCTCCGGCGTAAGCTGGCGGGAGAGCGCCAGCGCGCTGTAAAAATGGTAATCCAGCAGATGGATATGGCCCGGTGCGGACCACGCATACCAGCCCGCCCTCTCTAAATCCGCCTGCGCGTCGGCGTATTCGCCGCAGGTAAAGTGCGCCATCCCGCGATAGAGCCAGTACCAGAACAGCATGGTCGAGGTCTGCTCGGGCGCCTGCTCCGGCGGTGCGGGCAGCAGATCGTCAGGCAGCGCCTGGGCGGCGCTCCATGTGCCCGTCACCGGCGTGCGTAAAAACTCCACGTAGCGGCGCTGAATGTGCAGAACGGTTTCAATGTCCTGATAATCCGTTTTACGCACAAAGGCCAGACCGCGATCGATGCTGGTCAACACGCCGTCCAGATGATCGCCCCGGGAGAGGAAGTTAATGATCTGGTGACAGGCCGCGAAGCAGGCCATCGTCATGTCGCCGTGGGTCACCGCCGAGGTAAAGCAGGCCTTGGCGCACTCGATAGTGTACGACAGCGGCTGGGTCCAGACGCTGAGCTGGTCGAGCGGCAGCAGAGTTTTAGCTTCATAGGCATCATAGCCGTGGCGGTTCACCAGCTCGCGAGCCAGCGTGCCGTACTCAAACCCGAGACGGTATTCGGCGTAGCGGTGGCCAATCAGCACGCCAAACCAGGCCATCGCCGTGGTGGATGCGCCGGTTATGCCGCGATCGAGCGTGAGGTGCATCATCCGGCACAGGAGTAAAAAGTGCAGGCGCGGGCAGGTAAAGCTGGCGAAAATACTGGCGCTGTAAAGCAGGTTCATTACCGCTTCGGTCTCCGCGCTCTCCATCAGCTTAAGCTGAATAAACGGGTTCTGCGGCGCGTCGGCGGTGCGTTGACAGAACTGCTGCCAGGCCTCGTCACATTCGGCATTTTCCGGGTAGCGGCTGATCTGGATCCCGAACACGCCCAGCCAGCATAACGACGCCTCCAGCGCCAGGCGGATCTCCGACTGGCGCATATAGACTTCCGCCAGCAGGTTAGCGGCCAGCGCTTTCTCCGTCAGCCCGCCCGGTGAGCCGAGGATCGTATCGCACAGCGCGCGCGTGCGCTCCAGGTGCCCGAGCGCGAACTCACAGCCCGCCTCTTCGATATCCAGCATAAAGTCCGAGACCGGACCCGCGTTCCCCAGCGCTCTGGCGGTCTGGATGTAACTTAAGGCGGAAAGGTAATCGCCGGTACGCTTCGCACGCCGCGCGGCCTGGAGGCTCAGCTCACGGAATCTCTGGCGCTGCGGCGCAGGCTGGATGCAGTCCAGCGCGGCGCTGACGTGGTGAACCGCGCGGAACAGTAGTTCGTTACCCGCCGTCTGCCGCGCGGCATCCGCCAGCAGGCTGGCGGTGGTCAGGTGCAGATGGCTTTTCTCGCCCTCATCCAGCAGGGCAAAGGCGGCTTCCTGCACCCGATCGTGGGTAAAAGCGTACTCTTTCTCCGTCAGCACAATCAGCTGAGCGGTAACCGCCGGGTGAAGGGCGTAGCGGATTTCCGCCGCCGACTGCCCCACCACGCGGCACAGCATCTCCAGCTCGCCCGTGCAGCCGAGGCAGGCGATGCTGCCCAGCAGGCGGCGCGTCTCGTCGGGCATCTCCTTGAGCTGTTCAAGCACCAGCGTCACCACGTTCTCGGTGTAATGCCGGGCGCGGATGGCCTGGAGATCGTAATGCCATTTCCCCTGATATTTGTTGTGCACCACCAGTCCGTCATCGACGATGCGGCGGAAAAATTCCTGAACGAACAGCGGGTTGCCGCCGGTTTTTTCATGGATCAGCGTGGCAAGATCGGAGGTGCCGGTACTGCGGGCATGAAAAATCCCCCCGAGCCAGCGTGCCACGGCCTTCACCGACAGCGGCTGCGGCACGATCGTCATGGCATGCTGCGCCGCCTCCGGCAGGCTCGCCAGCGCGGTCTGCAAGCTGGGATCAGAAAGCGAACTGAGATCGCGGTGCGCCACCACCACCAGCAGCGGGATGGCGCCGCAGGCGCGCAGCAGGTAATCGAGCGTTTGCAGGCTGGCGGCGTCGATCCACTGCACATCATCCAGCAGCAGCACCAGCGGCGCGCCCTGTGTGGCGAAGGTTTTCACCAGCGCCAGCACCATATGGCTGAAGCGCGCCCGCGCGTCGATGGAAAATGTATCCGCAGAGAAACGCGGTTTGTTCTCAAGAAGTAAATTCAGCTCCGGCACCAGGCTGACAGCCAGCTCCTCGAAGCCTTCCAGCGCGCGCGACAGGCGGATTTTCCACGTCGCCACCTCCCCGGCTGGCAGCCCGAGCAGGTGCAGCGTGAGCGTCCGAAACGCCGAACTCAGCACGCCGTAGGGCAGCGTGGGAGAGTATTGATCGACCTTGCCCACCGCCAGCAGCACCTTGCGCTGTTGCAGCGATTTCAGCGTGGTGGCGATCACGGAAGATTTGCCGATCCCCGACGGACCGCCAATCGTCACCAGTTCCGGCGCACCGCTCTGGCTGACCCGCTCAAACGCGGCGATGACGTCGCTGGCCTGCGGATGCGCAGAGAAAAGCGAATCGGCAAGATGGATCGCCGGAGAGCGATCCTGCTGGCCGGGAATAAAGTCGACGATCTCACCTTCGGCGGTCAGCGTCGCCTGGCAGCGCCTGAGGTCGGCAATCAGCCCGTCGACGGTCTGATAGCGATTCTCCGGATTCTTCTCCAGCAGCTTAAGGATAATGGTCGACAGCATGCCGGGTACGTCCGGACGCACCCGGCCCGGCGCAAGCGGCTCGGAGGCAATGTGGTAATGCGCCCAGTTAGTCTGGTCATCAGCGCTCAGTTCAAACGGCAATCGCCCGGTCAGAAGTTCATAAAGCACGATACCCAGACTGTAGAGATCGCTCCGGCTGTCGACGGCGCGCCGGGTACGCGTGGTGTGTTCCGGTGACATGTAGGCGGGCGTGCCGCCAGACGCGGCAAGCCGGGACTGTGAGAATGCGTCGGAAGTGGCGCAGGAAAGACCAAAGCTGCACAGACGGCTGGTGGCGTCGTGATGAACGAAGATCGACCCGGGTTTGATATCGCCGTGGATCAGGTTGTGCAGATGCATCTGGCGCAGGGGACCGCAGATGCGGATCGCCATCTCGATAAAGCGGGCGATCCCGGAAATCGCCTTACCTGCCCGGCACGCCAGCAGTTCAAAGCAGAACGGCGCGTAGACCAGCGCAAAACGTCCGCGGTACTGGGTTGAAGCGACGGGCCGGATAGCCCAGCCGTCATGAAGCCGATCGCGCAGGGCAAACTCGTTTTTAAGCAGCCGCGTTGCCCGCTCCTCTTCTTCATCGCTGACCGCGGTGGCAATAATAAACGAACCGCCGGACTGGGGATGCCGCCCGTTCATCCAGGAGATGCCGCCCTCCTGCGCCAGCACGGTAAAAATAACATCCTCTTTCAGAACAAAAGCCCGCCCTTCATGGAGACTTCCCCGGGCGGGCCAAAATGCAGGCGACGTTTGTTCGTTCATCCGCGATCCTTATTGTCGGCGGGTCAGCTCCCGCTGAATATGATCCAGCAGAATATCGATGTTAATCGGCTTACGCAAAAATGCAGCGGCGCCCAGGCTGAGTGCATACCGCTGCATATTTTCATCCGCATGGCCGGAGATAAACAGTATTGGCGGCGGCGGCGTGGCCAGCAACCGCAGCTTCTCAAACAGCTCGATCCCGTTCATGCCGCGCAGCTTGATGTCGGTGATCACCAGCGACGCGCCGGACAGGGCGAGAGGGTGGCTCAAAAACACCTCTGCCGAATCGAAGGTATCGGTAGCATACCCTTCCGATTGCAGCAGGTTACTGAGCCCGCTGCGAACAGAGCGTTCGTCATCAATGATGGCAATGCGCCACGGCAGCGTCATGCTGTCTTTCCTCAAACAATTCGTTACGCGTCGCGGCTTTCCTTCGCGGGCGCTGGGGGCGCGGTACCGCTGATTTTCGGTACGCATTCATGACGAAACCAGGCCAGGGTCAGCGGTTCGCGGCTCACCAGACGCCGTCCGATGGGGATCAGTTGTTCACCCACCAGCATGCCGAACAGGCCAAGCAGCGCGACGACCGGCGGCGCCGGGGAATGCACGTCGAGCAGGGCGTAAATTACCCCAGCCGCGACCCCGCACACCAGCGAAATAATCCAGGCCTTCATGATGACGCTCCGGTCAGGTGCTGAACGTGGGGAACCGTCACCTGCACGCCAGCGGGATTATCGCGGGATAAAAGATGACGCATCGCCTGTTCCCCTGCCAGCATACCCAGCAGGCCAATCAGCGCCAGCGCGGGCGGCGCGGGGGAACGCACCTTCAGCACGGCATACATCAGGCCAATCAGCACGCCTGCCGCGAGGGATATCAACCCTGTACTCATTGTGAACTCCAGAGAAAAAGGCAGTGACGAGCCGGATGAGGGACCAGCCCGCCGCCGGGATTTAGCGTGCCGGAACCGGCGCTAAGGTACGGTGCTCGCTCTTCTGGCGAGACGGCGCTTTGTGCACCATGGTGTAGGCATAATCCACGCCCATGCCGTACGCACCGGAGTGCTCGCGCACGATATCCATCACCGCGGTGTAGGTCTCTTTATGCGCCCAGTCACGCTGCCACTCCAGCATCACCTGCTGCCAGGTCACCGGGATCACGCCCGCCTGGATCATGCGCTGCATCGCGAAGTCGTGGGCTTCTTTGGAGGTGCCGCCGGACGCGTCCGCCACCATATAAATTTCGTAGTCCCCTTCCAGCATCGCGCACAGGGCAAAGCTGTTGTTGCACACTTCGGTCCACAGGCCCGCGACAACCACCTTCTTCTTGCCGTTAGCCTTCAGCGCGTCACGCACCTTCTGGTCGTCCCAGGAGTTCATGGAGGTACGCTCCAGAATGTCCTGACCCGGGAACACGTCCAGCAGCTCCGGATAGGTGTTACCGGAGAAGCTTTCGGTTTCAACGGTGGTGATGATGGTCGGGATGTTGAACACTTTTGCCGCTTTCGCCAGCGCCACGGTGTTGTTTTTCAGCACCTGGCGGTCAATAGACTGCACGCCAAACGCCATCTGCGGCTGGTGGTCGATGAAGATGATCTGACAGTTGGCTGGGGTTAAGACTTCGAGCTTTGTAGTGGTCATAAGATTATCCAGTGAGGTTAAAGGTTAAAATCGCCGCGAACAGCACGCCGATAAAATCGCATTCATCCTATGACCCACGCCGCTGGCGCGTAATTATCTCTTCGTATAGTTAACCTTAGGTATAGTTATACTTTGGTATACCTATCCTATTGTATAACTGGATCTTTCCCGAAACCGGTTCCCATAATCCTGACCATTCCCCTCTCAGTCTGGAGCAGTTATGGTTACCCTCGGTAAAGCCGATCTCATTCTGGTTAACGGCCAGTTTCACACCGTCGATCGCGAGAACCCTCTCGCGGAAGCCGTTGCCGTGCGCGACGGGAAATTCCTGGAAGTGGGCACCGTCGCCGAGGTGATGCAACACCACTGCGACGGCACTAAGATGGTCGACTTAAAAGGCCACACCGCCATCCCCGGCCTGAACGACTCGCACCTGCACCTGATCCGCGGCGGGCTGAATTACAACCTCGAGCTGCGCTGGGAAGGCGTACCGTCCCTGGCAGATGCCCTGCGCATGCTGAAAGAGCAGGCCCTGCGCACGCCGTCGCCCCAGTGGGTGCGCGTGGTGGGCGGCTGGAGCGAGTTCCAGTTTGCCGAGCGCCGTATGCCGACGCTGGATGAGATCAACGACGCCGCGCCGGATACGCCGGTGTTTATCCTTCACCTGTACGACCGCGCCCTGCTCAACCGCGCCGCGCTGAAGGTGGTCGGCTACACCAGGGACACGCCGAATCCGCCGGGCGGGGAGATCCAGCGCGACGCCAACGGCAACCCGACCGGGATGCTGATCGCCCGCCCGAGCGCCATGATCCTGTACTCAACCCTCGCCAAAGGGCCGAAGCTGCCGCTGGAGCAGCAGGTCAACTCCACGCGCCAGTTCATGCGCGAGCTGAACCGCCTGGGGCTGACCAGCGCCATCGACGCAGGCGGCGGCTTCCAGAACTACCCGGAAGATTACGAGGTAATTGCCGAGCTGCACGAGAAAAAGCAGATGACCATCCGCATCGCCTACAACCTGTTTACCCAGCGTCCGGGCTACGAGCTGGAAGACTTTGAAAAATGGACCGACATGCTCACGCCGGGCCAGGGCAGCGACTTCTTCCGCCACAACGGCGCGGGCGAGATGCTGGTCTTCTCCGCCGCCGATTTTGAAGACTTCCTCGAGCCGCGCCCGGATCTCGCGCCGGGCATGGAGGACGAGCTGGAGCGCGTGGTGCGCCATCTGGTCGAACACCGCTGGCCGTTCCGCCTGCACGCCACCTATAACGAATCCATCAGCCGCATGCTGGACGTGTTCGAGAAGGTGAACCGCGACATTCCGTTCAACGGGCTACACTGGTTCTTCGACCACGCCGAAACCGTGTCACAGGCCAACATCGACCGCATCAAAGAACTGGGCGGCGGCATTGCCGTGCAGCACCGCATGGCCTTCCAGGGGGAATACTTCGCCGAGCGTTACGGCATCGAAGCCACCCGCCACACGCCGCCGGTGGCGAAAATGCTGGAGACCGGCGTGCCGGTGGGCTTAGGCACCGACGCCACCCGCGTGGCAAGCTATAACCCGTGGACCGCGCTCTACTGGCTGGTCTCCGGCCGCACCGTTGGCGGGATGCAGATGTACGATCACAGCGCCCGTCTGGATCGCGATACCGCCCTGATGCTCTGGACCCAGGGCAGCGCGTGGTTCTCCAGCGAGCAGAACCAGAAGGGGCAGATCAAAACGGGCCAGCTCGCGGATCTGGCGGTGCTCAGCAAAGATTACTTCCGCGTGCCGGAAGAGGAGATCAAGGGCATCGAGTCCGTCCTCACCGTGGTGAACGGCGATATCGTCTACGCCGCTGGCAGCTTTGGCCCGCTCGCGCCGCCCGCCATTCCGGTCCTGCCCGAGTGGTCCCCGGTGGTGAAGGTGCCGGGCCACTACCGCAGCGCGCCGCCGCAGGCCGCACGCGTCGGCATGAGCGCCGTCCACCACTGCAGCGGCCCGTGCGGGGTTCATAGCCACCAGCATGATTTCGCCCGCACGTCAGAGATGCCGGTGTCCGACGATAACGCTTTCTGGGGGGCGCTGGGCTGCAGCTGCTTTGCATTCTGATGAAACAAAATGACGCTTCACCCCGGATCGATCCGGGGCTGTTCTTCCTGCGCCTGACCGGCAGCCTGCTGCTGCTTTACGTGCACGGCCTGCCGAAGGTGCTCCACTTCAGCGAAGAGCTGACGCGCATCGAAGATCCGTTTGGTTTCGGACCTTACGCGAGCCTGATCCCGGCGATCGTCGCCGAGGTCATCTGCCCGCTGTTTATCATTGCAGGGGTTTACACCCGCCTGGCGTGCCTGCCGATTATCGCCGTGCTGCTGGTGGCGATGCTGGCGGTGCACCCGGACTGGTCGATTGCCGAAGGGCAGTTTGGCTGGCTGCTGCTGATTATCTTCACCACCCTCGCCCTCACCGGACCGGGCCAGTGGCGGCTGCAGCGTAAGACGACGGAGAGGTTCGCATGACCCAGGTTAACGACGTTCGCGACGCACACGTCGAGACGACGCCCGCATCGGCGGCTTCGCCCTGGCAGCCGCTGAGCCAGCCGGTGTTCCGCATGCTGTGGATCGCCACGGTGGTCTCTAACGTCGGCTCATGGATGAGCGACGTCGGCATCAACTGGAGCATGCTGACGCTCAGCGCCGATCCGCTGGATATCGCGCTGGTGCAGGCGGCCAGCAGCCTGCCGATGTTCCTCTTCGCCCTGCCGTCCGGGGTGATGGCGGACATCGTTGACCGACGAAAATACCTGCTCTTCTCCCAGCTATGGGTATTCATCGCCGCTGCCGGGCTGACGCTGCTCTCTTTTACCGGACACGTCACCCCCACCGTTCTGCTGGCGGCAACGTTTCTGCTGAGCGTGGGCGCGGCCATGAGCTCGCCGCCGTTTCAGGCGATTGTGCCTGACCTGGTGAGCAAGCCCGAGCTGGGTTCCGCCGTGGCGCTTAACTCGCTCGGGGTCAACATCAGCCGGGCGATTGGCCCGGCGCTGGGCGGTTTCCTGCTGTCGCTGGCCGGACCGTGGATGGTGTTTGCGCTTAACGCGCTATCCGTGGTCGGCGTGGCGTGGGTGCTGTGGCGCTGGCGTCCGGCGCCTTCCGTGCAGCGGCTGCCGCCGGAGCACTTCTTCTCGGCGGTGCGGTCCGGCATTCGCTACGTGCACGCCGCCCCGGTGCTGCGTAACGTGCTGGTGCGTACCGTGGCGTTCTTCGTTTTCGGCAGCGCGGGCTGGGCGTTACTGCCGCTGGTGGCGCGCCGCGAGCTGGGCTTAGGCCCGGCGGGCTACGGCGTGATGCTGGCGTGTATCGGCCTGGGGGCGATTGCCGGGGCGATCCTGCTGCCGCGCCTGCGCCAGCGGCTGAATGCCGATCGGCTGATGGTGGCCGCCAGCCTGACGTTTGCCCTCACCATGCTGGCGCTGGCGTTCATGCGCCACGTCTGGCTGCTGAACCTGTTTGAGTTTTTTACCGGCTTCGCGTGGATTGCGGTGCTCTCCACCCTCAACCTTGGCGCACAGCGCAGCGCCGCCCGCTGGGTAAAAGCCCGGGCGCTGGCTGTGTATCTGACGGTGTTCTTCGGCTCGATGACCGCAGGCAGCGCCGTCTGGGGGCAGATCGCCTCGCAGTTCGGCACCCCGACCTCGCTGGTGGTTGCCACGCTGGGGATGGTGCTGGCAAGCGCGACGGCGTTCCGCTGGAAGCTGGAGAAAGATCCGAATTTAAATCTCGACCTGAGCGGGCAGCCGCTGGACGGCGTGGAGATTGAACTCCCGAACGAGCGCGGCCCGGTGCTGGTGTCGCACGAGTACATCATCGACCCACAGGACGCGAAAGCGTTTTTGCAGGCCGTGCACGAGCTACGCCGGGTGCGCCGCCGCGCCGGAGCGATGAGCTGGGCGGTGTACGAGGATATCGAACGTCCAGGGCTGTTTATCGAGACCTTCCTGATGGGCTCCTGGATTGAGCATTTGCGCCAGCAGGAACGCCACACCATGAATGACCTCCTGTTGCAGAGCCGCGTTCTGGCTTTTCATCAGGGCACAACATCACCGGCAATTCGCTATCTGGTCGCGCCGGTATAACCATAACGATCACCTGCACAGGAACACACTATGGCACTGTTTAAGGCAAAAGACGGCACGCAGATTTACTACAAAGACTGCGGCGCGGGCAAACCGATCCTCTTCAGCCACGGCTGGCCGCTGGACGGCGACATGTGGGACAGCCAGCTGAACTACCTGGCCGAGCGCGGCTTCCGCGCCATCGCCTTTGACCGTCGCGGCTTTGGGCGTTCGGATCAGCCGTGGAACGGCTATGACTACGACACCTTTGCGTCCGACATTAACGACCTGATTACTACCCTGGATCTGCGCGACGTAACGCTGGTGGGCTTCTCCATGGGCGGCGGCGACGTGACCCGCTACATCAACAACTACGGCAGCGCGCGCGTGGCTGGTCTGGCGCTGCTGGGCGCGGTCACTCCAATCTTCGGTAAATCGGATACCTTCCCGCAGGGTGTGGATCAGAGCGTGTTCGACGGCATCCGTGACGGACTGCGTAAAGATCGCGCCCAGTTCATCAGCGACTTCGCCACCCCGTTCTACGGTACCAACGCCGGGCAGACCGTTTCCGCGGGTGCCCTGACGCAGACGCTGAACATCGCTCTGCTGGCGTCCCTCAAGGGCACCATCGACTGCGTGACCGCCTTCGCCGAAACCGACTTCCGTCCGGATATGGCGAAAATCGACGTGCCAACGCTGGTGATCCACGGCAGCAACGACCAGATCGTGCCGTTTGAAAGCACCGGCAAGCTGGCGGCGGAGATGATCAAAAACGCCACGCTGAAGGTGTACGACAACGCGCCGCACGGCTTCGCGCTGACCCACCAGGATCAGCTCAACGAAGATCTGCTGGCGTTTGTGAAGTCGCTGTAAGTCATTACGCGAAGCCTGATGGCGCTTCGCTTATCAGGCCTACAAGGGCTGGTCCTGTAGGCCGGGTAAGGCGCAGCCGGCACCCGGCGCTTTCGCAGACGCATTCCGCTCCGCCAGCAGCCGACAAATCTCCGCATGCTTCTCTTCGGTAAAGGTAAAGCGCGACATAAAGCCCATGCGGATCAGCGAGCCTATCGCCGGTAACAAACAAATGCCAAAGAACAGCCCCGACAGTACGCCTTCGCTCTGTGACTGCGCCTGCGGCACATAGTTGATCATCGTCAGAAACACGCCGATTAACCCGCCGCCCACCGCCACCGACATCTTGCCGGTAAAGGTCTGCCCGGAGAAAGTGATCGCCGCGCAGCGCTTGTGGGTGTGGTATTCCGCGTACTCGATGGTGTCGGCAATCATCGACGAGGTGAGGATGTTGGTCATCATCACGAACAGCGTGCTCAGGCCGAGCAGGATAAACAGCAGCGCCGTGTGCTGATAGCCCGTGAACCACATCACCACGCGCACCGCCACGTCCAGCCCGCAGAGGATCATAAACAGCTTCCGCTTCTGCATCCGGCGCGTCAGCAGCGGGGCGACCAGGCACAGCACCGCCGCCACTATTCCCATCACGCCAATTGCCATTTGCAGGCTGCCGTCGCCCATGTTGTTGATAAAGAAGTAGATATAGAGTCCGCCCGCCACGTTATGGAACACGCAGAAAAAGAACGACAGCAGGACGATAAACAGCGGCTTGTTCTGGCGCAGGTTGTGGAAGGTGTCGCGCATCGTCACCTTTTCCGGGCTGGGCGGGACGCGCTCTTTGATCTACATAAAGCCGTTGAGCATCAGCGGCAGGCCCACCAGCATCATCACCAGCGCCGCCATAAAGTAGCCTTTATCGTTGCTGTACTGGGCAAAGAACGCCGCCAGCTTCGGGAAGAAGATGTTGGCGCAGGCAATCCCGGCGTTCACCCCGAGCATCGCCGCCGTTACCGCGCGGGTGCGCTGGCCGGAGTCGTTGGTCATCACCGACGACATCGACCAGAACGGGATATCGGAGATGGCGTACAGCGTCCCCCACAGGATATACGTTACCCCGGCGTAGAGGATTTTGGTGGTCATGTCCGCTTCGATTTTATAGAACGCCAGCAGGGTGACGCCGGTAATCAGCAGCGGCGCAATCAGTAAAAAGTGGCGAAACTTGCCAAACCGGCTGTTAATGGTGTCCATAATGCTGGCAAACAGCGGATCGTGAACCGCGTCCCACGCGCGGGCAATCAGGAAGATGGTACTTGCCGCCAGCGCCGAGATCCCCAGCACGTCGGTGTAAAAATAGTTTATAAACGAACCCACTAAACCAAAGCTAAAACACTGACCTAAACCATAGCCAAAGTAGGACCATAACTCGCGAGACGGTATTTTCATTGTCATTGCCATAGTGCGTACCTGGTTGCCCGGCGACAGCGCGCCGGGTCGTTATTATTAGCCCTGCGGATCCGGGGCGATATTGCGCAGCTTCTTCATCAGCGCGATTTCAGCGCGTGAAAACGGGATACCGTTCTCCTCAAACACGTCGTGGAACCACAGGCGGCAGTAGTCCGTGGACTCCTTCATCACCACCGGCCACGGCAGCCAGGTCTGGGTTTTACCGCGCACCAGCCCCCACTGATACGGCGCGACCTTTGCCATGTACATCAGCGGGAGCTGCTCTTCGATGGTGCCGCCCACGTGACGCGCCAGCCATTCGGTGCAGAAGATTGGGCGGCCCAGCGCCTGAAGTTGCTGGATAATCGCCGTCATGCGCCCGGTATTGGTGTAGGCGTGATAGCTCACCACGTCCGACAGTTCCAGCGCGGTCTGGTCCAGCGGGTGCTGATAAAACGTCTCGCCCTCCTCTTCCGCCGGCAGACGCCAGGCGCAGACGGTAAGCGGCTGGGTCGGATCTTCCTCACGCACCCAGCGGAACGCCAGCTTCATCAACTCGTGCGCGCAGGTCTCCAGCTTCTCGTCGTACAGCACCTCTTCCGTGCCCGTCGCGAAAATGCCGCGGTTTCCCGGCTCGTTATACAGATCCCACAGCAATACGCGCTTATCCTCGCGGAACTGGCGCACAACGTCGCGGATATAGCGCTCAATCTGTGGCCAGCAGTCTCGATCGCACACCTTGTCGCGCCCCGGGCTCGCCGCCGCCTGGCTGTTGTGTTTGCCCGGTACGGGCGGCTTTTGCGGGCCGAGGTACGGCTCGTCGCCGGAGAAGCCGCAGTCGTCCATCAGGGTCAGCATGGTGCTGAACCCTTGGTCGTCGGCAATCGTCAAAAAGCGGTCGATGCGCGCCATCAGCCCGTCGCGGTCGTGCTCCCATACGATAAAGGGCAGGTTTATGCGCAGGGTGTTATAGCCCGCGTCCGCCGCCCAGCCCAGCTCGCGGTCGATAGTGGCGGCATCGAAGGTCTCTTCCTGCCAGATATCGGTCCAGTTCACCGCTGTCGACGGCAGATAGTTGAACCCGGACAGCCAGCCTTTTTGCTGATACCACGCCTGTGCCTGTTCTTTACTCCACTGATCTTTCATTACGCATCCTCTTGCTGATAATGTTTAGCTAATAAATATTAGCTGTGGGATAAATGCGCAAATCGCGGTGCAAAGAAAAGCGACGCCTCTCACAAAGTTCACGCTTCGATGAATGAGAAACGTGATCGGCAGCGCTAAAGCGTGCGGTTAGGGTATGATGCAAATTCGCGAAAGGGAGAGGACGGATGAAGCGAAAAACGAAGGTGACGATGAACGATATTGCGCGGGCGGCGGGCGTGTCGCAGGCGACGGTATCGCTGGTGCTTAACCAGTCCCGCAACATCAAGCTCAGCGACGACACCCGCCAGCGGGTGATCAACGTCGCTACCGAGCTCGGCTACGACCGTCTTCCTGCCATTCACGCTCCGCGCAACCAGGAGGAGATCGCCCTGCTGGTCAGCTCGTTGCAGAGCTTCGACCCATTTATCGACGCCATCAGCCAGGCGCGTGAAGCGGCGTGGCGCAACGAGACGCTGCTCACCGTCTACGACTACGGCGACGACGTGGAGCTGGCCCTGAACATCATCCGCCAGCTGGACAAGCGCAACTGCATCGGGATTATCCTTGCCTCTCCGGTCACGAACGTCGTTGATATGACGCCATTTCAGGACTGTACCCGCATCCCGCTGGTGCTGCTCAACCAGCGCGACCCTGGCTCGCCGCTGCTGCCGTCGTTTATCCCGGACGACTACGCCAACGCTTTCCAGGTGACTAAACACCTCATCGCCTGCGGCGCCAGCCGTATCGCCCACATCACCGGCGAGAGCTGGATGGAGGCCTCGCGCCAGCGTCTGGCGGGCTACCAGGCGGCATTGAAGCAGGCCGGTTTAACGTGTGACGAGAGCCTGGTGCGCCAGACCAACTGGCAGTTCAGCGAGTCCTTTACCGCCACCACGTCCCTGCTGGAACTGACCGAACGCCCGGACGCCATTTTCTGTGCCAGCGACTGGCTGGCGATTGGCTGCTACCAGGCGCTGGCGGTGAATGGCGTGCGTATCCCGCAGGACATGCTGCTGGCGGGCTACGACGACCAGAAGATTTCCGAGCAGCTCACCCCACCGCTGACCAGTATCCAGCTGCCCTACAGCGAGCTGGGACGGCTGGCGGTGGAGTACCTGTGCAATCAGGAAGATGCCGCCACGCACGTGACGCTGGCGGGCAGGCTGAAGGTGCGCGCCTCAAGCCCCGTCTGAAGTAAATACCATGCCCGCATAGGGCTTCTCGCGACACGCCGCCAGCCGAGCGGCGAGGCTGCCCACGTGCAGCTCCAGCTTGTGCCCATCCGGGTCGAGGAAATAGAACGACGCCCCCTCGCTTTTGTTCTGCTTCCAGACGGTGACGCCCGCCTGCTCCAGCCTGTGCGAGAACGGCTCAAAATCCTCTTCCGCCACGGTAAACGCGTAGTGGGTGTAGTCACTCTCCTGCGGCGGCACGTACTGGCGCGCCTCGTCGTACGACAGGCAGACCCACAGATCGCCGCAGGTGAGATAGGCCCCGGTATTCCAGCGGGCGTGCAGCGCAAGCCCCAGCAGCTCGTGCCAGAAGGTGACGCTTTTTTGCAGGTCACTGACCGCGAGGGTCAGGTGGTTGAGAGATTGCAGCATGACGTGCCCTTTTGTTTTTCGCGCCGGACGTGATACGGTAAAGAGATGAACATAAACCACGCCGTGCTCACCGTAAACCGCTGGTGGCTGCCTTCTTAAAGGCGGCGCGGAGTAGTTTTTCCCATTTTCAGATAGCCGCCGAAAGGCGGCTTTCTCACATCTAAGACCCCTTTCGGCATTACAACGTTAAGGAGTCTTTATGAACGCACCCACCATCCTCACCGGCGATCGCCCAACCGGCCCGCTGCACCTTGGCCACTTCGTCGGATCGCTGCGCCAGCGTGTGGCGCTGCAGCAGACGCACAACCAGTTTGTGCTGATTGCCGACCTGCAGGGGCTGACCGACAACGGCAGCAACCCGCAGAAGATCCGCGACAACATCCCCGAAGTGCTGGCCGACTACCTCGCCGCCGGTATCGACCCGAACCTGACCACGATCTGCCTACAATCCGCCCTGGCCGCCCTCGCCGAGCTGACGATGCTGTATATGAACATCGTCACCGTCGCCCGCGTGGAGCGTAACCCGACGGTGAAAAACGAGATTGCGCAGAAGGGCTTCGCCCGCTCGCTGCCGGTCGGGTTTATGGCCTACCCCATCAGCCAGGCAGCGGACATCACCGCGTTTAAGGCCGAGTGCGTGCCCGTCGGCGACGACCAGTTGCCGATGATTGAGCAGACCAACGAGATTGTGCACAAGATGAACAGCCTGCTGCCCGCTCCGGTGCTGCGCCACTGCAAGGCGATGCTAAGCGACACCAGCCGCCTGCCCGGCATCGACGGCAGCGCCAAGATGTCGAAATCGCTGGGCAACACGCTACACCTGTCGGCCAGCGAAGAGGCTATTCACCGTGCGGTCAGCGCCATGTACACCGACCCGAACCACCTGAAGGTGAGCGACCCGGGGCAGATTGAGGGGAACGTGGTGTTTACGTATCTCGACGCGTTTCACCCGGACAAGGACAAAGTGGCGGCGATGAAGGCGCACTATCAGGCGGGTGGGCTGGGCGACCGGGCGTGTAAGAACGAGCTGGAGGGGTGTTTGCAGGAGCTGATTGCGCCGATGCGGGAGCGGAGGGCGATGTATATGCAGGACAGGGGGGAGCTGATGGCGATGCTGAAGCGCGGGACCGAACGGGCGCAGGGGGTGACGCAGGCGACGTTGAGGGAGGTGAAGGTTGGGCTGGGGGTGCCGGTGTTTAGTTAAAGTAGGTTTAGCGGTGGAGTGCGGGGGATTGGCATGAAGCCGCTTAATTGTTTTAGAAAGCAGCTATGAAATATTTCATCCCTGCTTCAGGTTGCATATCTTTCGGATGATAATCATCAGTAGCGCGGTAACGACGGCCATCATCCCACCCAACACCCACAGGAATGATGGGTCTGCTTCACCATCAGCAAACCCCAGACCGGTACGATTTAAAAAATCATTGCTGGCTTGAGACAAGTAATCGAGCAAGCCTCCCAGAGGAAACAGGACGATAAAGAAGGAAGCAATGAGGCATGCCAGACCAATCAGGATATTATTTTTTAACTTTGCATGAAGCATAATCAGCCCTTCCTGTCACATCAATACGTCCATATGCCATCAACCCTTTACCACCAGGAACACGAATCTTCTTACGTGCAAGCAAAGATTGTCTGACCAGTTGAAAATCAGGGATATTATAGAACGTTATGCATCCCCACGACTCTCCCTCACCATTCGGCCTCAATGGATGAAGTCGAAATGAGCCTCTGTCGACCCCATTCACAAATACGTTATCAGCCATGGTAGTAGCATTAAACAAACCGAACCATTCAGAATGTTTGGTACCGTTCTTGAAGTCTTTTACAAACCGCTCGACCCGATTAGCAATACTGCCTTCCGGTGCATCAACGATCCAGTACGTACCCACAGGTAATGCTGCATTCCTGATAAAGGCGCACTCTGCAATATTGGTTACGGGTTCTATTCCTGAAAAAACGGGAAACGTCCCAACGCCATAAACGTGTAGTTTCAGCCTTCGTCCATCGGCTGAGACATCGTTGTAATCCATCCTACAAATCTGCATAGCAATCCTCCCTGTCACTCTGCGGAGAATGTTACAACCGATTTATTGAGTGCACCAGCGGTGTTAGATAATTCATTTAAAAAAGGAAAAATACGGGCATGCGTATTCAAGCCCGTATTAACTTATCCTTTTACATGATTAATGAAGGGATATTTTAGATATTATTCTTACTTTGCCAGACCATTTCCGCGCTTCACCATAGGTATATCTCCCGTATCATTCAGCGCTCCCGGAAACGTTTTTAACCACTGCACGACTTTCTGCTTATTTATATTCACCACACTCATACCTTCCAGACATCCCCATAATTCTCTTGTATGCTGTGGCGTAATCACGATGCAGTCTTTCATGGCGCGGATTTTCACAGGCATACCGTTGATAAAGCCTGCACGGGTTAACCAGTCGCCGCCTAGGAGAAGGTATTTCATGTCTATGCGTGCATACAGTTCGCAGCAAGCGGCACTGTCCTGCGGCGTTTCCGCGCGAGGGTGGACGGGCGCCGCGTTGGGCGGGTTGCCGTGCAGACGGCGGGCGCTGTTTTTGCGTACCAGCTCGCGGTTTTCAATCATGCCGGTGAAAGCGTCTGATTCTGTTTTGCAAACGGTAAACTCTGGCTTAAAATTCGTCGCAGCCATTTTCAACTTCTCCGTAGTTGTTGGTGGTTAGCGGTATGGGGGTGTTGCAGCACCTTCATATCGCGAATTCTCTCTTTAAATATTCCTTGATACTTCCTTTGCCGTTCGGCGTAATTTCTGGTGCCTATTATACAGGGCTGAATATAAATACAGCGGTTTTGGGTGGGGTAAATTTGGAATTTGCGAAGGGGATTCAGGAAATAGAGTTATGTGCGGTAAGGTCATGTTTTTGTTAGTTGCGGGTTGATTGGTCTGGGTTTTGCGAGCATCATCGCAATTATTTACCTTCTTCCGTAACGCGATGGCTTCCAGCAAAACTCTCGAACAGGCAATTGCCGACATCACCATCTGGCGCAAAGGCGAACAGCGTGCGCCGCATAAGCCCTT
Organism: Enterobacter sp. MGH85; assembly: GCF_001037655.1. Lineage (NCBI taxonomy): Bacteria > Pseudomonadati > Pseudomonadota > Gammaproteobacteria > Enterobacterales > Enterobacteriaceae > Enterobacter > Enterobacter sp. MGH85. Next base: position 318,299 of record NZ_KQ089925.1, read on the forward strand.
ATTGCTTCTGTACGTGCTGGCGAACTATCAGCAGGGGCATGTGAGACTGTTTGATTACGGAACCGAGGTCCACGAGCAACTGCTTAGCCTGTTAGAACGCTTTGGCCCACAGCGGAAGGCGCATTACCCGAATATGCCCTTCTGGCGGCTCAAGAGGGACGGATTTTGGGATCTTCAGAACACTGAGTTCTGTTCGACCACCGGCAGTAAGCAACCGCCCGTCAAAGAACTTGTGGAACATAATGTCGCAGGTGGGTTTGATGAAGAACACTTTGCATTGCTGAGTAAGAACAAAAACCTGATCGGCTCGCTGGCGCAGCAGATCCTTGAAGCGCATTTTCCTGAAAGCATTCAGGAGGAGATCGCGGATGAGATGGGTTTTGATATTCAACAGATCCGTAAGGTTCGCGATCCGCTGTTCCGTCAGCAGGTGCTGCGTGCATATAATTATGAATGTGCCATCTGCGGATTTAACATGCGGCATGATAACGCCTCTGTTGGACTTGAAGCCGCACATATCAAGTGGAAGCAGTTTGGCGGACCTTGTGAGATCCCGAACGGACTGGCGTTATGTGCGATTCATCATAAGGCATTTGATATGGGATCGATTGGGCTGGATGAGAGTATGCGAGTGCTTGTGTCCGAGGCGGTGAATGGGAGTGGGATCGTTGGGCGGCTATTCTGGGATTTTGCCGAGAAGCAGATTGCGCTACCGATGGTGAAAGGGAATTATCCAAGGGAGGGGTTTGTGGAGTGGCATAGGAAGGAGGTGTTTAAAGAATGAGTGCGAAGGCCGGACTCAAATCATCATTTAAGCCTATAAAATATAAATAAAAAATATAAAGCACACTTCAAAGTGCCCCCTTTTATGCCCCCACCATTTATTTTGATAATTTTAAACTCAACTAATTGGTTTAACTGAAAAAAGATTACTAATCCTATCTTCGGTTTGGATCCGTTGTACGGATCCAAACCAGAACAGAAAAACTTTTTTATTGGAAAAACTGTTCACACTGTTCACTACGGGGTTTTATTTAATATATTCATGTGGTTATGCGGTGAACGGTTGGTGAACAGTGAACACTTTACTGTTCACTTTTGCCGTTTTGCAGGTAAAAAAAGACCGGCTATTGCCGGTCAGGGTAGGTTATTTCGCTATAGGGTCATCACATTTTGGCAACCAGTCGGCGTTACTTTCCTCTCTGAGTGCCAGATTGGTCTGTACGCCCTGATTTTTTCGGCGCTTCTCATAACTTAGCCCGTACTCTTTCAGCATGGCCGGCAGTCCCTTACCGAACATGGTGAGGCTGAGTGTATTCCTGTAGCCGTGGGCTTCCATATACGCCAGATAGGCATGGTACAGATACAGGCGCGGCTGACGCGGAATGATGTTGGCATTGCCAATATACATACCCTCAGGCTCCGGCAGTGCTTCCAGATAGCCGCAAAAATCAAACGTCGGATCAGCATCGCGTTTAATACTGAGCGCCTCGTCGGAGTTCTGCTGTGACTGGAGCAGAGCACGGGCAGTCATCGGGTCGCTGAACTTCTGCATAAGCTGGCGCACAATTACGGCCAGCTCGCGGGCGATTTTATTTTTTAGTTGCGGGTCGCGTTCTTCGGGGGCAATCTGTTCCGGGAAATGTAGAATAACCCGGCGACGGGAAACACCGCCGCTGCGGTCGGTAAAGCGCATCGGGTTATTGTTCACGGCCAGGATCACCGCCGGAATATGGGTGGAGTATGCATCCTTGTATTTCGGGTCTACCGAGACCGCATCCCCGCCGGTGATGGCCTTTAGTCCTGCCCCGTCACCGCTCCACTTTTCCTGGTCAGGCAGGCGAATCAGCGAGAAGCCAATCAGAGCCGCACGTTCGCGGGGTGATTCCAGCGTTTCGATGGTGGCCGACGTGGCGTTATCTTCCCCGGCAAGCATCGTCGCAATTTCGGCCAGAATACTTTTTCCGCTCCCGCCGGGACCGGTGACTTCGAGAAAAAGCTGCCAGTCGTAACGGTTAGCCAGCACCATAAACAGGGCGGCAAGTATCACGTCGCGCTTTTCCGGTCTGCCACCGGCGGCACGGTCGAGCCAGCGCCAGAAATCCGGGGCGTGGGTTTCCAGCGTTTCCCCCTCCACCGGCGGGGTAAAATCGACATCACAGAGTGTGCGCAGCCAGTGCGATTTATGATGCGGGCTGAAAGTACCCGTGGCGGTATCGAGTACACCGTTGCGAAAGCCAATCAGACGCCGTGCCGGGGCATCCTGCTGCGGAATAATCAGTTTCAGGGTCTCCACCACTGAGGCAATTTTCCCCGACGAGAACGGTGCGCGCAGACGCTGGAACAACCCGGCAACGTCGCGGGCAAAATCCGACGGTGGAATGATTTTCCATATCCCGGCCTCATAGCGGGACAGGAGCTGGCCGTTTGCATCCACGGCCAGCGCTTCTCCGTAATGCTCATGCACCCGCATTGCCTTTTCACTGGTGCTCATGGCGGTAAATTCTGCCTCGCTCATGGTAGCGAAAGGGCTGTCAGCCGGTGGCCGGATGGTGTCATAAATCGCTTTTCGTGTCGCCTCTTCGCCTTTTTGCATAAACGCATCATTCCAGTCACCGAATACCGGCGGCAGGGCGACAACGCCCTCACAGGCGTCTGCGGCCGCAGCGGCTTTGTTCTGGCCGTCGCCGCTCAGGTCGCGGTCGGCGGCGAGCACAATCTGACAGGCCGGGTGTTTCTGACGGACAAGGCTCGCCAGAGAAAGGAGGTTCACGGACGACAGCGCCACCATGACGGTTTCACCGGTCAGGTGATGCACGGTGAGCGCGGTTGCATAGCCCTCCGCAATCCACAGGCGCTTTCCGGCCTGTTTTTTCCCTTCGATGACATGACATGCCCCTTTAACCTGACCGCCCTTCAGGGTGCGTTTGAGACCGTCAGAACTGATAAGCTGAAGGTTAACCAGTGCGCCGGTATCGTCATACAACGGGACAACCACATCCCCGGCGCGGAACGTCACGCCGCCGGTTTTGTGTGTGGCCGACAGTACCGGACATTCCCGGTCGGGGAAGCCCTTGCAGGTGAGGTAGACGTTGCCGCTGGCCGGTCGGGTTTTCTCCATGAGCCTGACGGCCAGCGCGGCCGCAGCCTGGCGGTCAGCCTCCGTTTCAGCCTCTGCGGCCGCAATCACTTCCGTGGCAACCGGCGGCAGGTTGCCGGTCACGGCGTTCACCTTTTGGGCTGCCTCTGATGGTTTTACACCGAACACCTTTTCGACCAGTTTCAGGCCATCCCCCGCGCCGCACTGATTACAGAGCCACGTCCCTCGCCCCTCTTTATCGTCAAAGCGGAAACGGTCAGAGCCGCCGCACACCGGACAGGCCTGATGCCGGTTTTTCATGACCTTCACACCCAGCGCCGGAAGAATGCGCGGCCAGTGGCCGCACGCCTGTTTTACGGTTTCCGTTACGTTCATTTTCATCGTTATTTTCTCCCTCAGTGCATGACAGGCGATGTGATATGACGGGCACAGAGTTCATCCATCACGGCCAGCCCGAGGAAGGACAGCGACGGCGCGGCCTTGAGCGGTCCGGCTTCCATTAAATCTTCCAGCAGCGCACAGGCAATCTGGCGGCCTTTTTCCTCGCCGTGCTGGCGCAGGTAGAAGCCCTCCAGCTCGTCGGCAATGGCGCTTTCCAGTGCGTCGAGGGTGAGGTGCGGGTAGCGGTGCTGACGTTCGCATACTGTCAGCCACGCACAGGCGACAGCGCGGCGATACAGCGCGGCGCGTAATATGGGCGGTAGTGGCTTTTTCATACGTTACCCTCCCCGGTCAGCCAGCGCTGATTGCAGTGTTCGACCACGCCGTCGAGCTGGGCGGTCATGAGGTAAATCACGGAGGTGAGCTGTAACTGCTGCGCAGGGTCACGACGAATGGCCGTGCAGTCCTGCACCTGCATCAGATCGCCGACGAGCTGGCCGACGTTGCGAAGGTGTTCAAGGCATTCAAGGTCTGCCCGGCTGATGGTGGGCTGATTTATATTTTGCGGCCGTTCTGCACTGTTAACAGGCATAATTTCGTCTCCTGAGGTCGTGCGTATCCCTGCGCAGATACGCACGTTTAATATTCGTTATCGTTTTGTAATTACAGATAATGGCGGTAGCTGTTATCCGGTTTTATTTCCGTTTCCGGCCTGAAATTATTTCGCCATTTATACGCCACCGGTGCCGGGCGTTTAACCGGGGGAATATCGTCAGGATATTTATCGATATTCCGCACCCGGCATTTCTGTAATTCCGGGTCTGCGGCAAGCTCACTCAGAACAGCATGGCGGTTTTCAGGACTGCGTTTAAATACGTCGGGAGACTCGCAGGTAAATTCACGCAAAAAACGACCGAGTGGAATTTCTGCCATATCACCAGTAGCGATAATACGAATGAGGATGGTGTAGGTGCGCCGGTAGGGATTCCAGACTTGCCCAGGGCAGCGGTACGGCATATCCCATGGAATACCGTCGGCCAGAATGCCTGACACCACCACGTCAGGAAAGCCTGAACAACGGTATGTTTCACCCGGCTGAGGGAAATCAAACATGGTGCTCCCCTCCGTTCCCCGATGTCGTGGCGAGAAAGTCACGGCACAGGCCTTTGGCTTTCAGCTCTTCCAGTACGTAGCTAACGTCCTCATGGATATAACTAAAAATCTGCGGCAGGTATAGCTGGTGTAGACCGTTCAGTTCACGGTGCAGCAAATCTCCACCAATGAACTGTGAGACGGCGCTTGCGCGATTGAGTTTATGGTACGCCTCTATGCTGAGGTGTTCCTGCATGGGGTTAAGGTCATCACGACGCGCTGAGACGGTCTGAGGTGTGTTTTTATTAGGCATGTGACACCTCCACAACTGGCAGACGGGCGGCAAGGGAAAGCACGTATTCGCGGACAAGGGTGCGACGGGCGGCCAGCTCGTCACCGGCAACGGTGCGGAGCATACAGATACGGGGCTTACGGTCTGCGCGACGGACGGCGGCAAACACAAAGACAAACTGCGGGTGTGACGGGGTGAGGGTCGTAGCCATAGGGGCAACCTCCTTGAAGTAGCGGTTATTACTACCACCAGAGTTCCTACACTCATGGGTGGTAGCCCGGACGGGGGTAGGAATACCGGCCTTCAAGGAAACCGGCCAGCCCGAGGGCTGCCCCGCCCGGACCACCATTATCTGATACAGGCTGGTGTGAAACCACCACAGCCCAAAAATAAGGTGAGCCTGAGCAACGACGTAAAAAAAGACGCATGGCGCGTCTGGTGTCGCCTTGAAGTAACACGGGTTCCTACGCCCGGCTGTCGATTTTGCGACAGCGACAAAACTGTACCAGGAAACACACAACAGATGCAAGCCAGAAAAAGGGGCTTTGTGAAAACGGTTCTGATTCATGCGTTGTATTTCCGGTTACGGTGGGCGATACGTTCTTCCATCCACGCCGTGATTTCAGATTGTAGCCAAGCGACATTCTTACCCCCGAGGGAAACCTGAGCCGGGAAAGCATCACGGGCAATTAAATCGTAGAGCGTGGAGCGGGATAGGCCGCACTGATGAATTACTTCCGGAAGACGTAAAAAACGTTCCTGAGCCGGGGATGAAACCGGCATCGGGTGCGTGCCAGTGTGGGTCGATAGTGCTGATGAAACTGTATGCATAACGCTACCTCGTTAATATCCGCAGAGATCCGGACGTTTCCGTCCGGTATCAGGTAGCGCTCTATTTTGTGAATATTTTGGTCTGATGCAACAAGTGAATTTTGTATGAGGCATGGCACAGACTGTCTGAATTTTGAGCAGCAAAATTTCAAATTGCTTTAAATGACTTTAAATGGCTTCAGGCGGAAATAAGAATTTATCTTCGATTATTTACACCTATGGTTATATGTTAATTAATAGAAATTAACGTAATTATGAGGCAATGCTAAATTTCTATAGCGTGAACAGTAGTGAACAGTTGGTGAACAGTCACAACCTCAACTGTTCACCCCTTATCTTACTGTATTAATTGTCTTTTTCTTTTCAGTGAACAGTGGTGAATAGTTATAAGTAAAAAAACAAACGATGAGTAAGGTTTTGCTGAGACCTTTCTCTGGCAAGCCGGGTTTTGAGTGCTGTTTGTGCCAGAACTGCCACAACTGCGATGAATCGAGATGTTGTGTGATGAAGGGCAGAATCATTTCAGGTTGAATAAACGGAGAGCCTGAACATGAAACCCGAAACACTCATCACCGCCCTGCAAGATGTTGCCGCCAGGCAGTCCGCAGAGAACAGCCAGCGCATCACCGACAAGCTGAGCGTATTCACTACGGCCAGAGACACCCACGCGGCCAGCATGCAGGTTCTGAAAGAGATTGATACGTCCATTGAACGCTGTAAGCAGGAGCGGCAGACCGCCCTTGATGAGAGCGCAGAAGCGGAGCAGGACTGGCGCAGCCGCTTTCGCACCCTGCGCGGCAGTCTCACCCCTGAAATGAAAGCTGAGCACAGCAGGCGTATCGCCAGTCGCGAGCTGGCCGACGAGTTCACCGGCCTGATTGCGGAGCTGGAGAACGACCGGACACGCGCCATGCTGAATGCCTGCTCCACCGGCAATAAATACCTGTCAGCGCATGAAGATGCCTTTACCGCTTACGCCGGTGCGGAATGGGCACAGGCTGTCAATGCGATTCCCGTCACCCTTATCCGCGCTTTCCTGCTGCGTGTTCGTGCCCTCGAAATGAAGGGTGTAAGCGCCCCGCAGTCCGTGGCCACCGGCGAGCTGCGCGATGCGCTGAGCCGTCAGGGCATCCTGTATCAATTCGATATGACGCAGGAGCCGGTGTTGTCCGTGACGGGCATGCACCGGCCGCAGATTACCGGCGTGGATACGGAGCTTTTACGCAGCCCTGCTAAGAGAATGATGCTCGCCAGAAAACTGGCTGAAAATGGCGAGACAAAAGCGGAGGAGTAAGCATGTTTCACTGCCCGTTCTGTAAAACCAGCGCGCATTCCCGCACCAGTCGGTATCTGTCCGATAACGTCAAACAGCGCTATCACCAGTGCATGAACATTGAATGCTCGGCCACGTTCCGTACGCTTGAATCCATCGACGGGGTTATTCGTTCACCGGTGACAGAGCCGGTTATCCCGGTACCCGCACCGGCGGCCACCGTTAACCGTGCCGGTGCGTGAGCACGTCCAGTCATCAGGAGAAACATACGTGACCACACTGACGCTACAGAAAGCCTTTGAGGCCTGTCAGGCAAACAAATCCGCCTGGCTGCAACGCAGGGATGAACTGACGCAGGCCGAACAGGCATACCGCGAACAGCTTGCCGGCAGCGGCCACAGCGGCCGGAGCCTGCAAACGCTGCGTGAAATTATCGACGTGAAAAAATGGGAAATTAATCAGGCTGCCGGTCGCTACATCCGCTCGCATGAGGAGGTGCAGCGCATCAGCATCCGCGACCGTTTAAATGATTTTATGCAGGCGCACGGCGCGGAGCTGGCCGCCACCCTTGCCCCTGAACTGATGAATTATTCCGGGCAACATTCCGCCGTTCAGCGCTGCGCCATGCAGCACTCACTCGACTGTCTGCGTGAGGCGCTACAGCTCTGGCTGGTCGCCGGTGAAAAAATTAATTATTCGGCGCAGGATAATGACATTTTAACGGCCATCGGATTCAGACCTGACGCGGCTTCGTGCGATGATAGTCGTGAAAAATTCACGCCTGCACAGAACCTGAATTACACCCGCCGCCGTGCAGAACTGGCCGTGCATTAGTCCGCTTAAAAATCCCCGAAAATCCCGCCATTTTTACGTATAAAAGCCATGCATGCATAGTTGCATGGTTTTGCATGCGTTTTAACGACACTGAATTCCCCGCCAGCGCCAGCACTGGCGCACCCTGAGGCCGATCATGCACCTGCATTAAAAGCGCCCCCTTAAGCGGGCAGGCGGGGCGGGGAGAGCATTGCGCGCCAGAGCTTAGATTAGTGTAACGTGATCTATATCAAAGTTCAGAAACATATATCACTATTAAAGGAATAAATAGTCTATTTGTGTCAAAAATAGATTTAAGATTGTAAGAAATATAAAACCGCCAATATAAGCTAAAGCCAAATGGATTTAATATGCCTATAGACATTAAACAATTAGTACATGACATAACGCCTGAAAAAACCGTTTTATTTTTTGGTGCGGGTTCATCAATTCCATCTAGAGCACCTAGCGTGGAAGGAATAATTAGAAAACTGGCTGCTAGATTTAAAGAAGATGCAAATGGATATACCCTTAGAGAGTTCACAAGCATACTGGAAACCAAATATACCAGATATGAGATGATCACCGAATTAAGAAAGATGTTTGAAGATCTTAAACCTACTGGTGGAATACTCAATACTCCACTATATGACTGGAAGTCGATATACACCACAAACTATGATGAGTTAATTGAACAGAGTTATAATTCCTCCCAAAAAAGAATAAGACCCATTTCATCCAACTTTGACTTTTCAAGTGCCGGGGGGGCGGACACTTTAAAATACTTCAAATTACACGGCACGATAGATAAGGATATAGTTGACGGCATTCAGTCTAGGATAATAATTAGTGACGGAGATTACGATCAAACTGTCGAATATAGGGAAAAACTCTGGGATAGATTTAAAAATGATATTAGTGACTCTCATTTAATAATAATAGGCCATTCTCTAGCAGATGCTCACATTAAAGAACTTATTGAAAAAACAGCCAACATAAATGCAATTTCCGGGATTGGTAAAGTTTCTTTATTTCTTTATAGCCGTGATGATAACAGGGCTATGCTTTATGAGAAGAGAGGATTTAAAGTTTGCTTCGGAGGCATTGATGACTTTTTTGCGGAGTTAGCAGCTGCTAAACCTCAGGTTGGGCCACAAAGAAACGATCAAGATTACTTTTACAATACTATTCAGTTAAGAGCCACCACTCAAGATGTTAATCATTTAATGGCTGGAGAAGGTGATGCGATTGCAATGTTCAATGGATGGCCAGCACTTTATTCAGATATTAAATCAGGATTGACGTTTGAGCGCGATATTATAGGGTTGAGTGACCAACTTATATCCTCGCAAGATATTACCTCTCTCATAATTCTTGGAGCTAGTGGTGTTGGAAAAACAACCGCAGCTAGACAAATGCTAGTTAGATGCGTTGATAAAGGGATCATTTGCTGGGAGCATAAAAATGATTTTAATTTAGAAGCTCTAGCCTGGCTAGACGTAAGTAAAGAGCTTGTAAAAAATGATAAAATAGGTATTTTGTTTATAGATGAAGCTCATTCTCAATTAAACGCAATTAACGAATTAATTGATAGATTACGTTCTGATAATATTTCTAATTTGAAGATAATTTGTGCTTCATCGAAGAATCTTTGGAATCCTCGCATCAAAACGCCTAATATATACAAACATGGTAAAGATGTTAGCCTGTCTCAACTATCTAGTGAAGAGATAGATCGACTCTTGTTCCTGATAGAAAACAATACAACAATGAGAGGGTTAACTGAGGAGAATTTTAGTGGTTTCTCCAGGCCAGAAAGAAAAAGGCGCTTAGCCGTTAGATGTGAGTCTGATATGTTTGTTTGCTTGAAAAATATATTTGCCTCTGAAAAATTTGATGACATTATTTTACGAGAATATGCACATTTATCATCGGAACTTCAAGAGATATATAAAATTGTAGCCGCAATGGAAAGTGCAGGAGTAAGGGTTCATAGACAGTTGATCATCAGACTGCTAAGCATCCCTAGCGATGCTATTCAGGCTATCTTAGTTAATCTCTCAGAGATTATAAACGAATATACCGTCAGTGAACGAGAGGGTATTTATGGTTGGAGAGGGCGGCATTCAGTAATAGTAGACATAATTGCAAAATACAAGTACTCGGACACTTCAGATATAATATCATTATTTGACAAAGTCATTGATTGTATTTCACCAACATATGATATAGAAATCCGCACAATTAGAGAACTTTGTAACATAGAAAATGGCTTACAGAGGATTTCAGACAAAACAGCGCAAAACCGACTGTTGCGTAAAATGATATCAATAGCGCCTGGAGAAAGATTGCCTAGACACCGACTAATTCGAAATATGATTGATTTGGGTGAGTTTGATAAAGCAGAAACAGAAATTAGAATTTTTGACAAAGATTTTAGATCTGACAGTGCAATTATGCGATACAAAGTTTCTCTTCTGACGGCAAGAGCAGTTAATACCCCAGGAATCATGACTGAAGATCGGATTACAATCTTAAGGGAAGCAGAGAAAGTAGCCATCATTGCTTTGCAGCGCTATCCTGATCATAAATATATCTTAAGTTCTTATTGTTCTCTTGGGCTCGAACTTTATAGAAAATCAAAAGATATAACTGTATTTGATGATGCTATAACAAGGCTAAAACAAGCTGAAGAGAGAACATCAGACCCAGAAATCAGTAAATTAATATTAAAATTTGAAAGAATTATTACTGGTCAATTAGGAAGTGAAGAATAAATATAGCCCCCTCTCACAAATGAGAGGGGGCTATGTAAATTACTTATTATTTGCAAAATCATAAGGTGTTACATGTAAGTCGCGGTTTACATCTAAATAATCAGCCCACCATTGCACCATTAAACGGCGTTCATCCAAATGCTCAGAAGTATGTATGTAAGCCGCACGCACATTGTTACGCTCTGTGTGGCTCAATTGTCGTTCAATCGCATCATCGCTCCATAACCCTGACTCACCCAACGCACCACGCGCCATCGTCCTAAACCCATGCCCGCAAACCTCGGTTTTAGTGTCATATCCCATCGCACGCAATGCGCTGTTAACCGTATTTTCACTCATAACCTTAGTTGTGTCATGGTCACCCGGAAAAAGTAACTTTTTATCGCCACTAATCTGCTTAAGCTGCTCTAACAAAATCATCGCCTGCCGACTAAGCGGAACGATATGTTCCTCTTTCATCTTCATGCCACGGTACGAGTAACGCACGCCTTTAATCTCTTCTCGTTTTGCAGGTACACGCCAGAGAGATTTATCGAAGTCGAACTCATCCCAACGCGCGAAACGTAACTCACTGGAACGCACAAAAGTTAGTAAGGAAAGCTCGACCGCGATTCGTGTCATTACACGGCCACGATAAGCAGCAAGACGAGCAAGAAACTCAGGGAATCGGCTAGAGGGTAAAGCAGGGTAATGTCGCGCTTTGGTTGTAGATAGCGCACCGGCCATATCACTGGCTGGATTTGAGTCGATGTAATCGTTCTGTACGGCATAACGCATAATGGCCGTAACGCGCTGTTGCAGGCGCTGAGCAACGTCGTGTTTACCACTGGCATCAACTTTTTTAATCGGGGCTAACAGGTGGCTGGTTTTGAGCTGGCGAATGTCGGACGAACCGATATGAGGGAAGATATAAAGCTCAAGATAGCGTAGAACGCGTGATCGGTGATCTTCACTCCAGCGCTTGTTACTGGCATGCCATTCACGACCGATAGTCTCGAAAGTATATTCCCCCGAATTCTCGGCCTGAGCTTCTTTCTGTTCGGCTTTGGGGTCTATACCCTGCACTAAGAGCTTTTTAGCTTCGTCGCGTTTTGCTCTTGCCTGAGCAAGCGTCACAGTAGGCCAAACACCAAAAGCGAGGCGATCCTCTTTTTTGTCAGAGGGGCGTCGGTATTTCATGCGCCAGTATTTAGAACCCTTGGCCGAAACCTCGAGATACAAACCGCCGCCATCGGCCATTTTGTAGGTTTTGTCTTTTGGCTTTGCGGTCTCGACCTGTCTGGCGTTGAGCTTCATTTGGGGGCACATTACTAATCGAAGTTAAGATGCCCCCAATTATGCCCCCAATGACGTCCTGATTTCAACGGACTACCTCGGACAACTCGGGACGGAAAAATCGCTGCAACCATTGATTTTAAAGGGTTTCGTGGACTTTCTCGGATGGTATTGGAAGTACTAATGGTGCCGAAGGCCGGACTCGAACCGGCACGTATTTCTACGGTTGATTTTGAATCAACTGCGTCTACCGATTTCGCCACTTCGGCACTGAAGGGGATGCGGAAACGTTGTGGATTATACCTGTCGCGCGCCGCCATGCAAGCGACGACGCGCTAAACCCGCGCTAAGTGCCCAAAAAACCAGCGCCCTTCGTCAGTCCAGCTCAGAAACCGCCAGCCGAATCACCCCCGCCGCCTTCTGCTCCGGCAGCGCCAGCACCTTGGCCCACATCTCCTGCACCATATCGCAGGAGAGCTTCTCTTTGCCCGCCGCCTTCTCCGGCATCTGCAGCAGTTGGATGTCCTCGCCGTACTGATCGGCAAGTTGCTTCATAATCGGTCGGACATCCTCGACGGCCGCCTCACGCTCGGCTTGGGTCACGGTGTGGCGGTTTTTACCGTAGGCCGCGCGCATCATGTCGGCGTCGGCCTGCATGCGCCGCGCCATCAGGTCTTTATCCAGCATGCGCATCGGGTTGATGCCGCCCTTCACCATCGGATAGAGGAAGCGGAAACAGGCGTCGTCGCTCACCTTCTGGATGGCGGCGGTCTGCTCCATGTTGATGGTCATGTAGTTCACCACGTTGGCGTCCGGGGCGTTTTGCAGGCGCGTCATCTGCAGATGCAGGATCTGCGGCTGGATGGTGTCGATAATCTGCTGCTCCGGCTCGCCCGCTTTTTGCAGGGCGGCCATCTGGTCGAGGATGCGCTGATGCAGCGCGGGCTCCTGCTCCTTAATCACCTGCCAGGCGGGCATCTCGTTGAGGACGTTATCCATCTGCCGTTCCGGAGCGCGCTGCCTGTCGAAAAACACCCAGAACGCCACGGCGGCAGCCGCAATGACGACAATCACAATACGGGTCCACGTTTTATTCATCTCGCATCCTTATCCTTGAGTTATGCCGGGTTACACCGGCACGCCGCTGTGGAAGCGAAACTCGTTGTCCGGTGTCGAGATAAGTGTGGCTTCAATTTCGCCAAAAAGCTGTATGCGCGGTGAGATATCGTCGTCGCTCAACTGCTGAGCCAGCGTCAGGTAGTCCTGATAATGGCGCGCTTCCGAGCGCAGCAGCGAGAGATAGAACTTCTGCAGGTCGTCGTCGAGGAACGGGGCCAGCGCGGCGAAGCGTTCGCAGGAGCGGGCTTCGATGTAGGCGCCGCAGATGAGCTTGTCGATCAGCGTCAGCGGTTCGTGGGTGCGCACTTCCTTCAGCATCCCTTTGGCGTAGCGGCTGGCGGTGATTTTGACGTACGGAATGTCGCGGACCAGCATCGCCTCGCGCACCTGCCAGAAGTGGTGCAGCTCCTCTTTAATCAGCAGCACCATGCTGTCGATGAGCGCCTGTCCCCACGGGTCGTCGGTTTTGGGCATCACGCTTTTGCCAATCTGCTTGTGCAGGGCGATGAAGTCCGGCTCCGGGCCGTCGCGGAAGGTGAACTGTTCGTAGGGCTTGAGCCAGTCGAGCAGCGCATCGGCACCGCTTTCGTCGGCGACGTATTTACGCACGAGTAATAGCGCAGTCTGGGCGGCCTTGAGCTCGCACACCATGTGGTCGGTGAGCAGCAACGGCAGGTTCGCCGGGTCGCGGGCTTTATCAATCCATGCTTGCGGGGTCGGGCACTGGAGGAAGTTGAGTACGGGGGCGAGTATCTGCGGGTAATCCATGGTTCTGCCTTGAAAAAGCGGTGGCGCGTGCCACCGCCTGAAACGCTTAGTGACGCACGCCGTCGTCGTCTTCGTCGACGTAATCTTCGTCGTCGCCTTCTTCGCCGTCTTCACCGTTCGGATCTTCGAAGTAGGTTCCCCAGCCGTCGTATTCCACTTCAAACTTCTCGGCCAGGTTCATCAGCTGTTCGACCTGCGCGTCGATCAGCTCCGCCTTCAGCGCGCCTTCGCTCAGGATGTCGCAGCAGATGACGGTGTCGCCCTCTTCCACTTCCAGTTCTTCCGGCTCGGTCACTTCGTAACCCAGCTTGAAGGCTTCCACGGCCATTTTTTCCAGCGCTTCAAAGTCGTCCGCAGAGAAATGGTGTTCGATGGTGTACAGCGCGTCCGGATCGCTACCGTCTTCCAGCAGTTCTTCAATAATCAGACGCGTCTCTTCGCGTTGCTCTTCCAGTAATTCCGGGTTTGCCATGGGTCAATCCTCTTTAAAGTGCGGCAGATACTTCTATTTTCACACACGGACGGGTTTGCCTCCACCTTTGTTGGAAAGATTTGTGAAACGGGGTTGCAAATGAATAATTACACATATAAAGTGAATTTTAATTCAATAAGTGGCGTTCGCCATGCGAGGATAAAATGTCTGATCTGTACAAGAAACACTTTCTGAAATTGCTCGACTTTACCCCTGCACAGTTCACTTCTCTGCTGACTCTTGCCGCACAGCTCAAAGTCGATAAAAAAAATGGCAAGGAAGTACAAAAGCTTACTGGAAAAAACATCGCGCTCATCTTCGAAAAAGACTCAACCCGTACACGTTGCTCTTTCGAAGTTGCCGCATTTGACCAGGGCGCGCGCGTTACCTGGTTAGGGCCGAGCGGCAGCCAGATTGGGCATAAAGAGTCAATTAAGGATACCGCACGCGTGCTCGGGCGGATGTACGATGGCATTCAGTATCGCGGTCACGGCCAGGAAGTCGTCGAAACGCTGGCGCAGTATGCGGGCGTGCCGGTGTGGAACGGGCTGACCAACGAGTTCCACCCGACGCAGCTGCTGGCGGATCTGCTGACCATGCAGGAGCACCTGCCGGGCAAGGCGTTTAACGAGATGACGCTGGTCTACGCGGGCGACGCGCGCAACAACATGGGCAACTCGATGCTGGAAGCGGCGGCGCTGACCGGGCTGGATCTACGCCTGGTGGCCCCGAAAGCCTGCTGGCCGGAAGAGAGCCTGGTGGCGGAGTGCAGTGCGCTAGCGGAAAAGCACGGCGGGAAAATCACCCTGACGGAAGACGTGGCGGCGGGCGTGAAGGGCGCGGACTTTATCTATACCGACGTGTGGGTGTCGATGGGCGAAGCCAAGGAGAAGTGGGCGGAGCGGATAGCGCTGCTGCGCGGGTATCAGGTGAACGCGCAGATGATGGCGCTCACCGGCAACCCGAACGTGAAGTTCCTGCACTGTCTGCCGGCGTTCCATGACGACCAGACTACGCTCGGCAAGCAGATGGCGAAGGAGTTCGATCTGCACGGCGGGATGGAAGTGACGGACGAGGTGTTTGAGTCGGCGGCGAGCATCGTCTTCGACCAGGCGGAAAACCGGATGCATACGATTAAGGCGGTGATGGTGGCGACGCTTGGGGAGTGATTGACTCCTCTGCGGTCTGGTGCCCTCACCCCGGCCCTCTCCCACGGGGAGAGGGTTCCCCACAAATTAATGCGAGCACTGAGCAATCCCCTCGCCCCTCCGGGGAGAGGGTTAGGGTGAGGGGAACATACGGCGGTGGTGGTCATTCCGTTCACTTTATGTTCCTTGCTACTCTGTAACGACATGACCGGTGAACGTGCCAGGGTGGCTCAGTCGCCACCCCCCTGGCGACCCGGGCTCCCGGCGGTAAATCGCCGCTTCGCGGTGCCCTCGGCTTATTCCTTCCGGCTTATCGGGTACGGGCGGAGGCAACGTCCCTGTAAAGCCGCCCTCTCGGCGCATCCCTGCGCCTCGCCCCGGCCGGAAGGCAAACGCCTCAGCGATTTACAGCCGGACCAGGGCATCGCTGACAGCCCTCAGTCATTTAGAAAGCAACTTTATTGCTTCTGCATAAAAAAATTACTGGGGATCCCTCAGCCCAGGGGGAGAGGGAGAACACCCAGCCCGTAGGCCCGTGCAAGCGCAGCGCCGCCGGGCGAATCAGGCGACGATGCGGCCTGATGCCCTCACCCCGGCCCTCTCCCACGGGGAGAGGGAGAACACCGGCGCCATTTCATTGATTTTTCACCCCGAAAAAGGTACGTTTTCGCCTTCATTCCAGCGTGGACATGCCAGCATTATGCCGATTATTCAGTCTGTTGAACGTGCGTTGCAGATCCTCGACCTGTTCAACGAGCAGGCCACCGAGCTTAAGATCACCGACATCAGCAAACTGATGGGGCTGAGCAAGAGTACCCTCCACTCGCTGCTGAAAACCCTCCAGCTTCACGGCTATATCGATCAGAACCCGGAGAACGGCAAATATCGCCTCGGCATGAAGCTGGTTGAGCGCGGTCATTTCGTTGTGGGCTCGATCGATATTCGCCAGAAGGCGAAAGGCTGGCTGACGGAGCTGTCCCAGCGGACCGGGCAGACCACCCATCTGGGGATCCTGGACGGTCGTGAAGGGGTCTATATCGAGAAGATTGAAGGCAAGCTGGCCGCCATCGCCTATTCGCGCATTGGCCGCCGCCTGCCGGTTCACGCCACCGCCATCGGCAAGGTGTTGATTGCCTGGCTGGGCGAGGCCGAGCTGAACACCCTGCTGGAGGGCTATCAGTACACCACCTATACCCCTTCCACCCTCGCCTCCCGGGAAGCGTTAATGACTGCCCTGACGCAGACCCGCGAACAAGGCTATGCCCTGGACAGCGAAGAGAACGAGCAGGGCGTGCGCTGCGTGGCGGTGCCGGTGTGGAACCACGAATCCCGCGTGATTGCCGCCCTGAGCCTGTCGACCCTGACCTCGCGCGTGGACGATGCCGAGCTGGCTAATTTCCGCGAGGAGCTTCAGCAGGCCGGGCTCGAGCTCTCACGCGCACTGGGCTATGCCGGCTCGTAGGTGAAGTAGTCGAAGTCCGCGTGGCAGCCGTCGCCGCTGATGTCCTCGCAGTGCAGTCCCACAAACGCACCGGTAAAGAAGCCGCGCCCGCCGATGTAGTCGTCCGACAGCTTCCACGCCTCATACGTGATCGGCACGGTATGCCATGTCTCGCCGTCGAACGAGTAGCTGTAGCGGTAGACCAGTTTATCCACGTCCACCCTTAGCCAGACGCTCTCGGCCTGTTCCGGCACCGGAATCGGCTGCTCGTGCAGCGGCCACGACGGCACGTTGTGGTCAAGCTGGATCACCTTAATCGTTCTGCCCTGCCCCTCCTCGTAATCCACAAAGCAGTAGCTCCAGTTTTTGCTGTTGTAGTAGCAGGTCAGCCCCGCGCTCTGCTGGAAGTGGACAGGCGAGAACTGCATACGCGTCTCGGCCCGGAAGGTGAAATGCTGCCAGCGGCGCGCCACGGTCGACTGGGTAAAGGTTGAGTTGAGCGAGTCGTTGCCGTAGAGCCGTAAGTAGCCCGGGCGGGTGGTAAGCGAGCCGAGGGTATCGTCGAACGGAATGCGCAGGGTCTGCAGTTCCGGGTCGAGCGAACTGGCGTCGAAATCGTCCCGCCAGATGCCCGGAACGGCTACAGGCTGCTCCGCCATCTGCGGGCCTTTCACGGTCAGCTGCGCGTGCCTGCCGCCTTCCACGTACGGCCAGCCGTCGCGCCACTCAATGCGGGCGATGCCGGTCTCGCGCCCCAGCGGGCAGTAGCCGCGCCCGCCGGAAGCCAGTAGCGGCACGCCGGGCAGGCGCAGCGGGCGGCTGGTGAGGTAGGCCATATACCACTCCCCGGTGTGGGTTTGCAGCAGCGAGCCGTGGCCGCTCTTTTGCAGCGGGTTCTCCGGCAGGTGCCAGCTGGTCATCATCGTCACGTCCGGGTGCAGCTCGTACGGCCCGTCGATATTTTTGGAACGCAGCACCACGACGGCGTGCTCGTAGCTGGTGCCGCCTTCGGCAACCATCAGGTAGTACCATCCCGCGTGGCGATAAAGATGCGCCCCTTCGGTGTAGCAGAGCGGCGTGCCGGTAAACAGCGTTTTGCGCTCGGGCGAGAGCGTGCCGGTCTGCGGATCAAACTCCTGCATCACGATAGTGTTGTGCGGGTTGCTGTGGTGGCGCGGCCCCCACGGGCGGTAGAGGTAGTATTTGCGGCCATCGTCGTCGTGGAACAGGGAGGGATCGAACCCGCCGTTGCCCATCGGGATCGGCTCGCTCCACGGCCCCTCAATGGACGGCGCGGTGACGAGAAAATTGCGGCCGTTTTTCCACGGCGAGTCGACAATCTTCACGTCGGTGTAGAGCAGCCAGAACCTCCCGTCGGCGTAGCTCAGGCACGGTGCCCAGATGCCGCCGGAGTCCGGGTTGCCCTTCATGTCCAGCATCGACACGCGGTCCAGCGGGGTGCTGACCAGCGACCAGTTTTTCAGATCGCGGGAGTGGTAGATGCGCACGCCCGGGAACCACTCGAAGGTCGAGGTGGCGATGTAGTAGTCCTCGCCCTGACGGCACAGGGACGGGTCCGGGTTGAAGCCGGTGAGTATCGGGTTAGTAATTTCCATGTTGCCTCCGGTTAATGGGATGCGGCTGTCGCAGCGTCGGGAACGGCCTCGCCCTGCGACGCGCGATGCTTGATCAGCTGCTGGCTGATGGCCTCCACGCGGGCGTCGGTGAGCTTGTAGAACGAAAGCATGATGAACATGCCCGCGTAGAGCACCACCGGCACCACGCAGAACAGAATTTTGATGGTGGTCAGCACCTCGACCGGCTGCACGCTGCTGCTGGCGGAGTAGTTGACGTACGCCAGGATCCAGCCCACCACCGCCCCGCCAATTGCCAGGCCAATCTTCAGGCTGAACAGGTAGGTGGAGAACACCAGCCCGTCGAGGCGGCGACCGCTACGGCTCTCCTCGTAATCCACCACGTCAGAGGCCATCAGCCACTGCAGCGGCGTGGTGGTGTTAAAGACGAACAGGAACAGAATGTTGAGGGCAAAAATCAGCGCGATGTGCTCCGCCGGGGTGACGAAAATCAGCAGGCTAATCAGCGAGTAAGCGACGATGATCCACTTGAAGGCGGTAACGCGGTCGAAGCGGCCCAGCAAGCGGGAGGAGCAGAGCGAGCCGAACATGGTGGCGAGGCTGCCGTAGAGTAAGAACTGGGTCGCCATCTCCGGGTGATCCATCACGTATTTCACGAAGTAGAGCGTCGCCCCGCCGCGCACCACGTTGGAGCAGGTCGCCATCATCTTGAAGGCACACATGATGCGCCACTGGCTGTTGCCCAGCAGCAGCTTAAGGTCTTTCGCCACCGACGAACCCGGCTGCACCTCAAAGGTGTAGCGCTCTTTGGTGGTAAAGAAGCAGACGTAGAGCAACACCACGCCGCTCAGGCCCAGCACGCACATGGCGCCGAAATACCCCACCTGCTCGTTGCCTTTGCCAATGATGCTGACCAGCGGCAGCGCGATGCCGCTGATGGCGAGCGACCCCGCGGCGGCGAGGAAGAAACGCCAGGACTGCAGGGCGTGACGCTCTTTCGGGTCAGCGGTGATCACCCCCGGCATGGCGCAGTACGGCACGTTAACGAAGGTGTAGACCAGAGTCAGCAGAATATAGGTCACGCAGGCGTAGATGATTTTGCCCTGCGCGGAGAAGTCCGGCGTGTAGAAGGTCAGCATGCAGACGATGCCGAACGGGATGGCGCCCCACAGCAGGAACGGGCGAAACTGGCCATGCCGCGTGCGGGTGCGGTCTACCAGCAGCCCCATCAGCGGGTCGGTCACGGCGTCGAGCACGCGGGAGACTAAAAACAGCGTCCCCATTATGCCTGCGGAGAGACCGAACACGTCGGTGTAGAAATAGGCCAGCAGGAACATCGTGGCCTGCCAGACGAAGCCGCAGGCGGTATCACCCAGCCCGTAGCCAATTTTGTCTTTCATGGTTAATTGCGTCATCAGAATTACACCCTTATATAGTGTGCTGAATTACAACATCGTGTTAATGGAGTGTAATGAGCTGTTCAATTAATCAGCAATGGTCATATCTTATTTCTGAATTACGTTATTTCGCTTTTGTGACGCCAACGATATATCTCAACTCATTGTTTAAATTAGCAAATTAAAGACAAGCAAAAACCGCCCGCGGAATATTTTCCGCAGACAGTTTTCTCTCAAAAAATAATTAAAGGCCGAGCGCTTTTTTACCGGCGTTAATTACCTCAATGATTTTATCGGTGTCATAAATACAGCCTTTCCAGGTGCCACCGCTCACGGACTGTAATGCCGCCCACAGCCGGGTATCGTCCGGCAAAAAGTCGTGAGCGTGCAGGTCCGGGTGCGTCTGCCGCCGTGCCAGCTCGCGCGCCCCCTCTTCCGGCGTCAGCGGGTTGTCCGCCGTGCCGATAAAGTTCACGCTGCCTGTTAATGTCAGGCGGTCGACGGCAATCTCGATGATGTCGTTGTCGCGCAGCTTGCCAATCGGCCCGCCCGCCAGCGCCTCCGGCGACACGTGGCCGAAGCAGGCGCCCGTCGACACGCCCGAGAAGCGCGCATCGGTGATTAACGACACCGTTTTGCCCCACGAGATGTGTTTGAGCGCGGAGGTGAGCTGGTAGGTCTCCTCCATGCCGGTGCCGGACGGTCCACCTCCGATCACCACCATGATATCGCCCTGCTCAATCTCTTCCCGCTTGATGGCCCTGATCGCCTGCGCTTCCGAGACAAACACCCGCACCCGGCCGGTGTGGCGGTAAACGCCATCTTCACCGACGACCGACGGGTCGATCGCTGTGGCCTTGATCACCGATCCTTCCGGCGCAATGTTGCCCGTCGGGAAGCAGACCGTCGAGGTCAGCCCTTTCGCTTTTGCTTTCTCCGGCGGCAGGATCACGTCATCCGGCTCCACGCCGTCCTGCTCGCGCAGGCACTGGCGGAAGCGCGCCCGGCGCTCCGAGCTCTGCCACCAGTCGAGGTTCTCGCCCACCGTCTGGCCGGTGACGGTCATGGCATCCAGGTGCAGCAGGCCGAGATCGCGCAGGTGGAGCATGACTTCCGGCACGCCGCCCGCGAGGAACGCACGCACGGTCGGGTGATAGTCCGGGCCGTTGGGCAGCACGCTCACCAGGCGCGGCACCCGGCGGTTGACGCGCGTCCAGTGTTCAACGTCCGGGATCGTGCAGCCCGCCGCGTGGGCGATGGCCGGAATGTGCAGCAGTAAATTAGTGGAGCCGCCGAACGCCGCGTGGATCACCATCGCGTTTTCGATGGCTTTATCGGTGAGGATATCGCGCGTGGTAATGCCGCGGTTATCCAGTTCACTGACTGCGCGCGCCGACTGGCGGGCGATCTCCAGCCACACCGCCTGTCCGGACGGGGCCAGCGCGGAGTGCGGCAACGCCAGACCCAGCGCTTCGGCGACCACCTGCGAGGTGCCCGCCGTGCCGAGGAACTGACACCCACCGCCCGGCGACGCGCAGGCGCGGCAGCCCAGCTCGGCGGCCTCCTGCAAGGAGAGTTCATGGTTGGCGAAGCGCGCGCCGATGGTCTGCACCTTGCCCGCATCTTCCCCTACGGTCGGCGGCAGCGTCGCTCCGCCTGGCACCAGAATGGTCGGCAGGTCGTGCATCGCGGCCAGCGCAATCATGGTGGCGGGCAGCCCTTTATCGCAGGTTGCCACGCCGATCACCGCCCGCCGCGTCGGAAGAGAGCGGATAAGACGACGAAACACGATCGCCGCGTCGTTACGATACGGCAGGGAGTCGAACATGCCGTGCGTGCCCTGCGAGCGCCCGTCACACGGATCGCTGACGAAGGCCGCGAACGGGATCCCCCCGTTGCGTGTGATCTCCTTCGCCGCCGCCTGCATCTGCATGCCGATTTCCCAGTGTCCGGTGTGGTAGCCCAGCGCAACCGGGCGTCCGTCTCCGGCGCGGATACCGCCCTGAGTACCGATAATCAGCACCTCTTTGCCGGTCAGCTTGTTGGCGTCCCAGCCCATCCCGGCGTTCTGCGTCATGCCGAACAGGTTGCCGCTGGGGGATTCCATCAGCATCTGCGGAGTCAGCGGCAGCGCGCCCTGCGGCCCCGCCGCGTGGGTGATCACCGCATAAAACGCGTCGTCCTGTGGGGTGAAAATTTTCTCAATGGTCATCGTTATCGTCCGGCTCAGCAGAGCTTGAGCTGTTGTAGCAGGGTTTTCAGCTGCGCCTTACGCGGCTCGTCCAGCGGCGAGGCTGGTGGCAGGACGTGCGTAGAAATTGGACGACCGCAGAGCACGATCGCCTCTTTAATGACGTTCACAAACGGCGTATCCAGCTGATACATCTGCGGGATTTGCAGCAGGGTCTGATGATACTCAGCCGCTTTCGCCACGTCTTTATCCCGCCAGGCTTTCAGAAGATTTACCGACACCTGCGGAGCAAAGTTACCGCTGGCCGAGATCGCCCCGTCACCGCCGAGCAGCAGGGTATTGAACAGATGATCGTCGTAGCCGCAGAGCACGGTGAAGTGTGGATGGGCCGCTTTAACGGTGTGGATCATGCTGCGCAGGTGGGCGACGGAGTCGATGGTGTCTTTGATGCCGACGATGTTACTGCGCGAGTCGGCGAGGGTTTTCACCAGCGCCGGGGTCAGATCCTGCCCGGTCAGCGCCGGGAAGTTATAGAGCATCACCGGCAGCGTGACGCTGTCGGCGACCTGTTCGAAGTAGCGGATCAGGTTCGCTTCCGACACTTTCCAGTAGTAAGGGTTGATCACCACGATGCCGTCCGCGCCCGCCTGCTGGGCGTGCTGGCTCAGTTCAATGGTTTCCCGGGCGTTGGTGCCGCCGGTGCCGATCAGGACCGGCACACGACGATCGACATGATCGATCGCAAACCGGGCAATGATTTTACGCTCTTCGGCGCTGAGCTGGGAGAACTCGCCGCCGCTGCCCAGGAAGAACAGGCCGTCAACGCCTGCCGCGATCAGATCGTCGATCAGCGCGGCGGTGCCCGGTTTATCAAGCTGGCCATCGGCGGTAAAGATGGTGGAGACAGGGGGAATGATACCCGTGAACAACGCGGACTGCGGCATGTGATCTCCTTGCTGAATCATTTTGTTCTACATTATAGAACAGTGTTCATTAATTTAACGATCATACTATGACGGAGAAAAAGCGCAGGTAAATGGGAGATGAGGAGGGAGTGCGGGAAGTTTAAGCTGGATCACATATTGTCCGCTAACCCCTCACCCCGGCCCTCTCCCCAAAGGGGCGAGGGTGGTAAAGTCCCCTCTCCCCTTTGGGGAGAGGGTTAGGGTGAGGGGTAAGGGTTACTCCACCAGCATCTTAACAACCACTTTCCTGACCTTAGCAGGCGCCCCCACCGCGCACAGCGGCTTATGCACTTCGCCCGGCCAGAACACCACGAAATCCCCTTCGCTCAGCACCACGGTTTTCTCCTGCTCGCCTTCGGGCAGGAACGCGATGTCTTTGTCCGCCAGCCAGTCGGTGTCCGGCGTGCCGTGCGGCAGGGTGCTGAAGGTCATCCCTTCCTGCCCCTTCAGCACAATCTGAATATCCAGGTAACGTGCATGGTATTCAGCGCGACGCTCGGCGAACGGCTGGGTCATGTCCTCCGATACCAGATAAAACAGGCTGTTGCCGCTGATGTCGTGCTTGCCGGTCGGCGTCGCGTCGGTGACGTGGGCCTTGACGTGCTCAATGGCCTGGCGCAGCTCTTCTGGTAGCCAGGACTGGAGATGATGAATATTGCCAATAATCATGATACAACCCTCAAATTAAAACATTGTTTCATTTTTATCTTTTATACGAGAATCGCCTCTCCTATACCAGCCCTTTTTAGACAAGATTTGCGCCAGCGCATGTTTATCGGAAAATGTGTTAATTCACTGTTAATTACATAAAGGCATTTATGCAGTCGTTATGCATAACCTCATTTCCTAAGCTTTACGCAACTTATCTAACTCGCTGAATTTAAAACGTAACTCACAAAACCTGTTGTTGCATCACACTTTATCACTTCGGTTATTTCCTTTAAAAATCCATAATTATTTATCGATTTCTCTTAAGTGAAAAATAGTTAACTATCATTATTGCATAGCTATTCTCGAGGAAAAATTTTATTCATTAAAATCAACAGCATAACTAAATATTTCAAAACATGTAATTCTACAAAACAATAACAACCTCAAATATTGCCACCCGTTCCTGCTTAGCTATTCATCCCGTAATAATATGAAATTAATCATTATCTGATACGAATCATGCAAATGAAAATAAACTGCTCAATATCGGTTTTCGCGTGAGCAGCGTCACAATAACCATTATTTAAGCGCCTACTATGAATCACGAAATCAATTGAGCTTAGCCGCCATGAAATTAAACACATCACATGGCGCATGCCCTTTTTATTCTGAAAAACAGTTAAAGGAATAATTATGGAAAAGCATTACGTCGGTTCTGAAATTGGTCAATTGCGTAGCGTTATGCTGCACCGTCCTAATTTAAGTCTTAAACGTTTAACGCCATCGAATTGTCAGGAGTTGTTATTTGATGACGTGCTCTCGGTTGAGCGGGCGGGAGAGGAGCATGATATCTTCGCAAACACGCTGCGCGAGCAGGGTGTGGAAGTCCTTCTATTGACCGACCTTCTTACGCAAACGCTTGATATTGCCGAAGCAAAAGCCTGGCTTCTTGAAACACAAATCTCCGACTATCGCCTGGGACCAACCTTTGCCGCCGACGTGCGCGGCTGGCTGGCGGATATGCCGCACCGGGAACTGGCGCGCAGATTAAGCGGCGGATTAACCTACGGTGAAATTCCGGCGGCCATTAAAAATATGGTGGTCGATACCCACACGGCGAATGATTTTATTATGAAGCCGCTGCCGAACCACTTATTTACCCGCGATACCTCCTGCTGGATATATAACGGCGTCTCCATTAATCCGATGGCGAAACCCGCCCGTCAGCGCGAAACCAATAATCTGCGCGCAATATATCGCTGGCACCCCGCATTTGCCGATGGCGAGTTTATTAAGTATTTCGGCGACGAGAATATTAATTACGACCACGCCACCCTGGAAGGCGGCGACGTATTAGTGATTGGCCGCGGGGCGGTATTGATCGGCATGTCAGAGCGCACGACGCCGCAGGGCGTGGAGTTCCTCGCCAACAGCCTGTTTAAACATCGTCAGGCCGAGCGCGTGATCGCCGTTGAGCTGCCGAAACATCGCTCCTGCATGCACCTCGACACCGTGATGACCCACATCGACGTGGACACTTTCTCCGTTTACCCGGAAGTGGTGCGCAAGGACGCCCAGTGCTGGACGCTCACCCCGGACGGACGCGGCGGCCTGCTGCGTACCCAGGAAACCGACCTGCTGCACGCCATCGAAAAAGCCCTCGGCATTAACCAGGTGCGCCTGATCACCACCGGCGGCGATGCCTTTGAAGCCGAACGCGAGCAGTGGAACGACGCCAACAACGTCCTGACCATCCGTCCGGGCGTGGTGATCGGCTACGAGCGCAACGTCTGGACCAACGAGAAATACGACAAGGCGGGCATCACCGTGCTGCCGATCCCGGGCGACGAGCTGGGGCGCGGTCGCGGCGGCGCGCGCTGCATGAGCTGCCCACTGGAACGCGACGGAATTTAAAGGAGCCATCATGGAACGAAAACCCACTCTGGTTGTGGCCCTTGGCGGCAACGCGCTGCTCAAGCGCGGCGAGCCGCTGGAAGCGGACATCCAGCGTCAGAACATCGAGCAGGCCGCCCGCACCATCGCAGGCTTAACGGAGCAATGGCGCGTGGTGCTGGTGCACGGCAACGGCCCGCAGGTCGGGCTGCTGGCGCTGCAAAACAGCGCCTACGACAAAGTCACCCCCTACCCGCTGGACGTCCTTGGTGCAGAAAGCCAGGGAATGATCGGCTACATGCTCCAGCAGGCGCTGAAAAACAATCTGCCCCAGCGCGAGGTGAGCGTCCTGCTCACGCAGGTGGAAGTGGACGCCGCCGACCCGGCGTTCAGCAACCCGACCAAGTACATCGGCCCGGTCTATGGCGAAGCCCAGGCGAAAGCACTGGCCGCGGAAAAAGGCTGGGTGTTCAAGGCCGACGGGGCCTATTTCCGCCGCGTTGTGCCCTCTCCGCAGCCGAAGCGCATCGTGGAGAGCGACGCCATTACGGCGCTTATTCAGCGCGACCACCTGGTCATCTGCAACGGCGGCGGCGGCGTGCCGGTGGTGGAAAACGCCAACGGTTATCGCGGCATTGAGGCGGTGATCGACAAAGACCTCTCCGCCGCTCTGCTGGCGCGGCAGATCGAGGCCGATGCCCTGCTGATCCTCACCGATGCCGACGCAGTGTACCTCGACTGGAGCAAGCCGACCCAGCGCCCGCTGGCGCAGGTCACGCCGGAACTGCTCAGAGGCATGCAGTTCGACGCCGGATCGATGGGGCCAAAAGTGGCCGCCTGCCGCGAGTTTGTTGAAGCCTGCAACGGCATTGCCGGGATCGGCGCGCTGGCCGACGGCGCGGAGATCCTGGCGGGCGAGAAAGGCACGTTGATTCGTAACTGAGCACCCATTTCCCCTCACCCTAACCCTCTCCCCAAAGGGGAGAGGGGACGATTACACCCTCTCCCCTTTGGGGAGAGGGCTGGGGTGAGGGGTAAGGTCTTAGACATTAATTTTAAAAAGGATTTACCCATGACCATCAACCTGAAAAACCGCAACTTCCTGAAACTGCTGGACTACACCCCGGCGGAGATCCAGTACCTGATCGACCTCGCCATCGAGCTGAAGGCGGCCAAAAAAGCCGGGCGCGAAAAGCAAACCCTGGTCGGGAAAAACATCGCCCTGATCTTTGAAAAAACCTCCACCCGCACCCGCTGCGCCTTTGAAGTGGGCGCGTTCGACCAGGGCGCGCAGGTCACCTACCTCGGCCCAAGCGGCTCGCAGATTGGCCACAAAGAGTCGATGAAGGACACCGCGCGCGTGCTGGGCCGCATGTATGACGGCATCGAGTACCGCGGCTACGGCCAGGCCATCGTTGAGGAGCTGGGCGAATACGCGGGAGTGCCGGTGTGGAACGGCCTGACCGACGAGTTCCACCCGACGCAAATCCTTGCCGACCTGATGACCATGCTGGAGCACTCTCCGGGCAAAACCCTGCCGGAGCTGAGCTTTGCCTACCTCGGCGACGCGCGCAACAACATGGGTAATTCGCTGATGGTCGGCGCGGCCAAAATGGGGATGGATATCCGCCTTGTGGCGCCGAAATCCTTCTGGCCGGAGGCCGGGCTGGTTGAGCAGTGCCGCGCCATTGCCAAAGAGACCGGCGCGCGCATCACCCTCACCGACGATGTGGAAGAAGGCGTGCAGGGCACCGATTTCCTCTACACCGACGTGTGGGTTTCCATGGGCGAGCCGAAGGAGGCGTGGGCCGAGCGCGTTAGCCTGATGAAGCCGTATCAGATTAATGCGGACGTGATGAAGGCCACCGGTAATCCGAACGTCAAGTTCATGCACTGCCTGCCGGCATTCCACAACGAACATACCAAAGTGGGCCGCGAAATCGAGATGGCGTACGGCCTGAAGGGGCTGGAGGTGACGGAGGAGGTCTTTGAATCCCCGAACTCCATCGTCTTCGACGAAGCAGAGAACCGCATGCACACCATTAAAGCGGTCATGGTGGCGACACTCGGCGACTAATCACCGCCCGGCGCGCCGCGGGGTGCGCCGGGCTCAGGAGAACATCATGGGCAAGTTCAAATTTCCCTCCGCTTATACCATTCTCTTTTTTCTGATTGCCGTGGTTGCCGTGCTGACGTGGATTGTTCCGGCCGGGCAGTACCATATGGCGATGAACGAGGCGCTCGGCAAAGAAGTGCCGGTTGCTGGCACTTACGCGCACGTGGCAGCGCACCCGCAGGGGCTCGTCTCCGTGCTGATGGCGCCGATTGCCGGGCTGTACGATCCGGAGTCCGGCCAGGCCGGGGCGATCGACGTGGCGCTGTTTATTCTGATCATCGGGGGATTCCTCGGGATCGTCACTAAAACCGGGGCGATAGACGCCGGGATCGAGCGCGTCACCACCCGACTGCGCGGCCGCGAAGAGTGGATGATCCCGATCCTGATGGCGCTGTTTGCCGCAGGCGGCACGATTTACGGCATGGCCGAAGAGTCGCTACCCTTCTATACCTTACTGGTGCCGGTGATGCTGGCAGCGCGGTTCGATCCGGTGGTTGCGGCCTCTACCGTGCTGCTCGGCGCGGGGATCGGCACGCTCGGCTCCACCATCAACCCGTTCGCCACGGTGATCGCCGCCAACGCCGCCGGGATCCCCTTCACCAACGGCATCATGCTACGCATCGCGCTGCTGGTGATCGGCTGGATCATCTGCGTGGCGTGGGTAATGCGCTACGCCCGCAAGGTGCGCAAGGATCCGTCGCTGTCGATCGTGGCGGATAAGCAGGAAGAAAATCGCGCCCACTTTCTCGGTAACAAGGGGGAGCAGTCGCTGGAATTTACCCCGGTGCGCAAACTCATCCTGGTGATCTTCGCCCTCGCCTTCGCGGTGATGATCTACGGCGTGGCGGTGCTGGGCTGGTGGATGGCGGAGATTTCGGCGGTGTTCCTCGCCAGTGCCATTATCGTCGGGCTGATCGCCCGCATGAGCGAAGAGGAGCTGACCTCAACCTTTATCAACGGCGCGCGAGATTTGCTGGGCGTCGCGCTGATAATCGGCATCGCGCGCGGTATCGTAGTGATCATGGATAAGGGCATGATTACCCACACCATTTTGCACAGCGCCGAGGGAATGGTCACCGGATTGTCGACGGTGGCGTTCATCAACGTGATGTACTGGCTGGAAGTGGTGCTGTCGTTTCTTGTGCCTTCTTCGTCCGGCCTGGCCGTTCTGACGATGCCGATCATGGCGCCCCTTGCCGATTTCGCTAACGTCAACCGCGACCTGGTGGTTACGGCTTACCAGTCGGCGTCCGGCATCGTCAACCTGATCACTCCCACCTCTGCCGTCGTGATGGGCGGGCTGGCTATCGCCCGCGTGCCCTACGTGCGTTATCTGAAATGGGTCGCGCCGCTGCTGGGGATTTTAACGGTGGTGATTATGGTGGCGTTAAGCCTGGGCGCTTTGTTGTGATTTGCCGGATGGCGCTGCGCTTATCCGGCCTACGGATCGGTGCGGTGCCACCGGTTATTTCGGGAACTGATATGGGAACTATGATGGATTACGAAGAGTACTCTCCCAAAGAGCAACTACAGCTAACGGTCTGCCAGCGTCTGATCGCGGAAAAGAGCTATCTCTCCCAGGAAGAGATCCGCCGTGACTTACAGGAGCGTGGTTTTGAGACCATCAGCCAGTCCACCGTTTCACGTCTGCTCAAGTTGCTTGGTGTCATAAAAATTCGCAATGCCAAAGGGCTAAAGATTTATTCGCTGAATCCCCAGCTGCGCCCGGCCCCCGACGCGGCGCGTACGGTCTCTGAAATGGTGGTGAGCGTGGAGCACAACAGCGAATTTATCCTTATCCATACCGTCGCCGGATATGGCCGCGCGGTGGCGCGTATTCTGGATTATCACCAGTTACCGGAAATTTTAGGTGTAGTGGCCGGGAGCAGTATTGTCTGGGTCGCGCCCCGCGTAGTGAAGCGCACCGCGCTGGTGCATAAGCAAATTAATTATTTACTCAGAACGCATTAATATTCACAAAGAACCGTTTGCATTGAGTAAAGCGTGCATTAAATCGCTTGATCCCAAAAGCGAGCTGCGTATAATGCCCGACAATTTGCCGGGAGGAAGCATGGTCAAGCGTGTACGACATAACGTCTTACCGCGTCTGAAATCAGACGCTGGCCTGCCGTTTTTCTTCCCGTTGCTAAACCTATTCCCAGAGCCCCTCATTTGAGGGGCTTTTTTTTGCCCGGCGTCAGGAGATAAACATGAATCCGCTTTATCAAAAACACATCATTTCCATAAACGACCTCAGCCGCGAAGAGCTGGAACTGGTTCTGGAAACCGCGGCAAAACTGAAGGCCAATCCGCAACCGGAGCTGTTGAAGCACAAGGTGATTGCAAGCTGCTTCTTCGAAGCCTCGACCCGCACCCGCCTCTCCTTCGAAACCTCCATGCACCGTCTGGGCGCGAGCGTGGTGGGCTTCTCGGACAGCAGCAACACGTCGCTGGGCAAAAAAGGCGAGACCCTGGCGGATACCATTTCGGTTATCAGTACCTACGTTGACGCGATTGTGATGCGCCACCCGCAGGAGGGCGCGGCGCGTCTGGCGACCGAGTTTTCCGGCGGCATTCCGGTACTGAACGCCGGTGACGGCGCCAACCAGCATCCGACGCAGACCCTGCTGGATCTGTTCACCATTCAGGAGACGCAGGGCACGCTTGAGAACCTGAACATCGCCATGGTCGGCGACCTGAAATATGGCCGCACCGTCCACTCCCTGACCCAGGCGCTGGCGAAATTTAACGGCAACCGCTTCTTCTTTATCGCGCCGGACGCGCTGGCGATGCCGCAGTACATTCTCGACATGCTGGACGAGAAAGGCATCGCGTGGAGCCTGCACGCCAGTATCGAAGAGGTGATGGGCAACGTGGATATTCTCTACATGACCCGCGTGCAGAAAGAGCGTCTGGATCCGTCCGAGTACGCCAACGTGAAGGCGCAGTTCGTGCTGCGCGCCAGCGACCTTGAAGGCGCGCGTGACAATATGAAGGTGCTGCACCCGCTGCCGCGCATCGATGAGATCACCACAGACGTGGACAAAACGCCGCACGCCTGGTACTTCCAGCAGGCCGGAAACGGCATCTTCGCTCGCCAGGCGTTACTGGCACTGGTTCTGAATCGCGAATTAGCTCTGTAAGGGGAGACGACCATGACACACGATAACAAACTCCAGGTTGAAGCCATCAAGCGTGGCACCGTGATTGACCACATCCCTGCGCAGGTGGGCTTTAAGCTGCTGACGCTGTTCAAACTGACCGAAACGGACCAGCGCATCACCATCGGCCTGAACCTGCCGTCGGGCGAAATGGGCCGTAAAGACCTGATCAAAATCGAGAACACCTTCCTGACCGACGAGCAGGTTAACCAGCTGTCGCTGTACGCGCCGGACGCCACGGTTAACCGCATCGACGATTACGACGTGGTGGGCAAATCCCGCCCAAGCCTGCCGGATCGCATCGAAAGCGTGCTGGTCTGCCCGAACAGCAACTGCATCAGTCATGCTGAGCCGGTTTCCTCCAGTTTCGCAGTGAAAAAACGCGCCAATGACATCGCACTCAAATGCAAATACTGCGAAAAAGAGTTTTCTCATTATGTGGTGCTGGCCAACTAATTGAGGTTGGTAATGAAATCCCGGCTGTTATAATGGCCGGGAACATTCTTAACGCTGTAATTCTGGAGAAAAAATGAGCAAAGTACTCGCGACGGAAAATGCACCAGCGGCTATCGGCCCATACGTTCAGGGCGTTGATCTGGGCAGCATGATCATCACTTCTGGTCAGATCCCGGTGAACCCAAAAACCGGTGAAGTGCCAGCCGACGTAGCGGCGCAGGCGCGTCAGTCGCTGGAAAACGTGCAGGCGATCGTGGAATCTGCCGGTCTGAAAGTGGGCGATATCGTCAAAACCACCGTGTTCGTGAAAGATCTGAATGATTTCGCGACCGTTAACGCCACTTACGAAGCGTTCTTCACCGAGCACAACGCGACCTTCCCGGCTCGCTCTTGCGTGGAAGTGGCGCGTCTGCCAAAAGACGTGAAAATTGAAATTGAAGCGATTGCCGTACGTCGCTAATTCAATTCAATTAAGAAAGGGCAGCTTAGCTGTCCTTTTTATTTCGACTATTTTTACTCTCCATATAAAATGACAAATCGCACCGTCCATTATTAAGCTTCTCCACCCGGTAATATTCTCTAATAATGGATGAGTAATGAAACTTTCAAAAATTGCACTTGCCCTCGCGACAGTGACCGTTGCATCGTCGGCATTTGCTCACGGCTATATTGAATCACCAGCCAGCCGCGCCTATATGTGTAAGCTTGGCCAAAATATTGATTGCGGCGCTGTACAGTATGAACCGCAGAGCGTGGAAAAAACTTCCGGTTTCCCGACCGGCGCTATGCCGCCGGACGGCCAGCTCGCCAGTGCAGGTATTTCCCAGTATTCTCAGCTGGATAAGCAAAGCCAGAATGCCTGGACCAAAAACCCGATAACAGCAGGCCCGCATGAGTTCGTCTGGCATCATACTGCACCGCATAAAACCACTAACTGGCGCTATTACATCACCAAACAAAATTGGGATCCAAATAAGCCGCTGACTCGCGATCAATTTGAATTAACTCCATTCTGTACGATCAACGGAAATAGTCAGGCACCAGCCGTAACAAAATCTATGACTTGCAATGTTCCTGCGCGTACGGGCTACCAGGTTATTTACGGCGTGTGGGAAATTGCGGACACCTCAAATAGCTTTTATCAGGCCATTGACGTTGATTTCGGGAATGGTGGCAACGTAACCCCGGACGAAACGCCTGCGATCGTTTCCGAATGGAGCAAAACCCTGAGCGGCCAGATTGCCGGTAATAACCTGAACGTGGGCGATAAGGTTATCGCACGCTTCTTCGACGCCAACGGTGAAGTGACCGCCATGCGTACCGAAATGACCATCGGCTCTGCTGAACAAGGCGACGCTAACCAGTGGTCTTACGATCTGGCGCAGAAGATCAACACCGCTCAGAGCGATGTCCGCGTCGGTGTTAAAGATGAAGCCGGTGACATCAGCCCGGTTCACGGCGCCAACAGCGTATTCGTGAAAGAGGGCAGCACGCTGAAATCCGTTGCCATCTCCTATGAAGAGCAAAAAGCGCAGGTGAGCGAGACCATCGCCGTTTCCGATCTGCAATACAGCAAAATCGAACATGGCAACGCGACCGTCACCTTCCACGTCAACACACAGGGTGACGTTAATTTTGAAGCACACGTGATGAACCACCACGGTGCGGAAAAAGGTTACCTGAAGCAGGACATGAACAACGTCAATCAGGACGTGACCATGACGCTGACTGACGTGACGGCGGGACACCATATGCTGAAATACTACGCGACCAATAAAGACGGCACGATGTTCGCCCAGGACGTGCTGAACCTGATGCTGGAAAGCGATGCGGCTGCGGACAGCACCGGCCACCACGACTTTACCTTCCCGGAGAATATCGCCTCGTACAAAGCAGGCACCGTGGTACTACAGCCAAAAGACGGTAAGACCTACGAATGTAAGCCTTTCCCGTACAGCGGCTACTGCGTGCAGTACAGCCCAACCGCAAACCAGTTTGAGCCTGGCGTTGGCGCGCACTGGAAAGAGGCGTGGGTGTTGAAGAACTGAGTGGAAAAACCTTACCCCTCACCCTAACCCTCTCCCCAAAGGGGAGAGGGTACCGATAGAGCACCCTCGCCTGGCCCTCCCTCCAAAGGGGAGAGGGTACCGATAGAGCCCCCTCGCCTGGCCCTCCCTCCAAAGGGGAGAGGGTACCGATAGTGCCCCTCGCCCCTATGGGGAGAGGGGTTGGGGTGAGGGGTATTTTTTTCTACTGATTCTGCGTCGCACGCAGCAGCGTTTCCAGCGGGTAAACCGCCGCAATCACCACCTCGTCCTGGATTTTCGCCGCGTTATCCAGTTCGCTCTGGATCGACGCGATCTCTTTATCATCCAGCGTTCCCTGACGTGCCACCAGATCCGTCAGCCGCAGGCCAATCGAGGCCAGCTTGTCCACCTCCTGAATTACCGGTTTGATGGCCTTCAACTGATAGCTGTTTTCGCTCAAGGCCAGCACGTCGCTGGTGTTGTTCTGCCAGCGGTTAAAGACGTGGCGCAGCGCGTCGGCGCTCTCCGTGTCTTCCGCATCGCTCACCAGACGATCAGCCCATTTATTCATCTGACGCACGGTCGCACTTTCCGCGTTTAGCGCGTCAGCGAGCCGGTTGAGCGGCTCAAACTGATGATAGTTTCCGGCCTGGAACTTAAGATGCTGGCGGGTGTAATACTGCGCCGGTTCAAGCGCCTGGGCGAGGATTTGCAGCGGCAAGGTATCCGCATTATTAGCGAGGCGCGTGAACTGTACCTGCTGCTGGGTATGCTGCTGTAGCCCAACCGATACCGTGGACCAGCTGTCCATCGCCTGTAGCCGGGTATACATGTTGTCGATGTCGTTGACGTCCTTCGCCGACCAAAGCCGCTCCGCCACCGCAAAGGCGCGCGGCCACAGACGGATATCCAGCACCGGCGCGACCACGTTTTCCGCCCACAGCGCGGCTTCACCGCCGAGCAGATTGGCCTCGTTCGCCGGGTCCGGCACCACCGGCGGTATGCCTTTTGGCACCGCGTCCAGACGCGTGCCGTCGATCGGGTAGCGGGCGTTACCCACCAGGAAATAGCCGCTGAGCTTATCGTTCTCAACAGAAACGACCGGACGCGTTTCACCCATCCAGGTATCAACGGTAAACGTTACCTGGTTGTCGTCCCGCCACTGAATGTTATCCACCGCCCGACGCGATTTCCCGGCAAAATCAATAAATCCACGCCACCCGGCATCGCCTTTCACCAGCGTAAAGCTGCCTTCCACCGGCTTGCCTTTCAGACGCGGCATGGAGAAAGCCCAGCTCTGGACGCTGTCGGTGTCCGCTATCACATCCACGCCGTTCAGCCCCTGCGGCACAATTTCATTGCGGTAGTGGTAGGCGGTGGATTGCGGCTGATCGAGGTAGAAACCGGTTGAGAGAATGCCCTTATAACCGTTCTGCGCCACCTGCCCCAGCGCGTCCTGTCCCTGCCAGGACTGGATCAGAATGCTTTTCGGCAGATCGGGATGGTAGATCTCATCCCAGCCAACCATCTGCCGGTGGTGCTTCTCAAGGATCGTCTCCAGCTTGCGGTTGAAATACGCCTGCAACGCATGGCTGTCCGCCAGTTTGTTGTCGCGCATGAATCTCTGGATCGCAGCGTTCGCTTTCCACTGGCTGTCGTCAACCTCATCGCCGCCAATATGCAGATACGGATCCGGGAAGATCGCCGCCAGTTCGCTGACCATCGCGTTGGCAAAGGTATAGGTCGCCTCTTTGGTGGGATCCAGCACTGGCTTAAGCACGCCCCAGTGGCGCTCCATGGCGTACGGCCCCGGCGCGCTCATCAGCTCCGGGTAGGCGACGGCAATCGCCGAGGCGTGGCCCGGCATATCAATTTCCGGCACCACGCGTATGCCGCGCTCGGCAGCGTAACGCACAATCTCGCGCATCTGCTCGGGGGTGTAGAACAGCCCATCGCTGGCAAGCTGGGTTAATTTTGGATAACGCTTCGAGGTAAAGCGCCAGCCCTGATCGTCCGTCAAATGCCAGTGCAGGACGTTGAGCTTAGCCGCGGCCATGCCGTCGATCTGGCGTTTGATATCGGGTAACGGGATGAAATGGCGCGCTGAATCGAGCAGCAGCCCGCGCCACGGGAAGCGCGGCGAATCTTCAATGGTAACCCACGGAATCGAGGTGTTTTCGGCACCGTTCTGCATCAGCTGGAGCAAGGTTTCCATGGCGCGCAGCGCGCCGAAGCGGGTGTTGGCGGAGATATTTACGCCGTTGGCGTCCACCGTGAGTTTATAGCTCTCATCGCTGTCCGGCAGCGGCTGCGGCTTCACTTTTTTAGCGATGGAAATACGGATGGTTGGCTTGTCAGGTTTTTCGGCCTGCGGCTGTAGCGTCCAGCCGGTTTGCAGGGCGATGCGCTGGCGCAGGCGGTTGACCGCATCCCCCAGATCGTCGCCGCTGACGCTCACGGTGAGTTGATTGTTAAGCACCAGCGCACCCTGCGTGGTCGGGCGTTCAACCTTCGCAGGCCAGGGCATTAAGGGAAGGTCGCCTGCCGGGGCGGCAAAGGTGGAGGCGCCGAGCATGAGCCCGGCGGTTAAGAGGCTGTACCGTAACATGAATGTTCCTTATCTGACGGGCCAAATAAAGGCAAAACATTCTGTTAACATGCGCTCAAATTGTCGTCAAGCGAATGCGCTGACGGAGATCACAGGTTGTTGAATTTGGGAGGAAAGCCAGCTGCCGGGTGGCGGCTTCGCCTTACCCGGCCTACGTTCGGATCGTAGGCCCGGTAAGCGCAGCGCCACCGGGCTTGCCGTTACTGCCATCCATACCGACGGCTATAGAACCCTTTGACCATCTGCGTCAGCACCATGTAACCCGCGAGGATCGCCACCAGCCACGGGAAGTAGCTCAGCGGCAGCGCCTGAAGTTGCAGGTAACTTGCAAGCGGCGAGAACGGCAGCGCGATCCCGAGCGCCATCACAATGCCCGTCATCACGATCAGCGGCCATGCGGCACGGCTCTGGATAAACGGAATGCGGCGGGTGCGGATCATATGCACAATCAGGGTCTGGGACAGCAGCCCCACCACGAACCAGCCGGACTGGAACAGCGTCTGGTGTTCCGGGGTATTGGCGTGGAACACAAACCACATCAGGCAGAAGGTCAGAATGTCAAAGATGGAGCTGATCGGCCCAAAGAACAGCATAAAGCGCCCCAGATCGGCGGGGTTCCAGCGCTGCGGCTTCTTGATCTGCTCGTCGTCCACGTTATCAAACGGGATGGCGACCTGAGAGACATCGTACATCAGGTTCTGAATCAGCAGGTGCAGCGGCAGCATCGGCAGGAACGGCAGGAAGGCGCTCGCCACCAGCACGCTGAAGACGTTACCGAAGTTGGAGCTGGCGGTCATTTTGATGTATTTGAGCATATTGGCGAAGGTGCGACGCCCTTCGATGACGCCCTCCTCGAGCACCATCAGGCTCTTTTCCAGCAGAATGATATCTGCCGCCTCGCGGGCGATATCCACCGCGCCGTCCACGGAGATACCGATATCCGCCGCACGCAGGGCTGGCGCATCGTTGATGCCGTCGCCCATAAAGCCCACCACGTGCCCTTCACGACGCAGCAGAGTGACGATGCGTTCTTTATGCATCGGCGTCAGGCGGGCAAACAGCGTGGTGCGCAGGGCAAGCTCGGCCAGCTCATCGTCGGACAGGTGCTCAATGTCGCTCCCCACCACGACGTCGCCCACGTCCAGGCCCACTTCGTGGCACACTTTGGCCGCCACCAGCTCGCTGTCGCCGGTCAGGATTTTGACGGTGATCCCGCTCGCTTTCAGTGCTTTCAGCGCCGGCGCGGTGGTCTCTTTCGGCGGATCGAGGAATGCGATGTAACCCTCGAGGATCAAATCGGATTCATCGATACGCTGGTAGTCCCCTTCCCGCGCGGGCAGGAACTTGCTTGCTACCGCCACCACGCGCAGCCCCTGACGGTTCAGGTTATCGGTGACGCGTTTGATGCGGCGCAGCATGGTCTCATCCAGCGGCACGATCTCGCTGTTATGACGCACCTGCGTGGAAACATTCAGGATCTCCTGCAATGCCCCTTTGCAGATCAGCTGATGTACGTCCGGCTGCTCGCTGACCACCACCGACATGCGGCGCCGTTCAAAGTCGAACGGAATTTCGTCCACCTTCTGCCAGCGGCCGGAGAGCATGCGGGCAGACTCTTCATCCACACCTTCCAGCACCGCCACGTCGAGCAGGTTTTTCAGCCCTGTCTGGTAGTGACTGTTCAGCCACGCGCTGTACAGCACCCGTTCGCTGGTCTTTCCGGCGATATCGGTGTGGTTCTCCAGCACGATTTTGTCCTGGGTCAGGGTGCCGGTTTTATCGGTGCAAAGAATGTCCATCGCGCCAAAGTTCTGGATGGCGTCGAGGTGTTTGACGATCACCTTTTGTTTAGAGAGTTTGACCGCCCCGCGCGCCAGCGTGGAGGTGACAATCATCGGCAGCATTTCCGGCGTTAAGCCGACAGCCACGGAGAGGGAGAACAGCGCCGCTTCCCACCAGTCACCTTTGGTGTAGCCGTTGATCAGCAGGACAATCGGCGTCATGACCATCATAAAGCGGATCAGCAGCATGCTGACGCGGCCAATGCCTTTCTGGAATGCGTTCGGCTCGCTCTCCTGCTCGCTGACGCGTCCGGCAAGCTGCCCAAACCAGGTGTTGCCGCCGGTAGCGGTGACAATGGCCTGCGCCGTGCCGCTGACCACCGTGGTGCCCATAAAGCACAGGGTGTCGCATTCCAGCGGGTTCATCTGCTGCGGATCGCGGGTCCGCGCCACCTTCTCTACGGGCAGGGATTCACCGGTGAGTGACGCCTGCGCGACGAACAGATCCCGCGCCTGGATGATGCGTAAATCCGCCGGGATCATGTCCCCCGCCGCCAGCTTCACCAGATCGCCCGGCACCAGCTGGTCAATGGGCAGTTCAATCCAGGCGTTTTCGCCGAGGTCGTTAATCACGCGCGACACGGTGGCAGTATTGCTGACCATCGCTTTCAGCGCATCCGCCGCTTTGGTGGAGCGCGCTTCCTGAATAAAGTTAAGCAGCGTGGAGATCCCCACCATCAGGGCAATTACGCCTGCGGCAAACAGATCTTCAGTGGCGTAAGAGATAATCCCGAGCACCGTCAGCAGCAGGTTGAACGGATTGCGGTAGCAGAGCCACAGGTGGACCCACCATGGAGAGGGTTTTTGCGCCGGGATCTGGTTATCGCCATGTTCCTCGCGGATTTTTGACACTTCTTGCGCGTTCAGCCCTTCCGGGTGGCCGCCAAAGGCGCGCCAGACTTCGTTTTCATCCATCGCCGCCACGTTCAGGCAGCGCTCGGTCAGGGAAGCGGGGATTTCCGCGCCCGCCAGGGTGTTGGCATTTGGCAGCGGATCGCGCGCAATCAGGCGATGTGGCAGGTGGCGGCTCAGCTGCGCGAACAGCTGCCGGGTGATATTTTTCAGCATAGTCATTCCCCCGCATCCGCAAAGGCGGACGCAGTTTTCCCGCAGGCGTGGCAGAGCCGTACCTGTCAGGCACTTAATTTATCAAGCAGGAACGTATGAACGTTGCTGCCTCACGCCGGTGAGACAGCAAAAGGCTGGCTTACCGGAAAGAAGGTTTTCTCCTGGTCAGGAGAGGTGTGGGATCGGGATCCATGTGGCCTCCGGTAAGTTAAAAATGGGATGTCGTCGCGCAGTATAAGGATTTAACCATACCTTTTGTGACTATTCGGGCGGTATGATACCCCCTCGTAAATAAACCGCACGTAAACCAGACTTTGCCCATAGCGAATTCGCAGGATAGCATTAGGCTCAACTGATTATTTTATCGTTGTTACAGGGAATACAGCATGCAGAACCGCCTTACGATTAAAGACATCGCGCGTTTAAGCGGCGTGGGGAAATCGACCGTCTCACGCGTGCTTAACAACGAAAGCGGTGTCAGCGAGCGCACACGCGAGCGCGTCGAGGCGGTGATGAATCAGCACGGTTTTTCCCCTTCCCGCTCCGCGCGCGCCATGCGCGGGCAGAGCGATAAAGTGGTCGCCATTATTGTCTCGCGTCTGGATTCCCTCTCCGAAAACCTCGCCGTACAGACGATGCTGCCCGCGTTCTACGAGCAGGGCTACGATCCGATCATGATGGAGAGCAAGTTCTCGGCGCAAATGGTGGAGGAGCATCTCGGTATGCTTCAGCGCCGCAACATTGATGGCGTAGTGCTGTTCGGGTTTACCGGCCTTAAAGAGGACATGCTTAAACCCTGGCAGCCGTCTCTGGTGCTGCTGGCGCGCGACGCCAGCGGGTTTGCCTCTGTCTGTTACGATGACGAAGGGGCAATCGTGATCCTGATGCAGCGCCTGTATGAACAGGGCCATCGGCATATCAGCTATCTCGGCGTGCCGCATGCCGACATCACCACCGGCAAGCGTCGCCATGAAGCGTACCTGGCATTTTGTAAAAAAAACAATCTCCCCGCCGTGGCCGCGCTGCCTGGGCTGGGTATGAAACAGGGATATGAGCAGGTCGCCAGCGTGCTGACTGCACAAACCACCGCCCTGGTGTGCGCCACGGATACCCTTGCATTGGGTGCGAGCAAATATTTGCAGGAGCAACGCATCGGGGAGCTGCAGTTAGCGAGCGTGGGAAGCACGCCGCTGATGAAGTTCTTACACCCGGAGATTATCAGCGTTGACCCGGGTTATGCCGAGTCTGGCCGGCAGGCTGCCGCGCAGCTGATCGAGCAAATTACCGGGCGTACCGAGCCCCGTCAGATCGTTATTCCAGCCCGCCTGTCGTAGAACGTGTCAGAAAGAAAAGTAAGCGCAGGGAGCAGAAAATCAATTAGCGTATCAATGTCTCCTGCGCCATTTCTTTCGATATTATGCACAACAGCGATCGTTCCATGAATCACGATATAGGATATTGCCTTCCATATACTTCCATGTGATCGCCTCATAGCGCAATTCGAGCGTTTCGAGGTGAGTACTGCTCGTGCCGTTGGGTGACAGATATGGCGCTACCGTTGTGAACTTCACGTTTTCAAGAATGATGTTAAAATACTCGGCTTCGATCCCTGAGTCCAAAATACGGTACATTTTGATTGTCGCTTTCTTCATTGTTCGGCCTTCGCACACCGCACGGTACAGAAGGGGAGTTGTCTGATCGAATTCTTTAATTATTGTGATTGGGCGGTGAACACGAGTACCAGTGAGTTTTCCCCAATGGGAGTCAACCGGGATGGTCACACCGTGAGAGAATGATTTTAATTCAATAGAGCCCAGGCGCAGCGGTATCATGCAGCTGCCGACAACCGGCGAACCGTTCTCATCTTCAAGCCATAAGTGTGCGGGAGTAGACATATAATTTCCTTATTAGTTGATATCAATATTGGAGTGTTCAGCCTTTTATATAACGGCCAAAAATAATCATTACGGCAATGAAGAAAACCCCGACTGGCCAGACTGGGCTTCCTGGAAAGAAATGAGCCTGAATAATGGCGAATATAATTGTTAGCGCGGTTGGGCCGTAAACTGAAAAGAAAGTTCTCCCTTGCCAACGTAAAAAACGTTTTATGTAGTTCAGCATGACTATTGGATCATCCTGCTAATGATGTCTGCAATTTGGTCATTCTACGCCCATTGCGCTTTCATCGCGCCCGCCCGATGAAATATCGGCTCAATGAGAAAATAGAGCATTTCCAGTCCTTGCGCATAAAGTGCAGAATAATAGGCAGGGAATTGAATATGCAGTCGATAAGCACTATCTGCAGCTTTCTGCACGACACCATAAAAACCTATAAGGGCAATACCCCGGGATGCCCATGTTCCTGCAATGGCGCTGAGTTCGAGACTGAGGTTTAAACCAAGTCGAACGTAAGAGGCGACAGCTAATGTAAATCCAGCACCTGTGAGAGTAACTGCTGCAACATGAACATTTACGGCCATCAGGCGCTGCTTGATGTATTCTAACTGGTCTGAGGTTTTGTTTTTGAAAATTTCTTCAAAGTAGATTTGTAGCATGTTATAGGCGACATCAACGCCACTGAGCACCTTATAAACGGCATCCCTGAAACGTATATCTTCGGTCTTTTGTCTCTGGCAAACGTCATTGTATTCATCGGTGAAACATGAGGTGTAATACAACAGACGAGTCGCGCCTTTACTTATCGTATCCACCTGATTTTTAACTTGCTCACTTACACCTGTAATAGCATGGTCGAGCTTTAACGCAAGTATTTTATTGGCCTGTAAATAACTGATGATCTCGTTGTTTCCGTACATACGCGCCCCAGACTTTTTTAGCAATTTGAAAGCAGCCTATGCCTGAACACGATATGAATGTTCCAACCAGATCACGTTTAGGTCTGGTAAACGTATTTTTAAGATATTGACCCGGTATTTCTTCAAAAATATTAACTATTAACCTCATGAATTTAGAATATTTTTATATCACTCCCCTCACAGGCCCGTAAGCTTCAGACATAAATCTCAAAGGGCATACTCGCGCTTGAACACATATCAAGAAACGCATCCAGATAGCCCCCGCTAAACGGATTATTGTGATCTTCGCCCGATTTCGGGAACGTTCCCATTTTCGCCGTCACGTTGAAGGAGTAGGCTTGCGCACAGGTCATAACCCCTTTCACCATCTGTCATGAGGTTTCATGATGAGTAAAGTCAAACAAGCCGATATCGATCAGCTGATCGTCCTGGTCGGCGGACGCGAGAACATCGCCACCGTCAGCCATTGCATTACCCGCCTGCGCTTCGTGCTGAACGATCCGGCCAAAGCCAATCCGAAAGCCATTGAAGAGTTGAAAATGGTTAAAGGCTGCTTCACCAACGCCGGGCAGTTCCAGGTGGTGATTGGTACCGAAGTGGGCGATTACTATCAGGCTCTGCTGGCGACTACCGGGCA
Source organism: Enterobacter sp. MGH85 (assembly GCF_001037655.1). NCBI lineage: Bacteria > Pseudomonadati > Pseudomonadota > Gammaproteobacteria > Enterobacterales > Enterobacteriaceae > Enterobacter > Enterobacter sp. MGH85. The sequence goes on from NZ_KQ089925.1 coordinate 360,503, forward strand.
CTCTTCCGCCGATAAAGAGCAGGCGAAGAAGGCAGCGCGCCAGAATATGAAATGGCATGAGCAGCTGATTTCCCATTTTGCGGAGATCTTCTTCCCACTGCTGCCGGCGCTGATCAGCGGGGGCTTAATTCTGGGCTTCCGTAACGTCATCGGCGATGTGCCAATGAGCGACGGCAAAACCCTGGCGCAGATGTACCCGGCGCTGCAAAGCATCTATGACTTCCTGTGGCTGATTGGCGAAGCCATCTTCTTCTATCTGCCGGTCGGGATCTGCTGGTCAGCGGTGCGCAAGATGGGCGGAACGCCCATTCTCGGAATCGTACTCGGCGTGACGCTGGTCTCTCCGCAGTTAATGAACGCTTACTTACTTGGTCAGCAAACGCCAGAGGTGTGGAACTTCGGCCTGTTTACCATCGCCAAAGTGGGCTACCAGGCGCAGGTTATCCCGGCATTGCTGGCGGGTCTGGCGCTGGGCTTTATTGAGACACGTCTGAAGCGCATCGTGCCGGACTATCTCTATCTGGTGGTGGTCCCGGTCTGCTCGCTGATCCTGGCGGTGTTCCTGGCGCATGCCTTTATCGGTCCGTTTGGCCGCATGATTGGCGACGGCGTGGCCTTCGCGGTCCGTCACCTGATGACCGGCAGCTTCGCACCGATTGGCGCCGCACTGTTCGGCTTCCTGTACGCTCCGCTGGTGATCACCGGCGTGCACCAGACCACGCTGGCGATCGATATGCAGATGATCCAGAGCCTCGGCGGCACGCCGGTCTGGCCGATTATCGCCCTGTCTAACATTGCGCAGGCCTCGGCGGTAACCGGCATTATCATCGTCAGCCGTAAGCACAACGAGCGTGAGATCTCCGTTCCGGCTGCTATCTCCGCCTACCTCGGCGTCACTGAACCGGCGATGTACGGTATCAACCTGAAATATCGCTTCCCGATGCTCTGCGCGATGATCGGCTCCGGTCTGGCGGGCTTGCTGTGCGGCCTGAACGGCGTAATGGCAAACGGGATTGGCGTCGGCGGCCTGCCGGGTATCCTCTCCATTCAGCCTTCATTCTGGCAGGTGTTTGCGCTGGCGATGGCGGTGGCGATTATCATCCCAATGGCGCTGACTACCGTGGTTTACCAGCGTAAGTTCCGTCAGGGCACGTTGCAGATTGTTTAATTCCCTTTTTCGGGGCGCAGTTGCGCCCCTTCGCATTTGCAGGAACGTACTATGAATACCCTTCCTCACTGGTGGCAGAACGGCGTTATCTATCAGATTTACCCAAAGAGTTTTCAGGATACCACCGGCAGCGGCACCGGCGATCTGCGCGGCGTAACGCAGCGCCTTGACTACCTGAAAACCCTTGGCATTGACGCCATCTGGCTGACGCCGTTTTATATCTCGCCGCAGGTGGATAACGGTTACGACGTGGCGAACTACACTGCCATTGACCCGACCTACGGCACGCTGGACGACTTTGACGAACTGGTTGCCCGGACGCATGAACGCGGTATCCGCATCGTGCTGGATATGGTCTTTAACCACACGTCCACGCAGCACGCCTGGTTCCGCGAGTCGCTGGATAAAGCGAGTCCGTACCGCCAGTTCTATATCTGGCGGGACGGTACGCCGGATACGCTTCCCAACAACTGGCGCTCCAAATTTGGCGGCAACGCCTGGCGCTGGCACGCCGAAAGCGAACAGTATTATCTGCACCTGTTCGCACCGGAGCAGGCGGATCTCAACTGGGAAAACCCGGCGGTGCGCGCCGAGCTGAAAAAAGTGTGCGAGTTCTGGGCCGATCGCGGCGTGGACGGCTTGCGTCTGGACGTGATTAATCTGATTTCAAAAGATCAGGATTTCCCGGACGATACCCTCGGCGACGGTCGCCGCTTCTACACTGACGGGCCGCGCATCCACGAATATCTTCAGGAGATGAGCCGGGACGTCTTTACCCCGCGTAACCTGATGACGGTGGGCGAGATGTCCTCCACCTCGCTGGAGAACTGCCAGCAGTATGCGTCTCTTGATGGCCGCGAGCTGTCGATGACCTTTAACTTCCACCACCTCAAGGTGGACTACCCCGGCGGCGAAAAATGGACGAAGGCAAAGCCGGACTTCGTGGCGCTGAAAACCCTTTTCCGCCACTGGCAGCAGGGGATGCACAACAAAGCCTGGAACGCGCTGTTCTGGTGTAACCATGACCAGCCGCGCATCGTGTCGCGCTTTGGTGACGAAGGGGAACACCGCGTGGCGGCGGCGAAAATGCTCGGCATGGTGCTGCACGGGATGCAGGGCACGCCGTATATCTACCAGGGTGAAGAGCTGGGTATGACCAACCCGCATTTCAGCCGTATCACCGACTACCGCGACGTGGAAAGTCTGAACATGTTCGCCGAACAGCGGGCTAACGGACGCGATACCGATGAACTACTGGCGATTCTGGCGAGTAAGTCACGCGATAATGGCCGCACGCCGATGCAGTGGGACGCCTCGCACAATGCGGGCTTTACCGAGGCCGAGCCGTGGATTGGTGTCTGCGACAACTACGAAACCGTGAACGCCCGCGCGGCGCTGGACGACCCCGATTCGGTGTTCTACACCTATCAGTCGCTGATTCGCCTGCGCAAAACCCTGCCGGTGCTGACGTGGGGGGATTATGAGGATCTCCTGCCTGACCACCCTTCCCTGTGGTGCTATCGCCGTCAGTGGCAGGCACAAACGCTGATGGTGGTGGCGAACCTGAGCCATTTGCCTCAGGAATGGCAAGCGGACGCTCTCAGCGGCGAGTCGCAGGTGGTGATAAGCAACTACCCCGCCCCTCAAACCTCAATGCTTCGTCCGTTTGAAGCCGTGTGGTGGTTAAAGCAGTAATTCCTCCGCCGGGCACGATGCCGTGTCCGGCTTACTTTGCTGTTTTTGTTGAATAATTAATCAGATTTTTCCTTCGCGTCTTTACAATTGCCCCAGCGCCCGCCGTTTGTACTCTCGTCTTTTTACTTTGTCCTGCATCAAAAAAATCGCAAACATGTTTGATGCAAATCACTATATGTAGCACTTAAAATGCACGCCGACCCAACATCTTGTATTTATCGTCTACTATTCCAACAACAAGACGGCGCTTACGCTGGCCGGAATTGTGGATAACACGGGCTGGGCACGCGGGAAGTCTTTGCCGCGGCGAGGAATACGCCCGGTGAATACTTCTCCACCTCTGTGGATAACCTGTTTTTAAAATGGAGTGATCATGACACCGCATGTGATGAAACGTGATGGCTGTAAAGTGCCGTTTAAATCAGAGCGCATCAAAGAAGCCATTCTGCGTGCAGCTAAAGCAGCGGGAGTCGATGACGCAGATTACTGCGCCACCGTCGCAGAAGTCGTTAGCAGCCAGATGCATGAACGCAGCCAGGTGGATATCAACGAGATCCAGACCGCGGTTGAAAACCAGCTGATGTCTGGTCCGTACAAGCAGCTGGCGCGCGCCTACATTGAGTATCGTCACGACCGTGACGTCCAGCGTGAGAAACGGGGTCGCCTTAACCAGGAGATCCGCGGCCTGGTAGAGCAAACCAACTCGTCGCTGCTCAATGAAAATGCCAATAAAGACAGCAAAGTGATCCCGACCCAGCGCGACCTGCTGGCCGGTATCGTCGCCAAGCACTATGCCCGTCAGCATCTGCTGCCGCGCGATGTAGTCTCGGCGCACGAGCGCGGTGAGATCCACTATCACGATCTCGACTACTCGCCGTTCTTCCCGATGTTTAACTGCATGCTGATCGACCTGAAAGGCATGCTGACCCACGGTTTTAAAATGGGTAACGCCGAGATTGAGCCGCCGAAATCCATCTCCACCGCGACGGCGGTCACGGCGCAGATCATCGCCCAGGTGGCGAGCCACATCTATGGCGGCACCACCATTAACCGCATTGATGAAGTGCTGGCCCCGTTCGTGACCGAGAGCTTCAACAAACACCGTAAAACGGCGGAAGAGTGGCAGATCCCGGATGCTGACGGTTACGCCCGTTCCCGCACCGAGAAAGAGTGCTACGACGCCTTCCAGTCGCTGGAATATGAGGTAAACACGCTGCACACCGCCAACGGCCAGACGCCGTTTGTGACCTTCGGGTTTGGCCTCGGCACCAGCTGGGAATCACGCCTGATCCAGCAGTCTATTCTGCGCAACCGTATCTCCGGCCTCGGTAAAAACCGTAAAACGGCGGTGTTCCCGAAACTGGTGTTCGCCATCCGCGACGGCCTGAACCACAAGTTTGGCGATCCGAACTACGACATCAAACAGCTGGCGCTGGAGTGTGCGAGCAAGCGTATGTACCCGGATATCCTCAACTACGACCAGGTGGTAAAAGTCACGGGTTCGTTTAAAACGCCAATGGGCTGCCGCAGCTTCCTCGGCGTGTACGAAGATGAGAACGGCGAGCAGATCCACGACGGGCGCAACAACCTGGGCGTCATCAGCCTGAACCTGCCGCGCATCGCGCTGGAAGCCAAAGGGAATGAAGCGGCCTTCTGGACACTGCTGGATGAACGTTTACAGCTGGCACGTAAGGCGCTGATGACCCGCATCGCCCGTCTTGAAGGGGTGAAAGCCCGCGTCGCGCCAATTCTCTATATGGAAGGGGCCTGCGGCGTGCGCCTGAAAGCGGACGATGATGTGTCGGAGATCTTCAAAAACGGTCGCGCGTCGATCTCTCTCGGCTATATCGGCATTCACGAAACCATTAACGCGCTGTTTGGCGACAAGCACATCTATGACAACGACGCCCTGCGTGAGAAAGGTATCGCGATTGTGCAGCGCCTGCGCGATGCGGTAGACCAGTGGAAAGAGGAAACCGGCTACGGTTTCAGCCTGTACAGCACGCCGAGCGAAAACCTCTGCGATCGCTTCTGCCGTCTGGATACCGCCGAGTTCGGCATCGTGGAAGGGGTGACCGACAAAGGTTACTACACCAACAGCTTCCACCTCGATGTGGAGAAGAAGGTGAACCCGTACGACAAGATCGACTTCGAAGCGGCCTATCCGCCCATCGCGAACGGCGGTTTTATCTGCTACGGCGAGTACCCGAACATTCAGCATAACCTGAAGGCGCTGGAAGACGTGTGGGATTACAGCTACCAGCACGTTCCGTACTACGGAACCAACACGCCAATCGACGAGTGCTACGAGTGCGGCTTTACCGGTGAGTTCGAGTGCACCAGCAAAGGCTTCACCTGCCCTAAATGCGGTAACCACGATGCAGCCCGCGTCTCCGTGACCCGCCGCGTGTGCGGCTACCTCGGCAGCCCGGACGCCCGTCCGTTTAACGCCGGTAAGCAGGAAGAGGTGAAGCGCAGGGTGAAACATCTGGGGAATGGGCAGATCGGGTAATCCACTGCCACGTTAATGCCCGGTGGCGCTGCGCTTACCGGGCCTACGGACCGCTCTCTTTTGTAGGCCGGGTAAGCGCAGCGCCACCCGGCGTGGTTATTCGCGATGAACTATCACCAGTACTACCCCGTCGACATCGTCAACGGCCCCGGCACCCGCTGCACCCTCTTTGTATCAGGCTGCGTTCACGAGTGCCCCGGCTGCTATAACAAAAGCACCTGGCGCCTGAACTCGGGTATGCCGTTTACCGCTGAGATGGAAGACCGCATCATCAACGACCTGAACGACACGCGCATTAAACGTCAGGGGATCTCGCTCTCCGGCGGCGACCCGCTCCATCCGCAAAACGTGCCGGCGATCCTGAAGCTGGTAAAACGCATCCGCCGCGAGTGCGCGGGAAAAGACATCTGGGTCTGGACGGGTTATAAGCTGGATGAACTGAATGCGCAGCAGAAGGAAGTGGTGGATCTGATTAACGTCCTGGTCGACGGCAAGTTCGTGCAGGATCTAAAAGATCCTATGCTTATCTGGCGCGGCAGCAGCAACCAGGTTGTGCATCATCTGCGTTGAATGAAGGCGGATATCCTCTTTCCGCCTGAACGTCAAAACCGACTCACACTCTCCATTGCCTCAGCCTTAAACGCCGCAAAATCCTCGCACTGGCACAGGCGCGCCATCGCGCGTTCACGCAGGAAAGTGACAAAAATATCGTAAATCGCCATTGCCTCTTCGTACTCGCTTTTGCTGATGGCGAGCAGAAAAATGACATGGGCGGTTTCATCTCCCCACTGAATGCCCTGCGGCGCCAGCACGGTGTAGACCACCGTTTTTTGCGCCAGCAGGCCGAGGGAGTGCGGCAGCGCGATGCCGTCGCCGAGCATAGTGCTGACGATAGCTTCACGCTCGATAACCGATTCCAGAAATTCCGCGCCGACAAAGCCTTCGCTTTCAAGCTGCCCACACAGTTCGCGGAACAGCGTTTGCTGGTCGACAGGCTTGTCGAGAATGCGGAAATGGGCCGCGTCGAAGTATTTCTCCAGCATCCACGGGCGGGTACGGTCCACCAGCACCAGCTTGCCGATCTGCTCTAACTGATAATCGGTCGGGAACGGGGCGATTATCACCACCGGTTTGGATTTTTCGCTCACGCGAGCGGTGGAGATCACGAAGTCTTCGCCGATGGCATCGGCAAGTTCGTACTCGCGCAGGGTGAGCGTGCGCGTCACCTCAATCTGCGGGTATTTGCGCTGAAGCACCGCCTCGATCATGCGCACCATCGCGTTACCGGCGTCACATACCAGCAGCACGCGCGGCTGACGCTGGTAGCCGATGTTGTAGTGGCGCTCCAGACCGACACCGATATGCAGCACCAGAAAACCAATTTCGTTTTCGCTGATCACATACGGCGTGTATTTGCCCCAGCTCGACACCGCCGCGAGGGTCATATCCCACGCCATCGGGTAGTGCTGCTTGATGTTATCCAGCAGCGGATTGGGGATCATGATTTGATACCGCACGCGGGTAATCATGGTTTTGATGTGCGTGAGCAGATCTGCATGCAGTTGCTCGTCGCTCAACAGGTTGTAGTTATAGTGGGTGTTGATGTAGCGCAGGATATAGTTGACCAGGGCTTCGTCGTCGTCAGCATTAATGGCGCTGGGGGCGATCTCCTGGATCTGCCGCGCCGCAATGTGCACGCACAGCCAGCTCTCTTCCGATGGTGAAAGCGCCTTGCCCGCCAGCTCCTGGATAGCCACGGCGATATCTTTCGCCGCCTCGCGTACGTTCTCTTCCACGTCTTCAGCGTGGAATTCCGGCAGCGGATACCCCTCGCTGATGCGCCGTACCGACACCGCGCAGTACAGGCGCAGGAACAGCTCGCCTTCATCGGTCAGGCGAATGTGATGGCGCGTCAGCGCGTCGTGCAGGACAGGGACCATCTTTTCCGCCACGCCCGCGTTGAGCGCCACGTCGGTCACCAGCGGGTTAAGGCTATCCTGCTGCGCCAGCTCCCACAGGAGGTCGGTCAGGCAGGCGCGGATCGCCATCTCGCTGCCAAACAGCTTCATGCCGTGGCGCGGGCGGGTTTCCAGCGTCAGGTTGTAACGGTGAAACCACTCGCGCACTTCCACCATGTCGCTCTGCAATGTGGCCCGGCTGACGAACCACTCATCGGCCAGATCCTCCAGCTTGAGGGAAAAGGCTGACGTCAGAAAACGCACCACCAGATAGTGCACACGCTCCGGTCCGGTTCGCGGAATACGCAGCGCGCGCGGGTGGGACGACTGCAATTGTTGATAGCGCACCACATCATTGATTTTGAGCTGATAGCCGTTGCCCCGGCTCAAAATGAACTGCGCGCCGTGGCTGGCCAGCAGCGCGTTCAGGGCGGTGATATCCGCCCGGACGGTTCGCGTGGAAACCGACAGCCGCTGCGCCAGCTCGTCCTGCGGCAGCGTCTCGTTTTGCAACAGATCGAAAAGTTGCGCTAAACGTTGGTTCGGAAATCGCACGTCTTTGTCCTCTTACTGCTCAGGGTGAAATGACCATCTGGGATGGGCTGCCGACCGGGGTATAGTCTGACTCGACGCTCAGCTTGCCGTCCGGCGCCACGCGGAAACGGGTAATGTTGTCGCTGCGCTGGTTCATGACGTACAGCCAGCGCCCCTGCTTATCAAGCGTCAGGGTGCGCGGATAGTCGCCCCGCGTCCAGACATCGTCCTGATGTGTCAGCGTGCCCTCCGCCGTTACGGTAAAGTGCCCGATGCTGTTATGCAAACGGTTAGCGACATACAGCTGTTTCCCGTCGGCGCTTAGCGCCAGCCCGGCAGCAAAACTGGTGCCTTTATAACCGTCCGGCAAGGCTGAAACCGTTTTACCCTCTTGCAGCCTGCCGTTGCTGTCCAGCGCATAATGGGTGAGCGTAGAGGCTTCTTCGTTAATCAGCCACAGGGCATCCCCCTTCGGCGTAAAGACGAAGTGGCGCGGCCCGGCCCCTTTTGAGGAGGCGCTGATAAACGGCGGATCGTTCGGGGTCAGCTTTCCGGTTCGATCGTCAAAACGGTACTGATAGATGCGATCCAGCCCCAGATCGGTGGAAAAAACGTATTTCCCGCTCGGATCGGCGGCGATCATGTGCGCGTGAGGGCCGTTATGATCGCTGATGGCGAAACTGCCCTCGACGGCAGCTTCCGGCTTCGCCGCGCCCGGTTCGCCTTTGTCCTGATGGGTGTCCGTAGCATCGCCCAGGCTGCCGTCTGCGTTAACGGGCAGCACCGCGATCGATCCGCTGACGTAGTTCGCCACCAGCAAATGTTTGCCGTTCGGCGTCAGGGAAAGATACACCGGCCCCGCGCCGCCGGAGGCCACCTGATTCAGCTCGCTCAGCGCGCCGTTATCGCCTATTCGCAACGCCTGCACCACGCCCTGCTCCACCTCGCTTGCCAGGTAGAGCGTTTTGCCGTCGTGCGAGACGGTAAGCTGCGCAGCGTTCGGGAGTTGGCTCACCAGCGTTTTGTTATCTAGCGCGCCGGTTTGCGGGTCGACGGTAAAACGGTACAGCCCTTCGCCGTTGGGATTATAGGTACCCACCCAGGCGTATTGCGTCTGGGCGACAGCGGCGGTGGCGAGCATTGAGAGTGAAGCGACAAGCAGGGTAGGGGTGTGCATGGTGGCTCCTTCGGGTGTGTGCGGTGTGTTTCCCCTCACCCTAACCCTCTCCCCTTTGGGGAGAGGGGACGATTACACCCTCTCCCCTTTGGGGAGAGGGTTAGGGGAAGGGCAGGTTCTACTTCACCAGCTTCTTCGTCATCTCCAGCACCGTACGCACATCTTCCGGACGCGTGTCGCCGCTGGCTTTGTCGATAATCGAGCTGTAGATATGCGGGATGATTTTGCTCACGCCCGCGTCCAGGGCGATCTGCAGGATCTCCTCAAAGTTCTCCAGATCGATTCCCCCGGTCGGTTCCAGCCAGAAGTCGTGACGGGCGCAGGCTTCCGCCACCGCTTTATACTCGTCACGGCACTTGAGGCCGCCCATCGGGAAGTACTTGATTGAGCTTCCGCCAAAATCTTTCAGCAGGGCAATCGCGGTTTCAACCGGCACAACGCCGTCCGGCGCGTTGCTGCTCAGCGGGCCGGTGGAAATTTTAACCATGCCGACGGTGCCGGTCGGGGAGACGAGGCCGTTGACCACCGACTCATTCTGCCCCAGCAGCGCGCGGCTGGCGGCCACGCCGGTAAAGACCTGATTGACGTGCTGCGGCTGTACCTGGCGGGAGATTTCACTCACCATCGCCGACTGGTTCGGATCGCCTGCGCCCAGCCCCACAGAGAGCGCGTTATCAATCAGTGCCGCGTACTCGCGCATATCCGCGACGGCGCTCGCCACGTCGGGGTAATTTTTGGAGAGCACGCCCACCAGCACATGACCTTCCGCCGCCTCGTAAATGGCGCTGGCGTTGGCTTTCGATCCTGCCAGCACGTTCAGGCAGACGCGGTCACGGTAAAAGTTGGGGGTCAGTTTCATGCTTTTTTCTCCTGTCCTAATACTTCGCTAATACGGCGGTACACGATGTTCAGCTGATCAGCATTCACGCTGCGCACATCCGCTTCGATAATCCCTTCGTTGGCCTTGTAGCCACGGAAGTAAACGGCGTATTCGCCCTGCTTGAGCGCGTTCACCAGGTCACCGGTGCCGACGCCGGTGGTCGCTTCGTCAAACTTAATCTCGGTGCGCGCGATATCGCGACCCGCGCTGTCCCAGACCACGCGGGCGGTGACGCCGTTCAGGGTGTTGAGCGCGTCAATAAACGGCGTCATCTTCGCCACCATCTCGGCCCCGCTCTCCCTGGTGGCCGTCAGGTAGTGTTCGATGGCGCAGGTCAGGCCGAGGATCCCCTCTTTGCCCACCTTCATCGCGCGGCCAATGCCCGCCGTCTGGCGCTTCACCCACTCAATGTACTGGGTTTTGCCGATCACCAGGCCGCTGGTTGGGCCTTCAATCGCCTTCGCGCCGCTGTAGATCACCAGGTCCGCGCCGGAGCGGTAATAGGTATGCAGATCTTCTTCCGCCGCGGCATCAACGATCAGCGGCAGGTCGTGTTTACGCGCCACCACCGCCGCCTGCTCGACGCTGAGCATGCTTTTCTGTACGCAGTGGTGCGATTTAATGTAGAGGATAGCCGCTGTACGCGGGGTGATCGCTGCCGCCAGCTGATCGGCAGAGCATTCGTTGGCGTAGCCCGCTTCCACCAGCCTGCCGCCGCCCAGCGCCACCATGGTGCCCACCGGCGCGCCAAAGTTCACGTTGTGGCCTTTCGGCAGGACGATTTCGTTGTTTTCAATCGGTGTGACGTGCAGGTTTTCCAGCAGCCAGTCGCTGTCTTTCACCAGCACCGCCGCCACGGACTGGGCAATGCCCGCCGACGCGCAGGAGACCACCGTCGCCCCTTCCACCTCAAGCAGCTTCGCGATGTATTCCCCGGTTTTGTTGACCAGATCCTTCATCTCGAAGTAGTGATTCATGCCGTCCATCGCCGCCTGCACCACTTCCGGGCGCGGCGTGGAGACACCCAGCGCCGTCATGCGGCCAGAGGTGTTGATAACCTGCTTTAAGTTGTACTTCTCATAAATCGAAGGCATGTTCCGTGCTCCCTTGTTCGGTCATGTAGCCCTTGCCCGCGCGGATCGCGGCAAGCGGCACCAGAATGTGTTCAGCCTGCAGGCTGTCGTTTTCAGCATCCGTCAGCACCGTCGGCTGGCGTTTGAGGGTGAACAGCGTCAGATCAGCGTCGAGACCAGGCTGAATGCGGCCTTTGCGCGTCAGGCGCAGGCCGTCTGCGGCGTTGGCGGTGACGCAGTCAATCACCTGCGGCAATGACATGCCGATGGCGAGGAATTTCGACATCACGCTGGCCAGCGAGCCGACCGGGCCGTTGATGCGGTTGCGGCAGTAGATATCCGAGCTGATGGTGTGCGGCAGAATGCCCATCGCGATGGCGCGTTTCGCCACCTCAAAGCTGAAGCTCGCCGTGCCGTGGCCGACGTCCAGACGCACGCCGCGCTTCAGCGCAGACGTAATGGAGGCGCGCAGCTCGCCGGAGGGCGTCAGAATGCGGTTGGGCTTGCCGTTGTAGCAGTGGGTAATGATGTCGCCGGAGCTTAACAGCTCGGCAATCTCATCAAGGTTCGGCGGGTTGTTGCCGATGTGCACCATCAGCGGCAGGTCGCCATTCTCTTTTTGAATCGCTTTCGCGCGCTCCAGCGGGGTAATGCCGTTTTCACCGACCACGCTGCTGCTCATGCGCGCCTTCAGGCCGACGATAAAATCCGGGTAGCGCGTCACCGCCTGCTTCACCGCATCAGCATCAATATTGGCCATATTGGCCAGCTCGTTCTGGGCAATCAGCCCCACGCGGGAGATGTTCAGCAGGGCAAACACCTCGGTGGATGCGTTGCGGGTGATGGCGTAAAAATCATCCACGTCGTCGGCCCCGGTACTGCCCGCGTCCACCACGGTGGTGACGCCGGTGGCAATGCCCACGCTGTCCGGCTCGTCGTGGTAGATCGGGGAGTTCGGGTAGCAGTGGACGTGGGAGTCAATCCAGCCCGCGCTGACGAACACGTCACCGTTAAGCTCAACCGTTTTACGAGCGGGAGCGTCAATTTGGCCTGTCGCGGCGATCTTCCCGTCCTGAATGGCGATATCGGTCAGGGTATCGTCGGCGAGGCGCGCACGGCGCAGGAGTAGATCAAACATGGGGTTCTCCTGATAAGGCGGGCACCGAAGCGCCCGCAGGTATTAAAGGGCGACCGGGAACAGCCAGCCCAAAATCATTGCGCCGAGGATGGCGCCACCGGTAATCGGCTTCTGCCAGATGTAGAACAGCAGCGCGCCCACCAGGGAACCGACGCCGATTGGAATGGAGGCGGTCATGGCGCTGAGGATAATCAACGGCCCGAGGAAGCGGCCGGAGGCGTTACCCGCGCCCATCATCACGTCTGCACCGTAGGTGGAGTTACTCTGGTTGATGGTGAACTTACGCGCCAGGATGATGACGTAGCCAATCGCCAGACCAATCACCAGGCCGGTAATCAGCGAGGCAATAAAGTTGGTCACCGGGAACATGATCCCCGCGCCCAGCAGCAGCGCCGGTACGCCGAGGCCCACGCCGGTCTGGATCGCCCCGCCGATGTCGAGAATCCCGACCAGCGACCCTTCGATGATACGGGCGAAAAGGAAGCTTGCGCCGAACGCCGCCACCGCGCCGTAAACGCCGGTATCGATTCCCGCTTTCAGCATCGCCACGAAGGCCACTTCGTTAAACGCGCCGATGCCGTAGAGGTAGTACATGTGCGTCCCGGCAAAGACGCCGGAGGAGAGCAGGCCAACGAAGATCGGGAACGACCAGTCGGCATACCAAAAACCTTTATTCTGTTCCATTTAGAGGCTCCTGTTATTTACCGCTGAGCGAGTTGTGGATCATGTCGAGCCAGTTCGGCACGGTCAGATGGAAGGATTCGATCATCTTCATGTCGAAGCCGCGGAAGAAGCCGCTCAGCACGAACAGCAGGACGATCGCCGCCATCATCACTTTGGTGACGTGGTTCCAGCCGCTCTCTTCCACGCCTTTACCGATCAGGATCCCCAGCACCAGACCCGGCACGGCGTTACCCATGATCAGCTGCGCTGCGCCGCCAAAGATGGTGGCCCAGAAGCCCGATTTTTTACCCGCGTCGATGGCTGCCAGCCAGAAGATCACCGGCATCACGGTGTTGACCAGCAGGTTCGCGGCAGGCACCAGCACCTTCACGGCGGTGACCTGAAGCGCAGCCGGAACGGAGGAGGCGGTCAGGTTAAGGAAGGTCACGACAATCATGCCGATAATGCCGCAGGCAATCGCCATTTTGCGCGGGTCATGCAGCGTTTCACCGACGTTACGGTTTTTGATCATCAGTGCAGCAGCACCCCAGTTCGGGATGATGCGGTGGTCAACGTCCTGTGTGAAGGCACCTGCGGCCACGGAAGAGGCCCAGGCGTTAAAGAAGAAACCTAACCCAAAGGAGAAGTGGGACGCCGGATCCCCTTCACAGGAGTTCAGTTCCCCCAATGTACGAAACGCGCCCATACCCTGAGTGGTAGGCGCATGAAACATGCGTGCAGCCCCGGCTCCAACACCGACGCCAACCAGGCCGCCAATGATGAGCGATTTTATTAATATAATTAAGAACATCAGTCTGCCCTTTTATGAATAATCAGCGTTGCGTGACGAAATCCACCTGGTCGAGATTGATGGCGGTCACGTTGACGGTCACATCCAGCTCCACGCTGTAGGTGCGTCTTTCCCGACGCAGAAAGAAGAACAAAAACGCTTCTTTTCGCACCGCTTCTTGCGCCTGAACAACCTGCACATCCTGTGGCTCAATACGCAGTAAGATATGCGGTGAGGCTTTCATCACCGCGGCCTGTACGTGGTTGAGGGCGTCGGCAAAGGCGCGCGCTTTGGCATCGCCCTTCCCCTTCACTCTCACCGTGGTCGTGAACTGTTCTTTCATGCTTACGCGCCGTATTTCTTCTGCCACGCCTGTACCAGACGCTCGCCCAGCTCTTCTTTATCCATAAAGCCAAAGCCCAGCACGTTGCAGCCTTCGTTGATAGCGGTCACCCCCTCATCCACGGAGCGCATGCCGTATTTGGCCTTGTAGCCGTATTTGGTCTGGGCGGTGATGGCACCCGCGCCGCCGCTGCCGCAGAACGAGATCCCGAAGGTGGCGTTTTCTGCTTTCATCACGTCACCGAGCTTCATATCCGCTGCCATGCCCGGTACGACAACCGCGCGTCCGCCGGCTTTTTCCACACCCGCAGCCACTTTCTGACCTTTACCCAGGCGATCGCCAATCACGACTGTAATCTGTTCCATGTGTTGCTCCTTAAAGGTTGTCTTTCGCGACTTCGAAGTGAACGGAGAGCAGCCAGGCTTCTTCATCAGGAAGATTGCCAAACTGCGCTACCACTTCACGGGCAAGTTGCATTGAATCTGGTGAAATTTCGTCGAACAGCTCTGCTTCAACCTCCGGCAGCGGCTCGCCGGTCACAGACCGGTGCGCCATTGCGCGAACGTGGGAGGTCAGCATCTGCTCCTGTACCGCGTTGGGGATGATGTTGTGCCGGGCCAGCAGGGCGTAGACCTGCTGAAGCATGGTGTTCGCGAGCTGTTCTGTTTGCACCGCCTGTTCCCCAACGTCGTTCATTACCGCTCCGTTAATCACTCGTCTTACCCCGTTAATGGCTCTGGAATAAAACTAACGTCGAGGGGGCGTTGTTTGTAGCGAGTTGTTTTCCACTTCGAAGTGGAAAGGCGAGCCGCGGCAGTGATCTGTGCCACATAAATGCGGTGAATCTGGATTAATCGCTGGATTTACGTGATGAATATCACGCTATTACGCGGCACTAAACAGGTAAGCGGAGTGGAAAAGATTACGAGCAGGCTCGTAGAAATGTGACGTGGATAAGGTTTTCTTATGGGGATGGAGAAGAGTGTGAGCGGGGATGCTTAACGCGCCCCGCTCATCCAGACTATCAACGATACTTTTTGTGATACGCGTTGCGGGTCGCCGCAAACTGGTCGGCTGCCGCCTGGGCTTCCTTCACTTTGCCTTCGTTCGCCAGCTTCAGCGGCGTCGCTTTTTGCGCATCCAGCGCCGCTTCACGCATTTTGGTCAGTGCGTCTTTCATCTCCGCCGCATCGTCGGTTTTCTGCACCACCTTCAGGTTTTGACTGAGGATGTCCATGTTGTCTTCAAGATCGGCAGCAAACGCAGATGAGCCAAGAACCAGCGTTGAAGCCGCGACGATCGCTAACAGGTGTTTACGCATTGCTCACTTCCTTTTTTATTATAAATCACGCTTTTACGGGGATTATTGCCCGGCGATTTTCATCTCCGGCAGTAATACAGAACCACACTGAATATTGCTGCGTGTTTCAATATCGTTACCGACCGTAACAATATTGCGCCACATGTCCTTGAGGTTGCCGGCGATGGTGATTTCGCTCACCGGATACTGAATTTCACCGTTTTCCACCCAGAAGCCCGCTGCGCCGCGAGAGTAGTCGCCGGTGATACCGCTCACGCCCTGCCCCATCAGCTCGGTGACCACCAGACCGGTGCCCATCTCTTTCAGCATCTGTTCAAAATTCAGGCCCTGCCCGGCAATGCGCCAATTATGAATGCCGCCCGCGTGCCCGGTGCTTTTCAGCCCCAGCTTACGCGCGGAGTAGTTGGTCAGCAGCCACTGGGTCAGAATGCCGTCTTTAACGATATCCCGGCGCTCCGTGCGCACGCCTTCGCTGTCGAACGGCGTGGAGGCCAGCCCTTTCAGCAGGTGCGGGTGCTCTTCGATGGTCAGCCATTCCGGCAGGATCTGCTTGCCCAGCGAGTCGAGCAGGAAGGTCGATTTACGGTACACCGAACCACCCGCAATCGCCCCCACCAGATGACCAAACAGACCGGTTGCCACTTCGTTGGCAAAAATGACCGGGGCTTTCATGGTGGAGAGTTTACGCGGCGAGAGGCGTGACAGCGTACGTTCGGCGCACTCTTTTCCCACCCACTCCGGAGACTGCAAATCCCCCAGCGCGCGGCCAATGGTATACGCGTAATCACGCTCCATATCGCCGTTCTCTTCGGCGATCACGCAGCTGGAAAGCGAGTGGCGGGTTGAGCAGTACCCCTGCAACATGCCATGGGAGTTACCAAACACTTTGATGCCGTAGTGGCTGTTAAAGCTGCCGCCTTCGGTATTAGTGATGCGTTTGTCAGCCTGCAAAGACGCCTGCTCGGCGCGCGAGGCCAGCTCAATGGCTTCATCCGGGGTCACTTCCGCCGGATGGAACAGATCGAGATCCGGCGCGTCAAACGCCAGCAGCTCTTTATCAGCCACGCCAGCGTAAGGATCCGGGGAGGTGTACCGCGCGATATCCAGCGCCGCCTGCACTGTACGGGCGATGGCATCCGGGCTGAGATCGGTAGACGACGCGCTGCCTTTGCGATTCTGGTGATACACCGTGATCCCCAGCGCGCCATCGCTGTTAAATTCTACATTCTCCACTTCGCCATAGCGGGTGCTCACGCTAATGCCGGTGGTTTTGCTGACCGCCACTTCGGCGCCATCTGATTTACCTGAAGCGAGCATCAGCGCGGTGGAGACGGCTTCTTCCAGGATCTTACGCTGCGCTTCAACTTGTGAGGTTACTTTCATCGCAAATGCCATACTGTAAGAGAGAGTTAAGTGAAGTCTAACAGAGAACCGTTTTTCAGTGCGCGTCTTAACTGGTAACATTAGCCTCTTTTTTTAAGGAGCCTGACATGACTAAGCAGCCCGAAGACTGGCTCGACGACGTTCCCGGTGATGACATCGAAGACGAAGATGATGAGATCATCTGGGTCAGTAAAAGTGAAATTAAACGTGACGCCGAAGAGTTAAAACAGCTTGGCGCAGAAATGGTAGAACTGGGTAAGAACGCGCTGGATAAGATCCCGCTCGACCAGGATCTGCGTGATGCCATTGAACTGGCACA
Source organism: Enterobacter sp. MGH85 (assembly GCF_001037655.1). NCBI lineage: Bacteria > Pseudomonadati > Pseudomonadota > Gammaproteobacteria > Enterobacterales > Enterobacteriaceae > Enterobacter > Enterobacter sp. MGH85. Next base: position 377,457 of record NZ_KQ089925.1, read on the forward strand.
GAAAATCAAGAAAGAAGGGCGTCGCCGCCAGCTTCAGCTTATCGGGAAACTGCTGCGTCAGCGCGATGTTGAGCCGATCCGTCAGGCGCTGGATAAACTTAAGAACCGCCACAACCAGCAGGTTGCGCTGTTCCATAAGCTGGAGCAGATCCGCGACCGTCTGATCGAGCAAGGTGATGACGCGGTACCTGAAGTGCTGAACCTGTGGCCGAATGCCGACCGCCAGCAGCTGCGTTCTTTGATCCGTAACGCGAAGAAAGAGAAAGAAGGGAATAAGCCGCCGAAGTCTGCGCGTCTGATTTTCCAGTATCTGCGCGAGCTGTCTGAGAACGAAGAGTAATCTGTGCGGGTTTGCGCCGGATGGCGGCGTAAACGCCTTATCCGGCCTACAAGGTCATGCGAAAAAATGTAGGCCCGGTAAGCGCTAGCGCCACCGGGCCTTTTTTTACTCTGCGGCCGCGGCTTTCTTCGCCAGACCGTCCAGCAGCTTCTGATGGATCCCACCAAACCCGCCGTTGCTCATCACCAGAATGTGATCGCCAGGCTGTGCGGCTTTCACCACCATATCCGCTAAGACATCCACGTCCGCACTCCAGTGCGCTGGCTGAATGCAGGCGTCGGCCACTTCGGCCACCTGCCACGGAATATGCTGCGGTTGCAGGAGGAAGACCTCGTCGGCACGCCCTAAGGACGGCGCGAGATCGTCTTTGCATATCCCCATTTTCATGGTGTTCGAACGCGGTTCCAGCACGGCCAGAATACGCGCGGTGCCGCCAACTTTGCCACGCAATGCGGCAAGCGTCGCCAGAATGGCGGTTGGGTGGTGCGCGAAATCGTCGTACACCGTCACGCCATTCGCTTCACCACGCAGCTCCAGACGGCGGCGGGCGTTAATGAATGAACCCAGCGCATTGGCGGCATCCGCAGGCAGTACGCCCACGTGACGCGCCGCGGCGATCGCCATCAGGCCGTTGTGCATATTGTGCTCACCCACCAGGCCCCACTTCACTTCGCCCACTTTTTCGCCGTCGAGCAGCACTTCCCATTCGGAAGCATCCGCGTTGAGCTTTTTCGCCTGCCAGTGCCCCTGCTCGCCAACCAGCTCCTGCTCGCTCCAGCACCCCATCGCCATAGTCTGCTTCAGGTTGATGTCGTTCTCCGGCAGGATAATGCGGCCCTGACCCGGAACAATGCGCACCAGATGGTGGAACTGTTTCTGAATCGCTTTCAGGTCGTCAAAGATATCCGCGTGATCGAACTCAAGGTTGTTGAGGATCAGCGTGCGTGGGCAGTAATGCACGAACTTGGAGCGCTTGTCGAAGAACGCGCAGTCGTATTCATCCGCTTCAATCACAAAGAACGGGCTGTCGCCCAGACGCGCGGAGACGTCGAAATTCCCCGGCACGCCGCCGATCACGAACCCCGGCTTGTAGCCGCAGGCTTCGAGGATCCAGGTCGCCATACCGGCGGTGGTGGTTTTGCCGTGCGTCCCGGCAACGGCGACAACCCAGCGGTCGCGCAGGACAAAGTCATGCAGCCACTGCGGGCCAGACATGTACGGGATATTGCGTTCCAGCACCGCTTCAACGCATGGATTCCCACGGGTCATGGCGTTACCAACGATCACCAGATCCGGCTGCGGCTCGAGCTGGCTGGCGTCATATCCCTGAATCAGAGAAATCCCCTGCTTCTCCAGCAGCGTGCTCATTGGCGGATACACATTGGCGTCCGAACCTGTCACTTCATGGCCCAGCGAGCGCGCCAGCATTGCCAGTCCGCCCATGAAAGTGCCACAAATCCCCAATATATGAATGCGCATACGTCACTATCCTTCTTCAATGTGGCGCACATTTTACTCACATGTCAGCGGCTGTGAAACGCATTTCAGGTAAATCCGTATTTTGCTGGCGCGATTCACCTCTGCGCTAATATTTGAATGTTTGTTAAGATTGTTGGACATCAACCGCTTTACTCAACATAAGATGCAGGGAAAGTGTTATGAAAACGTTAGGTGAATTTATTGTCGAAAAGCAGCACGAGTTCTCTCATGCTACGGGTGAGCTCACTGCTTTGCTGTCGGCAATAAAGCTGGGCGCTAAGATCATCCACCGCGATATCAACAAGGCCGGTCTGGTCGATATCCTGGGTGCCAGCGGTGCCGAGAACGTTCAGGGTGAGGTTCAGCAGAAACTCGACCTGTTCGCCAATGAAAAACTGAAAGCAGCACTGCGCGCGCGCGACATCGTTGCGGGTATCGCCTCTGAAGAAGAAGATGAGATCGTCGTATTCGAAGGGTGTGAACACGCAAAATACGTTGTTCTGATGGATCCGCTGGACGGCTCCTCCAACATCGACGTTAACGTTTCTGTCGGTACCATTTTCTCCATCTACCGTCGCGTCACCCCGGTTGGCACACCGGTGACGGAAGAAGACTTCCTGCAGCCGGGCAGCAAGCAGGTTGCTGCCGGTTACGTGGTGTATGGCTCATCCACCATGCTGGTGTACACCACCGGCTGCGGCGTGCACGCCTTTACCTACGATCCGTCGCTGGGCGTTTTCTGTCTGAGCCAGGAGCGCATGCGCTTCCCGGAGAAGGGCAATACCTACTCCATCAACGAAGGCAACTACATCCGATTCCCGAATGGCGTGAAGAAGTACATCAAATTCTGCCAGGAAGAGGATAAAGCCACCCAGCGCCCGTACACCTCGCGCTATATCGGCTCGCTGGTGGCGGATTTCCACCGTAACCTGCTGAAGGGTGGTATTTACCTCTACCCAAGCACCGCCAGCCACCCGGACGGAAAACTGCGTCTGCTGTACGAGTGCAACCCGATGGCATTCCTGGCCGAACAGGCAGGCGGCAAAGCGAGTGACGGTAAAGAGCGTATTCTGGATATCGTGCCGGAAAGCCTGCACCAGCGCCGTTCGTTCTTTGTCGGCAACGACCACATGGTGGAAGACGTTGAACGCATGATCCGCGAATTCCCGGACGCGTAACGCGTAAATAGGGGAGCCCGACAGGCTCCCCTATTTTTATCATGCCGTTTGCGCCGTCAGTTTGAAGGATGCCATCGCCTCCATCAGCTCGCGCGATTGTTCCTCCAGGGAACGCGTTGCCACAGAGGACTGCTGAACCAGCGCCGCATTTTGTTGCGCCGTTTCATCCATCTGATTGACGGCAATGTTAACCTGCTCAATACCGCGGCTCTGCTCCTGAGACGCCGTCGCAATTTCTCGCATCAGTTTGGTCATACGCAGCACTTCGGTAGCGATCTCGTCCATCGTCTCACCGGCCTGTTGCGCCAGCTCGCTGCCCTCGTTCACGTGGGTTTGCGAATCGCTGATCAGCGAGCGGATCTCTTTCGCCGCATCGGCACTGCGGCTGGCGAGATTGCGCACCTCACCCGCCACGACCGCAAAACCCCGTCCCTGCTCGCCCGCGCGCGCCGCTTCCACGGAGGCGTTCAGCGCCAGAATATTGGTCTGGAAGGCAATGCCGTCGATGACGCTCAGGATATCGGCGATGCGCGCCGAGCTGCCGGCGATGTCGCGCATCTTCTCAATGACGTAGCAGACCATTTCGCTGCCATGATCGGCGGTATCGGAGACCGACTGCGCCAGCTGGTGCGCCTGCCCGGCGTTATCGGCGTTAAGTTTCACCGTGGCGGTGATCTCTTCCATGCTGGCGGCCGTCTGTTCCAGCGAGGTGGCGGTGGATTCCGTGCGCTGGGCCAGGTTCAGGTTCCCTGCCGTCAGCTCGCGGCTGCCGGTATCAATCTGCGAGCTGGCGTCACGCACCCGCAGAACGGAATTCATCAGCGACTGGCGCATCTCTTCGATGACCGCGTTGAGGCGATTAAATTCCTGGCTCGCGGGCGCGTTCAGGGTGTGGGTTAAATCCCCGGCCGCTACGTGCTCCAGCTGGACAATTGAGGCTGAAAGCGGCTTGAGCAGCATATGGCGCAGCACCAGCCAGGCCAGCACGATAATGCCTGCCGTCAGCAGCGCCGCGACGATAATCAGGATCAGCACACGGGTTTTACTCGCCTGCACGGCGCTCACCTCCGCTTTGCCGCGCGCCTCGCTCCACGTCTGGAACGCCTGCATATCGTTATCAAACTGCTTCGCCACCGGGACCAGCTTGCTTTCCAGCAGATCGTAATAGCCGTCCGCGCTTTGCTCGTTCAGGGCTTTCAGCATCGGGCTGATACCCTGCTGGTTGTACACCGCCAGGCTCGAGGCGACGTTATCCAGCAGCTTTTGCCCCTGCTCATCCGCCACGCCGCCGCCGATCACGCCCTTCAGCGTTTTCTGTGCCAGCGCCACTTCCTGGTTAATGGTTTTGACCGCCCTGGCCGCATCGTCCAGCAGGCCGACCTCCATCATGCGGACGGCCTGTCCCGCTTCGTTACGCGCGCGCAGGATCAGCGTATAGCCGGCATTTAGCTGCACCATCTGTTCACCCTGAAGATGATTGATGCGCTGGAGAGAAGCAGAACTTTGCGTAAGGGCATAAATGCCAATGCCGCTGACAATCAGCAGCAGAAGGGTCATAGCGGCCAGTAAAGAGAGCAAGCCGGTACGAATCGATAGCGTTTTAAGCATGATGTTATTTCCGGTAGCGAGATATTTCTGGGCATAAAAAAAGAGTATCGACCGCTACCGGAAAATGTTTAGAGTTTAAGCAATTTCAGCATGTTATCGCCCTGTTAAAGATGTATTCACACGGGTAACAGGCGAGCTCTGGCGGTTCTCCCACAGCACCGTCAGGCCGCGCTGGAGCGCGATAAAAATAAACAGCAGAATACCGATGGCGATTTTGGTCCACCAGGAGCTGAGCGTGCCGTCGAAGTTGATATAGGTCTGAATCAGCCCCTGGATCGCCACGCCAAACAGCGTACCGAGCACCGTCCCTACCCCGCCGCTGAGCAGCGTACCGCCAATCACCACCGAGGCAATGGCGTCAAGCTCAACGCCCACCCCCGCCAGGGCATAGCCTGCCTGGGTGTATACCGAAAACACAATCCCCGCGAGCGTGGCAAGGCCGGTCGAAAGCATATAGATGCGGATGGTGGTGCTGCGCGTGGAAATCCCCATCAGGTTCGCGGACGTGGCGCTGCCGCCAATGGCATAAACCTGGTTACCAAACCGGGTACGGTGAGCGAGGAAGATCCCGATCACCACCACGCCCAGCATCAGCAGCCCCATTGCGCTCAGGCGCCCCCCGCCGGGGATTTTCCACGCCAGGCTGGAAAGCGTGTCGTAGATCGGATGGTTAATCGGAATTGACTCCTCCGACACCAGATAGCTCACGCCGCGCAGGAAGAACATCCCGGCGAGAGTGATGATAAACGCCGGTATTTTCAGCGCGTCGATCAAAAGCCCCATAAAGGCGCCGAACGCGCAGCCCATGACCAGCACCAGCGGAAACGCCAGCAGCGGCGAAATACCCCAAAAGCCAATCGCCTTGGCAAGGAACACGCCGGTAAAGGCGATCACCGACCCAACGGAGAGATCGATCCCGCCGGAGAGGATCACAAACGTCATGCCGACGGCGATAATGCCTAAAAAGGCGTTGTCGGTCAGGATGTTGCAAATCACCCGCGTGGAGGCGAAGCCCGGGAACTGGGTCAGGCAGTAAAGGTATCCCAGCACGAACACGCCCAGCGTGATCATTAACGGCAAATTACGTTTTATCATGACCGCGGAACCCCTTAATGAGAGTGATAAAGCGCGGCGACTGCACGATAAGTACGATAAGCACCACGACCGCTTTGACGACCTGATTAAGCTCCGGCTGGAACCCGGAGAGCAAAATACCGGTATTCATACCCTGAATAATTAACGCCCCCACCACCGAGAGCAGCAGATTAAAACGTCCGCCCATCAGCGACCCACCGCCGATAACCACCGCGAGGATCGCATCAAGCTCCAGCCAGAGTCCGGCGTTGTTGGCATCCGCCCCGCGAATGTCGGCCGCCACAATCACCCCGGCAATCGCAGCACAGACGCCGCTCAGCACATAGGTCAGCATCACCATCAGCCGTGTATTTACCCCGGCGTTTTTCGCGGCCCGAATGTTAATCCCCACCGCTTCGATGAACATCCCGAGCGCCGTTTTGCGGGTGAAAAGCCAGAACACCACCAGCGTCACCAGCGCGACGATCACCGGGGTCGGGAAGAACAGAAAATTGCCGCTGCCAATCCACGCAAGATTCGGGGAGGTAAAGGTGACGATTTGACCGGAGGTGATAAGCTGCGCCACACCGCGCCCGGCCACCATCAAAATCAACGTCGCGACAAACGGCTGGATCTTGAGCACCGCGACCAGAATGCCGTTCCACAGCCCGGCTAATACACCGGAGCCCAGCGCGGCCAGCAGAACCACCGGCAGGCTGTGCCCGGCAACGGTCATCGAGGCGGCGGTGGCGCCCGCAATCGCCATTACCGCACCGACGGAGAGGTCAATCCCGCCGGTGGCAATCACCAGCGTCATGCCAATCGCCAGCAGCGCCACGGGCGCGGCACGGTTTAAGATGTCGATCGGGCTACCAAACAGGCGGCCATCCTGCACGACGATCTGGAAGAAATGCGGAGCCACCAGGCTATCCACCAGCAGCACCAGCAGCAGCGCCACGATTTGCGGCGTGCCGGTCGGCCAGCTGAAGCGGCGCTTCGCTTCGCCAGTTTGCGAAAGAGAACGGGACATCACATATGACTCCTTACGCCGCGATGGCATTCATGATCGCCGGAACCGACAGTTTATCCAGCGGGATCTCTGCCACCTGCCTGCGATCGCGCATGATGATGACGCGATCGGCATAGCCAACCAGCTCCTCCAGCTCAGACGAGATCACCAGCAGCGCCAGACCGTCGGCGCACAGCGTTTCGATAAGCCGGATGATTTCGGCATGCGCGCCCACGTCGATACCGCGCGTGGGCTCGTCGAGGATCAGGAACTGCGGTTTGGTCAGCAGCCAGCGCGAGAGCAACACCTTCTGCTGATTACCGCCCGAAAGGAACTCGATGGGCTGTTCCGCGCTCGGGGTACGGATACCGAGCTGGCGGATGAAGCGCTCGGCAATCGCGTTCTGCTCGCGCTTAGGGATCGGACGCAGCCAGCCGCGCTGGGCCTGTAGCGCCAGAATGATGTTTTCCCGCACCGAGGCGGCGGCAATAATCCCGTCCGTTTTTCTGTCCTCCGGGCAGAAGCCCACGCCGAGGCACGACGCCTGATGCGGTGAACGTAGCGTTTGCGGTTTGCCTTTGATCAGCGCCGTTCCGCTGTCGGCAGGTTTGATCCCGAAGATCACTTCGGCGGTTTCGGTGCGCCCGGAGCCTAACAGCCCTGCCAGACCCACAATTTCACCGGGGCGTACCTCGAGGTTAAACGGCGCGATGGTCCCTTTTTTGCCGTAATCGTGAAACGCGGCGATCGGTTTTTCGCTCAGCAGCGTGCGGCCCGCACGCTGGAGTGCGTTGGTCTCCAGCTCGCGGCCCAGCATCATTTTGACCAGCTCAATCTGCGGCAGCTCGCGGGTTTCCCGGCAGCCGACAAAGCCGCCGTTGCGCAGCACCGTAATACGGTCGCTCACCTCGTAAACCTGATCGAGGAAGTGCGTAACAAAGATCAGGCTCACGCCCTGATCGCGCAGCTGGCGCATCAGGGTAAAAAGCATCTCCACTTCCTGGGTATCGAGGCTGGCGGTGGGTTCATCGAGGATCAGCACTTTCGCCGAGAGATCGATAGCGCGACAGATCGCCACGATCTGCTGCATCGCCACGGAAAAACGGTTCAGCGGTTCGCGCACGTCGAGAGAGAAGCCATACGATTCCATCAGCTTCGCGGCGCGCGCTTCCATCTCTTTGCGGCGCAGCAGGCCAAAACGTCTGGGCTCGCGGCCAATAAACAGGTTATCCGCTACCGACATGTTTGGCAGCAGGTTCACTTCCTGGTAGACCGTGCCGATCCCCAGTTGCTGCGCATGCGCGGTGTTTTTGGGCGAAATAGCATTACCTTCCAGCCAGATAGCGCCGCGATCGGCGTGATAGACCCCGGTCAGGGTTTTAATCAGCGTCGACTTCCCCGCCCCGTTTTCGCCGAGCAACGCCATGATCTCCCCCCGCCGCAGGCTGAAATCAACGTTATCCAGCGCCTTAACGCCAGGGAAAAATTTACTCAGGCCCTCTGTGCGGAGGATTTCCTGGTGTTGTTCGGTGGTCATGGTTTCCCCTCACCCTGACCCTCTCCCCGGAGGGGAGAGGGGACTATTCGTGCCAGTCTTTAATTTTCTGCCCAAACTGCCCTTTTCCCTCTCCCCTCCGGGGAGAGGGCTAGGGTGAGGGTAGGCTGAGCTTAGTAGCCCATATTTTTCTTCTTCTCTAACTCTTCTTTCGCCGTGTCCGGCAGGTAGAGCGTGGATTTGGTGATGGTCAACTTCTCAGGCTGGGTGCCGTCTTTCTTGAATTTCTCCAGCGCATCGAATGCCGGGCCCGCCATGTTCGGCGTCAGCTCCACGCTGGCGTTCGCTTCGCCGTCAATCATCGCTTTGTAGATGTCCGGTACGCCGTCGATCGAGCCGGTGAGAATATCTTTGCCCGGCTTCAGGCCCGCTTCTTTGATGGCCTGGATGGCGCCGATCACCATGTCGTCGTTGTGGGCGTAAACCATGCAGATATTTTTGCCGTTATTTTCTGCCTTGATGAAGCTTTCCATGACCTCTTTACCTTTGCTGCGGGTGAAGTCGCCGGACTGAGAACGGATGATCTTGATGTTTGGTGCTTTGGCGATGGCCTCCGCGAAACCTTTCTTACGGTCGATAGCCACGCTCGCCCCGACGGTGCCCTGCAACTCAACCACGTTACACGGCTTGCCATCCACCTGCTTCACCAGCCAGTCACCAATCAGTTTGCCTTCCAGCACGTTATCGGCGGTGACGGTGGTCATATAGAGAGATTTGTCTTTTACGTCGATGGAACGGTCGAGCAAGAACACAGGAATTTCAGCCTCTTTAGCTTCCTTCAGCACCGGCTCCCAGCCCGTGGCAACAACCGGGGCGATAAAGATGGCATCCACGCCCTGAGCGATAAAAGAGCGCACCGCTTTAATCTGATTCTCTTGCTTTTGCTGACCATCGGCGATTTTCAGGGTAATACCGCGCTTTTCGGCCTCACTTTTCGCCACGTTCGTTTCAGCGGCGCGCCAGCCGGATTCAGATCCGACCTGCGAAAATCCAACGGTTAACGGTGCGGCCATCGCCATAGACGACATGGCTGCCGAAACTGCTGTAACAAGAAGTAAGCGCTTCCACATATGAACGTCCTCGTAGGGGTAGGTTATTGTTGGTTAAAAGATGTTCTGCGGATGAACTATAGCCAATGGAATATGTTACGGATTGCGTTACATCACACTTCAGAAAAGTGAATAAAACGTTAATCACAAGTTTGTAATCGCTTTCATTTCCACATTTAAAATGCGGCTGAGTTTATGGATTATCCTGTCATGGAAACGGTCTGAAAAGTGAAAGCGCGAGGGAGATAAGACGAAAACAGGCGAAGACTTTCAGCGCCAGTTGGCTATAATACCTGCCACTTGTTTACCATCCATTTTAAAGGACACCGACATGAGCTTACTCAACGTCCCTGCGGGTAAAGAACTGCCAGAAGACATCTACGTTGTGATCGAAATCCCGGCCAACGCAGATCCAATCAAATACGAAATCGACAAAGACACCGGTGCGCTGTTCGTTGACCGTTTCATGTCTACCGCCATGTTCTATCCGTGCAACTACGGCTACATCAACCACACTCTGTCTCTGGACGGTGATCCGGTTGACGTACTGGTCCCAACGCCATACCCATTGCAGCCAGGCTCCGTCATTCGCTGCCGTCCTGTTGGCGTGCTGAAAATGACTGACGAAGCGGGTGAAGATGCGAAACTGGTTGCCGTACCGCACACCAAGCTGAGCAAAGAGTACGATCACATTAAAGATGTGAACGACCTGCCAGAGCTGCTGAAAGCGCAGATCGCCCACTTCTTCGAGCACTACAAAGATCTCGAAAAAGGCAAATGGGTTAAAGTTGAAGGCTGGGATAACGCAGAAGCGGCGAAAGCAGAAATCATCGCCTCTTTCGAGCGTGCTGCTAAGAAGTAATTCTTACTGCTGATACTAAGCCCCGCGCGTCGGGGCTTTTTTGTGCCTTTCGATGCGCCCGGCGGCGCTACGCTTGCACGGGCCTACAATCAGCAAGAGGTGCAAAACGATAACGCCACCTTACGGTGGCGCTGTCGTTTTTCAGAACTGGTCTCTGTCTAACCAGTTACCGCTTTCAATCAGCGTTAACCCGTTGACCGAACGTTGGTACACATACATCCATGCACTGCCGTAAGGCGTCTGGATCAACTGGCGAGCGTATTCACCGCCCCTGGTGCGCAAGGCATCAAGTTCGGCCAGCGTAGCATTATCAATACGATAAACCTCACCCTGTACCGTTCCGTTCCCCGGAACCGCGCCTGGATAGTGGCCCAGACTGTACAACTGGTAGTTTTCGATTGTGTAATTTCCCAGCAACTGGGCGTTGGTCATCCAGTGGCTGTTGCCTTGCTTAGTTCGTAAACTGCCATAAACAAATATTCGCATTGCTAAAACTCAAACTGATAGAGCAGATCAAGTGCCTGGTCTACGCCGGACACTGCTTCCAGATATAGCTTAGGCATCAGGCGATAACGTAACGTGAGTGTAGCCAGTGAGTCAAAGATCCCCACGCCATATTTTACCTGTAGACCCGGCAGTACATAGCCGCTGACCACTACCTGCGAAGAGTCACCCACGCCCTGAGTGTCCAGCGCCAGATTGCTTACGCCAAACGTCTCGCCGATTTTACCCACAACCTGACCACTTTGTGCAACCCCCAGACCGACTAACATCGATGTCATTGCCGCACCATCGCCCTGTTGGCTATCCAGACCCTGGCCGCGCAGCAGGTAGGAGAGCGCTTCCTGCTGCGACATGGCCGGGTCAGAGAAGATCTCTGCCTTAGGTTCATCGGCGGAGCCCGTCACGCGCACGCCCGCAATCACATCATCTTCGGTGGCTTCCGGGTTACGGATCGCTTCGATATTGAGTACCGGCTGATCCGGTGGGCCGGAGAACAGCAGCTCACCTTTACGCACAATCAAATCCTGACCGTAGGCATGGAAGCGCCCTTCAGGAATATTGATTTGTCCATTGAGGCCAAGCCCCTGTTGATCCTGCGCCACCTTCAGGTCACCCGTGAGTCTCGCCTTCAGCCCAAACGCGTCCAAACGCACGTTATTCCCCACGTGCACAATAAGATTACTATTGATCGGTATGCCAGCGCTCTTCTGTTCAACAGGTTTCAGATTTTCATTGAGCATAACTTCATCACTGGAGACGCCAACCGCGCTTTCCGGCACTTCGTGAACCACGATGCGCGCCCAGGGCACGTCGACGCGGCCGTCCAGGGTGAAGAGACTCGGCGTTGCCTCAAAGACCACGTCTGGCGACACGTCCAGGCGCACCATCGGCGGTACCGTGATACGCACCCTGCTGCCCTTGGCCGCAATACGGGCGCGCCAGTTGTCGAGCTGGCTCCAGTCTGCGTCACCATTCAGGTTGATTTGTCCCTGCTGTGTCAGCACTGAGCCACTGAGGGTTGAGCTTTGGCCGTTAAAGTTCATCGTCAGCTGGCTTGGCTGCATATCGAACGGCATAAAGTTACCGTCAATGTCCACGCCGTTTAACCGCATCTGGCCAAACAGCTGCGGGCTTTGCGCATCCCCCGCCAGACGCAGGTTGGCGCTGAGCATCCCCGCCGCCTTTTCTCCCCGCGAGAAAATCGGATTCACCATCGCCAGGTTGAAGTTGCGAATATTGACGTTGCCGCCGAGATTGCGCCGCCCTTGCGGATCGGTAATTTGCACCTGTCCGTCAAGCTGACCGTTGTTGGTCAGACGAATAAGCCATCCCAGTTCCGCACGATTGTTACGCAGGTCAGCGTTCACATTCAGGGTGTCGAACGCCACCGGCAGCGGCGCGTCATTGACCTCCTGCGTCACCTTCACGTTACGCCCGGAGAGGGTAACGCTGCCCTGCGGCAGTCCCTCTTTGGTGGTGTCCCACGCGACGTCCGCTTTACCGCTGAAGACCCCGCTGGCCTGGGTGGTTTCCGGCATAAACGGTTTCAGCATCGCCAGGTCAAAACGGTTGAGGTTGATCTGCGCGCGTCCTTCCGCGCCCGCATCAATGGTCTGCGGCACGCACAGCTCAGCATTCGGGTTGGTCCAGCAGTGTGGCCCAATGCTGATCTTTTGCTCCGCATTGCGGTAGTCCAGCGCGATGGATCGGGACAGCACCAGCGGGCCGACCGGCGTGCTGAAGCGGGTGTTATCCAGCACGCCCTTCCAGCGCGTTGCCTGGCGGTCAAAACTGCCCGTCAGGTGCAGCTGCCCGGAGACCGGCTCGCCCTGCACGCGCAGCTGGAGATCGTGCTGCTTTTCGTTACCTTTTGCCGCCAGCGTGACCAGACTGATGTTCACGTCCGGCTGGGAGATACGCTCCACGCGCAGGTCCAGGTTTCCGCCGATCTGATCGGTGGATTTCACGTTCCCTTCGACGCGCACGCGGGCAATGGAAAGTTCCTGCCAGCGCAGGTTATTGGCGGTGATGTCCGCCAGCAGCTGCGGCGCCTCCACTGTACCGCGAACCTTCACTAACCCCTTCGCCGTCCCGCCAAGACCCGGCAGGGCGTTATCGAGATTTGGCGCGTCGATGGTGGCATCCAGATCGAGATCTTTCACCCCCAGCTCGCCTTTGATATCTGCCGTGTTGCGGCCCAGCGCCACGTGCAGGCCCGGGATCACCCACTGGAGATAGCTGTTGCCCTTAAGCGAGCCCTCTACGTTGACTTTGTTCTGCTTCACATTACCGGTGAGCTTGAGTTCCGGCACGTCCATCTGCCAGGTGCCGCCGTACAGGCTACCGCGGGTTTTGATCAGACCATTCAGTTTTGACGGCCAGTCCGGGACTTCTTTAGCGGTGTTGATCCCGGTCAGCTTCAGCTCGCCGCGCCAGCTGATCGCCTGCTGCCAGTCGAGCAGCGCGGTCAGCTCGGTTTTCCCTTCCAGCGCCGCCACGGTCAGCTTGTCGAGGTTAACCTGCAACTCGTTACCCTTCGCATCCAGAGTAATATCGGCGGGCGGTACTCCCTGCCCCTTCACTGCCGTACGGAACGACAGCGTGTAGTCGGTCATTTTGCCACTCAGCTTCAGCTTTAGATCGTCGGCCTGGAACTGCTTTTCACCGGTGAACGGCCAGTAAAGCTGCTTGCTGACAATCTCAAGGTTGAGCGGTAGACCGGCCTCTGCCAGCTGGGTTTGCCCGCGCAGTACCATATCCACAGGGCCGGAGAGGTTCACGCCGAACTCCAGCTTCTCGCGCAGCGCGCCGCCGACTTTCACCTTCACCTTCTCGCCTTTCAGCGGATCGATGTTCAGGGCGCTGTTAAGGGTAATATCTACCGGCCAGTTATCGCGCAGCAGCGCATTGCCTGAGGCGTTTACCGACCCCTGGTTGGTATCGATATCCAGCGCGTCAAGCTTCATGTTGCCGTCGATACTGCTGACTTTAAGCAGCATGTTGAAGACCGTCAGATCGGTATCGCCGGTCAAACGCAACTGCTCGCCTTTAAACTCTTCGATATTGAGGTTCAGCGGCAGATGCACGTCGGTCATCTCCGGCAGAACCGGTTTCGAGAAGAGATCTTTCAGCGTTTCACCCAGCGGTTTTTCTTCCGGCTGCGGGTTCTGGATCTTCGGCTCGACGATCTCTTCCTGCGCCACGTCGGCCACCTTCGGCAGCGCAATCAGCAGCCCTTGCAGGGAGGTTGGGGTCAGGGTGAGGTTTTTCTCCTGCCAGCGCAGACCGGAGGTGAAATCCATCACCGATACCGTCGTGTCGTCGATTTTGATATTGACGTTATCCAGCGCGACCCGGTAGAGCGCAATCGGGTACGGCGTGGAGAGATTCAGCGGGCCGCTGTCCTCTTCTTCGACAGGCTCAGACTTCGGCATTTTTTTGGAGTCTATCGCCACGTTAACGTCTTTTAGCGACAGATCGTTTACGCACAGCTGGCTATCCCGCAGGCAGCCGACCTTGACCGCCAGATGAAATTCGCCCGCGTTCACCGCCACGCCGGGCTGTTCATAACGAATATTCTTCAGGCGCAGATCGCGCCAGCCGCCCGTCACCTGGCCGATTTCCAGCCCTGGCACCCAGCGGTTCGCGGCGTTAAACAGCAGATGCAGGCCCGTGGTGGTACCCACCAGAAATGCCACCGTACCGAGCAGTAATACGATAAAAATCAGCACCCCGAGGCTTATCTTCTTCCATAAACTCATAATTCAGGCCCCAGACCGATGTAAAACTGTAAACCGTGTTCGTCTTTGTCGCCCACCGGAACGGCGAAATCTAGCTTGATCGGCCCGACCGGTGACTGCCAGCGCACGCCCACACCCGCGCCGGTTTTGAAATCGCTGCGGCGGATGTCGTTCACCGCCTCGCCGCTGTCGACAAACATGGCGCCCCACCATTTGCCGCTGACGTTGTACTGATACTCCAGCGAGCCGGTCGCCAGTTTAGAGGCCCCGGTCAATTGGCCTTTCTCGTTTTCAGGTGAGATCGATTTGTACTTATAGCCGCGAATGCTGCGGTCGCCCCCGGCGAAGAAACGCAGATCTGGCGGAACGCGTTCGAAGTCACCGGTTTCGATCCAGCCCAGGTTGCCGCGAACCACAAAGCGGTGCTTGTCGTAGAGGGTACGGATCCAGACGTTTTGCGCCTGCACGACGGAGAAATCCACGTCTGAGCCCCAGGCGGAGTTGGAATAATCGATGGAGTAGCGCTGTGAATCGCCCCAGGTCGGCATCAGGCCACCGCGCGAGCGGGTACGGCTGATCATCACGCCCGGATAAAGCAGCATGGTGGTGTTGGTGACGTTTGCCTGAGTAAAGTGGTCAAGGCTCCAGCGCAGGTTAATGGCGCGCTGCCAGCCGCTGGAGAGATCCCAGAAGCGTGATACCGCAAGCGTCGTCGAATCCTGCTCGGTATCGTTCAAATCGGTACGTTTAAAGCCGCCCTGCACGAGGTAGTATTGCTCAAGCGGATTTTTCAGCAGCGGCATTTTATAGCTGAAGTCCAGCTGCTGTTCAGGCGCAGACAGGCTGAGGCTGGTGGTCAGGCTGTGACCGTAGGAGTTCATCCACGGTTTTTTCCACGAGGCTTTCACGCGCGGGCCGACGTCCGTGGAGTAGCCGACACCGGTCTCAATGGTGTTCTCGGTGCGCGGTGAGACCACGCCATGCAGCGGTAACACTTTCGTTTTACGGGATTTATCAAATTGCGGTGCCACCACCACGGAGTTAAACCAGCCGGTGGCAGATAAACGACGGTTCAGCTCGCCCAGGTCGCTAGACTGGTAGTAGTCGCCCTTTTTAAACGGCACCAGGTTTTGCAGATACTCATCACGGATTTGCGATCCTTCAAAGGTTACATCGCCAAACCGATAGCGCTCGCCGCTGTCGTAATCGATATCCCAGAATGCCTGACGTCGTTCAAGCGCAACGCCCAGCTGGCTTTTGTTGAACTGGCTGTCAAAGTAGCCTTTGCGCAGCGAAACGCTGGTTAAGGATTTTTTAAAGCGATCGTAATCCCCGTGATTAAGCACGGTGCCCACTTTCGGGCGGTTGCTGAGCAGATCCAGGTAGTCACGATCCGTGCGTGCACCGCCGCGCAGCACCACGTTCGTGCCGCCAATCAGGACGGGTTCTCCCGGCGAGACGCGGGCAATCAATACCTGACGTCCTTTAGCCGGCGGCGGGCGTAAATCGAAATCAATGGTGGGTTCGTAGTACCCCAACGCCTTTAAGCCTTCGCGAATGGCGTCATCCACGCGCGCGCGAAAACGCCGATCCGGCGTGACTTCATCGCTCTGGATGGTGGAAAGCTGCGCACGCACGTTTTTTTCCAGCGCCCCGGATAACCCCTCAACCTGCAAACGGACATTCGCCGCGCTGGCAATCCCGCTTGTCAGCATTAAACTGACTAAACATAACTGGCGGATCTTTGTCACGTTTTCTCCTGAATATCCCTGTTTCCACCCTGGAAGCAAATGCAGTGCCGCTCCGCGGCAAAATACGGCCTGAAAGCCAAAAACCCAAATTACGGGTTGAAAAAGGGCCTAACACCCAAATATTTCTTATGATTAAATCTAGACTCATTCATCGCATTTATTGTGTTCAATTAAACGCTTCGTGACAACCTTAACCGAAACAACGCTACCCCGGAGGCCCCACCGTGAGTTTATTTGATAAAAAGCATCTGGTATCACAAGCCGATGCGTTACCGGGACGCAACACCCCTATGCCAGTGGCGACATTACACGCCGTAAACAACCATTCAATGACAAACGTTCCTGATGGAATGGAGATCGCCCTGTTTGCCATGGGCTGCTTCTGGGGCGTAGAACGCCTGTTCTGGCAACTGCCGGGCGTGTACAGCACCGCTGCGGGCTACACCGGAGGATATACGCCTAACCCAACCTACCGCGAAGTCTGTTCCGGTGAGACCGGTCATGCTGAAGCGGTACGTGTGGTGTATGACCCGAGCGTCATCAGCTATGAACAGCTGCTCCAGGTGTTCTGGGAAAACCATGACCCGGCGCAGGGCATGCGTCAGGGTAACGATCACGGCACCCAATACCGCTCGGCCATCTATCCGCTCACCCCTGAGCAGGAGGCTGCGGCCCACGCCAGCCTGACGCGTTTCCAGGAAGCGATGCAGGCAGCCGGTGATAAACGTCAGGTCACGACGGAAATCGCTACTGCGAAACCGTTCTACTATGCCGAAGACGACCACCAGCAGTATCTGCATAAAAACCCGTACGGCTACTGCGGCATTGGCGGCATCGGCGTCTGTCTGCCTCCACAGCAGGACTGATTACTGCATCAGCGCCACGCGAGCCGCGTGGCGCGCCTGTAAGCAAAAGTGTCAGTTCATTACTTAACCACTCACTGCCTTTTCATCCGGCCACTTTTTGCCGAAAACGTGACCTCTGGCAGATTTACACGCCTTTACGCTATACTACCGCTGAAATAATCGGCTCAACGCTACGAGCTGAGTTCAATGTGTCTTCACACGAATGGTATCAACTCCCCTTCTGAGGATCTGGCGAGAAGCCGGATAAACTATGTTAAACAGTATTTTAGTAATACTTTGTCTTATTGCCGTCAGTGCATTTTTCTCGATATCGGAGATCTCGCTGGCTGCCTCCCGTAAAATCAAACTGAAGCTGCTTGCCGACGAGGGCAACATCAACGCATCACGCATTCTGAAAATGCAGGAAAACCCAGGCATGTTCTTTACCGTGGTGCAGATTGGCCTGAACGCGGTCGCCATTCTTGGCGGTATCGTGGGCGATGCAGCATTTTCTCCGGCGTTTTATAGCCTGTTTGTAAAGTACATGTCCGCAGAGCTGGCCGAGCAGTTGAGCTTCATCCTCTCCTTCTCGCTGGTCACCGGTTTGTTCATTCTATTCGCGGACCTGACCCCGAAACGCATCGGTATGATTGCGCCAGAAGCTGTGGCTTTGCGTATCATCAACCCGATGCGCTTCTGCCTGTATGTCTTCCGTCCGCTGGTGTGGTTCTTCAACGGCCTGGCGAACGTCATTTTCCGCATCTTCAAGCTGCCGATGGTGCGTAAAGACGACATCACCTCCGACGATATTTATGCGGTGGTGGAAGCCGGGGCGCTGGCAGGCGTGCTGCGCAAGCAGGAGCACGAGCTGATCGAGAACGTTTTCGAACTGGAATCCCGTACCGTGCCGTCCTCCATGACCGGCCGTGAGAACATCATCTGGTTCGATCTGCATGAAGACGAGCAGAGCCTGAAGACCAAAGTGGCGCAGCATCCGCACTCCAAGTTCCTGGTCTGTAACGAAGATATCGACCATATCATCGGCTATGTGGACTCCAAAGACCTGCTGAACCGCGTGCTGGCAAACCAGAGCCTGGCGCTGAACAGCGGCGTGCAGATCCGCAACACCCTGATTGTGCCGGACACCCTGACGCTCTCCGAAGCGCTGGAAAGCTTCAAAACTGCGGGTGAAGACTTCGCGGTGATCATGAACGAGTACGCGCTGGTGGTGGGCATTATCACCCTCAACGACGTAATGACGACGCTGATGGGCGACCTGGTCGGCCAGGGGCTGGAAGAGCAAATTGTGCAGCGTGACGAGAACTCATGGCTGATTGACGGCGGTACGCCGATTGAGGACGTGATGCGCGTGCTGGATATCGACGAGTTCCCGCAGTCCGGAAACTACGAGACCATCGGCGGCTTTATGATGTTTATGCTGCGTAAGATCCCGAAACGTACCGACTCGGTGAAGTTCTCCGGCTTCAAGTTTGAAGTGGTGGATATTGATAACTACCGCATCGACCAGTTGCTGGTAACGCGCATTGATAGTAAACCGACCGTGCTGGTACCGAAGCTGCCGGACGCGGAAGATAAGGTGTCGGCGTAACCCTTTGTATGTCCCACAAACATCAACGGCTCCCATCGGGAGCCGTCTTTTTAACTACTACTGCATAGCACGTTGGTTAAGCCATCTCAGTTTGCAGACGCATAACCTGACGGTTGACTTCGGACATCACAGACAAGTGCTGTTTGTCCTTCACTTTCGGGATAAGGATTTTGCCCTTATCGAACTCAAAAGCGCCAACATCCTTGATATACAACCGTCCACGGAACAGGATCTTCACGTACTTCGCCACCTGAAGCGGGTTGTAGCGTTGGAAAATTTTCATTCTTGTATCTCCTGCGAATCATACGCCCTTGCGGTGCCACAATCGGCCCGACTGTCCTGAGCGCAAATTTTGATGCCCAATGACTATAGACCAGAACCTCGTACTTACCCAGTGTGCATAAGTTTATTTACCGTTTGATTACAATTATTCAGAATAATCTTTGCAAAGCGTGATACAGAGCAGTATATGCCGTCGTTTTTGCGTGGATATGTGCGTTCGCCCGCAAACTGGCATCGGGATTGCGGGAAAAGCCCATTGATCGCACTTATGATTAAAAGCGCATGACCAAGTGGTCGGATCACCTGCTCACAATAAGGAAACACCATGACCCTACGTAACCTCCTGGCAGCAGCTTGCCTGTTGCTGCCGCTGATGGCTTCCGCGCACAACATTGAAAAAGGACAACGTGTCCCGCCGGTCGGCATTGCTGACCGGGGAGAATTGATTCTCGACAATGATAAGTTTAGCTACAAAACCTGGAATAGCGCGCAGCTTGCGGGCAAAGTGAGAGTTGTACAGCATATTGCCGGACGTACATCCGCTAAAGAGAAAAACGCCACCCTCGTGGAAGCGATCAAGGCCGCAAAACTCCCGCACGATCGCTACCAGACCACCACCATCGTGAATACCGACGACGCGATTCCCGGCTCCGGGATGTTTGTGCGCTCAAGCCTTGAGAGCAATAAGAAGCTCTATCCCTGGTCGCAGTTTATTGTCGACAGCAACGGCGTGACGCGTAAGGCGTGGCAGCTGGAAGAAGAGAGTTCAGCGATTGTTGTGCTGGACAAAAACGGTCGCGTACAGTGGGTTAAGGACGGCGCGCTGACGCAGGATGAGGTGCAGCAGGTGGTTGCCCTGCTGCATAAGCTGCTGACTCAGTAAAGTGACACCCTGAAGCCAGGATTGAGGAATGACTCGCGCGGGGTGTAGTCCAGTGGCTTACCCTGCCAGTCATGCACATGCGCGCCTGCGGCCGCAGCCACCGCATGCCCTGCCGCCGTATCCCAGACGTTCGTCGGCCCGAAACGGGGGTACAACTGCGCCTGCCCTTCCGCCACCAGACAGAACTTCAGCGACGAGCCAATCGACGTCGTCTGGTGTTCCCCCAGCTGTTGCAGGTACTCCTCCAGCTCGCTGTCGCTGTGCGAGCGGCTGATCACCACCAGCGGAGGACGGGCATCTCGCACCTGGATCTGCTTACGCACGCCGCACTCTTCCTTCCAGGCTTTACCTTCCGCCGCGCTGTACATCACCTTCATCACCGGGGCATAAACCACGCCAAGCACCGCCTTTCCTTTTTCAATCAGGGCGATATTCACGGTAAATTCACCGTTACGCTTGATGAACTCTTTCGTGCCGTCCAGCGGGTCCACCAGCCAGTAACGCTGCCAGTGCTGACGTTCGTCCCAGCCCTGGGGCGCTTCTTCAGAAAGGACCGGAATATCCGGCGTCAGGGTCTGCAAACCTTTCAGGATCACCGTATGCGCCGCGATATCCGCCGCTGTCACCGGGGAGTCGTCCGCTTTGCTGACAACATCCATCGGTTTCGCACCGTCGTACACCTGCATAATGGCATCACCCGCATCCCGTGCGAGCTGACAAATTTGATCTAACATTCTCCACCTCTTCGTTAACGCAGTGGGCATAACTTATTGTTTTAGTTATATCGTAATGTGAACAATTCCGCTATCTGTGAAGCAATTCTGGTTTCAGCGTTCTTTTTTCTGGCAGCATTCACACTTCTGTAAGCAACAAATACTACATACATACTCTTTTGTGGCTTGGATCGAAAAAAGGACTCCTCAGATGATTAAGTTTAGCGCAACGCTCCTGGCAACGCTGATTGCGGCAAGCGTTCAGGCAGCGACGGTGGATCTCCGCATTCTGGAAACCACCGATCTGCACGGCAACATGATGGACTTCGATTACTACAAAGATACGCCTGTCGAAAAATTCGGACTGGTACGTACGGCAAGTTTGATCAACGCCGCCCGCGGTGAAGTGAAAAACAGCGTGCTGGTCGATAACGGGGACTTAATTCAGGGCAGCCCGCTCAGCGACTACATGGCGGCGAAGGGGCTGAAGAAAGGCGAGATCCATCCTGTTTATAGGGCAATGAATACGCTGGACTATGCCGTCGGCAACCTGGGCAACCACGAATTTAACTACGGCCTGAAATACCTGCACGATGCGCTGGCAGGGGCAAAATTCCCGTACGTTAATGCCAATATCATCGACGTTAAGACGAAAAAGCCCCTCTTTACCCCTTACCTGATTAAAGAGACCGAGGTTGTCGACCAGGACGGTAAAAAACAGACGCTGAAAATCGGCTATATCGGCTTTGTGCCGCCGCAGATCATGACGTGGGATAAAGCCAACCTCGACGGGAAAGTAACCGTCAACGACATTACCGAAACGGCGCGCAAATACGTGCCGGAGATGCGGGCGAAAGGCGCAGATGTGGTGGTCGTTGTGGCCCACTCTGGCCTCTCGGCCGACCCGTATCAGGCGATGGCTGAGAACTCCGTGTATTACCTCAGCCAGGTACCGGGCGTCGATGCGATCCTGTTTGGTCACGCCCACGCCGTCTTCCCGGGCAAAGATTTCGCCAGTATCAAAGGCGCGGACATCGAAAAAGGGACGCTCAACGGTGTGCCATCGGTGATGCCGGGCATGTGGGGCGACCACCTTGGCGTGGTAGATCTGGTGCTGAATAACGACAGCGGGAGCTGGAAAGTCACGCAGTCGAAAGCGGAAGCGCGTCCGATTTATGATGCCGCTGCAAAAAAATCCCTGGCCGAAGAAGATAAAAAGCTGGTCGACGTCCTGAAGCATGACCACGACGCAACGCGTGAATTTGTCAGCAAGCCGATCGGTAAATCGGCTGATAACATGTACAGCTTCCTCGCGCTGGTACAGGATGACCCGACCGTGCAGGTAGTCAACATGGCGCAGAAAGCCTATGCCGAGCACTATATTCAGGGCGATCCGGATCTGGCCAATCTGCCGGTTCTGTCTGCCGCGGCGCCATTCAAAGTGGGCGGGCGTAAGAACGATCCGGCCAGCTACGTTGAGGTGGAAAAAGGCCAGCTGACCTTCCGTAATGCCGCCGATCTCTACCTCTATCCCAACACCCTCGTGGTGGTGAAAGCCACCGGGAAAGAGGTGAAGGAGTGGCTGGAGTGCTCTGCCGGACAGTTCAACCAGATCGATCCGCACAGCAGCAAACCGCAGTCGCTGATAAACTGGGACGGTTTCCGCACCTACAACTTCGACGTGATCGACGGCGTGGAATATCAGATTGATGTAACCCAGCCCGCGAAATATGACGGCGAATGTCAGGCCATTAATCCGCAGGCAGAACGCATCACACACCTGACCTTCAACGGCAAAGCGATTGATCCGAATGCCTCTTTCCTGGTGGTGACCAACAACTACCGCGCCTATGGCGGTAAGTTTGCCGGTACGGGTGACAGCCACATCGCCTTTGCCTCGCCGGATGAGAACCGTTCGGTGCTGGCGGCGTGGATTAGCGCGGAGTCGAAAAAAGCGGGTGAAATTCATCCGGCGGTGGATAACAACTGGCGTCTGGCGCCGATCCACAGCGACACGACGCTGGATATTCGCTTTGAGACATCACCGTCCGATAAAGCAGCCGCGTTTATCAAGGATAAGGCGCAGTATCCGATGAAACAGGTCGCGACGGATGATATTGGGTTCGCGATTTATCAGGTAGATTTGAGCAGGTAGCGATGCTTGTGCCGGGTGGCGCTTGCGCTTACCCGGCCTACGGGATCGAGGATTGCGGGTAGGCCGGGTAAGGCGAAGCCGCCACCCGGCATTTCATGCCGCACGATCGTCCCGATTCGCCATCACCTTCGGCGTATTCACCTCAATCCAGTCAGCCAGCGCGGCCACCTTCTCGCTCACCTCCAGCCCCATCGGCGTCAGGCTGTATTCCACGTGCGGCGGCACAACCGGATAAGAAACGCGATCGACAAACCCGTCCTGCTCCAGCGCCTGAAGCGATTGGGCCAGCATCTTCTCGCTCACACCGCCCAGCTTGCGGCGCAGATCGCTAAAACGATGCGTCCCCTGACGTAACGCCACCAGGATCAGCACGCCCCAGCGGCTGGTAACATGTTTGAGCACTTCCCGTGACGGGCACTGTTCTGCAAAGAGATTGCCATCGCGCATTTGCTCGCTGAGCGTCGGTATCGGTGTTTTCATACTTACCTTTTTGTGCGTACTTACTAAAAGTTAGTTATGGTGATAGTGTGCCACAACACCAGACAAACACGAAGGAGATTCATCATGATCGCGATTACCGGCGCAACCGGCCAGCTTGGCCAACACGTTATTGAAGAACTGCTGAAAACCGTTCCGGCCAGCCAGATCGTGGCTATTGTGCGTAACCCGGCAAAAGCCGACGCCTTAAGCCAGCGGGGAATTGTGGTACGTCAGGCGGACTATACCGACCAGGCCGCGTCCACCACCGCCCTGAACGGCGTGGATAAGCTGCTGCTTATCTCCTCCAGCGAAGTGGGCCAGCGCGCCGTACAGCACCAGAACGTGATAAACGCCGCCAAAGCCGCCGGGGTGAAATTCATCGCCTATACCAGCCTGCTGCATGCGGACAGATCCCCGCTGGGTCTGCACGTTGAGCACGTCGAAACCGAAAATACACTGGCGGCTTCAGGCGTGCCTTACGCCCTGCTGCGCAACGGCTGGTACACCGAAAACTACCTGGCAAGCGCGCCGCCAGCGCTGGAACACGGCGTATTTATAGGTGCCGCAGGCGAAGGCAAAATTGCCTCTGCGACCCGTGCGGATTACGCGGCGGCTGCGGCAAAAGTGATTTCTGAAGAGGGTCACGCCGGCAAGGTGTATGAACTGGCAGGTGACAATGCCTGGACGCTGAGCGAACTGGCTGCGGAACTGAGCAAGCAGAGCGGTAAGCCGGTAACGTATCAGAACCTCAGCGAAGCCGATTATGCCGCCGCACTGAAAGGCGTTGGTCTGCCTGCCGGGCTGGCGGAGATGCTGGCGGATTCTGATACCGGTGCGTCCAAAGGCGGCCTGTTTGACGACAGCCGTACCCTGAGCAAACTGATTGGCCGTCCGACCACGCCGCTGGCGGAGAGCATCAAAGCCATTCTGTAATTGTTAAGAATTGGTTATTTTTTGTGGCATCCCTTCGGGTCATCTCGGATAATGAAGCGATGACCCACAAGGAGGCTCACCGTGCAAGGCGTACCGGAACAGTTTACTGATGAGAGAGACAGCGCGCGCTTTCGCCATCTGGCGCAGTTGCCGGGTCTGGAGCTATATCACGCGCATATTGCTGACTACGCCTTTGAGCCTCACACGCATGAAGCCTTCGGTATCGGCACCATTGAAACCGGCGCTGAACGCTTCCGTTACCGCGGAACCCAACACTTAGCCGCTGAAAAATCGGTCGTGACCATGAACCCGGACGAGATCCACACGGGCGAATCCGCCACCGAAGGCGGCTGGCGCTACCGGATGGTCTATATCGAACCCGACCTGCTGGAAGAAGTCACCGGCCTTCGCCACTGGTGGTTTAGCGACGTGACCCGCCACGACCCGCTGCGCTCGCAGCAAATTGGCCAGCTGATTTACGGCCTTTGGCATACGAACGATGCGCTGGCACAAAAAGGGTTGCTGCTGGATCTGATTGAGACGTTCCAGCCGCTGGCCCGTCACGCGCCGGTAGCCCGGGAGGGCGCGCACCGCTTCGAGCGCGTTCGCGACTATCTGCACGACAACTATATGCGCGCGCTCACCCTGGACGAACTGGCGAGCGTCGTGTCGCTCAGCCCGTACCATTTCCAGCGCCAGTTTAAGGCCCATTTTCACGTCACCCCACACCAGATGCTGATGGCCATCCGGCTGTGGCGCGCCAAAGCATTCCTCACCCACGGCATGCCTGCCGCCGAGGTGGCCGCCGCAACGGGGCTGACCGATCAGTCTCACCTGACCCGCGCCTTTACCCGCCGCTACGGCATTACGCCCGTGCGCTACCAGAAGCAGGTTTCGCCGCGCTTAACGGCTCAGGGCTTTATTGCACGTTAAATACTGTGCTTAGATTATTTATCAGTTATTGCAGCGATACACTGTACCGCTTAGCGTGACGTTAGTTTGTTGGCTGGAACCTGAGCCGAAGTAGGCGCTCCCGGTCTGCCCTGCTCGCTGCGTAAGAATAACGACAACGTTACCCCCCATACTGTAAGCCTGGTTTTTTAAATCATTACGTGCGCCAGTCTCAAGATTAGAGTTTGACGTCCATCCACCCGTGAAGAAGTTTCCCTGGCTGCCCGTCACTTCCCCCAGGAATGTACAATTGCCGGTTGGTTCAGTATTAGTAATACGTACCCGTTCAGCGCCCTGGTTCAAGTTATTTGCTGAGCATGCGGTTAACGCCATACTGAATAATACTATCGCTCTTTTTTTCATGTCTTTATTTTATCCCTTTGAAATAAAATGAGTTATCAGGCATTTTTGTTATACACGCGCGATCACTCAAATAGCGTATCAATAATAGAGTAATGTTACATTCAACTCAAGAATTATAATTCCTCATCTAAAGCCGGTCACAAATAAAACCGGTTTTTGCCGGGCTAAATCCTGAGCACGATAATGGTCTTCGCTTTCATTGATTTCTTCATTACTCCTGTTTCCAAAGATCGCGCTTGGGTTTACAACCATTAGTGCAAACACCGCCATTAAGCAGACTAAAAATAGTTTTATCACAATTATTACATTAACGTTCGATCTTAAGACAAACATAATCGCCAGCTCGCTGTGGCTATTAATATGGCGCAGATAAAAAATGAAAAACCATCAAAAACGCTTACCACGCCTGAAATAATCTAGTAGCCTGCTGCCTTATTGGCAGCCTTAATTCTTTTGGATCGCGAGTCTTTCTCATATTTATCTTTCTCCTCTAACACACTTCCAACCGCATCAATCCATGAATTAGCCGTACAGCCGGTAAAAAGCGTTATTGAAAGCAGCAGTAGCGCATTTTTTAAAAAATGTAATTTCATTTGTTTTCCTGTCAACATCGAACTGACTGTATTTTATTTTACCAGCCGAATGGATAACATCAGCGTTGGCGACAATGTACGTAGGAAAAGTCCCACAATCCTGCGTGGAGAGTTGCGTGTTACGGAAATCAGTCAGTGACGATAAAAAGAGGAAAAACCTTACACGTGAAAGCGAAAAGGGACACCTCGTTCTGTAGTAAAAATGGCTATACTGAGCGTTAAGTAGCAAGTAAACAGAACGATTTAACAACCTATTATTCAACACGTTATATACATTTTTACGCATTCAGGTTGTTTTGGTGAAGCCTGATTTGAAATGAACTGACTGCACGGGTTCAACCAACAGCCAGTTTGTCGCCGCACCAGTGGAATGAACCAGGCTAATGCGTTAACATCAGAATAATGCATCGCTTGCCGATTATATTAAGGGTTAGTATGAAAACCGCACTTGTTGTAGACGATCATCCTTCAGTCCGCATGGCATTGAAAATGACATTAGAAAAGATAGGCTTCACTCATGTGGATGAATGTGATAACGGTGCGCAGGCTATAAACCAGATAAAAAAAGGGAAATACAATATCGTCATACTGGATATTGGTATTCCTAACATGGATGGGATGTCGGTTATCGCGGCGGTGCGAAAAGCAGAGATTAATACAAAAATCCTGGTGTTCACCTCACAGTCAGCGGAACTCTATGCCAGCAGATGCATGATGTCCGGCGTGTCTGGATTTTTGACAAAGAATGAGGGTATGGAAGATGTTTCAGCGGCGATCAAAGCCATCAATTCTGGTTTTACATTTTTTCCAAATATAAGCTATGCCAACAATTTTACATCAAGAAAATCATCCTCACTGACAAACCGCGAACTAGAGGTACTGCGTAAAATCATTGCTGGAATGAAAAATATTGAAATAGCAGACAGCATGTGCCTGAGCAGCAAAACAATCAGTACCTATAAAACCCGGATAATGACAAAAATGGGCGTTACGACACTGGTTGATTTGATCGAGATTGCTAAAAGAGAAAAGATTGAATGAAGCGATGGGTTCACTTTAAGCTGCTGCTTATTTTATTGCCATTGTACGCCTGTGCGGAACCACTGAGCGACAAATCTCTGTCTCTGGAACTTTACCCCGATACAATCATCCAGCGTTTTTATAAGCAATCTCTGAAGGTGGGTGTTTACAGACCCGATTATCCGCCTTTCGATATCGTTATTAATGGCGAATACCTTGATGGGATCAATGCCGACATACTGCGGACAATCCGTAATAATTCGGATATCCATTTCTCTGTCACCCTTTTCGATAACGCTGTCGCTGCTTTTGACGCGCTGGCAGAAGGGTCTATTGATGCGATCACGACCACTGGCCCGGTAACTGAAACGAAAAAATCCAGGTATTCTTATCTCCCGGTTATTTCAACGAATAAAATAGTTGAAATCGCACCCGCGGAAAATAAACTCGATACAAAAGATTACGAGACGATTGCCATCGTTGATCGGTTTATTTCTGATGAGTTTATAAAAGAGCGCTATCCTGAAGCAAAAATAAACCGCTACGATTCCGTACTGAATGCGCTTGCCTCTGTCGCCCTCCATAAAAACGATATCTATGTGGGTGATGCAATAAGTGCTGGTTATTTTTATAACAATAGCGTTTTCAACACCCTTCACGTCAGTCGCCAGCTTAATACCATTAACCAGGCAGAAGGAAAAGTATACTTCGCAATACGTAACTCTGATATAAAAACCAGACAAATCATAGAATCCGGGCTACAAAAGATATCCCAGTCAGATCTGTCAGAATTCATAAGGGGCTGGGATAAATCCAGTGATTTTATCACGCCGGGTTCACCACAATATCTCACCGAAAAGGAAGCCCGGTGGTTACAAGGTAAAAAGCAGTTTTATGTTCAGCTGCCAACAACCGCGCCACCTTTTTCAGAGTATGCTAACGGTACGTTTACTGGCATCATCCCTGATGTATTTAGTCTCATTGGCAAAATGCTTAACGTCACGTTTGCATTTTTGCCAGAAAACCCGTCATCAAAGAACATTAACCCTGATGAGATCGTTGGCTTTGCCAGCTCCGTATACAACACCGATACGCGATATCGGTTTACCCGAAGCTTCATTCAGTTTCCTCTTGTTTTCGTTACTCGTCACGGTGAGAGCCTAAAAAAAGTGCCTACACGCGCTCGCCGGATCGCGACTTTTATGGATGTTAATCATCTCGAGGGTTATGATCTCACTTCGCATACCGTTGTGCCTGTATCTTCGACGGCAGCTGCCTATGATTTATTAGGCAGTAACAAAGTCGATGCCGTACTTGATAATTTTGTCTCCGCTAATTATTACACACACACGCATCAATATTCCTTGGCCATAGACGATATAGTTGATGGAAATTTTGCCAAACTTTCCCTGGGCATTTCCGCGCACAATGAAATTTTGTATGAAATAATCAATAAATCATTAAAGAACCTCGCCGGATCTGAACTCGACGATATCACCACGAAATGGACCGCCGCGCCCTCAAAAACAAGTTTCATCGAAGCAAACAAAACCGCCATTCTCTACACGGTAATAGTCCTTCTCCTGCTGGGCATGATTTCCACCGGCTGGGCGCTTGTCCTTCGAAAGCACGTTCGACATGCACAGCGGACCCAGAGAAAACTGGACGATCAGCTGGCTTTGACAAACGCGCTTATCAACGGCACGCCGAATCCCCTGTATGTTCGTAATAAAGATGCAGAGCTCATATCGTTTAATGAGGCCTATACGGAAGCTTTAAAAGATTTCCATATCGAACAGGAATACGCTTTTAGTCAGGCTGAGTTTGAAAATACAACGGCCTCACATCTTTCGTCTCTTGAAACATACCGCCAGGATTTCTTCAGCGTGTTACGGGATAAGGTATCAATATCGAAAGACCGGGCAATTACATTCAGCGATGGGCGCCCTGATGCCGTGATATATCACTGGATGGTGCCATTCCTGGATGCCGAAGGCCGCGTAAATGGCGTTATTGGCGGCTGGATTGACATCACGTCGAGAATCGAAATGGAAGAGAGCCTAAGAGCAGCCAGGAAGGAATCTGAAAGGGCGAATGTAGCAAAATCCACTTTTCTTGCCACCATGAGCCATGAAATTAGAACGCCTCTGAATGCCATTATCGGTATGCTGGAGCTTGGAACAAAAAAACTCCACGATGGAATCATAGAAAGTACCGCATTCGACGTCGCCTATTCTTCGTCAAACGTACTACAGGAACTTATTGGTAATATCCTTGATATTTCCATGATTGAATCTGAAAAACTGGTTATTCATTATACAGAAATGGAGCTCAGAAAAACCATTGAACAGATTATCTCCTTATTCAGGCCTGGCGCGTTCAACAACGGTATCGAGCTTGTACTCCTATATCCAGCAAAGCTCGACGACATCATTGTGACAACAGATGAGCTTCGGTTCAGACAGGTTGTCAGCAATATCATCAGTAATGCCATCAAATTCACGAATGAAGGCGAAGTGCGTGTCGCAGTAGAATGCGTTAATTCTCAAGTCACAGACGTCGCCCTGCTGCAAATTGCCATAACGGATACGGGCTGCGGTATATCGCCTGAAGGGCAACAGACATTATTCCGACCTTTTTCCCAGGCTGATATTAACGGCTATTCTCATCAGTCAGGCTCCGGGCTTGGACTCCTCATCTCTCGCCGGCTTTGTGAAGCTTTGGGTGGAGGCATACAACTTCATAGTCAACCGGGCGTGGGAACCAGAGTCGACATTACGTTAAAAGTGGGCGTAAGCCAACAGAAGAGCAAGCGTGCTGCGGCAGAGGTTATAGATATCCAGCGTCAAAACAGCTCAGCCACCGTTCTTGTCGTTGATGATTTTTACCCAAATCTCATGCTGTTAAATAAGCAGCTGTCATACCTTGGCTACGTCGTGATCGAATGTAGCGATCCTCGTGACGCATATGCTCAGTGGAGAAGCACCGGTGCCGAGATTATTATCACTGACTGTAATATGCCGTATATCTCAGGAATTGAGCTGACAAAATTAATCCGTAAGGAAAACAGCGATACTGTAATTATCGGCCTGACGGCTGATGCCCGCGATGAACAAAGAGGAGCCTGTCTTCAGGCCGGGATGACGGAATGCCTCTTTAAACCCGTTTCGCTCAAAACCCTATCCCTCGCATTAAGCAAATTTGCCAGCGCTATCCAGCCCGCCACAAACGCATGCGCAAAAGCGGAAGATCGGGTCGACCAGCATGTATTTAACTCCTGCTTAGCGCATCTCGACGTCACCATCAGCGATTTGCACGACGCTATCAGCGCGGAAGATTTCTTGCAGATCGCCGAACTTGCTCACCTGATGAAAGGCGGTTTTTATCTTCTGAAGAACGATTCGCTGGCTGACTTATGTACTGAACTGGAAGAAGCCGCAGACAGGAAAACCATCAGCTTCTGCCTTCAGCTTGCGCTACGTCTTGAAGATGCGGTAAGCGATCTCTCGTCATGAACCTTGAGCCTAACCAAGCGCTAATGTTTGGCTTTGACTGAGTATCAGACGCGCTTTTAGATATAATTCCTGACGGCTGTGCGTCCCGATCCGGTCCGACAGTAAAGCGCGCTGACAATAAAGCGTTTTTACCGAGCGAAAGAGCCGTCTGGCCTCAAGAGGAAGTGGGATATCTTTTTCCAGCATTTGCATGGTTCGGTTATCACATCGAGTGAGCAGAGGCAGAACGTTGTCCGAAGCGTGCGAGGCGTAACCGGCAATCCAGCGTCTGATTATTTCAGCCACCGCATAAATGCTGGTATCTGGAGTAATGAACAGTGTTCGTTCATATCCGCTGGTCCCTGACAGCATTCGGAAGCAAGAGTCAGTACAGAAAACAATACGAGGGATCTTCCCTTCCATTGCCGCATCCTCCTTCATCCGCCATACGAACACCTGTGGCAGCGTCATTCCGACAAAGACCTGCACCTGGATCTCTGGCATGGTAATAATGTCTGGCGAAATAATATTCCTGAAAAGCACCACCAGCGCGGAACAAAATACATTATTGGCTCCGCTGATAGAAATACGGGAACGCCCTGTCAGCATCACCTGTTCGGACCATATGACTTCCTGCATCTTCTTTCCTGTAAAATAGGCCGATCGTTCTCATCGTCCCACGTCGTTGATTGCAGGATATGAAAACCGACGTTATGCCGTGGTCGTAAAAATCCGTCGACTATAGTAATGACACCGTCCTTCGAAGCCTGTAGGTCTTATAGGTATGTCTTGTAGGATTAAACTGAAACCACGGAAAAAGTATCCTGGCGGCTGACGCTTTGGCCCCATGTCTTTACATTCCCTGAGCGCTAATGCGCAACCTCATACAATACGCGTGCATCTGTGCCTCCTACACTGGCTACAACATGTATTACTGTGGACGAAAAGATGATTAGCGGCGTGTTGTATGCCCTGCTTGCAGGGTTGATGTGGGGGCTGATTTTCGTCGGCCCGCTGATTGTGCCGGAGTATCCGGCAATATTGCAGTCGACCGGACGCTATCTGGCGCTGGGGCTTATTGCCGTGCCGCTGGCATGGCTGGGGCGTGCGCGTCTGCGCCAGCTGAGTCGCCAGGACTGGCTCACCGCGCTGTGGCTGACCATGATGGGTAATCTTATCTACTACGTCTGCCTGGCGAGCGCCATTCAGCGTACCGGTGCGCCGGTGTCGACCATGATTATCGGCACGCTGCCGGTGGTCATTCCGGTTTTCGCAAACCTGCTTTATAGCCAGCGAGACGGGAAACTGGCGTGGTCAAAAATGGTGCCTGCGCTGGTATGCATCGCCGTGGGGCTGGTGTGCGTGAATATTGCCGAGCTACGCCACGGCCTCGAAAACTTCAGCTTGTGGCGTTACGGTTCTGGGATCTTTCTGGCGGTTATTTCGGTTGTCTGCTGGGCCTGGTATGCCCTGCGCAACGCACGCTGGCTGCGGGAAAACCCGGATAAGCATCCGATGATGTGGGCGACGGCGCAGGCGCTGGTCACGCTTCCTGTCTCGTTGCTGGGCTATGTGGGTGCATGTATCTGGCTGGGTAGCCAGCATCCGGATTTCGCCCTGCCCTTCGGACCGCGCCCGTGGGTATTCGTCGGGTTAATGGTCGCCATTGCCGTGCTCTGTTCGTGGGTTGGCGCACTGTGCTGGAACATTGCCAGCCAGAAGCTGCCGACGGTGATACTGGGGCCGCTGATTGTCTTTGAAACGCTGGCCGGGCTGCTCTATACCTTCCTGATGCGCCAGAGCGTGCCGCCGCTGCTAACGGCCTGCGGGATCGCGCTGCTGGTCGTTGGGGTGGTGATTGCGGTGAGAGCGAAGCCGGAAAAACCGATGGTCGTTCCGGCGTCGGAGGGGTGAGCTTTTCGACCAGCGGCGCTTAGCTTGCAGGGCCTACAAAACCGTAGGCCGGATAAGCGTCAGCGCCACCCGGCACAGTATCAGAACGTTTCCCAGTTCGCTTCAGACGCCGCTACGGGCTGCGCTTTAGGTGCATAGGTCTTTACCGGCGCGGCTTTCACCGCCTGGTTACGGGTGATCTTAAACACCGCCACCGCGTCGTTCAGGCGCGCGGCCTGATCTTCCAGCGCCGCCGCCGCCGCAGACTCCTCCACCAGCGAGGCGTTCTGCTGGGTAACGCGATCCATCTCCGCCACCGCCTGGCCCACCTGGTCGATACCGCGGCTCTGTTCGTCGGAGGCCGACGCAATCTCACCCATGATGTCCGTCACGCGCGTAACTGCATTAACGATCTCTGCCATCGTCGCGCCCGCTTCATTTACCAGCTGAGAGCCCGCGTTAACGCGCTCGCCGGAATCATCGATCAGGGCTTTGATCTCTTTCGCCGCCTGAGCGCTGCGCTGGGCAAGGGTACGCACCTCACCCGCGACAACCGCGAAGCCACGCCCCTGCTCGCCCGCACGCGCCGATTCTACCGCCGCGTTCAGCGCCAGAATATTGGTCTGGAAGGCAATGCCATCGATTACGTTGGTAATTTGCGCAATTTTGCTGGAACTGGTGGCGATTTCGTCCATGGTGCGCACCACGCCTTCTACCACATTTCCGCCCTTCTTCGCGGTGGAGGAGGCGTCCAGCGCCAGACGCGACGCCTGACGCGCGTTATCGGCGTTTTGCTTCACGGTGGCGGTCAGCTGTTCCATGCTGGCTGCCGTCTCTTCCAGAGAAGCGGCCTGCTGCTCTGTGCGGGAAGAGAGATCGTTGCTGCCCGCCGAGATTTCACCCGCGCCGGTGTAGATGGTATCTGCGCCTTCACGCACTACGCCCACCGTGTTGGCCAGCGCAGTCTGCATCTCTTGGACATTGCGCGCCAGGATCGCCATTTCATTTTTACCCTCAGCCTGAATCGGCTGGGTTAAATCCCCTGCCGCAATGGCGCGGATATGGCTGATCACCTCTTCCAGCGGCAGCAGCAGCACGCGGCGCATCGCAATCCAGCTGGAAATAATCACCGCGATCACCAGCAGCATCACCGCAGAGAGGATCCACAGAATGCGTTTGTAGTCGCTTTCATTGTCCTTGATGCCTTTGTCGGTGAGCGCGGCCTGCGCCTCCCGCCACTCGCGATAGACCTTTTGCATCGCGGTCTGCTTCTGTTCGGCATTTTGTTTGAACATATCTTCCAGATTGCCCTGCCCCAGCAGAACGTTCATTTGCGTCAGCGTGGCGGAGTAGATGCGGTAGTGCTCTTCCAGCCTGTCGGCCAGGTGCTCGTCCATACCCGGCGTTTCCGGCAGCGCGTAATATTTATCGTAATGTGTCTGGGCATCAGCCAGCAGGTTTTTCGCGGTATTGACCAGCTCGTTCAGCTGCCCGCCGTTAATCTGCGACGCCATGCTGCTTTGCAGGCGCAGCATGCCGCGGTTAAGGGTGACACGCGCCTGATTCAGGCTGATCCAGGCGTCGGTAAACTCCGCGACGTTCTGGCTGGAAAGCTGAGAAACGGTGAAGTTCTCTTTGTCGTTATTGAGCGCATTAATGAAAATGCCGGCGGAGATCAGTTGCATGATGCCGAGCACAAGCAGCACCGAAATCAAAAGAGTAATGACTTTTATACGTTTAAACATGCGTTGCCTTTTTTATATACAGGTATTGTCTGACCTGTATCTATCGGCACGCGCGGCAGGTTGTTTACTGTTTCTCCACCTTTAAAAACTTTCGAAAGCCCTTTTCTGCATTCAATCAGCAAGTTAAAAGCACGATTTTTTTGTGATCCCCTTCTCATTTTTACCCTTGCCTCTAAAGGGTTATAGTATCCACATAAAGATGCATTTAAAATGCATCTTATATTCCTGATGATGAGGTAACTGCTATGGCCTTCCGCGACCAACCCTTAGGCGAGCTGGCGCTCTCCATCCCTCGCGCTTCAGCGCTGTTCCGTAAATACGATATGGATTACTGCTGCGGCGGTAAGCAAACGCTGGCGCGCGCAGCGTCGCGTAAAGAGCTGGATGTAGAAGCTATCGAAGCGGAGCTGGCTAAGCTGGCAGAACAGCCTGTCGACAAAGACTGGCGCACCGCGCCGCTGGCTGAAATCATCGACCATATCATTGTGCGTTACCACGACCGTCACCGCGAACAGCTGCCGGAGCTGATTTTACAGGCCACCAAAGTTGAGCGCGTTCACGCCGATAAACCTTCCGTACCGCGCGGCCTGGCGAAATACCTGACCATGCTGCACGAAGAACTATCCAGCCACATGATGAAAGAGGAGCAGATCCTCTTCCCGATGATCAAACAGGGCATGGGCAGCCAGGCAATGGGGCCAATCAGCGTGATGGAAAGCGAACATGATGACGCCGGAGAACTGCTGGAAGTGATCAAACACACCACCCACAATGTCACACCGCCGCCAGAGGCGTGCACCACCTGGAAAGCGATGTACAACGGCATCAACGAGATGATCGACGATCTGATGGAACACATCAGTCTTGAGAATAACGTTCTGTTCCCGCGTGCATTATCGGGTAAATAAAAAAGCCCGGTGGCGCTAGCGCTTACCGGGCCTACAACGTCCTCGAACGTAGGCCGGGTAAGCGTCAGCGCCACCCGGCAACATGCTTAACGCATGCCAGCCATCCGTTTCTTACCGATAAACAGCCAGCCCAGCCCCAGCGCGATAAACCACAGCGGCGTGACGATCAGTGCCTGACGGGTATCTTCTTCCAGCGTCAGTAGCACCAGCACGAAGACGAAGAACGCCATGCATACCCAGCACATCAGCTTGCCCAGTGGCATCTTGTAGATCGACTTCTCATGCAGATGTGGACGCTGTTTGCGGTACACCAGGTATGAGCAGAGGATGATGGTCCAGACGAACATAAACAGGATCGCCGACACCGTGGTGATCATGGTGAACGCGCCGATTACGCTCGGGTTAACGTAGAGCATCACCACACCGCCCAGCAGACAGATGCAGGAGAAGGTCAGCCCTTTCGCCGGTACCGCACGTTTAGACAGTTTGGCGAACGCGCTCGGGGCAACGCCCTCCTGCGCCAGACCAAACAGCATACGGCTGGTGGAGAAGACGCCGCTGTTCGCGGAAGAGGCCGCAGAGGTCAGCACCACGAAGTTAATCAGGCTCGCGGCAGCGGGCAGCCCCACCAGCACGAACAGCTCGACGAACGGGCTCTTGGTTGGCACTACCGAGCTCCATGGCGTCACGGACATAATGATGATCAGCGCGAACACGTAGAACATGATGATACGCAGCGGAATGGAGTTGATCGCGCGCGGCAGGGATTTCTCCGGATCTTTAGTTTCCGCCGCCGTGGTTCCCACCAGCTCAATCCCGACAAACGCGAACACCGCAATCTGGAAACCGGCGAAGAAGCCGCTGATGCCTTTCGGGAACCAGCCGCCATCATTCCACAGATGGGCAAACGAGGCCTGAACGCCAGTTGGCGACTGGAAGTGCGTCAGCACCATTACCAGCCCGACGACAATCAGCGCGATGATGGCGACGATTTTGATCATCGCGAACCAGAACTCCATCTCACCGAACATTTTAACGGTCGCGAGGTTAAGGCTCAGCAGCAGGACAATCACCGCCAGCGAGGCCACCCAGTCCGACAGGCCGGGGAACCAGAATTGGGCGTAGGCCGTAATAGCGACAACATCCGCCATGCCGGTAACCACCCAGCAGAACCAGTAGGTCCAGCCGGTAAAATAGCCCGCCCACGGGCCAAGCAGGTCTGACGCGAAGTCGCTGAAGGATTTGTATTCGAGGTTCGAGAGCAGCAATTCACCCATTGCACGCATCACGAAAAAGAGCATAAAACCGATGATCATATAAACGAAGATGATCGACGGGCCTGCAAGACTGATGGTTTTGCCCGAGCCCATAAATAGCCCTGTGCCGATGGCGCCGCCAATGGCAATAAGCTGAATGTGACGGTTCGTGAGATTTCGCCGTAGCGACTGTTCAGACGTCGCCTCTTCTGCGGCGGCGACTTTGACCTGATCTACCATGTGATATTTTCCTGTTTATGCCTGTCTGTGTTGTTAAGGCTCTTCTGGCCTTTAAATACGCCAAAAAAATGACGTTCCCTTTGTAAGGGCTTATCGATAGTAGGTAAGAATCGGCGGGATGAATACTATGATTTGAATATTATGTTAATAATATGTTGAAAGTGAGTGTCATATCACTCATACAGCGCGAAACAGCTCACAAAAATACACGTAACAGTTTCGTTTGCAATACAAAATGTTGATTCCGTCGTAACTCCAGGTTTTATCGCTATTTTCCTCTCCCCGATCGGAGAGAGGAAAATAAGAAAAACCGATTACAGGATTTCCAGCAGCTCGACTTCAAACACCAGGGTGCTGAATGGCGGAATGGACGCGCCAGCGCCACGCTCGCCGTATGCCAGGTTGTGCGGGATAGTCAGTTCCCATTTTGAACCTACTGGCATTAGGGTCAGGGCTTCGATCCAGCCTGCAATCACGCCGTTGACCGGGAATTCAGCCGGTTCGCCACGCGCGACGGAGCTGTCGAACACGGTGCCGTCGATCAGCTTACCGGTGTAGTGTACGCGAACGTGGTCGGTACGCGCCGGGATTGCGCCATCACCCTGATTGATTACGCGGAACTGCAAGCCGGACTCGGTGCTGTTCACGCCTTCACGCTCACGGTTCTCTTCCAGATATTTCACGCCTTCTGCCGCCATCTCTTCGAAACGCGCGCGACGTACAGTGTCAGCACGTTCGTGGATTTCACGCAGCGCACGGTGCACAACGTCAACCGGCACAGCGGGCTGCTTGCCTTCCAGCGCGTCAGCGATACCCGCCACCAGCGCTTCCGGTAACAGACCTTCCAGGCCGGATTCGCTCAGCTGCTGTCCTACCTGCAAGCCGATGCCGTAGCTTGCCTGCGCTTCGATAGTGTCAAAAGTCGGGGTGGTCATGGGTTTTCCTTCCATCACATTTAAAGTAGCGGGCAGCATATCAGCCATGCCCTTATGGGTAAAACTTTGTCTTAAGTAAAGGTGACAAACTGCGACGAAACGGAAACAATAGTAGCCGTCAGGATTTTCCCTAATATATGTCACGAAAGCTGACTTTGTTACGCCCATCAGGCAGTTAGCAAACTACACTTCTCAGGACAGGATAAAAAGACGCGGAGCAGGAGGAGAGCCATGCCCGGGCGATTTGAACTGAAACCTACCCTGGCGAAAATCTGGCATGCGCCGGATAACTTTCGCATCATGGACCCGCTGCCGCCTTTGCACCGCAGAGGCATTATCATCGGCGCGTTGCTGATGGTCATCGGTTTCCTGCTTCCTTCCGGCAGTGACAACGTTGATACCGGGCCGGTAAGCCGCAATGCTGAGCTGGATATCCAGTCGCAAAGCCAGCCGCAGCCTGATTCACAGCCGATGCAGACGCAACTGGTCACACCGTCTAACGATCCGGGCCAGGTTGCGCCGGTTGAGCCTGAACCTGTTCAGGAAGATCAGGAGCAGGCCGCCGCCCCTTCAGAGCCACAGGCGCAACAGCCCACCGGCATTGAGCAGCAGTGGCGTTCGTATCGCGTAGAGCCAGGGAAAACCCTTGCTCAGCTGTTCCGCGACCACAGCCTGCCGGCAACGGATGTGTATGCCATGGCGCAAGTCGAGGGGGCAGGCAAGCCGCTCAGCAACCTGCAAAATGGTCAGATGGTGCAGATCCGCCAGAATGCCAGTGGGGTGGTGACCGGGTTAACGATCGATACCGGAAACGGGCAGCAGGTACTGTTTACCCGCCAGCCGGACGGCAGTTTTATCAGAGCACGTTAATAGCCCAGGCCGGGTAAGGCGAAGCCGCCCCCCGGCACTTTTGTTCTCAGGCACGACGTTTATTCACCCACCAGATCCCTGAGCAGACCAGCACCAGCGCAATCGCGTATTTGATGTCCAGAATGTCTTCGCCGAGGAATATGGCGGAGAGCACCGTTCCTGCTACAGGTATGACAAAGTTGAACGGGGCAATCATACTCACGCGGTTCACTTTCAGCAGCGCGCTCCACAGGGCGAACGCCACGGATGAGAGCAGCGTCAGATACCCCAGCACGGCGACGGCCTTCATGCTGTGCACCTCCAGCGCCCCGCCCGTGGCATAGCCTCCCGCAACCAGTGCCGCCCCGCCTATCGCCAGCTGCCATCCCGTCATCACCGTCGGGTCAACGGTCTGGGAAATGCGTTTCCCGTAAAGCGTGGCCGCAGAGAGAATAAAGGCCGCCAGCACCACAAATCCGTCACCTTGCCAGACAAACTGGAAATCACTTAACCCGCCGTGGAAGTTCACCAGCATCACGCCGGTAAAGCCCAGAACACAGCCCAGCGTTTTGTTATAGCTGAGTTTGTCGTTGTGGTAGATAAAGTGCGCCAGCAGCACGCTGAAGAAGGTCCCGGTGGCATTCATGATCGAGCCGTTCACCCCGGTGGTGTAAGCAAGGCCGATATAAAAGAAGGTGTACTGGATGGTGGTCTGGGTCAGCCCGAGGATCGTGAGCTGACCAAACTGCGTGGGTGTGAGCCTGCCAATCGGTTTACGCTGGGCCAGGGCAAAGAGCAGCAGCAACGCACCGGCAAACAGAAAACGGTATCCGGCAAAGACGACTTTGGACGGAATATCATCGGTCGCGATCTGGAAGAGTTCGTAGCCGCTTTTAATGGCCGGGTATGAGCTTCCCCAAAGCAGACAGCAGAGCGTGGCGCAGGCATAGGCCACATTTCGACGGGCAAAGACGGGCGTGGGCAGAGCGGTATCCATGACAAATCTCATAAATAAAATTGCGTTTCAATTTATTATCAGAGAATGCATCAGGAATAGCGGCCTTACAATCGCAAAACATGACGTAGGGTCACGCTAAAAAGCAAAACGCCGGCACAAGGCCGGCGCTTCGACGTGAGCAG
Organism: Enterobacter sp. MGH85; assembly: GCF_001037655.1. Lineage (NCBI taxonomy): Bacteria > Pseudomonadati > Pseudomonadota > Gammaproteobacteria > Enterobacterales > Enterobacteriaceae > Enterobacter > Enterobacter sp. MGH85. The sequence continues at coordinate 416,893 of NZ_KQ089925.1, forward strand.
AGTAAAAAATTACTCAGCTACTACGTTAACAACCAGTTTAGCGAACACTTCGCTGTGAACCTGGAAGTCAACTTCGTGCTCACCAGTGGTACGCAGAACGCCGTTCGGCATGCGAACTTCGCTCTTAGCCACTTTAACGCCTGCTGCAGTGACTGCATCAGCGATATCGCGGGTACCGATGGAACCGAACAGTTTACCTTCGTCGCCAGCTTTAGACGCGATGGTAACGGTGCCCAGTGCGTTGATTGCTTCAGCGCGAGCGTTAGCAGCCGCCAGAACGTCAGCCAGTTTGGCTTCCAGTTCAGCACGACGTGCTTCGAAAAACTCTACGTTTTTCTTAGTAGCTGGAACAGCTTTACCCTGTGGTACCAGGAAGTTACGAGCGTAACCCGCTTTAACGTTTACCTGATCACCCAGGCTGCCCAGGTTTGCTACTTTATCAAGCAGAATAACTTGCATTACCTTATCCTCTTAAAGTCGTATTAATGGACCGTGCCCGATTACTGATGACGATCAGTGTACGGCAGCAGAGACAGGTAGCGAGCGCGTTTGATAGCGCGAGCCAGCTGACGCTGATATTTTGCACGAGTACCGGTGATACGGCTTGGGACAATCTTACCGCTTTCGGTGATGTAGTTTTTCAGCGTTGCGATATCTTTATAGTCGATCTCTTGAACGCCTTCCGCGGTGAAACGGCAGAACTTGCGACGACGGAAATAACGTGCCATTTGGCTAGTCTCCAGTATCTATCAAATCAATCTGCTCGGCATGCAGAACCATTTTGCTCAGGCCGTTCTTTGCCTTGTGGCAAGAGATGAACCCCTGAACGATTACTGCACTACCGACCGTTAAACTGTGAGTAATGGCCTGGTTTTCGTGTCCGCTAATGATAACGGGCATTTGGCACCACGCCTGCCGGTGAAACCCGGCTTCCTCTTGCACAGAACGATGCTCAAGCACGAACTGGCAATGCGGAATTCCTGATGGGCTGACCTTTCGAAGGGGGGTCCTGCACACGGTGCCGGACAACACCAGACGGTTGGTCATCAGAAATTACTCTTCAGAATCCCCAGCATCAGAATCATCTGCGGTTTCGTTTGCGAAATCATCGCGACGCTCACGGCGCTCGTCTTTCGCTTTAACCATCGGAGATGCTTCGGTCACTGCGTGTTTGGTACGCATAACCATGCTGCGGATAACGGCATCGTTGAAGCGGAAGGTAGTTTCCAGCTCATCAATCACTTCCTGCGGCGCTTCAACGTTCATCAGAACGTAGTGAGCTTTGTGCAGTTTGTTGATTGGGTAAGCCAGCTGACGGCGGCCCCAGTCTTCCAGACGGTGGATCGTGCCTTCTGCACCAGTGATGGCAGCAGAGTAACGCTCGATCATACCCGGAACCTGTTCGCTCTGGTCAGGATGGACCATAAAAACGATTTCGTAATGACGCATCGAATTGCTCCTTACGGATTATTCAGCCTCCTGTCTGGGTCAGCCGAGGCCCGGGGAGGCAAGGAACGTGTTAAAGGTCGGCTGAAAAATTGACGCGTCATAATACTTGCGCGCCCCGCTAAACACAAGGTGATTGCACAAATAATTCGCACAAAGGGTAAAGCTGTTCTAAGTGGGTGATTTAAAATCTCACTTATCAGAAACGCTGTTTTTTTGAACAACACCATCAGAAATGGTCACCCATCGCAACCCGAGTAGCGATTACACTTTAATCAGAAGCCTTAAGCAGAGAAGGAGAGCATTACCCCATATCACAGCACGCAGTTGTGGAGCGCATATCATGAAAAGAATCGCATTCGCCATTTTGGCTGCGCTTTTGCTCAGTGCAAACGCGATGGCAGCCATCAAGATAGACAGCCGACAGGCCAGAAACATGGATGATGTGCAGAGCTTAGGCGTTATTTACATCAATCATAACTTCGCCACTGAAAGTGAAGCAGATCAGGCGCTTAATGAAGAAACCGATGCGCAGGGCGCAAAATACTATCACGTCATACTGACACGTGAGCCCGGCAGCAACGGCAATATGCGCGCCAGCGCAGATATTTACCAGTAACGCTTTATCTCCAGCACCAGGAAAGCCAACGAAAATCATAGCTATATATGATTGCCCCCTGCCGGGGGCTTTTTTTATGAATGGCTCCGGAATACCACCGGTTACAACAGTTTCGGTATTCCAGAGCACTTATTCACTTCTGCCCGTAATAAGCATTCGGGCCGTGCTTACGCATGAAATGCTTGTTCATCAGATAATCATCAATGCCCTGAAGCTGTGGGTTAATGCCGCGCGCAATCCACGCCATTCGAGCCACCTCTTCCATCACCACCGCGTTATGCACGGCGTCATGCGCATCTTTACCCCAGGAGAATGGACCATGCTGGTACACCACAATACCCGGCGTATGCAGTGGTTCCGTCTCACCCAGCGTTTCGATAATGACCTTGCCGGTGCTAAGTTCGTACTCGCCTTCGACCTCAGCCTGCGTTAACGCCCGCGTGCAGGGAATATCGCCGAAGAAGTAGTCCGCGTGCGTCGTACCCAAAGCAGGGATCGCCAGCCCGGCCTGTGCCCAGGCGGTGGCGTGCGTGGAATGGGTATGCACAACACCACCCAGGGACGGGTAACGCTGGTACAGCGCCAGATGGGTTGCCGTATCTGAAGAAGGACGCCATTTGCCTTCAACAACGTGTCCTTCCAGGTCAACCACCACCATATCGTCCACTTTCATGGCGTCATAGGCCACGCCGCTCGGCTTAATCACCACCAGCCCCCGATCGCGATCGATGGCGCTTACGTTGCCCCAGGTAAACGTCACCAGTCCATAGCACGGGAGATCCATATTGGCCTCAAAGACCTGCTGTTTCAGCTTAAGCATGTTCCGCCTCCAGTAAGCCTGCCCGCGCCATGCGCTCGCGCACCCAGTCCCGGGCTTTCGCCACTTCTGCCGCCGGGTCGTCCGCGGTTTCGCTCCACATCTCAATCAGGTAAGGTCCGCAATAACCTGTCTGTTTGAGCGTCTGGAAGCACCGTTCGAAATCCACCACCCCGGTGCCGAACGGTACGTTTTTAAACACGCCGGGACGGGTATCTTTTACGTGCACCGCCACGATATGCCCGATGCCCGCCTGAAGCTCCATCTGTACGTCGTTATCCCATGCCGACAGGTTGCCGATATCCGGATAAAGCTGGAACCACGGATTGTTCAGATAGTGCGCGTAGCCCAGCGCCTTGCTGATGGAGTTCATCAATGGATAATCCATGATCTCCATCGCCAGCGTCACCTGCGCACGGCTTGCCATCTCAACGCTCTCTTTCAGGCCGTCACGGAAACGACGGCGCGTCTCATCGTTGGCTTCCTGATAGTAAACATCGTAACCCGCCAGTTGGATCACGCGGATGCCAACATCCTGTGCAAAGCGAATGGCTTTACGCATGATCTCCAGCCCTTCGGCGCGTACGGCATCATCTTCGCTGCCAAGCGGAAAACGACGGTGAGCGCTCAGGCACATGGATGGCACGCGCACGCCGGTTTCGGCAATGGCGCTCACCAGCGCCAGACGCTGGTCGCGGCGCCAGTCCAGGCGAGAAAGACGCTCGTCCGTCTCATCCACCGACATTTCGACAAAATCGAAACCCAGCTGCTTCGCCAGCTGTAACCGCTCCAGCCAGCACTCCCCCGCAGGGAGTGCCTTTTCATAGATGCCAAGCGGGACCTGTTTTGACAACATACCCGCTCCTTAACCCCAAAGCTGAGCGATTGAGCGTTTAAACTGACGCGCAGCTTCCACCGGAGATTCCGCATCGCGAATGCTACGACCGGCAATAAAGACGTGGATTGGAATACCCTTGAACAGCGGCAGATCTTCCAGCGCCAGACCACCGGTCACGGTCACTTTGAAGCCCATATCGGCCAGGCGTTTGATCGCGTTGATATCGGCTTCGCCCCACGCCACACCTGCGGCCTGCGCATCACGGCTGCGGTGATAAACCACCTGCTGGATACCCGCTTCGCGCCACTCCTGTGCCTGCTCCCAGGTCCAGAAGCCGGTCAGTTCAATCTGCACGTCGCCGTTGAACTCTTTCGCCACGTCCAGCGCGCCTTTCGCAGTGTTGATATCTGCACAGCAGATCACGGTGACCCAGTCGGCGTTGGCTTCAAAGCACATGCGAGAGAGAATTTTGCCCGCATCGGCAATTTTGGCATCCGCCAGCACGATTTTATGCGGATAGAGCGCCTTCAGGTCACGAACCGCACGAACGCCTTCGCCCACGCACAGAATGGTGCCGACTTCGATGATGTCCACCTCTTCCGCAATCAGACGGGTGGTTTCGTAAGCGTGAGACAGCGTCTGGTTATCCAGCGCGACCTGCAACATTGGTAATGACATTTTCAATTCCTCTTAAACGGCCGCCGCAGCGGCGTTATCAATTAAATCCAGCACGTCCTGCGCGGTACGGCAGGCACGTAAACGGTCAAAATTAGCTTCGTCATCAAACAGGTTAACGATCTGCATGATGCCCACCTCCTGGTGGGTGTTGGCATCGACAGCTGCCATGGTGATCAGAATGTCGACCGGGTCGTTATCTTCGTGGTTGAACACCAGCGGGGTTTTCAGCGTCACCAGCGCAAAACCGGTTTTCTTGACACCCTCTTCCGGGCGGCCATGCGGCATTGCCAGCCCCGGGGCAATCACAAAATAGGGGCCGTGCTGCGCCACGCCATCCAGGATGGCCTGGTAATAACGCGGCTCGACAACGTCCGCCTTAACCAGCAGGTCCACGCTCAGCTTCACCGCTTCCTGCCAGGTACTGGCTTCGGCCTGTAAAAGGATGGAGTTATTCTCAGCCAGCGAATCACGTAGTTTCATGTGGCATCCTTACTTCACGTCTTGTGGGAAGTGCTCTTTGATCACTTCCAGCAGTTTTGGCCCAAAATCCGCAGGCGACAGCATGTTGCGCACGCCTACCACGTATTTGTTGCCCGACACGCTAATCTCGCCGGCAATGTGCGTTGAAGCGATGATGATGTCCGCGCCGTTCAGTTCACTTTTGTATTCACCCACTGCGCAGCTGTTCACCGTGTGGTCAATGTTTGACTGGGTTAAAAACTGGTCCACTTTCATTTTCATGATCATGGAGCTTCCTTGCCCATTGCCACACACAGCAAGGATACGTACGGTCATAATCGAAACTCCTTAGTGAGCAGAAACTTCTGCTGTTTGTTTTTCCGCATCTTCTTCAGCTCGCAGCGAACGGCCAGCGAAGAACATATAAGTCAGTGCAATCAGGATGATGACGGCCATAAAGACCAGCCCGACGGACGCAAAGCCCTGCATCATCGGCGGTGCCAGAATTGACCAGTCCGCCATGCCCATCCAGGCGCTCATGCCGGTGAGCTTGACCGCCCACACGCACCCGAAGATTTCAACCATGCCCATCACCAGGCAGATCTTGAGCGCGGCGCGCCATCCGCCGAAGTGGTTAGCAAACACGCCGATAGTGGCGTTGGAGAAGAACATCGGGATAAAGCCAGGAATAATCAGGATTGAGGAGCCACAGCCCACCAGGATGCCGACCGCAATCAGCTGGCCGATGGTGCCCCACATAAAGCCCCAGACGACGGCGTTTGGCGCAAAGCTATAGATAGCCGCACAGTCAATCGCCAGCACCGCGCCAGGGATCAGGCGCTGAGAGATACCGTTGAACGCTTCCGACAGCTCGGCGACGAACATACGCACGCCCTGAGTGATGATGAAAATGGCCACGGCAAAGGAGAAACCGGTTTGCAGGATATAGACCGTCCAGTGGGTTTTACCCGCCATCACCTGCACCACGTCAATGCCAAAGGAGAGCAGGATGGCACCGAAGAAAAGGGTCATCACAATCGCCGTGGAGACGATGTTGTCGTGGAAGATATTCAACCAGCCAGGCAATTTGAGGTCTTCAACACTCTCCTCTTTTTTACCCAGGTACGGTGCAACTTTGTACGCAATCCAGGAGGCGAACTGCTGTTGGTGACCGATGGAGAAGCCGCAGCCGTCAGTAACGTCCTGCGTTGGCTTATACATCATGTTGGAGGTGATGCCCCAGTAAAGCGAGACCAGCACTGCCGTGCAGATGACCGTGGTCCACATTGGGTAGCCGAAGATATAGAGAGAAACGGCAATCAGCCCCGCCTGCTGGAACATGATGTGCCCGGTGAGCATGATGGTGCGAATACCGGTGATGCGGCGCAGGAGCACGTAAATGATGTTCAGCGCCAGCGCGAGCAGTACCGCATACCCAACCCAGCTGTACGCATCCCCCATGCGATCGATGGTGGCCATCATGGACGCGTAAGTGTCAGAGATGGCGCCGTTAATGCCATATACCTCAGACATTTTGGCAACGACCGGCTTAAACGTGCTGGTCAGAATGCCAGACCCCGCCTGCAACAGCATAAAACCAATGATGGTTTTGATGGTGCCTTTGATAATCACGCTGACGCTTTTGCGCAGCAGGATGTACCCCAGGCACGTCACGATACCCAGCAACAGCGGGGCGTTGGTCATTACCTGATTAAAGAAAACGGTAAAGACGTTGTAGAGGATCTCCATAACTCTCTCCAGAAAATGAGAACACGAGGGGCAATCCCTGTGTGGTTGGTGTCATAACTCTATTAATCACAAATAATCACCACAAGATTGCATTTGATTATTTGTGACGGATCACGCAATTTATTTCCATGGAGTTAGTAATGATTTTCACTACCGATCCAGAAAGATAAATAAATTCTTAATTTTCAATATATTAATTATATGTAGCGGTTATCTTAACAACGACGAGGTGTATTTTCTGTGATGTGGCGAGGGGAATTTTCCGCAAATCAGCCATTGCAAATCGATTCAAACAGTGCCAGCATTAATCACAACAAGTCACAGTATGATTACTTTTGATTAAAACCAGGAGTCAAACGATGAGTAAAGTGAAAACCATCACCCGTGAATCATGGATTTTGAGTACCTTTCCGGAGTGGGGTAGCTGGCTGAACGAAGAGATCGAGCAGGAACAGGTTGCTCCTGGCACATTTGCGATGTGGTGGCTTGGATGCACCGGGATCTGGCTGAAATCAGAAGGCGGCGCCAACATTTGTGTTGATTTCTGGTGCGGCACCGGCAAACAGAGCCACGGCAATCCACTGATGAAAAAAGGCCACCAGATGCAGCGTATGGCCGGCGTTGAAAAGCTCCAGCCGAACCTGCGCACCACGCCTTTTGTGCTTGATCCTTTCGCCATTCGCCAGATCGACGCCGTTCTTTCTACCCACGATCACAACGATCATATCGACGTGAACGTGGCGGCAGCGGTAATGCAAAACTGCGCGGACGACGTACCCTTTATCGGGCCGCAGACCTGCGTGGATTTGTGGATTGGCTGGGGCGTGCCAAAAGAGCGCTGCATTGTGATGAAGCCGGGCGACGTGGTGAAAATCAAAGACGTTGAAATTCACGCGCTGGATGCCTTTGATCGCACCGCGCTGATCACCCTGCCTGCCGACCAGAAAGCCGCAGGCGTACTGCCAGACGGGATGGACGAGCGCGCAGTGAACTACCTGTTCAAAACGCCTGGCGGTTCCCTGTATCACAGCGGTGACTCTCACTACTCCAACTACTACGCGAAGCACGGTAACGAGCACCAGATTGACGTGGCGCTTGGCTCTTACGGTGAAAACCCGCGCGGGATTACCGACAAAATGACCAGCGCGGACATGCTGCGCATGGCCGAAGCGCTGAACACCAAAGTGGTGATCCCCTTCCACCACGATATCTGGTCAAACTTCCAGGCCGATCCGCAAGAGATCCGCGTCCTGTGGGAGATGAAAAAAGACCGACTCAAGTATGGTTTCAAGCCGTTCATCTGGCAGGTTGGCGGCAAGTTCACCTGGCCGCTGGATAAAGACAATCTCGAGTACCACTACCCGCGTGGTTTTGATGATTGCTTCACCATTGAGCCAGACCTGCCGTTCAAGTCCTTCCTCTGATTGTGCAGCCCAATCGCCAGACACAGTGTCTGGCGATGTCATATTTAATTTAGTAATTTCATGCTATTTCAAATATCATCTTTTCAAATCAATTCTTTTCGGAATAGCTCATGACGGAAGCGCAACGGCATCAAATTTTACTGGAACTCCTGGCGCAAACAGGGTTTATCACCGTCGAGAAAGTGATCGAACGTTTAGGGATCTCCCCTGCTACCGCGCGGCGGGACATTAACAAGCTGGATGAAAGCGGCAAGCTGAAAAAAGTCCGCAACGGCGCAGAGGCCATCAGCCAGCAGCGTCCACGCTGGACGCCGATGAATATTCACCAGGCGCAGAATCACGATGAAAAGGTGCGGATTGCCAGAGCGGCATCACAGCTGGTGAATCCCGGGGAAAGCGTGGTGATTAACTGCGGCTCGACAGCGTTTTTACTGGGCCGAGAGATGTGCGGCAAGCCGGTGCAAATCATTACCAACTATCTGCCGCTGGCCAACTATCTCATTGACCAGGAACATGAAAGCGTGGTGATCATGGGGGGCCAGTATAACAAGAGCCAGTCCATAACCCTGAGCCCGCAGGACAGTGAAAACAGCCTCTACGCCGGGCACTGGATGTTTACCAGCGGCAAAGGCCTGACGGCGGATGGCCTGTATAAAACCGATATGCTCACCGCAATGGCAGAGCAGAACATGCTCAACGTGGTGGGTAAACTGGTGGTGCTGGTCGACAGCAGCAAGGTCGGTGAACGCGCCGGCATGCTTTTCAGCCGCGCCGAGCAAATCAGCATGGTGATCACCGGCAAAAACGCCAACCCCGAGATCCTCAGCAAGCTCGAGGATCAGGGTGTCACGGTGCTGCGCGTTTAAAGGTGCTGACGGAAAAACTCCACGGTGGCTTCCAGCGCAGCCGGAGTAATACGGTGCCGGACACCGGCACCCCACAGGCAGGTCAGATTGCTGTCCAGCCCTTCACGCTGTAGCGCCTGTTGCAGACGGAACGTTTCACCGGGCGGTACGACATCGTCGGCATCCCCATGCCACAGCAGCAGGGGACGATCGGCCAGCTGCGAAAGCGCATGGCTGACGTCCCATTCAGACAACAGGGCTTCAATCTCCTGAGGTGCCTGCGGCGGGAACAGCGTCTTTGCCAGTGACATAAAGTAGCCCGATCCCATCAGGCAAGCCACGGGCGTCACCTCCGGATGCCTGGCCATGATCCCCAGCGCCGTCATTCCGCCCATTGATGCGCCTGCGACCGCCAGCCGTTTCCCCTCCACCAGCCCGGCCTGTAAAAGCGCGTCACGCAGCCCGGCGAACTCGGTCAGATTGCCGTGCAGCGTTTGCCAGAACAGCCCCAGCCGCGCCTGTTCATCGCCCGTAAAGCGTGCCCCATGATTCGGCGCATCAGGCATGACCACCCGGAAACCGGCCTGCGCCAGCGCGACGGCAAAATAGCTGTAGACCAGCTTTGAGGAGAGAAAGCCATGATAGAAAACTACCGTCGGTAGCGGCTGTTCACCTTTACCAGCCGGAAAAGCATGGATGATTTCATGCTCACTAAGCAGGCGAGTTTCAATTTCAATCATTGTCGATCCTGTGCTGATGAATGATTCATAATGTTGAGAGCTGGATTACGGTTTCACGATATTTTCATTCGAAATCTACGTCCCAGATAACACTTCGGGAACATTCCCCCAAAACTAAATTCGCAGACCACTACACTATGGCTATCAGGAAAAGAGACAGGTTTATGCGCAGGCTTACCGCTTTATTGCTGGTCTCACTGCTCAGCGGATGTTCCGTATTGCAGGGTACGCCAGAGCCGGCACCGCCGGTTACCGATCATCCTCAGGAGATTCGTCGTAATCAGACGGAAGGATTACAACGCCTGGGAACCGTATCCGCGATGGTTCGCGGTTCACCGGATGATGCAGAAGACGCAATTGAAGCACAGGCCGTTGCCGCAAAAGCAGATTATTACGTCATCACGATGATTGATGAAACCATTATTACGGGACAGTGGTATGCACAAGGCATTTTGTACCGTAAGTGAGCATCATCATTTGAACGACCTTTACACTGCTTTGCGTCCGTAGACATTTTCCTGTCCACAATAAACTCCATGCCAGCAACAATGGAAATGAGTTTATTCGCGAAGGATTGCCCGGCGGATACCGGAGACACGTGAAAAGGAGCTGACGATGAAACGAACCCTTGCTTTAACGACGCTATTGCTTTCAGCGGGCCTGCTGAGCACCACGGCGCAGTCGGCTGAATTTGCCAGCGCGGATTGCGTCACGGGCCTGAATGAGATTGGTCAGATCTCCGTCAATAATATCACGGGGAGTCCGCAAGACGTTGAACGTGTCGTCGCCCTGAAGGCCGATGAACAGGGCGCATCCTGGTATCGCATCGTCCAGATGCAGGAAGATAACCATGTTAATCACTGGCGCGTGCAGGCTATTCTTTATGCATAATCCCCTCCGATAAAAGCCACTTAATTTTAGTGGCTTTTCACTTTTGCAAATTTTTTATCTCTCCCGAAACTCAATAAAAACAAACACGTAACATTCAGTTACATTAAACAGATAAACGTTCTCTCCGCTCTGCCGTTGAACAGCCATCACTTTTCAATAATGAGCAATATATGATCACCTTTTTCCGCCGGGCAGGACTGGGCACGAAGCTATCGCTGCTAACAGGTGTAAGTGTCGCTACGCTTTTTTTGCTGTTCACTTTCCTGTTGAGCCACAACGCCAGCCAGCAGCTTGAAGATCTTGCGGTTGAAGACCTGCATAACCAGTCCACCGGCATGGTGGATATGGTAGAGATGTTCAACACCAGCCTGAGCGAAGAGGTTGAAAGCTATACCCGTCTGTTCACCACCTTTTTGCCACAGCCATTAAACAGCGACAGCAGCCAGAGCCGGACCATAAATGGGCTTACCGTTCCTTTGCTGAAAGGCGGCGAAACGGAGTTGCATGAAAACAATACGCTTTCTGATGACTTCCTGAGCCGAACGGGAGCCATCTCGACGCTGTTTGTCCGCAGCGGTAACGATTTTGTCCGCGTGGCGACGTCGCTGCGCAAAGAGAATGGCGACCGCGCCATCGGAACCGTTCTTGATACCACCAGCCCGGCATTTGCCGCCGTCACTAAAGGGGAGGTCTATCGTGGCCTCGCGCTGCTGTTCGGCAAGCGCTATATCACGCAGTACCAGCCTGTTAAGAATGCGGAAGGCCAGGTTATCGGGATTATCTTTGTCGGCGTGGACATCACCCATTCGTGGAACGTCATGCGCGAGAAAATCCTTAACCGTCGTCTGGGCGAGAGCGGTCACTTCTTTGTACTGGATCGCAGTAGCGGCAAAACGCGCGGACAGTATCTGTTCCATGCCAGCGAAGAGGGCAAACTGCCTAACTGGGACACGGCGACACAGCAGCAGCTTCTGAGTGATAAAGCCGGCACGCTGGAACGCGTGAGCGCGGATGGCCGTACGCTCAAAGTTGCCTACACGCCGCTGCCGGGCTGGAACTGGACCATCGTGGGTGAAGTGGATAAAGCCGTACTGCTTTCAAGCGTCACCACACTGCGCGATCGCTTCCTGATGGCGGGCGTGGTGCTATCCGCTCTCTTCGCGGGCCTGTTCGTTATCCTCATTCGCCGGATGCTAACCCGCCCACTGCGCGAGGTGATCGCGCTTGCCCGGCAGTATGCCGCAGGCGATCTGCGCGCCAGCCTGCCGGTTACCCGCCAGGATGAAGTCGGCCAGCTGATTGACGCCATCAACGGGATCGCGGAAGGCCTGCAAAAAATTGTGTTGCAGGTCCGCGAGGCCGCAAGCGAGATCCATCTGGGGACTAACGCGCTGGCTTCAGACACCGGCGAGATCTCTGAACAGATCAACAAGCAGGCCAGCAGCGTTGAGGAGACCTCCGCCAGCATGGAGCAATTAGCCGCCACCGTGCAGCAAAATGCCGCCAACATGGAGCAAACGCAGCAGCTGGTGGGTGAAACCTCGCGCGCGGTGCATCAGGGTGGAGAGACGGTGACCCACGCAGTCTCCACCATGGATGATATTCGCGATGCATCGAAACGCATTGAAGACATCACCCGCGTGATTGAGTCCATCGCTTTCCAGACCAATATCCTGGCGCTCAATGCGGCGGTTGAAGCGGCGCGGGCGGGCGAGCACGGGAAAGGTTTCGCAGTGGTGGCACAAGAGGTACGCGCCCTGGCCGCACGCAGCGCCAACGCGGTAAAAGAGATTGAACAGCTGATTGGGGATACGCTGAACAAGGTGAGCGAAGGCCATGCGCTGTCTGAGCAGACGCGTCTGGCGATGGATGCCATCATTGTTCATATCGATAACATCAGCCAGCTTGTCACTGAGATCAACCACGCCTCCCGCGAGCAGTCGGCGGGAATTGGCCAGGTGAATCTGGCGATGACGCACATCGGTGAGGCATCGCACATCAATGCCGATCGCATCTCACGCAGCGAGCAGACAGCACAGACGCTGCGCGAGAAGGGTTCACATCTCACCCGGCTGGTGAGCCTGTTCCAGCTGAAGGCTTAACCGACCCGGCCCGTGGCGCGCAGCAGCAGGTCGTTTTGCACCTGCTCGCTCATCAGCGTGCCGCCCCGGGTATCCAGCATCATGCGGCACCACGCCTGCGCCACGGGCGGCGATGCGTGCCGCAGCATTTGACTTCCGGCCCCGAGTAAAAAGAGCTGCTGCGCGATCTCCCTGCCCTGCGCTTCCTGCGGTTTCCGCAGCTTCTGCTGTAGCTGACGCCAGCTGCGATCGAAGTGCCTGTCCTGACCTTTGACCTGCGCGAAATCATCGGCGAGCAGGTCGAGAATGCCCGGCTGCTTCGCCAGCACGCGCAGTACATCCAGGCACATAATATTGCCAGAGCCTTCCCAGATGCTGTTGACGGGCATTTCACGGTACAACCGCGGAAGCTCACTCTCTTCGCAATAGCCTGCACCGCCCAGCACCTCCATTGCCTCTGCCACAAACGGTATACCCGCTTTGCAGACGCTGTATTTTGCCGCCGGAGTGAAAAGCCGCGCCCATGCGGCTTCCTGCGGGTCGTTGCGGTTGTCCCACGCCCGGGCGAGTCGGAACAGCAGTGCCGTGTGTCCCTCCAGCACCAGCGCCATACGGCTTAGCACGTCGCGCATTAACGGCTGGTCGATCAGATTTTTGCCGAAGGTCTGCCGCTGATGGGCATGATAAAGCGCCACCGAGAGCGCACGGCGCATCAGTCCGTGACTGCCCAGCGCGCAGTCAAAGCGCGTCAGCCCGCCCATCTTCAGAATTTGCCGGACGCCTTCCCCCTCTTCGCCCAGCAGCCAGCCGGAAGCATCAAGAAATTCAGCCTCACTGCTGGCATTTGAGCGGTTGCCGAGCTTGTCCTTCAGACGCTCAAGGCGCACGGCATTACGTTGCCCGTCGGGTAAGAAACGCGGGACAAAAAAGCAGGACAACCCGCCCTTCGCCTGCGCCAGCACCAGATGCGCATCGCTCTGCGGCACGGAGAAAAACCATTTGTGCCCCACCAGCCGGTAACTGCCATCGCTGCATTTCTCTGCTTTGGTAGTATTACTGAGTACGTCCGAACCGCCCTGCTTTTCCGTCATCCCCATGCCGATCAGCAGGCCGCGCTTTTGCGCCCCCGGCGCGAGATGGGGGTCGTAGCGATCGCTCATCAGCGGCGTTAACCACTCATGAAACGGTTTGGGCAGCGACCGTTGCAACAGCGGCGTGGCCGCAAAGGTCATGGTCACCGGGCAAAGCGTTCCCGCCTCTACCTGAGCATGAAGTACGAAACGCGCGGCCCTGGCGACGAAAGATCCTTTCCGCGCCTCCTCCTCCCACGCCAGGTTGTGCACCCGGTTGGCGCAAAGCCCCTGCATCAGAAGATGCCATGCCGGATGAAAGCGGACGTCATCCAGCCTCGCTCCCGTGGCGTCATAACGCAGCAGCTCCGGCGGATTAACGTTCGCCAGTCTGCCCAGCTCCAGCGACTCTGCCGTACCCAACTGCTGGCCGATGCTGGCAAGAAGATCCACATCCCACTCAGCCCCTTCGCGCGCTACCGCATCGCGCAGGGCGCAATCAGAGAGAAAAAGGTTGCTGTTCGATAGCGGTGCGGGTTGATTAAAAACGGTATGTGTCTGCCAGTGCATGCTGTCTCCCTCCTTTCATTGGCAATAAAGGTAAGTATGGACAGAGGGCATGCACGCTGCATGGGAGGGGGGTCACACGATGACGATCGTGTTGATATCATTCGTGAAATAGCTCACAGAACATAAGAATAAACTATTTCATTACTTCACTAATGCTGAATAATTTATTCTTACCCCGTTTTTGTGAGGATCGTTATGCAACAGGATGCGCACAAGCGTGCATTAATTGCAGGCTCCATCGGTAATTTCATCGAGTGGTATGAATTTGCGGTCTATGGTTTTCTGGCAACGGTGATTGCCAGAAACTTCTTCCAGCTTGAGGGGGAAGCGGAGCTCACCAGCCTGATCCTCACCTGGGCCTCATTCGCCATCGCTTTCTTCTTCCGCCCGCTGGGTGCGGTGGTCTTTGGCCGCATTGGCGACAGGATTGGCCGTAAACCGACGCTGATTATTGTGCTGGTATTGATGACGCTCGCCACCGCTGCCATCGGTATTGTGCCGGTCTACGCCAGTATCGGGATTGCCGCGCCGCTGATCGTTACACTCCTGCGTATTCTGCAAGGACTGTTCGCGGGCGGTGAGTATGGCGGCGCGGTCTCGTTGATGACGGAGTTCGCCCCGCGCGGCAAGCGCGGTCTTTACGGGGCATGGCAGTCCTTCACCGTGGCGCTCGGGCTGTTAGCAGGCGCAGGCATTGTCGCGTTGCTCTCTGCCCTTCTCTCCCCTGAAGCCTTGCACGACTGGGGCTGGCGCATTCCGTTCTTCCTGGCGTTGCCGATGGGTGCGGTCGCGCTATGGCTGCGGGTAAGCATGGAAGAGACACCGAGCTTTGTGCAGCAACGGGAAAAACCGGTTGTTACTCAGGCCAGCACCGCCGCCACGTTCAAAACCATTCTGATGGGCATTGGTCGCGTGATGGTCTGGTCTGCGGCGGGTTATACCTATCTGGTGATTATGCCGACCTATCTGCAATCTGCGCTGCACACCGGTTTTAACCAGGCGCTGCTGATTGCGGTGATTTCTAACATTGGGTTTGCGTTCACGATCATTCCGTCGGGCATGCTGAGCGACAGGATCGGGCGGCGGACGGTGATGATTATCGCCACCGTGCTCCTGCTGATCCTCGCCCTGCCGCTGCTGAAAATTTTGCAGGCGGAGTCCAGCACGCTGGCTGTCAAAGCGATTGTAGTGCTGATTGCGGGAGGTCTGGTTGGGATGCTGGCAGGGCCGGGGCCGGCAATGCTGTCTGAGATGTTCCCGACGCGCGTGCGTTATACCGGGCTGGGGCTGGCCTATTCTCTGTCGAATGCGATCTTCTCGGGCTGTGCGGGGCTGATCATTACCGGGCTGATTAAAGAGACGGGCAATCTGGATATTCCGGCGTACTACGTGATGGCAACGGCGGTGGTGAGTATTTTCGCGCTGATGACGCTGAGAAAGGATGACCATTTGCGGTCGTTAGAGGAGTGAGATTGTTGCCCGGTGGCGCTGCGCTTACCGGGCCTACGGTACCATGCTTTTGTAGGCCGGGTAAGGCGAAGCCGCCACCCGGCACAACAGGCTACCCGCGCTGACGCACCGCTTCAAACAGGCAGATACCCGTCGCAACAGAAACGTTCAGGGACGATACGCTGCCCGCCATCGGGATGCTGATCAGCTCATCGCAGTGCTCGCGGGTCAGGCGACGCATGCCTTCACCTTCTGCCCCCATCACCAGCGCCATACGGCCGGTCATTTTGCTCTGATACAGGGTGTGATCCGCTTCACCGGCCGTGCCGACGATCCAGATATTTTCTTCCTGCAACAGACGCATGGTGCGCGCCAGGTTAGTCACGCGGATCAGCGGAACGTTTTCCGCCGCGCCGCAGGCCACTTTTTTAGCGGTAGCGTTAAGCTGCGCGGAACGATCTCTTGGCACAATCACCGCATGCACGCCTGCTGCATCGGCGCTACGCAGGCACGCGCCCAGGTTGTGCGGGTCGGTTACGCCATCGAGGATCAGGAAGAACGGGTTATCCAGCTCAGCGATCAGATCCGGCAGATCGTTCTCCTGATACTGACGGCCCGGCTTCACGCGCGCGATAATGCCCTGGTGTACAGCACCTTCGCTTTTCTCATCCAGATACTGACGGTTCGCCAGCTGGATCACGACGCCCTGCGCTTCCAGCGCGTGGATCAGCGGCATCAGACGTTTGTCTTCACGCCCTTTCAGAATAAAAACTTCCTGAAAACGCTCCGGCGCGCGCTCCAGCAGGGCCTGCACCGCGTGGATGCCGTAAATCATTTCACTCATTGATGGTTCTCGTAATAAATATTTTCCCTCTCCCCGTTGGGGAGAGGGTCAGGGTGAGGGGAAATTACTCCGCCTGCTGTTTCTTCGCCGCGCGCTTCGCTTTGGTTGCGGCCGCTATTTTTTGGGTCTTGGTCGACGGTTTTTTCGCTTTACGAGCGTCTTTTTTCGCCGCCTTGGGCTTCTGCTGCTTCTCGCCACGGAAGGCGCTGTCTGGCTCAAAGTTTACTCTTTTACCTGCCTGACGTCGCTTGCCGCCCGCTTTACCGTTGCCGCCTTTTTTCGCTTTCTCACGCTCGGTTTTCCCGACGTTACGCGGAGCACGTTCGCTGGAGATGAGGCTGAAGTCGATTTTACGGTCGTCCATATTCACGGCTTCAACCTTCACTTCCACCCGATCGCCCAGACGGTAGGTCTGACCGCCGGATTCACCGATCAGACGTTGTCCGACCTGGTCGAAGCGGTAGTAATCGTTATCAAGGCTGGAAACGTGCACCAGACCGTCGATAAACAGCTCATCCAGACGTACGAAGAAGCCAAAGCCGGTGACGCTGGCAATCACACCTTTAAAGACGTTACCCACCTGATCCAGCATAAAGTCACACTTCAGCCAGTCCGCCACGTCGCGCGTTGCTTCATCCGCACGACGCTCGGTCATGGAACAGTGCTGGCCCAGTTGCAGCATCTCTTCCATGGAGTAGTGATACCCACCGGTTTCGGTCGTATTGCCTTTGTGACCCTGCTCGTGCGCCAGCAGATACTTGATCGCACGGTGCAGGGACAGATCCGGATAACGGCGAATCGGCGAGGTAAAGTGCGCATACGACTGTAACGCCAGACCAAAGTGGCCCCGGTTTTCCGGATCGTAAATCGCCTGCTTCATGGAACGCAGCAGCATGGTTTGCAGCATTTCCGCGTCAGGACGATCGCTGATGGATTCCAGCAACTCGGCATAATCGCGTGGCTCAGGCTTATTGCCGCCAGGCAGTTCCAGGCCGAGTTCGGCCAGCACGGAACGGAACGAGGTTACGGCTTCCGTGGTTGGCTTATCGTGAATACGGAATAGCGCAGGCTCTTTGGCTTTCTCAACGAAACGTGCCGCCGAGATGTTCGCCAGGATCATACACTCTTCAATCAGCTTGTGCGCATCGTTACGCTGAGTCTGCTCGATTCGCTCGATACGACGCTCAGCGTTAAAGATGAATTTCGCTTCTTCACTCTCAAACGAAATCCCACCGCGCTCTTCGCGCGCCTGATCCAGCGTTTTGTAGAGGTTGTGCAGCTCTTCGATGTGTTTGACCAGCGGCGCGTACTGTTCGCGAAGATCCTGATCGCCCTGCAACATATGCCAGACCTTGGTATAGGTCAGGCGCGCATGAGAACTCATCACCGCTTCGTAGAACTTATAGCCCGTCAGACGTCCCTTGCTGGAGATGGTCATTTCGCAGACCATACACAGGCGGTCCACCTGCGGGTTGAGGGAACACAGGCCGTTCGAGAGCACTTCTGGCAGCATCGGTACAACCTGCGACGGGAAGTAGACCGACGTACCGCGGCTGCGCGCTTCGTTATCCAGCGGCGTGTGTGGACGTACGTAATAACTCACATCCGCGATAGCCACCCACAGACGCCAGCCGCCACCGCGTTTTTTCTCACAGTACACGGCATCATCGAAGTCACGGGCGTCTTCACCATCAATGGTGACCAGCGGCAGATCGCGCAGATCCACGCGGCCTGCTTTGGACTCTTCCGGCACTTCTTCACGCAGGTTTTCGATCTGGTCTTCAACCGCTTTCGGCCAGACGTAAGGAATTTCATGGGTGCGCAGCGCCATATCAACGGCCATGCCGGTGCCCATGTTATCGCCCAGCACTTCGACGATTTTACCTACCGCTTTGGTACGGCGGGTCGGGCGCTGGGTAAGTTCAACCACTACCACAAAGCCCATGCGTGCGCCCATCACCTCTTCAGGCGGGATGAGAATGTCGAAGCTCAGACGGCTATCGTCCGGCACCACAAAGCCTACGCCCGCATCGGTAAAGTAACGGCCTACAATCTGGCTGGTTTTCGGCACCAGCACGCGGACCACGCGCGCTTCGCGGCGGCCTTTACGATCTGCACCCAGCGGCTGCGCCAGGATCTGGTCGCCGTGAATACACATCTTCATCTGTTCGGATGAGAGGTACAGGTCGTCTTTACGGCCTTCCACGCGCAGGAAGCCGAAGCCATCGCGATGACCAATAACGGTGCCTTTCAGCAGATCGAGGCGTTCTGGCAGCGCGTAGCACTGGCGACGAGTAAAGACCAGCTGGCCGTCGCGCTCCATGGCGCGCAGGCGGCGGCGAAGGGCTTCAATTTGCTCTTCACCCTCAATGTTTAATTCAACGGCAAGTTCTTCACGATTGGCGGGTTTTTCGCGTTTTGTTAAGTGTTCAATGATGAACTCGCGGCTGGGGATAGGATTCGCGTATTTTTCGGCTTCGCGTTCCTGGAAAGGATCTTGTGACATGTCGGTTCCTCCGTTGTCAGCTCCGGTGGAAATTTTCTTCATTCCACCAGCAATAATTTATAAAGCGGTTGATTCTCTTCAACCAAATCGGCCAGCGTGTAGTTATCCAGTTCCTTGAGAAAACTTTGCACGGCCTTTGAAAGCGCCTGTTTCAGGCGGCAAGCGGGCGTAATGTGGCAAAACGCGCTGCTACAGTTCACCAGAGATAGCGGCTCCAGTTCACGTACCACATCGCCGATACGGATACTCTGTGCCGGTTTACCGAGACGGATCCCTCCATTCTTCCCGCGGACGGCAGCAACGTATCCGGCACGACTAAGTTGATTGATTATTTTGACCATATGATTACGGGACACACCGTACACCTCTGTGACTTCAGAGATGCTGGTCATCTTCCCATCGGGTAACGACGCCATGTAAATCAGCGCGCGTAAGCCGTAATCGGTGAAACTTGTTAACTGCACATCAACCTCAGGAAAAAGGGAAAACGCGGTCAAACCGCAGAGATATTCATTAATGATGATAAACCAGCCAGATAGTTAGCGGCTAATTTATTTGACAGACGGGGCGAAAAAGCGGAGATCCAGGAGCGGTCGCCGGATGGCGCTGCGCTTATCCGGCCTACGGGTTTCCCCGCAGGCCAGCAGTCACGAAGATTATGCGTCGAACGGGTCGCGCAGGATCATCGTTTCAGTACGATCCGGGCCGGTAGAAATAATATCGATCGGCACTTCGGTCAGTTCTTCAATACGCTTAATGTAGTCCAGCGCAGCTTTTGGCAGGCCACTACGTTCTTTCACACCGAAGGTGGTCTCAGACCAGCCCGGCTTGGTTTCGTAGATTGGCTCAATGCCTTCCCAGTCGTCAGCGGCCAGCGGAGTGGTAGTCACTTCGCGACCATCTGGCAGACGATAGCCCACGCAGATTTTCACTTCTTTCAGGCCGTCCAGTACGTCCAGCTTGGTCAGGCAGAAGCCAGACAGGGAGTTGATCTGCACAGCACGACGCACGGCAACGGCGTCCAGCCAGCCGGTACGACGACGACGACCGGTGGTTGCGCCAAACTCGTTACCCTGCTTGCAGAGGAACTCGCCGGTTTCATCAAACAGCTCGGTCGGGAATGGACCTGCACCCACGCGAGTGGAGTACGCTTTGATGATGCCCAGAACGTAATCCACATAACGTGGGCCCAGGCCGGAGCCAGTTGCCACGCCACCCGCGGTGGTGTTAGAGGACGTTACGTACGGATAGGTACCGTGGTCGATGTCCAGCAGGGTACCCTGCGCACCTTCAAACATGACGAAATCGCCACGCTTGCGCGCCTGGTCCAGCAGATCGGACACATCAACAACCATGCCGGTCAGAATGTCAGCAATCGCCATGACGTCATCCAGCACTTTCTGGTAGTCAACGGCTTCGGCTTTATAGAAATTCACCAGCTGGAAGTTGTGATATTCCATCACTTCTTTCAGTTTTTCAGCGAAGGTCGCTTTGTCGAAGAGGTCGCCCACGCGCAGACCGCGACGAGCCACTTTATCTTCGTATGCCGGGCCGATGCCACGACCGGTAGTGCCGATCGCTTTCGCGCCACGCGCTTTTTCACGCGCCACGTCCAGCGCCACATGATAGTCCAGGATCAGCGGGCAGGCTTCGGAGAGCAGCAGACGCTCACGAACAGGGATACCACGGTCTTCCAGACCTTTCATCTCTTTCATCAGCGCAGCTGGAGACAGCACAACGCCGTTACCGATGATGCTGGTGACGTTTTCGCGAAGAATGCCTGATGGAATAAGATGGAGGACGGTTTTTTCACCGTTGATTACGAGAGTATGGCCTGCGTTGTGACCGCCCTGGTAGCGTACAACATATTTAGCCCGTTCAGTCAGAAGATCGACAATCTTCCCTTTACCTTCGTCACCCCATTGGGTGCCCAGTACGACGACGTTGTTACCCATTTTTTTCAAAATCACCGTTTGCTTAAAAATGGATTCTACCATCGCTTTTTCAGATATACAGCACTTTTTGACCCTAAAATATGCCGATTGCGGTTAGTTTTTGATCAGCCAATCGTTTTCCTCAACATGTAGTAGATAACGATACCGGCAACCACAAGTCCACCACCAAAACGACGCAAAATATTGTCCGGAAGTTGGCTCATTGTCGCGATCATCCGTCGCCATGCGCGTGGATAGAGCATCGGGCCGAGGCCTTCCAGCACCAAAACCAAAGCCAGTGCGAGCCAGATCGTTGAATTCATTTTTCATCCTTATAAAAGAAAACCACCGCTCCGTGAAGAGCGGTGGTTTGAATACTCAAACGAGCCTGAGTTTATCGCGTTGCGTTAGTCGGCGTCTTCATATAACGGAAGAAATCGCTGTCCGGGCTGAGTACCATCACATCCTGGTTGCTCTGGAAGCTATTCTCGTAAGCACGCAGGCTACGGATAAAGGCGTAGAAGTCGGGATCCTGGCTGAAGGCATCGGCAAACAGCTTCGCGGCTTCGGCATCGCCTTCACCACGCAGGATACGGCCTTGACGCTCAGATTCCGCCAGCGTCTTGGTCACTTCGTAGTCCGCTGCGGCACGCAGTTTCTCGGCCTCTTCCTGACCCTGTGAACGGTGACGACGGGCTACCGCTTCACGCTCGGCGCGCATACGGTTGTAGATCGCCTCGGACACCTCCGCTGGCAGGTTGATCTGCTTGATACGCACGTCAACCACTTCGATACCCAGTGCAGCCATACTGTTCGGGTTGATCACCGGTACTTTACCGTTGGTTTCAGCCTGAACGCGTTCAGCCGCTTTGGCAATCGCGTCATCCGCTGCCGGTGTTTCCACTTCGTCTTCGGTACCCGCTGTACCTGAGTTCAACGCATCACGCACTTCCAGGGTCAGACGACCACGGGAGTCGGTCACGATGTCTTTTACATCCAGACGACCAATTTCAGAACGCAGACGGTCAGAGAACTTACGTTTCAGCAGCACTTCTGCCTGAGAAACATCACCACCGCCGGTTGCCAGGAAGTAGCGGCTGAAGTCGCTGATACGCCATTTGATGTAGGAATCAACGATCAGGTCTTTCTTCTCTTTAGTCACGAAACGGTCGGCCTGGTTATCCATGGTCTGGATACGTGCGTCGAGCGTTTTGACTGACTGAATGAAAGGCACCTTGAAGTGCAGACCCGGCTCGTAGATCACCGGACGCTTGTCGCCGTCACGCACGACGCTGCTAAACTGGAACTTGATCCCACGTTCGCCCTCTTTCACCACAAAGATGGAGGTGTAGAGCACGACCAGTGCGATGATGATGATCGCAATAACTGACTTACGCATCCTTATTCCCCCTGACGCTGGTAGTCGTTACGCTGCGCGTTAGCACGGCGTTGGTCCATAATGTCACCATCGTTCGAAGAAGGCGTTGTGTTCGCGCTGGAGCTGCCAGACGAGGCTGGCGGCAGACGCAGCAGGTTGTTGGCTCCGCTGTTGTCTTTTGCTGCCGGTGCAGAACCGCCTTTAAGCATCTGATCCAGCGGCAGGACCATCAGGTTTCCGCCTTTGTTGTCGTTAACCAGCACTTTACGCGTATGGCTCAGCACTTTTTCCATGGTCTCGATATAGAGACGCTCACGGGTAATTTCCGGCGCGGCTTTATATTCCGGCAGGATCTTCGCGAAGCGAGCCACTTCACCCTGTGCTTCCAGGATGGTCTGGGTCTTATACGCGCGCGCTTCTTCCAGAATACGCTGCGCCTGACCGTTTGCACGCGGCTGAACTTCGTTGGTATACGCTTCCGCTTCACGGATGTACTGCTGTTCGTTTTCACGCGCGGCAATCGCATCGTCAAACGCCGCTTTCACCTCTTCCGGCGGACGTGCAGCCTGGAAGTTGACGTCCAGCAGGGTGATACCCATGTTGTACGGACGGATGGTCTCTTCCAGCTCGCGCTGGGTATCGCTACGAATAACGGTACGACCTTCGGTCAGGATACGGTCCATGGTGTATTTACCGATCACGCCACGCAGGGCGCTGTCGGTCGCCTGACGCAGGCTGTCATCCGCGCTGGTCACGCTAAACAGATAACGCTCAGGATCGGTCACGCGGTACTGGACGTTCATCTCAACGCGCACCACGTTTTCGTCAGAGGTCAACATCACGCCAGACGCCGCCAGTTCACGGACGGACTCCACGTTCACTGCGGTCACGTTATCAATGAAGGTCGGTTTCCAGTTCAGGCCCGGCTCAACCAGATGGCTGAACTTACCGAAACGGGTTACCACGCCGCGCTCTGCTTCTTTAATGGTGTAGAACCCGCTGGCTGCCCAGATGATGACTACCGCCGCGGCCACAATGCTTACTACGCGGCCACCCATAGGCGGGCGCGGACTCTGAGTGGAGTTGCCACCCGAGCCAGAACCTTTTCCTCCGCCAAGGCCACCAAGCTTTTTGCTCAGTTTGCGGAAGATATCATCCAGATCCGGCGGCCCCTGCTCGCGACCACCTTTGTTGCCATTTCCCCCAGAGTTGCCGCCTTGATTATTGCTGCTTCCCCACGGGTCGCGGTCTTGTCCGTTATTACCGGGCTGATTCCACGCCATGTATATGCTCCATATTTGTTATGCAAGGGCGAATTTTTCAGGCTTCCCCTTTCTGATCAGACGATATAGTCCGCCAGCGCAGGTTCTTGTTTACAGAGGCGACGCCAGTCAACGATCGGCATACGCACCTGCATCCCCACGCTGCCGTCATCCTCCATCCACTCTTTTTCTATCGCCTGAAGCTGATAAAACCGGCTACGCAGCCTGCCTTCCTGTGGCGGCAGTCGCAGCGTGTGCTGAGCTACCTCACCGGAAAGACGTTCTGTCAAAGCCTGGAAAAGCAGTGGCACACCAATCCCGGCCTGAGCAGATAGCCAGACCCGAATTGGTTTGTTCTCTTCATCTCGGTCGATACGCGGTTCGAAATCGTCCAGCATATCGATCTTGTTCATCACCAACAGGGTGGGAATTTCGTGGGCGTCAATCTCTTCGAGCACCACATTCACCGCGTCGATGTTCTCCTGCACGCGTACGTCAGCCGCATCAATCACGTGCAGCAGCAGGGTCGCCTGACGCGTCTCCTGCAACGTCGCTTTAAACGCCGCCACCAGATCGTGCGGCAGATGGCGGATAAACCCTACGGTATCCGCCAGTACCGTTTCACCGACGTCTGCGACGTCAATACGGCGCAGCGTAGGGTCCAGGGTCGCAAACAGCTGGTCTGCGGCATACACCTGGGCCTCGGTTATCTGGTTAAACAGGGTGGATTTACCGGCGTTGGTATAGCCCACCAGCGACACCGTTGGGATGTCGGCTTTGGTTCGCGCCCGACGCCCCTGTTCGCGCTGTTTCTCGACACGCTCCAGACGAGAAAGGATCTGGGTTATACGGCCACGCAGCAAACGACGGTCGGTTTCGAGCTGGGTTTCACCCGGGCCACGTAAACCAATCCCGCCTTTTTGTCTTTCAAGGTGTGTCCAGCCACGCACCAGACGCGTCGCCAGATGGCGCAACTGCGCCAGCTCAACCTGCAACTTACCCTCGTGGGTACGCGCACGCTGAGCAAAAATATCTAAGATCAACCCCGTGCGATCGATAACACGACATTCGCAGAGAGCTTCCAGGTTACGTTCCTGAGCCGGAGACAGCGCATGATCAAACAGCACGACTGATGCGCCGGTTGCTTTTACGGCATCCGCAATTTCAACTGCTTTACCTTCACCAACAAAGTACTTCGGGTGCGGCGCTTTACGGCTACCGGTAATCACCTGCATTGCTTCGACACCGGCGGAAGAGACCAGAGATTCAAACTCCTGGAGGTCTTCCATATCTTTGTCTTGCGAAAAATAGATGTGTACCAGCACCGCCTGCTCACCGGCGTCATAACGGTCAAACAAGCGTAAACCTCTCTAAAAAGATCAGCGGGGAACGCAGGATCCCTGGCTCCCCGTGTGGAAAACAGCCCAAAACCTTATTCGGTTTCTTCGCTGTCCTGCGCAGGAGCAGATGAACCCTGCGCGTTGCTGCCATGATGGTAGTTACTGCCAGTGCCGCCGCCAGCGTTATTGCTGTGATGAGATACCGGACGGGACGGAACAACAGTAGAAATCGCGTGCTTATAGACCATCTGGCTGACCGTGTTTTTCAACAGGATCACGAACTGATCGAAAGACTCAATCTGACCTTGCAGCTTAATACCATTCACCAAATAAATAGAAACTGGAACACGCTCCCGACGCAATGCGTTCAGGAACGGATCTTGTAAAGATTGCCCCTTAGCCATTCTATCTTTTCCTTATATGCTTGTTTTGTACTTAGAACCTTGCGATTCTGAAAAATTGCGCACGATACGGCTTAATTGTACACATTCAGTCAGCGATATCACCAATAACCTCAATCACTTCGTTTAACGCCTGTTGTGGTTTTTCACTGTCTAACCAGTGAACACCCTCCCAACCACGCAACCAGGTGATCTGGCGCTTCGCTAACTGTCTCGTGGCGCAAACACCTCGATAAACCATTTCATCGTATGAAATCTCGCCTTCAAGATACGACCACATCTGGCGGTATCCCACACAACGAATGGAAGGCATGTCCGTATGCAAATCTCCACGGGCAAAAAGCGCCCGCACTTCTGCTTCAAAATCTGAAGCCAACATCTGATGAAAACGCTGCTCAATTCGTTGATGGAGCAGTTCACGGCTCGCCGGGGCGATGGCGAACTGATGCACCTGATACGGCAGAGCGTCTCCTGACGTTTGCGTCAGTTCCGTTAAAGTTTTACCCGAAATGAAAAAAACTTCCAGTGCCCGGGAAAGCCTTTGCGGATCGTTTGGGTGGATCCGCGCTGCGGCAACCGGGTCAATCTCTTCCAGTTGCCTGTGCAAAACGTCCCACCCCTGCTCTGCCGCCTGCCGCTCAATCTTCGCTCTCACTTCCGGATCGGCCGATGGCAGAGGCGATAACCCCTCCAGCAGCGCCTTAAAGTAGAGCATCGTGCCGCCAACTAACAGCGGTATGCGTCCCGCGGCGGTAATCTCGGCCATCTCAGCTAAGGCGTCGCGGCGAAAATCTGCTGCGGAGTAAGCCTGTGCCGGGTCGAGAATATCCAGTAAACGGTGCGGTGCCGCACGCAGTTCGTCTGCGTTGGGCTTCGCCGTGCCGATGTCCATTCCTCGGTAAATGAGGGCTGAATCAACGCTAATCAACTCTACTGGCAAAACTTTACGTAACTCAATGGCTAACGCCGTTTTACCGGAGGCCGTTGGCCCCATTAAAAAAATCGCCTTTGGCAGGCTCGCCTTACTTACATCAGTCATGTTTCAGGGCGGTCATCGCCGTTTTTAAATCAACAGGTTGTAACAAACCACCTGGCGGCGCTTTCACTAGTTGTGGACAGAGGCGTTCCACCTCTGCCAGAACGGTAATCGCCTGCGCCATACTCCACGGCGAATGTTCGCTGGCCAGATGGCGGGCGATCCACTGCGCGGTATCGGCGGCATCAAACGTCGTTTGTTGCGCCAGGTAGCCTATCAGTTCAGGAATCAAGTTTTGTAAATTTTGTTGGCGTAAGGGTAAAGGCACTGCGCGAATTGTCACATGCTGCGCGTCCAGTACGATTTCAATCCCCATTTCGGCAAGAAGCGCCTGGGCACGCTGCAAAACCCCTGTTTCTTCATGGTTTATTTTCAACCGAACCGGGATCAGTAACGGCTGAGCACAGGCGGCGTTTTCCCCTGGCGTCAGTTGCGCCTGTTTAAGCCAGCGTTCCGCTACCGGCAACGCCAGCAGCATCAATTTCCCCTCGCGTTCAAGCAGTGCCATGTCCGGGGCGACAATCGTCAATACCCGGCCAAAACTCTGGCTATGTCCGTCAAGGGAAGACGGCGATACCTCAATATGTTCTTTCCGTTCCACGGCTGGGGTGTCCAGCAATTTACGGTATAACGCCCCTTGCTGCTTTTGATACCCCGGCTGGGCATTTGGGTAGTTGGCGCCCGTCGGGCGCGGTGCGCTTCCCGCTGACGAAAAACGCGGAGCCACTGGTTCGCGCGCGGGTGCGGGTTCAGCGAAATGGTTACGTCCGGCCGCCACGCGATTTTCTGGCAGCGATCGCGGTGCAGGAATGTCGTTTTCCAGCGGCAGCGTTGGCTCAGCCTGCTTCTGCAAAACGCTAACGACGCCCTGATAGATAAAATCATGCACCAGACGCGACTGGTGGAAACGCACCTCGTGCTTGGCGGGGTGCACGTTAACGTCAACCTGATGCGGGTCGATCTCCAGATAAAGCACAAAGGCGGGCTGTTGATCGGCGCCGAGCTTATCTTCACAGGCCTGGCGAATGGCGTGGTTAATCAGACGGTCGCGCATCATTCGACCGTTGACGTAGCAGTACTGAATCTCAGCAAACGCGGCGCTACTGGCGTTCGGATCGGCAACCCAGCCGCGCAGGGCCAAATCGCCATGCTGCCACTCAATGGCCAGCGCTTTTTCCAGGAACGGCGTGCCGCAGATGGCGCCCAGCCGACGCTCCTTTTGCCCGCCTTCCGCCACTGCCCGGTACTGACGCATCACCTTACCGTTATGACTGAGGTTAAGAGTGACATCAAAGCGTGCCAGCGCGATGCGGCGGATGATCTCGTCGATATGTCCGAATTCGGTCTTCTCGGTTCGCATAAACTTGCGCCGGGCGGGCGTGTTATAGAAAAGATCCAGCACTTCAAGCGTGGTGCCTACCGGGTGCGCCGCTGGTTTAACCGTGACGTCCATATCGCGCCCTTCCGCGTAGGCCTGCCAGGCTTCCTGCTGGTCGGCCGTGCGGGAGGTCAACGTTAAGCGGGAAACGGAGCTGATACTGGCCAGCGCTTCGCCGCGAAAACCCAGGCTGATAATCGCTTCCAGATCGTCAAGTGACGCAATTTTACTGGTGGCATGACGCGCCAGCGCCAGCGCCAACTCGTCCTTTTTGATGCCACAGCCGTTATCACGAATGCGGATAAGCTTTGCGCCCCCGCGTTCAATATCGATATCAATGCGGGTCGCCCCTGCATCGAGGCTGTTTTCCACCAGCTCTTTCACCACCGATGCAGGGCGTTCCACCACCTCACCGGCGGCGATTTGGTTCGCGAGCTGCGGCGGTAGAACCTGAATCGGCATGAACTCTCCTTAATTAGTCGCGGTCATCTCACCCGGCAGCGCGGCGCTTGCCGTCTGGGCTGCCCCGCCCTGCGGCGCAGACTGAAGCGGATGCGCGTCAAAGTATTTACGCAGACCGTTATAAATCGCTTCAGCAATTTGCTGCTGATAGCTGTCGCTTCCCAGTAAACGCTCTTCACCGTGATTACTGATAAAACCCGTCTCTACCAGAATCGACGGAATATCCGGCGAACGCAGGACACCGAGGCTCGCATGTTCCGGACGACGCTTATGCAGCGATCCGACGCTTTGCAACTGGTTGAGTACGTTAGTGGCGACATCATACCCGACGCGCTGAGAATGACCGAACTGTAAATCCAGTACCGCCTGGCTGAGATACGGATCGGCCTGGCTGTTTGCCAGCACATCGCCTGCCCCGCCTAACAGTTCAGACTGCTTCTCGTGCTCTTCAAGCCAGTTCGCCATTTCACTGTTGGCACGACGGTTCGACAGTACCCATACCGACGCGCCGGTGGCGTTACGGTTCGGCGCAGCATCCGCGTGAATCGACACCAGGAAGTTGGCGTTTTGCTTACGCGCCACATCCGAGCGTCCCATCACTGAAATAAAGTAATCTCCGTCGCGGGTCATGACCCCTTTAAACATCGGATCGTCATTCAGAAGCGCACGCAGCTTACGGGCAATGGCGATAGTGACGTTTTTCTCCCGCGTGCCGCCCGGGCCAATCGCGCCAGGATCTTGCCCGCCGTGTCCGGCGTCGATGGCGATAATCACTTTGTCGACACTGACCGGCGTTCGCCGCGCGCTGACCGCCGGACGCGTCACCGTGTTGCTGCTGGTCACGGCGGTAAGTCGGTCATTTTGTGATTTAAACGGATTACGGGCTGGCTCAGACGGCCTTGGGGTATAAACCGGCGCTTCTACGCGTTTTGCTACCACAGGTGCAGGCGGTGGCGGCGGCGGAACATCAGCATTAATGGTAAAAACCACCGTATAACTGGCGCCGTTTTGCTGCTTAACCGCCTTCGTTTTGCCCTTTTCGGTGAGATCGACCACCAGACGCAGAGACTGCGCATCCTTCGGCGTCCCCGAACGGATGCTTTTCACCAGATTGTTGCCGCTGAACTGGAGCGGCAGCCCCTGGATCACCCCGGACTGTTTAATATCGAGCGCCACGCTGCGGCTGTCGATTTGTGAGAAAGCATATTCAGGATCGCCCATAAAGCTGAAGGTAATGCGGGCCTGGCTATCGCCATTCGACACCTGAATATCCGAGAGGCTGGCCGCACCGGCCTGCGCGCACAGCAGAACCGTGGCTGCCAAAATCCAACCTTTAACGCGATTAATCATCCCGTTATCCCTACGCTCAACCGGCTAAACGCGCCAGTAAGGAACAGCCTGATGAGGAAACCGCACTGATGCGCGCCTCACGCCCTTGTGCCTGATAATCCAAGTGAATTTCGACATCCGGGTCAGGCAGCACACCCGCACCTTGTTGCGGCCACTCCACCAGGCAAATGGCGTCGTTGGCAAAGTAATCGCGGATCCCCATAAATTCCAGCTCCTCAGGATCCGCAAGACGATATAAATCAAAGTGGTACACCATGATATTTTCAAGCGTGTACGGTTCTACTAGCGTATAAGTCGGGCTTTTTACGTTCCCGTTATGGCCTAACGCCTGCAAAAAACCACGGCTGAAGGTTGTTTTACCCGCGCCTAAATCACCATACAGATAAATGACGGTCGCCCCCTGACAGGCCTGCGCCACGCGCTTGCCGAGATCTAAAGTGGCTTGTTCATCAGGTAAAGGAATCGCTCGATTAGTCATTTTCTACGTCAATCACATCCGGGTTAACAACACGCCGCAGCGTGCAAAAAAGATCGGTGGCCAGCATACCGCGCGTTCCGTAACGAGCAGCCAGCCTGTCAGCCGCCGCACCGTGGGCCACGCAGCCAGCACAGGCTGCATCATAAAGGGGAAGTTTCTGTCCGAGCAATGCGCCAATGATGCCAGAGAGCACATCACCCATGCCGCCGCTCGCCATGCCTGCATTACCGGCATCAACGATGCCCATCGCATCATCGCTGGCAATAACGGTCCCCGCCCCTTTCAAAACGACAACACCTCCGTAACGTTTTACCAGACGTTGGGCTGAAAGTAAGCGATCGCTTTCAATTTCTGCCACGCTACAGTTAAGCAGCCGTGCGGCTTCGCCGGGGTGTGGCGTCAGAATGCGATTGTGACGCGTATCCGGGTTTATTGCCAGAAGGTTAAGCGCGTCGGCATCCCAGAGCATCGGCTTACGAAAATTCTCGGCCTTTTGCAGGGCCCGTTTACCCCACTCCTGCTGACCCAGGCCCGGACCAATGACTACCACGTCCGCCCACTCAAGACCCTCTTCAATCGCCTGTGGGGCAAGCTCGTGGACCATCAGCTCCGGCCGCGCGGTAATAATCGGCGGAATGTTTTCGCTGCGGGTCAGCACGCGTACTAATCCGGCACCGCTGCGCAACGCGGCCTCTCCTGTCATGCGAATCGCACCTGCCGTGCCATGATCGCCACCGATAATCAGCAGCCGGCCATGATCACCCTTATGGGATGTGGGGCGGCGCGGAGGCAGCCACTGAGCAAGCAGGGAGGCATCAAAGCGGGTGATGTGGGTATCCTGTCCAGCCAGCCAGTTTTCCAGCCCCAATGCGTTGTGATGTAACGTCCCCACGACATCCCGCGCATTTCCGGTAAGCAAACCCGGCTTCAGGGCGATAAAGGTCACGGTGTGCGCAGCCTCAATCGACACGCCCGGCGTCGCGCCGGTTTGCGCCATCAGGCCGGAGGGAATATCCAGCGCCACCACCGGGGCGGGGTGCGCATTAGCGTGGGTAATCAGCGCGGCGACGTCATCGCGAGTCGCGCGCATCAGCCCCGTCCCCAGCAGA
Source organism: Enterobacter sp. MGH85 (assembly GCF_001037655.1). Taxonomy (NCBI): domain Bacteria; kingdom Pseudomonadati; phylum Pseudomonadota; class Gammaproteobacteria; order Enterobacterales; family Enterobacteriaceae; genus Enterobacter; species Enterobacter sp. MGH85. The sequence goes on from NZ_KQ089925.1 coordinate 448,047, forward strand.
CCATCAACAATCACGTCGACATCCTCGGGCCAGATAATATCAGGCGCATGAATAATGCCCCCCGCATTCAGCCAGGCCTCTCTCGCCATGCCAGCCTCTTCCGGTAGCGGCTTGTCGCTCTCCAGCGCCAGCAGGGTAACGCGCAGCCCCGCCGCCACCGCAAGACGAGCCACCACATAGCCATCGCCACCGTTATTGCCGTGCCCGCACAGAATCAGGTAGTGCGAGGCATCCGGATAAGCCGTGCGCGCCACGTTAAACGCCGCCTCGCCCGCGCGCTGCATCAGTTCATAAAGGGTAACGCCGAGGCTGTCTGCGGCCTCTTTTTCGGCCCGACGGAGGTCATCCGCATGCCAGATGGAATGTGGTATACTTGCGGGGTTTTTCTTCACAGTATGGTCCGTCATGTCACAGCCCCTCGATCTCAATGAATTAGCGCAGAAAATAAAACAGTGGGGTGCTGAACTGGGCTTCCAGAAGGTCGGTATTACCGATACCGACCTCTCTGCCAGCGAGCCTAAGCTACAGGCATGGCTGGATAAACAATACCACGGCGAGATGGAGTGGATGGCGCGCCACGGTATGATGCGTGCCCGCCCCCACGAGCTGTTGCCGGGTACGCTGCGCGTCATTAGCGTACGCATGAACTATCTGCCCGCTAACGCGGCCTTTGCGCGCACGCTAAAAAATCCTTCGCTGGGTTACGTCAGCCGATACGCGCTGGGACGTGATTACCATAAACTTCTGCGCAACCGTCTAAAAAAGCTCGGGGAAACCATTCAGCAGCACTGTGTTTCGCTGAATTTTAGACCCTTTGTCGATTCTGCGCCTATTCTTGAGCGCCCGATCGCCGAAAAAGCCGGGCTTGGCTGGACAGGTAAGCACTCACTTATCTTAAGCCGCGACGCGGGCTCATTCTTTTTCCTGGGTGAATTGTTGATTGATTTACCCCTGCCGGTAGACGGTCCGGTGGAAGAAGGGTGTGGCCGCTGCGTGGCCTGTATGACCATCTGCCCAACGGGCGCTATCGTTGAACCCTATACCGTTGATGCGCGCCGCTGTATCTCTTATCTCACCATCGAGCTGGAAGGTGCTATTCCAGAGGAATTTCGTCCGCTTATTGGCAACCGCATCTACGGCTGTGATGACTGCCAGCTGATTTGTCCGTGGAACCGCTATTCACAGTTGACGGACGAAGAAGACTTCAGTCCCCGCAAGGCGTTACATGCCCCGCAGCTGATCGAACTGTTCGCCTGGAGCGAAGCCTGGTTCCTGAAGGTGACGGAAGGTTCCGCCATACGTCGTATCGGCCACCTGCGCTGGCTGCGTAATGTGGCCGTTGCGCTGGGTAATGCCCCATGGGATGAAGCCAATCTTCAGGCGCTCGAAAGCCGCAGAGGTGAGCACCCACTTCTTGATGAGCACATAGAATGGGCGATTGCGCAGCAAATTGAGAAGCGAAATGCCGGCGTGGTTGAAGTGCAGTTACCGAAGAAACAGCGCCTGGTCAGGGTGATTGAAAAAGGGCTGCCACGGGATGTGTGATATATTCACAGGCTGTGAATAAAAATAAGAATTCAGGCGCCATAAGGTCTAGCAAACAGGTCAAGTGATCTCAATAACATTTTGAAATCAAATTTTCTTCATAGATTACAGTTAATTACGAAGATATTATTCACCCTGCTAACATTTTGTACAACTGGGATTTATCACAGTTTCTGTGGATAACTCTGTTTACAAGAGTGTTTCAGATACAATAGAAAACGTCCCCAACGAAGCATTTCGCTGTGGATAATTTAGGAAAGAAGAAGAATTTGGAGCGGGAAACGAGACTCGAACTCGCGACCCCGACCTTGGCAAGGTCGTGCTCTACCAACTGAGCTATTCCCGCTTGGGTATTCTGGTGCTGTGCGTATCTTGCGATACTTTCAAATTTTGGAGCGGGAAACGAGACTCGAACTCGCGACCCCGACCTTGGCAAGGTCGTGCTCTACCAACTGAGCTATTCCCGCTTGGGTATTCTGGTGCTGTGCGTATCTTGCGATACTTTCAAATTTTGGAGCGGGAAACGAGACTCGAACTCGCGACCCCGACCTTGGCAAGGTCGTGCTCTACCAACTGAGCTATTCCCGCTTGGGTGTTCTGGTGCTGGCGTATCTTGCGATACTTTTCAAATTTTGGAGCGGGAAACGAGACTCGAACTCGCGACCCCGACCTTGGCAAGGTCGTGCTCTACCAACTGAGCTATTCCCGCTTGGGTGTTCTGGTGCTGGCGTATCTTGCGATACTTTTCAAATTTTGGAGCGGGAAACGAGACTCGAACTCGCGACCCCGACCTTGGCAAGGTCGTGCTCTACCAACTGAGCTATTCCCGCAAATCTGTACTGCTTTTGTTGCTGTCGTAACGTGTAATTCTCTGTCGTTACGGGAGGCGCATTATACGAGAAATCCGTTTAGCTGCAACCCCCCTCAAAGCGATTTTTTTGAAATTCAGTTCAAGTGCTTATTTAATCGGCAAACTGAACAATTTAGCGACAAAAACCCGGCCACGCAAGGCGCCGGATCGCAAAATTAAAGCTTAATAAAGTTTTCGCGATAGTACGCCAGCTCCGCAACAGACTCACGGATGTCGTCCATTGCCTGGTGCGTCCCCTGCTTTGTGAAGCCGTCGAGAATTTCCGGTTTCCAGCGGCGGGCCAGCTCTTTTAAGGTGCTCACATCCAGATAGCGGTAGTGGAAGTAGGACTCCAGCTCCGGCATGTACTTAAACAGGAAGCGACGATCCTGACCAATGCTGTTGCCACAGATAGGCGATTTTCCTGCCGGCACCCACTGCTTCAGAAACTCAAGCGTCGCCAGCTCCGCTTCGCGGTCGCCCAGAGTGCTGGCCTTCACGCGTTCCACCAGCCCGCTGCCAGTATGGGTACGCACGTTCCACTCATCCATCAGCGCAAGCTGGTCATCGGACTGGTGCACGGCAATCGTTGGGCCTTCCGCCAGAATATTGAGGTTAGCATCGGTGACCAGTGTGGCGATCTCAATAATGCGATCGCGCTCGGGATCCAGGCCGGTCATCTCCAGATCGATCCAAATCAGGTTGTTTTCGTCCGCGCTCATGTTATTTTCCACCCTTCTCGCTTAACCGGCAGTAGCAGGTTAACTAGTATTAATTAGAGTGTATCATAGAGGTTTTGCCCGCTATGGGCGACCAGGAGCCAGCGCGATTGAGTAAAAATAAACTCTCCAAAGGGCAGCAGCGCCGCGTGAATGCAAATCACCAGCGCCGTCTTAAAACCACTACGGAGAAGCCCGATTACGACGACAACCTGTTTGGCGAAGCGACGGAAGGCGTGGTGATTAGCCGCTTCGGTATGCATGCCGATGTCGAGTCTGCCGACGGGGACATCCACCGTTGCAATATCCGTCGCACCATCCGTTCCCTGGTGACCGGTGACCGCGTGGTCTGGCGTCCAGGCAAAGCGGCTGCGGAAGGGGTAACGGTTAAAGGTATCGTTGAAGCCGTGCATGAACGCACGTCGGTTCTGACCCGTCCTGATTTCTACGACGGCGTAAAGCCCATTGCCGCCAATATCAACCAGATCGTGATCGTTTCAGCGATTTTACCCGAACTTTCGCTCAACATTATTGACCGTTACCTGGTGGCCTGCGAAACGCTACAGGTTGAGCCGCTCATCGTGCTGAATAAAATCGATCTGCTGGATGACGAGGCCATGGCCTTTGTGAATGAGCAGATGGATATCTATCGCAATATTGGTTATCGCGTTTTGATGGTTTCCAGCCGCACCAAAGATGGCCTGAAGCCGTTAGAAGATGCGCTGACCGACCGCATCAGTATCTTTGCAGGGCAGTCTGGCGTGGGTAAATCGAGCCTGCTTAACAACCTGCTCGGCCTTCAGCAAGAAATCCTGACCAACGATGTGTCGGACGTCTCCGGGCTGGGCCAGCACACCACCACCGCCTCACGTCTCTATCACTTCCCGCACGGCGGCGATGTGATTGACTCCCCGGGTGTGCGTGAATTTGGTCTCTGGCATCTCGAGCCGGAACAAATCTTTAACGGATTTGTCGAATTCCATGACTATATAGGCGCTTGCAAATACCGCGACTGTAAACATGACAACGATCCGGGCTGCGCCATCCGCGAAGCGGTGGAGAACGGTGAAATAGCGGAAACCCGTTTCGAAAATTACCATCGTATTCTCGAAAGCATGGACCAGGTAAAAACGCGTAAAAACTTTTCTGATTCTGATAACTGACAACTAAGCTAAGCGTCGCTAAAATCGTCCCCTTTTTTCAGGTTCCGGCAGCGTACTGCCGGATCAGGAACGACAAAACAATGGCCTGGAGGCTACCTTGTTAAACTCATTTAAACTTTCGCTTCAATACATTCTGCCTAAACTGTGGCTCACTCGCCTGGCGGGCTGGGGCGCGAGCAAACGAGCGGGCTGGCTGACCAAACTGGTCATCGACCTGTTCGTGAAATACTACAAGGTCGACATGAAAGAAGCGCAGAAACCGGATACGGCAAGCTACCGCACCTTCAACGAATTTTTTGTGCGTCCGCTGCGCGACGAAGTGCGCCCGCTGAATACCGACCCGAACGTGCTGGTGATGCCTGCTGACGGCGTGATCAGCCAGCTGGGTAAAATTGAAGACGACAAAATTTTGCAGGCGAAAGGCCATAACTACAGCCTGGAAGCGCTGCTGGCCGGTAACTACATAATGGCGGATCTGTTCCGCAACGGGACTTTCGCGACCACCTATCTCTCCCCACGCGACTACCACCGCGTTCATATGCCGTGTAACGGCATCCTGCGCGAGATGATCTACGTGCCGGGGGATCTGTTCTCTGTAAACCACCTGACGGCGCAAAACGTCCCTAACCTGTTTGCCCGTAACGAGCGCGTCATCTGCCTGTTTGATACTGAATTTGGCCCAATGGCGCAGATTCTGGTAGGTGCTACCATTGTGGGCAGCATCGAAACCGTCTGGGCGGGCACCATTACGCCGCCACGCGAAGGCGTGATCAAGCGCTGGACCTGGCCTGCCGGGGAAGAAGAAGGTTCTGTGGCCCTGCTGAAAGGTCAGGAGATGGGCCGCTTCAAGCTGGGCTCAACGGTAATCAACCTGTTCGCACCGGGCAAAGTTAACCTTGTCGACGAGCTGGAAAGCCTGTCCGTGACCAAACTCGGCCAGCCTCTGGCAGTATCGACGGAGGTCTTTGCAACGCCAGACGTTGCGCCAGCCCCGTTGCCGGAAGAAGAGATCAAAGCCGAGCACGATGCCAGCCCGCTGGTTGACGACAAAAAAGACGAAGGTTAACAACAGAAGGATCGCTGACGTGCGCCCGATTATCGTATTACTGATGGCCTGGTGCCTCAGCATGGGGGCGTACGCAGCGACGGCCCCCGACGCCAAACAGATTACCCAGGAGCTGGAGCAGGCAAAAGCGGCGAAACCCGCTCAGCCGGAGGCCGTTGAGTCGCTCCAGTCTGCACTGAACGCACTTGAGGAACGAAAGGGTTCTCTTGAGCGCGCCCAGCAATATCAGCAGGTTATCGACAACTTCCCCAAACTCTCTCAAACCCTGCGCTCGCAGTTAAACAGCCTGCGTGATGAACCACGCCAGGTACCCGCAGGGATGACGTCCGAGGCGCTGAATCAGGAGATCCTGCAAGTCAGCAGCCAGCTGCTGGAAAAAAGCCGTCTGGCACAGCAGGAGCAGGAACGGGCGCGTGAAATTGCCGACTCTCTCAGTCAGCTTCCACAGCAGCAAACCGATGCCCGCCGTCAGTTAAATGAGGTGGAACGCCGCATTGGGACGCAGACCGGCAACACCCCGCAGAATCAGGCCCAAAATCTTGGGCTACAGGCGGAATCCGCCAGACTAAAAGCGCTGGTTGATGAACTGGAGTTGGCACAGCTTTCTGCTAATAACCGCCAGGAGCTGTCACGGATGCGTTCGGAACTGGCGCAGAAGCAGAGCGAACAGCTGGATGCGTATCTCCAGGCGCTGAGAAATCAACTCAACAGCCAGCGTCAGCGTGAAGCTGAACGTGCGCTGGAAAGCACCGAGTTGTTGGCCGAAAACAGCGCTAACCTGCCCGACAGCATCGTCGCCCAGTTTAAGGTTAACCGCGAGCTTTCTGCCGCGCTGAATCAGCAGGCGCAGCGCATGGATTTGGTGGCCTCGCAGCAGCGTCAGGCCACTAATCAAACCCTCCAGGTTCGTCAGGCTCTCAACACGCTGCGTGAACAGTCCCAGTGGCTTGGCTCATCTAACCTGTTGGGCGAAGCGTTACGCGCACAGGTGGCTCGTCTGCCAGAGATGCCAAAACCGCAGCAGCTTGATACGGAGATGGCGCAGCTGCGCGTTCAGCGTCTTAATTATGAAGACCTTCTTAATAAGCAGCCGCAAATCCGCCAGATCCGTCAGGCTGACGGACAGCCGCTCACCGGCGAGCAAAGCCGTATTCTGGAAGCGCAGCTGCGCACCCAACGCGAACTGCTCAATTCCCTGTTGCAGGGGGGCGATACGCTGATCCTCGAACTCACCAAGCTGAAAGTCTCAAACAGCCAGCTGGAGGACGCGCTGAAAGAGGTCAACGAAGCCACGCACCGTTACCTGTTCTGGACATCCGACGTGCGGCCGATGACCTTCGCCTGGCCGATCGAGATCGTGCAGGATCTGCGCCGCCTCATTTCGCTGGACACCTTCAGCCAGCTGGGTCTCGCCAGCGTGATGATGCTCACCAGTAAGGAGACCATCTTCCCGCTGCTGGGGGCACTGATTCTGGTGGGTTTCAGTATTTATTCCCGTCGCCACTTCACCCGTTTCCTTGAGCGCTCCAGCGCCCGGGTGGGGAAAGTGACACAGGATCACTTCTGGCTGACGCTGCGTACAGTGTTCTGGTCAATTCTGGTCGCGTCTCCGCTGCCGGTGCTGTGGATGACGCTCGGATACGGCCTGCGTGAAGCCTGGCCCTATCCGCTTGCCGTCGCAATTGGCGATGGCGTGACCGCCACCGTTCCGCTGCTGTGGGTGGTGATGATTTGCGCCACGTTTGCGCGGCCAAATGGTCTGTTCATCGCTCACTTTGGCTGGCCGCGTAATCGCGTGGCGCGGGCGATGCGCTATTACCTGATGAGCATCGGGCTGATTGTGCCGCTAATTATGGCGTTGATCATGTTCGATAATCTCAATGACCGGGAGTTCTCCGGCTCGCTGGGACGGCTGTGCTTTATGCTGATCTGCGGGGCATTAGCGGTAGTGACGCTCAGCCTGAAGCGCGCCGGGATCCCGCTCTATCTCGACAAGTCCGGCAGTGGCGATAACATGTTTAACCGTCTGCTGTGGAACCTGCTGCTTAGCGCGCCGCTGGCGGCAATGCTGGCGGCGGCTGTCGGTTATCTCGCCACATCGCAGGCGCTGCTCGCACGACTGGAAACGTCAGTAGCTATCTGGTTCCTGCTGCTGGTGGTCTACCATGTTATTCGCCGCGGCATGCTGATCCAGCGTCGTCGTCTGGCGTTTGACCGTGCCAAACATCGTCGCGCAGAAATACTGGCTCAGCGCGCGCGGGGTGAGGAAGAGCCGAACCACGTCAACAGCACCGAAGGGACTTCAGACGCCGATGACGTCGAACTGGATCTCGATGCGATCAGTACCCAGTCCCTGCGGCTGGTACGCTCAATTCTGATGCTGGTTGCCCTGCTGTCGGTGATCTTCCTGTGGTCGGAAATCCACTCTGCGTTTGGCTTCCTGGAGAACATCTCTTTGTGGGATGTGACGTCGACGGTGCAGGGGGTCGAAAGCCTGGAGCCAATCACCTTAGGGGCCGTGCTGATTGCGATTCTGGTACTCATTATCACCACGCAGCTGATCCGTAACTTCCCTGCCCTGCTGGAGCTGGCGCTGTTGCAGCATCTGGATTTAACCCCCGGCACAGGCTATGCGATCACCACCATTACCAAGTATTTAATCATGCTGTTTGGTGGGCTGGTTGGCTTCTCGATGATTGGTATCGAATGGTCAAAACTGCAATGGCTGGTTGCCGCCCTGACCGTAGGCCTGGGCTTTGGTTTACAGGAGATCTTTGCCAACTTCGTCTCGGGTCTGATCATTCTGTTTGAAAAGCCGATTCGAATTGGCGATACGGTGACCATCCGCGATCTGACCGGCAGCGTCACCAGGATCAACACCCGCGCCACCACCATCAGCGACTGGGACCGTAAAGAGATCATCGTCCCGAACAAAGCGTTTATCACCGAGCAGTTTATCAACTGGTCGCTGTCTGACTCCGTCACGCGTGTGGTGCTGACCGTACCCGCTCCGTCGGATGCCAACAGCGAAGAGGTGACGCAGATCCTGTATACGGCTGCTGAACGCTGTTCGCTGGTAATCGACAACCCGCCGCCGGAAGTCTTCCTGGTTGATTTGCAGCAGGGGATCCAGATTTTCGAGCTGCGTATCTACGCCGCCGAGATGGGACACCGTATGCCGCTGCGCCATGAGATCCACCAGCTGATCCTGGCTGGCTTCCGCGAGCACGGAATTGATATGCCGTTCCCACCTTTCCAGATGCGTCTGGAAACGCTGGACGGACGTAAGACGGGAAGAACGTTGACGTCTGCGGCGCGTTCGCGCCCGGCGGGAAGTTTATAATCCATTTCCCCCTCCCTTCCGGGAGGGGTTTTTTCATCCGCTATGCCACTTCTGCCACGCAGGTCATCATGCGGCGGCGGTAGTTCTCATAAATCCCCATTGCCAGCAGCGAGAAGAAGATCGGTCCGCCAACCATCCACAGCGTGCTGCTCCAGTCATTTGCCTCAACCACGGGCTGAATGACGGTAAAGATGTTGGCGAACGCGACGACCAGCACCACAACAGTGGTCGCCAGCAGCGTCGCCACGCGGGTTTTGAAGATCACAAACGGTCGCTCCAGATCCCGCTTCGCCTTAAAGAACGGGAACGCCAGCGCCAGGAATAGGTACGGAAGCGTCATCGATACGTTTGCCATCAGGGTCAGCTTGTTATAGAACGCCGACGCGGTATCGCCGCCAAAGGACACCAGCAGAATGAACACGCACACCAGCAGGCACTGCATCCACATCGCGTTGGCAGGCATACCGGCAGCATTCAGCTGCGTCATACGTGCGGGCCACAGCGCCTTTGGCGTCCCCTGAATAATCGCTTTCAGCGGCGAGTAGATCAGCGTGAAGAACGCGCCAGTATAGGCGAGGAACATCGACAAACCGGTAATCCGCGCAAACCAGATCCCCAGGGTGGCCGACGTTTCCGGCGCGAGATCCATGGCGTTGCCCAGCGTCACCCCCAGGCTTTTCATCAACACGTAGGTAATGTTGCCGAGGTTGGTGGTGTTATTGCTCAGTACCTGCTGCCAGTTGGTGCTGACGCCCCAGAGGAAAATCGCCAGCGAGTAGCCAATGGAAATGACGATGGCGGCAAAGATAATGCCTTTGGCGAAGTTCTTTTCCGGGTTTTCGGTTTTATCGACCAGCCCGCCCACGGCTTCAATTCCACCGTAAGCAAAGATGGCAAACACCACGAAGGAGAGCATGGCCAGCCCGGACTGGTAACCCGGATTAGGCGATGAAACGAAGTTGACTTCCTGTGCGAAATGCCCGCCGTTCAGGCACAGAATAGCGATACTGACCAGCAGCAGCACCAGGTTCAGGCACATCACGGAAATTCCGCCAACGGCAGTGATACGGGCAATTTTGTTGATGCCTTTCGAGGCCACCCGCGTGACAACCACCATCCAGCACACCGCCAGAATACCGACCACCTGTGTGGAACTCAGCCCCGCCAGAGACCAGACCTGCGTTTTATCCGCACCGAAGAGAAACGTTGAGAACGGCACCCAGACCTTGGCCGCCGTGCTGACCATCCAGACGACATAGGATGAAAACCACATGAACGTACCGATAAACGCATAACGCGGACCGACGCTGTTGTTCATCCACGAATAGATGCCGCCTTCTTCTTTCCTGTACGCCGACCCCATCTCCGCCATCATTAGCGCAAACGGAATAAAGAAGAACAGCGCGGAAACGATATAAAACGGCGTCGCGCTGTAGCCCATCAGATAAAACGCGGACGGGCTATTGGCAAAGCCAAAAACTGACGTAAAAATCATCAGGATGAGCCCGGTAAGGGTCATTTTTTTGAGTGAGTGAGACATATAACCATCCGAAACGGAATTAAATTGCGCGGATGGTAGCAGAGGACCAGACAAATATTGTGGCTATCCGAGTCAAATTAAGAAAAAGACCCGTGCATAGAGAAGATAGTAGTTTTTAATGTGGCAGAGTTAAATGACCAAGTAGGCCGGGTAAGCGACAGCGCCACCCGGCAATCCTTTATGCGCGATCGACCGTAAAGGCAATCACATCGCCCAGTTGTTCTGCGCCCAGCGCCAGCATGACCAGGCGATCCACACCCAGCGCCACGCCGGAGCAGTCCGGCAGACCGGCTTTAAGCGCTTCCAGCAGGTTGGTGTCAATCGGCTGCTGCGGCAGACCGCGCGCGTTGCGCTTGCGGTTATCCTGCTCGAAACGCTGTTGCTGTTCGCGCGCGTCGGTCAGCTCATGGAAACCGTTCGCCAGCTCGATGCCTTTAAAGTACACCTCAAAGCGCTCCGCCACGCGGTGATCTTCGGTGCTGATCTGCGCCAGTGAAGCCTGGCTGGCCGGGAAGTGATAGACAAACGTCGGACGATCTTTGCCAATCTGCGGTTCAACACCAAAGGTGAACAGCAGTTGCAGCAGCGTGTCGCGATCCTCTTCGTTATCCGCCACGTTGCTCAGATCCAGTTTTGCCGCCACTTCACGCAGCTGTGTTTTATCAGCCGACAGCGGATCAATTTCCAGATGACGCTGGAAGGCCTGCTGATAGGAGAGCGTTTCAGCTTCCGCGCAATCCAGCACCTGTTGGAGCAGATCGTCGACTTCGTTCATCAGACGATACATGTCGTAGTGCGGGCGGTACCACTCCAGCATAGTGAATTCCGGATTATGGTGTCGGCCCATCTCTTCATTACGGAAGCTACGGCACAGCTGATAGACCGGACCACACCCGGCCGCCAGCAGACGCTTCATATGGTATTCCGGGCTGGTCATCAGATACAGATTCATGCCCTGAGAGTGGCCTGGGCCAACAAAACGGGTTTCAAACGGGACCAGATGAATATCCGTGACCGTCGCCTGACTCATGCACGGCGTTTCCACCTCCAGGACGCCGCGATCCGCAAAGAAGCGGCGGATCTCCGCCATAATTGCTGCGCGCTTTAGCAGGTTTGGAATGGATGCGCTCGGCTGCCAGGTGGCCGTTTCGCTCATGAGTTATTTCTCCGTTTTCAGACAAGGGCACGAAGTCTACTCGCAAGCCGGGGCAGAGACAAATTTTGCACAGTAAAAGCTCCTTTTCATTGCACAGAGAAATACTGTGACGCCATTCATTAATCACGATGATAAATCACCGCACAGAACAGCAAAAAAATCGAACACGTCAAATTTCCCTCACTTCTACGCGGTTATACTGTTTTACCCATAAAGGAGCAGTAGAATCGCTTCCGCAATCGTCCGTTCGGGCAGGTGAACGTCCTTTAGCTCATCACGTTGCGGGAAAACCAAAATCTGGAGGAATGTCGTGCAAACTTTTCAAGCCGATCTTGCCGTAATAGGCGCTGGCGGGGCTGGATTACGCGCTGCAATTGCTGCGGCACAAGCCAATCCGAACGCCAAAATCGCATTGATTTCAAAAGTCTATCCGATGCGCAGCCACACGGTAGCCGCAGAGGGAGGATCCGCCGCCGTCGCGCAGGATCATGACAGCTTCGAATACCATTTCCACGACACGGTTGCAGGGGGCGACTGGCTTTGCGAACAGGATGTCGTTGATTACTTCGTGCACCACTGCCCAACGGAAATGACCCAGCTGGAACAGTGGGGATGTCCTTGGAGCCGCCGTCCGGACGGGAGCGTCAACGTCCGCCGCTTCGGTGGCATGAAGATCGAACGCACCTGGTTTGCCGCCGATAAGACCGGCTTCCACATGCTGCACACCCTGTTCCAGACCTCCCTCCAGTTCCCACAAATCCAGCGCTTTGACGAACATTTCGTTCTCGACATTCTGGTCGACGACGGTCATGCGCACGGACTGGTAGCAATGAACATGATGGAAGGCACGCTCGTCCAGATCCGCGCTAAGGCGGTGGTGATGGCAACGGGCGGTGCGGGCCGCGTATACCGCTACAACACCAACGGCGGCATCGTCACCGGTGACGGTATGGGCATGGCGCTCAGCCACGGCGTCCCGCTGCGTGATATGGAGTTCGTCCAGTATCACCCAACCGGCCTGCCGGGCTCCGGTATTCTGATGACGGAAGGCTGCCGCGGCGAAGGCGGTATTCTGGTCAACAAAAACGGCTATCGCTATTTGCAGGATTACGGCATGGGTCCGGAAACCCCGCTTGGCGAGCCGAAAAACAAATACATGGAACTCGGCCCACGCGACAAAGTCTCTCAGGCTTTCTGGCATGAGTGGCGCAAAGGCAACACCATCTCAACGCCGCGCGGCGACGTGGTACATCTCGACCTGCGTCATCTCGGCGAGAAGAAACTGCTGGAGCGTCTGCCGTTTATCTGCGAGCTGGCGAAAGCCTATGTGGGCGTCGACCCGGTGAAAGAGCCGATCCCGGTGCGTCCAACCGCGCACTACACCATGGGCGGTATCGAAACCGACCAGCAGTGCGAAACCCGCATCAAAGGGCTGTTTGCGGTGGGTGAGTGTTCCTCCGTCGGTCTGCACGGCGCAAACCGTCTGGGCTCGAACTCGCTGGCTGAGCTGGTGGTCTTTGGTCGCATGGCGGGCGAACGCGCGATGGAGCGTGCCGCAACGGCAGGTGAAGCTAACAGCGCGGCGCTGGATGCGCAGGTTGCAGACATCGAAAAACGCCTGAAAGGCCTGGTGAACCAGGAAGGTAACGAAAACTGGTCGAAGATCCGCGACGAAATGGGGCTGTCGATGGAAGAAGGCTGCGGGATCTACCGTACGCCAGAGCTGATGCAGAAAACCGTCGACAAGCTGGCAGAACTCCAGGAACGCTTCAAGCGCGTGCGCATCACCGACACCTCCAGCGTCTTCAATACCGACCTGCTCTATACCATTGAACTGGGCCACGGCCTGAACGTCGCAGAGTGTATGGCCCATTCCGCCCTGGCGCGTAAAGAGTCCCGCGGCGCACACCAGCGCCTGGATGAGGGCTGCACCGAACGTGACGACGTCAATTTCCTTAAACATACTCTCGCCTGGCGCGATGCGGATGGTACCACCCGTCTGGACTACAGCGACGTGAAAATCACTACGCTGCCACCGGCGAAACGCGTGTACGGTGCAGAAGCAGAAGCCGCCGATAAGAAGGAGAAGGCGAATGGCTGAGATGCAAAAACTGAAAGTTGAAGTGGTGCGCTACAACCCGGAAGTGGACGCCGCGCCGCACAGCGCTTTCTATGAAGTCCCTTACGACGAGCAAACCTCCCTGCTGGATGCGCTCGGCTATATCAAAGATAACCTGGCCCCGGACCTGAGCTACCGCTGGTCCTGCCGCATGGCAATCTGCGGCTCCTGCGGCATGATGGTCAACAAAGTGCCGAAGCTGGCGTGTAAAACTTTCCTGCGTGATTACACTAAGGGCATCAAGGTTGAAGCGCTGGGCAACTTCCCGATTGAGCGCGATCTGGTGGTCGACATGACCCACTTTATCGAAAGCCTCGAAGCGATTAAGCCGTACATCATCGGCAACCCGCGCACGCCGGATCAGGGGCCAAACACCCAAACGCCCGCGCAGATGGCGAAATACCATCAGTTTTCCGGCTGCATCAACTGCGGCCTGTGCTACGCCGCCTGTCCACAGTTTGGCCTGAACCCTGAGTTTATCGGCCCGGCCGCCATTACCCTGGCGCACCGCTATAACGAGGACAGCCGCGACCACGGCAAAAAAGAACGTATGGCACAGCTTAACGGCCAGAACGGGGTCTGGACCTGCACGTTTGTCGGTTACTGCTCCGAAGTCTGTCCGAAGCATGTCGACCCGGCCGCCGCTATTCAGCAGGGAAAAGTGGAAAGTTCGAAAGACTTTCTTATCGCTACCCTGAAACCACGCTAAGGAGTGCATGATGACGACTAAACGCAAAGCCTACGTGCGACCAATGCCGTCCACCTGGTGGAAAAAACTGCCGTTTTATCGCTTCTATATGCTGCGTGAAGGCACGGCTGTTCCCGCGGTCTGGTTCAGCCTCGAATTGATGTACGGGGTGTATGCCCTCAAGCACGGCCCGGAAGCCTGGGCCAGTTTTGTGGGTTTCCTGCAAAACCCAATCATCGTAGTTCTGAATCTGATTGTGCTCGCAGCCGCGCTACTGCATACCAAAACCTGGTTTGAACTGGCGCCAAAAGCAGCGAACATCATTGTAAAAGGCGAAAAAATGGGGCCAGAGCCGGTTATTAAAGGGCTCTGGGCAGTGACGGCAGTTGTCTCTGTGGTCATTCTGTTTGTCGCACTGTTCTGGTAAGGAGACTACTGTGATCAATCCAAATCCAAAACGTTCAGATGAGCCGGTCTTCTGGGGGCTGTTTGGCGCAGGCGGCATGTGGAGCGCCATTATTGCCCCGGTCATTATCCTGCTGGTCGGTATTATGCTGCCGCTGGGGCTGTTTCCGGGCGATGCGCTGAGCTATGAGCGCGTACTGGCCTTTGCGAGCAGCTTTATTGGCCGGGTGTTCATCTTCCTGATGATCGTCCTGCCGCTGTGGTGTGGTCTGCACCGTATCCACCATGCGATGCACGATCTGAAAATCCATGTGCCAAGCGGTAAATGGGTCTTCTACGGCCTGGCAACCATTCTGACGGTCGTCACGTTGATTGCCGTGGTTACCATCTGACTGAACAGGCCCGCCATCCGGCGGGCTTTTTACTTTTTCATCTTCTCCACCAGCCACCGGGAAAATTCGCGCATGGCAGGCGTTTCTGTCCGGGATTGCAATCGGGTAAGCCAGTAACTGCCGAGCTCAATCTGCGTTGCAAAGGGCTGCACAATGCGCTCGCTGGCTAACAGATGGGTAAACATATCGACAGGTGCAATGGCAATACCTACCCCTGCCTGAGCGGCCTCCAGCATGGTCACGGACGAATCAAATACCATCACACGGTGCGTTGGCGAAGGGGGGTGCTCGCCGGCCGCCTGCATCCACGCGGTCCACTCGTCGCGTCGGTAGGAGCGCAGCAGCGTAAACCTGAGGATGTCGGCCGGACAGTGCAGACTGGTGGCGATATCGGGCGTACACAGCGGCGCGAGCGGCGCATGACAAAGAAATTCAGCCTCGGTGCCATGCCACGCCCCGCCACCGTAGCGGATCGTATAGTCAAGCCCTTCGGCAGCCGGATCAACGCGGTTGTTATGGGTGGAAAGCTGAAGATCGATGTGCGGATAGCCACGGCGAAAATCGTCCAGCTGTGAGAATAAAACCCCGATGGCAAACGTACCCACCACGCCGATTTTCAGCTTCTCCTGCGCACGATGGTTAGCGAAGCGATCCAGCATTCCGGCTATACGATCGAACGAATCATTCAGTACCGGCAGTAAGTTTTCTCCCTCGGTAGTCAACATCAGCCCGCGCGACACGCGAACGAACAGCTGACAGTTCAGGTGCTGCTCCAGCGTTTTCACATGCTGGCTAATGGCTGAATGGGTCACGTTCAGCTCAATGGCCGCATGCGTAAAGCTGAGATGTCTCGCGGCGGCTTCAAAGGCTCGAAGCGAATTGAGGGGGAGATAGCTTCGCGTCATGGTCTCTTCCGTTAGAAAAATTAACAGCTAATGCTAAATTTAACCGTTTGTCAGGCACAGTCAAATCCAACAGACTACGCCTGTCTGACGGGCCCGGACATCCCCTTGACTCGCTATTACGGAAGATTACTGATGATGAAAAAATCTCTTTGCTGCGCCCTGCTGCTCGGCATCTCTTGCTCTGCTCTCGCCGCGCCAGTGTCAGAAAAACAGCTGGCGGAGGTGGTCGCGAATACGGTTACCCCGCTGATGAAAGCCCAGTCGATTCCAGGCATGGCGGTGGCCGTTATTTAACAGGGTAAACCGCACTATTACACGTTTGGCAAAGCCGATACCGCGGCCAGCAAACCCGTTACGCCTCAGACTCTGTTCGAGCTGGGCTCTATAAGTAAAACCTTCACCGGGGTTTTAGGAGGGGATGCCATTGCTCGCGGTGAAATTTCGCTGGACGATCCGGTGACCAGATACTGGCCACAGCTGACGGGCAAGCAGTGGCAGGGGATTCGTATGCTGGATCTCGCAACCTACACCGCTGGCGGCCTGCCGCTACAGGTACCGGATGAGGTCACGGATAATGCCGCCCTGCTGCGCTTTTATCAAAACTGGCAGCCGCAGTGGAAGCCTGGCACAACGCGTCTTTACGCCAACGCCAGTATCGGTCTTTTTGGCGCGCTGGCGGTCAAACCTTCCGGCATGGGCTATGAGCAGGCCATGACGACGCGGGTCCTTAAGCCGCTCAAGCTGGACCATACCTGGATTAACGTTCCGAAAGCGGAAGAGGCGCATTACGCCTGGGGCTATCGTGACGGTAAAGCGGTGCGCGTTTCGCCGGGAATGCTGGATGCACAAGCCTATGGCGTGAAAACCAACGTGCAGGATATGGCGAACTGGGTCATGGCAAACATGGCGCCGGAGAACGTTGCTGATGCCTCACTTAAGCAGGGCATCGCGCTGGCGCAGTCGCGCTACTGGCGTATCGGGTCAATGTATCAGGGTCTGGGCTGGGAGATGCTCAACTGGCCCGTGGAGGCCAACACGGTGATCGAGGGCAGCGACAGTAAGGTGGCGCTGGCACCGCTTCCCGTGGCAGAAGTGAATCCACCGGCTCCCCCGGTCGAAGCGTCCTGGGTCCATAAAATGGGCTCTACTGGCGGGTTTGGCAGTTACGTGGCCTTTATTCCTGAAAAGCAGATCGGTATTGTGATGCTCGCGAATAAAAGCTATCCGAACCCGGCACGCGTTGAGGCGGCATACCATATCCTCGACGCGCTACAGTAAAACATTGCGGGTGGCGCTGCGCTTACCCGGCCTACACAACGCATGAACTTTGTAGGCCGGGTAAGGCGAAGCCGCCACCCGGCAAAACACCCTGCACAATCTCCCGCATTTTCCCTGCTGTCATCTACACTTAACAAAAAACAGTAAGGAAACTCCTATGCGCATTCTGCCTGTTATTGCCGCAGTAACAGCCGCGTTTTTAGTGGTTGCTTGCAGTTCCCCTACTCCTCCGCCTGGCGTCACGGTAGTCAGTAATTTCGACGCACAGCGCTTCCTCGGCACCTGGTATGAAATCGCCCGACTGGACCATCAGTTCGAACGGGGCTTAGAAAAAGTCACGGTCAGCTACAGCGCGATGGATGACGGCGGGATCCGGGTCATTAACCGCGGCTATAACCCGGATCGCCAGATGTGGCAGCAGTCAGTTGGTCAGGCCTATTTCACCGGCGCATCTAACCGCGCGGCCATGAAAGCCTCTTTCATCGGCCCATACTACGGCGGGTATAACGTCATTGCGCTGGACAGAGAGTACCGCCACGCGCTGGTCTGTGGGCCGGATCGCAACTATCTGTGGCTCCTCTCACGCACGCCAACGATCTCGGCGGAAATGAAACAGCAGATGCTGCACATAGCGACCCGGCAAGGGTTTGATGTGACGAAGTTAATCTGGGTAAAACAGCCGCATTAGTGCGTACTGAGTTTTAACCCGATGATACCCGCGACAATCAACGCGAGGCTGGCGATGCGCGCCAGACTCGCAGACTCCCCCAGCAGCAGAATGCCGGTAATGGCAGCCCCTACCGCGCCAATTCCCGTCCAGACAGCGTAAGCTGTGCCGACCGGTAAGGTTCGCATCGCCCATGAAAGCATGACGATACTGACAATCATTGCGGCGATAGTGATGACGCTGGGCGTCAGGCGGGTAAAACCGTGGGTGTATTTCAGACCAATTGCCCATACCACTTCGAGCAAACCAGCAATAACAAGAACGATCCAGGACATTTCAGGCTCCTTAACTTAAAGACAAGTTGGGGCCGTCCCCGATGAGTGAAGCGCTTACGGGTCGTCCCGCAAGGCAGAAGTTGCGCCTTATATTTTGGTTAGCGTGGAATTTTTTTTTCAAACTTTTTCTGCTGAACACCTTAAAGCAAGAAATAGCCTCAGTAAGGCACGTAGTTCAGGCATTTATGACTCATCCGACTTCTCTATGATGATAGGCTTTCTGATGGCAGGAAGCCAAACCACTAGCCGACTGCGAAAATTTTATGTTCAAAATTCTTTTGATTGACCGTTGTCACTTCACCCGCGCGGGATTTGAAGCCTGGGTCAATCATTCAGACCTGTTTTCGGGTCATTTCGTCGTAACCGGGGTAAATAATCTTTTCCTCGCCAGAGAGCATATCCTGCAATGGAAACCTGCGCTGGTCATCGCTGATTTATCTGGCTTCCGGCAGGATTTACACCATTTTCAGCAGCTTTCCTCCCTGCTAATTGCCAGCGAAACACTGCCTTTTATTATGCTTCAATCAGGGCAGGAGCAGGAGATGACTGATTATCTGGCGCAGTTCCCGATATGGTCTTCGCTCTCCAAAAATACCGATCTGGAAGCACTGGCGGCGGTGATAAACGATGCGCTAACGTCATGCGCGAGCGCGGAGCTACCGAAAATGGCGGCACCGTTGCTGACGCGTCAGGAAGAAAGAGTTCTGACCTTGTGGATGGATGGTGCGAGCAACCAGAAAATTGCCAGCAATCTTCGCATTAACGGAAAAACGGTATATACGTACAAACGCAATATCCGCATGAAGCTGCATATGGATACGCGCTACTCGCCGTTTTTATCGCTACAGGAAGTGGAGAATTGACGGTACGGTGTAATAACTTGCCGTACCGTCGCTTACATTAGTTCTGAGCTTTAGTTGCTGCGCCAGAAATCGCGCTACCACCGTCGGAGATATCTTCCCCTACGCCACGGGTGGTGTTACATGCAGTCAGTACCGAAGAAAGCACCAGAACAGAAAAGATCGCTGCAATTGTTTTCTTAACCATAATATCTTCCTTTTATAGCCAAAGTTATTTTGTGTATAGCAACTTAAGAATAGACAAAATCTTGCCGTTTGACGGAAAAGGAAGAATTTTTAGGAAAATTAGACGGAATTAGCTGGCCGCATGGGAAATGATATGGCCGAGATCCTGGATATCTTCACCCACGCCACGCGCGGTGTTGCAGCCGGAGAGAATTGCGCTGGAGAGCGCTAACAGAAGCAGAATTTTAACGGTACGTTTCATCTTCCCTGCCTGCAAAATCAGGCGCAGCGGGCGCTGCGCCTTTAATCATGACATAAATTACTTCACGCGGGATACGTATTCGCCGGAGCGGGTATCCACTTTGATCACTTCACCGATCTGTACGAACAGTGGCACTTTAACCACAGCGCCGGTAGACAGGGTGGCAGGCTTGCCGCCAGTACCTGCGGTATCACCTTTCAGACCTGGATCGGTTTCAACGATTTCCAGCTCAACGAAGTTCGGCGGCGTAACCGCGATAGGCTGACCGTTCCACAGGGTCACGATGCACTCAGCCTGATCCAGCAGCCACTTGGCGTTGTCGCCAATCGCTTTCGCGTCCGCAGACAGCTGCTCGAAGGTTTCGTTGTTCATGAAGTGCCAGAACTCACCGTCGTTGTACAGGTAAGTCAGGTTCATATCGACAACATCAGCGCCTTCAGCGGAGTCAGTAGATTTGAAGGTTTTCTCAACACGGGTACCGGTCAGCAGGCGGCGCAGCTTAACGCGCGCAAATGCCTGGCCTTTACCTGGTTTAACGAATTCGCTGGCTTCAACCGCGTACGGTTCGCCGTCCATCATGATTTTAAGACCAGCACGAAAATCGTTGCTATAGTACGTTGCCATAAGGCCCTCTAAATTTGTTAACTGGTAGCTAAGCCACAAAATGGCGCATATTGTAACCCTAAACACCCCGTCCAGAGAAGATTGGTTATCGCAACTTGCCGATGTAATCACCAGTCCTGATGAATTGCTGCGTCTTTTAGACCTCGAACAGCACGAAGCGTTGCGTGCAGGCCGTGAGGCGAAGCGCCTTTTCGCCCTGCGCGTTCCCCGCGCGTTTGTTGCCCGAATGGAAAAGGGTAACCCTGATGATCCATTATTAAAACAAACGCTGACCTCTCAGGATGAGTTTATTACCGCCCCCGGATACAGCACCGATCCGCTGGAAGAGCAGAACAGTGTTGTACCGGGTTTACTGCATAAATACCGCAATCGTGCCCTGCTGCTGGTTAAGGGCGGGTGCGCGGTAAATTGCCGCTATTGCTTCCGTCGCCACTTCCCGTACGCCGAAAATCAGGGTAATAAGCGCAACTGGCAGGTGGCGCTGGACTACATCGCAGCGCATCCGGAACTGGATGAAATCATCTTTTCCGGCGGCGACCCGCTGATGGCAAAAGATCATGAGCTGGACTGGCTGCTGACTCAACTTGAGACCATCCCGCACATTAAGCGTCTGCGCATTCACAGCCGTTTACCGATCGTCATCCCGGCGCGTATCACCGACGCCATGGTCACGCGCCTGGAGCAGTCCCGTTTACAGGTGCTGCTGGTAAACCATATCAACCATGCAAATGAAATTGACGCGGACTTTCGTGCGGCGATGACGCGTATGCGAATGGCAGGCGTGACGCTGCTCAACCAGAGCGTATTACTGCGCGGCGTGAACGACAGCGCCCACGTGTTGGCCGATCTCAGCAATGCCTTATTTGATGCGGGCGTAATGCCCTATTACCTGCATGTTCTGGATCGCGTCCAGGGCGCCTCGCACTTCATGGTGACGGATGAAGAGGCACGGAAGATTATGCGCGAGCTGTTAACGCTGGTTTCAGGTTATATGGTGCCGAAGCTGGCACGTGAGATTGGCGGAGAGCCGAGTAAGACGCCGCTGGATTTGCAGCTGCGGCAGCAGTAAAAAAAGCAGGTGGCGCTACGCTTACCTGCCTACAGGTAAAGCGGCAGCGCCATCAAAATGTTATATCAGTTCGGGCACTTATAGACCTGGCCGTTCATCTGGCTGGCGGTTGGCACAAAGCTGGACAGCATACCCTGCGTCGGGCTGCTCACCCCGTAAATCACGTTGCCGCCCATTGCCGCAGCCTGATTACGCAGGGCATTGGCCGCACCGCGCATAGAGCCGCCCTCCTCGCCGTGCTGCCCTGACATCCAGTTGCTTTGCTCGCCAGAGGCGGTGCCTAACAGCTGGCATTCGCTGCCCGGCTTATCTTCCACAAAGCGAACGCTCTGGCCCGCTGCCGTCAGCTCATTGCTGGTGCTACAACCCGCCAGCAGCAATGCTGCACCTACAATCCCTGCACAGACTTTTATGCGCATGTTATTCCTCGTTTTCAATAAGCTGGACAGTAGTTGTCCGCGTGTAAACCTTATACTAAAAAGATGACCAAAAGAAAAATGCTGAGCATTTCTGCGAGCCAGATTCCGCTGGCACTCCTCCGACATCTTAAATGAATTCTGATAATAACCTTTGGGATATCGTGTTTTAGCCCCCGATCGTTTTTAGTGATGCGACGTACAACTTTTGTACGGGACTAAAAAAAAGGGGGTTTCATGAGTGCATCATCCTCAGGAGAGGAAAAAGTAACCTGGGTGGGCTATCTGGCGTTCGTGCTCACCATCTTATTTTTCTCAGGTTTTTTCGCCAAAAGTACTGAATGGTGGCGCGTGCTGGATTTTACCGTTCTGAACGGCAGCTTTGGACCGGTGAACGGCGCCCTAACGTTTCGCGGCGAGGGTGGCACAGGAGCGAAAGACGGTTTTTTGTTTGCCCTTGAACTGGCGCCCTCAGTCATTTTATCGCTCGGGATCATTGCCGTTACCGAGGGGCTGGGCGGGCTGCGCGCCGCACAACAGCTCATGACGCCCATTCTGCGCCCGCTGCTCGGCGTGCCGGGCATCTGCTCTCTGGCGCTTATCGCCAACCTGCAAAATACCGATGCAGCCGCAGGGATGACCAAAGAGTTGACCGACGAAGGGGCGATTACTGACCATGAACGCGCCATTTTCGCCACCTTCCAGACCAGCGGTAGCGCCATTATTACCAACTATTTTTCTTCCGGTGCCGCACTTTTTACCTTTATTACCGTCCCGGTGATCGCGCCGCTGGCGGTCATTCTGGTATTTAAATTTGTTGGCGCCAACTTCCTGCGGCTGTGGATCGCCCACATGGAAGTTCGTCGCGTTCAGGAGGAAAAATGATCGCCCAGACGCGTAAAAATATCATGGACTTGTTTATCGATGGCGCCCGCCGCGGCTTTACCATCGCCACCACCAGCCTGCTGCCGAACGTGGTCATGGCGTTTGTCATCATTCAGGCGCTTAAGGTGACCGGCCTGCTGGATATTGTCGGCAGGGTATGCGAGCCCATCATGACCCTGTGGGGGCTTCCGGGTGCGGCGGCAACGGTACTTCTGGCCTCGGTGATGAGTATGGGCGGCGGCGTGGGGGTTTGCGCCAGCCTGGTCGTCGCCGGCACGCTCAGCGGCCATGATGCCACCATCCTGCTGCCCGCCATCTACCTGATGGGCAATCCGGTGCAAAACACGGGCCGCTGCCTCGGCACCGCAGGCGTGAACCCGAAATATTACCCGCACATCATCGCTGTCTGCGTCATCAACGCCCTGCTCTCGATGTGGGTGATGCAGCTACTCTTCTGAGGAGATAAAAATGGATTTTTCAGTGCTGGAACCGCATCTCTTCCGCCATGCACATCTTGTTTGAGTAACGGCTCGACGGGCAATAAAAAACCCCGGGCATCGCTGCCCGGGGTTCATTCTGAGAGGTTCAGAACAACATGATTACATCATGCCGCCCATGCCACCCATGCCGCCCATACCACCAGCAGCACCTAAGTCAGGCGCGTCGCCTTTAGGCATGTCGGTTACCATGCATTCGGTCGTGATCATCAGGCCAGCTACAGATGCCGCGTACTGCAGAGCAGAACGGGTAACTTTAGTTGGGTCCAGGATACCGAAGTCGATCATGTTGCCGTATTCTTCAGTTGCTGCGTTGTAACCGTAGTTACCTTCGCCCGCTTTCACGTTGTTCGCAACTACTGATGGCTCTTCACCGGCGTTGGACACGATCTGACGCAGAGGGGCTTCCATTGCGCGAAGCGCAACTTTGATACCTACGTTCTGGTCTTCGTTCTGAGCGGTCAGGCCAGCCAGTTTAGCGGCTACACGCACCAGCGCGACACCACCACCAGCAACTACGCCTTCTTCTACCGCAGCACGTGTCGCATGCAGGGCATCGTCAACGCGTGCTTTCTTCTCTTTCATTTCAACTTCGGTCGCAGCACCAACTTTGATTACCGCAACGCCGCCTGCCAGTTTCGCTACGCGCTCCTGCAGTTTTTCACGGTCGTAATCGGAAGTTGCTTCTTCGATCTGCTTACGGATCTGACCAACACGGCCCTGAATAGCGGCTTCTTCACCCACACCGTCGATGATGGTGGTAGTGTCTTTGTTGATCACAACGCGTTTCGCCTGGCCCAGGTCTTCCAGGGTCGCTTTTTCCAGCTCCATACCAATCTCTTCAGAGATCACGGTACCGCCGGTCAGGGTAGCGATATCCTGCAGCATCGCCTTACGACGATCGCCGAAGCCAGGTGCTTTAACCGCTGCCACTTTCACGATGCCACGCATGGTGTTAACCACCAGAGTCGCCAGCGCTTCGCCTTCAACGTCTTCAGCAATGATTACCAGCGGCTTGCCTGCTTTCGCAACGGCTTCCAGCACTGGCAACATTTCGCGGATGTTGGAGATTTTCTTGTCAGCCAGCAGGATGAACGGGCTTTCCAGCTCAACAGCGCCAGTTTCTGGCTTGTTGATGAAGTATGGGGACAGGTAACCGCGGTCGAACTGCATACCTTCAACCACATCCAGTTCGTCTTCCAGACCAGTACCGTCTTCAACGGTGATCACGCCTTCTTTACCGACTTTATCCATCGCTTCAGCGATCAGTTTACCTACGGTTTCGTCGGAGTTAGCGGAGATAGTACCAACCTGAGCAATGGCTTTAGAGTCAGAGCACGGTACGGACAGCGCTTTCAGCTCTTCAACAGCAGAGGCGACAGCTTTGTCGATACCACGTTTCAGATCCATTGGGTTCATGCCCGCAGCAACGGCTTTCAGGCCTTCGGTGATGATCGCCTGCGCCAGTACGGTCGCGGTGGTGGTACCGTCACCAGCAGCGTCGTTCGCTTTAGAGGCAACTTCTTTCACCATCTGTGCGCCCATGTTTTCGAACTTGTCTTCCAGCTCGATTTCACGTGCAACAGAAACACCATCTTTGGTGATGGTTGGCGCGCCGAAGGATTTGTCCAGCACGACGTTACGGCCTTTCGGGCCCAGAGTGACTTTCACTGCGTCTGCCAGTACGTTTACGCCGCGGAGCATTTTTACACGAGCGTCGTTACCGAATTTTACGTCTTTAGCTGCCATGTTCTTATTTCCTCAAATTCGTACAGTTTCGTGCGTTAATTACGCTTCAACAATTGCCAGAATGTCGCTCTCGGACATGATCAACACTTCTTCATTGTCGATCTTCTCGGATTTCACGCCGTAGCCATCGTTGAAAATGACGATGTCACCAACTTTAACGTCCAGTGGCTGCACAGTTCCGTTTTCCAGGATGCGGCCCTTACCGACAGCGATGATTTCGCCACGCGTTGATTTTGCTGCTGCTGAACCGGTCAGAACGATGCCACCAGCAGACTTGGTTTCAACTTCTTTACGTTTGACGATCACACGATCATGTAACGGACGAATACTCATTGATAGCTCTCCTTTGAGAAAGTCATTATCAGTTATGGATGACGCCGGTCCGCATGCGGTTTTCCGGCTAGTGCCCTGAGAGATGGGGATAGCTTTTTACCCCTTCAAGGGGTAATCGAAAAAAAATTTGCGAAAGTGTTACCATCCACTCTCTTTTGATGGTGGCGGGACGAGGTAAATGAGTGGACTCAGGCAGGAGTTGGGGCTGGCGCAGGGCATTGGCTTACTCTCAACGTCTTTGTTAGGCACGGGCGTTTTTGCGGTTCCCGCGCTGGCGGCGTTGGTTGCCGGCAATAACAGTCTTTGGGCATGGCCGGTGCTGATCGTGCTGGTGTTTCCTGTGGCGATTGTCTTTGCCATACTCGGGCGGCACTTCCCGAGCGCAGGCGGCGTAGCGCATTTTGTCGGCATGGCGTTTGGGCCGCGAATGGAACGCGTCACCGGCTGGCTATTTTTGTCGGTGATACCCGTTGGCCTTCCGGCAGCCCTGCATATCGCAACCGGCTTCGGACAGGCGCTGTTTGGCTGGCACGATGAACAGCTGCTGCTGGCTGAACTCGGTACGCTAGCGATTATCTGGTGGGTTGGCTCACGCGGGGCCAGTTCCAGCGCCAACCTGCAAACGCTGGTCGCCGTGTTAATCGTCGCGCTGATCATCGCCATCTGGTTTGCGGGTGACATTACGGTGGCGGATATTCCTTTCCCCGCGATTAATGACATCGACCACACACAGCTTTTCGCTGCACTATCCGTCATGTTCTGGTGTTTCGTCGGTCTGGAGGCGTTCGCTCATCTGGCATCCGAGTTTAAACAGCCCGAGCGTGATTTTCCCCGCGCCCTGATGATTGGCCTGCTGCTGGCGGGCACCGTGTACTGGGCCTGTACCGTACTGGTGCTGCACTTCAACGCGTTCGGTGAAGAGAAAGCCGCCGCCGCGTCGCTGCCGGGCATCGTGGTGCAGCTGTTTGGCGTTAAAGCCCTGTGGGTAGCCTGCGTGATTGGCTATCTCGCCTGCTTTGCCAGCCTCAACATCTATATTCAGAGCTTCGCCCGGCTGGTGTGGTCTCAGGCACTTTATAAACCGGATAGCCCCCTCTCACGCCTGTCAAAGCGTCAGCTTCCGGTGAATGCGCTGAATACCGTACTTGGCTGCTGCGTGGTGAGTTCCCTGGCCATTTATCTCCTCGACATCAACCTTGACGCGCTGATTATCTACGCCAACGGTATTTTCATCATGATCTATCTGTTGTGCATGCTGGCGGGCTGTCGGCTACTGAAAGGACGCTTTAAGGCGCTGGCGGCTATCGGGTGTGTCCTGTGCCTGCTGCTGCTGGCGATGGTGGGATGGAAGAGTGTGTACGCCATCGTCATGCTGGCGGGGCTGTGGGTGTTTTTACCGAAGCGGCAAAATCCGCAGGCCCGGTGAGCGAGCGCCACCGGGCAAGAAACTTACCGATCGTCTTTATGATCTAACCGGTCGCGCTGCTCATCCTTACGCTGATATTCCCCTTCAAAGGTATCCCCCGGGCCGGTGCTGAAACCACCGCCTGGCATACGGCTGAAACGCAGATGCGGCAGCAGCTTCATGGTCAGATGCTTCTGCACCGGCGGCAACAGCAACAGCAGGCCGAGGAAGTCGGTGAAGAACCCAGGCAGGATCAGCAGCAGGCCAGCAATAATCAGCGACACGCTTTTGATCATCTCGGCGGCCGGGCTTTCACCTGCGGCCATCTTCTGCTGCATTAACAGGAAATTTTTGAAACCCTGATTGCGCACCAGCGACATGCCGATGACGGAGGTGAAGATCACCAGAATCAGCGTCAGCAGGACGCCCAGCACATGGGCAACCTGGATGAAAATCGAAATCTCAATGTAAACATAAAGAAAGAAAGCAATAAATGGTATCCAGCGCACTGGCATCTCCTGTGTGGCAGGTGCCTTCTGGCCCCTGACTGAATGTGTTCGCGAAGCGCGTAGATAAGAAATGGTGACGGTTAGCCAAAATTCAATCGGTTTGCACGGATATTTTTTCTGGAAATATTAAAGCGGTGACATATTTCACAGATTAATAATTATCATGAAATCGGGTCGATAATAAGTGATCCAGCTTACAGCAATTCGCTATCATCAGCATATGATCTCGAACATCTGGCCGATTGAGGGAATAATCGTCGGTCATAAAATATTCAAAACCACATATCTACTGTGTGTTTAGTACAATCCATCGGCAGCTTGAAAAGAAGGTTCACATGTTAAACAACATTCGTATCGAAGAAGATTTGTTGGGTACCAGGGAAGTTCCAGCGGATGCCTACTATGGTGTTCACACTCTGAGAGCGATTGAAAACTTCTACATCAGCAACAGCAAAATCAGCGACATCCCTGAATTTGTGCGTGGCATGGTGATGGTAAAAAAAGCCGCGGCTCTGGCAAACAAAGAGCTGCAAACCATTCCTAAAAGCGCTGCAAATGCGATTATCGCCGCGTGCGATGAAGTGCTGAACAACGGCAAATGCATGGATCAGTTCCCGGTTGACGTCTATCAGGGCGGCGCAGGCACCTCCGTCAACATGAACACCAACGAAGTGCTGGCAAACATCGGCCTGGAGCTGATGGGTCATCAGAAAGGTGAATACCAGTACCTGAACCCGAACGACCACGTTAACAAATGTCAGTCCACCAACGACGCCTACCCAACCGGCTTCCGCATCGCGGTGTATGCCTCTGTCGTCAAACTGGTCGACGCGATTAATCAGCTGGGTGATGGCTTCCAGCGTAAAGCCGTTGAGTTCCAGGACATCCTGAAAATGGGTCGTACCCAGCTGCAGGACGCGGTGCCGATGACGCTCGGCCAGGAGTTCCACGCGTTTAACGTGCTGTTGAATGAAGAGACCAAAAACCTGCTGCGCACGTCCGAACTGCTGCTGGAAGTGAACCTGGGCGCTACCGCCATCGGTACACGCCTGAACACCCCGGATGGCTATCAGCAGCTGGCGGTACAGAAGCTGGCTGAAGTGTCCAACCTGCCGGTTGTGCCTGCAGAAGACCTGATTGAAGCCACCT
Organism: Enterobacter sp. MGH85; assembly: GCF_001037655.1. Taxonomy (NCBI): domain Bacteria; kingdom Pseudomonadati; phylum Pseudomonadota; class Gammaproteobacteria; order Enterobacterales; family Enterobacteriaceae; genus Enterobacter; species Enterobacter sp. MGH85. Next base: position 476,141 of record NZ_KQ089925.1, read on the forward strand.
CAGACTGCGGCGCCTACGTGATGGTGCACAGCGCATTGAAACGTCTGGCGGTGAAACTGTCCAAAATCTGTAACGACCTGCGCCTGCTCTCCTCCGGTCCGCGCGCTGGCCTGAATGAAATCAACCTGCCAGAGTTGCAGGCGGGTTCATCCATCATGCCAGCTAAAGTGAACCCGGTGGTGCCAGAAGTGGTGAACCAGGTTTGCTTCAAGGTGATTGGTAACGATACGACCGTCACCATGGCCTCCGAAGCCGGTCAGCTCCAGCTGAACGTAATGGAGCCGGTGATTGGCCAGGCGATGTTTGAATCTATCCACATTCTGACCAACGCCTGCTACAACCTGCTGGAAAAATGCATTAACGGCATCACCGCGAATAAAGAAGTGTGTGAAGGCTACGTCTATAACTCCATCGGCATCGTCACCTACCTCAACCCGTTCATCGGCCACCACAACGGCGATATCGTCGGGAAGATTTGTGCCGAAACCGGTAAGAGCGTGCGTGAGGTGGTTCTCGAGCGAGGATTGTTGACCGAAGCCGAACTGGACGATATCTTCTCCGCCCAGAACCTGATGCACCCGGCATATAAAGCGAAACGATATACCGATGAAAGCGAACAGTAACCGTTCAGGCTAAGCTTCCGAAAGGCACGTCACTTGTGACGTGCCTTTTTTCTTTATGGCCGTTACCAAAACACAACAATTCAATATCAACTTGTTAATAAGCAAGGCAGGTCTTTATGTTTGGAGCAGAACTCGTCATCGTCCTGTTGGCGATTTATTTGGGCGCACGACTCGGGGGTATCGGCATCGGCTTTGCCGGCGGTCTCGGCGTGCTCGTACTTACCCTGATCTTTCAGATTAAACCCGGCGCAATCCCTTTTGACGTTATCGAAATCATCATGGCGGTTATCGCTGCCATTGCGGCCATGCAGGTCGCTGGCGGTATGGACTACCTGGTGAGCCTGGCGGAGCGTATGCTGCGTCGTCATCCAAAATACATCACCTTCCTTGCCCCACTGGTGACCTGGTTTATGACCATTCTCGCCGGTACTGGCCATACCGCTTTCTCTACGCTGCCGGTCATCACCGAAGTGGCGAAAGAGCAGGGTATTCGCCCGTCTCGCCCTCTTTCTATTGCTGTAGTCGCCTCCCAGATTGCGATCACCGCCTCGCCCATTTCCGCGGCAGTGGTCTTTTTCGCGGGTATTCTCGAGCCGATGGGCGTAAGTTATCTGACGCTGCTGGCGATCTGTATTCCGGTCACGCTGATTGCGGTAATGATCACTGCCGTGCTGTGTAACTTCCTCGGCGCCGAGCTGAAAGACGATCCGGTTTACCAGGAGCGCCTGGCAAAAGGTGAAGTGAGCCTGCGCGGTAGCCAGGTCTTTGAGCTGAAGCCGCATGCAAAACGCTCCGTGCTGCTGTTCCTGATTGGTATCGTCGCCGTGATGTTCTACGCGACCGCCATCAGCGATACGGTAGGTCTGATCCAGAACCCGGTTCTGCCGCGTAACGAAGCGATTGTGGTATTTATGCTGACCATCGCGACGCTGATCAGTATCACCTGTAAAATCGACACCAGCGAAGTGCTGAACGCCAGCACCTTCAAATCCGGTATGAGCGCCTGCGTGTGCGTGCTGGGTGTGGCGTGGCTCGGTGACACCTTCGTGAAAGCGCACATCAGCGATATCCAGACAGTTGCAGGCGACCTGCTGCACAACTATCCGTGGCTACTGGCGGTGGTGCTGTTCTTTGCCGCAACGCTGCTGTACTCCCAGGCTGCGACCACCAAAGCGCTAATGCCTGCGGCACTGATGCTGGGCGTGACGCCGCTGACGGCGATTGCCTCTTTCGCGGCGGTTTCCGCCCTGTTCGTGCTGCCAACCTACCCAACCCTGCTGGCCGCGGTTGAGATGGATGACACCGGCTCGACCCGTATCGGTAAATACGTGTTTAACCACGCGTTCCTCATCCCGGGCGTGGTGGCGATTACGCTCTGCGTGGTCCTCGGCTTTATCATCGGCGGCATTGTGCTGTAAACGGTTAGCCGTTGTAAAAATAGTTAAAAACGGGCCGCGCTGCGGCCCGTTTCATTAATGACCAATCACATGGCGTGATATAGTGAAGACTTTCGTGATGAGGAGGTCGACTTGTGAACACGCCTGATGCTGTTGTTGTACTGTGTACCGCCCCTGATGAAGCTTCTGCCCAGGATCTCGCCGCCAAAGTGCTTGCCGAAAAACTGGCTGCCTGCGTCACGCTACTTCCCGGCGCCACCTCCCTTTATTACTGGGAAGGCAAGCTGGAGCAAGAGTACGAAGTCCAGATGTTGCTCAAAACCAATCTGACCAACCAGCAGGCGCTCCTCGACTGCCTCAAGTCTCATCATCCTTACCAAACCCCGGAGCTGCTGGTGCTGCCAGTGGTCCACGGCGATAACGATTATCTCTCATGGCTCAACGCTTCTTTACGCTGATCCTGCTGCTGTGCAGCACGTCAGTTTTTGCCGGGTTGTTTGACGCGCCCGGCCGTTCGAACTTTATTCCTGCCGACCAGGCATTCGTTTTCGACTTTCAGCAAAACCAGCACGATCTCAGCCTCACCTGGCAGGTGAAAGAGGGTTATTACCTCTATCGCAAGCAGGTCAGCATCACGCCGGCAAAGGCTGACGTCGGCGCATTGCAGATGCCCGCTGGCGAATGGCACGAGGACGAGTTCTACGGTAAAAGTGAAATTTATCGCCAGCGCTTAAGCGTGCCCGTCACGGTGAATCAGGCGGATAAAGGCGCAACCCTGACGGTGACGTATCAGGGTTGCGCCGATGCGGGCTTCTGCTATCCCTCTGAAACAAAGGTCGTTCCGCTTAGCGAAGTGAAAGCGGCGGCCTCCCCTCTCCCCTCAGGGGAAATGGCCAGTGTGAGGGGTGAAGGCGAAGCCGCTTCAGACCTTCCGTTCTCAGCGCTTTGGGCGTTATTGATTGGTATCGGCATCGCCTTTACGCCCTGCGTACTGCCCATGTACCCGCTTATCTCTGGCATCGTGCTGGGTGGTAAGCAACGCCTTTCCACCGCCCGCGCGCTGTTGCTGGCCTTTATCTATGTGCAGGGCATGGCGTTAACCTATACGGCGCTCGGCCTCGTGGTCGCCGCTGCCGGGTTGCAGTTCCAGGCCGCCCTTCAGCACCCCTATGTGCTTATCGGACTGTCAGCAGTGTTTATTCTGCTGGCGCTGTCGATGTTTGGCCTGTTCACTCTGCAACTGCCCTCTTCCCTGCAAACCCGTCTGACGCTAATGAGCAACCGTCAGCAGGGGGGCTCTGCGGGCGGCGTGTTCGCCATGGGTGCCATCGCCGGGCTGATTTGCTCCCCTTGCACCACCGCGCCGCTGAGCGCCATCCTGTTATACATTGCCCAGAGCGGCAACCTTTGGCTCGGCGGCGGCACACTGTACCTTTACGCGCTCGGCATGGGTCTGCCGCTGATCCTTGTGACGGTATTTGGCAATCGTCTGCTGCCGAAGAGCGGCCCGTGGATGGAGACAGTGAAAACCGCGTTTGGTTTTGTCATTCTGGCGCTACCGGTATTCCTGCTGGAACGCATCATCGGTGATGTGTGGGGTACGCGTCTGTGGGCTATGCTCGGCGTGGCCTTCTTCAGCTGGGCATTTATCGTGAGTCTGGGTGCGAAGAAACCGTGGATGCGCCTGCTACAGATCCTTCTGCTGGCGGCCGCGCTGGTGAGCGTCCGTCCGTTACAGGACTGGGCGTTTGGCACCCCGACAGGTCAAACGCAGGCTCATCTGAATTTTATACAGATTAAAAACGTGGATGACCTTAACCGAGCCCTGGTGCAGGCGAAAGGCAAACCGGTCATGCTCGATCTCTATGCCGACTGGTGCGTGGCCTGCAAAGAGTTTGAAAAATACACCTTCAGCGATCCGCAGGTACAACATGCGCTGAGCGATACCGTTCTGCTCCAGGCGAACGTTACCGCCAACAGCGCGCAGGATAAGGCTCTGCTGAAGCAACTTAACGTGCTCGGGCTGCCTACCATCCTGTTCTTCAATGAACAGGGGGAAGAACAGCTGACGCAGCGTGTAACCGGGTTTATGGACGCGACGGCATTCAACGCGCATTTGCGCAATCGCCAACCGTAAACAACACTTTAGACGGGACAAACCGTTGGGAATAGCGGAGGAGATAACCGTGCAACGCGAAGACGTACTGGGACAAGCCCTGCAATTACTTGAGATTCAAGGGATCGCCAGCACCACGCTTGAGATGGTAGCCGACCGTATCGATTACCCTCTGGATGAACTTAAGCGCTTCTGGCCGGATAAAGAGGCGCTGCTGTATGATGCCCTGCGCTATCTCAGCCAGCAGGTGGATATCTGGCGCAGGCAACTGATGCTGAATGAAGAGCTGACCACCGAGCAAAAGCTGCTGGCACGCTATACCGCACTGACGGAGTGTGTCACCAACAACCGTTACCCAGGCTGTCTGTTTATCGCCGCCTGCACCTACTATCCGGATCCCGGACACCCCATCCATCAGCTGGCAGATCAGCAAAAACGAGCCGCGCACGAGTTCACACACGAGCTGCTGACCACACTTGAAGTGGATGATCCGGCAATGGTCGCGAAGCAGATGGAGCTGGTGCTGGAAGGTTGCCTGAGCCGCATGCTGGTGAACCGTAGCCAGGCGGATGTGGATACGGCGCACCGTCTGGCGGAAGATATTTTGCGGTTTGCGCAGTGCCGTATGGGTGGTGCACTGACCTAAGCCAGCATTCCCGTCCAGGCGGAAATAAACAAACACAGCGCCATTGTACGTTGAAATCGCACCATCGCCACGGTGGTGCGGAAAATCCGGTTCACCGCCTTCCCCAGCCACGCCCAGCACAACAAACAGACCACTGAGATCGCCAGAAACCATAGCGCCATCAGCGAAATATCCCGTAATGCATGGTCGCTTGCCGGAGCAAACAGGCTGACGACGGCCAGCGCCATCATCCAGGTTTTTGGGTTTACAACCTGTAATAACGCCGCCGCCCGCGCGGTAAATCGAACATGACGCCTGGAGGAGAGATTCGCGGCCGGGGCGCTAAACAGCTGCCAGCTCATCCAGGAAAGCCACAGCACGCCCGCCCAGCTCATCACCTGACGTATCAGCGGATACTGGCGTAACACTTCTCCTGCCCCAGCGCCTGAAACCAGAACAATAGCGCTGGCGGCAAGACACCCACCCAGGATCGCAGGAACCGTATTTTTTACGCCAAAGTGCTGACTGTTAGCCAGTACCAAAATATTGGTTGGCCCCGGTGTAATCGAGGCGACAAATGCAAACAGCAGGAAGGGTATTAAATTCACAGGTGGCTCCTTTTAGTAGAGCCATGAATGTGCCGTTATTTTCTGGAAACGTCTGGAAGGTTTGTGCACAACCGACGGTAGTGTGCCGGATAAATACGGTACGCCCGCTGGAACCAGCGACCAAGATGGCTTTGATCGGCAAAACCTACTGCCGTCGCCACATCAACAGGCAGTTCCCCATACGCCAGCATCTGTCGGGCCTTTGCCAGGCGCAGCTGGATAAGCCAGGCGTGCGGCGCAAGGTGAAACTCGCGCTTAAAGCAGCGGGTGAGCGTAAAGCGATCCGTCCCCGTCTCCCGCGCAAGGTCTGACAGCCCCACGTTCTCGCCGATATGCGCATAGAGATAGTCGCGGGCACGATGCGCCACAGCGGAGCTTTGTAACTGCGACGGGAGTTTCTTCCGCCAGTGGCAGTGGGCTGTAATCTTAGTGAGCAGGTTATCCATTGTGCTCTGTTGTACGATCTTCATCTCATCGTTATGCAGCGAGGCAAATGTATCACCGATAGCGCGCACCAGCTGAGGCTCTCGCGTCAGCGTTTGGGCAAAGTGGAGGGTGTAACTCCCGGGAGTAGAGTCATACAGCCCTTGAAGCGTACGGGTGAGCCAGTGTTCATCCAGATAAAAGGTCAGATAAGTAAAGCCACCCTCTACCGGTGCATCACCGTCATGTATTTCACCAGGCTCAAGTAAAAAAGCATCGCCCGGCTGGCTACGGTGGCGTTCACGGCGACAGTGGAACTGCTGCGTACCGGAAAGGGTTATTCCGACCAGATAGCTATCATGCCAGTGGGGATCAAAGGCGTGTCCTTCGAAATGCGCCTTAATTGTCTCAATACCTGTTTCTGCATGCTGACGCAGCTCAAGCCAGTCGTTTGCCATACTGCCCTCCTCTTACTGTCAGCATTGTCACATCTTGCCTGAACTGTCTGGAAGATTTGTGCATTTTCAGCGCACAAACGGACAGATTGCCGCAAACTTAAGCAGTTGAACAGCTTTTCCCGAAATAATGTTGACGATCGCGCGCGATTGCGGTTTAATGCGCTCCGTTGCCCGGATAGCTCAGTCGGTAGAGCAGGGGATTGAAAATCCCCGTGTCCTTGGTTCGATTCCGAGTCCGGGCACCACTATTTAAAGAACCCAGCCTATGGCTGGGTTTTTGCTTTTCTGCGCTTATCAAAACCTTACCTAAATTTTATTCCTGTATCTCTTCCCGATGAGGTCGTGCGGCCGGCATTGCCCGGTGGCGCTGCGCTTACCGGACCTACAAAACCCGCATGCCAGATAAGGGGAAGCCGCCATCCGGCATGTTTTTCCGTGCACAAAGCAAAAAACCCCGCACCTTCCGGTACGGGGTTCTTTCTGTTTGATGCCTGGCAGTTCCCTACTCTCACATGGGGAGACCCCACACTACCATCGGCGCTACGGCGTTTCACTTCTGAGTTCGGCATGGGGTCAGGTGGGACCACCGCGCTAAAGCCGCCAGGCAAATTCTGTTAATCTGTATCAGGCTGAAAATCGTGTCTGTCTCTTCGCCAAAACAGCTTCGGCGTTGTAAGGTTAAGCCTCACGGTTCATTAGTATCGGTTAGCTCAACGCATCGCTGCGCTTACACACCCGACCTATCAACGTCGTCGTCTTCAACGTTCCTTCAGGAGACTCAAGGTCTCAGGGAGAACTCATCTCGGGGCAAGTTTCGTGCTTAGATGCTTTCAGCACTTATCTCTTCCGCATTTAGCTACCGGGCAGTGCCATTGGCATGACAACCCGAACACCAGTGATGCGTCCACTCCGGTCCTCTCGTACTAGGAGCAGCCCCCCTCAATTCTCCAGCGCCCACGGCAGATAGGGACCGAACTGTCTCACGACGTTCTAAACCCAGCTCGCGTACCACTTTAAATGGCGAACAGCCATACCCTTGGGACCTACTTCAGCCCCAGGATGTGATGAGCCGACATCGAGGTGCCAAACACCGCCGTCGATATGAACTCTTGGGCGGTATCAGCCTGTTATCCCCGGAGTACCTTTTATCCGTTGAGCGATGGCCCTTCCATTCAGAACCACCGGATCACTATGACCTGCTTTCGCACCTGCTCGCGCCGTCACGCTCGCAGTCAAGCTGGCTTATGCCATTGCACTAACCTCCTGATGTCCGACCAGGATTAGCCAACCTTCGTGCTCCTCCGTTACTCTTTGGGAGGAGACCGCCCCAGTCAAACTACCCACCAGACACTGTCCGCAACCCGGATTACGGGTCTACGTTAGAACACCAGCCATTAAAGGGTGGTATTTCAAGGTTGGCTCCACGCAGACTGGCGTCCACGCTTCAAAGCCTCCCACCTATCCTACACATCAAGGACCAGTGTTCAGTGTCAAGCTATAGTAAAGGTTCACGGGGTCTTTCCGTCTTGCCGCGGGTACACTGCATCTTCACAGCGAGTTCAATTTCACTGAGTCTCGGGTGGAGACAGCCTGGCCATCATTACGCCATTCGTGCAGGTCGGAACTTACCCGACAAGGAATTTCGCTACCTTAGGACCGTTATAGTTACGGCCGCCGTTTACCGGGGCTTCGATCAAGAGCTTCGCGTTGCCGCTAACCCCATCAATTAACCTTCCGGCACCGGGCAGGCGTCACACCGTATACGTCCACTTTCGTGTTTGCACAGTGCTGTGTTTTTAATAAACAGTTGCAGCCAGCTGGTATCTTCGACTGATTTCAGCTCCGTCCGCAGGGACTTCACCTACACATCAGCGTGCCTTCTCCCGAAGTTACGGCACCATTTTGCCTAGTTCCTTCACCCGAGTTCTCTCAAGCGCCTTGGTATTCTCTACCTGACCACCTGTGTCGGTTTGGGGTACGATTTCGTGTTACCTGATGCTTAGAGGCTTTTCCTGGAAGCAGGGCATTTATCACTTCAGCACCGTAGTGCCTCGTCATCACACCTCAGCGTTAACAAGGTACCGGATTTACCTGGAACCTCCGCCTACATGCTTAAACCGGGACAACCGTCGCCCGGCTGACATAGCCTTCTCCGTCCCCCCTTCGCAGTAACACCAAGTACAGGAATATTAACCTGTTTCCCATCGACTACGCCTTTCGGCCTCGCCTTAGGGGTCGACTCACCCTGCCCCGATTAACGTTGGACAGGAACCCTTGGTCTTCCGGCGAGCGGGCTTTTCACCCGCTTTATCGTTACTTATGTCAGCATTCGCACTTCTGATACCTCCAGCATGCCTCACAGCACACCTTCAACGGCTTACAGAACGCTCCCCTACCCAACAACACATAGTGTCGCTGCCGCAGCTTCGGTGCATGGTTTAGCCCCGTTACATCTTCCGCGCAGGCCGACTCGACCAGTGAGCTATTACGCTTTCTTTAAATGATGGCTGCTTCTAAGCCAACATCCTGGCTGTCTGTGCCTTCCCACATCGTTTCCCACTTAACCATGACTTTGGGACCTTAGCTGGCGGTCTGGGTTGTTTCCCTCTTCACGACGGACGTTAGCACCCGCCGTGTGTCTCCCGTGATAACATTCTTCGGTATTCGTAGTTTGCATCGGGTTGGTAAGCCGGGATGGCCCCCTAGCCGAAACAGTGCTCTACCCCCGAAGATGAGTTCACGAGGCGCTACCTAAATAGCTTTCGGGGAGAACCAGCTATCTCCCGGTTTGATTGGCCTTTCACCCCCAGCCACAGGTCATCCGCTAATTTTTCAACATTAGTCGGTTCGGTCCTCCAGTTAGTGTTACCCAACCTTCAACCTGCCCATGGCTAGATCACCGGGTTTCGGGTCTATACCCTGCAACTTAACGCCCAGTTAAGACTCGGTTTCCCTTCGGCTCCCCTATACGGTTAACCTTGCTACAGAATATAAGTCGCTGACCCATTATACAAAAGGTACGCAGTCACCCCATAAAGAGGCTCCCACTGCTTGTACGTACACGGTTTCAGGTTCTTTTTCACTCCCCTCGCCGGGGTTCTTTTCGCCTTTCCCTCACGGTACTGGTTCACTATCGGTCAGTCAGGAGTATTTAGCCTTGGAGGATGGTCCCCCCATATTCAGACAGGATACCACGTGTCCCGCCCTACTCTTCGAGTTCACAGCAAGTGTGCTTTCGTGTACGGGACTATCACCCTGTACCGTCGGACTTTCCAGACCGTTCCACTAACACACAAGCTGATTCAGACTCCGGGCTGCTCCCCGTTCGCTCGCCGCTACTGGGGGAATCTCGGTTGATTTCTTTTCCTCGGGGTACTTAGATGTTTCAGTTCCCCCGGTTCGCCTCGTTAACCTATGTATTCAGTTAACGATAGTGCAACGGATTGCACTGGGTTTCCCCATTCGGACATCGCCGGGTCAAAGGTTCATATCACCTCGCCGGCGCTTTTCGCAGATTAGCACGTCCTTCATCGCCTCTGACTGCCAGGGCATCCACCGTGTACGCTTAGTCGCTTAACCTCACAACCCGAAGATGTTTCACTTCTGATTGCGAAAATTTGAGAGACTCGAACACACCATTAAAGATGTGTCGTTTCAATTTTCAGCTTGATCCAGATTTTTAAAGAGCAAATATCTCAAACATGACTCGCAAGTCAGTTTTGAGATATGACGGCAGGTGACTTTCACTCACGAACCAGCAAGTGGCGTCCCCTAGGGGATTCGAACCCCTGTTACCGCCGTGAAAGGGCGGTGTCCTGGGCCTCTAGACGAAGGGGACGTACAGTCTCAATCGCAAGACGCCTTGCTATTTACTTTTCATCAGACAATCTGTGTGAGCACTGCAAAGGCAGGTTCTTTAAGGTAAGGAGGTGATCCAACCGCAGGTTCCCCTACGGTTACCTTGTTACGACTTCACCCCAGTCATGAATCACAAAGTGGTAAGCGCCCTCCCGAAGGTTAAGCTACCTACTTCTTTTGCAACCCACTCCCATGGTGTGACGGGCGGTGTGTACAAGGCCCGGGAACGTATTCACCGTGGCATTCTGATCCACGATTACTAGCGATTCCGACTTCATGGAGTCGAGTTGCAGACTCCAATCCGGACTACGACGCACTTTATGAGGTCCGCTTGCTCTCGCGAGGTCGCTTCTCTTTGTATGCGCCATTGTAGCACGTGTGTAGCCCTACTCGTAAGGGCCATGATGACTTGACGTCATCCCCACCTTCCTCCAGTTTATCACTGGCAGTCTCCTTTGAGTTCCCGGCCTAACCGCTGGCAACAAAGGATAAGGGTTGCGCTCGTTGCGGGACTTAACCCAACATTTCACAACACGAGCTGACGACAGCCATGCAGCACCTGTCTCAGAGTTCCCGAAGGCACCAAAGCATCTCTGCTAAGTTCTCTGGATGTCAAGAGTAGGTAAGGTTCTTCGCGTTGCATCGAATTAAACCACATGCTCCACCGCTTGTGCGGGCCCCCGTCAATTCATTTGAGTTTTAACCTTGCGGCCGTACTCCCCAGGCGGTCGACTTAACGCGTTAGCTCCGGAAGCCACGCCTCAAGGGCACAACCTCCAAGTCGACATCGTTTACGGCGTGGACTACCAGGGTATCTAATCCTGTTTGCTCCCCACGCTTTCGCACCTGAGCGTCAGTCTTTGTCCAGGGGGCCGCCTTCGCCACCGGTATTCCTCCAGATCTCTACGCATTTCACCGCTACACCTGGAATTCTACCCCCCTCTACAAGACTCTAGCCTGCCAGTTTCGAATGCAGTTCCCAGGTTGAGCCCGGGGATTTCACATCCGACTTGACAGACCGCCTGCGTGCGCTTTACGCCCAGTAATTCCGATTAACGCTTGCACCCTCCGTATTACCGCGGCTGCTGGCACGGAGTTAGCCGGTGCTTCTTCTGCGGGTAACGTCAATCGACAGGGTTATTAACCCTGTCGCCTTCCTCCCCGCTGAAAGTACTTTACAACCCGAAGGCCTTCTTCATACACGCGGCATGGCTGCATCAGGCTTGCGCCCATTGTGCAATATTCCCCACTGCTGCCTCCCGTAGGAGTCTGGACCGTGTCTCAGTTCCAGTGTGGCTGGTCATCCTCTCAGACCAGCTAGGGATCGTCGCCTAGGTGAGCCGTTACCCCACCTACTAGCTAATCCCATCTGGGCACATCCGATGGCAAGAGGCCCGAAGGTCCCCCTCTTTGGTCTTGCGACGTTATGCGGTATTAGCTACCGTTTCCAGTAGTTATCCCCCTCCATCAGGCAGTTTCCCAGACATTACTCACCCGTCCGCCACTCGTCAGCAAAGCAGCAAGCTGCTTCCTGTTACCGTTCGACTTGCATGTGTTAGGCCTGCCGCCAGCGTTCAATCTGAGCCATGATCAAACTCTTCAATTTAAAAGTTTGATGCTCAATGAATTAAACTTCGTAATGAATTACGTGTTCACTCGTTGAGACTTGGTATTCATTTAGTGTCCGAAGACATTAAGAATCCATGTCACTTTGAGTGCCCACACAGATTGTCTGATAAATTGTTAAAGAGCAGTTGCGACGCGCTTCAGCGCTCTGTCGCGAGGTGGCGTATATTACGCTTTCCTCTTTCAGAGTCAACCCGTTATTTCAGGATTTTTTCTCTTCAACCGACCGGGTTGTCTGTGAAGTGATTCACATCTGCCGTGTCGATGGAGGCGCATTATAGGGAGTTCCCGAGCGACCGCAACAGAAAAGTTGCAAAAAAATGACTGACTGCTGTATTCCCCAGCAAAACCCCGCCTTATACCCTTTTACGCACAGAGTTATCCACAATCCATTGACGATCCCGGTGCGATCCCACTAATTGAACACTATACTAGCGGCAAATATTCCTCTCGCAGACCAACCTGATGACGACACAACGACTTCAACGTGACTGGCGTATCCCAACCGCCGGGCTCGCCGTGCTGGTGTTACTTATGGCAGGTTTCGCACTGCATACGCACTGGAATGCATTTATTCAGTGGTGCCTCGCCGCTCAGATCACCCTGCACCGTTATCTGGTGATGTATTTGCTGCAACTTAATAATCATCAGTACAGCGGTGGGCTGTGGTTGTTAACCGGTGCGTTTCTTTATGGTGTACTCCATGCCGTTGGACCAGGACACGGCAAATTTATCGTCGCCACGTATCTCAGCACCAATAAAGAGAGCCAGCTCGCGGCGCGCGTCGTACCGTTTATCGGTAGCCTGATGCAGGGCGTCAGCGCGATCCTCTTTGTCTTTATCCTGGCGGTTGGATTGAACCTCGCGGCAGGGGATATCAGTACCAGCCGTTGGTACGTCGAGAAAATCAGCGCCTTACTGATTGCCGCCTTCGGTGCGTTTATCATTTATCAGGCGCTCAGCAGCCTGCGTCCGCGCAAAATGGCGATTAGCGCCATCAAGCCGCATCATCATAATGAACACTGTGGCTGCGGCCATCACGGCGTAGGGGTGGATCTGGCTAAAAGCGACTGGAAAACCCGTCTGGGCGTGGTGCTGGCCATTGGCGCACGCCCGTGCAGCGGAGCAATTATGATCCTGATGTTCTCGAATGCGCTCGGCATTATTAGCTGGGGAATTGCTGCTGTGATGACAATGTCGCTGGGCACGGCGCTGTCGATTATGGGGCTGTCGCTGGCAGTACGTTACGCGCGTGAACGCACAGTAGCCTGGTTTAGTGGCGGCACTTCCCTGAACTGGGTAATGCCGATGGTCAAAATAGCCGGAGGAGTTGTTCTGATACTGTTCGCAACTATCCTCTTCCTGACGGTGATCCCCGTCAGCGTCAGCGGCGACTATATCGCCGCAGGATGCTAATAAAAGAAAACCCGCCAGCGGCGGGTTTTTTATCACTCGTTAATTCGCGGATGCTGGTCAACCAGGCGAGAACGTTTTTTCTGAAGCTCTTCAATCTCTGCGTCAATATCTTCAATCTTCTGCTCTACGTTATCGTAGTGCTCGCGCAGGATCTCCTTCGCTTCCTGAATATCGGACGCCGCAGGCGTTGCCCCTTTCAGTGGACGGTTCGCCGTCTCCTTCATAGTAATACCGGTAATCAGGCCAATCACCGCAATAACCATCAGATAGTAAGCAGGCATCATCAGGTTCTGCGTGCTCTCCACCAGTGAAGCAGCAAGCGTCGGCGTCAGGCCCGCAATCAGAACGGAGATATTAAAGGCTGCCGCCAGCGCACTGTAGCGAATATGCGTCGGGAACATTGCCGGTAGCGTAGAAGCCATCACCCCGATAAAGCAGTTGAGGATCACCGCCAGCATCAGCAGACCGGCGAAAATCAGCCCCAGCACATTGCTGTTAATCAGAATAAAGGCCGGGATTGCCAGCGCGAACAGTGCGACGCTACCGAGAATAATGAATGGCTTACGGCCAAAGCGATCGCTCAGCAGGCCCATAATCGGCTGCACAAACAGCATGCCTACCATGATGGCGATAATAATCAGCACACCGTGGTCTTCCGAGTAGTGCAGGTTATGCGACAGATAGCTCGGCATGTATGTCAGCAGCATGTAATAGGTCACGTTGGTGGAAATCACCAGACCGATACAGGTCAGCAGGCTGCGCCAGTGTTTGGTCGCAATCTCCTTGAACGACACTTTCGGGCCATCCTGCAACCCTTCACGGTCGCCCTGTTCCAGCTTTTCAACGTGCTGCTGGAACGCAGGCGTCTCTTCCAGGGCGTGACGCAGGTAAAGACCGATGATGCCAAGCGGCAGCGCCAGGAAGAACGGAATACGCCAGCCCCAGTCGAGGAAGTTCTCTTCACCCACTACGGTTGAAATCAGAACCACAACTCCCGCGCCCATGACAAACCCGGCAATCGAACCAAAGTCGAGCCAGCTGCCCATAAAGCCGCGTTTTCGGTCCGGAGAATACTCGGCGACAAAAATCGATGCACCGGTATATTCGCCGCCAACGGAGAAGCCCTGCGCCATCTTACAGATCAACAGCAGGATCGGTGCCCATATACCAATGGTCGCATAGGACGGAATAAGGCCGATACAGAATGTACTTATCGACATGATGACAATAGTAATAGCCAGGATCTTCTGGCGACCATATTTATCACCCAGCATGCCGAAGAACAGGCCACCGAGAGGGCGAATAAGGAAGGGAACAGAGAACGTACCCAGCGCGGCAATCATCTGCAAGCTGGGATCGGCACCGGGGAAGAACACTTTACCAAGCGCATAGGCAACAAAGCCGTAGACACCAAAATCGAACCACTCCATCGCATTACCGAGCGAGGCCGCCGTAATCGCTTTGCGCAGTTTCGCATCATCAATAATGGTGACATCGCGCAGCGTGATGGGTTTTACTTTTTTCCTTCTAAGCATAGCTTTCCTCGTAGACTCAGCCCCGTCCGTTTCACAGCGCATTTGCAAGCTGTGAACCAGAGATCCGCTCCATGCGAATCTCCTTATTCAAGCGTAGCAGGTTTACTTACATTGACGTTTTACCTCAATACAACCGAACCTGTTGACGCCTGTCTGGGCAGTTAAAGACCTTTTTACCCTACCAGCGTTTATATATGTGATCAACTTCACATATATTTTTCCGGTTCGTAAGTTGGCTTCAGGTTTTGTCAATTCACGATAAATAAGGTCATTCTCACCCCCTTTATCAAGCACATCTTAACACCCGTTATTATTCCTCTTAAAACAAAAAACAATCACATTTCTTCACATCGAATTTACACAAAATTTAATTATTAACAGCGGGCATTCCTGTTTACATTCAATATGTGACACAGATAACTAAAACAGTGTTTTATTTTCATTGAATCGCAATTCCAAAGATCGCATGATAAACCCGAACACAATATCCCAGCGGCTTTCAAATGAAGGAATGCTAAGCACCTGAATTTCGCTTTACAGCATAAGTAACGAATAGATTGGTCTTCAAAAAAGGCAATCATTTGAATTTGTTGATCTATTTTTTGAGATTTCCGCCAGCCACGCGGGCGAGATGTGAGGGTTAATGATGAAGATTAAAGCAACAATAGAACGCATCCCGGGCGGGATGATGCTGGTCCCGCTGGTACTTGGCGCGATATTAAATACGCTGGCTCCGAATACCGGTGCTTATTTTGGCGGTTTTACAAAAGGTATGATCACCGGAACGGTGCCGATTCTGGCAGTCTGGTTCTTTTGCATCGGCGCATCTATTAATTTACGTGCAACTGGTACGGTATTACGTAAATCAGGGACGCTGGTCATTACTAAAATTGCGGTCGCCTGGGTCGTTGCCATGATCTGCGCGATGTTCATTCCGGAGAATGGCATACAGACCGGATTCTTCGCCGGATTATCCGTTCTGGCCATTGTTTCAGCAATGGATATGACCAACGGCGGTCTCTATGCCAGCCTGATGAATCAATATGGCACCAAAGAAGAATCAGGCGCGTTCGTGCTGATGTCCCTGGAGTCGGGTCCGCTGATGACCATGCTGATTCTGGGTTCTGCCGGCCTTGCCTCCTTTGAACCCCACCATTTTGTCGGGGCGATCCTGCCGTTCCTGATTGGTTTTGCGCTAGGCAACCTCGATCACGATCTGCGCGATTTCTTCAGCAAAGCCACCCCGGTACTGATCCCGTTCTTCGGCTTCGCGTTGGGCAATACCATCAATCTGAACGTGATTCTGGAAACCGGCCTGCTGGGTATTGTGCTGGGTGTTGCCGTCATCGTCATCACGGGTATTCCGCTAATTATTGCAGACCGCGTCATCGGGGGCGGTAACGGAACCGCAGGTGTGGCCGCCTCGTCGGCCGCAGGCGCTGCGGTAGCTAACCCGGTGATTATCGCCCAGATTAACCCGGCCTTTGAACCGGTGGCGGCTTCCGCCACGGCCCTGGTTGCCGCCAGCGTGATTGTGACGGCGATTCTGGTCCCGATCATCACGGCGCTGTACGCCAGACGTTTTGGACAGGTTCCGGAAACCCAGGCAGAGCCGAAAGCGGTAGAAATGCACCACTAAGTCGTTCGCCCCCTCCTTAAAAAGAGGGGGCAATCACGCACTAAATATCTCTTCCATCATGCCATCCACCAGCCGTTTTGCCGAACAGAGTCTCGGCATACCCAGCGCGACCGTTTGCCAGCTCTGCGTCACTGACCAGCTCACCGGATGTTTATCCGCCTGACACCAGTCCCCCAGCCAGCCAAGCATATCTTTATAATCCATCAGACCAGGAGAAGCGGGCGTCGTCAGCCACTGATGGTAAAAATGCCGGGTGGTGGGAGAAGCGTTAATCCCCTGTGCCAGATAGTTTGCGGCCATGCTGCGCAGGTTATCTTTCAGCATGGCCGCCACATCACTATTCGCCAGACGACAGGCATCGCCAAACGCGCCCCAGCGCAACTCTTCCAGCACGATAAAGCAGCGGCCAGCCAGCGACCAGCCTTCATACTGCCCGGCTCGCCAGCGGGTAAAAATTTGCTCGCTGTGCTCACCCGCCTGAACCGTAAGGCCGCGCTGCGCGAGCGCTTTCTCTTTATAGGCGGCACGCTGGTTGAAATGTGCGGAGAGCGCCTCGTACTGTTGCAACAATCCGGAAGGTTGAGGGAGGCGTGGATTAACCTGCTGGCGCAGGGCTACCAGCTTGTCGGACATGCGGGTCAGCGCCAGGTGTCCGGGGTCGAGCATACCGGCCAGTTTCTCCGCCAGACCCAGCCGCAGTGCTGCATTTTCGTTGAGCATTCCCGCCATTGCCCATGGCCGCAACCGGGTCTGCGTAACGATCTCCTGCGTCAAACGCTCACGAAATTGCAGTTGCTGTGGCCCCAGGAGGGTGTGACGAGCAGCATCCGCCCCCTGGACCAAATCGACCATAAATTTTGGATGAATACACTCCAGCGTCCGCCCGGGACCGTCCAGTAGCTGTGTTGTCATGGTTGCTCTGCCGCGAATAAGGTTTGAATATCATCGCGTAACAGTCGGGTATCTTCCTGAATCCACGCCGCTGTGGTCATACTTTGCTTCAACAACTGGCTAAGCGCCCGGGTTGAATGCTCATTCTGCTGCCGCACGGCAAGGCTATCACGCAAGCTTTCCTGTAACCCGGTCAGGCACAACGAAAACTCTGCAAAAAACGTTGCCATACCTGCCGTAACAGAGACATCGACCTGCGCGGCCAAAGCTTTACGTATTTGATCGCAAAACTGATCGGTATGCTGCGTAAATTTGCCATGAAGCTGAGCGATATCGATGACATATCGGGTGCGCGTCTCCACATACGCTTCCCAGCCCCAGCCGGGATGATTGAGCCAGCGCGAGACGGTATTACGTACGCTGCCCGCCCCTGCAGGCTGACTGGCGGGAGGGGTGTCCTGCACAATGGCATCATTAAATAAGCCGCGCGTATTGAAGTTAAGCTGGTTTGCCTGAAACGCCGGAAAGCTAATCCGCGCCCGAAAGCCGGCATGACTGAGCTGTTCCTTAATTTGCATCTCGATGGGGCGCATCGCCTCATTCAACGATCGGGCGAGCGTAGACTCCAGCTGATCGAAGCGTAACGCCAGCTCCCGGCTAATTCTGCTCTGCGCATTCAGCAAAATCTGCTCGCATGACGATCGGATCTTGCTCAGGACAATCTGTGCCTGCCCTTCATCGTCAAGCACCAGCTGCTGGTGCTCATCCGTGTCGTCTGTACGCATGCTGGATGGCTCGCGCCCGGCTAAATCAAGAATTAACGGGCGGCTAAACATGTCGTCCAGCGCCTGGTGAAGTTCACCTTTCTGACTAAGCAGAAATGTATCCGCTGCGTTGAGCGCCTCTTCAACTTCATGCTGGACCTCATCGCTCACTACGCTCTGCCGCTGACGCAGCATCGCCATGTCCTCTTCCAGGCGCTTAATATTCCGCTCCAGCTCATCAAAGGCGACCGTCAGTCCCTGATGGCGAAAATCCAGGTATTCTCTGGCATTTTGCGCATAGTTCAGCAGCTTATGCGATGCCGACCGCAGGGCGAACAGCGAGGCGTTGGCGTAAGCCGCGTAAATCAGCTTGCGGATGGGCTGTTCGAACAGCGAATCCTCCCACAGCAGATCCGCCGCATGGCGAATATGGTCACTATCGTCGAGATCGGCCGTACGCCAGCGGCGGCCCAGCGCGGCCTCGGCAAAATCCTGCACCCAACGCTGATCCTGATGATCGGGAAGCCGCCCATGGGTGTTCATCTCATAGCGGGCGCGGTTTGCCAGGTAGGCCCACATGGAAGAGACCGGGTAAATTTGTCCCGGAGAAATATTCCCTTTCATCAGCGTGCCGGAAATCATCGCCCGTACCTGCTCTTCATCGTCGCTGTTACGATCTTTCTGATCGAATTTATTGACCAGGGCGTAAAGCGGCACGGATTTCCCCGCCGCCGAAATTGCCTGACGAACCTCAGCATCAGAAATGGATTTAAGCTGGGTATAATCCATCACCGCCAGCACGGCGGAGGCGCGCGCCAGCTGCTCGCTGAGCATTTTTTGCAGGTGCGGCTGACCGGCCTCGTTCGGCCCCGGCGTGTCGAGCAGCGTCAGTTGCCCCAGGTGCGCATCCAGACCGGCGAGGTGCACAAATTCCACCTCAATCACCGGAATATGTTCAATCGCGGCGTACTCAGAAAAAGGAAACTCCACGCCCAGCGCCTGAGAAAGCCGCACCAGATCGTTCAGGCTTTTCAGACAATGAAAGATGGGCTCCGCGCCCAGGTGATGTTTTCCGAACGCCTCACCTCTTTCGATGCGCTCCAGCAGCGTATTCATGTCCTTGTCGATTTCCAGACGCCGCGCCAGCTTGCCGCGATCTTTATCGCACAATTTCGTCTGCAACTGGGAAATCAGGGTATCAATGGGCGCAACGTGCAAAAAATGCAGCACCGGCTCCTTCTGGCCCGGCGTATGGCGGATCAGCGTGGGCAGCGCCGTCATCGGACGATTGCGGTTCGGCAGCACTTCCGTACCCACAATCGCATTAATGGTGGTCGATTTTCCCGCTTTCATGGTACCCACAATCGCCAGCACCATTTCGAGGCGGGTTATTTTGCGTAATTCGTTATTCAGCAACGCCTGCTGAGCGTCGACACCCCGCGCGCTAAAATGTAATGGCAAAACGTTGTTATTAACGCCGCTCATGGCAGCGGCTGTGCTATCCAGCTTTGCAATCGGCATTGATTTTAATGAATCAAGATTGTTCAGAGCCAGCTGTAACAAACGTTCGGCTTCCTGGCTTAATTCAAATATGGTCTGTGTGTGCATGATAAAAGCCTTCCCTTAACGCAAATTTATTACTTTTATTAAGCCACGTTTTTTTAATTATACTGTTCAGGCTTATATGATCACGTATGGAAAACATGTTCATTTAATACAAGTAACTGAAGATAATGAGAATTTAAATCTCACCCTTCTAATACGTGTAAAACATCCCTCTGGTCAGAAGACCAAAAGTAAATAGACAAAACGCATTTTCAGGAAACATCAGGAGATATCATCGTTATTTACCCACCAAAAAAGAGAGGTATTCCCTGACACCAAAAGATGTATAGCATCAGAAAGGATAGATAAATAACGGCTTGTTCCTTCACCTTATCCGAAATGGCACAGCGTAGCAATTTGCTGTAATAAAATATTCGATATATTTATCATCATAACGATCACTGCCGTGCAGGGCATAAGCTTCCCTTAATTCACTGACAGTTCGTGTCATCTTTTACGCATTTTTGCGCTATTTTTCTAAAACAATATCACCGACAAAAGTGGGGATTTGCGTTATACTCGCTGCCTTTTTCGGCACACTGCCGTCATTTAGCTGGCGTTTTCCAGCGTGTTAACACTTTTGAGGATACCAACATGCAACTTCCACACTGCCCGAAATGCAATTCTGAATACACCTATGAAGACAATGGCATGTTCGTTTGCCCGGAATGCGCCCATGAATGGAACGATGCGGAGCCTGCGCAGGACAGCGATACGCTGATTGTGAAAGACGCGAACGGCAACCTGCTGTCAGACGGCGACAGCGTTACCGTTGTGAAAGATCTGAAGGTAAAAGGCAGTTCTTCCATGCTGAAGATTGGTACCAAAGTGAAAAACATCCGTCTTGTTGAAGGCGATCATAATATCGATTGCAAAATTGACGGCTTCGGTCCGATGAAACTGAAATCTGAGTTCGTGAAAAAGAACTGATTGACCCGCCCGGTGACGCTTCGCTTACCGGGCGTTCGGGAACTACACTTAACGGGCTTTTCTTACGTGAGGTAAAGATTATGCCGTTAAGTCCCTACATCTCTTTCGCCGGCAACTGTGCGGAGGCCACCGCCTTCTATCAGCAGGCCGTCGGCGCAGAACTCCTCTACAAAATCACCTTCGGCGAAATGCCTAAAGACGAAAACAGCGAAGAAGGCTGTCCGTCCGGCATGAACTTCCCGGATACCGCCATCGCCCACTCTAACGTCCGCATCGCGGGCAGCGACATTATGATGAGCGACGGGATACCGCCTGGCAGCAGCGCGCAATACGCGGGTTTCACACTGGTGCTCGACACCCAGGATGTGTCGGAAGGCAAGCGCTGGTTCGACAACCTCGCCGATGGCGGCAATATTGAAATGGCCTGGCAGGAGACCTTCTGGGCGCACGGATTCGGCACTGTGACCGACAAATACGGCGTGCCGTGGATGATTAACGTCGTTAAATCGTAGGCTGGATAAGCGCAGCGCATCCGGCAACAGCGTCCGGTGGCGCTGCGCTGGCCGGGCCTACGGTGATTGTCATCAAATCCCCCTCAACTCTTCAAACTCCCGCAACCAACACTTAACCTGAATGTCATATTGATACGCCAGCATGAGGCCACATTTATCGTGAGGCCCAGCACATGCAAACTGTCATTCGCGTCGAGAAACTGAGCAAAACCTTCCATCACAACAAGGCGCTGCATGCCGTTGATCTGACCGTCCAGCAGGGCGAAATGGTGGCGCTGCTGGGGCCATCCGGTTCAGGAAAATCCACCCTTCTTCGTCACTTAAGCGGCCTCATTACCTGTGACAAAACGCCGGAAAGCCGCGTCGAGCTGCTGGGTAACACCGTGCAACATGCGGGGCGTCTGGCGAGCGATATTCGCAAAAGCCGCGCGCAGACGGGCTATATCTTTCAGCAGTTCAACCTTGTGAACCGCCTGACGGTGCTCGAGAACGTGCTGATTGGCGCGCTCGGCAGCACCCCGTTCTGGCGCACCTGCCTGCGCTGGTTCTCCCCTTCCCAGAAACAAGAAGCCTTACAGGCGCTGACCCGCGTCGGCATGGCGCATTTTGCCCACCAGCGCGTCTCAACGCTCTCCGGCGGACAGCAGCAGCGCGTCGCCATCGCCCGCGCCCTGATGCAGAAAGCCAAAATCATTCTGGCCGATGAGCCTATCGCCTCGCTGGATCCGGAATCGGCCCGCATCGTGATGGAAACCCTGCGCGACATCAACCAGAACGACGGCATCACCGTGGTGGTGACGCTGCATCAGGTGGATTACGCCCTGCGCTACTGCGAGCGCATCGTCGCCCTGCGTCAGGGCCACGTGTTCTTCGATGGCGCCAGCCATCAGTTTGATAACGAACGTTTTGATCATCTCTACCGCAGCGTAAACCGCGTCGAAGAACGCGCGCAGGCTGCTTAACGCCCCGATAACGAGGAATGGAAATGAACTACAAAGCCGTTGCCGCGCTGGCCTTCACCAGCATGTTCAGCATCAGCACCCTGTTAAGCCCGGCCTGGGCAGAGGAACAGGAAAAAGCGTTGAACTTTGGCATCATTTCAACGGAATCACAGCAAAACCTGAAGCCGCAGTGGGAACCGTTCCTGAAAGATATGGAAACCAAACTGGGGATCAAAGTGAACGCCTTCTTCGCCCCGGACTACGCGGGCATTATCCAGGGAATGCGCTTCAACAAAGTCGACATCGCGTGGTACGGCAACCTCTCTGCCATGGAAGCGGTAGATCGCGCCAACGGCCAGGTCTTTGCCCAGACCGTTGCAGCAGACGGCTCCCCGGGCTACTGGAGCGTGCTGATCGTTAACAAAGACAGCCCGATCAACAACCTCAACGATATGCTCGCCAAACGCAAAGAGCTGACCTTTGGTAACGGCGACCCGAATTCTACGTCCGGCTTCCTCGTCCCGGGTTACTACGTCTTCGCGAAAAACAACATCTCCGCCAGCGACTTCAAGCGCACGGTCAACGCCAGCCACGAAACCAACGCCCTGGCCGTAGCGAACAAGCAGGTAGACGTTGCCACCAACAACACTGAAAACCTCGACAAGCTGAAGACCTCCGCGCCGGACAAGCTGAAAGCGCTGAAGGTGATCTGGAAATCGCCATTGATCCCGGGCGACCCGATTGTGTGGCGTAAAAACCTCTCCGAAAGCACCAAAGACAAGGTCTACGACTTCTTTATGAACTACGGCAAAACGCCGGAAGAGAAAGCGGTGCTGGCGCACCTGGGCTGGGCACCGTTCCGCGCGTCCAGCGATTTGCAGCTGGTGCCGATTCGCCAGCTGGCGCTGTTTAAACAGATGCAGGGCGTGAAGGACAACAAAGGTCTGAAGGAAGAAGAGAAAACCAGCAAAGTGTCGGAAATTCAGGCGCAGCTGGACGATCTCGACCGCCTGACCGCCGCGCTCGGGGCGATGACCAGCGTGAATAAAGCGGTGCAGTAACTCAAGTCCCCTCTCCCACAGGGAGAGGGAGAACAGATTAAGGAGCCAACATGCAAACCATCACCCTCCCGCCGCCAAAGCGCAGCTGGTTCTCGCTCATAAGCTGGGCCGTTCTGCTGGCGGTGCTCGTTATCTCCTGGAAGGGCGCGGAGATGGATCCGCTGCTGCTCTTCAGGGACTCGGGCAACATGGCGACCTTCGCCGCCGACTTCTTCCCACCTGACTTCAGCCAGTGGCAGGACTACCTCAGTGAAATGGCCACCACCCTGCAAATCGCCGTCTGGGGCACCGCCCTCGCCGTGATCCTCTCCATTCCGTTTGGCCTGATGAGCGCCGAAAACATCGTGCCGTGGTGGATCTACCAGCCGATGCGTCGCCTGATGGACGCCTGTCGCGCCATCAACGAAATGGTCTTTGCGATGCTGTTCGTGGTCGCCGTCGGCCTGGGTCCGTTCGCTGGCGTGATGGCGCTGTTCATCCACACCACCGGCGTACTCTCCAAGCTGCTCTCCGAAGCGGTTGAAGCCATCGAGCCCGGCCCGGTGGAAGGCATCCGCGCAACCGGCGCGAACAAAATCGAAGAGATCCTCTACGGCGTCCTGCCGCAGGTCATGCCGCTGCTCATCTCCTATTCGCTATACCGCTTCGAGTCCAACGTTCGCTCCGCCACCGTGGTCGGCATGGTGGGCGCAGGCGGTATTGGCGTCACCCTGTGGGAAGCGATTCGCGGTTTCCAGTTCCAGCAAACCTGCGCATTGATGGTGCTTATCATCGTCACCGTCAGCCTGCTGGATTTCCTCTCTCAACGCTTGCGTAAGCACTTCATCTGAGAAGCGAGGCTTTGATTGGTATGCACTTATCCAGACATCCGACCAGTTACCCTACCCGCTGGCAAGAGATTGCGGCAAAGCTCGAAGTGGAGCTGCGCACGCACTATCGGTGCGGCGACTACCTGCCTGCCGAGCAGCAGCTTGCCGACCGCTACGAAGTGAATCGCCACACCCTGCGTCGCGCCATCGATCAGCTGGTGGAACGCGGCTGGGTCCAGCGTCGTCAGGGCGTCGGCGTGCTGGTGCTGATGCGTCCGTTTGACTACCCGCTCAATGCTCAGGCGCGTTTTAGCCAGAACCTGCTCGATCAGGGCAGCCACCCCACCAGCGAAAAGCTGCTGTCTGTCCTGCGCCCGGCCTCCCGCCACGTAGCGGACGCGCTGGGGATTCAGGAGGGCGACAACGTCGTTCACCTGCGCACGTTGCGCCGGGTGAACGGCGTGGCGGTCTGTCAGATCGACCACTACTTCGCGGACCTCTCCCTCTGGCCCGTGCTGCAACATTTCGCCAGCGGTTCCCTGCATGATTTTCTTCAGGAGGCGACGGGTATCGCGCTCAAACGCACCCAGACGCGCATCAGCGCCCGCCGCGCGCAGTCTAAAGAGAGCAAGGTGCTGGAGATCCCCAACATGGCCCCGCTGCTCTGCGTGCGCACCCTCAACCACCGTGACGGCGACGTCAACGCAACGGAATACTCCGTCAGCCTGACCCGCGCCGACATGATTGAATTTACCATGGAGCACTGAATGCACTTCGACACCTCCACTCGTCAGCGCTGGATGCGCGTGCTGGCCCACAGCCAGCCTGCTGCGCTGGCTGCCCGCATGAACGCGCTCGGCCTGACGCCGGACTACGACACGATCCGCGCGCCGGAGATCGGCCTGGTGCAGATCCAGGCACGCATGGGCGGCACCGGCGAGCGCTTCTTCGCCGGCGATGCCACCCTCACCCGCGCGGTGATCCGCCTGAGCAGCGGCACGCTGGGCTACGGCTACGTACTTGGACGCGACAAAACGCACGCCGAGCGCTGCGCGGTTATCGACGCGCTTTTACAGGAACAGCCGCATTTTCAGACCTTAATGGAAACCTTTATTGCCCCGCTGGAAGCTGACCGCGCCGCACGCCTTGCCGCGCGTCAGGCCGAAGTGAATACCAGCCGGGTCGACTTCTTTACGCTCGTTCGCGGAGACAACGCATGACGCTTCAACCTGCCTTTACCCTGGCCGTCCAGGATGCCCAACAGAGTTTCCGTCGCCTGCTGAAAGCCATGAGCGAGCCCGGCGTGATCGTCTCGCTGCACCAGCTTTCGCAGGGCTGGCTGCCGTTGAATCTCGCCTCTACCAGCGTGCTGCTGACGCTGGCGGACAACGACACGCCGGTATGGCTGTCAGGGGCATTGCTGAACGATATCGCCAGCCAGAACCTGCGCTTTCATACCAACGCGCCGCTGGTCGAGCAGCCCCAGCAGGCGGTCTTCGCCGTGGCAGACGAGCAAATCAGCCACGAGCAGCTTAACGCCCTGAGCGAAGGCAGCGCCGTCGCACCGGAAACTAGCGCCACGCTGATCCTGCAAGTCTCCAGCCTGAGCGGTGGTCGCATGCTTCGCCTGACGGGTGCAGGCATCGCCGACGAGCGGATGGTCGCCCCCCAGCTGCCGGAGTGCATCATCCATGAGCTGACCGAGCGTCCGCATCCGTTCCCGCTCGGCATTGACCTGCTCCTGACCTGCGGCGAGCGCCTGCTGGCGATCCCGCGAACTACCCACGTGGAGGTGTGCTGATGTACGTTGCCGTCAAAGGGGGCGAGAAGGCGATCGCCGCCGCCCATGCCTTGCAGGCGCACAGACGCCGGGGGGATGACGCTCTTCCCGAGCTGAGCGTCGCCCAGATTGAACAGCAGTTAAACCTGGCCGTCGACCGCGTGATGACCGAAGGCGGCATCGCGGACCGTGAGCTGGCGGCACTGGCGCTGAAACAGGCCAGCGGCGATAACGTGGAAGCCATCTTCCTGCTGCGCGCTTACCGCACAACGCTTGCGAAGCTGGCGGTGAGCGAGCCGGTAAATACGGCGGAAATGCGTTTAGAGCGCCGTATTTCTGCGGTGTATAAAGATATTCCTGGCGGCCAGCTGCTTGGCCCCACCTACGACTACACCCATCGTCTGATGGACTTCGCTCTGCTGGCAAACGGTGAAACACCGCAGCTCAGCGCCTCTGATGCTGAACAAGACGCCTCCCCGCACGTCTTTAGCCTGCTGGCAAACCAGGGGCTGGCGAAGGCGGAAGAAGACACCGGCAGCACGCCGGATGACATCACCCGCACGCCGCCGGTCTATCCCTGTTCGCGCTCGTCCCGTCTGCAACAGCTGATGCGCGGCGACGAAGGCTATCTGCTGGCGCTGGCCTACTCCACGCAGCGCGGCTACGGGCGCAACCACCCGTTCGCGGCAGAGATCCGCAGCGGCTATCTCGATGTCGAAATTGTGCCAGAAGAGCTGGGGTTTGCGGTGAACATCGGCGAACTGCTGATGACCGAGTGCGAAATGGTCAACGGTTTTGTCGCGCCAGAGAATGAAGATCCACACTTTACCCGCGGCTACGGGCTGGTGTATGGCCTGAGCGAGCGCAAGGCGATGGCGATGGCGCTGGTTGACCGTGCGCTCCAGGCGCCGGACTACGGCGAGCATATTGCAGGCCCGGCACAGGACGAAGAGTTCGTGCTGGCCCACGCGGATAACGTTGAGGCCGCGGGCTTTGTCTCGCACCTCAAGCTGCCGCACTACGTCGATTTCCAGGCCGAACTGGAACTGCTGAAACGCCTGCAACGGGAGCGCGCCAATGGCTAACTTAAGCGGCTACAACTTTGCCTATCTGGACGAGCAAACTAAACGCATGATCCGCCGCGCCATCCTTAAGGCTGTGGCGATCCCCGGCTACCAGGTGCCGTTCGGCGGCCGCGAAATGCCGATGCCCTACGGCTGGGGCACCGGCGGTATTCAAATCACCGCCAGCGTGATTGGCGAAGCGGACGTGCTGAAGGTCATCGACCAGGGGGCAGACGACACCACCAACGCCGTGTCGATCCGCAACTTCTTCAGGCGCGTAACGGGCGTCAACACCACTGAAAAAACCGAAGACGCGACGCTGATCCAGACCCGTCACCGCATCCCGGAAACCCCGCTGACGGAAGATCAGATTTTGATTTTCCAGGTGCCGATCCCGGAGCCGCTGCGCTTTATCGAGCCGCGGGAAACCGAAACCCGCACCATGCACGCCCTGGAAGAGTACGGGATCATGCAGGTCAAACTGTATGAGGACATCGCCCGCTTCGGCCATATCGCCACCACCTACGCCTACCCGGTGAAGGTGAACGGCCGCTACGTGATGGACCCGTCGCCGATCCCGAAATTCGATAACCCGAAGATGGACATGATGCCCGCCCTGCAACTTTTTGGTGCCGGACGTGAAAAACGCATCTACGCCGTACCGCCGTTTACCCGCGTAGAGAGCCTGGATTTCGACGATCACCCGTTTACGGTGCAGGAGTGGGACGAGCCGTGCGCCATCTGCGGATCCAAACACAGCTATCTGGATGAAGTGGTGCTGGACGACACGGGCAAACGGATGTTTGTCTGCTCCGACACCGATTACTGCCGCCAACAGAGCGAGGCGAACAGCCAATGAAACCGCTGCTTTCGGTTAACAACCTGACTCACCTTTATGCGCCGGGCAAAGGCTTTAGCGACGTGTCGTTTGAGCTGTGGCCGGGCGAAGTGCTGGGCATTGTCGGCGAGTCCGGCTCCGGTAAAACCACCCTGCTGAAGTCCATCTCCGCGCGCCTGACGCCGCAGAATGGCGACATTTTGTATGAGGGCGCATCGCTGTACGGCATGAGCGAAGCCGAGCGCCGCCGCCTGCTGCGCACCGAGTGGGGCGTGGTGCATCAGCACCCGATGGACGGCCTGCGCCGTCAGGTGTCAGCGGGGGGCAACATCGGTGAACGGCTGATGGCCACCGGCGCACGCCACTACGGCAATATCCGCGCCACGGCGCAGCACTGGCTGGAGGAAGTTGAAATCCCCGCCTCGCGCATCGACGACCTGCCGACCACCTTCTCCGGCGGCATGCAGCAACGTTTACAGATTGCCCGCAATCTCGTCACCCATCCGAAGCTGGTGTTTATGGACGAACCGACCGGCGGGCTGGACGTATCCGTGCAGGCGCGCCTGCTCGACCTGCTGCGCGGCCTGGTGGTGGAGCTGAACCTGGCGGTGGTGATTGTCACCCATGATTTAGGCGTCGCGCGCCTGCTGGCGGACCGTCTTCTGGTGATGAAGCAGGGTCAGGTGGTGGAAAGTGGGTTAACCGACCGGGTGCTCGACGATCCCCATCATCCGTACACCCAGCTGCTGGTGTCGTCCGTATTGCAGAACTGAGGGCGCTGTTGCCGGGTGGCGCTGCGCTTACCCGGCCTACGAACAGCGCACCTGTAGGCCGGGTAAGGCGAAGCCACCACCCGGCAAAACGAACACCGCACCCGTAGGCCGGGTAAGGCGAAGCCGCCACCCGGCAAAACGAATCGCGAGGCAAAAATGATCCACGTTGAAAATGTCAGTAAAACCTTTGTGCTCCACCAGCAAAACGGTGTCCGCCTGCCGGTACTGCAAAATGCCTCATTAGAGGTCAGCAACGGCGAATGCGTGGTGCTGCATGGCCATTCCGGCAGCGGAAAATCCACCCTGCTGCGCTCCCTGTATGCCAACTACCTGCCGGACGAAGGCCATATTCATATCCGCCATAACAATGAATGGGTCGATCTGGTCCAGGCTCCCGCGCGCAAGGTGCTGGAAGTACGCCGCTCGACGATCGGCTGGGTCAGCCAGTTCCTGCGGGTGATCCCGCGGATCTCTGCCCTGGACGTGGTCATGCAGCCCCTGCTGGATCTCGGCGTGCCGCGCGAAACCTGCGCCGCTAAAGCCGCCAGCCTGCTGACGCGTCTCAACGTACCGGAGCGTCTGTGGCACCTCGCCCCGTCGACCTTTTCCGGCGGCGAACAGCAGCGCGTGAACATCGCCCGCGGCTTTATCGTCGATTACCCGATTTTACTCCTGGATGAACCCACCGCCTCGCTCGACAGTAAGAACAGCGCAGCGGTGATGGAACTGATCGAACAGGCCAAAGCGCGCGGCGCGGCGATCGTCGGGATCTTCCACGACGACGCCGTACGCCATCGCGTGGCGGACAGACTGCACCCGATGGGGACAAACGTATGATTATCAATAACGTCAGGCTGGTGCTGGAAAATGAGGTCGTGAACGGCTCGGTTGAGGTCCGGGACGGTGTCATCCGCGCCTTTGCTGAAACCCGGAGCCGCTCACCGGACGCGATGGACGGCGAAGGCGGCTGGCTGCTACCGGGGCTGATTGAGCTGCATACCGATAATCTCGATAAATTCTTCACGCCCCGCCCGAAGGTCGACTGGCCCGCGCATTCAGCGATGAGCAGCCACGACGCGCTGATGGTCGCCAGCGGCATCACCACCGTGCTGGACGCGGTGGCGATCGGCGACGTGCGCGACGGCGGCGATCGGCTGGAGAACCTGGAGAAGATGATCAACGCCGTGGAGGAGACGCAAAAGCGCGGCCTCAACCGCGCCGAGCACCGCCTGCACCTGCGCTGCGAGCTGCCGCACCACACCACCCTGCCGCTGTTTGAGAAGCTGGTGGGCCGCGAGCCGGTCTCGCTGGTTTCCCTGATGGATCACTCGCCGGGGCAGCGCCAGTTCGCCAACATTGAAAAGTATCGCGAATACTATCAGGGCAAATACGCGCTCAACGACGCGGAGATGGCGCGCTACGAAGAAGAGCAGCTCCAGCTTGCGGCCCAGTGGTCGCAGCCGAATCGCCTCTCCATTGCCGCTATGTGCCGGGACCGTAATATTGCCCTGGCCAGCCATGATGATGCCACGCACGACCATGTTCGCGAATCCCACCAGCTTGGGAGCGTGATCGCCGAATTTCCCACCACGTTCGAGGCGGCAGAGGCATCGCGTAAGCATGGCATGAACGTGCTAATGGGTGCGCCGAACATCGTGCGCGGCGGATCACACTCCGGCAACGTGGCGGCAAGCAAGCTCGCCTCCCTCGGCCTGCTGGATATCCTCTCATCTGACTATTACCCCGCCAGCCTGCTGGACGCGGCCTTCCGCGTCGCGGACGACGAAGGCAATAGCTTCACGCTGCCGCAGGCGATTCGCCTGGTGACGAAAAACCCGGCCACCGCGCTCAATCTTCACGATCGCGGGGAAATCGCCGAGGGGAAACGGGCCGATCTGGTGCTGGCGCACCGTAAGGGCGAGCACATTCATATCGACCACGTCTGGCGTCAGGGAAAAAGGGTGTTCTGATGGGAAGACTCATCTGGTTAATGGGCCCGTCCGGCTCCGGGAAGGACAGCCTGCTGTCGGCGTTACGGCAGCGGGAACACTCACAGCTGCTGGTGGCGCACCGCTATATCACGCGCGATGCCAACGCCGGAAGCGAAAACCATATCGCCCTGAGCGAGCAGGAGTTTTTTACCCGCGCCGGACAAAACTTGCTGGCGCTAAGCTGGCATGCCAACGGTTACTACTATGGCGTCGGCATTGAGATCGACCTCTGGCTGCACGCGGGGTTCGACGTGCTGGTTAACGGCTCACGGGCGCATCTCCCGCAGGCTCACGCCCGGTACGAAGCGGCGCTGCTCCCGGTCTGTTTGCAGGTTTCCCCGGAGGTTCTGCGTAGCCGGCTGCAAAAGCGGGGGCGCGAAAACGCGCGCGAGATCGACCAGCGGCTGGAACGTGCGGCGCGCTACACCCCGTCGGGTTGCCATCTCCTCAATAACGACGGAAGTTTGCTACAGTCAGTCGAGACCTTTCTATCGCTTATTCGCCAGAAGGAGAAACAGCATGCCTGACTGCCAGCTTCGCCCCGCCACCGCCGACGATGCGCCGATCGTTTACGCTCTGATCTGCGAACTTAAGCAGGCCGAGTTCGATCATCAGGCGTTTCACGCCGGGTATCTGGCCAACTTGCAGGATCACAATATGCGCTACCAGCTGGCCGAGCTGGACGGGAAGATCATCGGGATGATCGGCCTGCACATGCAGTTTCACCTGCACCACGCCCGCTGGATCGGCGAGATCCAGGAGCTGGTGGTGATGCCGCAGGCGCGCGGATTGAAAGTGGGTAGCCAGTTGCTGGCCTGGGCAGAGGAGATCGCACGCCAGGCAGGCGCCGAGCTGACCGAGCTTTCCACCAGCGTGAAGCGCGTGGACGCGCACCGTTTTTATGTTCGTGAAGGGTATACGCAAAGCCATTTCCGCTTCACCAAACCGCTGTAGAGGTGCGTTATGAGTCTGACGATCACGCTAACAGGAACGGGAGGGGCGCAGCTGGTGCCGGTGTTTGGCTGCGACTGCGCGGCGTGCCGACGGGCGCGTTTACAGGAAAATTATCGCCGTCGCCCCTGCAGCGCGGCGGTGAAATTCAACGATGCGGTCACCTTGCTGGACGCGGGTATTCCACACCTGATGGACGACTGGCCCGCAGGGAGTTTCAGGCAGTTTTTGCTTACCCATTATCATATGGATCACGTTCAGGGGCTGTTTCCTCTGCGCTGGGGCGTGGGGGCGACCATTCCGGTTTACGGTCCGCCGGACGACGCAGGCTGTGACGACCTGTTCAAACATCCGGGCCTTCTGGATTTCAGCCACACGGTGGAGCCGTTTGTGACGTTTGAACTTCAGGGCTTGCGGGTCACGCCGCTGCCGCTCAACCATTCAAAACTCACATTTGGCTATCTGCTGGAGTCCGCCCACAGTCGCGTGGCGTGGCTTTCTGATACCGCCGGGCTACCGGATAAAACGGTGACATTTCTGCTAAATAATCAGCCGCAGGCGATGATTATTGACTGTAGCCATGAACCGCGCCAGGAGACGCCGCGCAACCACTGTGATTTGAATACGGTGATTGCGCTGAACGAGGTGATTGGCTGTCCGCAGGTGATCCTGACGCATATCAGCCATCAGTTTGACGTCTGGATGATGGATAACCCGCTGCCGTCCGGCATTGAAGCGGGGTATGACGGGATGGTGCTGGTGCTGGATTAGGTTTTGCCGGGTGGCGGCTGCGCCTTACCCGGCCTACGCGTTGCGATACCGGGGTTTACCACCGATCGTAATCATCCTCTAACCGGCGCTCATCCTCCTCTAACCGACGCCGGTCGTCATCCAGCTGCCGCTGACGCTCGTCTAAGCGCTGGCGTCGGTCTTCTAACTGCCGGCGACGATCGTCGTACTGGCGGCTGTCGGTTTGACGGCTGCGATCGTAACGATCGTCGTCATCGTCATTACGGCTGCTGCCGGGGTTATAGGCGTCGTTGATCGCCTGCTGAATATTGCCAATAGCATCATCAATCACATCGGCATGCGCCAGTTGGCTGGTTAAAGTCAGCAGACCCAATAACAGAGCGGTAGAGTAACGTTTCATAAGGCCAGACTCGCAGGTGAACTGGCCTTAAAGTAATGACTGGCTGTTAGCGGGAGTAGCGGAGGAATCTCAAATTACCATCACCTTGCGCAGCGCCTGCGCCAGCTGTGCGCGGGTGAACGGTTTTCGCAGTAACGGAACGTCCGGCAGCTGCGGGTTATGCGCCGGGCGCAAATCCTGCCCGCTGATCAGCAGAACCGGCAACTGCGGATAGTGGCTGCGTACATGGCCGATCACCTCCGCACCGCTCAGGCCGCCCGGCAACATCAGGTCGCTGATAAACATACCGATATCCGGTGATGCGTCCAGCATGTTCAACGCCTGCTCGCCGTTTTCGGCTTCAAGTGTCAGGTAGCCAAGCTGGTGCAGTTGCTCGCACAGGGTCTGCCGCACGCCTGCCTCATCTTCCAGGACCAGCACAAGCAGCTCACTTTCTGCCGGGGCCGTGGTCGCCAGCACGACATCATCGGAGAACGCGGGCAGCGTCGAGCGCGGCAGTTGGAGCCGCACGGTGGTTCCCTGCCCCGGCGCGCTTTCGATCTCAACGCGACCACCCGACTGGCGCACAAAGCCGTACACCATCGACAGCCCTAACCCGCTGCCGCTGCCGGTCTGTTTGGTGGTGAAGAACGGTTCAAAGACCTGCGATTTCACCTCCTGCGACATCCCGCAGCCGTGGTCAATCACCTCCAGCGCGACCATATCCTGCCTGCGCCCGTCGCTGCGGGTCACACGCTGGTTCCAGGTGCGAATTTTAATCACACCGTTTTGCCCCTCCATTGCATCACGGGCGTTCATCACCAGGTTGATAATGGCGTTTTCCAGCTGGCTGACGTCAATCCATGCGGGCCACGCCGGGGTTTGCGCTTCAATATCCAGCGTCAGCGTGGCGGGAAGCGAGTGCCGCATCAGCTCGCTCAGGTTCTCCAGCAGCGGCTTCATCTCTACCGCATGGGGATGCAGGGATTGCTTGCGCGAGAAGGCCAGCAGACGCTGGGTGAGCATGGCCCCGCGTTCCGCGGCTTTAAGCGCACGGATGATGCGCGGCGCGTCCGGTGATGCCGAATCGGTCAGCTCCAGACTGCCGATAATCACCGCCAGCAGGTTATTAAAATCATGCGCCAGGCCACCCGTCAGTTGCCCGACCGCCTTCATTTTCTGGCTGTGCAGCAGCGCCTCCTCCAGCCCCTGACGTTCGATGCGGTCAACCTCCATCTGTGAGGTCTTCTCCTTCAGCAGCCGCGTGGTGTGCTCCAGCGAAGCGGTATTGCGGGCGAAAACGTTAAACGCGCGCGCCAGTTCCCCCAGCTCATCACGCCGCTGTAGAGCGGGCACCGACACATCCTGCTCCCCATGAGCGAGACGCGACATCGCCCTTGAGATAGCCGTCAGGTTGGAGCCCAGATTGCGGTAAATATACCAGCAGGCACAGCCGGTGATGATCAGCGCCAGCACCGCGAAGATGCTGATAAACACGCTGATGGATTGCAGCTCGTGATGGCTCTGGGCCGTGCGAAGCCGGGAAGCCTGCGCCACCTGTTCAACGTACTGATTAATGTCGCTGTTTAATATCGCCACCAGCGCCTTGATGTGGAACATGTACCAGCTGATGGACAGATCGCTCTCCTCCAGCTGCGTCGACAGTGGTGCGAGCTTGCGCAGCTCATCATTAAAATCCGGGAGCACCAGGTTGGCCACCGGTTGCAGGGCGCTCGCGGATAACCCCGCGGTTACTGCATCCAGCTGCTGCACCGTGGCGCGCGGTGAAGGGGTATCAATGGCGGCAACGATCAGCCTGTCCATCTCTGCAAGCTGTCGGGCGTCTGGCACATTGCTCGCGTAACGGCGGTTGATATCCTGCAAATGACGCAGGTAGCTTTGGCTTTGATAGAGCGAGCTGAGCAGCGCGTTACGCTCCAGATGCCGCTTTTGCCCGCGCTCCAGCATTCCCGTCACGCTCTGCTGTAATTCATTACTCCTGCGAATAATTCGCGCCACCAGCGCCGGCTCCTGCTGCGCCAGCGGCGCATCGGCAAGTTGATCCAGCGAGTGGCGCAGCGCCATCTGCGTCTGTTTCAGCCGCTCGGCTTCGCCTTTGTACTCCAGCGCACCGACCACCTGCGACAGCCGCACCGCCGCCGTTGCCACATTTGCGGTATCACGGGCGAGGTTCATGCTGCCGGTCATGTCATCCAGCGTTTGCTGTTGGACCTGCTCCTGGATCTGGCTGGCGTGACGAAAGCCGAGCACCGCCACACCGCTCACCATCAGCGTGACGGCGACCACCAGCAGATTAAAAATCAGCAGGCGTCCGCGGGCGCTGGTGAAGAACGGGGGGCGTGAAGACATGGGTTTGGGCTCCTCTGCGGATTGGTGCCCTCACCCTGGCCCTCTCCCACAGGGAGAGGGAAAAGGAAAATGTGATGGCGATTAGCTATTCATAACTATGACAAATATGAACAGCTTCTGACATTTTGCATTTACGCGCCTGTGATGAAGTGCAGATATCGACATTCACAGGAGATCCGCCATGAGCAGAACCCCGGTTTTAGAGATGCGCCACATTGCCAAAACCTTTGGCAATTTCCACGCGCTCAAGGGCGTGGATTTGACGGTTTTCCCCGGTGAGATCCACGCGCTGATGGGGGAAAACGGCGCCGGAAAAAGCACGCTGATGAAGATCCTCGCAGGTGCCTATACCGCCAGCAGCGGCGACATCCTCATCGACGGTAAGCCGTTTCATATCAAAGGGCCGAAGGATGCGCTGGCCGCAGGCATTACCCTGATTTATCAGGAGATGCAGCTTGCTCCTAACCTGACCGTGGCGGAAAACATTTTTCTCGGCAGCGAGCTGTCGCGCGGCGGGCTGGTCCAGCGCAAAGAGATGGCTGCCCAGGCGCAGGCGGTCATTGACCGCCTCGGTGCGCAGTTCAGCGCCACCGACCTGGTCATGAAGCTGACGATCGCCGAGCAGCAGCAGGTGGAGATCGCCCGCGCCCTGCACCGCAACAGCCGCATTCTGGTGATGGACGAACCTACCGCCGCCCTCTCCTCGCGCGAAACCCACCGTCTGTTCGAACTGATTTTGCGCCTGCGCGATGAAGGCATGGCGATTATTTACATCAGCCACCGGATGGCGGAAGTGTATGAACTCTCTGACCGCGTCAGCGTGCTACGCGACGGGCAATACGTCGGCAGCCTGACGCGCGACAGGCTCAACGCCTCCGAGCTGGTGCGCATGATGGTGGGCCGTCCGCTCAGCGATCTGTTTAACAAAGAGCGCGATATTCCCCTCGGCAGCCCGCGTCTTAACGTCCACCACCTCACCGACGGCAAAAAAGTACAGCCGTGCAGTTTGCAGGTGCGCTCCGGTGAAATCGTCGGGCTGGCAGGGCTGGTCGGGGCCGGGCGTTCCGAGCTGGCGCAGCTGATCTTCGGCGTGCGCAAAGCCACCGGCGGCATGATTGAGGTGGACGGCGAACCGGTGGTGATCCACTCCCCGCGCGCGGCCATTGAGAACGGCATCGGTTTTCTTACCGAGAACCGCAAGGAGCAAGGTCTGTTTCTGGAGCTGGCGGCGCAGGAGAACATCACCATGGCGACGCTGGAGCGCGACGCCACCTTCGGCTGGCTGAACCGCAAAAAAGCGCAGTCGATTTCCGACGACGCCATCGCCCTGCTTAATATCCGCGTGCCCCATTCACAGGTGCGCGCGGGCGGGCTCTCCGGCGGCAACCAGCAAAAACTGCTGATCTCCCGCTGGGTGGCGATAGGCCCGCGCATTCTGATTCTGGACGAACCCACGCGCGGCGTGGACGTCGGCGCAAAAAGCGAGATCTACCGCATCATGAACCAGATGGCGCGCAAAGGCGTTGCGATTCTGATGATCTCCAGCGAGCTGCCGGAAGTAGTAGGGATGAGCGACCGGGTGTACGTGATGCGGGAAGGCAGCATTGCGGGTGAACTGCACGGGCGCGACATCTCTCAGGAAAACATCATGACGCTGGCAACCGGCGTAAACGACACACATCATCAGGCGGTGTAATTATGACAACTCCAACCCATCCGCAGCAGGTGGCGAAATCCGCCTCCGCCAAAAAAATGCTGATGAGCGATCTGATGCAAACGATCGGCATTTTGCCGATTTTAATCCTGATTGTGGCGGTATTTGGCTTTATCGCCCCGAACTTTTTCACCGAGAGTAATCTGCTCAACATTACCCGGCAGGCGTCGATCAACATTGTGCTGGCGGCCGGGATGACCTTCATCATCCTGACCGGCGGGATTGACCTCTCCGTGGGCTCGATTCTGGGCACCACGGCAGTGGCGGCGATGGTAGTGTCGCTTATCCCTGAATTTGCGATGCTCTCCATTCCGGCGGCGCTGATGCTCGGTATGGTGCTGGGGCTGTTCAACGGTGCGCTGGTGGCCTTCGCCGGACTTCCGCCGTTTATCGTTACGCTCGGCACCTATACGGCGCTGCGCGGCGCGGCCTATCTGCTGGCGGACGGCACGACGGTTATTAACTCCAACATTAACTTCGAGTGGATCGGCAATAACTACCTCGGCCCGATTCCGTGGCTGGTGGTGATCGCCCTGGCGGTGATTGTGGTGTGCTGGTTCATCCTGCGCCGCACCACCCTCGGTGTTCACATCTATGCGGTCGGCGGCAATATGCAGGCGGCACGCTTAACCGGCATTAAGGTCTGGCTGGTGCTGCTGTTTGTCTACGGCATGAGTGGCCTGCTCTCGGGCTTAGGCGGCGTGATGAGCGCTTCACGTCTCTACAGCGCCAACGGCAACCTCGGTACGGGGTACGAGCTGGA
Source organism: Enterobacter sp. MGH85 (assembly GCF_001037655.1). Taxonomy (NCBI): domain Bacteria; kingdom Pseudomonadati; phylum Pseudomonadota; class Gammaproteobacteria; order Enterobacterales; family Enterobacteriaceae; genus Enterobacter; species Enterobacter sp. MGH85. Next base: position 513,351 of record NZ_KQ089925.1, read on the forward strand.
TGCGATTGCGGCGGTGATCCTCGGCGGCACCAGCTTCGTCGGCGGGATCGGCACGATCACCGGCACCCTGGTGGGCGCGCTGATCATCGCCACCCTCAACAACGGCATGACGCTGATGGGCGTCTCCTATTTCTGGCAGCTGGTGATCAAAGGGGCGGTGATCATCATAGCGGTGCTGATCGACAAATACCGTACCCGACACCATCAAAGTGCATAACAACAATACCCTACGTGAGGAATACAGCATGAGATTGAAGCCCTTAGTGACCGCGCTCTGTGCTGGCGCGCTGCTGGCCGCAACCCCGTTTGCGCAGGCAAAAGATCTGAAATCCATCGGCGTGACGGTGGGTGACCTGGCTAACCCGTTCTTCGTGCAGATCACCAAAGGTGCCGAGCTGGAAGCGCGCAAGCTGGCGGGGGACAACGTCAAGGTGACGCTGGTCTCCAGCGGGTACGATCTGGGCCAGCAGGTGTCGCAGATCGATAACTTCATTGCGGCGAAAGTAGACATGATCATCCTCAATGCCGCGGATTCCAAAGGGATCGGCCCCGCGGTAAAACGCGCTAAAGAGGCGGGGATCGTGGTCGTGGCGGTGGACGTGGCGGCGGAAGGGGCCGATGCGACCATCACCTCCGATAACACTCAGGCGGGGGAAATGGCCTGTAAGTACATTACCGACCGCCTGAAAGGTAAAGGCAACGTGGTGATCATCAACGGACCGCCGGTTTCTGCGGTACAAAACCGCGTGGAGGGCTGCCAGACCGAGTTCAGGCGCCACCCGGATATCAAAGTGCTCTCGGATAATCAGAACGCCAAAGGCAGCCGCGAAGGCGGGCTGGAGGTCATGACCTCCCTGCTGGCGGCCAATCCGAAGATCGACGGCGTATTCGCGATTAACGATCCGACCGCGATCGGCGCCGATCTGGCGGCTAAACAGGCTCAACGCAACGAATTCTTTATCGTTGGCGTGGATGGCAGCCCGGACGGTGAAGAAGCCCTGAAGCGCGAAAACTCGCTGTTTGTTGCTACCCCGGCGCAGGATCCGCAGGTGATGGCGGCGAAGGCGGTGGAGATCGGCTATGACATTCTTCAGGGCAAACCTGCGCCGAAAGAGCCTGTGCTGATCCCGGTGACGATGATCGATAAAAAGAACGTCGGCACGTATAAGGGGTGGACGGTTAAGTAAGCCCCTCACCCCCGGCCCTCTCCCCAAAGGAGAGAGGGTGTTCAAGTTCCCTCTCCCCTTTGGGGAGAGGGTTAGGGTAAGGGGGCGGCAAAAACTCAAGGAGTCCCCATGAAACGCTCCGACATAAATGAAATCCTCGGCCACACGCGGCAGTTCTTCTCCATGCACGGCGTGCATCTCCCGCCGTTTGCCAGCTTTCCGCCGACAAAATGGCAGCAGCTTGACCAGGCAGCATGGCAGGAGGTGTTCGACCTCAGGCTCGGCTGGGACGTGACGGCGTTCGGCGGCAACAGCTTTGCCACCCAGGGCCTGACGCTTTTCACCCTGCGCAACGGCTCCCCCAACGGCGTGCCCTATGAAAAGTGCTATGCCGAAAAAATCATGCATGTCCGCGACGGCCAGGTGACGCCGATGCATTTTCACTGGCGCAAGCGGGAGGACATTATTAACCGCGGCGGCGGGAATCTGATTATTGAGTTATGGAATGCGGGCGCGCATGAAGAGACCGAAAACACCGACGTGACCGTAACGATAGACGGCTGTCGGCAGACGCACGCGCCCGGCAGCCAGCTGCGCCTCACGCCTGGGGAGAGCATCTGCCTGACGCCCGGCCTGTACCACAGTTTCTGGGGTGAACGCGGCTTTGGTGACGTGCTGGTGGGCGAAGTGTCGTCGGTCAATGACGATGAACACGACAACCACTTTTTACAGCCCATTGACCGCTACAACACCATTGAAGAAGACGAACCGGCGGTGCTGGTGCTGTGCAACGAGTACACCCTCTTTCGGATATAAGGAGTGAATGATGCCATTGATTTCTCTTGCCGACGGTCTGGCCCACGCCAGGGAACACCGCTACGCCCTGGGCGCGTTCAACGTGCTCGACTCCCATTTCCTGCGCGCGCTGTTTGCCGCCGCGAAGCAGGAACGCTCGCCGTTTATCATCAACATCGCCGAAGTGCATTTTAAGTACGTGTCTCTGGAGTCGCTGGTGGAAGCGGTGAAATTCGAAGCTGCCCGCCACGATATTCCCGTGGTGCTTAACCTCGACCACGGACTGCATTTTGAGGCGGTGGTGCGCGCCCTGCGTTTAGGGTTCAGCTCGGTGATGTTCGACGGCTCCACGCTGAGCTATGAGGAAAATATCCGCCAGACCCGGGAAGTGGTGAAGATGTGCCACGCGGTGGGCGTCTCGGTAGAGGCGGAGCTGGGCGCGGTAGGCGGGGATGAAGGTGGCGCGCTGTACGGTCATGCGGATGAAGCCTTCTTTACCGACCCGCAGCTGGCGCGCGAATTTGTTGATTCAACCGGCATCGATGCGCTGGCGGTTGCCATTGGCAACGCGCACGGCAAATACAAGGGCGAGCCGAAGCTTGATTTTCCGCGTCTGGACGCCATTCGCCAGCAGACGGGCCTGCCGCTGGTTTTACACGGTGGCTCTGGCATAAGCGACACTGATTTCCGCCGCGCCATTGAACTCGGTATTCATAAAATCAATTTCTATACCGGCATGTCGCAGGCAGCACTTGCCGCCGTTGAGCAACGCATGGCGAACCGACAATCGCTTTACGATGAGTTTGCCGAGCTGCTGCTGGGCATTGAAGAGGCCATTACCGATACGGTTGCGGAACAGATGCGCATCTTCGGCAGTGCGGGGCAGGCCTAATGGAACGCAAAGGGATCGTCGCCGCAGGCAATATGCTGGTGGATCACGTCCACCAGATCGTACAGTGGCCGGAGCGCGGCTGGCTGGCAGAAATCACCCACAGCGAACGCTCAACCGGCGGTGCGCCGCTCAACGTTCTGCTGACGCTGGCAAAAATGCACGTCGGCCTGCCGTTACAGGCGGTGGGGCTGATTGGGGAAGACAGCGACGGAGACTATATTCTGGCGATGCTCGACCAGTATCACGTCAATCGCCAGCGCGTGCAGCGCACGACGTTCTCCCCAACGTCGATGTCGCAGGTGATGACCGACCCCAGCGGACAGCGCACCTTTTTCCACTCGCCGGGCGCCAACCGCCTGCTGGATCTTCCCGCCTTCGATCGTTTAGACGGATCGCTGAAGATCTTCCATCTCGGCTATCTGCTGCTGCTCGACAGCCTGGATATGCCGGACGAGGAATTTGGCACCCGCAGCGCGCGGTTACTGGCACAGATGCACGATCAGGGGTATGAAACCTCGCTCGATCTGGTGTCCCGCAAGGGCGACCCGCGCTATCAGCCGCTGGTGCTCCCTGCCCTGCGCCATCTTGATTATCTGGTGATTAACGAGCTGGAAGCCGGTGAGTTTAGCGGGCTTGAGATCCGCGACAGCCATGATGCGCTGAACATGGCCCATATCGCCGACGCTGCCGCACAGCTGCTGGCGGCAGGCGTGCGGCAGCGGGTGGTGATCCACTGTCCGGAAGGGGCATGGGGTGAATCGCCGGGTGAAAAAGGGCAATGGGTTCCGTCGTGGAAGCTGACGCAGGACGAGATTATCGGCAGCGTCGGCGCGGGCGACGCGTTTTGCGCGGGCTTTTTATACGGCTGCCATGAATCCCTGCCGCTGACGGAGAGTATTTATCTGGCGCACGCCTGCGCGCGGGCCAGCCTGCTGGCGGCTAATGCAATTGACGGCGCGAAAACGCTGGCCGAGCTTCAGACGTTTATTCAGGAGAACGGTCAGGCGGCTTTCTCATGATGGGAAACGTCCGTGGCAAAAACATAGCCCAGACCGCGAATGGTTTTGATCAGCAGAGGCTGGTGCGGATTAACCTCAATTTTTCGCCGCAACCGCATGATCAACACGTCGATAGTGCGGTCAAAGACCTCGGCGCTTTCGCTGTGGGTCAGCTCCAGCAGTTGTTCACGGCTCAGTACCCGGCGGGCGTTTTGCGTTAATGCCAGCAGCAGGCCGTATTCACCCTGGGTTAACGGTACGGTATTACGCTGCGGATCGCTCAGCTCGCAGCGGGTGGTGTCCAGCCTCCAGCCGTTAAAAGCAATACCCTCAACGCGCGGCGCGGCAGGCTCCGCGGCCAGCGCGCCGGTACGACGCAGCACCGCCTTAACGCGGGCGACCACCACGCGCGGATTGAACGGTTTTCCGATGTAATCATCAGCGCCCATTTCCAGCCCAACGACCACATCTGATTCACTTCCCAGCCCCGTCAGCATCACCACCGGTAGCGACGGTCGCCGCTTTTGCATCTGCAGCAAAACCTGTAATCCGTTGATATCCGGCAGCATCATGTCCAGCAGAACCAGCGCAATGCCGGAGTCCTGCTGGACACGGTTCACCGCTTCCTGACCGGTGTGACACGTCAGCACGGTAAAGACGTGCTCGCTGAGCACATCCTGTAGCAGTTCGCAGACTGCGACATCATCATCAACCACCAGAATCGCCGGTTTCATCGCATGCTTCCGTCAGGGAATTATGTTAAGTCTGAACCATTCTGCCGCCGGCTCCAGCCGAATTGTTTTTTACGTGACGGAAATTCAATCCATGTCACATCCCCTGCCCTTTCGACACGTCAATTTTGACGATTGGCTGTTTTTCGTCAGGGTTTTGCCCCGCAAAGGGTCGTAAAGTCAGGAAATACCCATAGTAAAAACATGGCATAGAAGCTGCATATTGGGCAGGTAAGAACTGTTTAACTGGAGCAAAGTGATGAAAAAAGTCGTCACGGTTTGCCCTTATTGTGCCTCAGGTTGCAAAATCCACCTGGTGGTCGATAACGGCAAAATCGTCCGGGCGGAAGCGGCGCAGGGTAAAACCAATCAGGGCACGCTGTGCCTGAAAGGGTACTACGGCTGGGATTTTATTAACGATACCCAAATCCTCACCCCGCGCCTGAAAACCCCTATGATCCGCCGCGAGCGCGGCGGCAAGCTGGAAGCCATCTCCTGGAATGAAGCGCTGGATTATGTTGCCACGCGCCTTAGCGCCATCAAGGCCAAGTATGGCCCGGATGCGATTCAGACCACCGGCTCCTCACGCGGAACCGGGAATGAAACCAACTATGTGATGCAAAAATTCGCGCGCGCCGTTATTGGTACCAATAACGTCGACTGCTGCGCTCGCGTCTGACACGGCCCATCGGTTGCAGGTCTGCACCAGTCGGTCGGTAACGGCGCAATGAGTAATGCCATCAATGAGATAGATAACACCGATCTGGTGTTCATCTTCGGCTATAACCCGGCGGATTCTCACCCTATCGTCGCGAATCACGTGATTCGCGCCAAACAGAACGGGGCGAAAATCATCGTCTGCGATCCGCGCAAAATTGAAACCGCGCGCATTGCCGATATGCACATCGCACTGAAAAACGGCTCGAACATCGCGCTGTTAAATGCAATGGGGCACGTCATTATTGAGGAGAACCTCTACGACCAGGCGTTTGTCGCGAGCCGTACGGAAGGGTTTGAAGAGTATCGCAAGATTGTCGAAGGCTATACGCCGGAGTCCGTAGAGGCGATAACCGGCGTCAGCGCACAGGAGATCCGCCAGGCGGCGCGGATGTACGCCGGAGCGAAAACCGCCGCCATTCTGTGGGGTATGGGCGTGACCCAGTTCTACCAGGGCGTGGAAACCGTGCGCTCGCTCACCAGCCTCGCCATGTTGACCGGCAATCTGGGTAAAGCGCATGTGGGCGTGAACCCGGTACGTGGTCAGAATAACGTGCAGGGCGCGTGCGACATGGGCGCGCTGCCGGACACCTATCCGGGCTACCAGTACGTCAAATTCCCGGAAAATCGCGAGAAATTCGCGAAGGCCTGGGGCGTGGAGAGCCTGCCTGAGCACACGGGGTATCGCATCAGCGAGCTGCCGCACCGCGCGGCGCACGGTGAAGTGCGTGCGGCCTACATCATGGGTGAAGATCCGCTCCAGACCGACGCCGAGTTGTCTGCGGTGCGTAAAGGGTTTGAGGATCTGGAGCTGGTGATTGTTCAGGATATCTTTATGACCAAAACCGCGGCGGCGGCGGATGTGATTTTACCGTCGACCTCCTGGGGAGAGCATGAAGGTGTCTATACGGCGGCAGACCGCGGCTTCCAGCGCTTCTTCAAGGCTGTCGAGCCGAAGTGGGATCTGAAAACGGACTGGCAGATCATCAGCGAAATCGCCACCCGCATGGGCTACCCCATGCACTACAACAACACCCAGGAGATCTGGGACGAGTTGCGGCATCTGTGCCCGGACTTTTATGGGGCAACCTATGAAAAAATGGGTGAGCTAGGCTACATCCAGTGGCCGTGCCGGGATGAGTCAGAGGCGGATCAGGGAACGTCGTACCTCTTTAAAGAAAAATTCGACACCCCGAACGGGCTGGCGCAATTCTTCACCTGCGACTGGGTCGCGCCGATCGATAAACTCACCGACGAGTATCCGATGGTGCTCTCCACCGTGCGTGAAGTGGGCCATTACTCCTGCCGTTCCATGACCGGCAACTGCGCCGCGCTGGCGGCGCTGGCGGATGAACCGGGCTACGCGCAGATCAACACCGCCGATGCCGAACGGCTCGGTATTGAAGATGAAGCGCTGGTGTGGGTGAACTCGCGTAAAGGCCGCATCATTACCCGCGCGCAGGTCAGCGACCGTCCGAACAAAGGCGCGGTCTATATGACCTACCAGTGGTGGATTGGCGCCTGTAACGAGCTGGTGACGGAGAACTTAAGCCCGATAACCAAAACGCCGGAGTATAAATACTGCGCCGTAAACGTGGAGCCCATAGCGGATCAGCGCGCAGCGGAACAGTACGTGATCGACGAATATAACAAGCTGAAAGCCCGCCTGCGTGAAAGCGCAATGGGATGAAGCTGTTAATTAATCGCTGACTAAATGGGGTGAGATATTCACCCCATTATTATTTCTGGCATCGCTATTAATAATATCAATATATTTCTCTGAAGACGTCTCGCAGAAAAATGTAATTTGCGCGAAATTTAATTACATCTTTGCATTTTAATTCAGAGGGATAAGATATGCGGCGGGTGCTTAAGACTTTCTGTCTTGAGCATTGTTGAGGGACAGAAAGTGGAAAGCCCCGGGAAATTTGCATTTACCTGTACTGCACCCATTTTGTTGGACGATGAAATGGAATAGTCCCTGATATGTCAAAGCCAAAATACCCCTTCGAAAAGCGCCTTGAAGTCGTGAATCACTACTTCACAACTGATGATGGTTACAGGATCATCTCTGCACGTTTTGGTGTGCCTCGAACCCAGGTCAGGACGTGGGTTGCCCTCTATGAAAAACATGGAGAAAAAGGTTTAATTCCCAAACCTAAAGGCGTTAGTGCTGATCCAGAGTTGCGCATTAAGGTCGTGAAAGCCGTGACCGAGCAGCAGATGTCCCTCAATCAGGCTGCTGCTCACTTTATGCTTGCTGGTAGTGGTTCTGTAGCCAAGTGGCTGAAAGTCTATGAGGAGCACGGAGAAGCTGGTTTACGCGCACTCAAGATCGGCACCAAAAGAAACATTACAATGTCAGTTGATCCAGAAAAAGCGGCGTTAGCATTGGAGCTGTCGAAAGACCGACGTATTGAGGATCTTGAAAGACAAGTTCGATTCCTTGAAATGCGGCTTACGTATCTAAAAAAGCTGAAAGCCTTAGCTCATCCCGCGAAAAAGTGAAAGTACTCAACGAGCTAAGGCAGTTTTACCCTCTTGATGAGCTTCTCAAGGCAGCGGAGATACCGCGCAGTACGTTTTATTACCATCTAAAGGCTCTCAGCAAGCCTGATAAGTATGCGGATGTTAAAAAGCGTATTGGTGAGATTTATCACGAGAATAAAGGTCGTTACGGATACCGTAGGGTAACGTTGTCTCTCCATCGAGACGGGGAACGGATTAACCATAAAGCCGTTCAGCGCCTGATGGGAACCCTCTCGCTTAAGGCAGCGATTAAGGTCAAGCGATACAGCTCCTACAGAGGAGAGGTAGGGCAAACCGCCCCCAATGTTCTCCAAAGGGATTTCAAGGCTACACGGCCAAACGAGAAGTGGGTTACCGACGTTACTGAATTTGCAGTCAATGGGCGAAAGCTGTATTTGTCTCCAGTAATAGATCTCTTCAACAACGAAGTTATTTCTTACAGCCTGTCGGAAAGACCTGTGATGAACATGGTCGAGAATATGCTCGATCAGGCATTCAAAAAGCTTAAGCCTCACGAGCATCCTATTCTGCACTCTGACCAGGGATGGCAGTATCGTATGAGAAGGTATCAAAACATCCTTAAAGAACAAGGCATTACACAGAGCATGTCCAGAAAAGGCAATTGTCTGGATAATGCAGTCGTGGAATGTTTCTTTGGAACCTTAAAGTCGGAGTGTTTTTATCTTGACGAGTTCAGTAATATAAGCGAACTGAAGGATGCTGTTACGGAATATATTGACTACTACAACAGCAGAAGAATTAGCCTGAAATTAAAAGGTCTGAGTCCAATTGAATATCGAACCCAGACCTATGTGCCTCGTGTTTAACTGTCCAACTTTTTGGGGTCAGTACAACCCGAGGCTACCCCTCAACCCCAACAAGTTGAGAGTAGCCTCTTATTCTTTTTTTCACAAGGAGTAAAAGGCATGACGCTATTAAAAACTGCGTTAGGCATCGTTTTTATTATTTGCCTGACGATAGTGATCTTTACCTTTATTACTCGCGGTAAGTTATGTGAGTTTTCAATAAAGAGTGAACATCAGGAGGTGGCGGCGAAATTAGCCTGTAACGCAGGCTAACCTCTTCGGGTGGAACGCGTGTTCCGCCCGGCTTGTGGGATACTGAGGTCTTAACGCACCCGTTTTTTTCTTCTGTCGCCGCGATTATACTGCGCGGCATGTACCCCGATGATAAGAATCCATGAAAGCCATTTTTCTGTTGTTGTTATTTTTAACCGCCTTTGCCCGTGCCGATGAGATAGGCAGCCAGTATCGAAAACAGGCGGAAGCCGGTGATGCGCGCGCCCAGTATTATCTTGCCGATACGTACTTCAGCTCCGGCGACAGCAAGCAGGCCGCGCTGTGGGCCGAGAAAGCGGCGAAAGGCGGCAATATCGACGCCATGGCGCTGCTGTCGCAAATCCTCTTTACGCAGGGCGACTACGCACAGGCCAAAGCTCTGGCCCAACAGGCAAACATTGCGGGCAGCAAACGCGGCGCGATCATGCTGGCGCGGGTGCTGGTGAACACGCAAGCAGGCAAGACCGACTACCCGCAGGCCATTAAACTGCTGCAAACGTCGACCGAAGACATCGATAGCGACTCGGCGGTAGACGCGCAACAGCTGCTGGGGCTGATCTATGCCAACGGCGTTGAAGTCCCTCAGGATGACGTGCAGGCTGCGGCGTGGTTCAAGCGGAGTTCGGCTCTGTCCCGGACGGGCTATGCGGAGTACTGGGCAGGCATGCTGTTCAGGCAGGGTGAGAAAGGCTTTATCACACCGAATAAACAGAAAGCGCTTTACTGGTTAAACCTGAGCTGTACGGAAGGGTTTGATACCGGGTGTGAAGAGTTTGATGCGTTGAGCGGGGAGTAAATTATTGCCCGGTGGCGCTGCTGTATGACCGGATACATAGGTAACAGATCAGACCGGGAACATAGGTAACACTTTTCAGTCTATCCGGAGCACACTCTGGGTTTTTCGGTCGTAGTACGCAAGCGTTATTCCATTAAAGATGATGGCCTCCAGGCCATCATCTTGTTCTTCCAGCATGATGTACTCATCAGTCAGCGCTTCACTCAGGAACACCGTCCCCTTTTTCCCCATATAGAGTGTCCCCCTTGATTTCACCCTGTAGACCGTACCTCCTTCCGGATAAGCATATTCAGGAACCCTGCCATCCCAGTGCCGGCCTGAGGGTTGCCATACCGTTCCGGGCGTTGCACCCGCCAGGGCTTCATGCGGCCTTTCGTAGTTAAACTCTTCCCGGTAGCCACTGAACCACCGCTGTTGTTCTTCCATTGTCATAAATATGTTGCCCTGTTTTACTGCACTTTTCAGCGAACGATGCATTCGCTCATGACGGCCGTTTTCTTCCGGATGCCCCTTTCTGATGCGTTCCGGTCTGATGCCCAGCTTTATCAGCCAGACTGCAAGGCGACTTAACCCGGCGATACCTGTTCCTGCGAAAGGCTGACCATTATCCGTTCTCAGGACTTCCGGCAGACCGTACTCCAGGAACGCATCCGTCAGGCACTGCCTGACGAAGGGCTCGCTCTCCCGGTCTGCTCCCCGGCAGCTCAGAAGATACCGGCTGTGATTGTCGGTGAGGGTGAAGGGATGACAGTATTTCCGGCTCAGCAGCCTGAACTTGCCTTTAAAATCAGCGCTCCAGACCTGATTGTTCTCACTGATGATGGTCAGGGGCTGGCGATTGCCCGGGGTTCTGCGTTTTCGCTTTTTATCCGGAACCAGGCCTTCACGCTTGAGGATATCGCCGATAGTACTGGCAGCGGGGACGGTAAAATCGACGTGATGATTGAGCAGCCACATCCGCAGTTTTTTGGGGCCCCAGTCAGGGTGTTTTTGCCTCAGGGCCGTAAGCTGCCCGGCGATATCATCAGGAACTGTCCGGGAGTGGGAGTGCGGAGCACGCGACCGGTCAGAGAGAGATGACAGGTCAGAGGGGTCAAAACGCTGAAGCCATTTGTAACCGGTTTTTCGACTGATGCCGAAGAGACGGCAGAGGGCAGAAAAAGAATCCGTACCTGCATGGCAGGCACGGATAAAATCAAGGCGTTGCATAGGTCGGGTCTCAGTCCAGGGCATAGCGAGTCTCCTCTTCTATGCCAGTTATAACTGTTACCCATGTATCCGGTCTAAAGTGTTACCCATGTTTCCGGTTCATACCCTGCGCTTACCGGGCCTACGGTTATGTAGGCCGGGTAAGGCGAAGCCGCCACCCGGCATTTTTACATCACTGGTCAGCCGTTTTATCAAAACGACCCAGCACCTCGCGTTCATACGCCAGCGCTTTTTTACGGTCGAACTTGTGTTCCCACTTGGAGATTACCAGCACCGCCAGCGCATTACCCACCACGTTCAGCGCGGTACGCGCCATGTCGAGGATACGGTCCACACCGGCGATAAACGCCAGGCCTTCCAGCGGAATACCGACGCTGCCCAGCGTCGCCAGCAGCACCACGAAGGAGACGCCCGGCACGCCTGCGATACCCTTTGAGGTCACCATCAGGGTCAACACCAGCACGATTTCCTGCCACAGCGACAGGTCAATGCCGTACAGCTGAGCGATAAAGATTGCCGCAATACTCTGATACAGCGTTGAACCATCCAGGTTGAAGGAGTAACCGGTCGGTACAACGAAGCTGGTAATGGACGCCGGTGCACCGTAGGCCTCCATCTTCTCAATGATACGCGGCAGCACGCTCTCGGAGCTTGCCGTGGAGTACGCCAGAATCAGCTCATCTTTCAGAATGCGGATCAGGATCCAGATACTCAGCCCGCACAGGCGCGCCACAATCCCCAGCACCACCAGCGCGAAGAACAGGATCGCGAAGTGCACCAGAATCACCAGCTTCGCCAACGGCCACAGGGAAGCAAAGCCGAAGTTCGCCACGGTTACGGCGATCAGCGCAAAAACACCCACCGGCGCATAGCGCATCACCATGTGGGTAACTTTGAACATGGTTTCAGAGATAGAGCGGAACACCGTTACCAGCGGTTCACGGTGCGTCGCGGGCAGGGAAGAAAGCCCCAGACCAAAGAGCACCGAGAAGAAGATGATCGGCAGCATCTCGCCCTTCGCCATTGACGCGATAATGTTGGTCGGCACCAGTGACAGAATTGTGCCCATCAGACCGTGCGAATGGCTCTGCACGTCGGCGGTGGTGCTTTGATATTTCGAAATATCCACCGTCGCCAGCTGCGACATATCAATCCCGGAACCTGGCTGGAACACGTTCGCCAGGGTGATACCAAGAATGATGGCAACCGTGGTGATCACTTCGAAATAGAGAATGGTTTTAACGCCGATGCGGCCTAACTGTTTCGCATCACCTACCCCGGCAATACCGACCACCAGCGTCGAGATCACAATCGGCACAACAATCATCTTGATCAGATGAATAAAGATATCGCCCGCTGGCGAGAGAAGGTTCGCAATCAGCCACTCGCGGCTGTCGCTATGGTAATGGAGGTAACTGCCCAGCAAGATGCCCAGCACAAGGGCCAGCAGGATCTGCCAGGCCAGGCTGACTTTCAAATTTTTCATAGAAACTGACTTCCTCAATGAAATCTCCGCACCAGCAAAACTGCATGAATATGGAGACATACTGAAAGGGTATGAATTGTGTTGCGTTGGTTTATGGGATTTTTTAACGCGCCGTATGAGTATCATTTGCACGGCATGCTGCGCAAGCCTTAAAGAACAAGGCATTTCACTGCAAAAAGCGTCATTGACGGTAATTAATAGCAATCCACATCAATAACCGATTGTTATGAAAAAACTTTTACAAACAAAAAAGTGAATAATTCTTCAGATGAATTATTTCCCTTCAAAGTTTCATTCGCTCAATTTTCATACTCTTCAGACATTGCGTGATCTGTCGCCCAAATACTAAACAAAGCTTGTAAAGCCCCTACTATTAACGTTTTTGCGACATATTATTAACATCTTACAAGGAGAAAAAAAGCCATGAGCCAAATACACAAACACGACATTCCCGCAAACATTGCGGACCGTTGCCTGATAAGCCCGGAGCAGTACCAGGAGAAATACCAGCAGTCCATTTCCAGCCCTGACGCATTCTGGGGTGAACAGGGCCACATCCTCGACTGGATCAAACCTTATCAGAAGGTAAAGAACACCTCTTTCGCGCCGGGCAACGTCTCCATTAAATGGTATGAAGACGGCACGCTGAACCTGGCGGCGAACTGCCTGGACCGCCATCTTGCCGAACGCGGCAACGAAACGGCCATTATCTGGGAAGGCGACGATGCCTCTCAGAGCAAACACATCTCATATAAAGAGCTTCATCGCGACGTCTGCCGCTTCGCCAACGTGCTGCTGGCCCAGGGCATTAAAAAAGGCGATGTGGTGGCGATCTATATGCCGATGGTGCCGGAAGCCGCGGTGGCTATGCTGGCCTGCGCGCGCATCGGCGCGATCCACTCCGTTATTTTTGGTGGCTTCTCGCCGGAGGCGGTTGCCGGACGTATCGTCGACTCGAACTCAAAGCTGGTGATCACCGCTGACGAGGGCGTGCGTGCCGGGCGCGGCATTCCGCTGAAGAAAAACGTCGATGAAGCGCTGAAAAACCCGAACGTGAAATCCATCCATAACGTCATTGTCTTCAAACGCACGGGCGGCAACATTGACTGGCACGAGGGCCGAGACCTGTGGTGGAGCGATCTGATTGAAAACGCAAGCGACCAGCATCAGCCGGAAGAGATGAACGCGGAAGATCCGCTGTTTATCCTTTATACCTCCGGATCCACTGGTAAGCCGAAAGGCGTGCTGCATACCACCGGCGGCTATCTGGTTTACGCGGCCACCACCTTTAAATACGTTTTCGACTACCATCCGGGCGACATCTACTGGTGTACCGCCGACGTGGGCTGGGTCACCGGTCACAGCTACCTGCTGTACGGCCCGCTGGCCTGCGGCGCAACGACGCTGATGTTTGAAGGCGTACCTAACTGGCCAACGCCGGCACGTATGTGCCAGGTGGTTGATAAGCATCAGGTCAACATTCTCTACACCGCGCCAACGGCGATCCGTGCGCTGATGGCGGAAGGCGATAAAGCCATCGAAGGGACCGACCGCTCTTCCCTGCGCATCCTCGGTTCCGTGGGCGAGCCGATCAACCCGGAAGCCTGGGAGTGGTACTGGAAGAAGATCGGCAACGAGAAGTGCCCGGTGATGGACACCTGGTGGCAGACCGAAACCGGCGGCTTCATGATCACCCCGATGCCGGGCGCCACGCAGTTGAAAGCCGGTTCGGCCACCCGTCCGTTCTTCGGCGTGCAGCCCGCGCTGGTGGACAACGAAGGCAATCCGCAGGAAGGGGCCACCGAAGGCAACCTGGTAATCGTCGATTCCTGGCCTGGCCAGGCGCGTACCCTGTTCGGCGACCATGAGCGCTTCGAACAGACCTACTTCTCAACCTTTAAAAACATGTACTTCAGCGGCGACGGCGCGCGCCGGGACGAAGACGGTTATTACTGGATCACCGGACGCGTGGACGATGTGCTGAATGTTTCCGGCCACCGTCTGGGCACGGCGGAGATTGAGTCTGCGCTGGTGTCGCATCCGAAGATTGCCGAAGCGGCAGTTGTCGGCATTCCTCACAACATCAAAGGCCAGGCGATCTACGCCTACGTCACCCTGAACCACGGCGAGGAGCCGTCGCCAGAGCTGTATACCGAGGTGCGTAACTGGGTGCGTAAAGAGATCGGCCCGCTGGCCACGCCGGACGTGCTGCACTGGACCGACTCACTGCCGAAAACCCGTTCCGGCAAGATTATGCGTCGTATTCTGCGCAAAATCGCAGCAGGCGACACCAGCAACCTCGGTGATACCTCAACGCTTGCCGATCCTGGCGTGGTGGACAAACTGCTCGAAGAGAAGCAGGCCATCGCAATGCCTTCCTAGTGTTTCTCCCTCTCCCCGTGGGAGAGGGCCGGGGTGAGGGCATCAGACCGCACCTTCCTTCCATCACCCTAACCCTCTCCCCATAGGGGAGAGGGGATAAAAACAAACCAACCTTACCTTTGGAGACTCTGTGATGAATAACGATATTTGTCAGCAGATAGAGAATAGTGCGCACTACAGGGAGCTCGTCGAAAAACGGCAACGGTTTGCCTTTATCCTTTCCATCATCATGCTGGTTATTTACGTCGGCTTTATTCTGCTGATCGCCTTTGCGCCGCAGTGGCTCGGTACGCCGCTGCACGCCGGAACCAGCGTTACGCGCGGCATCCCAATTGGCATTGGCGTTATCGTTATTTCGTTTGTGCTGACAGGTGTGTATGTCTGGCGTGCGAACGGTGAATTCGATCGTCTTAACAGAGAAGTTCTGCGCGAGGTAAAAGCATCATGAAGCGAGTCCTGACGGCGCTTGCCGCCACACTTCCCTTTGCTGCCCATGCGGCAGATGCCCTTACCGGCGAGGTCCAGCGCCAGCCAACCAACTGGCAGGCGATTATCATGTTCCTGATTTTCGTGGTGCTAACGCTTTACATCACCTACTGGGCGTCGAAACGCGTGCGCTCCCGTAACGATTACTACACCGCGGGCGGCAACATTACCGGCTTCCAGAACGGGCTGGCGATTGCGGGAGACTTTATGTCTGCCGCCTCGTTCCTCGGGATCTCCGCGCTGGTTTATACCTCGGGGTATGACGGCCTGATCTACTCCCTCGGCTTCCTCGTCGGCTGGCCGATCATTCTGTTCCTGATTGCCGAGCGCCTGCGTAACCTTGGCCGCTACACCTTTGCAGACGTAGCTTCATACCGCCTCAAACAAGGCCCCATCCGCATGCTCTCCGCCTGCGGTTCGCTGGTGGTGGTGGCGCTGTACCTGATTGCCCAGATGGTCGGCGCGGGCAAACTGATCGAGCTGCTGTTCGGTCTGAACTACCACGTCGCGGTGGTGCTGGTAGGCGTGCTGATGGTGATGTACGTCCTGTTCGGCGGCATGCTGGCCACCACCTGGGTACAGATCATCAAAGCGGTACTGCTGCTGTTCGGCGCCAGCTTTATGGCCTTTATGGTAATGAAGCACGTCGGGTTCAGCTTCAATAATCTGTTTACCGAAGCCATGTCAGTGCACCCGAAAGGGGAAGCGATCATGAGCCCGGGCGGGCTGGTGAAAGATCCGATATCCGCGCTCTCGCTCGGTCTCGGCCTGATGTTCGGTACCGCTGGCCTGCCGCATATCCTGATGCGTTTCTTCACGGTGTCTGATGCACGTGAAGCGCGTAAAAGCGTGTTCTACGCCACCGGGTTTATGGGCTACTTCTACATACTGACCTTTATCATCGGCTTTGGCGCGATCATGCTGGTGGGGGCAAACCCGGCGTTTAAAGACGCGGCGGGCGCGCTTATCGGCGGTAACAACATGGCGGCGGTGCATCTGGCCGACGCGGTAGGCGGTAACCTGTTCCTCGGCTTTATCTCTGCCGTGGCCTTCGCCACCATCCTCGCGGTGGTTGCCGGGCTGACGTTGGCTGGTGCGTCTGCGGTATCGCACGATCTCTACGCCAACGTTTTCCGCAAAGGCGCAAGCGAGCGCGATGAGCTGAAAGTCTCCAAAATCACCGTACTGGTGCTGGGCGTCGTCGCCATCCTGCTGGGGATTTTGTTCGAGAAGCAGAACATCGCCTTTATGGTGGGGCTGGCCTTCTCGATTGCGGCAAGCTGTAACTTCCCGATCATTCTGCTCTCCATGTACTGGTCAAAACTGACCACCCGTGGGGCGATGATTGGCGGCTGGCTGGGGCTGCTGACGGCGGTGATTCTGATGATCCTCGGCCCGACCATCTGGGTGCAGATCCTCGGTCACGAAAGCGCTATCTTCCCGTATGAATACCCGGCGCTGTTCTCCATTGCCGTGGCGTTTATCGGGATCTGGTTCTTCTCAGCGACCGACAACTCGCCGGAGGGTAACCTGGAGCGTGAGAAATTCCGCGCCCAGTTTATCCGCTCGCAAACCGGCCTGGGTGTTGAGCAGGGCCGCGCGCACTAAACCTTTTCTCCCCGGTCGCTCTGGCCGGGGAACTTAAAACATCACCCACGCCACCAGCGGCGCGATTAATACCATTGTCACGCCCGAGAGCATCATCACCAGGCTTGCAACAACGCCTTCCTGCTGACCCAGCTCATACGAACGTGCCGTCCCCGCCCCGTGCGACGCCGCGCCAAACCCCGCCCCTTTCGCCATCCCTTCGCGAATGGAAAGGCGCAGAAACAGCACATCCCCCACTGCCATGCCGAACACGCCGGTCACCACCACAAACAGCGCCACCAGATCCGGCTGTCCGCCGAGCGGTTTAGCCGCCGCCAGCGCGAACGGTGTGGTCACCGAGCGTACCGCCAGGCTGCGCTGGATTTCATCAGACAGGGTAAACAGCCGCGCCAGCCAGACCGAGCTGCACACCGCCACTACCGTCGCGGTGACGACACCCGCGCTGAGCGACATCCAGTGGCGTTTAATAATTGCCAGGTTGTCATACACCGGCACCGCAAAGGCGATAGTCGCCGGGCCGAGCAGCCACAGCAGCCAGTGGGATTCACCAATGTAGTTCTGCCAGGAGATATGGCCGAAGACCAGCATCAGCACCAGCAGGATCGGCGTAAAGACCAGCGGCATCAGCGGCAGCGTGCGAAAGCGGCTATACAGGCGCTTGTTGGCAAAGTAAATGACGACTGTCGCAATCAGGCATAGCACGCTTATCTGAAAGTTAGTCATGCTTCTGCCTGCTGATTTCAAAGCGATACACTTTATCCACCACCCAGGCGGTGGCGCCCAGCACCATCAGCGTGCTCAGGGCGATAACCGCAAAGATGCGCCAGCCGTCGACCATCAGCAGTTGCGCATAATTCACCACCGCCACCACGGCCGGAACGAAGAACAGCAGCATCTCCGCCAGCAGCCAGCGCGCACCGGCCCGCACCCAGCTAAGGGGCAACGCGCGACAGAGGATCAGCGTCAGCATCAGCACCATTCCCACCAGGTTGGCGGGTAAAGGCAGGTTCAGCCAGTCGACAAGATATTCAGCAAAAACAAACAGTCCCGCGTAGAGCAGTACCTGAACCGGTACCTGGAGTCGTTGAACAACGGCAGGCGTAACACGGCTTAACGCCACGGCCATGGGGGTTTTCCTCAGAAATGAGACGAGGCGCCAGTATAGTGAGCGTACGGTATCGACTGAAATGAATTAAAATCATCGAAGGTATAGTTTCGAGGAATAATCATGGACATAAGAACGCTGCGCTATTTTGTCGAGGTGGTTCGCCAGCAAAGTTTTACCCGCGCAGCGGAGAAGTTATTCGTAACCCAGCCTACCATCAGTAAGATGCTGAAAAACCTCGAAGATGAGCTGAACTGTACCCTGCTGATCCGCGACGGGCGCAAGCTGCTGCTGACCGATACCGGTCGCGTGGTGTTCGAGCGCGGGCTGGCAATTCTGGCGGAGTTCCGCCAGCTGGAGGCCGAGCTTGGGGACATCAACCACCTGACAAAAGGGCTGCTGCGGCTCGGCATTCCGCCGATGGTCGGCATGATGATGGCCGGGCCGATTAGCCTGTTTCGCCAGCGCTATCCCGGCGTTGAGCTAAAAATTTCTGAATTTGGCGGCCTGACCGTGCAGCAGGCGGTGATGAACGGTGAACTGGACGTGGCCATGACGGCCCTTCCCGTGGAAGAAGAGAGCGGGCTGGCAACGCTGCCGCTGTTCAGCCACCCGCTGTGCGTGCTGGTGCCGCGCTCCGGCGACTGGCTGAAGATTGAATCAGTAAAACCCGAGCTGCTCGGCGAACACCCGCTGCTGATTTACAACGAAGATTTCGCCTTAAGCCGCCAGCTGATGGCGCTGTTTAACCAGCACAACGTAAAGCCGCGCATTACGGTGCGCAGCGGCCAGTGGGATTTTCTGGCAGCGATGGTACAGGCGGGCGTGGGGATAGCCATTCTGCCGCAGCCGATCTGCGAGCGGCTGGATAAAAACACGCTGCGCTGGATCCCGCTGGAGAGCGATCTGCACTGGCAGTTAGGGATGATCTGGCGTGAAGGGGTGTATCTGTCGCACAGCGCACAGGCGTGGTTGCAATGCTGTGAGGGGTTTTGGGTACCCTCACCCTAACCCTCTCCCATAGGGCTGAGGGATCCCCAGTAATTTTTTTATGCAGAAGCAATAAAGTTGCTTTCTAAATGACTGAGGGCTGTCAGCGATGCCCTGGTCCGGCTGTAAATCGCTGAGGCGTTTGCCTTCCGGCCGGGGCGAGGCGCAGGGATGCGCCGAGAGGGCGGCTTTACAGGGACGTTGCCTCCGCCCGTACCCGATAAGCCGGAAGGAATAAGCCGAGGGCACCGCGAAGCGGCGATTTTCCGCCGGGAGCCCGGGTCGCCAGGGGGGTGGCGACTGAGCCACCCTGGCACGTTCACCGGTCATGTCGTTACAGAGTAGCAAGGAACATAAAGTGAACGGAATGACCACCACCGCCGTATGTTCCCCTCACCCTAACCCTCTCCCCGGAGGGGCGAGGGGATTGCTCAGTGCTCGCATTAATTTGTGGGGAACCCTCAGCCCATAGGGAGAGGGAACCGATCGAGCACGTAGGCCCGGTAAGCGCAGCGCCACCGGGCAATTACAGCGCTACTGATTCTCTATCAACAACGCTTCCAGCAGATCCAGATCGTGCAGCAGCTTTTGCAGCGTCTCGTTGCTGATCTGCCGCGTCGCGCGCAGGTGATACAGCTCGGCACGCTCGGAGCGCAGCGCCGCCAGGCGGAAACGGCGCTCGAGGTTCTCTTCCTGCAACGAACTTTCCACGTCGTTACGTCCGTCAGCACGGCGACGCAAATTACCGATCACGCGTGAACTGACTTCCTTCAGCAGCTGGTTATCAATGTTCTCTTCGGCATCGGCGGCCAGACGCTCCTCCATCTTCTCGATGGCGACAATCGCCACTTCCGCCGTCGCCGCACGGGCAATCCGCTCTTCCTTATGCTGCTGCGAGGTGTCACCCGCATCAATATGCTGCAGCAGAATCGGCAGCATAATTACGCCGACAAACAGGGAGAAGAGGATCACGCCCGCCGCCAGGAACACCAGCTCGTAGCGCGCCGGGAAGACGTCGCCCGTCGGCAGAAGCAGAGGAATGGAGAGCACACCAGCAAGGGTAATCGCCCCGCGAACGCCCGCGAAAGAGGCAATCAGCAGCTCGCGCGTGGTCCAGGAGCCGAACTCCATCGGCTTTTTGGTCAGGAAGCGAACGCTGAACTTCTTCATCGTCCACAGCCAGCCGAAACGCACCAGCATTAGCGAAAGGTAGATGAGTACGATATCGGTAAACAGCATCCAGACTTCAACGTTTGGATCCGCTTCGGCCGCGATCAGCGAAGATTCCATAATGCCCGGCAGTTGCAGGCCCAACAGCAGGAACACCATGCCGTTAAAGACAAACTCGAGCATCGCCCAGGTACTGTTCGCGCGCAGACGCATCGCCAGCGGCGCCCGGCGCATCACGCCGGAACGGGTGATGGTCATCCCCGCGGCTACCGCCGCCAGAATGCCCGACACGCCGATATGTTCGGCAATCAGGTAAGAGGCGAACGGCAGCAGGAACAGCAGGACGATCTGCGTCGCCGGTTCATCGCCGCCCCAGCGGCTGAGGAAGCGCAGCGAACGACCGTACAGCCAGCTTACAACAAAGCCTGCGAGGATACCGCCAATCGCCACCTTGAAGAATTCGAGGGTTGCACCGCCGACGGTAAAGACCAGGGTGCCCATGGCTACCGCCACGGCAAACTTCAGGGCGACCAGGCCGGAAGCGTCGTTCATCAGCGCCTCGCCCTGCAAAATGCCCATGATTTTCTTAGGAATGCGCCCTTCGCCCACAATGCCGGACAGCGCCACGGCGTCGGTCGGCGACAGCACGGCAGCCAGCGCAAAGGCGGGTATAAGCGGGATCCCCGGTACGGCCCAGTAGATCAGGAAACCAATCCCGACCACGGTAACGACCACCAGCGCCAGCGCCAGACCGAAGATCTCTCGCCCGTGCTCAAGAAATTCGCGCGTCGGCGTTTTCCAGCCATCGGCAAACAGCAGCGGCGGGATAAACAGCACGAGGAACAGTTCCGGATCGAACTCCACGTGCAGACCGAACGTCGGCCACGCCAGCAGCGCGCCGATAGCTATTTGCATTAAAGGCAGGGGGACCTGGAAGGGCAGTACGCGTGTAACCACCCCGGATAATGAGACCACAAGGGTCATGATGAGTATTGTGAAGAAAATTTCCATGCGTTCCCTGTTTGCTGTGTTTCTTTTTAAGCCAAACCTGAGGCGTCGTGCCTCTTATTCTATCCTCTCCAGAGTAACGTAAAAGACAACGGGATGAGTCCTGAAAATAAAAACGGGCGGCCTGAGCCACCCGTTTTCGCATCAATGGATAACTTAAATTGCCCAGCCGCCCGCGTAGAACGCCACCAGCGCAACGGCGATGACAACGGTACCGATGTTCAGCTTGCGCCACTCACCGGAGACCAGACGCCCAATCACCAGCGAGGCGAAACCGATCATAATGCCGGTCACGATGTTACAGGTCAGCACGATAAATACCGCGGTGATCAGACCGGACATGGCATCAACAAAGTCAGCAAAGTCGATTTTCGCCACGTTGCTCAGCATCAGCAGGCCGACGTACATCAGCGCAGGTGCGGTCGCGTAAGCTGGCACCAGATAAGAGAGCGGAGAGAGGAACAGGATCAGCAGGAACAGTACGCCAACGGTAATAGCCGTCAGGCCGGTTTTGCCGCCTGCCGCCGTACCCGCTGCGGACTCAATGTACACTGCCGCTGGCGCTGCACCCACCAGACCAGAGAAAACGCTGCTCAGGGAGTCGGTGGTCAGCGCTTTGCCGCCGTCAATGATCTGGCCGTCTTTGTCCAGCAGGTTAGCCTGACCGGCCACCGCGCGGATGGTCCCGGTGGCGTCAAACACCGCGGTCATTACCAGCGCCAGCACGCTTGGCAGGATCACCGGATTCAGCGCGCCCACAATATCCAGGCTACCAATCAGGGAGTTACCGTTGTCATCGCTCAGCGACGGCATGGCGAAAATCCCGGAGAAATGAACGGACGGGTCGAAGATCAGACCGACGATGGACACGCCGATAATGGTCAGCAGAATGCCGCCCGGCACTTTCAGTTTTTCCAGGCCAATGATCACCGCCAGACCCACCAGCGACATAATTACCGGGAAGCTCGCGAAGTTACCCAGCGCAACCGGCAGGCCGTCCAGCGGGTTCTTGATGACCAGACCCACGCCGTTGGCGGCAATCAGCAGCAGGAACAGGCCGATGCCGATACCGGTGCCGTGCGCCACGCCCTGCGGCAGGTTGCGCAAAATCCAGCTACGGATGCCGGTAGCAGAGATCACGGTGAACAGAACACCCATCAGGAACACCGCGCCGAGCGCTACGGGGACGCTGATATGCTGGCCCAGCACCAGGCTGAAGGCGGTAAACGCGGTCAGGGAGATGGCGCACCCGATCGCCAGCGGCAGGTTCGCCCACAGGCCCATCACAATCGAACCCACACCCGCAACCAGGCAGGTGGCAACGAAGACCGCCGCTGGCGGGAAACCGGCTTTGCCGAGCATGCCCGGCACCACGATGACGGAGTACACCATCGCCAGAAACGTCGTCAGACCGGCAACAACTTCCTGGCGCACGGTGCTGCCGCGAGCAGAAATTTTAAACATGGCGTCAAGTGAACCGCCGGTACGCGCAGATGGCGTAGACATAGAAAACATCCCCTGAAAATTTTTATTGAAAGTCCGTAAGCGTGGTGGAGACTCCACTGCCAGCGAAACGTCAAATCCTTGTGCTGCGTTTGCGACGAAAGGGGCGTCACAAAAAAAGCAAACGTTTAGCTCCGCGCTTACAAAACGGGTGGTCAAATGTAGGCAAACGATTATCTAGCCTAATACCCGCCCTTTTCAACTGAACTTTCTCGTTTTTCGCTAAAATTGCCTCATGACGATGAAGAATTAAGCAGAGGATGCGCAAACGTTATCGTCCATGCGCAATTTCGTTACATTTCATCCCCCGCCGGGTATCGTCAGCGGGCCGCCTTTCGCAAGTGTTGTCTGCCAGCCCGGACGTGCCTCCACTCTCTGTTTCCACGCCGCTATGTGGTCGAGATTGTCGATGCCACCTCTCGCCAGCAGGGCGAAGAGGGGAAAACTCATCTGGATGTCCGCCATGGTCAGCGTGTCGCCGGCAAACCAGCTGTTTTCGGCAAGATGATCGTTAATAAAGCGCGCATGCGTTTCCAGCTGGCGGTTGAGATACGCTTTTTGCACCCCCTGCCCTAGCGCCTTACCCAGCGTGCGCAGGCCAAACGGGACGGGGGGTTTGCCGAGGCTGTTAAATACCAGCTTCATTAACAGCAGCGGCATCAAAGATCCTTCGGCGTAATGCAGCCAGAAGCGATACTGCACTTTATGGGCGGGATCTAACGGTTTGAATCGTGACGCCGAATCGTACGTTTCCTGAAGATATTCCAGAATCGCGCCTGATTCAGCCAGAACCAGTCCGTTATCTTCCAGTACCGGGGATTTTCCCAGCGGATGCACTTTTTTGAGCGCGTCTGGTGCGAGCATGGTTTTTTCGCGCTGGTAGCGCACAATCTCATATGTCAGACCCAGTTCTTCCAGCGCCCAGAGGACACGATGGGAACGAGACTGGTTAAGGTGGTGGACCGTTAGCATGATGTTCTCCGGTGATTCATACTTTTTAACTATAGAAAACTGAACAACTTCACGAAAAAAATTCGGCTAAAATCTCATCATCTCCGGTGGCAAAAACGGCGGCCGGGCATAGAATTAAAGTGTCAGTACAAACCGGAACCTCCTCCATAAGCTCGACACGAGGAGTACTGATGTCGGGGGAAACCCTCCCGTGAGCCAGCGGGATAGAGAGAAAGACAAAGACCGGAAAAAACTAAAGCGCCCTTAGTGGCGCTTTAGTTCTTTATGCTTGTTGCCGGGTGCTGCGCCTTACCCGGCCTACAAAACCGAGAGCGTAGGCCGGGTAAGCGAAGCACCCGGCAAACACCTTTCAATCCTCCTCCAGCAACCGCGCCCCTGTTCCCTGCTCGCCCAGCCTGTCACCCGGGTTACGCAGCGGACAATCACTACGTGATAAACACCCGCAACCAATACAGCCATCCAGTTCATCGCGCAGGGCCACCAGCGTGTGAATACGACGATCCAGTTCTTCTCGCCACTGGGACGACAGCTGCTTCCACTCTTTCGCGCTCAGCGAGTGTCCTTCCGGCAATACGCCGAACGCGTCGCCGATGGTAGCCAGGGGGATGCCGATACGTTGCGCAATTTTGATAATCGCCACGTAGCGGAGCACATCGCGGGTATAGCGCCGCTGGTTTCCGGCGTTACGGATACTTTTTATTAACCCTTTGCTTTCATAGAAGTGGAGCGCCGACACCGCCACGCCGCTTCGTTTCGCCACTTCACCGGGGGTTAACAGCGCTTTGATGCGCGGTAATCTCTTTTCCATAAAACCTCTTTACCTCAAGTTAACTTGAGGAATTATACTCCCCCGCAGAGAAAACGACGAATCAACCAGGACAGATGTCTCCACAGAGGGGTAACCTTATGTCGCATCAGCAAATTATTCAGACGCTTATTGAATGGATTGATGAACATATCGACCAGCCGTTGAACATTGATGTGGTCGCTAAGAAGTCGGGCTATTCGAAATGGTATTTACAGAGAATGTTCCGCACCGTAATGCATCAAACGCTGGGTGACTACATTCGCCAGCGCAGGCTCCTGCTGGCGGCGCAGGCGTTACGCTCAACGCAGCGGCCCATTTTTGATATCGCAATGGATCTGGGCTATGTGTCGCAGCAGACCTTTTCCCGCGTCTTCCGCCGCGAGTTTGACCGTACGCCGAGCGACTACCGCCATCAGCTCAATTAATGCGTGTTAACGCAAGGGTTGCTGCTGCCAGGCCATAAATGCCTGGGGCGGCATCGCTTTCGCGAAGTGCCATCCCTGACAATACTGCACGCCACGCTTCAGCAGCCAGCTCACCTGCTCCCCCGTCTCGACCCCTTCCGCAATGGTTTTCAGCCGCAGGCTTTGCGCCATCTCAATGATGTGCTCGGCAATCAGGTGGCTGGTGCTGTTGGTGGTTAAGGTATCGATAAAAGATTTGTCGATTTTCAGGATATCGACGTTCAGCGAATAGAGGTTATGCAGGTTAGAGTAGCCGGTTCCGAAATCATCAATCGCCACTTCATACCCCGCCTGGCGAAACGCCTGAATGACCGGCGTGGTTTTCGGCACGTCAATAAACCCCCGCTCCGTCACCTCAATTTTTATTTGCTGCGCGCGAACCGAGTAAAAGCGGGCTTTGTCGGAGATCAGGGCGATAAGACGCGAAGAGTGAAAATCCGACGCCGACAGGTTAATCGAGACATACAGATCGGGGTGAGCGGCAAGAAAATGGCCCAGATCGGTGAACACCTCCTCCACGACGTAATCCGTAATGCGCTCAATCATCCCCTCTTTTTCGGCCAGGGGAATAAATTCCGCCGGGCTCATAACCTGACCGTTGAATCCTGGCCAACGCAACAACGCCTCTGCTCCCACGCACTGGTTATTTTTTATATCAATAATGGGCTGATAATGGACGCACAGCTGGCGTTTATTCAGCGCCCGGTGCAGAAGTCGGCCAGGCGAATTGAATTCACGGTGTGTTCGCGACCACACCAGCAAAATAATAATGCTGCAAATCATCCCCAGCGGTAGCGTCAGAGTAGCCTGATGATAAAGCGTTTTATAAAAACGGGCATTGGAGGTTGAAACGATGGCCGCAATGGGCCTCTGCTCTGATTTTACGATCCTATAAAAACGGTCATCTTTCTGAAAAGTCGTTTCCTGATGTCGGAGCATCGAATGCAATAAAGAAATATTGGCTTTCTGACTCACAGAAAAGAATGCATTGCTGACGGTGTCATACACTCCCCACGACAGGGAACGATCGTCTGACATCACCTCACTGTACGAAAGCGGGTTGACCACTGCGACATAATTTCCGCGCTGCATATATATCATTTTATAACCATTAAAAAATGGCGTATCGCGAAAATAATAGATAGCAACGTCGGGTTTACGTGTGTAATTGGCAGCGGGGATGATGTAAGGATGATCCGGCGTAATAAGGGTCGAGCAGAGAAAGTCCTGGCCTTCAGCATAAATTAAATCGGCAACAAAAAGGCGACCGCGGGAAACGTTCAACATATATTGACGATGCTCCGGCGTACACACTTTACCCTGATATTTTTCCGCGTCTTCCCGGGCCATATCAACCTGTTGAATAACCCGTTCAGTTTTGTTTAAAGCAAGTTCAGCAAACGTGCGCAGCTGAGCGCTGATTTCCGACACGGCTCTAAGCTGGGCAAACCATAGCGCAAGCATCACCGGCAGCATAACTACCATGATAATCCCGACCGCTTTGAGCATTTTGCGCCGCGCGCTACGATTCATTTCCCGCTCTGTATCCCTGCATGTTGTACGCCTGTAGCAATGAAGACCGGCTGCTTTGATAAACAGGTGATTACGTTGCATGAATCATGGGAAGTTAGCAACTGACTTTTGGTATTAAAAATCCTAAAATTCGTGATGCCGATAATATTTTCCCGTAAGCCAAACTAAAAGTATTCATTTCGTTTCTGATAAGGATAATAATTACCCGCGACAGGTGTGGAAAATTTGTTGGCTGAAATAGCCTGCTCTTTGTTCTTATGCTGATTTATAAATAATCAGACGCCAGAACCGTTTTTCCTCTTCCCGTACGCTTGGCGTCATATAATGCCTGATCGGCACGCATCAGTATGGCAGAAGTATCCCGTTGCCCCTGACAGACTTCAACCACCCCGGCGCTGAAAGAGAGTACCAGCGTTTTATCGCCCACACGCAGCGGTTTTGAGATCAGCGCGGCACGCAGCCGGGAAGAGAGCAACGTAGCGGCCATACCATCCGTACGCGCCAGCAGAAGAACAAACTCTTCGCCCCCTACCCGTCCCAGTGCCGACCCGGCCGGGCTCACTTCGCGAATACGGTCGCAAAAGTGAATCAATGCCGCATCGCCAACCTGATGTCCCCACCGATCGTTGATCTGCTTGAAATAATCGAGATCGAACATCAGGAGACAGAAATGGCTACTGACATCCTGCGGCGAACTGGCTGCCAGCGCCATTTTGAGCCGCTGTAAAATTGTCGAGCGATTCATACAGCCCGTCAGATCGTCCGTGGTGGCTTTGACGGTCAGCTGCTGTTCTGCTTTTTTACGTTCGGTGATATCGAGGCCAATATTGAGAATGGAGTTATCCGGTAAAAGGATGTTTGACCAGAGGATGGTTAACGGCGTCCCGTCTTTACGCACCGGGTGCCATTCGTACATATCCTTAAGTGGTGCGAAACGAACCGACTCCTGCACGCGCTGTCGCTCCTCGGGATCCGGGTAAAACAGGGCCAGCGGATCGGGGTGCTCGCCGATTTCAGTCATACTCCAGCCAAAGACTTTTTCGCATTCGGCGTTCCACAATACACACCGGTTATGTCTGTCAAAGGCGTTCATCAATACCGGAGCACGTTCAAATAAAGTTTTATATTGCGTGACGACGCGCTGCATCTCTTGCGCTGTTTTTTCCCGCACGATGATGTCATCAAAATAATCTTTTAGCTTCTCGACCAATACCACCACGATATTTTTCAATATCGGCAACGAGGTCAGTTTTTCATTAAAAGCCAAAAAGAAATAACCACTGCACTGTCTGCCATGCGCTGAGAGTTTACACAGCACGCCGCTTTGCAGCCGCGCATAGCCCGGGTGCTGAGGGGAAAATACCGCCCGGCCAATATGCTCTTTCCAGTAGATAACGCGCCAGGCGCGGTGATGCCGTTGCAACAGGGTGCTGGCAAGAAAATCCGCCACGTTGAAGGCGTGACACGTCACGTCGCCGGCACAAACCACGCGCGGCCCGTCTGCGGATTCGACACTGACCCACGAGAGATTTGCCCCCAGTGCGCTGTTGATGATTTCCAGCATTTCAACCGGCGAACACTGCGCGTTGAGTTGTGGCATCAGCTTCGCCAGGGCGTGCAGAGCCTGCATGCTGTCGTTAATAATCTCGCGTCTTTTTTCTTTCATTATCTTTTCGCAGGTCATTAATCGAGAGAGCAACCGCAATAACTCATATCTGAATAAAAGAATAAGACCACGAAATCAAAGAGTATGCTGAGTGCTGAGAGATCCCCTCATAATTTCCCCAAAGCGTAACCATGTGTGAATAAATTTTGAGCTAGTAGGGTTGCAGCCACGAGTAAGTCTTCCCTTGTTATTGTGTAGCCAGAATGCCGCAAAACTTCCATGCCTAAGCGAACTGTTGAGAGTACGTTTCGATTTCTGACTGTGTTAGCCTGGAAGTGCTTGTCCCAACCTTGTTTCTGAGCATGAACGCCCGCAAGCCAACATGTTAGTTGAAGCATCAGGGCGATTAGCAGCATGATATCAAAACGCTCTGAGCTGCTCGTTCGGCTATGGCGTAGGCCTAGTCCGTAGGCAGGACTTTTCAAGTCTCGGAAGGTTTCTTCAATCTGCATTCGCTTCGAATAGATATTAACAAGTTGTTTGGGTGTTCGAATTTCAACAGGTAAGTTAGTTGCTAGAACCCATGGCTCCTTTGCCGACGCTGAGTAGATTTTAGGTGACGGGTGGTGACAATGAGTCCGTGTCGAGCGCTGATTTTTTCGGCCTTTAGAGCGAGATTTATACAATAGAATTTGGCATGAGATTGGATTGCTTTTAGTCAGCCTCTTATAGCCTAAAGTCTTTGAGTGACTAGATGACATATCATGTAAGTTGCTGATAGGTTTCCAGTTTTCCGCTCCTAGGTCTGCATATTGTACTTTTCCTCTTACTCGACTTAACCAGTACCAACCCAGCTTCTCAACGGATTTATACCATGGCACTTTAAAGCCAGCATCACTGACAATGAGCGGTGTGGTGTTACTCGGTAGAATGCTCGCAAGGTCGGCTAGAAATTGGTCATGAGCTTTCTTTGAACATTGCTCTGAAAGCGGGAACGCTTTCTCATAAAGAGTAACAGAACGACCGTGTAGTGCGACTGAAGCTCGCAATACCATAAGTCGTTTTTGCTCACGAATATCAGACCAGTCAACAAGTACAATGGGCATCGTATTGCCCGAACAGATAAAGCTAGCATGCCAACGGTATACAGCGAGTCGCTCTTTGTGGAGGTGACGATTACCTAACAATCGGTCGATTCGTTTGATGTTATGTTTTGTTCTCGCTTTGGTTGGCAGGTTACGGCCAAGTTCGGTAAGAGTGAGAGTTTTACAGTCAAGTAATGCGTGGCAAGCCAACGTTAAGCTGTTGAGTCGTTTTAAGTGTAATTCGGGGCAGAATTGGTAAAGAGAGTCGTGTAAAATATCGAGTTCGCACATCTTGTTGTCTGATTATTGATTTTTCGCGAAACCATTTGATCATATGACAAGATGTGTATCCACCTTAACTTAATGATTTTTACCAAAATCATTAGGGGATTCATCAGTGCTGAGTGTTAAAAAAGAATAAAAATCCAAATAATTCAATGTGATGAATTATTTTTGCGGGTACATTTATTGTTCCACACAAGCATAATCCATAGACATACTGCTGTAAACGCTATACAGCCGAGGGTGTTTTGCAAAGGTTTTGCTATCTGAATGAATTAAAAATAAAAATTCCGGCTAAGCGCCGATCTGAGCGAGTACGATATATTTTCCCCGGTTATAAACCCACTTTTACCTCATACGATACTGGCGAATAAAGCAGCAAATGTGATATAGTTCACACATCTTATGTAACGAGAAACATTGTTTCATTCCAGTTCGTCTGTTTTGTCGAGGATGGGTTTTATGGCAACCATTACCACCAGCATGGTGCTCCTGCGCTGGCCGTTGTTGAGCGCGGTTTTGATGTTCCTGGCCAGCACGTTAAACATTCAGTTCCGAAAGTCCGACTACGCAGGTCTTGCTGTGATTAGCACCCTGTTAGGGTTGGGTGCCGCATGCTGGTTCGCGACAGGTTTACTCGGCATTACGCTGGTGGATATGGCCGCCGTCTGGGAAAACATTAAAGTGGTGATGGTTGAAGCCATGAGCCACACTCCGCCAGACTGGCCGATGGTGATTACCTGATAGCCTGTTATAAAAAACCCAGACATTGTCTGGGTTTTTTGTGTTTCACGCGTCTGGATATCAGAACGGGATATCGTCGTCGAAGTCCATTGGCGGTTCGTTAGACGGTGCCGGAGCAGACTGCTGCTGAGGACGAGACTGCGCGCCGCCGCTGAACTGATTGCCGCCCTGAGGCTGTTGAGGCTGACCCCAACCGCCCTGCTGCTGGCCGCCACCTGCCGGTGCGCCACCGCCCTGACGACCACCCAGCATCTGCATGGTGCCGCCTACGTTGACCACCACTTCCGTGGTGTATTTTTCCTGACCGGATTGATCGGTCCATTTGCGGGTACGCAGCTGGCCTTCGATATAGACCTGAGAACCCTTACGCAGATACTCACCGGCCACTTCAGCCAGTTTGCCAAACAGCACAACGCGGTGCCATTCGGTCTGCTCTTTCATTTCACCGGTCGCTTTATCACGCCAGGATTCGGAAGTAGCCAGCGTAATGTTGGCAACTGCGCCACCACTCGGCATGTAGCGTACTTCCGGGTCCTGGCCCAGATTACCGACGAGAATCACCTTGTTTACGCCTCTGCTGGCCATGTTCGTGTCTCCTGAATACGTTTCTTAATAGTGTAAACGCGCGAGTGTACCATTTCCATGCGACACTTTGATAGTTGCGTAGCATGTTCCAGAGTTCTCTCGCGGACTCGACATTGTTACACAGTGAATCAGAAAATGCATTCCAATACTGTATATTCAAACAGGTCATTTTGTGTCATAATTAGCCGTTTCTGACAGCCGTTTGTCCTTCAAACAAATCAGGCAATCCGTGTTCCAACCGGGAAAGGTGAATGGATAAGATCGAAGTTCGGGGCGCCCGCACCCACAATCTCAAGAATATCAACCTCATAATCCCTCGCGACAAACTCATCGTCGTGACCGGGCTTTCGGGGTCTGGCAAATCCTCACTGGCTTTCGACACTTTGTATGCCGAAGGACAGCGTCGTTACGTTGAATCGCTCTCGGCGTACGCGCGTCAGTTCCTGTCGCTGATGGAAAAACCGGATGTCGACCACATTGAAGGGTTGTCTCCTGCTATCTCCATTGAGCAGAAATCCACATCGCATAACCCGCGTTCTACGGTCGGTACCATTACCGAAATCCATGACTACCTGCGTCTGCTGTATGCGCGCGTGGGCGAGCCGCGTTGTCCGGATCATGACGTTCCGCTGGCGGCCCAGACCGTCAGCCAGATGGTGGATAACGTGCTGTCTCAGCCGGAAGGCAAACGCCTGATGCTGCTGGCGCCAATCATTAAAGAGCGTAAGGGTGAACACACCAAAACGCTGGAAAACCTGGCAAGCCAGGGCTATATCCGCGCCCGTATCGATGGCGAAGTGTGTGACTTGTCAGATCCACCAAAGCTGGAGCTGCAAAAGAAACACACCATCGAAGTGGTGATTGACCGCTTTAAGGTACGTGAAGATCTGGCGACGCGTCTGGCGGAATCCTTTGAAACGGCGCTGGAACTGTCGGGCGGCACGGCGGTGGTGTCAGACATGGACGATGCGAAAGCGGAAGAGCTGCTCTTCTCCGCCAACTTCGCCTGCCCGATTTGCGGCTACAGCATGCGCGAGCTGGAACCGCGCCTGTTCTCGTTTAACAACCCAGCGGGCGCGTGCCCGACCTGTGACGGCCTCGGCGTTCAGCAATATTTCGACCCGGACCGCGTGATCCAGAACCCGGAGCTGTCGCTGGCGGGTGGCGCCATTCGCGGCTGGGATAAGCGTAATTTTTACTACTTCCAGATGCTGAAATCGCTGGCAGAGCACTATAAGTTCGACGTTGAAGCCCCGTGGGCCAGCCTGAGCGCGAACGTACATAAAGTGATCCTGTTCGGTTCCGGCAAAGAGAACATCGAGTTCAAGTACATGAACGATCGCGGTGACACTTCCGTGCGTCGCCACCCGTTCGAAGGGGTGCTGCACAACATGGAGCGCCGCTACAAAGAGACCGAATCCAGCGCGGTGCGTGAGGAGCTGGCGAAGTTCATCAGCAACCGCTCCTGCGCCACCTGCGAGGGTACACGTCTGCGTCGCGAAGCGCGTCACGTGTTTGTTGAAAACACGGCGCTGCCGACCATCTCAGACATGAGCATCGGCCACGCGATGGACTTCTTCAACAACCTGAAGCTCTCCGGCCAGCGCGCGAAAATCGCCGAAAAAGTGCTGAAAGAGATCGGCGATCGCCTCAAGTTCCTCGTGAACGTCGGCCTGAACTACCTGACGCTTTCCCGATCGGCTGAAACGCTCTCCGGCGGTGAAGCCCAGCGTATCCGCCTGGCGAGCCAGATTGGCGCGGGCTTAGTCGGCGTGATGTACGTGCTGGATGAGCCGTCTATCGGCCTGCACCAGCGCGACAACGAACGCCTGCTCGGCACGCTGGTTCACCTGCGTAACCTTGGCAACACGGTGATTGTGGTTGAGCACGACGAAGACGCCATTCGCGCCGCAGACCACGTGATCGACATCGGCCCGGGCGCTGGCGTGCACGGCGGACAGGTGGTGGCAGAAGGGACGCTGAAAGACATTATGGCGGTGCCCGAGTCGCTGACCGGCCAGTACATGAGCGGCAAGCGCAAAATTGAAGTGCCAAAACAGCGCGTGGCGGCGAACCCGGAAAAAGTGCTGAAGCTAACCGGGGCGCGCGGCAACAACCTGAAAGACGTGACCCTGACGCTGCCTGTCGGGCTGTTTACCTGCATCACCGGCGTGTCCGGTTCCGGTAAATCGACGCTGATCAACGATACGCTGTTCCCGATTGCACAGACGGCGCTGAACGGCGCGACGCTGGCCGAGCCTGCACCGTACCGCGACATTCAGGGGCTGGAGCATTTCGACAAGGTTATCGATATCGATCAGAGCCCGATTGGCCGCACCCCACGTTCCAACCCGGCGACCTATACTGGCGTCTTTACGCCCGTCCGTGAACTCTTCGCGGGTGTACCGGAAGCGCGTTCGCGTGGGTATACACCAGGACGTTTCAGCTTTAACGTGCGCGGCGGCCGCTGTGAAGCGTGCCAGGGCGACGGCGTAATCAAGGTTGAGATGCACTTCCTGCCGGATATCTACGTGCCGTGCGACCAGTGCAAAGGCAAGCGCTATAACCGCGAAACGCTGGAGATTAAGTACAAAGGCAAGACCATCCACGAAGTGCTGGATATGACCATCGAAGAGGCGCGCGAGTTCTTTGACGCCGTCCCTGCGCTGGCGCGTAAGCTGCAAACCCTGATGGATGTGGGTCTGACCTATATTCGTCTGGGGCAGTCAGCGACAACGCTGTCCGGCGGTGAAGCGCAGCGCGTGAAGCTGGCGCGTGAGCTGTCCAAACGCGGTACCGGTCAGACGCTGTACATTCTGGACGAGCCGACCACCGGCCTGCATTTTGCGGATATCCAGCAGCTGCTGGACGTGCTGCACCAGCTGCGCGATCAGGGCAACACCATCGTGGTGATTGAGCACAACCTGGACGTGATTAAAACCGCGGACTGGATTGTCGATCTCGGCCCGGAAGGCGGCAGCGGCGGCGGTGAAATCCTCGTCTCCGGTACGCCAGAGACCGTTGCAGAGTGCGAAGCCTCGCACACCGCGCGCTTCCTTAAACCGTTGCTGTAATCGTTACACGGAGAGCTGCTGTCGGATCGTTTCCGGCAGCAGTTCTACCGCCTGTTGATACGACGCATCTACCAGGTAGTAAATTTGCGAATCTGGCAGCGAGCCGTCGAGAAACACCGTACTCCAGTGTGCTTTATTCAGATGCTTGCTTGGCCTGACATCATCGTGCTGCTGGCGCAGTAAGTCGGCCAGTTCAGGACTGGTTTTCAGCGATGCCGCAGGACGTCCCTCAACCTCTTTTACCATCGCGAACAACACATCACCCACTTTGATCTGCGTGGCTTTCCAGTCGCTGTGAACGCTCTGTTCTGCGCCCGGCTTGCTCATGCAGTACTGAAGTATCTCCGAAATTGTCATCTTTATTCCCCTTGTAGCGTTGCGATAATTTTACGCGAACCACCGTGAATGCGATGTTCTCCCAGCCAGATCCCCTGCCACGTTCCCAGCAGTAGCCGTCCGTTGTGGACCGGCAGCATCAACGAGACCCCCAGCAAAGAGGATTTGATGTGCGAAGGCATATCATCCGCCCCCTCGTAATCATGGTCATACGGGGCGTTATCCGGGACGGTTTTCAGAAAATGCCGCTCCATGTCAGACCGGACGGTGGGATCGCAATTTTCATTGAGCGTGAGAGAAGCAGACGTGTGCTGAAGCAGCAGATGCAGCAAACCCGTTTTGACGCGCGACAGGTCGCGGATTTGCCCGATGACTTCGTCCGTCACCAGGTGAAATCCGCGTGGTTTTGCGCTTAAGGTCAGGGTCTGTTGATACCACATGTGCTGCTCCGTGTTGAAAGATGAATCTTTCTAAGTGTGCAGCAAGAAAGCGAAAGGTAAAACCCGCGCGGAGAGATTTGCTTAAAAAAGCATTCACCCCGCCGTTAATGCATCAGTATTCGGAGTTAACGATCACCTCTTCACCAAATTTACCGGCCATTGGCAGCGGCCGGTAGGTGGAGTTCGAGGCGCGTAACACCCGGATGCCTCTGGCTCCCACATCGTGCGCCGCGGTGATGTCGTTATCTGAATCACCGTAGAACACCTTGATATTTTTCTTTTCCAGCCACTGGGTTTTGGTGTTTTGCCCTTCCTGGTCCCCGGCAAAAATGACCGGATTCATGCTGGCAGCCGGGATCAGAAAATCATCCTGTAGCGTTTTCGAGACGGTTTCGGTTTTGGTCTGGCTACGTCAGGTCACGAAGTAAATGCTGTCGCCGCGCTTTACGTGCATGGCGATCAGCGCGCGGGCAACCTCTTTCGGGATACTGAACTCATCCCAGCCGTTGTTCATCTTTTCCCAGAATTCCGGGTTTTTCAGATAGGCTTCGCTGTCCGGGGAGTACGTTTTTTTGCCGCGCCAGAAACCGGGGCTGGAGAAGAGAACGGTATCGTCAATATCGAAGCCCACGGCCATCGGCGGGCGACCCGTCAGGCTGTTTTCGATTTGTGCCACTGAAACCCAGTGAATGGGGGCCTGTTCGGCAAGAATGGCGGCGGTGGTGCCGGTGTAAAGCGGCGTGGGTGCAGAAGCCCGCGCAACAACGGTACTATTAAGCGAGAACAATAAGCAGGCGGCGCTGAGCGCCAGTGTGATCTTGCGCATGTTTTCCCCTGAATATTCAGTTTGTTATCTTTTTATTTTGAGCGAATGGTCAAAAACTATCCGACCATAACCCCAGCGGGAGGGGAAGAAAAGGAGTTTTTGCTTATGAAGCTGAATAAAAAGAAGACGATCACAAAGCGCAGAAGAAACATGTAGACCCGGTAAGCGAAGCGCCGCCGGACAATGACTGGCACCGGCGCGAACAAAAAAGCCGGGTGGCGGCTGCGCCTTACCCGGCCTACATATAGCATGCAAGTAAGTGAATACTTACATTACGGATGCAAACGCCTGCGCCACGCGCTGGACGTTGCCAGCATTCAGCCCCGCCACGCACATACGGCCGCTGGCGATCAGGTAGACGCCGAACTCTTCCCGCAGGCGATCGACCTGCGCCGCGCTCAGTCCGGTATAGCTGAACATCCCGCGCTGCTTGAGAAGATAATCAAAGTTATGTCCAGGCACGGCCTCTTTCAGAACGTTAACCAGCTCCTGACGCATCGACAGGATGCGCTTACGCATGCCTTCCACTTCCGCAAGCCAGGTGGCTTTCAGCTGATCATCGCCCAGTACGGTCGCGACCACCTGCGCACCAAAATTCGGCGGGCTGGAGTAAATACGGCGGACCGTCGCTTTCAGCTGACCGAGTACGCGTCCCGCGGCTTCGGCGTCTTCACACACCACGGACAGACCGCCGACGCGCTCGCCGTAGAGGGAGAAGATTTTTGAGAAAGAGTTGCTGACCAGCGCAGGCAGACCCGCGCTGGCAATCGCACGAATGGCGTAGGCGTCCTCCTCCATGCCCGCCCCAAAGCCCTGATAGGCGATGTCGAGGAACGGGATCAGGTTACGCGCCTTCAGTACCTCGATCACCGCATCCCACTGGGCATTGGTGAGGTCCGCACCGGTCGGGTTGTGGCAGCACGGATGCAGCAATACGATACTGCGCTCCGGCAGGGTGTTCAGTTTTTCCAGCAGCGCATCAACGCGTACGCCGTTGGTTTCGCTGTCGAACCATGGATAGGTCGCAACCTTAAAGCCCGCGCCTTCAAAGATGGCCACGTGGTTTTCCCACGTCGGGTCGCTGACCCACACGCCGGAATCCGGGAAGTACTTTTTCAGGAAATCTGCGCCTACCTTCAGCGCACCCGAGCCACCCAGCGTCTGGATAGTCGCCACGCGCTTTTGCGCGAGCACCGCGTGATCCGCACCAAACAGCAGCGGCGCAATGGTATTACGGTAGGTATTTAACCCTTCCATCGGCAGATAAAGCGAAGCCCCGTGCGGGGTTGCGTTAAGACGCGCTTCGGCTTCGGCAACGGCTTTCAGTTGAGGAATGATGCCGTCCTCGTTGTAATAAAGACCGATGCTGAGGTTCACTTTGTCGCTGCGAGGATCTTCTTTGAAACGCTCCATCAAGGAGAGGATAGGGTCGCCGGCGTAGGCGTCTACTTTCTGAAACACGCGATGTTCTCCGGATTGTTATGAGGCAGGATTTTCAACAATAAACCGGAAGCAGGAGAAGATCGAGGGGATGTTAACAGAAGCGGGATGCACCGCATCCCGCTCATGTTTAGTCGACGTATTTCATCGCGACCCTTGAGGTAAGGCGCGTGATAAGTTCGTAAGCACTCACTTTTGTTATTTCAGCAATACGCTCTACCGGCAGGCCTTCGCCCCACATCACCGCATCGTCCCCCGCTTTATCCTGCGCGTCGGGTCCCAGATCGACACAAATCATGTCCATCGCCACACGGCCGACAATCTTTACTTCGCGACCATTGACCAGCACCGGCGTGCCCGTTGGCGCGGCGCGTGGATAGCCGTCGCCGTAGCCCATCGCTACCACGCCAAGCCGCGTGTCGCGCTCACTCGTCCAGGTGCCGCCGTAACCTACCGGCTCGCCTGCTTTGTGCTCACGCACGGCAATCAGCTTTGAAACCAGCGACATCACCGGCTTAAAGCCGAAGTCCGGTCCCCAGGGTTTGTTCTCAAGCGGGGAAACGCCATACAGGATAATCCCCGGACGCGCCCAGTCGAAGTGCGACTGCGGCCACAGCAGAAGGCCGCCGGACGCCGCAATGGAGCGCATCCCCGGTTTGCCTTCGCAGAAGGTGGTGAAGATATCAAGCTGCTGTTCCGTTGCGCCGCATTCAGGCTCATCGGCGCGGGCAAAGTGGCTGACGATATTCACCGGTTGACGCACGTTCTGGCACTGGCACAGCCGTTGATAAAACGCTTCGGCATTCTCCGGGCGCACGCCCAGGCGGTGCATGCCCGTGTCGAGCTTCATCCACACGGTGACCGGCTCGCTCAGTTCGGCCGTTTCCAGCGCGGCCAGCTGTTCTTCGTTATGCACCGCCGTGTGCAGGTGCTGATCGGCAATGGTCGGCAGGTCCGAGGCTTCAAAAAAGCCTTCGAGGAGCAGAATCGGTTGCGTAATTCCACCTGCGCGCAGGCGGAGAGCTTCTTCGAGACGGGCGACGCCAAAAGCGTCGGCATCGGGGAGCGTTCGCGCGGTCTCAAGAAGACCGTGTCCGTAAGCGTTCGCTTTCACGACTGCAACGAGCTTACTGGCGGGCGCCAGTTCTCGCAGACGTTGCAGGTTGTGTCGCAGAGCGCGGCGGTTAATCACAACAGTTGCCGCTTGCATTTGAATTCCTTAGAAATTACTCATCATCATATTGAGGACCGGCATAGTTGTCGAAACGCGACCACTGGCCGTTAAAGGTCAGACGTACCGTACCGATGGGGCCGTTACGTTGCTTACCAATAATAATTTCGGCGATCCCTTTCAGATCGCTGTTCTCGTGATAAACCTCATCACGGTAGATGAACATGATTAAGTCGGCATCCTGCTCGATGGAGCCGGATTCACGCAGGTCGGAGTTGACCGGGCGCTTGTCTGCACGTTGTTCCAGAGAACGGTTTAGCTGCGACAGCGCCACCACCGGCACGTGCAGCTCTTTGGCTAACGCTTTGAGTGAGCGGGAAATTTCGGCAATCTCCAGCGTACGGTTGTCGGAAAGCGACGGAACACGCATCAGCTGGAGGTAGTCAATCATGATAAGGCCGATGCCACCGTGTTCACGGGCGATACGGCGCGCGCGGGAGCGCACTTCCGTCGGCGTCAGGCCGGAGGAGTCATCAATATAGATGTTCCGTTTTTCCAGCAAAATCCCCATGGTGCCGGAGATCCGCGCCCAGTCCTCATCGTCGAGCTGACCGGTACGGATGCGGGTCTGATCCACGCGCGACAGGGATGCCAGAGAACGCATCATGATCTGTTCTGAGGGCATCTCAAGACTGAAGATAAGAACCGGTTTATCCTGCAACATCGCTGCGTTTTCGACGAGGTTCATCGCAAATGTCGTTTTACCCATCGACGGACGCGCCGCGACGATAATCAAATCCGATGGCTGAAGACCTGCCGTTTTCTTGTTGAGATCGTCATAACCGGTGTTCACCCCCGTCACGCCATCGTGCGGCTGCTGGAAAAGCTGCTCAATACGCGCAACGGTGGCGTCGAGCACATCGGCGATGTTTTTCGGGCCTTCGTCTTTGTTCGCACGGCTTTCGGCGATTTTAAAGACCCGGGACTCGGCAAGATCAAGTAGATCTTCGCTGGTGCGCCCCTGGGGATCGAAACCGGCCTCGGCGATCTCATTCGCCACCGAGATCATCTCGCGGACAACGGCACGTTCACGGACGATATCAGCGTAAGCGCTGATGTTCGCGGCACTTGGCGTGTTTTTTGACAGTTCTGCCAGATAGGCAAATCCGCCGACGCTGTCGAGCTGTCCCAGACGCTCCAGCGATTCTGCGAGCGTAATCAGGTCGATTGGGCTGCCCGACTCCTGCAAACGCGCCATTTCAGTAAAGATGTGGCGGTGCGGGCGGGTATAGAAGTCTTCCGCAACAACGCGCTCGGCGACGTCGTCCCAACGTTCGTTATCCAGCATTAAACCGCCCAACACCGACTGTTCCGCTTCAATCGAGTGCGGCGGGACTTTTAACCCGGCGACCTGATAATCACGTTCACGGGGTTCAGTCTGTTTGTTGAAGGGTTTGTTTCCTGCCATAGTGAATGGAGTTACCGAGATAAAGAGTGGGTCGAAAGATTACCATAATTTTCTAACGGAGGGAGCATGGCAACACGCATTGAGTTCCAGAAACATGGCGGGCCAGACGTACTGCAAGCCGTGGAGTTTACCCCCACGGCACCTGGCGAGAACGAAATCCAGGTTGAAAACAAAGCGATCGGCATTAACTACATCGATACCTATATTCGCGGCGGTCTCTATCCGCCTCCGTCGATGCCGAGCGGACTGGGCACCGAGGCGGCCGGTATCGTCAGCAAAGTGGGCAGCGCGGTTAAGCACATTAAGGAAGGCGATCGCGTGGTGTACGCGCAGTCGGCGCTGGGCGCTTACAGCTCCATCCATAACGTTCCGGCCGAGAAAGCGGCGCTTCTGCCAAATGCGATCGGCTTCGAGCAGGCTGCCGCCTCATTCCTGAAAGGGCTGACGGTCTATTATCTGCTGCGCAAAACCTACGAAATTAAGCCTGACGAGCAATTCCTGTTTCACGCAGCCGCAGGTGGCGTAGGGCTGATTGCCTGCCAGTGGGCGAAAGCCCTGGGGGCGAAGCTGATCGGCACCACAGGCAGCGCGCAAAAAGCGCAGCGCGCGCTGGACGCGGGCGCATGGCAGGTGATCAACTACCGGGAAGAGAGCATCGTTGAGCGGCTGAAAGAGATCACTGGCGGCAAAAAGGTACGCGTGGTGTATGACTCGGTGGGGAAAGACACCTGGGAATCTTCGCTGGACTGCCTGCAACGTCGCGGGCTGATGGTGAGCTTCGGTAACGCCTCCGGGGCTGTCACCGGCGTGAACCTGGGCATTCTGAATCAGAAAGGGTCGCTGTATGTCACCCGCCCTTCCCTGCAAGGTTACATCACCAACCGGGAAGAACTTGAGGAAGCCAGCAACGAGCTGTTCTCGCTGATCGCCAGCGGGGTGATCAAAGTGGATGTGGCAGAAGCGCAGAAATATCCGCTGACCGATGCGCAACGTGCGCATGAGGTGCTGGAGAGCCGGGCAACCCAGGGCTCAAGTCTGTTAATTCCCTGAGCCATAAAAAGAAATTGGGCTTCCCATGGGAAGCCCTTTCTTTTTTTTAGTTCGGCTGTATGTAGGGTACAGCTCGATGAATT
This sequence comes from Enterobacter sp. MGH85, assembly GCF_001037655.1. Lineage (NCBI taxonomy): Bacteria > Pseudomonadati > Pseudomonadota > Gammaproteobacteria > Enterobacterales > Enterobacteriaceae > Enterobacter > Enterobacter sp. MGH85. Next base: position 553,968 of record NZ_KQ089925.1, read on the forward strand.
CTTTAGCGGCAGCCATAGTGACAGATTCGATAAGTAAATCCTATTCTGTTCTAAAGATTGCTGCCGGAAAAGTTGCAGGTATGTGACGTACCCCTCAATACCTTAGTAACGGAAGCGGTTATTACGCTGATAAGTCGGCAGTTTTGGTGATTTAATCGCCCGTATGGCCCATACCACCGCAATCGCCAGAAGTAACCACGGCAAGAGTTTAATCGTCAGGGCAAATAATCCGCCGACAAACATCACCACCGTGGCCACAACGAGCGCGGCCAGAATACCGAGCAGCGACACGCCCGTGACCATCAGCATGATAAAGAAGCCAATCACAAAAAGTAGTTCCAGCATGGTGCTCTCCCACGAGTTCCCGAATGATGCTGCGATCATTACAAGAATCATGCCAAAAATAAGTTGTTGTTCTGAAAGCAAAACGCCCCGCAATGTGTTGCAGGGCGTGGCGTATTTGACCATCTTTTAGCGAAATTTAACGTTTATCCGCAACCAGACGCAGCGCGTGTTCCAGTACCTCAATATCCGCACCGGCTTTATGCGCGTTCTCGCTGAGATAACGACGCCACTGGCGCGCACCAGGAATGCCCTGGAACAGGCCAAGCATATGGCGGGTAATGTGGCCCAGATACGTACCATGAATCAGCTCGCGCTCAATGTACGGATACATGGCGCGCACTACGGCCACGGGATCGGTGTCAGCACCCTCAACGCCAAAGATTTCCCGGTCAACCGTCGCCAGAATGCCCGGATTCTGATACGCCTCGCGTCCGACCATCACGCCATCCATATGTTCGAGGTGCGCTTTGGCCTCGTCCAGCGACTTAATACCGCCATTGATCGACATGGTCAGGTGTGGGAAGTCGCGTTTCAGCTGGTACACGCGCGGGTAGTCCAGCGGCGGGATCTCGCGGTTTTCTTTCGGGCTGAGGCCTGAGAGCCAGGCTTTACGGGCGTGGATGATAAACATCTCGCATTCACCCTTCCCTGATACCGTGTTGATGAAATCACACAGAAACTCATAGCTGTCCTGGTCGTCTATGCCGATACGGGTTTTGACCGTGACCGGGATAGAGACGACGTCGCGCATCGCTTTGATGCAGTCCGCCACCAGGTGCGCATTTCCCATCAGACACGCGCCGAACATGCCGTTTTGCACACGGTCGGACGGACAACCGACGTTGAGGTTAATCTCGTCATAGCCGCGTTCTTCGGCCAGCTTCGCGCACTGCGCCAGCGCAGCCGGATCGCTGCCACCGAGTTGCAGCGCAACCGGATGCTCCTCTTCGCTGTACGCCAGATAGTCGCCTTTGCCGTGAATAATTGCGCCGGTAGTGACCATTTCGGTGTATAGCAGCGTATGGCGGGAGAGCTGACGCAGGAAATAGCGGCAATGTCTGTCCGTCCAGTCGAGCATTGGCGCAATGGAAAAACGATGTGCAGGGAAAGCGGTCTGAAATTCTGACGACATGGCGAACTTTTAAGCATCTGGTGGAAAAGGGGCGCTACTATAGCACAAAGAAAAGCCGGAGGCGCAGCGCCTCCGGTGTACTTTAGAACGTCATGCTCAACTGTGCCCCTGCGCCCCAGGTCTCGTCTTCGCCATAAAGCCCCATCAGGTCAACATGGACGGAGTTGAACGGCGCAAAACCGACACCGCCGGTAAAGACGTTGCTGTCGTTCCCTTTCATATCCGCACGATAACCGGCGCGTACTGCCAGCCAGCTCAGCGGCGTGACTTCGGCACCGACGCCAACGTACTGGGAGGTGTCTTCGCTTTTAAAGCCCTTGGTTTCGGTCAGATCGCCATCTGCGGTCAGCGTGACCAGATCGTTGTGCCAGGCGGCCCCGGCAGTGACCAGCGGACGGATCTGATAGGTGTCTTTATAACTCACCACCTCTCCTGTGCGCCCGTTGCGAATGCGGATATCTTTGGTATCGATATCGCGCGACATCAGGTTTTGCCCGCTCACGCCGACCGTCCAGTTTTCACCGAAATCAGCAGCAATACCGGCATCGACGTTGAAGCCAGTGTCGTCGGTACGGTAGCGGCTGTCGTTCCACTTATTACTGTCGTAATCGTAGATTGAGGTAGTGTAGTTATAGAGCCAGGTTTTTTGCAGCTTCGGCGTGACGCCAACGGAAACCGGAACGCCGCCAAGATCGAACTGACGGGCTACCGCAATACCGTAGTCGGACACAATCGCCGCCCGGCCAGACGCCGTAGAGTTAAGGTTTTTGGTGATCTGATCGGAACCGTTTAGCGCGGCATCCAGCGCCACACCGGCAGCCACCGCATCGCTTCGTTGTATGCCGCGCAGATAATCAATGTCCTGCTGATCGATTGAAGAGCTGACGCGGCCATGTGCATAGCCTTTGGCCATAAAGGCCACGGAAAGGACATCGTTAGGGATACTGACGGCAATCCCCGCCCCTGCGGTGGCGTGTGCGGTTTTGCCTTTCAGGTAGTCCAGCTCATCAGCGAGATCTTTCGCTGCGCCCTGGAACTGATTGATCGAACCTAATGGATCCGTGATGATATCAATGGGGGTCAGACTATCAACCACGTCCTTGTAATGATTGATTTTATCGTTAATGGTATCAATCTCGTCCTGAAGATTGTCTTCATCGGTCACCTGCACGCCAACGGACGGCAAAATGACCGTCACATCATCCTCGGGCTTAGATTTTGCCAGTAACGCGGGGTTGATTAACGCCCCGCTGCCATAGCTCCCTGCCGCGACACCCGTTCCGCCCATTGCGTCGCTACGCGCTTCCGTCCAGGTATTGGCTGCTCCCGCCTGATTTGCCATAAAAAAGGAGACAGCAATGCTAACCATCGAAAATTTAAAATGTTTTTTCACAGTGTGCTCGTAAATAGTTTGTTATTAGTTAACCCTGTCTGTTATCACCCAAACAGGAACGAACTATTGCTGTGAATAAGTACAAAAAGACCCGCTATTTCCCTAAGTTAAATTCCATCCCGGCCTGTTCTAATGTGTGACGACCATCAATATTTATAGAAGAGGAAATTATTTTCGCCCAAGTTTTCCATCGTGCGGGCCAAAAAACTGAGGCGGATGGTCTACCCAGTGGTCTTCGCGCGTCACGGCATACACCGGATTGAGGGGATAGTAGATGCGGTTATGTTTTTTATTAGCCTCACCCACCACCAGTAAGCGCACCTCTTCATCGGTGTTGTTGATAAAGGTATGGCACACCCCCGTGCCGGCAGGAAATCCCACGCTGTCTCCGGGTTCAAGCTTCCACAGATAACCATTGATCCAGGCCTCAGGGTAACCCTCCAGAACGTAAACAAACTCCTCTTCGTCGCTTTCCGCATGCGGATAAGAAGTACGGCGTCCGGGCGGCAGCCGTTCATGGTGAATACCAATGCGGCCGAGACCCAGCTTGCGGGCCAGCGGCGCGCCAATAGAAAACCGTTCATTGCTGTCCGGATACGTTGCGTCATCGGCGCCTTCCACGTCCCGCCAGTGCCGAATACAGTCAGGTCTTTTCATCATGCGATCTCCCGATTTGCGATGCGTCAGGTATAGCACAGCCCGGCGGATCTCGGTGTTTTTAGCAGAACATGATAAAGTGAGGGTTTTCACCCCTTACCACATCCGAGGTGCCCGATGGACAAGTCCACAAAAGAGCTGTTAGCGCAAGCTGAAAAGCTCTGTGCGCAACGCAATGTGCGCCTGACCCCGCAGCGCCTTGAGGTACTGCGTCTGATGAGCCTGCAACAGGGTGCCATCAGCGCTTACGATCTGCTCGACCTGCTGCGTGAAAGCGAGCCGCAGGCAAAACCGCCGACCGTCTATCGGGCGCTGGATTTTCTGCTGGAGCAAGGGTTTGTGCATAAAGTGGAATCAACAAACAGCTATGTGCTGTGCCATCTTTTTGACCAGCCTACTCACACGTCCGCCATGTTTATCTGCGATCGCTGTGGCGTGGTGAAGGAAGAGTGTGCGGAAGGTGTGGAAGATATTATGCATACGCTGGCAGCCAGAATGGGCTTTGCGCTGCGTCATAATGTGATCGAAGCCCACGGCTTATGTTCTGCCTGCGTGGAGGTGGAGTCATGCCGTCATCAGGATGCCTGTCAGCACGATCACTCTATCCTGGTGAAGAAAAAGCCGCGTTAAGGCCAAAGAAAAAGGCGGCTCAGAGCCGCCCTTGGGGATAGTGCCGGTTACCAGCGGTAGTCGTTACGGGTTTCCCAGTCTTTGACTTCGTTTTCCGCCTGATCTTTTTCATAACCGTAGCGCTCCTGGATTTTACCTACCAGCTGATCGCGCTTACCTTCAATGACGGTCATATCGTCATCTGTCAGCTTACCCCACTGTTCTTTCGCTTTACCTTTGAATTGCTTCCAGTTGCCGCCGATTTCGTCTTTATTCATAATCGTGTCCTCGTGTTAAGCGTCTATGAGTGTCGTCCGCTTCGTTCTATTCTGCTGGACGTGATTATTATTGTAGTTAAGGATTCGGCATTTATTTTTATATTCGGAATCTTTAACCGTTACGATATATCGTGCGGGGCTGGAAACCAGGTATTGTTTCGCCAGTGACGACGCCAGATAACGGCCAGCGAAAGGCCACGCAGTGAGAGAAACACCGCCAGCGCGAGCCACAGACCATGATTGCCGAGATACGGCAAGGTCAGCAGCGTCAGGCCGAACCCCGCCGCAGCGACGGCCATACTGTTGCGCATCTCCGCCCCTCGCGTCGCACCAATAAACATGCCGTCCAGCAAATAGCACCACACGCCCACCACCGGTAATACTACCTGCCAGAGGATGTAGCGATCGGCCAGCTCACGTAGCGCGGGCAACGAGGTGAGAAGCGCGACAATATGCCCACCAAAACAGGCGTAAACCAGAGCAAAGACCAGCGCCACCAGACCCGCCTGACGACAGGCTGCACGCCAGACTTCGCGTAACTGGCCGCTTTCACGCGCGCCATAAGCCTGCCCTGAATGCGCCTCGACGGCGTAAGCAAAACCATCCAGCGCGTAAGCGGTAAAGGTCAGTAACGTCATGAGCACTGCGTTGACGGCGACGATCTCAGGCCCAAGACGCGCACCAAAAACGGTTAATGCGCCGAAGCAGAGTTGCAGCAGGAGCGAACGGAGCATGATGTCGCGATTAAGCGCCAGCAGCTTACGCATATTGCCGCGCCAGGCCGATTTCAGCAGATCCAGGGTGATACCGCGCATCGCCAGCACGCGCCAGACCATCCCCAAACCGATCAGCAGCGTCCCGTACTCGGCAATTGCCGTAGCCAGCGCCGCGCCCCGGACGTTCATGTGCAGTCCCATCACCAGCCAGAGATCGAGCACAATGTTAAGCAGGTTGCCCACCACCAGCAGGATCACTGGCGCGCGGGCGTACTGCACGCCCAGCAGCCAGCCCAGAAGGACCAGGTTTGCTAGTGAAGCGGGCGCGCTGAGCCAGCGAATTTCGAGGAACCGCCGGGCTTGTTCCAGTACGGCATCGCTGCCGCCTACAATATGGAGCGCAAGATCAATCAGCGGCGTACGCAACAGAACGATTAACGCGCCAGCACCGAACGCCAGAATGAGCGGCTGAACCAGCGCACGCGCCAGACGCAGGGGATCTTTTGCACCATACGCCTGGGCCGTAAGGCCTGTCGTACTCATGCGCAGAAAAAGTAGCAGCATAAAGAGGAAGCTGGTCGCCGTTGCGCCAATCGCGACGCCGCCCAGGTAAATCGGCGAATCCAGATGCCCGATTACCGCCGTATCCACCAGCCCCAGCAGAGGAACGGTAATATTGGAAAAAATCATCGGTAGCGCAAGACGCCACAACGCCTTATCGGCAGAAGTTAGCAATGCCATGGAAATTACCGGAATCAGAAAACAGGCCAGGCTGTAGAGGAACTACAGCCTGTCAGGAAGAGATTACAGCCATTCACCGTTGCGGATAACGCCGACCGCCAGCCCTTCAATAGAGAAGCTCTGCTCGCGGAGATCCACCACAATCGGGGAGAATTCATTGTTTTCAGGCAGAAGCTGCACGGTATTGCCTTGTTTTTTCAGGCGCTTAACCGTCACTTCATCATCAATGCGCGCCACGACCACTTGTCCGTTACGCACGTCCTGGGTTTTGTGTACCGCCAGCAGATCGCCATCCAGAATACCGATATCTTTCATGGACATTCCGCTAACGCGCAGCAGGAAATCGGCGCTCGGCTTGAACATGCCTGGGTCAACCTGATAGTGCCCTTCGATGTGCTGCTGCGCCAGCAGAGGTTCACCTGCGGCTACGCGACCCACCAGCGGAATACCGCTCTCTTCTTCCACCAGCAGACGGATGCCGCGTGAGGCGCCGGAAACAATCTCAATCACGCCCTTACGCGCAAGCGCCTTAAGGTGCTCTTCGGCAGCATTAGGAGAACGGAAGCCCAGACGCTGCGCAATTTCTGCACGCGTGGGTGGCATACCCGTCTGGCCGATATGATCCCGAATGAGATCAAACACCTCTTGCTGCCTGGTCGTTAACGCTTTCATACCGCCCCCTGGGTGTATATACAGTTATGCTGTGAGTATATACAGTCAAAGGCGATTTTGGAACCAAAAACTGCACAAAAAACCAGGGACTTAATTATTCCTCGAGGCTCATCGGAAATGCGACCAAAGTAGCGTGACCCAGGTGATCGCCGCCGTGATAATCGACAGCAGTACGGCAGCGGAACCCATGTCTTTCGCCCGGCCAGACAGTTCATGGAATTCCGACCCGATTCGGTCAACAACGGCCTCAATAGCGCTATTCAGAATTTCCACTATCATCACCAGAAGGACAGATCCGATGAGCAGTACGCGGGTGATAGCATCAACATCAAGGAAGCAGGCGATGACAACGGCAACGATTGCGGCAACCGCTTCCTGGCGGAAAGCGGCTTCATTAACCCATGCGGCGCGGAAACCTTTCCATGAATAACCGGCAGCTTTAATGATTCGAGTTAACCCAGTGGTATTATTGGCCATTAAAAGAACCTTTTATGATAAATAGCGTCAGTAACTAAAGCCGCAGCGCGTTTTGCTGCGACCTGAAGTATGACGGGTAACAACAGAAATTTTGCGCGCTTTCTGTTATCCTTGCGCCGCAATTGCATTATTAACCAGAGGCTTTACATCGTTTATGTCCGGCTGGCCACGAATTTACTACAAATTACTTAATTTACCATTAAGCGTACTGGTAAAAAGTAAGTCTATCCCAGCAGAACCTGCGCTGGAATTAGGGCTCGATACGTCGCGCCCTATTATGTACGTTTTGCCTTATAACTCGAAGGCAGACCTGCTAACGCTTCGCGCTCAATGTCTGGCGCACGATTTACCTGACCCGCTTGAACCGCTGGAAGTCGACGGTACGCTGCTGCCGCGCTACGTGTTCATCCATGGCGGACCGCGCGTGTTCACCTATTACACGCCGAAAGAAGAGTCCATTAAGCTGTTCCATGATTACCTCGATCTGCACCGCAGCAACCCCGATCTGGACGTGCAGATGGTGCCGGTGTCGGTGATGTTTGGCCGTCGTCCGGGGCGTGAAAAAGGGGAAGAGAACCCGCCGCTGCGTATGCTCAACGGCATTCAGAAATTCTTCGCCGTCTCATGGCTGGGACGCGACAGCTTTGTTCGCTTCTCGCCTTCCGTTTCACTGCGCCGCATGGCGGATGAACACGGTACTGACAAAATCATTGCGCAAAAGCTGGCGCGCGTTGCGCGTATGCACTTTGCACGTCAGCGTCTGGCGGCCGTTGGGCCACGTCTCCCGGCGCGTCAGGATCTGTTCAACAAGCTGCTGGCTTCCAAAGCGATTGCCCGTGCCGTAGAAGACGAAGCGCGCAGCAAGAAGATTTCGCACGAGAAAGCGCAGCAGAACGCAATCGCGCTGATGGAAGAGATCGCCGCGAACTTCTCCTACGAGATGATTCGTCTCTCCGACCGTATTCTCGGTTTCACGTGGAACCGCCTCTATCAGGGGATTAACGTCCACAACGCCGAGCGCGTGCGTCAGTTAGCACACGACGGCCACGAGATTGTCTATGTGCCCTGCCACCGCAGCCACATGGACTACCTGCTGCTCTCTTACGTGCTCTATCACCAGGGCCTGGTGCCGCCGCATATTGCTGCCGGTATCAACCTGAACTTCTGGCCAGCAGGTCCGATTTTCCGCCGTCTGGGTGCGTTCTTCATTCGTCGTACCTTCAAGGGTAACAAGCTCTACTCCACCGTCTTCAGGGAGTATCTGGGCGAGCTGTTCAGCCGCGGTTATTCCGTGGAGTACTTTGTTGAAGGCGGTCGCTCCCGTACCGGTCGTCTGCTCGATCCGAAGACCGGCACGCTGTCGATGACCATTCAGGCCATGCTGCGTGGCGGTACGCGTCCTATCACGCTGGTGCCTATTTACATCGGTTATGAACACGTGATGGAAGTGGGCACCTACGCGAAAGAGCTGCGCGGTGCGACCAAAGAGAAAGAGAGTCTGCCGCAGATGCTGCGTGGTCTGAGTAAATTGCGCAACCTCGGTCAGGGCTACGTGAACTTTGGCGAGCCCCTGCCCCTGATGACATATCTGAACCATCATGTTCCGGAGTGGCGCGAGTCTATTGATCCTATCGAAGCGGTACGTCCGGCCTGGCTGACGCCAACGGTCAACGGCATTGCATCCGAGCTGATGGTACGCATCAACAATGCTGGTGCGGCAAACGCCATGAACCTGTGTTGTACCGCGCTTCTGGCCTCTCGCCAGCGTTCACTGACTCGCGAGCAGTTGACCGAGCAGATTGATTGCTATCTGGATATCATGCGCAACGTGCCGTATTCCGTGGATTCGACCGTGCCGTCTGCCACCGCCAGCGAACTGATCGATCACGCGTTGCAGATGAACAAGTTCGAAGTCGAGAAAGATACGATTGGTGACATCATCATTCTGCCGCGCGAGCAGGCCGTGCTGATGACCTACTACCGTAATAACATCACGCACATGCTGATGCTGCCGTCACTGATGGCAGCCATTATTACCCAGCACCGCCGTATTTCGAGTCAGGAGCTGCTGCGCCATATTCAGGCCATCTATCCGATGCTGAAAGCGGAGCTGTTCCTGCGCTGGAGTAACGATGAGCTGGCGGCAGAGCTCGATAAAATGTCCGCAGAGATGCGTCGTCAGGGGCTGATTACCATCAGTGATGACGAACTGCATATCAATCCGTCACGTTCCCGAACCTTGCAGCTCCTGGCTTCCGGTGCGCGTGAGACGTTGCAGCGCTACGCCATTACCTTCTGGTTATTGAGTGCTAACCCGTCAATCAACCGCGGTACGCTGGAAAAAGAGAGTCGGACGCTGGCCCAGCGCCTGTCCGTTCTGCATGGCATTAACGCCCCGGAATTCTTCGACAAAGCGGTATTCAGCTCCCTGGTGCTGACGCTGCGCGACGAAGGTTACATTAGCGATACGGGCGATGCTGAGCCGGAAGAGACGATGAAGGTTTACCAGATGCTGGCAGAGCTGATTACCGCGGATGTGCGTTTAACGATTGAGAGTTCGACGCAGGGCGAGTGATGTTAAAGCCGGGTGGCGCTAACGCTTACCCGGCCTACATGTTCTGCTAAATCGTAGGCCGGGTAAGGCGAAGCCGCCACCCGGTTTTTTTATGACCAGTAACTCATCGCCAGCCCCATAAACAGCACCAGCCCGACGTAGTTATTATTCAGAAACGCTTTAAAGCAGGCTTCACGCTCGCGCTTCGCGATCAGCTTCTGCTGATACGCAAACAGCAGACCCGCCACCAGCACGGACCAGTAAAACTCCCAGTTCAGCCCGTTCAGGCGACCAATCGCCACCATCAACGCCAGCACCGCCACCTGCAATATGCCGATGATCAGTTTGTCGTGACGGCCAAACAGGATCGCCGTCGATTTGATGCCAATCTTGAGATCGTCATCGCGATCGACCATCGCGTATTGGGTATCGTACGCAACGGCCCAGAGAATATTCGCCAGGAACATCAGCCAGCAGCTGAGCGGAACGGACTCGCTGACCGCGGCAAACGCCATGGGAATCGACCAGCCAAATGCCGCACCCAATACCACCTGCGGCAGATGGGTGTATCGCTTCATAAATGGGTAGACCCAGGCCAGCGCCAGAGCAGCGACGGACAGCAGAATGGTCATGGTGTTAAGGGTTAACACCAGCATGAAAGAGAGAAGCACCAGCACCACAAACAGGATGCGCGCCTCTTTCCCGGTCACCTGACCGCTCGGCAAAGGACGATTCGCGGTGCGCTTAACATGTCCATCAAATTTCCGGTCAGCATAGTCGTTGACCACACAGCCCGCAGCGCGCATCAGCCAGACACCCGCCACAAACACCGCCAGGATCCACAGCGGCGGTACGCCCGGCGTGGCAACCCACAGCGCCCATAAGGTCGGCCACAGCAGCAGCAGCGCGCCAATGGGTTTATCAGTACGCATCAGGCGGTGATAGGCTAGCAGCTTATTCTGCGTCAGACTCCACTCCATTTTTTCTCCCTCTTAATACAACGGCGATGCAGGCAAAAAGAGTTCCGTCAGTATTAACGGCTTGCCACTCAAACGAAGGCGGGAACGGCGCCCCCACAAATCGGCATCGCAACCAATTTCAATAAAATCACGGGTCAGTTCAGACGAGGTGAACAGATATCGCCCCAGCGGCGTTTTGCCGAGGCGTTGCAGTGCCAGCTCCGGCCCGGAAAGTGTAGACTCAGGAACCACCGTTCGCCCGGCAAGCCACGGCTCGCCATCCGCACAGAGTAAAATTTCACGCAGCCAGTAGCGTTCTTCCTGCGGCAGCAGCGGCAGCTCGCTGGCAATCTCCGCAGGCGAGACAAACCCTTCCTGAATCATCGTCACCGTGACCGTTTTACCCTGTTGCTCAAAACGTTTTGTCATGGAATCTTCCAGCAGCAGCCAGTCCAGCTGTTCCGGGTCAAGCGCAGGGATGTGGTCGAAATAGCGTAGCGCACGCAGCTGCGTTAGCGCGGGGTGTGACATGCCAGACTCTCCGATACATAACGTAAAAGCATTGTATCGCAGATTGGCAAAATGAGGACGGACAAACAGAATTTAACGATCACTATCGCAACAAAGGTGCAACTTAGCCAAAAAAAGTGCGCCCGCGAAGGCGCACCAAACGACTAACAAAATCAGCACTGTGGGGAGACGGTTACCCCTTGCCTTTTACACTGCTGATAAAGGTGGAACGGGCAGTGGTTGAACCTAAACGCTCGGCTTCATCAAGCAGTTTCAGCGCCTTATCGACATCGCCGTTTTTAACTGCCTGCTTGATGGCGTTGTTAAAGTAAGTTTCAGTATCGTTAAGCACCGGCTCGGCTTTTTTCGCCGGGGCTGCGGCTGGTGCTGCGGCTGGCGCGGCATACACAGGCGCGGCAGTATTACCCACCGTTACCGGACCCGGGCCAGATGAGCCAAACAGTGGGCCTACGAGTACGCTGGAGCTGCTGTTGGTTTTCACCTTCAGCTTAAGCAGGCCATCGGTGGTATGGCGCGCAATCGGATCGGGAATATCGGGAATGGCGTTACCAACCCCTTTGGCATAGGCTTTTGCCGGATCGAGCAGAGTGGTGGTTTGCTGCAAATCTTTTTCAGTGGTGAAGACCAGTACGTAGAGCTTTTGCTGCCCGAGCGCCGGGGTCAGACGCATTACCCCTTCCAGGCGGTCCGCGCTCATTACACCCGGCTCTTGATAGGTAAAATAGCTGCTGGGGAAATAGGCGGAAGGCGTCATGTTCTGATCGAGGATCAGAACGTTCGGCGCAAAAACGCTGGTCTGTTTGTTAACTTCACTGGATAAAGTCAACGTTAGCTCACCGATATTAGCCGGTACGCTATAGGCGGCTACCGGCCCGGTAATGCCAGCCACATTGAGCTGTTGGCCACCCGTCGCAAGCTGTGTGCTCTGCGTTTTGGACTGATCCACCGGCGTCCAGGTTAATTGCTGTAGAGCGGCTGTCGGAATGGCAGGCGCTGCGCTGGTATTCTGCGGGACATAATTGACGTCAGCGAGCGTAACGCCAGGCACACAGGCCAGCAGACCCGCTGACAGGCACAGCGCGACGAGATTTTTCTTCATTTTCATTGTTATCACCTCAGAAAGCGTAAGCACTGCGGTGGCCAGGCAATAGCGCGCAGTACCTCAGGGATTGAGGGGCTTTCGCCCCCCAGATTACATCGTCAGATCAGGATGCGGTTACCACCAGATTTCCATCTGGGCGCCGAAGGAGAACTCATCGTCATCGCCGCGGCTGGTAGAGAATCGACCGTTACCGGTGGAGTCAGAGATCGCGTAACGGGTGGCATCGCCGTTACCGTTCTTCGCGTAGCCCCATTTCTCATCCCACTTCGCGTAGGTTGCGAAGACACGGATGGCCGGACGAGACCAGATGCTGTCGCCAGCCTGCCACTGTTGCGCCAGGGTGATTTTGTACTGGCTGTTGCGATCGCCGGTTTCCTGGGATTTGACGTTGTCGTAGCCCACTTCCAGCAGGGTGCTCATGATTGGCGTCCATTTGTACATCGGACGTACACCCACGGTCCACCAGTCACTCCCCTGGTTATCATCCATGTCGAGTTTCTGGTACATACCGACATACATCAGGTCCCACTTGTCGGCCAGGGTGATTGCACCGTGGTCCAGGATGCGCCAGAGGCTGCCGTTGTTGTTAATCACATCGTTGGCGTAATTGGTCGTCGTGCCATCAGGATTCGTGATGGTAAAGCTGGAAGAACCATAGGAACCCTGGCTCAGACCTTTACCCTGCGTGGTCATTGAGTCCATCGCATACTGCAGCACAAACTTGTTGTAGCCTTTCAGCATGCTCTGGGTATGTTCAGCGGTGAACATCCAGCCATCTTTCGACGCGCCGTCGGCAAGATCATAGCCGTCGGTCGTGTTCGCGCGGCCATAATCCACACCCAGTTCCAGCACGCCGTCCGGGTTAGTTTCCAGGCCCGCTAAACGCACGTCAAATACGTCGTTCGCGGTATCTTTGGTACGGTCATAGATGTTCTGGCTGCTGAAGGCATAAGAACCGCCAGCTTCCTGGGAACGCGTCGCTGCCAGAGACAGTTTACCGAAGCCCAGATCGATGTTTTCAATACCGGCACCAGGACCAGAGATATCCCAGTAGTAGAAGTCGATCATGTGTACGTCATGACGCTGATAGAAGCGCTTACCGGCCCAGATGGTAGAGCCAGGCAGCCATTCAATCAGGTTTTTACCCTGCACGTTAGCTTCACGGAACGCCGGATCGGTACCTTCCCAGTCATTCTGCTGTGCCACGGAGTACGCTACGTTGGTGTCGAAATAGAAGCTCTTGTCGCCTTCTTTCCACACTTCCTGGCCCAGTTTCAGTTCGGCGTAGGTTTCACATTCGTTACCGAGACGGTATTTACTTTGTGCGCCTGTTGCCTGGAAACATTGTTGTTCACCGCCACTACCCGTCCAGCCGATACCAGAACGAGCATAACCATGGAAATCCACTGCCAGTGCCTGAGCAGACATTACGCCCGCTGCGACGGCAACTGCCAAAGGAAGTTTGCGCAGAGTAATCATTATTCTATCTCCTGAGATCATTGCTTTTCTTTGTAATTGGAATGCTTAAACGCCTGGCTCTTTGTGCAACCGACGACATGCAGTGCCATCCTCACGGAACAGATGGCAACGCTCTGGCGGCAAACCGATAGCGAATGTGGCACCCTCTTCTACCAACACCACGTCATTCTGGCGGTAGACCAGGTTCTGACGGATGGCGGGGATCTGGATATGAATCTGTGTTTCGTGACCAAGCTGTTCGACGACCTGAACTTCACCTTCCAGCGTCACATCAGCGATGTGGCTCGGCAGTAAATGCTCAGGGCGGATACCGAGGGACATATTGGCCCCCACCTGTACGTTGGCGCTGTCGACCGGCAGCCAGACTTGCTGACGGTTTGGCAGCTCCACCTGTACCTGTTCGATTGCCGTCGCGGTCACTTTTACGGGCAGGAAGTTCATCTTTGGCGAGCCAATGAAGCCCGCAACAAAGCGGTCTGCCGGGTAGTGATACAGCTCCAGCGGTTTGCCCACCTGCGCCACGCGACCGGCGTCCAGTACCACGATTTTGTCGGCCAGCGTCATCGCTTCGACCTGATCGTGGGTGACGTAAATCATCGTGCGCCCCAGGCGCTTGTGCAGACGGGAGATTTCGATACGCATCTGGACGCGCAGGGCGGCATCCAGGTTAGAGAGAGGTTCATCGAGCAGGAACACGCGCGGCTCGGCCACCAGCGTACGGCCGATCGCCACACGCTGACGCTGACCACCGGAGAGCGCCTTCGGTTTACGCTCCAGCAGATGTGCCAGCTGGAGCACTTCCGCCACCTGGGTGACGCGCTGGTTAATGGTCTCTTTTTTCGCGCCGGCCAGCTTCAGGCCAAAGGACATGTTCTCGGCAACGGAAAGATGCGGATAAAGCGCATAAGACTGGAACACCATGCCCACGCCGCGTTCAGCTGGCGGGATGTCGTTCATTCGGGTATCACCAATAAATAAATCGCCACTGGTGATGGTTTCAAGACCGGCAATCATACGCAGCAGAGTAGATTTACCACAGCCTGATGGACCAACGAACACCACAAACTCACCTTCGTGGATGTCCAGATTGATGTCTTTTGACACCACAACGTCGCCCCAGGCTTTCGTTACATTACGCAGCTGTACGCTCGCCATGCCCTTCTCCCTTCGTTACAACCTGTCACCGACAGAAACATTCAAGATAAGTTCACTATGCGTGTTCCATTACTTTCGTGAATCCTCCACCCCCCGGCTTTTTTATGGGGGAGGAGGCGGGAGGATGAGAGAGCAGGCTCTGCGACCGCAGCGGAGGGGCTGAGGCGAAAATCGTGAAGCGGCCTGCAAAATTCAGTGGGTTTTTATGTGCGCCAGCACTCATAACTTAAATTTATGTTACAGGGATCACACAAACAGGGGGTGGGGCGTAGGGACTGGGAGGATGGAAAGAGGATGTCAAATAAGGAGACTGAGTCACGTTGAACCACCTTATGTATCCACGAGCACATCACCAATAAAGGATGGCAGATATGAAGATCAAGACTGGCGCACGCGTTTTCGCATTGTCCGCCCTCGCAGCAATGATGATTTCCGCACCGGCTCTCGCCAAAATTGAAGAAGGTAAGCTGGTTATCTGGATTAACGGCGACAAGGGCTATAACGGTCTGGCCGAAGTGGGCAAAAAATTCGAGAAAGACACCGGTATCAAAGTCACCGTAGAACACCCGGACAAACTGGAAGAGAAGTTCCCGCAGGTTGCGGCAACCGGCGATGGTCCGGACATTATCTTCTGGGCGCATGACCGTTTCGGGGGCTACGCGCAGTCTGGCCTGCTGGCAGAAGTCACGCCAGACAAAGCCTTCCAGGACAAACTGTTCCCGTTCACCTGGGACGCCGTTCGCTATAACGGCAAGCTGATCGCTTACCCAATCGCGGTTGAAGCCCTGTCACTGATTTACAACAAAGACCTGGTGCCAAATCCACCGAAAACCTGGGAAGAGATCCCTGCTCTGGATAAAGAGCTGAAGGCGAAAGGTAAATCCGCTCTGATGTTCAACCTGCAAGAGCCGTACTTCACCTGGCCGCTGATTGCTGCCGACGGCGGCTACGCGTTCAAGTTTGAAAACGGCAAATATGACGTGAAAGACGTGGGCGTGGACAACGCGGGCGCGAAAAAAGGCCTGACCTTCCTGGTTGACCTGATTAAGAACAAACACATGAACGCGGATACCGACTACTCCATCGCGGAAGCGGCGTTCAACAAAGGCGAAACCGCGATGACCATCAACGGTCCGTGGGCCTGGACCAACATCGACAAGAGCAAAGTCAACTACGGCGTGACCCTGCTGCCAACCTTCAACGGCAAGCCGTCTAAACCGTTTGTTGGCGTGCTGAGCGCGGGTATCAACGCCGCCAGCCCGAACAAAGAGCTGGCGAAAGAGTTCCTCGAAAACTACCTGCTGACCGATCAGGGTCTGGATGAAGTGAACAAGGACAAACCGCTGGGCGCCGTTGCGCTGAAATCCTTCCAGGATCAATTAGCGAAAGATCCACGCATTGCGGCCACCATGGATAACGCCCAGAAAGGCGAAATCATGCCGAACATCCCACAGATGGCTGCGTTCTGGTACGCCACCCGTACCGCCGTCATCAACGCTGCAAGCGGTCGCCAGACTGTTGATGCCGCGCTGAAAGATGCTCAGGGTCGTATTACTAAGTAAGTCTGAAAAACGGCGGGTGGCGCGTGCGCTTACCCGCCCTACGACTACGGCACGATCCGTAGGTCAGGTAAGCGCAGCGCCACCTGACGATAAGTTTCCACCGTTGTAGAGGAAGAACCCCATGGATGTCATTAAAAAGAAACGCTGGTGGCAAAGCGACGCACTGAAGTGGTCAGTGATAGGTCTGCTGTGTCTGCTGGTGGGTTACCTTGTTGTTTTAATGTACGTGCAAGGGGAATACCTTTTTGCCATCATGACGCTGATTTTAAGCTCGGTTGGCCTGTATATTTTCGCCAACCGTAAAGCGTATGCCTGGCGCTATGTCTACCCCGGTGTTGCCGGGATGGGGCTGTTTGTCCTCTTTCCGCTGATCTGCACCATCGCGATTGCCTTTACTAACTACAGCAGCACCAACCAGCTCGCGCAGGAGCGTGCCACCCAGGTGCTTCTGGATCGTTCTTATCAGGCGGGTAAAACCTTTAACTTCGGCCTGTATCCTGCGGGAGATGAGTGGAAGTTAGCGCTCACTGACGGTGAGAGCGGCAAAAACTATCTTTCCGACGCGTTCAAATTTGGCGGCGAGCAGAAGCTGGTCTTAAAAGAGGCCGCGGCCCTGCCGGAAGGTGAACGTGCCAACCTGCGTATCATCACTCAAAATCGCCAGGCGCTGACCCAGCTCACCGCTGTGCTGCCCGATGACAGCAAAGTAACCATGAGCTCGCTGCGCCAGTTTTCCGGCACGCAGCCGCTTTATACTCTGGCGGATGACGGCACGCTGACCAACAACCAGAGCGGCGTAAAATACCGCCCGAACAACGATATCGGTTTCTATCAGTCGGTGAATGCCGACGGCAGCTGGGGCGACGACAAGCTCAGCCCGGGCTATACCGTTACCATCGGCTGGGATAACTTTACCCGCGTGTTTACCGACGAAGGCATCCAGAAACCGTTCTTCGCCATCTTCGTCTGGACGGTAGTCTTCTCCATCCTGACCGTGATCCTGACCGTGGCCGTGGGCATGGTGCTGGCCTGTCTCGTTCAGTGGGAGTCCCTGAAAGGGAAAGCGATTTACCGCGTGCTGCTGATTCTGCCGTACGCCGTGCCATCGTTCATCTCGATTCTGATTTTCAAAGGGTTGTTTAACCAGAGCTTCGGTGAAATCAACATGATGCTGAGCGCGCTGTTCGGCATCAAACCGGCCTGGTTCAGCGACCCGACCACCGCTCGCTCGATGATTATCATCGTGAACACCTGGCTCGGTTATCCGTACATGATGATCCTGTGCATGGGGCTGCTGAAGGCCATCCCGGACGACCTGTACGAAGCCTCAGCGATGGACGGCGCGGGTCCGTTCCAGAACTTCTTCAAAATTACCCTGCCGCTGCTCATTAAGCCGCTGACGCCGCTGATGATTGCCAGCTTCGCCTTTAACTTTAACAACTTTGTGCTGATTCAGCTGTTGACCAACGGCGGTCCGGACCGTCTCGGCACCACCACGCCGGCAGGTTATACCGACCTGCTCGTGAGCTACACCTACCGTATCGCCTTCGAAGGCGGCGGTGGCCAGGACTTCGGACTGGCGGCGGCGATTGCCACCCTGATCTTCCTGCTGGTGGGCGCCCTGGCGATCGTGAACCTGAAAGCTACACGTATGAAATTTGACTAAGGAGGGCACTGAACATGGCTATGGTACAACCCAAATCTCAGAAACTGCGCCTCCTCGCGACGCACTTAGGCCTGCTGATTTTCATCGCGGCGATCATGTTCCCGCTGCTGATGGTTATCGCCATCTCCCTGCGTTCGGGGAACTTCGCCACCGGGAGCCTGATCCCGGATGAAATCTCCTGGGAGCACTGGAAACTCGCGCTGGGCTTCAGTGTGGAACACGCGGATGGCCGCGTCACTCCCCCGCCGTTCCCGGTGCTGCTGTGGCTATGGAACTCGGTAAAAGTGGCGACCATCACTGCCATCGGCATCGTGACGCTCTCCACCACTTGTGCTTACGCCTTCGCCCGTATGCGTTTCCCGGGCAAAGCGACGCTGCTGAAAGGGATGCTGATTTTCCAGATGTTCCCGGCGGTGCTGTCACTGGTGGCGTTGTATGCCCTGTTTGATCGTCTGGGCCAGTACGTGCCGTTTATCGGCCTGAACACCCACGGCGGCGTGATCTTCGCCTATCTTGGCGGCATCGCCCTGCATGTGTGGACCATCAAGGGCTATTTCGAAACCATCGATGGCTCACTGGAAGAAGCCGCCGCGCTGGATGGCGCCACCCCGTGGCAGGCGTTCCGTCTGGTGCTGCTGCCGCTGTCGGTGCCGATTCTGGCGGTGGTGTTCATCCTGTCGTTTATCGCGGCGATCACCGAAGTACCGGTCGCCTCTCTGTTACTGCGCGATGTGAACAGCTACACCCTGGCCGTCGGTATGCAGCAATACCTCAACCCGCAAAACTACCTGTGGGGCGACTTTGCCGCGGCGGCTGTCCTCTCTGCCATCCCGATTACCGTGGTGTTCCTGCTGGCCCAGCGCTGGCTGGTCAACGGCCTGACGGCGGGCGGTGTGAAAGGTTAAGTTTCATCTGTTATGCCACTGCAACCCTCAACTTTAGACGTATTGTATTGAACCAACTTGTGACTGTTGTTAGGCGCTCTTCGGAGCGCCCTTTTTTTATTCGCGTTTCAGCCGCTTTGAGTTGCACAGCCAGAGGGTGATCACCAGCAGCAGGATCGCCGCCGAGTAGATCAGCACGTCGAGCGGGGATTTATGATCGACGATGATCAGCCGCACAATGGCGGTGATGCCAATATAGACAAAATAGCGCAGCGGGAAGTGAAAGCCGGACTGAAAGTACTTCACAATCAGGGCGATAAATTCAAAGTAGAGAAAGTAGACCACCAGGCCTTCCACCAGCGCGTATTTGCTGGTTTGCTCAGGTGCGAACAGCACATCCGCCAGATGCACCGTCTCTTTACCCAGAAACACGACCAGGATCAGGCCAAGGCTCAGCAGACCGAGGTTCAGCACGGTCTGGAGTATTGTTGAGATAAACTCAACACGCGGACGAGTCAGGGATGTCATACAGCACCTCATTCTCCAGGGCGAGGTTCCTGTATAACGCAAAAATGTGACGGGGATCTATATTTTTTGTTTATGTTTTGTCCACATGAACATTCTTGCCGGGCGGCACTGCGTTTGCCCGGCCTACAAAAATACTCTCGTAGGCCCGGTAAGCGCAGCGCCACCGGGCAAACAAGCATCAGCGGAAGTTAATGTTCTTATCGCTGGTCATATCATACAGCTGGAACTTACGTCCAAGCTGCTGACCGCCGTCGCGCGTCAGCGGCGTCCAGCCCACTGCCGCACGGCTGCGGGTTGGGCCTGACGAGAACAGATCCAGCGGAATCGACACGTACACCCCTTTGGTGAAGTCCCCTTCCCCGTACTCGTCTGGCGAAACGTTGGTAATGGTGGCATAACCGCCTACCACAACGCCGCTGTCGAAGTGTTTGGAGATATCCAGCGTGCCGCCCTTATCGCCCGCCAGGTACTGCCCGACGCTGGCTTTCACCAGCACATCCTGTGCGAACGACGGCGTCCAGTAGGCGGTCAGGTGGCCGGTTTTGACGCTGTAGTCGGTGAACTTCATCATGTCCTGCGCGCTGCGCCAGTCACGCTGTTTCACGTAGTTGGCATCAATCCCAAACGCCCAGTTACTGTCGACGGGACGATAAAGCACCTCCGCCCCCGCGCCGCCGAACATGGTTTCCAGATAGCCACCGTAAACCTGGCCGTAGAAGCCGTTACCGAAGTACTGGAAGTAGTTGGCCTGCAGGTTATTCACGTAGATATCGTTCTGCACATATTCGCGAACGCGGGTACGCACGCGCGGCAGTTTTGAATCGTTCGGCGGGTTGGTGTAGTTAAATTTGTCGTAGTTGTTGGCAAGGTTGCCGAACAGACTACCGGTGGTCAACAGGTGGTCGGTCACCCACAGATCCGCCGTCGCCATCGCGCCCAGCTGATACATGTAGAAGTTTTCCGGCCCACCCACGGACTGGTTCAGCACCGGATCGATATGGAAATCGAAGCGGGATTTATCGATATACCAGCCCTGCTCGGTGCTCTCTGGCACCACCGGCTCAACGCGTTTTTGCACCAGCTCGGTTTCATGTCCCAGCGGTTCGCCTTCAAGATGACGCTTAAGGCTGGCAACATCGGTTTCAGTGGTGACCTGCGGCAGGTTGAGACGGTTCTCCGTCACGCGGATCGTGCGGATCCCCTCCGGCAGATCGTTCATGACGATCCGGTTGGCGCGCTCGATCCCTTCGCGGGAGTCGCGGTATTTTACCTGCTCGCCGGTGACGTACAGCGTATCGCCTTTGGTCTGGATCTTCGGATCCGCCAGGCCCGCGTTATATTTCAGCAGCGTCAGCTGGTTCGCTACCACGGAGTGCTGAATGATCGCATCCTGCGGCTCCGGCTGGTATTTGGGCCGCGGGTTATCATTGTAGCGCGGCCGCATGTCGTTAAAGTTGGTGCGCAGCGTAAAGCCAAACATCAGGGTATTACCGCGCTCATAGCTGAGGTTAACGTCGGCCCAGTCGGTGACGCGGTAAATGGCGCCGACGTTAAACTTGCTCTTCTGCTCAATCTTGCCGGCAAAATCTTCGCTGTAGTTATTGCCTTCGTACTCCAGCTTCAGGCGCAGCGGCTGCCATGGCGTTTGATACTCTACGCCTCCAAACAGCGAGGCCGGGCCGTGGAACATCTGGTCGCCGTTGATGGAACCCGCTTTTTTATAGCTGTTATCGCGGTAGCAGTATTTGTCGCTGTAGGTACAGAACGGGTTGGTTACGTTGCCGCTGGTGCCGAGGTAGCCCCAGCCAAGACCCAGCGAGAAATCAAACGGTCCCCAGGCTTTGCTGGCAACGATGTATTCCGCATCAAACAGGCCGGTCCCGCCAATGTCTTTCGCCCCGACGGAGACCTGCGGCATCCAGTAGCTCTCTTCCCACAGGCGCAGCTTCACGTCGAAGGCTTTGTCTTTATAGGTCTGATCGCCGGAGAAGGCGTCCACGCTGCTGTACTGTTTTGTACGCACGTCGGTGTAGCGCAGCGTGGTCTCCAGCCAAGGGAACAGCTGCACGGACGCAGAGTAGTAACGGTACTGATCGTTATCGCGATAGTTAAGGCTGATTTCCCCCTCGCGGGCCATACGCGCGGTCGGGGTTTGCAGTAAGCCCACGCCGCCAAAATCGGACTGCGACGGGCCGATGGGTGCCGGATACGTTTCTGCATGACAGGCGGCACTCACGCACAGTGCAAGCATGCTGTAGAGATAGGTTTTTTTCATTATTCCGGTATCCGCTGTATCAGGGAGCGAAGGATATCGGCATTAAGCCCGTCATACGCTTTCGTCCAGAAATGGTCGGCAAAACCGACAAAAATGATGCTGCCTGGCATAGGTTCGATATGGCGTTTATTCCAGTAAGCCACCGGCGCTTTTTGCGTATGCCCGTCCGGATAGACCACCCAGGCATAGCTGTTATCCGCACCGCTGAGCAAGCTTTGCTCGTCGAGATAGCTCACGACGTCCCGGCCCGGCGTAAACGACTTTTTGCCAGGGCTGCTGATAAGCCCCATCACGGTGACGGTGGAAGGCTGAGCCGGCAGCCACAGGGTATAGTCCCCTTCCAGCGACGGATTGCCGTTTTCGGCGACGCGCACCTCATCCGGATCGAGATTCACCTTCTGGCGACCCGTCACCTTAACCGCCTGAAGCTGCTGACGCAGGCTAGTAATGGCCGCGGCATCGTCAGCATCTTCCTGTTGTGCCAGCCCGCTCAGTCGGGCGAGCAGCGCCTGATGTTTTTGTTCCGCTACAATCGTCGCCTGACGCTCGCTGATAACCGCCCCGGTCAACCAGCTTTTCGCCAGCCTCGGCTGCCCCACCAGATCGAGCAGATGCCCGGCGTTGGTTAAGGTTTTAGGTTTTTCGCTGTCCGGGGTGTAGACCTGTACCGTTCCCGCAGACCACGCCAGCGGCGAGGCCAGGCTGGCGAGAAGCGCAACGTGAATGAACATTTTCATGATTTCGCCGCCTTGATCAGGGTGGTCTTCACCGGGAAGAAACCGGCACCGAGATACTGTAAGGACTGGCGGATTTGCCCCTCTTCGTCCACCCAGAAGCGGTTATGCCAGGTGGCCTGATCGGTTGTCACCTCTTCATCCAGCACGCGCACCTGCGTTTCGTCGCTGCCCACTTTGACGCTGTCCGTACCATCCCAGCGGAAGGTAGAGCGGGCCGTGGCGTAGCGCACCTGTTTGTGCTCGGTCCAGCCCATTGTGCGCGTCCAGCTTGCGCCATCGACGATCTGATTCGGCTTGATGAGCGGATCTTCAGCCAGGTTGTTTACCTCAAGCAGGTTGTCGCCGCCAAGCAACGTTTTCACGATTCGGGAATGCTGAGTCACGATGGTGGCCTGATCCTGCGTCACCCATTTCTGCTGCCCGTTTTCATCGAAAGCGAGCACCACAAACAGTTGCGGACCATCGTTTAGCTGCATGTACTGGCTGGCATACGGCATGTTCTGAAGTTCGTCATCGGTCAGATGCACGCCCGGCGTGCCGAACATGCTGTCCCACAGTGAGTGGCCCAGCCCTTTGGTGGTAGCTGAGCACGCCTGCAACAGCAGGCAAATCAGGATGATTGCAGGTCGCTTCACGACTCTTCTCCGAAGGGGCGAAATAACCACACCGAAGTGTGGTTATGATTAAAACACCCGGTATTACTGGGTGCTGGTCGTCGTAGTGGTCGTGGTTCCGGTATTGGAGCCATCACCGCCACCGGTTGCCGCCAGCGCGACACCCACGGCTGAACTTACGGCGCTGGTGCTGGCTGCGGTAGAACTCCCCGCAGACGCAGACGTCGCTGCCGACCCTGCTGCTTCCCCGACCTGGACCGGAGCTGCATAGACAGACGTCGCCGCAAGCGCAGATATGGCAAAAATGCCATACAGTACTTTCTTCATAACAATTTCCCTTCAATGAATGAATGGAGATTTGCCCGAAAAGAAATTCAGGCGGATTCGAGTATACACAACTAAAGCAGTGGGTTTACCGTGGGGGTAAATAGGGATGAGGTTTTCAGACTAATGGTTAAAAATGAAAAGAAAAAAGAATTATTGAAATAGATAACCATTCATTATCAAACAGTTATAATATAAACCCATTAAAGTATCACTCCGTATTTTCTTAAAATAACCCTCAGCAATTAACGGGGTAACCGTGTTTTTCGGATTAAACTCAGATTCAGAATTTGAGATAACTAACAGACATCAGGAATTATCCGATAAAAAAATGCCGGCATATCGCCGGCATTGTTCATGACATATTTATTACGCACGCCATGCTTTATAACGGTTAATCAGACCATTGGTGGAGCTGTCGTGGCTGTCGATTGCTTTATCGTCACCCAGCTCTGGCAGAATGCGGTTTGCCAGCTGTTTGCCCAGCTCAACGCCCCACTGGTCAAAGGTGAAGATGTTCAGAATAGCGCCCTGAGTGAAGATCTTGTGCTCGTAGAGGGCAATCAGCGCGCCCAGGCTGAACGGCGTAATTTCACGCAGCAGAATGGAGTTAGTTGGACGGTTGCCTTCGAACACTTTGAACGGCACAACGTGTTCCAGCGTAGCCGGATCTTTACCCTGGTCACGGTACTCCTGCTCAACCACCTCGCGGGATTTACCGAACGCCAGCGCTTCGGTCTGGGCGAAGAAGTTAGACAGCAGCTTCGGATGGTGGTCGGACAGCGGGTTGTGCGTAATCGCCGGGGCGATGAAATCGCACGGTACCATTTTGGTGCCCTGATGGATCAGCTGGTAGAACGCGTGCTGACCGTTGGTGCCCGGCTCGCCCCAGATGATTGGGCCAGTCTGATAATCCACCGCGTTACCGTTACGGTCAACGTATTTACCGTTGGATTCCATGTTGCCCTGCTGGAAGTAGGCCGCAAAGCGGTGCATATACTGGTCGTACGGGAGAATCGCTTCGGTTTCAGCGCCGAAGAAGTTGTTGTACCAGATCCCAATCAGCGCCAGCAGCACTGGCAGGTTTTTCTCAGGCGCGGTGGTGGAGAAGTGTTTGTCCATCGCGTGCGCGCCGGAGAGCAGCTCAACGAAGTTGTCGAAGCCGACGGACAGGATGATGGACAGACCGATCGCAGACCACAGTGAGTAGCGGCCACCTACCCAGTCCCAGAATTCAAACATGTTCGCAGTATCAATACCGAACTCACCCACCGCTTTACCGTTGGTGGACAGCGCCGCGAAGTGTTTCGCCACGTGCTTTTCGTCGCCCGCGGTTTTCAGGAACCAGTCGCGCGCGCTGTGGGCGTTGGTCATGGTTTCCTGAGTGGTGAAGGTTTTAGACGCCACCAGGAACAGCGTGGTTTCCGGGTTCACCTTTTTCAG
This sequence comes from Enterobacter sp. MGH85, assembly GCF_001037655.1. NCBI lineage: Bacteria > Pseudomonadati > Pseudomonadota > Gammaproteobacteria > Enterobacterales > Enterobacteriaceae > Enterobacter > Enterobacter sp. MGH85. Next base: position 578,801 of record NZ_KQ089925.1, read on the forward strand.
CACTTCAGCGATGTGAGTCCCATCGACGTTGGACACGAAGTGCATGTTGAGATGGTTTTTGTACGGGCGCAGCGCCTCGGTCACCATAAACGGGCCGAGGTCAGAGCCGCCGATACCGATGTTTACGACGTCGGTGATCGCTTTGCCGGTGTAGCCTTTCCACTGACCTGAGATGATCGCTTCAGAGAAGGTTTTCATCTTTTCCAGCACCGCGTTCACTTCCGGCATCACATCTTTGCCGTCAACGATAATTGGAGTATTGCTACGGTTGCGCAGCGCCACGTGCAGCACGGCACGGTCTTCGGTGCGGTTGATCTTCTCACCGGAGAACATGGATTTGATGGCATCTGCCAGCTCAGTCTCTTTCGCCAGATCTTGCAGCTTCGCCAGCGTCTCTTCGGTGATACGGTTCTTGGAGAAATCCACCAGCATCAGGTCATCGAAGGTGGCGGAAAACTTGCTGAAACGATCGGCATCTTTCGCGAACAGATCCGCGATAGTGACGTCTTTCATTTCATCAAAATGTTTCTGTAGTGCCTGCCATGCAGCGGTCTGCGTTGGGTTGATGTTTTTCATAGCAATACTCTTCTGATTTGAGAATTGTGACTGCGGTCGATTGTAGCGCCTGCAAATAAAAATTGTGATGGTTTTTATGCCATTGCCCTGGTCTGCATCAAACGCAGGTGAAAAGACCCGAAAAGTATAGCTGCTGTCGCGCCCTTCCGGCGTGGCGAAATGTTGGTCAAAAAGGGGTAAAAAGGAGCATAAAATATGGGCCTGTTATAAGTCCTGTTTCTGAGGGGTACCCCCCCATGAAAAATCCGCATAATCCCAGCATTGACAGGACCTCCCCCGCATTTTATTTATAGGGCCGTATTTTGCGCCTGCACCTGTTCTCGCTTCATTCTTGTGCCAAGGTCGCTCTATTCATTCCCTGACACGAGGTTGTTATGACGAGTTTTGTGGTCGCCAAGTTTGGCGGCACCAGTGTGGCAGACTACGCTGCCATGAACCGCAGCGCCGATGTGGTGCTGGCCGATGCGAATACCCGCCTGGTGGTGCTCTCCGCCTCAGCCGGCGTGACGAACCTGCTGGTTTCTTTGTCTGAAGGACTGGAAGCGACCGAGCGTTTCGTGAAGCTGGATGCACTGCGCAAAATTCAGTTCGACATCCTTGAGCGTCTGCAAAACCCGAACGTCATTCGTGAGGAAGTGGAACGCCTGCTGGAAAATATCACTACCCTGGCAGAAGCCGCTTCACTGGCAACCTCTACCGCCCTAACCGATGAACTGGTCAGCCACGGCGAACTGATGTCCACCCTGCTGTTCGTTGAGATCATGCGCGAGCGCAATATTCAGGCGCAGTGGTTCGACGTGCGTAAAGTAATGCGCACCAGCGACCGCTTTGGCCGCGCCGAGCCGGACGTTGAAGCTTTGGCAGAGCTCACTAACCAGCAGCTTGCCCCGCGTCTGGATGAAGGCATAGTGATCACCCAGGGCTTTATCGGCAGCGAAGCCAAAGGGCGCACAACCACGCTGGGCCGTGGCGGCAGCGACTATACCGCCGCCCTGCTGGGTGAAGCCCTGCATGCCACCCGCGTGGATATCTGGACGGACGTGCCGGGCATTTACACCACCGACCCGCGCGTGGTCTCTGCGGCAAAACGCATTGACGTGATCGCCTTTGAAGAAGCGGCTGAAATGGCCACCTTCGGCGCGAAAGTGCTGCATCCGGCCACGCTGCTGCCCGCCGTGCGCAGCGACATTCCGGTCTTCGTTGGCTCCAGTAAAGATCCAAAGGCGGGCGGGACGCTGGTCTGCAAGAAAACCGAGAACCCGCCGCTGTTCCGCGCGCTGGCCCTGCGTCGTAAGCAGACGCTGGTTACCCTGCACAGCCATAATATGCTGCACTCCCGCGGATTCCTGGCGGAAGTGTTTGGCATCCTGGCGCGCCACAATATCTCCGTGGACCTGATCACCACGTCAGAAGTCAGCATTGCGCTGACGCTCGACACCACCGGCTCCACCTCTACCGGCGACACCCTGCTGACGCAGTCGCTGCTGATTGAGCTTTCCGAGCTGTGCCGCGTGGAGGTGGAAGAAGATCTGGCGCTGGTTGCCATCATCGGTAATAAGCTGTCGCGCGCGTGCGGCGTGGGCAAAGAGGTGTTCGGCGTGCTCGACCCGTTCAGCATCCGCATGATTTGCTACGGCGCGTCCAGCTACAACCTCTGCTTCCTGGTCCCTGCCGATCAGGCCGAGCAGGTTGTGCAGAAACTTCATCAGAATTTGTTTGAATAAAATTCGTTAGCACGATAAACATTATCCATAAGCCGGGCACAGACCCGGCTTTTTTATAACAAAACAACACGACAATACTGCAAGGAATTCACTATGCTCTCCGCTATCACCCGGCTGTTCCCGTTATGGGCGCTGCTGCTCTCCGTACTCGCGTATTACACTCCCACCACGTTCACGGGCATTGGTCCGTGGGTCACCACGCTACTGATGCTGATTATGTTCGGCATGGGCGTGCATCTAAAAATTGACGATTTCAAACGCGTGCTGTCTCGCCCGGCACCGGTTGCCGCAGGGATTTTCCTGCACTACCTGGTGATGCCGCTCGCGGCCTGGCTGCTGGCGATGGCCTTTAAGATGCCGCCCGACCTTTCCGCCGGGATGGTGCTGGTGGGGAGCGTCGCCAGCGGCACGGCATCTAACGTCATGATCTATCTGGCGAAAGGCGACGTGGCGCTCTCCGTCACTATCTCTTCCGTTTCCACGCTGGTGGGCGTGATTGCCACGCCGCTGTTAACCCGCCTGTACGTGGACGCGCATATCCAGGTGGATGTGATGGGCATGCTGCTCAGCATTCTGCAAATCGTGGTGATCCCGATTGCGCTGGGACTGGTGATCCACCATCTCTTCCCGCGGGTGGTGAAAGCGGTTGAGCCGTATCTGCCCGCGTTTTCGATGGTCTGCATTCTTGCCATTATCAGCGCCGTGGTAGCCGGTTCCGCATCGCACATTGCTTCGGTGGGCTTTGTAGTGATCGTCGCGGTTGTGCTGCATAACACCATTGGTCTGCTGGGCGGATACTGGGGCGGAAAGCTGTTTGGTTTCGACGAATCCACCTGCCGCACGCTGGCGATCGAAGTGGGGATGCAGAACTCTGGCCTGGCGGCGGCGCTGGGTAAAATTTACTTCTCACCGCTGGCGGCGCTACCGGGAGCGCTGTTCTCCGTCTGGCACAACCTGTCCGGTTCGCTGTTAGCAGGGTACTGGTCCGGTAAGCCGATTGATGACCAACCGAAAAAAGATGCGGTGAAACAGGGTTAATTGACCCGGCTTGCTTTACACTGAAGCCTCCCCATCAGGAGGCTTCAGCAATGGCTACACCACGTTTGACCCAGAAAGACATGACCGAAGCCGAGCAGCGCGAACTTAAAACGCTTCTCGACCGCGCCCGCATCGCGCATGGCCGCACGCTGACGAACGCCGAAACCAATCAGGTTAAAAAAGAGTACATCGATAAGCTGATGGCGCAACGTGATGCCGCGGCGAAAAAAGCCCGCAAGCTGAAAAAAGAGCAGGCGTATAAACCCGACGCAGAGGCGACTTTTTCCTGGTCCGCCAGCACATCAACCCGTGGAAGGCGCTAATCAGCGCCCTTTCTTTTTGCGCCCCGGCTGGGTAAAGCGTTTTCCGTTGCCCGGCTTGCCTCGCCCTTTCTCTTCCGCCTGCGGTGCCTTCACCACCGGACGCTTAATTGCCTGCGTTTTCGGTTTGGCTTTAGCTTTCGGCTTCGCTTCGGACGAGGAGTTCTCGATAAGTTTGAACAGCTCGATCAGCTCATCATCCGTTAAGTCACGCCACTCGCCCAGCGGGATGCCGGACAGGCTGACGTTCATGATGCGCGTGCGTTCCAGCTTCGTCACTTCATAACCGAAGTACTCGCACATGCGGCGGATCTGGCGGTTCAGGCCCTGAACCAGCGTGATGCGGAACGCGAACGGTGCTTCTTTTTTGACTTTACACTTCTTCGTCACGGTGCCCAGAATCGGCACGCCAGCGCCCATTCCGCGGATAAACTCGTCCGTCACCGGCTTGTTCACCGTCACGATGTACTCTTTCTCGTGGTCGTTACCGGCACGCAGAATTTTGTTGACCAGATCGCCGTGGTTGGTGAGGAAAATCAGCCCCTGAGAGTCTTTATCCAGACGGCCAATCGGGAAAATGCGGCTGCTGTGGTTCACGAAATCAACAATGTTGTCCCGCTCGCCATCTTCCGTGGTGCTGACAATCCCAACCGGTTTGTTCAACGCGATAAACACCAGGTCTTCGGCATCACGCGGTTCGATGACCTGACCATTCACTTTCACCACATCGCCAGGTACCACCTGATCGCCAATGGTGGCGCGTTTGCCGTTAAGAAACACGTTACCCTGTTCAATGTAACGGTCAGCCTCGCGACGTGAGCAGATCCCGCTCTCGCTAATGTATTTGTTTAATCGGGTTGATTGAGTTGGCAGCATAGTTTCTCCTGTGAAGGGCGAAATATACCTTACCTTGCGCCTGACAAAAAAGTCCTAGTAACCGCTGATCAGAAAATCGAGTGCATCCCGCAATGAAGCACTGCTGTTAGTAAGATCGGCAACGCGTTCACCTAACTCTTTTAGCGATATGCCTGCCATCATGTGCATCATCACCACGCAGGGTTTTCCCGCGACCTCAACGGCGGGAGCGACCAGTACATGCTTCATCAGAACGACCTCTGAAAGTCACTAAAGGAGCCGTTTTCATCAACCCACTGGTTAATGGCGTCAATAGAAGCTTTATTTTCTTCAAGCCACTCTGCGCGCCGATGTTCACGAAATTGCTCCTGCAAAGCCGCCGTTAGCACGGCAGAAAGGTTAAGTTTAAGCCTTCGCGCCTCTTCAAGGATGTCCTGCGACAGGGAAACATTCACTGATTTTTTAATACTATTAGCACCGCGCATGAGAACCCCATTGGAATGCGCATGAACTGGCGAAGTGTAGCGTAATAAATGAGCACTTCCTATTCCCTTAAAAATGCAAGGGTTGAAGAATAAATTGCTCTTTATGGGGAGTCACGCCTCACAAAACCGTTTTGCGAGGCGCTTTCAGAGATTAATACTCATCCCGCTCATCGTCTTCATCCGGCTGCTCCATCACGCTGTATGCCACCGCACAGAATAACGAGTTAAGACGCTTCATATCGCCCAGCAGCCCCAGGTGGAGCGAGCTGGTTTCGATACTCTGCACGTTCTGCTGGTGCAGACGCTCAACGTGGGCGTGCGAGTAGCGCCGGTTGAGGATGCGGAAACGGTGCTTGTTGCGGCGCAGGCGGCGCGCGCTCGGCACGTCGCTGGAGAAGAAGACCGACATCGCCAGCTTCAGGTTGCTGACCAGCTGTTCGTGGAGCGCTTCCAGCTCCTTCAGCCCTTCGACAGAAAACGCCCGACGTGCGGCCAGGGATTTGTCTGCGATTTCACTGCCCATACGCTCGACAATATCCGAAGCCTGCTCCAGGTTAAGCGACATCTCAATGATTTCCGCCCAGCGGCGCGACTCCTCTTCCGCCAGCTCGTCCTGTGGGATCCGCGCCAGATAGAGCTTGATGGCGGTATACAGCACGTTGATATCGTCCGCCAGCCTGCGCAGCTCTTTTTCTTCGCGCGGCTCGCCGTGCATCACCTTTTGCAACCCTTCCAGCATGGTTTCCATCGCGTCACCCATGCGCAGCGTTTCGCGGGCGGCATTCGCGATGGCCAGCGCGGGCGTGTCCAGCACCGAGGTGTCCAGATGCTTCGGTTTAAGGCGCGCGTCCAGCTCCGGTTCATCACGAATTAGCCGCTCGCAGAAGCGGGCCATCGGCGCGGCAAACGGCACCATCGCCAGACAGCGTACCAGGTTGTAGAAGACGTGAAAGTAGATCACCAGCTCCGCTTTCGGCAGAGAGAGGTTGTCCATCAGGTTCGCCAGCGGGTGCACAAACGGCAGAATGATCAGGCTACCCACCAGCTTGAAGAGCAAACTCCCCAGTGCCACCCGGCGGGCGGCAGCATTGGCTGCGCTGTTGTTGAGCATCGCCAGCAGGCCAGAGCCAAGATTCGCACCGATGACCAGGCATAGCGCCACCGGGAAAGAGATCGCGCCCGCAGCGGTTAGCGTGGCCGTCAGCAACACGGCCGCCAGGCTGGAGTAGCTGACAATGGCAAACACCGCGCCGATCAGCGCATCCAGCATAATATCGCCGGTTAACGAGGCGAAAATGACCTGCACACCGTTGGCCTGGGTAATCGGCGTAACTGCCTGCACAATCAGCTCCAGCGCTAGCAGGATCAGCCCGAGGCCAATACCGACGCGGCCAAGCTGCCCGGCACGGCTTTGCTTACGGCCGAGGAAGAAAATGACGCCAATAAAAATCAGCAGCGGCGACAGCCAGGAGAGATCGAAGGTCAGGATACGTGCCATCAGCGCGGTACCGACGTCGGCGCCAAGGACAATCACCAGCGCCGGGGCGAGCGCCACTAGATCCTGCGCCACGAACGAGGTGACGAGCATAGTGGTGGCGTTGCTGCTTTGCACCAGCGCCGTGACGCCAATACCCGCACAGAAGGCGAGCGGCTTCTTCTCAACGCTGCCGCTGAGAACGGTACGTAAACGTGCGCCAAACACGCGCATCACGCCGGTACGAACGATATGGGTGCCCCATACCAGCAGTGCGACTGCGGAGAGCAGGTGTAACAACGTCAACACAGTGGGTTTTCCTCCTTATCGTTATTCATTTTCCTTAGGTTCAGTATAAGGGTTTAAACGTAAGAAAGAGACAAGGCACCATAGCGGTGCCCTGTTTGTTGTAAGGAAAAGTGACGTTAGTCTGCGTCGTAGCCTAAATTCGGCGCCAGCCAGCGTTCCACCTCAGACACGCTCATGCCTTTTCGCAGGGCGTAGTCTTCAATCTGATCCCGCTGAAGCTGTGCCACGGCGAAGTACTTGCTGTCCGGGTGGCTGAAATACCAGCCGGAAACGGACGCGCCCGGCCACATGGCGAACGACTCGGTAAGTTTCATGCCGGTATGCGCTTCCACGTCGAGCAGTTTCCAGATAGTGCCCTTCTCGGTGTGTTCCGGGCAGGCCGGATACCCCGGCGCCGGACGAATGCCCTGGTAGTTTTCGCGGATCAGCTCCTCGTTGCTGAGATTCTCATTCGCCGCGTAGCCCCAGTGCACCTTACGTACGCGCTCATGCAGATACTCGGCAAAGGCTTCCGCCAGGCGATCGGCAATCGCTTTCACCATGATTTTGTTGTAATCATCGTGCTGTGCGTCGTACGCGTCCGCCAGCGCGTCTTCTTCCAGACCGCCGGTCACCGCAAAGGCGCCGATATAGTCGGCTTTACCGGAGAGTTTCGGTGCGACGAAATCCGCCAGGCAGTAGTTGGCAAAGCCCACTTTCTCGGTTTGCTGGCGCAGATGGTGGCTCACGGCCAGCACATGGGTGCGGGTTTCATCGCGGTAAATTTCGACATCGTCGCCCACGCGGTTCGCCGGGAACAGCCCCACCACGCCGCGCGGGTTGAGGGCTTTCTCTGCGCTCAGTCTGTCGAGCATATCGTTGGCATCTTTAAACAGGCGTTTCGCCTCTTCGCCTACTACCTCATCTTCAAGAATGCGCGGATATTTGCCCGCCAGCGACCAGGTCATGAAGAACGGCGTCCAGTCGATGTAGTTACGCAGCGTTTCGATGCTGGCCGTCACCTCCTGCACGCCCAGACGGTGCGCGACCGGCGGCGTATAGCTGGACCAGTCGAACGCCAGATCGTTATCGCGTGCCGCCTGAAGCGAAACCGGCGGCGTGCGCGGTTTCTTACGTCCATGCTGAATGCGGACGGTTTCATACTCTTTGCGGGTGCGGGCGACAAAGTCATCGCGCTGGGTGTCAGACAGCAGCGCGGAGACCACGCCCACGGTGCGCGAGGCGTTTTGGACATACACCGTCGGCCCACTGTAGTTCTGCTCGATTTTCACTGCGGTGTGGGCTTTCGAGGTGGTTGCCCCGCCAATCAGCAGTGGAATAGTGAAGCCCTGGCGCTCCATCTCTTTTGCCACGTTGACCATTTCGTCCAGCGACGGCGTAATCAGCCCGGAAAGACCAATCAGATCCGCATTCACTTCGCGAGCGGTCCTGAGGATTTTATCCGCCGGGACCATCACGCCAAGATCGATAATTTCGTAGTTATTGCATTGCAGTACCACGCCGACAATGTTTTTGCCGATGTCGTGTACGTCGCCCTTCACGGTGGCAATGACCATCTTACCGTTACTGGAGCCCTTCTCTTTGCTGGCTTCGATAAACGGCTCAAGATAAGCCACGGCCTGCTTCATGACGCGGGCGGATTTCACCACCTGCGGCAGGAACATTTTGCCCTCGCCGAACAGATCGCCGACCACGTTCATGCCGTCCATCAGCGGCCCTTCGATCACTTCAATCGGACGGGCTGCCTGCTGACGCGCTTCCTCGGTATCCTGCTCAATGAACTCAGTAATGCCTTTTACCAGCGAGTATTCCAGACGCTTTCTCACATCCCAGGAACGCCATTCGGCCTGCTGAACGTTGGCTGATTCGTCAGCTTTACTGCCGCGGTATTTTTCCGCCAGATCCAGCATGCGTTCGGTGGCGTCGTCGCGACGGTTGAGGATCACATCTTCTACTGCGTCGCGTAGTTCTGCGGGCAGGTCGTCGTAAATCGCCAGCTGTCCGGCGTTAACGATCCCCATGTCCATCCCGTTGCGGATGGCATAGTAGAGGAACACGGCGTGGATGGCCTCACGCACCGGGTCGTTGCCGCGGAACGAGAACGAGACGTTCGACACGCCGCCGGAAATTAGCGCATGCGGTAGCTCGCGTTTGATGTCTTCACACGCGCCGATAAAGTCCTGGGCGTAGTTGTTGTGCTCTTCAATGCCGGTTGCGACAGCAAAGATGTTCGGGTCGAAAATAATGTCTTCCGGCGGGAAGCCCACCTCTTCGGTCAGAATTTTGTACGCCCGGCGGCAAATCTCAATTTTGCGCTCGCGGGTATCGGCCTGGCCCACTTCATCGAAGGCCATCACCACCACGGCGGCCCCGTAGCGACGCACCAGCTTCGCGTGGTGGATAAAGGTATCGACGCCCTCTTTCATTGAGATGGAGTTAACGATGCCTTTGCCCTGAATGCACTTCAGCCCCTTTTCGATGACGTCCCATTTGGAGGAGTCAATCATGATCGGCACGCGGGCGATATCCGGCTCACCGGCAATCAGGTTGAGGAAACGCACCATCGCCGCTTCGGCGTCGAGCATCCCCTCGTCCATGTTGATATCGATAATCTGCGCGCCGCTCTCCACCTGCTGGCGGGCAACGTCCAGCGCTTCGCTGTACTTCTCTTCTTTGATCAGGCGCTTGAACTTCGCAGAACCGGTGACGTTGGTACGTTCACCCACGTTCACAAACAGGCTGTCGTCACCGATGGTCAACGGCTCAAGGCCGGACAGACGGCAGGCTACCGGAAGCTCGGGTAACTTGCGCGGTGCAAGCCCGGCGACGGCGCGGCTCATGGCGGCGATGTGCTCCGGCGTGGTGCCGCAGCAGCCGCCGACGATGTTGAGGAAGCCAGATTCGGCCCACTCGCGTATTTGCGCCGCCATGGTATCGGCATCCAGATCGTACTCACCGAATGCATTCGGCAGACCGGCGTTCGGGTGGGCGGTGACGTAGCACTCTGCGATGCGCGAAAGCTCCTGCACGTACTGGCGCAGCTCGTCCGGCCCCAGCGCGCAGTTCAGGCCGAAGGAGAGCGCTTCGGCATGGCGCAGAGAGTTATAAAACGCTTCGGTTGTCTGGCCGGAAAGCGTGCGCCCCGAGGCATCGGTGATGGTGCCGGAAATCATGATCGGCAGGTCAACACCCAGCGCCTCGAACTCCTCTTTCACCGCGTAAATTGCGGCTTTGGCGTTGAGTGTGTCGAATACGGTTTCAATCAGGATCAGGTCGGAACCGCCTTCCACCAGCGCTTTAGTGGACTCACGATACGCGGCCACCAGTTGGTCAAAGGTGATATTGCGGAAGGCTGGATCGTTCACGTCCGGAGAAATCGACGCGGTGCGGTTGGTCGGGCCCAGCACCCCGGCAACATAGCGCGGTTTGTCCGGCGTGCGGGCCGTCCACTCGTCGGCGCAGGCGCGCGCCAGTTTCGCCGCTTCAAAGTTGATCTCCGCCGACAGGGATTCCATCTGGTAATCCGCCATGGCGATGGTTGTCGAGTTGAAGGTGTTGGTTTCTACAATATCCGCACCCGCTTCGAAGTAGGCGTTATGGATATCCCTGATGACAGAGGGTTTGCTCAACACCAGCAGGTCATTGTTTCCTTTCAGGTCACAAGGCCAGTCGGCAAAGCGCTCGCCGCGGAAATCGTCTTCACTCAGACGATAGCCCTGGATCATGGTGCCCATGCCGCCGTCCAGCACCAGAATTCGTTCATTTAACTGCGCACGCAGTTGCTCTACTTTGCTGCTCACACTTGCTCCCGACAACGTTCAACATGGCCAAAAGGCTGCGTTCCATACTGGCATAATCTCTAAGGGTCGAAAAGTCACACAGCGGTAACATGAGACATGTTCACTATCACTCCTCCGATCAGTCAGGAAAGCGGTTGCAAAACCACCAAATAAAACGAAAATGATTTCCACGATACAGAAAAAGGAGTTCGTCATGGTTACGACCGTTCCCGCTAAACGCGGCAGAAAACCTGCTGCAACCACCGCTGCACAACCTGGCGGACAGGTTCAATCCCTGACGCGCGGCCTGAAGCTGCTGGAATGGATAGCCGAATCGCATGGTAGCGTGGCCCTGACGGAGCTGGCGCAGCAGGCGGGACTGCCGAACTCCACCACTCACCGCCTGTTAACCACCATGCAGCAGCTGGGCTTCGTGCGTCAGGTGGGCGAGCTGGGACACTGGGCGGTGGGCGCACATGCGTTTATTGTCGGCAGCAGCTTCCTGCAAAGCCGCAACCTGCTGGCGATTGTCCACCCGATTCTGCGCAAGCTGATGGAGGAGTCCGGCGAGACGGTAAACCTGGCCGTGCTGGATCAGAGCGATCATCAGGCGATTATCATCGACCAGGTGCAGTGTACGCAGCTGATGCGCATGTCCGCACCGATTGGCGGCAAGCTGCCGATGCATGCCTCTGGCGCAGGGAAAGCGTTTCTCTCGCAGCTTAGCGAAGAGCAGGTGACGGGTCTGCTGCACCGTAAAGGTCTGCACGCCTACACCCACGCCACCCTGGTGTCGCCGGTGCATCTGAAAGAAGATCTGGCTCTGACCCGCAAGCGCGGCTATTCGTTTGATGACGAAGAACATGCCCTCGGGCTGCGCTGCCTCGCGTCCTGTATTTTCGACGAACACCGCGAGCCGTTTGCCGCCATCTCCATCTCCGGGCCGATTTCACGTATGACCGACGACCGCGTCACCGAGCTGGGTGCGCTGGTGATTAAGGCCGCAAAAGAGGTGACGCTGGCGTATGGTGGGATTCGCTAGGATTGAGGGCGGTCTGGTGCCCTCACCCCGGCCCTCTCCCACAGGGCTGAGGGTTCCCCACAAATTAATGCGAGCACTGAGCAATCCCCTCGCCCCTCCGGGGAGAGGGTTAGGGTGAGGGGAACATACGGCGGTGGTGGTCATTCCGTTCACTTTATGTTCCTTGCTACTCTGTAACGACATGACCGGTGAACGTGCCAGGGTGGCTCAGTCGCCACCACCCTGGCGACCCGGGCTCCCGGCGGAAAATCGCCGCTTCGCGGTGCCCTCGGCTTATTCCTTCCGGCTTATCGGGTACGGGCGGAGGCAACGTCCCTGTAAAGCCGCCCTCTCGGCGCATCCCTGCGCCTCGCCCCGGCCGGAAGGCAAACGCCTCAGCGATTTACAGCCGGACCAGGGCATCGCTGACAGCCCTCAGTCATTTAGAAAGCAACTTTATTGCTTCTGCATAAAAAAATTACTGGGGATCCCTCAGCCCACAGGGAGAGGGAGAAAACATGATGCCCTTACCCTGCGGGAGAGGGAGAAAAGCGGATGCAAAACCGCTGCTTGCGGCGGTAAGCGTAGACATCTTCCACGTGCCCGTTTTTGATCCGCGCTTGCAGCCCGCGCCAGTAGCTGGCGCGGAACAGATCGGCATGCATCTCTTCAAATAACGGCCCGATGCGTGGGTCCGCACACAGCCAGTGGCGAAACTCCTCCGGAAACACATCGCCCGGCGAGACGCTGTACCACGGCTCGCTGGACAGTTCATCTTCCGGGTAGCGCGGCGGCGGGATATCGCGGAAGTTCACCTCGGTCATGTAGCAAATTTCATCGTAATCGTAGAACACCACCCGCCCGTGACGGGTGACGCCGAAGTTTTTAAACAGCATATCCCCGGGGAAAATATTGGCAGCGGCGAGCTGGCGGATGGCGTTGCCGTACTCTTCGATGGCATCACGTAAAGCCTGGCCCTCTGACTGTTCCAGCCAGATATTTAGCGGCACCATACGGCGCTCAATGTAGAGATGGCTGATCGCAATCTTATCGCCAAGATCGGTAATTTTCGTCGGCGCTTCCTGCATGAGCAGCGTCATTAGCGCCGGATCGATCTGCTGCTTATCCAGCACAAAGTTTTCAAACTCCTGGGTATCGGCCATTCGCCCGACGCGATCGTGCTCTTTTACCAGCTGATAGCAGGCACGGACGTGGGCTGCGGTCATCTCTTTCTGCGGGGCGAATTTATCCTTAATCACCTTAAACACCCGATCAAAGCCCGGCAGCGTGAAGACCAGCATCACCATGCCGCGGATACCCGGCGCTTCGATAAACTGCTCATCAGCCGTGGTGACATAACGCAGGTATTCCCGATAACTCTCCGTTTTGGCATGCTTCTGACAGCCAATCGCCATATACAGCTCGGCGGTGGTTTTGCCCGGCAGGATCTCGCGCAGCCACTCCACCAGGGCGGCGGGCAGCGGGGCGTAGACCATGAAATAGGAGCGGGCGAAGCCAAATACGATACTCGCCTCAGCGCTGGTAGTCAGGCAGGTATCGACAAACAGTTCGCCGTCGTCGGTACGGTGAATGGGCAGCAGAAACGGCACGATGGCTGTCGGCGTAACCAGTTTGCCCACCAGCCAGGCGGCCTTATTGCGGTAGAAAAGCTCGTTGGCAACCTGCAAATGGCTGCGGCTGAGCACCGCCTCGCCGAAGGTTTCACTGAGATACGCGTGGATATAGCCGATATCCCGGGGTTTATTCTGCCACGGCAGGCGCAGCGGCAAATCCGTTAAGACGCGGTGCAGGAGCTTTTCCCAGCCGCGATCGGGAAAGAAATCTTTCGCCAGCGGACGCGGAATGGTACGGAAGCGTCGCTCGGGCTGGGAGCTGAAGATAAATAACCGCTCAGGAGATAATGAGCGGTGGTCAAATAACCGGCAATAGACGGAGTTGAAAAAGCTCTCCGCAATCTCGAAGCGCGGGTAGTCGGGTAACAGATGGGTGTAATGCTCTTTCACGCGCAGTAAAAATTCCGCATCCGGGCTTTTACCGTCGGTGATACAGCGCAGTTGTTCCACCACCAGACCTACGTGGTGATCATAGAGATGGATACGCTGCTTCATGGCCTGCTGAACCGCATGCCAGTCGGCGTGCTCAAAACGCTGTTGCGCGCCGGATGTGACTTCCAGAAAGCGGCCATACTGGGCATCGAAGCCCTGCAAAATAGTTTGGGCTATCAGTAATTCCAGACCACGCGACATATATTCCCCCTCACCCCAACCCTCTCCCCGAGGGGGGAGAGGGGGAAAAGATTAGAACTGTGCTTCTTCCGTCGAGCCCGTTAATGCCGTGACGGAGGAGGCCCCGCCCTGAATAATCGTGGTCACATTATCGAAATAGCCGGTTCCCACCTCCTGCTGGTGCGAAACGAAGGTGTAACCCTCTTTGCCCGCCGCAAATTCTGGCTGCTGTACCTTCTCAACATAGTGCTTCATGCCTTCGCCCTGTGCGTAGGCATGCGCCAGGTCGAACATGTTGAACCACATGCTGTGGATACCCGCCAGGGTGATGAACTGGTACTTGTAGCCCATATCCGACAGCTGCTGCTGGAAGCTGGCGATGGTCGTGTCGTCCAGATTTTTTTGCCAGTTGAAGGACGGTGAACAGTTATAGGCCAGCAGCTTGCCCGGATATTTCGCATGAATCGCATCGGCAAAGCGCTTCGCCAGCGCCAGATCCGGCGTGGAGGTTTCACACCAGACCAGGTCGGCGTAAGGGGCATACGCCAGGCCGCGGCTGATCGCCTGTTCAATACCGGCATGCGTGCGATAGAACCCTTCGCTGGTGCGTTCGCCGGTGATGAATTCGCTGTCGTACGGGTCGCAGTCAGAGGTGATCAGGTCCGCTGCGTCCGCATCGGTACGAGCAATGACCAGCGTCGGCACGCCGAGCACGTCAGCAGCCAGACGCGCGGCAACCAGCTTCTGGATCGCTTCCTGAGTTGGCACCAGCACTTTCCCGCCCATATGCCCACACTTCTTCACCGACGCCAGCTGATCTTCAAAGTGTACGGCCGCTGCACCGGCCTCAATCATCGATTTCATCAGCTCAAAGGCGTTCAGCACACCGCCGAAACCGGCTTCCGCATCGGCGACGATCGGCAGGAAATAATCAGTAAAGCGCGGATCGTGGGGCTCGATGCCCGCCGCCCACTGGATCTGATCCGCACGGCGGAAGGTATTGTTGATCCGATCTACCACTGACGGCACCGAGTTCGCCGGATAAAGAGATTGATCCGGATACATGCTGGAGGCCAGGTTAGCATCCGCCGCGACCTGCCAGCCGGAAAGATAGATAGCTTCAATGCCGGCCTTCGCCTGCTGCAATGCCTGACCGCCAGTCAGTGCGCCGAGGCTGTTGATATAACCTTTTTTAGACCCCCCGTGCAGCAGATCCCACATTTTCGCCGCGCCGTTCTGCGCCAGCGTACACTCCGGGTTAACCGAGCCGCGTAACTTCACCACTTCCTCTGCGCTGTACGGACGGCGAATGCCTTCCCAGCGCGGTTGGGTCCACTCTTTTTGTAACTCTTCGATCTGTTGGGTACGGGTTTTCATGTGCAGATGCTCCATATTGTTATGTGGTGAATTACGCCAGGAAGCGGTAGCCCGGCAGGGTCAGGAAGTCGATTAAGTCATCAGAGGTGGTGATTTGCTCCATCAGGCGCGCAGCGTCATTAAAACGCCCGCTGCTGAAGCGGTGCTCGCCCAGTTCGTCCTGGATGACCCGCATCTCTTCGGCCAGCATCTGACGGAACAGGGCTTTGGTGACCGGTTTGCCGTTGCTGAGCGTTTTTTGATGATGGATCCACTGCCAGATGGAGGTACGTGAAATTTCCGCCGTGGCGGCATCTTCCATCAGGCCGTAGATCGGCACGCAGCCGTTGCCGGAGATCCATGCCTCGATGTACTGCACGGCGACGCGAATATTGGCGCGCATGCCCTCTTCCGTACGCTCGCCCGCACACGGCGAGAGCAACTGTTCTTCTGCGATTGGCGCATCGTCTTCACGGGTGACAAACAGCTGGTTTTTGTTATCGCCGAGTACGCGGTTGAAGACCTCCATCGCCGTGTCGGCCAGACCGGGGTGGGCAATCCACGTCCCGTCGTGGCCGTTACGGGCTTCCAGCTCTTTATCGGCTTTCACCTTGTTGAGCACCTGGTTGTTACGCTCTGCGTCTTTGCTCGGGATAAACGCCGCCATGCCGCCCATCGCAAAGGCGCCGCGTTTGTGGCAGGTCTTAATCAGCAGGCGCGAGTAGGCGCTGAGGAACGGTTTATCCATGGTCACAACCTGACGATCCGGCAATACCCGGTCGGCATGGTTTTTCAGGGTTTTGATGTAGCTGAAGATGTAATCCCAGCGGCCGCAGTTCAGGCCCACAATATGGTCACGCAGCGCATGGAGGATCTCATGCATCTGGAATACGGCTGGCAGGGTTTCAATCAGCAGCGTAGCCTTAATGGTGCCGCGCGGCAGGCTGAAACGGTCTTCTGCGTAGCTGAAGACTTCACTCCACCACGCCGCTTCCTGCCAGGACTGGGTTTTCGGCAGATAGAAATAGGGGCCGCTGCCTTTCGCCAGCAGGTTCTTATGGTTGTGGAAGAAGTACAGCGCAAAGTCGAACAGGCTGCCCGGAATGGCTTCTCCGCGCCAGGTGACGTGTTTTTCAGGCAAATGCAGACCGCGTACGCGGCAGATCAGCACCGCCGGATTCGGTTTGAGCTGGTAAATTTTACCGGCTTCGTTGGTATAGCTGATGGTGCCGTTGACGGCGTCGCGCAGGTTGATCTGCCCGTCGATAACTTTCTGCCAGTCCGGCGCGAGGGAATCTTCGAAGTCCGCCATAAATACTTTGACGTTGGCATTCATGGCGTTAATCACCATTTTGCGCTCTACCGGGCCGGTGATCTCTACGCGACGATCCTGTAAATCTTCAGGGATTCCGCGAATTTTCCATTCACCATGACGAATGGAAGCGGTTTCCGAAATAAACCCTGGCAACTTGCCGTTATCGATCTCCTGCTGTTGATGAATGCGTGCCGCCAGCAGTTTATTACGCTGTGGCGTAAAGCGAGTCACCAGTTCAGTCAGAAACTCTACCGCTTCTGCCGTCAAAACTTGCTGTTCTTGCTCGCCATTCGGCTGGGTAAAGGTCAGTCCATCGACCGTTGTTGCCTGTTGAGTCATCGTTCTGCTCCTCATCAAAGATCCAAAATCACGCCCCCGATGCGAGCGAAAGATCGTTGTGTAGTTTTCGCTCAGCAGAATTAAGACTATCTATAATTTTTCCAAAATCAAAAACAATTTCCATTTTAATTCATATCCAATCACAACTGTATGATTAATATGGGATTAAAGTTTTTCACGATGTTGAGTTGGTTTTCGGAAATAAAAAAGGCACCCGAAGGTGCCTGATGTGAATAGCTGAAACGCTTTAGGATCGTTTAATGCAGACGATTACTCCAGCGTCGGATTCATGTGGCGCAGATCGTACGGCGTAATCTGGTAGACGTAATAGTTGAGCCAG
Organism: Enterobacter sp. MGH85; assembly: GCF_001037655.1. Classification (NCBI taxonomy): domain Bacteria; kingdom Pseudomonadati; phylum Pseudomonadota; class Gammaproteobacteria; order Enterobacterales; family Enterobacteriaceae; genus Enterobacter; species Enterobacter sp. MGH85. The sequence continues at coordinate 595,978 of NZ_KQ089925.1, forward strand.
TTAGTGAACAGCAGATTTCCGTGACTACGCCAGGTTGCCCGAGGCGTGTTTTGCGGATCGTTTTTCGGGAAATAGTTGTACGGGACATCCGGATTCAGACCCGCTTCAACGTCACGAAAATACTCTGACGCGAGGGTATGCGGATCGTACTCAGGATGGCCGGTAACGAACGCGATGCGTTTGTCTTTACTGGCGAACAGGTAGGCATCGCCGTCTTCCGTTTCGGCCAGGATTTCCAGGTCGGTATAATCGCGGATCAGCTGTGCCGGAAAATCGGCGTAGCGAGAATGCGGAGCCAGGAAAGTGTCATCGAAACCACGCGTCAGCAGCGCATGCGGGTGAAGAATGTGGTGTTCGTATACGCCAGAAAGTTTGTCGCTGCGGGTTTGCTTGGGAATACCATACAGGATATTCAATGCGGCCTGTACCGCCCAACAGACAAATAAGGTGGACGTGACGTGATCTTTTGCCCACTCCAGCACCTGCCTGATTTGTGGCCAGTAGGCAACGTCATTAAATTCCACCAGACCCAGCGGTGCGCCGGTGACGATCAGTCCATCGAAATTCTCATCGCGAATATCTTCAAAATTACAGTAGAAGTTATTCAGATGCTCAGCAGGCGTGTTGCGTGACTCACGGGCGTCAATGCGCAGCAGCTGGATATCAACCTGAAGCGGAGAGTTGGAGAGCAAACGCAGGAACTGGTTCTCCGTTTCGATCTTTTTTGGCATCAGATTGAGAATAAGCACCTTCAGCGGGCGAATTTCCTGACCTGTCGCACGCGAAGCCGTCATGACGAAGACATTCTCTTCACGCAAGAAATTGACGGCTGGTAGCTCGTCCTGCACCCGAATCGGCATAACCTTAAATCCTCACAACATACGTATAAACGTTTAGACATCCAGACAGCTAACGATACCCAGAAACGGGCTTAATGTCGAGTCTGCAAGCGAAAGGTGAGAAAGTTTCAAGGAGGGAAAGCATGTAGGGCGGGTAAGGTGGGGCCACCACCCGACTTTTCAGAACGCACAAAGCAAAAAACCCCGCACCTTCCGGTACGGGGTTCTTTCTGTTTGATGCCTGGCAGTTCCCTACTCTCACATGGGGAGACCCCACACTACCATCGGCGCTACGGCGTTTCACTTCTGAGTTCGGCATGGGGTCAGGTGGGACCACCGCGCTAAAGCCGCCAGGCAAATTCTGTTAATCTGTATCAGGCTGAAAATCGTGTCTGTCTCTTCGCCAAAACAGCTTCGGCGTTGTAAGGTTAAGCCTCACGGTTCATTAGTATCGGTTAGCTCAACGCATCGCTGCGCTTACACACCCGACCTATCAACGTCGTCGTCTTCAACGTTCCTTCAGGAGACTCAAGGTCTCAGGGAGAACTCATCTCGGGGCAAGTTTCGTGCTTAGATGCTTTCAGCACTTATCTCTTCCGCATTTAGCTACCGGGCAGTGCCATTGGCATGACAACCCGAACACCAGTGATGCGTCCACTCCGGTCCTCTCGTACTAGGAGCAGCCCCCCTCAATTCTCCAGCGCCCACGGCAGATAGGGACCGAACTGTCTCACGACGTTCTAAACCCAGCTCGCGTACCACTTTAAATGGCGAACAGCCATACCCTTGGGACCTACTTCAGCCCCAGGATGTGATGAGCCGACATCGAGGTGCCAAACACCGCCGTCGATATGAACTCTTGGGCGGTATCAGCCTGTTATCCCCGGAGTACCTTTTATCCGTTGAGCGATGGCCCTTCCATTCAGAACCACCGGATCACTATGACCTGCTTTCGCACCTGCTCGCGCCGTCACGCTCGCAGTCAAGCTGGCTTATGCCATTGCACTAACCTCCTGATGTCCGACCAGGATTAGCCAACCTTCGTGCTCCTCCGTTACTCTTTGGGAGGAGACCGCCCCAGTCAAACTACCCACCAGACACTGTCCGCAACCCGGATTACGGGTCTACGTTAGAACACCAGCCATTAAAGGGTGGTATTTCAAGGTTGGCTCCACGCAGACTGGCGTCCACGCTTCAAAGCCTCCCACCTATCCTACACATCAAGGACCAGTGTTCAGTGTCAAGCTATAGTAAAGGTTCACGGGGTCTTTCCGTCTTGCCGCGGGTACACTGCATCTTCACAGCGAGTTCAATTTCACTGAGTCTCGGGTGGAGACAGCCTGGCCATCATTACGCCATTCGTGCAGGTCGGAACTTACCCGACAAGGAATTTCGCTACCTTAGGACCGTTATAGTTACGGCCGCCGTTTACCGGGGCTTCGATCAAGAGCTTCGCGTTGCCGCTAACCCCATCAATTAACCTTCCGGCACCGGGCAGGCGTCACACCGTATACGTCCACTTTCGTGTTTGCACAGTGCTGTGTTTTTAATAAACAGTTGCAGCCAGCTGGTATCTTCGACTGATTTCAGCTCCGTCCGCAGGGACTTCACCTACACATCAGCGTGCCTTCTCCCGAAGTTACGGCACCATTTTGCCTAGTTCCTTCACCCGAGTTCTCTCAAGCGCCTTGGTATTCTCTACCTGACCACCTGTGTCGGTTTGGGGTACGATTTCGTGTTACCTGATGCTTAGAGGCTTTTCCTGGAAGCAGGGCATTTATCACTTCAGCACCGTAGTGCCTCGTCATCACACCTCAGCGTTAACAAGGTACCGGATTTACCTGGAACCTCCGCCTACATGCTTAAACCGGGACAACCGTCGCCCGGCTGACATAGCCTTCTCCGTCCCCCCTTCGCAGTAACACCAAGTACAGGAATATTAACCTGTTTCCCATCGACTACGCCTTTCGGCCTCGCCTTAGGGGTCGACTCACCCTGCCCCGATTAACGTTGGACAGGAACCCTTGGTCTTCCGGCGAGCGGGCTTTTCACCCGCTTTATCGTTACTTATGTCAGCATTCGCACTTCTGATACCTCCAGCATGCCTCACAGCACACCTTCAACGGCTTACAGAACGCTCCCCTACCCAACAACACATAGTGTCGCTGCCGCAGCTTCGGTGCATGGTTTAGCCCCGTTACATCTTCCGCGCAGGCCGACTCGACCAGTGAGCTATTACGCTTTCTTTAAATGATGGCTGCTTCTAAGCCAACATCCTGGCTGTCTGTGCCTTCCCACATCGTTTCCCACTTAACCATGACTTTGGGACCTTAGCTGGCGGTCTGGGTTGTTTCCCTCTTCACGACGGACGTTAGCACCCGCCGTGTGTCTCCCGTGATAACATTCTTCGGTATTCGTAGTTTGCATCGGGTTGGTAAGCCGGGATGGCCCCCTAGCCGAAACAGTGCTCTACCCCCGAAGATGAGTTCACGAGGCGCTACCTAAATAGCTTTCGGGGAGAACCAGCTATCTCCCGGTTTGATTGGCCTTTCACCCCCAGCCACAGGTCATCCGCTAATTTTTCAACATTAGTCGGTTCGGTCCTCCAGTTAGTGTTACCCAACCTTCAACCTGCCCATGGCTAGATCACCGGGTTTCGGGTCTATACCCTGCAACTTAACGCCCAGTTAAGACTCGGTTTCCCTTCGGCTCCCCTATACGGTTAACCTTGCTACAGAATATAAGTCGCTGACCCATTATACAAAAGGTACGCAGTCACCCCATAAAGAGGCTCCCACTGCTTGTACGTACACGGTTTCAGGTTCTTTTTCACTCCCCTCGCCGGGGTTCTTTTCGCCTTTCCCTCACGGTACTGGTTCACTATCGGTCAGTCAGGAGTATTTAGCCTTGGAGGATGGTCCCCCCATATTCAGACAGGATACCACGTGTCCCGCCCTACTCTTCGAGTTCACAGCAAGTGTGCTTTCGTGTACGGGACTATCACCCTGTACCGTCGGACTTTCCAGACCGTTCCACTAACACACAAGCTGATTCAGACTCCGGGCTGCTCCCCGTTCGCTCGCCGCTACTGGGGGAATCTCGGTTGATTTCTTTTCCTCGGGGTACTTAGATGTTTCAGTTCCCCCGGTTCGCCTCGTTAACCTATGTATTCAGTTAACGATAG
>NZ_KQ089925.1:600605-925465 GCF_001037655.1 Enterobacter sp. MGH85
CCCGGTTCGCCTCGTTAACCTATGTATTCAGTTAACGATAGTGCAACGGATTGCACTGGGTTTCCCCATTCGGACATCGCCGGGTCAAAGGTTCATATCACCTCGCCGGCGCTTTTCGCAGATTAGCACGTCCTTCATCGCCTCTGACTGCCAGGGCATCCACCGTGTACGCTTAGTCGCTTAACCTCACAACCCGAAGATGTTTCACTTCTGATTGCGAAAATTTGAGAGACTCGAACACACCATTAAAGATGTGTCGTTTCAATTTTCAGCTTGATCCAGATTTTTAAAGAGCAAAACTTCTTAATGCACTCGAAAGTACATTCAGAAGTTCATCATTCATCAGACAATCTGTGTGGACACTACAAAGGCAGGTTCTTTAAGGTAAGGAGGTGATCCAACCGCAGGTTCCCCTACGGTTACCTTGTTACGACTTCACCCCAGTCATGAATCACAAAGTGGTAAGCGCCCTCCCGAAGGTTAAGCTACCTACTTCTTTTGCAACCCACTCCCATGGTGTGACGGGCGGTGTGTACAAGGCCCGGGAACGTATTCACCGTGGCATTCTGATCCACGATTACTAGCGATTCCGACTTCATGGAGTCGAGTTGCAGACTCCAATCCGGACTACGACGCACTTTATGAGGTCCGCTTGCTCTCGCGAGGTCGCTTCTCTTTGTATGCGCCATTGTAGCACGTGTGTAGCCCTACTCGTAAGGGCCATGATGACTTGACGTCATCCCCACCTTCCTCCAGTTTATCACTGGCAGTCTCCTTTGAGTTCCCGGCCGGACCGCTGGCAACAAAGGATAAGGGTTGCGCTCGTTGCGGGACTTAACCCAACATTTCACAACACGAGCTGACGACAGCCATGCAGCACCTGTCTCAGAGTTCCCGAAGGCACCAAAGCATCTCTGCTAAGTTCTCTGGATGTCAAGAGTAGGTAAGGTTCTTCGCGTTGCATCGAATTAAACCACATGCTCCACCGCTTGTGCGGGCCCCCGTCAATTCATTTGAGTTTTAACCTTGCGGCCGTACTCCCCAGGCGGTCGACTTAACGCGTTAGCTCCGGAAGCCACGCCTCAAGGGCACAACCTCCAAGTCGACATCGTTTACGGCGTGGACTACCAGGGTATCTAATCCTGTTTGCTCCCCACGCTTTCGCACCTGAGCGTCAGTCTTTGTCCAGGGGGCCGCCTTCGCCACCGGTATTCCTCCAGATCTCTACGCATTTCACCGCTACACCTGGAATTCTACCCCCCTCTACAAGACTCTAGCCTGCCAGTTTCGAATGCAGTTCCCAGGTTGAGCCCGGGGATTTCACATCCGACTTGACAGACCGCCTGCGTGCGCTTTACGCCCAGTAATTCCGATTAACGCTTGCACCCTCCGTATTACCGCGGCTGCTGGCACGGAGTTAGCCGGTGCTTCTTCTGCGGGTAACGTCAATCGACAGGGTTATTAACCCTGTCGCCTTCCTCCCCGCTGAAAGTACTTTACAACCCGAAGGCCTTCTTCATACACGCGGCATGGCTGCATCAGGCTTGCGCCCATTGTGCAATATTCCCCACTGCTGCCTCCCGTAGGAGTCTGGACCGTGTCTCAGTTCCAGTGTGGCTGGTCATCCTCTCAGACCAGCTAGGGATCGTCGCCTAGGTGAGCCGTTACCCCACCTACTAGCTAATCCCATCTGGGCACATCCGATGGCAAGAGGCCCGAAGGTCCCCCTCTTTGGTCTTGCGACGTTATGCGGTATTAGCTACCGTTTCCAGTAGTTATCCCCCTCCATCAGGCAGTTTCCCAGACATTACTCACCCGTCCGCCACTCGTCAGCGAAGCAGCAAGCTGCTTCCTGTTACCGTTCGACTTGCATGTGTTAGGCCTGCCGCCAGCGTTCAATCTGAGCCATGATCAAACTCTTCAATTTAAGTTTGATGCTCGTGAATTAAACTTCGTAATGAATTACGTGTTCACTCAGAGACTTGGTATTCATTTTTCGTCCGAGGACGTTAAGAATCCATGTCACTTTGAGTGCCCACACAGATTGTCTGATAAATTGTTAAAGAGCAGTGCAACGCGGCTTTCGCTCACCGTTGCGAGGTGGCGTATATTACGCTTTCCTCTTTCAGAGTCAACCCGTTATTTCAGGATTTTTCTCTTCAACCGACCGGGTAGTCTGTGAAGTGATTCACATCCGCCGTGTCGATGGAGGCGCATTATAGGGAGTTCTCCGCAGGCCGCAACCGCTAAATGACAGAAAAATGACTGACTGCTGCATTCCCCAGCAAAACCCCGCCTTATACCCTTTTATACACAGAGTTATCCACAGCGCTTCGAAAAAGTGAAAATATGCGAGCGTTGCGCAAACGTTTTCGTTAAAATGCTCGCGCTTAACAAGGAGGCCTCGTCAGGTGTGTTAGATGAGTTTTTCGCTGGAAAATTCATCTAACGCTCTCTGTAATCGTGAAATCCAGGGGATTTACCATGCAACAACGTCGTCCAGTCCGCCGCGCTCTGCTCAGTGTTTCTGATAAAGCCGGTATCGTCGAATTCGCTCAGGCACTTTCCGCACGCGGTGTGGAGCTGCTTTCTACAGGCGGTACCGCTCGCCTGTTAGCAGAGAAAGGTCTGCCGGTAACCGAAGTGTCCGACTACACCGGTTTCCCGGAAATGATGGATGGACGCGTCAAAACCCTGCACCCGAAAGTGCACGGCGGCATTCTGGGTCGTCGCGGTCAGGACGACGGCATTATGGAGCAGCACAATATTGCCCCCATCGACATGGTTGTCGTTAACCTCTATCCCTTCGCCCAGACCGTCGCCCGCGAAGGCTGTTCTCTGGAAGATGCCGTAGAGAACATTGATATCGGCGGCCCGACCATGGTGCGCTCCGCAGCCAAGAACCATAAAGATGTGGCCATCGTAGTGAAGAGCAGCGACTACAGCGCCATTATTAATGAGATGGACGCCAACGAAGGGTCCCTGACGCTTGATACGCGTTTCGACCTCGCCATCAAAGCCTTCGAACACACCGCCGCGTACGACAGCATGATCGCCAACTACTTCGGTAGCCTGGTTCCTGCCTACCACGGTGAAAGCAAAGATCCATCTGGTCGCTTCCCGCGCACCCTGAACCTGAACTTCATTAAGAAGCAGGATATGCGCTACGGCGAGAACAGCCACCAGCAGGCAGCCTTCTATATAGAAGAAGAGGTGAAAGAAGCCTCTGTTGCGACTGCTCAGCAGGTACAGGGCAAAGCCCTCTCTTATAACAACATTGCCGATACCGACGCCGCGCTGGAATGCGTGAAAGAGTTCAGCGAGCCGGCCTGCGTTATCGTCAAACACGCCAACCCATGCGGCGTCGCAGTAAGCACCTCCATTATGGATGCCTACGATCGCGCCTACAAAACCGACCCGACCTCCGCGTTCGGCGGCATTATCGCCTTCAACCGCGAGCTGGATGCGGAAACCGCGCAGGCCATCATCTCCCGTCAGTTTGTCGAAGTGATCATCGCGCCATCCGCATCCGAAGAAGCGCTGAAAATCACCGCGGCGAAACAGAACGTGCGCGTGCTGGTTTGCGGCCAGTGGGCAGAGCGCGTGCCGGGCCTGGACTTCAAGCGCGTGAACGGCGGTCTGCTGGTTCAGGATCGCGATTTGGGTATGGTGACAGAAGCCGACCTGCGCGTGGTCACCAAACGTCAGCCGACCGAACAGGAGCTGCGCGACGCGCTGTTCTGCTGGAAAGTGGCGAAGTTCGTGAAGTCTAACGCCATTGTTTACGCCAAAGAGAACATGACCATCGGGATAGGCGCAGGCCAGATGAGCCGCGTTTACTCTGCGAAAATCGCGGGTATTAAAGCAGGTGACGAAGGTCTGGAAGTCAAAGGTTCCGCCATGGCCTCTGACGCCTTCTTCCCGTTCCGCGACGGTATCGATGCGGCCGCTGCTGTGGGCATCACCTGTGTGATCCAGCCTGGCGGTTCAATCCGTGATGACGAAGTGATTGCCGCTGCCGACGAACACGGCATCGCAATGATCTTTACCGACATGCGCCACTTCCGCCATTAATTTCCGGAGCAGAAAATGAAAGTATTAGTGATTGGTAATGGCGGGCGCGAGCACGCTTTGGCGTGGAAAGCAGCGCAGTCTCCGCAGGTTGAAACCGTCTTTGTGGCACCGGGTAACGCCGGTACCGCACTGGAGCCCGCGCTACAGAACGTCGCCATCGGCGTAACCGATATCCCGGCGCTGCTGAGCTTTGCCCGGAACGAGAATATCGATCTGACGATTGTGGGCCCGGAAGCGCCGCTGGTGATCGGCGTTGTAGATGCCTTCCGCGCCGCGGGCCTGAAAATTTTCGGCCCAACGGAAGGTGCCGCACAGCTGGAAGGTTCAAAAGCCTTCACCAAAGATTTCCTCGCGCGTCATAACATCCCGACGGCGGAATATCAGAACTTCACCGAGGTTGAGCCTGCTCTGGCTTACCTGCGTGAAAAAGGCGCGCCGATTGTGATTAAAGCCGACGGTCTGGCTGCCGGGAAAGGCGTTATCGTGGCGATGACCCTTGAAGAAGCGGAAGCCGCTGTGCAGGATATGCTGGCGGGTAACGCCTTTGGCGATGCGGGCCACCGCATCGTGATTGAAGAGTTCCTCGACGGCGAAGAAGCGAGCTTTATCGTGATGGTTGACGGCGAGCACGTCCTGCCGATGGCCACCAGCCAGGATCACAAGCGCGTAGGCAATGCCGACACGGGTCCAAACACCGGCGGGATGGGTGCTTACTCCCCTGCTCCGGTGGTCACTGACGAAGTACACCAGCGCACCATGGACCGCATCATCTGGCCAACCGTAAAAGGGATGGCGGCGGAAGGCAATACCTACACCGGTTTCCTCTACGCAGGCCTGATGATCGACAAGCAGGGTAACCCGAAGGTGATTGAATTCAACTGCCGCTTCGGCGATCCGGAAACTCAGCCGATCATGCTGCGCATGAAGTCCGATCTGGTTGATCTGTGTCTGGCGGCGTGCGAAGGCAAGCTGAATGAGAAAACTTCCGAGTGGGACGAGCGTGCCTCTTTAGGTGTGGTGATTGCTGCGGGTGGCTATCCGGGTAGCTACAACACCGGGGATGAGATCCACGGCCTGCCGCTGGAAGAGATTGACGGTGCGAAGGTGTTCCACGCCGGTACAAAGCTCTCTGACGATGACCGCGTGCTCACTAATGGTGGACGCGTGCTGTGTGCGACCGCGCTGGGTCATACCGTGGCAGAGGCGCAGAAGCGCGCCTATGCGTTGATGGCGGATATTCACTGGAACGGCAGCTTCAGCCGCCAGGATATCGGCTATCGTGCCATTGCGCGGGAGCAGGGGGAGTAATTTCCCCCTCACCCTAACCCTCTCCCTCAAGGGAGAGGGGACTTAAATCAAAAACTCTTTTCTGTCGGCTGCCAGGTGCAGAAATCTTCGTTCGCCACCAGCAACAGCTGAGAGCCTTCCGGCGCTTCCAGCCATGCCACACTCACCTCCACAGATGAATGCCGCTGACGACGCTGAATGTGTTCGGTTGCCCAGGATTCAAGCTCAGGTTTCACTGTCTGCCCTTCGCAGGTGGTCACCGTGCCGTCGGCATGCCAGCGCCCCTGGCGCAGCACCACGCGGCCCTGACGCAGCGCATCGCTGGTCTGGCGAAGTTGTTCAGCACGGTAGCGGTAGAGCGCGACCTGATCGCTGGAAAGCTGCTGTTTCAGTCCACTGACCTCATGCTGCATAAAGCTCAGCTCGCCGTGGTCGTCAAAACGCACCTTCACGTGTTCGGGAGTCTTACTGTAGATATTCAGTTCAATGAGCGACAGCGCATCGCCCTGCCAGCGGTATTCTGCGGTCGAGGTATTGCCGTTATGCCACGGACTGAACGCGGTAAGCATATGCACTTCATCGCTGGAATCTTTGCGCCAGATCCTGACCGCACCTTGGTTGTCAGCGTAGCCGCTGGCGGTAAACGGGGGGAGTGAGGAATCATGACTACAGGCAGACAGCAACAGTACGCCTGCCAGCGCGAGCGGTCCACGCCAGAATGACAAAAGGGGCGTTGCCGCCCCTTCGTTAAAACTGTTCACTGCCACGCGTCTTACTTAACTGCGTCTTTCAGTGCTTTACCAGAAACAAATGCCGGCACGTTAGCTGCGGCGATTTTGATTTCTTTACCGGTCTGCGGGTTGCGGCCAGTACGCTCAGCGCGGTGGTTCACTTTGAAGGTACCGAAACCAACCAGTTGTACAGCATCGCCTTCTTTCAGAGACTCAGTAATAGCAGCCAGGGTAGATTCCAGAGCAGCTTTAGCCTGCACTTTAGACAGATCAGCCTTGTCCGCAATTACATCAATCAGTTGAGTCTTGTTCATAAGTTATCCTTTCAATGTGTTTATCGCTTGCTAAGCATCGAGTGCGACGAAAATGCCAAAAAAGCACTCTCCTGCATACACGCACCGATAGCCACTTTTTTTCGCCCCCCAAATGTAGACCAGACGGGGGGCGAAAGGGAAGAGTCGAGGAGTGACAAAACAGGCGTTAAATCACGTTTTGTTGTCTCATTGGTTAAAAATTATACCAATATTGCTCTCGCCGGCCTCGCGCAGGTCCGCGCGAAGCCCTTTGATCAGCTCAATATCACGTTCTTCACACTCCGCCAGCAGACGGAAAATTTCCCACTGAATATCCCATTCCTGTTCAACCGCCGGGTTAGCACGCAGCTCTTCGTCGGTCATTTCACGGCCTTCCTGGGTCATTTCCAGCATCGCGACGGTGGTGATGGATGCCTTACTGACTTCAATGGCGTGCTCCAGGGTTTCACCGCTCAGACGGGAGTGGATCAGCTCGCTCAACGCCACACAGGCATCGATAGCCGGGTAGACGCCATACAGGTCGTAATCGTCCGCCGCCGGAATTGCCTCTTCCAGCTTTTCAAGCTGAGAGTCGAAGTTTACCTTTGCGTCTTTGACCGTCAGCGTCTCCCAGATCAAATCCAGGATACGTCGATAAATCTGGCCTTCGCCAAACTCCGTTTGCTTACAGAACGCGGCATAGTTGGGGTACATGCGCTCGCACAGGCAAGCCATAAACGTCACGTGCTGCCAGCTTTCCAGCTTCTCAAGGCGCAGATGAATCGGGTTTTGTAACATGATGATGTCTCGAATCGAAAATTAGCCGCAGTTTACCTGAATCACGGCTGAATTTCCTGCCAACGAATGAATGCCGGACGTGAAGAGGCAACGGCGTCAGCCCAGCGGGTAGGCTCAGGTAAGCGGTAGCCCTTCATACAGCGCTGCACCCACGCCAGCGCGCTGTCCATGCTCACCCGATGCCCGGTGGCAATAAACAGCGGATTACAGCGCGCTTTACTGCGCCAGACCCACGCCAGCTGCTCGCCTTTATGGATAAGCGGCGCCAGCGCACCCGGTTCGGCAGAGAGCGGCTCAAACGCACCGCACAGGCGTTTTTTCGCCACGCCGATGGTCGGCACGTCTACCAGCAGACCAAAGTGGCTGGCGACGCCTAAGCGACGCGGATGGGAGATACCGTGCCCATCAACAAACAGCAGATCGGGTTTTTGCGAGAGTTGCTCCCACGCGGCCAGCAGCGCGGGATATTCGCGGAAGGAGAGAAAGCCGGGGATATAGGGCATGGTGGTGGCGATACGCGCCACCTTGTACTCCACCAGCTCCAGCGACGGGTATTTCAGCACCACCATCGCCGCTCGCGTCACTTCACCGCCCTGCTCAAACCCGACGTCCGCCCCGCCAATGTACCGCGGAGGGTCCGTATCCAGACGATCCTCGCGGATCACCGATGAAGCCAGTTCGATTTGCTGAGCGCGTAGCGACGCGAGATCCATAACCACTCCTTACTTGTGATACTGGGCAGAAAGCCGATGCACCGCCTCCACAAATACGCCAGCGTGTTCTGGCGGTACATCCTGATGAATACCGTGACCGAGGTTGAAGACGTGGCCTTCACCCTGGCCGAAACCAGACAGTATAGTCGACACTTCTTCTTCGATACGGGCAGGCTGCGCATAGAGCATGGACGGGTCCATGTTGCCCTGGAGCGCCACTTTATCCCCCACACGACGACGCGCATCGGCAATATCAGTGGTCCAGTCGAGGCCCAGCGCATCACAGCCGGTGGCCGCCATCGCTTCCAGCCACTGACCGCCGCCTTTCGTAAACAGCGTTACCGGCACGCGACGGCCTTCGTTTTCACGCAGCAGACCATCGACAATTTTGTGCATGTAGTACAGGGAGAACTGCTGATAATCACGCCCGGTCAGCACGCCGCCCCAGGTGTCGAAAATCATCACCGACTGCGCGCCCGCTTTAATCTGCGCGTTGAGATAGAGCGTGACGCTCTTCGCCAGCTTGTCGAGCAGGGCATGCAGGGCCTGCGGCTCTGCGTACATCATCTTTTTGATGACGGTAAAGGCTTTGCTGCTGCCACCTTCCACCATGTAGGTTGCCAGCGTCCACGGACTACCGGAGAAGCCAATCAGCGGCACGTCGCCTTTGAGCTCGCGGCGGATGGTGCGCACGGCGTTCATCACATAGCCCAGCTCGCCTTCCGGATCGGGGATCGGCAGCTTATCAACGTCGGCTTTGCTTTTGATCGGTGAGGTAAAACGCGGCCCCTCGCCGGTTTCGAAATAGAGCCCAAGGCCCATCGCGTCCGGAATGGTAAGAATGTCCGAAAAAAGAATGGCGGCATCGAGGGGGAAGCGGCGCAGCGGCTGGAGCGTCACCTCACAGGCCAGTTCGGCGTTTTTGCACAGCGACATAAAATCGCCCGCCTGCGCACGCGTGGCTTTGTACTCTGGCAGATAGCGTCCCGCCTGGCGCATCATCCACACCGGGGTGACATCAACGGGCTGGCGCAGCAGCGCACGCAGATAACGATCGTTCTTCAGTTCGGTCATTTTGCAGTTCCTTATTGCGTCAGTCCGTCAGTGTAACACTACTCATACTCGGCCCGACACATTGCCACGGTATCTTCTATCAGGCGACGCGCCACCGTTCCCGGCGGGGGCAGCAGCGGTAAATCGTCGTAGCGATACCAGTTCGCCTCCAGCAGCTCTTTCTGATCGATAACAATCTCGCCGCTGTCGTATTCCGCCATAAACGCGGTCATCAGGGACATCGGGAACGGCCACGGCTGCGACGTCACATAGCGCAGGTTTTTCACCTTAATGCCGCTCTCCTCCATCACCTCGCGCGCCACCGCCTGTTCCAGCGTTTCGCCGACTTCCACGAACCCGGCGAGGACGGTGTGAATGCCGTTGCGATGGCGGGTATGCTGCGCCAGCAGGATGGAATCATCACGGCGGATGGCGACAATGATGCACGGTGCGATTTGCGGGTAGTAACGTTCACGGCAGTGGCCGCAGAGCAGCGCCCATTCGGTTTTGCTCGGGTGCATGGTGTGGCCGCAGTAACCGCAGTATTTGTGCGAGCGGTAAAACTCCGCCAGCTGTACGCCGCGCCCCGCCAGCTGGAACAGGCCGACGTCCAGATCCAGCACCTGACGTACGGATCCCATATCCTGACGGCGCGCCTGTTGGATCAACCACACGGGATCGCCCTGCCACTCGCCGATCTTCAGCGCGGACTGGCCCACCAGATCGAACGTTTCCGCGGCACCGTAGGGCAACTCTCCTGAGGGCAGCCATAATTTTTGTTCGTGGCTGACGATCCACCAACCCAGATCTGATTTTTCAATAATACGATCCATATCTATTGCACTACCTTCGCTTCACTGACATGTTGTTAGCATTGTGGTTACATTTTGGATAAGCAGATCCCATTTTAAACCTTATGGAGTCGACCATGTTAAACCAGCTGGAAAGCCTGACTGAGCGCGTTGGAGGAAGTAACACCCTGGTGGATCGCTGGCTACATGTGCGCAAGCATCTCCTTGTGGCGTATTACAATCTGGTTGGTCTTAAGCCTGGCAAAGAATCCTTTATGCGACTCAATGAAAAAGCGCTGGACGACTTTTGTCAGAGCCTGGTCGACTACCTCTCCGACGGCCATTTCAACCTTTATGAACGCATTATCCGCGAAATGGAAGGGACAACGCCGTATTTAGCGGCCAGTAAACTCTGTCCGTTGCTTGAAGCCAACACCCAGCAGATCATGGACTACTACGATTCCACGCTTGAGAACGCTATCGATCACGATAACTATCTTGAGTTTCAGCAGGCGCTTTCCGACCTTGGCGAAGCACTGGAAGAGCGATTCACGCTGGAAGACAAGCTCATCGCCCTCGTGCTGGACAACAACCTGACTATCAGCACCAGCGATAACGTTGCGCGCCCTGCTTGAGTTCTTAATCGTTAACGAGTAATTTACAACCATTCGCCCCTCTGCGGAGGGGGATTTTTCTTGTCGGAGTGCCCAGTGTGAAAGCACGGGCTGAGACCGTTAATTCGGGATCCGCGGAACCTGATCAGGTTAATACCTGCGAAGGGAACAAGAGTCACACTGCTGTTGTATCGCCTTCGGGCGATCTTCTCTTGCTTCATCCGTCGTCTGACAAGCCATGTCCTTCACATCTGGAATGAGCTATGTCTACAACAAAACTGACCCGCCGCGAACAGCGCGAACACGCACAACGCTTCATCGACACCCTGGAAGGCACCGCTTTCCCGAACTCAACGCGCATCTACATCACCGGTTCACAGGCCGATATCCGCGTGCCGATGCGCGAAATCCAGCTCAGCCCGACGCTTATCGGCGGCAGCAAAGAGCACCCGCAATTTGAAGACAACGAAGCCGTGCCGGTGTATGACACCTCCGGCCCGTACGGCGATCCTGATGTTGCTATCAACGTGCAGCAGGGTCTGGCAAAGCTTCGCCAGCCGTGGATTGACGCCCGTAACGACTGCGAAGAACTGAGCGTGCGCAGCTCGGCGTACACCAACGCGCGCCTGGCCGACGACGGTCTGGACGAGCTGCGCTTTACTGGCCTGCTGACGCCGAAACGCGCTAAAGCGGGCAAATGCGTAACCCAACTGCACTACGCGCGACAGGGTATCGTCACGCCGGAGATGGAGTTCATCGCCATCCGCGAAAACATGGGCCGCGAGCGCATTCGCAGCGAAGTGCTGCGCCACCAGCATCCGGGTGAAGGGTTTGGCGCTCGCCTGCCGGAGAACATCACGCCGGAATTCGTGCGTGATGAAGTAGCCGCCGGGCGCGCGATTATTCCCGCCAACATCAACCACCCGGAATCCGAGCCGATGATTATCGGCCGCAACTTTCTGGTGAAGGTCAACGCCAACATCGGCAACTCTGCCGTCACCTCTTCCATCGAAGAAGAGGTGGAAAAGCTGGTCTGGTCGACGCGCTGGGGCGCGGACACGGTGATGGACCTCTCCACCGGCCGTTACATTCACGAAACCCGCGAATGGATCCTGCGTAACAGCCCGGTTCCGATTGGCACCGTCCCGATTTATCAGGCGCTGGAGAAAGTAAACGGTATCGCCGAAAACCTCACCTGGGAAGCGTTCCGCGACACGCTGCTGGAGCAGGCGGAACAGGGCGTGGACTACTTCACCATTCACGCGGGCGTACTGCTGCGCTACGTGCCGATGACCGCGAAGCGTCTGACCGGTATCGTCTCTCGCGGCGGTTCGATTATGGCGAAATGGTGCCTTTCCCATCATCAGGAAAACTTCCTCTACGAGCACTTCCGCGAAATCTGCGAGATCTGCGCCGCTTATGACGTTTCTCTGTCTCTGGGCGACGGCCTGCGTCCTGGCTCCATCCGTGACGCGAACGACGAGGCGCAGTTTGCCGAGCTGCACACGCTGGGCGAGCTGACCAAAATCGCCTGGGAGTACGATGTGCAGGTGATGATTGAAGGCCCGGGCCATGTGCCGATGCAGATGATCCGCCGCAACATGACCGAGGAGCTGGAGCACTGCCACGAAGCACCGTTCTACACCCTGGGGCCGTTGACCACCGATATTGCGCCGGGCTATGACCACTTCACTTCCGGGATCGGCGCGGCGATGATCGGCTGGTTCGGCTGCGCCATGCTCTGCTACGTGACGCCGAAAGAGCACCTCGGGCTGCCAAACAAAGAGGACGTGAAGCAGGGGCTGATCACCTACAAAATTGCCGCCCACGCGGCGGATCTGGCGAAAGGCCATCCGGGCGCGCAAATTCGCGACAACGCCATGTCCAAAGCGCGCTTTGAATTCCGCTGGGAAGACCAGTTCAACCTGGCGCTGGATCCGTTCACCGCCCGCGCCTACCACGACGAAACCCTGCCGCAGGAATCGGGCAAAGTCGCGCACTTCTGCTCCATGTGTGGGCCGAAGTTCTGCTCGATGAAAATCAGCCAGGAGGTGCGCGACTACGCCGCCGCGCAGACCATTGAAGTCGGCATGGCAGACATGTCCGAAACCTTCCGCGCCAAAGGCGGCGAAATCTACCTCAAAAAGGAGGAGGCGTAATGTACCAGCCCGATTTCCCACCTGTCCCCTTCCGCTTAGGGCTTTACCCGGTGGTGGACAGCGTGGCGTGGATAGAGCGCTTGCTGGAGGCAGGCGTTCGCACCCTCCAGCTGCGCATCAAGGATAAACGCGACGAAGAGGTGGAGGCCGACGTGGCCGCCGCTATCGCGCTGGGACGTCGCTACCACGCCCGCCTGTTTATCAACGACTACTGGCGGCTGGCGGTTAAACACCAGGCGTATGGCGTGCATCTGGGACAGGAAGATCTGGAAACGACCGATCTCAACGCAATCCGTAACGCCGGTCTGCGGCTGGGCGTTTCCACCCACGATGATATGGAGATCGACGTGGCGCTGGCGGCCCGCCCCTCCTACATCGCCCTCGGCCACGTTTTCCCGACGCAAACCAAACAGATGCCGTCTGCCCCACAGGGTTTGGCTCAGCTGGCAGCCCACGTTAAGCGCCTTGCCGATTACCCCACCGTCGCCATCGGCGGGATCAGCCTTGATCGTGCGCCCGCCGTGCTGGAAACCGGCGTCGGCAGTATCGCCGTCGTCAGCGCTATCACCCAGGCCGCAGACTGGCAGACCGCCACCGCACGGCTTTTACAACTGGCAGGAGCAGGCGATGAAAGATCGTGATTTTATGCGCTACAGCCGCCAGATCCTGCTGGAGGATATCGCCATTGACGGGCAGCAAAAGCTGCTCGCCAGCCGGGTACTGATTGTCGGTTTGGGTGGCTTGGGCGCGCCCGCCGCGCTGTATCTGGCCGGGGCGGGCGCGGGAACGCTGGTACTGGCCGATGACGATGAGGTACACCTCAGCAACCTGCAACGGCAAATCCTCTTCACGACAGAAGATGTTAACCAGCCTAAAGCACAGGTTACGCGCAAGCGGCTGAACCAGCTTAACCCCGATATTGAACTGGTGGCGCTCCAGACGCGGCTGAGCGGAGAAGATCTGCAACGCGAAGTTGCCCTTGCCGACGTGGTGCTGGACTGCACGGACAATATGGCAACGCGTCAGGCCATTAATGCGGCCTGTGTTGCACAGAACACGCCGCTGATCACCGCCAGCGCGGTCGGTTTCGGCGGGCAGATAATGGTGCTTACGCCGCCGTGGGCGCAGGGCTGCTACCGCTGCCTGTGGCCGGACGAGGCTGAACCGGAGCGTAACTGCCGCACGGCTGGCATTCTTGGGCCGGTGGTGGGCGTGATGGGTACCCTTCAGGCGCTGGAAGCCATCAAGTTGCTCAGCGGCATGGAAACAGAGCGCAACACGCTCCGGCTGTTCGACGCCCGTTCCAGCGGCTGGCGCCATCTGGCGTTAAACCGCGCCAACCGCTGCCCGGTATGCGGAGGCCGCGATGCGCATTCTGTTTAACGATGAGCCGATGACGTGCGACGACGATCTCACCGTTGCCGCCCTGCTCGACACGCTGCGCCAGATGAAGCCGGGAACGGCGCTGGCGCTCAATCAACAGATCCTGCCGCGCGAGCGGTGGGAACATCAGCAGGTCAATGAAGGCGACCAGATCCTGCTGTTTCAGGTTATCGCTGGGGGCTGAGATGTTACGTATTGCCGACAAAGTCTTTGATTCACATCTGTTTACCGGAACCGGAAAATTCGCCTCCCCGCAGCTAATGGTGGATGCTATTCGTGAAAGCGGCAGCCAGCTGGTGACGCTGGCGATGAAGCGCGTGGATCTGCGTCAGCACAACGATGCCATACTTGCGCCGTTACTGGAGGCAGGCGTGACGCTCTTACCCAATACCTCCGGTGCGAAAACGGCCGAGGAAGCAATTTTCGCTGCGCATCTGGCCCGGGAAGCGCTCGGCACCTGCTGGCTGAAGCTGGAAATTCACCCGGACGCCCGCTGGCTGTTGCCCGATCCGATCGAAACCCTGAAAGCGGCAGAGACGCTGGTGCAGCAGGGATTCACCGTTCTGCCCTACTGTGGTGCCGATCCCGTGCTGTGTAAGCGTCTGGAAGAGGTCGGCTGCGCGGCCGTGATGCCGTTAGGGGCGCCCATTGGCTCCAACCAGGGACTGGAGACCCGCGCGATGCTGGAGATCATCATCGAGCAGGCGACCGTGCCCGTGGTGGTGGATGCGGGCATCGGCGTACCCAGTCACGCCGCGCAGGCGCTGGAGATGGGGGCCGATGCGGTGCTGGTCAATACCGCGATTGCGGTGGCCGACGACCCGGTGATGATGGCGCGTGCGTTCCGCCTTGCCGTGGAGTCCGGTCTGCTGGCACGACAGTCCGGCCCCGGCTCGCGCAGCTTTCAGGCGCAGGCCACCAGCCCGCTGACCGGTTTTCTGGAGGCACTCTGATGGCTACCTTTACCGATCGCTGGCGTCAGCTTAACTGGGACGATATTGCCTTACGCATCAACAGTAAAACCTCTGCGGACGTAGAGCGGGCATTAACAGCCCGGCATGTGACCCGCGAGGATTTGATGGCCCTGCTTTCTCCGGCTGCCAGCGCATACCTTGAACCGATGGCGCAGCGCGCGCAACGCCTCACCCGCCAGCGCTTTGGCAACACGGTGAGCTTTTACGTGCCGCTTTATCTCTCTAATCTGTGCGCCAACGACTGCACCTACTGTGGCTTCTCAATGAGCAACCGCATTAAGCGTAAAACGCTGGATGAGCATGAGATCGCCCGCGAGTGTGCGGCTATTCGTGAGATGGGTTTTGAACATCTCTTACTGGTGACGGGTGAACATCAGGGCAAAGTGGGGATGGACTATTTTCGCCAGCATCTTCCGGCCATCCGCCGCGAATTTGCCTCATTGCAAATGGAAGTGCAGCCTCTGTCGCAAGAGGAATATGCGGAACTGAAAACCCTTGGGCTGGACGGCGTAATGGTTTATCAGGAAACCTACCACGAGGCGACCTATGCCCGGCATCACCTGAAAGGGAAGAAGCAGGATTTCATCTTCCGGCTGGAAACGCCGGACAGGCTGGGGCGCGCCGGTATCGATAAAATTGGGCTGGGCGCGCTTATCGGTCTGTCCGACAGCTGGCGGGTTGATTGCTATATGGTGGCAGAGCATCTGCTGTGGCTACAGCAGTACTACTGGCAAAGCCGCTATTCCATCTCATTCCCACGGCTGCGTCCGTGTACGGGAGGCATTGAACCCGCCTCGCTGATGGATGAGCGCCAGCTGGTGCAAACCCTGTGCGCATTTCGCCTGTTCGCGCCGGAAGTGGAATTGTCGCTCTCCACGCGTGAATCCCCCGCGTTTCGCGACCGCGCGATCCCTCTGGCGATCAACAACGTCAGCGCCTTTTCCAAAACGCAGCCGGGCGGTTACGCGGACGATCGCCCGGAACTGGAACAGTTTGCACCGCACGACGGACGACGGCCCGACGCGGTGGCGGAAGCCCTGACTGCACAGGGGCTACAGCCCGTGTGGAAAGACTGGGACAGCTGGCTGGGAAGAGCTTCGCATTTGCGCTGAAACCGCCTGCAAAAACGCGGAAAGGTTAAGAGACGGCTCGTAAGATCAACGCCGGGCGATTGAGGAGATCTGCCCGGTTTTATTAGGATTAACCACGTCAGCAACGGACGCTGACCAGGGTGAAAATGCTTCTTCCTCGTTTCGCCCTGCCCTCCGCCCCTTAAACAAAATTTCAATTGATAAAATAAATACGTCGTTTCTTATCTACTCTTAAGATAAATCAACCCGTCGGAAATCGCTTTCTGTATAATTTACTACCAGCAATCTGACAGCGACTATGCTGAGGATATCGACAGACGCAACGCGTCTACCATCTGGATTGATGCACAACTCATGGCACTCCACAGTAAAAAGCTCTCTTTCACCCGACCAATTATGGTCAGCTTCGCGGGGATTCTGTTCAGTTTCGCGATAATCGCGATCCTGGTCATCCTTTCACAACGGAAGGATTTTATTGAGGATTATCATAAAATTAATGGTAACTTCACCCATAATCTGGCGGTGAACTATACCGAATCCATTCTGCGAGAAAACGACTATATTCTTGGTCGCGCTGCGATGTACTACGCCCGTGACGACAGAGTGAATCAGACGATAAATATCGATCCAGCACAGGGTTTGCAGATGTTAATGCATTTGCAGAACCTGATGCCGACGGTGTCGTCTATCTCTCTGGCGGACACCGAAGGGCACCATCTGCGCGCGCCGGAAGTACTGCCAACGGAGAAGAGTAGGTCGTTCGACGCACGAACACGCCCATGGTTTATCGGGCAAGCGGAAGCCAGCAACTTTCCTCACTACACCCGCCCCTATCTGGACTATTTCACCCAACATCCTACGGTCACCCTCTATAAACCGGTCATTTCACCGGAAGGCCGTCTGAAGGGCACGCTCGCTTTCCATCTTGATTTAACCTCCATGGGGTATACCTTGCGCCAGATGGTGGCACCGGTTCAGGGTGAGTTTTTTGTCGTGGAACGTGACGGCGCCGTTGTGCTGCATCCGGACACGGGGGCGCTCTTTAAGCAGTACGTAAGCGAAGCGCTGATGGACAAAATGACCAGCGGCGAAGGGCATCTTTTCGACCCCAAAAGTAAAACCTGGTATTACTACTACTCTTTCACCAATCCGGACTGGTTTGTGATTTATCGGGTCTCCGATGCCACGCTTTCCGTCATCACCCGGCATGAAACCACCGTCGTCGGCTGGGGATTTGCGCTGGCGGCAATCATCATCATTCTGTTCGGGCTCTACCTGCGCCATGCCTCGCGTTCTGTGCTGATGAACATTATCAACGCCATCAAAACCGGAGACGTCAATCAGGCGCCACGACTTGAGGCGATGCTCAGCCATACCATTCGAACCAATAAGGAACGTGAGATGGCCTATGTCCGTCAGGCCACCCATGATGCGCTGACAGGCTGCAAGAACCGCCGTGCTTTCGACAACGATGTGGATGAGCTGCTGACCGCTCATCAACCCTTCGTTCTGGCGCTGGTCGATATCGATAACTTCAAATCTATTAACGACACCTGGGGCCACCTGAGCGGGGATATTGTTCTGCGCAGCGTGGCGCGCGAAGGTATTCAGATCATGCAGCCGCACCACGTTTCCGTTTACCGCTACGGTGGGGAAGAGTTCGGGGTGATTTTCCCGGCCGAGCTGATGAACTCCGCGCACGCGCTACTGGAAGCCTGGCGCACCGCCGTGGAAAAACGGACCTGGCGGGAAGAGAACCTGCGAGTAACCTTCAGCGCGGGGGTGGGAGAGTGGCACTTCGAACCGCTGGAACAATTTATCGGCAACGTAGATGAAGCGCTGTATACCGCTAAACAACAGGGTAAAAACCGCATCGTAAGCACGGCTAGCCGATAATACCCTTCCTGAAATTCCGCCCGTTAAGACGGGCAGAATGCTTTCATGTATAAAATTGTAACCGGTTTCAGAAAAATGCCGATTTCTTTGTGATGCCTGACACACAATCGCGGTAAAGCGGTTGTTGAAGCGGTCTGCGCGGGATAATTATCAATAAACACATGTAGATCGAGGCTGACTATGAAGAACATCGTTTTATGCTGTGCAGCGGGAATGTCAACCAGCATGCTGGTTCAACGTATGAAAGATGCCGCGCAGAAAAAAGGAGTCGAAGTAACCATTAAAGCCGTTCCGGTCGCGGAGTTTAAAGATAACATCGCGACGGCTGATATCGTATTACTGGGGCCACAGGTTAAATACGAACAGGCAAAACTCCAGGCGCAGGCCGATCCGCTCGGAAAAAAGGTCGCGGTTATCGACATGATGGATTACGGCATGATGAAAGGTGATGCCGTACTGGAAAAAGCGCTCAAGCTGCTGGAGTCATAATGGAAGACTTAGAAACCACAATCATGGAGCTACTGGTCAATGCAGGTGCGGCGCGCAGTGCGGCCCTGACAGCGTTGCAGATGGCGCGAAAAGGTGACTTTGACGAAGCCAAGAAAGCGATGGAAGAGTCGCGTGAATATGTGAAACATGCGCATACGATCCAGACGCAGCTCATCGGTCTTGACGAAGGGACCGGGAAACTTCCGGTTAACCTGATCACCGTTCACTCTCAGGATCACCTGATGAACGCGATGGTCATTCAGGATCTGGCGGGCGATATGATTGAGCTTTATCGACGCATCCCGTTAGTGAATTGAAGACATACAGACGTAAAAAAACCCGCCGAGGCGGGTTTTTTATTGTCGGGTGGCGCTGCGCTTACCCGACCTGTGATTCATATGCCCGGTAATTTTACCTACCGGGCATCAACGATTACTCGTTGTCGGAACCGCCCAGACCTGCGTTCAGCAGTTCTGCAAGGCTCGCGGATGCATCTTCGGCAGTCACCTGCGGTGCAGCTGGCAGTTCACCCGCTGCACGACGACGCATACGATCCTGGTGGTACGCATAACCGGTACCGGCCGGGATCAGACGACCCACGATAACGTTCTCTTTCAGACCGCGCAGTTCATCACGTTTACCTGCAACAGCTGCTTCGGTCAGGACACGAGTGGTTTCCTGGAACGATGCAGCAGAGATGAAGGACTCGGTTGCCAGAGACGCTTTGGTGATACCCAGCAGATCGCGTGCAAAGGTCGCACCGATTTTGCCGTTCGCTTCCAGATCGCGGTTAGCGATCTTAACGCGTGAGTATTCAACCTGCTCGCCTTCCAGGAAGTCGGAGCTGCCCGCGTTTTCGATGGTTGCTTTACGCAGCATCTGACGAACGATAACTTCGATGTGCTTATCGTTAATCTTAACGCCCTGCAGACGGTATACGTCCTGTACTTCGTTAACAATGTAACGAGTAACAGCATGCACACCACGCAGACGCAGGATGTCGTGCGGCGCTTCTGGACCATCGGAGACCACGTCACCACGTTCCACGCGTTCACCTTCGAACACGTTGAGCTGACGCCACTTAGGAATCATCTCTTCGTACGGCTCGCTGCCATCTACTGGCGTGATAACCAGACGGCGCTTACCTTTGGTCTCTTTACCGAAGGAGATGATACCGCTGATTTCAGCCAGGATAGCAGGCTCTTTCGGACGACGTGCTTCGAACAGGTCCGCAACGCGTGGCAGACCACCGGTGATGTCCTTGGTACCGCCGGATTCCTGAGGAATACGCGCCAGGGTGTCACCAGAGCTGATCTGTACGCCATCTTCCAGCTGTACAATCGCTTTACCCGGCAGGAAGTACTGCGCAGGCATATCGGTGCCAGGGATCAGAACGTCGTTACCCTGAGCATCAACGATTTTCAGTGCAGGACGCAGATCTTTACCACCGGTAGTACGTTCAGCAGAATCCAGAACCACCAGAGAAGACAGACCGGTCAGCTCGTCGGTCTGACGAGTAATGGTCTGGCCGTCGATCATGTCAGTGAAGCGGATGAAACCGCTTACTTCGGTGATAACCGGCATGGTGTGTGGATCCCAGTTTGCTACGGTTTCGCCGCCGGCAACCTGCTCGCCATCACCTTTCGCCATAACCGCACCGTAAGGCACTTTATAGCTCTCTTTGGTACGACCGAATTCGTCGATCAGCTTCAGCTCGGTGTTACGAGAAGTCACAACCAGCTTGCCTGCGGAGTTAACAACAGACTTCGCGTTGCTGAGCTTGATGCTACCTTTGTTTTTCACCTGGATGCTGGATTCAGCAGCCGCACGAGATGCCGCACCACCGATGTGGAACGTACGCATCGTCAGCTGTGTACCCGGCTCACCGATGGACTGTGCTGCGATAACGCCGATAGCCTCACCTTTGTTGATGATGTGGCCACGCGCCAGGTCACGACCGTAGCAGTGCGCACACACACCAAAGTCGGTGTCACAGGATACAACGGAACGCACTTTCACAGAGTCAACAGAGTTCGCTTCCAGCAGGTCACACCACTGTTCGTGCAGCAGAGTGTTGCGTGGAACCAGAATGTCTGCGGTGCCCGGCTTCAGGATGTCTTCCGCGGTCACACGACCCAGTACGCGATCGCGCAGCGGCTCTTTAACATCACCACCCTCGATAACCGGGGTCATGGTGATACCTTCGAGGGTGCCACAATCGTCTTCGGTGACGACCAGATCCTGCGCAACGTCAACCAGACGACGCGTCAGATAACCGGAGTTCGCCGTTTTCAGTGCGGTATCCGCCAGACCTTTACGCGCACCGTGCGTGGAGATGAAGTACTGGAGTACGTTCAGACCTTCACGGAAGTTCGCGGTGATTGGCGTTTCGATGATGGAGCCATCTGGCTTCGCCATCAGACCACGCATACCTGCCAGCTGACGAATCTGTGCCGCAGAACCACGCGCACCGGAGTCGGCCATCATGTAGATGCTGTTGAAGGAGACCTGCTGCTCTTCTACGCCGTCACGGTTAATCACGGTTTCGGTTTGCAGGTTATCCATCATCGCTTTGGATACACGATCGTTCGCCGCAGCCCAGATATCGATAACTTTGTTGTAACGTTCGCCTGCGGTTACCAGACCAGACTGGAACTGCTCCTGGATCTCAGCAACTTCAGCTTCCGCTTCAGAGATGATCTCGTGTTTCTTCTCTGGGATGACCATGTCATCGATACCAACAGATGCACCTGAACGCGCTGCATAAGCAAAGCCGGTGTACATTGTCTGGTCAGCGAAGATAACGGTCTGCTTCAGGCCCAGAATGCGGTAACAGGTGTTCAGCATTTTGGAGATCGCTTTCTTGCCCAGCGCCTGGTTGACGATGGAGAAAGGCAGACCTTTCGGTACGATCATCCACAGAATCGCACGGCCAACGGTCGTGTCTTTCAGGCTGGTAATCGCCACGAATTCGCCGTTTTCATCTTTTTCGTATTCGGTGATACGCACTTTAACGCGCGCATGCAGAGAGGCCAGGCCAGCGCGATAAATACGCTCAGCTTCTTTCGGGCCAGTCAGCACCATGCCTTCGCCTTTGGCGTTAACACAGTCACGGGTCATATAGTACAGACCCAATACAACGTCCTGAGAAGGAACGATGATAGGTTCACCGTTCGCTGGAGACAGGATGTTGTTGGTAGACATCATCAGCGCACGCGCTTCGAGCTGGGCTTCCAGCGTCAGCGGTACGTGAACAGCCATCTGGTCACCATCGAAGTCGGCGTTATAGGCCGCACAAACCAGCGGGTGCAGCTGGATCGCTTTACCTTCGATCAGGACTGGCTCAAATGCCTGGATACCCAAACGGTGCAGAGTTGGTGCACGGTTCAGCAGTACCGGGTGTTCGCGGATCACTTCGTCCAGGATATCCCAAACGACAGCTTCTTCACGCTCAACCATTTTCTTAGCGGCTTTGATGGTGGTGGCCAGGCCACGCAGTTCCAGCTTGCCGTAGATGAACGGTTTGAACAGCTCCAGAGCCATTTTCTTCGGCAGACCGCACTGATGCAGACGCAGGTATGGACCTACGGTGATTACAGAACGACCGGAGTAGTCAACACGCTTACCGAGCAGGTTCTGACGGAAACGACCCTGCTTACCTTTGATCATGTCGGCCAAAGATTTCAGAGGACGTTTGTTAGAACCGGTGATCGCACGACCGCGACGACCGTTATCCAGCAGGGCATCTACCGCTTCCTGCAGCATACGTTTTTCGTTGCGTACGATGATGTCCGGCGCAGCCAGATCCAGCAGACGTTTCAGACGGTTGTTACGGTTGATCACGCGACGGTACAGATCGTTCAGATCCGACGTTGCGAAACGACCACCATCCAGCGGAACCAGCGGACGCAGATCTGGCGGCAGAACCGGCAGAACGGTCAGGATCATCCACTCTGGTTTGTTACCAGACTGAACGAACGCTTCCAGCAGTTTGATACGCTTGGTCAGCTTTTTACGCTTGGTTTCGGAGTTGGTTTCGTTCAGCTCTTCGCGCAGAGTTTCACACTCTTGCTCCAGATCCATACTCTTCAGCAGGGCCTGGATAGCTTCCGCACCCATCTTCGCGTCGAATTCGTCACCGAACTCTTCCAGCGCGTCCAGATACTGTTCTTCGGTCAGAATCTGGTTTCGTTCCAGATTCGTCATCCCGCCTTCGATCACAACATAAGATTCGAAGTACAGAACACGTTCGATATCGCGCAGCGGCATATCCAGCAGCAGGCCGATACGGGACGGCAGAGATTTCAGGAACCAGATGTGAGCAGTTGGAGACGCCAGCTCAATGTGGCCCATACGCTCACGGCGTACTTTGGTCTGGGTCACTTCAACGCCGCACTTCTCACAGATCACACCACGGTGTTTCAGGCGCTTGTACTTACCGCACAGGCACTCGTAGTCTTTTACTGGCCCGAAAATACGCGCACAGAAAAGGCCGTCACGCTCAGGTTTGAACGTACGGTAGTTGATGGTTTCCGGCTTTTTAACTTCACCAAAAGACCATGAACGGATCATGTCTGGCGAAGCCAGAGCAATTTTGATCGCATCAAACTCTTCGGTTTTAGTCTGCGCTTTCAGAAACTTTAATAAATCTTTCACGGATTTGCTCCCGTCGGAGTTAGCACAATCTGGTGTCGGGGGTTAACCCGACACCAGTGACCTGTTTGAGCGAGAATTACTCGTCTTCCAGTTCGATGTTGATACCCAGCGAACGAATCTCTTTCAACAGTACGTTGAAGGATTCTGGCATGCCCGGTTCCATCTGATGGTTGCCGTCTACGATGTTCTTATACATCTTAGTACGACCATTCACGTCATCAGACTTAACGGTGAGCATTTCCTGCAGGGTGTATGCTGCGCCGTATGCTTCCAGCGCCCACACTTCCATCTCCCCGAAGCGCTGACCACCGAACTGAGCCTTACCACCCAGCGGCTGCTGAGTAACCAGGCTGTAAGAACCGGTAGAACGAGCGTGCATCTTGTCGTCGACCAGGTGGTTCAGTTTCAGCATGTACATGTAACCTACGGTTACCGGACGCTCGAACTGTTCACCGGTACGGCCGTCAAACAGCGTAATCTGACCAGACGTTGGCAGACCACCCAGTTGCAGCAGCTCTTTAATTTCAGCTTCTTTTGCACCGTCGAATACCGGCGTTGCAATTGGCATACCCTTACGCAGGTTTTCCGCCAGACGCAGAACTTCATCATCGCTGAAGGTGTTCAGGTCGACTTTCTGACGCACGTCGGTACCCAGATCGTAGGCACGCTGGATGAACTCGCGCAGTTTCGCGACTTCTTCCTGCTGCTTCAGCATGGCGTTAATCTTGTCGCCGATACCTTTCGCAGCCATACCCAGGTGGGTTTCCAGGATCTGAC
This sequence comes from Enterobacter sp. MGH85, assembly GCF_001037655.1. Classification (NCBI taxonomy): domain Bacteria; kingdom Pseudomonadati; phylum Pseudomonadota; class Gammaproteobacteria; order Enterobacterales; family Enterobacteriaceae; genus Enterobacter; species Enterobacter sp. MGH85. The sequence continues at coordinate 624,385 of NZ_KQ089925.1, forward strand.
CGATGTTCATACGAGACGGTACACCCAGTGGGTTCAGTACGATATCTACCGGCGTACCGTTAGCATCGTGCGGCATATCTTCGATCGGGTTGATCTTAGAGATAACACCCTTGTTACCGTGACGACCTGCCATCTTGTCACCAGGCTGGATCTGACGTTTAACAGCCAGATACACCTTAACAATCTTCAGCACGCCTGGTGCCAGATCGTCGCCCTGAGTGATTTTGCGGCGTTTCGCTTCGAGTTTTTTCTCGAACTCGTGTTTCAGTTCATCATACTGCTCAGCCAGCTGTTCCAGCTGATTCTGTTTCTCTTCGTCGGTCAGGCCCAGCTCCAGCCAGCGATCGCGTGGCAGTTTGTCGAGCTTCTCAGCTTCAACGCCACCGGCAACCAGCACCGCATAGATACGGCTGAACAGACCCGCTTCGAGGATTTGCAGTTCTTCAGACAGGTCTTTCTTAGCCTGTTTGAGCTGCATCTCTTCGATTTCCAGCGCACGCTTATCTTTCTCAACGCCGTCACGAGTGAAGACCTGAACGTCGATAACCGTACCGGAAACACCGTTTGGTACGCGCAGAGAAGAGTCTTTAACGTCAGACGCTTTCTCACCGAAGATAGCACGCAGCAGTTTCTCTTCTGGCGTCAGCTGGGTTTCGCCTTTCGGTGTAACCTTACCAACCAGAATGTCGCCGCCGGTCACTTCCGCACCGATGTAAACAATACCGGATTCATCCAGTTTGGAGAGCGCAGCTTCACCCACGTTAGGGATGTCGGCAGTGATCTCTTCTGGCCCCAGCTTGGTGTCACGGGACACACAGGCCAGTTCCTGAATGTGGATGGTGGTGAAACGATCTTCCTGAACCACACGCTCGGAGACGAGGATGGAGTCTTCGAAGTTGTAACCGTTCCACGGCATGAACGCTACGCGCATGTTCTGACCGAGCGCCAGTTCACCGAGGTCGGTGGACGGACCGTCTGCCAGCACGTCGCCGCGCTCAACTGGCTCACCCAGAGATACGCAAGGCATCTGGTTGATACAGGTGTTCTGGTTAGAACGGGTGTATTTGGTCAGGTTGTAGATGTCGATGCCCGCTTCGCCCGGATACATCTCGTCTTCGTTAACTTTGATAACGATACGGGATGCGTCAACGTACTGAACGGTACCGCCACGCTTAGCAACTGCTGTAACACCGGAGTCAACGGCAACAGCACGTTCCATACCGGTACCAACCAGCGGCTTATCAGCACGCAGAGTTGGAACGGCCTGACGTTGCATGTTCGCACCCATCAATGCACGGTTGGCGTCATCGTGTTCCAGGAACGGGATCAGGGACGCACCGACGGATACCACCTGTTGGGTGGATACGTCCATGTAGTCAACCTGGTCGCGGCTGAACAGGCTGGATTCGCCTTTGCTACGGCAGGTAACCAGATCTTCTACAAAGTGGCCTTCGTCATCCAGGTTGGAGTTCGCCTGAGCGATAACGTAGTTGCCTTCTTCGATAGCAGACAGGTAATGAATTTCGTCGGTAACCACACCGTCGGTCACTTTACGATACGGGGTCTCAAGGAAACCGTATTCGTTTGTCTGTGCGTACACGGACAGGGAGTTGATCAGACCGATGTTTGGACCTTCAGGCGTTTCGATTGGACATACGCGACCGTAGTGAGTCGGGTGTACGTCTCGAACTTCAAAGCCTGCACGTTCACGGGTCAGACCGCCTGGGCCGAGTGCAGAGATACGACGTTTGTGCGTGATCTCAGACAGCGGGTTGTTCTGGTCCATGAACTGAGACAGCTGGCTGGAACCGAAGAACTCTTTCACTGCCGCAGAAATCGGCTTGGCGTTGATCATATCCTGAGGCATCAGGGTATCCAGATCGCCCAGAGACAGACGCTCTTTCACCGCACGCTCTACACGAACCAGGCCAACGCGGAACTGGTTTTCCGCCATTTCGCCTACGGAACGGATACGACGGTTGCCGAGGTGGTCGATATCATCCACTTCGCCTTTACCGTTACGGATATCGATGAGCTTCTTCATCACTTCAATGATGTCGTCTTTGCTCAGGATACCGGAACCTTCGATCTCGTCGCGCAGCAGAGAACGGTTGAACTTCATACGACCTACCGCGGACAGATCGTAGCGGTCTTCGGAGAAGAACAGGTTCTCGAACAGGCTTTCCGCCGCTTCGCGAGTTGGTGGCTCACCAGGACGCATCATGCGGTAGATTTCAACCAGCGCGCTCAGACGATCGTTGGTTGGGTCGACGCGTACAGTCTCAGAGATGTACGGACCGTGGTCCAGATCGTTGGTGAACAGCGTTTCGATACGTTTGTGGCCAGACTGGCTCAGCTTAGCCAGCAGATCCAGGCTCAGCTCCATGTTCGCCGGGCAGATCAGCTCGCCAGTTGATTCATCAACGTAATCTTTCGCGGCTACTTTTCCTGCAATGTATTCAACCGGAACTTCGATGTGTTTGATATCATCTTTTTCCAGCTGGCGGATGTGGCGCGCGGTGATACGGCGACCTTTTTCCACATACACTTTGCCGTCGGCTTCGATGTCGAACGACGCGGTCTCACCACGCAGACGTTCCGGCACCAACTCCATCTGCAACTTGTTGTCGCGGATTTCAAAGATCACTTTCTCAAAGAACAGGTCCAGGATCTGCTCAGTGGTATAGTTCAGTGCACGCAGAATGATGGTTGCAGGCAGCTTACGACGACGGTCGATACGGACAAACAGGTTGTCTTTTGGATCGAATTCGAAGTCCAGCCATGAACCACGGTAAGGAATGATGCGTGCGTTATACAGTACTTTACCGGAAGAGTGCGTTTTACCTTTATCGCTGTCGAAGAAGACGCCCGGGCTACGGTGCAGCTGGGAAACGATAACACGCTCAGTACCGTTGATAACGAAAGTACCGTTGTCCGTCATGAGTGGAATTTCACCCATGTAGACTTCTTGTTCTTTAATGTCTTTTACGGTGCCTTCCGGCGCTTCGCGCTCGTAGATCACCAGACGCAGTTTTACGCGCAGCGGTGCGGAATAGGTCACGCCACGGATCTGACATTCCTGAACGTCAAACACCGGTTCGCCAAGGCGGTAGCTGACGTACTGCAGCTCGGAATTACCGCTGTAGCTCTGAATCGGGAACACGGAACGGAAGGCTGCTTCCAGGCCGTACTGCCCTTCAGGATCTTGCTCGATAAACTTCTGGAACGAGTCAAGCTGGATAGAAAGGAGATATGGAATGTCCAGAACTTGTGGACGTTTACCAAAATCCTTACGAATACGTTTTTTCTCGGTATAGGAGTAAACCATAGGGTTCCTCAGCTCGCTGACAAGTCGACCCATCTGTCCGACGAAGGGACAGTTTGTGCAACACCATTTTGTGGACCGGAAAATTGAATACTTTCCGCAATACCTGTTGCTATCACGCTTAAACCATTTCATTGCGATTTACACAGAGCGAGCACCCTGTCGCAGTATATTAAGTCGTCGATAGAAACAAGCATTGTCAGGACAACCAGCAGTCAAACAGTGTGAAATGCTGCTGATGCCTTACAGCGCAAAAAGGCTGGTGACTAAAAAGTCACCAGCCATCAGCCTAATTACTTAGGCTGCAACCAGAAAAGTTGGCTTATTTAACTTCAACTTCAGCGCCAGCTTCTTCCAGAGATTTTTTCAGTGCTTCTGCGTCGTCTTTGCTCACGCCTTCTTTCAGCGCAGCTGGAGCAGATTCTACCAGGTCTTTAGCTTCTTTCAGACCCAGGCCAGTTGCGCCACGTACTGCTTTGATTACAGCAACTTTGTTGGCGCCAGCAGCTTTCAGAATTACGTCGAATTCAGTTTTTTCTTCAGCAGCTTCAGCCGGGCCCGCAGCTACAGCTACAGCAGCAGCAGCAGAAACACCGAATTTTTCTTCCATTGCAGAAACCAGCTCTACAACGTCCATTACGGACATAGCTGCTACTGCTTCAATGATTTGATCTTTAGTGATAGACATTTAAATTGTTCCTGAAAATCAGAATAAGTTTATACGTAAGCAAATGCTTTATAAAGATAACTGCGATTAAGCAGCTTCTTTCGCATCGCGTACAGCAGCCAGAGTGCGAACCAGTTTGCCAGCCGCAGCTTCTTTCATGGTTGCCATCAGGCGTGCAATTGCTTCTTCGTAGGTCGGCAGGGTGGCCAGGCGATCGATTTGCGATGCCGGGATCAACTCACCTTCAAAGGCTGCAGCTTTGACCTCAAATTTTGCATTCGCTTTCGCGAACTCTTTGAACAGACGAGCAGCAGCGCCCGGGTGTTCCATAGAGTATGCAATCAGGGTCGGACCAACAAACGTGTCTTTCAGGCACTCGAACTGAGTACCTTCAACTACGCGACGCAGCAGGGTGTTACGAACAACACGCATGTATACGCCAGCTTCACGACCTGCTTTACGCAGTTCAGTCATTTTGTCTACAGTAACGCCACGGGAATCCGCAACTACTGCAGACAGCGCGCCTTTGGCTACTTCGCTGACTTCAGCAACAATCGCTTGTTTGTCTTGAAGATTTAAAGCCATTAGCTTTGCTCCTGGATGTTTGCCGGAACTCATGTTCCGGAACTCACTTCACTCGACCCAACGGGAAGAGCGTCTTAATACGGTGAGCAGAAACAAGCCAGAGTATTTAAAATAATCTTAGCGTTCTGTCACCGTCTACGCAGGGGATTAAGTTTCTTGCGAAACACCTGCGGTCTTCGACGGAGGCCTGGATAGGCCAGGCTCCAACGAACAATTCTTTTAGCCGCTAACTTTTGTTAGCAAACGTGGGGGTAAGATTGTAGACAAAATCACCGCCCACGTAAAGGCATTAGTTTGCAGCAGCGCTCAGGCCAGCCTGGTCAACTGCAACACCTGCACCCATGGTGGTGGAGATGCTAACTTTCTTGATGTACACGCCTTTCGCCTGAGTTGGTTTAGCTTTTTTCAGCGCAACCAGCAGAGCTTCCAGGTTTTCTTTCAGTTTGTCAGCGTCAAAGTCCACTTTACCGATGGTGGTGTGGATGATGCCGTTTTTGTCGTTACGGTAACGAACCTGACCTGCTTTAGCGTTCTTAACCGCTTCAGCAACGTTAGGAGTTACAGTACCCACTTTCGGGTTTGGCATCAGGCCGCGTGGACCCAGAACCTGGCCCAGCTGGCCAACAACGCGCATTGCATCTGGAGAAGCAATAACAACGTCAAAGTTCATTTCGCCTTTCTTGATCTGATCAGCCAGATCTTCCATACCTACCAGTTCAGCGCCGGCAGCTTTAGCCGCTTCAGCGTTTGCACCCTGAGCAAATACAGCTACGCGTACGGAACGGCCAGTACCGTGTGGCAGTACAGTTGCGCCACGAACGTTCTGATCGGATTTACGAGCGTCGATGCCCAGGTTAACGGCAACGTCAACGCTTTCAACGAACTTAGCAGTTGCCAGTTCTTTCAGCAGAGCGATAGCTTCGTTGATGTCGTACTGTTTGGTCGCATCAACTTTGTCACGGATCACGGACATGCGCTTGGTCAGTTTAGCCATTTCTTAGTCCTCCACTACCAGGCCCATGGAACGTGCAGTACCTTCAATGGAGCGAGTCATCGCTTCAATGTCGGAACCAGTCATGTCGGCAGCTTTGGTCTGCGCGATTTCCTGCAGCTGAGCGCGGGAAATTTTACCCACTTTGTCTTTGTTCGGCTTACCGGAACCAGACTTGATGCCCGCTGCTTTCTTCAGCAGAACTGCTGCTGGAGGGGTTTTGGTAACGAAAGTGAAAGAACGGTCAGCGTAAACAGTGATTACAACTGGGATTGGCAGACCTTTTTCCATGGATTCAGTTTTGGCGTTGAACGCTTTACAGAATTCCATGATGTTCACACCCTGCTGACCCAGAGCTGGACCAACTGGTGGACTTGGGTTCGCCATACCTGCTGCAACCTGCAGCTTGACGTAGGCTTGTACTTTCTTAGCCATTCTAAAATCCTCTGATTGGGTAATAACGCCTCGGAGAGGCTCCCCGTGAATAAAATTCGTTTTACGGGTCGGAACCCATAAAAACAAAAGGCGCGAAATTGTATTCCAATCTCGCGCCCTGTGCAACGATTAAATCGTCGCTTTTTTGATCGCTGCTTAGGCTTTTTCTACCTGAGCAAAGTCCAGCTCTACCGGGGTCGCACGACCAAAGATAGAAACGGAAACTTTCAGGCGGGACTTCTCGTAGTCCACTTCTTCGACGACGCCATTAAAGTCAGCAAACGGACCGTCGTTAACACGAACCATCTCACCCGGTTCAAACAGCGTTTTCGGACGCGGTTTATCACCCACCTGCTGGAGGCGGTTCATAATCGCATCAACTTCTTTGTCGCTGATTGGCGCCGGACGGTCAGATGTGCCGCCGATAAAGCCCATCACGCGTGGTACGCTGCGCACCAGGTGCCAGCTCGCGTCGTTCATCACCATCTGAACCAGCACGTAACCCGGGAAGAATTTACGCTCGCTTTTGCGACGTTGGCCGCCACGGATCTCAACCACTTCTTCGGTCGGAACCATAACTTCGCCAAATAACTCTTCCATATTGTGTAATTTGATATGCTCACGCAGCGACGTAGCTACGCGGCCTTCAAAACCGGAAAACGCCTGAACGACGTACCAGCGCTTTTTAGGGGCTTCAGACATCTCAGAACCTCAGGCCAGTGATAAAGGATACCAGGCGAACCAGAATACCATCCAGTCCCCACAGGATCAGTGACATTACAGCGGTTACCGCCGCTACAATCAGCGTGGTGTGCAATGTTTCCTGGCGAGTCGGCCAAATGACCTTGCGGACTTCGGTACGCGCTTCGCGGGCAAACGCAACGGTCGCTTTGCCTTTCGTCGTCAACAGCGCGACACCACCCGCCGCAGCAATCAGAATTACCACTGCAAGCGCGCGTAGCGGCAGCATCATGTCACGATAAAGATAGTTGCCGACAATCGCCACAATCAGCAGCACGGCTACAACTACCCATTTCATCGCTTCCAGGCCGCGCCCGCTCCCTTGAGCTTCGGTATTCGCACTCATAAACCAACCTGTCAGAAGTATTCTACAAACATTTTCACCCCGCGAGTGCGAGGCAAACCAATCGAAATGCTATTCGCTTTTCGTATTATACGCTCTCCGCAGAGCCTGTCTCAGCAATGATTATGACAAAATTAATCACTGATGAGCCAGGTTCTGATGTGAAAGCGTGCAAAAAGGGCATCAAATGATGCCCTTTTATTGCGCATTGCGTCAAATGTTATCAGCGATTAGCCGAGAACTTTAGCAACAACGCCCGCGCCAACGGTACGGCCGCCTTCACGGATTGCGAAACGCAGACCGTCGTCCATCGCGATTGGGTGGATCAGAGTCACAACCATCTTGATGTTGTCGCCTGGCATTACCATCTCTACGCCTTCTGGCAGTTCGATGGTACCGGTCACGTCAGTTGTACGGAAGTAGAACTGTGGACGGTAGCCTTTGAAGAACGGAGTATGACGGCCGCCTTCGTCTTTGGACAGAATGTACACTTCAGATTCGAACTTGGTGTGTGGCTTGATTGAGCCTGGCTTCGCCAGAACCTGACCACGTTCGATTTCTTCACGTTTGATACCACGCAGCAGAACACCAACGTTCTCACCAGCACGGCCTTCGTCCAGCAGTTTGCGGAACATTTCAACGCCAGTACAGGTAGACTTCGCAGTCTCTTTGATACCAACGATTTCAACTTCTTCACCAACTTTGATGATACCGCGCTCTACACGACCGGTAACAACGGTACCACGACCGGAGATGGAGAATACGTCTTCGATTGGCAGCAGGAATGGCTTGTCAATCGCACGCTCTGGTTCTGGGATGTAAGAATCCAGGAAGCCAGCCAGTTCGATGATTTTCGCTTCCCACTCTGCGTCGCCTTCCAGCGCTTTCAGCGCGGAACCACGAACGATTGGGGTATCGTCGCCTGGGAAATCGTACTGAGACAGCAGTTCACGGACTTCCATCTCTACCAGTTCCAGCAGCTCTTCGTCATCAACCATGTCGCACTTGTTCAGGAACACGATGATGAAAGGAACGCCTACCTGACGACCCAGCAGGATGTGCTCACGAGTCTGAGGCATAGGGCCGTCAGTCGCAGCAACAACCAGGATCGCGCCGTCCATCTGCGCAGCACCGGTGATCATGTTTTTAACATAGTCGGCGTGGCCTGGGCAGTCTACGTGTGCGTAGTGGCGAGTCGGGGTGTCATACTCAACGTGAGAGGTGTTGATGGTGATACCACGAGCTTTTTCTTCTGGTGCGTTATCGATCTGGTCGAAAGCACGAGCAGCACCGCCGTAGGTTTTAGCCAGTACGGTAGTGATTGCAGCGGTCAGCGTTGTTTTACCATGGTCAACGTGGCCGATAGTACCGACGTTAACGTGCGGTTTTGTACGTTCAAACTTTTCTTTAGACATCGATTGTCCCTCTAAGACACGGATAAATCGGTGATATCACCACATCAACCAGGCGAAAATGCCTGAACTGTTGAATACATTTACATTGAAACAGAGAGAAAGGGAGGGAGAAGTGAAGTGGTGCTGATACCCAGAGTCGAACTGGGGACCTCACCCTTACCAAGGGTGCGCTCTACCAACTGAGCCATATCAGCACGTATTGGAGCGGGCAGCGGGAATCGAACCCGCATCATCAGCTTGGAAGGCTGAGGTAATAGCCATTATACGATGCCCGCATCCTGAAACTCGGCTACCCAGTTCTTTCTGTAACAAAAAAAGAGATTTCTCTCTTTTCTGTTCGAGCTGGTCAATTTTTCCAACCAGCTCCGGCGGCGTTGACGCTGCCAGAAAGTGGTGGTGGGGGAAGGATTCGAACCTTCGAAGTCTGTGACGGCAGATTTACAGTCTGCTCCCTTTGGCCGCTCGGGAACCCCACCGGACTTGATGGTGCCGACTACCGGAATCGAACTGGTGACCTACTGATTACAAGTCAGTTGCTCTACCTACTGAGCTAAGTCGGCATCAAGTAGCGCGCATTCTATGGAGACCTGCGCAGTCATGCAACTAAAAAATTGCATAAAACGTTCTTTCGCTCACATTTTATTCGAAACCAGGGCTAACCGCTGTAAATTCATCCGCTCGCGATTAAAAATCCAACATGAACGCCTGATTTCGGCACGCTATAGCCCCGGGTGATGCCTGCCCGGTTAAGCATCGCTTTCCCATATTTTTTCTTATTATTCCTCTCATCTGGTGTTAACCTCCTGCCCATTGTCCAAAATTAACTATGTGATGAGCCCGCACCCGCCGTTTCGTGATGGTTCACAGAAGCATGCTTATGAGCAAAAAAGAGCAAACGTTAATGACGCCCTATCTTCAGTTTAACCGTAGCCAGTGGGCAGCCCTGCGTGACTCCGTCCCTATGACACTGACGGAAGGTGAAATCGCACGGCTAAAAGGGATAAACGAAGATCTCTCCCTGGAAGAGGTGGCAGAAATCTATCTCCCCCTCTCTCGCTTGCTTAACTTTTACATCAGCTCCAACTTGCGTCGTCAGGCCGTACTGGAACAGTTCCTCGGCACGAACGGTCAACGTATTCCTTATATCATCAGTATTGCGGGCAGCGTGGCAGTGGGTAAAAGTACCACCGCGCGCGTGCTACAGGCGCTGCTGAGCCGCTGGCCGGAACACCGCAGCGTGGAGCTGATCACCACCGACGGCTTCCTGCATCCCAATGAGGTGTTGAAAGAACGCGGCCTGATGAAGAAGAAGGGCTTCCCGCTCTCTTATGATATGCACCGCCTGGTAAAGTTTGTCTCTGATTTAAAATCGGGCGTGCCGAACGTTACCGCACCGGTCTACTCGCATCTGATCTACGACCGCATCCCGGATGGTGACAAAACGGTGGTGCAGCCCGACATCCTGATTCTGGAGGGCTTAAACGTACTGCAAAGCGGGATGGATTACCCTCACGATCCGCATCACGTGTTTGTCTCTGACTTCGTCGATTTCTCAATTTATGTGGATGCGCCTGAAGATCTGTTGCAACGCTGGTATATCAACCGCTTCCTGAAGTTCCGTGAAGGGGCGTTCACCGACCCGGATTCTTACTTCCACAACTACGCTCAGCTCTCTGAAGAAGAGGCTATCAACGTGGCGACCGGGCTGTGGAATGAGATCAACTACGTCAACCTCAAAGAGAACATCCTGCCGACGCGCGAACGTGCAAGCCTGATCCTCACCAAGAGTGAGAAACACGCCGTTGACCAGATTCGTTTACGGAAGTAGATCTCAGACGTAAAAAAAACCGGCTTATCGCCGGTTTTTTCCTTTATGCATGCGGCTTTTCGCCGTTTTCATCCTGATCGACCGCGAAGCAGGCCACCAGCTGTCCGCCATAATCTTTCAGTTGTGGCTGCAACTGCGTACACGGACCGAAGCGGCGACGGCAGCGGGCGTTGAACGCACATCCCGGCGGCGGGTTAAGCGGGCTTGGTAACTCGCCGGTCAACTTAATGCGCTCACGACGGTCATCCGGGTTCAGTCGCGGCGTCGCAGACAGTAGTGCCTGAGTATATGGATGACGCGGGTTATTAAAGATCTGATCTTTCGTCCCCTTCTCTACGCAGCGTCCCAGATACATCACCATCACCTCATCGGCAATGTGCTCAACCACAGACAGGTCATGGGAGATGAAAACGTACGACAGCCCAAGATCCTGCTGTAAATCCATCATCAGGTTCAGCACCTGCGCACGCACGGATACGTCGAGCGCCGAAACCGGTTCATCGGCAATCACCACGTCCGGGTCGAGCATCAGACCACGGGCGATGGCGATACGCTGACGTTGACCGCCAGAGAACATATGCGGATAGCGATCGTAATGCTCGGTTTTCAGGCCCACCTTCGCCATCATCGCCAGCGCTTTTTCACGACGCTGCTCTTTGCTCAGGTTGCTGTTGATCAGCAGCGGCTCTTCCAGAATCTGCCCCACTTTTTTTCGCGGGTTCAGCGAACCATACGGATTCTGGAACACAATCTGGATTTTCTGACGTCGCAGTTTCTGCGCCTGCGGATCGTGCTTGAGCAGATCCTGGCCCTGATAGTAAAGCTCGCCGCCAGTCGGAACTTCAATCATCGTTAACAGACGGCCCAGCGTGGACTTCCCACAGCCAGATTCCCCTACCACCGCCAGCGTTTTTCCGCGTTCGAGAGTAAAGGAGACACCATCCAGCGCTTTTACCAGGCGCTCAGGAGCAAAGAGGCCCTTCTTCACCGGGTAATGTTTTTTCAGGTCGATGGCCTGCAACAGCATTTGTTGCGTACTCATAGTGTTGGCCTCCCGGCATCATCGAGTGGGTAGTGGCATTTCGACTGACGTCCGTCAGCTAACAGGTTCAGCTCCGGCTCGTCGACGCGGCATTTATCCGTCGCATACGGGCAGCGCGGGTTAAGCAGACAGCCCTGAGGACGGTCATATTTACCCGGTACCACCCCCGGCAGCGAGGCCAGACGCGCTTTATCCTGCGCGAACTCCGGCAGCGCGCGCAGCAGCGCCTGCGTATAGGGATGACGCGGGGCCCGGAAGATATCGTGTGAACTCCCGGTCTCCACCACCTGGCCTGCATACATCACAATGATTTTGTGTGCCGCTTCAGCCACCAGCGCCAGATCGTGCGTAATCAGCACCAGCGCCATATTCTCTTTCTGCTGCAACTCCAGCAGTAGCTCAATAATTTGCGCCTGAATGGTCACGTCCAGCGCGGTTGTCGGTTCATCGGCAATCAGCAGTTTTGGACGACAGGCAATGGCCATCGCGATCATTACACGCTGACTCATCCCACCGGACAACTGGTGCGGATAAACGTCCAGACGCGATGCCGGATCGGGTATACCCACCTGCGTCAGCAGGTCAATAGCGCGCTGGCGACGGGTTTGCTTGTTACCGCCCTGGTGCACCTTAATGGCTTCCATAATCTGGAAACCCACGGTGTAACACGGGTTCAGACTGGTCATCGGGTCCTGGAAGATCATCGCCACTTCCGCTCCCACCAGCTGGCGGCGCTGTTTTTCGGAAATGCGCTGCAGATCCTGACCATTGAACTCCAGGCTTTCCGCCATTACGCGGCCGGGATAGTCAATCAGCCCCATGATTGCCAGTGAACTCACTGACTTACCGGAACCGGACTCCCCAACGATACCAACCACTTCGCCCTGATTTACGCTATAGCTGATGCGGTCCACAGCACGAAACGGTGTGCCTTCATCGCCGAAGTGCACCGATAATTTATCTACATTTAATAACGCCATCTCGTGCCTCTTACTGCTTCAGTTTGGGATCAAGTGCATCACGCAGACCATCACCCATCAGGTTAAATGCCAGCACCGTCAGCAGAATCGCCAGACCCGGGAAGGTGACGACCCACCAGGCGCTTTGCGCGAACTGCAACACGTCGGAGAGCATGGTGCCCCATTCCGGTGTTGGCGGCTGCGCACCCATGCCAAGGAAGCCAAGAGCGGCCATATCGAGAATGGCGTTAGAAAAACCGAGCGACGCCTGAACAATCAGCGGTGCAAGGCAGTTAGGAAGAATATTGACGAACATCTGGCGCATCGCCCCCGCACCCGCCACTCGAGATGCTGTCACATAATCGCGGTTCACCTCGACCAGCACGGCCGCACGGGTTAATCGGACATAGTGAGGAAGCGCAACGAACGTTAGCGCGAGCGCGGCATTGCCTATCGAAGGACCAAAGACCGCGACCAGCACCAGGGCCAGCAGAAGGCTTGGCAATGCCAGCATGATATCGACGATACGCATGATGACGTTATCAACGATGCCGCCGAAGTAGCCCGCCACCAGACCAAGCACAACGCCCATGATCAGCGACAACACCACAACGAGACAGCCAACCAGCAGAGAGAGGCGCGCACCGTACATCAGACGAGACAGCACATCGCGGCCAACGTCATCAGTACCGAGCAGGTGCGTCAGGCTACCACCTTCCTGCCAGGCCGGTGGCGCGAGCAGCGCATCACGGAACTGGTCCGCGGGGTTATACGGCGCAAGGAAGTTCGCAAACACCGCAATCAGGATCATGATGGAAACATATACCAGCCCGACGACCGCGCCTTTGTTGCGCTTGAAGTAGTGCCAGAATTCCTGCATCGGCGTCATTGGCACCGGTGCGGTAACCGCTTTATTTTGAGTAACTTGTGACATGATGGCCCCTTACTTCTTATGGCGAATACGCGGGTTCACCACGCCGTACAGCAAATCGACCAGCAGGTTGACGAGGATAATCATCGTCGCGACCAGCAATACACCGCCCTGCACAACCGGATAATCACGGCGTTGCAGCGCATCAATCAGCCAGCGTCCAAGGCCTGGCCAGGAGAAGATGGTTTCGGTCAGGATCGCCCCGGCCAGCAGCGTACCGACCTGCAAACCGATAACGGTCACCACCGGCAGCATGGCGTTACGCAGGGCATGAATGATGATGACGCGCATACGGGTCAGACCTTTAGCGCGGGCAGTACGAATATAATCTTCGCCCAGCACTTCCAGCATGGAGGAACGAGTCATACGCACGATCACCGCAAGTGGGATGGTGCCCAGCACCATTGCAGGCAGGATCATGTGCGCAACCGCATCAATGAAGTTGCCCTCTTCGCCCCAGATCGCCGTATCAATCAGCATAAAGCCGGTTAACGGGTTGGTGTCGTCAAGGAAAACCATATCGCTGACACGTCCGGAGACCGGCGTCAGGTTCCACTGCACCGAGACCAGCATGATCAGCATCATGCCCCACCAGAAGATAGGCATGGAGTAGCCGGTCAGTGCCAGGCCAACGGCGGTGTGGTCGAAAATAGAGCCACGCTTAACGGCAGCCAGCACGCCGACGGGAATCCCCACCGCGGTCGCGAAGATCATGGCGCAGATGCCGAGTTCCAGCGTCGCCTGGAAACGCGGCACGAACTCGTCCCACACCGGAAGACGGCTTTTCAGTGAAATCCCTAAATCGCCGTGTAATACGCCCCAGATGTAGTGGAGGTACTGCTGCCACATCGGCTTATCAAGGCCGAGTTCAGCCAGCAGTTGCGCATGACGTTCAGGGGAGATACCACGCTCGCCCGCCATAATCATCACCGGATCACCCGGGATCATATGGACGAAGGCAAAAGTGAGAAGGGTGATACCGATAAACGTCGGGATAACCAGTCCCAGACGTCGGAGGATGAACTGCAACATAACCCGGATTCTCTCTGATGACGCACGCTCAGTAGCGTGACGTCTGTATTGCTCACAAATGTAAATTCCCTCTCCCTTCGGGAGAGGGTTAGGGTGAGGGGATGCATGCACGCCCCTCACCCCTGCCCTCTCCCACAGGGAGAGGGAGAACACCCTACTTATTATTCAACAGACACGTTTTCGAAGTGGTGTTTGCCCAGTGGATCGACCACGTAGCCCTTCACTTCTTTACGCACTGGCTCGTACACGGTGGAGTGAGCAACAATCAGCGCCGGAGCCTGATCGTGCATGACAACCTGCGCTTGCTTGTACAGTTCGATACGTTTGTTGTGATCATCGGTCGCACGCGCCGGCTGGATCAGGTCTTCAAACGGCTTGTAGCACCAGCGAGAGTAGTTGGAACCGTCTTTCGCTGCCGCACAGCTGAACAGGGTCGCGAAGAAGTTGTCCGGATCCCCGTTGTCGCCGGTCCAGCCCATCATGACCGCCTGGTGTTCGCCCGCTTTGGCGCGTTTCAGGTACTCGCCCCACTCGTAGGTCACAATTTTGGCCTGTACGCCAATCTTTGCCCAGTCAGCCTGAACCATTTCCGCCATACGACGTGCGTTCGGGTTGTAAGGACGCTGTACCGGCATCGCCCACAGCTCAACGGTGAAACCTTTATCCTGGCCCGCTTCTTTCAGCAGCGCTTTCGCTTTCTCGGGATCGTAGGTGTAGTCCTTAATGTCGTCGTTATAGCCCCACATGGTTGGTGGGATCAGGTTCTTGGCCGCAACGCCAGCGCCCTGGTAAACGGCTTTGATGATCGCTTCTTTGTTCACCGCGTAGGTCAGCGCCTGACGCACTTTCACGTCATCGAACGGTTTCTTCTCGGTGTTGAAGGAGAGATACCCCACGTTCAGGCCCGCCTGCTCCATCAGGTTGATATTTTTGTCCTGCTTCATGCGCGCGATGTCAGCCGGGTTTGGATACGGCATCACCTGACATTCGTTTTTCTGCAATTTTGCGTAACGCACGGATGCGTCAGGCGTGATGGAGAAGACCAGACGGTCGATCTGCGGCTTGGTGCCCCAGTAGCCCGGGAAGGCTTTATACAGAATACGGGAATCTTTCTGGTACTGAAGCAGCTGGAACGGGCCGGTACCGATTGGGTTCAGGTCCACTTTTTCCGGCGTGCCGGCTTTCAGCATGTTGTCCGCGTACTCTTTAGAGAGAATAGAGGCGAAGTCCATCGCCAGGTCAGCGAGGAATGGCGCTTCCGGACGCGTCAGCACGAACTGAACGGTTTTATCGTCCACTTTTTTCACTTCAGCAATCAGGTCTGGCAGACCCATCCCTTCGAAGTATTCATAGCTGCCGCCAGACACTTTATGGTACGGGTTCTGGGCATTTTTTTGACGGTCGAAGGAGAACACTACGTCGTCGGCGTTAAAGTCGCGCGTAGGTTTGAATTCTTTGCTGTCCTGCCACTTCACGCCCTGACGCAGGTGGAAGGTATAGGTTTTACCGTCTTCGCTGATATCCCACTTTTCAGCCAGGCCAGGAATCACTTCCGTGGTACCGGTTTTAAATTCAACCAGACGGTTATAGATCGGTACAGAGCTTGCGTCGTAAGTCGTACCAGAGGTAAAGAGCTGTGGGTTAAAGCCTTCCGGAGAGCCTTCAGAACAGTAAACCAGGGTTTTTGCCTGTACGCTTGCTGCGACGGTCATGGCCACCAGGCTCAGACCAAGCTTCAGCATCCCTGACTTCTTCAAGGAAATACTCATTATTGTGCTCCAATGTGATGTTTTGCTTTGTTGTGTTACGCCGCCTGACCTTTATTTATTTTTTACCCGGTCCGGTCGGTGATGCCCGAGGGCGTTAAAAGGGATAGAGAATCCTTTCAGAAGAGCGTTTGAGTTGCAGCGCAGATCCTCCCTGAAATGCCCCTCGTGCCCTACAATCTGTCAACAGAATGTGAAAACGTCAATACAGGTGGCGGGGATTTACGTGGAGTGTGAGAAACCGCAAACAAAGATTAAAAAAACTCTGAATGCCAGTTTTCAGCAGAGAAATTTATGCTACTCGCCATGTTGCAGCACAAACCCCTCCCTATTTCGCAACACCCAGTGATTAAGTTTTATTCAGAATGGGTAAATTTTCTTACAGAATGGTGATTATCTGAGCACTAAATACCGCGAACGTTAAAACGCACAGCGAAAAATGCTGAGGTTATCCATAAGCAACGCGAAAAAAGATCAAACTATATATAAAAAAATACAATGGATTATGTCACAAAACCGCAAGCAGGCAGGGGGATGCAGGGCTAAGGGGTATTTTGAGGACTCGTGTGGGGTAACGCGTTAATGCAAAAAGGGCTAACCTTGCGGTTAGCCCTTTTTAGAATGTGGTCGGCGAGAGAGGATTCGAACCTCCGACCCACTGGTCCCAAACCAGTTGCGCTACCAAGCTGCGCTACTCGCCGAATGCGGAGCGCATCTTACTGCTGAGGTGCGCCCTCGTCAATCCCTTATTTTCAAAAAGCCATTCAACTGGCGATATTCTCGCCAGACCAGCTACTGCGCGGCTTTTGTGGTGTTATCAGGGAGTTTACACCAGTTGTTGTTTTCGTTAATCCCACCGTTCGGTGAGGTATAGCCGAGACAGCCCATAATAGTGTCGTACAGCTCAACGTGACGGCGCGGTACCTTAATCTCTGCCTGCTGTTTCAGGTGGGCAAACATTTTAGCTTTGTCCGGGTTTTCCAGATACTTGTCCGACATCCACATGATCATCGGCACGCGGAACTGCTCTGGTGGCGCCAGCTTACGCGGCGTACCGTGTAAATGCTCTTTCTCGTTGATGGACTCGCCGTGGTCGGCCGCGTAGATCACAATCGCTTTCTTATCGCGAAGCTGGTCAATCACCCGGCTGAGGAAGGTATCCACATACAGAATCGAGTTATCATAGGCATTGATCAACTCCTGCTTGCTACAGTTCTTGTTAATGCCGACGCACTCAGGCGTCCATTTGGCGAAATCGCGCGTGTAACGCTGATAGTAGCTGTAGTGTGACCCTTTGGTATGCAGAACAATAAGGTGCTTACCCTGCGGATGGTTTTTTAGCGACTGTTCCATCTCAGAGAGCAGCAGCATGTCATCAACGTTCTTTCCGCGGTTACGCGGCTCGGCGCCAATCTGCTCGCGGTAGGCGATGTTATCCGCCATGGTGTTGGTGTAGAACCACATCTCACTTTGCATGGCGAACAGATCGGAGCTAAATCCAAGCTGCTTCAGAACAGCAAATACGTTTTGCTCTTTGAGAGTGCGTTGAGGGTTATCACTCGCACCGCCCTCGCGAACAAACATACAGCGCAACGAGAGCTTCGTGGCGGTATCGCAGGAGTAGCCGCGGTATGCCACCAGATTCTTTTCCTGCGCCAGTTTCGGGGTGGTATCGCGGTCATAACCGAGAATACCCATATGATCCCAGCGCGTCGTTTCGCCGATAACGAAGACCACGTAAGTATCATCCAGCCCGTCAGCCGGAGCCTGGTAGGTGAACTTTTTGGTTGGGTTAATCAGCGATTTCACATCGCTGGATTCGTCCGCCTGAGCCCAGGCATAAAGACCTAACGCCGACAGCCAGTTAGACGGCAGGTACGAGTTAGCCACCACGCCGCCGTAGCTTGGCATATCCACGCCTGTCGCTTTTTCGATCCGTTTTTGCTGCTTTTCCATCAGGCGAATAGGCGCCCATACCAGCAGACCCGCCAGAAGAACGACGGCGACGTTGCGGATGCGCTGTCCCCGGGTACGCAGCTGGCGTAACAGGGTGTAGCGACAGGTGTTACTCCAGATAAAGAAGAGCGGGATCAGGCAGGTCAGAATCGTCCACAGGATGAACCCTTGACCCACCACCTCTTTCGAGAGGTCGATGTCCGTGGTCATCACCGAGGCCACAATACCGTAGCCAATGACCACGTTCATGAATGTCATGTAATAGCTTGCGGCGGCGGAGATAATCACCACCAGCGAGGCCAGAATTTGCCATGTACGACGGCCAAAGAGAGAGAGCAGGCGTAACAGGAAGAAGGTCGCCAGAATTGAGCCAAACACTTCAATCGCGGCAAAAATTCCATTTCTTACAGTGAGGTGTTCGAAATAACCTTCCACTCGTCTGAACAGCACCGCGCCATTCAGAAACAAACCGATATAGACAGCCAGCATCAGACACAATCTTTGCTGGGTAAGAGACCTAATATATTTCATGCAAACAACCCTGGGGGAAGGGGTATAAAAACCCGCCGAATCTCAGTGAGAAAGCTGACAGAGTAAGTAGATGCGAGAGAAACCGTTATCAGAAACGTCTACAAGCGCGATAAGTAGACCACAGCAGGGAAGAAAAGTGGCAGCAGAGAATGTGAATCGATGAAGATTTTTACAAAATAGCAAGTCCGGAAGCGATTTAGAAATAAATAAAAGAGGCCCTGCGGCCTCTTTTCATCGCATCATACATGCGCTTCTTTATACAGTTCGCGCTGCGGCTGACGGATCGTGGTGGACAGCGCCAGCGAAATAATCAGCAAAGCGAATATCACGCAGAAGGTCACGTAGAAGCCGCCAAACAGCGAGGCAATCAGTGAACCGCAAATACTGCCGATACCGAAGCCGAGATAAATGACGCCGTAGTTTTTCGCCAGGTTGTTCAGGCCGAAGAACTCGCTCACCAGTGACGGGAAGACGGTAATAGTGCCGCCAAAGTTAAAGGCTACGCAGGCAATTGCTGCAAAGAATGTCGCCTCGTTCAGCGGAGCGAACAGCAGTGCTGCCATACCCACCAGGGAGATGACCTGCCCCAGCGTAATCACACGGATACGGGCGATTTTGTCAGACAGGATACCCAGTACCAGACGACCCGAGAGGTTAGCGATGGAGATGACCGTTACCGCGTTCGCCGCCGTCGCCGCGTCCAGTTTTACCATCCCCTGCGCGATATCTTTCGCCACACCGATGACATACAGACCGCTCATGCAGGCCGTCAGGAACATCACCGCCAGCATCCAGTACTGCGGCTTACGCATGGACTGAGCGAGGGTGAAATCGTTCTCCACCACGCCGTTAACGGTTTTCACTTCCTGCTGCGGCGCATCTTTCATCAGCGTGGCGCCGAAGAGGATCATTACCAGCACAATCACGCCCCAGATCATAAAGGTTTTCTCAAGCCCAACCGAGGCCAGCAGATGGGAGTCAATGAATTTGAACCCCAGGCTGCCCAGGCCATATGAACCAATGGCAAACGCGGAGATAAGCCCTTTACGCTCCGGGAACCACTTCACGCAGTTAGACAGCGTCAGCAGATAACCTGCGCCGTCCGCCAGACCCACCAGCACCCCGGCGCTTAACCACAGCATCATCAGGTTGTTTGAATGTGCCGTCAGGAAGAAGCCCACGCCCAGCAGGATCCCGGAGGCCATGGTTACGCGCTTCACGCCGAAGCGCTCCTGAAGTTTGCCCGCCACGGAAGAGGAAATCGCTAATCCAAGGCTCAGCAAGCCGAAGGAGAATGCCACTTGGCTTATCGGTGCGCCGAGCTTATCGGACAGGGCGCTGTTAAACAGGCTCCAGGTATAGACCGAGCCCAGTGCGAACTGGGTAACGATGGTGCCGAAAAGCGTCAGCCAACGCGTGCGGTTATAAGTTGATGTGTTCATGGCAGTGTCCTGCAAGAGAAATTAAGGAAGTTCGCTGAGGACACGATAAACAAAACCCCAAAACGCCAGGGGTAAAACGGCATGAAATGCAGGAGATACGGAATGAAATGCCTGGAAGCGGGAATGAATGACCTTGCCGGAAAAGAAAACGCTTAAAGGTGAGTGACCACTATCACCACAGCCCGCGCCGTTATTGTATTAAATATGTTACCGCAGCGTTTAAAAAAGTAACAACCCTAAAATTTGGCGCTTAAGCCCAGGGTGTACAAATATTCTTCCTCCGACTGCTGGTTGTAGCTGATCTTCGCCCAGGGATGTAAATCACCATACTGCGTATCAACGCGCCACCCCAACGAGTTCACGCTGGCATGCCAGAGGGGATCGGTAAGCGGCTGCGTGGTAGTTACCTCACCAAATGCATTCACCGTTGCAGGGGGAGCGCCATCAGTGCGCCACGCCATGACGGGGCCGGTGGTAAAATGTCCCGCCACGGGAAAATTCCAGCCAACGCTCAGAACGGTTTCCGCATCTGAACCGGATGGGTCGTTCAGGGCAAAGCCCGCAGCATTCTGCGAATGGTTGATACGCTCCGCGAGAATATCTTCATAACGAGGTTGGTGATCGGCGTCCCATGTATAGCGTTCCGTCGTATTACTTTGTGCATCTGAAACGATATATTCCTGTTGCCACGCAAAAGCGGTGTTACATATAAGCAGGCAGGCTGAGACACCCACCAGGCCAGAAGCAGCATGGCGACCACTGATTTTTTTTAACATCATCAAAGCGACTCCAGAAAGAGCCGAGTTCGGCGATATATGTCATTGTTCGAAGAGGTATTAGGGCGTATAGCCCTGTATTAACTATTGTCTCTTTAGCAAACACGTCAAGCCGGGCAGATTGAAATTTTTGCGTTTACCGTATCAGGAAGGGAGATGACCTATGCAACGTTGCGGCTGGGTAAGCCAGGATCAGCTTTATATCGATTATCACGACAAGGAATGGGGCGTGCCGGAAACCGACGGTAAAAAACTGTTTGAAATGATTTGCCTTGAAGGCCAGCAGGCCGGGCTGTCGTGGATCACCGTTCTGAAAAAGCGTGAGAACTATCGCAAGGCCTTCCACCATTTCGATCCGGTTGCGGTGGCCGCCATGACCGACGAAGACGTGGAAAGGCTGGTTCTGGATACCGGTATCATCCGCCATCGCGGTAAAATTCAGGCCATTATTGGTAACGCGCGTGCTTATCTGGCGATGGAGCAAAACGGCGAACCCTTCTCAGCTTTTGTCTGGTCGTTTGTGGATAACGAGCCGAAGGTGACGCAGGCCGCCACGCTTGCAGAGATCCCAACGTCGACCCCCGCCTCAGATGCCCTGTCAAAAGCACTGAAAAAACGCGGCTTTAAGTTTGTGGGCACCACCATCTGTTACTCCTTTATGCAGGCCTGCGGGCTGGTCAATGACCATATTAAGGGCTGCTTCTGCCACCCGGAGGGCCACCATGATCCGCAAATGGCAAAGTGAGGATACCGCTCCGCTTTTGAGTCTGTGGCTGGAGAGCACCACCGAGGCGCATCCGTTTATCGACGCAAGTTACTGGCAAGCGAATGAAGCGGTAGTGCGGGATGATTACCTTCCCGCCGCCGAGACCTGGGTCTGGGAGGAAAACGGTACCCTGTGCGGTTTTATCAGCGTCATGCAGTTCCAGTTCGTGGGGGCGTTGTTTGTCGCCCCGGCGTTCATCGGAAGGGGGATCGGGCGTGCGCTGCTGAACTATGTTCAGCAGCACTACCCGTATTTAACCCTGGAGGTGTATCAGAAAAACGTGCGGGCGGTGAATTTCTATCATGCTCAGGGTTTTCGCATCGAAGACAGCGCCTGGCAGGATGATACCCAACACCCGACGTGGATCATGAGCTGGCAGGCGGATCAAATGCCGTAAGGTGAAGCGCCGGCCCCTCATATTTCTCCACCCATGCCAGCGCCGTATTCCCCGCACAGCCGTTCCCCAGCTTCGAGCTGGGGAGATCTTTGGTCAGCACGTTTACGGCGCCGTTCTTACAAATACCGCCCTCGTCCAGCGCCAGATCCGGCCATGCTCCCTGATGAATGCAGAACACGCCAGGGCGGATCCCGTCACTCACCACGGCGCCAGCCAGCACCTGCCCGCGTGCGTTCCAGACGCGAACGAGATCGCCGTCGTTAATCCCCCGCGCCTTTGCATCGTCGCTATTCAGCGCGATCGGCTCACGACCCGCCACCGCATACTGCTCGCGCAGAGCCGAATAGTTGAGCTGGCTGTGCAGACGATGGGCAGGATGGGCAGACAGCAGCTGAAGCTGCCCCGGCTGCGCATTGCCATGCCATTCGTCCGGCTCCAGCCACGCCGGGTGCGGCGGGCAGTCCGCGTAGCCAAAGCTGGCGATGCGCTCGCTGTGGATCACAATCTTCCCGCTTTCGGTTTTTAACGGGTGATTCTCCGGATCGCGACGGAAGTCAGCAAAGCGCACAAACCGCGCGTTCTGCTCGCTTTCCGGCATTTCGAAGAGTTGATTCGCCTCCCAGAACTCAGCAAATGGCGGCAGCGTCACGCCCTGCGCAGCCCCGCGCTGGCAGGCAATCTGGTAAAACGTTTCCAGCCATTGCAGATCCGTTTTGCCCTCGGTGAAACGCTCCCGTCCGCCCGCTTCCCATAATTCACTCAGGTCAGCAAAGACGTCATAATCATCCCGCGCTTCATCCCGGGGAGCCACGACGCGCTTCATCGGTACCATATGCTGGTTGCTGTAATCCCCCGTCATGGTGAGATCGTTACGCTCGAACGAGGTCGTGGCGGGCAAAACGATATCGGCATGTTTCGCTGACGCGGTCCAGAAGCACTCCGAGATCACCACCAGCTCCGGTTTCTGCCAGGCGCGGATCAGGCGGTTGGTATCCTGGTGATGGGTGAAGTTGGCCCCACCCGCCCACCAGACAAACTTAATATCCGGGAAATGGCGATCCTGACCGTTGTGCTGATAAAACCCGCCGGGGTTCTCCAGAGCTTCAACAATGCGTGCCACCGGAATTTTATCCACAGCGTCTACGCCACCCTGCACCGAGCCCTGCATGGACGCCAGCACCGCCGCTTTACGCGTCGGGTTGCCGCCGTTGGCAAAGTGATAGGAAAGGCCAAAACCGCCGCCGGCTGTGCCAATCTGCCCAAGCATCGCGGCGAGCGTCACCAGCATCCAGTGCTTCTGCTCGCCAAACTGCTGGCGCTGCATCCCCCATCCGGACATGAGCATCGTGACATTGCTATGGAATAACGCTGCCAGTTCGCGGATTTTAGCGGCATCAACGCCGCAAATCGCCGCAGCCCACTCTGCGGTTTTGGCGATACCGTCGGTTTTGCCCGTCAGATAGTCGGCAAATTTATCGAACCCCGTTGTGCAGCGCGTCAGAAATTCCGTATCGTGCCAGCCGTTCTCCACCAGGGTGTGGGCGATACCCAGCATCATCGCCACGTCGGTGCCCATATGCGGCGCGATCCAGTCGGCGCTGTCGCCGAAGAAATCAAGCGTTTCAGAACGCATCGGATCGATACAGATGATGCGCTTGCCGCTTTTGCGCAGCGCATCGAAGTAGGAAACGCCCTGCTCGTCGGACGCATTCCAGGCAATTTTAAGGGTATTGAGCGGGTTGGCGCTCCACAGCACCACCACCTCTGTATGCTCCAGCACCAGCGGCCAGCTGGTCTGCTGCTGATAAACCTCATTTCCGCCCACGACATACGGCATGATCGCCTGCGCCGCGCCGGTCGAGTAATCACCCAGATGGCCGGTATATCCTCCGGCCAGGCTCATATAGCGTTGCAGCAGGGTTGCGGCCTTATGCAGCACGCCGTTTGAGCGCCAGCCATAGGAGCCGGCAAAAATGGACGACGGGCCATAGCTGTCGCGGATGCGTTTATGCTGCGTATGGATCAGCGCCAGGGCATCGTCCCAGCTCACGCGCACGAACTCATCCTGCCCGCGAATACCTTGCGGTTTATCCGGTGACGCCAGAAAGCCTTTACGCACCATCGGCCAGCGTACGCGGGTTTTGCTATGTACCTGATCGCGAACGACGGTCTGTAAAGAGTTGAGATGGCGCGAAGGCAAAGCCCCGCGAGACGACAGCACGGTGTCGCCATCGGTTTCGACCAGCATCGGCCCCCAGTGGGCGGCGGTCAGAATGGTTTTTGTTGAGGTGCTCAAAGCGTGCGCTCCTGGTTGCGTGCAGGTATGACGGCCTTTCATTGAGGCAGTTTATCGTTTGTGACAAATTTCAGAGTTATACACTGAATTTTCTCCGTATTCGGACGTCATAATCCACTGCCACGTCCGTCGTGGCAAAGAATAAAAAGGATTAAGGAAATAAGATGAAAAAACGCGTACTCGTTATTGCCGCTCTGGTGAGCGGTGCACTGGCTGTTTCAGGCTGCACAACCAACCCTTACACCGGCGAACGCGAAGCGGGTAAATCCGGCATTGGCGCGGGTATTGGTTCCCTGGTGGGCGCTGGCGTTGGCGCACTCTCCTCCTCCAAGAAAGATCGCGGTAAAGGTGCGCTGATTGGCGCAGCGGCAGGCGCAGCCCTGGGCGGCGGCGTG
Organism: Enterobacter sp. MGH85; assembly: GCF_001037655.1. Classification (NCBI taxonomy): domain Bacteria; kingdom Pseudomonadati; phylum Pseudomonadota; class Gammaproteobacteria; order Enterobacterales; family Enterobacteriaceae; genus Enterobacter; species Enterobacter sp. MGH85. The sequence continues at coordinate 649,004 of NZ_KQ089925.1, forward strand.
GGTTATTACATGGATGTGCAGGAAGCAAAACTCCGTGACAAAATGAAAGGTACAGGCGTGAGCGTGACGCGCAGCGGTGACAACATCATCCTGAACATGCCAAACAACGTGACCTTTGACAGCAGCAGCGCGACGCTGAAACCCGCAGGCGCGAACACCCTGACCGGCGTGGCCGCGGTGCTGAAAGAGTACAACAAAACTGCCGTGAACGTGATTGGCTACACCGACAGTACCGGCAGCCAGGATCTGAACATGCGTCTGTCGCAGCAGCGTGCCGATTCCGTGGCCAGCTCGCTGATCACCCAGGGCGTAGAAGCGAACCGCATCCGCACCAGCGGCATGGGTCCGGCTAACCCGATCGCCAGCAACAGCACGGCGGAAGGCAAAGCGCAGAACCGCCGCGTTGAGATTACGTTGAGCCCTGTGCAGTAGGTAAAAGCAAAACGGCAACCCTGTTGCCGTTTTAGTGTTTGCGCCCTCTCCCGTGGGAGAGGGTTGGGGTGAGGGCATCAGACCGCCACCCGGCAAATTGCTTGATTCGTCAGATTTTCCCGCTAAGGTATTCTCACTAATTTCAGGGAAATCAGCGATGAGCAAACCAACCCGGGCCACCATCAGCGACGTGGCGAAAGCCGCTAAAACCGGTAAAACCAGCATTTCACGCTACCTCAACGGCGAGAAACACCTGCTTTCCGATGCGCTGCTGGCGCGAATTGAACAGGCCATTGCCGATCTCGACTACCGTCCCAGCCTGATGGCGCGCGGCCTCAAGCGGGGTCGTACCCGTCTGATTGGCCTCATCATCGCCGATATCACCAACCCTTACTCCGTTAACGTCCTCAGCGGCATTGAGGCGGCGTGCCGTGAGAAAGGCTTTACCCCGCTGGTCTGTAACACCAATAACGAAGTTGATCAGGAGTTGCACTACCTCGATCTGCTGCGCAGCTATCAGGTGGAAGGGATCGTGGTCAATGCCGTCGGGATGCGCGAAGAGGGACTGAATCGCCTGCAACAATCGTCGCTGCCGATGGTGCTTATTGACCGCAAAATCCCGGAATTTGCCTGCGATGTGGTCGGGCTGGATAACACCCAGGCGGCCACCACTGCCACCGAACATCTGATTGAACAGGGTTTCGAAGCCATTTTGTTCCTGAGCGAACCGCTGGGTATGGTTAACACCCGCCGCGACCGCCTGGCTGCATTTCGTGCCACGCTGGCGCGTTATCCCGGTGTGATCGCCGAAAATGCCGAAATCTCCCTCCATGAAGCCGGTCAGCTGGATAATACCCTGCGCCAGTTCCATACCCGCCATCGGGGTATGCGCAAAGCGGTGATCTCCGCGAACGGGGCGCTGACGCTTCAGGTTGCCCGCTCGCTTAAACGCATTGGCCTGCACTGGGGCAGCGACATCGGCTTACTCGGCTTTGATGAACTGGAGTGGGCTGAACTTGCTGGCGTAGGCATTACCACCCTCAAACAACCCACCTGGCAGATCGGCTATGCCGCGGTTGAACAAGTGGTTCGCCGCATTGAAGGCACCCGCGACGCCGTACGCGAGCAGGTTTTTTCTGGCGAGCTGATCGTTCGCGGCTCTACTGCCCGTTAATTTCCCCTTCGTGACAGCGATCATAAATTCAGCATCCCGATCTTTTCTTTGGAACCGGTTCCATCTAGCGTAATACTATCGATTACGCCCTGGAGTCAGGAAATGAGCAGGAAAATTATGGTGGTCACCGCCGCGTATGGCGCGGATCAGGTGCGACAAGCAGGCGGTCAACGGGCGATGCTTCCCGTTATTGCCGGCGCAGGGGCTGATGGCGTTGAAATCCGCCGCGAGCTCTTCAGCAGCGACGAGTTAATGGCCCTGCCTGCGCTCGGCGAGTCCATTGAACTGCTGGGTTTACTGGCGTGCTACTCCGCCCCGGCCCCCCTGTTTATGCCCGATGGAACCCTCAACCCGGATCTTCCGCGCTACCTTAGCGAAGCCAGCACCCTGAACGCCCTGTGGCTTAAAGTCTCGCTGGGCCATTTCAGCGACAAACAACCGCTTGAAGCCCTGCGCGTACTGCTGGATGAAAGCGGCATGACGCTGGTGGTGGAAAACGACCAGACCGACTGCGGTCAGCTCGCTCCGATGCAGCGCTTCAAAGCCGCCTGCCGGGTAATGGCGCTGCCGGTCACGCTGACGTTCGATATGGGCAACTGGCTGTGGGTTGGCGACTCCCCGGAAGAGGCTGCACGTCAGTTGGCTCCCGCCGTGAGCTACATTCATGTGAAGGCCGCGGTCCCGCATAAGGCGCAATTCCGCGCCGTCGCGCCGGATCAGACCGATTCTCGCTGGCGGGATCTGCTTAATCAACTCCCTGCCGATGCGCCACGCGGTATCGAATTTCCGCTGGAAGGGACGGATCTCACCGCCGTCACCCGCCATTACGTCAACCTGCTGCGCGAGGAGTAAACCATGCACAAGACGCTGGATGTCATCACCATCGGCGAGGCCATGGCGATGTTTGTCGCCACCGAAACAGGCGAGCTGAGCGCAGTGGAGCACTTTATCAAACGCGTTGCAGGTGCTGAGCTGAATGTTGCTACCGGCCTTGCGCGGCTGGGGCTGAATGTTGGCTGGGTAAGCCGCGTGGGAAATGACAGCTTTGGCCATTTCGTACTCGACTCGCTGAAAAAAGAGGGCATTGATGCCGCAGGCGTAACTCTCGACGGACGCTTCCCGACGGGCTTTCAGCTGAAATCTAAAGTTGAAAATGGAACCGATCCCATCGTGGAGTATTTCCGTAAAGGCTCAGCGGCAAGCCATCTCTCCGTGGATGATTATCACGCCGCGTATTTCTCCTCTGCGCGCCACCTGCACCTGAGCGGCGTGGCGGCGGCACTCTCGGCCAGTTCGTACGATTTACTCGATCATGCCGCTTCGGCAATGAAAGCGCAGGGCAAAACGATCTCCTTTGATCCGAACCTGCGTCCGGTGCTGTGGAAAAGCGAAGCGGAGATGGTTGAGAAACTCAACCGACTGGCGTTTCAGGCGGACTGGGTACTGCCGGGGGTAAAAGAGGGAATGATCCTCACTGGCGAGAGCACGCCGGAAGGCATTGCTGATTTTTACCTCAACAAAGGAGTAAAAGCCGTGGTGCTGAAAACCGGTGCTGACGGTGCATGGTTCAAAACTGCCGACGGCGAGCAAGGCGCCGTCGCTGCGGTAAAAGTCGATAACGTGGTCGATACCGTGGGTGCGGGCGATGGGTTTGCCGTCGGGATCATCAGCGCCCTGCTGGAGGGCAAACCGCTGTCGCAGGCCGTGGCGCGAGGCAACAAAATTGGTTCGCTGGCGATTCAGGTGCAGGGCGACAGCGAAGGATTACCAACACGAGCAGAGCTCGGAGTCTGAATTCCCTCTCCCTGTGGGAGAGGGCCAGGGTGAGGGCAGCAATCCGCACCAGATAATTAAGCCACCGTGTACCCTACAGACAACGGCGGCAACAACCTCAACAACAGAGGCAAGCCTATGAACAGTTCGACCAATGCAGTAAAACGCTGGTGGTACATCATGCCAATCGTGTTTATCACGTACAGCCTGGCGTACCTGGATCGTGCCAACTTCAGTTTTGCATCCGCCGCCGGGATCAACGAAGACCTCGGGATCACCAAAGGGGTTTCCTCCCTGCTGGGCGCCCTCTTCTTCCTGGGTTATTTCTTCTTCCAGATCCCCGGCGCGATTTACGCTGAACGCCGCAGCGTGCGAAAGCTCATTTTCATCTGCCTGATCTTATGGGGTGCATGTGCATCGCTGACTGGCGTGGTGAATAATATTCCTGCTCTGGCGGCTATTCGCTTTATTCTCGGCGTGGTTGAGGCGGCCGTCATGCCAGCAATGCTGATTTACATCAGCAACTGGTTCACAAAATCTGAGCGTTCACGTGCCAATACGTTCCTGATACTCGGTAACCCGGTCACCGTGCTGTGGATGTCGGTGGTTTCCGGCTATCTGATCCAGTCCTTCGGCTGGCGCGAGATGTTCATCATCGAAGGGGTTCCCGCGATTATCTGGGCCTTCTGCTGGTGGGTGCTGGTGAAAGATAAGCCAGCCCAGGCAAAATGGCTTTCTGAAGACGAAAAAGCCGCACTCCAGGCGCAGCTGGATAAAGAGCAGCAGGGGCTGAAAGCGGTGCGTAACTACGGCGAAGCCTTCCGCTCCCGGAACGTTATTCTGCTATGCGCACAGTATTTTACCTGGAGTATTGGCGTGTACGGCTTTGTTCTGTGGCTGCCGTCGATTATCCGCAGCGGCGGTGAAAACCTTGGCATGGTGGAAGTGGGCTGGCTGTCATCAGTGCCTTACCTGGCTGCAACCATCGCGATGATTATCGTCTCCTGGGCATCGGACAAGCTGCAAAACCGTAAGCTGTTCGTCTGGCCACTCCTGCTGATCGCTGCTTTTGCCTTCATTGGTTCCTGGGCCGTAGGCGCGAACCACTTCTGGGCCTCGTATACGCTGCTGGTGATTGCGGGTGCGGCCATGTATGCCCCGTATGGTCCGTTCTTTGCCATCATCCCGGAAATGCTGCCGCGTAACGTCGCAGGGGGCGCGATGGCGCTGATCAACAGTATGGGTGCGCTGGGTTCGTTCTTTGGCTCGTGGTTTGTGGGCTATCTGAACGGCGCCACCGGCAGCCCTTCAGCTTCTTACATCTTTATGGGGGTGGCGCTTTTTGCCTCGGTATGGCTTACTCTGATCGTTAAGCCTGCTAATAATCAACAGCTACCCGTCGGCGCACGCCACGCCTGAATCCTTTTAAATCAACGGAGATTAGCATGAAGCCGTCCGTCATTTTGTACAAAGCACTGCCTGAAGATCTGCAAAAACGCCTGGAGGAACACTTTACCGTTACCCGGGTAAAGAACCTCAGCCCGCAAACCGTGGCACAGCACGCCGACGCGTTTGCCTGCGCCGAGGGCCTGCTGGGTTCAAGCGAAAAGGTGGATGCAGCGCTGCTGGAGAAAATGCCGAAGCTTCGTGCAACCTCAACCGTTTCTGTGGGCTACGACAATTTCGACGTGGATGCGCTTAACGCGCGCAACATCCTGCTGATGCACACGCCACATGCTCTGACGGAAACCGTCGCCGACACGCTGATGGCGCTGGTGCTCAGCACTGCTCGTCGCGTGGTGGAGGTGGCTGAGCGCGTGAAAGCGGGCGAATGGACGAAAAGCATTGGCCCGGACTGGTTCGGCGTGGACGTACATGGCAAAACGCTGGGGATTGTTGGGATGGGCCGTATCGGTCTGGCGCTGGCACAGCGCGCCCATTTCGGCTTCAACATGCCCATTCTGTATAATGCACGCCGTCATCACGCTGAAGCTGAAGAACGTTTCAACGCCCGTTACTGCGAGCTTGATACGTTGTTGCAGGAAGCCGACTTTGTCTGCCTGATCCTGCCGCTGACGGATGAAACGCGTCATCTCATCGGCAGGGCGGCGTTTGAAAAGATGAAGAAATCGGCCATTTTCATCAACGCAGGTCGCGGCCCGGTGGTCGATGAGAAGGCGCTGATTGAGGCACTGCAAAACGGTGAGATCCACGCCGCCGGTCTGGACGTGTTTGAACAGGAGCCACTGCCGGTGGATTCTCCGCTACTGAACATGCCAAACGTCGTCGCCCTGCCCCACATCGGCTCTGCAACTCATGAAACACGCTACAACATGGCGGCGACCGCCGTGGATAACCTGATTGCCGCGCTCGGCGGTAAAGTGGATAAGAACTGCGTTAACCCGCAGATACAACAGTAGAAACGAAAAAACCCGCCAGAAGGCGGGTTTTTGAATTTTGTGCTACTGGGTTGGAAGCTTACAGGCTTACAACGTTACCAGCTGCTGGGCCTTTAGCGCCGCTTTCGATGGTGAAGGAAACTTTCTGACCTTCATCCAGAGATTTGTAGCCATCGTTCTGGATAGCAGAGAAGTGTACGAACACGTCTTTAGAGCCATCGTCAGGAGTGATGAAGCCGAAACCTTTATCAGCGTTGAACCATTTTACCAGACCAGTCATTTTAGCAGACATAGAAATTACCTTATTAACAAATATATTGTGCCTTCCGGCTTGATGGATTGCGTTACAGATTTTTAAGCGATGAAGGAAGGGTCACTACGAAGGGTATCTATGGATAACAATCTGGACTGCTTTACTAAACTGCTTTAGGTCTGTGTAACAAACCGACGAAGATAGTTATACCGATATGGTAGAAGAATGACAAGCGTTATTTTCATCATGCATAAAAAAACCCCGCCGAAGCGGGGGTTTTTCTTATTCCGTTGCAGCGACCGCTGCGCTCCAGGCCTGGCTAAAGGCCTGATGCTGGGACGCCAGCGGCCCAATCAGCGTATTGTACTGACTCGCCTGCTGGGAGGTCGGGAACTGGATACCGTTAGAGACGAAGCTCACCTGCGTACCCTGCTCATTAATAAAGTCACCCACCTGAACCAGCTGCTGAGTAAAGACCTGCGCCGCCGGGATCAGTGGTTGCAAGGCGTTTGACGGCTTGGTCACGACTTTCTCATACACCTGATCATAAACCGGCTTGAGATCCTCGTCCTGCTTCAACGCGGAGCGCGACGCATCAGCCTGCATTTTGGCATTTTGCAACTGCTGGCTCAGCACCCCAAGGGCGCCGTTGGACTGGCGCAGCGGTTCGCGCTGGGTCATATAATCCTGTGGAACGCGAATGGCATTGACGCTATCCACGACCGGGCGAATGCCCGAATCCATCGCCTGGCTTACCTGCTGTGAATAGCCATACAGAATGGCGTAATCCGACACGAATGGACCAAACTGTTTTTTCTGATCCGCAGTCAGCGTTGGTAAACGCTCGCCGCTACGCATCACTGTATTCTGTAAAAAATCGATAAACGCTTTGCGCTGATCGCCTTCTTTATCGAAACACCCACTCAGGCTAACAACCATCAACAACGCCGCAATAGGCGCAAACCAGCGAGAGCAGGACTTTCCTGTCGCCATTTTATTACTCCTTTCACCCAAAAAGCGCACACCGGCACACGCGTGCCCAACGCTGACAAGGATAGTCCAGGTCAGCCTTGCAAGATAGAGTTTTCATGCAAAACGGGTATTGCCGTTTTTGTACTGACTATTTACAAAAAAATACCTGTGCATCCCTACATATGATTAATCAGGTAATTAGCATAACTATCCATATAGCTGAAACGGGTAAAGCGATCGTTATCGCACAATTAATCACAACCGTGACGATCCTGTGTTTGGTTTAGGGACTATTCTTAACATGCTCTCTGATGTTCATGATCCCGATGTGTGATTTATGAGGAGTTCTCAATGGAATTAAAAGATCCTGAGTTTGAGCTGCTGAGCAGCCTGGAACAGATTATTTTTAAAGATGTACCGCCGACGGTTACCCTGAATCAAAAGTCCAATCCTTTTAGTGAATTTGAGCGTTTACGCAAAGGGTCGGGCCTGAAAACAGATGAATTCGCAAGAGCGATGGGTGTCAGCGTAGCGATGGTGCTGGAGTGGGAGTCAAAGCGTGAAAAACCTACCCCAGCCGAGCTAAAGCTGATGCGCCTGATCCAGGCAAACCCTGACCTTCGCAAGCAGTTAGCCTGATAAAGTTTGTTTGCCCCCGCCCTTGCGGGGGCTTGTGTTTAGAGGCTTTCACATCGCCATCCCGACTCTTCCCACACCAGCTCATGCGTCAGCTTTAATCCTGCTAAAAACGCTTCATCGTGCGACACCACCAGCAGCGCGCCGGGATAATCGGCCAGGGCCGCTTCAATGGCCTGAACGGAAGCCAGATCGAGGTGGTTGGTCGGCTCATCCAGAAGCAACAGCTGCGTTGCCGCTTCACGCCACAATACGCAGGCCAGCGCGGCCTTCAGGCGCTCGCCGCCGCTTAGATCGGCCAGTGGAAGTGTCACTTTCTCCGCGCCCAGCTGAAGCTGCGCTAAACGGGTACGCAGCGCCCCCTCTTCGAGCGGTGTATTGCCCAGGCTAAGGTGTGTCATCACCGACTGCGACAGATCCAGCCGGGAAAGATGCTGATCGAGATAAGCACATCTGACGGAGACCTTACAGGTTCCCGTAACAGGGGCGGTTTCGCCCAACATCACTTTCAACAGCGTGGATTTCCCACAGCCGTTCGGCCCGCGTAGCGCCACGCGCATCGGGCCATCCATTCGCCAGTTTATCGGGGAGACAGGCACGTGCGGAAGCACCAGTTCTTCCAGCACCAGCACCTGTTTTCCTTCCGGGATTTCACTACCCGGCAGGGTAAACATCACCGCGTTATCCTCTTCAACCCGCTCGCGTGCCTGGTTAACCGCAGCGTTCAGGGCATGATTTTGATCGCTATGCTGTTTTTTCCAGGAACCAATCCGCTCTTTCGCCGCCCCTTTGTATTTGACCCGTTCAAACGAGGCGATGTTAAGGCTGTCGACCGTGCGAAGCGTTTTGGCCGAACGCCGCTGGCTGTCGTCATGCTCTTTATGCATACGGGCGCGGGTACGCTTGCGTTCGGTGGCAGCATGTTCCAGCGCGGCGCGGGCAGCCAGCTGCTCAGCATCACGCTGGGTTCGATAGTCAGCATAATTCCCGCCGTAGCTGCGCAAGCCCAACGCGCTCAGTTCAAGGATACGCGGTACCTGGGCCAGCAACTCACGGTCGTGAGAGGCCACCAGCACCCCGCCCTGATACCGGGAAAGCTGCTCGTAGAACCACACGCGGCCTTGCCTGTCGAGGTGGTTGGTCGGTTCGTCCAGCAGCAGGTAATCAGCATCCGCGGTGAATGCGCCGCACAGCAAGGCACGAATGCGCTCGCCGCCGCTCAGCTCTGCCGCGCGTTTGTTCGGCTCAAAAGCGGGAAGTTTTGCAGCGATAAAAGCCTGGCTTAGCCGTTCAGCCAGATCCCAGTAACCATCGAGCGTGTCGAGATCGTCGGGTTCATAATGACCGCCGTCGATGCGCGTGCGCGCCGCAAAGATCGCGTCGTAACCAAGCAGTCCGGCAAGAGTCGTATCCGCAGAAATATCCTGCTGCTGCGCCACATAGACGTGTGTACCAAAGCGCTCAATGTGACCGCTGGCGGGTTCATCAACCCCTGCCAGCAGACGCAGAAGGCGTGTTTTACCGCTGCCGTTGCGGCCAACCAGCGCACACACTGACGCATCCAGAGAAAGATTCAGTGGACCAAAAAGGATATCGCCCGTCGCAAACTGACAGGTGACCTGATGCAAAATAAAAGAGGGGGATTGCGCAAAATGAGCCATAAGCACTCCTGAATGAAATCAAAACATCCCCTGCCGACGCGATGCGTTGAGCAAGGATCGAAATTCATCAGTCGTGTTTGTTCATTTTTGGGGGGCGCTCCTGAGGGCGAAATTTAACGGGAACAAGAATAACGGCAATGCGCCGCCCATTTCAAGGTTAAATTTTCACCAGCGCTATTGCCCGAGCGTAAAAAACCCGCCGAAGCGGGTCTCACAATCAGATAAACGCAAACGCATCGCCAAACAGACGATCTTCCCGCGCGTCACGCTCGTTGCAGAACAGGTCGCGGGCAATTTTCGCCATTTCAAAGCGACCGGCAATGTAGATATCGTGCCCGGCCAGCGTTCCGTGATCCTGCAATACCGCAGTCAGCACCGTGCCGCTGCGCCCGCGCCAGCCCTCTTCCGGCTGCTCGACGACCGGCTCGATGCGCAGGTTTGGATGATTGACGCTCAGCGCTTCCAGCTCAGACAGATCGTAAAGGTGCTTCTCTTCACGGCCGCCCCAGTAGATGGTGATATCGCGATTTGGATTACGCGCCAGCGCCGTCAACAGAATAGAGCGGACATAGGAGAAGCCTGTACCACCGGCAATCAGGATCAGCGGACGGTCTTCGTCTTCACGCAGCCAGGCCTCGCCATGAGGAATATCGACCACGATTTCACGCTCTTTCAGGATGCGATCCATCACGGCCATCGCGTACAGGTTAAGCTCAGACGCACCAATATGCAGCTCAATAAATTCCTTCTCTGCTGGCGTTGAGGCCATAGAGAAAGGACGCTTATCACGCTCGTCCATCACGACCATCAGGTACTGACCGGCACGGAATGAGAATGCCGCTTCAGGAACCAAACGGACGCGATATACGGTGTCGGTAATAGCATCTACCGACGTCACTTTACAGCTTAAGGTTGTCATTCGCTCTCTCTGTCGGGAAGTCTATAGGGCTAAACGGTCTTATTCTGCCTTACCGTTATTCATTATGGCCAGCTCGTCCCAGATCGCGTCAATTCGCGCGGTCACGGCAGGATCTTTTTCAATCGGGCGACCCCATTCACGGTCGGTTTCGCCAGGCCATTTGTTCGTGGCATCCAGTCCCATTTTTGAACCAAGGCCGGAAACCGGCGAGGCAAAGTCCAGATAATCAATCGGCGTGTTTTCCACTAACACCGTATCACGCGCCGGATCCATACGCGTGGTGATGGCCCAGATGACGTCATTCCAGTCGCGGGCATTGACGTCATCATCGCAGACAATCACAAACTTGGTATACATAAACTGGCGCAGGAAAGACCATACGCCCATCATCACGCGCTTAGCGTGACCGGCATACTGCTTCTTCATCGTCACCACCGCCAGGCGATACGAACACCCTTCCGGCGGCAGATAAAAATCAACAATTTCCGGGAACTGCTTTTGCAGGATCGGCACGAACACTTCGTTCAGCGCCACGCCAAGTACCGCCGGTTCATCCGGTGGGCGGCCGGTGTAGGTAGAGTGATAAATGGCATCTTCACGCTGGGTAATGTGCGTGACGGTGAATACCGGGAAGTTATCCACTTCGTTGTAATAGCCGGTGTGGTCGCCGTACGGTCCTTCGGGTGCCAGCTCGCCCTGTTCAATGTAACCTTCCAGCACGATCTCTGCGCTGGCTGGCACTTCCAGGTCATTGGAGATGCACTTCACCACTTCGGTTTTGGTACCGCGCAGCAGCCCTGCAAAGGCATATTCAGACAGCGTATCAGGAACAGGCGTCACCGCGCCCAGAATGGTTGCCGGATCGGCACCCAGCGCGACGGAAACCGGGAAGCGTTCGCCCGGATGGGCCGCGCACCACTCCTGGAAATCCAGCGCGCCACCGCGGTGGGACAACCAGCGCATGATGAGCTTGTTCTTGCCAATCAGCTGCTGGCGATAAATGCCGAGGTTTTGACGCTCTTTATGCGGCCCACGCGTCACGGTGAGGCCCCAGGTAATCAGCGGTGCGGCATCTTCAGGCCAGCACTGCATGATGGGAATTTTGGTCAGATCAACTGCATCGCCTTCCAGCACTATTTGCTGGCATGGCGCGCCGCGCAGGCGTTTGGTGGGCATATTCAACACCTGCTTAAACTGCGGCAGCTTGTCGAACAGGTCGCGGAACCCTTTTGGCGGCTCCGGCTCTTTCAGAAAGGCCAGCAGTTTGCCCACTTCACGTAACGCCGTGACATCTTCCTGCCCCATGCCCATCGCCACGCGGCGAGGTGTGCCAAACAGGTTGCACAGTACCGGCATGGCGTAGCCTTTTGGGTTTTCAAACAGCAACGCCGGGCCGCCCGCGCGCAGGGTGCGGTCAGCGATTTCTGTCATTTCCAGATACGGATCAACAGGAAGCGTAATGCGTTTGAGTTCGCCCTGCTTTTCCAGCAGCGCCAGGAAGTCGCGTAGATCGTGGTATTTCATGCAGTTAATCATGGCCTCTCTATAAGCGCTTCATTATACGGCGTAAGACCGCGTGATGCTGTAATTTTGTTAAATTAGCGTGAACTTCCACGACTTACTCTCTTTTTCGCCATTATAATCACCTTAGCGATCCCGCCAGGGTTTTGGTATGCTTGCGCCCCGAACAATGGGAAGAGTGATTATGCAGGCCTGGTATTTACTGTATTGCAAACGCGGGCAACTTCAGCGCGCACAGGAACATCTTGAACGTCAGTCTGTTAACTGCCTGACGCCCGTGATCACGCTTGAAAAAATGCAGCGTGGAAAACGCACGACCGTCAGTGAGCCTCTGTTCCCGAACTATCTGTTCGTTGAGTTCGACCCCGAAGTGATCCACACCACGACGATCAGCGCCACGCGCGGCGTCAGCCATTTTGTGCGTTTTGGCGCCCATCCGGCAAGAGTACCGTCATCGGTTATTCATCAGCTCTCTGTCTACCAGCAGCCTGAAGATATTACCGATCCGGAAACCCCTTATGCCGGGGACAGCGTGGTGATCACCGAAGGCGCTTTTGAAGGGTTACAGGCCATCTTCGCTGAACCAGACGGTGAAGCGCGTTCTATGCTGCTGCTCAACCTGCTGAACAAAGAGGTGTTGCAGAGCGTTAAAAACACCGATTTCCGCAAAGTTTAGAACTGCACGCCGAACAGACGACGCACGTTGTCATCGGTTTGGGCTGCCAGCCACTGCGCATCTTCCCCGCGCCAGTACGCCACTCGCTCAGCAATGTGTCCCAGATAAGCCGGTTCGTTACGTCGTGATGCCGGTTTGGGCTGCATATCCCGGGGCAACAGATACGGCGCATCCGTTTCCAGCAACAAACGATCGGCCGGGATTACGGATAACAGCTCGCGCAGCTCCAGCCCACGACGCTCATCGCACACCCAGCCCGTGATACCCAAGTAAAGCCCGCGGTTCAGGCAATCCAGCGCTTCCTGACGGGAGCCCGTAAAGCAGTGCAACACCGCGCCTGGCAGTTTCTCCAGCCAGGGGTCCAGTAGCGCCAGAAAACGTTCATGCGCATCGCGACAGTGCATAAACACCGGCATCCCCAGCTCTGCAGCCAGCGCGAGCTGGGCGGTAAATGCCTTCTCCTGCTCTTCAGGCGTCGAGAAGTTACGGTTGAAATCAAGCCCGCATTCGCCAATGGCAACCACTTCTGGCGTAGCCGCCAGACGATGAAGCGCCTCAGCGCTTTCATGCGTCCACTGGCTGCTGTCATGAGGATGCACGCCTGCGGTGGACCAGCAGTGTTGATAGCGTTGCGCCAGCTGCCGTGCCTGCTCACTCTCATGCAGATTTGTTCCCGTCAGTAACAGCCCGTTCACGCCGGCGGCAAAGGCGCGCGCCACCACCTCATCGCGGTCTTTCGCAAACTGGGCGCTGGTCAGGTTAAGCCCGATATCAAACATACGTATCCCCATATGACAACCGCCCTGACGGGCGGTTGGTTTTATTCTTTAGTGGTCTCTTCAGACGGCTCGTCTTCTTCGTCCCGGGTACGCCCCTTTCCGACGTAGAAACGAGCGAAGAATACGCCGACTTCAAACAGGCAGTACATGGGTATCGCCAGTAAGGTTTGCGAGAAGACGTCCGGTGGCGTTAACAGCATACCTACGACAAATGCCCCTACCAGGATGTACGGGCGCTTCTTACGCAGATCGTCAGGCGTGGTCACCCCCACCCAGCAGAGCAGGACAATCGCGACGGGCACCTCGAAGGCGACACCAAAGGCCATAAACAGCGCCATAACGAAGCTGAGGTAGCTGGCGATGTCCGTCGACACCTGTACCCCTTCCGGCGCGGTATGCGTCAGGAAGCCGAAGGCCAGCGGGAAGACAACGAAGTAGGCGAACGCCATACCGATATAAAACAGCAGCGAACTGGACACCAGCAGCGGAATAACCAGCTTGCGTTCATGCCTGTACAGCGCGGGTGCCACAAATGCCCAGACCTGATACAAAATGACCGGCGCAGAGGCAATCAACGACACCCAGAAGGTCAGCTTGATCGGGGTAAAGAACGGCGAAGCAACGTCCGTTGCAATCATCGTTGCGCCCAGCGGCATCTGCTTAATCAGCGGTGCGGAAACCACCTGATAGATATCGTTGGCAAAATAGACCAGACATAAAAAAATGAGGAAAACCGCAATAATGCAGTTTAACAGACGCTTACGCAGCTCAATGAGGTGCGTAATCAGCGGTTGAGTATCATCTACTGCCATGTTTACGCTTTATCACTCGACGAGGGGGATGATTCGGAAACGGGCGCGGCGGGTTTTACCTCAGCCGTTTTGACCACGGGCTCTTCCGGCGGCACCTGCTTTTTCACTTCGGGCTCCTGCGGCGATTGCTCTGGCGAAGCAGCCTGATGTTCCGCGCTGGAAGGCGTCACACCCTCGCGCTGCTCTTCGCTGCCCTTCACCACCGGATTATGGATGGTGTTTGCTTCATCACTCGCCTTCTCAGGATCGTTAATGCTGTATGAGCGCTTCATGGATTCAGCCGCTTCGCGCAACTCATCCATGGATGCTTTCAGCTCCGGCGTCAGGTTGTCCATGCTCGCCTTTTCAACCTTTTTCAGGCTGTCCTGAAATTCCTGAAGCTTCAGTTCCTGCGCCAGCTCGTTCTGCACGGTCGTTGCCAGCGAACGGAGCGCACGCACCCAGCCCACGACAGTTTTTACCGCAACGGGTAAACGCTGCGGCCCCAGCACAATCAAACCAATCACAAAGACCAGCAGTAACTCACCAAAACCAATGTCGAACACGAATTACACCTGCTCTTTATCGTGACGTTTGGCCTCTTCCTTTTTGGCTTCGTCCTGCTTATCGGCGATAGATTTAGCGGTAAAATCAGCGTCCTGACCGCTTTTTTCCTGCTTATTCTCATCATCGCTCATGGCTTTCTTGAAGCCTTTGATTGACGCGCCCAGGTCGGAACCAATTGATCCGAGTTTTTTCGTGCCGAACAGCAGCACAACGATGACGGCAATGATCACTAACTGCCAGATACTGATACCACCCATGCGTGTTCCCCAGTGATAGATGATTAATTAGTCAGATCGCATTATACGTATGCAATCCCTCGATAGCGACGCTAATTCAGCGTGTTTTTTGCCAGCCAGCAAGCCAGACAACCACACCGGCAGCCATAATCCAGGCTGGCATCATTTCCCAGTCCGGACGATTGATCAACAGCAACGTGCCGCTTATCAGCAGCGTCGCGCCAATTCCGAAGAGATAGCGGGACTGCCCCTGACGCACGCGACTGGATTGAAGCTCGTGCGCGATTTTATCCATGCTGTGCTGAAGGTTCTTGCTCTGACGCAAACTGTCGTAAACCAGTTCAGGAATTTCTGGCATTTTTTCAATCCAGAACGGGCCTTTCTCTTTAAGCGAGCGAACCAGGGCTGGAATACCGACCTGATCCTTAATCCAGGATTCGAGGAACGGTTTCGCGGTTTTCCACAAGTCTAACTGAGGATAGAGCTGGCGGCCTACGCCCTCAACGTAAAGTAATGTTTTCTGAAGTAAAACTAATTGTGGCTGCACTTCCATATTAAAACGGCGTGCGGTGTTGAACAGGTTGAGCAGAACATGCCCGAAAGAGATCTCTGAGAGCGGCTTTTCAAAAATTGGCTCACAGACGGTACGGATCGCAAATTCAAACTCTTCCACGTTGGTATCTGGCGGAACCCAGCCTGAATCCACGTGCAGTTCGGCCACCTTACGGTAGTCGCGATTGAAGAAAGCGATAAAGTTCTCGGCGAGATAACGCTTATCCTCTTTATTCAGCGAGCCGACAATACCGCAGTCGATGCCAATGTACTTCGGATCTTCCGGGTGCTCATAGCTGACGAAAATGTTGCCCGGATGCATGTCAGCATGGAAGAAGCTGTCGCGGAAAACCTGAGTAAAGAAGACCTGCACACCGCGCTCGGCCAGCAGCTTCATGTTGGTGCCCTGTTTTTCCAGCGCTACCACGTCCGAGACCGGGATGCCGTAGATACGTTCCATCACCATCATGTTCTGACTGCAATAGTCAGAATAGACTTCCGGAACATACAGCATCGGACTGTCTTCAAAGTTTCGACGCAGCTGAATGGCGTTCGCCGATTCACGCAGCAGGTTAAGTTCATCGATGAGCGTTTTTTCGTATTCCCGTACCACTTCCAGCGGACGCAGACGGCGGCCATCCGGCAACAGACGCGGCACCCAGCGAGCCAGGCGATAGATCAGCTTCATGTCCGCTCTGATAACCGGCAGGATATCCGGGCGAATCACCTTAATGACCACCTCTTTGCCATTCTCCTTCAGGCGCGCGGTGTGAACCTGCGCAATAGAGGCAGAGGCCAGAGGCTGAATGTCGAAACCATCAAACCAGGTCTCGATGGGGATATTGCCCATCGCTTCTTCGATTTGTTTCTTCGCTCTCTCTCCGTCAAACGGAGCGACGCGGTCCTGCAATAGCGCGAGCTGATCGGCAATCTGCGGCGGGAAAAGGTCGCGACGCGTTGAGAGCATCTGCCCAAACTTGATCCAGACCGGTCCCAGCTCCTGCAACGCAAGACGCAGGCGTGCGCCCAGCTCCTGATCCTTATGGCGATTCGGCATCCAGAACAGCGTGCGACGCCAAAGCCGAAGCGGCAGGGTGATACGCATTCTGGGGATAAGCTCGTCGAGCCCGTAGCTCAAAAAGGTGCGAACGATAAAATAGAGGCGCCGAATTTCACCAGGCGTCATTTGCCCTCCAGTTTTTCAAGCCGTTTGGTTAACGCATCAACTGCGCGCTCAACTGCCGCGGTCTCTTCTGCAAACCAGGCGACTTCTAAAGGCCCAGGCGCCATACGCCACTCTTCGGTCAGCACCTCGGCAGCATAGCGCTGTTGACGGAGCAGGCCTTTACGCAGGAAAGTGGAACCCGTGCGCAGCGTTTTGCTTATCCCTTCAGCTGCGATGTCGCCGATATAGGGCGCCAGCAGTTCCGCGGGGTCAAATTCAGCCTGATCGCTGAGTGCAACGAAGTTCTGTACCACCTGAATATCGCCCTCGACCTCCAGCTCACCGCTGCGAATAAGCGCCGTCATCTGCTGACGGTCACGCAGTTTTGGCAATACGCTCATGTGCGTAATCACCGAGCAGTCAGCCTCGCCTTCCCACTCCCCCAGAACGTCAAGCTGGCGTTCGCTGAAGACCAGCACAAGCGGCGTCGAGAACTCTTTTAAAACAATACGCAGCACCTTTCCGTTAAGCCGCTGACGTGCGGTTTTCAGCGCCGGGGCGCGATACAGAAAGGCATTCAGTACATTCTCGATGCCTGCGGTGACTAAGGGTTTAATGGGCACGGGAAACCTCCACTCAGAACTTGTAACCACGATGCAGCGCGACGACACCCGCCGTCATATTGAAGTATTCCACGTTTTCAAACTCCGCATCCTGCATCATCGCTTTCAGCGTGTCCTGATCCGGGTGCATTCGGATGGATTCGGCCAGATAACGGTAACTTTCTGCATCGTTTGCCACCAGCTCGCCGATGCGCGGCAGAACGTGGAAGGAATAGGCATCGTAAGCTTTGCTCAGCGGGTCGATAATCGGTTTAGAAAACTCAAGTACCAGCAGTCGGCCACCCGGCTTCAGCACGCGGTACATAGAGCGCAGCGCTTTATCTTTATCGGTCACGTTACGCAGGCCGAAGGAGATGGTGATGCAGTCGAACGTATTGTCCGGGAACGGCAGCGCTTCGGCGTTGGCCTGAACATATTCAACGTTGCCTACCACGCCGATGTTACGCAGCTTTTCGCGTCCCATTTTCAGCATGGAGTCGTTGATATCTGCCAGCACCACGCGACCGGTTTCGCCAACCAGACGGGAGAATTTAGCGGTCAGATCCCCTGTGCCGCCGGCTAAATCCAGTACCTTTTGTCCACGGCGCACGCCGCTGCAATCAATAGTGAAGCGCTTCCACAAGCGATGAATGCCAAATGACATCAAATCATTCATCACATCGTACTTCGCCGCCACGGAATGAAATACGTGGGCCACCATGTCAGCTTTCTGCGCTTTGGCGACAGTCTGAAAGCCAAAGTGCGTTGTGTCTTGTGAATCGTCAACCATCTCAGAGCCTGCTAATCAGTCAAATGTTCGTGAAGTGTAACAGATTGGGCGCATTTGCCCTACGTTTCAACCACCGCGAAAGAAACGCGCCGACTGCGCTTCGGGGGATAAACTCGCCGCTAACCCATTGTCTTCATTGCGGCTATTTTGCTCACCATCGCCTTCACGCAGACGAAACTCTTCGTCCTGAGCCGTAGCCTGCTCCACCAGTTCCGGATTAATCTCGCGTTTAACTTCCACCCCCAGGCTGCGAAACGCCTCCGCTTGCGCCAGCAAATTGCCGCGCCCGGAGGAGAGTTTTTTCATCGCCTGGCGGTAGTTATCCTGCGCGCGATCCAGGCTTTGCCCCACCGAGGACATATCGTCCACAAACAGCCGCATTTTGTCGTACAGCTTGCTGGCGCGATCGGCAATCTGCTGCGCGTTACGGCTTTGGTGCTCATAACGCCACAGGTTGGCAATGGTACGTAACGCCACCAGAAGCGTGGTGGGGCTGACCAGCATAATGTTATTTTTCAGCGCTTCGGTGATCAGTTCGGGCTGTCTGTCGAGCGCCAGCAGGAAGGCTGGCTCAACCGGAATGAACATCAGCACATAATCCAGCGATCGCAGCCCCGGCAACTGTTGATAATCTTTTCTGCCCAGCAGACGGATATGGTTACGCACGGAGGCGATATGCTCCTGCAACGCTGTTTCGCGGGTATAGTCATCTTCCGCGTTGAAGTAGCGCTCATAGGCCACCAGCGTCATTTTGGCGTCGATAACCACATCTTTGCCCTGCGGCAGACGAACAATGACATCCGGCTGCATCCGCGAGCGCGCATCGTTTTCAATGCTGACCTGCGTTTCGTATTCGTATCCTTCACGCAGGCCAGAGGCCTCCAGCACGCGCGTCATGACCACTTCGCCCCAGTTTCCCTGCGCTTTGTTATCACCTTTCAGTGCGCGCGTCAGGTTAACCGCCTCCTGAGCCATCTGCGCATTCAGCTGCTGGAGATTACGGATCTCATGCGCCAGCGTGTGGCGCTCGCGAGCCTCCTGACCAAAGCTGTCCTGCACCTGACGGCGAAAGCCGTCCAGCTGTTCACGCAGCGGCGTCAGAAGGCTGTTCAGGCTCTGGCGGTTCTGCTCATCCACGCGGCGATTGCTGTGCTCAAAAATGCGGTTCGCGAGGTTCTCAAACTGCTCGCTAAGACGCTGCTCGCTGTTGATCATCTGACGGATTTTGTCTTCGGCGTGCAGTTGGGTGGATTCAAGGCGGGTGGTCACTTCCCGGAGATCGGCCTCCAGCGAGGTGTTAATGTCGCGCAGATTGCGCAGTTCGTTATTGAGCAGTTCACACTCATCGCGCCAGTGGTCACACAGCGTAAGCTGTTGTTTCGTCGCGCTGAGTTCGGCGACGATCTCTTCGCGCTCTGCCAGCTGATCGGCTTTCTGCTGAGCATGTTGGTAGCCGCAAATGAGCCAGCCAATCCCCACGCTCACCAGCGCAACTACCGCATAAACCAGGATTGAGATATCCACAATGCCCCCTGCATCCACGTGTAACCCGCACAAAATAGAATTGTGCTGTATGAACGTCCAGTTTGAAAGGGTTTTCCTGCGAGGCGTTACGCAAAAAAGAAAGGCCGAGCATGTCGGCCTTTTAGCACTGAAGAGAGAATTAGATCAGACGGCGCGCCGCTTCAACCACGATTTTCACCGCATGGCTTTCAGTCTGCTTCATGGTTTCAGCGTTCGGGATCTCCTGCTGGGTACGGTTGACGATAACGCCCGCCACCATACCGGCACGCAGACCCTGGCTTGCGCACATGGTCAGCAGCGTCGCAGATTCCATTTCGTAGTTCATGACGCCCATCGACTGCCACTCTTCCATTGAGCCTTTGAAACGGCTCACCACGCGACCAGAGAAGGTGTCGTAACGCTCCTGGCCCGGGTAGAAGGTATCGGAAGATGCAGTGACGCCCACGTGGGTGGTGGCGCCCACGGATTTCGCCGCTTCAACCAGCGCGGTGGTGCATTCGAAATCAGCCACTGCCGGGAATTCCATCGGTGCAAAGTGCAGGCTTGCCCCGTCCAGACGCACGGATGCGGTGGTAACCAGCACGTCGCCCACGTTGATGTGCGGCTGAATGGCGCCTGTGGTGCCAATGCGCAGGAAAGTACGAATGCCCAGCTGTGCCAGCTCTTCAACGGCGATAGAGGTAGACGGGCCACCGATACCGGTAGAGCACACGATCACCGCTTTACCGTCCAGCTCTGCGCGCCAGGTGGTGAATTCGCGATGCGCTGCCAGCTTAACCGGCTTATCCATCAGCGCGGCGATCTTTTCCACACGCTCAGGATCGCCAGGGACGATAGCAAGCGTAGCCCCTTGTAAATCGTTTTTAGTGAGGCCGAGATGAAAAACATCAGACTTAGACATAGGTGACTCCTCTGTGGGTCGGTTTGTCAGAAGAAGTAAAACGGTACTTTACAGAAGCAATGTGCATTATTTCGTGACACACCTCACCATGAATGAAAATGATTGCAGTTAATTTCCATAAAATGGTGATTCACATCACATTAACAAGTTATATCGCCGGGTGCTGCACAAAAGATAGACGCTATAAGGCACTGTGGGTTGTTAACCTGGTGTCTATATTTATCTTTGCGCTAATCCATTCATTGGTACGGAGAATGCCATGACTGAAAAAACCGGTTTTGCACCAGCTGCGGCCCCGCATGCTTCAACCATCGTCTCAACCCCTGAAGAGGCCATTACCGCAGGCGAGACCTCCATTCCCTCCCAGGGAGAGAACATGCCAGCGTACCACGCGAGGCCAAAATCCGCCGATGGCCCGCTGCCCATCGTGATCGTGGTGCAGGAAATATTTGGCGTTCATGAACATATTCGCGACCTCTGCCGCCGTCTGGCGCTGGAGGGTTACCTGGCCGTTGCGCCGGAACTCTATTTCCGTCAGGGCGATCCGAATGATTACAGCGACATCCCGACGCTGTTCAGCAACCTGGTCAACAAAGTGCCGGACGCGCAGGTGCTGGCCGATCTCGACCACGTTGCCAGCTGGGCAGCGCGCAACGGTGGCGATGCGCATCGTCTGATGGTGACTGGCTTCTGTTGGGGCGGACGCATTAGCTGGTTGTACGCCGCGCATAACCCGCAGCTAAAAGCGGCCGTGGCCTGGTACGGCAAGCTGGTGGGTGAAAAAACGCTGAATTCACCGAAGCAACCTGTTGATATTGCCACGGATTTAAATGCGCCTGTGTTGGGGCTCTATGGCGGTCAGGATACCGGGATCCCGCTTGATACGGTCGAGACCATGCGCCATGCGTTGCGCGCAGCAAACGCGAAGGCGGAAATTGTGGTGTATCCGGAAGCCGGGCACGCCTTTAATGCCGATTATCGTCCGAGCTATCACGCGGAATCGGCGAAAGATGGCTGGCAGCGGATGCTGACATGGTTTAGCCAGTACGGCGGGAAAAAAGCGTAAAAGCAAAAAGCCCGGTGGCGGCTACGCCTGACCGGGCCTACATTTCATCAAGCCTGACGCAAATTCTGCGCCGCCTGCACCATGTTCGCCAGCGCCGCGCGGGTTTCAGGCCAGCCACGGGTTTTCAGGCCGCAGTCCGGGTTTACCCAAAGACGTTCCGCCGGGATGCGCTGGGCCGCTTTTTGCAGCAGCGATTCAATCCACTCCACGCTTGGCACATTCGGGGAGTGAATGTCGTACACGCCCGGCCCGATTTCGTTCGGGTAGTCGAACTCTTCGAACGACTCCAGCAGCTCCATGTCTGAACGCGAGGTCTCGATGGTGATCACATCGGCGTCGAGCGCGGCAATGGAGTCCATGATGTCGTTAAATTCGCAGTAACACATGTGGGTGTGGATCTGCGTATCGTCCTTCGCGACAGCCGCGTTGAGGCGGAACGCCTCCACGCCCCACTGTAAGTAAGCATCCCAGTCGCTGCGACGCAGCGGCAAACCTTCACGCAGCGCAGGTTCATCGATCTGAATGATGCCAATCCCGGCCGCTTCCAGATCCGCAACTTCATCGCGCAGCGCCAGGGCGATCTGTTTGGCGATGGTTTCCCGGGTTACGTCTTCACGCGGGAACGACCAGTAGAGAATGGTCACCGGACCCGTCAGCATGCCTTTTACCGGTTTGTCGGTCAGAGACTGGGCATACTTCGCCCACTCCACGGTAATCGCTTCCGGGCGGCTGACGTCGCCAATCACCACCGGCGGCTTCACGCAGCGGGAGCCGTAGCTCTGCACCCAACCGTTCTGGGTAAAGACAAACCCGTCCAGGTGCTCACCGAAGTATTCCACCATGTCGTTACGCTCGGCTTCACCGTGCACCAGCACGTCCAGACCTAAACGTTCCTGCTCGATAATCGCCTGTTTGATGTGTTCCGCAATACCGGTGCGGTAGTGATTCGCATCCAGATTGCCCTTTTTGAAGTCCAGGCGCAGGCTGCGGATCTCGGTAGTCTGCGGGAAGGAGCCGATTGTCGTGGTCGGCCACGCGGGCAGGTTAAAGCGCGCACGCTGGGCTTCGGCGCGCACTTCATACGGGCTCTGGCGCTGGCTGTCCTGGGCGGTGATGGCCGCCAGACGTTTTTCCACTGCCGGGTTATGCACGCGCGTCGAGTGACGGCGCGCCTGGATCGGAGCGCTCCAGTCGTTAATCGCTGCCGTGTCGCCGCTGTTCAACGCGTCGCGCAGCAGAGCCAGCTCCTCACACTTTTGCAGGGCGAAGGCAAACCAGCTTTTCACCTCAGGGTCGAGTCGGGTCTCCACGCTCAGGTCAATCGGGCTATGCAGCAGGGAACAGGAAGAGGCCACCCACAATTCACGTTTACCGACTATGTCTTTAATTTGTGCATATTTCTCGGTGAGATCGGCACGCCAGACGTTACGACCATTCACCAGACCGGCAGAGAGCAGCCAGTCCACTGGCAGACGCTTGTGCAACTCTGCTACATCGTCTTTGCCGTGAACGAGGTCAACGTGCAGACCCTGAACCGGCAGCGCGGTAATGGTTTTCAGGTTCGGCGTGACGCCTTCGAAGTAGGTGGTCAGCAGCAGCTTCACCTGCCCGGTGAGCGCGTTATACGCCGGTTTGAAGGCGTCCAGCCACGCCTGCGGCAGCTCAAGCACCAGCGCCGGTTCATCGATTTGCACCCACTGAATGCCGCGTTTGCCCAGCTCAATCAGCACCTGCTTATAAACCGGCAGAATGTCGTTCAGCAGGCTGAGGCGGTCGAACTGTTCGCCTTTCACTTTGCCCAGCCACAGGTAGGTTATCGGCCCCAGCAGCACGGGTTTCACCTGGTGACCCAGCGCCAGCGCTTCGTCCACTTCATCCAGAAGCTGGGTCCAGGTCAGTTTGAACTGCTGGCCTTTAACGAACTCCGGCACCATATAGTGATAGTTGGTGTTGAACCACTTGGTCATTTCCGCCGCCGCCGCTGGCTCACCCGTTGGCGCGCGGCCACGGCCGATGCGGAACAGGGTATCGATATCCACCGATCCATCGTTGTTCTGATGACGAGCCGGCACGTTGCCAAGCAGCAGGCTGGTGGTCAAAACATGGTCGTACCAGGCGAAATCGCCCACCGGCAGCAGGTCAATGCCCGCCTGTTTTTGCTGATCCCAGTGACGCGCGCGCAGCTCACGTCCCACCGCCAGCAGTTCTTCACGGGTGGCGTTACCTGCCCAGTAGCTTTCTTGCGCTTTTTTTAGCTCGCGACGCAGGCCAACGCGAGGGAAACCGAGAGTGTGAGTGCGGATTGTCATGGTATGCCCCTTGTGAAATTCGTTATTTAGACGTCCAGATGTTTACACATCTATAATTGGCAGGTACTGTATATTCCTCAAGCGCAAAATGTTCATGGCGAAGTGAAGGACTTTCATGATCGAGATAAAACACCTGAAAACGCTACAAGCGTTGCGGAACTGCGGTTCTCTTGCGGCGGCAGCGGCCACGCTGCACCAGACTCAGTCTGCCCTTTCTCACCAGTTCAGCGATCTGGAACAACGCCTCGGCTTTCGTCTTTTTGTGCGTAAGAGCCAGCCTTTGCGCTTTACGCCGCAGGGCGAAATTTTGCTTCAGCTGGCGAACCAGGTGCTGCCGCAGATTGCCAGCGCGTTGCAGTCCTGCAACGAGCCGCAGCAGACCACCCTGCGCATCGCCATTGAGTGTCACAGCTGTATTCAGTGGCTGACCCCCGCGCTTGAGAACTTCCGCCAGAAGTGGCCGCAGGTGGAGATGGACTTCAAGTCCGGCGTCACGTTTGATCCGCAGCCGTCGCTTCAGCAGGGTGAGCTGGATCTGGTGATGACCTCAGATATTCTGCCGCGCAGCGGTCTGCACTATTCGCCAATGTTTGATTTTGAGGTACGTCTGGTGCTGGCCCCGGACCATCCGCTGGCCGCCAAAACGCGTATCACGCCGGAAGATCTGGCAACGGAGACCCTGCTGATTTACCCGGTACAGCGCAGTCGTCTGGATATCTGGCGCCATTTCCTGCAACCCGCAGGCATCAGCCCACAGCTGAAAAGCGTGGATAACACGCTGCTGTTAATTCAGATGGTGGCGGCCAGAATGGGAATTGCGGCGCTGCCGCACTGGGTGGTCGAGACGGTTGAACGCCAGGGTCTGGTGGTTACCAAAACCCTGGGTGAAGGACTGTGGAGCCGGCTGTACGCCGCCGTGCGCGACGGCGAGCAGCGTCAGCCGATTACGGAAGCGTTTATTCGCTCAGCGCGGAACCACGCGTGCGACCATCTTCCGTTTGTGCGGAGCGCGGAGCGACCCAGCGGCGATGTACCCACAGCGAAGCCAGGATCACCGTTCCCCCAATAAGGAAACTCGGCCAGTGCGGCTGTTCCTGCCAGATGGCGAGGTTCACCAGTAGCCCCGCCGGCACATGCACGTTGTTCATGATCCCCAGCGTTCCGGCGTCTACCTGCGTCGCGCCGTAGTTCCACATAAAGTAGCCCAGCCCCGAGGCCACCACGCCCAGCCAGACCAGAACGCTCCACTGCACGGGGGTGGTCGGCAGCTTTTGCGGGTTGCCGAGCATAAACCATGCCGCAATCGCGACAATCGCTGCGCCCATATAGAACCACGCAAACGCGTTATGCTGCGGCATCGGGCGGGTCTCCATGAGGCGTTTGTAGCCCACCATCCCGATGGCGAAGCTGATATTGGCGAGCTGGACGAACATCAGCCCGGTCCAGAAGTGATCGCTCACCTTGTCATAGCGAATTATCGCCGCGCCAATGACTGCCAGCGCAGCGCTCAGCAGATATCCCCAGCGCAGGCGGCGCCTGCTGAGCAGGTCGTAAATCAGCGTGATATAGAGCGGCGTGAGCACGGTAAAGAGCAGAAATTCCGAGACGGAGAGGTAGACGTAAGCCCGGAAGCTGAACAGGTACATGATGCCGAGCTGCATTGCGCCCACCAGCATATACAGCAGAATGGTTTTCAGCGATTGCCCGCGGGTACGCAGGAACGGCAGGAACACCAGCGCCGCCAGCCCCACACGCATCAGCACCGAAAAGTAGCTGTCGACCGATCCGGCAAGGTATTCGCCAATCAGGCTAAAGGAGAAGGCCCACAGGATAGTGGTGATAATGAGTAGCGCCACAATGCTTGTCTCTCAGAAAGAAGGAGAGGCATTGTAGCGAACTCTTTAGTTGACATCTGAACAATAAACAATCAAATGAAGATTATTCAAGGAACAGTTTGCGCAAATACTTAGGTACCGCGTTGTCTGCGTTGGTGCCAATCACTTCCAGCTCCGGGTGCAGATCTTTCAGGCGCTGGTGCGCGTTCTGCATGATGCAGCCTTTGCCCGCCATGGAGAGCATCTCGGCATCGTTCATGCCATCGCCGAACGCGATGCAGTCTTTCAGATCAAAGCCCAGACGCTTCGCGACCGCTTCCAGCGCGTGACCTTTGGACACCCCGCCCGCCATCACTTCCAGACAAGTCAGCGTGGAGAAGCTCACGTTCACGCGGTCTCCCCAGCGGGCGTTGATCGCCTGCTCCAGCGGAAGCAGCGCTTCGTGACTTTCGCAGGTAAAGAACACCTTGCTGATCCCTTCAGGATCCAGCAAACCCGGTTCATACAGGGAGTAGTTGAAGACGGCTTCCTTGAAGAAACGCATTTCGTCCGGGCGATGACGGTTCATAAACCACTCGTCGTCGCGATAAACGTTAGTGACGATATCCGGGTTGTTATGCACAATGCCGAACAAATCAGTGGCGATGTCGCGATCGAGATTGTGGGTAAAAATCAGGTTGCCGTCCGTGTCGTGTACGCGCGCACCGTTGGAGGTGATCATGTACGACTTGATCTCCAGGTTATCGCGGATCTGCCCCACGTCCACGTGGTGGCGGCCGGTGGCGAACACAAAGTTCACGCCACGGGCAGTCAGGAGTTTTAAGGTCTCTTTCGCATAAGGCGACAGGGTGTGGTCGGGGGAAAGCAGCGTGCCATCTAAATCAGATGCAACAACCTGGTACATAGGGATTTCAACCTCTGGTGGAAAACAATAATCAGTTATGCCTGTTGAAAAATTCAACAATGGCGTTGAGCGCGACTGAGCGCATAGCGTCCTTTTCAAAAAGGATCTCATGGTACGCACCGTTGATGACCAGCGGTTTACCCCCTTCACAGGGATGGCCCGCCGCGGCGCGAAGTTCACAATAGCGGTCATGCATGCGGTTATCCACCACACGCTCTTCTTCCGCCTGGATCAGGAGCGTCGGCGTGTCATCATCGCCTACGCCCGCCAGCACCTGCTCACCGGCATGAATACCTTCCCGCACCCAGTGCCAGGTGGGGCCGCCGACCCGCAGACGCGGTTCATCGGCATAAAAACGCAGGTTGCGGCGATAACGCTGCCGACTGTGGGTTAACACGTTGATGGCAAACGGCAACGCCCGCCAGCGTCCTGTTCCGATGGCATAGCCTTCACGAATGCGCTGATGGCCCTCAGCCCAGTCGAGAAGATGGCGCACCATCCAGTCAGGAAAACGTATCACAATGCCGTACATCGGCGCGGTCAGCGCAATGGCGTCGCACTGGTGCTTATGGCGCTGCAAAAACAACGTCGAGATCGCGCCCCCCATGGAGTGGGCAAGAATATAACGCTTGCGCCACGGTCCGGGCTGCACTTCCTGCTGCCAGAACGCGGCCAGATCGTCGACGTAATCGCTGAAGTTATCCACGTGGCCGCGATGGGTATCCGGCAGCATCCGGCCGGAAAGCCCCTGCCCGCGATGGTCGATAATTAACACATCAAAGCCCAGATGGAACAGGTCATACGCCAGCTCGGCATATTTGATATAGCTTTCGATGCGCCCGGGGCAAACCACAATCACCCGGTCATTTTTTTCATCATGGAAACGAACGAAGCGTACCGGGATATCCCCGACGCCCATAAACTCATCTTCCTCACGCTGGCGCCAGAAATCGGTCAGCGGCCCCATGGAGAAAGCAGCAAATGCGTTTTCTCGTGTTTCCCAGTCCTTTTTCTGCTGAAACATTGGGTTTCCACCCCCCGTAATTCAGGGAATATCGTTTTTTTCGTCACCGGTCACAAAATGACTCAACAATAGCGTATTGTGGCATAAAAACAGACGATCCGGGAGTTTCAAATGACCTTCGAGTGGTGGTTCGCTTACCTGCTGACATCCATCATCCTCAGCCTTTCACCTGGCTCGGGCGCAATCAACACCATGACCACCTCCATTAATCACGGCTATCGCGGCGCGGCGGCGTCAATTGCCGGTTTACAGACAGGGCTTGGCATTCACATTGTGCTGGTGGGGATTGGTCTGGGCACGCTGTTCTCCCGTTCGGTGCTGGCCTTCGAAGTGCTGAAATGGACTGGCGCAGCGTATCTTATCTGGCTGGGCATTCAGCAGTGGCGCGCCGCAGGCTCGATTGATCTGCATACGCTCTCCCGGACGCAAACACGCGGCCACCTGTTTAAGCGCGCGGTATTCGTTAACCTGACCAACCCGAAAAGCATTGTGTTCCTCGCCGCCCTGTTCCCGCAGTTTATCGTGCCGCATCAGCCCCAGGTGATGCAGTACGTGGTGCTGGGCGCGACAACCATTATTGTCGATATCATTGTGATGATTGGTTACGCGACGCTGGCGCAGCGAATTGCGGCGTGGATCAAAGGGCCTAAGCAGATGAAGGCCCTGAACAAAGTCTTTGGTTCGCTGTTTATGCTGGTTGGCGCGCTGCTTGCGTCAGCGCGTCATGCTTAGCGAGAAATGATGAGATGAATGCCGAAGCCGGCGAACAGTGCGCCGGCAAAGCCGTCGATCCACTTCGCGATGCGCTGGTAGCCGCGACGCATCGCCGGTAAAGCAAACAGGCTTGCCACAACGGTAAACCAGGCGAACGTCTCAACAACGATTAGCAGGAAGATCCCCCAGCGCGCGCCCGCACCGACGTTATCCCCCACAAACAGCGAGAACACAGAGCCGAAGTAAATAATCGCTTTCGGGTTCGCCAGGTTAGTCAGCAGCCCTTTCACAAAGCTACGGCCGCCCGTTGCCAGCTCAACCTTTGGCTCTTCCGGCTTTTTCTCTTCTTTCTTCAGCGCCCCGCGCAGCATCTGGTAGCCCATCCAGCACAGGTACAGACCGCCGCCAACCATGATGATGTTATGCAGCCACGCCATTTTCGCCAGGATCAGGTTCAGACCAAGCAGCGCAACCGCCGCCCAGACCATAACGCCCATGGTGATACCGAGCACACCCATCATCGCCTCTTTGCGGGAGCGGCTGACGGCCGTTTGTGACACGAAGAAGAAGTCAGGGCCAGGGCTCATCAGCGCAACAATGTGCACTAACGCCACGGTGAGAAATAGCATTAACATAATTAACTCGCGGGGAAATAATGTAGTGAGTCATCATCCTGGCACTTTTTCGCCCGGCTGACTACTCCTCATCATCACCATCAGCGTGGGAACGGATAAGCGCCATAAACTCTTTACCAAAGCGCTCCAGTTTGCGCGTGCCGACGCCGTTGACGCTGAGCATCTCGCTGGCGCTCAGTGGCATTTGCTCGGCCATCTCGATCAGCGTCGCGTCATTGAACACCACGTATGGCGGGATGTTCTCTTCATCGGCAATGGCTTTACGCAGCTTGCGCAGCTTGGCGAACAGCTTGCGATCGTAGTTGCCGCCGTAGGATTTCTGCATCACGCGCGGCTTCAGGGCGACGACGCGCGGAACGGCGAGCTTCAGTTCAACCTCACCGCGCAGGACCGGTCGCGCCGCTTCGGTAAGCTGAAGCGCAGAGTGCTGGGCAATATTTTGCGTGGCAAAGCCGAGATGGATCAGCTGGCGGATGATGCTTACCCAGTGCTCGTGGCTCTGGTCTTTCCCGATGCCGTAAACCGGCAGCTTGTCGTGCCCCATGTCGCGGATACGCTGGTTGTTAGCCCCACGCAGCACTTCGACGACGTAGCCCATCCCAAAGCGCTGGTTCACGCGTCCGATAGTCGAGAGCGCTTTGCGCGCGTCCATCAGACCGTCGTACTGCTTCGGCGGGTCGAGGCAGATATCGCAGTTGCCGCACGGCGCCTGTCGCCCTTCACCAAAGTAGTTGAGCAGTACCAGACGGCGGCAAGTTTGCGCTTCGGCGAAGGCACCCATCGCGTTAAGCTTGTGGCGTTCGATATCCTGCAACTGCCCCTGCGGTTTCTCCTCGAGACAGCGGCGCAGCCACGCCATATCCGCCGGATCGTAAAACAGCATCGCTTCCGCAGGCAGGCCATCACGCCCGGCGCGGCCGGTTTCCTGATAATAGGATTCGATATTGCGCGGGATATCAAAGTGCACCACAAAGCGCACGTTGGGCTTGTTGATCCCCATCCCGAACGCCACCGTTGCGACCACGATTTGCAGGTCGTCGCGCTGGAATTTTTCCTGTACGTCGGCGCGGATGTGGTTTTCTAACCCGGCATGGTATGCCGCCGCGCTAAAGCCGCGATTTTGCAGACGCGCAGCGGTGTCTTCCACCTTCGCGCGGCTGTTGCAGTAGATGATGCCGGACTTGCCGCGCTGCTCCTGCACGTAGCGCAGGAGCTGATCCAGCGGCTTGAATTTTTCCATCAGCATATAGCGGATGTTCGGCCGGTCGAAGCTGCTGACCTGAATATAGGGGTCTTTCAGCCCCAGCAGGCGAACGATATCCTGACGCGTGGTGTCATCCGCCGTGGCGGTAAGCGCCATAAACGGCAGCTCAGGGAAGCGCTGACGCAGCTGACCGAGGGCGGCGTATTCCGGGCGGAAATCGTGCCCCCACTGGGAGATACAGTGCGCTTCATCCACCGCCAGCAGCACCGGGTTCCAGTGCGCCAGGTGGTCGAGGAAGTTGTCCAGCATCAGGCGCTCTGGCGCGATATACAGCAGGCGGATCTGCCCGGTGCGGCACCCGGCCATCACCTCTTGCTGCTGCTCGCGGGTTTGCGTCGAGTTAAGACAGGCCGCCGCCACGCCGTTGGCAAGCAGCTGGTCGACCTGGTCTTTCATCAGGGAAATAAGGGGGGAGACCACAACCGTCAGGCCATTAAGTACCAGCGCGGGCACCTGATAGCAGAGCGATTTTCCGCCGCCGGTCGGCATGACCACCAGGCAATCGCGGCCTTCCAGCACGGTTTCAATGATGGTTTCCTGGCCAGGACGGAACTGCTGGTAGCCAAAGGTTTCATGCAAAACCTGTTTAGCCAGCGATTCCTGATTCAATACTTCCGCCTGCGCCACGTTAACCCCATATGCCAGAAATGAAACAGGCGCTATTTTCAGCGCCTGAGAGAGAAACTTCAACGTTTAACGCAAAAACATTCGAGCAGTTTAGAAAATATCGTTCAGCATGACGCCCACACCAACGCGGGTCTGGTTGAAGTTATAGTCAATCAGCGATTCGCCATAACCGCTATACACCTGGGTATAGAGACGAACGTGCTTCGTCACCGGATAGCTCAGGCCCAGCTCTGCGCCGCCGTAGCCGGTATTCCAGTTGTACTGCCCTTTGGCGCTCAGCACCGCGTCACCCAGCTGATAGCCCACTTTAAGCTGATAATAGCCCATGTATTTGGTGATATCCGGGTTGTCATCGGTGCTGCCCACCACGTACCACGGCTTCACTTCCACCATGAAATTGCCGTTCTGCGCCATCAGACGCGTATAGACGCGATTCCAGCTGCGTGAGGTTGGGTCGGAACGACCGTTGGAATCGTGGTTATAGCCCACCTCCACGTCGCGCAGCGTCCAGCCTGCAAACTCATAATCAGTGGCGAAACCGAGGAACAGCTGCGGTTCATAGTTGGTTTCGCGGAACGGTGAAGATTCCCCGCTGTTGGAGAGCTGCCACCATGACTTCTGCGTGTAAGATGCACCAAGCACCGAGTTCGGCCCCAGGATGCCGCGCCATAACGGGAAGGCCAGGCTGAGCTGGAACTTCACCTCATCTTTACGCGCATTGTCAGACCAGTTATAGGAGCTTATCGCCTCTTTGTTGAGATCGCTGGTCTGGGTATAGATCACGTAGTTTGTGTCATAGGGGTAGAGCGTGAACGGATTGTCATGCTCCTGAAGCATATTGGCGATGATGCTGCCCTGAACGGCAGGTTTATCATGCACTTCTTTGATCGTCGCTTCCTGCGCATATGCTGTGAGGGGCAGCGCAACCGCCGCCAGTAACCAACCCAGATACGTCCGCATCGGTGGTGTTCTCCTGAAATTGTGACATTTAATGAATAGTTTTGTCCGGGCATTCTACAGACTTCTGC
Organism: Enterobacter sp. MGH85; assembly: GCF_001037655.1. Taxonomy (NCBI): domain Bacteria; kingdom Pseudomonadati; phylum Pseudomonadota; class Gammaproteobacteria; order Enterobacterales; family Enterobacteriaceae; genus Enterobacter; species Enterobacter sp. MGH85. Next base: position 680,733 of record NZ_KQ089925.1, read on the forward strand.
GATAACTTCCGCTTCCTCGTTTCTTAAAGTGGCATTCCTTTATCCTGAAGCATAAAATCAACATTTTGTTAACAACAAGGATGCCACGTCAGATGTCAGCCACACTCACCGCCGAAGAAACCTTAAAGCTCGTGGGCGAGATTTTTGTGTACCACATGCCATTCAACTGTGCACTGGGTCTTGAGCTGGAGCGATACGAAAAAGACTTCGCTCAGCTGAGTTTCAATAATCAGCCAATGATGGTCGGTAACTGGGCGCAAAGCATTTTGCACGGCGGGGTGATTGCCTCTGCGCTGGACGTGGCGGCCGGTCTGGTGTGCGTGGGCAGCACGCTGACGCGCCATGACACCATCAACGAAGATGAATTACGCCAGCGCCTGTCGCGCATGGGCACCATCGATTTACGCGTCGACTATCTGCGACCGGGACGCGGAAACCGCTTCACCTGCACCAGCAGCCTGCTGCGCGCCGGGAATAAAGTTGCCGTCGCCCGCGTTGAGCTGCATAACGAGGAGCAGGTTTATATCGCCAGCGCAACCGCCACTTATATGGTGGGTTGAGACGGCAAATTCGGGTAAAATTACTTCACTTTTTTGTAACGGATTTTCCCGATGGATGCTAAACAGACGCGGCAGGGCGTTTTACTCGCCCTTGCCGCTTATTTTATTTGGGGTATCGCACCGGCGTACTTCAAGCTTATCGCCTATGTCCCGGCGGACGAGATCCTCACTCACCGCGTCATCTGGTCGTTTTTCTTTATGATTGCGCTGATGAGCATCAGCCGTCAGTGGTCAGGCGTCAAAACGCTACTGAAAACCCCGAAGAAGGTCTTCCTGCTTGCCCTCTCTGCGGTGCTGATTGGCGGAAACTGGCTGCTGTTTATCTGGGCGGTGAATAACCATCACATGCTCGAAGCCAGCCTGGGCTACTTCATTAACCCGCTGGTGAACATCGTGCTGGGGATGATTTTCCTCGGCGAACGTTTCCGCCGGATGCAGTGGGTGGCGGTGATTCTGGCCCTCTGCGGCGTGCTGGTGCAGCTGTGGACCTTCGGTTCACTGCCGGTTATCGCCCTGGGGCTGGCGTTCAGCTTTGCCTTCTACGGCCTGGTGCGTAAAAAAATCGCCGTGGAAGCGCAGACGGGAATGCTGTTTGAAACCCTGTGGCTGCTGCCTGTCGCGGCGATCTACCTGTTCGGTATTGCCGACAGCGCCACCAGCCACATGAGCAGCAACCCATGGTCGCTGAACCTGATGCTGATGGCGGCGGGCGTGGTCACGACGATTCCCCTGCTGTGCTTCACCGGCGCGGCAACGCGTCTGCGTCTCTCGACGCTTGGCTTCTTCCAGTACATTGGCCCGACGCTGATGTTCCTGCTGGCGGTGGTGTTTTACGGCGAGGTGCCGGGTGCGGATAAGATGGTGACGTTTGCCTTTATCTGGGTGGCGCTGGCGATTTTCGTTGCGGATGCAATTTATACCCAGCGCAGGACTCGCAGAGGAATTTAGGTGCTTTGTAGGGCGGGTAAGCGCAGCGCCACCCGCCTGATTTTTACAACCAGTTCTTCCGCTTGAAGTACAGGTACGGCGCCAGCCCGGCGAGGATCATAAAGATAATCGCCCCCGGGTAGCCAAAGCTCCACTTCAGCTCCGGCATAAACTCAAAGTTCATCCCGTAGCTGGATGCCACCAGCGTCGGCGGCAGGAACACCACGGAAACCACCGAGAAGATCTTAATGATGCGGTTCTGCTCGATGTTGATAAAGCCCATTGCCGCCTGCATCAGGAAGTTGACCTTCTGGAACAGGGATTCGTTGTGCGGCAGCAGGGATTCGATATCGCGTAAGATCTCACGCGCCTGCTCCAGCTGACCGCCCGGCAGACGCGCCTTGCGAACCAGGAAGTTCAGCGCGCGCTGGGTATCCATCAGACACAAACGCACCTTCCAGCCGATATCTTCCAGCTCTGCCAGCGTGGACAACGCTTCGTCGTACTCATCACCCTGATGGCCTTCCATGATCACGCGGCTCAGCTTTTCCAGGTCGCTGTAGATGTTTTCGATTTCATCCGCCAGCTGTTCGATTTTGGTTTCGAACAGATCCAGCAGCAGCTCATAGGCGTTACCGTCCATCATCGCCTGGCTGCGGGCGCGCATGCGGTAGAGACGAAACGCAGGCAGTTCGCGCTCGCGCAGGGTGAACAGGCGGCCATCGCGGATGGTGAACGCCACGGTGGAGTTCCCCGCGTGGTCTTCGGCATCTTCGAAGAAGAAGAAGGAGTGAATGTGCAGGCCGTCTTCGTCTTCAAAAAAACGGGCGGATGCTTCGATGTCTTCCAGTTCCGGGCGTGTCGCCAGGCTTTGCCCCAGTTCAGATTGTACGCGAAGGCGCTCATCGTCGTCCGGCTCGACCAGATCCACCCATACGGCATCAATGAGGGGCTGTGACTCTTCGGCTTCAAGCCGAGTCAGTCGGTTATTTTCGAGTTGAAATGCGCTCAACATGACCGGGACTCCCAATGCAAAAAATATCGGACAGTTCGGTGGGCACACAGAAACAAATTGGGTTTCAGACCATTAAACAGCCTGACTCAGCGCGACGGGAATGAGGCAGTCGCTGACAACCACTAAGGCCATCAGCAAGAGGAGATAGCCTTAGGAGTTGTTCCTGGATGACAGGGAATTGAGCCAGTATCTACTGGGTGTGTCCAAGGCGAATGTCCTCTTAGCGTAATCGTGCGCGCATGTTACGCCAGCAATAACTGTGGCGTCAACACGCAACGGAACGCTGAAGGGCATTAATTGACCTTCAACGTATAAGGCTAGCAGATTATTACAAAATAGTGATATTTTTCTGAAAGTTACACACTTTCCAGCTTGGCATAGGCTGCCACCAGCCATTTGATCCCCTGCCCCTGGAACGCGACCTGCAAACGGCTGTGCTCGCCGCTGCCTTCCAGATTGACGATGGTGCCTTCGCCAAACTTCGAGTGGCGCACGCGCTGGCCCAGCTTGTATCCGGTATCGGTTTCCGAGATTGGCGAGCCCATACGCTGATGACTGACCGGACGGCTGATGCTTGCGCGCAGGCGCACCTCTTCCACACACTCTTCCGGCAGTTCGCCGATAAAGCGCGACGGACGGTGATACACCTCTTTCCCGTACAGGCGGCGGGTTTCCGCGTAGGTCAGGGTCAGTTTCTGCATCGCACGGGTCACGCCCACGTAGGCCAGACGACGTTCCTCTTCCAGACGCCCGCCTTCATCCAGCGACATCTGGCTCGGGAACATCCCCTCTTCCATCCCGACGATGAACACCTGCGGGAACTCCAGACCTTTCGCGGAGTGCAGGGTCATCAGCTGAACCGCATCCTGCCAGGTATCGGCCTGCCCTTCACCCGCCTCCAGCGCGGCGTGAGAGAGGAATGCCTGCAACGGCATCAGGTCTTCGTCTTCTTCGTTGTAGCTGAACTGGCGCGTTGCCGTCACCAGCTCCTCTAAGTTCTCAATACGGGTCTGGCCCTTCTCGCCTTTTTCCTGCTCGTACATGGTGCGCAGGCCGGAATCTTTGATCACCCGGTCGGTCTGGACGTGCAGCGGCATGTCGGCCGTTTCCTGCGCCAGCGCGTCGATTAACTCCAGGAAGCGCTGCAATGCGCTGGCGGCGCGCCCGGCGAGTGCTTTTTCCTGTAACAGCTCGCGGCATGCCTGCCATAGCGTGAGCTGACGATCGCGCGAGGCCTGACGCACCACGTCCAGCGTACGATCGCCGATGCCACGCGTCGGCGTGTTCACCACGCGCTCAAACGCCGCATCGTCGTTACGGTTGGCAATCAGACGCAAATACGAGAGCGCATCTTTGATCTCCTGACGTTCGAAGAAGCGCATACCGCCATAAATGCGGTACGGCATGCTCACCTGTAACAGCGCCTCTTCCAGCACGCGCGACTGGGCGTTGCTGCGATAGAGAATGGCACACTGCTCCAGCGCACCGCCGTTCTCCTGCCAGGTTTTAATGCGGTTCACCACGAAGCGGGCTTCGTCGAGCTCGTTGAAGGCGCAGTAAATCGAAATCGGTTCGCCGTCGACGCCATCGGTCCACAGCTTTTTACCCAGTCGCCCGTTGTTGTTCTCAATCAGGGCGTTGGCCGCGCTCAGTATGTTGCTGGTAGAACGGTAGTTCTGCTCCAGACGGATGGTTTGCGCGCCGGGGAAATCGTTGAGAAAGCGCTGGATGTTCTCCACCTGCGCGCCGCGCCAGCCGTAGATAGACTGGTCGTCATCGCCCACGATCATCACCTTGCCGGTATCCCCGGCCAGCAGGCGGATCCACGCGTACTGAATGTTGTTGGTATCCTGGAATTCGTCCACCAGAATGTTGGTGAAGCGTTCACGGTAGTGTTGCAGGATATGTGGTTTGTTGAGCCACAGCTCGTGGGCGCGCAGCAGCAGTTCGGCGAAATCCACCAGACCGGCGCGATCGCACGCTTCCTGATAGGCCTTGTAGACGTTCTGCCAGGTCTGCTCAACCGGGTTACCGAAGCTTTGAATGTGGTGCGGACGCAGCCCTTCGTCTTTCTGACCGTTGATGTACCACATCGCCTGACGCGGCGGCCACTGCTTCTCGTCGAGGTTCATCGCCTTGATCAGACGTTTCAGTAAGCGCAGCTGATCTTCGCTGTCGAGGATCTGGAAATCCTGCGGCAGGTTAGCGTCCATATGGTGCGCGCGCAGCAGACGGTGCGCCAGGCCGTGGAAGGTGCCAACCCACATGCCGCCCTGGCTGGTGCCCATCAGCTGTGCGATACGGTGGCGCATCTCCGCCGCCGCCTTGTTGGTGAACGTCACGGCCATAATCGAGTACGGCGAGCAGTTCTCCACGCTCTGTAGCCAGGCGATACGGTGAACCAGCACGCGCGTCTTACCACTGCCCGCTCCAGCCAGTACCAGCAGGTTTGTACGCGAGGCGGCAACCGCGTCACGCTGTTTGTCATTAAGGCTGTCGAGCAGGTAAGAAACGTCCATTGGCACCGTCACGTCATGTCGGGCGGGCAAATGTTTCCATTCGCCAAAACCCTGTTAATTTATACAGAACAATTGATGATTATATCAGCGTCGTGAGGGATGCCAACCGTGAAATTTCCACGTGCGGCAGAAGACGGCTATCCGGGGTAGTCATCAGATCGGCATTTTCCGGCTTGATCCAGCAGGCCTGCATGCCGCAGCGGATCGCCCCGGCGACGTCCGTGGTCAGGTCGTCGCCCACGTGCAGGATCTCACCGAGCGGCAAATCCAGTTTTTCCGCCGCCAGATGATACATATCGTTGAACGGCTTCGAGCGTCCGTGCGGGCCCGCGCGCAGCACGAACTGAAAATAGTTCCCCAGACCAAACAGTTCAGGCTGAGCGTTGCCGTTGGTAATGGCGACCAGCGGCCACTTTTCGGCGAGCTTCGCCAGCGTGTCGTGGGTCTCCTGCGGCACGTCGATTCGGCTGCGCCATTTGGCGAAGTTTTCCATGGCCGCTTCAGCACCCATGGCCGCGTCCTGCGCGCTCAGGCCGGCATTGAGCATCGCCTGCTCAACCGCACGGCGGCGCCATTCGGTCACGTCATGATAAATTTCCGGCTCGGTTTCCCGCAGGGACTGACGCAGCTTCTGGAACTCTTTGTTCTGGATCGCTTTCAGCGCAGGATGATAGTTTTGCACAAACGCCAGCGACTCCTGCTCGGTACGCAGGATCACTGGGCGGTTGTCGTAAAGGGTGTCATCAAGATCAAACGTCAGGGCTGAGATCTGACCGAGTGGGCGGTAAAAACGCATTATTTCCCCCGTTTGGCGCGTGGATGCGCCGCGTCATACACCGAGGCAAGGTGTTGGAAGTCTAAGTGGGTATAGATTTGGGTGGTCGACAGATTCGCGTGACCAAGCAGCTCCTGTACCCCGCGCAGGTCGCCGCTTGATTCCAGCATGTGCGTCGCAAAGGAGTGGCGCAGCTTGTGGGGGTGAACGTGGCTGTTCAGCCCCTGCTTAATGCCCCACTCCGCAAAGCGCTTCTGCACGTTACGCGCCGAGATCCGCTTGCCTAGTTTCGACAGGAACAGCGCATCTTCGTCGGCGCCAAACAGCCCGCGCAGGTCCAGCCAGTGCTCAATCCAGGAGACCGCGTTGCGGCCAATCGGCAGGCGGCGCTCTTTGCTGCCTTTGCCCATCACCCACACTTCGCCGGATTCCAGATCGAGGTGCTTTAAGTCGAGGTTCACCAGCTCAGAGAGACGCAGGCCCGCGCCGTACATCACCTCCAGCATCGCGCGGTCGCGCACGGCCAGCGGATCGTTAAGATCGATATCCAGCAGGCGGTTTACGTCGTCGACGTCGATATTTTTCGGCAGATGACGCGGGGCCTTTGGCGTGGCGATCCCTTTTGCCGGGTTGGCTTTCAGACCGCCCTGGCTGACCAGCCAGTCGAAGAAACTGCGCAGGGCAGAGAGCCGGAGCGCCAGGCTCGCCGGGCTTAAGTTTTTTTTACGGCTACGCACAACGAAGCCGCGAACCGTGGCGGCGTCACATTGTTGCCAGCTTTTAAGACCGATTTCATCGGCAATCTGCATGATGGCATCAAGCTGACGCTGATAGTTGAGCAGCGTAATAGGGCTAAGCTGGCGTTCTACGCCAAGATAGCGCAGAAAACGGGTAACGTCAGTGGCGAGCAGTCCGTCCGTCATACGCGCTCAATCCAGCGCTCCAGCAGCTCAGGCAGCATCAGGGCGATCTCCTGCAACAGTTGCGTGCCCTGCCCCTGTTCATAATGATGCGCGTCGCGGCTGGTAAATAACATCACACCCAAGTCACCATCGCGCCCCATCAGCGACATCGCCACCGAGCCGATAGCTTTGGCTTCCGGTAGCACCACCAGCAGTTCTGGCCCGTTAAGCGGCCCCAGATAGTGGTGCTCATGGCCCAGACGCTGAATGCGCAGCGGCTCAAACGCCTGACGGCTCAGCGCCAGATGGGTAAACCCGGACGGCGCGCCAATGCGCCAGCGGTCAGGGAAGAGACGGATCGTCGCGCCTGCCAGCCCCAGCTCGCGCGCCCAGCGGTGGAAGCGGTTGAGGAACTCTTCGAGACTGTGCGCGGAAGCCAGACGCGCCTGAAGGTGCAGAAGGCGATAGAACAGGCTTTCGTTAGTGCTGGCCTGCTCCATCAGCAGCGTCATGTTCTCTTCGAGCTGATTGATGTGGTTGCGCGAGCGCGCCATGTGCCATTCAACCAGCGACACGGTCTCGCGAACCGGATGCGGTACGCGCATCCTTTCGACGACGCGTGCATTGCGGATAAAAAACTCAGGATTGTGCAGCAGGTAATCCACAACAGCGCTGTCATCCAGCTCCGTTACAGGTTCCCGCAGTTCTTCCCCTGGTTGCTTCATAGATGGATAAACCCGTCATAAACATGTGTCGCCGGGCCAGTCATGTACAGTGGATGACCCGCTCCTTTCCAGGCGATATCAAGACGCCCGCCCGGTAATTCCACGCGAACCTCTTCCGCCAGTAACCCCTGCGAGATACCGACGGCCACCGCCGCACAGGCACCGCTTCCGCAGGCCTGGGTTTCGCCCGCGCCGCGCTCGTAAACCCGCAGGCGAATGTGTTCACGCTTCACCACCTGCATGAAACCGATGTTCGCCCGCTCCGGGAAGCGCTCGTGGCTTTCCAGCACCGGGCCGAGCGTTTCAACCGCCGCGGTTTGCACATCATCCACCTGAATCACGCAGTGCGGGTTACCCATCGAGACGACGCCGCACAATACTGTCTGCTCGGCGGCACGCATAATATAGGTCTTTTCCGCTTTGTTGGCGCGAAACGGCACGGCAGCGGGTTCGAAGTTCGGCTCGCCCATGTTCACGCGCACCAGTTCCTCGTCGGTGACGCTGAGCACCATCCGGCCGTTGGCGGTGCTGACGCGGATATCGCGCTTGTTGGTCAGCCCTTTCAGCCGAACAAAGCGGGCAAAACAGCGTGCGCCATTGCCGCACTGAGAAACTTCGCTGCCGTCGGCGTTAAAAATGCGATAGTGGAAGTCCAGGTCAGGATCGTAAGGCGGCTCCACCACCAGCAGCTGGTCAAACCCCACGCCCACGTGCCGATCCGCCAGACGACGGATCAGTTCCGGGGAGAAAAAGACATTCTGCGTTACCGCGTCGACGACCATAAAGTCGTTGCCAAGGCCATGCATTTTAGAGAACTGCATCATTTGCTCCATTGCGCGGGTACAGAACGTAATCGTCAGAGATTGACCTGAGTCGGGCCGCCGTTATTGCCGCGATCGTTGGTATCCGGCGTAGATGACTCGATACCACTTTGCACTGGTTTTGTCGGCGGTGGTGCGTTTTTATCCTCTGGCGGGAAGTACAGTGGTCCCTTCAGTCCACAGCCGGTCAGGCTAAACAGAGTGACAAGAACGACAAGCGTTCGGAAGACGTTTTTCATGTAGAGGTTGCCCGTAAGTTCAAATCTGTTTCTATCATCGCAGGAGAAGACACAAAAGCAAGAGTTTGCCGCTTTCCTGCAACGGGAATTATTTAGCGTTATACTGCCGCCATCACGAAAAACGGGAATAAAACCATGAACGACAGTGAATTTCATCGCCTTGCCGATACCCTGTGGATGACCATCGAAGAGCGTATCGACGAGTGGGACGGCGACAGCGATATCGATTGTGAAATCAACGGCGGGATCCTGACCTTAAGCTTCGAAAACGGCAGCAAGATTATTATTAACCGTCAGGAGCCGCTTCACCAGGTGTGGCTGGCGGCGAAACAGGGCGGTTATCACTTTGATCTAAAAGGTGACGAGTGGATCTGCGACCGCAGCGGCGAAACGTTCTGGGATCTGCTGGAGCAGGCGGCGACCGCGCAGGCGGGCGAGGACGTGAGTTTCAGGTAGTTTTGTTGCCCGGTGGCGGCTACGCCTTAGCGGGCCTACAACGGCTCGAACCATAGTCCGGGTAAGCGTGAGCGCCAACCGCAACAGCAGCTCGGACCGTAGGCCGGGTAAGCGTGAGCGCCACCCGGCAACAGCAGCTCGGACCGTAGGCCGGGTAAGCGTGAGCGCCAACCGGCAACAGCAGCTCGGACCGTAGGCCGGGTAAGCGTTAGCGCCACCCGGCAACAGCAGCTCGGACCGTAGGCCGGGTAAGCGTTAGCGCCACCCGGCGAAAAGGGTCAGGAGAAATACTGCTGCAACAGCGGCGCAGTTTCCTGGTTAGCGGGCACCGCAGGGGTAATCGCCTGCGTACGGAACGGGATCACCTGCGCTCGTCCATCCACATTCACAATCTGGTAGAACTGCGGCAGGTTGAAGTTGATAAAACTTGAGCCGTAGGTAAAGCGATCGTGCGAGGATGAATAGAACCGGCTGACGTCGCGCACCAGCTCCTCTTTGCTGCCTTCACAGTGGTGATACACCTCGGCACGGTTGGTTTCATCCAGAATGTAGATATTAAACCCGGCGTTATCGCCCGACTCCTCGAAGAAGAACTGAATAATCCCTTCACTCGCAAAGCCATCCACCACCTGCGGCAGCTTAACGTGGTTGGTTTCCACCTGAACCGACAGGCCATGCAGTTTGTTGTGTGAAATCGCGCCGTAGAATTCAATGGCGTTCTCCAGCTTCTGCACCGACACGTTCAGGCGCTCAAAGAACAGCCCCCAGGTCTGGCCGGAGACGCGCAGCGCTTTAAAGCGTCCGGTTTCATTCCGGGTGCTGGAAAGACGCAATTCGATGCACTCAGACACCAGCTGCTGCACGCGGGTACGAATCAGGCCGCGAAGGTGCTGGCTGTAGCAGAACACCTCCACGCTGTCCGGCGGCGCGGCGTCCTGGTGCATCTTGCCGAGGATCGTTTTCAGCGCCTCGATCATCGCCTGCTCGCCGTTAAAGTGCAGGGTACGCACTTCGTTCCACGAATTGCGGTACAGCAGATCCACGCTGCCCACCAGGCAGTTTTGCTGCTCACCGAAGCTAAAGACGTCCAGCTTACGGAAGTCAAAGTGAACCACCTGATTGCGGAAGGCCGCCGTCGGGTCGTATTCCAGGTTGACGATGATCGCCAGATGGCGAATCTCACACGGGCTGTAGAGCGCTTTTGGCGTCGGCGCAGGCAGACGCAGTGGGAAGTGGTGCGAGACATCCGCCACCATCTCCTGCAATTTGGCTAAATCGACCACCTCGTTGCCCTTGATAAACAACCGGGTGCGTGAGGTGAGAAGGCCGTTAAACCAGGCCCAGGCCACCAGCTTGTTAAGGTAGCGGTTATACTCCAGCGGCTGATGGCTGATGATCGAATCCATGCTTGGCGCACGGTTGTACAGATACCACCCGGTGCGGTTTGCGCGGCCCGGCGGCACGTAGATAAAGGTCAGATTCGGTTCAGACAGGTCAGGCGAAATCTGTGGGTTCACCAGCGTTACCTTGCCCGGCAACGCTTCAAACGCGGCGTACAGTTTACGGGTCAGCACCCCGATATCCTGTGGGCTGGCAGAAACGCTAAGGTTGTTACGGCGGGCAAAGCGGATCAGGTTGCGGTAGCTCTGCATCATCGCATCAAGCAGCTCGTTGTGCGCCTCGCGCACCTGATCGATTTTCCAGTTGGCGCGGTTGTCGAGCATGGCGAGACGCGCTTCGTCCCATCCCCACTCTTTGACTAACTGGCTGACCACTTCGCGGCGCCAGCCAACGCAGGCGCGCTCGCGGCTCAGTTTTTCACAGACTTTGAGATAGAAACATCGACGCACCAGGTCAAGACGCGTGGCGTCATCAATGGCCGTCAGGTATTCGGTGACGCGTTCCAGCATCATGCAGTAGGCATCAAGCCCGTAGGAGACGATCTCCCCGTCGTGCAGACGCTGCTTAATATCTTTCGCCAGCAGACGCGGGGTGGGGTATTCCCAGGAGTAGGCTTCCAGCAGCAGGGTTTTCAGCACCGCTTTGTACGGTGAATCAATGCTCTTATAGAGCTGCCAGAGGCTTGCACCAAAGTACTCTTCGGCGGACAGGGAGCTCAGACCGCCCAGATCCAGCCACTCGTTTGGCGTCAGTACGCCCTGCGAGTAAAGCGACATGACGTAGTCGTCATAATTCTCTTCTTCATCGCACGGCACCATATTCCACAGAATACGTTTTCCGGCCAGGCGAACCGCAGTACGGTAAAACTCATCCAGCAACAGAATGTGCTGAGTCGAGCCGCAGTCTTCACCACCCAGACTGCCGCTTTCGTTATGGCGGAAACGGTTTTCATCAATCAGGAAGAAGCTCACTTCCACGCCGAGCGACGCCGCCCAGCTCTCCAGCAGACTGCATTTACGCTGCAACAGCTGGCGCTCTTCATTGTCGAGCCAGGACTGATGGCAGACCCAGATATCCAGGTCAGAAGAACAACTTTGCCCAACCGATGACGTGCTGCCCATGGAGTAAACCCCGGTAATCGGCAGCTCGCCTTTCGGCGAAACCTGCGGCGGCATACCACGGTAAAGCTCAAGTTCAGTCAGATAGTGCTGTTGGGTTTCATCAGGCGTGAAGAGGCAAATGCCCTGGGGAACGTTACCATCGAGGTAACCCGGCATTAGCGGATGGTGATAGTGCAACAATGTCGGCAGTAGACTGTATACCTGCTGGAAAGCAGGGCCCATGGCAGCAAGCGCGCGATCCACACGCAATTGATTGATGGCATCCAGTCTCTGTTTCAGAGTCTCAATATAGAGGTACAAGACGTATCGCCTGATGTTTCCGGGTGTCGCACGCCAGTCAAAACAGAACAAGCAGCGGACCCGCAGTATTTCAAAAAATAACCGTTACCCTTTTTCGCCTTGTTCTTTTCTGGTGGTACAGACGAAAAAATGGTCTAAAACGTGATCAATTTAACACCTTGCCGGTTGACCGTAAAGAAAGATGCGCTACATACAAGTGTAGCACCGTTCTGTACGTGTAAATTCCTGAATACGGCGGTGGCTGAAGCGAACGCCGCCCTGTCCCTCTCACTCTTCATCAACCGTAAAACTGCCATCCGAGTGTCAACAATGTTAGGATGGTTAGCGATTGATAATGACGGTAACAAGCATGTTAGACAATGTTTTGAGAATTGCCACACGCCAAAGTCCTCTTGCGCTCTGGCAGGCACATTATGTTAAGCAGCGCCTGGAAGCCTGCCACACCGGATTACGCGTTGAGCTGGTGCCAATGGTCACGCGTGGCGATGTCATTCTTGATACGCCGCTGGCCAAAGTGGGCGGAAAGGGTCTGTTTGTCAAAGAGCTGGAACTGGCATTGCTTGAGAACCGCGCCGATATCGCCGTGCATTCGATGAAGGATGTGCCCGTTGAGTTCCCGGAAGGGCTGGGGCTGGTGACCATCTGCGAGCGCGAGGATCCGCGCGATGCGTTTGTCTCTAATCGCTATGACTCGCTTGATGCGTTGCCGGCAGGCAGCGTGGTCGGCACGTCAAGTTTACGCCGCCAGTGTCAGCTGGCTGAACGTCGCCCGGATCTGGTGATTCGCTCGCTGCGCGGGAACGTCGGCACACGCCTTGGCAAGCTGGATAACGGCGACTACGATGCCATTATTCTTGCGGTTGCGGGCCTGAAACGCCTGGGGCTGGAAGAACGTATTCGCGTGGCGTTGCCGCCGGAGCTGTCGCTGCCCGCCGTCGGCCAGGGTGCCGTCGGCATTGAGTGTCGTCTGGATGATGCGCGTACTCAGGCACTGCTCGCGCCGCTGAATCATGACGATACCGCCGTTCGCGTAAAAGCCGAGCGCGCGATGAACACTCGCCTCGAAGGAGGCTGTCAGGTGCCAATTGGCAGCTATGCTGAATTAACTGACGGTGAGCTGTGGCTGCGTGCGTTGGTTGGCGCGCCGGACGGCTCGCAGATGGTTCGCGGTGAACGTCGCGGCAAGCCGCAGGATGCCGAGGCGCTTGGCGTATCGCTGGCGGAAGAGCTGCTGAATAACGGCGCGCGTGAAATTCTGGCTGAGGTCTATAACGGAGAGCCCCCTGCATGAGCATACTTGTCACCCGCCCTTCTCCCGCAGGAGAGCAGTTAGTGAGCCGTCTGCGCGCACTGGGGCAGGTGGCCTGGAGTTTTCCGTTGATTGAATTCTCCCCCGGTCACGAGCTGCCTACGCTCGCTGACCAGATGCGTGCCTTGCAGGAAGGTGATCTGCTCTTTGCGCTATCGCAGCATGCCGTGGAATTTGCCCATGCGCAGCTGCAACAGCAGGGCGTTAACTGGCCCCACGCACCCCGCTATTTCGCCATCGGGCGCACCACGGCGCTGGCCTTACATACCGCGAGCGGAATCGATGTTCGTTACCCGTTAGATCGGGAAATCAGCGAAGTCTTGCTACAATTACCTGAATTACAAACTATTGCCGGAAAGCGTGCGCTCATTTTGCGCGGCAACGGTGGCCGCGAACTGCTGGGCGAGACGCTGCGCGAACGCGGCGCAGACGTGACGTTTGTGGAGTGCTATCAGCGCTGTGCAAAACACTATGATGGCGCGGAAGAAGCCATGCGCTGGCATGCGCGCGGCATTAATACGCTGGTGGTTACCAGCGGTGAAATGTTACAACAGCTTTGGTCGCTGATTCCGCTTTGGTATCGCGAAAACTGGTTACTCCGCTGTCGGCTTCTGGTCGTCAGCGAGCGTCTGGCGAACCACGCCCGGGAACTGGGCTGGCAGGATATTCGGATCGCTGATAACGCCGACAACGATGCGCTGCTGCGCGCATTACAATAACTCTCAAATGGGAAGCCATAATGACGGAACACGAAAAATCCTCCGCCGTGGTTGAAGAGACCAGGGAGACTGTGGACACCACGTCACAGCCAGAGACGACAGACAAAACCGTTGAGAAGAAAAACGGCAGCAATAAAACCAGCCTCACGCTGAGCGTGATTGCCATCGCGATTGCGCTGGCCGCAGGCGTGGGTCTCTACGGACTGGTGAAGAAACAAGGCACCAACCAGACGGCCACCAGCGACGCGCTGGTTAACCAAATCACCGCCCTACAGAAAGCGCAGGAGACGCAAAAAGCTGAGCTGGAAGGCGTGATCAAACAGCAGGCTGCCGCCCTCGCCGACGCGAACAGCAAACGTGAAGAGTTGACCAAACAGCTGAGCGAAGTGCAGGAGAAAGTCGCCACGATTTCGGGAACCGATGCCAAAACCTGGCTGCTCTCACAGGCCGATTTTCTGGTGAAGCTGGCCGGGCGCAAGCTCTGGAGCGATCAGGATGTCACCACCGCCGCCGCGCTGCTGAAAAGCGCCGACGCAAGCCTGGCCGATATGAACGATCCGAGCCTCATCAACGCACGCCGCGCTATTACGGAAGATATCGCCAGCCTGTCTGCGGTTTCTCAGGTCGACTACGACGGTATCATCCTTAAGGTAAATCAGCTCTCCAACCAGATTGATAACCTTCAGCTGGCCGATAACAACGACGATGACTCCCCGATGGATTCTGACGGCACCGAGCTGTCCAGCTCCCTGAGCGAATGGCGTATCAACCTGCAAAAGAGCTGGCAGAACTTTATGGACAGCTTTATTACCATTCGCCGCCGCGATGAAACTGCCGTGCCGCTGCTGGCACCGAACCAGGATGTCTATCTGCGCGAAAACATTCGCTCCCGCCTGCTGGTGGCTGCCCAGGCCGTACCACGTCACCAGGAAGAGACCTACAAACAGGCGCTGGATAACGTTTCAACCTGGGTACGTGCTTACTACGATACCAATGACGCAACCACGACCGCGTTCCTGGAGGATATCGACAAGCTGAGCCAGCAAAACATCACCATGAACGTGCCGGACAAGCTGGAAAGCCAGCCGATTCTGGAGAAGATCATGCAGACGCGCGTGCGTAACCTGCTGGCCCAGCCGGGCGTTCCGGCAGAGCGCCCGGCTGAAGCACCTGCCGCCGCGCCAGCGCCTGAAAGCGCGCCGCAAGGAGAGTGATGATGCTAAAAGTCTTCTTACTCTTCATCCTGCTGATCGCCGGGATTGTACTGGGACCGATGCTCGCGGGTCACCAGGGTTACGTATTGATCCAGACCGATAACTACAACGTCGAAACCAGCGTGACAGGGCTGGTGATCATCCTGATCCTGGGTGTGGTCGTCCTGCTGGCAGTGGAATGGATCCTGCGTCGGATTTTCCGTACCGGGGTTCACACGCGCGGCTGGTTCGTTGGCCGTAAGCGCCGTCGCGCCCGTAAGCAGACCGAGCAAGCGTTGCTGAAGCTGGCCGAAGGCGACTATCAGCAGGTTGAAAAGCTGATGTCGAAAAATGCCGACCATGCAGAACAGCCGGTTGTTAACTATCTGCTGGCCGCTGAGGCGGCGCAACAGCGAGGCGATGAGGCCCGCGCCAATCAGCATCTCGAACGCGCGTCTGAGCTCTCAACTAAGGATCCGATTCCGGTTGAGATCACCCGCGTTCGTCTGCAACTGGCGCGCAATGAAAACCATGCCGCACGTCACGGCGTTGACCGTCTGCTGGAAATTACCCCTCGTCATCCGGAAGTGCTGCGTCTTGCGGAGCAGGCATACATTCGGACCGGTGCCTGGGGTTCGCTGCTGGACATTATCCCTTCCATGGCGAAAGCCGACGTGGGCGATGATGAACATCGTGATGAACTTCAGCGTCTGGCCTGGATTGGCCTGATGGATCAGGCGCGCGCCGATCTTGGCAGCGACGGCCTGAAAACCTGGTGGAAAAACCAGAGCCGCAAAACGCGCCAGCAGGTTCCCCTTCAGGTGGCGATGGCAGAACATCTGATTGAGTGTGACGACCATGACACCGCGCAGGAGATCCTTCTCGACGGTCTCAAGCGACAGTATGATGACCGCCTGGTGATGGTCATCCCGCGTCTGAAAACCAACAATCCGGAACAAATAGAAAAAGCACTGCGCCAGCAGATCAAAACCGTGGGCGATCGTCCGCTGCTGTGGAGTACGCTGGGCCAGTCTTTGATGAAACACGGCGAGTGGCAGGAGGCGAGTCTCGCCTTCCGCGCTGCACTGAAGCAACGCCCGGACGCATTTGATTACGCCTGGCTTGCTGATTCGCTGGACAAGCAGCACAAGCCGGAAGAGGCCGCAGCCATGCGGCGTGATGGGCTTCTGCTTACGCTACACAATAACGGAACGCAGCAGTAATTATCCAGGAGGCCAGATGGCCTCCTTTTTTGTACCCATAAAAAAACGCCTGCTATAAAAGCAGGCGTTAAAACAGGTCTGTAAGACAACATATTTGGTGCTTCACTCAACGTTATGTCCATGGTGTTTGATGAGGCCGAAGCGACATCTGTCAGTGGACGATAAGCACCGTAAACGGCTCTGCGTCATTCCTGAGTTTATGAGGCCGTAGGGCGAACATAAGAGATGGAATGAGCATCTACACGCATATTATTGCATGTAATGTGCCAGGTTTACACGCATAACTTTTACATCGCGCAACATTTTAAGATAAAAGGAAATTATGTTGTTAAGAGACGCCTTACGCCATACAAACTCGCGCTAAGGGCGGCAATCTGTCGTCACCAGGAGACAGGTTAAGAGAGAAAATAATAAATTATTTATTATTAACAGCTTATATGTCGCTGAATCGCGACAAGGGTATAGAGTGTTGTCGGGGAATGGCTACAGGATGAAAAAGCGCAGAAAACAAAAAACCCCGCCGAAGCGGGGTTCAAAATTGGTCGGCGAGAGAGGATTCGAACCTCCGACCCACTGGTCCCAAACCAGTTGCGCTACCAAGCTGCGCTACTCGCCGATGTACTGCTTTTTTGAATTTTTAGTTCAACTCATTAAAAGTCGTGGTGCGAGGGGGGGGACTTGAACCCCCACGTCCGTAAGAACACTAACACCTGAAGCTAGCGCGTCTACCAATTCCGCCACCTTCGCAATTCACAACTCTTTCAATAATGGGGTGGCTAATGGGATTCGAACCCACGACAACTGGAATCACAATCCAGGGCTCTACCAACTGAGCTATAGCCACCACTGTATTCTTTCACGCGGTTCTGACTACTTCTCAGACCACCGCAGCTCTAGCGCCGGGACTAAAATGGCGCGCCCGACAGGATTCGAACCTGAGACCTCTGCCTCCGGAGGGCAGCGCTCTATCCAGCTGAGCTACGGGCGCTTAGCGCCGTTGCGGGGCTGGATATTACGTACCTCCGACCCCGCTGTCTAGTGCTTTTTTGAAAAAAATGCGCGTTTGGTTATGGTTTGCACATTTTGCCGCTTATTCCTCCACTTTATGGGCGGAGCCACGGCGACCCAGGCCAAAAAGTTTATATGCAGCTGTGACGGCAGCCAGGAAGATCATCCCGACAAACAGCGACATGCGGGTATCTTCATTAAAGTACATTCCAATTAATACGCAAATCAGGAACGCCATCGTCAAATAGTTCGCATACGGGAACAGAATGGAACGGAATGGATGGCTGGCGATCGCTTCTTTGTGCGCCTGTCGGAAACGCAGCTGGCTAATCAAAATGACAAACCACGGTACCATCCCCGGCAGCACGCTGGCGCTATAAACATAAACAAACACGCGCTGCGGATTCGGGATGATGTAGTTCAGGCAAGAGCCAATCAGCAGAATCACAATCGACACCGCTACGCCCGCCACCGGTACACCCACGCGGGAGACTTTACCCATCACCGCCGGCAGCTGTTTGTTTTGCGAGAGCGCGTAAAGCATACGCCCACAGCTGTACATTCCGCTGTTACAGCCGGAGAGCGCCGCCGTCAGCACCACAAAGTTGATAATGGCGGCTGCCGCCGTGATGCCAATCTTAGCGAAGGTTAAGACAAACGGGCTGCCGGTGGTGCCGATCTCGTTCCATGGGAAAATGGTCACGATAACGAAGATCGCGCCCACATAGAAAATCAGGATACGCCACAGTACCTTGCCTACCGCGCTACGCAGCGTGACCTGCGGGTTTTTCGCCTCACCAGCGGTAATGCCGATCAGCTCAACGCCCTGATAGGAGGCGACAACGATACAGAGCGCCGTCAGAAAGCCCTTCCAGCCGCCCGCAAAGAAGCCGCCGTGCCCGGTCAGGTTACCAAATCCGATAGCGTGCCCGCCGTTACCGAAGCCAAAGAAGATGACCCCAAGGCCAACGACAATCATCACGATGATGGTGGTGACTTTGATCATCGCAAACCAGAACTCGATTTCGCCGTAAAGACGAACGGCGGCAAGGTTCGCCAGCGCCACCAGCCCTACGGCAATAAGCGCGGGTATCCACTGGGCCATCTCCGGGAACCAGAACTGCACGTAGACCCCGATGGCGGTGATCTCCGAAATCCCCACGGCCATCCACATAAACCAGTACGACCAGGCCGTGAGATAACCAAAGAACGGGCTCATATACCGGTGGGCGTAAACGGCGAAAGAGCCCGTCACCGGCTCCAGAAACAGCATTTCGCCCATTGAGCGCATGATGAAGAAGACGAACAGTCCGGCAATAATATACGCCAGCAGGACGGAAGGCCCCGCCCACTTCAGCGTGCTTGCCGAGCCCATAAACAGGCCAACGCCGATAGTCCCGCCCAGCGCGATCAGTTCAATATGTCGAGCTTCCAGCCCACGCTGAAGCTCCGGTTTTTTCTCTGCCATAATTCCTCGGTTGTGTTTGCTGTTTCCCGACTTGTTGCCGGGTATTGTTTTGAGGGGTACTGAAATACGGAGCGAATGGTTTCTTAAATTCTGGCAAATGGCAAACAATGCATTAAAAAAATGAATGCATTGCACATAAACTCAGCAGTTTTGCGGGGGGCGTTGCAGCGCGAACAGCAGATCGCGCTGCATATTGATTACATTTTCCCGGTGTAGTGCCAGGCGAGGTAGCGCAGAAGGCGAATCTGTCGTTTTATACGCGTCGGTTGGGAGAGCAGGCGGTAGAGCCACTCCAGCCCCAGGTTTTGCCAGACTTTGGGCGCACGCTTAACGTGGCCGGTAAAGACGTCGTAGGTGCCGCCAACGCCCATATAAAGCGCATCCGGGCTGACCAGACGGCAATCGCGCATCAGTATTTCCTGGCGCGGCGACCCCATAGCGACAGTGACAATTTTCGCCCCGCTGTCGCGCACGCGCTCATATAACGCCAGGCGATCTTCCGGCCTGAAATAGCCATCCTGGCTGCCCACTATGTTAACATTCCACTGGTTACGCAACTTTTGTTCGGTTTGCGCCAGCACCTCTGGCTTGCCACCGATCAAAAATACCGGCGTGCCTTCAGCGCCTGCGCGCTCCATAAGCCGCTCCCAAAGGTCAGCACCCGCCACGCGAGACACATTAGCGTCTGGAAACTTTTTACGAATTGAACGCACCACGCTAATACCGTCTGCGTATTTAAACTCCGCGGCTTCAATCAGGCTTTTCACTTCCACATTATCTTCAACCGCCAGCATTTTTTCTGCGTTGATGGCCACCAGCGTGCCCGACTTCATCTGCCCGTCCGCAAACAGAAAATCCAGCGCGTGCTGCATGTCACGCCAGCCAATCAGCTGTAGCCCGCGCAGCGCATAACGCGGGGCTGAAGTTGTATCCGTCATGATAATCCCTACTCAGACTTGCGACAGCGTTGTGCTGCCCTGTGGCTCACGTCTGTGCACAAGCCCTGCACTGTCAAACAACCAGTACAGCAGTTTTGCCAGCAGCAGACAGAGTCCGAAAACGACCATAAAGAACACCACGCGTGAGACGAATGAATCCAGCCCCTCGCGCGCCAGAACGATCATATTGAAAATGGCACCGAAACAGAAACTGTGCAAAACAGCGGCTTTGTAGCGGTTGGTCTCTTCGTTACCCAGCGTATATAGCCAGTCGAACCATTTTATTATCAGCCCTACCGCGATCGCGCCAGGCAGGATAAACCACGTTCCGCCCATCACTACCAGCGAGCCAATCAGGGTTGGGGAAATCGCCAGACCCGAATGGTTGTTCAGCACTTCCCAGGTGAAGTAGTTCGCCGTGTTCAGGACAATGCCGGGACGATCGGGCCACAGCCACGTCGGTATAAAGACATAGAAATCGCGAACAATCGGCGCCAGCCCCTGGAATTCGATCTTGTCGTAGTTTTGCAGCAGTAATGCCAGGTTTTCCCACGGCGAGAAGGTGTCGCGCGTCAGATACAGGAAGGTGTAAAACGCTTCGTCGCCCGCCACGTTCAGCCCGTAGCGCTTCAGCGCCAGCCAGAACATCCCCACAATGCCAAAGACGCCTGCCGCCGCCAGCATCCACAGCGAGATCCAGCCGCGAATAATGCCGATAAACAGGAAAATCGCGAAGGCGATAATGATGTTGGCGCGGGTGCCGCCGACGATCATGTAGGTCAGAATGCCAAATGCGACGGTGCTGACCAGGAAGAACAGCCAGGCTTTGCTGTCCTGACGCAGGAAAAAGACCACCAGCATCGCCGGGATAAAGAAATAGAAGAAACGCTTGAGCGCGACGCCGGAGACTTCGGCGGAGAAAATCTGGCTATAGGACTGCAACTTAAACAGTAAAAAGCCGTTATGCATGAAGAAAATCGCCACGCTGACGAGGGCGATAGTCATCAGCATAACCCACGTCAGATGGGTTTCTACCCGGTTCATGGTAAACAGCGGACGACGGGGGGTGGTGTCTTTTGCCGCGCGCAGGCGCGTTTTATAAGTGACGTAGTACACCGCGTAGAAGCAGGTCGCAGAGAGCAGCGCCTGCAACAAGATTTCCGGCGGCGCGACGCCAACATCAAAGCGGAACACGAGGATGCTGGTCAGCGGGAAGCCAAAGAAAAAGGTCAGCAAAAACAGCAGCGAGAAGAATACGTTGAAGTTAAAACGTACCCGCCGGAATTCAAACCAGGTGAGCGTGGCGATAAACAGCGTGCTCAGCAGCCAGACCACCAGCAAGCCGCTAAACTGCAACTGGCTCATGCGTTGTCTCCTGAAGCAATACGCAGCGCGCGGTGCCACGGCGTGAGGTAGTTCGGGCTGAAAAAGTCGATGCTATTTTTATCCACCAGCGTGAGCTGACGCTGCGCTTCCCGTACCACCTCGACATTAAGCGTGTCAGAGGTAAACAGCACCGGAATATGCTGCTCGGCCATGTCCTGCCAGAACGGGTTTTCGCGGTTGAGCACGCAGGGTACGCCCGCCTGAATCAGCAGACACAGCGTGCCAATCCCCTGCTGACGGGCAAAGATGAAATAGCCCAGATCGCATTTTCGCAGCAGCGCGAGATAGTCATCAAATTCCAGCTTATCGCTGAGAATGTGCAGGTTTTCCGCGCTAAACAGCGCAAGCCCCTGCTGGCGAACTTCATCGATGTAGGCGTCGTTATTGGCGGGATAGCCCATCGGCACCACCACGTTCACCGTGTCGCCAAACTGCTGATGCACCGCCCTCAGCGCCGCGACATGCTCGTTACTGCGATCGCCGGAATTCCCCACCAGGATGGTCAGCTTGCCCTCTCGAACCGTGTCATTCGCCATGGTGTTCAGCGCCGGATCCATACGGGTCGGGAAATAGAGCAGCTCCCCGCGAACCTTCGGGTGCTGTTTAGCAAAATAGTTGAGATCGCCTCGGGTAGCAAAAACGCAGCCCACGCGCGCCTGCGCCAGACGACGCAGCGGATAGAAAAGTCGGAACTTCCAGCCACGGGAGACTTCGTAGAGATCCGCTCCCCAGATATGCCAGCTGAACTGAGAAGGTTTGATCCCGCCGCTTAACAGCGCCAGCCACAGTCCGGTATTGAACTGTCCATGGAAGAAGAAACGTTGGCTTCGATCCGCTTTGGCTTTAGCAACCACGGCCTTCGTCAGCGCCGCTTTGTCTGGCCAGAAGGTGATATGCAATGCCGGACACGCCGCGCTCAGGCCGTTATCGCATCCAACGACCATAAACTCACGCGCATCGGGCGTGCCGGATGCCAGTTCATCGTTGAAGAACCGCAGAACGGTCTGGTTATGATGCGGGATATCCGATCCCAGTATGTGTATCAGTGCAGTCATGCGCGTTTACGCCAAAGTAAAAATACGCCGCAACAGGCAGCGAAATAAACGATATAAGTTGCCATATAGGCCTGCGCCGCCCCCAGCGCACCGTGGGTGGGGATCAGCCAGTGAGAAAATGCCGTTAGCAGCGCAAACTGGCCGATCTCAGCCAGGATATACAACCGCAGCGAAGCCTTCGCAATCACCAGATAGCCGAAAACGTATGCCCCCACTTTCAGCACATCGCCGACCAGTTGCCAGGCAAACAGATCGCGCATGGCGGTAAACTTCGCTGAAAACAGCAGCCAGATGGCGAAATCACGCAGTAACCAGACGGTAAAGCTGGCAATCGCAACGGCCGGCAACACGAAACGCAGGGCGCGAAAAATCTCGCGGGTAATATCCTGCCTGGACGTCAGGCGCGATAAGGTTGGCAGCAAATAGACGCTAAAGGAAGCCGTAATAAATTGGAGGTAAGCATCTGAAATGCTGCTTACGCCCTGCCAGATCCCCACTTCATCCCAGCTGTAATGCGCTGCCAGCAGGTTTCGCATCATCACGTAAGCCACGGGAAGCGTTACCGAAGTGATGAGCGCCATCAGGGTAAACTTTCCTAGCTGCCCCGCCAGCATCTTGTCCCACTGCGGTTTCAGGTAACTCAGCGGGACATTGCCTCTGCGCATCAGCATAAACGCTGCCGGAACGACAACGAGCGCAGGCACCAGCGCCAGCCCCAGCAGCGCGCCTTCATAGCCGCCCAGCCGATAGCAGAAGTAGTAGGCGATAACGCCGATAATGCTGCCGAGGATCAGCGCCAGCGCATTCCCGGCGGCATCACGGAAGCCTTTCATCAGCGCCAGCAGCAGGTTCGCCCAGGCGATGCCCATCTGAACGAACGCCACCAGGCGCACCAGTCCCTGATAGTGCGTGTGTCCGAACAGTCCCTGACTAACAGGTGCCGCCGCCAGCAAAAAGACGATGGCCAGCAACGTAGAGAAGCCCAGCACCATAGCAGAGGAGGTGCCCACCACCGTGCGAAGCTTTTCGGCATCGTCATGATGCTGCGCGACGTATTTGGTGACGCCATTGAATATCCCGGCACCTGCCAGCACGCCAAGCACCGTGACCAGCTGGCGGAAGTTCCCTGCCAGCCCAACGCCTGACGGACCAAATGAGACGGCCAGCAGCTTGACGACCAGTAACCCGGCGCCAATTTTTACTAGCGTGGACGCTGCCGTCCACACCGACGCTTTTGCCAGAGACATATCAGGCGAAATAACTCAGAAGCGAATTGATCACCGTACGCTGGTTCACCGGCGCGAGGTTGTAGAACAGGGGCAGGCGGAGCAGACGTTCGCTCTCTTTGGTGGTGTAGCGGTCTTCACCGGCAAACATCCCGAAGGCTTCGCCAGCCGGGCTGGAGTGCAGCGGAATATAGTGGAATACCGCCATAATTTCCGCCTCCTTCAGCCAGGCAATCAGCTTGCTGCGATCGTCGTTATCGCGCAGCTTGATATAGAACATGTGGGCGTTGTGGATGCAGTCTGCCGGAATAGTCGGCAGTTCAATACGTCCGGCTTTAGCCAGCGACTCCAGCGCGTCGTAGTAGGTTTGCCACAGGGAGAGGCGTTGCAGATTGATTCGCTCTGCCGCTTCCAGCTGCGCCCAGAGATACGCGGCCTGCAAGTCCGCCATCAGGTAGCTTGAGCCGATATCGCGCCAGGTGTATTTATCCACCTGACCGCGGAAGAACTGGCTGCGGTTGGTCCCTTTTTCACGGATCACTTCCGCACGCTCGACAAGGGCACGATCGTTAATCAGCGTCGCGCCGCCTTCGCCGCCTGCGGTGTAGTTTTTGGTTTCGTGGAAGCTAAAGCAGCCGATATGACCGATGGTTCCCAGCGCGCGACCTTTGTAGGTGGACATCACGCCCTGCGCGGCATCTTCCACCACGAACAGGTTGTGCTTTTTGGCGATGGCCATGATGGTGTCCATTTCACAGGCCACGCCCGCGTAATGCACCGGAACAATCGCCCGCGTTTTGTCGGTGATCGCCGCTTCAATCAGCGTTTCGTCGATGTTCATAGTATCCGGACGGATATCCACAAACACGATTTTCGCCCCGCGCAGGACAAACGCGTTCGCCGTGGAGACGAAGGTGTAGCTCGGCATGATCACTTCATCGCCGGGCTGAATATCCAGCAGCAGCGCGGCCATTTCGAGCGATGCGGTACAGGACGGCGTCAGCAGCACCTTGGCACTGTGAAAACGTTGCTCCATCCACTGCTGGCAGCGACGGGTAAAACCACCGTCGCCACAGAGCTTGCCGCTGCCCATAGCCGACTGCATGTAATCAAGTTCAGTGCCCACAACGGGAGGCGCGTTAAATGGAATCATCTTGTCACCTGTATAACCAGTAGGCGGTGGCGTCGATGCTGGCACCACTCGCAATATAACGTTTAAGCGCAGCGGTGTTGCCCATCTGGGTTGCGACCCGCAGCGTCGATACCTGTTGTTGCTCCGCCCAGTGCAGCGCCGCCTGCATGAGTTTTTCGCCCATGCCGCGCCCGGCTAACAAACCGATGCGCGCCTCTTGCTCGTTGAGCCTGCGAAGCGAAACAAAACCCTGAATCTGCCCACCGGCAGTACGGAACACCAGACAGACGTGGTCAAACGTGCCTTTAACCGCATTCTCTATCCACCGGGCATAAAAGCGGCCGCTGTCATCGGGCGCATACCAGGGCGCCCGGAAACGGCTTTGAGCGAAAGCCAGCGCCGCCATCTTGCGCAGCGCGGGGATATCCTGCTCCGTTGCAATTTCCGCGCCCGGTGAGCCGTGGCGGGCCACGGTAACAGAGAGATCAACCTCGCCCTCGACCAGCCGGAATCCGTGCTGCTGGAGCGCGTCCAGCAGATCGGCGCGGTCCGCCGGGATCTTAGCCTGTACGCGCTGCCAGGCGCTGAAGTCTGCGTCCTGCAACGCAGGAGCGTTATCGCGCAGACGCACTATCGCTGAGGGGAGCGAAAAAAATACGCTTTCCCACTCAAGGGACTCCAGCACGCCGTTGAGAGTAATCAACGCCAAACGCCCTTAGTATCAACAATATACTGCTGACGCACGGCATCAGCGGAGACCGCTTTAAACGCATTGTGATCCACCAGCAGCACCAGCACATCCGCCGTCGCCAGCGCGTCATCCAGTGCGGTAAGGGTGCAGTGGCCGGCAAGTTTTGCCGGCAACGCATGAATATTCGGCTCAACCACCAGCGTTTCACCGCTGTGCCAGGCTGCGATCGTTTCGGCAATTTCCATTGCCGGGCTTTCGCGAAGATCGTCAATATTCGGTTTGAATGCCAGACCAAAGCAGGCAATTTTCAGCTCACTGGCACGTTTACCGCTGTCGGCGAGGCAATCCGCCACCGTGGCTTTCACCTGGTTGATAACCCAGTGCGGTTTGTGGTCGTTTACTTCGCGCGCGGTGCGAATCAGGCGCGCCTGTTCCGGATTCTGCGCCACGATAAACCACGGATCGACAGCGATACAGTGCCCACCCACACCCGGCCCCGGCTGAAGGATGTTCACGCGTGGGTGACGATTGGCAAGGCGAACAAGTTCCCAGACGTTAATCCCCTGATCGGCGCAAATCAACGACAGTTCATTCGCAAATGCAATGTTAACATCGCGGAAGCTGTTTTCGGTCAGTTTGCACATCTCGGCGGTGCGGGAGTTGGTCACCACGCATTCGCCTTCAAGGAAGATCTTATACAGCTCGCTGGCGCGCGCGGAGCAGACTGGGGTCATGCCGCCAATCACGCGGTCATTTTTAATCAGTTCCACCATCACCTGGCCTGGCAGTACGCGCTCAGGGCAGTAGGCGATGTTGATATCGGCCTGGTCGCCCGCCTGCTGGGGGAAGCTGAGATCGGGACGCGCCTCGGCCAGCCACTGTGCCATCTGCTCGGTTGCCCCAACAGGTGAAGTGGACTCAAGAATAACCAGTGCCCCTTTCTTCAGCACAGGCGCAATGGATTTTGCCGCCGCCTCGACGTAAACCATGTCAGGCTCATGATCGCCTTTAAAGGGCGTAGGCACCGCAATCAGGTACGCATCGGCTTCTACCGGCGTGGTGCTGGCGCGCAGGAAGCCACCGTCCACCGCCTTTTTCACCACGCGATCGAGATCGGGCTCCACGATATGAATTTCGCCACGGTTGATGGTTTCTACCGCGTGCGCGTTGATATCTACGCCAATAACCTGCTTTTGACGAGAGGCAAAGGCCGCCGCAGTAGGCAGCCCGATATAGCCGAGACCAACAACAGAGATGGTAGTAAAACTCATAGCGTTACCCGATTGTGTTTAAGTGCGTGCAAAATACGTCCACAAGCCTGCCCGTCCCCGTACGGGTTATGGGCACGGCTCATCGCCTGATACTCTTCTTCGTCATGCAGTAAGCGCGTGACCTCTTCGACAATGCGACGCGGATCCGTTCCCACCAGACGCACGGTACCGGCAGTGACCGCTTCCGGACGTTCAGTGGTTTCGCGCATCACCAGTACCGGCTTACCGAGGGAAGGCGCCTCTTCCTGAATGCCGCCAGAATCGGTCAGGATCAGCCAGGCGTGGTTCATCAGCCAGACAAATGGCAGATAGTCCTGCGGCTCTATCAGGAGCACGTTTTCCACGTGGCCCAGGATACGGTTGACCGGTTCGCTGACGTTAGGGTTAAGGTGCACCGGATAGACAATCTGCACATCCTCATTCTGCGCGGCGATTTCAGCCAGCGCGTGGCAGATTTGCTCAAAGCCACGGCCAAAACTTTCGCGGCGGTGTCCCGTCACCAGAATCGTTTTCTTGCCGTTGTTCAGGAACGGATAGCGCGCAGCGAGTTCTGCCTGAAGCTCGCTGTTAGCCAGCACGCGGTCACGCACCCAAATCAGCGCATCAATGACCGTATTGCCGGTAACGAAGATTTTGCTGTCGCTGATATTTTCGCGCAGCAGGTTCTGACGTGAGTTCTCGGTTGGCGCAAAATGGTACATCGCCAGGTGACCGGTGAGCGTACGGTTGGCCTCTTCCGGCCACGGGGAATAGAGATTGCCGGTACGCAGTCCCGCTTCGACATGGCCAACAGGGATACGCTGATAGAACGCGGCCAGGCTGGTCGCCACGGTGGTGGTGGTGTCGCCGTGCACCAGCACTACATCCGGCTTGAACGACTCCAGAATAGGCTTTAATTCTTGCAGAATACGGCAGGTGATTTCCGTCAGTCCCTGTCCCGGTTTCATTATATTGAGATCGTAATCCGGGACGATAGAAAAGAGGGTTAAGACCTGATCGAGCATCTCACGGTGCTGGGCAGTCACGCACACTTTCGCTTCAATATCAGGATCTCTGGCCAGCGCATGAACCAGAGGCGCCATCTTGATGGCCTCCGGCCTGGTGCCAAATACGGTTAGTACTTTCACATCGATTCTCTTCGATTAGACGATGAAGGCCGCAGCCTTCATCGTAGACGGCGTTCTTAGTTTGTGCGGCGACGCAATAACGCTACGCCAGCGCCAGTCAGTGCGCCCACAATCCCCCACATGATCATCAGGAATGCGCGACGCGGACTATCGCGTTTTACAGGCTCTTCAGGCGTTCTTAAATAACGATAGGTCTGAAAACGCGGGTCCAGCGTTGGACCGACGTTGAGCGTATTGAGCATGGCGCGGTTTTGGTCGTAATCAAGGTCAAAGTCAGGGCCAACGGCCTGGATATTTTCCAGACGTGCCTGAAGCATTGGGCGACCAAGAAGGAACATTTCTGAATCAGGGAGTTCGTCAGCCGGAACATCCGTTTCGCTACGGGAAATATTGTGCTGTTCCGCAATCTTCAGCGCCTGCTCAATATTATGCACGCGACGGGCGAAGATGGCCTTAGCGACCTCTTCCTGACGTTTGACCTGCGCTTTCATCTGGATAGTTCGCGCAGCCCAGGCGCCTTTCAGCTCGTCATTCAGATGACTGGCCGCACGCTGGCTGGCAAAAGCAACGTACTGACGCAACAGGTTATTGGCGTCCGGCGCCGTTTCCGCAATCAGCTTCACGCTGTCGCTAACGTTACGGAGCACATCGCCAGGCATAAACTGAATGTTGTTGATTAAATCATCCAGCAGCGCGGCATCCGCTTTGCTGTTACCGACCATGCGCTGCTTGTAGTAGTCTGTCTGGGACCAGAAATCGCGACGTGTATCCCACGACGCCAGCTGCATCACAAACTCTTTGTAGGACTCATCCATCACCGAGGCCTGATCCGGGGTCGCCAGATTGGCCTTGATATCAAGATTACGCAGGAATTGCTGCTGGGAGTAGTAGCCTCCAAGCATATTCACCGTTGGTCGGTCTGTGATCGCCGTGGCGCTCCACTCTTGTTTCGCAAAGAAGGTGTAGGCAAGCGCTAACAGCGCGAACCCCAGGCCAATCCCCACAATCCACAGTTTGCCCTGCCATAACACTCGAAACAAACCACGAATATCCAGCTCGTTCTCAGTGCCCACTGATTTCGCTCCCGCCAACGGTTGAGTCATCATAGTCCCGGTTTTACTTAGTTAAAGTTGTATTTTTGCCACTGTTCCGACGCATCCTGCGTTTTAAACGTTTAATAAAACGCGCGACTTTCCATGCACGCTTGATGCAGTAACCGTACATGAAAAATGCTAGCAAGAATAATACCAACATTACCCATTCAGGAATGAAATGAGCGTATTCCGCGGCAACGCCAATCGCAGCCAGAATAGCAGCCGCTAGCGTAATCAGCACAAACGCCTGACGAGACGTGAAGCCGGCGCGCATAATCAGATGATGAATATGCTGCCGGTCCGCAGAAAATGGGCTCATTCCTTTACGCAGACGACGATACATAATCGCCACCATATCCATCAGCGGAATGGCAATGATCCAAAGCGCTGTAACCGGGCTGATTGGATGTGTTTTACCCTGAGTGGTTTCCAATAAGATCCAGATAATAGTGAAACCAATCAATGTGCTACCCGCATCGCCCATAAAGACTTTATAGCGACGGCCCAGCGCGCCAAGATTTAAAAGAATATAGGGCAGAATGGCCGCAATCATAGCAAAACACCACATTGCCAGGCTGTATTGACCATCAAACCATAAGATTATGCCAATGGCAGCAAATGAAACACAAGATAGTCCGCCCAATAAACCATCAATTCCATCTACCATATTAAATGCATTGATGGCGACCCATACGGCAAAGAGTGTAAGGAAGTAACCAAACGGCCCAAGTACCATCTCCCAAGAACCAAAAATGTATCCAAGACTGCTAAGGTGAAGGTTTGCCGCCACCATCATGGCAAGAGCAACTGCAGCCTGCACGAAGGCTCGAATTTTTACACTGATATCGTAGCGATCATCAAGTGCCCCCACAACAACCAGAACAGACGCACAGCACAGGTACAGCCTGGCATGTGGGATATAGTAATCCGCGATAGCAAAAGTGAAAGAAACACCTGCAAAAACGGAGATTCCGCCCACCAAGGGAATCATACCTTGGTGCCGTTTACGGAAGTTAGGTTTGTCCACTAAACCGACATATTTTGCTACCTTACGTGCTAAAAAAAGAAAGCAAGTAGTGAACAAAAAAATACTGGTGAGTTCAGCAAACGTATCGAATAGGTTCACAACGGATGTTCTCAACATATGTTAGTCAAAGAAGTATAATCATGATGGCATCAAGCCAGAAGGCATAAAGCACACCTCTTGCGACCCATTTGTTTATTATTCAAGCTATTAATATTTTCACTGTGCGAATTTTCTTATTGTCGCACCGACCGGGCAAAATTGGGAGTGTGTGGTAATAGCGTATAGCCCATAAATAAAAAACGCCACGTAAAAACGTGGCGTTTACTGGGATTATTTGCGTTACGAGCGTTTCATCATGTCGAAGAAATCGTCGTTCGTTTTAGTCATCGCCAGTTTGTTAATGAGGAATTCCATTGCGTCGATTTCGCCCATTGGATGGATGATTTTGCGAAGGATCCACATTTTCTGCAGCTCTTCCTGAGTGGTAAGCAGCTCTTCTTTACGGGTACCGGAACGGTTGTAGTCGATCGCCGGGAAGACGCGTTTTTCTGCGATTTTACGAGAAAGGTGCAGTTCCATGTTGCCTGTACCTTTAAACTCTTCGTAAATAACTTCGTCCATTTTGGAGCCGGTATCGATCAGCGCCGTCGCGATAATGGTCAGGCTACCGCCCTCTTCCACGTTACGCGCCGCACCGAAGAAACGCTTCGGACGATGCAGGGCGTTGGCATCCACACCACCGGTCAGTACTTTACCGGAAGCCGGCACCACGGTGTTGTAGGCACGCGCCAGACGGGTAATGGAATCGAGCAGGATGATCACGTCTTTCTTGTGCTCAACCAGGCGTTTCGCCTTCTCGATAACCATTTCCGCAACCTGAACGTGGCGGGAAGCAGGCTCGTCGAAGGTTGACGCAACCACTTCCCCTTTCACCAGACGCTGCATCTCGGTCACTTCTTCCGGACGTTCGTCAATCAGCAGCACCATCAGCACACAGTCTGGATGGTTGTAAGCAATGCTCTGCGCGATGTTTTGTAGCAGCATGGTTTTACCGGCTTTTGGCGGCGCCACAATCAGACCACGCTGGCCACGACCAATTGGCGATGCCAGATCCAGCACACGAGCGGTTAAGTCTTCAGTAGACCCGTTACCACGCTCCATACGCAAACGAGAGTTCGCGTGCAGCGGCGTTAAGTTCTCGAACAGGATCTTATTGCGGGAGTTTTCCGGTTTGTCGTAGTTGACTTCATTAACCTTCAACAGCGCAAAGTAGCGTTCACCCTCTTTTGGAGGACGAATCTTACCTGAAATGGTGTCACCAGTGCGGAGGTTGAAACGGCGGATTTGGCTAGGGGATACGTAGATGTCGTCAGGGCCGGCGAGGTAGGAGCTGTCTGCAGAGCGGAGGAAACCAAATCCGTCTTGCAGTATCTCCAGCACACCGTCGCCAAAGATATCTTCGCCACTCTTAGCGTGTTGCTTCAGGATGGCGAAAATGATGTCCTGCTTGCGCATACGAGCCTGGTTTTCCAGTCCCATATTTTCGCCGAGAGTGATCAGCTCAGAAACCGGCGTATTCTTTAATTCGGTAAGATTCATAATGGTGTGGGTTCTTAAACTCGGGGTGATTCTCGAACTTAATGTTGTGAATGGTATGGCAGGGTCATCCATGCCTGTTTAGCGGCCATCACCTCATGTCTGTTCGCTGTCTGGTCACAGGGAAAGAACGCAGAACTGAAACGACAAGACGGATTGAGTGACAAGCCCGGAATCTAGCAACTTCACGCACTGTTTAAGTTAACAACGGGAAGTATCGGGTAAAACAAGATTCAAACAACAAGATATGTTTAAAACGTAGTCATAGCTAACTTAGCACGACTAAAGCCGGGCGTCCAGAGCTCACCATTAATTAGGCGCTCTGGACGCTCAGCGGAGAAACCTTACGCCAGGTTAGCGTCCAGGAACTCTTTCAGTTGACCTTTGGACAGTGCGCCCACTTTGGTCGCCGCCACGTCACCGTTCTTGAACAGCAGCAGGGTCGGGATGCCACGGATACCGTATTTTGGCGCGGTGCCCGGGTTCTGGTCGATGTTCAGCTTGGCAACGGTCAGTTTGCCCTGATATTCGTCAGCGATTTCATCCAGAATCGGAGCGATCATTTTGCAAGGACCACACCATTCAGCCCAGAAATCAACGAGGATCAGCCCGTCAGCTTTAAGTACGTCCGTGTCAAAACTGTCGTCAGTCAGGTGAATAATTTTATCGCTCATATATAACTCCACAGGAATAAGCCTGGTACGTTGGTTTTGTCTCCACCAACGACGTGTTGATGTCGCATTAACCAACTAAAGGTTGACTTTATTTCACCGGATACGCTTTCGTAAAGCAATAGTAAGCTGATATTCTACCACACTATGAGCAAAACACATTTAACAGAACAGAAGTTTTCCGACTTCGCCCTGCACCCAAAGGTGATCGAAGCCCTTGAAACTAAAGGGTTTCATAACTGCACGCCCATTCAGGCTCTCGCCCTGCCGCTGACGCTGGCCGGTCGTGATGTTGCAGGGCAGGCGCAAACCGGTACTGGCAAAACGATGGCGTTTTTAACGTCAACGTTTCATTATTTACTTTCTCACCCAGCGATTGCAGACCGCAAAGTTAACCAGCCGCGCGCGCTAATTATGGCCCCGACGCGAGAACTGGCGGTACAGATCCACGCAGACGCTGAGCCCCTGGCGCAAGCCACTGGCCTGAAACTTGGCCTGGCCTATGGCGGCGACGGCTACGATAAACAGCTGAAAGTGCTGGAAAGCGGCGTGGATATCCTGATTGGGACCACAGGCCGTCTTATCGACTACGCTAAACAGAACCATATCAACCTCGGCGCAATCCAGGTCGTGGTGCTGGATGAAGCAGACCGCATGTACGATCTGGGCTTCATTAAAGACATCCGCTGGCTGTTCCGCCGTATGCCTGCGGCAAACCAGCGTCTGAATATGCTGTTCTCCGCAACCCTTTCATACCGCGTACGTGAACTCGCATTCGAGCAGATGAACAATGCGGAATATGTGGAAGTAGAACCGGAGCAGAAAACCGGGCACCGCATTAAAGAAGAGCTCTTCTATCCTTCTAATGAAGAGAAAATGCGCCTGCTGCAAACCCTGATCGAAGAAGAGTGGCCGGATCGCGCGATCATCTTTGCGAACACTAAACACCGCTGTGAAGATATTTGGGGCCACCTGGCGGCAGATGGTCACCGTGTGGGCCTGCTGACCGGCGACGTGGCGCAGAAAAAACGCCTGCGCATTCTCGACGAATTTACTCGTGGCGACCTTGATATTCTGGTCGCGACCGACGTGGCGGCCCGTGGCCTGCACATTCCAGCCGTGACGCACGTCTTTAACTATGACCTGCCAGATGACTGTGAAGACTATGTACACCGTATCGGTCGTACCGGTCGTGCTGGCGCAAGCGGTCACTCCATCAGCCTTGCATGTGAAGAGTATGCGCTGAACCTTCCGGCCATTGAGACCTATATCGGTCACTCTATTCCACAGAGTAAATACAATCCGGACGCGCTGATGAGCGAACTGCCGCCACCTAAGCGCCTTACCCGTCCACGTACCGGTAATGGCCCGCGTCGTTCCGGCGGTGCGCCGCGTAATCGTCGTCGTTCAGGTTAAAAAATGATGCTCAGTTCCACCTCGCTTTATGCGGCAATTGATCTCGGTTCGAATAGTTTTCATATGCTGGTTGTACGCGAGGTGGCGGGAAGCATACAGACGCTGACGCGCATCAAGCGCAAGGTCCGCCTGGCGGCGGGCCTGAGCAGCGATAATCACCTCTCTCCCGAAGCCATGGAACGTGGCTGGCAGTGTCTGCGCCTCTTTGCAGAGCGTCTGCAGGACATACCGCATGCCCAAATCCGCGTTGTCGCGACCGCGACGCTCCGTCTGGCGGTTAATGCCGTCGATTTTATTGCCAAAGCGCAGGAAATTCTCGGCTGCCCGGTGCAAGTCATCAGCGGTGAAGAAGAAGCGCGTCTGATATATCAGGGCGTGGCGCACACTACCGGGGGCGACGATCGCCGTCTGGTGGTGGATATTGGCGGAGCGAGTACTGAACTGGTGACCGGCACGGGTGCCCAGGCGACCTCGCTGTTCAGTCTGTCGATGGGCTGCGTAACCTGGCTTGAGCGCTACTTTACTGACCGCAATCTCGCGCAAGAAAACTTCGACGAGGCTGAAAATGCCGCGCGTGAAGTGCTGCGTCCGGTCATGGACGAACTGCGCTACCACGGCTGGAAAGTGTGTGTTGGGGCGTCAGGAACTGTACAGGCGTTGCAGGAAATCATGATGGCGCAGGGGATGGATGAGCGGATCACGCTTGCTAAACTCCAGCAGCTTAAACAGCGCGCCATTCAATGTGGTCGTCTGGAAGAGCTGGAAATTGAAGGGCTGACGCTCGAACGTGCGCTGGTCTTCCCCAGCGGGCTAGCCATTCTCATCGCCATTTTTACCGAGCTAAACATCCAGTGTATGACCCTGGCAGGCGGCGCACTGCGCGAAGGTCTGGTCTATGGGATGCTGCATCTTTCGGTGGATCAGGACATTCGAAGCCGTACGCTACGTAACGTCCAGCGCCGCTTTATTGTGGATACCGATCAGGCGCAGCGAGTGGGCCAACTGGCATCGCTCTTTGCGGATCAGGTTAAATCACGTTGGGATATCGAACCGTTAAGCCGCGATTTGCTGCTAAGTGCGTGTGCGTTGCATGAAATTGGGCTTAGCGTTGAGTACAAGCAAGCGCCGCTACACGCAGCCTGGCTGGTGTGTAATCTCGATTTGCCGGGCTACACTCCCGCGCAGAAAAAATTGCTCGCGACCCTGCTGCTGAATCAAACCAACGCCGTTGACCTCTCTTCACTCCATCAGCAAAACGCTGTACCGCCGCGCGTGGCCGAACATCTCTGCCGCTTACTTCGTCTGGCGATTCTGTTTGCCAGCCGGCGTCGCGACGATCTCCTCCCGGCCATTAAGCTGGTGGCAGACGATGAAAAACTGACGCTGACGCTGCCGGAAAATTGGCTAGAAGATCATCCGCTTGGAGCAGAGTTGATCGAGCAGGAGTGCCAGTGGCAGAGCTATGTGCACTGGGCGCTTGATGTGAAGTGACCCTTGAAGCGTGCCGGGGGGCGGCTTCGCCTTACCCGGCCTACAAAATTGTTATCCTTTCTCTTTGGCTTTCGCCAGCATGGCGCGTATGTTCGCCACGTTGGCTTGCCCCTTGTGCATCCGCTCTTCAGCGGTAATAGCTTTACGCTCCTGCTCCCAGATAAGATCGTCCTGAGGCAACTCCAGCAGGAAGCGGCTCGGCTCCGGGCGCACCAGCTCACCATACTGACGGCGCTCTTTGCACAGCGTAAACGTCAGCTCTTTCTGCGCACGGGTGATCCCCACGTAGGCCAGACGGCGCTCTTCGTCGACGTTATCTTCATCAATGCTGCTCTGGTGCGGCAGCAGGCCCTCTTCCATCCCCACCAGATAGACATACGGGAACTCCAGCCCTTTCGAGGCATGCAACGTCATCAGCTGGACCTGATCAGCTTCTTCTTCACTCTCGCCGCGCTCCATCATATCGCGCAGCGTGAAGCGGGTGACCACCTGCGTCAGGGTCATCGGCTCGTCAATCTCAGATCCTTCAAGCATTTCGGTCATCCAGCTGAAGAGCTGGTTAACGTTTTTCATGCGCATTTCTGCCGCTTTCGGGCTGGCGGAGGTTTCATACAACCAGGATTCGTAATCAATGCCGTGGATCAGGTCGCGTACTGCCGCCACGGGTTCGCGCTCTGCCAGACGCTGCACCTCACCCAGCCAGTGGGTAAATCGGGTTAAGGCGTCATAGCCGCGCCCGGTCAGGGTCTGGCTCAGCCCCATATCGAAGCTGGCGGTGAACAGACTTTTGTTGCGGGTCATCGCCCATTCACCCAGCTTTTGCAGCGTCGCAGAGCCAATCTCGCGCTTCGGCGTATTTACAATGCGCAGGAAAGCGCTGTCGTCATCCGGGTTGGTCAGCACGCGCAGATAAGCCAGCAGATCCTTGATTTCCGGACGCGAAAAGAACGACGTACCGCCGGAGATTTTGTAGGGGATGCGGTTCTGCATCAGCATCTTTTCAAAGACGCGCGACTGGTGGTTTCCGCGATAGAGGATCGCGTAATCCTTGTATTCAGTTTTGTTGACGAAGTGATGGGCAATCAGCTCGCCGGTTACGCGCTCCGCTTCGTGCTCTTCGTTATTGGCGCTAAGGACTTTCAGCTCGGTCCCGTAACCCAGTTCAGAGAACAGGCGCTTCTCAAAGACGTGCGGGTTGTTGGCAATCAGGATGTTCGCCGCCTTCAGGATACGCCCGGAAGAACGGTAGTTCTGCTCCAGTTTAATCACCTGCAACGCCGGGAAGTCTTTGCTCAGCAGCACCAGGTTTTGCGGACGTGCGCCACGCCAGGAGTAAATCGACTGATCGTCATCACCTACGACGGTAAAACGCGCGCGCTGTCCTACCAGCAGCTTCACCAGCTCGTACTGGCTGGTGTTGGTATCCTGGTATTCATCCACCAGCAGGTAACGAATTTTGTTCTGCCAGCGCTCGCGCACCTCTTCATTCCGCTGAAGCAGCAGCGTCGGCAGCAGGATCAGATCGTCGAAATCCAGTACGTTGCAGGCTTTCATATGCGCGTCGTACAGGCCATAGCAGTGGGCAAAGATGCGGTCACGCTCGCCTTTGGCACTTGCCGCAGCCTGGGCCGGCGTCATCAGATCGTTTTTCCAGTTCGAGATCGTCGAGATCAGCTGTTGCAACAGCACTTTGTCATCTTCGATCAGCCCTTCCGTCAGCTCTTTGAGCAGCGCCACCTGGTCGGTGTCATCAAAGAGCGAAAAGTTGGACTTCATTCCCAGCGCCGCGTATTCGCGCTTGATGATATCCAGACCCAGCGTGTGGAAGGTGGAGATCATCAGCCCGCGCGCCTCTTTACGGCCCAGCGTCTGGCCGACGCGCTCTTTCATCTCACGCGCCGCCTTGTTGGTAAAGGTGACCGCCGCGATATGGCGCGCCTGGTATCCACAACCCCGAATTAAGTGGGCGATTTTGTTGGTGATCACGCGTGTTTTACCGGATCCCGCTCCCGCCAGCACCAGGCAGGGTCCGGTGACGAATTCGACAGCTTGTTGTTGTCCGGGGTTTAAACGCATAAATGATCACTCAATGAAAGTCGGGAGAGGAGGAAAAACGCGTGGTAGTATACCGATCGTAAACTCGTTGACTCAAGGCACGATCATGGCAAAAACAGCAGCAGCACTGCATATCCTTGTTAAAGAAGAAAAACTGGCACAGGATCTGCTCGAACAGATTAAAAACGGCGCCGACTTCGGCAAACTGGCGAAGAAACACTCGATTTGCCCGTCAGGCAAACGCGGTGGTGACTTAGGCGAGTTCCGCCAGGGCCAGATGGTTCCGGCGTTTGATAAAGTGGTCTTCTCCTGCCCGGTGCTGGAGCCAACCGGCCCACTGCATACGCAGTTCGGCTATCACATTATCAAAGTGTTATACCGCAACTAATCAAAAGCCCGGTGCATTAACTCACCGGGCTTTTTTATTTGAGTGTTCCAGCGTTCAGATACCGTCGCCGTATTCGAAGGTGTGGTGAATACCGTTAAAGTGCTGATCCATATCCATCGACGGTTTATCGCTGTCTGGCTTACCGACGATGCGCGCCGGGACGCCAGCGGCGGTGGTGTGCGGCGGTACAGGCTGGAGCACAACCGATCCCGCGCCAATTTTTGCGCCGCGTCCGACTTCAATATTGCCAAGGATTTTAGCACCCGCGCCAATCATCACCCCTTCACGAATTTTCGGATGGCGATCGCCGCTGGTTTTACCGGTACCGCCCAGCGTAACGGATTGCAGAATCGACACGTCATCTTCGATCACCGCCGTTTCACCGACAACAATGCCGGTGGCGTGATCGAGCATGATCCCGCGGCCAATTTTCGCCGCCGGGTGAATATCGACCTGGAAGGTCACGGAAACCTGGTTTTGCAGGAAGATGGCCAGCGCGCGGCGTCCCTCATTCCATAACCAGTGGCCGATGCGGTACGCCTGTAAGGCGTGGAAGCCTTTGAGATACAGCAGCGGCGTGGAGTATTTATCCACCGCCGGGTCACGCGTGCGCACGGCCTGAATATCGCAGGCGGCAGAAGCAATCATTTCCGGATCGGCAGCGTAGGCCTCTTCCACCACCTCGCGAATAGCGATAGCAGGCATGATAGGGGAAGCCAGTTTATTGGCGAGCATGTAGCTCAGGGCGCTGCCGAGATTTTCGTGCTTGAGTAGCGTCGCGTGATAAAAACTGGCCAGCATGGGCTCACAGTCGGCCAACGCTCGGGCTTCGGCTTTAATATTATTCCAGACGATATCCAGTTCTTCACACGGCATTGCTTGCTCCAGACGATAGTTAATGACCAGCCAGTTCTGCGCTGGCTGGGTCATTCAGGTGACGATACTTCCCGGCTAATTGCTGCTGCGCTCGTCCTTGCGCGCACGACCTAATAAGGTCAATGCTGCCTCGCGCGCATTTTTTCCGCAATACAATACCTGATAAATTTCCTCGGTTATTGGCATTTCGACACCGAAACGATGCGCCAATTCGCGAACTTCTTTGGTATTGCGATAGCCTTCAACCACCTGACCAATCTTCTCCTGCGCGCTTTTGACATCGCTGCCCTGTCCGAGCATCATGCCAAAGCGGCGGTTACGCGACTGGTTGTCGGTGCAGGTCAGCACCAGGTCGCCCAGCCCAGCCATCCCCATAAAGGTGGCCGGATCGGCGCCCAGCGCTTCGCCCAGGCGTGACATTTCGGTCAGGCCACGGGTGATCAGCGCCGTACGCGCATTCGCGCCGAAGCCGATGCCGTCAGACATCCCGGCCCCGATGGCAATGACGTTCTTCACCGCGCCGCCCAGCTGTACGCCGATAAAATCAGGGTTGCTGTACACGCGGAAGCTTTTGCCGCAGTGCAGCAGTTGCTGAAGATCGTCGGAAAATGCCTGGTCGGTGGACGCCAGCGAGATCGCCGTCGGCAAGCCCGCAGCCAGCTCTTTGGCGAATGTCGGCCCGGAGATCACCGCCAGCGGGATCGCTGTTCCCAGCGCTTCGCGGGCAACGTCCTGCAACAGACGTCCGGTTTCCGCTTCCAGCCCCTTCGTCGCCCACACAATACGCGCATCCGCACGCATCAGCGGCTTAATCTGACGCAGGACTTCGCCAAACACATGGCTTGGCACCACAATCAAAATATTGCGGCTGGCCGCCAGCGCGGTTGCGAGGTCGCTTTCCAGATACAGAGAGTCAGGGAACGGAACGTCCGGGAGAAACGCCACGTTGCAGCGGTCGTGTTGCAACGTCGCGATATGTTTTGGATCGTGGCCCCACAGGACCACGTCGTGACCATTTCTTGCCAGTGTGATGGCAAGAGCGGTGCCGTAAGAGCCGGCACCGATCACAGTCATTGACGCATTAACAGTGCTCATCAGGCATCCTGATGTTGTTCGGCACCTTCGCCAGCCTGCTGCTGTAGATAGTTCATAAACAGCGCATCAAAGTTGACTGGCGCAAGGTTCAGTTGCGGGAATGTACCGCGAGAAACCAGGCTGGTGATGCATTCACGCGCATACGGGAACAGGATGTTCGGGCAGTATGCACCCAGGCAATGCGCCATCTGGTTACCTTCGATGCCGCCGATAGAGAAGATACCGCCCTGCTGGACTTCGCACAGGAATGCAGTTTCTTCGCCCAGGGAGGCGGTCACGGTGACACGCAGTACGACTTCATACACGTCATCCGCCAGCTGGGTGGATGCGGTATCCAGATCAAGTTTAACCTCTGGCTGCCAGTCTTTCTGGAAAACGTGCGGCGCATTTGGCGCTTCGAAAGAGACATCCTTGGTGTAGATGCGCTGGATCTGGAAAGTCATCTCGGTGTTGTTTTGTTCTGACATGGAAAAACCCTTTTTAATTGTCCTAAAGTCTCTAGCTCAGCAGCGGATCGAGTCCACCGCGGGCGTCGAGCGCATACAAGTCATCACAGCCGCCAATGTGCTGCGCATCAATAAAAATCTGTGGAACCGTTGTGCGACCACTGCGTTGGATCATCTCTTCGCGTTTAATCGCGTCACCATCAATCGGCAGTTCCTTAAACGTTACGCCTTTGCTGGACAGCAGCGCTTTCGCTCGGTGGCAGAACGGGCACGTTGCTTTGGTGTAGATCTCAATATTGGCCATCACTTAACTCCTTATTTACCGCGCACTAAAGGAAGATTCTCCCCGCTCCAGCCGGAGATGCCTTCTTTCAGCACCGTTACGTTTTCAAAGCCTGCTTTATGCAGTGCGTTGGCAGATTCCTGCGCCTGCATGCCAGTGCCGTCAACAACAATAATCGGCTGGGCTTTATGCTTCTCCAGCTCACCAATGTTGTTCGCTTTAATTTCCGCTGGCAGCAGGTTGATAGCACCTGCAATATGGCCCTTGCGGAAATCGTCGCGCTGACGCAGATCGACAACCACGGCGTCCTCTTTGTTGATCAGACGTGTCGCTTCACCGCGGGTGATCACCTTAATTTTAGACGTCAGTCCCTTAAATGTGGTGAACAGTACAGCGACCAGCAGGCCAATCCACGCGATGCTCAGAACCGGGTGGCGGCTAACGAATTGCATAATTTCTTGCATGGGGGGTAACAACTCCCGACTAAGTGATTAAAAAAACCAGGACAGGAGTATACCTGTGCGCTGTGGCAAATACAGCCAGCGACATAAAGCTAATCTATTTTCTGCGGCATGCCACGTAAAAAAAGCCTCAAAATGGCCTGAGAACAGCCTTGCCCCCGCGCTTTCTTTGATCTTCTGCGGCTATTTTATCGATTCAGCTGTAGTAAAATTACGCAAATTTTTTGTCTCTTGAGCATGAGGTTGTCGCAATGTCGGTTTCTAAAAAACCTATGGTACTGGTGATTCTGGATGGCTATGGCTACCGTGAAGATCAACAGGATAACGCCATTTTCAACGCCAAAACCCCGGTTATGGATGCGCTATGGGCAAAACGTCCCCACACCCTGATTGATGCGTCTGGTCTGGAAGTCGGCCTGCCGGATCGTCAGATGGGCAACTCTGAAGTGGGTCACGTTAACCTGGGCGCAGGCCGTATCGTTTATCAGGACCTGACGCGCCTGGACGTTGAAATCAAAGAACGTACATTCTTTGCCAACCCAACGCTCACCGGAGCAGTTGATAAAGCCGTTGCCGCAGGCAAGGCCGTTCATATTATGGGCCTGCTCTCTGCGGGCGGCGTTCACAGCCACGAAGATCACATCATGGCGATGGTAGAGCTGGCCGCTGAGCGCGGTGCGGAAAAAATCTATCTGCACGCCTTCCTGGATGGTCGCGATACGCCGCCACGCAGCGCAAAAGGTTCTCTGAAAGCCTTTGAAGATAAATTTGCCGCACTGGGCAAAGGCCGCGTGGCATCCATCGTTGGTCGTTACTATGCCATGGACCGCGACAACCGCTGGGACCGCGTTGAGCAAGCCTATGATCTGCTGACCCTGGCAAAAGGCGAGTTCCAGTTCCCGACCGCCGTTGAAGGCCTGGAAGCGGCTTACGCGCGTGATGAAAACGACGAATTTGTGAAGGCAACCGTGATCCGCGCTGAAGGCCAGGCCGATGCCGCTATGGTAGATGGCGATGCGCTGATCTTCATGAACTTCCGTGCTGACCGCGCGCGCGAAATCACCCGCGCCTTCGTCAACAGCGATTTCGACGGTTTCGCCCGTAAGAAAGTGGCGAAGATCGATTTCATCCAGTTGACCGAGTATGCAGCGGATATCAAAGCCCCATGCGCGTATCCACCCGCTTCCCTGGAAAATACCTTCGGCGAGTGGATGGCGAAAAACGATAAAACGCAGCTGCGCATCTCCGAAACTGAGAAGTATGCGCACGTGACCTTCTTCTTTAACGGCGGCGTAGAAGAGCCGTTTAAAGGCGAAGACCGCATCCTGATTAACTCACCGAAAGTCGCCACATACGATCTCCAGCCAGAAATGAGCTCTGCGGAGCTGACCGAAAAACTGGTGGCCGCGATCGAAAGCGGTAAATACGACACCATCATCTGTAACTATCCGAATGGCGACATGGTGGGCCACACCGGCGTGATGGAAGCTGCCGTTAAAGCGGTTGAAGCGCTGGACCACTGCGTTGAGCAGGCCGCGAAAGCGGTTGAATCCGTGGGCGGCCAGCTGCTGATCACCGCTGACCACGGTAACGCAGAACAGATGCGTGACCCGGCAACCGGTCAGGCGCATACTGCCCATACCAACCTGCCTGTTCCACTGATTTATGTAGGTGATAAGTCAGTGAAAGCAGTGGAAGGCGGCAAGCTTTCCGACATCGCGCCAACCATGTTGTCGCTGATGGGTATGGAAATCCCTGAAGAGATGACTGGCAAGCCGCTGTTCATCGTGGAATAATCGCTCCCCATGAGGGGAAAGGCGATTTTTTCAATCACATGGGTCGTGAAGCCGTTTCGGTTATCAGTCAGACCTCTGCTTTGCGCCAGCGCACTCAGCGCTGGCGTATTGCTGTGCGCCGCATCTGCCCACGCGGATGACCGCGACCAGCTCAAATCCATTCAGGCCGATATCGCCGCCAAAGAGCGTGTGGTACGCCAGCAGCAGCAGCAGCGCTCTGCCCTGCTTGCCCAGCTTAAAAAGCAGGAAGAGGCCATTTCCGCCGCCGCGCGTAAGCTGCGTGAAACGCAAAACACTCTTGCCCAGCTCAATAAGCAAATCGATGAAATGAACGCGTCGATTGCGAAACTGGAGCGTCAGCGCGATGCCCAGGAGCGCAACCTTGCTGCACAGCTTGACGCCGCTTTCCGCCAGGGTGAGCACACAGGCCTTCAGTTGATCCTCAGCGGTGAAGAGAGCCAGCGCGGTCAGCGTTTACAGGCCTATTTCGGCTATCTCAACCAGGCTCGTCAGGAGACCATTGCGCAGCTGAAACAGACGCGCGAAGAAGTCACCACGCAAAAAGCCGAGCTGGAAGAGAAGCAGAGCCAGCAGCAAACGCTGCTCTACGATCAGCAGGCGCAGCAGGAGAAGCTTGAGCAGGCGCGCAATGAGCGTAAGAAGACGCTCGCCGGGCTGGAGTCCTCTATCCAGGCAGGACAAAGCCAGCTGAGCGAAATGCGCGCCAACGAATCCAGACTGCGTAACAGCATTGCCCGGGCAGAAGCCGCGGCCAAAGCGCGCGCCGAAAAAGAAGCGCGCGAAGCGCAGGCGGTGCGTAATAAGCAGCAGGAAGCCTCCCGGAAAGGCACCACCTACAAACCGACTGAAAATGAACGTTCCCTGATGTCGCGTACCGGCGGCCTCGGCTCCCCGCGTGGTCAGGCTTACTGGCCCGTTCGCGGTACGATCCTGCATCGCTATGGCGAACAGTTGCAGGGTGAGCTACGTTGGAAGGGGATCGTTATCGGTGCGTCTGAAGGTAGCGAAGTGAAAGCCATCGCCGATGGCCGCGTGATCCTGGCCGACTGGCTACAGGGTTACGGGCTCGTGGTGGTGGTCGAGCACGGTAAAGGCGACATGAGTCTTTACGGCTACAACCAGAGCGCGCTGGTCAGCGTTGGCACTCAGGTGCGCGCGGGTCAACCCATTGCCCTTGTGGGCAGCAGTGGCGGTCAGGGCCGCCCGTCACTCTATTTCGAAATTCGTCGTCAGGGTCAGGCGGTCAATCCACAGCCGTGGTTGGGAAGATAAGTTTTGCTTCAATTTCGTCGAATTGTTTTTTCCGTCGTCAGCGCACTGGCGCTGGCTGCACCGGTTTATGCAGGCAAACTCGCGATTGTGATTGATGACTTCGGTTATCGACCACACTATGAAAATCAGGTGCTGGCGATGCCGTCAGCCATCTCTGTCGCCGTCCTGCCTAATGCGCCTCACGCGCATGAAATGGCGACCAAAGCGCACAATGGCGGCCATCAGGTTCTCATCCATCTGCCGATGGCCCCTCTCAGCAAGCAGCCGCTGGAAAAAGATACCCTGCGTCCGGACATGAGCAGCGACGAGATCGATCGCATCATCCGCGATGCATACAATAAAGTGCCGTATGCCGTGGGTCTGAATAACCATATGGGCAGCGCGATGACCTCCAGCCTGTACGGTATGCTGAAAGTGATGCAGGCGCTGGAGCGTTACAATCTCTACTTCCTCGACAGCATGACCATCGGCAACAGCCAGGCGATGCGTGCCGCTCAGGGGACGGGTGTAAAAGTCATCAAGCGCAAAGTCTTCCTGGACGACTCCCAGAACGAAGCGGATATCCGCGTGCAGTTCAACCGCGCGGTTCAGCTGGCGCGCCGTAACGGTTCGGCGATTGCCATTGGGCATCCGCATCCGTCTACCGTTCGCGTTTTGCAGCAAATGTTGCCGGGCTTACCCGCCGATATCACGCTGGTACGTCCGAGCGATCTGCTCAATGAACCTCAGGTGGATACTTCCCGTCCGGGTAGCGCGCAACCACCCGCAACGCAGCCGCGTAATCCATTCCGCGGCGTGAAGAACTGCTCGCTGAAACAGCCGCCTGAACCGGTCTATGCAACCCGCTTCTTCACGGTGATTGGCGAAAGCATCAGCAGCAGTACGCTGGTTAAATACGTCCAGCAACAGTGGCAGGGTTGGGGAAAAAAAGCCTGATCGGCTAACGCCTATTCTGCCAGATAAGAGTCCGACTGCTCTTTTGCAACGGACTCTTTCTTTTCTCGATCCTGATACCAGGCCTTGAAATACTTCAAAAAACTGTACGCCGTGGCATAAAACCCTGTCACCACACCCACTTTGCCCTTACGCCACGCACCGCTAAACAGATACCATTTGAAAAATGCGCCG
Organism: Enterobacter sp. MGH85; assembly: GCF_001037655.1. Lineage (NCBI taxonomy): Bacteria > Pseudomonadati > Pseudomonadota > Gammaproteobacteria > Enterobacterales > Enterobacteriaceae > Enterobacter > Enterobacter sp. MGH85. The sequence continues at coordinate 725,356 of NZ_KQ089925.1, forward strand.
ATAGCGCTGATCGCGCCGCGACCAAGAGAGGGACGTATCGTCTGATATTGAACCAGGCGAGTGGTATATCCGTTTAATTTATTGAAAAGTTCATGCAGTGAATAAAACGTATCATGTCTGACATAGCCAGGAATACGTTCAGAACGGAGAAAACCTTCAACCTGATCGTCTACTGGTCGGTTATTAAATCGCGACTGCGTACGGTTAAAAAGACGCACCGGATAATCCGGAGATGAGACTGGATAAATCGTTCGGACATTTTCTCCCAGAACAAACCAGTGACGACATATCCGCCACGCCATATCCGATTCGGGTTCATCGCCCATTTTTAATTTTAAAATAGCACCAACGGTTTCTTGATCGAGTATTTCGTCACTGTCCATGCACAGCACCCAGTCGTTGTGCGCATGGGATATGGCATGGTTCATCTGCTCGCCGTGCCAGCTATATTTTTTGAATATGGGCGACAATCCATAACTCTGGCAAATATATATCGTTGCGTCTGTACTGCCGGAATCAACTACAACGAATTCATCCGCTATTTTTAAAAGAGGAGGAATAACATCGTGCAACGTTCTTTCGGAGTTAAACGTTAATAAGCAAACCGTTATTTTAAACATATTCTCGCTCTCTCAAAAACAACATAAAATTTTTGCGCTAATACTATCGAATTGAGAAGAGGCGATTAAAGTCTTAAATCGCACTTTTAAAATAAGCGCGTTTAAAACCTTTCCTTATAAAAAGACAAAGAAATACAAAAAATCTATTTTATTTCAGTAAATTCTTTATAATGCGGTCAGATGAAGGGTAGCATACGGATTCAGACATGCCGCAAAAACGTAAAATCCTCCTCCTGGACACAGGCAAAGAATGGGGGGGAGGTACCAACAGTATGCTTGAGCTTCTGAAGCGAATCAACCGCGACAAATTCGACATTACCTGTTGTTTTTACAGTGATTATAGTCGTGCTGAAGGTCAAACGATAGGCCAGGTGCTCAACAGCATTGGGATCCCATTACTCGTTATCCCTCAACGTAAGCAACCGGCATGGGCAAAACTCCTGAAAGAAGCGGGACGTGGTCTGCTGTTTTTCTCGCGTTCGGCGCGCAAAGCATTTACGCGGCATATTGATACCCTGTGGCGTATCCGGCCCAACGTCAGCAAGATCGAGACCATTTTCAGGGAAGGTGGATTCGATACGCTGTATATGAACAACCAGCCAGGCTCTAATGAAGAAGGGTATCTGGCGGGCGCAAACCTGCGTGCACGGATAATCCAGCACTGCCGGATTGAACCAGTGCTGACCCCGCCGCTGGTGAAGCTGGTGAATGCCCATGCCACAAAAATCATTGCCGTCTCGCACGGCGTTGAACGCGTGCTACTTCAGCATGGCGTCCGGCCAGAGCTGTGTACCACGGTCAGCAATGCCATCGACATCCATCAGCCTTTGCCGGACCGATGCGCGATGCGCCAGCGACTGAATATTGAAGACGATACGTTTGTATTCGGCAGCATTGGCTCGTTAATCCCTCGTAAGGCCAACCACCACACGCTGGAGGCGCTGGCACAGTTCAGCCAGAGACACCCGCAGGCAAAATGGAAAATGGTGCTGGTCGGTGAAGGGGCTGAACGCGGCGCGCTGGCTGCACAAGCTGATGCATCAGGTATTGCTGAGCACGTCATTTTTACCGGTTTCCAGAACACACCTTTTGACTATCTCGCCACTTTTGACGCGTTCATTCTGGCCTCGCAGAGCGAAGGCTTGCCCCGCGTCGTGCTGGAAGCAATGCTGCTCAACATCCCCGTGATTGGTTCAAAAGTGACCGGCACGGCAGAATTGATCGACCATGAGTCGACCGGGCTGCTGTTCCCCTGGAGCGACGTGTCGCAACTTGCTCAACATCTGGATAATATCTGGCAGGATCCTGCTCTGCGCGCCCGGCTCGCCGCAGCCGCGCACCAGAATGTCTGCAACATGTATGCCATTGAAAGCTATGTTAACGGTGTCGAGGCCGTTCTTGGCGCGCAATAACCAAACGAGAAGAACATGTTTAAATTCCTGAATGCTCGCTACCGCCACATTACCGGGCGTCATAACATTCCTTACGCTTCCCTTCCGGTCACGCGCGATCTCGTTGCGGTTGATTCCATTGTGATCCCGTGTACGGGCGCGGATTTCGTCGAAGAGGCGTTATTGTCAGCGACCTTTGCAGAGCGTTATGCCTCTGACGTCAGCGAGATTGTTATCGTCAGCGATCAGCCTGAATCCGCTTTCGGCGAACTGCCGCCAAAAACCCGCGTTGTTACCCTCACGCTTCCAAAACGTGAAGAAGGTTACCGCTATAAGCAGATCTACCTCAGTCGTCTGGTGAAGCTTAACGCTCCGTTGCAGGCGCGCGGTGAAGGTGTGCTGATGATCGACTCCGATCTCAACCTGCTTAAAATGCCAGAGATCAACATGGCGGATATGCACATCTACTCCAGCTTCCGTCAGGGCAAAATGATTGCCAAGCTGGACGGTGCGCCAGCGGAGAAAGTGCCGGCGTATTACAAAGAAACGGTGCGCCCGTATCTGGTCGATCACGTTAACGGCGCGTTTCTTGCCGCCACCAAAAAGACCTGGCGCCGTATCTGCCCGCTGTGGCTGACGCTGTTCCAGGATACCTGGGAGCTGATGGACGATACGCAGCCGCCGACCGATCAGCTGCCGCTCGCTGCGCTGCTGGACATGCTGGATGTCAAAACGGTTAACCTGGGCGACTGGATGAACTGGCCGGTCTCCAAGAAGATCGGCGGACAGGAAGCCGTTGTGCCGAAAGAGGTGATTGGCGCGCACGGCGGTTTCCCGCTTTCCGAATGGCAGAAGTATCTGGAATCACCGGATAATAAGCTGCTGTTCAAAGGTCAGGATTACACCCGCAAGGTGCGTTACCTGACGGACGAAGAGAAAAAGAATCAGTAAAAAAGGGGCCTCAGGCCCCTTTTTGATTACTTATCCCAGCTCAGGATCACTTTCCCTGACTGGCCGGAACGCATTGCGTCGAAGCCCTGCTGGAACTCATCGATGGAGAAACGGTGAGTGATAATCGGGGACAGATCCAGACCGGACTGGATCAGCGCAGCCATCTTGTACCAGGTTTCGAACATCTCGCGGCCATAAATGCCCTTAATGAACAGCCCCTTGAAGATGACTTTGTTCCAGTCGATGGACATATCTGACGGCGGAATACCCAGCATCGCGATACGGCCTCCGTGGTTCATGGTGTCGAGCATGGTGCGGAACGCCGGTGGCGCGCCGGACATCTCCAGACCCACGTCAAAGCCTTCGGTCATGCCCAGCTCTTCCATCACGTCTGTCAGGCTCTCTTTCGAGACATCCACCGCGCGGGTGACGCCCATTTTGCGCGCCAGCGACAGGCGGTATTCGTTCACGTCGGTGATCACCACGTTGCGCGCACCCACATGCTTCGCCACGGCTGCCGCCATAATGCCGATGGGGCCCGCGCCGGAAACCAGCACGTCTTCACCCACCAGGTCGAAGGAGAGCGCCGTGTGTACCGCGTTGCCGAACGGGTCGAAGATGGAGGCCAGATCGTCAGAGATATTGTCCGGGATTTTGAACGCGTTAAACGCCGGGATCACCAGGTATTCCGCGAAGCAGCCCGGACGGTTCACGCCCACGCCGACTGTGTTGCGGCACAGGTGCGTACGCCCACCGCGACAGTTGCGGCAGTGACCGCAGGTAATGTGGCCTTCACCGGAGACGCGGTCGCCAATGTTGAAGCCTTTCACTTCCTGGCCAATGCCGACCACTTCGCCGACATATTCGTGGCCGACAACCATTGGCACGGGAATGGTTTTTTGCGACCACTGGTCCCAGTTATAGATGTGAACGTCAGTACCGCAGATGGCGGTTTTACGAATTTTGATCAGCAGATCGTTATGACCGACTTCCGGCTCCGGCACGTCGGTCATCCAAATCCCTTCTTCCGCTTTCAGTTTGGATAACGCTTTCATCACACGTCCTCAGGCAATTACGCCCAGCTGTTTGCCGATGCGGGTAAAGGCTTCCACCGCACGTTCAATTTGTTCAGGCGAGTGCGCCGCAGACATCTGGGTGCGGATACGCGCCTGACCTTTTGGTACCACCGGGAAGAAGAACCCGGTCACGTAAATCCCTTCTTTCTGAAGCTCACGAGCAAATTTCTGCGCGACAACCGCGTCGCCCAGCATCACCGGAATGATCGCATGGTCAGCGCCGGCCAGGGTGAATCCTGCGGCACTCATTTTTTCACGGAACAGGCGGGCGTTAGCCCACAGGCGGTCGCGCAGCTCAGCCCCGGATTCCACCATCTCCAGCACTTTAATAGAGGCGGCTACAATCGCCGGCGCCAGGGAGTTGGAGAACAGGTACGGGCGGGAGCGCTGACGCAGCCACTCAACCACCTCTTTGCGCGCAGCAGTGTAGCCGCCAGACGCGCCACCAAGCGCTTTGCCCAGCGTACCGGTGATGATATCTACGCGGCCCATTACGTCGCAGTATTCGTGGGAGCCGCGGCCATTTTCGCCGACAAAGCCAACCGCGTGAGAGTCATCCACCATTACCAGCGCGTCGTATTTATCCGCCAGATCGCACACGCCTTTCAGGTTGGCGATCACGCCGTCCATGGAGAACACGCCGTCGGTGGCGATCAGCACGTGGCGGGCACCGGCTTCACGGGCCTCTTTCAGGCGGGCTTCCAGCTCAACCATGTCGTTGTTGGCGTAGCGGAAACGCTTCGCTTTGCACAGGCGTACACCGTCGATGATGGAGGCGTGGTTCAGGGCGTCGGAGATAATCGCGTCTTCTGCACCGAGCAGGGTCTCAAACAGACCGCCGTTGGCATCGAAGCAGGAGGAGTACAGAATCGCGTCTTCCATTCCGAGGAAGTTCGCCAGCTTTTGCTCAAGCTGCTTGTGGCTGTCCTGGGTACCGCAGATAAAGCGAACGGAGGCCATGCCGAAGCCGTGGGTATCCATGCCGTTTTTCGCCGCGGCAATCAGCTCAGGGTGATTCGCAAGACCTAAATAGTTGTTCGCGCAAAAGTTGATCACATGGCTGCCGTCGGCAACGGTGATGTCCGCCTGCTGGGCAGACGTGATAATACGCTCTTCTTTGAACAACCCTTCCGCACGTGCGGTGTCGAGGTCGCTGTTTAACTGTTTGTAAAAATCACCACGCATTGCAATTCTCCAGACTCGGCAAATTTTGGCACATATTACCCAAACCAATAGTTCATGACGAGATGACGCCGTATCTCTTCTCGTTTTTGCAGCATAAATCACGTGTACCCCTGCTGCATATCGGTGAATGGCTGAAGACCGGGCATTGTGATGATATGATAAAGAGATTAGCGTTCGGGATGTTCCCCGGACTCCACACTTCAAAGGTTACAGTTATGATCATCGTTACCGGCGGCGCGGGCTTTATCGGCAGCAATATTGTTAAGGCCCTCAATGACAAAGGCATCACCGACATCCTGGTGGTGGACAACCTGAAAGACGGCACCAAGTTCGTAAACCTGGTGGATCTGAACATCGCTGACTACATGGATAAAGAAGACTTTCTTATCCAGATTATGGCGGGTGAAGAGTTCGGCGAGATCGAAGCCATCTTCCACGAAGGGGCCTGTTCCTCCACCACCGAGTGGGACGGCAAGTACATGATGGACAACAACTATCAGTACTCCAAAGAGATCCTGCACTACTGCCTGGAGCGTGAAATTCCGTTCCTGTACGCCTCTTCCGCGGCAACCTACGGTGGGCGCACTTCAGATTTCATCGAATCCCGCGAGTATGAGCAGCCGCTGAACGTTTACGGTTACTCCAAATTCCTGTTTGATGAGTACGTGCGTCAGATCCTCCCAGAAGCAAACTCTCAGATTGTCGGCTTCCGCTACTTCAACGTCTACGGACCGCGCGAAGGCCACAAAGGCAGCATGGCGAGCGTGGCGTTCCACCTGAACACCCAGTTAAATAACGGCGAAAGTCCGAAACTGTTCGAAGGCAGCGACGGCTTTAAGCGTGACTTCGTCTACGTAGGCGACGTGGCGGCAGTGAACCTGTGGTTCCTGGAAAACGGCGTGTCCGGCATTTTCAACCTGGGCACAGGCCGCGCGGAATCCTTCCAGGCGGTGGCAGACGCGACGCTGGCTTACCATAAGAAAGGCAGCATCGAGTACATTCCGTTCCCGGATAAGCTGAAAGGCCGCTACCAGGCATTCACCCAGGCGGACCTGACTAACCTGCGCGCCGCAGGCTACGACAAGCCGTTCAAGACCGTTGCCGAAGGCGTAACGGAATATATGGCCTGGCTGAACCGTGACCGCGATATAAATTCACAAAATCATTCGAGCGGTATCAAGGCGGCAACTAAGTGAATCTCCGGGAGCTTACAAAAGTAAGTGACTGGAGTGAACGCAGGCAGCCAACGCAGAGACAGCTTGAAGGATGAAGTGAATGAAAATACTGGTGATCGGCCCGTCCTGGGTGGGCGACATGATGATGTCGCAAAGTCTCTATCGCACGCTCAAGGCGCGTTATCCCCAGGCGATAATCGACGTGATGGCACCCGCATGGTGCCGTCCGCTGTTATCGCGTATGCCGGAAGTGAACGAGGCGATCCCGATGCCGCTCGGCCACGGGGCGCTGGAAATCGGTGAACGCCGCAAACTCGGCCATAGCCTGCGCGAGAAACGCTATGACCGCGCATATGTCCTGCCAAACTCCTTCAAATCCGCTCTTGTGCCCTTCTTTGCGGGCATCCCGCACCGTACCGGGTGGCGCGGTGAAATGCGCTACGGCCTGCTTAACGACGCCCGGGTGCTGGATAAAGAGGCCTGGCCTCTGATGGTAGAACGCTACGTGGCGCTGGCCTACGACAAAGGCGTGATGCGCAGCGCGAAAGATCTGCCGCAGCCGCTACTGTGGCCGCAGCTCCAGGTAAGCGACGGGGAGAAATCCCACACCTGCAACGCGTTTGGCATTTCGTCCGAACGCCCGATGATTGGCTTCTGCCCCGGCGCGGAGTTTGGTCCGGCAAAACGCTGGCCGCACTATCACTACGCAGAGCTGGCGAAACAGCTGATCGACGAAGGCTATCAAATTGTGCTGTTTGGCTCGGCGAAAGATCACGAGGCGGGCAATGAAATTCTCGCCACGCTCAGCACCGAGCAACAGGCCTGGTGCCGAAACCTGGCCGGGGAAACGCAGCTCGAGCAGGCGGTTATTTTGATTGCCGCCTGTAAAGCCGTTGTCAGCAACGACTCTGGCCTGATGCACGTCGCCGCCGCGCTGGATCGTCCGCTGGTGGCGCTGTATGGCCCGAGCAGCCCGGACTTCACGCCGCCGCTGTCGCACAAAGCGCGCGTGATCCGTTTGATCACCGGCTACCACAAGGTACGTAAAGGTGATGCCGCAGAAGGCTACCATCAGAGTCTGATCGACATTACGCCGCAGCGCGTTCTCGAAGAGCTCAACGAACTTCTGTTGAGCGAAGAAGGATAACGAATGCGGGTATTGATCGTTAAAACCTCTTCGATGGGCGATGTGCTGCATACGCTGCCGTCACTGACGGACGCGATGCGGGCCATTCCCGGCATTCGTTTTGACTGGGTAGTGGAAGAAGGCTTCGCGCAGATCCCCACCTGGCACGAAGCGGTTGACCGCGTGATCCCGGTGGCCATTCGCCGCTGGCGCAAAGCATGGTTCTCCGCACCGATTAAAGCCGAACGTAAAGCCTTCCGCGAAGCGGTGCAGGCCCGGCGTTACGACGCGATCGTTGACGCTCAGGGCCTGGTGAAAAGCGCCGCGCTGGTCACGCGTCTGGCGCACGGCGTAAAGCACGGCATGGACTGGCAAACCGCCCGCGAACCGCTGGCGAGCCTGTTCTATAATCGTCGCCACCATATTGCGAAGCAACAGCACGCCGTGGAACGTACCCGCGAGCTGTTCGCGAAAAGCCTGGGCTATGCAAAACCTGAAGCCCAGGGTGACTACGCTATTGCACAGCATTTTTTGCGCGAGACGGAGGAGCATGCCGAACCGTATCTGGTGTTCCTGCATGCCACAACGCGCGACGATAAGCATTGGCCGGAAACGCACTGGAGAAGGCTGATTGAACTAATGCAACCTTGCGGTATCCATATTAAACTCCCGTGGGGTGCAGAACATGAGCGGCAGCGTGCGGAGCGTCTGGCAGCAGGCTTTTCCCACGTTGAGGTGTTACCCAAACTCACGCTGGCGCAAGTTGCCGCACAGCTGGCGGGCGCTAACGCCGTCGTTTCTGTGGATACAGGGTTAAGCCATTTAACCGCCGCACTGGATCGTCCTAATATCACGATTTTCGGCCCGACCGATCCGGGGTTGATCGGGGGTTACGGTAAAAACCAGCATCAGATGGTCAGCCCTACGCAACAAACGAAGGATATTAGCGCAGATGCTATTTTTTCATTTTTACAGGGCAGCCATCGGCTTTCCAACAGGGATATTTAACCCATGAGTTATGTATTTCTGCTGATTTTACTCTTTCCGGTGAAACTCCTCCGGAAGCTGTTTCGAAAAGACACGGGCAAAAACCTTGTCATTCAGACAGCCAAAATCGGTGACTTTATTAATGCGACACCTCTTCTGGCATATCTGCAAAAAAGCGATGTGTTGGTCAGTCGCAGCGTTGGTGCGCTGGCGAAGCATGATGAGACTATCGAGCAGATCTATTTTATTGAGCAGCATAAGCGCAACCTGTGGCGTAAACTGTGCTTCGCGTGCAGGATCATGAACCGCTACGACAACGTCTACCTGCTACAACCCAACAGCGTGAACCTCTTTTTTGCCGCCGTCTGCAATGCTAAAAACAAACAATTTTTAACCATTTACACGCGCAGGTGGTATCACGGGATTTTCTATCTTGCGGCTGACGGTACCGTTGAGCATGGCAAAAAAACGCTTTCGGTGACGAACTACCTGAAACTGGCCGACCGCGCACTCACATGGCAAGACTCTCCCAAGCACGCCACAAAGCCGCTCTTTGAACCGACGACCTGGCCGGCCATTCTTGATAAACCTGACGTTATCCGCATCGGCATCAGTATTGCGGCGGGCAATAAAGCCAAAACCGTCCCTCCGGTTATCTGGAAGCGGATTGTTGATCAACTCGCTGATTTACCCTGCGAGTTTTATGTCTTCGGCGCGCCAAATGAACAGTCGTGGATGGACGATATCACCCGCCTTTACGGTGAAATCCCTAATTTTATCAATCTTATTGGCAAAATTTCGCTGGAAGAGCTTCCCTGGGCCATTTCTAAGATGGACTGTTATATCGCGTCTGACTCGGGGAATGTGTATATCGCAGACGCCGTTGGCGTTCCGGTAGTCCTGCTGTTTGGTCCGTGTTGTCACTATGAACAACGTCCGCTTGGCAATGTGTTGCTGATCGGGAATGACGACAACATTTGTTCTTATGTGTTTGAAACGCGCTATTACTTCCCGCAAGAACGGGAAGCACTATTCTCTGTCACTGACTCCGCGTTACACGATCTTCAGCAGTTTATCCGTACATTACCCAAAGCCCGCTCACTGGCTAGCGCTACCGACGCTCAAGGAAACTAATTTTTATGGCTTTTTTAAGCGTCATTATTGCTGCGCATAACGCTGAAGCTACGCTGCATGCCACGCTTTCAAGCCTGCTGGCAGCCACCGTTCAAGACACTGAAATTATTATTTTTAATGACAGTTCTGAGGATACCACGCAGGCAATAATTGAAGAGTGGTCACCTAAATTTCCTCAGATCATAACGCGCACCGTGAACTTTCGTAACGTCGGCCGGGTACGAAACAGTGCTGTCGCACTGGCATCCGGTGAATATATTACGATGCTCGACAGTGACGATTGCTTAAAGCCGGGCAGCCTCAGGGACGCAATTACCTTTCTGAAAGCGCAACGTCCGGATATGTTACTGACACGTTTGCTTGAGATTCGCGATCCCCGGAAAATGACTTCAGACTGGCAGGGATTCAACCCTGTGCCATTGTCACAACATGAAGCAGTCGCTCGTTTCTTACGCCATAAAGACTTTCAGGCGCATCTCATTGGCCAGTTTATTCATCGTAGCCTGTACGAGAGCAACCCTATTCCTCCAATGTTATGTTATGAGGATTTCGCTGTCTTCCCCGGAATGTTGATGCAGTCGAGCAAAATAGTCTATCAACGCCAGGGGCATTATTATTACGTCAAGCGTCGCGACAGTTTGTCGAGCAGTCTGGACGCCAGCAAAATATCAACGCTTGTCGAATGCACGTTACAGATGGAAAGAACATTTCCGTCAAGCTACAGGCATCTTGTCAATTGCCACTGGTTTGATATTTACAGCAACCATCGGTCCTGTCTTACAGACCAACAATTGCAACTCGTGAAACAACGCGTAAAGGCCATGTACACATTGTCTTTTTTCCTGTCCACCGATGTTCGTTTTAGCTACAAAAAAAGGGTTATTGAGGCGTTATGGAAAAAATAAAACCACGGCTATATCAACTGACGATTGCTTTGAGCCTCATCTCTTTGATGCTGGCACTAGTCAGTTCAGGGAAGCAAAGAGAGTTTTTCTATATTGCTATTTACGTCAGTATTATTGGCCTGGCTTTCGAATATAAAAAAATCACTCTTCGACCTTTTACTATAGCGCTGCCCATTTTGCTGATTGGGTTACTTAACCTCGGCTGGTACTTAATCTATGAGTATCATAACGAGGGACTCAATCTTTACAGCGACTATCTAGGCGCAAGCAAAAAGTTAATTTTAGCGAGTATCCTGATTTTCTATATTGACCGCTTTAAGTTTTACATTGATAAAGACAACTTCAGGAAATTTTTCTTCTACGCAGCGGCCTTAGGGTTTGTGCTCGCCACAGGATATGGCTTGTGGCAGGCCTCGCAAGGTATGACTCGCGTTGAGATGGCAATTAACCGTGCCACCGTTTCAGCCTATGTTTATTCTGTCCTGTCACTGGCTTTCGTATACAGTCTTTACCTTCAGCAGAACGTGAAGCTGTATGTTGTCGCGGGTTTCACTATATTAATCTCTTACTTCGTCATACTGTTGACGGGTACCCGTGCTGCGATGGGTTTATATCTGCTTCTGGCGATAGTGCTCACGCTATATCATTTCAGAAAAATTCATCTCAAATCCACTCTCATCTTTTTATGCATTGTGGCCGGCATTGTCGTCGTAAGCTACAAACCGTTGATTGCACCGAAAATAACGCAAACCCAAATTGAAGTTGAGAAATATCAGCAAGGCTATGACCGCACGTCACTGGGCGCACGTTTTTCGATGTGGACTGTCGGGATCGAGAATGGTCTTGCACATCCGTTGGGGCAATCACTTGAAGAGCGTGAAACGTGGACACGGCAGTATATAAAAGACGGTCATCCTCACCTTGGCAGTGCACTCGAATACATCAAGGTCCACCTGCATAATGAATTTATAGAGAAATATTCATTGCAGGGGATCCCCGGCGTGGCGGTAATGCTCTTTTTCTTCGTTTCGATGATTGTGTATGCCCTACGAAACAGAAACGCACTGCTGCTAACCTCGATGCTACTTTTGCTTTTGTATGGTCTGACGGATGTCATACTGCTCAGTTCAGAAGCCTTAATCTTCTTTATGGTTTTGTTTGCATTAAGTACACCTTTCACCCAAACAAAGCAGCAATAGCAAATATGCCCGCCTGGCGGGCATAACTATTTTTTGTACTGGTAAAACTCCGCCAGCGTCATCCCCACGGTCTTATCTGATAACCAGGTAAAGAGCTGCTCCAGATCCTGATAAAGCCCCTCAATCGCGGCCTCGTCTTTAAAAGTAGGGCTCCCGCCAGGCATAAATTCCGACGAATGCAGCATGAACTCTACGTAGTCATTTCCCTGAGACAGGCACTGCTGCGCAACCTTAATCATCTCCTGCGCGTTACCGCCGGACGGGCGTAACCAGTTAACTGACGGAGAACGGTACTTACCGCGCAGACGATCGTAACCCTGCTTCAGGGAATTCAGCCATGCCGGGTGTTTATACTGGATGCTCATTGGCACTTCGAGGAGAAGGCTGTTTCCCGGCCGGGAAATGTCGTCTACGTCCAAAAAGTAGGCACGATCGGGAAAATGCTGGTAATTCGTTCCGCCATTACCCTGCGGGGCACCTTTCGCGTTGCGCCAGTTCACGCGCGGCGTAACGGAACAATCTACCTGATACCCCAGCTCAATCAGCAACCGGGCGTAACGGCTGTCGAATGCCCAGCGCCCGGCGCGATGGCTGAGCATTTTTGTCTGGAAGGTCTCTTCCAGTAAGCGGGTCATGAACAGCACTTTCTCACGCATGACCTCGTCTGAAAACTCAATCAGATAAGGCTGCCAGCGCCAGTCATCACCGGTCAGATCGTGCTCCGGAGGGCTGTTCCAGGCATGGAGATGCATTCCTACCTCGCCCTGCCCCCGGGCTATGACCTCTTTCGCGAACTCAATGAACACCGGTTCGACGGCCATCTCGTAATTGGTGAGCCAGACAGGCTTAAAGCCGAAACGCTCGCAAAGCGTCTGAAACCGCGCCAGGTAGCGCGCGTTTTCCGTTTTGATGACCCGGTGGTTCTGCCAGAGATTATCCCCTTCGGTATCGATCGTGATGATAAACGCTGGTTTTTTCATAATGAGTCCGCAAGACAAAATAGTTAGCGCTATGTTACGCACGCCCGAAAGCAGGAGTAAACCCTTCCAGGGAAATTCCTGACATTATGGAGAAAGAGTGCAAGTCGTTACCAGGTCTATTAGAATTGCCAACAGTACAACGCCGATAAGATGATGATGAATAACTTACCTGACACGCCTGATTTGCGCATTTTACTGATTAAACTTCGCCATCATGGTGACATGTTACTCACCACCCCCGTCATCAATTCATTGCGCCAGAAATGGCCTGAAGCCCAAATCGACGTGCTTCTCTATGAAGAGACGCGAGACATGCTCGCCGCGCATCCGGCAATCGGTACGATCTATGGTATCGATCGTAAATGGAAGCAGTTGGGGACGCTGAAACACCTGCAAAAAGAGTGGCAGTTGCTTCGTGCTTTACGCGCTCAGCATTATCATCTGGTGATCAATCTTGCCGATCAGTGGCGCAGCGCACTGGTTACCCGCTTCACCGGCGCACCGGTTCGGCTCGGGTTCGCTTTTAACAAGCGCAATAATGCCTTCTGGCGTTTTTGTCACAGTGAACTGGTCTCGGTCGCCAGCCATCAGTCGCTGCACACCGTTGAACAAAACCTGTCCATACTGAAACCATTACCCGTTGCCGCCAGACCCGACGTCACCATGGCTTACAGCGCGGATGACTGGCACCATGCTCATCACAAGCTGACACAAAAGGGTGTGGGGGAACGCTATATCGTTATTCAACCCACTTCACGCTGGTTCTTTAAGTGCTGGGACGAAGGCAAAATGGCGCAAACTATCGCCGCATTGCAGCAGGACGGCCACACTATCGTCCTTACGGCGGGACCGGATAAGAAAGAGCTGGCGATGATTGACCGCATTCTTGCCGCCTCCCCGCAGACAGGTGTTGTATCGCTGGCAGGGCAGTTAACCCTGCGCCAGCTGGCCTCGCTTATCGATCACGCAGCCCTGTTCATTGGCGTTGACTCCGTCCCCATGCACATGGCCGCCGCCCTTCAGACGCCCTGCGTGGCGCTGTTTGGCCCATCAAAGTTGACGTTCTGGTCGCCATGGCAGGTTAACGGCGAGGTCATCTGGGCTGGTAACTACGGCCCGCTTCCCAACCCTGACGCCATTGATACAAAAACGACGGAACGTTATCTCGACGCCATCCCCGTTGATGCTGTCGTCTCCGCCGCAAGGAGATACCTGCAATGAAGCTTCATCGTCTGGCCATTGTGCGCCAAAAATATCGGCCGGATGGGGGAGCAGAACGTTTTGTCTCCAGGGCACTCACCGCGCTGAGCAATCAAAATCTTGAGCTCAACGTCATCACCCGCGAGTGGCAGGGCGAAAAGCAGGACGACTGGCATATTCATATCTGCGATCCACGAAAGTGGGGCCGCATCAGCCGTGAACGCGGCTTTGCACACGCCGCGCGCGCGCTGTGGCAGCAACAGCAGTTTGATATTGTACAGAGCCACGAACGTATTCCGGGCTGCGATATTTACCGCGCCGGAGATGGTGTACATCGACGCTGGCTGCTACAGCGTACGCGTATTCTTCCCGCCTGGCGCGCTAAGCTGCTCATGCACGATCGCTATCACCGCTACGTGATGAACGCCGAACGTGAAATGTACCAGGCTCCCGAGTTGAAAGCCGTTATCTGTAATGCGGAGATGATCAAGCGCGAAATCGTCGAAGACTTTGATATTGACGCAAAAAAGATACATGTGATTTATAATTCAATAGATTCCCGCCGCTTCGTTCCGGCAGAAGAGAGGCAGCGCGCTGTACTGCGTAAGCAATTTGGCTTACCCGCTGATGCCGTCATTTTCTGCTTCGTGGGTTCAGGGTTTGAACGCAAGGGGCTGGCAAGCGCTATTCAGGCTATAGCAGGAACATCGGCGTGGCTGGTTGTGGTCGGTCAGGATAAAGCGGAAAGCCGTTATCGCGACCTCGCCCGTTCATTAGGCTGTGAGGGGCAAATCCGTTTCCTGGGAATGCAAAAAGAGACGCTGCCATTTTATCAGCTTTCTGATGGTTTACTGCTGCCGACGCTGTATGATCCTTTCCCTAACGTCATACTTGAAGCAATGGCCTGTGGATTGCCCGTCATTACGTCAGAGAGTTGCGGTGGTTCAGAATTTATTGAGCAAGGCCAGAACGGGTTTTACTGTGATGCACTTGATATCCACACATTGAAGGAGGCCGTCATGTCCATCCCTTCACTGGAAAAAAATAACAATATGGGGCTTGCGGCGCGTGAACGCGTTAGAGAAGCAACCCCTGAAAAACTATCAAGTCAGCTTATTTCGCTTTATCAAAAATTACTGGATTAATAATGCGCATCCTAATGATTATTGATGGTTTACCCGGTGGAGGAGCCGAAAAAACGGTTCTCACCCTCTCCAGCGGACTGACAGAACTGGGGCATCAGGTCACCCTTTTCTCCTTACGGAAGGTGTGCGACTACGCCATTCCGGAAGGCATCGATTTTCAGGTCGTGCAGGATACCTGTAAAAAACCCTGGCGGAAGCTGACCGAGATCCCGCGTCGCGCCCGTTTGCTGGATCGCGCCATTGAGCAGGCAGAACGCAGCGGTAAATTTGACGTTGCCTTCTCGCATCTGCATAAAACCGACCGTATCGTGGCGCACAGCCGCGTGCTGGATCGGGATAAGGTCTGGTTCTGCATACACGGGATGTTCTCCTTTTCCTATTTGCGCCATCGCAGCGGGCTTTCTCGCTGGTTTAAGCATTATAAAATTCGTCATACCTATGAAAACCGCAACGTGGTGGCGGTATCCGGCGCCGTGCTGCACGATCTGTCTGAAGTACTCGCGATCCCCCTGCGGCGCAAAGCGGTTATCCATAACCCCTTCGATATCCCTGAAATTCAGCGTCTGGCGGAAGCGCCCTTTAAGATGCAGGGGCAGAATTATATTATCCACGTTGGTCGTTTTCATGAGCACAAACGTCACGACCGGCTGCTTCGCGCGTTCGCGATGAGCAAGATTGACGCATCGCTGGTGTTGATGGGCAAAGGCTCTGACGTGAAAATAAACCAGCTCAAACAGCTTGCCGCTAAGCTGGGAATTGAAAACAAGATCGTCTTCCGCCCGTTTGAAACCAATCCTTATCCGTGGATCAAAGGTGCACGCCTTTTAGTGTTAAGTTCCGACTGCGAAGGTTTTGGTAATGTACTGGTAGAGTCCATTATCTGTCAGACCCCACCGGTGAGTACAAACTGCCCTGGCGGCCCTGCTGAGATCCTTACTGGCCCCCTGGCGCGCGGTCTGACCGCGTTAACCGACGAATCACTGGCGAATACCCTGGCAGAACTGTATGCCTCTCCGCCGGTTGTTGATCGCGAAACGATCGCATCGTTCGGTATCAACGCCATTTGCCAGCAATACATTGCTTTGGTCGACAACCAAAAATAATCAGGTTTCATATGCAAAATTCAGCGCCTTTATTAAGCGTGGTGGTTGCCGTTTATAACGGTGAAGCTTTTCTCGATCAGTTCTTTACCTGCCTTGTAAATCAACACATCGACAGTATGGAAGTCATCATCGTGAATGACGGCTCCACTGACCGCTCGATGCAGATTGTCGAAAAATGGCGCGAACAGCTGCCACAGATGCAGGTCATTGAACAACCTAATCAGGGCGTGTCCATCGCGCGTAATACCGGCCTGGCCGTTGCGACCGGCCAATATCTCTCTTTCCCGGATATTGATGATGTCTTCAAACCCGGCATGTACCAGCGTCTGCTGGATATGGCCGTCACGCAGAACCTGGATGTCGCCACCTGCAATGGCAACTACGTCTGGGAAAATAACAAAAAACCGTCTCGCCCTATCTTCCCTGAAGATAAGCTCGCCTCAACGAGCGTCATGAATGGCGCGGCATGGTTAAAAAAGGCGCTGGATTCACGTAAGTTCCTGCATGTGACCTGGCTGAATATCTATCGTCACGATTTTATTCGTCAGCACGGCTTTCGTTTCGAGCCTGGCCTGCGCCATCAGGATATCCCGTGGACGACTGAGGTGCTGCTTGCTGCGGAACGCGTTCAGTACACCAGCGAACGCTTTTACGACTACTACATTCACTCCGCCTCGGTATCGCACACCCCGGATAATGACGACACGCTGATTCGCTCAGCGCGCCATTACATGAAGATCCTGAAGATGCTTGATGCCATTAACCAGCGCTACCCGGATAAAGTGAAAAATATCCCGGCCTGTCACTGGCAAATCGCCAAAGAGGGTCTGGGAATTATTCATACCTTCGACAACATGAAGGATGAAGCGAAGAAATCAATGATAATCAAAGAGTTCTTCGACACCGGGATCTGGAAGCTCATCTGGAAAAGTGCCAAAAGCCCGCGTTTGCGCTGGCGCCTGGGCCGACGCTACTTCCGTTTAAAACGGTATCTGGCATAAGAGATAGCTTTAGCACGCTTAAATGCTTAGAATTTCCCGGCCGAAACTAAAAAAACGGATAATCGCTTGGAATTGTTGTATACCGCCCTGCTCTACATCATTCAGCCACTGGTGTGGCTGCGACTGTTGCTTCGTAGCCGTAAAGCGCCTGCGTACCGTAAACGCTGGGCCGAACGCTATGGCTACTGCCGCAATAAAGTGGCGCCGGACGGTATTCTGCTGCATTCCGTGTCAGTCGGGGAAACGCTGGCCGCCATTCCACTGGTGCGTGCCTTACGCCACCGTTATCCGTCACTGCCCATCACCGTCACCACGATGACGCCAACCGGCTCAGAGCGCGTGATGTCTGCCTTCGGTAAAGACGTGCATCACGTCTACCTGCCGTACGATCTCCCCTGCGCCATGAACCGTTTCCTGAATACCGTTCGCCCTAAACTGATAATCGTCATGGAAACTGAACTGTGGCCGAATATGATTTCCGCCCTGCATGCCCGTAAAATTCCTTTGGTTATCGCCAACGCGCGTCTGTCGGAACGCTCGGCGAAAGGGTACGGCAAGCTGGGTAAATTTATGCGTCGCCTGCTCAGCAAAATTACGCTGATCGCCGCGCAGAACGAAGAAGATGCCGCGCGCTTTATCGCCCTCGGCCTGAAGCGCAACCAGCTTGCGGTCACGGGTAGCCTGAAGTTCGATATTTCCGTCACCCCTGAACTCGCCGCCCGTGCGGTAACGCTGCGTCGTCAGTGGGCGCCGCGTCGCCAGGTCTGGATTGCCACCAGCACCCATGACGGCGAAGAGGCCATTATTCTTCAGGCTCACCGCCAGCTGCTGGAAAAATTCCCTGATTTACTGCTGATTCTGGTTCCTCGCCATCCTGAGCGTTTTAAAGATGCCCGGGAGATGGTGCAAAAAGGCGGTTTCAGCTTCACCCTGCGCAGCAGCGGCGAAATCCCCTCTGGCAGCACGCAGGTGGTGATTGGCGATACGATGGGCGAACTGATGCTGCTGTACGGGATTGCCGATCTTGCATTCGTTGGCGGAAGCCTGGTGGAGCGCGGTGGTCATAACCCGCTGGAGCCGGCAGCCCACGCCATTCCCGTGCTGATGGGTCCACACACGTTTAACTTCAAAGATATCTGCGCGAAATTGCAGCAAGCCGATGGCTTAATCACCGTGACCGATGCGGACTCGGTGGTCAAAGAGGTCTCAACCCTTCTGACTGACGAAGATTACCGCCTGTGGTACGGTCGTCACGCCGTTGAAGTCCTGCATCAGAACCAGGGTGCACTGACCCGTCTGCTGCAACTTTTGCAACCTTACCTGCCGCAGCGGAGCCACTAATGTCAACGCGTCTGTCGGTCGTGATGATCGCCAAAAACGCCGCCGACCTGCTTCCGGATTGCCTGGCCTCTGTTGCCTGGGCTGACGAAATCGTCATTCTCGATTCCGGAAGTACGGACAATACGGCGGACGTTGCCCGTGCAGCCGGGGCAAAAGTCTTTACCGACACCGACTGGCAGGGCTACGGTATTCAGCGTCAGCGTGCGCAGAGTTAC
The DNA here is from genome assembly GCF_001037655.1 of Enterobacter sp. MGH85. NCBI lineage: Bacteria > Pseudomonadati > Pseudomonadota > Gammaproteobacteria > Enterobacterales > Enterobacteriaceae > Enterobacter > Enterobacter sp. MGH85. Next base: position 744,090 of record NZ_KQ089925.1, read on the forward strand.
GCCACGGGCGATTACGTGTTGATGATCGATACCGATGAGCGCGTCACCCCGGAACTCCGACAGGCCATTCAAACGGTGCTTGCCGCGCCACAGCCCGGCGCGGTCTACAGTATCGCGCGTCGTAACTATTTCCTGGGCCGCTTTATGCGCCACAGCGGCTGGTACCCCGACCGCGTGATGCGCCTCTATGCCCGCGAGCGTTATCAGTACAACGACAACCTGGTCCATGAGTCTCTGGCCTGCGATAACGCTCAGGTCATCCCCCTGACGGGCGATCTGCTTCATCTGACCTGCCGCGATTTCGCCAGCTTCCAGCGGAAACAGCTGAACTATGCCACCGCCTGGGCACAGGAGCGGCATGCGCGCGGCAAGAAGGCCACGCTGACCGGCATCTTCACCCACACGCTGGGCGCGTTTCTGAAAACGCTGCTGCTACGTGGTGGCGTGCTGGACGGCAAACAGGGCTGGTTACTGGCGGTAGTGAATGCCCAGTATACTTTCAATAAATACACCGAGCTGTGGGCGCTGAACCGCGGCTACTCAGAGAAAACGTGAGCCATGAGCACAAAAGCGATTTATCCGGGTACCTTCGATCCGATCACTAACGGTCATCTTGATATCATCACCCGTGCGGCGTGTATGTTCGACAAGGTGATTCTGGCCATTGCCGCCAGCCCGAGCAAAAAGCCGATGTTCGACCTGAACGAACGCGTGCAGCTTGCCACCGATGCGATTTCGCATTTGTCGAATGTTGAGGTCGTCGGATTCAGCGATTTGATGGCAAACTTTGCCCGTGCTCAGCAGGCCAATATCCTGATCCGCGGTCTTCGCGCGGTAGCAGACTTCGAATATGAGATGCAGCTGGCGCACATGAACCGCCATCTGATGCCGGAGCTGGAGAGCGTATTCCTGATGCCCTCCAAAGAGTGGTCCTTCATCTCTTCTTCGCTGGTAAAAGAGGTGGCGCGCCATCGCGGGGACGTTACCCACTTTCTGCCGGTTAACGTCCACCAGGCGTTGATGGAAAAGTTAAAGTAACCCTACTTCTGGCACTGACGACAGTAAAACGTGGCGCGCTGAGCGTGCTTCGTGGCAATAATCGGCGTCCCGCATGCTCTGCACGGTTCCCCCTTACGACCATAAACCTGCAACTCCTGCGCAAAATAGCCCGGCTTCCCGTCGCTTTGCAGAAAATCCTTCAGCGTCGTCCCGCCCTGCTCAATTGAGCGCAGCAGTACCGCTTTAATCACTCTGACCAGCAGCTCGCACTCCTGCGCAGACAGCGAAGAGGCCAGCCGATCGGGATGGATCCCGGCGGCAAACAACGATTCGCTGGCATAGATATTCCCCACGCCCACGACCAGCTTGTTATCCATCAGCCAGGGTTTGATCGGGGTTTTCTTTCTCGCGCACTTCTCTTTGAGATAATCCGCGTTAAACGCCTCTGAGAGCGGCTCAGGTCCAAGATGCGCCAGCACGTTGTGCCCTTCCAGCTCTTTGGTCCACAGCCATGCACCAAAGCGACGCGGGTCGGTGTAACGCAGCACCTTGCCGTTACTCATCACCAGATCAACGTGGTCGTGCTTTTCCGCAGGCAACTCTTCGGTGAGGATGCGCAGGCTTCCCGACATGCCCAGATGGATAATGATCCAGCCGTCAGGCAGCTCCAGCAGCAGGTATTTCGCGCGGCGCTGTACGCTCAGGACGGGTTTATCGCTTAACGCGTGGATCTCATCGGACACCGGCCAGCGCAGACGCCCGTTGCGAACGACAGCATGAAGAATAGTCGCGCCAACCAGATGGGGCTCAATGCCGCGGCGGCTGGTCTCTACCTCAGGTAATTCAGGCATGGTTCCTCCGTTGAGATGCAGAATGCAAAAAACCCCGCAGATGCGGGGTTTTTCAATACAAGGAGACTAAAATTATTTGATTTTAGCTTCTTTGTACAGTACGTGCTGGCGTACAACTGGATCGAATTTTTTCAGTTCCAGTTTTTCCGGCTTAGTACGTTTGTTCTTCGTGGTGGTGTAGAAGTGACCTGTACCAGCAGAAGAAACCAGCTTGATTTTCTCGCGAATACCTTTAGCCATGATTTATTTCCTCTTTAAGTACTTAGTACTTTTCGCCACGGGCACGCAGTTCGGACAGAACTGTATCGATGCCTTTCTTATCGATTACACGCATACCTTTAGCAGATACGCGCAGGGTGACAAAACGCTTCTCGCTCTCAACCCAGAAACGGTGAGAGTGCAGGTTCGGCAGGAAACGGCGTTTAGTCGCGTTCAGTGCGTGGGAACGGTTGTTACCGGTCACCGGACGCTTGCCAGTAACTTGGCAGACTCGGGACATGTCTATTCTCCAAAAATCAAATTAGCTCGAGCTTCGTATGGGGTATCGGCGCCTCGTCAGGCTTTACAGCCCGGTCATCGCATAGTTCTATTGAACTCTCGATTGCCAGGCCCAAATGCCAAACCCGAGATTCTCAAAGGTGGCGTAGTATACGCTGACTCGGCGGTGTGCTCAAGTCCCGAACAGACAAAGATCCCGATGGATCGCGAGAAAAGGCCTAAATCCAGCCACGTTCGGCAAAAGAAATGTACTCTCCGCGGCCAATTATCAGATGGTCCAGCACACGAATGTCCATGAATTGACAGCATTTGATAATACGTTCGGTAATTGCTTTGTCAGCTCTGCTTGGTTCTGCACAGCCAGAGGGGTGATTATGCGCGAGGATCACGCCGGCTGCATTCACTTTTATCGCTTCCCGCACAATTTCTCGCGGATGCACCTCAACGTGGCTCAATGTTCCCGAAAAAAGGCGGGTATGTTTCAGTACCCGGTTTTTGTTGTCGAGAAAGATCACCATAAAGATCTCCCGCTCCAGATCGGAAAGCTGGCTTTGCAGAAATTCGCGGGTCATATCGGGGGTGAGGATCGGGTCTTCTTCCTCCATACGCACGTTGTAAAATCTCCGGGCCAGCTCGGCAATGCCCCGTAACTGGGCATATTTCGCCACGCCAATACCCTCAACGTGCGTAAACGCCTCCAGCTCGGCGGTCAACAATCCATACAGTGAGCCGAAATGCTCTATCAGCTCTTTCGCCAGCGTAAATACCGTTTTCCCCGGCGTGCCTGTGCGTAAAAAGAGCGCCAGCAGCTCGTCGTCCTTTAACAACGTGACGCCATGGCGCAGCATTTTTTCACGCGGTAGCAGCAGTTCAGTCTCTTCCATGCCCGGCCTCCTTCTGTTTGCCATTATGCTGCCACAGGCAAATTCGGGGCTCGACGCTGGCGTTTCGTTCTTGCGTAGCGCCTCGCAAAGTGAATTAAGGACATCATCACCCCGTTTTAGGGATTGTGATAAAATGCCCGCTCTCTGGTGAAACCCAACAGGAAAGAATCATGATGAGCCTGGCCGGTAAAAAAATCGTTCTTGGCGTCAGCGGCGGTATTGCTGCCTATAAAACGCCAGACCTGGTGCGCCGTTTGCGCGAGCGCGGGGCCGACGTACGGGTCGCGATCACCGAAGGCGGCAAAGCCTTTATCACCCCGCTGAGCCTGCAAGCCGTCTCGGGATACCCGGTATCCGACAGCCTTCTCGACCCGGCAGCCGAAGCCGCAATGGGCCATATTGAGCTGGGGAAATGGGCCGATCTGGTTATCCTTGCCCCCGCCACGGCAGATGTAATTGCCCGCGTGGCGGCCGGGATGGCGAACGATCTGGTAACGACCATTTGCCTCGCCACGCCTGCGCCCGTCGCGGTTGTACCCGCAATGAACCAGCAGATGTATCGCAACGCCGCTACCCAGCATAATCTGGATACGCTGGCCTCGCGCGGCCTGCTAATTTGGGGACCGGAGAGCGGCAGCCAGGCCTGTGGCGACGTGGGGCCAGGGCGTATGCTCGACCCATTGACGATTGTTGATATGGCCGCCGCCCATTTCTCGCCTGTCAACGATCTGCAACATCTCAACATCATGATTACCGCGGGCCCCACGCGCGAGCCGCTGGATCCGGTGCGATACATCACCAACCACAGCTCCGGCAAAATGGGCTTTGCAATTGCTGCCGCGGCAGCCAAACGCGGCGCGAACGTGACGCTGGTGAGCGGCCCGGTGTCGCTTACCACCCCTGCGTTTGTGCGGCGTATTGATGTAACTACCGCGCTGGAAATGGAAGCCGCCGTACAGGCGCATGCTCAACAGCAGCATATTTTTATCGGCTGTGCGGCCGTCGCTGATTACCGCGCCGAAACCATTGCCGACGCCAAAATTAAAAAGCAAGGTGATGAATTAACAATAAAAATGGTGAAGAACCCGGATATCGTTGCCGGTGTCGCCGCATTGAAAACTCATCGTCCTTACGTTGTTGGGTTTGCCGCAGAAACGAATAATGTGGAAGAATATGCCCGGCAAAAACGTACCCGCAAAAACCTCGATTTGATTTGCGCGAACGACGTATCGCTGTCCACGCAAGGATTTAACAGCGACAGCAACGCATTGCACCTTTTCTGGCAGGATGGAGATAAAGTCTTACCGCTTGAGCGCAAAGAACTCCTGGGCCAACAATTACTGGACGAGATCGTTACCCGTTATGATGAAAAAAATCGACGTTAAGATTCTGGACCCGCGCGTTGGCGAGCAATTTCCGCTGCCAACGTATGCCACCTCCGGCTCTGCCGGTCTTGACCTGCGCGCCTGTCTCGATGACGCCGTAGAACTGGCGCCGGGTGCAACGACCCTGATCCCGACCGGGCTGGCGATTCACATTGCTGACCCGTCACTGGCAGCGGTGATCCTGCCGCGCTCTGGCCTGGGCCATAAGCATGGCGTCGTGCTGGGTAACCTGGTCGGCCTGATCGACTCTGACTATCAGGGTCAGCTGATGGTATCCGTCTGGAACCGTGGCCAGGACAGCTTCACCATTGAACCGGGCGAGCGTATTGCGCAGATGGTGTTTGTACCGGTGGTGCAGGCAGAATTTAACCTGGTGGCAGACTTCGACGCTACCGACCGTGGCGAAGGCGGCTTCGGCCATTCCGGGCGCAAATAACCGCCCGACAAACACGCATCTCACAGCGCCATAATGCAATAACAAACCGCAAACGTCAGTTTGCGGGTCGCTGTGTGGTTGCCAGCCTGACAAGTGCTTATTTTCAGGGGTATTTTGTAACATGGCAGAAAAACAAACCGCGAAAAGGAATCGTCGCGAAGAAATACTTCAATCTCTGGCTCTGATGCTTGAATCCAGCGACGGCAGTCAACGCATCACCACCGCCAAGCTGGCGGCCTCTGTGGGCGTGTCAGAGGCGGCGCTGTATCGTCATTTCCCGAGCAAAACCCGGATGTTCGACAGCCTGATCGAGTTTATCGAAGATAGCCTGATCACGCGCATCAACCTGATTCTGAAGGATGAAAAAGACACCAGCACGCGTCTGCGTCTGATTGTGCTGCTGATTCTGGGCTTTGGTGAACGTAACCCGGGTCTGACCCGTATTCTGACTGGCCACGCGCTGATGTTTGAACAGGATCGTCTGCAAGGCCGTATAAACCAGCTTTTTGAACGTATCGAAGCCCAGCTTCGTCAGGTTCTGCGCGAGAAGAAAATGCGGGAAGGCGAGGGATATAATACGGATGAGACGCTGCTGGCAAGCCAGATCCTTGCATTTTGCGAAGGGATGCTCTCCCGGTTTGTGCGCAGCGAGTTTAAATATCGACCAACGGACGATTTTGACGCCCGCTGGCCGTTAGTGGCAGCACAATTACAGTAACGCCATCGCCGGATGGCGGCTTCGCCTTATCCGGCCTACGAACAGGTAGGCCCGGTAAGCGTAGCGCCACCGGGCAACGCAATTAAACCCCGAACTCTTCGCGATACGCTTTTACCGCCGCCAGGTGATCCGCCATCTCAGGCTTCTCTTCCAGATATGCAATCAGGTCTGTCAGCGTGATGATAGAGATCACTTTGCAGCCATAATCGCGTTCCACTTCCTGAATAGCAGAGATGTCGCCACGCCCGCGTTCCTGACGATCGAGCGAAATCAGCACACCCGCAAGCGTTGCACCGTTAGCCTGGATAATTTCCATCGATTCACGGATCGCGGTGCCTGCGGTGATCACGTCATCCACCAGCATCACGCGGCCCTGCAACGCACTGCCTACCAGATTGCCGCCTTCACCGTGGGTTTTGGCCTCTTTACGGTTAAAGCAGTACGGTACGTCGCGGTCATGGTGCTCCGCCAGCGCCACCGCCGTGGTGGTTGCAATTGGAATGCCTTTGTACGCGGGGCCAAACAGCAGATCGAAATCAATCCCGGAATCTACCAGCGCTTCGGCATAGAAGCGGCCTAACAGTGCCAAATCGCGCCCGGTATTAAACAGCCCGGCGTTGAAGAAATACGGGCTTTTACGACCGGATTTCAGCGTGAACTCGCCAAACTTAAGTACCTGCTTGTTAAGCGCAAACTCAATAAACTGGCGCTGATACGATTTCATGGATTTGCTCCTTTGTCTTTTCAGTCTTACAGGCAAAAAAAAGGCGACTCATTGGTCGCCTTAAAATCAATTTTCTAACGCCGCTTTCTGCGTCGCTACAATAGATTCAATACCCCCTCGGGCCAACGCCAGCAAGGTGAGCAGTTCTTCGTGAGTGAATGGCTCGCCTTCTGCCGTGCCCTGCACTTCAATGATGCGACCATCTTCGGTCATCACCACGTTCATGTCGGTTTCTGCGGCAGAATCTTCAACGTATTCCAGATCGCAAAGCGCTTCGCCGTTAACAATACCAACGGAGACAGCAGCAACCATCCCTTTCATTGGGTTGGTTTTCAGCTTACCGGCGGCAACCAGCTTGTTCAGCGCATCTGCCAGCGCCACACAGGCACCGGTAATGGAGGCCGTACGCGTGCCGCCATCGGCCTGGATCACGTCGCAGTCCAGCGTGATGGTGAACTCACCCAGCGTTTTTAAGTCAACCGCGGCGCGGAGCGCACGTGCGATCAGGCGCTGGATCTCCATAGTACGGCCGCCCTGCTTACCTTTTGCCGCTTCACGGGCATTACGGGTATGGGTTGCGCGCGGCAACATACCGTATTCGGCGGTGATCCACCCCTGCCCCTGACCTTTCAGGAAGCGAGGCACGCCCTCTTCGATGGACGCGGTGCAAAGCACTTTGGTGTCACCAAACTCAACCAGCACGGAGCCTTCAGCGTGTTTTGTATAGTTACGGGTCAGGGTGACGGGACGCACCTGGTTGGTGCTACGACCTGCTGGACGCATGATGGATTCTCCGGCTTGAAACGAATGTGGCTGCGCATTATACGGATAAAGGACGCTTATTCCTATCCTGAGAAGCCCCTGAAAGCTATAATCCCCCCATCTCTCCTTTAAAAACGGGAATGTCTATGATCCGCAGTATGACCGCCTACGCCCGGCGTGAAATCAAGGGTAGCTGGGGTAGCGCTACCTGGGAAATGCGCTCGGTAAACCAGCGCTATCTGGAAACATATTTCCGTATGCCGGAACAGTTCCGCAGCCTGGAGCCTGTGGTGCGTGAGCGTATCCGTACGCGTCTGACCCGCGGGAAAGTGGAATGTAACCTGCGTTTTGAGCCCGATGCCAGTGCACAGGGCGAACTGATCCTGAACGAAAAGCTGGCAAAACAGCTGGTTAATGCGGCGAACTGGGTCAAAATGCAAAGCGATGAAGGCGAGATCAACCCGGTTGATATTCTGCGCTGGCCTGGCGTGATGGCCGCCGGAGAGCAGGATCTGGACGCGATTACCGCTGAAATCCTGGCTGCACTCGACGGCACGCTGGATGACTTTATCGTTGCCCGCGAAACCGAAGGCCAGGCGCTGAAAGCGATGATTGAGCAACGCCTTGAAGGCGTGAGCGCCGAAGTGGCTAAAGTGCGCGCTCATATGCCAGAAGTGCTGCAATGGCAGCGTGAGCGTCTTGTCGCCAAACTGGAAGAGGCGGAAGTCCAGCTGGAAAACAACCGTCTGGAACAAGAGCTGGTGCTGATGGCGCAGCGTGTAGACGTGGCTGAAGAGCTGGATCGTCTGGAAGCGCACGTTAAAGAGACCTACAACATCCTGAAGAAGAAAGAAGCGGTAGGCCGCCGTCTCGACTTTATGATGCAGGAGTTCAACCGCGAGTCGAACACGCTGGCGTCTAAGTCTATCAATGCAGAGGTGACCAATTCAGCAATTGAACTGAAGGTCCTGATTGAGCAGATGCGCGAGCAGATCCAGAATATCGAGTAATACCTTTCAGGGTGGTGTCTGGCACATCACCCATTACTTTTTCTAATCCATATTTATCCTTACTTTCTTTGTCTCCCGCCTTATCACAAGCCCGTCTGCCATGCGTTGATAAATTTGTGTAGGGCAAATCCCCTCGCCTTAGAAAATCTCAATCGTGATCTTGCGCACAAATCGCTAACCTCCTCCACTTCATTCCGGAGGGTTTATGCTGCTTCACATTCTCTATCTTATTGGCATTACCGCTGAAGCCATGACCGGCGCGCTTGCCGCCGGACGTCGCCGAATGGACACCTTCGGCGTGATCATTATTGCCACGGCCACTGCGCTCGGCGGCGGGTCCGTGCGCGATATCCTGCTTGGCCATTATCCGCTCGGCTGGGTTAAAAACCCTGAGTACGTCATTATCGTGGCAACGGCAGCCGTGTTAACCACGATTGTAGCCCCGGTGATGCCTCATCTGCGCCGCTTGTTCCTGGTGCTGGATGCGCTTGGGCTGATTGTTTTTTCCATCATTGGCGCACAAATTGCTCTCGATATGGGTGAAGGCCCGGTTATCGCCACCATTGCGGCGGTGATCACGGGCGTGTTTGGCGGGGTGCTGCGCGATATGTTCTGCAAACGTATCCCGCTGGTTTTCCAGAAGGAACTGTATGCCGGCATCTCCTTTGCCGCGGCAGTGCTTTATGTCGCCTTGCAGCACTATGTCACAAACCACGATGTGGTCGTTATCTCCACGCTGCTGTTTGGTTTCACGGCGCGTATGCTGGCATTGCGCCTGAAGCTGGGCCTGCCGGTTTTTCATTACAAGCACAACGCGCATTAAGGTCAGAACCCGTTAATGTGCTGCTCAGCCAGCCACCTTGCCAGCCTATCAACGGGAGGCGCATGCAGCCAGTTAACGACCTGCTGCGCCTTCTCTTCACCTGTTCCCGGCAAAGCCTGCCAGTCAGCAGCGCTCCGCTGATTCAGCGCCTGCCACGACGCCGCCCCAACCGCATTCAGCGTGGCTTTTGTCAGCGGGATCCCCATCGCTGTGACCCAGCGAATAAAAGGTTGTTTGCGCACAATATTAAAACGATGCCAGAGCGATAACCCGCGCCCGGCGGAAAAGCCAGGCGTGGACTGTAGCTGCGCCTGCGTCAGTGTTAACCACGAAAAAATATGCTCGAAACGATGCGTCTGATGAAGCGTTCGCCAGCCCGCCTCGCCTAACCCCTCGATCCCTAGCCCTTGTTTTGAGCTAAGCCACGTCAACCGGGCAAAGAACTGTTCCATACACGCTGGTGAGGCATAAAAACAGGTCAGCGAGTGGTACTGCAGGGCCGGAGGTTCTGGTTTTTTCCTGTTCGCTCCCCGCCAGACAACTCGATCGAATCGGGGGATTCCCTGCCCGGCGAGGCTTATCAGAACCTGATCGCCGGGAACAATATCCAGCCGCTGCCAGCGTGTGACCGACCCCAGGCTCACCCGCCGCACCTGTTTATCATCAAGCTTTACTGGATCCAGTTCGGCTACAACGGACACCTTGCCCGTTCGCCCGACGCCAAACTGTATCCCTCGCACTTCAGCAACCTGAGCGACAGGCGTATATTTCCATGCGACAACCCAACGCCCTTCACCGGGTAACCAACCGTCGCCCGCGGGTTCATCCGCTGAACGCACCACAATGCCGTCCGTGGCAAAGGGCAATGCTGTTGTATGCCACGCTGAACGCTGCGCTTCGACCGCATTCACAGACGCGGCGGGCAGCGTATAACGCGCCGTCAGGGTGAACCCGGCTTTTGACAACGCATCCAGAGATACCTGCATCTCTTTAGGTCCATCCGGCCAGGCCCAGATAAACACGCCGAGCTGCCTGAGAAGTGCGCTATCGTTATGACGCATCATGGCGCCCACCACTTTTGCCCGCATGTTCATCCCCCCCATCTGACGCTGGATGTGGTTTTCATGAATCCAGAACAGTTCACCCTGTAAGACGCTATTTGCCAGGGGGCCGGACAGGTTTTGCGGAACAGAGGGGATTGATCGAACCTGCGCCGTCCAGTCTTCACCTTTCACACCGTTGCCACGGCTAATGGCCCGGACAAGCTTCCCGCCCTGGTACACCAGCGTCACAGCCACGCCATCCACTTTGGGCTGCATCCAGAGATGTTGCCGGGCTCGCATCCACTGGCTGAGCTCAGCTTTACTGGCAACCTTATGCACGCCCGTATGCGCAACCGGGTGTGTCACACTACCTGTCAGAGGTGGCGGTCTCTCTTCGGAAGAGACATGACCAAAGCAGCGCTGCCACTGGTTCAACCGCGCGTTAAGCTGATCGTACACCCCGTCATCAACGTCACTGACTCCCTGCTTCCAGTAAGCATCGTCCCAGCGTTTGATCTGCGCGCTCAGCGCTACAATTTCCTTTTCTGCTTTTGCCTGCGACCATACCGGGCATACCGCTAACCCGGTGCTACACCACAACAGCGCAAACCCGCTTATCCATCGCCACATTATTACCCCTCCTTTGCGTTGGAGGAGGTATAACCCGGTATTGAAAACGACGCGAATGGCAACGTTACGCTTTACGAGGCGTTATCCAGCGTTTCTTTTTGTTGCTGCAAACCGCAGACAAAACCTGAAAACGGCACGCAAAATTTAATCATCCACGGGAAAAAGTGTGACAAAGGCTACGTCACACAGCGGCGACGTGTATAATAAGCCCGTATGTAGGACTTCTTCGTTAACACATACAAAAGACTCTCATGGCTCAAGGCACGCTTTATATTGTTTCTGCCCCTAGTGGCGCGGGTAAATCCAGCCTTATTCAGGCACTGTTAAAAACCCAACCGTTGTACGATACGCAGGTTTCTGTTTCTCACACCACGCGAGCACCGCGTCCGGGTGAGGTGCACGGTGAACACTATTTCTTTGTGAATCACGACGAATTCAGAGCGATGATTGGCAGAGACGCGTTTCTTGAACACGCAGAAGTATTCGGTAACTACTACGGTACTTCGCGTGAAACCATTGAGCAGGTTCTGGCGACCGGCGTGAACGTGTTCCTGGATATCGACTGGCAGGGCGCGCAGCAAATTCGTAAGAAAATGCCTGATTCGCGCAGTATTTTTATTCTACCGCCATCGAAAGATGAACTGGATCGTCGCCTGCGTGGTCGCGGCCAGGATAGCGAAGAAGTTATCGCGAAGCGTATGGCACAGGCTGTTGCAGAAATGAGCCATTACGCGGAATATGATTACCTTATTGTGAATGATGATTTTGATGCCGCGCTGAGCGATCTCAAAACTATCCTTCGCGCAGAACGTCTGCGTATGAGCCGCCAGAAGCAGCGACATGACGCATTAATTACCAAACTGTTGGCAGACTGAACCCACTTTCAGTATCATGCCCAGTCATTTCTTCACCTGTGGAGCATTTTAAGTATGGCACGCGTAACTGTTCAGGACGCTGTAGAGAAAATTGGTAACCGTTTTGACCTGGTACTGGTCGCCGCGCGTCGCGCTCGTCAGATGCAGGTAGGCGGTAAAGATCCGCTGGTACCGGAAGAAAACGATAAAACCACCGTTATTGCACTTCGCGAAATCGAAGAAGGTCTGATCAACAACCAGATCCTCGACGTGCGTGAGCGCCAGGAGCAGCAAGAGCAGGAAGCCGCAGAACTGCAGGCCGTAACCGCCATTGCTGAAGGTCGTCGTTAATTAAACCTGCGGGTCGCCCTTGTATCTGTTTGAAAGCCTGAATCAACTGATTCAAACCTACCTGCCTGAAGACCAGATTAAGCGTCTTCAGCAGGCGTATCTCGTTGCACGTGACGCTCACGAGGGCCAGACACGTTCAAGCGGTGAACCCTATATCACGCACCCGGTAGCGGTGGCCTGTATTCTGGCCGAGATGAAACTCGACTACGAAACGCTCATGGCCGCCCTGCTGCATGACGTGATTGAAGATACCCCTGCCACCTACCAGGACATGGAACAGCTGTTTGGCAAAAGCGTTGCCGAGCTGGTGGAAGGGGTCTCTAAGCTTGATAAGCTGAAATTCCGCGATAAGAAAGAGGCGCAGGCCGAAAACTTTCGCAAGATGATCATGGCGATGGTGCAGGATATCCGCGTCATTCTCATCAAACTTGCTGACCGCACCCACAATATGCGCACGCTGGGCTCACTTCGCCCGGATAAACGTCGCCGCATCGCCCGTGAAACCCTCGAAATCTACAGTCCGCTGGCGCACCGTTTAGGTATTCATCACATTAAAACCGAGCTGGAAGAGCTGGGTTTTGAAGCGTTATACCCAAACCGCTATCGCGTGATTAAAGAGGTGGTGAAAGCCGCACGAGGCAACCGTAAAGAGATGATTCAAAAGATCCTCTCTGAAATCGAAGGGCGCTTGCAGGAAGCCGGTATTCCATGCCGCGTCAGCGGTCGCGAAAAGCATTTGTACTCTATTTACTGCAAAATGGTGCTCAAAGAGCAGCGTTTTCACTCGATCATGGATATCTACGCGTTCCGCGTCATCGTCCACGACTCGGACACCTGCTACCGCGTGCTGGGGCAGATGCATAGCCTGTACAAGCCACGTCCGGGGCGCGTCAAAGATTACATCGCCATTCCAAAAGCGAACGGATACCAGTCTTTGCACACCTCGATGATTGGCCCGCACGGCGTTCCGGTTGAGGTGCAAATTCGTACCGAAGACATGGATCAGATGGCGGAAATGGGTGTCGCGGCGCACTGGGCTTATAAAGAGCACGGCGGCGAAAGCAGCACCACCGCGCAAATCCGCGCCCAGCGCTGGATGCAGAGCCTGCTGGAGCTGCAACAGAGTGCAGGTAGCTCGTTTGAATTTATCGAGAGCGTTAAATCCGATCTCTTCCCGGATGAGATTTACGTTTTCACGCCGGAAGGGCGCATTGTCGAACTGCCTGCGGGCGCGACACCGGTCGACTTCGCTTACGCCGTGCATACCGATATCGGCCATGCCTGCGTGGGTGCCCGCGTCGACAGGCAGCCTTATCCGCTGTCGCAGCCGCTCTTCAGCGGGCAGACTGTCGAAATTATTACCGCGCCGGGCGCACGTCCTAACGCCGCCTGGCTGAACTTTGTCGTGAGCTCAAAAGCGCGCGCAAAAATCCGCCAGCTGCTGAAAAATCTCAAGCGCGACGACTCCGTTAGCCTGGGGCGTCGTCTGCTCAATCACGCGCTGGGTGGCAGCCGCAAACTGGCAGAGATCCCACCAGAAAACATTCAGCATGAGCTGGAGCGTATGAAGCTCGCCTCGCTGGATGACCTGCTGGCAGAGATTGGCCTCGGAAACGCCATGAGCGTGGTCGTGGCGAAGAACCTGCAACAGGGCGAAACGACAGCCGTTCCTGCTAACGCGCAAAATCATGGTCACCTGCCAATCAAAGGCGCTGACGGGGTGCTCATCACCTTCGCCAAATGCTGCCGCCCTATCCCGGGCGACCCGATTATTGCGCACGTCAGCCCGGGTAAAGGGCTGGTGATCCACCACGAATCCTGCCGTAACATCCGTGGCTATCAGAAAGAGCCTGAGAAGTTCATGGCGGTCGAATGGGATAAAGAGACAGCGCAGGAATTTATCACTGAAATCAAGGTGGATATGTTTAACCACCAGGGTGCACTGGCGAACCTGACGGCAGCGATCAACACGGCCTCGTCAAACATTCAGAGCCTGAATACTGAAGAAAAAGATGGCCGCGTTTACAGCGCCTTTATTCGCCTGACCGCCCGTGACCGCGTACATCTGGCCAATATTATGCGCAAGATCCGCGTGATGCCGGATGTCATTAAAGTCACCCGTAACCGAAACTAGCATTATGAATTCAACACGTTACGAGCGAATCTGCGAAATGCTCGCCAGGCGTCAGCCTGATCTGACGGTCTGCATGGAGCAGGTCCATAAACCTCATAACGTCTCTGCTATCGTTCGCACCGCAGATGCCGTCGGCGTGCATGAAGTCCACGCCGTCTGGCCAGGCGCACGTATGCGTACCATGGCCTCCACCGCCGCAGGCAGCAACAGCTGGGTATCCGTGAAAACTCACCAGACTATTGGTGAAGCGGTCTCGCACCTGAAAGGGCGTGGCATGCAGGTTCTGGCAACCAACTTCTCTGCTAAAGCCGTGGATTTCCGTGAGATCGATTACACCCGTCCGACCTGCATTTTAATGGGCCAGGAGAAAACGGGGATCACGCAGGAAGCACTGGATTTGGCTGACCGGGACATCATCATTCCGATGATCGGCATGGTCCAGTCACTCAACGTGTCGGTCGCCTCAGCGCTGATCCTGTATGAAGCGCAGCGCCAGCGTCAGAATGCCGGAATGTACGAGCGCAGCAACAGCATGCTGCCGGAAGAGGAGCAGCAGCGCCTGCTGTTTGAAGGTGGCTATCCGGTGCTGGCTCGCGTTGCGAAGCAGAAGAAATTGCCTTACCCCCACGTCAACGCGCAGGGCGAAATTGAAGCCGATGCCGAGTGGTGGTCCACCATGCAGTACGCAGGGTAAATCATGAAAGGCCGCCTGCTGGACGCCATACCGCTCAACAGCCTGACGGGCGTGGGCGCGGCACAAAGCAGTAAACTGGCGAAGATTGGCCTGCACACCGTGCAGGATCTCCTGCTCCACCTCCCCCTGCGTTACGAAGACCGTACTCAGCTTTATAAAATTGGCGATCTGCTGCCCGCTATTTACGCCACCGTTGAAGGGGAAGTGCTGAACTGCAACATCACCTTTGGCGGACGCAGGATGATGACCTGCCAGATCAGCGACGGCACCGGCATTCTCACCATGCGCTTTTTCAACTTCAATGCGGCGATGAAAAACAGCCTTGCCACTGGACGACGCGTACTTGCGTACGGTGAAGCCAAACGGGGCAAATACGGCGCGGAGATGATCCACCCGGAATACCGCGTGCAGGGCGATCTCAGCTCACCTGAGCTACAGGAGACGCTCACGCCGGTCTATCCAACCACCGAAGGCATTAAGCAGGCCACGCTGCGCAAGCTCACCGACCAGGCGCTGGAGCTGCTTGATACCTGCGCCATTAACGAGCTGCTGCCACCGGAGCTAGCGCAGGGCATGATGAGCCTGCCGGAGGCGTTGCGCACCCTGCACCGTCCGCCGCCGACGCTTCAGCTCATAGACTTAGAAAGCGGTAAACACCCCGCACAACGGCGTCTTATCCTTGAGGAGTTACTGGCTCATAACCTGAGCATGCTGGCCCTGCGCGCCGGTGCGCAGCGTTTCCACGCTCAGCCTTTAGGCCAGCGTGATGAACTCAAAGATAAGCTGCTGGCCTCACTCCCGTTTAAACCCACCGGCGCACAGGCGCGGGTTACCGCCGAGATTGAACGCGATATGGCGCTGAATGTGCCGATGATGCGCCTGGTGCAGGGCGACGTGGGTTCCGGGAAAACGCTGGTTGCCGCGCTGGCCGCTTTACGCGCTATCGCCCACGGCAAGCAGGTGGCGCTGATGGCGCCGACAGAACTGCTGGCCGAGCAGCACGCCAACAATTTCCGTAACTGGTTCGCCCCACTGGGGATCGAAGTGGGCTGGCTGGCCGGGAAGCAGAAGGGCAAAGCACGTCTTGCGCAGCAGGAAGCCATTGCCAGCGGGCAGGTGCAGATGATTGTCGGCACGCACGCCATTTTCCAGGAACAGGTGCAGTTTAACGGCCTGGCGCTGGTCATTATCGACGAACAGCACCGCTTTGGTGTTCATCAGCGTCTGGCGCTGTGGGAGAAAGGTCTGCAACAGGGCTTCCACCCGCATCAGCTGATCATGACCGCCACGCCGATTCCGCGCACCCTGGCGATGACGGCCTATGCCGATCTGGATACCTCCACCATCGACGAGTTGCCGCCGGGCCGAACGCCGGTGACCACGGTTGCCATACCGGACACGCGGCGCAGCGACATCATTGACCGCGTGCGCAACGCCTGTACGCAGGAAGGGCGTCAGGCGTACTGGGTCTGCACCCTGATTGAAGAGTCTGAGCTGCTGGAAGCGCAGGCTGCCGAAGCCACATGGGAAGAGTTAAAGCTCGCCCTGCCAGAGCTGAACGTCGGTCTGGTTCACGGGCGCATGAAGCCTGCCGAGAAGCAGGCGGTGATGCAGTCGTTCAAACAGGGCGAGCTGCACTTACTCGTTGCGACCACGGTTATCGAAGTGGGCGTGGATGTGCCGAACTCCAGCCTGATGATTATTGAGAACCCGGAGCGTCTGGGCCTGGCGCAGCTCCACCAGCTACGAGGCCGCGTGGGCCGTGGCGCGATCGCCTCTCACTGCGTGCTGCTCTACAAAGCCCCGCTGTCGAAAACCGCGCAGATGCGTTTGCAGGTATTACGCGACAGCAATGACGGCTTCGTCATTGCGCAAAAAGATCTGGAGATCCGCGGCCCGGGTGAACTGCTGGGCACACGTCAGACGGGTAACGCCGAATTTAAAGTGGCGGATTTGCTGCGCGATCAGGCCATGATCCCCGAAGTACAACGCCTTGCGCGTCATATTCATGAACGCTACCCCGAACAGGCGGCAGCGTTAATTGAACGCTGGATGCCGGAAACCGAGCGGTATTCCAACGCCTGACGATCAGCCAAACATTGGCAGCATCAGGTAGAGCTTAATGACCAGCGCGTTGACGATATCAATGAAGAATGCGCCCACCATCGGCACCACCAGAAACGCCATGTGCGACGGGCCGAACCGTTCGGTGATCGCCTGCATATTCGCGATGGCCGTTGGTGTCGCTCCCAGACCAAATCCACAGTGACCCGCAGCCAGTACCGCCGCATCATAGTTTTTGCCCATCATGCGCCAGGTAACAAAGATGGCATACAGCGCCATAAACACGGCCTGTACCGCCAGGATCGCCACCATCGGCAGCGCCAGCGAGGCCAGCTCCCACAGCTTGAGGCTCATCAGCGCCATCGCCAGGAACAGCGACAGGCTGACGTTCCCCAGCACGGACACCGCGCGTTCGAAGACGCGGTAGAAGCCCATCTGCGCCAGACCGTTGCTCAGGATCACCCCGATAAACAGCACGCAGACAAAGGTTGGCAGTTCGAAAGCCGTTCCCGCCAGCCATTGCGCAACGATTTTGCCCACGGTGAGGCAGATGGCAATCATGGCGATGGTTTCAATCATCACCAGCGAGGTGATGCTGCGACCAACGTCCGGTTTTTCGAACGCGGTCGGCACCATTTCATCGTCTGGTCTGCCTTCCGGCGTAGTGGAATGTTTCACCAGATAGCGCGCCACCGGGCCGCCAATCAGCCCGCCAAGCACCAGGCCAAAGGTCGCGCAGGCCATTGCCACTTCCGTTGCGTTTTCAAAGCCATAGCGTTCGATGAACAGCTTGCTCCACGCCGCGCCCGTTCCGTGGCCACCTGACAGGGTAATCGACCCCGCCAGCAGACCCATCAGCGGATCCAGCCCCAGCAGCGACGCCATACCGATGCCGATGGCGTTTTGCATCAGCAGCAGGCCCACCACGACAATCAAAAACACGCCCAGCACCTTGCCACCCGAACGCAGGCTTGCGAGGTTAGCGTTCAGGCCGATAGTGGCAAAGAAGGCCAGCATCAACGGATCTTTCAGGGACATATCAAAATCAATTTCCCAACCCATGCTTTTTTTCAGTACCAGCAGGGCCAGCGCCACCAGCAATCCACCGGCTACAGGTTCAGGAATGGTGTACTTTTTCAGAAAGGAAACACTGTGTACCAGCTTGCGACCAA
Organism: Enterobacter sp. MGH85; assembly: GCF_001037655.1. NCBI lineage: Bacteria > Pseudomonadati > Pseudomonadota > Gammaproteobacteria > Enterobacterales > Enterobacteriaceae > Enterobacter > Enterobacter sp. MGH85. The sequence continues at coordinate 762,122 of NZ_KQ089925.1, forward strand.
GCAGAAGAACCAGCGTTGCGGCAACTAGGGTCGACAACGTATCGAGATGAATCATAAAAGGCTCCTGTTATGCGCGTGTTCCATACACACGCGGCGTTATCCTGGGCCGGGTGATGCTCGTCATGAGCCGCCGGCGCGAAAAGTGTAATTTTTTTTTCCTGTTCGTTGTAGAAAACCTGCTCACACCGGCAGATTTTCTCTCTTTTTTTTGCTGGCAATCGTTTGCTTTTACCAGGTGGTCAGCTAAAATGCCCGCTTTTCCACCGTGGGATTGCCGCCGATGTCTGTTAACACTCTGGAGTCTGCTGATGCGCAACCGATTGCGCAGAAGCAAAACAGTGAACTGATTTACCGCCTTGAAGATCGTCCCCCGCTGCCTCAAACCGTGTTTGCCGCCTGCCAGCATCTGCTGGCGATGTTCGTTGCGGTCATCACGCCGGCTCTGCTGATTTGTCAGGCGCTGGGGTTACCGGCGCAGGATACGCAACACATCATCAGTATGTCTCTGTTCGCTTCCGGTGTAGCCTCCATCATTCAAATTAAAGCCTGGGGTCCGGTGGGTTCGGGGTTGCTGTCGATTCAGGGCACCAGCTTTAACTTTGTGGCGCCGCTGATCATGGGCGGTACGGCACTGAAAACCGGCGGCGCAGATGTCCCGACGATGATGGCGGCGCTTTTCGGCACCCTGATGCTGGCAAGCTGCACAGAGATGATCATCTCCCGCGTTCTGCACCTTGCGCGCCGGGTGATCACCCCGCTGGTCTCCGGCGTGGTGGTGATGATTATCGGCCTGTCGCTGATTCAGGTGGGTCTGACCTCCATCGGGGGCGGCTACGCGGCAATGAGCGACCATACCTTCGGCGCGCCGAAAAACCTGCTGCTGGCAGGCGTGGTGCTGGCGATCATTATTCTGCTTAACCGCCAGCGTAACCCGTACCTGCGCGTGGCTTCGCTAGTGATCGCCATGGCGGCCGGTTACCTGCTGGCGTGGGCGCTGGGCATGCTGCCGGAAAACACCACCCCAACCAACAGCGCGTTGATTACCGTGCCAACGCCGCTCTACTACGGCCTGGGCATTGACTGGAGTCTGCTCCTGCCACTGATGCTGGTCTTTATGATCACCTCGCTGGAAACCATTGGCGATATCACTGCCACCTCCGACGTGTCCGAGCAGCCGGTCTCCGGCCCGCTGTACATGAAACGTCTGAAAGGCGGCGTGCTGGCGAACGGACTGAACTCGTTTGTCTCGGCGGTGTTCAACACATTCCCGAACTCCTGCTTCGGCCAGAACAATGGCGTGATCCAGCTGACCGGGGTTGCCAGCCGCTACGTGGGCTTCGTGGTGGCGCTGATGCTGGTGGTCCTCGGCCTGTTCCCGGCGGTGAGCGGGTTTGTACAGCACATTCCCGAGCCGGTCCTGGGCGGCGCGACGCTGGTCATGTTCGGTACCATCGCGGCCTCCGGCGTGCGTATCGTCTCCCGCGAGCCGCTGAACCGCCGCGCAATCATGATTATTGCGCTGTCTCTCGCCGTAGGACTTGGCGTCTCCCAGCAGCCGATGATTTTGCAGTTTGCCCCGGACTGGGTGAAAAACCTGCTCTCTTCCGGCATCGCCGCGGGCGGTATTACCGCTATCGTGCTGAATCTCATTTTCCCGCCTGAAAAGAACTGATCCCCACACGGCAGGCTGTCAATGCCTGCCGTGACATCTCTTTACACCATTCCCGCCTTGAGCATTGCGCATAAATCGTGCATAACACCCTTATGTGCGTTTCGCGGGAAGGAAGACCATGAAATTTATTGGAAAGCTGCTTATCTATCTTCTGGTAGCCCTGCTCATTGTAGTGCTCGCCTTTTATTTTCTGCTCCAGACCCGCTGGGGCGCATCGCAGGTCAGTAGCTGGATCACGGTGAATACCGATTACGAGCTCAACTTTGACCTGATGGATCACCACTTTTCATCCCCTTCTCACATCCTTCTGGAAAACGTCACCTTCGGACGAGATGGCAAACCGGCCACGCTGGTCGCTAAAAAAGTGGATATTGGCTTAAGCAGCCGCCAGATCACCGACCCGCTGCATATGGACGCCATCACCCTGTTCGATGGCACGCTGAATTTATCTCCACAGACGGCGCCGCTGCCGTTCCAGGCCGATCGTCTGCAACTGAATAACATGGCCTTTAACAGCCCGAATACGGAGTGGGATCTCAGTGCGCAAAAGGTGACCGGCGGCGTCAGCCCGTGGCAGCCCGAGGCGGGGAACGTACTGGGGAAAAATGCGCAAATCCAGATGAGCGCCGGGTCGCTCACGCTCAACGGCATACCGGCCAACAACGTGCTGATTCAGGGACAACTCAACGGCAAAGAGGTGGTGCTCAATACCATCGGTGCCGATATGGCGCGCGGCTCGCTTACGGGGTCGGCTCAGCGTAATGCCGACGGTGGCTGGGTTATCGACACCCTGCGTCTGAATGAGATACGCCTGCAAAGCGACAAATCGCTGCTGGATTTCTTCGCCCCTCTCTCCACCCTGCCTTCGTTACAGATTGGGCGGCTGGAAGTGACCGATGCCCGTCTACAGGGGCCAGACTGGGCGGTAACCGACCTCGATCTCAGCCTGCGTAACCTCACCCTGAGTAAAGGTGACTGGCAAAGCCAGGAGGGACGGTTATCCATGAACGCCAGCGAATTTATCTACGGCTCGCTGCATCTTTTTGACCCTATCCTGAACGCGGAATTCTCCCCGCAGGGCATTGCGCTGCGTCAGTTCACTTCCCGCTGGGAAGGGGGCATGGTGCGCACCTCCGGCAACTGGCTGCGCGACGGGAACGCGCTGGTGCTGGACGACGTTGCCATTGCCGGGCTGGAATATACGCTTCCGGAAAACTGGAAAACGCTGTGGATGGATCCGCTCCCGGCATGGCTGAACAGCGTGACGCTGAAAAAATTCGGCCTGAGCCGCAACCTGGTGATCGACATCGATCCGGCGTTCCCATGGCAGATCACCTCCCTCGACGGTTATGGCGCTAATCTGCGTCTGGCGCAAGACCACAAGTGGGGCGTGTGGGGCGGTAACGCAACCCTGAACGGGGCGGCAGCAACCTTTAACCGCGTCGACGTGCGACGCCCGTCGCTGGCGCTGAATGCCAACGCCGCAACGGTAAACATTACCGACCTGAGCGCCTTTACCGAGAAAGGGATCCTGGAAGCGACCGCCACCGTGTCACAGCTGCCACAGCGACAAACCACCGTGAGCCTGAACGGGCGCGGTGTACCACTCAACGTTTTGCAGCAGTGGGGCTGGCCAGCGCTGCCGATTGCGGGCGACGGCAATATTCAGCTCACCGCCAGCGGCAGCGTGCAGGCGAATGCGCCGCTGAAGCCGACGGTGAACGGGAAGCTGAGCGCGGTGAATATGGATAAACAGCAGGTGCAACAGACGATGACCGGCGGGATGGTGTCGGCGGTGGCTCCGGCACAGTAAAAAGCCGGGTGGCGGCTTCGCCTTACCCGGCCTACGAGGTTTTGGTTCCCTCTCCCCGTGGGTGAGGGCATCAGACCGCATAATTACCGTAGGCCCGGTAAGCGAAGCGCCACCGGGCATTTTTCCAGCTCAGAGGTGGATCACCACCTCATCCCCCTCGGCTTTCACCACCACACCCCACTCGCTGCCCGCATGTGAACCGCCTTTTACGCCGCCGACCTTCTGCACGTTGCGCAAGCACACCGACCAGTTTTGCGCATCTCCCGTGCCGGTAAAGGTCACGACGTCGCCCTGACGTGACGCCTTCAGCGTAAACAACACGGAACCGTCCGCCGCAGGCACTTCACTCACCGCCGTTGCGCCATCGCTCAGGTTGAAAAGCTGGAAGGCCGTCCCCTCGTGCCACGCATAGTCCGGCTTCTGGTTATTATTGCCGAGCGCCAGCAGCGTGTTGTCGCGCACATAGATCGGCAGGCTCTGGAAATCGTGCTGCTGCTTATGCCAGCGGCTGCCCTCGATTTCATCGTTGTGCCACAGGTGCGTCCAGCGCCCTTCCGGCAGCCAGAACTGCACGTCGCCCGCCTCGGAGAACACCGGCGCCACCATCATCGAATCCCCCAGCATGTACTGGCGGTCGAGGTAATCGCACGCCGGATCGTCCGGGAACTCCAGCATCATCGCCCGCAGCATCGGCGTGCCGAACTCGTGGGCCAGCGCTGCCTGACGATACAGGTACGGCATCAGCTGGCATTTCAGCTGGGTGAAGTGGCGCACCACGTCGCAGGACTCATCATCGTACGCCCACGGCACGCGGTAGGATTTGCTGCCGTGCAGGCGGCTGTGGCTGGAGAACAGCCCGAACGCGCACCAGCGTTTGTAGACGTGCGCCGGAGCGGTGTTTTCGAACCCGCCGATATCGTGGCTCCAGAATCCGAAGCCGGACAGGCCAATCGACAGCCCGCCGCGCAGGCTTTCCGCCATCGATTCATAGTTGGCGTAGCAGTCGCCGCCCCAATGCACCGGGAACTGTTGCGCACCCACGGAGGCAGAACGGGCAAACAGCACCGCCTCTTCTTCTCCCACCGTCTCTTTCAGCACGTTCCACACCAGTTCGTTGTAGATGTAGGCGTAATGGTTGTGCATCTTCTGCGGATCGGAACCGTCAAACCACTGGACGTCCGTCGGGATACGCTCGCCGAAGTCGGTCTTGAAGCAGTCGACGCCGATCTCCACCAGGCCTTTCAGCTTGTCGGCGTACCACCGGCACGCGTCCGGGTTGGTGAAGTCGTAGATCGCCAGCCCCGGCTGCCATTTGTCCCACTGCCACAGGGAGCCGTCCGGGCGCTTCAGCAGGTAGCCCTTCTCTTTCAGCTCCCGGAAGATCGGCGATTTCTGGCCGATGTACGGGTTGATCCACACGCAGACCTTCAGCCCTTTCTCTTTCAGGCGGCGGATCATCCCTTCCGGATCCGGGAAGGTCATCGGGTCCCACTCGAAGTCGCACCACTGGAAGGCTTTCATCCAGAAGCAGTCGAAGTGGAACACGTGCAGCGGCAGGTCGCGCTCGGCCATGCCGTCGATAAAGCTATTGACCGTCGCTTCGTCGTAGTTAGTGGTGAAGGAGGTGGTCAGCCACAGGCCGAACGACCACGCCGGCGGCAGCGCCGGACGGCCGGTGAACTGCGTATAGCGGTTTAATACCTCTTTTGGCGTCGGGCCGTCGATCACGAAGTACTCCAGATACTCCCCTTCCACGCTGAACTGCACTTTGGACACTTTCTCGGAGCCGACTTCAAACGAGACATTTTCCGGGTGATTCACCAGCACGCCATAACCACGGTTGGTCAGGTAGAACGGGATGTTTTTGTAGGACTGCTCGGTGCTGGTGCCCCCGTCGCGGTTCCAGGTTTCGACCGTCTGGCCGTTGCGCACCAGCGCGGTAAAGCGCTCGCCCAGGCCGTAGACCGTTTCCCCCACGCCCAGATCCAGACGTTCAAACACATAGTTGCGATCGGTGTTGGTATCCTGCACGTAGCCGTTGTTTTTCAGCTGGCTGCCGGTAATGCGCTGGCCGTTGCGCAGGAAATCCAGCGCCCAGAACTCGCCTTTGGCGACGCGCACGCTGACGCTGCCGCTTTTCAGCTCGGCAAATTCGGCGTTGTTTTCAATCTCAACTTTTACATCCTTCAGAACGTTCAGCGGATAGTGCGGGCCGTTGTTCAGCGCGCCCTGGAAGTGCTCAATGCGCACCCCGATAATCCCTTCCTGCGGAGCAAACAGGCGCACCGTGAACATCAACGTGTCGAGCTGCCAGGTGCGTTCGCGCACGTCACGCGGCGCCACATACACCACCAGGTCATTGCCCTGCTGCTCCACGTCGAACACCTGTACCGGATACGTCACGTTAAGGCCCGGTTGGATAAGCCAGTTTCCATCACTGATTTTCATGCTTACGTCCTCTTAGTTCTGCAATTCTTTGCTGACCGGCAGGTTTTCAAACTCCTGCTGATTGCGGCGCGCGCCCTGCGCCAGCTCGCGCAGGATTTTGGTCAGGAAGGGGGTTTTCAGCGTGTAGTAGCGTCTGGCGATAATGGCGCTCAGCACGTAGCAGATCGCCGGAGCCAGCGTAAACAGACCGATAATGATGCTGATGGTCGCGCTGTTCTGGGTTTTGGCTGCCGCGTCGTAGCCGCCGCCTGACAGCATCCAGCCGATCATCGCCCCGCCCAGCGCCAGGCCGAGCTTCAGCACGAACAGCGTGCCCGCAAAGCTGATGCCGGTCAGACGTTTGCCGTTGGTCCATTCGCCGTAGTCGACGGTATCGGACATCATTACCCACTGAATCGGCGTCACCAGTTGGTGCAGCACGCCGATAACGAAGATGAAGCCGAACATCAGCACGGTGGCATGCATCGGCACGAAGAACATCGCCATGCTGACCACCGCCAGCGCGGCGTTGGTCCACCAGAAGATGCTGACCTTGCACTTCCAGTCGGTGAGCGGTTTCGCCAGCGCCGAGCCAATCAGGTTGCCGACGCAGTAGGTGGTCAGGAACGCGACGAACACCTCCGGCGAGCCCATGATCCAGGTGCAGTAATACATCATCGCGCCGCCGCGCACGCAAACGGCGAGAATGTTGAGGATGGTCAGCACGCCGACGATGCGCCACTGGTCGTTTTGCCAGATATCGCGCAGGTCTTCCCGCATGGAGGTGGTGCTTGGCGGCACCTGGATGCGCTCTTTGGTAGTAAAGAAGCAGAACGCCAGCATCAGGAACGCGACCACCGACAGCACGGCGATCCCGCCCTGGAAGCCGAACGCCTTATCGTCGCCGCCGATCAGGTTCACCAGCGGCATCATCAGCACCGTGGAGAGCATGCCGCCCGCCGTCGCCAGCACAAAGCGCCAGGACTGGAGGGAGATACGCTGCGTCGGGTCGTTGGTAATTACGCCGCCCAGCGCGCAGTAGGGGATGTTGACCACGGTATAGAGCAGGGTCAGCAGCGTGTAGGTGATGGCTGCGTAAACCATTTTGCCGTTAAGGCTGAGGTCCGGCGTGGTATACGCCAGCACGCAGACGATGCCGAACGGGATCGCGCCGAACAAAATCCACGGACGGAACTTGCCCCAGCGGCTGCGGGTGCGGTCGGCAATCAGCCCCATGCACGGGTCGGAGATCGCATCCAGCGCGCGGGCCAGCAGGAACATGGTGCCGACAAACCCGGCGGGAATACCAAAAATATCGGTGTAGAAAAACATCATGTAAAGCATGACGTTATCAAAAATGATATGGCTGGCGGCGTCTCCCATGCCGTAGCCAATCTTCTCTTTTACTGACAATACTTCGCTCATATTTTTATCCTTCACGCTGTAGGGGGCGCTGAGACCGGTTGCATTGGTTTTAAACCATTGTTTCAGGAGCGGGTATTGCGTTTTCTGGTTAAGAGATTACGTTTCTTGTTTTTTGTGATCGGGATAAAAGTTGATGAGCACGAAATGCTAACCTGAGGATTTTCTTAAGAATTAGCTGAAACAGGGGGATTCAGGTCAAAAGAGAGGTGAAAAAAGTGGTGTGGGGTATGTGGTAAATGCCTGAAAGTAGCTATAATGCGCCCCGCCTCCATGTAGCAATGCAGGCGCGGAAGATCGTCATCTCCGGTGAGGTGGCTGGACTTCAAATCCAGTTGGGGGCGCCAGCGTTCCCGGGCAGGTTCGACTCCTGTGATCTTCCGCCAATGTTGCTCCCTACCCATCCGGGGAAGTCTTAAAAACCCTTTATTTTCAATCATAATAGTGGGTTAATTATCCGAAGCAGTCCGACAAGATCTCCCTGAATCCATGAAAAATATGTATAGTGATGTGTATAGATTTTTTATACACATTTTTGGCTTATACACATGGCACTTACAGATATACAAATCAAACGAGCAAAGCCTCAAGACAAGCCATACACATTGAACGACGGGCAAGGCCTGTCACTACTAATCAATCCAGACGGCTCAAAGGGCTGGCGGTTTCGCTTTCGTTTTGCCGGTAAAGCACGGCTAATGTCATTTGGCAGCTACGACCTTGTGAGTCTTGCAGAAGCACGTGAGAAACGCGATACAGCTCGTAAGCAGGTAGCAAACGGCATAGACCCAGTGGAAGAACGTAAAGCCCAAAAGCTGGCACAGCAACTCTCAACAGAGAACTCATTCGAAGCCATATGTCGAGAATGGCACACCAACAAAGCTGACCGCTGGACAGTGGCCTACCGCGAAGAAATCATTAAGACATTTGAACAAGATGTGTTCCCGTTCATCGGTAAACGCCCTATTAGTGAAATCAAACCGTTAGAACTTCTTGAAGTATTGCGACGAATAGAGAAGCGTGGAGCATTAGAGAAAACACGTAAGGTGCGTCAGAGGTGCGGTGAGGTTTATCGCTACGCAATCATAACTGGCCGTGCTGAATACAATCCTGCGCCTGATTTAGCCATCGCTCTGGCTGTTCCTAAGCAAAAACATCATCCATTTCTATCTGCCGAAGAATTGCCTCATTTTATTCGGGATCTCGAAGCGTATACCGGTAGCATCATCACCAAAAATGCTACGAAGATAGTCATGCTGACTGGTGTAAGAACGCAGGAGATGCGCTTTGCTACGTGGGAAGAAGTAGACCTCGAAAAAGGTATATGGGAGATACCAGCGGAACGTATGAAAATGCGTAGGCCACATATCGTTCCTTTATCTACTCAGGTAGTTGACCTATTTAAACAGCTCAAACCTATCACCGGCCATTATCCATACATTTTTATTGGCAGGAATAATCGTAGCAAACCGATCTCGAAAGAAAGTGTTTCACAAGTGATTGAACTTCTTGGCTACAAAGGACGTGCTACAGGCCACGGATTTAGACATACTATGTCGACAATATTACATGAGCAGGGATTTGATAGTGCTTGGATCGAAATCCAGTTAGCGCATGCGGATAAGAATTCTATAAGGGGAGTATATAATCATGCTTTATATCTTGAACAAAGAAGAGAAATGATGCAGTGGTATGCTTCTTTACTATATAAATAACAATTGGGTTGAAAATTCATAGAGGAAATAAGTCATATGGAATTAAAAGAGAAGATAGATATTTATAAACTCTGCATTGACATGGCAGATAAGACTAGTGAGCGCAGACTAAAGACTAATGCATTCATTATAGCAATTAACACAGGCCTTATATCACTTAATAGCTACCTATCAACTGCGGGGTTATCACAAACTGCATGGAGTTCAATTATATGCCTTGTATGTATCATAGTGAATCTGTACTGGATGTTCCTAGTTTCAACATACAAAAAAATAAACGAAGCAAAATATGAAACAATAAACAAGATAGAAAATGACAACAACTTTCCTTTCAAGCCGTTTAATGAAGAGCATGACTACCTTAAATCAAAGTGTTATTTCCATTTAACTTCAATTGAACGTTTAATCCCCCTAACTCTTATTATTTTGAATGTAGTTATAATATTTTTTACATTTAATTCGGAAACCAAACCCACTCCACAAATGACAATAATAAACATTGTTGCCGAAAGGGCTTAATTATATTTAAGTATGGCATTGATCGTATCAACGCCATACTTTATTGTCATTGAATTAATAAATGTACTCTCAATATGTTTTGCATAAGAAAGGTATCCCTTCAACTTATAAACATCCTCAGCACTTAACTTATTAAGTGTATAATGATGTATTAAACTACTAATTATTCTTTTATTTTTACGACCCAATGACAATTGGCCGTCATTGTTTATAACTATTCCTGTGACTCGGCGACTCACAGATTTTGATGTATAGATCGTTTTTTTATCATTCAGCCTTAAATGCGGCGACGGTATTTTTCGTAAAATTTTGATTATGTTTTTTTGAAAGCCTATAAGCTTTCCTTTCTCATTGCATGAAAACGTTAGATCATCCGCATATCTTGTATAGGTAATGCCCTCTTTATTACATAGATCTGTAACTTGCACATCAAATTCGTAAAGAACAGCATTTGAAATAAGCGGCGAGCTTGGGGCGCCAACACTTAAAGTAAGACCACTTTTTTTTGTTTTTTTATAAAAAAATATTTTATCAATTAATAAAAGGTTAAATGAATTATCTTCAAACCCGTTTTTTATTAAGACATTTCGCAAATCACTGGGTTTTATACTATTGAAAAAATCTGAAAAATCTAACTTAAGAAAATATTCATTTTCTTTGTGTTTTTGCGCATTTTCTTTGATGCTTTTCCCTTTTACATATGCAAATGCACTTTCATGAATTGGTAAAAAAGCAGCTATTTTTTCAATGATAATTCGTTGCATAACCTTCAACTCACGTGAAGGTTGAGCAATTTCACGAACGCCACCACTATTTTTTGGTAAATAATATTTTTTATAGCGATATGGCGCTGTATTAATAAAAACCATAACGTTAGGTGATGGAAGAAGGGTCTTTTTAGAAATAATATCAATTATGTTCATTGATCCTCTCCTTTATCGAATTCAATGCTAACCGCCTTTTCTTATCATCACACCTTGCTACATCATTAATAAAAAGTAGCAAATCAGCTTTTATGCCAACCTCATCAACCGTAAAGCCAGATTTGTTTTTACCCAATCTAATGCTTCCTTTTGAGCTCTTGGTATAATAATATTTTGTACCTCCATATTCATATACTTCAATATGGAAAAAGGTTTCAAGCAGGAACAGCATTCGCTCTATGTCTTTTTGCAAAGTAGCATTAATACCTAATTCATTTACACACATCATGATTTCTTTTAGTCTAATCGGCATGGCTAAAGAAATAATATGGGTAAGTAAAAAGGCTAAATGGCCTGAGTTATTTACATCAAACTTATATTCCTTTCCATCTGAGGGGGCCAATGAGTTTACATCATCGAGAATTAACTCTAAGTGCTCATTGTAATCCCTTCCATCAATAGGACCAGGGTAAACAATATATGATTTCTCATTAACCTTTTCACGAAGATAGGATAGTGGGCCGAGATAAATAAACGACTCTTTTTTACCATCCTTTACTTCATGTTCAGGAACAATAACTAAAAGTTTTTTATTTATATCATCTAAATTACAAAACAAGCCTAATTCTGCAATGGAACCACTACTTTCCAAAAATATAATAATCAAAGAGGATAAGTTCGCAATGTCTTTTTCAAATGAAATTAAGTCAGGGTAATGACTGTCTTTTAAATAGTTTTTAAACGCTTCAGCAAGAAGAAGTTTATTAAAAAGCCTAGAGTCATTTTCTTTACAGAATTCATAAAACATGCCTCTCATTGTCGTTTGAGGCTCATTGAATGGTGCAACTTTAGCCCCGCAAAGAAATATTATTTGCTCGTCATAACAAACGCGAAAATTCTTAAGATCCCAGCCAGATACATGTTTTCTTAACTTTTCCTCATATTTTTCTTTTTGATTTTTTTCCATGAGTAAAGACTTATATTAATTATCATAAAAGAAGCTTACGCCACATAGTGGCGTAAGCTTTCGTGTTGCTCTTACCTAGAGGAAGCGCTTGGTGTTCCTCTGGATTGCGCGACGACGTGCAACTAGGAGTGCAATCCAGAGGCACACCAAGCGCAACCCTAAAGCCGTTCAATATTAAAGTGTCTGGCTAAGCGCCCGACAAGCATAACTAAATATGCCTTACACGTTTAGAGCCATTGATTTATAACTGATCATTCGTTGGTAGTCCAGATCTTAAGTACAGCCATGGCGCGCAATGCTCTCCCCGCCCCGCCTGCCCGCTTAAGGGGGCGCTTTTAATGCAGGCGCATGACCGGCCTCAGAGCGCGCCAGTGCTGGCGCTGGCGGGGGATTCAGTGCCGGTAAAACGCATGCAAAACCATGCACCTTATGCATGCATGGATTTTTTACGTAAAAATGGCGGGATTTTCGGGGATTTTTAAGCGAACTACTGCACAGCCAGTTCTGCACGGCGGCGGGTGTAATTCAGGTTCTGTGCAGGCGTGAATTTTTCACGACTATCATCGCACGAAGCCGCGTCAGGTCTGAATCCGATGGCCGTTAAAATGTCATTATCCTGCGCCGAATAATTAATTTTTTCACCGGCGACCAGCCAGAGCTGTAGCGCCTCACGCAGATAGTCGAGTGAGTGCTGCATGGCGCAGCGCTGAACGGCGGAGTGTTGCCCGGAATAATTCATCAGTTCAGGGGCAAGGGCGGCGGCCAGCTCCGCGCCGTGTACCTGCATAAAATCATTTAAACGGTCGCGGATACTGATGCGCTGTAACTCCTCATGCGAACGGATATAGCGACTGGCAGCCTGATTAATTTCCCATTTTTTCACGTCAATAATTTCACGTAGCGTTTGCAGGCTCCGGCCGCTGTGCCCGCTGCCGGCAAGCTGTTCGCGGTATGCCTGTTCGGCCTGCGTCAGTTCTTCCCTGCGTTGCAGCCAGGCGGATTTGTTTGCCTGACAGGTCTCAAAGGCTTTCTGTAGCGTCAGTGTGGTCACGTATGTTTCTCCTGATGACTGGCCGTGCTTACGCACCGGCACGGTTGACGATGGCCGCCGGTGCGGGTAGCGGGATAACCGGCTCTGTCACCGGTGAACGAATAACCCCGTCGATGGACTCAAGCGTGCGGAACGTGGCCGAGCACTCGATGTTCATGCACTGGTGATAGCGCTGTTTGACGTTATCGGACAGATAACGACTGGTGCGGGAATGCGCGCTGGTTTTGCAGAACGGACAGTGAAACATGCTTACTCCTCCGCTTCTGTCTCGCCATTTTCAGCCAGCTTTCTGGCAAGCATCATTCTCTTCGCAGGGCTGCGTAACAGCTCCGTATCCACGCCTGTAATCTGCGGCCGGTGCATGCCCGTCACGGACAACACCGGCTCCTGCGTCATATCGAAGTGATACAGGCTGCCCTGACGGCTCAGCGCATCGCGCAGCTCACTGATGGCCACGGACTGCGGGGCGCTTTCTCCCTTCATTTCGAGGGCACGAACACGCAGCAGGAAAGCGCGGATAAGGGCGACGGGAACCGCATTGACAGCCTGAGCCCATTCCGCACCGGCATAAGCGGTAAAGGCATCTTCATGCGCTGAAAGGTATTTATTGCCGGTGGAGCAGGCATTCAGCATGGCGCGTGTCCGGTCTGTCTCCAGCTCCGCAATCAGGCCAGTGAACTCGTCGGCCAGCTCGCGACTGGCGATACGCCTGCTGTGCTCAGCTTTCATTTCAGGGGTGAGACTGCCGCGCAGGGTGCGAAAGCGGCTGCGCCAGTCCTGCTCCGCCTCTGCGCTCTCATCGAGGGCGGTCTGCCGCTCCTGCTTACAGCGTTCAATGGACGTATCAATCTCTTTGAGTACCTGCATGCTGGCCGCGTGGGTGTCTCTGGCCGCAGTGAATGCGCTCAGCTTGTCGGTGATGCGCTGGCTGTTCTCTGCGGACTGCCTGGCGGCAACATTTTGCAGGGCGGTAATGACTGTTTCGGGTTTCATGTTCAGGCTCTCCGTGTATTCAACCTGAAATGATTCTGCCCTTCATCACACAACATCTCGATTCATTGCAGTTGTGGCAGATCTGGCACAAACACCACTCAAAACCCGGCTTGCCAGAGAAAGGTCTCAGCAAAACCTTGCTCATCGTTTGTTTTTTTACATATAACTGTTCACTACTGTTCACCTTAAATAAAAATATAAGTAATACAGTAAGATAAAGGGTGAACAGTTGAGGGTGTGACTGTTCACCGTCTGTTCACCACTGTTCACCCATCTTCTGAACTCTCCTGGAGCTGCATATATTTTTTATTAATAAAAAATAAGCCATTAACCACTTTTGGTTATATATGGATGTACCAGAATGTGCCAAAGGATACCCACGATATACCAGAACATTGTCAGAGATTGTCGCTGTATAAAAAACAGTCTGTTGTGTGGTGAAGTACTGCAAAATGACTTGTTGCCCTGAGGGAAAATATTCACAAAATAGAGAGCTACCCGAGGCCGGACGGACACGACCGGCACTGTATGGACATTATGAGGTAGCCCGATGCAAACCGCTTTTTCTTCCCCGTCTTCTGCCCCTGCCGCGCCACTGATGCCGGTTTCTGATGCCGTTCAGGAGCGCTTTATCCGTCTGCCTGAAGTGATGCATCTGTGCGGCCTGTCCCGGTCAACCATTTACGACCTCATCAGCCGCGAGGCTTTCCCGAAACAAATCAGCCTGGGCGGCAAAAACGTGGCGTGGGCGCAGTCTGAAATCACGGCATGGATGGCGGATCGTATTGCCGAACGCAACCGGGGCTATGACGCATGATGATGACCGTTCAGCAAACAGACCCTTTTTCTGGCTTGCTTCCTGTCGCCATTTCCAGGTATAGTTTTCCCGCTGTCGCAAAATCGACAGCCGGAATTGGCGTTCCGCGAAACTCAATGGCGACACCAGACGCGCCGTGCGTCTTTTTTTTCGTCGTAGCTCAGGCACACCCATTTTCCGGGCTGTGGTGTCTTTTTATACACCATGGTTCCAGCAAGATAATGGTAGTCCGGGCGGGGCAGCCTTCGGGCTGGCCGGTATCCATTGAGGCCGGTTACGCCAACCCCGCTCGGGCTGCCACCAGTGAAATTGGCGTTTCCGGTGGTAGCAGTAACCGCTACTCAATGGAGGCTGCCATCATGGCTACTATCCTCACCCCGTCGTACCCGCAGTTTGTCTTTGTGTTTGCCGCCGTTCGTCGTGCAGACCGTAAACCCCGTATCTGTATGCTCCGCACCGTTGCCGGTGATGAACACGCCGCACGCCTGTCCCTCGTTCGCGACTACGTTCTGTCGTTCGCTGGCCGCCTGCCGGTTGCGGAGGTGCGTGCATGAGACACACCACCATTACCTCCCGTGACCTCGAATGCCTTGAGCACATGCGCAACGTCGGCCAGCTCGTCAACGAGCTGATGCAGGTGCAGGACTGCGCGACCGTTCGTCGTGACCCGGCGCAGCAGTCACAGCTCACCTCCGTGATTTACCTCATGACCGCCCAGCTCGACGGCGTGGTAGAGCGCTGCAATCAGCGCTGGCTGACCGGGGAGGGCAACGTATGAAAAAGCCATTACCGCCCGTATTACGCGCCGCGCTGTATCGTCGCGCCGTGGCATGTGCATGGCTGACAGTATGCGAACGCCAGCGCCGCTATCCGCACCTCACCCTCGACGCGCTGGAAAGCGCCATTGCCGTCGAGCTGGAGGGCTTTTACCTGCGCCAGCACGGCGAGGAAAAAGGCCGTCTGATTGCCTGTGCACTGCTGGAAGATTTAATGGAAGCCGGACCGCTCAAGGCCGCGCCGTCGCTGTCCTTCCTCGGGCTGGCCGTGATGGATGAACTCTGCGCCCGTCACATGCAATCGCCTGTTATGCACTGAGGGAGAAAATAACGATGAAAATGAACGTAACAGAGACGGTAAAACAGGCGTGCGGCCACTGGCCGCGCATTCTCCCGGCGCTGGGTGTGAAGGTCATTAAAAACCGCCATCAGGCCTGTCCGGTGTGCGGCGGCTCTGACCGCTTCCGCTTTGACGATAAAGAGGGGCGCGGCACATGGTTCTGTAACCAGTGCGGTGCGGGTGACGGTCTTAAGCTGGTAGAGAAAGTGTTCGGTATGACCGCATCAGAGGCCGCCGGAAAGGTGGATGCAGTGACCGGCAAGCTGCCACCGATTGCCCCCGAAGTGATTGCGGCCGCAGAGGCTGAAACGGAGGCTGACCGCCAGGCGGCGGCCGCGCTGGCCGTCAGGCTCATGGAGAACACCCGACCGGCCAGCGGCAACGCCTACCTGACCCGCAAGGGCTTCCCCGACCGGGAATGTCCGGTACTGTCGGCCACACACAAAACCGGCGACGTGACGTTCCGCGCCGGGGATGTGGTTGTCCCGCTGTATGACGATACCGGCGCGCTGGTAAACCTTCAGCTTATCAGTTCTGACGGTCTCAAACGCACCCTGAAAGGCGGGGCGGTAAAAGGAGCGTGCCATACCATCGAAGGGAAAAAACAGGCCGGAAAACGCCTGTGGATAACGGAGGGCTATGCGACCGCGCTCACCGTGCATCACCTGACCGGCGAAACCGTCATGGTGGCGCTGTCGTCCGTGAACCTCCTTTCTCTGGCGAGCCTTGTCCGCCAGAAACACCCGGCCTGTCAGATTGTCCTCGCCGCCGACCGTGACCTGAACGGCGATGGTCAGAACAAAGCCGCTGCGGCCGCAGAAACCTGTGAGGGCATTGTCGCCCTGCCGCCGGTGTTCGGTGACTGGAATGATGCGTTTATGCAGAATGGCGGGGAGGCCACGCGGAACGCCATTTATGACGCCGTCCGGCCACCGGCGCAAAGTCCGTTTGATACCATGAGCGAGGCGGAATTTACCGCCATGAGCGCCAGCGACAAGGCTCTGCGGGTGCATGAACATTACGGCGAAGCGCTGGCCGTGGATGCGAACGGCCAGCTCCTGTCCCGCTATGAAAACGGCATCTGGAAAAATATCCCGGCAGCCACTTTTTCACGGAATGTGGCTGACTTATTCCAGCGCCTGCGCGCCCCGTTCTCATCCGGGAAAATTGCCTCGGTGGTGGAGACCCTGAAACTGATTATTCCGCAGCAGGTCGCACCGGCACGGCGTCTGATTGGCTTTCGCAACGGGGTACTCGATACCCAAAGCGGCATATTCAGTCCACATCATAAATCGCACTGGCTGCGCACGCTGTGCGACGTGGATTTTACCCCGCCGGTAAAAGGCGAAATGCTGGAAACTCACGCGCCGAACTTCTGGCGCTGGCTCGACCGGGCGGCCGGTAAAAATCCACAAAAGCGCGACGTGATACTCGCTGCGCTGTTTATGGTGCTGGCGAACCGTTACGACTGGCAGCTATTTCTCGAAGTCACCGGTCCGGGTGGCAGCGGTAAAAGTATACTGGCCGAAATCGCGACCCTGCTCGCCGGAGAGGATAACGCCACGTCGGCCGATATCGACACGCTGGAAGACCCGCGCAAGCGTGCCTCCCTGATTGGCTTCTCGCTAATCCGTCTGCCTGACCAGGAAAAATGGAGTGGTGACGGCGCAGGGCTGAAGGCCATCACCGGCGGCGATGCAGTTTCAGTTGACCCGAAATACCAGAATCCTTACTCAACGCATATCCCGGCGGTGATTCTGGCCGTGAACAATAACCCAATGCGCTTCACTGACCGCAGTGGCGGCGTGTCACGTCGCCGGGTGATTATTCATTTCCCGGAGCAGATTGCCCCGGAGGAACGCGACCCGCAGCTCAGGGATAAAATTGCACGCGAGCTGGCCGTTATCGTGCGCCAGCTTATGCAGAAATTCAGCGACCCGATGACCGCGCGCGCACTGCTCCAGTCGCAGCAGAACTCCGACGAGGCGCTCAGCATCAAGCGCGATGCTGACCCGACGTTTGATTTTTGCGGCTATCTGGAAATGCTGCCGCAGACCAGCGGGATGTTTATGGGTAATGCCAGCATCGTCCCGCGTAATTACCGTAAGTATCTCTATCACGCGTATCTGGCCTATATGGAGGCCAACGGGTACAGAAACGTGCTCAGCCTGAAAATGTTCGGGCTGGGGCTGCCCATGATGCTGAAAGAGTACGGCCTAAATTATGAAAAGCGGCACACAAAGCAGGGGATACAGACCAACCTGTCGCTGAAAGAAGAAAGCTACGGCGACTGGCTGCCGAAATGCGATGAACCCGCAGCGACATAACCCACTCCAGACCGGCTACAGCCGGTCTTTTTCTTTCCGGCAATTGCCATAGGGTGAACACTCCACTGTTCACCCTTCACCGTATATTCACCCTGTATCTCCATGAAATTATTGATAAAAAAGAAAAGGTGAACAGTGTGAACAGTTAAATGCAAAAAAAGTTTTTTTGCGTATGATGTCGGTATGAGGCTTCGCAAGAGAATTTGAATAATGGATAAGACTAGAGACTTTATTCTTGGAGGGCTTTCTCGCTATGGCTTGGCTGATTTGCCCGGCAGGCCTTACGATTCTGCTTTTGAATTAATAGCCTCCCCACCTATACGCAAACGCCTCATTGTGATGGGCTTCAATGGTTCGTCGGCTGATTCCCATATGACCAACAGCCAGTCTATTATTCAGGATCATTCAAAGCCTCTTGTCTCGAATGCCCATTTAGGGACGCAAGGGGAATGGGGAATTACTCACCTAGCTAAGCGACTACAACAGCTACCTATCAGCCTCGGTTACAGATGGGAAGACGTAGTATTTACGAATGCTCTAATGATGTGCTCAATCAATGCCTCAGCACTTAAACAGGAAGCGAGTCGACACAAACTAACTGTCGAACAACTCGTAAAATACTCAACAAGATTTTTTGAGAATGTCACAATCCCTCTGTGTAAGCCTGAACTGATTATCGCTTATAGCAACAGTCTACAATCCCTTTCAGCAGCAAATATTTTGCTAAAACACTTCGGTGATCCAAGCACTCTCATCTATACGCAGCAAAAGGGTTATTACACAACTTTCGCTTTCTCAGCCGTACTAAATGATGTGAAAATCCCTGTAATATGTGTCCGTCATATGTCTAGATTTAAACCTTCAGAAGAGTTAATTGAAACAGCTCTAGAGATGATGAAGGGACTTTAGCTTTATCCGTCAGATTGAACCATACATTTGGAACAATGTGTATAGCGATGTGTATAAACCAAACACCACCTTAAAGTAAAAACCAATAAAAACAGAAGGTTATATCAAAAAAAGAACTCCTGTGATCTTCCGCCAAAAATGTCCACTCTTTTAATAAAAACACGTCCAACATTAAATCGTCCCACCTTGCAGTTCCCTTATGTGAACATGATCACTTATTGATTTTAGTAGTGAGTGTTATCCTTTCCTTTATTTTGAAATAATATTCTAGGGAAGCTGTTATGGAATGGATTGTAGGTGCTGTAATTTTAATAGCAATACTTGTTGCCATATTAAAACCAAGACAATGTGATATCTGCCATACTTATTTCAAGAGAAAATACTACACATGGAAAATAGATGGAGAGAAACAACATTTGTGTCCTAATTGCAATGGTAAAATGCAACGAAAAGTTAGTTCGCAAAAATTTAAAAGCAGATTCGGTTAAAAATAAATTAATAAAGTTTTATTTCATAATGTTTACAAATGATAAGTTCGGACTATGCATTTCAAACTTATCATTTAATTATTCCTTACCGCTATCAAAAAAGTTTTGATTGCTACTTACTCAAAAGCCTAAGCCTACAAGCCTCTTTGACCCACTTACTAAAGTTCCCTTTCCCCGCAGCCTTCTCAATCTGCTCCAAAAGCTCATCCTCGAACCGAATATTCTTCATCGTGCTCTTAGTGCGGTCAAAATTTGGTTTCTTTTTCTCATGCATGGTAGGTACCACTTCGGTTAATTTATCTGCATGTGGTACCTACCACATGGATTCGGAATTCTGCAACGCCCAGCAGTGTTGGAGCACTAAAGGGCGTCTAACCTCACCAACTATCAAGGAGTTGATTATGGCTGATTCGCATTCTACCCCAGACACCGACCAATCCGGAACCGAGCATTCGTTAATTGTGGGATACCGCCCGAATGTTTACGACAAATCTACGCCGAAAATCATCCTTTCCGGCAAGTGGCTGCGCGCGGCGGGGTTTGATACTGGACAGCAGGTCACAGTAAAGGTCATGAAAGGATGCATCGTTCTGGTGGCGTATAACGAGCAGGAGCAGAGGTTGCAGGACGACTATAAAAGGACGAAGGCAAAGCTCACCGAGATAGAAGACGCGCTTGCAGCGATTCAAACACAGCTTCCTGGAAAGCACCTCGCAAAATCAAATACAAACCACCTGGCTTAGCGGCTGTTTCTGGCATACTACGAGCTTACAGACATTATCCTTATGAAGCATTTCTGATAAGGGTGGACGGGTCGAAAATGCAGTTGTTCGGTTTTATCGAACAACTGCCAGCGAGGCAGCCAAGTGAAAACCTTAAATGAAGTGATTGCGTCACGCTCACCGGAAAGCCAACAGCGCATTCAGGAGATGGCAGAGGAAATGTTCCTCGAAACCGGTCTGCAACTTCTGCGTGAAGAGCTCCAGCTTTCGCAAAAACATGTCGCCGATCTTATGGGCGTAAGTCAACCTGCGGTAACACAGCTGGAGCAGCGTGGAAACGATCTGAAGATTGCTACGCTTAAGCGTTACATCGAAGCGATGGGGGGAAAACTTAGCATTAACGTGGAACTACCCACTGGCAAGCAGGTTGCGTTTCATCTCTAGCGCGATTGTATCTGTAGTTGATGGCGCAACTATATAAGCCGCATTTTACATCCACCTCAGAAAATTAATTCTGCGACGTGCGCCACACCCCAGGCGTACAGCCATACTCCGTCTGAAAATGACGAATAAAGTGCGCGCAATCGCTGAATCCCATGCGCTGCGCAATATCCGTCACGCTTTGCTGCGAGTTCTTCAGCAGCCAGCAAGCATAGCGCAGTCTGGCGCTGCGGATAAATTCGCGGGCCGTTTTGCCGAATTCTGCGTGGAACAGACGGTTGAGCTGGCGTTCACTCAATGCCACTTCTCGCGCAAGCCCGGCGGTAGTGAGCGGCCGGGTCAGGAACTGTTCAATCAGCATGACGGCGCGGCGCAACCGCGAGTCAGGGATAAGCGCAAGATTCGCCGGACGTGGGGTGGCAATTTCATGCGGAACGAGCGACAAACGCTGACAGGTGGTGCTGGCGATATCATCCCCGGCATGGGCGCGGATAAGCTCAGTTGCCAGCGTCAGGGTGGAAATACCGCCCGGGCAGGTCAGCACATCGCCATCGTCGATGAAATCATACCCTTGCTCAGCATAAACCAGCGGGAAAGCCTGCCGAAATGCATCAAGGTGGAAAGGATGGATGGACGCTCGTCGTTCATTCAGCAATCCTTCCTGTGCGAGGACAAAACTGCCGGTGCCAATGCCAATGAGCGGAACCCCGGCATGGTGGGCATGTGCCAGATACGCTTTATCCCCCTGATACCCTAAGTCCAGATACTGCAATTCACCGCCGATAACAGCAAGGTAGTTAAAACTGTCCGGCGGCGCATGGGGAGAATCCGGCCTCATGATAATCCCCGCATTGCTGATAATCGGGATATCAGGAAATTCACTTATCAGGCTGATTTTAAATGCTAATTTATCCTGAGCTTTCGCTGCATAACGCAGCGCTTCCAGCAATCCAGATACCGCCAGAAGTGAATAACGGGGCCATAATATCAACCCAATATGCAGACACTTTTCCGGTACTGATTTCCCCCCATCGGAGGAGTCAAATACACTTTTCATTTACTTGCCAAATTTAAAATTAATTACATTATCGCAACATGATCTGTCGCACTTTATATTTCTAAGATAATCCTGATATTTTAAATCAAGCATAAATGAGACGGGAGGAAAATATAATGCTTTTCTCGTTTACATCATTCTTTTTTTGAACCACGACACACATATGTCGGTAATGTTCCTAAGGTAAAGATATAGTTACCATTATGTTGTTCATTGATACGCATATAAATACTCTTGCCCGGATAGACAAAAAATTGCGGTTCATATTTTTCCAGCCAGCTGTCTTCGACATTATCGTCCGGGAACGTCATATTTTTTTCTGACGTCAGCAAATAGAGGCGATCTTTTCTCTCCACCCGAAAGGAAATTTTCCTGTCGATGGTTTTACCCGGATCGCTCTTTGCCCGGCCATTCATGCTCAGGGTGCCGAATTTCCCGTCGAAGGTGTAATTCAGCCAGACCGTCAGCGTCTCATCCGGATGGTGCTGTACCAGATTAGCCTGGCATGAAAAAGGCTGAACGTAAGATCGGTGCCACAGGTAATAGCCCGTCAGCACGCCTGCCGTGACGAGGCCCGTCACGATGACATACAGCATCTGCCGAAAACGAGTCATGCTAGCTATCCTTCAGGAAATAATCAGATATACAGCGGTTCGGTTCTTTCATTGGCCGGTCGCAGCGAATAACCGACGCACGAGGAAGCAGGGCGTACCAGCTGATGTACACCCAGGGATATTGCGCGCATTCAGCCTTGAATTGTTCTACATAGGTCAGCGCGGAAGCGCGTTCAGCGTGAGTCTGAATGTCGTTCGCAAGATAAACGCGACAGGCCCCGATGGATGCCGCAAAACGGTAATCCTCAACAAAACGGTTTTCCCTGGCGCTCATATATCCCGTCACGCCTGCCCCGGCCAGGATGACCAATAGCCCCATAACGACAGCCAGCCAGCGCGTGGGCTTCCTGGCAACGGGCGCTGCTGGCGCGGAGGATGCAGAGACCTCCTCGATCGCTGGCGCCTCCACACATTGTCCCTCTGCGGGTTGAGGCGCGACAGGCGAAGACTCTCTGACGGTTATTTGCGTGTCGCTTGCCAGCGTCAGCCCAATACGGGGAATGGTAACGATAGGGTCAGTTTCAAAACCAATCTTTTTGAGCCCTTTGCGCAGAATGGAGATGTTCTGGTAATAGGTATTGGAGGAGACAAGCATGCCGCGGCTTTGCCAGACAATATCAAGGAACTCTTGCTGAGTGACAATCGACCCCGCTCTGTCGATTAATAACAACAGGCATCGGCCTGCTGGCGAATTTAACACAACCACACGGTCAGGATTGTTGATATCACGTAACGTGCTGGCCGCAGGATGAAATTCGACGATATTATTTATAATGTAATGCTTATGCATAGGGGCAGTATGAATTCTCCGGTTAACAGATGTTGAACCTGAGTCACCGCATGTATGTGATGACATTCGCGTCGGGATTAATGTGACTGATTAACGGCATGCTGTATATCTTCGCCATTGGCGAAAAATCTTAATTTATATTTCATCCCTTAAACTTCACTGAACCTGCATAAGAACTCAACCCTTGTAGAATGGGGCTTGCAGAGCCGCTTCATCCGCGACCATCCTCATTATGATGTTTTGTGAAGTGAATTTCCGCTCCACAGAAGTATCTGACTATCGACAGCATCTCTTTTATCAGAGCCTCTCCTTTTGGCGCACTCCTCGCCTCTTGACATTGACAAATATCTACATAAAAAAACATTGTACGCCACGGACATGCGTGTCTGAAATATTCAGTACTCTTAAGCCTTAAGTTTTCTCAACCTGACAAATATCAATAAGTTACATGGCTTTTGTATGCTTTTCACCCACCTCTCTATCAGTTTTTATCGATGATAACATTCGTAAATTGTTATTCCCCGTCAGCAACTTCACACCCGCACTGACACCAGACGACAAACTCCTTACAAAACATTTATCAAAGCTAAATTTTCATTAAAAATAGCGGCTATCATAATTTACCGAAAGCGAAGCGGAATAAGACCAATCAGAGGGAAGCGTCGTAACCGGTCTCGATCTCAGTAATTAATACAATTTTAGATTAATTCAGATTACCTCTTTATTGGCCGACGTATAGTAGGCCTACACTATGCAATACGTCATTGCTTCGAGAATACTGGCGATACCCTTATAAATAATTCGCCTGATTACTATTATAATTCGAGGAATAACATGACGAACAATAACCAAATAACACAGCATATTACTGTTGCATTGATGGGCGGCGATCATTATGCAAGAAACGGCATTAAAACGTTATTACGCAGCATCCGCGACGACCTTCACATCATTATCATCGAAGGAGGTTATCAGGAACTGGATAAGGCGCTGTCGTCGATTCGTATCGATATCTTATTTATATCCGGCGCAGAGAAATACCATACAGGGTATGGCTCACTGAAATATTTAAAAAAAATCAAAGCCACGCATCCAGAGGTGATTATCTGCCTGTACTCAACCTCTGCCCATTCCCTGTTATGGGCCAGGGAAGATATTGATGCCTATATCTCGCTACAGAACACGGTTTATCAGTGGCGGATAAAGCTAGCAAAAATGGTCGATAGCCATTATCGGCCCCAAAAGCAGCCAGCGGCGTTATCGCTGACGCCTGGAGAAAGGAGGGTATTAAAGGAACTCAGGAACGGACTGGATATACGTTACATCGCAGAACTGGAGAAACTTTCTTATCGCCGCGTGAGCGCTTTAAAAAGCTCAGCGATAAGAAAACTCGGGCTCAGGAATAAGACAGATTTGCTGGTCTTTTTAACCAGTTAGACCTGCCGCTTTCAGAGCAAATCTCGTAATAAAAAAACCAAGGAACCATGAAATGAAAGCACGCCTTACTTGCCATTCTCTGCTGGCATTAAGCATTGCCGCCCTGCTGCCAGCGGGCTCAGCACTGGCCGCCACCACCAGCGGCGGCACGGTTAACTTTAGCGGTAAAGTGGTGACCTCCGCCTGTGCCATCAGCGCCGGTAGCGCGAATATCGACGTCGACATGGGTGAAGTGCGTACCGCCACGCTGGCTGCCGCAGGCAGTGAAGCCAGTACCGCAAAAGCCTTCTCCATCACGCTGGAGGATTGCGAAATCGCCGATACCTCCGCGTCCACGGAAGATAACCCCATTGCCGCAACGACCGTGGCTATCACCTTCACCGGTACGCCGGACAGTACCGATGTGAATAGCCTGGCCGCGGGAGTAAACGGCGGCGCGGGCTCGGCGCAGCATGTCGCTATCCGTCTTTATGATGAACAGGGCAACGTCGTCAGGCTGGGTGAGCCGGCAGCAGCGATCCCCCTGCGTGCGGGGGCGAACACCCTGAACTTCAGCGCGAAATATTACTCCCCACTGGGCAACGCCACGGCGGGTGATGCCAGCGCGGTCGCAACCTACACCGTGACCTATTCGTAATCTTGAGGCCCGGTCTGCTGGCCGGGTCTGACTCAGCTTTCAGGAGACGCACAATGCGCGTAAACACATGGATTTGTCTGGCTGGCACGTTATGTTCATCCGCCGTGTATGCAGGCGGCGTGGGGTTGGGTGCAACGCGGCTGGTCTACGCAGGCGCGACGACGCAGACGATGATGCAGGTAAGAAATACCCACCCTGATGCCACGTTCCTGATCCAGTCATGGATGGAAGACGAGAAAGGGAGCCGTACCAACGACTTCGTCATCACGCCGCCGCTGTACGTCATGAAGCCCGCCAGCGAAAGCGCGGTGAAAATCATGTTCAGCGGCAACGCACTGCCAGCCGATCGCGAAACGCTGTACTGGATGACGGTCAAAGCTATCCCACAGCAGGTTAAAAACGGTTCCGGCAATTCGCTGCAATTCGCCTCTGCCAACCGCATCAAGGTCTTTTATCGCCCTGAGTCGCTTCGGGAAGGCGCAGGAGAGGCATGGAAAAACCTTGCAGGCGCCTACCGCGCGGGCAAGGTCACGCTGACCAACCCAACGCCGTATTACCTCACCACCATTAACCTGAAAATTGATGGCAGGCCGGTGTCGCCCGTCATGGTGCCGCCGAAAGCCAGCGTGACGCTGGCAGACACCTTCAGCCATGCGAGCAGCATGAGCTACCAGACGATTAACGATTATGGGGCCTGGACGCCCGTCACCCGCACGTCATTGTCCCAATAATAAAAACAGTAAGGCGTGACCACATGAAAATTAAAATCCTGTGCGCCACGGCGATCGCCCTGGTGATTCGGCAAGCCGTGGCTGCCGAAAGCGAGCTGCACTTTAATCCTGCGTTTCTTAACGGCGAACAGGCAAACAGCGCCGACCTCGCCTGGGTCAACGCCGGGAGCGCGTTGCCGCCGGGCGAGTACAATCTTAACGTGTATATCAACACCCAGTTCGCGTTCACAGGTAACGTCACGTTTCGCGTCGCTGAAAACACCGCCGGTGAAGCCCTGCCGTGCCTTACACCTGCGCAATTCGCCGCACTTGGCATCGACAGCCGTCAGGCGAAAGGGGGTGAGCTGCCGCCTGCGCAGCGCTGCATTTTTTTAACCCGGTCGTTCGCCGATATCCGGTTTGATTTTGACCAGAGGACGCTTACCCTCAACTTCACCGTACCGCAAAACGCGATGCGCGCTCTGCCGCGCGGGTACGTCAGCCCGGAGAGCTGGGAATCCGGCATCCCTGCCGCGTGGCTGAACTATGTGGTCAATGGCGCGAATAATGACTACCGGGGCGAGACGCGCACGCGGGAACAACAGCTGTTTGTGAGCCTGAACAGCGGCGCCAACCTGGGCGCATGGCGGCTGCGTGATTTCACCACGTGGACCAAAGAGAGTAACGAGCTCACCCACGTCCAGACCTGGCTACAGCGGGATATCCGCGCCCTGCGTGCCCAGGTTTATGCCGGTGAAACGTTCACCTCATCGCAGGTGTTTGACGCCGTTGGCCTGCGTGGGATTGCCCTGAAGACCGATGACAATATGTTGCCCGCCAGCCTGAGCGGTTACGCGCCTGAAGTGCGCGGCATTGCGCGCAGCAATGCCACGGTGACGGTTCGCCAGAACGGTAACGTTATCTATCAAACCTCGGTTCCGCCGGGGGCGTTTGTGCTGAAAGATCTCTATCCGACCTCTTCCGGCGGCGATCTCGCGGTCACCATTCAGGAGAGCGACGGTAGCCAGACGCAATACACCCTGCCCTTTGCCAGCGTGCCGAATCTGGTGCGTAACGGTCAGGTCAAATATGCTCTGGGGGCCGGGAAATACCGTCCTGCGGGCAATCAGATCTCGCCCTCCTTCGCGCAGGGCGAGCTGTTCCTGGGCTGGCGATACGGCCTCACGTTTTATGGCGGGGCGCAGTTTTCCGATCGCTACAACGGCCTGGCCTTCGGTATCGGGCAGAATCTCGGCCGCTTTGGCGCCTACTCCCTCGACCTCACCCATGCCCGCAGCCAGCTGGCTGATAATCAGCACTACACCGGGGATTCGGTGCGCCTGCGGTACAGCAAGCTGCTGAACGATATCGGTACGCGGGTCAATTTCTTCTCGCTGCGTTACTCAACGGCAGGGTTTTATACCCTCAGCGATACCACTTACAAAGGCATGGCGGGCGGAGCGCCAGAACAGACCGTAGAAGACGATGGCACCGTCACCACCCGCTACGACACGGTTTACAACCTGCATATGTCGCGTAAGGCAAAAAATCAGCTGCTGTTGTCGCAGCCGATGGGCGAATACGGCGCGCTGTCTCTGTCCTGGGATCAACAAACCTACTGGAATACGTCAAAAACCACGCAAAGTTTGCAGTTCGCGTGGAACGCAACGTTTCGTAATCTGTCGCTTGGCATCAGCGCCCAGCGTAGCTCTAGCCTGTACGACAACAAGAAAGACAATATCCTTGCGTTGTCCCTGTCGGTGCCGCTGGGTAACCCGGCGCTGTCGACCCGTCTCCGTTTTACCGCTACCCATGCGGATCCCGCTGGCACCACCGCCAGTACCGGTGTCAGTGGTTATCTGCCGGGACAGGAGAATCTTTTCTATAGCGTCAACCAGCGCTACAGCGCACAGCAGCACTACGGCGGCGATGCCGCGCTGCAATACGAGGGCGCGTGGGGAGACTATAACCTGGGCTACAGCTACGCCGGTAACTCCCGCAACCTCAGCTACGGGATGAGCGGCGGTGCGGTGCTGCATGAGGATGGCCTGACGCTGAGCCAGCCACTCGGGAACACCAATATCCTGGTGAAAGCCCCGGGCGCCAGCCATGTCGCCGTGCTCAACCACAGGGGCATCAAAACCGACAGCCGGGGCTATGCGGTGATCCCGTACGCCACGCCGTATCGCGTTAATCAGGTTGCGCTGGATGTCACCACCGTGGGCAGTGACGTGGAGCTTGAGAACGCCATCGCCAATAAAATCCCCACCGACGGGGCACTGGTTCGCGCCACCCTCACCACGCGTCAGGGGGCAAAAGCGATGTTTATCGTGCGTCACGCTAAAGACGTGCTCCCCTTCGGCACGCTGGTCTCGTCAGAGGATGACAACGCCAGCGGTATCGTCGGCGATGGCGGCAGCGTGTATCTGACCGGCCTGTCAGCGAAGGGAACATTGCATGCCGTATGGGGACGCGACAGCGCCCAGCGCTGCACGATCCGCTATGCGTTGAACCCGAAAAATTATCAGGCCCGCACCGGGCTGTATTCCCAGGAGGTCATATGTCAGTAACCGTCCGGTTTCTCCCCCTGATCCTGCTGATGTTCATCACCGTCCCCGTACACGGCTATGACGTGCTGGTTTCCGTGACCGGCAACGTGATCGGCAATACCTGTATTGTCTCGGAAGATTCGAAGGAGCAAAACGTGCCGCTGGGCACCCTCGGCGTGAAGCAATTTAGCGAGGCGGGGGCAGTCAGCAATATCAAAACGCCCTTCACGCTCACCCTTGAAGCGTGCGGCCCTACCTTTGCTGGCGTGAAAATCCGCTTCAGCGGTACGCCGGATGACGAGAACCCGCAGCTTCTGAAAGTCGCTGACGGCGGCGCGACCGGCGTGGCGGTGCAGATTCTGGATAAAGACAGCGTACTTATCCCGCTGGACACCCAAACCACTGCTTACGGCGCGGCGGGGGATGACAGCGTAAAAATGACCTTCTATGCGCGACTGGCCTCCACGGGTGCGCCGGTCAATGCCGGAGACGTTTCGGCAGTGGCGACCTGGACGACGGAGTATCAATAATGCGTTTACTGTATTTATGCCTGTTTTTCATGACGTCTCAGGCGCTTGCCCTCTCCTGGACATCGGATATCACCCTTTCGCCAACACCCATGTCATGGTCCGGCCCGGCAGACTCCATCGTGCCTGGAAAGACGATCGGCTCTGAATGGAGCGCCACTGCGAGCGTCTCGGAAGTGTTCTGGTGCGGCCTGGTATTTACCTGCTCCAAAGGGACGCTGGAGCCGAGCAGCAGCGTAACGGCCACCGGCATCACGGTTATTCTTGATGGCGCCAGTTACATGGTATTTGAAACGGGCGTGCCCGGCATCGGCTTCATTCTTGGGCTTAAAGATTATAACGGCACCACCTATGTCCCGATGCAGACGGGCATTACGCAGAGTTATCCGGCCGACGGGACTAACGGTTACGCCTCCACACTGGGCTGGTCGGCAAAAGTGACGTTTATCAAGACCGGCGTTCCGCTGAAATCCGGCGTATACCAGACCCCCACCATTAATGCGGCGATCCTGACGGCCTATAACAACGAAGTGAAAACCGCGCAGGTGATCATCAACCCGACCACCATCACGGTGACGGCAAGCGGCTGCACGGTAGGCACGAAAAGCGCCAACGTCGACCTGGGCACCATTGATGTTCACACGCTACCCAGCGTAGGCAGTACCTCGCCATCGGAGGCGTTTAACGTCAGCCTGACCTGCGATGAGAACGTGGCGGTTAACGCAGTAATGACCGATCAGACCACGCCGTCAAATACCTCGTCGGTCGTGACGCTGACCGGGGACTCCACGGCCTCCGGCATTGGCGTACAGTTTTTCTATAACGGTACCGGGCCGCTGATGATGGGGCCAGACAGCTCGGCCGCAGGCACGACGGGACAGTTTTTCATCCAGACCACCAGCGCAGCACAAACGCTGTCGCTGCCGTTCCAGGCGCAGTACATCCGAACCGGAGAGCTGGTCCCCGGCTCGGCTAACGCCCTGGCAAGCATCACCTTTTCGTATCAGTAGGTCAGTGCTTTACCCACACCAGCTGATCGACCCGGAAGCCCAGATCGCGTGCGGTATTCAGGTAGTCCTGTTTTACCGCATCCGGAATGGTCGGGGTGCGCGATAAAATCCACAGGTAGTCGCGGTTCGGGCCGCTGACCAGCGCGTACTGGTACTTATCGTCCAGCTTGATCACGTTATAGCCGCCGTAGAACGGGCCGAAGAACGATACCTTCAGCGCAGCCGTAGTCGGTTCGCCGGTAAAGTACGCCTTTCCTTCGCTCTCATTCCACTTGTTCTTCACCGGATCATAGCCACGATTCAGTACGCTGATACCGCCATCGCTGCGCTTGCCGTACGTCGCGGTCACCTGTTCCAGACCGCGCTCGAAGCGATTTTCCAGTCGGGCGACTTCATACCATTTGCCGAGATAGCGGCTGGCATCAAAGCCGGTAATGGGCTGCACGCCTTTCGGCGGCGTGGGAGATTTACAGGCAACCAGCGTCAGCGCAATGGCGACACCGGTAACGACAGGCCATAGCCTCATGAGAACTCCTTTCATTTACGCGGTTGGACGTTAAGTGTAGCGCACCCGTGCGGCGCTTCATCCCGTCGGGGAATATTCGTAGTATATTGAGACTACTCCTTCTCTTCGGATGCAGACATGGCTTACTCCATCGGCGAATTCGCCAGACTCAGCGGCATCACCGCCACCACGCTGCGGGCGTGGCAGCGACGCTATGGATTACTCAAACCCGAGCGTACGGACGGCGGTCACCGCCTGTACAGCGATGAGGACGTTCAGCAGGCGCTGAAAATCCTCGACTGGGTTAAAAAAGGCGTACCCATCGGCCAGGTAAAATCACTGCTGGAACGCCCTGTGCCGCGCCGCGCCAATAACTGGCAAACCCTGCAACAGGCCATGCTGCAAAAGTTGCAGGAGGGGAAAATTGAATCCCTGCGTCAGATGATTTACGACGCCGGACGCGAATACCCAAGGCCAGAGCTGGTCACTAACGTGCTGCGTCCGTTGCGCAGCCAGATATCGGCCAACGTCGCCGCCGCCATGACGCTGCGTGAGATCCTCGACGGCATCCTCATCGCCTATACCTCGTTTTGCCTTGAGGGCGATAAAAAAGCGCCGGGCGATAACATCCTCATCAGCGGCTGGCATCTGAACGACCCGTGTGAGATCTGGCTTGAAGCCCTGACGCGCACCGGCCAGGGCCACCGCATCGACATACTGCCGGTTCCCCCTGCCGCGCTGGCCCCGGAAATTTTTCCGGATCGCAAATGGCTGCTGGTTACCAGCGGTAAACTTACCGCCGCGCGAAAAAAGCAGGTTGCGCAGTGGCAGCAGCAAGTTTCCCTTGAGGTAATTATCCTCTGATTATTTTCTGCTGTGGCAAACTTCACGAAAAGTTGAATATTTTTTCGCGCAGCGAGTGCTAACGTTTTCCTGTCACCGACAACTCAACAGGAAAACACGATGAAAAAGACACTCCCTCTGATGATGCTGGCTACAATGGCTTTCGCCCCTGCCGCATTCAGCGCCCCGGCAGGCACCCTGAGCGTCCACGTTCTGGACCAGCAAACCGGTATGCCGCCAGCGGATGTGGCCGTCACGCTGGAAAAGCAGGAGCAGGACAAGTGGACCCCGATTGCCAGCGGTAAAACCGACCACGACGGGCGTATTAAATCGCTCTATCCGCAGGATCAGGATATGGCGCCAGGCGTCTATAAAGTGACCTTCAAAACCGCAGATTACTTCCACGGCAAAAAGCTGGACTCCTTCTTCCCGGAAGTGCCGGTGCTGTTCACCGTCACCCGCACCAATGAAAAACTGCACATCCCGCTTCTGCTCAGCCAGTACGGTTACTCAACCTACAAGGGCAGCTGATTGCTCTTGATTTTAAAGACGATTAGAAAATAATCCCGTCAATACTTGGACAAATACGAATTGTTGTGTAACTTTTAGATATGAGATCGGGAGGTGCACATCATGACAACAAAACCTGTGCTGGGTATTAGCGGATGTTTGACCGGTTCCGCCGTTCGCTTTGACGGCGGACATAAGCGTATGGGCTTTGTGATGGATGAGCTGGCGCAGTGGGTCGCTTTCCGCCCGGTATGCCCTGAAATGGCTATCGGCCTGCCCACGCCTCGTCCGGCGCTGCGCCTGGTGATGACCACTGGCGGCGAGACAGAAATGCGATTCAGCAAAGCGCCGCACGATGACGTCACGCAGAAGATGGCCGCATTTACGGCAGATTATCTGCCGAAAATCGGCGATCTGTCAGGGTTTATCGTCTGTGCAAAATCCCCTAGCTGCGGCATGGAGCGCGTGCGGCTGTACGACGAAAACGGCAACCGGGGCCGCAAGGAGGGAGTCGGGCTGTTCACCGCCGCCCTCCTTGAAACTTTCCCCTGGCTGCCCGTCGAAGAAGACGGTCGCCTGCACGATCCGGTACTGCGGGAAAACTTTGTTGAGCGCGTTTTTGCTCTCCACGAACTGAACGTAATGCGTAAAAATGGCCTGACGCGCCGTGCCCTGCTGGACTTTCACAGCCGCTATAAGCTTCAGCTTCTGGCGCACCATCAGGCAGGCTACCGTGAAATTGGTCCGTTCGTGGCATCACTGCATGAGTGGGACGATCTGGACGCGTTTTTCGTGGCCTATCGCGACAAACTGATGAATATCCTTAAAAAACCCGCTTCGCGGAAGAATCACACTAACGTGCTGATGCACATTCAGGGCTATTTCCGTAACCAGCTGAACAGCCGCCAGCGCGGAGAACTGCGTGATGTGATCCTGCATTACCGGGACGGACTGCTGCCGATCCTCGCGCCGCTGACGTTGCTTAAGCATTATCTGGCTGAATACCCTGACCGCTATCTGATGACGCAAAACTACTTTGATCCCTATCCTGATGATTTGGGTCTGCGTCTGGCCGTTACCTGATAAGAAAGAAGCGAAGGCCCATTGACCCACAGAGGCCCAAAGCTGTACCCCGTTTAGACGACACCCTCACTGTCGTCTTTTTTTTGCGCTCAGCGTAAAATACTGTAATTCTGTACAGGTTAAGCATGCACAGCGGAGTACCCCGATGATCAAAAATCTGCATATTCAAAACTACCGCTCAATTCGCGATATGTCGCTTGAGCTGGAACAGCTCAACATCGTGTTCGGCCCCAACGGCACCGGAAAATCCAATATTTATAAAGCGATTTACCTGATGCACAGCGCGGCTCAGGGGCAATTCTCCCAAGCGCTGGCAAACGAGGGGGGGATTTTGAAAGTGTTCTGGGCGGGCAAAACCCGCAGCGATCAGCTGCGGCGCATGAACCTGGCGGTGGAAACGGAAACCTATGAATATGAGCTTCAGGTCGGGTTCGTGGAAAAGCTGCCCTATCCCTCACAGTTTCAGCTCGATCCGGTGATCAAAGAGGAAGCTATCTGGCTGAGCGGCCAGCACCGTCGTC
Source organism: Enterobacter sp. MGH85 (assembly GCF_001037655.1). Classification (NCBI taxonomy): domain Bacteria; kingdom Pseudomonadati; phylum Pseudomonadota; class Gammaproteobacteria; order Enterobacterales; family Enterobacteriaceae; genus Enterobacter; species Enterobacter sp. MGH85. The sequence continues at coordinate 795,237 of NZ_KQ089925.1, forward strand.
CGTCGTCACAGCTGATGAAGCGTAAGAATCAGGCGGTTTTCCTGAACAACGTGCATCACGAAAAAGTGACCCACAGCGGTACGCTGTATGAGAACGAGTCGGTGTTCGGGCAGCTAGGCGAACCGCACCTCTATCCCGAAGTGTCGCAGATGCGCGAGTCCCTGCGTAACTGGCGATTTTATCATGAGTTTTCCGTCTCATCCGGCTCGGCGATCCGTGCGCCGCAGGTGGGTTTTCGTTCCCCGGTGCTGGCCAGCGACGGCGCGAACCTGGCCGCCGCGTTTCAGACCATTGTCGAAATTGGCGACGAGCTGCTGCTGATGCGCATTCTCGACCAGGCCTTCCCCGGCTGCGTGTTTTACAGCGACAACACCGGCGGGCGCTTCCGCATGATGATGCAGCGCGAGGGGCTGAGCAGGCCGCTGGAACCGGCAGAGTTCTCCGACGGGACGCTGCGTTTTCTGTGCCTGGCGGTGGCGCTGCTAAGCCCGCGCCCTCCCGCATTCATCGCCCTCAACGAACCGGAAAACAGCCTGCATCCGCAGATGCTGCCCGCTCTGGCAAGCCTCATTGCCGAGGCCAGCCGCTACTCGCAGATCTGGCTCACCAGCCACTCGCCGGAGCTGGCGCAGTTGATTGAGAAGCACCGATCGTTTTCGCTGTATCAGCTGTCGATGATGGAGGGGGAGACGCGGATGGAGCGGCTGGGGTAATAGCCAGGTGGCGCTACGCTTACCTGGCCTACAGGCGAGAACGAAACGTCTTACGCCACTCCGCCGGACTGACGCCAAAGCGCGCCTTAAATTGCTGCCGATACGTCACCGCTGATAAAAACCCCACCTGCTCAGCGACGCTTTCGATTGGCAGACTGCCGGACTCCAGCAGGATCTGGCTGCGCCGCAGTCGCTCGGCGGTAAGCCAGTCGGCAACGCTCATGCCCGTCGCCTTGATAAAATGGCGGGTCAGCGTGCGTCGGCTCATCGACACCACGTCCGCCAGCGAATCCAGGTTATGCGGCTCGGAAATGTGCTGCTGAAGGTAGTCTATGAGACAGTTAATCCGCCCGTCGCGGGTATCTTTCGGCACAGGCTGCGCAATAAACTGCGCCTGCCCGCCCTCGCGGTGCGGCGGAACGATCATCCGGCGGGCAATCTGATTGGCGACGACGCTGCCAAAGCGCTGGCGGATGATATACAAACAGCAGTCGAGCGCGGCGGCGGTACCTGCCGAGGTGATCACATTGCCGTCGTCCACGTAGAGCGCGTTGATGTCCAGTCGAACGTCCGGAAACAGCGTCTGAAACTGGTGTTCAAACTCCCAGTGGGTGGCGGCCCGTTTGCCGCTGAGTATGCCGGCATAGCCCAGCACAAACGATCCCAGACACAGCCCAACAATTTCCGCCCCGTTGTCTCTGGCCTTAACCAGGCTGTCGAGCAGCGTCTGAGGCGGGCGCTCCAGTACGTGCTGCCAGTAGGGTACAACCACAATTTCAGCCGATGCGATCGCGGAAAAATCCTGCGTCGCATGCAGGGCAAAACCGTCTTTCGAGGTCAGGAATCCCGGTTTTTCAGCGCAGATCGTGACGTTAAAGCGCTTTTTCCCGGATACCGTATCGCCAAACAGAATGCAGGGGACGGAGTAGTGGAACGGGCTAAACCCGTCCACCGCGACAATAGCAACGTTAACAAGCGGCATCTGTCTCTCCTTTCCCCTTTAACACTCAGAATATAACGGTTTCGCCGTCCTGAGGAATGCTCACCGCGTCACTTATCTCGTTGGCGTCAACAAACTCGCGCAGCGCGCGGCGGGTCAGCAGGCAGTGGTTGATAGCTTCCATATGGGTCGCCACGATTTTCGCCTGCGGCAACAGGAAATGCACGTTAAGCAGATCTTCTTCCCCCATGATAATTGGCCCAAACCCGATGACGTGGGCGTAACCAGCGTTGAGCACGACAACGTCCGGCTGATGCTTTTGTAGATCGGCCGCAACCGCGTCGCGCCAGATGGTATCCCCTGCGATATAAAGCGTCTTCTCATCGGGATGACGGAAGACCACGCCGCAGGCTTCACCCAGACGCTCTGCCAGCTCCGGCACGGCGTAAGCGCGGTCAGTGCCGTGCTGGCCGCCATAAGTTTTCGCAATCCGGATATCGCCGAACGTCGTTTCGTCGGTCATGACCGTCAGGTTGTGAAAGCCCTGTCCGCGCAGCAGCGCGGCATCGCTATCATTTTGCACGTAGATCGGCTTGTGTTTGGCGATCAGCTCAACGGCATACTGATCCCAGTGATCGTCATGGGTATGGGTGACGATCACCGCATCGGTGTCCAGCAGCGTTTGAACGTCAACGGGAAGCTCGACCATCGGGTTGCGAATATCGGCCCGCGCGGTGCCGGGAAAACCCGGATAAGCGCCTTTTGGCGCCAGCATTGGGTCGATTAAAAAGCGTTTTCCTGCGTAAGTGATCAGCTGGGTGGCATTGCGAATTTGCGTAATGTTCATGGGCTATCCTCCGGTTGGTATGAGAAGGAGAATAGCCCCAGGGTGCCGTTAAGAATGTGGGCTAAAGGGCGATGATCGATGAAATCGGGTCAATCGATAAACCGCTTGCGTACCCTTTCCAGCGGCGCAATCAGCAGATTGATAAGCGGCTTACGATCGATAACGATATCGGCGTTCACCGTCATCCCGCCCATCAGCATGCGCTTTTTCTTGTCCGGGTCGGTAAACCAGGAGGGGACGCGCACTTTAGCCAGGTAGTAGTTCTGCCCTTCCTGGAGCGGGATCAGCGCCGAATGGGCATCAATGTTTACCTCATAGAAATCGGACAGCGTCGCCTCCACGGAACCGTATTTGTCCACGGGCCAGGAGTCGAAGCGCAGCTTGACCTTATCGCCTTTCGCCACGCGCCCCACCCCCGTTGCCGGAACATACAGGTACCCCTCCATCGTCGCCGCGGTATTTTTACGGATCACCACCACCACCTCGCTGTTTTGCGTAATGGCCCGGCCTGGCGGGAAGTTAATCGCCACCACGTAGCCATCTGAAGGGGCCAGCATCGCCATGGTGGAACTCCCCCGGCTGGACAGGTTGCGATCAATTTCGCTGATGCGGTTTTTCACGTACAGCTGCTCTTCGCTCAGCGAGTCAATTTGCGACTGGGTGCTGTCGGTCAGGCTGGTTTTGCGCGCCTCAAGCTCAAGAATAGTGCTCTCCTCCAGCGTCAGGTTGAGCTGGGCGTTGAGCACATCGTTATGGCTTTTATCGAGATCCACTTTGGAGACATAGCCCTTCCCGGAGACGGATTTCCACGCCTCGTAGGTGTCGGTGCTGTTTTTTAACAGCGCGCGCAGCTTCTTCACCTTATCGCGGGAAACGGCGATCTGCTTGTCAGTGAGAGCCAGCTGCTGCGCCAGATTTTTGCGATACGACGCAATCGAGTCCTCAATGGCCTGAATGCGCTGCTCGCTGCGCTTTTTCTCCGCTTCCATCTGCTGGCGGTCAAACTGCACCACCGAGCCCTGCTTGCCGCCATAGTCCTGCGACACGGTGAACAGCGGATCGTTTTCCTTCACGTACTGGCCGGGCCGGACGGCAAAATCAACAAGGGTTCCGGACTCTCTGGCGCGCACCTCCACATCGCCCTGCGCCGGGATCAGCACCCCGCGTGCCAGCGTGGTTTCCGAAAAGTTGAAAGCAATCGCAAAGACCAGCAGGCAGAGAAAAAAGGCGATGAACAGCGTCAGCACGGTTTTCAGCCGCGGCGCGTTGATTTGATAGCTTTTTGAGAAGTGGTGCGGGATTAGCGCCCGACGCTGTCGGCTTCGGTTTTTTAATTTCACGATATGTCATCCATGATAAATCACTGAAAGATCGTCCCATCCACTCCAGAGCGTGGGGGTTTTGCGCAGCGCGTTCAGCGTGTCGGCGGCGGCCAGACGGTAATCCTCTGGCGCATACGCCTGGCTCTCCAGCCCAAACTCTGCCGCGTGCAGCGAACAGACCGGCAGCAGCGTTCGGACGCTGTAGCCATAACGCGATAAAAACCGCGTGGAGACGTCCGTTAACCACGCCTTGCGATCGCCTGCCTGAATTGGGAACAGTGGCGCATCCGGCAGGCGTTCATCCATCAGCAGCACCGTCACCAGGCGCTGAGGGGCGAAAAACGAGCCGGCGCGCCGTCCGTCGTGTGCGGCCATCAGCTTGTGCAGCGCAGGGTGACGGGTAATAAACTGAAAGCGCACATCATCTGGCGCGGTGGCGAGCAGCGCATCCATAATCAGGCCAAAGCCCGCCCAGCGCATGCCCAGTAGCAGGGTGCGAGATGAACTGTAAAATGCCTGCTCCTGCGTCCACTGCGCCACGTACGCATGCAGATCGAAGCGAACGTTGCGCGCCCACAGCGCGGGCGGGAAAATCTGTTCCACGAAGTTAAACCCGCTCAGCTCATGGGCGTTCTGATGCAGAAAATCAGCCGGCACATCGGCCTCCGGGCAGGGCATAAACTGGCTGTAGTTTTGCGCAATCCGGTTTGCCATTAAGGTGCGTCCGGCCTGGCGCGCGCAGAGTAGGGCATAGAGACGCGGCAGAAACATCATGGCGCACTCTCCCGCAGGCTTCCGTTTTCCATGGTATAGAGACGCCCCTGACAGCCCACCACGTCCGGCGAGTGGGTGACAAATACCAGGCCAATCCCCAGGCTACGCAGGTTCGCCAGCACCTTTTGCGCGGTGGTCTTATCCAGGTTCGCCGTCACTTCGTCGCAGAGCAGTAGCTTAGGCTGGCTGTACAGGGCGCGCGCCAGGACCAGACGCTGCATCTCCCCGGCCGAGAAAAAGGTGTTCCCCGGCAGCATCTCCGTTTCGTAACCGTGCGGCAGACGGGCGACGACGTGGTCCACTTCCGCCAGCCGACACGCGGCGATGACCTGCTCTTTATCCGGCGCGCTGTCAAAGCAGGCGATGTTGTCCAGAATCGAGCCGGTGAAGAGAATATCGTCTGCATGAACAATGCGGATGTGCTGGCGCAGCGAGGAAAGATCGCACTCTTCAATGGGGATCTTATTGATCCGCAGCGTGCCAGACGATGACAGCAACATGCCGGAGATCAGACGCAGCAGCGTGGTTTTTCCCGACCCGCTCTGGCCCACAATCACCGCCTCTTCGCCCTGCTTCAGGGTCATGTTGATATGCTGTAGCGTGGCCTCCCGGCCTGGATAAGCAAATGAGACATCCTCAAATTGCAGACAGACCGGCGAGGTGACAATCCGCTTCCCAAACTGGCTGGTTTCAGAGGGGGCAAACAGCAGGTCGCCCACGCGATCCAGCGGCCCCTTAAGGGCATTTTTGTCCAGCAGCTTCTGCGCCACCTGCACCATGGCATCGGAAAAATAGCGCTTATAGCTGATATAGGCGTACAGCATCCCGATACTCATCTGCCCTTCCAGGATCAGCCACGCGCCAAAGCAGACCACCAGCAGCTGCTCGGCATTGATCACCAGCAGCGAAGCCACGTCAAAGCGGGCCAGCAGCCGCTCTTTACGCATCAGCCCGGCGATGTGTTCGCGCTGGGATTTGTCCATCACCGCATCCCGGGCCTGCTCCATATTGTTCGCCTTGAGCGTAATGATCCCTTTCTGTGTCTCTACCAGCAGAGATTCATACTGGGCGGTACGCTCGATGGAGTCATCCACCGCGCGTTGATAGGGGCCGATCAGCGAAAAGCGGATCAGGAAAAACACGCCCATCAGCAGCATCGTCAGCAGCGCAATTTTGACGTTATACAGCAGCATAAACAGCAGGCTGGTGACGGCGATCAGGCTGGAAAAGAGAATTTGCACGTAACCATTGCTGATGAACTCCGCGCAGGCGTGGAGCGATTTTTCAATAGCCAGCACGATGCCCGGCGGGCGCGAGCGGAACCAGCTGGTCTGGGTGCGCAGCATGTAGTGGCGCACGGACTGGCTTAAATCGTCATAGGCAATATTACGCATCAGGATCTCAAGCAGCTGCTTGAGGAATTTACCGATGACTTCAAAGATAAAGACGATAGCGAAGATCGCGGTGAGCAGGATCACCAGATCGCTGTCGCTGCGGGAAATGGCCTCATCCATAATCAGCTGCACGTAGGTGGGGCTCGCCAGCATGGTGATGAGAGTAAAAATACAGAGCACAAACAGCAGCAGCTGGCGCTGGAACAGGCTCGGAGATTTATTGGCTAACCGGCCAAGCGTGAGCTTTTCATCCGGGGATTTCTTTTCGAAACACGGCGTGGGCTTAAGCTCAAGCACATAGCCGGAAAACAGTTTTTCCGCCTCTTTCAGGCGGTAACGACGCACGCCGCTGGCCGGGTCGTGAACGGTCACGCTGCGGCTGTCGATCTTCACGATGACCACGAAATGGTTGCCGCGCCAGAAGGCGATGAGCGGCAGCTCAGACGTTTCTATTTCAGTGATTTCGCCTTTAAGCACCCGGCCAGACATATTTTTATCGCTGGCAAGGGTCAACAATTCCGCCATTGAGGTTCCCGCATCGGCGGAAACGGAAATCTCCCGGCGCAGCTGGCTGACGGAGACATGGTGGTCATAGTGCCCCAACACCATCGCCAGGCAGGCCAGTCCACATTCGGTAAATTCATGCTGGCGAATAACAGGGGTCTTACCCTGTTTTTTATACTGAAAGAGCGAAAACATAATGATCCGTGGCTGAAATAAAAAAATGGCCCGGCAATGCGGGCCATGCGTACAACGTGCCTCTCGCTTAAGCGCTGAAGAAACCGCCGATGAAGCCGCCCACCAGGCCGAATACGCCACCGATGGTGCCGCCCAGCGCGCCTAACATCTGGCTGCCCGCGTTATAGCCCGCGCTTGCGCCCTGAATAGCGGCAGCAAACGGATCCCAACCACCGATGATGGCCTGTGCTTTTTTGAAATCGATAACTTGCATGATACTTTTCCTGTAAACGTGAATTAGTTGTAGCTACCAACCAGCGCGCCCAGGAAGCCCATTGCGCCACCCAGAACTCCGCCAACCACACCGCCAACCATGCCCATGATGCTGGCGCCAGTGTCGTAACCCAGCTGTGCACCTTTAACCAGACCAGCGAACGGGTTTAACGCGCCGCCAATAATGTCTTTCGCTTCTACGAATGAAATCGCTTTCATTTTTATCTCCTGTAGTGATGGATCTTTAGCATGATGCTAAAGGCTAATTTCCTTTTATGAAGGAAAGCGGTTGCTACGGGCAGGTGGTCAGCGGAATGATTTTATTGCCATAAATAATCATTCGCCTTGCAGCCTGCCCGGCATTATCTATTTCCAGCCGTTGCCCCGGAGGAATATATTTTGAATTATTGTATTGCGTACTGCACCCGACCGAGGAAACATATTTAAAATAGGTATTCCCGGTATTACTCACCACCCCGTTGCTAAACGCATAATCAAAATGTCGTGTCCATGGACGGACAATCAAAATAGCCTCAAGCGAGACCACCACATCCGACTGGATGCGCTGGCCTTTGCGCGTGATGACCTTTGCCTGGAGCGGCGTCTCGGTGAATTTTACGCGATAGTATCGCTCTTTGTTGTCATGCGGGCCGGTATAGTAAAATTTAAAACCCGCGCGCTCACCGCTCCCCAGCGTTAATTGCTTAGGCGAATACATGACTTCGCCGTCTTTTATTTCGGTTTCTTTTCCCTTCTCTTTAGGAACGTCTACCTGAATAAGCGAAACGGTATAATTCTGACGTTCGCTGGTATCGTTTTTTATCGGCTGAAAAACAACTTCTCTTTCGGGAAGAAAATCAATATTCAGACTTTCGATAATTAAAGCATTTGCCCCTGTGGAAATGAAGCAATTTATTGCAAAAATAGCTAGGAATTTTCCAGTCATGGTTGATTAATTCCAGGATGCGCTAACATCTATTCTTCCCTGCGCGGTCACTTCGCCAAACCAGCTATTTCCGTCATAGGTGGTCTTCGATACCGGATTATCCATAACGAACTGGAGGATCAGCGGTGTTTTCCAGAGCCACATATCGGTCACGCCGGAACTCATTTTGTCCCACTCTTCCGCATGGGTGGCCGGCGCCGGGATCGACAATACCTCGCCTTTACAGTTATGCGCCATGCGCGTCTGGCTTTTCCCCACCAGCACGTTGCCAGGAATGGGAACCGTAAAGCCGTTGCCGCTGAAGGCGCAGTAGTCCACCCCATTCAGGCTTTGAGTAGGCCCGGTGACTTTTACCGTGACCGCAATCGCCGCATCTTTTTGCGCCCCGCTGTAGGTGATGGTGTAGGGGATCTCAATGGGCGTTTCGCCGATGGCGCCTTTCCCGGAGCCGCCCAGACCGTCAGGATCGAGGGCGTAATCCGGGTTGTCGGGCGTAATCTCCAGCCCCGGCTGAATAGGGTTAATCACCAGGCCGCCCCCCGGCTGGAAGCAGAAATCCGCCGCCAGCGAGCTGTTGCCGGGCGTCAGGCACAGGCTGACGATATTGCCAATGCTGCTGCCGTCCCCCGCCTGCGCCACGCTCAGAATTAACGCTTTCGGCAAAAATATTTTAAGGTACGCTTTGCCGCCGTTTTTCTGCGGCGCCGCGAGGAAGGTGTTTGCCAGGACACGCGTATCACTCAGGATACCGCCGGAGATGCTGTACCAGGTGTTTTCATCGAAGGTCAGCTCGGCGGCAAGCCCGGTGCCGCCGTTCATGTGCGATTGCAGCACGCTGTTGACGCGGGAAGAGGTGAGCGCCAGCCCCCCGTTGTAACCGGAGATATCTTCCCCAACAAACGTGTATTCAAGCAGGTCGCACAGCACGCCAGAGACCGTGTTGCGGGTGTATTTGGTGCAGGTGGCCCCTGTTGATCCATCGACAATCGTCACCTCGCCGCTGATCGGGTCAATCCCCAGGTTGAGCGCCCTGGCGTTGGTCATGGTCAGCGTGCCCACCTTGTGAAGCGTATTGGTGGTGGTCACTTTGTTGATGGAGCTGATTTGCGGCGTGGAGGTGATGGTCACTTCATCCCCTGGCGCGGCGTTGAGCAGATAGTTAAAGAACGGATCGCCCAGGACCCAGCGCCCGTATGACGTGCCGGGCTCCATCACCGGCGGCTTGACCACCATCGACGTATCGGTATAGCGGGTCGTCGGGGTGTACCCCGTGTTGCCGCAGGACGAGGAACACGCCGTCCCTTTAAAGAACGGAGAGGCGCTGGAACCGGTCACCGAAAAATCGATGGTCAGCGCGCTGCCTGCCGGACCGCTGTAGCTGTTGTCCGGGATGTAAGTGGCGATACCGTTATTCGTTTTCGCGCTCAGCGTCGGCCACTCACGCGAACCGTGTAAAAACGCGGTCGAGGTGCTGTTCAGACTAAACAGCCCCGCGCTGTTTCCCGTACCGTTATTGTCCGGATTATTAATGGCGAAATAGGGCAGCTCCTGCGCATGGGCCACCGCGCTCATCAGCAGCAAATTAAGAGCGAATATCTTTTTCATCGTCACGTTCCTGCGTTCCTTTTGCTTCCTGCCAGACGAAATCGCCTTTGTCGCAGGAGATGTCCCCGAGCCACAGCGCACCGCGGTTAGACTCAATGTCCAGGCGCACTTCGCAGACGCTGTCGTCCGGCGTGGCGATACTCAGGACAGGGTTGTTCTTATCAACGTCGATCACGAAGCGTCCGTCGTTCTCCGTCCGGGTCAGCCCAACGTGGTTTTTGATCTGCGTGGCGCCAATCGGATTGCCGTTTGCATCCACAAGGCGGCCAAACAGGGTGACGATTTTCTTCACCTGCGGCTTCATCACCACGGTATTGCCCGGATAAACCGTGATATGGCGACGCGCATTCGCGCCAATCTCATAGCTTTCCGTACCGGTTTCACTGTTCATCACTTCCAGGTCATAAGCCTGGTATGCCGGCAGCGACAGCCAGGTTTTATCCCCTTTAATGCGTTCTGCCCGGCCGTTAAGCTTCAGGGTCAGCGCTTCATCAGATTTGAGACCGGTACTGACAATCACCCCTGCGCTTTCGGTGCCTTTCCCGGCGGCGATGGCCTCTTTGGACCAGCCCACGCTGCCGTCACTGGTCAGCGTGGAGTTCCAGCCTTTACTCATGCCGCTCTGGACGCTGAGGATGTTGCTGTTCCACGGCGTGTCGAAGTTCACGCTGCCGCCGCCGCTTACGCTGCGATCCTGGCGGCTGTTAAAGGCTTTCGAGACGTTGGCTGTGGCCGATTTCAGGTAATCGCCTTCAAACTGGCGGCTGGCGCTGACGTTCAGCGCCGTGCCGGTATCGCGATTGTGGGAAACGCCAACCGACACGGTATTGCCGAGCGGTATGGCGAAATCGAGCATCACGTAACGATCTTTCTCTTCGTAATACCCGTCGTATTTGTTGCGCGACATCCCCACCCGCAGGCGCGCCGTACCGTAGCGACCGGCGTATAACCCCTGGGAGTAGTCCAGCTGATAGCGTTTATAGCGATAGAGGTCGTCCTCCTGACGCATCAGGCTCAGGTTGCCCGCTGAGGGCAGGCCGAACGACGGCAGGCTAAAGGAGGCGCCCCAGGTGTTGCCCTTGCTCTCATAGATATCGAGGAACTTGCCGCTGGAGAGCTGTTCATGGGAGTACCAGACCGAACCGATCTGCCACGGCAGGCTGAGATTCGCGCCGTAGTTGGCGCGGTACGTTCCGTCGGAGGCGGCCATGGTCTGGGTATTCACCGAGAAATAGCCCGTCAGGTTCAGGGAGGCCCACAGCTCGCTGACGATGTGTTCCCGCATCATGTAGGTGGAGGCGTTCCAGTCGACCATCCCGCTGCGCTTGCTGAACGAGGCCCCCACCAGCGACATGGTGTCTTTATGTTTGGTGTCGTAATCGTAGTAGTAGGTGTTGTCCTGCTCGTTTTTGTGTTTCGCGTATTTTTTATAATTGACGACGGATTTATCGCGGCTATACATCCCGCCCCACATCTGCCAGCGCAGCGTTTCCGACACGTTGCTGGAGAACGGCTTATTCACGGTGTACATGCTACGCGACACGGTGCGGCTTCCGCTCACCACCTCAACTTCGATGCTGTAGATCCCGTAGGGCAGGCTGCTGGTGTCAATTTCATGGTTGCCGACGTCAAAGCGCTGAATCCCGATAAGCTGCCCGTCACGACGAATACGGGCCTCGCCCGCCGTGGGGAAATAGACCACCACAGGCGTCAGAGAGAGCGTGTTATCGCGCTTACGGGAGTTGGCCTGGTTGCCCATGGAAACGCCGTAGACTTCACCGCCGGAAATCCCGCTGACGCTCGCCAGAGACTGCATCGCCCAGCCGTTCAGCATGCCCGCGGCGTAGCGCATCCCCTGATAGTCGCGCTCCCACATAACCGCGTTCATCTGGGTATCGCTGCTGCTCTCGTTGACGTAGCCAGAGCCGTCGATCAGCACATGATCAACGCCCATTGAGATCCAGTTTCTTGCGTTCAGATAGCCCGACGACCAGCTGTCACCGTAGCCGCTCTCGGTGTGATACGCCCCGAGGTTGTAGGAGAACGTGCCGCTCAGGTCGTCAGACTCCGGCGCATCAATGTCCACCTCACGCGGGCGAATATTCACCCCGTAGTCGCTCTGCGACAGATTCAGCAACAGGCGCATTTTTTTCTGATCCAGCTCGAACGCGGACCCCGTACTTACCGGAATGCGCATCTGGTCATCAAACTGCTTGTCGTTAATGCTCTGCAATAACGTTCTCATCTCTTTTGACAGACGAATGCCGTTATCAGACTCCTGGACCTGAACGTCCCTCAGCCCCAGCTTCAGATCTTTTGCAAAGAGCGTCACGTCACCGATACGAACATATTCGCTCGCCGTGCCTTCGTGGTTCCCTTGTTGTGCTGAGTGTGGACGCGTATTCACCAGATAGACGGGAATTTTGATCCCCTGCTCCAGCAGTGCATAAAGCGAGTCGGGAAAACGGTAATTAGCGATAACCACGGAGCTTGAGGCTGCATGCGCAAGCGCGGGCAGCGTGCCGGATGCGCAAGCCATCATCACCGGCAACACTAATTTATTTTTCACCATGCATCCTTACTTAACAGGTATGAACTGTTTCAGGTCCCATATTCCGAGATGAAAATGGTTATCCGTAACGTTGATATCCTCGATAGCGCGCGAGGTATCCGGCATCAGGTAGAAGTTTTTGGTACACGGCGTAGTCGGTGATTCCGGATTCGGCTTCAGGCAGGTTCCGGTCGCATTGACGCGAAAAGCGGTGTTGCCCTTATTCGTTATTTTTCCCGCCACATAGACGAAGTCGATCTTCTTATCACGGGGCTGAACCACCAGAATGGTGCTCACCACCGCGCGCGTCATCCCGGTACCGTTTTTTGGTGAACCGCTGTCCACCTCTTCGCTCACCCCTTCATCCGTGAAGGTAATGCGGTAGTAACGCTCTTTGTTATCGGCGTTTCCGTGATAGTAAAATTTGACAATATTGCTGGTACCGGCGGGCATTACCATGCGCGTGGGCGTCAGCAACAGTTCGTCCACTTTCTCCGGATTAATGACGATCCCTTCATCCATTGGGCTGCTGATCCGCTGTGCGCGAACAGAAACAATACGCACGCTGTCTGCTTCGTTTTTTATTTCCTTGGCGGTGGAGTCAGCATCCGCAGGAATAATGGTGGTGACTTTTCCCACATTAATGGCCAGCGCGGAGGAAGAGATAAATAATAAAAATAAGAAGGCGGATTTGAGGTTAAACATGCTATTTCCCTAAACAGGGGCTTGCGCCCCTGGATCGATCAGGCCTTAGCCCCAGGTTGCGCGGAACGCAACAGATACGGTCCCTTCCCACAGGCTGTTGGTCAGGTCTTTGAACTCTTTCGCAGTACCCGCGTTGTCCTGAGCGGAGTCAACGTAGAAGACGAATTTGTCCTGGCCGGTAATTTCGGTATCTGCCGCCGCGCCTGCGCTGGTGGTCAGGTTCCACAGGCCAGAAGAGACGCCGGTGTTAGAAGAAGAATCAACCAGCGTGGTCCATGCGGTTGATTTCGCCCCCACGGTGCCACCGATAGAGCCCAGGTCGTTACCGCCCCAACGCGCACCCACTTTCAGCTTGGTCGCTTCACCGCCCACGCTGAACAGCGTGTTGTTTGAATCGTCGAGGATAGCTTCGAGTTTGAAGCTGGTCGCCGTAGAGTGATCGCCACGGATAGCCACATCAAACAGACCGGTATCGGTGTTGAAAGATTTGGTATTGGCGCTGTAAACGAAGTTCAAAGCACGCGTTGGCGTAACAACCAGGTCGGATTCGCTGTCTTTGGTCGCGGTTGCCTGCCAGGTGGCAGAAGCCGTCGTTTCTGCTGCATTAACTGCGCTCAGGGCAGAAACAGACAACAGGGAGCCCAGAACGATAGCGTTCAGTTTGTTCATTTATTTAGTCCTTCAAAAAAGAATCCACGTGTATAAAAAGGGGAGCCCCTTTTTCGAGGCGGAGTATAGACAGCCGCAAAATAACGAGGCAATACAGAAAAATTCACTCGCCGGAGAATAACAATAAAAATATAAATAAATTTCTCGTATCTTATTGTTACGTATTGAGTAAATCACTCAATTTCCCGAGCAATAGATAAATATCGATTTTTCAATAAAGAGAAATATCAGGACGTCGGAACAGCCACACACATCATTACAGGCAAAACCAGCCCCTTAATTAACCAGGCGTGCGGTTTAACGCGGGTAATATAGAAGAAGTTGATATTATCAAGTAACATTTCGTTTACAACGCCATCCGGTGCCGCATCATCTTCAGATTTATTCAGCTTTTTATCCTTAATATAAAAGATATTGCTTCCGTCGACTTTTTCCACGCTGAGCGTGTAATTTCTGTCAATCAGGTAGCTTTTGCCCTCTTTCTTGAGTACGCCTTTATGAATAACCGTCACAACATCTTTGTTGTTAAACAGGAAAAGCGTGGTTAGCGACATATCGGTTAACTCACCCGTGGAATAGGTTTTCCAGGAAATGGTATCTGACTGGCAGCCAAACCCCTCATCCTGCGTTCTGGTAAAATAGATCCACAACAACGCGATGGCAGACAGCGCCAGTACGATACTGAACAGTACACTCATTTTAGTCCTTGACATATTTTAACTCCCGGTCAGGCTTCTGTAAGAAATGCAGTTCTTATAATCGTCGATACTGTCCTGCTGATAACAGATGGCCAGGAAATAATTTTCTATCTGCGACTTTTTAAACCTGGAATAGTAAGCATCTGCAACCTGGTGTTGACAGTCGATATGTTGACTGGCAATGACCTCTTTTACGTGATTAAAGTAGTGCTGTCGCGGCTGATACATATTCTTATCGATCAGGTATACCGTACACCGGTCCACTTTACCGAGCAGATGCATATCAGAATCTTTCAGGCTCTCGGCATAGGAATCCCTTTGGTGCAACAGTAAAACAGCGGTGCCGATAACGGTAATCAGTAATAACGTGCAAAGAGAAATAAAGAGTCTGTGCAGCGATATTAATTGTTTAGGCGGATCGGCATCTTTCTTATGCGCTAGCGTATCGAATGCTTCAGAGGCAGATTGTTCACTAAGCGTTGAAACAACCGGCGGCCTGACCGTGTGATGTTCAATATGCGCGGCAAGGCTAAATCCCTTGCCACGTATCGTTTTTATCAGTAAAGGATCGCATCCTAAAGTACGAAATGCTTTTCTGATTTCACTTATGGCAACATTCAGACTCACCGAAGAACCAGAGAAACCATGATCCTCCCAGACCTTCTTTATCAGGTCGTCTCTGTCGAGAGTTTTACCATTATTGATGATAAGTTCATAAAGCAGACGACCCGCCTGGTTAGATAACTTAATGGATGACTCTTCCTCTCCATTAATCATGATCATACCGGTGTCGACTTCATAAAGCATTGTAAGATCAATGAGATACTTCATATTATTATTACGCCATTGTTAAAATTATGTGCATTTGCCAGGCAATAATAAGTCTAAAGTTTGTGTGGTCAAGTCGCGTGATATTAATTGAGAGATGAATTCATAAAGCTTCATTAATTAACAATTATTAAATCATTAATAAAAATATTCGAACTAACGCATTTAGGTTAAAACATTAAAAAAAACTAACTCGCAAGATTATAATCTTAAACTTTAGAAGTTGTTGGAATAATGTTTTGTTATGTACTTTTTTAGTGCAACATAATATCGTCAAAGCATTCTCCCGAGTCGCCATGCGTCTAGCCGGTACATCAGGGACATGTGTAGCCGATTAACATTCATTTTAAATAACACAAATCTTCATGGAGTTTATCATGTTCAAATCGATCATGACCGTATCACTGCTGGCCGCCGCTATTGCTTCTACCAGTGCAGTTGCCGCAGACAATTCAGCGGGTGGTATCATTAACTTTACCGGCGCTATTACCGATACAACCTGTACCATTAACGGCGGTAAAAGCGCGGACTTTACCGTTGCGCTTTCCCCTATTTCGGTAAAAGATGCAGGCACCACGGTTGGCCTGATCACTAAGAATAAAAAATCTATTGCGCTGACGTTCTCAGGTTGTTCACCAGCAGCCGGAACAACCGGTACCCCGCTGAAAGTGTATTTCTCCAGCGCGGATAATATTTCCACTGACGGTAAATACCTGCTGAATAACAGCGTGAACGAAAGCGATGCCAGTGTGGCACGTAATGTCGGTTTTGCGTTAGTGGAGCCAGGTTCGTCTACGCCAATTACCCTGAACCAGCCTTACACTACGGATATTATGGGTACAGCGACCGCGCCAGATTCCGAGACGCTGACGCTGGATGTTTATTACTATAAAACGAACGCCGCTGCCGCCACCGTGGGCGAGTTAAGCTCCAACGTAGCGTATACCATTTCCTACCTGTAATAATGATTATTCAGGCTCTGTTTTCGCAGAGCCTGTATTTAAGGTTGCAATCATGCGCAAGGCAATTTTGCTGGCAGGCTTACTGCTAAGCACCGGTCACTCATGGGCCAATATTGTCATTAATGGCACCCGTGTCCTTTATCCTGAAAATAACAAAGAGGTGATCGTCCAGTTAATGAATACGGGCGATACGCCCGCTCTGGTGCAATCCTGGATAGATGACGGTGATATTAATTCCACGCCGGAAACAGCCAATGTGCCGTTTCTGCTGTCGCCGCCGGTGATAAAAGTTAACGAACATAATGGCCAACAGCTTCGTATTAAAAAGCTGCCGTCCAGCTTGCCTGCGGATCGCGAATCCGTCTTTTTCCTGAATGTCCTCGACATTCCGCCCAGACCTGAAAATCTGCAAAATCAGAATACCGTTCAGCTGGCGATTAAATCCCGTATCAAACTTTTTTACCGGCCCGCTGCGCTGAAAGGCACGCTGGATGACGCGGTGGCGAAACTGACGCTCGCCGCCGAAGGCGATCGCTTTCGCATTACAAATAACAGTCCGTTCCATATTACGGTCGCCAATATTTCGCTGGGTAAAACGAAATTGCTCCAGGAGTCCCCGATGGTTTCCCCGTTTGGGCAGCTGACGGTCGCCGCAAAAAATACGGTTAAGCGCGGACAAACCTTCCAGCTGATGTATGTGGACGATCTTGGCGCGTATAAAACCCGGACTTTCACCAGTCAGTGATCGGAAAGACTCACCATGAAAATGAAACAAAACAGACTCTGTCTGCTGGCAGTCTGCACGCTTCTGCTTTCGCATAAATCAGGGGCCGTCTCGTTTGATCCCTCCCTGCTTGCTGGCGCATCCGGTGAGTCCGATCTGTCTCGCTTTTCCGAAAACAACGCCATGCCTGCCGGCAGTCAGGAGATGGATATCTACGTAAACGGCAGCTGGAAGGGACGTTATACCGTCATCTACGGCGAGCAGCGTGACGACATCCGCCTTGCCTGGAAAGATGCCCGGTCGCTTGGCATCAACACCACGTCCGTGCCTGCGCCCGCCATTGCGCACGGGCAGGTGCAGCTGCGCGATCTGGTTCAGGGCGGTGAAGTCAAAACCGATACCAGCACCCTGAGTCTGGCGCTTACCGTTCCGCAGGCGGCTGTGCTGCGTACTGAAGAAGGTTACATTGCCCCCCAGTTTTGGGACGAGGGGATCCCGGCGCTGATGCTCTCGTGGAACACGACCTGGTATAACACCCGTGCAAAAGGCGCTGCGAAAGACACAAATGATGATTTTTATGCCGGGCTGGATTCCGGCGCCAACCTGTTCGGCTGGCAGTTTCGCGACAGCAGCGCCTGGCGGAAAACGGCCAGCGGAGAGAGTAGCTGGCAGAATAATACCCGCTACCTGCGCCGTCCCCTGGCCTCGCTGAAATCCAACCTGACGCTGGGTGACTTTTATATTCCTGGCGATCTGTTTGATTCCCTGCGCGTGCGCGGCGTGTCGCTGGCGTCGGACATGAAGATGCGCCCAAATTCACAGCAGGGTTTTTCACCGGTGGTTCACGGCGTGGCACGGACGAACGCCCTGGTGAAAGTTATCCAGAATGGCAACGTGATCTATCAGGAGAACGTACCGCCGGGCCAGTTTACCCTCGACAGCATTCAGCCTACCGGCTCTGCGGGCGATTTGCTGGTGGTGGTGCGTGAAGCGGACGGTTCACAGCAGTCCTTCACGGTGCCGTTTTCCGCCGTGCCCGGGATGCTAAAAGAAGGGGTGAGTCAGTACAGCGTGGTGGCGGGTAAAGTGCACCAGAACACGCTCGATGCCGAACCCGCATTCATGCAGGCCACGCTGCGCTACGGGTTTAATAACCTCATCACCGGGTATACCGGGACGATTATTAGCGATAACTACCAGGCCGGGCTTGTCGGTACCGGGTGGAACCTTCCGTTTGGCGCGGTCTCGTTTGATGTCACCCACGCCAAAACCACCCTACAGGATCGCACCAGCAGCGGTCAGAGTTATCGCGTGTCGTACAGCAAATTTATCGATACCACCGCCACCAACTTCACCCTGGCGGCCTATCGCTATTCCACTAAAGGCTATTACAGCTTCAGCGACGCGCTCTATTCGCGCGAAGGGTATCAGCGCCTGAGAGCGCAGTACGACGACTATGAAGATCGGTTTGGCGTTGCGCCCGACATGTCGCTAAGCACCTGGGATGCCCTGCGCGCGGCGCAGCCCAAGAATACCTTTACGCTTAACCTTAATCAGCGCCTGCTCAATAACTGGGGCACGGTATTTGTCTCCGGCACACAGCGCGATTACTGGAACTCACAGCAAACCACGCGCGAATACCAGATGGGCTATTCCAACGCCATCGGCCGCGCCAGCTATACCCTGTCGGCCAGCCGGGTACGGAACAGGGACAGTGAAGAAGAGACGCGCCTTTACCTCTCCCTCAGCCTGCCGTTCTCGCTGTTTGATAATAATGCCTGGATCACCTCCAGCCTGACGGCCAGCGATTCGCATTACGAGCAGAGCAATATCAGCATGAGCGGGAACGCGCTGGCGTCGAACCGCCTGAGCTACACCCTCTCCGGCAGTAATGCGCGGGGGGGTAAAAATGCGGCAAGCGTTAACGCCGCGTACCGTTCGAACTTCGCGACACTCGGTGGCTCTTACAGCGAATCCTCCGACTACCGCCAGACCGGGCTCAGCGGACGGGGAAGCCTGGTGGCCTACCCGTGGCACGTTCTCGCCTCAAACGAAACCGGCACAACCATGACTATCGTCGATGCGCCAAAAGCGGAGGGACTGATGGTGAACGGCGATGAAAGCATTATGACGAACCGCGATGGCGTGGCGCTGGTGCCTTACGCCACCCCGTATCGCAAAAACGCCATTACGTTATCGCAAACGGAAAACAGCGCTGGCGCGGAGGTGATCGGCAACATGGCTAACGTGGCCCCTTACGACGGGGCGGTGAGCTACATCCGCTTCGAAACCGACAAACGCGAGTCATGGGTACTTCATGCGACGCGTGCCGACGGCAAACCGCTGCCCTTTGGTACCGAAGTGCTGGATGAACACGGTGAATCTGTCGGGTATGTCGGCCAGGCCAGCGTACTGTATATCCGCGCTGAACAGCCGCCACGCGCGCTCAACGTGCATCTCCGGGGCGGGAAGTGCGAAATCTCCGCCCCAGCCTGGGGGCTGAACAGCCCCTCATCGGTTTGCCATTAATTACGGATTATCAAAATGTTACGATCATTCATATTCCTGCTCCTCTCCAGTATTAGTGGGATGAGCTATGCCACCTGCTCCGGCAGCAGCATCGTTTATGGCACACCGATTACCATTGATTTATCGGATAAGCTGAGCCCGGCCACGCCCACATGGACCGGCAGCTTCAGCACCCAGTACAGCGGCTCATTCAACTGTACGACAGGTAACAGTGAATTTTCTTACACGCCGATCCTCTCGACCGACAGCAAATACGCGACCATCCTCGGGTTCAGCAATAACAAGTATATGGTGCGGGCGGAGATCACCAATCCCCCGGCCAATAAAACCCTGACTGCCAGCGGTAGCCATACGGCGTCTGAGCTGAACACACCGTTTACGGTTCGCTTCACCCTCGTTAACCAGAGCGGCACTACCCTGACGGGGGATACGGCGAACATGAGCGACGTTCTGTTCGTCAGCGACATGAGTGGGTTATCCTTCTGGGAAATCATCACCTGGCCAATCAATCAGGTCATCAAGATAGCGCAGTGGTTATTCAGCGGGTTCAAGTGGCCTTACGACAACCGCGATATGTTTGGTCAGCCGATGATCATCAAATACGCGCCAAAACTGACTACCTGTTCCTTTGATAATGCGGGGCTGACCGTAGCGCTGCCGACGCTCGGCATTCCCCAGCTCAGTGCATCCTCACAGCCGGGGCTGACGCCTTTTTCACTGAACATGAGCTGTCAGAACGTCGGGGTTAACGGCAATTCCGATCGGGCAATTGAGATGTTTCTGTCCAGCACGCAGTTGCTCTCAACAGACAGCTCGGTGCTGATCGACAGCAGCAGTAGCGCGGCGCAGGGCGTGGGGCTACGCCTGATAAAACGTGACGCCCCGCAAACGCCGGTGACCTTCTCTACCTCAACCACCAGCCGTGGCAACGCCACGATGATTTTCAGCGTGGCGGCTGGCGCGGCGCTGGACGAACATTTCACCCTTCCGATGGCGGCGTACTATTATGTGTGGGCGCCCGCCCAGGTGAGCCAGGGTAAGATCAATACATCGGCTACGCTGAATATTATCTATCCCTGATGTGAGCTATTTCTCCATCTTTCCAACCGCTTGCACATACTTAATCAGTTCGCTGTGGTTGGAAAGATTCAGCTTTTTCATCGCATTGTGCTTCTGCGTCGCAATGGTACTGACCGAACGGTTTCGATGACGGGCAATCTCCGTCGTTGAAAATCCTTCCACGATAAGATGGAGCACCTCCCACTCTCTGGCCGAGAGGATGGAGCGCGCCCGGGAACCGGACCGCATTACCCGCCTGAGCCACGAAGAGATCGACGGTGTTTGCCCGTCCGCCATGAGCAACGCGGGTAATTCCTTTTTCAGTTCAGTCAATTCATCCTGCTGACTGATGGTTAATTCAAATTTCATCTCCAGAACTTTTTTTAACAGCCCGTAAGGCAGCTCGGGCACCAACAGAACACGCCTGACGTGATGGGTTTTACATAAAGATGTAAAACGGCTGCTGACCTCCGCACTCCACTCTTTATGATTAAGCAGATAATTAAATTCAGTGAAGAAAACATCCACGTTATTATCCGCGACCGCCGCCAGCGCCTGTTCAGTGGAATCGACCTGAGTAATGTTCAATACGTAATCGGGTAAAAGATCATGGAGCGCCCGGAATATTATCTCTTTAAATATATTTATTTTGTAAAACACCATTACCCTTACGATACGTTCAGTATTATTCATGTCTTTTCTAAATTCTCGTGACCGGAGGAAAATGATAATAGTTTATGTACTCATCACTCACAACCTCTTCACGCCAGGATTTTATCCTTCTCAGGCTTAAAAATCTGAACAAGGACATTAAATTTATAGAAAAAATTCTATTTTATTCTGCACGCCGTTTCCTCTTGCAGATAAAGCCTTGTCGATAACCCTGCCGCGATCACAATTTCTCTTTCAGGAATAGCAGTAAGCCACTGAAAAAACGGTGGATAAACCCCATCAATCAACCTTCTGATGCTTATTAATCGCCCATTCACAGAATAAAAATCCGGCATGAATATTATTAGAAGATTAAAACAATTGCATATACCATTAAAACCATTTTTCAATTTTATCTTCCTCTAATAATTGGCATCAGCTTTACTCGACGGTTTGTATTGGCTTACATTGATGCCATCGCATCGCGTTATTTAAAAAGTGCTCGCCATTCTTTTAATAAGAGAGTGCGAACCGCCATTTTCTCTTATATGGACTGTTTACTCAGCGAAAGGAGAATGCCAATGCAAAATAAAAAAACAATTCACGTTGCCGTTGTTGACAGCTGCGAATTCACGATGATTGGCCTGCAATCGCTCGGAAAGCGTGAGCCTGATGAAAAACACGACGTTATTTTCCATGGGTTTACCCATATCGAAGAACTTGCTATGAGTGAACAACTCTTTGATATCATCATTTATGATCCGTTGAATACGCGTCATTTCCGGGTGACGACGAATGACGACATTCTCTGTATTAAACAGAAACAAGTGACGGCGAAGATCTATATCTATTCGTTATCCGCTGGCTATTTGAAATTCAAACATGTTGATGGAGTAATCAGCAAAAGAGTCTCCCTGGGGGATATCAAAGCGCTGTGGCAAATACTGATGAGCCAGACGCCGCAAGAGTCTGGTCGTTACAACGTAGGCATGACTACCCGCTTACGCACCCCGGCGAGGCTGTCCAGCGAGGAGGCCAGCGTATTGCGCGGCTATTCCTGTAATCTCAAAACCAAGCAAATCGCCCGTCAGCTGGGGTGTAACGTCAGGCTGGTTTACTTTTATAAAAACAACGCCATGAACAAGCTTAAGGCCGTGCGTGGCCCCTCGTTTTACCAGAGCATTCGCTGGATCCTGAATTAAGAATTTGACCGTGTGTCGTTTGCCTTTTGTTCCCGTGTCCGCGGGAACCTTTTTTCATTTCCTGAAGGCTGTTCCATGTATACCGTTCTTCCCTCTCCCCTGTTGCAACGTATCTCAGGGCTGCGATTCCAGCCGCTTGTCGATCTTCATTCGGGCCAGATGTTCGCGCATGAAGTTCTCGTGGAGATCCATAACGTCAATCTGGAGATATTATTTGCTTCTCTGCCTTCGCGCAGCGCGCTGCAAATCTTCTTCTGGCAGGCCAACACCCTGTTACAGATACCCGCCCGGGACGCTTACTGGCTAAACCTTCCGGCAGAGCACCTTCTCGACGAACGCGCTATCCGGTTGTTGCTGGCGTTACGCCATCAGCAGCGGTTAACGATTGAAATTCAGGATCCTCACACCATCACACGGCTGAGTAAGGCTGAGCAACATCGTCTTCATGCCACGCTTGTTCGGTTAAAAGAGGCGGGATGGCAAATCTGGCTGGACGATTTAACCCGGGAGTTGGCTGAGGCGTTCGCGCGGCTTGCGCTGCCGCTGGATGGGGTAAAAATTGACCGCTCAGCGCTGCGCGAGCGCGCGCCGCTTGCCCCGTTTGTGCAGGAGGTCAGGGCAGGTATCGCGCAATCAATTCTTATCGAAGGCATCGAGAATTCGCGGGATCTGGCGCGCGCCCGCACGTCTGGCGCACAGTCTGGCCAGGGTTTTCTGTGGCCCGAAAGCCGCACCGATGCCCGCGTAACGCTGTGAGGGCCAGCTTACCGTGGCCTACCAGCCCGGCACCGCACCGCCGTTAAAAATGGTCTCTGCCGCTTTCGCCACTTCCGGCGACTGATAGGACTGGATAAATTCCTTCACGTTTTCGGCGTCTTTGTTGTCTTCTCGCGTGACCACTATATTCACGTAAGGCGAGTTTTTGTCCTCAATAAAGACGCTGTCATGTACCGGAGACAGCCCCGTTTGCTGAAGATAGGTGGTACTGATGATGGCCACATCCACTTTCGGATCGTCCAGCACGCGCGGCAGCTGCGCCCCTTCCAGCTCCATAATCTGTACGTTTTTCGGGTTCGCGGTAATATCCAGCGCCGTTGGCAGCAGGCCAACATCTGGTTTAAGGGTAATCAGCTTCTCTTTTTGCAGCAGCAACAGCGCGCGGCCGAGGTTGGTGGGATCGTTTGGAATCGCAATGGTTGCGCCATCCTTCAGCTCAGACACCGATTTAATCTTTCGGGAGTAACCCGCCATCGGGAAGACGAAGGTATTGGCCACGGCGACCAGCGTGTAATTGTGCGCCTTGTTATCTTGTGCAAGGAACGGGCGATGCTGGAAGACGTTGGCGTCCAGTTCGCCCTGGTTGGTGGCATCGTTGGGTAGCAGCGAGCCGCTAAAGCCCACCAGCTCAACATCCAGACCGTATTTCTCTTTTGCCACCTTTTTGGCGACTTCCGCCACGTCCTGCTCAGCGCCATTAATCACGCCGACTTTAATGTGTCTGGCATCATTGCCGCCTTGATCGCAACCTGCCAGCAGCAGGGCCGCGAGCACCAGAGCACTCAACTGAAATTTCACGAGACAGTTCCTTTCGACAGTGGTTTTGAAGACTATATCGACAACGAGACGGCAGGCTAAAAAACGAAAAGGAATCAGTAAGACGGTTAAGTTATATGCGGCCTGTTGCCGGGTGGCGCTGCGCTTACCCGGCCTACGTAACGGGCGAAGTGTAGGCCCGGTAAGCGTAGCGCCACCCGGCGATGGGCATCAGGCTACGGTAGTCCAGGCGCAAGCAGAACCGCTTCCCTCACGCCTGCCGACGCAGCGGCGCTTCGCGCAAAAACCACGACAGCACAAACGCCAGCACCATAATCCCCGCCGCCAGCATAAACACCGCATGGATAGCCGAGCCGAACGCATCCAGATAGTCCAGACGCAGGGCATCAGGCAGATGGTGAATGGCAACGGGATTAAGTTCGCGCGGCAGTTCCGCCCCTTCCGGCAGCCTGTCGATCAGCCCTGATTGCAGAATATGGGTGAACACCGCGCCAAACAGCGCAACGCCAATCGCCCCGCCAATGGAACGGAACAGCGTCACCCCAGAGGTCGCTACGCCGTATTGATCGGCTGACACGCTGTTCTGCACCGCCAGCACCAGCACCTGCATCACCAGTCCCAGCCCCATGCCCAGCACGCCGGTAAACAGGTACAGCTGCCAGGTTGGGGAGGTGATTGAAATGCGCGTCAGTAACACCATCCCCACCACGCCGAGCAGCGTGCCGAGGATCGGGAACAGACGGTATTTCCCGGTGCGGCTGATGATGCGCCCGCTGATGATGGAGGTGAGCAACAGCCCGCCCATCAGGGGGATCAGCTGCAAGCCGGCCTGCGTTGGCGTGGCGTCTTTCACCACCTGTAAATAGAGCGGCAGGAACGTTACCGAGCCAAACAGGGACATGCCGATGATAAAGCCAATCAGGCTACAGAGCAGGAAGCTGCGGTCGCGGAAGAGCGACAGCGGGATAATCGGCTCCCACGCCAGCCGCTCTTCGTAAATAAACCCGGCGATCCCCGTCAGGCCGAAGGCCAGAATGCACCACAGCTGCGGGTCGTTCCATTGGCGGATCGTACCGCCCTCGGTGGTAAACAGAATGATGCACAGCAGCGCCATGCTGAGGTAAATCGCCCCCAGGTAATCAATCTCATGCTTGCTGCGCCGCGCGCTGCCGTGGAATACCGCGCCAATCACCAGCAGCGCAAACAGCCCCAGCGGCAGGTTGATGTAGAAAATCCAGCGCCAGGATGCATGCTGAACGATAAACCCGCCGATCAGCGGGCCTATCACCGTCGCCAGGCCAAACACGCCGCCAAACAGCCCCTGATAGCGACCCCGATCGGCAGGCGGGATCACGTCCGCCACGGCGGCCATGCTGATCACCATCAGGCCGCCGCCCCCCAGCCCTTGCAGGGCGCGCATCAGCACCAGCTGGGTCATGTTCTGCGCCAGGCCACACAGCGCAGAGCCCACCAGGAAAAGCACTATTGCGATTTGCAGGACGATTTTACGGCCAAACAGATCGCCGAATTTGCCATACAGCGGCACCACGATGGTCGAACTGAGGATATAGGCTGTCACCACCCAGGAGAGCTTATCCAGCCCGCCCAGCTCACCGACGATGGTCGGCAGCGCGGTGGAGACAATGGTCTGATCCAGCGCCGAGAGCAGCATCACCAGCAGGAGTGCGCTGAACAGCAGCTTAATCGACGGCACCTTTTTCGCAGGTTGAGTCATTACGTCGGACTCCATAAGACATCACTTGAAATTAATTAATCGTATAATTAATATTTGTGGAAGTGATGAATAAGATCAAGAGATACGGTGACCATGTCAGCACAAAAGGACAATTCTGAACCCCGCCGCCCCGGTCGGCCACGCGGCGGCAAGCGCGTTACCGCCAGCCGTGAACAGCTGCTGGATATCGCCCTGAATCTCTTTTCCCGCCAGGGGATCGCCAATACGTCGTTGAACGCTATTGCCCGCGAAGCAGGCGTGACGCCCGCCATGCTGCACTACTACTTCAACTCCAGAGAACAGTTGCTGGATGCGATGATTGAGGAGCGCTTCCTGCCGTTACGCGAGCGGATCGGGGCGATTTTCGCCGACAACCGGGATTCGCCGGTGGATGCCCTGACGGAAATGGTCAGGGTGCTGGCCGAACTGGCGGAAAAGTATCGCTGGTTTGCCCCGCTGTGGATGCAGGAGGTGATCGGCGAGATGCCGGTACTGCGTACGCATTTGCAGGAGCGCTTTGGCGATGAGAAATATCACACCACGCTGGCAACCATCAAAGGCTGGCAGCAGGAAGGAAAGCTGAATCCGGCGCTGGCCCCCGAACTGCTGTTCACTACGCTGCTGAGCCTGGTGCTGGTGCCGTTCTCTCGCATGCGCAATGACGAGAGGCTTAATGCCCTCTCGCCGGAGATCGTTGTGCGCCACGTGTTAGCCGTGATCGGCACCGGGATCGGCGGTTAAAGATCCCTGGTCAGATAGTGTCTCTGCATTCCCTGATAAGGGTAATCCTGTAAGGACATCTGCACCTGATAACCCTGTTTTTCATAGAACGGACGCGCCTGGAAGCTGACCGTATCCACCAGCGCGTGACGACACCCTTTACGACGGGCCTCCTCTTCAGCCGTTTTGATCAGCTGGCTGCCGACGCCCGTTCCCCGCACCCTGTCGCTGACCCACAGAAAGTCGATATTCAGCCAGTCGCCTTTACGTACGCCGATTAACCCGCCCAGCATGACGCCGTTGTCGTCTCGCACATATACGCCAATATCGCCACTAAACGTCGCCAGATCTAAATACTGCGCGTTATAGGCTCTTAGCCCCGTTAATAATTCTTCTTTTTCTTCAGCCGTGACTTTATCTGTAATGCTCAGATGCATAAATCTCTCCTTATTTTCAGCGCAATCTGAATATCTCACAGCTTAACCTTCATAAAAACTCCTTATTTCCTCCATTGTTTAAACAAGGAAATATTCATTCAATATGTAAATAAAAAAAACCTTTCCAATAGGCTCCGAAAACGTATAATGAGAACGATCATTCTCACTTTTTACGGTAGCCGACGATGAGCACAAAGCTGGAAGAACGACAAAAACTACGGCAGGACGAAATCATCACCGCCGCGCGCCGCTGCTTTCGCGCCAGTGGATTTCACGCTGCCAGCATGTCGCAGATCGCCAGCGAAGCCAGGCTCAGCGTCGGACAAATCTATCGCTATTTCAGTAACAAAGACGCGATCATTGAAGAGATGATCCGGCGCATTATCGACTCACGTATTGAGGAGATGCAGGGCAAAACCCTGGTTGAAGGGATGCCGCAGGCGCTTGCCTGGCGCCAGACGCTTAACGAAGATGATGACGCGCTAATGCTCGAAATGTCCGCAGAGGCCACACGTAATCCGCTGGTGGCAAACATGCTGATCGAAGCCGAAGCCCGCATGTTCGCCAACGCCTGTGAGCACCTGAAAAAGCAGTTCCCCCACCTGAGCGATGAGCATATTCGCTGCTGCGTGGAGATTACCGCCGTGATGATCGAAGGCACGATTTACCGTCGACTCACGCCTTTAAAAGTACCGTCAGAACAATTAGAGCCCATATACCAGAATATTTTAAATATGCTTTTCTCTGCGAAGTAATCGCATGTGAATAATTAGCGGAAATAAGTAATTTCCCTTTTTTCATTTCTGGCTCTGCCAGAGATGCGGGATCGCTGTGTTTTTAATTAGCCCTCCTCCCTGTTAAGCGATTAACAGGGCAGGCTTCGTTCACCCTGGAAAAAGATTATGAAAACCATAACAACCTCCATCGCAGCATTACTCCTCCTGACAGGGTGCGATAATGCGCAAACATCTGCTCCCCAGCGTCCTCTTCCAAAAGTGGGGATTGTCACACTCATGAGCCAGCCGGTGTCCGTGGTCAGCGAGCTGACCGGCCGCACCGCCGCCGCGATGAGCGCCGAAGTGCGCCCTCAGGTGGGCGGCATTATTCAGAAACGGCTCTTCACCGAAGGCGATACGGTCAAGGCCGGGCAGGCGCTGTATCAGATCGATCCTTCCAGCTACCGCGCCGCTTATAATGAAGCTGCTGCCGCACTGAAACAGGCGCAGGCGCTGGTGCAGGCCGACTGCCAGAAAGCCCGGCGCTATGCGCAGCTGGTGAAGGACGACGGCGTATCACGTCAGGATGCGGAAGACGCGAAGTCCACCTGCGCGCAGGACAAGGCCAGCGTCGAGTCAAAGAAAGCCGCGCTGGAAAGTGCCCGCATTAACCTCAACTGGACCACCGTCACCGCGCCGATTGCCGGACGTATCGGCATCTCCTCTGTGACCCCCGGCGCGCTGGTGACCGCCCAGCAGGATACCGCGCTGGCCACTATTCGCGGGCTGGACAGTATGTACGTCGATTTAACCCGTTCCAGCGCCGATCTGCTGCGATTACGCAAGCAAACCCTCGCCAGCAACAGCGATACGCTGGACGTGTCGTTGATCCTCGAAGACGGCAGCAGCTACAGCGAAAAAGGCCATCTGGCGTTAACCGAAGTGGCGGTGGATGAGTCTACCGGCTCAGTCACCCTGCGCGCCGTCTTTCCGAACCCGCAGCATCAGCTTCTGCCGGGCATGTTCGTCCGCGCCCGAGTGGATGAAGGCATCATGAATGACGCGATCCTCGCGCCGCAGCAGGGCATCACCCGCGACGCCAAAGGTACCGCCACCGCGCTGGTGGTGAACGCCAGCAACAAGGTCGAGCAGCGTCAGCTGGAGACGGGCGACACCTACGGCGATAAATGGCTGGTGCTGAATGGCCTGAAGGCGGGCGATAAGCTGATTGTGGAAGGCACCGACAAAGTCACCGCCGGGCAGGAAGTGAAAGCTGAAGAGATGAAAACCAACGGAGGAAACGCCTGATGTTTTCCCGTTTCTTCGTGCGTCGCCCGGTCTTTGCCTGGGTTATCGCCATTCTCATCATGCTCGCCGGGATACTGGCGATCCGCACGCTGCCCGTTGCGCAGTACCCGGACGTTGCCCCGCCGTCGATCAAAATATCCGCCACCTACACCGGCGCCTCCGCACAAACGCTGGAGAACAGCGTGACGCAGGTGATCGAGCAGCAGCTCACCGGGCTGGATAACCTGCTCTACTTCACCTCCACCAGCAGCTCGGACGGGTCGGTGAGCATTAACGTCACGTTTGAACAGGGAACCGATCCGGACACCGCTCAGGTACAGGTGCAGAACAAAGTCCAGCAGGCGGAATCACGCCTGCCGACCGAGGTGCAGCAGTCCGGGATCACCGTCGAAAAATCCCAGAGCAACTTCCTGCTGATCATGGGCGTATATGATAAAACCGACACCGCCAGCAGCTCGGATATCGCCGACTGGCTGGTGAGTAATATGCAGGATCCGCTGGCGCGCGTGGATGGCGTCGGCAGCCTGCAGGTGTTCGGTGCAGAATACGCGATGCGCATCTGGCTCGACCCGGCTAAGCTGGCGTCGTACTCGCTGATGCCCTCCGACGTGCAGAGCGCGATTGAAGCGCAGAACGTGCAGGTCTCCGCCGGTAAAATCGGCGCGCTGCCCTCGTCGAACGCCCAACAGCTGACCGCCACCGTCCGCGCTCAGTCGCGTCTGCAAACGGTCGATGAGTTCAAAAAAATCATCGTCAAGAGCCAGTCCAACGGTGCGGTGGTGCGCATCAGCGACGTCGCGCGCGTGGAGATGGGCAGCGAAGATTACACCGCCACCGCGAAGCTGAACGGCCACCCGGCGGCGGGTATGGCGGTGATGCTCTCGCCGGGCGCCAACGCGCTTAACACCGCCACGGCGGTAAAAGACAAGATCGCCGAGTTCAAAAAGTCGATGCCGGAAGGCTACGACGTGGCCTACCCGAAAGACAGCACCGAGTTCATCAAGATCTCCGTTGAGGACGTGATTCAGACCCTGTTCGAAGCCATTATCCTCGTGGTGGTGGTGATGTACCTGTTTCTGCAAAACATCCGCGCGACGCTGATCCCGGCGCTGGCGGTGCCGGTGGTGCTGCTGGGCACCTTCGGCGTACTGGCGCTGTTCGGTTACTCCATCAACACCCTGACGCTGTTTGCCATGGTGCTGGCGATAGGACTTTTGGTGGATGACGCCATCGTGGTGGTGGAAAACGTCGAGCGTATTATGCGCGACGAAGGGCTGCCCGCCCGGGAAGCGACCGAAAAATCGATGGGCGAAATTTCCGGCGCGCTGATCGCCATTGCGCTGGTGCTCTCTGCGGTATTCCTGCCGATGGCCTTCTTCGGCGGCTCTACCGGGGTCATTTACCGTCAGTTCTCGGTCACCATTATTTCGGCGATGTTCCTCTCCGTGGTGGTGGCGCTGACCCTGACGCCCGCGCTGTGCGGCTCGATCCTGAATCACACCGCTCCGCACAAAAAGGGCTTCTTCGGCGCGTTTAACCGCTTCTACAGTAAGACCGAGCACGGCTATCAGAATAAGGTTCTGCGCGCCCTGCGCCGTTCCGGCGGCATGCTGGTGATCTTCGCCCTGCTCTGCGGCGCGATGGGGTTCGCCATGCTGAAACTGCCGGGCAGCTTCCTGCCAACCGAAGACCAGGGAGAAATCATGGTGCAGTACACCCTCCCTGCCGGCGCAACCGCGGTGCGTACCGCAGAGGTAAGCCGCCAGGTACGCGAGTGGTTCCTCACCAAAGAGAAAGCCAATACCGACGTGATCTTTACCGTTGAAGGCTTCAGCTTCAGCGGCAGCGGCCAGAACGCCGGGATGGCGTTCGTCTCCCTGAAAAACTGGTCAGAGCGTAAAGGCGAGGAAAACACCGCGCAGGCCATTGCCCTGCGCGCCACGCAGGAGCTGAGCGCCATCCGCGATGCCACCATCTTTGCGATGACACCGCCGGCAGTGGACGGTCTGGGCCAGAGCAACGGCTTTACCTTTGAGCTGATGGCGAGCGGCGGCACCGACCGCGACGCGCTGCTGAAACTGCGTAACCAGCTGATTGGCGAAGCGAATCAGGACAGCTCGCTGCACGCCGTGCGCGCCAACGATCTGCCGCAGATGCCGCAGCTTCAGGTGGATATCGATAACAACAAAGCCGTGTCGCTGGGGCTCTCCCTGAGCGACGTCACCGACACCCTGTCCAGCGCCTGGGGCGGCACCTACGTGAACGACTTCATTGACCGTGGCCGCGTGAAAAAGGTCTACATCCAGGGCGACAGCGACTATCGCGCGGTACCGTCGGATCTCAACAAATGGTATGTGCGCGGCAGCGACAGCACTATGACCCCATTCTCCGCCTTCGCCACCACCCGCTGGGAGTATGGCCCGGAAAGCCTGGTGCGCTACAACGGCTCGGCGGCGTATGAAATTCAGGGCGAGAACGCCAGCGGCGCCAGCTCCGGTACGGCGATGAGCAAAATGGAGCAGCTGGCGAATAACCTGCCGTCCGGCAGCACCTGGGCGTGGAGCGGTTTGTCGTTGCAGGAAAAACTGGCGAGCGGTCAGGCGATGAGCCTTTATGCCCTCTCCATCCTCGTGGTGTTCCTGTGCCTGGCGGCACTGTATGAGAGCTGGTCGGTGCCCATTTCGGTGATCCTCGTGATCCCGCTTGGGGTGCTGGGCGCGGCCATTGCCGCCTCCCTGCGCGGCCTGAGCAACGATGTCTATTTCCAGGTGGCGCTGCTGACCACCATCGGTCTGTCGTCGAAGAACGCCATTCTGATTGTCGAGTTTGCCGAAGCCAAAGTGGCCGAAGGCTACTCCCTGACGCGCGCCGCCCTGCGGGCCGCCCAGACGCGTCTGCGTCCGATCATCATGACCTCGCTGGCGTTTATCGCAGGCGTGACGCCGCTGGCGATTGCCACCGGCGCGGGGGCCAACAGCCGCGTGGCGATCGGCACCGGCATTATCGGCGGGACGCTGGCCGCGACGCTGCTGGCGATCTTCTTCGTTCCTTTATTCTTTGTACTGGTGAAACGTCTGTTCTCCGGTAAGCACGCAAACCGGAGGTCATAATGTTTCGTGTAACTGTTTTAGCGTTAGCACTGCTGAGCGCAGGCTGTGTGTCATTAGATCCCACGTATCAGCGCCCGGACGCACCCGTTCCGGCCACACTGCCCGGCGCGCACGGCGAAGCCAGCGCCGTGGTGAGCCAGTGGCAGCAGGTGATGAATGATGCGCGGCTGAAAAGCGTGGTGACGATGGCGCTCAACAGCAACCGCGACGTGCAAAAAGCGATTGCGGATATCGACGCCGCTCGTGCCCAGTATGGCGAAACGCGATCGTCCCTGTTCCCGACGGTGGACGCGGAACTGAGCCACACCCGCAGCCGCACGCTGGCGAGCGGCGTCGCGACGAGCGACGAAGCCAACGGCACGGTCTCCAGCTTCGAACTGGATCTGTTTGGCCGCAACCAGAGCCTGTCGCGCGCCGCGCGTGAAACCTGGCTTGCCAGCGAGTTCACCGCGCAGAACACGCGCCTGACAATGGTCAGCGAACTGACCACGGCCTGGGTGACGCTGGCGGCGGATAACAGCAATCTGGCGCTGGCGAAATCCACCCTGGAGAGCGCCGCGAACTCGCTCAAAATCGTCAAACGTCAGCAGGAAGTAGGTGTGGCAGCGGCCACGGACGTCAGTGAAGCGATGGCGGTTTACCAGCAGGCGCGCGCCAGCGTGGCGAGCTACCAGACGCTGGTGATGCAGGACAAAAACGCCCTTAACCTGCTGGCGGGCGATACGGTGCCCGAGAACCTGCTGCCCGGCACGCTGGAGAGCCTGAGCGATAACGCCATCACGCTGATCCCGGCGGGCGTCAGCTCCAGCGCGCTGCTGCGTCGCCCGGACATTCAGGAGGCGGAACATAACCTGCTGAGCGCTAATGCCAACATCGGCGCGGCACGCGCCAACTTCTTCCCGACCATTTCACTGACCGCCAGCGCGGGCGTCGGCAGCGATTCGCTGTCATCCCTGTTCAGCCACGGCATGAAGGTCTGGTCGTTCGCGCCGTCCATCACCCTGCCGCTGTTTAGCGGGGGCAACAATATGGCGCAGCTGCGCTATGCGGAAGCGGAGAAGAAGGGGCTAATCGCCACCTATGAGAAGACCATCCAGAGCGCGTTTAAGGACGTGGCCGACGCGCTGGCGCGGCGCGAAACGTTGAGCGAACAGCTTGATGCCCAGCGTGAATACGTGGCGGCGGAGCAAAAAACGCTGGATGTGGCGA
This sequence comes from Enterobacter sp. MGH85, assembly GCF_001037655.1. Taxonomy (NCBI): domain Bacteria; kingdom Pseudomonadati; phylum Pseudomonadota; class Gammaproteobacteria; order Enterobacterales; family Enterobacteriaceae; genus Enterobacter; species Enterobacter sp. MGH85. The sequence goes on from NZ_KQ089925.1 coordinate 828,096, forward strand.
CGCGCAGTTACAAGGCTGGCGCGGGCGATTATCTGTCGGTGCTCACCGCGCAGCGATCGCTGTGGTCAGCACAGGAATCACTGATTGCCTTGCAGCAAACCGACCTGGAAAACCGCATCACGCTGTGGCAATCGCTGGGTGGAGGGGTTCAGTAACGGCCTGAGAGGGCGATTCTCATACCAGGTGAAAAGTAAATTCATACTTTCGGCTGGAATCGCCTGCCTGAATGTAACGATACATTTCAGGGAAAGCCTGTGACTTTACCGGAGGTCTCAATGAAATCTGCACACCTGGTTTGCCTGCTCGTTTGCCTGATTTTCGCTGCGTTTGTTCACGCGCAGGAGAAGAGCGCTCCGGAGAAAGAGGCCCAGATAAAACAGCAGGTCCTGAAAGATGTGAAGAAAACCTGTACCCCGCAGAAAAAGCAGAGCGATAAGGCCTGGCAGGCGATGATTTTGTCGTCTGAGGCCAATCAACTGCTGATCAAAAATGCCATCACCGCCGTGAAGCGTGACAACCTGGACGCCTACTGGGATGCAGTAAGTCAGGTGGATTGTATGGAAGATTACTGAGGGTTGAGCGCCGGGTGGCGGCTGCGCCTTACCCGGCCTACATCACATGTTTAACGCTTCCGCACATCCGGAATAATCAAATCCCCGCGCAGCACGTAGGACCCGAGCATCTGCGTTTTCGCCGTCAGCCAGCTCACGATGCGCGCCGCCATGGCGTCCATGGAATACTCAATGGCCGGGATCACCGGAATACCCGGGAGATGCAGCGAACCGCCGAGGCTGAAGACCATGATGTCTTCCGGTACCGATTTATTAAACGCCTGTAACTGCGGGATCACCCGCTGGGCTTCCTGCTCGTCTGCCACCAGCAGCGCGTTGAAATTCAGCGTGGACGCGTTGTTGAGTAATTCCTGAAGCGCAACGGACGATGAAGTCGCGTCCATAAACACGAGGTTGCGATTAAAGGGCAGGAAGTTTTTCTCCAGCGCATGTTTGTAACCCAGCAGCACCTGATCGGCAAAGCCGCTGCCGTGCGGGTGGATCAGTGCTATCTGGCGACGCCCCTGGCTGGTGAGATAGTTGCAGGCCGTTTCAGCAGCGAACGCGTGATCGAACTGAATGCTGTTGGCGTTATCGGCTTCCATACAGTCGACCAGAATGACGTTGTCCATGTCCACGTCTAGCGGGAAACGCGCGCCAATCACCAGAATGTCATCACATAAGCCGCAGGAGAGTTCTTCAAGGGCGTTCATCACTTCTGTTTTCGTGTGTGCGAAACGCAGCAGCAGATGTTTTTGATGCTGGCTGAGGTGTTTTTCCAGCGCGTACAGGTAACCGGTGGTCTGGTTAATGTTCTCCTGCGCGCAAATCACCCCAATGCAGCCCGTCGACTGGCTGAGCAGCGACTGGGCGATCACGTTCGGACGATAGTTCAGCTCATCCACCGCTCTCAGAACAGCCTGTCGACTGGCTTCTTTAACGCCACGCGACCCGCTCAACACCCGTGATACCGTGGCTTTGGACACCCCGGCCAGACGCGATACATCGTTGATTGTAGACATCTCTCTCCCCTGTCAGACGCAACTGGCGTCTGTAATTTCCATCACCGCTACGGCTCACATTATAGCCAGAACGGAGTATATCCGTTTCCGTTTTCCATGGAAACCGATTTTCCGTTTCCACTCAATTTGATGTCAAAACAGCCAAATTATGTGACCCACATCCGGTTAATTAGCGTCATAAGTAGTGGATATTGATGGTTGTCACACTTCTGTCTTTTATGAATGGAAACCGGTTTCCGTATCATGTCCAATCATCATCGCAATAACTTTTTACACTTTGAGGATGGTCGTCGATGTTCAAGATTATGCTGTGCTGCTCTGCCGGGATGTCCACCAGCCTGCTGGTCAGCAAAATGATCGATGTTGCAAAAGAACGGGGGTTGCCCGTGAAGATAGATGCGTATGGCGTATCCGAATTTGATACGCAGTTTCCGCACTATCAGGTGGTGCTTCTCGGACCGCAAGTGAAATACATGTTAAAGACACTCTCAGACAAGGCAGCGACGCAAGGCATACCGGTGCAGCCCATCGACATGATGGATTACGGCATGCAGCGTGGCGATAAAGTACTGGACTATGCTCTGTCGCTCATCGAAGCGGCACACTAAAAGGTGTTCACATGAGTTCGTTATATCAATCCATGGTCGCGGTGATTGAACAGTCAATTACGCCGCTGGCCGCGAAGCTCGGTCAGCAAAAGTATGTGATTGCCATCCGCGACGGCTTTACCGCCGCGCTGCCGTTTATGATCATCGGCTCGTTTATGCTGGTGTTTATCTTCCCGCCGTTTTCGGCGGATACCACCAACAGCTTCGCCCGCGGCTGGCTGGATTTCTCCGAGACCTACCGCGAACAGCTGATGCTGCCCTTTAACCTCAGCATGGGCGTCATGACCTTCTTCATCTCGGTGGGGATTGGGGCGAGCCTGGGGCGTCAGTTTAACCTCGATCCGGTGATGTCCGGTCTGCTGGCCTTTATGGCCTTCCTGCTGGTCGCCGCGCCGTATGCCGACGGCAAAATTTCGACGCAGTATCTGTCGGGTCAGGGCATCTTCACTGCGCTTATCACCGCGATCTACTCCACCCGTGTGTACGCGTGGCTGAAGCAGAACAACGTCACCATCCGCCTGCCGAAAGAGGTGCCGACCGGCGTGGCGCGTTCGTTTGAGATCCTGATCCCGGTGATGGTGGTGATTGGTACCCTGCATCCGCTGAACCTGTTCATTGAAGCGCAGACCGGGATGATCATCCCGCAGGCGATTATGCACCTGCTGGAGCCGCTGGTGTCCGCGTCTGACTCGCTGCCCGCGATTCTGCTCTCCGTTCTGCTGTGCCAGATCTTCTGGTTTGCCGGTATCCACGGGTCGCTGATTGTCACCGGCATCATGAACCCGTTCTGGATGGCGAACCTCTCTGCAAACCAGGCGGCGCTGGCGGCGGGCGCGGCGCTGCCGCACGTTTATCTGCAAGGTTTCTGGGATCACTACCTGCTGATTGGCGGGGTAGGCTCGACCCTGCCGCTGGCGTTCCTGCTGCTGCGCAGCCGCGCCACTCACCTGCGCACCATCGGCAAAATGGGCGTTGTGCCAAGCTTCTTTAACATCAACGAACCGATTCTGTTCGGCGCGCCGATCATCATGAACCCGATGCTGTTTATCCCGTTCGTGTTTGTTCCGCTGGTCAACGCCTGCCTGGCGTACGGCGCAACCAAACTCGGCTGGCTGGCCCAGGTGGTTTCGTTAACCCCGTGGACCACGCCCGCGCCGATTGGCGCCTCGTGGGCGGCGAACTGGGCGCTGAGCCCGGTGGTGATGTGCCTGGTCTGCATGGTGATGTCGGCGCTGATGTACCTGCCGTTCCTGCGCGCCTATGAGCGTACGCTCATCAAAAATGAAGAGCAGAAAGCCCAGGCAACCGTCGGCACCGCTGAAACAGTTAGCAATTAAGTCAAAGAGGAAGGGTCATGAAATACGCATTTCCCGATAACTTCTGGTGGGGCAGCGCAAGCTCCGCTCTCCAGACGGAAGGGACATGAGAGGGTGAAACCACGTGGGACTACTGGTTTTCCCGCGAGCCGAACCGTTTTCACAACGGCGTGGGACCGCAGCATACCTCCACGTTTTATCAGCACTGGAAAACGGACATTCAGCTGTTGAAGCAGCTGAACCACAACAGCTTTCGCACCTCGATTAGCTGGGCGCGCCTGATCCCCGACGGTATCGGTGAAGTGAACCCGGACGCGGTCGATTTTTATAATCAGGTCATTGATGAGCTGAATGAACAGGGCATCACGCCGTTTATCACCCTGTTCCATTTCGACATGCCGATGGCGATGCAGGAGATCGGCGGCTGGGAAAACCGTGACGTAGTGGACGCCTACGCCCGCTATGCGCAGATCTGCTTCGAGCTGTTTGGCGACCGCGTGCTGCACTGGTTTACCTTCAACGAGCCGATTGTTCCGGTGGAAGGCGGTTATCTGTACGATTTCCATTACCCGAACGTGGTGGATTTTCGTCGGGCGGCCACCGTGGCATATCACACGGTGCTGGCCCATGCAAAGGCCGTTCAGGCTTACCGCGCCGGGCATTACGCGGGGGAGATCGGCATCGTGCTGAACCTGACGCCGTCATACCCGCGTTCGCAGAACCCGGCGGACGTGAAGGCGGCGCATATCGCGGATCTGATGTTTAACCGTAGCTTCCTCGACCCGGTGCTGCGCGGGGAGTATCCGGCCGACCTGGTGGCATTGCTGAAATCTTACGATCAGCTACCCGCCTGCAAGCCGGAAGACGGTTTCCTGATTGCGGAAGGGAAAATCGACCTGCTCGGCGTTAACTACTATCAACCGCGCCGCGTGAAGTGTCGCGACAGCGCGGTGAACCCGCAGGCGCCGTTTATGCCGGAGTGGTTCTTTGATAGCTACGAGATGCCGGGCCGCAAGATGAATCCGTACCGCGGCTGGGAAATTTACGAGCCGGGTATTTACGATATTCTGGTTAACCTGCGCGACAATTACGGTAACCCCCGCTGTTTTATTTCTGAAAACGGGATGGGTGTCGAAAACGAGCAGCGCTTTATTGAAAACGGCCAGATAAACGATCGGTACCGCATCGAATTTATTTCTGAGCATTTAGCGTGGCTGCATAAAGGTATTAGCGAAGGCTGCAATTGCCTTGGCTACCATATGTGGACGTTTATTGATAACTGGTCGTGGTGCAATGCCTATAAAAACCGCTACGGTTTTATTCAGCTCGATTTGGAGACGCAGCAGCGCACCATTAAAAAAAGCGGAGAGTGGTTTGCCGCTACCGCCTTAAATAATTGCTTTGATAAAGAGTAAAAATGATGATCGCATTAGAAGAAGCCGTAATGGAAATTATCGTCAACGCCGGTCAGTCCCGCAGCCTGTGCTTCGAAGCGCTGCATGCGGCGCGCCAGGGCAACCTTGACGAAGCCAAAAGCCTGCTGCGTGAAGCCGATGGCTACGCGCGCCAGGCACACAAGATGCAGACCAAACTGATCGAGCAGGACGCGGGCGAAGCCCGCCAGCCGATGACCTTAATTATGGTGCACGCGCAGGATCATTTAATGAATTCGCTATTAGCGCGTGAATTATCTGAAGAGATTATTCATTTATATCAGAGATAGTCTATGGCGAAATAATTTAATGTAATACCTCTGTACCTAAAACTAGAAATCCACTTGTTCTGATGATAGCGACATATTCTGTCAGATCGGAGCGGGATGGTTATTGTCTGAATAAAATTAAACTATATTGAGATAACCATGAATACGATTAAAAAACTTCCATTAACCATGGCGGTTATCGCCGCGCTTTGTCCAATTTCCGTGCTCGCGCAAGAATTTACGCAGGAGCAAATTGACGCCATTGTGGCGAAAGCGGTGGATAAAGCCCTGGCCGAGCGTCAGGCGAAAATGGATGCGGCGGTCGCGAAAAAAGCGGACGTCATCACCGAGCCGCAGAGCGCAGCGCAATCCCCGGACATGGCGATTCCGTTTGGCATCAAATTTACCGGCTACGCCCGCTACGGCGCGCACTTCCAGGCCGCTGACCAGAAGTATGTGGCGGTGGACGGCTCCTACAACGGCGCGTCCGCGATTGGTCGTCTGGGTAACGAAGGCAACGGCGGGGAATTCCAGCTCTCCAAGGCCTTCAAGGGTGATAACGGCGCCATCTGGGACATCAACGTGATGATCGACCACTGGGGCGACGAAGTTAACCTCAAAAAAGCTTACGCCGGGGTGACCAACATTATGGCCTCCAACCCGAACGCCTACTTTTGGGCCGGTCGTGACTTCCACCAGCGTCCGCAGCAGGGCATCAACGATTACTTCTGGATGAACCACGATGGCCAGGGCGCCGGGGTGAAGAACTTCGACATCGGCGGTGTGCAGTTCGACGTGGCTGCCGTGGCGGCGGTGGAATCCTGTAGCCCGGAAGTGATGGAAGATGAAGCCAACCCGTCGCGCATCACCTGTACCGGCGGTTCCGGCACGGGCGACAAGGGCAACTACGCTGCCACCTCAAAAATCCACGGCATGAAGCTCGGCCCGATCGACCTGGAGCTGTACGCCAACTACGGCTTTGATTCGAAAGCGGTTGAAAGCGACGAACGCCTGAACGCCTGGCAGGGCGGCGTGGTGCTGAGCCATACCAACGACAGCGGCGTGAACAAGGTGATCGCCCGCTACTCCGATAATTCGGACAACAGCGTGTTCAACAAAACCGAAGATCTGACCACGGTCTACGCCAGCTTCGAAGGGCTGTATAAATTCACCCAGGCCACGCAGGTGGAGTACATCCTCGCCTTCCACGACTATGACAACAGCCGCGATGACGTCGACAACCGCAAGAACTACAATGCCATCGTGCGCCCGATGCACTGGTGGAACGACGTTCACTCCACCTGGCTGGAAGCGGGCTGGCAGCACGTTGATTACGACAACGGCGGCGACAACAAGGGCTGGAAGCTGACCCTGTCGCAGAACATGTCTATCGCCATGGGGCCGGAGTTCCGTCCGATGCTGCGCTTCTACGTCACCGGCGGCAAAGTGGACAACGAACGCACCGCGCGCGTGAACAACACCAAAGATGAGACGCTGGACGACTTCAACGTCGGCGCGATGTGGGAGGCGTGGTTCTAAGGTCAACAACATGCCGGGTGGCGCTACGCTTACCCGGCCTACGGTTTTCCCCCTCTCCCCGTGGGAGAGGGCAGGGGTGAGGGCATCAGGCCGCACACAACCATGCTATGCTGTTGGCCAATTAACGACAACATAACAGGGGAGAACATGGGTTCCACACGCAAAGGGATGCTGAACGTCCTGATTGCCGCCGTTTTATGGGGCAGTTCCGGCGTTTGTGCGCAGTACATCATGGAGAAAAGCCACATTTCTTCGCCTTACCTGACCATGGTTCGCCTGCTGTTTACCGGCGTGATCCTGCTGACGCTCTCCTTCGTTCACGGCGACAAGATTTTCTCGGTCATCAAAAACCGCAAGGACGCCCTCAGCCTGCTGTTTTTCTCACTGGTTGGCGCGCTCACCGTGCAGCTCACCTTCCTGCTGACGATTGAAAAATCCAACGCCGCTACGGCCACCGTGCTTCAGTTCCTGTCGCCAACCATCATCGTGGCGTGGTTCGCCCTGGCGCGGAAAACGCGTCCCGGCATATTTGTCTTATCCGCGATTTTGACATCGCTTGTGGGTACCTTCCTGCTGGTGACCCACGGCGACCCGACGTCGCTCTCCATCTCGCCTGCCGCACTGTTCTTCGGTATCGCCTCGGCGTTTGCTGCGGCGTTTTACACCACCTATCCATCAACGCTTATCGCCCGCTACGGCACGCTGCCGATTGTCGGCTGGAGTATGTTGATTGCGGGACTAATGCTGACGCCGTTCTACGCCGGACGCGGCACCACCTTCGCCATTGACGGCGGCCTGCTGCTGGCGTTTTTCTACCTGGTGGTGATTGGCACCGCGCTGACGTTCAGCCTGTATCTGAAGGGCGCGCAGATGATCGGCGGGCCGAAGGCAAGCATTTTGAGCAGCGCCGAACCCCTGAGCAGCGCGCTGCTGTCGGTGGTTTTGCTGGGGGTGGCATTCACCCTGCCGGACTGGCTGGGAACGCTGCTGATTGTGTCGTCGGTGGTGCTGATTTCGATGGATTCACGCAGAAGGGTTAAGGCATCGGCGTAAGCGAATGTCCCCTCACCCCGGCCCTCTCCCCAAAGGGGCGAGGGTGAAAAGACAGCACCGAGCAGTCCCCTCTCCCCTATGGGAGAGGGTTAGGGTGAGGGGGAAAATTGACTTACTTCGCCTTAACCTTCCCCGCCACCAGCAGCGCGGTCAGCAGCATCAGCGTACCGGAGATCACCAGCGGTGACGTCAGCCCCAGATGGTCGAGCGCTACGCCGCCCACCGCCGCGCCGCAGGTGTTCGCCAGCTGGATCACCGCCACCTGAATCGACCCGGCTTTTTCCGCCTGATCGGCAAGCGAGCGGGTGATCCACGTCGACCAGCCCACCGGCACCAGCGCAAAGGCAAAGCCCCAGACAATCGCAATCGCCGATGCGACCCACTTGTCGCTGCCCCACAGCACCAGCACCGCGGCACTGATCGCCAGCACCAGCGGCGCACCCGCCAGCGCCACCTTCAGGGAGCGTTTCAGGAACTGAGACGACAGTGAGGTGCCGACGAAGCTGGCGATACCGAAGCTCAGCAGCACCAGCGTCAGGCCATCCACGTCAAAGCCCGCCATGGTCATATACACCGGGCGAATATAGGTAAAGAAGGCAAACTGCCCGGCAAAGGCCATGAAGATGGCGGTCATCCCCGCCAGCACGCCCGGACGCTTGAGCAGCGCGAACATGTTCTGTTTGTGGTGCGCCGCTTCACCCGGCAGAGACGGTAGCGCTTTCCACACCCAGATAATGCACAGCACGCCCATCACTGCCGCCGCGTTAAAGACGTTACGCCAGCCGATAATCCCACCAAGGAAGCTGCCCAGCGGCGCGGCAATCACCAGCGCAATAGAGACCGCGCCGAAGATAACGGACAGCGCTTTTGGCACGGTGCGCGCGGGCACCAGGCGCATGGTCAGCGAGGCCGACATCGCCCAGAAGCCGCCTAACCCCAGCCCCAGGCAGGCGCGACCCAGCAGCAGCAGGGTGAAGCTTTCAGCGAAAGAGACCAGCAGGCAGGAGAGCGTCAGCAGCACGCTGAACAGAATGACCACTTTACGACGGTCAATGGTGCCAATCGCCTGGGTGATAAACAGGCTGGCGAACATCGCCACAAAGGCGGTGACGGTCACGGACTGCCCGGCAACGCCCTCGGAAATGCCCAGATCCTGCGCCATCGGCGTCAGCAGGCTGACCGGCAGAAACTCAACGGTGATCAGGCAGGCGACGCAGAACGCCACGGAGAAAACCGCCGACCAGTTGGGGCGAGACACCTCTTTGGCCTGCGGCGGAGTCGTGGGCTGGATATGTTCTGTCATGGCATCACCTGAGATAAAAACGTGCGGAAAAGTCGCGCAGTTTATCATCAAAAGTGTGACGGATTTAACGATTTGACAACTTTTGTGGTTTTAGAGGGGATCAGTGCAGATAAAACACACCTTCTTCCGGCAGAAATAGCTGGTTATAGCGCAGCTGGAAGGCGTTCAGCTCCTGCGGATCGGGCTCCATTTCGCGCATAAAGCCAAGTGCCAGTCGAATTTGCGCATCGGTAATGGGTGCGGCAAGGCGGGCTTTACGCAGCATACGGTGCCAGGTATGCAAATTCTCTTCACTGCCGTCGACAATGCAGACCTGCCAGATGAGCAGCACCTGCGCCGCATTTTGCAGATGTGCCTCGTCGGGGCGCTCAAGGTAGCGGATAAACTCATTGCCCGGCGTTTTACCGAACTGATCGATCATCGACTCGACTGGCATCAGGGTGATGCCCAGCCGCTCGCTTAAACGTTTGATGGCGCGGCGGGAGTCTGAGGTCAGGACACGAAATCCAACCACAAATACCACGGCAAGCGTTGCCAGCATTATCCAGACCATGCGTTCTCCTTAGACTAGCCGCCCATCATAGCGGGAAACGCAGCGCGTCAACAGCGGGAACGGCCAGAATAGTGAACCGAAAAAAGCTGGATAATTGCGATGAAAGCAATCCCGCGCAGGCGTGGCTGCGCGGGCTGTTGCTGGAGACCCGTCAGCGCGCCTGAAGCCCTTTCAGCAGCGCGTCGTGGAAACGTTCAGGATCCTGCATCTGCGGCGCGTGGCCCATGTCGTTAAACTCGACCAGCGTCGCGTGCGGAATGCGCTTCGCCGTCTCTTTGCCCAGCACCGCGTAATTGCCGAGCGTCTTGCGGATCTCCGGTGGGGCGAGATCTTTCCCGATGGCGGTATTGTCCTTCGTGCCGATCATCAATAATACCGGCATCTTCAGCTCGCTAAATTCATAGACAACCGGCTGGGTATAAATCATGTCGTAGAGCAGCGCCGAGTTCCACGCCACGCGAGCTTTGCCCGGCCCGTTGTTCAGCCCGGCGAGCATAGTGACCCAGCGCTCGTACTCCGGTTTCCACTCCCCGGCGTAGTAGGTGTTTTTCTCGTACTGACGAATACCGTCGGCGCTAACTTTCAGCTCGCGCTGGTACCACTGGTCGACCGTAATATGCGGCACGCCGCGCGCTTTCCAGTCTTCCAGACCAATCGGGTTCACCATCACCAGCTGCTCCACCTGCTGCGGCCACATCAACGCATAGCGGGTTGCCAGCATGCCGCCGGTCGAATGTCCTATAACCGTCACGCGCTCGACGCCCAGCGTTTTCAGCAGCGCGTGGGTGTTATCCGCCAGCTGCTGGAAGGTGTACTGGTAATGCTCCGGCTTGGTGGATTTACAAAAACCAATCTGGTCAGGGGCGATCACGCGATACCCACCGGCCGACAGCGCGCGGATAGTGCCGTCCCAGGTGCCAGCACAGAAGTTTTTGCCGTGCATCAGCACCACGGTGCGGCCGTTGGGTTTTTCCGGTTTCACGTCCAGGTAAGCCATATCCAGAGGCTGGTTCTGCGAGGTAAAGGTAAAGTGTTTTACCGGCCAGCCGTAGTCAAAACCTTCCAGCTTCTCGCCGTAGGTGGGGGCATCTGCGGCCATTGCGGGAGACGCCAGCGCTATCAGCAGCGCCAGGCAGGACAATCGTCGGGTTAACATGCAAGCTCTCCGTTAGCAAAAGGGCTAAGGCTGCACGAAAGGCGGCAGCAAAAACACTGTAGAGCATAGAGAGGAGCGAGTGTGTAAAGCGGAGTAAAGGTAGGCCGTGCAAAATAAAAAAGCCCGGCATCACACACCGGGCAAAGAAGTTACCTGCACACTCAGGCTACTTTTAATTTCTGCGCACGATTCTCACGGCGGATCTTACGCTCTTCCAGCACCGCAACCATCGCCATCAGGACGATACAGCCAATCGCAGCGGCATCCAGCGCGGCGAAGGTGCCCGCCCAGCCGGTAAGGCCGAAAATCGGCGTGCCGTCGGCGATCATCCCCAGACCCAGCTTGGCGAAGCTGTCGCCGATCAGGTAGGCGAAGGTGCCCTTAATCCCATCGGCGGCGCCGATCGCTTTTTTCGGGACGAAGCCCACTGCCGCCACACCGATCAGTAATTGCGGACCAAACACCAGGAAGCCGAGCGCGAACAGGGACGCCAGGTAAATGTACTGGTTGCTGGCGTGCTGGTAGACGCCAAGGGTGGCGATAATCAACGCCAGCGCGACGCAGGCCACCAGCGCGCGGCGGCCATTGGCGAGGTCGGAGAGCCATCCCCACAGCAGCGTGCCGACCAGCGCGCCCACTTCAAACAGGGTGAAGCCCTGAATCGCCACTTCTTTAGAAAGCTTCAGCTCCTGGAAGGCATACACTGTGGACCACTGGTCAATGCCGATACGCACCACGTACAGGAAGATGTTCGAGAAACAGAGCAGCCAAATCACTTTGTTTTTCAGCACGTACTCAACAAAGATCTGCCATTTGGACATCTCGTTTTCTTCGGTCTCTTTGTCCTCTTCGCTGATCTCTTCCCCGAACAGCTCTTCGGCTTTGCCGAGGCCGTACGACTCCGGGGAATCGCTGCCGTAGCGCAGGCCGATAAAGCCAACAATCAGGGCAATAATCGACGGGAAGATAAACATGCCGATGACGTGGCCGTCGAACAGGTAGTTCGCGCCGAACAGCGCCACGCCTGCCGCACCAGCTCCGCCGAGGTTGTGGGAGATATTCCACATGCCGAGGTACGACCCCCGCTTGCGGCGCGGCGTCCATTTGGTGATGGTGGAGTAGCTGCACGACCCGCCGGTGCTCTGGAAGAAACCGCTCAGGGCGTAAAAGGCGATCATCAGGAACAGGCTGACGGAGCCCGCACCCATGCTGGCGCTGAAGCCGAGCATACAGATGGCAGAGAGGATCAGCATAAACGGCAGGAACTGCTTGGTGTTTTTGCCGTCCGCATAGTAGGAAACGACGGTTTTACCCACGCCATAGGTGATGGAGAAGCCCAGGCCAATCATCCCCAACTGCGTCATGCTCAGCCCGTAGGTGGAGATCATGTCGTTCTGCGCGATGTTAAAGTTTTTGCGGATCAGGTACATGGTCAGGTAGCCGATGAAGACCACCAGATAGGACTGCATGAACGGTTTGAACCACATTTTGCGCCGCACATCGAGCGGCAGATCCAGGGTCGGCTTGCGCACCTGATTTAAGAAGGCCAGCATGACTGAGTTACTCCTGAGCTGATTTTTGCAGCATTGTAAAAACCAGCCAGGAGAGATGCCTGAGACAGCGTCCAGGTGAAACCGGGAAAATTTCTTAGTTTTGCGCGACTCGGCAGCAAAAGGTGAGGCGCGTCACGCTTCGCGCGGTGCCTGCGCGTGCAAAAACGGCAGCAACAGCAGGGCGGAGATGCCCGCCGCGATGGCGATCACCGCGAAGAACCCGCTCCAGTGCCAGATGTCGATCACCCGCGCCAGCGGCCAGCCGGAGAGCGATGCGCCGAGGTAGGCAAACAGCCCGACAAAGCCCGTCGCCGCGCCTGCCGCCTCTTTGTGGGAGCACTCTGCCGCCGCCATGCCGATCAGCATCTGCGGGCCAAAGACGAAAAAACCGATGGTGAAGAAGCACGCCGCCTGCATCACGTAGCTGGCGAACGGCATCAGCCACAGCGAGCCGACGGAGAGCAAAATTCCGGCGGCGAAAATCAGGTTCATCGGCCCGCGGTTGCCGTTGAAGAGCTTGTCCGAGCCCCAGCCCGCCACCAGCGCGCCGATAAACCCGCCCAGTTCAAACATGGTCACTGCCGAGTTGGCGGTCACCAGATCCACACCGAGCGTCTCGGACATGTACAGGTTGCCCCAGTCGTTGATGGCCGCGCGCACCACGTAGACCAGCACGTAGCAGAGCGACAGCAGCCAGATGTAGGGGTTTTTCAGCACGTATTTGGTGAGGATCTGCTGGCGGGACAGCCCGGCCCCCTCCTGCTGCTGGGCGATCTCCATCTCGTCGTGCCGCCAGTCGCCCACTGGTGGAAGGCCGACGGTTTGCGGCCTGTCGCGCAGACGCCAGCAGAGGAACAGCCCGGCAACAATCGCCAGGCCACCCGCAATCATCATCCCCGCGCGCCAGCCGTAGTGCAGCGCGGCAGCCCCCACCACCATCGGGATCAGCGCCCCGCCGACGTTATGCGCGGTATTCCATATCGCCCACCAGCCGCCGCGCTCGTTGCGTGAGTACCAGGCGGTGAGCAGGCGGGCGCAGACCGGCGCGCCCCAGCCCTGGAAGAAGGCGTTCAGCGCCCACAGCAGGGCGAAGGCCCAGAGCGAGGTGGAGAAGCCAAACAGGATGTTCACCACGCCGGTGGCGATCAGCCCAACGCCCATGAAATAGCGCGCATTGGAGCGGTCGCTGACGATGCCGGAGAAGAACTTCGACAGACCGTAGGTGATGTAAAACAGCGTCGCCAGCAGGCCGATATCGGTGCGCGTCATCACGCCGCTGGCGAGAATTTCCGGCGCGGCGGCGTTGAAGCTTTTGCGGGTGAAGTAGAACAGCGCGTAGCCGAGCCAGATGGCGATCAGAATATGGCGACGCCAGTAGCGGTAGCGGGCGTCGATTTCCGCTTTGTCGCCAATCGGCGCGACGCTGGCAGGGGTTTTAAACATGATAACTCCGTAGCGGCAGGCTGACGCTGACGCGCGTCCCGTGGGTGCAGGAGAGGCTCAGCGTGCCGCCCAGCGCCTTCACGCGCTCGCGCATGCCCGCCAGGCCAAAGCCCTGCTGCCCGGAGCCCGGCGGCAGGCCGCAGCCGTCGTCTTCAATCACCAGCATCAGGCGCTCGTCCTGCTGCCAGCCCTGGATCGTGACCGCGCTGGCACTGGCGTGCTTGACGATATTGTTCAGCCCCTCCTGACAGACGCGGAACAGGGTTACGCGCTGGCCTTCGCTCAGGGCAGATTCGTTAATTCGCCAGTCGAGATGGCTGACAATGCCGCGGCTTTCCAGCTCCATCTCGCGCATCAGAGAGCGTATCGCCTGCTCCAGCGAGAGATCGTCAAGCTGGCGCGGGCGCAGCCGCCCTAACAGGCGACGAACGGAGTCATAGACTCCCAGCGAAAGCTGTTCGATATGCGCCCCGCCCTGCTTCACGCCCGCGTTTTCTGCCGCCAGGCGCTGAACAATGCCCGCCTGGGTGCGGATGGCGGTAATGGTCTGGCCGATGTCGTCGTGCAGCTCGCGGGCAACTTCCTGCCGCACGCTCTCTTCCGTCTCCAGCAGACGCTCCGCCAGACGGCGGTTGCGCGCCAGCTCGGTTTGCAGGGACTGGTTCAGCTCGCGCAGGCGCTGAATGCCCGCCCCCAGCAGCAGCCCGGTCAGGCTCTGGGCCAGCAGCGAGAGCAGCAGATCCACCGGATGGTCGTGCCAGGTCTGGCTGGCGATCAGCGCGATGGCGTTCATCAGGGTCGCGATCAGCGCCCCCTGCCAGCCGTAGTGCCAGGCCAGGGCGATAATCGGCAGCGCCAGGCAAAACGGCGTGAAGCGTGAAAGCTCGGCGGGCAGACCGAGCTGAAGCCAGAGGCTCACCACGAACAGCAGCAGATACCAGATGAGATGCCGGGCGCGCCAGTTCACCGGTTGGGACACGAGCCCCGGACCAAGCGGCTGCCAGACGGTACTGGAGAGATAGTGCCAGAAAACCAGACAGGTCGGCGCCAGCGTCAGGCCGCCGGTGAGGGTGAGCAGCAGCGCGTTGAGCATCTCCTTGTCGCCAACCCACGGCAGGGACTGCAGCAGCGCGGCGGCAATCAGCGCCGCCCCCTGGCGCAGCAGCGTGCGCCAGTCGCGCTGGTGACGGTAGCGGGAAATCAGGGCGACCGGGATAAGCGTGAGCAGGCTTCCGGTCATCAATAAAGGCAGATGCGCCAGCGCCACTTCCTGCGCCAGCCAGATCAGCATCAGCCACTCTGCACCGAGCAAAACGGGCCAGTATCCGCGCGGGCACTGAAGCATCAGTCCCAGACGCAGGCCAAAGGGGAAAAGCAGCACCGCCAGCTCCGGGCGTTCCACCAGATGCAGGCTGATGCTCCACAGGCAGAACCATGCGGCGGAGAAGATAAAAAAGCTGGCGACGACGGCGATCAGCCGTGAAAAAACGGGACTCATTGCCAGCTGTCAAACATACGGCGCGCCAGCTCGACATCGTTACTGACGTTGAGTTTTTCCATCAGGTTGGCGCGATGAACATGCACGGTTTTCGGGGACAGATCCAGCTCCGCGGCAATCTCTTTCACCGACATGCCCTGGGCAAGTTTCTCTGCCACCTGACGCTCGCGTCTGGTGAGCGGATCCTGCCGTCCCGCCGCCAGCTTGATGGCGATATCGGGCGTCAGGTAGCAGCCGCCGGTGGATACGGTGCGCACGGCGGCAATCAGCTCGTCGGGGCTACAGCGTTTAGAGAGGAAGCCGCGCGCGCCCGCGTTGAGCGCCTGCTCGACCAGCGCCGGGCTGTCGTGGACCGAGAGCATAATGGTCGCCATCCCTTTCGGCAGCTGGCTTAACAGCTCCAGCCCGGAGAGATCCGGCATTGAGATGTCGCAGATACAGACCTGCACCCCGCGTCCCGGCAGGCCCGCCAGCGCCTCGCGACCGGAGCCAAACTCGGCCACGACCTGAAAATCCGGTTCGAGGTTTAAAAGCTGGGCAAAGCCGGAGCGGACGATAAGGTGGTCGTCGATAAGGGCGATGGTGGTCATGGTTTGATCCTGATGCGTGAACACGCCGGATGGCGGCGTAAACGCCTTATCCGGCCTACGTGTAACGTCCTTGCAGGCTGGATAAGCGCAGCGCCATCCGGCAAAAGCCTTTTACCTTAAGTGATTTAATCGAAAAACACCGCAATTTTGTTAAACATGGTGGGATCGGACTGGTTGCGTGCCACTTTGGTGACATCTTCCAGCTTGTCGATCTGCGCCATCATCTGCTCCAGACGCTGGTCGTCGTTCACCAGTAGCCAGATGCGGCTGTGCTCGCTGCCCTGAATCGGCAGGCACAGAATGCCTTCCACGTTAAACGCCCGTCGGGCAAACAGCCCGCAGACGTGGGTCATGACGCCAGGGTGGTTGCGGACGGTGAGTTCCAGAATGACGTTATCATGTTGTTTCTGCATGGCTTATTCCCCCACCATCTCAGTATTGGCCGCACCCGGCGGCACCATCGGATACACTTTTTGTTGCGCGTCGATACGCACGTGGATCAGCGCCGGGCCAGGGCGAGAAATCGCATCCTGCAACGCCGCGTGGGCATCTTCTTCGGCGTTCAGATCGCAGGTGTGCAGGCCAAAACCAGCGGCAATCTGCATGAAGTTGATCATCCCCGGATAGGTCGCCGCAAACACGCCCTGCTTGTAGAACAGGCTCTGCTGCTGGTGTACCAGGCCCAGCGCCTCGTTGTTCATCAGAATGATTTTGACGTCTAACTGGTTTTCGGCTGCCGTCGCCATCTCCTGAATGTTCATCATCAGGCTGCCGTCACCGGAGAAGCAGATCACCTTACGGTCCGGGTTGGCGAGCGCCGCGCCAACCGCTGCTGGCAGGCCGAAGCCCATGGTGCCAAGGCCGCCGGAGGTCAGCCACTGGCGCGGGCGGTTAAGCGGATACGCCTGTGCGGTCCACATCTGATGCTGGCCGACGTCGGTAGTGATAATCGCGCTGTCATCCACGCAGGCCGCAACGGCGTTGATAAGACCATAGTGGCTCAGCGGGTCGCCCTCGGTTGGGATAGCGCCCGGGAACTCGCGTTGCAGATCGGCTACCAGCTGGCGCCAGTCGGCGCGGTCGTTTGCCTCCGTCTGTGGGATCAGCTGTGCCAGCACCTCGGTAACGTCGCCCTGAATCGCCACGTGCGGCTGCTTGATTTTACCCAGCTCGGCGCGGTCGATATCCACATGAATGATTTTGGCGTTCGGGCAGAACTCCTCGGTTTTGCCAATCGCCCGGTCATCAAAACGCGCCCCCATAACAATCAGCAAATCCGCCTCTTGCAGGATGTAGTTGGTGCTGCGCGCGCCGTGCATGCCCAGCATCCCTAAAGACAATGGGTGCGCTTTTGGCAGCATGCCGAGCGCCATCAGGGTCATGGTGGTAGGCAGGCTGGCTTTTTCAGCGAACTGACGGATTTCATCCGCGGCGTTGATCGCCCCGCCGCCCAGATAGAGCACCGGGCGTTTCGCCGCGTTAATCATGGCGGCGGCATCGCGCACGCTCTCAGCGCTGAATTCCGGCGCCGGGGCACGCTCGCCCGGCTCCGGCAGCACGTCGATCTCAATATCTGCGGTCTGGACATCCTTAGGAATGTCTATCCACACCGGACCCGGGCGGCCAGACTGGGCAATGCGAAACGCATCGCTGATCACCTGAGGCAGCTCGCTGATATCGCGAACTAAATAGTTATGTTTGGTGATGGGGATAGAGATGCCGTAGGTGTCCACTTCCTGGAACGCATCGGTACCGATCATCGAGGACGGCACCTGGCCGGTAATGCAGATCAGCGGAATGGAGTCGAGGCGCGCATCGGCGATGGCGGTCACCAGGTTAGTGGCGCCCGGCCCGCTGCAGGCCATACAGACCGCCGGTTTACCCTGGGTACGCGCCATGCCCTGAGCGATAAAGCCTGCGCCCTGCTCGTGGCGCGCCAGCACGTGGCGGATCTGTGTGCTTTGGCTTAACGCATCATACAGCGGCAGCACGGTCCCACCCGGGATGCCCGCAACGGTGGTGATGCCCTGTCGTTCCAGTAAATGAACAATCAGCTGCGCGCCGGTGAAACGCGTTTTTGTGGATGTTGTGCCCGAACTTGCCATGCTCCAGTCCTTTTCTTCTGGGCCGACTTTCCGGGGAGGCTCTTAAACGAAAAACCCCGCCCGGTTTGCGCCGGCGGGGTTTTGGATTCGTGTGTTGATCCAGTCCCTACGGCGCATTGCCGACGACCACCACCACACGCACGACGACCACTGCGGCAGGTTGCGCAGTTTTTAGTAGGGTCGAAGTGAAGATGGATGAAGTCATTGGGGACCTGTGTTTGGAATCATTGATAGAATTTATACAAACACAGGTTTTCGGATGTGACAATGGAAATATTTTCAACTGCGCAAAAATGCGTCAGGGATCACGTTTCGTTTGTTGGGTGATGACACTCAATAAAGGGTTTTTACTCACTCAATAAATAGCGCAGGTGATACCCCAAATCTGACCGCCAGCTTTTTAATATGGTTCAGAGTAAGCTGTCTCTGACCATTCAGAACCCGTGAAACCATCGATTTACTACCAATTTCATCCTTAAAATCCGATATCGTCAGATTGTATTGATCCATCAAGGTTCTCAAAACTGCAATTCCGACGGGAACAGACTCCATCTCCTTGCGTAATGCGACTATCTCTGGCCGATTAGCTTCGTAATGGCTAATTCTGGCGCAAACAATATCCAGCAAGGGGCTATTGGGCTCGTTCATAAGGAGATACTCAACCAGCTCAAGCGCATCCTTATAATCTTTCTCGCTCGGCTGTTCACCCAGTAAAGGAACGGCCGCAACAAGGGCGTGCGTAGCTTTCATTGCATCAGCGACGATCATCATTTCTTCCCCTTAGTGCGATGTTTCTCCGTAAAACGGTCATATTCCTTATGAGTAAAAACATGGCGCACATAAAACTTTTGGCTTTCAAAGAATATGAGAGCCACTACTCTGAGATTGTTATTTGCAATATCAATAACATAATGCTTATCAAGATACTTGAAGTTATCCAGCGTTGGGAAAAGTTTTCTCAGTGCAGCGGGCGTCGGGCAGTGGCTCTTTTCAATAACTCGTCCTAAAAAGAGAAGCTCTTCTCTGTGTTGCGGGAACTGGCTTACCGCATCCAAAATTGCCTTCATTGAGATTAAATGCATCCTGCTTGCCTGCCGCGTCCGTTGCCATTATGGCAACGATAACACCTATTGCCAATAAGTCAACGGAGGATACTATTTTCACTTCGTCAGAAAACAAAAAACCCCGCCTAAGCGAGGTTTTTATCAGGGTTTTGCGGTTGGTCGCCGCAGAACACACTGTGTTACGTCAACGCAAAAAGTATACGCGATCGAAGACGAACGCGCAATTCCGGCACGGATTTTGACGTTTTTGAGTATGGATCGCCTTCCAAAATTTGTCCATAAAATACTGTTCATGCATACAGTATTTATCTATACTGAGGGTGTTCGCAGTGAGCGAGGGGGCCGCAGTTTACCGGCGCAACGAAGTCCTGGCTGAAACGGGTGGTGCCGTCAGTGCCTTAACCCCTGAAGTGAGCACACTGTGTTACGTCAATCCAGGTGCTGGCCACAGGCGGCGGAAAGGTACGCCAGCATCGTGCTCCTTTTAACCAAAAGGAGACGCGTATGAGCGTCGTGGATATGGTCATACTTGTCCTCAAACTCATTGTTGCTGTATTGCAACTGCTTGATGCTGTCCTGAAATACGTTAAGTGATTCAGGTTCAAGTCGCACCTGAGAGGGGCGGGCGACCGCCCCTCTTTAATAACGAGGGAATGCTATGTCGCGTCTGTTAATTGAGCCTGTTACGCCTGATGAACCGGGCTATATCGCCCTGAAGGCCGAGAGTATCGCGTTAAATTTCAATATGCTGCGCAGGCTGGAAGAGAACTGGCAGCGCGGTGAGAATCGCTTTAACGCGCCGGGTGAAAAGCTGCTGGGTGCGTTTCTTAACGGCAGGCTGGTGGGCGTGTGCGGTCTAAATCGCGATCCATTCAGCCAGCAGCCGCGCGCCGGACGTATTCGTCATCTCTACGTCAGCGAAAAGTGCCGTGGGCTGGGGATTGGAAAACAACTTTTGACCGTGGTGATGGCGGATGCCAGCATCTGGTTTGATTTTCTTAATACCCATGCGCCGGAAACCGCGTACGGATTTTATCATCGGGCGGGCTTCAGGTTGGTGTCAGACGAGCCCCGGGTGACGCACCGCCTTTTTTGCGCAGTGTAAGCGGCTGGCAGCCTCGACGGGGGAATGTTACAGTTGGATGACATTTCACCAACCGATCCGCCATGTCCATCACCGTTTTCTGCATTTTACTGTTCGCCGCACTGCTGCATGCCAGCTGGAACGCCATCGTTAAAGCCGGAACGGACAAGCTCTACTCGGCGATCGGGGTCAGCGGTTCAGCCGCGCTTATTGCGCTGATTTTACTCCCCTTCTCGCCCCAGCCGACTGCCGCAAGCTGGCCATATTTGTTCGTCTCCTGTGCGTTACAGGTGGTGTATACGGTACTGGTGGCAAAAACCTATCAGGTCTCCGACATGAGCCAGACCTATCCGCTGATGCGCGGTACCGCCCCGCTGCTGGTGGCGCTGATCAGTGTGCTGGCGCTTGGCGACCACCTCTCCTGGCTTGCCTGGTCCGGTATCGGCGTCATTTGCCTGTCAATTCTGGCCATGGCGATGAATGGCCGCATGCAGTCGCGCAAGGGGATCTGGCTGGCGCTGCTGAACGCCTGTTTTATCGCCGGGTATACGCTGGTGGACGGCACCGGCGTGCGGTTATCAGACTCGGCGCTGGGCTACACGCTCTGGACCTTCTTCATGAACGACTTCTGCCTGCTGAGCTGGGCGATGGTAGCCCGCCGCCGCGAAGCGTCAGCCTATCTGCGCTTGCACTGGAAAAAAGGGCTGCTCGGCGGCGTCGGGACGATGGGATCTTACGGTCTGGCACTCTGGGCGATGACCCAGGCGCCGCTGGCGGTGGTCGCCGCACTACGTGAAACCTCTATTCTCTTCGGCGCATTCATCGCATTTGTGCTTTTAAAAGAGAAGGTTGTGGGCCTGCGCATCGCGGCGGCGCTGGGTATTGCAGCCGGTGCGGTCCTGCTGCGCCTGGCGTAATTCGCTGGCAACATTAGTTGCCGATCTTGTTTACAAATCCTGCCTTCACGCCTTCTGTCATTCATCACAGTAATGCTTAAATTGTCATCTCTCTGTGGTAGATTCCTCGCGCATTTATGGGAATGCGTAGTCACTTATTCTTTATTTATCTCTTTTGGCAAAAGTATTCAGCGACATGAAAAAGCAACGGAACGTGAACTTATTGTTGATGCTGGTGTTACTGGTGGCCGTCGGGCAGATGGCGCAAACCATCTACATTCCGGCGATTGCCGATATGGCAAAAGATCTGAGCGTCCGCGAAGGTGCGGTACAGAGCGTGATGGCAGCCTACCTGCTGACCTATGGCGTTTCACAGCTGGTTTATGGTCCCCTGTCCGATCGCGTCGGGCGTCGTCCGGTCATTCTGGTGGGCATGAGCATTTTCATGGTGGCGACGGTGATTGCCATTACTACGCATAGCCTGACCGTCCTGATTGCCGCCAGCGCCCTCCAGGGCGTGGGCACCGGCGTCGGCGGGGTCATGGCGCGTACCCTGCCGCGTGATATGTACCAGGGCACCCAACTTCGCCACGCCAACAGTCTGTTAAATATGGGCATTCTGGTCAGCCCGCTGCTCGCCCCGCTGATTGGGGGTCTGCTGGACACCGTCTGGTCCTGGCGCGCCTGTTACGCCTTTCTGCTGGTGCTGTGCATTATTGTCACCTTCAGCATGGCGCGCTGGATGCCGGAAACACGTCCGCAGGACGCGCCGCGCACGAAGCTCATCGCCAGCTACAAAACGCTGTTCGGTAATGGGTCGTTTACCTGTTATCTGTTGATGCTAATCGGCGGTCTGGCGGGCATTGCGGTGTTTGAAGCCTGTTCCGGCGTGCTGCTGGGCGCAGGCCTTGGCCTGAGCAGCATGGTGGTGAGCATTTTGTTTATTCTGCCGATCCCGGCGGCGTTCTTCGGCGCATGGTTCGCCGGACGTCCGAACAAACGCTTCTCTACGCTGATGTGGCAGTCGGTGATCAGCTGTCTGCTGGCCGGGCTGATGATGTGGATCCCGGGGCTGTTTGACGTGATGTCGGTCTGGACGTTGCTCATCCCGGCGGCGCTGTTCTTCTTCGGCGCAGGCATGCTGTTCCCGCTCGCCACCAGCGGCGCAATGGAGCCGTTCCCGTTCCTCGCGGGCACCGCTGGTGCCCTGGTCGGCGGTTTACAGAATATCGGTTCCGGCGCGCTGGCCTGGCTTTCGGCTATGATGCCGCAGACCGGGCAGGCGAGTTTGGGCCTGCTGATGACCCTGATGGGGCTGCTGATTTTGCTGTGCTGGCTGCCGCTGGCGTCGCGCGTCCCGCATCACGAACAGCCGGTTTAACCGCATGATGGCCCGGCTTCTCGCCGGGCTTTTCACACACGGGCGCAATCATCGCCTGTAATAACGGCTCTGGCGCAGGCCGCCAGGCGCCCTCTTCCCCGTCGTAAAACTGGAAGTCCGCGTTAAGCGCATACGGGATTTTCGCCTTTTGCAGCTCGCAGGCCATAAAGTTGGCGAAGGCCATTTGCGAAGCGGTTGGCGTGAGGTGGTTTGACTCCCCCACGCCCCAGCCCCCGACCCAGCTAACGTGCCCGGTTTTTTGCTGCCAGTGCAGCGCGGCATTGATTCGGTTACGGATAGCCGCTTTCTCAGCCGCGGTTCCGGACGTCCACGGGTATCTGCCGTTCGTTTTCAGCGGACCCCAGGGGAAAATATGCCATTCCGCCAGCAGGTAATTCTGGCTGTGTGCGGGCAGCTTCAGGCTGGATAAATCCTCCGGCGCGGCGCGCAGACGAGGGGCGATAAAAATCATGCGGCTGGCATCAATGACGTGGATGTCTTTGATCGCTTTCTCATACACCCGGTTGAGCGAAGCAACGTTGTGGTTGAGCTTGTCCGCCGGTTCGTAGATCAGGTCAAACCCTAGCAACGGCGAGCGCTGACCAAAATAGTGCGCCACGGCAATCCACCAGTTGATCACCGCTTTTTCGGTATCCGCTTTCGGATCGTTTTTATATTCATCGGCCTGATAGGCGATGATGGGGATGACGCCGTATTGCTCGCAAGCCTCCACCAGCTTACGCAGGTGAATCAGCCGCGCTTCCGTCGGTTCGCCCGCCACCCGAATACGGATATGATGTATGCCTTTCGCCTGGAAATCACGGACCACCAGCGGGTCGAATTCGCGGATACCGCGCTCGGTGCGGGCCCAGTCGACATCCATTCCGACGCCCAACATCTGCGCGTAACGGGCAGCCGTCAGGGGTGGCTCAGCGGCACAGGCCCAGCCGGAAGCGAGCGCTAACACGGTGACAATTAACGGCTTTAACACGACGCCCCTTGCAAATAATCAAATGCTTTACTCTGTATTTAGCATGCTTTTTCACAATTGGTGTAGAGTCAAAACGAACTAAATTCTGAGACAGATTATGAAAACGACTGACCTGACCGGCCTCATTGACCGGTTTCCGCTGCTGGCGGATTTGATTGCCCTGAAAGAGATCACCTGGCTTAATCCGAACACCACGACGCTGGCGGAAGGGTTGCCATATGTCGGGCTGACCAAAGCCGACGTGGACGACGCGCATGCGCGCCTGAAACGCTTCGCGCCGTATCTGGCGAAAGCCTTCCCGGAAACGGCGGCAACGGGCGGGATTATCGAATCCGAACTGGTCGCGATCCCGGCGATGAAAACGCGTCTGGAACAGGAGTTTGGCACAACGATCCCCGGCACGCTGCTGCTGAAAAAAGACAGCCATCTGCCGATTTCCGGCTCCATTAAAGCGCGCGGCGGTATCTATGAGGTGCTGGCCCATGCGGAAAAACTGGCGCTGGCCTCTGGTTTACTCAAGCTGGATGACGATTACAGTATCCTGCTGGAGCCACGCTTTAAAGCCTTCTTCAGCCAGTACAGCATCGCGGTGGGTTCAACCGGCAACCTGGGGGTGTCCATCGGCATTATGAGCGCGCGCATCGGCTTTAAGGTCACGGTGCATATGTCCGCCGACGCCCGCGAGTGGAAGAAAGCCAAACTGCGCAGCCACGGCGCGATCGTCGTGGAATATGAGCAGGATTATGGCGTGGCCGTGG
The DNA here is from genome assembly GCF_001037655.1 of Enterobacter sp. MGH85. NCBI lineage: Bacteria > Pseudomonadati > Pseudomonadota > Gammaproteobacteria > Enterobacterales > Enterobacteriaceae > Enterobacter > Enterobacter sp. MGH85. Next base: position 852,262 of record NZ_KQ089925.1, read on the forward strand.
AGCAAGGGCGCAAAGCGGCGGAAAGCGATCCAAACTGTTTCTTTATTGACGATGAGAACTCACGCACGCTGTTCCTGGGCTATGCAGTTGCAGGTGAGCGCCTGAAAGCGCAGTTTGCCGCGCAGGGGCACATGGTGGACGCTGCACATCCTCTGAACGTTTATCTGCCGTGCGGCGTCGGCGGCGGGCCTGGCGGCGTAGCGTTTGGCCTGAAGCTGGCCTTTGGCGATAACGTCCACTGTTTCTTCGCCGAGCCCACGCACTCCCCGTGCATGCTGCTGGGCGTTTACACCGGGCTGCACGATGAAATCGCGGTGCAGGATCTGGGTATTGATAACGTGACGGCGGCGGACGGTCTGGCGGTAGGTCGCGCGTCTGGCTTCGTGGGCCGCGCGATGGAGCGTCTGCTTGACGGGTTCTATACCCTCTCCGATCAAAGCATGTACGACCTGCTCGGCTGGCTGGCGCAGGAAGAAGGCATTTGTCTGGAGCCGTCGGCGCTGGCGGGGATGGCCGGGCCGGTACGCATAACGGCGAATGCTAACACTACACATCTGGTCTGGGCGACCGGCGGCGGCATGGTGCCGGAAGACGAGATGGCGAAATATTTAGCGAAAGGGAAGTAAATATGCCGGGTGGCGGCTGCGCCTTACCCGGCCTACAGGTGCAAAATTTGTTGAATGTGGGTGACCGCAAACAGCAGTGACAGCGACAGCACGGCCAGGGCGATAAGGAATTTATCCCGCACCGCCTTCGGCTGTACAAAGTCGCTCTGCGCCACGTCCATCAGGTTACGGCTGCGGGTGTAGCGCCATAAAATGATGGCTACCAGCGCCAGCACAACAATGGAGATCCAGAATGGCGCCCCCGTGCGGTGCCAGTTGTGCTTAATGGCAAGCGCGATCAACGCACCATACCCCAGCAGCGTGCGCAGCCAGGCCAGCGAGGTTCGCTCCGGCTGAAGCCCGGGGTCCGCTTCCCGCCGCGCTTTGCGGCTATCCGGCATACAGCACCAGTAACATCACTACGCCCGCAACCATCAGCAAAATCGTACTGATGATGAGCAAACCGCGCGTGTAGGGGAGATCCTGCTTCAGACGCATCGCCTTTTCATTTCTCAGCCAGCGCAGATAGCCATAAATCGCCAGCACGCCGGCAATCAGGCACAGCAGCAGGGCCAGCACTTCGCGAATCAACGGAGTGGCAAAATCGGGGGCGAGCTGATCAAGGCCGACGCCTGCGGCCAGAAAGCCCAGGGCGGTGCGGATCCACGCTAAGAACGTGCGTTCGTTAGCCAGTGAGAAGCGGTAGTCCGGCGCTTCACCGAGGCGGGAAATGTTCATGAAGGTTCCTTGTCGTGCAGCATGCAGGCTTCAGCATAGCGTAATTCAGCCAGGACAAGGAGACCGGCATCTGGCGATGCCGGTCAGAAAGATTAGTGCAGCTCTGGCCAGTAATCCTTATTAGCTTCAATCAGATCGTCCAGAATCGCCTTCGCCACCGATGCGCTCGGTACGGTTTTCGACAGGGTAATCGCCTGCCAGAGTTTCTGATACGAGCGCTGCTCCCAGGCGTCCACCACCAGTTTTTCCACCGCCACCTGTTGGCTCATGAGCCCTTTCTGGAAGTGAGGAATATCACCCACGGTCAGCGGCTCCGGTCCGTTGTGGCCGACCAGACACGGAATTTCTACCATCGCGTCGGCGTCAAAATTATGGATAGCCCCATTGTTAGGCACAATCAGCAACATGCGTTCCTGGGTATTAAAGGCAATCGCGGTCGCCAGATCGACGATGTACGATGCATGTTCGTCGATTTCCAGTTCACCGGCAGAAGAATGACCGGCTTCGATAATCGCCCGGCATGAACTGAATACATGCTTCTCACGGTGATCCATCACTTCATTGGCGCGGGTACGCTCCGGGTTGGAATGGGCGACCACATAGTCCGGGAACAGGTAATACTTCAGGTAGGTGTTCGGCATGGTGTCCGGATCCAGCGCCTGTACGTCTTTGGCCTTGGCGAAGGTATCGTTCCAGCTCGCTTCAGTATGCGCATCTTCCGAAGGTGGAACATAACCGTTTTTCGCCACGTATTCGCGCAGTTTCGGCATCAGATCGTTGCCGTTCAGATCTTCAATCGACGTCCACCAGCCGAAGTGGTTCAGACCGTAGTAGCGCACGCGCATCTCTTTGCGGTCTTTCAGGCCGACGATTTGCGCCATACGGCCTTCAATGCCGATCGGCATGTCGCAGATGTTGAGGATTTTCGCGTTCGGACGCAGGCGGCGCGTGGCTTCCGCGACAATCGCCGCCGGGTTGGAGTAGTTCAGCATCCACGCTTTCGGGGAGTACTGTTCCATATAATCTACCAGCTCAAGCACGCCGCCGATGGAGCGCATGCCGTAGGAGATGCCACCCGGCCCGCACGTTTCCTGGCCCAGCACGCCGTGGCGCAGCGGGATTTTTTCATCTTTTTCACGCATCGGGTATTTGCCCACGCGAATATGCGCCATCACGAAATCCACATCGGTAAAGGCTGCTTTCGGATCGGTGGTGTAACTAAATTCAATCTCAGGCGCCTGCTCCCTGAGGATGATTTTGCACGCCTCCGCGATAACCTCCTGACGTGCTCCGTCATTGTCATAGAACTTCAGCGCACGCAGCGGGAAACGGTCACGGTTGGCTAACAGCATCAGGACGATACCAGGCGTGAATGTACTGCCGCCGCCTGCAATAACAACTGAGAATTTTTTCATGATATAGCCTCTGTCAGAGTGGTTTGTTCGTTTGTTAAAGGGGTTTTCATCAGCGATTCCAGCTGGTCGCGCACCTGAGGAACGTGCAGACCGACAATCACCTGTATGCCGTTGCCGCGCCGCACCACACCGTGTGCGCCCAGGGCTTTGAAGACGTCGTCGCTTTGGGTTTTCGTCATATCCACCAGGGCGATACGCAGGCGGGTGGCGCAGTTGTTGATACTTTCGATATTTGCTGCGCCGCCGAGCGCCTGTAAGAACCCAGCGGCCTGTCCGACCTGCTGGCTGGCTGCTGCCGGGGCGGTGGTTTGCCCGCGCGCCGCCTTATAGTCGGCCTTGCTGTAGAGCTTGATTTCGCTCTCTTCCCGGCCCGGCGTTTTTAGATTCAGACGTTCGATAAGCGTCCTGAAGACCACGAAATAGAGAGCGGTGAAGCAGAGGCCGATGCCAATCTGGGTGAATACCGTCGAGGCGTGGTTATGGAACATCGGGATCCAGTTTTGCGGCAGGAACTGGTCCAGCAGACCGCCCCCCATGTTCCCCACCACCCCGAAGGTATACATCACCGTCGCCATCGTTGCGGCCAACACGGCGTGGATGGCAAACAGCAACGGCGAGATAAACAGGAAGGTGAACTCCAGCGGTTCGGTAATACCCACCAGCACGGCGGTAAGCGTGGCCGGAACCAGCAGCCCCGCAACCTTGACGCGGTTTTCCGGCGACGCGGTATACCAGATAGCCAGCGCAATCCCGACCGAGCCAAACACCTTAGAGTTGCCGTGCAGCGCGAATCCGCCCTCCGGGAACAGCGTTTTCAGCGGCACAGTGCTCTGGCTGAATTCCTGAAGGTGCTGTGCCCAGTAGACCTGAATGCCGCCTTCTACCGCCGCCGGGCCGAAGATAAACGGACCGTAGACAAAGTGGTGTAATCCGGTTGGGATCAGAATGCGTTCCAGGAAGGTATAAACCCATACGCCGAGCGCACCGGCAGAGCGCAGGAACGCCTGCAGGGACTCAATGCCCATCTGCACTTTCGGCCACCCCAGCAGCGTCAGCCAGGCGCAGGGGATCATGACGAAGAACGCGAGGATAACGACAAACGAGGTGCCCTGGAAAATCCCCAGAAAGACCGGCAACGGCTTGTCGAAAAATCGGTTGTGGATGGCGGTGACGAGCCCGGAAATGATAATCGCCCCGATGATGCTGGTATCAAGCGTTTTGATTCCGGCAATCATCGCCAGCCCGCTGCCAGCAGTGGGTTCAACAGAGAAGTCGACGCCAAAGAAGTGACCCCAGGTCATCCCCATCGCGTTGATAAAGTAGTTCCAGGTCAGAAAGCTAATCAGCACCGCCAGACAGGCGCGGCCCTGCGCCTGCTTTGCCAGGCCAATCGGTAAGCCGACAGCAAAAATCAGCGGCATATTGCGGAACACCGCCCAGCCGCCCTCTTCGATGATGTGAACAATCTGCGCGAACAGATGATCGGGGGCCGTTAAAGCTTCGCCGACAAACAGCGGGTTGCGAAGCATGATGGCGATCCCGACCACGATCCCGGCAAAGGGAAACAGTAAAACCGGGGTGAACATGGCGCCGCCAAAACGTTGTATTTGACTGAGCATTTTTAAATCCTCATGAAACAACCTGTAGGGGTAGAGGCCTTTATGATTTTTTACTGGCCTGAGGTGAGCATAAGAAGTTACTGATGCGGGAACATGGCGTGCCGCTGCGATTCGTGATCGCATTCATGGTTTTAATTTGACCAATCAGGTCTACTTTTGATAGCAAATATGGACAAGTTAAGACGTAATCCACGCCATAACGGGCGAGCAGAGGTCTACAGGTGATCTACAAATCTATTGCCGACAGATTGCGGCTACGGCTCAATTCGTCGGACTACAACATTGGCAGCCCGTTACCCGGCGAAAAAGCGCTGGCAAAGGAGTTTGGCGTAGCCCGGATGACCATCCGCAAGGCGCTGGATCTGCTGGTAAGCTGGGGGCTGGTTGAACGTCGACACGGCAGCGGGACGTTCGTGGCGCGCAAAGACGTTCATCATGAAACGACTAACCTGACCGGGCTGGTGGAGGTACTGCGCCAGCAGGGGAAAGAAGTGCAGAGCAAGGTGTTGCAGTTTGAAGTGATGCCCGCGCCGCCCGCCATCGCCAGCCAGCTGCGGATTCAGGTTGATGAGCGGATCTATTTTTCAAGGCGGGTGCGTTACGTGGACGGAAAACCGCTGATGCTGGAGGACAGCTTTATGCCGGTGAAGCTGTTCCGCAATCTTTCCCTGGCGCATCTCGAAGGGTCTAAGTTTGATTACATCGAGAAGGAGTGCGGGATCACCATTAGCGGCAACTACGAGAGCCTGACGCCAGTGCTGGCAGATAAACAGCTGGCCGGTTATATGAATCTGCCGGAACAGACGCCGCTGCTGCGCATCACCTCTCTTTCCTACAGCGACAGCGGCGAGTTCCTCAACTATTCCGTGATGTTCCGGAACACCAGCGATTACCAGGTGGACTACCATCTGCGGCGTATCCACCCGGAAGACTTATTAGCCCATCCCCCAGAACAGCACCGCCAGTAGTTGCGGGGTGATAATGCGCAAAAACATCACCAGCGGATAGACCGTGGCGTAGGACAACGCCGCCGCGCCGCTGGTGGCGTGCAGGTTATTGGCGAACGCCAGCGCGGGCGGATCGGTCATGGAACCGGCCAGCATGCCGCACAGCGTGAGATAGTTCATTTTAGCGAACATACGCGCCAGTAATCCGACCGTTATCAGCGGGATGGCGGTAATGAATACGCCGTAGCCTACCCAGCTCATCCCTTCGCCGTTCACCAGAGTATCGACAAAATCGCCGCCGGATTTCAGCCCCACCACCGCCAGAAACAGCACGATGCCCAACTCCCGCAGCGCCAGGTTAGCGCTCGGCGGCATAAACCAGTAGAGCTTACCGATGGAGCCGATACGCCCGAGGATCAGCGCCATAATGAGCGGCCCGCCTGCCAGCCCCAGCTTCAGTGCTACCGGGAAGCCGGGCACGTACAGGGGGATGGAGCCAAGCATGACGCCAAGCCCGACGCCGATAAAGACCGGCAGCATCTGCACCTGCTGGAGTTTTTGCTGGGCGTTGCCCACCATGTTCGCTACGGCATCAATAGATGAAGGACGCCCGACGAGGTTGAGAATATCACCGAATTGCAGGCTGGCATCCTGGCTGGCCACCAGCTCGACACCGGCGCGGTTAAGCCGGGAGATCACCACGTCATAACGCTCTTTTACCTGCAAATCGCGTATTTTCTTGCCCAGAACCTTCTCATTGGTCACTACCACGCGCTCCACGCGCATGTCCGTTCCACGGGTTGAGAGCGAGGTATCCACCTCCTGACCAATCACCAGCCGGGCATTGTTTAAATCCGCCGGTTGCCCTACCAGATGCAGGAGATCGCCGTGCTGAATGAGGGTGTCAGGTGAAGGCACCATCAGCGTGTCGTCACGTTTCAGGCGTGAACAGATAATGGTCGCGCTGTTCAGAATGGGAACATCCTGTATCGCCATATTATTCAGGTTAGGGTTTTCGACGCGAATGTTGATGGTTTTAATGAGCGCATGGCCGTTGGTCAGCGTGCTTTCATGCTCTTTCGCCTCCTGCTCGACGTTAATGCGGAACAGCACGCGCACCAGCCACATGGAGAGCAAAATACCGCAAATGCCAAACGGATAGGCCATGGCGTAGCTCATCCCCATCTGATCGACGACATCAGCAGGGATACCCAGATCGCGCAGAATTTGCTGGCCCGCCCCGAGCGCGGGCGTATTGGTTACGGCGCCGGAGAAGATGCCCAGCACGACGGGCAGCGGAATAGCGAAGAGTTTGTGCAGAATGGCGGTGACCAGCCCACCCATCACGACGATGCCGAAGGCAAAGAGATTAAGGCGTAAACCGGAGACGCGCAGGGAAGCGAAGAAGCCCGGCCCCACCTGAATACCGATGGTATACACAAAGAGGATCAGGCCGAACTCCTGGATGAAATGCAGCATATCGGCGCTGAGCACCCACCCAAGCTGGTCGGCAAAATGGCCGACAAAAATCCCGCCGAAAAGCACTCCGCCAATCCCAAACCCGACGCCGCGGATTTTGATATTCCCCAGCCATAGCCCCACTACCGCGACAAGGGCCAACACGCTGACGGTTAACGCGATATCACTCATGTTCCACATCCTGTGTATAACCTTAGTTATAACAGGGATTCTCTCAGAGCTGGCGGCGGTTGTATGGGCGATGGCGCACAAAAAAGCCCTGCCGGGGCAGGGCCTTGTGCGGTCTGTGAGCGTTGTCGGGTGGCGGCTGCGCCTAACCCGACCTACAGTTTCGGCGGGTTTGTTAACTGTTTAACGCCGGCCTGTCGCTAATGGCGATGCGCTGCGGCGCGATAGCTTCCGGCACGTTACGGGTGAGGTCAATATTCAGCAGCCCGTTAGTGAACGTCGCGCCAGAAACTTCCATATGGTCTGCCAGGGTAAAGCTCAGGCTAAACGGCTGAGTGACAAGCCCCTGATGCAACCATTTGGTCTCGGTGTCAGGTTTTTCCGGTGACCCTTTAACGGTCAGGCGCGTACCCTCAAGCTGGATGTCGAGATCTTCCTGACGGAACCCGGCCAGCGCAAGCGTGATGCGGTAGTGGTTATCATCGCTTTTTTCGATGTTGTACGGCGGAAACGTCTGCTGTTCGGTTGCGCTTTGCAGCGCGTTAGCCAGTTTGTCAAAACCGATCCACTGACGCAGCAGGGGGGAAAAATCATAGTTACGCATACTAAATCTCCTTCTGAGAAGCGAGTTCGGCACAGTTTATTTTTGTGCGCAGTTGTACCTGCAAACCCTTACGGATTCGCATATGCTCCCTTTACGGCAAGCAATTTCAGGTGGGCCGCAGCCGCGACCCGCTTAATTAATTGATTTCGATACGACGCGGTTTTTTCTCTTCCGGAATCACACGTTCCAGCTCGATAAACAGCAGGCCGTTCACCAGGTTCGCGCCCTTGACGTGGATGTTCTCAGCCAGCTGGAACTTGCGTTCAAAGTTGCGCTCTGCGATGCCCTGGTAGAGGTAGGTTCGTTCTTTCTGCTCGCCCGCATGGGAGCCTTTCACCACCAGCAGATTGTCCTGCGCGGTGATCTCCAGTTCGCTCTCTGCGAAACCGGCGACAGCAATCGCAATGCGATAGTGGTTTTCGTCAACCAATTCAACGTTGTAAGGAGGATAGCCGTTGCTCTGGCTCTGGTTGTTTTCTAAGTGGTTGAACAGACGATCAAAACCAATGGCAGAACGGTATAGCGGAGAGAGATCGAAATTACGCATAGATAAAAACTCCTGGAATCAGCGAGAAAATGTAGCCTTCCACCATGGACAGGCTTCTGCTTCCCCGAACACCCATCAGGCGTGTCCGTTATCGGGTTACATTCTTAAAATGGGTCTGGATACGGCCTTTTCAAGCCTGTTGATGTGAGATTTTTTTGCACTTTGCTGGTTGTCGCATAGACTCAGGGGCACAGCACAAAGGGTTAAATTGCGATGGCGACCACAGTGCGGGAGTTTTGAGCTATCCATTTTGGACGCGCCTCGCTATAACCCTGAGTTGCAGGTCAATGCCGTGCTACTAATGATGACTGAGTGATGATGAGAAATGTTCTGATTAAGCTGGCGACGTTCAGCGGGGTTGTTTTACTTTGCGGGTGTTCGAGCGTGATGTCGCACACCGGCGGTAAAGAAGGAACATATCCGGGGACGCGCGCCAGTGCCGCCATGATCTCTGATGATGAGACAAACTGGGGTACCAAATCCCTGGCGATTCTTGATATGCCGTTTACGGCGGTTGCCGATACGCTTCTGCTGCCGTGGGATATGTTCCGCACCGACAGCTCAGTGCGTTCGCGCGTTGAGAAAAGCGAGCAGGAGACGCTGGCGACTAACTCCGTCATCCCACCCGCAGAGATGACCCCGCGCTAATTCTGTGCGGTTTCCGTTAGCCACAGCTGGCGGAAACCGTCCTTCTCTTCCATCCACGCAACAAAAAGTCCGTCCGGGGAAAACACCACAGCGTCAGCAGACGGCGGATTGCCGTGATCGGATGTCAAAAACGTCACCTCTCCGGTCTGCGCATCGCAGCAGGCAATGCGGCCTGCAAGCACAAACCCCAGCCCGTTGCCGGAAGGATGCCAGTTAAAGGCCGACTGAATATCGCTCTCAGCGTGGGTCAACTGACGCGGCTCACCGCCTTCAGGGGAGATAAGCCACAGCTGCACAATGCCGTTATCGTCCCGCATTAAAAACGCAATCTGCGTCCCCTGTGGATTGCTGCGCACCCAGTGGCGCGGCACGTTCACCAGCCCCGGATACGCCTTCTGATGGGTGAAGGTAAGGCGGCGTTGCATGACGCCCGCAGGCGGCGCGGGCATTGTATCCGGCGTCCCCTGCAACGGCGCATCGCCCGCCCGTTTCCAGCCCTGCTCGTCCTTGGGAAGGTCCACAATAAACAGTTCGGGCACTTTCTCGCCTTTCGCAGACACCGTATCGCCGATAAACGCCAGCCTGTCGTTGTCCACCCAGCCCTCTTCATAGGCGCGGTTGATCTCATCGCTGCCCGGTTGCGGGTTCGGCGTTGTCCGGCTTACCAGCACGCTCCAGAAGGTGCCAGCATATTCCCGCGGATGGTTCCCCTGTGGGTTTACCGGACCAAAAGGCGCCGCCACCCCGACGTTACGCAAATCCAGCTGCGGATCGCGCGCGTGCAGTACATGGTCGTTGTAGGTAAAGCTGACGAACTGCCCGTTCGGGCTAAAAACGTGAACGTGGCTGCCGCCACGCAGCGCCCCCGCCGTGTAAGGCGCGGTGATATCCATCGCATCAAGATTGCTCACCTGGCCGTTGTGCGCAATCACTCCCTGACGATGGTGAAAATCATACTGCCAGTCTGCATCCGGGTTTTTCGGGCCGTGGATAAAAACATATTTCTCCCCGGCAGGATGAACGGTCACCACGCCGACATGCGCGCCGTCAGTCGCACGGTAGATCACCTCAACCTCGCCCGTACCGACGTTGACCCGCTCAATGGTTTTACCGGTAAACGACGCGCCGGACGGGCGGACATCATAGACAAGCCACTGGCTGTCTGGCGTCCAGATGTTGATGTTGGTGAGCTGGTGGTTGCGGGAAGCGAAGGTGATTTGTTTCATGAAAATACCCTGATGCGCGGTTATTGCATCAGGGTAAAACATCCGAAGGGATTAGCCTACTCGTTTCACGTCACCTACCAGCAGGATGTAGGAGAGCGCGCCGATCAGCGCCACGGCAGAGATATACACCAGCGCCGGACCAAAGCCGTAGTCCTGCGCCAGGTAACCGATGACCAGCGGCACGGTGATCCCGCCCAGGCCGCCAACGAAGTTGAATACGCCACCAGTCAGGCCAATCAGCCGCATGGGTGCCAGGGACGACACCAGCGACCAGGTGATGGAGGCAAAACCGTTCCCGAAGAACGCTACCGCCATCAGGGTCATGATCCACACTGGATCGTTGGTGTAGTTCGCTCCCATGATGCAGGTAGAGATCAGCAGTCCGCAGATAATCGGCGTTTTACGCGCAACGCCCAGTGAGAAGCCTTTTTTCACCAGCTTATCCGCCAGCCAGCCCGAGAGCAGGACGCCGAAAAACGCCGCAAGGAAGGGTACGGTGGTCATAAAGCCCGCCTTCAGCGCGGTTATCCCTTTTTCCTGGGTCAGATAGTTCGGGAACCAGGTGAGGAAGAACCACAGCGTGGAGGTCACCGCGAACTGGCCCAGATATACGCCCACCAGCTTACGGTGGAAGACCAGCTTCCAGTCCGCTCTGGTCAGCGGCTGGCGCGCCTCTTTTTTCACTGGCGCATCGCCGTCCACCAGACCGCCGCCGTCGCGGATGTAGTCCAGTTCGGCTTTGGTGATGCTTTTGGTCAGACGCGGCGGCTGATAGACCTTAAACCAGATTAACGACCAGATAATGCCGATCCCGCCGGTGACGATGAACACCCAGTGCCAGCTCAGCAGCTCCTGGATCCAGATTAACAGCGGCGTCAGAAACGCCAGACCAACAAACTGCCCGGAGGTGTAAAAACCAACAGCGGAAGCACGTTCGTGTTCAGGGAACCAGCTGGTCACCATGCGGTTGTTGGTCGGGAACGCGGGCGCTTCAAACACCCCGGTGATGGCGCGCAGGCCTATCAGCGACATCAGCCCGGTGGCGAAGCCCTGGAACAGGGTCGCCACGGACCAGCCCAAAATAGCGATAAAGTAGGTCAGACGTGACCCCACGCGGTCAAGGAACCAGCCGCCGGGGATCTGGCAGAGCGTATACAGCCAGGCAAACGCCGAGAAGACGTAGCCCATTTCCGCTTTGGTGATGCCAAACTCTTCCTGAATATGGGCCGAGGCCACGGCGAGGTTGGCGCGGTCTACATAGCAAATGACCACGGTAATAAAGATCATGATCAGCGTCAGGTAACGACGACGCCCGGTTTTTGCAGCAGTAACTGGAATATCCATCGCAATCTGTCTCCAGATTTTGGGCATAGCGAAGCCGCTCACCATGCCCTGTAATTTACAGAGGGTTATATTTTTTCTATGTACGTTTTTTTGCCCGGTGGCGCTTCGCTTACCGGGCCTACGAGAGAGTAGGCCGGATAAGCGTAGCGCCATCCGGCGATTTACCACTCGGCTACGGAACCGTCTTCATGACGCCACAGTGGGTTACGCCAGTCCGGCGCACTTTTACTCAGCTCAATGACTTTGGCTTCGTCGATCTCCACGCCAAGGCCCGGCTTCGTTAACGGTTTAAAGAAACCACCTTCCATGCTGAAGTCTTCTTTGTTTTTCACAAAGTCGAGCAGCTCCGCGCCCTTGTTATAGTGAATGCCCATGCTTTGTTCCTGGAACACTGCATTACGGGAGACGAAGTCCACATGCAGACAGGCTGCCAGCGCAATCGGCCCAAGCGGACAGTGCGGTGCCAGCGCCACATCGTAGGCTTCTGCCATGCCGGCAATTTTGTAGCATTCGGTGATGCCACCCGCGTGGGAGAGGTCCGGTTGCAGGATCGCAATGCCGCCCGCTTCCAGCACGCGCTTAAACTCGAAGCGCGAGAACATACGCTCCCCCGCCGCGATGGGAATGTGCGTCTGTTCAGCCAGTTTTGGATAGTATTCCGCCTGCTCGGCCAGAACAGGCTCTTCAATAAACAGCGGGCGATACAGCTCCAGCTCTTTAATCAGCACTTTGGCCATTGGCGCGCTGACGCGGCCGTGGAAATCCAGGCCAAACTCAATCTCGTTGCCGAAAGCCTCGCGGATTTGCGCCACGGTGTTCACCGCCCGGTCTACCGCGCGCGAGTTGTCGATAACGCCCATCTCTTCGCAGCCGTTGAGTTTGAAGGTGTCAAAACCGATGTTGCGCAGCTGCCGGATACCGTCGATCACTTCCGCAGGGCGGTCACCGCCCACCCAGCTGTAGGCTTTGATTTTGTCTCGCACCAGGCCGCCCATTAATTGCCAGACCGGGGCATTCAGCACTTTGCCTTTGATATCCCACAGCGCCTGATCGATACCGGCGATGGCGCTCATCAGGATCGGACCGCCACGGTAAAATCCCGCCCGGTACATGACCTGCCACAGGTCGTTGATGCGCGCCGGATCCTGGCCAATCAGGTATTCACCCAGCTCGTGAACCGCGGCTTCAACCGTACGCGCACGGCCTTCAATCACCGGCTCGCCCCAGCCAACCACGCCTTCGTCGGTTTCGATTTTCAGGAACATCCAACGCGGGGGTAAACGGTACGTGGTAAGTTTGGTTATTTTCATTGCACTGCCTCTCGATACGCTTTCACAAATGCTGCCGCCTGCTGTGCGGTACGCTCAACGGGCTGTCCGGCACGATAGAGATCGCTGCCCAGCCCCGCGCCCGCACAACCTGCTTTTATCCACTGCACCAGGTTTTCCGGCGTGACGCCGCCCACGGCAAAGACCGGCACGCTGGCGGGTAAGACCGCTTTCAGCGCTTTGATGTAATCCGGACCAAAGGCCGACGACGGGAAAATTTTGAGAGACTGTGCGCCCGCATCGAGGGCGGAAAAGGCTTCTGTGGCCGTGGCGCAGCCCGGACATACGGTCATGCCGTAATCCACCGCCCGGCGGATCACCTCGGGGTTGATATTCGGTGTGACGATAAGCTTGCAGCCCATCTTCGCCAGCTCATCCACCTGCTCCGGCTGTAATACGGTACCAGCGCCAATCAGCGCCTTATCACCGAACGCCTTAACAACTGCCGGAATGCTTTTTTCCCATTCCGGGGAGTTGAGCGGGATTTCCACCGCGTCGAACCCGGCGTCGATCACCGCGCCAACGTGCGCTAAGGCCTCACCGGGCGTGATACCGCGCAAAATCGCGATCAGGGGAAGTTCAGTTTGCCACTGCATGAGCGATGCTCCTTATGCCTGCCTGAAATGCCGTGTCGCCTTCCACCGCAGCAACATCCCGTCCGATAGCGTGGAACGCCTGGCGGTAACGAGACGTCAGCGATGAACCCGCGACGAGCGTGATGGCCTGCTGCCCGGCGAATGCGTCGCTCAGGGTGGCGACTTCGGCGCCAATCAGCAGGCCGGACAGAAATTCGCTGACCTGCTCGCGCGGAAGATTTCCCAGCACGTGCGAGGCGCGAACCTCAAAAAGTTGCGGCAAAACGGCAGGGGATGCGATCCCGCGCTCAAGCCCGGCGGCAAACGCTTCCGGCGAAGGGGTTTGCTCCGGCAAACCGGCCCCCACCAGCGAATGCTTAAGCAGCAAGTGGTGCAGTTCGCCGGTCATCACCGTGCGGAAATCATGAATTTGCTCAGCATCCGCCTGGACCCATTTGCAGTGCGTCCCGGGCATGACGTAGACAGAAGAAGGAGAAAGGGTGCGCGCCCCGAGCAGCTGCGTCTCTTCGCCGCGCATCACGTTATGGTTATCGTCGCGAGAGACGCATAAACCGGGAATAATCCAGACATTGTCGCCAACGGACGTTAACTGCTCGCCAACGGCGGTGAAATGCACCGGAACCGACAGGTAAGGCGCAACCTTCCAGCCCACGTTACTGCCGACCATTCCGGCCATCACCACTGGCGTAGTACCGTCGCGCCAGTTTTGTGTCACCTCTGCTAACACCGCTTCGGGGGATTTACCGTTCAGGCGCGTCACACCTGCTTCTGATTGCCTGCTTTCCAGACACTGCTCCCCCTGGTAGAGCCAGGCGCGCAGATTGGTCGATCCCCAGTCAATTGCGATGTAGCGTGATGTCATGTGATTTCCTTCAACCTTCGTGTCGAGCTGGCGATCATGGTCAGCGCCGCCTGCTCTGCCGCATCGCCGTCCTGATGCCGTATCGCATCGAACAGCGCTTTATGTTCCTGAAGCGTTTTCGGCATGTTGGCCTCATCGCCCATCCAGGTACGTTCAAAAACTGCTCGCTGTAGCGAGCTGATCGCCACGCTAAGCTGCTGTAACACCGGGTTATGCACCGACTGCAGTACCGCCTCGTGGTAGCGAATGTCCGCCTCGTTGAACGCCTCCCGATTCTGGTTATTGGCGATCATGTCGTTTAACGCCGACTCAATCTGTGCCAGGTCACCTGACGTTGCGCGCTCTGCCGCCCAGCGGGCGATGGCCGGTTCCACCAGATTTCGGACTTCGCTCATCGCGCCGATAAGCCGTGGGTCGTAGTCGTTTTCCAGTACCCATTGCAGAACATCGGTATCGAGGTAGTTCCACTGGTTACGCGGCGCAACAAACGCGCCGCGATAGCGCTTCATTTCAATCAGCCGCTTCGCCATAAGCGAGCGGAACACTTCCCGGATGATATTGCGCGAGGTTTCAAACTCCTCGCACAGTTCCGCCTCTGCTGGCAGCGGCGAACCGGGAACGTATTTGCCACCCACAATCTGAGTGCCCAGCGTGATGACAATGCGATCGGTTTTATTGAGTGTCATGGAGAGTCCTTGTGCTCTGTAAGTCCATCACTACTTTACCGCGACCGCTGAATTTCGCCTCACTTTTGCAGTACAAACGTGAGTCCTTTCGCCATTGCCGTGGTGACAATGTAGTACAATCAGTTAATCTTGTACTACAATCCAGATCACAAAAAGAACAATTCGATAAATTCAGCGCTAAAAAAAGCCCCGGTTGATAACCGAGGCTGATGATTACAGACAGCTGTTAGGACAGGACAAATTTCTCAATCGCATAAGCCACGCCGTCTTCCAGGTTAGATTTGGTGACGAAGTTCGCCACTTCTTTCACCGACGGGATCGCGTTATCCATCGCCACGCCCATGCCTGCATATTCGATCATCGCAATATCGTTTTCCTGGTCGCCCAGCGCCATGATCTCCTCAGGCTTGATGCCCAGCGCATCGGCAAGCGATTTGACGCCCGTGCCTTTATTGACGCGTTTATCAAGGATTTCGAGGAAGTACGGCGCACTTTTCAGCACGGTGTATTTCTCTTTTACCTCAGCCGGAATGCGTGAGATGGCTTTGTCGAGAACCGCAGGTTCATCAATCATCATCACTTTCAGGAACTGGGTTGCCGGGTCCATGTTTTCCGCTTCGCAGTACACCAGTGGAATGGTTGCAACGTAGGACTCGTGCACCGTGTAGTAGCTGATATCGCGGTTGGCGGTGTAAAGCGTATTGCGATCGAGCGCGTGGAAGTGAGAGCCCACTTCGCGGGAGAGTTTTTCCAGGAAACGGTAGTCATCATAGCTCAGTGCAGTTTGCGCCACCGTGCTGCCATCTGCTGCCTTTTGCACCAGAGCGCCGTTATAGGTGATGCAGTAATCGCCAGGCTGATTCATGTGCAGCTCTTTCAGGTAGCTGTGCACCCCGGCATACGGGCGTCCGGTGGTGAGCACCACGTTCACGCCTTTTTCGCGTGCGGCGGCGATCGCATTTTTAACGGCAGGAGAGATAGTGTGGTCTGGCAGCAGCAGCGTGCCGTCCATATCGATTGCAATGAGTTTGATAGCCATGAGGTCCCCGGGATAAATGAGTGCTATTTCATGCTAACGCGATTAAGCACACAAAAATAGAGCTACCTTGCGTAACAAAAAGCCCCTTTTATATTTATCCCGGGAACAAGAACTCACTCGCGGGTGAGAACGATTTTGCCAAACGCACCGCGATCCAGATGCTCAAGCGCCTGTTCCAGTTCGTCAAAACGATAGCGATGTTCAATCACCGGTTTTAACTCCGTGACATCAACAGCACGGACAAAATCTTCCAGCGCCCGGCGGTGTCCAACCCCAATTCCCTGAATGACGGGGGATTTCAGCAGCAGCTCGCCAGCAGGCAGGGAAATGTCCGTTCCGGCCAGCACGCCAATAACGGAGATACGCCCGTGAACGGCTACCGCGCGAAGGGAATGTCTCAGGTTCTCCCCACCCACGGTTTCGATAATATGGTCGATGCCGCGATCCTGCGTCAGTGCCAGCGTATTTTCAGCCCAGTCGCCTTTCAGTCGGTTGATGCCCTGGCTGGCTCCCAGCTTTTTGGCCAGAGCCAGTTTTTCATCACTCCCCGACGTAACAATAACTTCTGCGCCGTGCGCTTTTGCTATCTGCAAAGCGAATAGCGACACACCGCCCGTGCCTTGTACCAGCACCGATTGCCCGGCGCGTAAATGACCGCGCTCCACCAGCGCGAACCATGCGGTAAGCCCCGCGCAAGGAAGCGTGCTGGCCTCAGCGTCATCCAGGCTTTCCGGGGACGCCACCAGCGCGTTTTCACTCACAATCACATATTCGGCCAGCATGCCCTGGAAGTATCCACCGGACGTTTTATAGGGCAAATTGCGCGCGTCTGCCTGCGGCTTGCCGTCGATCCATTCCGGGAAGAAAGTTGAGATGACGCGTGCGCCGGGTTTGAAACGCGTAACGCCTTCGCCAATGCTGTCCACCACGCCTGCCATGTCAGATGCTGGGGTAAACGGGAAGGAAAGCGGAATCGGCATCGTGCCTTCAATCACCATTTTATCCCGGTAGTTGAGCGCAACGGCACTCACCCGCACGCGGATCTCACCCGGGCCGGGCTGTGGCACAGGCACCTGAACAAGCTGAAGGCTCTCGCGCCCAAGGGCGTTCATTGACCAGCGCTGCATTGTTTCTGTCATTTTTTCTCTCCTGCCATCAAATAAGCTTTAGGATTGACAGTCTACCGTTGACGCCTGGTCGCCAGTGGCGATAAGTTTTCCCATAATTGATGACGCAGCGGATACAATCCATGACCGATACGCTGAAGGATATACCTGTATTTGTGGCCGCCGTTGAGGCGGGAAGTTTTGCGCAGGCCGCCGTCCGTCTGCATTTGTCGCGCTCGGCGGTAGGAAAAAGCATTGCTCGTCTTGAAGAGCGGCTGGGCGTACGTCTTTTCCAGCGTACCACCCGCAGCCAGAGGCTGACCGACAACGGCGCTCTGTTTTATGAACGCTGCCTTCGCGCGCTGGAGGAGATTCGGGGCGCGGAGTCGCTGCTTGAAACAGGGAAGCAGCAGGTCAGCGGCCGCCTGCGCGTCGCCATGCCGGTTCTGTTTGGTCGCCAGTGCGTCGCGCCACTGCTGATAGAACTGACGCAGGAACATCCTGGGCTTGAGCTTGAAATGTCATTCAGCGACCGCGTGGTGGATCTGGTAGAGGAAGGCTTTGATATGGCGGTACGTAACGGCACGCTGCAGGACAGCAGCCTGCTGGTCGCCAGAAGGCTGGGCGAGCATCGCATGGTGCTGTGTGCCGCCCCGGATTACCTGATGAAGAACGGCCAGCCAGAAAACGTTGCTGATTTACCCCACCACACTGCCATTAACTATCTGCGATCAGGCAGAGTGCTGCCCTGGCAGCTAATGGATAGCGAAGGGAGATCGCACACCTTTACTCCCCGCTCATCGCTCAATATGGATGATTTACAGGCAATCTGCGACGCTGCGCTGGCCGGACACGGCCTTGCGTGGTTGCCCTGCTGGATGGCCCGCAGAGAAATACATCAGGGAAAACTCATCCCGCTTTTAAAGCAGGCACCGGACGTGCGCTTCGACGTTCATGCAGTCTGGCAGCAGACGCCGCATCTGCCGCTGAGGGTTAGAATTGCTGTCGATACGCTTGCCAGCCGTTTACCGTCAGTGCTGTCGCTGGACTTTCCTGCAAGCCGCGTCGAAGGTGCAAGTTAACGTTCTGATTCAAAAAGGCAAACTTGCCTGCCAGGCGAAACCCTGCTGATAACAGTGAAGTACACATCCCGATGACGTTCTGACGTCCATAGCTCCCCGACGGGGGCCTTTCTGGCAAAGGCGTAGCCACGCGAAACAAGATATTGTTTAAGTACAGCGGCATCAGATACCCCGCTAAAGCACACGCCAGCGGTCTCTGGCTGTCCATTTGCAGCAGAGTGGCTGAAGGTATAATCCGGTGACAGGCGTGGTGCCTGCTTAATCGATTCTGGGGTGTAAAGATGATAGCGAACCTTATCTGATTCACGATATGTCATCTCAGGCTCATATGCCAAAAAGAGGTATGCTAACGTGACAATCCCGATGGCCAACCCTGAAAATATGGCTAACTTTTTCATGCTCAACGTCGTCCTGAGTGGGTAAAGAAGGAATGATATGTGCCGTTATCGTTAAGAATACGAACAATGTCTGAGCTGAAGTTATCAAACGGCGTTACCCACCTCATAAAGCGGGGAAGCGGGCCTTTATAGGGTTCATGCCGGATATTAAGGTCATCAGGGTCGGGAAAAATCAATGGAAGAAAACCCCGGTTCTTGAAATTACCGATCGGTCCGTAATGATCCCAGCGGCGTAGTGCGCTTTCACGACTGACAGGCCGCAACTGAGCCCGGTAATCCGAAGGAATCAGCGCCCTGTAAAAACCGAGCAGATCCGACACCAGGTCTTCTCCGCTGAACCCGCTATCGGTGTACCAACTGAAAAAAGCGCGGGACTGGTAATTTTCAAAATTTCTCGCGGTATCCATCATCATAGCCAGGGCAATGCTGTTAATTTCTGACATCGAGCGCCCACGTTTTATTTCCCAGCGAACAAACTTACCCGTTCCGGCCAGTCCTTTCCCGATATTCATTCTCTGATTGTATGCAATCGTGTAATAAGGTCTGCCACTGGCTTCGCCGCTGCTGAAATCAGCCAGAAGCAGGGAAATATCTTCGCCCCTGGCATGCCCCAGGTCGATCCAACCGAGGACCTCACTGTAGACGAGGCCGCTGCGGGTCGTTACCTGCCATTCATCGGCCCCGATAATATCGCTCCTGCTGCTCATACGGTTTATTCCTTTTTCCGTACCGATTTCAACTTTAACAGACCACCATACTCTTTATCGGGGTATATACTCCTGGGCGAGGATCACATCAATGAGATCGACTTCGTTTTATTGATATTCAAATATAAGTAAAAAAAAGAGAGTGACATGATGTCACTCTCTTTTTTGTTATTAGCCGACTGCATTCTTTATGAGACATCATTTGGAATGAGCCCCACAAAAACAACCGTTAAATATCGATATTCGCCGCTTTCAGGGCGTTCTCTTCGATGAAGGCGCGACGTGGTTCAACCGCGTCACCCATCAGGGTAGTGAACAGCTGATCCGCTGCGATTGCGTCTTTAACGGTGACGCGCAGCATGCGACGGCTTTCCGGATCCATGGTGGTTTCCCACAGCTGATCCGGGTTCATTTCGCCCAGGCCTTTATAACGCTGAATAGAGAGGCCACGACGGGACTCTTTCACCAGCCACTCCAGCGCCTGTTCGAAGCTGGCTACCGGCTGACGACGCTCGCCACGTTCGATGAACGCGTCGTCTTCGATCAGACCACGCAGCTTCTCGCCGAGGGTGCAGATACGGCGGTATTCCGGACCGGTAACAAACTCGTGCTCCAGCGGGTAGTCGGTATCGACGCCGTGGGTACGCACGCGAACAATCGGCTCGAACTGTTGCTCAGCGTTCTGCTGAACGTCAAACTTCCACTGGCTGCCGTGCTGCTCTTTCTCGTTCAGCTCGCTCACCAGGGTGTTCACCCAGCGGGTGACGGTCTGCTCGTTGCTCAGATCGGCTTCGGTCAGGGTCGGCTGATAAATCAGCTCTTTCAGCAGCGCTTTCGGATAGCGACGCTCCATACGGCCAATCATTTTCTGCGTGGCGTTGAACTCGGAGACCAGACGCTCCAGCGGTTCACCGGCCAGCGCTGGCGCGCTGGAGTTTGCGTGCAGGGTCGCACCATCAAGGGCGATCGCGATTTGGTACTGATCCATCGCCTCGTCATCTTTAATGTACTGTTCCTGCTTGCCTTTCTTCACTTTATACAGCGGCGGCTGGGCAATGTAGACGTGGCCGCGCTCAACGATTTCCGGCATCTGACGATAGAAGAAGGTCAACAGCAGCGTACGAATGTGCGAGCCGTCGACGTCCGCATCGGTCATGATGATGATGCTGTGATAGCGCAGTTTGTCCGGGTTGTACTCGTCGCGACCGATGCCGCAGCCGAGCGCGGTGATGAGCGTCGCCACTTCCTGAGAAGAGAGCATCTTGTCGAAGCGCGCTTTCTCAACGTTAAGGATTTTACCCTTCAGCGGCAGAATCGCCTGGTTCTTGCGGTTACGGCCCTGCTTTGCAGAACCGCCCGCGGAGTCCCCTTCCACGAGGTACAGTTCAGACAGCGCCGGATCGCGTTCCTGGCAGTCAGCCAGTTTGCCCGGCAGGCCTGCCAGGTCCAGCGCGCCTTTACGGCGGGTCATTTCACGGGCTTTACGCGCCGCTTCACGGGCACGCGCCGCATCGATAATTTTACCCACCACGATTTTCGCGTCGGACGGGTTTTCCAGCAGGTATTCGCTCAGCAGTTCGTTCATCTGCTGTTCAACCGCCGATTTCACCTCAGAAGAGACCAGCTTGTCTTTGGTCTGTGAGGAGAATTTCGGATCCGGCACCTTCACGGAGACCACGGCAATCAGGCCTTCACGGGCATCGTCACCGGTGGCACTGACTTTCGCTTTTTTGCTGTAGCCTTCTTTGTCCATGTAGGCGTTCAGAGTACGGGTCATCGCCGCGCGGAAGCCCGCAAGGTGAGTACCGCCGTCGCGCTGTGGAATGTTGTTGGTAAAGCAGTAGATGTTTTCCTGGAAACCATCGTTCCACTGCAGTGCCACTTCCACGCCGATACCGTCTTTTTCAGTAGAGAAGTAGAAGATATTCGGGTGAATTGGCGTTTTGTTCTTGTTCAGATACTCAACGAACGCCTTGATACCGCCTTCGTAGTGGAAGTGGTCTTCTTTGTTGTCGCGTTTGTCGCGCAGTCGAATCGACACGCCGGAGTTCAGGAACGACAGTTCACGCAGGCGTTTCGCCAGGATCTCGTACTCGAATTCGGTGACGTTGGTGAAGGTTTCAAGGCTCGGCCAGAAACGCACCATGGTACCGGTTTTGTCGGTATCACCGGTAACGGCCAGCGGTGCCTGCGGCACACCATGGGTGTAAATCTGGCGGTGAATTTTGCCTTCGCGCTGGATAACCAGCTCCAGCTTCTGCGACAGGGCGTTTACTACGGATACGCCTACGCCGTGCAGACCGCCGGAAACTTTATAGGAGTTATCATCGAACTTACCGCCTGCGTGCAGAACGGTCATGATCACTTCCGCAGCAGATACGCCCTCTTCCGGGTGAATACCGGTTGGGATGCCACGACCATCATCGGTAACGGACACGGAGTTGTCCGCATGGATCGTGACCACGATGTCTTTACAGTGACCCGCGAGCGCTTCGTCGATAGCGTTATCTACCACCTCGAATACCATGTGGTGCAGACCGGTGCCGTCATCCGTGTCGCCGATATACATACCCGGGCGCTTACGCACCGCATCCAGTCCTTTCAGGACTTTGATACTGGAGGAGTCATAAGAATTCGACATCAACGTTTCTCGCTCATTTCAACTTGGGTTAATCCGTTATTTTACCCTTTTCCACGGTAAACATCTTCGAATTTTCGTCCGACATGTCCATAACGTGTTCAGCGCTAATGGCGCTGACGAAAACCTGCGACTGCGTGGCTTTTAAGCGGCTGGCAAGTAGCCCGCGCCGCGCGTCGTCAAGTTCCGAGGCAAAATCATCTATCAGGTACAGGCAGCGTCGCCCACTTTCGCGGGTGAGGAACTCCCCCTGCGCCAGGCGTAGCGCGCACATCAGGAGCTTCAGCTGCCCGCGCGACAGCGTGTCTTCCACCGGCGCACCGTCGGCACGAATGCGGAAATCCGCCTTGTGCGGGCCGTGCGCGGTGTAGGTCAACATGCGATCGCGCTCGAAGCTTCTCTCTAACACCTCGGCATAATCCGTCTCTTTTTCCCAGCCACGCTGGAAAGAGAAGGTGAGAGAGAACTCGGGTAAAAACTGTTTGCAGGTATCGGCCATGTCTTCGGCGATACCTGCGCTGTATTCGGCACGCCAGCGGCTGATTTGTTCCGCAAGAGGAATTAATTCCATGTCCCACGGACGCAGCTGGGCGTAGCGCGTGACCTGGCGCAATGCGGCGTTACGCTGTTTAAGCAGACGCTTCAGATTGCTCCAGGCGTTAAAGAAACCGGCTTCATTGTGAAAGCATCCCCAGTCGAGGAACGCTCTTCTGTATTTGGGGCCGCCGTTGAGTAAAGTAAACCCCTCCGGCGTAATCAGCTGCATCGGCATCAGCAGTGCCAGCTCCGCCACCTTGTGGCCGTCGGTGCCGTCGATGCGCACCTTGCTGTCGCCCTGCTTGTCTTTGGTCAGGCCGATGGCGGTTTCCCGCTCGGCACCCTGCAAGCGCCCATGCAGCACAAACGCATCCTGCTCGTGGCGAATCACGCGACCAATCTGCAAACTGCGAAACGCCCGGCCATGACCGAGCGTATAGATGGCTTCCAGCACGCTGGTTTTGCCGCTGCCGTTCGCGCCAACCAGGAAATTAAAGCCAGGGGATAAAGCGAGATCCGCGCTCTCGATGTTGCGAAAGTCGCGGATCAACAGACGGGTGAGCGACATTACAGTCTCATTGGCATGACAACATAAGCAGCCGACTGTGATGCGGCATCTTCAATCTGTACGCTCGAAACGGAGTCAGTCAGCAGGATGCGAACGTTCTCGCATTTCAGTGCATTCAGCACATCCAGCACATAGCTGACGTTGAAGCCGATTTCCATCTCAGCCCCGGCGTAGGTGACGTCCAGAATCTCTTCTGCCTCTTCCTGCTCCGGGTTGTTGGCGGTGATTTTGATCTGGTTTTCACTCACGTACAGACGTACGCCGCGGAATTTCTCGTTGGAGAGAATAGCGGCGCGCGCGAACGCCTGCTTGAGGATGTCGCAACCTGCCTCCAGCGTTTTGTCCGGGTTCTTCGGCAATACGCGGCGATAATCCGGGAAACGTCCGTCTACCAGCTTCGATGTGAAGACAAAATCGCCCACGTGGGCACGAATATTGTTGCTACCGATCTGCACGCGCAGCGGGGTGTCGCCGCCGTCGAGCATACGCATCAGTTCAATTACGCCTTTACGCGGTACGATCACCGAATGGTTTGGCAGTGAATCGCCAATCGGCATGGAACAGACCGCCAGACGGTGACCGTCTGTAGCCACGGTACGCAGCTCTTCACCTTCGGTTTCGAACAGCATGCCGTTTAAGTAGTAACGAACGTCCTGATGCGCCATGGAGAACTGCGTGGCTTCAATCAGACGCTTCATCGTCGCCTGCGGCAGGGTAAATTCAACTTCGCTCTGCCAGTCATCCAGGTTCGGGAAGTCCGCAGCGGGCAGCGTGGAGAGGGAGAAACGGCTGCGGCCAGAGCGCACCAGCATGCGGTCGCCCTCCAGCTGCACGGCGATTTCAGCGCCTTCCGGCAACCCACGGCAAATATCAAAGAATTTACGTGCCGGAACCGTGGTCGCGCCCGCGTCGTGCGGCTGAGTCAGCGTAACGCGCGCGATCATTTCCATTTCCAGATCTGTGCCGGTCAGCGACAGCGTACCGTCAGCGACCTGAAGCAGCAGGTTTCCAAGAATAGGCAGCGTAGGGCGGCCGCCTAATGGGCCACTCACCTGTTGCAGCGGTTTTAATAAATGTTCACGTTCAACGGTAAATTTCATAGCGTCACGATGATAATGTTCTGATTAAATTGGAAAAATCTTCTTTTATGTCGTGGCTTTCTTCGCGTAACTGCTCAATCTTGCGACAGGCGTGCAGCACGGTCGTATGGTCACGGCCACCAAACGCATCACCGATTTCCGGCAGGCTGTGGTTGGTGAGCTCTTTTGCCAGCGCCATCGCCATCTGACGCGGACGCGCCACCGAGCGGGAACGACGTTTAGACAGTAAATCTGCCACTTTGATCTTGTAGTACTCAGCCACCGTCTTCTGAATATTGTCGATGGTGACCAGTTTTTCCTGCAATGCCAACAAATCGCGCAGCGCTTCACGCACAAAATCGATGGTGATCGCACGACCGGTAAAATTGGCGTTGGCGATAACGCGGTTCAGTGCCCCTTCCAGCTCACGAACGTTGGAACGCAGGCGCTTGGCAATAAAGAACGCCACTTCACCCGGCAGGCGAATGTCGTTCTCGTCGGCTTTTTTCATCAGGATCGCGACGCGGGTTTCCAGCTCCGGCGGCTCGATCGCCACGGTCAGGCCCCAGCCGAAGCGGGATTTGAGACGATCTTCAACGCCGTTGATCTCTTTTGGATAACGATCCGAGGTCAAAATGATCTGCTGATTGCCTTCCAGCAGGGCGTTAAAGGTGTGGAAAAACTCTTCCTGCGATCGTTCTTTATTGGCAAAGAACTGGATGTCATCGATCAGCAGCGCATCAACGGAACGGTAGTAGCGTTTAAACTCTTCGATCGCATTGTTTTGCAGGGCTTTTACCATGTCCTGAACGAAGCGTTCGGAGTGCATATACACTACTTTGGCATTGGGCTTACGCGCCATAATGCCGTTGCCCACCGCATGCAGCAGGTGCGTTTTACCGAGACCCGTGCCGCCATAAAGGAACAGCGGGTTGTAAGCACCACCGGGATTATCGGCAACCTGGCGGGCCGCCGCGCGCGCCAGCTGGTTCGACTTACCTTCAACGAAGTTATCGAACGTGTGTTTCACGTTAACATTAGAGCGGTAGGTAGGCTCAGCGGGGGCTGGAACGTTATCCCAGCCCTGACGAGCCGGTGCAACGCGAGGCGCTGGAGCGGGCGCCGCCTGTGCAGGGGCTGCCACATTGACAACTTCACGAACGGTTTGGGTGACCGGCTTTGTGCCCACTTCAAAACGCAGCTGTGGGGCATCTGACCCGCAGAAATCGTTCAGCAGTCCATTGATGTTATTAAGGTATTTATCCCTTACCCAATCGAGCACGAAACGGTTTGGCGCGTACAAAGCCAGCGTGTTATCGCTCAGTTCCGCCTGCAATGGGCGGATCCACATACTGAATTCTGTGGCTGGTAACTCATCCTGCAATCGGGCAAGACACTGCTGCCAAAGCGAAAGTGACACGGCGGACTCCACTCGAACAATAAAAGAAAACTATTGAATATTCATGATTGTTGGCGCACATCGACATGACCCCATCAGGGTGATGTGCGAACCGCTATCTGCGGTTATACACGCTATCGTTGATAGAGCCTGAACGATGTTGTGTTTATGTCCGGCCAGGATCGCTGGATCCCGATCAGGACCGCGGATCATAGCCTAAACTGAGCCAGAGATCTTCTGTTTCTCACAGATTCTTCCCGATTTATCCACAGGAAGATCCGGAATCGGGTAAGTGTAAACGATCCTGACGCGAGTGCCTCGCGATTTAGGCCGCATATTGGAAAATTTAATGAGCACAGACAATTTTGGGCTTAAATGATCTAACGAAGATCCAGGAGGATCCTTGCGCTTTGTTGGCGAGCCCGTATAATCCTCGACCCGGCGCGTGATGCTCATCTTCCTGCGTCGTTCGTTGCTCATTTTCCACGCGAAATCGTGCGGAAATACGCAGGGATTTAAGGAAAGAGAATTGACTCCGGAGTGTACAATTATTACAATCCGGCCTCTTTAATCACCCACGCTGAGGCGTTAGTCGTTCGAATCTCGTTCGGGTATACGCAAAAGTCAGTGAATTTATTCAAGTTTAGGTAGAAATCGCCATGAAACGCACTTTTCAACCGTCTGTACTGAAGCGCAACCGTTCTCACGGCTTCCGTGCTCGTATGGCTACTAAAAATGGTCGTCAGGTTCTGGCACGTCGTCGTGCTAAAGGCCGCGCTCGTCTGACCGTTTCCAAGTAATAAAGCTAACCCCTGAGTGGTTAAGCTCGCATTTCCCAGGGAGTTACGTTTGTTAACTCCCACTCATTTCACTTTCGTCTTCCAGCAGCCACTACGGGCTGGCACGCCGCAAATCACCATCCTCGGCCGCCAAAATTCGCTGGGGCATCCCCGCATCGGTCTCACAGTCGCCAAGAAAAACGTTAAGCGTGCGCATGAACGCAACCGGATTAAACGTCTGACGCGTGAAAGCTTCCGTTTACGTCAGCACGAACTGCCTTCAATGGATTTCGTGGTGGTGGCTAAAAAAGGGGTTGCCGACCTCGATAACCGTGCTCTCTCGGAAGCGTTGGAAAAATTATGGCGCCGCCACTGTCGCCTGGCTCGCGGGTCCTGATAGCCCTCATTCGGGTCTATCAACGCCTGATTAGTCCGCTACTCGGGCCACATTGCCGTTTCACGCCAACATGCTCAAGCTACGGAATTGAGGCATTGCGCAGGTTTGGAGTGATAAAAGGCAGTTGGTTGACGGTGAAACGCGTATTAAAATGCCACCCTTTACACCCAGGTGGAGACGACCCCGTCCCTCCAGGACCTTTTGATACCAGAGAACACTAACGATGGATTCGCAACGCAATCTTCTTATCATCGCTTTGTTGTTCGTGTCTTTCATGATCTGGCAGGCATGGGAGCAGGATAAAAATCCTCAACCCCAGCAGCAGACCACGCAGACCACGACCACCGCAGCGGGTAGCGCCGCCGACCAGGGCGTACCGGCCAGTGGCCAGGGGAAACAGATTACGGTTAAGACCGATGTGCTTGAGCTGACTATCAACACCCGTGGTGGTGATGTTGAGCAGGCGCTGCTGTTGACCTACCCGAAAGAGCTGAAGTCTACCGAACCGTTCCAGTTACTGGAAACCACGCCTGAGTTTATCTACCAGGCACAGAGCGGCCTGACCGGTCGTGATGGCCCGGATAACCCGGCGAACGGTGCGCGTCCACTGTATAACGTCGAGAATGACACCTTTGTGCTGGCTGATGGTCAGAACGAACTGGTTATTCCGATGACCTACACCGACGCGGCAGGCAACACCTTCACCAAAACCTTCACCCTGAAACGCGGTGAATATGCGGTGAACGTGGGCTACAGCGTACAGAACACCGGTGCGAAACCGCTGGAAATCTCTACCTTTGGTCAGCTGAAGCAGTCCATCAATCTGCCGTCTCACCGTGACACCGGAAGCAGCAACTTTGCGCTGCATACCTTCCGTGGCGCGGCCTACTCCACGCCAGATACCAAGTACGAGAAATACAAATTCGACACCATTGCCGATAACGAAAACCTGAACGTCAGCTCTAAAGGCGGTTGGGTCGCAATGCTGCAACAGTATTTCGCGACGGCGTGGGTACCGAATAACGACGGTACGAACAACTTCTACACCGCGAACCTCGGCAACGGTATTGCAGCCATCGGCTACAAATCTCAGCCGGTTCTGGTGCAGCCGGGTCAAACCGGTAAGCTGGCAAGCACCCTGTGGGTCGGCCCGGAAATCCAGGACAAAATGGCTGCCGTTGCGCCGCACCTGGATCTGACCGTTGATTACGGTTGGTTGTGGTTCATCTCTCAGCCGCTGTTTAAGCTGCTGAAGTTCATCCACAGCTTCCTGGGTAACTGGGGCTTCTCCATCATCGTTATCACCTTTATCGTTCGTGGCATCATGTACCCGCTGACTAAAGCGCAGTACACCTCCATGGCGAAGATGCGTATGCTACAGCCGAAGATTCAGGCTATGCGTGAGCGTCTGGGCGATGACAAACAGCGTCAGAGCCAGGAGATGATGGCCCTGTATAAAGCAGAGAAAGTGAACCCACTGGGTGGTTGCTTCCCGCTGCTGATTCAGATGCCAA
Organism: Enterobacter sp. MGH85; assembly: GCF_001037655.1. Classification (NCBI taxonomy): domain Bacteria; kingdom Pseudomonadati; phylum Pseudomonadota; class Gammaproteobacteria; order Enterobacterales; family Enterobacteriaceae; genus Enterobacter; species Enterobacter sp. MGH85. The sequence continues at coordinate 880,317 of NZ_KQ089925.1, forward strand.
TCTTCCTTGCGCTGTACTACATGCTGATGGGTTCCGTTGAGCTGCGCCACGCGCCGTTCGCCCTGTGGATCCATGACCTGTCCGCACAGGACCCGTACTACATCCTGCCGATCCTGATGGGCGTGACGATGTTCTTCATCCAGAAGATGTCTCCGACCACCGTGACTGACCCGATGCAGCAGAAGATCATGACCTTTATGCCGGTCATCTTCACCGTGTTCTTCCTGTGGTTCCCGTCAGGTCTGGTGCTGTACTATATCGTCAGCAACCTGGTGACCATCATCCAGCAGCAGCTGATTTACCGTGGTCTGGAAAAACGTGGCCTGCATAGCCGCGAAAAGAAAAAGTCCTGATTCGGTAACTTAACGCTAAAATAAGGGCGGTCGATTGACCGCCTTTTTTATTTGTATTGAACGAGAGCAACCATGAGCCATAACGACACTATCGTCGCCCAGGCAACCCCACCGGGACGCGGTGGTGTAGGCATTCTGCGCATCTCCGGCCTGAAGGCGCGTGAGGTGGCCGAAGCGGTGCTGGGTAAACTGCCAAAGCCGCGCTACGCTGATTATCTGCCATTTAAAGATGCCGACGGCACCTCGCTGGACCAGGGCATTGCGCTGTGGTTCCCCGGCCCAAACTCTTTTACTGGCGAAGACGTGCTGGAGCTTCAGGGTCACGGCGGCCCGGTGATCCTCGACCTGCTGTTAAAACGTATTCTGACCCTGCCTGGCCTGCGCATTGCGAAGCCGGGTGAGTTCTCCGAGCGTGCCTTCCTGAACGATAAGCTCGACCTGGCCCAGGCCGAAGCGATTGCCGACCTGATCGACGCCAGTTCCGAACAGGCAGCCCGCTCCGCGCTGAACTCGTTGCAGGGGGCATTTTCCGCACGCGTGAATCACCTTGTGGAAGCACTTACTCACCTGCGAATCTATGTTGAAGCGGCTATCGACTTCCCGGACGAGGAGATTGACTTCCTTTCTGACGGCAAAATCGAAGCCCAGCTCAACCAGGTGATGAACGATCTGGATGCCGTTCGCGCCGAAGCGCGCCAGGGCAGCCTGCTGCGTGAGGGCATGAAGGTGGTGATTGCTGGTCGCCCCAACGCCGGGAAATCAAGCCTGCTGAACGCCCTGGCGGGCCGTGAAGCGGCGATCGTGACCGACATAGCCGGTACCACCCGCGATGTTCTGCGCGAGCATATCCATATCGACGGCATGCCGCTGCACATCATCGATACCGCTGGCCTGCGCGATGCGAGCGATGAAGTCGAGCGTATCGGTATCGAACGCGCCTGGCAGGAGATCGAGCAGGCCGACCGCGTGCTGTTTATGGTGGACGGCACCACGACCGACGCCGTTGACCCGGCTGAAATCTGGCCAGACTTTATCGCCCGTCTCCCGGCCAAACTGCCGATCACCGTGGTGCGCAATAAGGCCGACGTTACCGGCGAAACGCTGGGCATCAGCGATGTGAATGGTCACTCACTTATTCGTCTGTCGGCCCGTACCGGGGAAGGCGTGGAAGCCCTGCGTAACCACCTCAAACAGAGCATGGGTTTTGACACCAGTATGGAGGGCGGCTTCCTGGCGCGTCGTCGTCACTTGCAGGCGCTGGAAGAGGCGGCTCGCCACCTTGAGCAGGGCAAAGCCCAGCTGATCGGCGCTTGGGCCGGCGAGCTGCTGGCGGAGGAACTGCGTCTGGCGCAGCAGAACCTGAGCGAGATCACCGGGGAGTTTACGTCAGACGATCTGCTTGGACGAATTTTCTCAAGCTTCTGTATTGGTAAGTAATCCCCGATAGAACATGGTGGTTTCCTCCAGGGAAATCACCATTGTCCCAATGGCAACTCGCTTAATCCCCCCATGCCCCCTATCCTGCTTGCCTGCATCTATGGGGGATTTATGGCTCGTTTTCTGTTTTGTAGTTTTGCATTAGTTCTGCTGTATCCGTCCGGCATTGATATGTATCTGGTGGGGCTACCGCATATTGCACGCGATCTGGGTGCCAGCGAGGCGCAACTGCACATCGCGTTTTCGGCCTACCTTGCGGGGATGGCATCCTCAATGGTGTTTGCGGGAAAAATCGCGGATAAGGCCGGGCGTCAGCCCGTCGCCATTACCGGTGCGATCGTCTTCGCGCTGGCATCTATACTCTGCTCTGTCGCGCAGGGAAGTCCCCTGTTCCTGACCGGACGTTTTATCCAGGGCATTGGCGCGGGCGGCTGTTACGTGGTGGCGTTTGCTATTCTGCGCGATACCTTGAGCGCCCAGCGCCGCGCCAGGGTGCTGTCGATGCTGAACGGCATTACCTGCATCATCCCGGTGCTGGCACCGGTTGTAGGCTACCTGATCATGCTGAAATTTCCATGGCAGAGCCTTTTCTGGACTATGGCCACAATGGGCGCCATCGTCTTTATACTGTCCGTGACGGTGTTGAAAGAGACCCATCCCGGTTCGCAGCAGACGCACCACGCTGCTACCATTCATCCGGCTGAAAAGCTTCTGAATCGCTTTTTCCTGAGCCGCCTGGCCATCATCACGCTCAGCGTGGCGGTGATCCTCACCTATGTAAACGTTTCCCCGGTGTTACTGATGGAGACGATAGGCTTCGATCGCGGTGAGTATTCGACGGTGATGGCGCTCAATGCGATGGTCAGCATGGCGGTTTCATTCTCGATGCCCTTTGCGCTCAATATCTTCCGCCAGCGCACGCTGATGCTCGCTTCACAGACGCTGTTTCTCGCCGCAGGCGTAATTCTGGCGACCGCCACCTCACATGCGCTGATGCTGGTGGGTATGACCCTGATCTGCGCCGGATTCTCCGGCGGCTTCGGCGTGGCGATGAGTCAGGCGCTTGGCCCGTTCTCACTGCGGGCAGGCGTGGCAAGCTCGGTGCTGGGCATTGCGCAGGTATGCGGTTCGTCGCTGTGGATTTGGCTGGCGGCGGTGATCGGCCTTAACGCGCTGAATATGCTGATCGGGGTTCTGATTGGCTGTAGCATACTCTGCATTACCTTACTTATGGTCATCCAGCCCGCGGCGCACTATGAAGAAGCCCATCAGCAGTCTCGATCTTAATCTTTTACTTTGCCTACAGTTGTTGTTGCAGGAGCGCAGCGTCACCAAAGCCGCGAAGCGAATGAACGTGACGCCGTCCGCAGTGAGTAAATCGCTGGCGAAGCTGCGCGACTGGTTCGACGATCCGCTGTTTGTGAAAACGCCTTTAGGGCTACTGCCCACGCCGCTAACGGTGAGTCTGGAACAGGATCTGGCCGACTGGATGCAGATTGGCAATCAGATCGTCGATAAATTCCACCATAGCTCTCCAGGCGGGCTCAAGTTTGTGCTCGCCGCCGAAACGCCGCTGATGCTGATTCGCTTCAACACCCTGCTGGAGCAGGTGAATGAGCGCTACCCACAGGCGACGGTGAAGTTGCGCCAGTGGGATTATGATTCGCTGGACGCTATTACACGCGGGGAGGTCGATCTCGGTTTTACCGGCCGCGAAACGCACCCGCGCTCCCGCGAGCTGCTAAAGCTGATGCCGTGGTTTATTGACTACGAAATCCTGTTCAGCGACCGTCCGTGCGTCTATCTGCGAGAAGATCATCCGGCACTTCACGAAGCGTGGAACCTTGAGACGTTTCTGCGCTACCCGCATATCAGCATCTTCTGGGAGCGCAGCGATACCTGGGCGCTTGATGAAGTGCTAAAAGAGATGGGCCGGGAGCGCAACGTCGCCATGAGCCTGCCCGGCTTTGAACAGTCGATGTTTATGGCGGCTCAGCCGGACCACAACTACATTGCCACTGCGCCCTACTACTGCCATCACTACAATCAACTCCACCAGCGTAATCTGGTCTGCCTTCCCATTCCCATCGATGAGGCGCAGGCAGAAAAGCTGACCGTACCCTTCACGCTAATCTGGCATAAGCGGAACAGCCATAATCCGAAAATTATCTGGCTGCGCGAAACTATAAAAGCCCTGTATACCGCGCCAGGTCAGGTTTTTGCCTAAGATAATGTAAAGTTCGGTCCTCAGGCTTCTCTTATTTCTATTTACTGATTAAAACAGAAGCTGAGTTAAGCGATAATCATGTAACCGTTTAACCGACTACGACCATTATCAGGGAGCGAAAAATGGCTACGCACTTTGCACGAGGAACATTAACGGAAGGGCATCTCGTATCGGCCAGAATTTCTTCAGCCTGTCACAGTGAGGCGCTCAAACTACCTGAACACCGCAGGACGCGGTTTTTAGCTTCCAGAGCGCTCCTCGCAGAACTGCTTTTTATGCTGTACGGCACCAGCGAATTACCGGACATACTCACCCAGCCAGAAGGTCGCCCGGTTTTTGCGGACCCGGCACTCCCCCATTTTTCCATTGCGTATACCGGCAACATTGTTGGCGTCGCGCTGACGACTGAAGGTGATTGCGGCCTGGATATGGAGCTGCAACGCGTCACGCGCAGCTTCCATGGTGCTAACGCGCTCGATGAATACCCGCTCTCCAGCAATGAAAAGCTGTGGATACGTAACCAGAACGATCCCGTTGAAGCCAGAGCGCAGCTTATCACCCTTCGCCAGAGCATCCGTAAACTGAGCGGCGCGGCATCAGACGACGCCAGCCTGTTGCAGCTGCTTCCCGGCTCCGGACGCCTGCGTGCCGCGAAAGCCTCGCTGGTAGAGGCGCTCAGCGACGCTGAGGACGTACTGATCTGGTCCGTTGCGGTGAGCCCCGCCATCGAACGGCTGAAAATCTGGGAGTTTGACAGTATTCGCGGTTGGCGTAGTCTTCCGGATGTACCTGAGCGCGCCAACGAGCCCGCCGCGCGCCTGATGCGATTAACCAGTTTACCGGCAGAAAAAGCATACACCCATAGCTGATCCGTCCAGGGTCATCATGATGAAACAGGAGTAATCATGTCTGATACGTTGAAAGTTGTTACGTTACTGGGAAGCCTGCGCAAAAGTTCGTTTAACGGGATGGTAGCGCGCACGCTGCCACAGCTGGCGCCTGCGGGAATGGAGATCAGCGCCCTGCCGTCTATTGGCGACATCCCGCTTTATGATGCTGACGTTCAGCAGGAAGAAGGGTTCCCGCACAGCGTGGAGGCGATAGCCGAGCAGATCCGTCAGGCTGATGGTGTAGTGATTGTAACGCCAGAATATAACTACTCGGTTCCGGGGGGTCTGAAGAACGCGATTGACTGGTTATCCCGTTTACCGGAGCAGCCGCTGTCAGGCAAACCGGTGCTGATCCAGACCAGCTCAATGGGCGCCATCGGCGGTGCGCGCTGCCAGTATCACCTGCGACAGATCCTGGTGTTCCTGGATGCGATGGTGATGAACAAGCCGGAATTTATGGGCGGCGTGATTCAGAACAAAGTCGACCCGCAGACGGGTGAAGTGGTGGATCAGAGTACGCGTGATCATCTCTCTGGTCAGTTGACTGCGTTTGGGGATTATATTAAGCGGGTTAAAAGCTGATAAAAAAGCCCGGTGGCGCTAGCGCTTACCGGGCCTACACTCGTCAGTAGGTCAGGTAAGCGAAGCGCCACCTGACACCACAAACCGCACCTTAGTGCGCGTCAATAAACACAATCTTGAGCACAAACAGCAGCGCCACAATCATCACGCACGGGCTGAGTTCGCGGAAACGGCCGGTACCGATCTTCATCACACAGTACGAGATAAAGCCCAGCGCGATACCTTCGGTGATCGAGAAGCTGAACGGCATCATCACCGCGGTAATAAACGCCGGAACGGCTTCCGTCAGATCATCCCACTTCACGCGCGCCAGGCTCGAGGTCATCAGCACGCCGACGTAGATCAGCGCGCCAGCTGCCGCGTACGGTGGCACCATCCCCGCCAGCGGAGAGAGGAAGATCACCAGCAGGAACAGCAGACCCACGACTACCGCCGTCAGGCCAGTACGGCCGCCCACGGACACGCCGGAAGAGGATTCAATGTAAGCGGTAACAGACGAGGTGCCGATGAAAGAACCCGCAACGGACGAGATGCTATCCACATACAGCGCCTGCTTCATGCGCGGGAATTTGCCTTTCTCGTCCGCCAGACCCGCTTTGTCCGTCACGCCAATCAGCGTACCGGAGGAGTCAAACAGGTTGACCAGCATGAAGGAGAAAATCACTCCGGCCAGACCCAGGTTCAGCGAGCCCGCCAGATCAACGTGACCAATCACGGTAGAAACGCTCGGTGGCGCAGAGACAATACCGCTGTAATGCACGTCACCCAGCATCCAGCCCAGCAGCGTGGTCACGATGATAGAGACCAGCACCGCAGCGTGGATGTTACGCGACGCCAGGATCGCGATAATAAAGAAGCCCAGCACGCCCAGCAGCACGCTGTGAGAGGTCAGGTTACCAATGCTCACCAGCGTTTCCGGGTTCGCCACGATTACGCCAGCGTTTTTCAGCCCCATCATGCCGATAAACAGACCGATACCGCTGGTGATGCCCACGCGCAGGCTCACGGGAATGTTCGCAATCATCCAGTAGCGCACACGGAAGATGGTCAGCAGCAGCAGGCCGACCGCGCCCCAGAAAATAGCGCCCATCCCGACCTGCCACGGCAGGCCCATCGCCTGAACCACCACGAACGCAAAGAACGCATTCAGACCCATTGCCGGGGCCAGCGCCACGGGCAGATTAGCGAAAACGCCCATCAGGATGCTGCCAAGGGCCGCGATCAGACAGGTGGTAACAAAGACGGCGCTGGTGTCCATGCCAGCCACGCCCAGAATTTGCGGGTTAACGAAAACGATATAGACCATCGTCAGGAAGGTAGTAAAACCGGCGATCACTTCGGTGCGTGCCGTTGTGCCGTGCTCGCGCAGTTTGAACACGCGCTCAAGCAGCCCCTGACCAGATGTCTGGGTAGTGTGTTGTTGACTCATCATCAATTTCCGAACAAGGAGGGAAAATTCGTCGCTATCCTATACCAAAATGCGACAATAGTGGCGGTTACGGGATACTTTTTTCATTGATTTTGCTTATACGGCAACGATTGCGTCTCGTTAAACTGTCGTACGTAAACGTTAAACTTGTTAAAAGGGAAAGGCATGTCCGGAATTGAAGCGGTATTTTTCGACTGTGACGGTACGCTGGTCGACAGTGAGGTCATTTGTTCCCGCGCGTATGTCGCCATGTTCCAGGAATTTGGCATTACGCTCGATCTCGAAGAGGTGTTTAAACGCTTTAAGGGCGTGAAGCTGTACGAGATCATCGACATCATTAACGAAGAGCACGGGGTGGATCTGGCGAAAGCGGATCTGGAACCGGTGTACCGCGCCGAGGTCGCACGCCTCTTCGACGCCGAGCTGGAAGTTATCGCCGGCGCTAACGCGCTGCTGGATGCGATGACGGTGCCGATCTGCGTGGTCTCTAACGGCCCGGTCAGCAAAATGCAGCACTCACTCGGCAAGCTGGACATGTTGCACCACTTCCCGGAAAAACTGTTCAGCGGCTACGATATCCAGCGCTGGAAGCCGGATCCGGCATTGATGTTCCACGCGGCGAAGGCGATGAACGTCAACGTGGAGAACTGCATCCTGGTGGATGACTCGTCTGCGGGCGCGCAGTCGGGGATTGATGCGGGGATGGAGGTGTTTTACTTCTGCGCCGATCCGCACAACAAGCCGATCGATCATCCAAAAGTGACGACCTTTACAGACCTGGCGCAGCTGCCGGAACTGTGGAAGGCGCGCGGGTGGGATATTACTCGCTGAAAAAACAAAGCCGGATGGCGCTAACGCTTATCCGGCCTACAAGGATTGTAGGGCGGGTAAGCGATAGCGCCACCCGCCACACATATCACTCTTTCGGATCTTTACCCGCCAGCAGCTTGTCCAGCTCGTCGCCGCCCACGTGACGGAAATCCTGTCCCTTCACGAAGTAGAAGATGTATTCGCAAATGTTCTGGCAGCGGTCGCCAATACGCTCAATTGAGCGCGCGCAGAACAGCGCGGTCAGCACGCTTGGAATGGTACGGGAATCTTCCATCATGTAGGTCATTAGCTGACGCACTATGCCTTCGTATTCCTGGTCAACTTTCTTATCTTCACGGTAGATACGGACCGCTTCGTCCAGATCCATGCGCGCGAAAGCGTCCAGCACATCGTGCAGCATCTGCACGGTGTGGCGACCCAGAGACTCCAGGCTCACCAGCAGCGGCTGGTGCTGCTGGGAGAATTTCTCCAGCGCTGTGCGGCAGATTTTATCCGCCACGTCACCAATACGCTCCAGCTCGGCGATAGTTTTGATGATCGCCATTACCAGACGCAGGTCGCTCGCGGTTGGCTGACGCTTGGCAATGATGCGCACGCACGCTTCGTCGATGGCGACTTCCATCATATTGACGTTGTGATCGCCTTCGATAACGCGCTTCGCCAGCTCGCTGTCCTGGTTGTGCATTGCCGTAATCGCATCAGAAAGCTGCTGCTCGACCATGCCGCCCATGGTCATCACCTGGGTGCGAATGCTTTCCAGCTCTGCGTTAAACTGGCCGGAAATGTGTTTATTAAGATTGAGGTTGTCCATGGTTTCTCCACATGCACTAAGGCAAATCAACCGTAGCGGCCAGTAATATAATCTTCGGTTTGTTTCTTCGCAGGACGGGTGAACAGCGCGTCCGTATCGCTGAACTCAATCAACTCGCCCAGGTACATAAACGCCGTGTGGTCAGAACAACGGGCTGCCTGCTGCATGTTGTGAGTGACGATCACCACGGTGTAATCCTGCTTCAGCTCGGTGATCAGCTCTTCGATACGCCCGGTTGAGATCGGGTCCAGGGCTGAGCACGGCTCATCCAGCAGCAAGACTTCCGGGCGAATGGCGATACCGCGCGCAATGCACAGACGCTGCTGCTGACCACCGGAGAGAGAGTACCCGCTCTGGTGAAGTTTATCTTTGGTTTCGTTCCATAATGCGGCCTTGGTCAATGCCCACTGCACGCGCTCGTCCATATCCGCACGGGAGAGCTTCTCAAACAGACGCACACCAAAGGCGATGTTGTCATAGATCGACATCGGGAACGGCGTGGGTTTCTGGAACACCATCCCCACTTTCGCACGCAGCAGGGCGATATCCTGGGTATTGGTCAGGATGTTGTCACCGTCCAGCAGAATTTCACCTTCTGCGCGCTGCTCCGGATAGAGCGAATACATTTTGTTAAAGGTGCGCAGCAGCGTGGATTTACCACAGCCAGACGGACCGATAAATGCCGTGACCTGGTTCTTCGCGATATCCAGGTTGATATTCTTCAGGGCATGGAATTTGCCGTAGTAGAAGTTCAAATCACGAACCTGAATCTTACCCGGGGCAGTATCAACCATACTCATTGACTCATTTCCTCATTCGGCGCCGCGATGTGCCGCGCCGTAAAAATTTAACCGTGTTTCTGCTTCGCGAAAATGACGCGCGCCAGAATGTTCAGCAACAGTACGCAAAGGGTGATGATCAGCACCCCGGCCCAGGCCAGCTGCTGCCATTCCGCGAATGGGCTCATCGCAAATTTAAAGATCGTCACCGGCAGGTTGGCGATCGGCTGCATCATGTCCGTACTCCAGAACTGGTTGGAGAGGGCGGTAAACAGCAGCGGTGCGGTTTCACCGGCGATACGGGCGATAGCCAGCAGGATACCGGTCATGATCCCCGAGACGGACGCTTTCAGGGTGATCGCCGAAATCATTTTCCATTTCGGCGTGCCCAGCGCGTAAGCCGCTTCACGCAGGCTGTCCGGCACCAGTTTCAGCATGTTTTCAGTGGTACGAATAACGATAGGCACCTGCAACAGCGCCAGCGCAATCACACCCGCCCAGCCGGAGAAGTGTTCCATTTGCGCCACCACGATGGTGTAAACAAACAGACCTACCACAATCGACGGGGCAGAAAGCAGAATGTCGTTAATAAAGCGGATGACTTCAGCGATCCAGGACTTGCGGCCATACTCCGCCAGATAGATACCCGCCATGATGCCCAACGGCGTACCGAAAACGGTCGCCCACAGGATCAGCAGGCCGCTGCCCGCCAGGGCGTTTGCCAGACCACCACCCGCCGTGTTTGGCGGCGGCGTCATCTCGGTGAACAGCGCCAGGGACATTCCATCAATACCACGGGTGATGGTGGACATCAGGATCCAGATCAGCCAGAACAGGCCAAACGCCATCGTGGCCATGGAAAGCGTCAGAGCAATGCGGTTTTTAATCCGGCGCTTTGACTGCATTTTACGACGAGATTCCGCAAGCTGAGCGGTGTTTTGCATGTCGAGAGTCGCCATTAGCGTGCCCCCTCGTTTTTAGCCAGACGCATAATCATCAGCTTGGAGATAGCCAGCACAATAAAGGTAATAACAAACAGGATCAGGCCTAGTTCCATCAGCGCTGCGACGTGCAGCCCGGATTCCGCTTCGGCAAATTCGTTCGCCAGCGCAGAGGTAATACTGTTCCCCGGCATGTAGAGCGACACGCTGTCGAGCTGGTAGGTGTTGCCGATGATAAAGGTCACCGCCATGGTTTCACCCAGCGCGCGGCCTAAGCCCAGCATGATGCCGCCGATCACCCCATTTTTGGTGAACGGAAGGACGATGCGCCAGATAACCTCCCAGGTGGTGCAGCCGATGCCGTAAGCCGACTCTTTCATCATCACCGGGGTTTGTTCGAAGACATCGCGCATGACCGCCGCAATGTACGGAATAATCATGATGGCGAGTATCACGCCAGCCGCCAGAATACCGATACCGAATGCCGGGCCAGAGAACAGGGCCCCCACAAACGGAACGGCGGAGAGAACATTACCCACCGGCTCCTGGAAGTACGTCGCAAACAGCGGAGCAAAGATAAACAGGCCCCACATGCCGTAAACGATACTTGGGATGGCCGCCAGCAGTTCAATGGCGATACCCAGCGGACGTCGCAGCCAGCCCGGCGCCAGCTCCGTCAGGAACAGGGCAATACCGAAGCTTACCGGCACCGCAATCAGCAGAGCGATAAAAGAGGTCACCAGCGTGCCGTAAATCGGCACCAGCGCACCGTAGATATCGTTCGGCGCATCCCACTCTTTGGTCCACAGGAAGGCGAAACCAAATTTTTGAATGCTCGGCCAGGAGGAGAAAATGAGGGACACGATAATGCCGCCCAGCAGCAATAGCACAATCAGCGCAGCCAGTTTCACCAGCGCGCTGAAAATCATGTCACCTTTTTTACCCGGAGGGTTAAATGCAGGCTTGGTTGCAGCCATAAATTACTCTTCTTTATGAGACGTCTTACGAATATGCCCGGTGGCGCTGGCGCTTACCGGGCCTACAGGATGAACCGTAGGGCGGGATCGCTGCGCGCCACCCGCCATTTTCGTCAAAAATATCCTGTTAGTACAGCGCTTTACCGCTGCTGTCTTTCACGTTGGTTTTCCATGCAGCACGGATCTGCTCAACCACGCTGTCTGGCAGGCTGGCGTAATCCAGGTCATTCGCCTGTTTGCCGCCGTTTTTGTATGCCCAGTCGAAGAACTTCAGCACTTCGGCACCCTGCTCAGGCTTCTTCTGCTCTTTGTGGACCAGAATGAAGGTGGTAGACGTGATAGGCCATGCATCGTCGCCTTTCTGGTTGGTCAGGTCCTGAGCGAAGGATTTGCTCCAGTCAGCGCCTTTTGCGGCGTTAGCGAAGTTCTCTTCGGTCGGGCTAACCGGTTTGCCGTCAGCAGAAACCAGTTTGGTGTAAGCCAGGTTGTTCTGTTTCGCGTAAGCGTACTCTACGTAGCCGATAGAGCCAGGCAGACGCTGTACGAAGGCAGCGATACCGTCGTTGCCTTTACCGCCCAGACCGGTTGGCCAGTTAACGGTAGAGCCGGAACCGACTTTAGATTTCCACTCTTCGTTCACTTTCGCCAGGTAGCTGGTGAACACGAAAGAGGTACCAGAGCCGTCAGCACGACGAACCACCGCGATATTCTGCGAAGGCAGCTTAACGCCCAGGTTCAGTTTGGTGATGGCTTCGTCATCCCATTTTTTGATTTTGCCCAGGTAGATATCACCCAGGGTTTTGCCGTCCAGCACCAGCTCGCCTGATTTCAGGCCAGGGATGTTAACAGCCAGCACAACGCCGCCGATCACGGTCGGGAACTGGAACAGGCCTTCCTGATTCAGTTTCTCATCAGACAGCGGAGCGTCGGATGCGCCGAAATCAACGGTATTCGCGGTAATTTGTTTTACGCCACCGGAGGAGCCGATACCCTGATAGTTGACCTTGTTACCGGTCTCTTTCTGGTAGGTATCCGCCCATTTGGCATACACCGGCGCAGGGAAGGTTGCACCAGCGCCAGTCAGGCTTGCTGCTGCGAAAGCAGAGAAAGCGCTCAGAGATAAGGTCGCGGCGACAACAGTTGCGACAGTGGTACGCATAACTTTCATAATGTCTCCTGCAAGGATTTCGTAAATCATTGTTTAAGTGGCTACGATGAGCAAAATAGGACAAACAGGTGACAGATAAATGTACGAAATATGACAGTTTTATGACAAAGAAAATTTCACTTAAAAATAAGCAAAAATACATAGTTAAATCATAAACTTAATGATTATTATGACAGCTTGTTTTCAGTAATATTTTCTTTATGTGACACTGATAAAATAGCTGAAAATGACGGATTGTCATAAAAAAAGGCTCCACCGGATGGCGGAGCCTGGAAGGATTATTCTACGGTAACGGACTTCGCCAGATTTCGCGGCTGGTCAACGTCGGTGCCTTTGATCAGCGCGACGTGGTAAGCCAGCAGTTGCAGCGGTACGGTGTAGAAGATCGGCGCAATCACCTCTTCCACATGCGGCATCTCGATGATGTGCATGTTGTCGCTGCTGGCGAAACCGGCATCTTTATCCGCAAAGACGTACAGTACACCACCACGGGCGCGCACCTCTTCGATGTTAGATTTCAGTTTTTCCAGCAGTTCGTTGTTCGGTGCCACCACGATAACCGGCATATCCGCGTCGATCAGCGCCAGCGGACCGTGTTTCAGCTCGCCTGCCGCGTAGGCTTCCGCGTGGATGTAGGAGATCTCTTTCAGCTTCAGCGCGCCTTCCAGCGCGATAGGGTACTGATCGCCACGGCCCAGGAACAGAGCGTGGTGCTTATCAGAGAAATCTTCAGCCAGCGCCTCAATGCGCTTGTCCTGAGACAGCATCTGCTCGATACGGCTCGGCAGCGCCTGGAGACCGTGAACGATGTCATGCTCAACGGAAGCATCTTCGCCTTTCAGACGCGCCAGCTTCGCCACCAGCATCAGCAGAACGGTCAGCTGAGTGGTAAACGCTTTGGTGGAAGCGACGCCGATTTCGGTGCCCGCTTTGGTCATCAGCGCCAGATCGGATTCACGCACCAGCGAGGAGCCCGGTACGTTACAGATGGCCAGCGAACCCAGGTAACCCAACTCTTTAGACAGACGCAGCGCCGCCAGGGTATCGGCCGTTTCGCCAGACTGGGAAAGGGTGATCATCAGGCTGTTACGGCGCACAGCGGATTTACGATAGCGGAACTCAGATGCGATTTCGACGTCGCACGGCACGCCCGCCAGGGATTCAAACCAGTAGCGAGAGACCATACCGGAGTTGTAAGAGGTACCGCAGGCCACGATCTGAATGTGCTCGACTTTGCTCAGCAGTTCGTTGGCATTGGCGCCCAGCTCGCTCAGATCCACTTCACCATGGCTGATGCGCCCGGTCAGAGTGTTTTTAATGGCGTTTGGCTGTTCGTAGATCTCTTTCTGCATGTAGTGACGGTAAGCGCCTTTGTCGCCCGCGTCGTATTGCAGGTTTGATTCGATTTCCTGGCGCTTAACCTGCTCGCCTTTCGTGTCGAATACGGTCACGCTGCGACGTGTCACCTCGGCAATGTCGCCCTCTTCCAGGAAGATAAAGCGACGGGTAACCGGCAGCAGCGCCAGCTGGTCGGAAGCGATAAAGTTTTCACCCATGCCCAGACCAATCACCATCGGGCTACCGGAACGCGCGGCCAGCAGCGTGGACGGGTCACGGGAATCCATGATCACCGTACCGTAAGCACCACGCAGCTGAGGGATAGCGCGCAGCACCGCATCACGCAGTGTACCGCCCTGTGCCAGCTCCCAGTGCACCAGGTGAGCAATTACTTCGGTGTCGGTTTCAGAGACGAAGGTATAGCCGCGCGCTTTCAGTTCTTCACGCAGCGGTTCGTGGTTTTCGATAATGCCGTTATGCACCACCACAATGTGTTCAGACACATGCGGGTGTGCGTTGCCTTCAGATGGCTCACCGTGAGTCGCCCAGCGGGTATGCGCAATACCGGTGCCACCGTGCAGCGGATGTTCCTCCGCCGCCTGGGCCAGCATCTGCACTTTACCGAGACGACGCAGACGGGTCATATGACCTTCTGCATCGACGACAGCCAGACCGGCTGAGTCATAACCACGGTATTCCAGACGACGTAAACCTTCGAGAAGGATTTCAGCAATATCACGCTGCGCAACTGCGCCAACAATTCCACACATAGTTAGATTCCTGATTATGGCGTTATGCCATGCGTTGTCGCTGACCTGTATTTGCCCTTTCCGGGCACCCCGAGCCTTGTAGAGAGTGGGGTTATTTTTATGGGTACTGCTGGTGGGGGGAGGATTATGTTATCCCCTCACCCCAGCCCTCTCCCCAAAGGGGAGAGGGTGAAAACCGCACCATTCAGTTCCCCTCTCCCCTATGGGGAGAGGGTCAGGGTGAGGGGTGTATATTGTCGTTACTTTTTCTTCACCGGGCGTTTCCAGCCCTGCTTACTGACCTGCGGAACGCGGCTTAACACCAGCTCGTTCTCGGCCACATCGCGCGTAACGGTTGTCCCGGCGGCAATGGTCACGCCTTTGCCCACGGTAACAGGCGCCACCAGCTGGGTATCGGAACCTACAAACACGTCATCACCGATGATGGTTTTAAACTTATTGGCACCGTCATAGTTACAGGTAATCGTCCCTGCACCGATGTTTACGTTGTCGCCAATTTCCGCATCGCCCAGATAGGTCAGATGACCGGCTTTCGAGCCTTTACCGAGACGTGCTTTTTTCATTTCCACGAAGTTACCTACATGAGCGCCTTCCAGCAGCTCAGCGCCCGGGCGCAGACGCGCAAACGGGCCGATGGTACAGGCGGAATCCAGACGCGCATCTTCTACCACGCTGTACGGGCTGATTTCGCAGTCGTCACCGATCACGCTGTTTTTAATCACACAGCCGGTGCCGATTTTGACGCGGTTGCCCAGCGTGACGTTACCTTCCAGGATAACGTTAGTATCTATTTCAACGTCGCGCCCGTGGGTCAGCGTGCCACGCAGATCGAAACGCGCCGGATCGCGCAGCATAACGCCCGCCAGCAACAGTTTTTCTGCCTGCTCGGACTGGTAAATACGCTCCAGGCGTGACAGCTGTAGACGGTTGTTTACCCCGTCCGTTTCGCTGATACGCGCCGGATGAACGGCAGCAATCTCACGCCCTTCCTGGTACGCCATCGCAATGATGTCGGTGATGTAGTATTCACCCTGCGCGTTGTTATTATTGAGTTTGGACAGCCAGCGCTTCATATCCGCACCGTTCGCAATCAGGATGCCGGTGTTGATCTCCTGAATCTGACGCTGTTCGTCAGTGGCATCTTTATGCTCAACAATCCCGGTTACCTTGCCGTTTTCACGCGTAATGCGGCCATAGCCGGTTGGATCGTCCAGCACGACGGTTAACAACCCAATGCCACCCTGCGGTTTGGCTTCACGCAGGCGAGTGAGGGTTTCAACGGAGATCAGCGGGACGTCGCCGTAGAGCATCAGGATGTCTTCATCATCAGCGAAGAAGGGTGCAGCCTGCTGCATTGCATGACCCGTACCCAGCTGTTCTGCCTGTAGCACCCAGTTGAGATTGTCGTCACGCAGCGTTTTTTTCAGCAGATCGCCGCCATGTCCATAAACCAGATGCACCTGGCTGGCGCCTAATTCATTAGCTGCATCAATAACATGCTGCACCATTGGCTTTCCTGCCAGTGTGTGGAGCACTTTAGGCAGATCGGAATACATGCGGGTACCTTTGCCTGCGGCAAGGATCACCACGCTCATCGCACTGTTTAACATACGCATCCTGACGGTAGTTTGTGTGAGAAGTAAAAACGTTTGATGCTTAAAATTCTACATCTTTTTCATCATGAATTAAGGCCGAAAAAAAAAGCCAGCCTGGGATCCAGACTGGCTTTTGTGCTTTTCAAGCCGGTGTTACATCGCTTTTTTGGTCAACTCGATAACGCGCAGTTTCGCGATCGCTTTGGCCAGCTCCGCAGACGCCTGAGCGTAATCCACGTCACCATGAGAGCTGCTAATGTGCTCTTCAGCCTTACGCTTCGATTCCAGGGCTCGCGCTTCGTCGAGATCCTGGCCACGAATAGCGGTATCGGCCAGAACGGTCACACTGCCTGGCTGCACTTCAAGAATGCCGCCGGACAGATAGATAAACTCTTCATGACCGAACTGTTTAACGATGCGGATCATACCAGGCTTAATGGCGGTGAGCAGCGGTGCGTGACCCGGGAAAATACCCAGTTCACCTTCACTACCCGTTACCTGGATTTTCTCGACCAGACCAGAGAACATTTGTTGCTCTGCGCTGACGACGTCCAGGTGGTAAGTCATTGCCATATCACCCTCCGATTAAGGCGTTAAAGTTTTTTGGCTTTTTCCACGGCTTCTTCGATGGAACCAACCATGTAGAACGCCTGCTCTGGCAGGTGATCGTATTCGCCTTCCATGATGCCTTTAAAGCCACGGATGGTGTCTTTCAGGGAAACGTATTTACCTGGAGAACCGGTGAATACTTCCGCAACGAAGAACGGCTGGGACAGGAAGCGCTGGATCTTACGCGCACGTGCTACCACCAGTTTGTCTTCTTCAGACAGTTCATCCATACCCAGGATGGCGATGATGTCTTTCAGTTCCTGGTAACGTTGCAGCAGGGACTGTACGCCACGCGCGGTGTCGTAGTGTTCCTGGCCAACAACCAGTGGATCCAGCTGACGGCTGGTAGAGTCCAGCGGGTCAACGGCCGGGTAGATACCCAGAGACGCGATCTGACGGCTCAGTACCACGGTTGCATCTAAGTGAGCAAAGGTGGTGGCTGGAGATGGGTCAGTCAAGTCATCCGCAGGTACGTATACCGCCTGAACGGAGGTGATAGAACCAGTTTTGGTAGAGGTGATACGTTCCTGAAGAACACCCATCTCTTCCGCAAGCGTAGGCTGATAACCTACCGCTGAAGGCATACGACCCAGCAGTGCAGATACTTCAGTACCGGCCAGGGTGTAACGGTAGATGTTATCAACGAACAGCAGAACGTCACGGCCTTCGTCACGGAACTTCTCAGCCATCGTCAGGCCAGTCAGCGCAACGCGCAGACGGTTTCCTGGTGGCTCGTTCATCTGGCCGTAAACCAGGGATACTTTATCCAGAACGTTGGAGTCGGTCATTTCGTGGTAGAAGTCGTTACCCTCACGAGTACGTTCACCAACACCCGCAAACACGGAGTAACCGGAGTGCTCGATCGCGATGTTACGGATCAGCTCCATCATGTTTACGGTTTTACCTACACCCGCACCACCAAACAGACCAACTTTACCGCCCTTCGCGAACGGGCACATCAGGTCGATAACTTTGATGCCGGTTTCCAGCAGTTCCTGAGAGCTGGACAGCTCTTCGTAGGAAGGTGCCGCGCGGTGGATAGCCCAACGCTCTTCTTCACCGATGTCGCCTTTCATGTCGATTGGTTGACCCAATACGTTCATGATACGACCCAATGTTGCTTTACCTACCGGGACTTCGATCGGGTGCTCAAGGTCTTTCACTTCCAGACCACGACGCAGACCGTCGGAAGAACCCATGGCGATGGTACGCACGATACCGCCGCCGAGCTGCTGCTGAACTTCCAGCACCAGGCTCTCGTTACCATTTTGTACCTCAAGCGCGTCGTACACGCGTGGTACGGCGTCCTGAGGGAACTCGACGTCCACCACGGCGCCGATTACCTGGACAATCTTTCCAGTAGCCATCTTGAATCCTCTACGTAATTCGTAAACCTGGTTAAACCGCGGCGGCCCCCGAGACGATCTCGGTGAGTTCCTGAGTAATGCTGGCCTGACGAGCTTTGTTGTAAACCAACTGCAGCTCTTTAATCAGGCTGCCGCCATTATCGGTCGCGGCTTTCATCGCCACCATTCGTGCGGCCTGCTCGCTGGCCAGGTTTTCTACAACGCCCTGATAAACCTGAGATTCAACGTAACGACGCAGCAGGGTATCCAGCAGCGGTTTCGGATCGGGTTCATACAGGTAATCCCAGGCTTTCTGTTTCAGCTCGTCATCTTCTGATGCCGGTAACGGCAGCATCTGAGTGAGCGTAGGCACCTGAGACATGGTGTTAATAAATTTGTTGCTGACAACGTACAGTCTGTCCAGACGGCCTTCATCGTAGGCCTGCAACATCACTTTAACCGGGCCGATCAGTTCGGACAGGGACGGGTTATCACCCATACCGGTCACCTGAGCGACAATGTTGCCACCAACGGAGTTAAAGAAAGAGACGCCTTTAGAGCCAATCAGTGCCAGATCGCACTGAACGCCTTTATCGGACCAGCCTTTCATATCCGCCAGCAGTTTTTTGAACAGGTTAATGTTCAAGCCGCCACACAGACCACGGTCAGTCGACACCACCAGGTAGCCCACGCGCTTAACGTCGCGTTCTTCCAGGTAAGGGTGCTTATATTCCAGATTACCGTTTGCAAGGTGACCAATCACTTTGCGCATGGTCTCTGCATAAGGACGGCTGGCCGCCATGCGATCCTGCGATTTACGCATTTTGGAAGCGGCGACCATCTCCATCGCTTTAGTGATCTTTTGCGTGTTCTGGACGCTTGCGATCTTACTACGTATCTCTTTTGCGCCGGCCATGAGCTTCTCCTCAATGCCAGACGGCTTGTCCTGAGACAAGCCGCCGGACGATTACCAGGATTGGGTTGCTTTGAAGGAATCGAGGATAGCTTTCAGCTTGCCTTCGATTTCGTCGTTATAGCCACCGGTCTGGTTGATCTCTTGCATCAGCGGAGCGTGATCACGGTCGACGTAAGCCAGCAGAGCGGCTTCGAAGCTACCGATTTTCGCCAGTTCCACATCTTCGAGGTAACCGCGTTCAGCCGCGAACAGTACCAGGCCCTGCTGAGCAACAGACATTGGCGCGTACTGTTTCTGCTTCAGCAACTCGGTCACTTTCTGACCGTGGCTCAGCTGTTTACGGGTTGCTTCGTCCAGATCGGATGCGAACTGAGAGAACGCAGCCAGTTCACGATACTGTGCCAGCGCGGTACGGATACCACCGGACAGTTTCTTGATGATCTTGGTCTGAGCAGCACCACCCACACGGGATACGGAGATACCCGGGTTAACCGCCGGACGAATACCGGAGTTAAACAGGTTGGTTTCCAGGAAGATCTGACCATCGGTAATGGAGATTACGTTGGTCGGAACGAACGCAGAAACGTCACCCGCCTGGGTTTCAATGATCGGCAGAGCGGTCAGAGAACCTGTTTTACCCTTCACTTCACCTTTGGTGAAGTTCTCGACGTATTCCGCATTAACGCGGGAAGCACGCTCCAGCAGACGAGAGTGGAGGTAGAATACGTCGCCCGGGAATGCTTCACGTCCTGGTGGACGACGGAGCAGCAGGGAAACCTGACGATAAGCAACAGCCTGTTTAGACAGGTCATCGTATACGATCAGCGCATCTTCACCGCGGTCACGGAAGTATTCGCCCATTGCGCAACCAGCGTATGGTGCCAGGTATTGCAGTGCAGCAGATTCAGACGCGGTAGCTACCACAACGATGGTGTTAGACAGTGCGCCGTGCTCTTCCAGTTTACGAACCACGTTGGAAATGGTGGACGCTTTCTGGCCGATAGCCACGTACACACATTTGATGCCGGAATCACGCTGGTTGATGATGGCGTCGATTGCCATCGCGGTTTTACCGGTCTGACGGTCACCGATGATCAGTTCACGCTGACCACGACCGATTGGGATCATGGCATCAACGGACTTATAACCCGTCTGCACTGGCTGATCAACGGACTGACGGTCGATAACGCCTGGTGCGATAACTTCGATTGGGGAGAAGCCATCGTGCTCAACCGGACCTTTACCGTCGATTGGCGCACCCAGGGTGTTAACAACGCGACCCAGCAGGCCACGGCCAACCGGCACTTCCAGAATACGGCCAGTACACTTAACCTTCATGCCTTCGGCAAGGTCAGCGTATGGACCCATCACAACGGCACCTACGGAGTCGCGCTCCAGGTTCAGTGCGATAGCGTAACGGTTACCCGGCAGGGAAATCATCTCACCCTGCATACAATCGGCCAGGCCGTGGATGCGGATAACACCGTCACTTACAGAAACAATAGTACCTTCGTTGTGAGCTTCACTCACAACACTGAACTGAGCAATGCGCTGCTTGATCAGTTCGCTGATTTCGGTGGAATTCAGTTGCATGCTCCAGTCCCCTTAAGACTGCAAGACGTCTGCAAGGCGCTCAAGACGGCCGCGTACGCTGCCATCAATGACCATATCACCCGAACGGATGATTACGCCTGCCATTACAGACTTATCGATTTTGCAATTCAGCTTAACTTTGCGTGACAGACGTTTTTCCATCGCGGCGGTGATTTTCGCAAGCTGTTCATCACTCAGTTCAGTCGCGGAAGTTACTTCAACTTCAGCGGTAGCTTCACTAAGGGCACGTAAGTGCTCAAACTGCTCGAGAACATCCGGGAGCACACGGAGACGACCATTTTCCGCCATCACCTTAATCAGGTTCTGGCCGTTGGCATCCAGTTGCTCTCCGCACACGGCGATAAACGACGCGGCGAGGGTTTCAGGCGCTAACGCACCAGAAAGCAACTCGGCCATTTGTTCGTTTTTCGTCACCTCAGCGGCAAACGCCAGCATATTCTGCCAGCGATCGACATTTTGGTGTTCGACAGCAAAGTCAAAAGCTGCTTTGGCGTAGGGGCGAGCTACCGTAACAAATTCAGACATCAGCCCCTCCCTCCTTACAGTTCAGCGACAAGTTTGTCCACGATGTCGCTGTTAGCAGCTTCATCCACGGAACGTTCGATGATCTTCTCGGCGCCAGCAACAGCCAGAATCGCAACCTGCTTACGCAGTTCTTCACGAGCACGTTTACGCTCAGCTTCAATTTCAGCCTGAGCCTGTGTCACGATCTTAGTACGTTCCTGTTCTGCTTCAGCTTTGGCTTCGTCCAGGATCTGAGAACGGCGTTTGTTAGCCTGTTCAATGATTACCTGAGCTTCAGCTTTCGCTTTTTTCAGCTGGTCTGTCGCGTTGGCCTGTGCAAGGTCCAAATCTTTCTTAGCGCGTTCTGCGGAAGCCAGACCGTCAGCAATTTCTTTCTGACGTTTTTCGATGGCAGCCATTAAAGGCGGCCATACATACTTCATGCAGAACCAGACAAAGAGAATAAACGCGATGGCCTGGCCGAGGATTGTTGCGTTCATGTTCACAGCACAATACCTCTTAAATTTCTGTGGCTTGGGGTTTTAAAACAACTACTACGCGACAGCAAACATCACGTACAGACCCAGACCTACAGCGATCATTGGGATTGCATCCACCAGACCCATAACGATAAAGAACTGAGTACGCAGCAGAGGAATCAGATCAGGTTGACGCGCTGCGCCTTCCAGGAATTTGCCCCCGAGGATGCCGATACCGATCGCAGCACCGATAGCCGCCAGACCCATCATCACAGCGGCAGCCATGTACAGCAGATCCATATTCAGGTTTTCCATGACAGTCTCCAGTTTGTTTCAATTAAAACGTAGTAGTGTTGGTAAAAAATCAGTGCTCTTCAGACGCCATCGACAGATAGACGATCGTCAGAACCATGAAGATAAAGGCTTGCAGCGTAATGATCAGGATGTGGAAAATGGCCCATGGCACATTCAGAATCCACTGTGACCACCACGGCAGAAGACCCGCGATCAGAATGAAAATCAGCTCACCCGCATACATGTTGCCGAACAGTCGCAGACCCAGTGAAACAGGTTTGGACAGCAGGCTAACGCCTTCCAGGATCAGGTTGACCGGAATAAACGCCCAGTGGTTGAACGGCTGCAAGGTAAGCTCTTTCACAAAGCCGCTTACGCCTTTCATTTTGATGCTGTAGAAAAGAATCAGGATAAATACGCCCAGCGCCATCGACAGGGTGATGTTCACGTCGGCAGACGGAACCACGCGCAGGGCAGGCAGACCGAAGACATGCTCGCCGATCCACGGCAGGAAATCGATAGGCAGAAGGTCCATCAGGTTCATCAGGAAGACCCAAACGAACACGGTCAGGGCCAGCGGAGCAATCAGCTTGCTCTTACCATGGTACATGTCTTTGACGCTGCCATGGACGAAGCCGATGATCATCTCGATGAACGTCTGGAATTTCCCTGGAACACCGCTGGTCGCTCGTTTAGCAACACCGCGGAACATGGCCAGGAACAGAAGACCCAAAACCACCGAGAAGAACATGGAGTCGATGTTGATCGTCCAGAAGGTGGCCGGGGGGTTATGTGGATCCACCAGCGAGAATGTACGCAGGTCCAGCTGAAGGTTATTCAGATGGTGACCTATGTAATCCTGCGGCGTCATATTTTCTGAAGCCATGATGCCTTTTACCCTTTGTTATTGATTACAGCTGGAGCCAGAACTTGTACCACCAGCACCAAAACCCACGTTGCTATCAGCGGCATGAATACCACTTTCAAAACCGCCAGCGCCATCACCAGTAGAGCAAAGGTCAGCAACACCTTACACACTTCGCCGAGAGCGAAGGACCAGGCCACGCGGCCTTTGGCGGGTGTATGCGCCTGATGACGCCAGGCAAAAATCATAAACAACACGTTTGGCAGAACCACCGCCAAACCTCCGCACGCGGCGGAGATGCCCCAGAAGGGGTCTTTGAGGCTAAACAGCAGTCCACTTGCTATCACAGCCAGAAACTGAATGAACAGAAGCTTACGAGCAACGTTTCTACTCAAGAGCGACACAGACATCACGTTTTTACTCCTGCTCCCTTCGAGGTATGCCGCGTGTCGTATAAAACGTCCTTTAAGGCTCAGAGTCAAGCATCAAAAAGCGGTCAAATTATACGGTGCGTACCCGTGATTTCAAACATTAAGTAGCGAAAAGGTGAATAAATGTTTAAATATTTTTCTCCAGTCCTATTTTTCAACTTTTGAACTCAGTGCCAACCTTCAGGCAAAACTGCAAACAGCGCGGAAACGTTGGTGATAAAGCGTGCACGAGATCACAAAATACACATTTGCGATAAAGTGGTATTTATCAAAGACGTAAAACGATTTATTTCATCCGATTGAAATTAAAGAAAAAAAATCGCAACTATTTTTAAAACAGAGCCGTATACAACAAAAACCTTTTATTGACATTCTTAATAAATATTTAACATTTCATTCTTGTTGCCTTTACCCACTTTTAGCAGGCTGATATTTTCATGGTTGACTATCTTCAGGGTGAACGAATCACTTTAGGTTAACCATAAGAAAATCCATGGTGACAACAAGGTTAAATTAACTACGGCCAAATCAGACTGGATGTGCTGCTTTTTAACACCATCAGAACAGCACAAATTCCACATTTTTTATTAATTTTTTAAAATGTGTTTGGCTTAATTATCACCAGATGACGCTCACCTTCGAGCTGAGGGATCTGGAGTTTTTCAATGGATTCCACTGCAAAACCGTCCGGAAGCTGCTCTATTTCGTCCCCCGGAAGTTGTCCTTTCAGCGCATAAAAACGGCCCTTATTCGCCGGCAGGTGTTTGCACCAGCTCACCATGTCATTGAGTGAGGCAAATGCGCGGCTGATAACGCCGTCAAACGGTGGCTCTGCCGGGAACTCCTCTACCCTGCTCTGCACGGGCGTGATGTTTTCCAGCTTCAGCTCATGCTGAACCTGTCGTAAAAAGCGTACGCGCTTGCCCAGACTGTCCAGCAGCGTGAAATGACTCTCCGGTCGAACAATAGACAACGGAACGCCCGGCAAGCCCGGACCGGTGCCCACGTCGATAAAACGTTCACCGGTAAGATACGGCGCCACAACGATGCTATCGAGAATATGGCGAATCAGCATCTCGTTGGGATCGCGTACGGAGGTGAGGTTGTACGCTTTATTCCATTTGTTCAGCATATCGACATAGGCCACCAGCTGATTTTTCTGGTGATCGGTGAGCGAAATACCTGCCTGTTCCAGCAGACGAGAGAGTTTATTGAGCACGGTGGATACCTGTTGAGAGATTTTTCGCCCGGTGGCACTGCCGCTTACCGGGCCTACGATTAAGTAGGGCGGGTAAGCGAAGCGCCTCCCGCCAAAAACAATGTTAATTACGCGCTGCGGCGCAGCATACCCTGCTTTTTCAGCCACACCAGCAGAATCGAAATCGCGGCAGGTGTGACACCGGAGATACGTGAGGCCTGGCCAATCGACACAGGTTTGTGATCGTTCAGCTTAGCGATCACTTCGTTGGAAAGCCCCGTCACCTGACGATAGTCCAGCATTTCCGGCAGCAGCGTATTTTCGTTGCGCTGCTGTTTTTCGATCTCATCCTGCTGACGCGCGATGTAACCTTCGTATTTCACCTGAATCTCGACCTGTTCAGCCGCTTCAGCGTCTTCAAGGCCCGGTGCGAACGCGGTCAGTTTGACCAGATTCTCGTAGGTGACTTCAGGACGGCGCAGCAGATCTTCACCACTGGCTTCGCGCGAAAGCGGCGCAGTTAAGTGAGCGTTCACTTCAGCAGCAGTTTCCGCCTGCGGATTCACCCAGGTGGTTTTCAGGCGCTGACGTTCCTGTTCGATACGCTCCAGCTTCTCGTTGAAGCGCGCCCAGCGTTCGTCATCCACCAGACCCAATTCGCGGCCCACCTCGGTCAGACGCAGATCGGCATTGTCTTCACGCAACATCAGGCGATATTCCGCACGAGAAGTAAACATGCGGTACGGTTCTTTGGTCCCCAGCGTGCAGAGATCGTCGACCAGAACGCCCAGGTAAGCCTGAGAACGCGCCGGTGCCCAGCCCTCTTTCTCGGCAGAGAAGCGAGCGGCGTTCAGACCGGCCAGCAGCCCTTGTGCGGCAGCTTCTTCGTACCCGGTGGTGCCGTTAATCTGGCCTGCGAAGAACAGACCCTGAATGAATTTGCTTTCCAGCGTCGGCTTCAGGTCACGCGGATCGAAGAAATCGTACTCAATAGCGTAGCCAGGACGAACGATCTTCGCGTTTTCCATCCCCTGCATTGAACGCACAATCTGCATCTGCACGTCGAACGGCAGGCTGGTGGAGATGCCGTTCGGGTAAATTTCGTTCGAGGTCAGCCCTTCAGGTTCGAGGAAGATCTGATGCTGGTTACGATCGGCAAAGCGCATCACTTTATCTTCGATCGACGGGCAATAACGTGGGCCGATCCCTTCGATCACGCCGGCGTACATTGGGCTGCGATCGAGGTTGCTGCGGATCACGTCATGGGTTTTTTCATTGGTGTGCGTGATGTAGCACGGCACCTGCTGCGGATGTTGCGCCGCATTGCCCATGAACGAGAACACCGGCATCGGGTTATCACCGTGCTGCTGTGCCAGTACGCTGAAATCAATGGTACGCGCATCAATTCGCGGCGGCGTACCGGTTTTCAGGCGGCTTACGCGCAGCGGCAGCTCACGCAGACGACGAGACAGCGGAATCGACGGCGGATCGCCCGCACGGCCACCGCTGTAGTTGTCCAGACCAATATGGATTTTACCGTCCAGGAATGTCCCGACCGTCAGTACCACCGCTTTTGCGCGGAACTTGAGACCCATCTGGGTCACGGCGCCAACAACGCGATCGTTTTCCACGATAAGATCTTCTACAGCCTGCTGGAAGATCATCAGGTTCGGTTGGTTTTCCAGCGCGGTGCGCACAGCCTGACGGTAAAGCACGCGGTCTGCCTGTGCACGGGTGGCGCGAACAGCCGGACCTTTACTCGCGTTTAGTATCCTAAACTGGATGCCCGCATGATCGATCGCTTTCGCCATCAGGCCGCCAAGTGCATCCACTTCTTTTACCAGGTGTCCTTTCCCAATGCCGCCAATCGCCGGATTACAGGACATTTGTCCCAGCGTGTCGATATTGTGTGTCAAAAGCAGGGTCTGCTGACCCATTCGCGCTGCGGCCATTGCGGCCTCAGTGCCTGCGTGACCCCCGCCAATGATGATGACGTCAAAAGGATCCTGATAAAACATGGTGGTCTGCCTCGCGTAAAGCGGTATGAAAATGGATTGAAGCCCGGGCCGTGGATTCTACTCAACTTTAGTCTTTCGAGAAAGCATTGGGATCCTGGGCTATTAAAAAGAAGATCTTTTTATTTAGAGATCTGTTCTATTGTGATCTCTTATTAGGATCGCAGACCTTTGTGGATAAGTCCGATCCCATAAATAAGATCATGTAGTTAGGAAGGATCGTTTGCTGTGAATGATCGGTGATCCTGGACCGTATAAGCTGGGATCAGATCGCCACTTTATACACAGGTCAAAAACTAAACTAACGTTGTTCTTTGGATAACTACGGGTTAATACGAGCTTTTAACCAGAGTTATCCACATCTGATCGCACGATCTTTAATCGTTTTTGAGTAATTTTTTCCATTCCGCGAGCCAGATCTCGGCTGGATCTTCGGGAATATCATGATCGAGGATGTTGATCTTCAGTGTTTCACCCAGCTGTTTTGCTCCGCAGGCGGTCACCGCAGCTTCTACTTTCTCTATGGCGCCACAGAAAGTGTCATATTCACGGCTGCCGATCCCCACAGCGCCAAACCGGACGTTTGACAGATCGGGCTGTTGTTCCAGCAGTTCGTCATATAAAGGTTGCAGGTTATCCGGCAGATCGCCCGCGCCGTGCGTGGAGGTGATCAGCAGCCAGACCCCGTCAGTCGGGAGATCTTCCAGCAGCGGTCCGTGCAGCGTTTGTGTAGAAAAGCCCGCGTCTTCCAGCTTCTCAGCCAGATGTTCCGCTACATATTCCGCACCGCCCAGGGTGCTGCCGCTGATAAGAGTAATGTCCGCCATTGATCGCTCGCTCAGATAAAGAGGCGGCCATTGTACGCTGTGAACGAGCTGGGATCTACCTGTGGAAAATGTGGGAATGAAATTGCCCGATCACGGGCGGATAGTACGCATGATCGGGTTTTGCAGGGAGATCAGGGTTTCGGTGGACTGAATTTCATCGATTGTTTGGATCTTGTTGATAAGTACCTGCTGGAGGGCGTCGATGGATCGGCACATGACCTTTATAAAGATGCTGTAGTGCCCGGTGGTGTAGTACGCCTCAGTGACTTCATCCAGCGCGTTCAGCTTCTCCAGCGCGGAGGGGTAATCTTTGGCGCTTTTCAGAATAATGCCAATGAAGCAGCAGACGTCGTAGCCGAGTTGCTTCGGGCTGACATCAATGCGTGCGCCGGTGATGATCCCGGCCTGCTTCATTTTCTCTACGCGAACGTGAATGGTCCCCGGGCTGACGCCAAATTGTTTCGCCAGTTCGGCATACGCGGTGCGTGCGTTGGCCATGAGCGCTTCCAGAATGCCGCGGTCCAGATTGTCGATCTGATAATTTTCCATAGGTTTTTCTTATGAAGATTAATGATTCCTTCTATTCTAGCGTCTTATTTTAACGAATCAAAAGTGAAGGTGGCTTTTTGTTGATGGGTTATTGAATTAAGCGCCTGTTCTGTTGCTTAATCAGTATCAACAGGACGCAGGAGTATAAATAATGAAAACCGCTTACATCGCAAAACAACGCCAGATCAGTTTCGTTAAATCCCATTTTTCTCGCCAGCTGGAAGAGAAGCTTGGCCTTATTGAAGTGCAGGCGCCGATTCTGAGCCGCGTGGGTGACGGGACGCAGGATAACTTGTCTGGTTGCGAAAAAGCGGTACAGGTAAAAGTGAAAACACTGCCAGACGCCCAGTTCGAAGTGGTTCATTCCCTGGCGAAGTGGAAGCGTCAAACCCTGGGACAACACGACTTCAGCGCGGGCGAAGGGCTTTACACGCATATGAAAGCCCTTCGCCCCGATGAAGACCGCCTCTCCCCCATTCACTCTGTCTACGTTGACCAGTGGGACTGGGAGCGCGTAATGGGTGACGGAGAGCGTCACGTCGGTACGCTGAAATCTACCGTTGAGGCGATCTACGCCGGGATCAAAGCGACCGAAGCGGCCGTGAGCAAAGAGTTTGGTCTGGCACCGTTCCTGCCGGAAACGATCCACTTTGTTCACAGTCAGGAGTTGCTGAGCCGTTTCCCGGATCTGGATGCCAAAGGCCGTGAACGCGCGATCGCCAAAGAGCTGGGCGCGGTATTCCTGATCGGCATTGGCGGGAAATTGTCTGATGGTAAACGTCACGACGTCCGTGCGCCGGATTACGATGACTGGAGCACCGTGGGCGAGAGCGAATATGCCGGTCTGAACGGCGATATTCTGGTCTGGAACCCGGTTCTGGAAGATGCGTTTGAACTCTCTTCGATGGGGATCCGCGTGGATGCTGAAGCACTGAAGCGTCAGCTGGCCGTGACCGGTGATGAAGATCGTCTGCAACTGGAGTGGCACCAGGCGCTGCTGCGCGGTGAAATGCCGCAGACCATCGGCGGTGGTATTGGCCAGTCTCGTCTGACCATGCTGCTGTTGCAACTGTCCCATATCGGTCAGGTACAGTGTGGGGTCTGGCCGCAGCAGGTACGTGAGAGCGTCGGTTCTCTTCTTTAATTAACGTCGCCAGCGTCTGAGCAGGCGGCTACGCAACCCGGTATCAAAGCGCCAGATGTGATCGAAGATGCGCATGATGCCGGGTTTTCCATGTGCAGACATCGCCACGGCATGGAAGCGGTGCTGATGCACGCGCTGCATCTCCTTCACTTTATTCACGACGTCGTCCGGCAGTCGCTGGGCAATAAAATCGGAAATCACCACCGCATCCGCGTCGTACCAGTCTCCGCCCTGCATGCGCTCAATGATGCTGCGAAAACAGCTGGCCAGATCGGTGCCGCCGCGAAAGCGCTGGCTTAAAAAGCGGATCGCCTGTTCCAGCCCCTGTGGGCTGGTCAGTTCATACCCCACCACTTCGCTGGAAAATAACATGATGTAGCAGCGACGACGATCGGCGAGCGCCACGCGCATCAGAGCCAGGCAGAACGCTTTTGCACACTGCTCGTTAAATCCCCCCATCGATCCGGATGTATCTACGCAAACAATGAATGGACCGCGCGGTTGCTCATCAAAGTCCTGATGCACCACCGGGCGCTGGCTGATTTTTTCGCGCCAGGCTTCGCCATGCAACCGATAGGTAAGAAGCTGTTTTTCCACCAGACGGCGATAAAACTCATACTCCAGTTCGGTCATTCCCAGCGTGCTGAGTTCCGTAGGCAACAGCCGCAGGATGTCATCGCTTTGCTGTAAGCCGTCCACCTGCTCCGGTACGGTGGACGGCTCGCGTACCAGCGTACGAAAGGTTTCCATCGGCGCATCTTTCTTTGGAACTGACCTGGCCTCCCGGGAACGACCAAGCTGTTCAGCAAGCTTCATCAGCTCCGGCTGTTGTGCCAGAAAGTCGCCGTACTTCACGATCAACTGATAATCGCCACGTTTTAACTGACCGGCACTCATATCCCAGAGTCGACCGGCGGCGTTTTCATTCTCCACCAGCACCTGTTCTAGCTGGCCGCTTAACGTCATCCGCTCCTGAACTTCGCTTAACAGCTGTTCGCGCTCTTCGTCCAGCAACTGCTGGTTGAGAGAGGTGGCCTGAACGACAAGACTGAGCCGCCAGCGCTGTAAAAACAGCGTATGCAGGGCGGGAGTAAAGCTGGGGTTGTCCGTGACCAGCGCTCTGGCCTGGCTGGCAAACGGAGAGTGAACGTTATCTAGCAGCGTCAGGGTTTGCTGTAGCTGGGCAATAAACTGCGGCGTTGAAAGCCGCTGGCACTGCTGGTAACCAGCCACTTCCTCTGTCAGTTCCTGCGGGACTTCCGTCTCCTTAAACCGCTGGCGCAGGTTATCGCGCCAGCGGGGAAGATCGTCCGTCATTGCTTTTCTGAGCTTCGGAAATTTTTCAAAGAAGGCCGCCAGCTGCGGTGAAGCGAGCAGGGTAATGACGACCTCTTCGATCAACCCTTCCTCGCTAACCGCCAGCATGACGTTAAGCGTGTCCAGCGTTAGCATTGACGCGCCTGTTTAATCTGCGCGCTGACATCCTGCAAGCTGGCTTCAATGCGACCTAACCAGTCGCTATGGATAAAGAGGCATTTCTGCTGCTCGCTGAAGCGCGTGTGCTGCTGATGCCATTCGTTATCCAGCGCTTCGAGCTGCTGTTTGATCTCCTCCGGAAGACTGTCAGAGGCCGTGCCCGGCAGCGCCAGGCGCGATCCCTGAAGGCTGACGTCGCGGATCACAAGGTGCTGGCTGCTGTCGACTTCCATCGACAGCGGCTGTGCAAAGCCGATACCGTTGAGTTTACCGCGGATCTCGCCGCCCTTATCCAGCCACTGAACCAGCGCAACGCGTTCGATCGTCACGTGCACCACCTGCATATCATGAAGCTTCAGCGGCTGCTGAAGAAGAAGCGTGAGCGAGGCGTCAGTCAGCTCGGCTGGCAGTTCATAGTGCGGTTTACGGGCAAACATCCCGCCAAGACGGTTCACCTTCAGCGCGGTTTTGTCACTTTGCTGCTGCTGAAGCTGAAGACGACGTTGGGCAATCGCCCCCAGTTGATTAAGCATGGATTGCTGACCCCACGCGTGCCCGGTCATCAAAACGTCCAGCTGCTGCTGCATCAGATTCATCCCTTCTGCGTCGTGCCACAGACAGTCTTTCAGCAGGATTAGATCGATGGGGGCGACAGCATCGCGGCCGCTGAACAGGGCGCTTGCCTGAAGCAGACGAATGGCTTTTTTCCAGCGACGGTCGGAGACGTAAGGCGCGGAGGGCAATAAATCAAGCTGCTGGCGCAGCATGAAGATCAGCTCAAAGACGGCATCGGGCAGCTTAATTTTGCCTATCTCTTCCTGCCACTGGTCATACTCTTCGTCCGTGACCTGTAATGATGGTGCCACCGGATTTTCGTTTTCGTCCTGCTGGCTTACCAGCATTGAGCGGAAGTTCGATTTGTCCTGGACTTTATCCAGCCACAGGCGGATCAGCATGCGGTCATACAGCGCTTCAAGGCTGCTGTCGGCTTCGGGAAGTTCGTTAGACGCGGCCACCAGCAACCGCATGGGGATCTTCTCTTCGCTCGCGCCGTTGCGGAAGCGGCGTTCGTTGATTGCCGTCAGCAGGGTATTCAGAATGGCCGGGCCGGCTTTCCAGATCTCATCAAGAAAGACGATTTCAGCTTCCGGGAGATAGCCCGCCGTCAGACGTTCATAGCGTCCCTCATCTTTTAACGCCTGAATGGAGAGCGGGCCGAAAACTTCTTCCGGCGTGGAGAAGCGCGTCATCAAATACTCGAATGCGCGAGCGTTCTGGAAAGCGAATTTGAGGCGGCGTGCGATCAGACTTTTGGCAATGCCCGGCGGACCCAGCAGAAACACGCTTTCCCCGCTCAGCGCCGCCAGTAAACAGAGGCGAATGGCGTGGCTACGCTCGTAAAGGCCTTTCTCCAGCGCACTGCTGAGGCGGGAAATTCTTTCTGCTAATAAATGTGAGTGAGCCATAATAGTTTTGCATCCTTTCGCCGTCGTGGCGGCTAATTGAAGCGAGTATAGACGTTTCGGTCTGGCCTGGTAATAGGCTGAAGTGCGGCGCTATTTTCTTTGCGCTACATTAATGCGGCTGCATTTAGGGGTACGATTTTGCATTGAATCGTGCATACTGTGCGCTTTTTGTGGGCCAAGGGACTAAGCACACATTTGTTATTCAAACGAAAAGACTAGTCTATGAGCACTGATAATAAGCAATCATTACCCGCAGTAACGCTTGCAGCGATCGGGGTTGTCTACGGTGATATCGGCACCAGCCCGCTTTATACGCTTCGTGAATGTTTGTCCGGTCAGTTTGGTTTTGGTGTAGAGCGTGACGCCGTATTTGGTTTCCTCTCGCTCATCTTCTGGCTGCTGATCCTGGTGGTCTCCCTTAAGTATCTCTCTTTCGTTATGCGGGCTGATAACGCGGGCGAGGGCGGAATTCTGACCCTGATGTCCCTTGCTGGGCGCAATACGTCTGCAAGAATGACCTCCGTGCTGGTCATCATTGGCCTGATTGGCGGCAGCTTCTTCTATGGGGAAGTCGTGATTACGCCAGCGATTTCGGTGATGTCGGCCATAGAGGGGCTGGAGATTGTCGCGCCACAGCTTGATACGTGGGTGGTGCCACTCGCTATTATCGTGCTGACGTTGCTGTTTGCTATACAAAAACACGGTACCGGGCTGGTGGGTAAGCTGTTCGCGCCTATTATGCTGGCCTGGTTCCTGATCCTGGCGGCGCTGGGCTTACGCAGTATTATTGCCAACCCGGATGTCCTGCACGCGCTGAACCCAATGTGGGCGGTGCATTTCTTCCTGGAATATAAAGTGGTGTCGTTTGTGGCGCTGGGCGCGGTAGTGCTTTCCATTACCGGTGTTGAAGCGCTGTATGCAGATATGGGCCACTTCGGGAAACTCCCAATTCGCGTCGCCTGGTTTAGCGTTGTTCTGCCTTCACTGGTGCTGAATTACTTCGGCCAGGGCGCGCTGCTGCTTGCCCATCCTGAAGCGATTAAAAACCCGTTCTTCCTGCTGGCGCCGGACTGGGCGCTGGTTCCGATGCTGATCCTGGCGACGCTGGCGACGGTCATTGCCTCTCAGGCTGTTATTTCCGGCGTATTCTCCCTGACGCGTCAGGCCGTGCGTTTGGGTTATCTCTCCCCAATGCGCATTATCCATACCTCTGAGATGGAGTCAGGCCAGATCTACATTCCGTTCGTCAACTGGCTGCTCTATTTCGCGGTGGTGATTGTTATCGTCAGCTTCGAGCACTCCAGTAACCTGGCGGCGGCGTACGGTATCGCGGTAACCGGAACGATGGTGTTGACCTCTATTCTCTCCACCACCGTGGCGTACCGTAACTGGCACTGGAATAAGTTCCTCGTGGGGCTGATCCTGGTTGGCTTCCTCTGTATCGACGTACCGCTGTTCTCAGCGAACCTCGATAAGATTGTCTCCGGTGGCTGGCTGCCGCTGACGCTGGGTCTGGTGATGTTCATCGTGATGACGACGTGGAAGAGCGAACGTTTCCGCCTGCTGCGTCGTATGCATGAGCACGGTAATTCTCTGGAGGCGATGATCGCCTCGCTGGAGAAATCCCCGCCGGTGCGAGTGCCGGGTACGGCGGTGTATATGTCTCGTGCGCTGAACGTGATCCCGTTTGCGCTGATGCATAACCTTAAGCACAACAAAGTGCTGCACGAGCGCGTGATCCTGCTGACGCTGCGTACCGAAGATGCGCCGTATGTTCACAACGTGCGACGCGTACAGATTGAGCAGCTGTCGCCAACCTTCTGGCGCGTGGTGGCAAGCTACGGCTGGCGCGAAACGCCGAACGTGGAAGAGGTATTCCACCGCTGCGGTCTGGAAGGGTTGAGTTGCCGCATGATGGAGACATCGTTCTTTATGTCCCACGAGTCGCTGATCATCGGCAAGCGCCCATGGTATCTGCGCCTGCGCGGCAAGCTGTATCTCATCCTGCAACGTAACGCCCTGCGTGCGCCTGACCAGTTTGAGATCCCGCCTAACCGCGTGATTGAGCTGGGGACGCAGGTCGAGATTTAATTCTCAGTGCGGCCTGATGCCCTCACCCTGCCCCTCTCCCACAGGGCTGAGGGATCCCCAGTAATTTTTTTATGCAGAAGCAATAAAGTTGCTTTCTAAATGACTGAGGGCTGTCAGCGATGCCCTGGTCCGGCTGTAAATCGCTGAGGCGTTTCCTGCAGGCCGGGGCGAGGCGCAGGGATGCGCCGAGAGGGCGGCTTTACAGGGACGTTGCCTCCGCCCGTACCCGATAAGCCGGAAGGAATAAGCCGAGGGCACCGCGAAGCGGCGATTTACCGCCGGGAGCCCGGGTCGCCAGGGTGGTGGCGACTGAGCCACCCTGGCACGTTCACCGGTCATGTCGTTACAGAGTAGCAAGGAACATAAAGTGAACGGAATGACCACCACCGCCGTATGTTCCCCTCACCCTAACCCTCTCCCCGGAGGGGCGAGGGGATTGCTCAGTGCTCGCATTAATTTGTGGGGAACCCTCAGCCCACAGGGAGAGGGCGCAAACATAAAAAACGGTAACCTGACGGTTACCGTTTTGCATTTACCTCC
This sequence comes from Enterobacter sp. MGH85, assembly GCF_001037655.1. Taxonomy (NCBI): domain Bacteria; kingdom Pseudomonadati; phylum Pseudomonadota; class Gammaproteobacteria; order Enterobacterales; family Enterobacteriaceae; genus Enterobacter; species Enterobacter sp. MGH85. The sequence goes on from NZ_KQ089925.1 coordinate 914,809, forward strand.
TTTGCATTTCACTTAGCGAAACGTTTCGACGCCGATCACAAATCCGTTACGTCATGATGGTTTTCTGAACACTTCTGCGGCTACACTGTTTTTAGCGAAACGTTTCGCTAGTGGAGCAAAAAATGAAGAAAGGCACAGTACTCAACTCAGAAATATCATCGGTAATTTCCCGTCTTGGGCATACCGATACGCTGGTGGTTTGCGATGCAGGCTTACCGGTTCCGCGCAGCACAACCCGTATCGATATGGCGTTAACGCAGGGCGTACCCTCGTTCATGCAGGTACTGGAAGTCGTGACGGCGGAGATGCAGGTTGAGGCGGCCATTCTCGCGGCGGAAATCAAACAACATAATCCGCAACTCCACGAAACGTTGCTCAGCCACATTGAGCAACTGCAACAGCACCAGGGAAACACCATAGAAATTCGTTACACAACGCACGAGCAGTTCAAACAACAAACCGCAGACAGTCAGGCGGTGATTCGCAGCGGGGAGTGTTCCCCGTATGCGAATATCATTCTCTGTGCTGGCGTCACCTTCTGAGGCCATCATGGACGCATTACTGCAACTCAAAGGGATCGATAAGTCGTTCCCGGGCGTTAAAGCCCTCTCTGGCGCGGCGCTGAACGTCTATTCCGGGCGCGTAATGGCGCTGGTGGGCGAAAACGGCGCGGGCAAATCCACCATGATGAAAGTGCTGACCGGGATCTATCAACGCGATGCCGGTTCGCTGCTGTGGCTGGGTAAAGAGACCACCTTCAACGGCCCGAAATCCTCTCAGGAAGCGGGCATTGGCATCATCCACCAGGAGCTGAACCTGATCCCGCAGCTCACCATTGCGGAGAACATCTTCCTCGGCCGTGAGTTCGTGAACCGGTTTGGCAAAATCGACTGGAAAACCATGTATGCCGAAGCGGACAAACTGCTGGCGAAGCTGAATCTGCGCTTTAAGAGCGACCGACTGGTGGGCGACCTTTCCATCGGCGATCAGCAGATGGTGGAGATCGCGAAGGTGCTGAGCTTCGAGTCGAAGGTCATCATTATGGATGAACCGACCGACGCCCTGACCGATACCGAAACCGAATCCCTGTTCCGCGTGATCCGTGAGTTGAAATCCCAGGGGCGCGGCATTGTCTATATCTCTCACCGCATGAAAGAAATTTTCGAGATCTGCGACGACGTCACCGTCTTCCGCGACGGGCAGTTCATTGCCGAGCGTGAAGTGGCCACGCTGACCGAAGATTCGCTGATTGAAATGATGGTGGGACGTAAGCTCGAAGACCAGTATCCGCGTCTGGACAAAGCGCCAGGAGAGATCCGCCTGAAGGTGGATAACCTCTGCGGGCCGGGTGTGGATGACGTCTCCTTTACCCTGCGCAAGGGCGAGATCCTTGGCGTCGCGGGCCTGATGGGCGCGGGACGTACCGAACTGATGAAAGTGCTCTATGGCGCACTGCCGCGCACCAGCGGCTACGTTACCCTTGACGGCCATGAGGTAGTCACCCGCTCGCCGCAGGATGGCCTGGCGAACGGCATTGTCTATATCTCCGAAGACCGTAAGCGTGACGGCTTAGTGCTGGGCATGTCGGTAAAAGAGAACATGTCCCTGACCGCGCTACGCTATTTCAGCCGCAGCGGCGGCAGCCTGAAACATAAAGATGAGCAGCAGGCGGTCAGCGATTTTATCCGTCTCTTTAACGTTAAAACCCCATCGATGGAGCAGGCGATTGGTCTGTTGTCCGGCGGTAATCAGCAGAAAGTGGCGATTGCCCGCGGGTTGATGACGCGCCCGAAAGTACTGATCCTCGATGAGCCAACTCGCGGCGTTGACGTGGGCGCGAAAAAAGAGATCTATCAGCTGATTAACCAGTTCAAGGCCGACGGTCTGAGCATCATTCTGGTCTCTTCCGAGATGCCAGAAGTATTAGGCATGAGCGATCGCATTATCGTCATGCATGAAGGGCATCTCGGTGGTGAATTCACTCGCGAGCAGGCCACCCAGGAAGTTCTGATGGCTGCCGCTGTGGGCAAGCTTAATCGCGTGAATCAGGAGTAAGAAGATGACTACCCAGGCTGTTTCTGGTCGCCGCTATTTCACAAAGGCATGGCTGATGGAACAAAAATCGCTGATTGCCCTGCTGGTGCTGATCGCGATTGTCTCGACCATGAGCCCGAACTTTTTTACCGTTAATAACCTGTTCAACATTCTTCAGCAGACCTCCGTCAACGCCATTATGGCGGTGGGGATGACGCTGGTGATTTTGACCTCGGGTATCGATCTGTCCGTCGGTTCCCTGCTGGCGCTCACCGGTGCGATTGCCGCGTCGATTGTCGGTATTGAGGTCAACGCGCTGGTGGCCGTTGCTGCTGCGCTGGCGGCAGGTGCGGCAATTGGCGCGGTAACCGGCGTGATTGTGGCAAAAGGCCGCGTACAGGCGTTTATTGCCACGCTGGTGATGATGCTGCTGCTGCGCGGCGTCACCATGGTGTACACCAACGGTAGCCCGGTGAATACCGGCTTTACCGAAAACGCCGATCTATTTGGTTGGTTTGGTATCGGACGCCCTCTGGGTATCCCGACGCCAGTCTGGATCATGGCTATCGTCTTCCTGGCGGCATGGTACATGCTGCATCATACCCGTCTGGGTCGTTATATTTATGCGCTGGGCGGTAACGAATCGGCAACGCGTCTGTCCGGTATTAGCGTCAACAAAGTTAAAATTATCGTTTACTCCCTGTGCGGTCTGCTGGCATCTCTGGCGGGCATCATCGAAGTGGCGCGCCTCTCTTCCGCGCAGCCAACGGCGGGTACGGGCTATGAGCTGGATGCCATCGCGGCAGTGGTTCTGGGTGGTACGAGCCTTGCGGGCGGTAAAGGTCGCATTGTTGGGACATTGATCGGCGCACTGATCCTCGGTTTCCTGAATAATGGCTTGAATTTGTTAGGTGTTTCCTCCTATTACCAGATGATCGTTAAGGCAGTGGTGATTTTGCTGGCGGTACTGGTAGACAACAAAAAACAGTAACTGACGACACTACAGGACATCTTAGATATGAACATGAAAAAACTGGCTACCCTGGTTTCTGCTGTCGCGCTGAGCGCAACCGTAAGTGCTAACGCCATGGCGAAGGACACCATCGCGCTGGTTGTCTCTACCCTGAACAACCCGTTCTTCGTCTCCCTGAAGGATGGCGCGCAGAAAGAAGCAGACAAACTGGGTTACAACCTGGTGGTGCTGGATTCTCAGAACAACCCGGCGAAAGAGCTGGCTAACGTTCAGGACTTAACCGTTCGTGGTACCAAAATCCTGCTGATCAACCCAACCGATTCCGACGCGGTCGGTAACGCCGTGAAGATGGCAAACCAGGCGAAGATCCCGGTAATCACCCTGGACCGTCAGGCGACCAAAGGCGACGTTGTTAGCCATATTGCGTCTGATAACGTACTGGGCGGTAAAATCGCCGGTGACTACATCGCGAAGAAAGCAGGTGAAGGCGCGAAAGTGATCGAGTTGCAGGGTATCGCCGGGACTTCCGCGGCCCGTGAACGTGGTGAAGGTTTCCAGCAGGCTGTAGCGGCGCACAAATTTAACGTGCTGGCGAGCCAGCCGGCAGACTTCGACCGTACAAAGGGTCTGAACGTCATGCAGAACCTGCTGACCGCGCATCCTGATGTGCAGGCGGTATTCGCACAGAACGACGAAATGGCGCTCGGTGCGCTGCGTGCGCTCCAGACTGCGGGTAAATCAGATGTGATGGTTGTCGGATTTGACGGCACGCCGGATGGTGAAAAAGCAGTAAATGATGGCAAACTGGCTGCGACCATCGCTCAGCTGCCTGAGCAGATTGGCGCGACTGGCGTGCAAACTGCCGATAAAGTGCTGAAGGGCGAAAAAGTTCAGGCCAAATATCCTGTTGACCTGAAACTGGTCATTAAGCAGTAAAGGCGATTCAGGCAGTCGCTGGCTGCCTGAGGGACACCAAATAAAAGAAAAGTGTGGCATACGCCACCGGGTAATACCGGTGGCGCTCTCAGATGGACACCTCAATACATGAAAACCGCAGGCAACCTCGTCGTCCTTGGCAGTATCAATGCCGATCACATTCTTAACCTTGAAACGTTCCCCACTCCGGGCGAAACCGTCACCGGCAATCAGTATCAGGTCGCGTTCGGCGGTAAGGGTGCAAACCAGGCAGTTGCCGCCGGACGCAGCGGGGCAAATATCGCGTTTATCGCCTGTACGGGTGATGACGATACCGGCGAGCGCGTACGCAAACAGCTGGCAAGCGACAACATCGACATCGCACCCGTCAGCGTGGTTGCAGGGGAATCTACCGGCGTGGCGCTGATTTTCGTCAATGCGGAAGGTGAGAATGTCATCGGTATTCATGCGGGGGCTAATGCCGCGTTAACGACTGAACGCGTCGAAGCGCAGCGTGGGATCATCGCCGGAGCGGAAGCCCTGCTGATGCAGCTGGAGTCACCGGTTGAAAGCGTGCTGGCCGCTGCGAAAATTGCGCATGAAAATCATACGTCTGTCGTACTTAACCCGGCGCCTGCCTGTGTATTATCAGACGAGCTGCTGGCGCTGGTGGATATCATCACCCCGAACGAAACCGAAGCGGAAAAGCTGACGGGTATCCGTGTCGAAAATGATGACGATGCCGCGCGTGCCGCGCTTGCGCTGCATGATAAAGGCATCGGCACCGTGATCATCACCCTCGGCAGCCGTGGGGTGTGGGCTAGCGTCAATGGCGAAGGCCGTCGCGTACCGGGCTTTAAGGTCAAAGCCATTGATACCATCGCCGCAGGTGACACCTTCAACGGTGCGCTGGTAACGGCGCTGCTGGAAGGAAAAGCAATGGATGACGCGATTCGCTTCGCGCATGCCGCCGCCGCGATTGCGGTGACGCGTAAAGGCGCTCAGCCTTCTGTTCCATGGCGTAAAGAGATTGATGAATTCTTAAGTCAGCAGGGGTAACGCTTGGCCACAATGAAAGATGTCGCCCGTATGGCGGGCGTTTCTACCTCGACTGTCTCCCACGTTATCAATAAGGATCGCTTCGTCAGCGAGGCGATTCGGGAGAAAGTTGACGCTGCAATTAAAGAACTCAATTATGCGCCGTCTGCGCTGGCCCGCAGCCTGAAGCTTAACCAGACGCGCACCATCGGCATGCTGATCACCGCCAGTACCAACCCTTTTTATTCTGAACTGGTGCGCGGCGTGGAGCGCAGCTGCTTCGAGCGCGGCTACAGCCTGGTGCTGTGCAATACCGAAGGCGATGAGCAGCGCATGAACCGAAACCTGGAGACGCTGATGCAAAAACGCGTCGACGGGCTGCTGCTGCTCTGTACCGAAACGCATCAACCCTCGAAAGAGATTATCCAGCGCTACCCTTCTATTCCTACGGTGATGATGGACTGGGCGCCGTTCGACGGCACCAGCGATCTGATCCAGGATAACTCGCTGCTGGGTGGCGATATGGCGACCCAGCATCTGATAGATAAAGGTCATACCCGCATTGCCTGTATTACCGGCCCGCTGGATAAAACCCCGGCGCGCTTGCGTCTGGAAGGCTATCTTTCGGCCATGGAACGGGCGGGGCTTGCCATTCCTGATGGCTATCGCATCACCGGCGATTTCGAATTTAATGGTGGATTTGAAGCAATGCAGAAACTGCTGGCGCAAGAGCCGCGCCCGCAGGCGGTGTTTATCGGTAACGATGCGATGGCATTCGGAGCTTATCAGGCGCTGTATCAGGCGGGATTACGTGTTCCGGACGACATGGCGATCGTCGGTTATGATGATATCGAACTGGCGCGCTACATGACGCCGCCGCTGACCACCATTCATCAGCCGAAGGATGAACTGGGTGAGCTGGCCATCGATGTGTTGATCCACCGCATGGCTCAGCCCACGCTGCAACAGCAACGTTTGCAGCTTACTCCTGTTCTGATGGAACGCGGTTCGGTTTAGCCTTCTCTTTATGACGCTCTTTAATCAGGTTCCGGCCGTCTTTTGGTTTTAACAACATAAAGACCACCGCCGATACCACGGTAAGCGCGCCCATGGTGATAAAGGTATAGTGGAACTGCTCAACGGTATTTGTACCGTCAAACCCTTCATAAAACCGCAGTACCGCCGCGCTCACGGCAACCCCGAGGCTGATCGACAGCTGTTGAGTGACCGCCAGTACGCTGTTGCCGCTGCTGGCATTCTCGTCGGTGAGGTCCCCAAGGGTGATGGTGTTCATCGACGTAAACTGCGTCGACATGGCCATGCCCAGCACAAACAGCGGCAGGATCAGCATCCAGATGGGTAACGCCGCAGATTGCAGGGAGAACTGCGCAATCATCAATCCAATAAAGATCGTCACGCCAACCAGCGTCTTACGATAGCCAAACCAGCGCAGCACCTGCGTGACCGTCGATTTTGCCAGAATTGAGCCCATCGCTGTGGGGGCCATCATGCAGCCAGCAATCAGGGCCGGATAGCCGAAACCGACCTGGAGCATCAGCGGCATCAGGAACGGTACGCAGCCCGTGCCCAGACGCGAGGCAATATTGCCCGCGATCCCGACGGAAAACGTTCGGGTGTTAAACAGAGATAAAGAGATAAGCGGTGTCGGATGGCGACGCGCATGACGGATATATAGAAGGAACAGCAGAATACCGCTAAGGATGATGGCCAGCGCCAGCCACGTCGCTACGATTTTCTCGCCAAACAGCTCCATCCCGCTGGAGAACAGGACCAGGCTCAGGCCAAACAGGAAGAAGCCGCCCATATCGAAGCTGCGTCGTGGTGTGGTGAAGTTCGGCATATATTTGCGGGCATAGATTAGCCCTGCCACACCAATCGGAATATTAATCAGGAAGATCCAGTGCCAGCTTGCCCAGGTCACCAGTACGCCGCCGAGAACCGGGCCAAGTATCGGGCCGACCAGCCCCGGCATAGTCACAAAGTTGAGCACCGGGAGCAGTTCGCTGCGCGGATAGGCGCGCAATAACGCCAGACGCGCGACGGGCATCATCATCGCGCCGCCTATCCCCTGTAGAACGCGGAAGATAACCAGTTCCGTCAGAGAGGTAGAAAGGGCGCAAGCCAGAGAACCGAGGGTGAACAGCGTCACCGCCAGCATAAACACTTTGCGCGTGCCGAAACGATCGGCCAGCCAGCCGCTGACCGGAATGAGCATCGCCACCGTCAGGGTATAACTGATGATGGCGGATTGCATCGCCAGTGGGGAGCGGTTAAGGCTTTGGGCTATTGCGGGAAGGGCGGTATTGAGGATAGTGGCATCCAGTGCCTGCATAAAGAACGCCATGGCTGCAATCCACGGCAATCCGGCCATACTGCGTGCTTTTTTCTCTGTCATTTATTTACCTGCTGGTGGGTTGGCGCGGCCAGCAACGCCTGGCACGCACTCAGGGCTCGCTGCCCGTCGCTTTCCTGAATGGCATCGACTATCGCCTGATGCAGATCCAGCTTCACCACCTCATCCTGTGTGATAGAGGCAAAGTAAGTGTGGTACACAGAATGGAATAAAGAAGCAAAGGAGGTCAGGAAAGGATTTCCGCTCATATTATAGATATGTTCATGCCAGGCCATATCGACTTCTATCCAGCGCTCGCGGTTAAAATGCTTTTTCAGATCCACCATCTCTTCCATAAAAGTATTGAGCTGCGCTTTTTGCTCTGCTGTGCCGAGCGTGGCGGCAAGCAGACAGGCCTGAGGCTCAAGACTGCTGCGCATGACCAGAAAGTGATCGACGACCTGATTAAAGTTATCTTCGGTCATCCACCAGGTGAGTAACTCCTGATCGAGAAAGTTCCAGTTCCCCTGAGGCATAACGCGGGTGCCAATGCGCGGGCGTGGAAGCACCATCCCTTTCGCCGTTAATGTTTTTACCGCTTCGCGAACGGCGGTACGGCTTACACCAAACTGATCCCCCAGCTCCATCTCGCTGGGCAGGATGCTACCTGGGGCATATTTACCCGCTAAGATCAGCTGAGCCAGCTTTTCTGCCAGCACATAGGACAGGTTTTTTTGAGCTGCCAGCTGTTGTGCGCTTAATGGCATCGCTTTTATTCCTTAAATATTGATGCGGCTAATTATGCCATCTCAGGTGTGATTGTGGTTGCAGATACATCAATTAGAACAATTTGTAGCTTGATCTCATCGCTTTTGGTGAAAAAAAACACGGTCAGAAACTTTTTTTAAATTACCTCTTGTCACTTCAGAAGAACTCCCTATAATGCGCCTCCACTGACACGGAACAACGGCACGCAAGCCGCCGGGTCAGCAGAGAAAAGCAAAATAAACGCTTGACTCTGAAGCGGGAAAGCGTAATATGCACACCCCGCGCCGCAGCGAAAACGTAGCGGCACTGCTCTTTAACAATTTATCAGACAATCTGTGTGGGCACTCAAAGTGACATGGATTCTTAACGTCCTCGGACGAAAAATGAATACCAAGTCTCAACGAGTGAACACGTAATTCATTACGAAGTTTAATTCATTGAGCATCAAACTTTTAAATTGAAGAGTTTGATCATGGCTCAGATTGAACGCTGGCGGCAGGCCTAACACATGCAAGTCGAACGGTAACAGGAAGCAGCTTGCTGCTTCGCTGACGAGTGGCGGACGGGTGAGTAATGTCTGGGAAACTGCCTGATGGAGGGGGATAACTACTGGAAACGGTAGCTAATACCGCATAACGTCGCAAGACCAAAGAGGGGGATCTTCGGGCCTCTTGCCATCGGATGTGCCCAGATGGGATTAGCTAGTAGGTGGGGTAACGGCTCACCTAGGCGACGATCCCTAGCTGGTCTGAGAGGATGACCAGCCACACTGGAACTGAGACACGGTCCAGACTCCTACGGGAGGCAGCAGTGGGGAATATTGCACAATGGGCGCAAGCCTGATGCAGCCATGCCGCGTGTATGAAGAAGGCCTTCGGGTTGTAAAGTACTTTCAGCGGGGAGGAAGGCGACAGGGTTAATAACCCTGTCGATTGACGTTACCCGCAGAAGAAGCACCGGCTAACTCCGTGCCAGCAGCCGCGGTAATACGGAGGGTGCAAGCGTTAATCGGAATTACTGGGCGTAAAGCGCACGCAGGCGGTCTGTCAAGTCGGATGTGAAATCCCCGGGCTCAACCTGGGAACTGCATTCGAAACTGGCAGGCTAGAGTCTTGTAGAGGGGGGTAGAATTCCAGGTGTAGCGGTGAAATGCGTAGAGATCTGGAGGAATACCGGTGGCGAAGGCGGCCCCCTGGACAAAGACTGACGCTCAGGTGCGAAAGCGTGGGGAGCAAACAGGATTAGATACCCTGGTAGTCCACGCCGTAAACGATGTCGACTTGGAGGTTGTGCCCTTGAGGCGTGGCTTCCGGAGCTAACGCGTTAAGTCGACCGCCTGGGGAGTACGGCCGCAAGGTTAAAACTCAAATGAATTGACGGGGGCCCGCACAAGCGGTGGAGCATGTGGTTTAATTCGATGCAACGCGAAGAACCTTACCTACTCTTGACATCCAGAGAACTTAGCAGAGATGCTTTGGTGCCTTCGGGAACTCTGAGACAGGTGCTGCATGGCTGTCGTCAGCTCGTGTTGTGAAATGTTGGGTTAAGTCCCGCAACGAGCGCAACCCTTATCCTTTGTTGCCAGCGGTTAGGCCGGGAACTCAAAGGAGACTGCCAGTGATAAACTGGAGGAAGGTGGGGATGACGTCAAGTCATCATGGCCCTTACGAGTAGGGCTACACACGTGCTACAATGGCGCATACAAAGAGAAGCGACCTCGCGAGAGCAAGCGGACCTCATAAAGTGCGTCGTAGTCCGGATTGGAGTCTGCAACTCGACTCCATGAAGTCGGAATCGCTAGTAATCGTGGATCAGAATGCCACGGTGAATACGTTCCCGGGCCTTGTACACACCGCCCGTCACACCATGGGAGTGGGTTGCAAAAGAAGTAGGTAGCTTAACCTTCGGGAGGGCGCTTACCACTTTGTGATTCATGACTGGGGTGAAGTCGTAACAAGGTAACCGTAGGGGAACCTGCGGTTGGATCACCTCCTTACCTTAAAGAACCTGCCTTTGTAGTGTCCACACAGATTGTCTGATGAAAAGTAAATAGCAAGGCGTCTTGCGATTGAGACTGTACGTCCCCTTCGTCTAGAGGCCCAGGACACCGCCCTTTCACGGCGGTAACAGGGGTTCGAATCCCCTAGGGGACGCCACTTGCTGGTTCGTGAGTGAAAGTCACCTGCCGACATATCTCAAAACTGACTTGCGAGTCATGTTTGAGATATTTGCTCTTTAAAAATCTGGATCAAGCTGAAAATTGAAACGACACACAGCTCATGTGTGTTCGAGTCTCTCAAATTTTCGCAATCGGAAGTGAAACATCTTCGGGTTGTGAGGTTAAGCGACTAAGCGTACACGGTGGATGCCCTGGCAGTCAGAGGCGATGAAGGACGTGCTAATCTGCGAAAAGCGCCGGCGAGGTGATATGAACCTTTGACCCGGCGATGTCCGAATGGGGAAACCCAGTGCAATCCGTTGCACTATCGTTAACTGAATACATAGGTTAACGAGGCGAACCGGGGGAACTGAAACATCTAAGTACCCCGAGGAAAAGAAATCAACCGAGATTCCCC
>NZ_KQ089925.1:926110-1770524 GCF_001037655.1 Enterobacter sp. MGH85
GTAACGATAAAGCGGGTGAAAAGCCCGCTCGCCGGAAGACCAAGGGTTCCTGTCCAACGTTAATCGGGGCAGGGTGAGTCGACCCCTAAGGCGAGGCCGAAAGGCGTAGTCGATGGGAAACAGGTTAATATTCCTGTACTTGGTGTTACTGCGAAGGGGGGACGGAGAAGGCTATGTCAGCCGGGCGACGGTTGTCCCGGTTTAAGCATGTAGGCGGAGGTTCCAGGTAAATCCGGTACCTTATTAACGCTGAGGTGTGATGACGAGGCACTACGGTGCTGAAGTGATAAATGCCCTGCTTCCAGGAAAAGCCTCTAAGCATCAGGTAACACGAAATCGTACCCCAAACCGACACAGGTGGTCAGGTAGAGAATACCAAGGCGCTTGAGAGAACTCGGGTGAAGGAACTAGGCAAAATGGTGCCGTAACTTCGGGAGAAGGCACGCTGATGTGTAGGTGAAGTCCCTGCGGACGAAGCTGAAATCAGTCGAAGATACCAGCTGGCTGCAACTGTTTATTAAAAACACAGCACTGTGCAAACACGAAAGTGGACGTATACGGTGTGACGCCTGCCCGGTGCCGGAAGGTTAATTGATGGGGTTAGCGGCAACGCGAAGCTCTTGATCGAAGCCCCGGTAAACGGCGGCCGTAACTATAACGGTCCTAAGGTAGCGAAATTCCTTGTCGGGTAAGTTCCGACCTGCACGAATGGCGTAATGATGGCCAGGCTGTCTCCACCCGAGACTCAGTGAAATTGAACTCGCTGTGAAGATGCAGTGTACCCGCGGCAAGACGGAAAGACCCCGTGAACCTTTACTATAGCTTGACACTGAACACTGGTCCTTGATGTGTAGGATAGGTGGGAGGCTTTGAAGCGTGGACGCCAGTCTGCGTGGAGCCAACCTTGAAATACCACCCTTTAATGGCTGGTGTTCTAACGTAGACCCGTAATCCGGGTTGCGGACAGTGTCTGGTGGGTAGTTTGACTGGGGCGGTCTCCTCCCAAAGAGTAACGGAGGAGCACGAAGGTTGGCTAATCCTGGTCGGACATCAGGAGGTTAGTGCAATGGCATAAGCCAGCTTGACTGCGAGCGTGACGGCGCGAGCAGGTGCGAAAGCAGGTCATAGTGATCCGGTGGTTCTGAATGGAAGGGCCATCGCTCAACGGATAAAAGGTACTCCGGGGATAACAGGCTGATACCGCCCAAGAGTTCATATCGACGGCGGTGTTTGGCACCTCGATGTCGGCTCATCACATCCTGGGGCTGAAGTAGGTCCCAAGGGTATGGCTGTTCGCCATTTAAAGTGGTACGCGAGCTGGGTTTAGAACGTCGTGAGACAGTTCGGTCCCTATCTGCCGTGGGCGCTGGAGAATTGAGGGGGGCTGCTCCTAGTACGAGAGGACCGGAGTGGACGCATCACTGGTGTTCGGGTTGTCATGCCAATGGCACTGCCCGGTAGCTAAATGCGGAAGAGATAAGTGCTGAAAGCATCTAAGCACGAAACTTGCCCCGAGATGAGTTCTCCCTGAGACCTTGAGTCTCCTGAAGGAACGTTGAAGACGACGACGTTGATAGGTCGGGTGTGTAAGCGCAGCGATGCGTTGAGCTAACCGATACTAATGAACCGTGAGGCTTAACCTTACAACGCCGAAGCTGTTTTGGCGAAGAGACAGACACGATTTTCAGCCTGATACAGATTAACAGAATTTGCCTGGCGGCTTTAGCGCGGTGGTCCCACCTGACCCCATGCCGAACTCAGAAGTGAAACGCCGTAGCGCCGATGGTAGTGTGGGGTCTCCCCATGTGAGAGTAGGGAACTGCCAGGCATCAAACAAGTGAAGAGGCCATCCGCAAGGATGGCCTTTTTGCGTTTATACGTCGAAAAACGGTAGGCCGGGTAAGGCGAAGCCGTCACCCGGCAGATCTCAGACTGCACACCACGCCAAAATAAACTCTGCAATCCCCTCCACATTATTCAAATCCAGAACCGGTACTTCCAGCGTCAACGCAGCGTCACTGGCCACAGCAATCACATGTTCATCCAGCGTTAACTCACTTACATCATGCCCGGCACCGTTTCTGAACAGCAGGATCTTCGCAACAGCCTCGTGCTTAAACCCCTCAACCAGCACCAGATCCAGCGTGGAATGATCCATCCGGCTGACAAGATAAGCGAGATCCAGCGGTGCTTCATCCGGAGTTTCTGTCATTAACGCCCAGCGCTGGTTACTCGCCACCATCGTTTGTGCAGCGCCAGCCTTACGCAGCTCATAGCTATCTTTCCCCGGCTTATCGACATCCATGTTATGGTGCGTGTGCTTAATCAATCCGGGACGAATACCTTTAGCGCAAAGTGCAGGTATCAGCTTTTTTAGCAGCGTAGTCTTCCCGGTGCCGCTCCAGGCAGAGATCGCTAATACGGGTATCATTTCTTCTCCTGCATCATCTGCAAATCTTCCGTCGTGTTTACATTCACAAACGCCGATTTCATGTCGCTGAAATCAACGGAATGCCCTCCTGACTGGCGCATAAATACCATGACGCGTCGCTCTCCTGCGGCCAGGTAATCTTCCAGCGCAGATATTAACGAGCGATTAATCAATGCGATCGTCGGATGGTCGCGTTCGCCGTCGTGTACCCAGACGACGGGAGCACCCTCGCACCGCTGCACCAGACGTTCAACCAGACAGGACGGGATGAAGGGCGTATCACATGAACAAAAGAGAAACCACTCTCCGTGCGACTGCTGCATAACGGAAAGCATTCCCGCCAGCGGGCCGGGGTAGTCCACAAGCTTATCCTGATAAACCGGATACCCACTGCGCTGATAAATATCAACATGTCGGTTAGCGCTGATCGCCATCGACGACACCTGATTTGCCAGCGTATCAGCAACATGCTGCCATAAGGGGGTGTTGTTCAGGAGCTGAAGACCTTTATCTTTTCCGCCCATTCGCGTTGCCCTGCCTCCGGCAAGAACGACCCCGATGATTTCCTGGCATTGATTCACGAATATCGCCTCTTTTATTGTGGGATTGACCCTGCTAACGTGTCTCTCTAAATGAAAGGAGCACTACCATGAAATGTAAACGTCTTAATGAAGTCATCGAGCTTCTCCAGCCGGCCTGGCAAAAAGAGCCAGAGCTGAATCTGATGCAATTTTTACAGAAACTGGCGAAAGAGTCAGGTTTTGATGGCGAACTGGCAGACCTTTCTGACGACATCCTGATCTACCACCTCAAAATGCGTGACTCGGCTAAAGATGCTGTTATTCCTGGTATTCAGAAAGATTATGAAGAGGATTTTAAAACCGCATTACTGCGCGCCCGAGGCGTAATTAAAGAGTAAAAGCTTGTAAGCGGAGCCACCGAAATCGCCACAAGATGATATCCTGAATCATTCGTATAATTTCCGGATGATCGGATGAACGACCAGGCTTTTACTTTCCAGACACTACACCCGGATACCATTATGGATGCGCTGTTCGAGCAGGGTATTCGGGTGGATTCCGGGTTAACCCCTTTAAACAGCTACGAAAACCGTGTCTACCAATTTCAGGACGAAGAGCGCCAGCGCTTTGTCGTAAAGTTTTACCGGCCACAGCGCTGGTCCGCAGAACAAATTCAGGAAGAGCATCAGTTTGCCCACGATCTGCTGGATGACGATGTTCCCGTTGCGGCACCGCTCAAATTTAATAACCAAACGCTGCTGACCCATCAGGGTTTTTACTACGCGGTATTTCCGAGCCTGGGCGGAAGACAGTTTGAGGCAGATAATATCGATCAGATGGAATGGGTTGCCCGTTATCTGGGGCGCATTCATCAGACGGGACGTAAAAAATCGTTTGTTGCCCGACCGACGATTGGTGTTCAGGAATATCTTATTGAGCCGCGAGAGGTATTCGAAACATCGGCGCTGATCCCAAAGGCGCTTAAGGATAATTTCCTCACGGCGACCGATAAGCTTATTGATGCTGTAAAAGCCTGCTGGCGGGATGATATTACCGCTCTACGCCTGCACGGTGACTGCCACGCCGGGAATATTCTCTGGCGCGACGGCCCGCTATTTGTCGATCTTGATGACGCTCGTATGGGACCTGCGGTGCAGGATCTGTGGATGCTGCTCAACGGTGATAAAGCCGAGCAGCGCATGCAGCTTGAGACCATAATTGAAGCTTATGAAGAATTTAGCCCCTTTAATTCAGACGAAATTGCCCTGATAGAGCCTTTACGTGCGATGCGATTTGTTTATTATCTCGCGTGGTTAATCAGGCGTTGGGAAGACCCGGCTTTTCCCCGAAATTTCCCCTGGCTTACCGGGGAGGATTACTGGCGCAACCAGATATCCACATTTACCGAGCAGGTTAAGGTTCTACAGGAACCCCCTCTGCAATTAACGCCGATGTATTAATTGGACACACCCAGGAGAGAGTTAATCATGAAAAAAATTTGGCTGGCGCTGGCTGGTATGATTCTGGCATTTAGCGCAACTGCTGCGCAGTTTACCGACGGCAAGCAGTACATTACGCTGGACAAGCCTGTAGCTGGCGAGCCTCAGGTGCTGGAGTTCTTCTCCTTCTACTGCCCGCACTGCTACGAGTTTGAGCAGGTACTTCATGTTTCTGACAACGTGAAGAAAAAGCTGCCGGAAGGCACCAAAATGACGAAATACCACGTTGAGTTCCTTGGCCCATTGGGTAAAGATCTGACTCAGGCATGGGCGGTTGCGATTGCGCTGGGTGTGGAAGATAAGATCACCGCGCCTATGTTTGAAGCCGTACAGAAAACCCAGACCGTACAAACTACGGCAGATATCCGTAAAGTGTTTGTTGATGCCGGTGTGAAAGGTGAAGACTACGACGCTGCCTGGAACAGTTTTGTGGTGAAATCTCTCGTGGCACAGCAGGAAAAAGCTGCCGCTGACTTCCAGTTGCAGGGCGTGCCGGCGATGTATGTTAACGGTAAATACCAGGTAAATATGCGTGGTATGGACACCACCAGTATGGATATCTTCGTACAACAGTACGCTGATACCGTGAAACACCTGGTTGAGATGAAGTAACAAACATAAAGAAAACGCCGGTCATTGACCGGCGTTTTTGTATGAAGATTTTAACTCCGCTATCTGTTCGTCTTTCTCTTTCCAGAGTGTATTGAGCCAAAGCTGGAAACGACGTTTGAAGTTTTTATCGTTAACGTAATCACCGTGCAGTTCCGTATCGATGGGCAACAGATCAACGCGGACTACGATACGCGTCAGCTTGCCGCTGAGCATATCGTAGAACGGCGTCCTGTCGTTTTCCGGATAGCAGAGCGTTACGTTCAACAATTTATCAAACTGCTCACCCAGCACGTTGAGGGCCATTGCGATACCCGCTGCCTTTGGCGGCAACAGGTGCTGATACGGAGAGCGAGTCTGCTGGCGCTTCTCTTCGGTAAAGCGCGAACCTTCGACGAAATTAACTATGGTGGTGGGATGCGCGCGAAACTTCTCGCAAGAACGGCGCGTAGTTTCCACGTCCATACCGCGGCGTTCCGGATGACGAATCAGATAGCTGCGTGAATAGCGTTTCATAAACGGCATATCCAGCGCCCAGCAGGCCAGACCAATGAAAGGCACCCATGCCAGTTGCTGTTTCAGAAAGTATTTGTTCATCGGAATATGTTTGCGAAACAGCACGCACAATACAACGATGTCGGCCCAGCTGTGATGATTGCAGATCAGCAGATACCAGTTCTTTTTATTCAGCTTCTCAAGGCCCTGAACGTCCCACTTTAACCAGGGGTTCAGATACAACAGGATCGCCAGCCCTTCACACCAGCAGTACATCATAAAATTACAAAAAGCAGACACTGCACGCCATACCGGAGGGACGGGCAGCAGGAGCTTAATTATTCCGGCAACGATGATTGGCACAGAACAGGCGATGGTAACCAGAATAGTTAAAATGACGCTTAGCAATAAGGTTATCGCAGCGAGTATTTTCGACATAATGAATTTTTTCAGATAGTTAGCTGTAATTAAGCAGCCGGCTATCCGGTGCTGGGCGCCGATCTTATCAGATATTGGCCCAGACCAGGGCGCTTTCGCACGAAGAGGCTGCGGCTTTTCCTGCCATGCAGCGAAATTTTCTATATAGACAGGGTGCTTACGTCTTATATCCACATAGACTAAATAACCATCATCGGGGTGGGATCTTAAGTGATCTAATTTCAACTAATTGATTTTATTTGATAAATAAGTTTTCAGTATCAGTTTTATAGAACTGTTATTCACCTGTATTAAAAATATGCACAAACTTATCCACAGTTTGTTTTTGCGAGCGATCTTCACGATCGCAAAATCTTTTTCTGTATAAAGCGCTAAAACCTGATGTTTTCATCCTTCTGTGGCATCCTTTACCCATAAATTAATTAAAGGCACGGACATTATGGTTCAGATCCCAGAAAACCCACTTATACTCGTCGATGGCTCTTCTTACCTTTATCGGGCGTATCATGCGTTTCCTCCTCTGACCAACAGCGCAGGGGAACCTACCGGCGCAATGTACGGCGTGCTGAATATGCTGCGCAGCCTGATTCTGCACTACCACCCAACCCATGCGGCAGTGGTGTTTGATGCGAAGGGGAAAACCTTCCGCGATGAATTATTTGAGCATTACAAATCTCACCGTCCTCCCATGCCTGACGATCTGCGTGCGCAGATTGAACCGCTGCACGCTATGGTCAAAGCGATGGGGCTGCCTTTGCTGGCTGTCTCGGGCGTTGAGGCTGACGACGTTATTGGCACCCTGGCGCGCGAAGCTGAAAAGGCTGGCCGCCCGGTGCTGATCAGTACCGGTGATAAAGACATGGCGCAGCTGGTAACACCTGGGATCACGCTGATTAATACCATGACCAACACCATTCTTGGCCCGGAAGAAGTGGTTGCCAAATATGGCGTGCCGCCAGAACTCATTATTGATTTCCTCGCCCTGATGGGGGATTCCTCGGATAACATCCCTGGCGTGCCGGGCGTGGGCGAAAAAACAGCTCAGGCGCTGCTGCAAGGGTTAGGTGGGTTGGATACGCTGTACGCTGAGTCCGACAAAATTGCCGGACTTACCTTCCGTGGTGCAAAAACCATGGCCGGAAAGCTCGCCGATAACAAAGAGGTGGCTTACCTCTCTTATCAGTTAGCCACCATCAAAACCGACGTCGAGCTGGAGCTTACCTGCGACCAGCTTGAAGTGCAGGAACCCGCCGCAGAAGAACTGCTTGGCCTGTTCAGAAAATACGAATTTAAACGCTGGACCACGGATGTCGAAGCCGGGAAATGGCTTCAGGCGAAAGGGGCAAAAGCTGCGGCGAAGCCGAAAGAAACTATCGTTGTCGATGCCGAAGAGCAGGCAGAAGAAGAAGCGGCAGCGCTCTCATTCGATAACTATGAAACCATCCTTGAAGAGTCGCAGCTCGTCGCCTGGATTGAAAAGCTGAAAAAAGCACCGGTATTTGCGTTCGATACCGAAACGGACAGTCTCGATAACATATCTGCCAATATGGTAGGTCTGTCATTCGCGACGGAGCCGGGTATGGCAGCCTATGTTCCGGTAGCGCATGACTATCTGGATGCGCCGGAGCAGATCTCGCGCGAGCGCGCCTTAGAACTGCTGAAGCCGATTCTGGAAGACGAGAAAGCGCTGAAGGTCGGGCAAAACCTGAAGTACGACCGCGGTATTCTGCAAAACTACGGCATTGAACTGCGTGGTATCGCTTTTGACACCATGCTGGAATCTTACATTCTGGACAGCGTGGCGGGCCGCCATGATATGGATTCCTTATCCGATCGTTGGCTGAAACACAAAACCATCACCTTTGAAGAAATTGCCGGTAAGGGCAAAAATCAGCTGACCTTTAACCAGATCGCGCTGGAAGAAGCAGGCCGCTACGCCGCGGAAGACGCTGACGTCACGCTACAGCTGCATCTCAAAATGTGGCCGAAATTGCAGAAGCACGAAGGGCCGCTGAATGTTTTCCAGAACATTGAGATGCCGCTGGTGCCTGTGCTGTCCCGCATTGAGCGTAACGGCGTCAAAATCGACCAAACGGTGCTGCATAATCACTCTGGCGAGCTGGCGCAGCGCCTGACCGAGCTTGAACAGAAAGCGCATGAACTTGCTGGAGAGGCATTTAACCTGTCGTCACCGAAACAGCTGCAAACCATCCTGTTTGAAAAGCAGGGTATTAAACCGCTGAAGAAAACGCCGGGCGGCGCGCCTTCAACCTCTGAAGAGGTGCTGGAAGAGCTGGCGCTGGACTATCCGCTGCCAAAAGTTATCCTGCAGTACCGTGGTCTGGCCAAGCTGAAATCGACCTATACCGACAAACTGCCGTTGATGATCAACCCGAAAACGGGCCGCGTACACACCTCCTATCACCAGGCTGTAGCGGCGACCGGGCGGCTTTCGTCAACCGATCCTAACCTGCAAAACATTCCGGTGCGTAATGAAGAGGGCCGCCGTATACGCCAGGCTTTCATTGCGCCAGAGGATTATCTGATTGTCTCCGCAGACTACTCGCAAATCGAACTGCGTATTATGGCGCACCTGTCGCGTGACAAAGGCCTGCTGACGGCATTTGCCGAAGGGAAGGATATCCACCGGGCGACAGCTGCCGAAGTGTTTGGCCTGCCGCTGGACAGCGTGACAAACGAACAGCGTCGTAGCGCTAAAGCGATTAACTTTGGCCTTATTTACGGCATGAGCGCATTTGGCCTTTCACGCCAGCTCAACATTCCGCGTAAAGAGTCGCAGAAGTATATGGATCTCTACTTTGAGCGCTATCCGGGCGTGCTGGAATATATGGAGCGTACCCGCGCGCAGGCGAAAGAGAAAGGCTACGTTGAAACGCTGGATGGCCGTCGTCTTTACCTTCCGGACATCAAATCCAGCAACGCCGCGCGCCGTGCTGGCGCTGAACGTGCTGCTATCAATGCCCCGATGCAGGGCACTGCGGCAGACATCATCAAACGCGCGATGATCGCCGTTGATGCCTGGCTGGAAAAAGAGAAACCGCGCGTGAAAATGATCATGCAGGTACACGATGAACTGGTATTTGAAGTCCATAAAGACGACCTGGAAGAGGTCTCTCAGAAGATCCATGAACTGATGGAAAACAGCATGAAGCTGGACGTTCCGTTGCTGGTGGAAGTGGGTAGCGGCGAAAACTGGGATCAGGCTCACTAAGCGTTATCGGGATAACGCGCTTTTTATGTAAGTAAGCAACATAAGTACGCGCGTTTTGTGACGATCATTAGAATTCCCTATGTAAAGAATGAAAAAAAACTACAAAAAGTGCTTTTTCAAGAGACAAAAAAAGAGTAGAGTTAACGACGTAGGGTACAGAGGTAAGATGTTCTATCTTTCAGACCTTTTACTTCACGTAATCGGATTTGGCTGAATATTTTAGCCGCCCCAGTCAGTAATGACTGGGGCGTTTTTTATTGCGGGAAGGAAAGTTTCGGGCGAAAAAAACGCGGTCATCGCCGCGCCTGTTGTTACTCTGCTTCCGCTTCTGTCGCCGGTTCCAGATCGTTAAACCAGCTGTCTAGCTTCTGTCGCAGTTTGTCCACACCCTGCTTTTTCAGCGAGGAGAACGGTTCAACCTGTACATCACCGTTGAATGCCAGCACCGCTTCACGCACCTTGTTCACCTGCGCCTTGCGCGCGCCGCTCGCCAGCTTATCCGCTTTTGTCAGCAGCACCAGCACCGCAATATCGCTTGCCACCGCCCAGTCAATCATCTGCTGGTCGAGATCTTTTAGCGGGTGTCGAATATCCATCAGCACCACCAGACCTTTCAGACACATGCGTTTTTCCAGGTATTCACCCAGTGCACGCTGCCATTTGATCTTCATCTCTTCCGGTACCTGCGCGTAACCGTAGCCCGGTAAATCGACCAGGCGTTTGCCTTCAGCCACTTCAAACAGGTTAATCAGCTGAGTACGGCCAGGTGTTTTTGAGGTACGCGCCAGGTTTTTCTGATTGGTCAGCGTATTCAGGGCGCTGGATTTTCCCGCATTGGAGCGCCCAGCAAATGCCACTTCAATCCCTGTGTCTGAGGGCAGGTGGCGAATATCGGGCGCACTGGTGACAAAATGCGTCTGTTGGTAGTTCCAGGTAGTCACGTGGTCGTCTCCAAAAATCGTAATCTGCGGGGGATTATACCTGAATGCGGGCAAAAGGCTTTTCCCTTCGTCATTGACGTGTAAGTGAAAGCCCTACGGAATGTAAGAGATCTGCCCTTAAGCTTATGAGAAATTTAAGAGAAATCGCAGGCGCTAAAAAACTAAAAATATTAAAATTCAAAGAGTTATTAATGAGTAATTATCTGAAAATCCGGTTTAGTACCTTTTCGTTGCTTGTTAGTTTAAGAGAACAAGGTAAAGTGTGCGTCAAGGCGAGGATGCCAGCAGGAAAACGACTTAAGGATAAGGGTCAGGAGCGCCAGGAGGCGAAGACTCAGGATTGTCAGGACGACCGGCGCCTGGAGGCGTTTTTAACAGGAAACGGAACCGTATCACGGACGGTAGTAGCCAAGGGATAAACAGGGTTTGTTGAAGGCAAACAGGGAATGTCTGACCCGTTAAGGGTTGTGAGTCAGGAAAAAAGGCGACAGATTGCTCTGTCGCCTTTTTTCTTTGCTTGCTTTCTGCTAGATTTCGCCGCAATTCTATACTGAAGAAAACGACTTAAAGATAAAACATCATGAAAAAACCGACCTCCGCTGCGGGCGCGAAACGCCCTGCAAAAGCACGCCGCAAAACGCGCGAAGAACTGAATCAGGAAGCGCGCGATCGCAAACGCGATAAAAAGCATCGTGGCCATACTGCGGGTAGCCGTGCTAACGGTGGCGGTGCCGCAGGCGCTTCTGCAAAAGGCAAACAGCAGAAAGATCCTCGTATCGGCAGTAAAACTCCCATTCCACTGGGCGTGACAGACACGCCGGTCACTAAGCAGCACAAACCAAAGAGCGAGAAACCTATGCTTTCACCGCAGGCTGAGCTGGATATGCTGGAGAACGATGAGCGCCTGGATGCGCTGCTGGAACGTCTTGAAGAGGGTGAAACCCTGACCGCTGAAGAGCAGTCCTGGGTAGATGCCAAACTGGATCGCATTGATGAACTGATGCAGAAGCTGGGTCTGTCCTACGATGATGAAGAAGACGAAGAGGAAGACGAAAAGCAGGAAGATATGATGCGTCTGCTGAAAGGTGGAAACTAACATTTGCACCCGGCAGGTACACTCGTCCTGCTTATAACCCTTCCGGTTATATGTTATCTGGTGTGGTTATTCGTTAAACTACGGCGGTTGTCGCGGCGACAGAAGTGGCTGCGCACCCGAATGATGGCCCGCAACGGGACCAGAACGGGCCGCCGTATACGAACGCGACACCAACGGAAGGAGTGAGCATGTCTGTACCATCTATCGACTGGGATTTGGCCCTGATCCAGAAATATAACTATTCCGGGCCGCGTTATACCTCATACCCCACCGCGCTGGAGTTTTCTGACGCTTACGGCGAGGCGGATTTTCAGCATGCTGTGGCGCGCTATCCCGAGCGCCCGCTGTCGCTCTACGTCCATATTCCGTTCTGCCACAAGCTCTGCTACTTCTGCGGCTGCAATAAAATCGTTACCCGCCAGCAGCACAAAGCCGATCAATACCTCGATGCGCTTGAACAGGAAATTCTGCACCGCGCACCGCTGTTTAAAGGCCGTCACGTCAGCCAGCTTCACTGGGGCGGCGGTACGCCAACTTATCTGAACAAAGCGCAGATCAGCCGCCTGATGGCGCTTCTGCGCGGCAATTTCAGTTTTAACCACGACGCTGAAATTTCGATCGAGGTCGATCCGCGTGAAATCGAGCTGGATGTGCTGGATCATTTACGCGCCGAAGGCTTCAACCGCCTGAGTATGGGCGTACAGGACTTCAACAAAGAAGTACAGCGCCTGGTCAACCGCGAGCAGGATGAAGCGTTTATCTTTGCCTTACTCAACCATGCGCGTGAAATCGGCTTTACCTCAACGAATATAGACCTGATTTACGGCCTGCCGAAGCAGACGCCGGAGAGCTTCGCCTACACGCTTAAACGCGTGGCTGAGCTCAACCCGGACCGTCTGAGCGTCTTTAACTATGCGCACCTGCCGACGCTGTTCGCCGCGCAGCGCAAAATCAAAGATGCGGATCTGCCTTCCGCCCAGCAGAAGCTGGACATTTTGCAGGAGACCATCGCCTCGCTGACCGAAACCGGCTATCAGTTTATCGGGATGGATCACTTTGCCCGCCCTGACGACGAACTGGCGATTGCCCAGCGCGAAGGTGTTCTCCACCGTAACTTCCAGGGATACACCACCCAGGGAGATACCGATCTGCTCGGAATGGGTGTCTCCGCTATCAGCATGATTGGCGACTGCTACGCCCAGAACCAAAAAGAGCTGAAGCTGTATTACCAGCAAGTTGATGAAACGGGCAACGCGCTGTGGCGCGGCATTGCGTTAACGCGCGACGACTGCATCCGTCGTGATGTGATTAAGGCGCTTATCTGCAACTTCCGTCTCGAATTCCGCGAGGTGGAGTCGCAATGGGATCTGCAATTCAGCGATTACTTTGCCGAAGACCTGAAGCTTCTTGCGCCGCTGGCGAAAGACGGGCTGGTGGATGTGTCGGAGAGCGCGGTGGTCGTCACGCCGAAGGGGCGTCTGTTGATTCGTAATATCTGCATGTGCTTCGATGCCT
Organism: Enterobacter sp. MGH85; assembly: GCF_001037655.1. Lineage (NCBI taxonomy): Bacteria > Pseudomonadati > Pseudomonadota > Gammaproteobacteria > Enterobacterales > Enterobacteriaceae > Enterobacter > Enterobacter sp. MGH85. The sequence goes on from NZ_KQ089925.1 coordinate 938,888, forward strand.
ATCTGCGCCAGAAAGCACGTTTACAGCAGTTCTCGCGCGTGATTTAAGTTGCAATGCCGGGAGGCGCTTCGCTTACCCGGCCTACAACTCGCATTTATGTAGGCCGGGTAAGGCGAAGCGCCACCCGGCTTTTCATCAACAGCTCGTTAGCTAAACAGCCCAACCAGTGCCGCACACAATACCGCCGCAACGGCAGTTTGTGGCGTGTGGCTTTCTGCTGCACCGCTCGAAAGCAAGGTCACTAATGATTCCAGCATGATGCATCCCTCCAGTTTCCGGGCACGATCATACAAAACTCATCGGAACAGTAAAGCGCAAAATAACGGAACTTTACGCTCAATTAGTAACCTTTACACAGCGGAGTAAGATCACTCCATTCCCAGCTCTTTCAGCTTGCGCGTCAGGGTGTTTCGACCCCATCCCAACAGGCGAGCCGCTTCCTGTTTGTGGCCCTGGGTATGACGAAGCGCGGTGGTCAACAGCGTGCGCTCCATTTCAGGCTGTGCTTCAGAGAGCAAGTTTTGATGACCGGAACGCAGCGCGCGATCTGCCCACTGCGCCAGCAGCGTTGCCCAGCTGTCCGGCAACGTATGTCCTGCGGTGCTCTCGGGCACGGTGGCTTCAAACAGTTCTGCCGGTAAATCCTGAATCAGCACTTCCTGGCCGGCGGCCATCACCGTCAGCCAGCGACAGGTGTTTTCCAGCTGACGCACGTTGCCCGGCCACGCCAGACGGGTGAGGGCGGCATCCGTTTCCGGATGAAGCTGCTTGGCTTCCACGCCCAGCTCGCGGGCCGCCACCTGCAGGAAATGGCGCGCCAGACGCGGGATATCTTCCCGACGCTCGCGCAGCGGCGGCAGGTGGACGCGGATCACGTTCAGACGATGGAATAAATCCTCACGGAATTTCCCCTCCTGTACGCGCAGCTCCAGGTTCTGGTGCGTCGCGGCGATAATGCGTACGTCCACCTTCACCGGCGCATACCCGCCCACGCGGTAAAACTGTCCATCTGCCAGCACGCGCAACAGTCGGGTCTGTACATCCAGCGGCATATCGCCGATTTCATCCAGGAAAAGCGTGCCGCCGTCAGCCTGTTCAAAGCGTCCCTGACGAATGGTATTGGCTCCGGTAAATGCCCCTTTTTCGTGGCCGAAGAGTTCAGACTCAATTAAATCCTTAGGGATCGCTGCCATGTTCAGGGCGATAAAGGGGGCTTTCGCCCGCGGGCTGTGGCGATGCAGGGCGTGTGCGACCAACTCTTTACCGGTCCCTGATTCACCGTTAATCAAGACGCTGATAGACGAACGCGACAGACGCCCGATGATGCGAAACACGTCCTGCATGGCCGGCGCTTCACCGATGATGTCCGTCGTTGGTCCAAAGTCGGGGGCATTGCGGGGCTGCTGTTGCTCCTGATAGTGGCTGATAGCGCGCTCAACCAGCGCAACGGCTTCGTCGATATCAAACGGTTTTGGCAGGTAATCAAACGCCCCCTGCTGGTATGCGCTGACGGCGGCATCCAGGTCGGAGTGGGCGGTCATTATGATGACCGGAAGCATGGGGTGGCGCTGTTTGATCTGCTTTAAGAGCGCCAGTCCGTCCATTCCCGGCATGCGAATATCCGAGAGCAGCACGTCCGGCGTTTTGGTGGTAAGCGCATCGAGCACCTCGCTGCCGCTCTCAAACGTCGTGCAGCTTAATCCCGCTCCCGTGAGCGCGCGTTCAAGCACCCAACGGATGGAGCTATCGTCATCGACTACCCAGACTATCCCTCGTTGCATAAACGTCACCTTTATTTTTTAATCGGCAGGAAAACCGAAAACTCGGTATGTCCCGGCCAACTGGTAAATTCAATTTTGCCGGAGTGTTGATCAATCAAATTACGGGCTATGGATAACCCCAGCCCGGTGCCGCCTTCGCGACCGCTGACCATCGGGTAGAACAGGGTGTCCTGGAGATGCGGCGGGATCCCCGGCCCGTTATCTTCCACATCAATACGTGCCGCCAGACGATAACGCACACCGTGCAGCGTCAGCTGGAACGCGGTGCGGGTACGCAGAATAATTTCGCCCCCCTCCGGGCCCAGCGCCTGCAACGCGTTACGCACAATGTTCAACAGCACCTGTTCAATCTGGTCCGGATCGTGCGCCAGCTCCGGCAGGCTTGGGTCATAGTCACGCACCAGCGTGACGTTATCCGGCAGCTCCATCGAGACGAGTTTCACCACCCGCTCCGCGACCTTGTGAATGCTTTCTGAAACGTGCATCCCTGGCTGCTGCGGCCCGAGCAGGCGATCGACCAGATTACGCAGACGGTCCGCCTGCTCAATAATGACGTTGGTATACTCCGCCAGGGCAGGGTCAGGCAGCGCTTTGGTCAGAAGCTGTGCCGCACCGCGTAAGCCGCCCAGCGGGTTTTTGATCTCATGGGCCAGCCCGCGCACCAGGTCGCGCGCCGCAATCTGCTGCGCATGCTGAAGCTGCTCCTGGCTGAGACGACGCTGGTTATCCATCGGCGCCATTTCCAGCAGAATCATGCCATCTGGCAGGCGCTGTGCGGTGAGGGACAAAATATGCGAGCGTCCGTCAATCACCAGCGTCACTTCGTTATCGGTGAAGCCCTGACCCGCCTGCAAACTCTCCTGCATCAGGCCAATATTCAGCGAGAAATAGCTCAGCAGTTCTGGCAGCGGCGTGCCAAACAGTTTACGGGCGCTTTGGGCGAGCAGCTGCTGCGCCGCCGGGTTGGCGTAATGCACCGCCAGCTCGTCGTCGACCAGCAAAATACTGTTAATTAAAGAATTGAGGATCTGCCCAGCATCGGGCAGCGTGCCAGTTGCCATTCAGCAGTCTCCTGGAGTCGTTGCACTATTTTAGTGCAGTATAGCGTTTTAGAGGTAAAAAGCGCGTGAGATCAGGTTGTTGGTGGAGAAAAAAGCCCATCCGAAGATGGGCTAAAGTTTCCACGGCAACGACTCCCGACGCGTATGCGCCGGGTAAAACAAATCAATTAAACGCTGTAGTACAGTTCGAACTCAACCGGGTGCGGCGTCATGCGAACGCGGTCATTTTCTTCGGTACGCAGCGCGATGTAAGCGTCGATAGCTTCATCGGTGAACACGCCGCCAGCGGTCAGGAACTCGCGGTCTGCGTCCAGCGCCTGGAGGGCTTCTTCCAGAGAGCCGGCAACCTGTGGGATCTCTTTCGCTTCTTCTGGCGGCAGGTCGTACAGGTTTTTGTCCATGGCTTCGCCCGGGTGGATCTTGTTCTTGATACCGTCCAGACCGGCCATCAGCAGTGCTGCGAAGCAAAGGTATGGGTTAGCCGCCGGGTCCGGGAAGCGCACTTCGATACGACGCGCTTTCGGAGACGCCACCACAGGGATACGGATAGACGCAGAACGGTTACGGGCAGAGTACGCCAGCATTACCGGTGCTTCGTAGCCAGGGACCAGACGCTTGTAGGAGTTAGTGGTTGGGTTCGCCAGGGCGTTGATCGCTTTAGCGTGTTTGATAACACCACCGATGTAGTGCAGCGCCTGCTCGGACAGACCCGCGTACTTGTCGCCAGAGAACAGGTTAGTACCGTTCCTGGACAGGGACATGTGGCAGTGCATGCCGGAACCGTTGTCGCCAAACATTGGTTTTGGCATGAAGGTCGCGGTTTTACCGAAACGGTGCGCAACGTTGTGCACAACGTATTTGTAGATCTGAATTTCGTCCGCTTTTTTGGTCATGGTGTTGAAGCGGGTGGCGATTTCGTTCTGGCCAGCCGTTGCCACTTCATGGTGGTGCGCTTCAACAACCAGGCCCATCTCTTCCATGATCAGACACATGGTAGAACGGATGTCCTGTGAAGAATCGACCGGAGGAACCGGGAAGTAACCGCCTTTCACGCCCGGACGGTGACCTTTGTTACCACCTTCATACTTGGTGGAAGAGTTCCATGCGCCTTCGATGTCATCGATAGCGACGTGGGAACCAGAAATGGAAGCACCAAAACGGATGTCGTCGAACAGGAAGAACTCTGGCTCTGGCCCGAACAGAACGGTGTCTGCAATACCGGTAGAACGCAGGTACTCTTCAGCGCGTTTTGCGATGGAGCGTGGGTCACGGTCATAGCCTTGCAGCGTGCCAGGTTCCAGGATATCGCAGCGGATGATCAGCGTAGGTTCTTCGTAGAACGGGTCAATGAGCGCAGTGGTTGCATCTGGCATCAGAACCATGTCGGATTCGTTAATGCCTTTCCAGCCGCCAATGGAGGAGCCGTCAAACATTTTGCCTTCTTCAAAGAATTCGGCGTTCACCTGATGAGCAGGGATCGTGACGTGCTGTTCTTTACCTTTGGTATCGGTGAAGCGCAGATCAACAAACTTCACTTCATGTTCGTTCAGCATCGTCAAAACGTGTTCAGCGGACATACTTAACTCTCCAGATTGGTCATTGTCGTCGTGGTAACGAGGTCTTCAAATCGGCTGGGCTGCCATATTTTTACTGTATTTCTGTAAAGCGAAATCTGTGCCAACTTTTAAAACACCCCAAAAAGGCGTTATCATGCGCACCATAGTGCAGAAGGGCTGCACCACATTGGATTCGTTGCACCATTATAGTGCCTCAGTGTGAACATTGAGCACCATATTGGTGCAATTTACGTTAAAGTGCCCTTTTACCGCTCCGTGAAAGCGATCACAAAGCATCTCTGCAATACTTGTTTGCGGGGGATGTTTGTGATCCTGTTTTGTAGTGCGATTAATCCGTGTACAATAACGCGCTATTTCTAAATGCCTGAGGCAAAGTTGTGATCGAAAAATTGCGTAATATCGCCATCATCGCGCACGTCGACCATGGTAAAACTACCCTGGTTGACAAGCTGCTACAGCAGTCCGGTACGTTTGATGCTCGTGCCGAAACTCAAGAGCGTGTGATGGACTCCAACGATTTGGAGAAAGAGCGTGGGATTACCATCCTCGCCAAAAACACCGCTATCAAATGGAATGACTACCGTATCAACATCGTTGATACCCCAGGGCACGCCGACTTCGGTGGTGAAGTTGAGCGCGTGATGTCCATGGTGGATTCCGTGCTGCTGGTGGTTGACGCATTTGATGGCCCTATGCCGCAAACGCGCTTCGTGACCAAAAAAGCATTTGCCCACGGCCTGAAACCTATCGTTGTGATCAACAAGGTTGACCGTCCTGGCGCGCGTCCTGACTGGGTTGTTGACCAGGTCTTCGACCTGTTCGTTAACCTCGACGCGACTGACGAACAGCTGGACTTCCCTATCGTTTATGCGTCTGCGCTGAACGGTATCGCCGGTCTGGATCACGAAGACATGGCGGAAGACATGACTCCGCTGTACCAGACGATTGTTGACCGCGTTCCTGCGCCAAACGTTGACCTGGAAGGCACCCTGCAAATGCAGATCTCCCAGCTCGACTACAACAACTATGTTGGCGTAATCGGCATTGGTCGTATCAAGCGCGGTAAAGTGAAGCCTAACCAGCAGGTCACTATCATCGATAGCGAAGGCAAAACCCGTAACGGTAAAGTCGGTAAAGTTCTGACTCACCTGGGTCTTGAGCGTATCGAGAGCGACATCGCTGAAGCGGGCGACATCATCGCTATTACCGGTCTGGGTGAACTGAACATCTCCGACACCATCTGCGATCCGCAGAACGTCGAAGCGCTGCCAGCCCTGTCCGTTGATGAACCAACCGTATCCATGTTCTTCAACGTCAACACCTCTCCGTTCTGTGGTAAAGAAGGTAAGTTCGTTACCTCTCGTCAGATCCTTGACCGCCTGAACAAAGAGCTGGTGCATAACGTTGCGCTGCGCGTTGAAGAAACCGAAGACGCTGATGCATTCCGCGTTTCCGGTCGTGGTGAGCTGCACCTGTCTGTTCTGATTGAGAACATGCGTCGTGAAGGTTTCGAGATGGCGGTATCCCGTCCGAAAGTTATCTTCCGCGAAATCGATGGCCGTAAACAAGAGCCGTTCGAAAACGTAACGCTGGACGTTGAAGAGCAGCACCAGGGTTCTGTCATGCAGGCACTGGGTGAGCGTAAAGGCGACCTGAAAAACATGAATCCAGATGGCAAAGGCCGCGTACGTCTCGACTACGTGATCCCAAGCCGTGGCCTGATCGGCTTCCGTTCTGAGTTCATGACCATGACCTCCGGTACGGGTCTGCTGTACTCCACCTTCAGCCACTATGACGACATCCGTCCTGGCGAAGTGGGCCAGCGTAACAACGGCGTACTGATCTCCAACGGTCAGGGTAAAGCGGTTGCGTTTGCGCTGTTCGGTCTGCAGGATCGCGGTAAGCTGTTCCTGGGTCACGGTGCTGAAGTTTACGAAGGCCAGATCATCGGTATTCACAGCCGTTCTAACGACCTGACGGTAAACTGCCTGACCGGTAAGAAACTGACCAACATGCGTGCGTCCGGTACTGACGAAGCGACGGTTCTGGTTCCACCGATCAAGATGACGCTGGAGCAGGCTCTGGAATTCATCGATGATGACGAACTGGTAGAAGTGACGCCTCAGTCAATTCGTATCCGTAAACGTCACCTGACCGAGAACGATCGTAAACGTGCTATGCGCGGTGCGAAAGAAGAGTAATTCGGTTATGCCGTAGGCCGGGTAAAGCGTAAGCGCCACCTGGCAACGAAAAGCCGCTGAGCGATCAGCGGCTTTTTTATTAGAACGAATAACGTAACCCTAAACGGATCCGGTACTGCTCGCGGTTGTAATCATTCCATCGGTCCAGCCACTGTAGCTCAAGATACGGCAGCCAGTTTCTGTCGATTTTATAGCTGAACTTGTTGGTAATTTCCCAGTGATGATCTTTGCCATTTTTGCTGTGGTAATCATTCACCCGCTGGAAAAAGTGCGGCTCAAAGGTGTAGAAAAACGCATCCGTCACTTTGAAATTCCAGTAGTTGGCGAATTCGTGCGTGTCGTTTTTATCCATCTGTCCGTTATAGTCCGGCGTATCGTAATTGTTATGGTTATAGCGATAGCGGAACGTCAGATTAAACCAGTCCGTAAATTTATAGTTAGTATCTAAATAGAGTGCTCCACCCGATCCTGCGCTGCTGTCGTTAATTAACCCGCCGGGCTGGAAGGTGAGTTTGTCGGTCGGTTTGAAGAGCGGATACCAACCCTCGATTTCGTTATAGCTGTGCTTCAGTTCGTCCCATTTCCCCACGTTATAAGCGTTGGTGAACATCAGCCCCGCGCCCATATCGAAGTTATAGCCCGCACGCAGGATCACCTCGTGCAGCTCAGAGGCCGTATTGTACGCTTCGCGCGTTTCGACATAGGCCCCGGCAAAAACCGGGCAGGACACAGACGACACGATCAGTACGGTGATGATTCTATTCATAATTTGTCCATGTATCAGGTACAGAAAGGCCTCCCTCCTGATTAACAGGAAGGACATATTGGCCGGATTTATAGTTATAAAGTGACTGCTGACGCTTTATTGTTGGTGGTTATCTCAGGGGTATTTGCTGTCTGTTTTTTCCGTTTTCCAATCTCCTCGATAATAAAGGCGAAGCGCGCTTCGTTGAGTTTATAAAACAGCCCCATGGTCACGGCAGCAACGATCGCCAGGCCGCACGGCCAGAGGAAAATCAGCTGACGCAAACCCAGCAGCGTGCCCGCGCTCTGCACGGCATGGGGAACGTAGCCAATCTGGGTCAGCATGATGCCGGGCAGAAAACCGGCGAGCGCCGCGGAGATTTTGCGCGAGAAGGTATAGCCGGTATACACCGACCCTTCGGCGCGAATCCCGGTTTTCCACTCGCCGTAATCAACCGTATCCGGCACCAGCGCCCAGTTCAGGCTGTTCACAAACGCCGTGCCGAAGAAGGCCATGCAGGAAAAGAGCACGAACAGCAGGGAGCTGGTTCCCCAGAAGAAATTCAGCACGTCGCCCACCGCCCACAGCGCCAGCCCGCCCAGATAGACCGGTTTCTTGCCAAAGCGTTTTACCGCGCCAGGCACCAGAAACACGCCAATCAGAATGCAGCCCATACTGAAAAAGCCCATCCACGACAGGAGATGCAGATCGTTCAGCACGTACTGGGTGTAGTAGACCTGAATCGCCAGCTTGATGTTAAACGCGGCGAGGGTACAGAGGTTGGCGATGCACAGCACCAGCAGCGGCGGATTGCGGAAAATTGCGCAGAATGATTTCAGAATGCCGGGCTTATGGTGATCGGGCGTAAGCTCGACGTAGCGCTCTTTCACCCCGCTGTAGCACCACCACATGCAGAACAGCCCCCCGGTGACGAACACCAGCGCGGCCACCAGATAGCCGAGTGAGGGCTGGCTGACGAACAGCGCCTGAATCGGCATAAAGCCGACGGTGCAGAGCAACAGTCCTACCGTTGCGCCGCCCTGACGCCACGCCGCAAGCTGCGCGCGCTCGTTCGGGTTTTTGGTGATGGCCGGAACCATTGCACCGTAGGCGCAGTTCATCAGGCTGTAGCAGAGGCCAAACATCATGAAGAGCACGGTGGCGAGGGCCGTTTTCACCGTCAGGCTAAAGTCGTTGGCCATAAACTGCGCCGTGGCCACCAGCGCCACCGGGACGGAGGCGTAGAGAATGAATGGCCGGAATTTCCCCCGCGCGCCGATATTACGCCGGGAGTCCAGCAGCACCCCGGTCAGCATGTCGGTAAACGCGGTAAAGAACTTGGCGACCAGAAAAATGATGCCGCCGTAGAACGCGGGCATGCCCAGCTCGTCCGTGTAAAACTTCAGCAGATACAGCGTGCCAATACACAGCATCAGGTTCGAGCCAAAATCGCCCATCCCGTAGGCGCACTTCTCTCGCAGGCTCAATTTCAGGGTTAACGGATCAGTATTGTGTGTCATGGTCGATCCTCAAAGCGCCCCGCAGGGCGCTCAATCACGTCATTTATGCCGTACGTTTGCGCAGCTCAATTTCTTCCACGATGCGCACATACATCTTCTCGTTGAGGTTGTAGAAGCAGCCCATCGCCACGATGGTGATGACCGCCAGCAGGCTCGGGTAGATAAATATCAGCTGCCGCAGCCCTTCAACCGTGCCGGCGGATTGCACCACGTTGGGCACATAGCCAATCTGCGTAAGCATGATCCCCGGGAAGAAGCCCGCCAGCGCCTGCGATACCTTGCGGAAGAAGGTAAAGCCGGTATAGACCGTCCCCTCGGAGCGTACGCCGGTGCGCCACTCGCCGTACTCCACGGTATCGGAGACCAGCGCCCAGTTCAGGCTGTTCACGAACGCGGAACCGAAGAACGCCAGACAGGAGAACGCCACAAAGCTCACCGAGCCGCCGCCGAAGAAGTAGTTAAGCAGATCGCCTGCCACCCAAATTGCCAGCCCGCTGATATAGACCTTTTTCTTACCAAAGCGCCGCACCGCGCCAGGCATCATAAAGACGCCGATAAAAATACAGCCCATGCTGAAGAAGCCCATGTACGACAGCAGGATCGGGTCGTTCAGCACGTACTGCGTGTAGTAGACCTGAATGGCGAGTTTGACGTTAAAGGCACCCAGCGTGCACAGGTTAGCGATGCACAGGATAAACAGCGGACGGTTCCCGGCGATGGCGCGAAACGACTGCAACAGCCCCGGTTTCTGCGCCGGGTTAGCAGGTTGCGTCTCAACGTAACGCTCGGTTACGCCCTTATAGCACCACCACATAAAGAACAACCCGAACAGCGAGAAGAGGGTGGCGGCAAAGATGTAGCCAAGCTGGTCATTGCCCTCAATGAGGTTCATCACCGGGACAAAGCCCACGGTACAGAGCAGCAGGCCGAGCGTGGCGCCGCCCTGACGCCAGGCCGCTAGCGAGGCTCGCTCGTCCGGGTTTTTGGTAATGGCGGGCACCATCGCGCCGTAAGAGCAGTTCATCATGCTGAAGAACAAGCCGTACAGCATGAACAGCACCGTTGCCATCACCGTTTTGCCGGTCATCTCAAACGGTGTGCCGACGAAGTTGGCAATCGCCAGCAGCGTCACAGGGAAGGCTGCATACAGCACGAACGGGCGGAATTTCCCTTTCGGGCCAATCTTGCGCCGGGAGTCGAGCATGATCCCGGTGCCCATATCGGTGAAGGCGGTAAAAAACTTCGCAATCAGGAAGATAATCCCCCCGTAGGTACCGGGCAGTCCCAACACGTCGGTGTAGAACTTCAGCAGATACAGCGTGCCGATATCCAGCAGGATGTTAGAGCCGAGATCGCCCATCCCGTAGGCGAGTTTTTCTTTAAACGGCAGGCGCAGGGTTGCCGGGTCAGAAGTATGTTGACTCATTATTGTTCTCCGTCTGCCCGCAGGTTTCCCCGCGGGCGAGCCTTATCAGATATGACGTAAGGTGCTAAACAGATCTGCCCATTCGCTTTGCTGGCGATAGAAGACCGGCGGTTTGCCGAGCGGGGCATCAACGGTCACGTCACCGCCCCGGCAGATTTCCCCCGTCCACGCATTGACCCAGCTGTCCTGCGGCAGATAGAGCGACCAGTCGCGGCGTCCCTCTTCATGAACCGGGGCCACCAGCAAATCGCGGCCAAACAGGTACTGGTATTTCAGCGTGTAGGCGCGCGCGTCGTCCTCGTAGTGCAGGAACAGCGGACGCATCACCGGCAGGCCGCTTTTCGCGTTCTGCGCAACCGCCGCTTTGATGTACGGCTTCAGAGTGGTGAACACGGTGGTCATGCGCGCGAAGTGCGCGATTGTTTCGGCGTCGCCGTCGAACTGCCAGTTGTCGCCAGGGCGATTGCCCTCGTGGGTACGCATCATCGGCGTAAAGGCGCTGAAGTCGCACCAGCGCAGCAGCAGCTCTTTGCTGCGCTTCATCTCGAACAGCGTCGTATAGCCGCCAATGTCGCTGTGGTGCAACCCGTGCCCGGTCATCGCCAGAGACAGCGCCGCCGGTACGACGGACGCCAGACCGTCGTCCAGGCTCCAGTCGACGTTCTGATCCCCCGCCCACATCATCACCGAGTGCTTCTGGCTGCCGGTGTAGCCCGCGCGCATGAAGAACAGGATCTCCCCGAGCTTGCCGGTCTCCTCCAGTGCTTCGTAGTTACATTTCGCCCACAGGGCAGGCCAGGCGTTATGCATGATCTCCGCGCTAACGCCGTTGTGCAGGAAGGTATCGGTCGGCAGATATTCCCCGAAATCGGCCATCCAGCCGCCGCAGCCCAGTTCGATCAGGTTCTTTTTTATGACCTCTTTGTACCAGCCGTAGGCTGCCGGGTTGGTCAGGTCGATAACGCCCGCGTAGAATTCGCCGAACTCAACGTGGTAATCCTCGCCGTTGGCGTTTTTGGTCAGATAGCCGCGTTTCGCCGCCTCTTCGCAGAGATCTTTATCGCTGGCGACGTACGGGTTGATATAGGAGAGGAACTGCACGCCTTCCTGTTTCCACTGCGCAATCCGCTCATCAAGCTGCGGATAGAGCGCGCTGTTCCACTTCCAGTTCCACATCACGCGTTTGCCGAAGGAGGTCATCCGGATGCCGGACCAGTCCTGCGCCCAGATGCCGTTCACCTTCACGCCGCCCTCGCGCATGGCGTCGAGCTTCTGCTGACACACCTCGGTGCCACCCTGAATACCCAGCGTCACGCCGTCGTAAACCCAGTCCGGCAGTTCAGGCTGACGCCCCAGCAGGCCGGTCAGTTTTTCCAGCAGATCGACGTAGGTTTCTGCGCATTCGAAGCGCAGCGTGGCGTTATCTTCCCAGAACGCCAGCTCGTGGAAGTCCGGCGCGCTGAAGTCGAAGTTCATATAACAGCTGTTATCCACGTGGCAGTAGTACTTCTGGGTGCTCACGAAGGTAGGCTGCGGGAAGAAGGTCCAGTAGTAATCGCCGCCCGCGTTCTCTTTGCAGTCGGCCTGCCAGGTGACGTAGGTCTGCTTATTGCGGCCCACGCCCTGCTCGCTGGTCCACAGCGGAAACGGCTTGCCGCGCAGATCGAAATACGAGAACTGCTCGCCGCAGCCGTAAATATGATCGTCAGGCTGAGCTGCCAGCCGCAGCCAGATGCGGTTATGGCTGGCGGCGTCATTTTTCAGCTTCAGCTCCAGACGGCCTTCAGCATCTACGCCCACCAGCAGTGTCGCGCTCACCGCGTCGCCGCGGGTAAAGCGGATTGCCCAGCCCGCGCTTTGCTGCGTAACGGTCGCGTTCGTCAGGGCAATCTTTTCGTTGAGCTTGTCTTTGATGCTGAAGTTGCCGCGAAACATCTCGATATCCGCCTCACCTGCGCCGATCCACAGGCAAGGGGCATCCGCAGAGTGGGATAAAATCAGACGGTCCTGCCAGCGCAGGGTAAAACCACTTTCGTTATTTTTCAGGTCAATATTGTGTAGGGTACGCATAAAAACTCCGTCTTTATTATTTGGCCAGGCTATCCAGTAATCCGGCGGCTACGGCAGGCGCTAAGCCCGGCGCCAGCGGCAGGCGGGGGATCACCAGGCAGTGCAGCAGATGGTAAATATCCTGCTTGCCGTCCCAGACTTTGGTGGTCACTTCGTTATTGGTGTCCAGCTCCTGCCACCATGAACCGTTTTCGTAATCCATCAGGTACTTGATGCAGTAATCCCACCACTTCTGATACCAGGCTTCGTACTGCGCCTCACCGGTGACGGTGTAGAGCGCGTAAGCCGTACCCATCGCTTCGACGATTGGCCAGCGCACGCGTTCGCGGACGATTGGCTTGCCGTCCCAGCCCACGGAGTAGACAAAGCCATCGGCCCCGTCGGGTGCCCAGGCGTCCCGGATGGTGGCGTGGAACAGGCCTTTCGCATCTTCCAGCAGCCATTCCGGCGGGGTTTCAAAGCGCGCTTCCAGGGCGGCGCGCAGGTGCAGCATCAGGCGACCCCACTCAATCCAGTGCCCCGGCGTGCCGCCGTAGGCGCGGAAGCGGTGGGCGGGGTTATCGATGTTGTAGTCGCGGATCGGGTTCCAGTTGGTGTCGAAATGCTCGTTAACGCGGTACTCCCCTTTGCGCGCCACGTCGTGAATAATCACCGAGGCGATGCGCAGGGCGCGGTCGAGCCATTTACGGTCGTGGGTCACGTCATAAACGATCAGGAAGGCTTCCACGGCGTGCATGTTGGCGTTACCGCCGCGGTAATCTTCCGTTTTGCTGAAGGCTTCATCCCAGGACTCCAGGCACATCTGCTCCTGTTCGCTCCAGAAGTAGCGCTCAATCACCTCGATGGCGTCGTCCAGCAACTTGCGTGCCTGCGGATGGCCGGTGGTGACGGCGCTCGCCGCGCCCAGCAGGACGAAGAAATGCTGATAGCCCTGCTTGGACGCATCAATCACGCCTTCATCGTTTACGCAGGCGTACCAGCCACCGTGCTGCTTGTCGCGCAGCGGACCGTTCAGGGCATTAATGCCGTGCTCAACCAGGGCGTACGCACCAGGACGTCCCATGTTCGCCGCCACCGCGTAAACGTGCAGCATGCGGGCGGTGATCCACAGATGGGTGCCCATATCGCTACGCACCTGCCCGTTATTGCCCAGCCAGCCAAAGCCGGTCGGTACGGCGGCGTTTTTACCGAAATCGAGAATGCGGTCGGTCTCTTGTTCGAGCCAGCGGTTATGGCTCAGGGTATTAAACCATTTCATGTTCGGATCCTTTCTTAACGGCGAGCCATCATTTCGTCGACGATCTCACCCAGACGCTGAAGTTTTGGTACGGAAATATCACGCAGCATCAACTCGGTGTCCGGCAGGCCAATCACAGAGGACCAGACGGCGCGACCGGCTAAAAAGCCCGATGCCCCCGCCTGCATCGCCACGCTCACCGCGCGCGGGAATAACTTATCGTCCACGCCGGAGGAGAGGATCACCCACGGCATGGCGATGTTCTCGTTCAGCTTCTGCGAGGCCGTCAATAGCTCGTGCTGCGTGCCCTTACCAAACAGCGGCATTTCCACTTTGTAGAGGTCGGCACCGCTGTCGCCCAGCTCTTTGGCCGCATCGATAATCGCCTGCTCGCGGTCAAACGCGGCGCCGCGGCGCGGTGGACGCACAACCGGCTCGATAATGCTCAACAGACCGTTATCGTGGCACAGCGTATTGAACGCTTTCACCATCTCCAGGCGCTGCTGCGGATCTTCATCGCTGCGCCACAGCACCAGCAGCTTCAGCGCCTTGCCGCCGTCGCGTTTGACCGCCTGCGCGTCAATGCTCTTATCGATCACCACGCTGTCGACCGGAATACCGTTCCCCGGAATAAACTCGTCGGCTGCCACAATCATCGCGCAGCTTTTGGCCACGGCCCGCTGCTCGACAATCTGGCGATAGCAGAACTGCTGGTCGACGAGAATGGCAGAGGCGTACGGCGACAGAATTTTTGCCGCGTTGACTTTAAAATCCGTCAGGTGCTGGTCGGTTACCGGTACCGGCGCGCCTGCCGCCGCAAACATCAGGCGCATCGCTTCGCGCTGATCCACGGCCAGCATCGCAAAACCGCCGGAAGGTCGGGTGATATCTTTCAGGGTGTACATCGTCATTCCTCAGTCCTTTCGTATCAGTGTGATTTTTTCAGCCCGGCAGATGCGCGAACCTGTTCAAGAATGGCTGTCCAGTCTTCGCGCCCGCGCCCGGCGGCGCGTGCCTGGTTGTAAACTTCTCGTGAAGCCGCGCCCAGCGGCATTGGGACATGCAGCTGGTTGGCCACGTCGAGGGCGATCCCCAGATCCTTATGCGCAAGGTCGATCATGAAGGCGGGTGAAAGATCCCCTTTCAGCACCTTGTTCGGCCATGACGTGGTGAAGTGGCCTTTGCCCGCAGGTGTGCCGCTCATCACCTTGAGCGCCACGTCAAAGGAGAGGCCAAGCGCTTCGCACAGTACGGCGGCCTCGGCGGAAAGGGCGTTCAGGGCGATGCTCATGTAGTTATTGATGAGCTTCACGCGGATGCCCATTCCCGGCCCGCCGGCGTTAATCAGTTCATTACCCATCGCCATTAAGACGGGGGTGGCGCGCTCAACCTGCTCTGCCGTGCCGCCTGCCAGCAGGAGTAGCGTACCGGCGATGGCATGATCAGAGGTGCGCCCGACGGGCACGTCCATCAGGCTGAAGCCTTGCTCTGCCATGTCGCGGATCAGCGCGTCGGTTTGCAGCGGGTGAATGGTGGACATATCAATGACCAGCGCGTCGCGGGATAATCCTTCGCACACGCCGTGCTCGCCGAACAGCACGCTGCGCACCAGGTCGCCGTTTGGCAGCATAGTGATCACGAATTCGGCATCCGTTGCTGCCTGTGCGGGCGTTGCCGCCGCCCGGGCGCCGCTCTCTACCAGCACCTGAACCGCCTGCGGGTTCACATCAAAAACGTTAAGCTGGTGGCCCTGTTTCAACAGATTCTTCGCCATGGGCGCGCCCATCTGTCCTAAGCCGATAAATGCGATTGCTGACATGCCTCTCTCCTGTCACATCGTGTCAATTTTTGCGCGTTTGTGGTGTCTGTTTTTGATCGTATTTGTAATTTATAGTCAAAAAATTGACACGGGTCACTTTTTAAACATTTGGTGAAATTAAAATGAAGGCATCAGAAATCGCAGAAGGAATCACCATGACTCGCATCGTTTGTGTCGGCATTACCGTGCTGGATCGCATCTGGTATCTCGATGATTTACCAAAAGAAGGTGGGAAATATGTCGCAAAAGACTACACGGAAGTGGGCGGCGGCCCGGCGGCAACGGCGGCAGTGGCAGCCGCGAAACTGGGCGCGGAAGTGGATTTTATTGGTCGGGTGGGGGACGACGATACCGGCAGACGGTTGCTTGCGGAGCTGGAATCCCTGGGGGTGAACACTCGCTATACGCGCGTAGTTAAGGGGGCCCGATCGTCGCAATCGGCGGTGCTGGTGGATGCAGGTGGGGAAAGAGTGATTGCCAACTACCCCAGCCCCGATCTGCCCGCCGAGGCAGGCTGGCTGCATGAAATCGACTTCTCTCAGTGGGACATTGTCTTAGCCGACGTGCGCTGGCATGACGGGGCAAAACAGGCATTTACCCTGGCCCGTCAGCAGGGCGTTCCGACGTTGCTGGATGCGGATGTTACCCCGCAGGATATCGCGGAGCTGATCGCCTTAAGCGATCACGCGGCCTTCTCTGCGCCTGGGCTGCGGCGTTTAACGCAGTTGGATGAAACAGAAGACGCATTAAAAAAAGCACAAACGCTCACAAATGGACATGTGTATGTCACTCAGGGGCGAGACGGCTGTTTCTGGCTGGAAAACGGCGCGCTATGTCATCAGCCTGGTTTTGAAGTGAACGTCATTGATACCACCGGCGCGGGCGACGTGTTCCACGGTGCGCTGGCGGTCAGCCTGGGGCAGAAATTGCCCGCCGCAGACGCCGTGCGTTTTGCCAGCGCCGTCGCAGCACTGAAATGCACAAAGCCCGGCGGGCGCGCGGGTATACCCGACTGTGATCAAACCCGCTCTTTTTTGTCACTTTTTGTATAAAATGCGGGGCGTGATGGTTTTCAGAGGACAGCCCATGAGCCTTACCGAACTGACCGGCAACCCGCGTCACGATCAGCTGCTGACGCTGATTGCCGATCGCGGCTATATGAACATTGATGAACTGGCGCAGCTGCTGGATGTGTCGACGCAAACCGTGCGCCGGGATATCCGCAAGCTTAGCGAGCAGGGGCTGATCACCCGTCATCACGGCGGTGCGGGCAGGGCATCCAGCGTGGTCAATACGGCGTTCGAACAGCGTGAAGTTTCGCTTACCGAAGAGAAACGGGCGATTGCCGAAGCGATTGCGGACTATATCCCGGATGGCTCGACCATCTTTATCACTATCGGGACGACCGTGGAGCACGTTGCCCGGGCACTGCTTAACCATAATCATCTGCGCATCATCACCAACAGCCTGCGGGTGGCGCACATTCTTTATAATAATCCGCGTTTTGAGGTGATGGTACCTGGCGGTACGCTGCGCCCGCATAACGGCGGCATTATCGGGCCTGCGGCAACGGCGTTTGTGTCTGGCTTCCGGGCGGACTACCTCGTGACCAGCGTGGGGGCGATAGAGCACGACGGCGCGATGATGGAATTTGACGTTAACGAAGCCAGCGTGGTGAAAACCATGATTGCCCACTCCCGCCACATTTTACTGGCGGCCGATCATACGAAATACCACGCCTCCGCGGCGGTTGAAATTGGCAACGTGGCGCAGGCGACGGCACTGTTCACCGATGAGCTGCCCGGCCCGGCGCTGCAAAGTCACCTAAAATCCAGCAAGGTTGAGGTTGTCGAAGTGAATTCCGGAGAAGAGCAGCAGGCTGGCTGATCGTCTTATGGCCCGATATTGCGATTCGGGCCTTTCCTTTCTCTAAGCTGAATCTGGCGCATAGCTAAACTTTCTCTTTCCCGCTACAGTTACTTTTCCACGGCGAAAGGAGATAAACATGCTTTATATCTTTGACTTAGGAAATGTAATCGTCGATATCGATTTTAACCGGGTGCTGGGCGCATGGAGCGATTTTAGCCGTGTTCCGCTGGCGACGTTAAAGCAGAATTTCGCGATGGGTGAGACTTTCCATTTGCACGAGCGCGGTGAGATCAGCGACGAAGCGTTCGCAGAGCGTTTCTGTCAGGAAATGGGTCTCTCGTTAAGTTACGAGCAATTTTCCCATGGCTGGCAGGCTATATTTGTCGCGATCCGCCCCGAAGTGATCGACATCATGCACAAGCTGCGCGAGCAGGGGCATCGCGTTGTCGTGCTGTCTAATACCAACCGCCTGCATACCACCTTCTGGCCGGATGAATACCCGGAAATTCACGCGGCGGCAGATAAAGTGTATCTCTCCCAGGAGATGGGAATGCGTAAACCTGAGGCGCGCATCTATCAGGCGGTATTGCAGGAAGAAGGATTCACGGCAGCGGATGCGGTCTTTTTTGACGACAACGTCGATAATATAGAAGGGGCTAATCAGTTAGGTATCACCTCCATTCTGGTGACCGGAAAAGAGACGATACCGAACTACTTTGCGAAGCAGTTATGCTAAAAACCGTTCATCAAAAAGCCAATCACCACACGCGCCCGCTGAGGGCGTGGCTGAAACTCCTCTGGCATCGCATTGATGAGGACAACATGACCACGCTGGCGGGCAATCTCGCTTACGTGTCCTTGCTCTCGCTGGTTCCGCTGGTGGCGGTGATTTTTGCGCTTTTTTCGGCGTTTCCGATGTTTGCCGATGTGAGCATGCAGCTTCGCCATTTTGTTTTCGCAAACTTTATTCCTGCCACCGGCGATGTGATCCAGAACTACATTGAACAGTTTGTCGCTAACTCCAGCAAGATGACGGCGGTGGGGGCGTGTGGGCTTATTGTTACCGCGCTGCTGCTGATGTACTCCATCGACAGTGCGCTCAACACTATCTGGCGGAGCAAAAAAGTCCGCCCAAAGGTCTATTCCTTTGCCGTCTACTGGATGATTTTAACCCTCGGCCCCTTGCTGGCGGGGGCGAGCCTGGCGATCAGCTCCTACCTTCTTTCGCTGCGCTGGGCGAGCGATTTAAACAGCGTGATCGATAACGTGCTGCGCATCTTCCCGCTGATTTTATCGTGGCTTTCGTTCTGGCTGCTTTATAGCGTGGTGCCAACTACGCGCGTACCCAACCGGGATGCGGTGGTGGGTGCGCTGGTCGCGGCGTTGCTCTTTGAGTTGGGCAAGAAAGGATTCGCGCTTTATATCACCATGTTCCCCTCTTATCAGCTGATTTACGGCGTACTGGCGGTGATCCCCATTTTGTTTGTCTGGGTCTACTGGACGTGGTGCATCGTCTTGCTTGGCGCCGAAATAACTGTCACTCTCGGGGTCTACCGCGAACTTAAAAAAGCAGCAGAAGCTGAAAAACAACAAGAAGCAGACCAACCATGATTGCATTGATTCAGCGCGTAACCCGTGCCAGCGTCACCGTGGCGGATGAGGTGACGGGTGAAATCGGCCCAGGACTTTTGGTGCTCCTGGGTGTCGAAAAGGATGACGACGAACAAAAAGCCAACCGCTTGTGTGAGCGCGTGCTGGGCTACCGCATTTTCAGCGATGCGGAAGGCAAGATGAACCTGAACGTTCAGCAGGCGGGCGGCAGCGTGCTGGTGGTGTCCCAGTTTACGCTGGCTGCGGATACCGAACGCGGCATGCGGCCGAGTTTTTCGAAGGGCGCGGCACCGGATCGCGCAGAAGCCCTTTACGAGTACTTTGTTGAGCGCTGTCGCCAACAGGACATAAATACACAAACCGGACGATTCGCTGCGGATATGCAGGTTTCGCTGGTGAACGATGGCCCCGTCACATTCTGGCTCCAGGTATGAGCCAACTGGCGGCCTGGCCGCGGGTAACAAGAGAGAGTACAGCTATGTATCACCTTCGAGTACCGCAAACGGAAGAAGAGTTAGAGGTTTATTACCATTTCCGCTGGGAAATGCTGCGCAAGCCACTGCATCAACCGAAAGGGTCTGAACGCGACGCCTGGGACGCGATGGCGCACCACCAGATGGTGGTTGATGAAGAGGGCCATCTGGTTGCCGTGGGGCGTCTGTATATCAATGCCGACAACGAAGCTTCAATCCGCTTTATGGCCGTTCACCCCTCCGTGCAGGACAAAGGCCTCGGAACGCTGATGGCTATGACGCTGGAATCCGTCGCCCGTCAGGAAGGGGTCAAGCGCGTCACCTGTAGCGCCCGTGAAGATGCCGTTGAGTTCTTTGCCAAGCTTGGTTTCGTGAATCAGGGGGAAATCACCGCCCCGCAAACTACGCCGATTCGTCACTTTTTGATGATCAAACCCATCGCCACCCTGGACGATATACTCCATCGTGCCGACTGGTGCGGGCAGCTCCAGCAGGCGTGGTATCAGCACATTCCGCTCAGTGAAAAAATGGGCGTGCGTATTCAGCAATATACCGGGCAAAAATTTATTACCACCATGCCGGAAACCGGCAACCAGAACCCACACCATACCCTGTTTGCCGGTAGCCTGTTTTCACTCGCCACGCTCACCGGCTGGGGACTGATCTGGCTGATGCTGCGCGAACGTCATCTCGGCGGCACCATTATTCTGGCCGATGCCCATATCCGCTACAGCGCGCCGATCAGCGGCAAGCCGAGCGCGGTAGCTGACCTGGGTGCACTGGGCGGCGATCTCGACCGTCTGGCGCGTGGGCGTAAAGCACGCGTACAAATGCAGGTTGAGCTGTTCGGCGATGAAACGCCAGGCGCGGTGTTTGAAGGCACCTATATCGTTCTGCCTGCGAAGCCGTATGGCGCGTATGAAGAGGGCGGGAACGAGGAGGAGTAGTCTCCTTCTCACTCTCGTCCGGCATGGTTAATGCGCCAGGCAATATCTCGCATAACTTCTCGCGCTGACTGGCTAATTCCACCCAACTGGAAGAAGCCGTGAATTACACCCCGCCATCGTTGAGCGGTACACTTCACGCCTTGCTCCGTGAGGCGCTGATAAAGCGCCTCGCCTTCGTCGCGTAACGGATCATACTCAGCGGTAACAATATGGACCTTCGGCAGACCGCTAAAGTCGTTGCGCCACAGTGGGCTGACTTCAGGATGCTGACGGTAAGCTTTATCCAGATACATTTCATAGCCGCTCAAAAGGGTATCGCGAGTAATTACGTAGTCCATGCCATTGAGGGTATAGCTTTCAAAACTGGCCGTAGCGTCGAGCATGGGGTAGATAAGAATGAGCTGTGCGGGATCCCAGAGACCTTTGGCCTTAAGCCGCAATGACGTTACCAGCGCAAGATGCCCTCCCGCACTGTCTCCACAAAGTGTAATCCGGTTTTTATCCACACCTAATTGTTCTGCATTTTGCCAGACAAGATCTGCCGCTCTCTCTGCATCGTCATGCGCAGCGGGGAAGGTATGCTCGGGTGCGAGTCTGTACTGAACCGCAATGACCCGACAGTTACCGTAAAACGCCAGTTGGCGAAGCTGATTATCATGGGTTTCAAACCCACCGCTGACAAAACAACCGCCATGATAGTAGAGGGCACAAGGTAACGTTTCAGGGGCATTGACAGGCGAAAATAGCCGAAAGGTCATCTCCTCAAGAACAAGCGTTTCAACCTGGACACGAGTTTCTGTCTCCCCGGCCAGAGCTGTGCTGGCAACATACCCGGCTCTCCGTTCATCTATATTCTGCTTTCGCGAGGAAGGCCGCCCTGCTGCAATAAAATCTTGTACAAGCTTATCAATTCCCTTTTCCAGCGCCATGGTTACGTCCTCATGCTGTATTTATATACAGCTTTATAGCCTGGTTTACGAAAGATGAAAACAGAGGAATTTGAAGATATAAATGTCCTGGAAAGCGGCTCGCAAAATCAGTGACTGCCTTAACAATGTTCTTTAACCATGTCTTAATTATGGATATATTGCCTGAAAATTAACCGTAGATGATATACTAAGGTGATATATGAGTCTTTTGGCGGACCTTACTATGGGCAGAATACTGATCGATTTGTCTGATGACGTGATTCAACGACTGGATAACCTGAAGCAGTTGCGCAACCGGCCGCGCGCCGAACTGCTGCGGGAAGCCATAGAACTGTATCTCGACCAGCAGAATTCATCGGTTATCCGCGAAGCGCTTGGCCTGTGGGGAAATCAGCAGGAAGATGGGCTTGAGTACGAACGCAAGCTGCGTGAGGAGTGGTAATGATGGAGCACATGGCTGTGTTTGACACCAATATCCTCATCGATCTTTTTAATAACCACGTTGAGGCTGCGGATGCGATCGATCGCACAGCTTCGCATCGTGCCATTAGCCTCATCACATGGATGGAAGTAATGGTGGGCGCTCGCAGGCACGGTCAAGAAGCAAAAACGGCAGCCGTGATGGAGGCCTTTGAAATTATTGATATAACAAGGGAAATTGCTGAAAGAAGCGTATTACTTCGCGAACAGCACGGGATGAAGCTTCCTGACGCCATTATTCTGGCTACTGCTCAGAGCAGAAGCTGTCCGTTAATTTCGCGCAATACGAAAGACTTTTCGGGTATTGCTGGGGTCGTTTCACCTTACCACCTGTAGGCCGGGCAAGCGTGCGCCGCCCGGCATTCTCACAGGAGATTACTCCCCTTCCCCCGGGAACAGGAACGGGTTGATCGAGCTACGGGCAAAGCCCTCCTGCTCCATCTTCGCGTCCAGGATCAGCGAGGCGAGATCGTCGGCTACCGCTTCGACTTTCGGGTCTTTTTCCTGATACAGAATCTTCAGGTAGGTCCCGCAGTCGCCGCAGCTTTCGGCTTTCACCGCCGCGTCTTCGTTTTCCAGCGACCAATAGTTCAGATCGCGGGTCTGTTCGCAGTTGCTGCACTTGATGCGCACCACGTGCCACTCGGTTTCACACAGGTTGCAGTGCAAGTAGCGCAGCCCCTGCGTCGTACCAATCTGTACCATGCTGGAGACCGGCATTGAGCCGCACACCGGGCAAAACTGGCGCGCTTCGCCATATTCAGCGCGGGCTTTACCCGGGATCAGGCTCGCCATTTGCGCCCAGTAGAGCGACAGCGCAGCCCAGATGAACGGCGCTTTATCGCTGCTCACCAGCGAGAAGTCGGAGGCAAACAGCGCGCTCGCCATCTCTTCCAGCTCTTGCTCTGAGGCTTTTTCCAGGTTCTCAATGACCGCCAGCGCCGTGCCGCTCATTTCGGGCTTCAGCTCGGCAATCAGCGAATGCAGCAGCTTATGCCAGTGCTTGTCGCGCGGCAGAACGTGAATGTCCAGCGGCGGCTTGCCCTGCGCGTTGGCTTCTTTGATGCGTGCGGTCAGATCCATTTGCAGCGGGTGGTCGTATAGCACCACTTCCTGCGCATGGGCGACCAGCGCGGCAAAACGCAGAAAATCGCCCAGCGGGTTGTTCTCTGCCAGCTCGCGCAGACGCTCTGCGCGGCGGTTGTAGAGGTTCTTGAGTCTGGGGAACAACAACGGCGGAATATTATCCGCCGTGCGTTTCTCGCTCGACCCCAGCTCATCTTGCGGGATTATGCGAATACTCATTCAGATGACTTTTCCTGTTTCTGGCGGACTTCACGGTACCAGCGCGGGTGATGTTTCTTCGCCCACGTACTGGTTACCCATCCTTCCACCATCGCGGTAATGGTGCCTTTCACCCAAAGGGCGGCGTAGATATGCACCATGATAACCACAATTAACGCCACTGCGGCAAATGAATGCAGCATCAGCGCAAATCGGATCACCGGGATTGAGAAAGCAGGCGCAAAGTACGGACGCCAGATGATCACGCCGCTCACCAGCAACAGGACCAGGAAGATAATCGCCGCCCAGAATACGCATTTCTGGCCGAAGTTATAACGCCCGGTATCACCCACTTCCTCGTTGACGACGATCTTACGAATATTCTTCGCCCAAAAGATATCATCCCGATTGATTAGGTTATGGTGCCAGTAGCGGAAAAACATGATGATAAACGAGGCAAACATCACCACACCCACGAACGGGTGCAGGATGCGCGCCAGCTGCGGCGTGCCCAGTATCTGCATCAGCCAGTTGAAGGAGGGGAAGAAGAACCCCAGCCCGCTTATCGCCGCCAGCATGAAGCAGAAGGCGGTGACCCAGTGGTTGATGCGTTCCGGCGCGGTGTAGCGCACGATGGTGTCACGTTTTCTCATTTGCGCACCTCGTCTTTCTCTTCATGCAGGTTATCGTCTTCCTCTTCCGCGCGGTTCGGACCAACGCCGACGTAGTGGAAGATGCTCGCTGCAAAGGTGGCCGCAAAACCGACCGCGGCCAGCGGTTTCCAGATACCTTTCCAGAACTTCACGGTGGCGCTGATTTCCGGGTTCTCCGGCAGGCCATGGTACAGATTCGGCTTGTCGGCGTGGTGCAGCACGTACATCACGTGCGTACCGCCAACCCCGGCCGGATCGTACAGGCCCGCGTTATCGTAACCACGGGTTTTCAGCTCGCCCACGCGCTCTGCCGCCAGCGTTTTCATATCCTCTTTAGAGCCAAAGTGGATAGCGCCGGTTGGGCAGGTCTTCACGCAGGCTGGCTCCTGACCGACATTTACGCGGTCAACGCACAGCGTACATTTGTAGACGCGGTTGTCTTCCGGGTTCATGCGCGGCACGTCGAACGGACAGCCCGCGATGCAGTAGCCGCAGCCAATACACTGCTCAGACTGGAAGTCGACGATGCCGTTGGCATACTGAATGATAGCCCCTTCTGACGGACACGCCTTCAGGCAGCCCGGATCCGCACAGTGCATACAGCCGTCTTTGCGGATAAGCCATTCCAGTTTGTCGTTCTGTTCCACTTCCGAGAAACGCATTACCGTCCAGGACTTGGCGGTCAGGTCCGCCGGGTTGTCGTACACCCCGACGTTGTGACCCACTTCGTCACGGATGTCGTTCCACTCTGAACAAGCCACCTGACAGGCTTTACAGCCGATACAGGTGGTCACGTCGATAAGCTTCGCCACTTCCTGCTGGTGGTCCCGCGCCTGAGGCGCGGGCGTGAAACCGTTAGTCGCGGAACGACGGATAATGTCTTGAGATTGATAAGCCATAAGTCGTCTCCGTTACACCTTTTCCACGTTCACGAGGAAGGCCTTAAACTCCGGCGTCTGCGTGTTCGCATCACCGACGAACGGCGTCAGGGTATTCGCAATGAACCCTTTCTTCGCCACGCCCTCATAACCCCAGTGAATTGGGATGCCGATGGTATCCACCTGCTGACCATGAACGTTCAGCGTGCGAATACGCTTGGTCACCACCGCCTTGGCTTTGATGTAGCCGCGGTTAGAGGAGACCTTCACGGTATCGCCATGGGCGATGCCGAGCTTGTCCGCCAGCTTCTCGCCGATCTCCACAAACTGTTCCGGCTGCGCGATGGCGTTAAGCAGCGCGTGCTTGGTCCAGTAGTGGAAGTGCTCGGTCAGACGGTAGGTGGTGCCGACATACGGGAACTTGTCCTTTTTACCCAGCGCTTCAAAATCGCCCTTGAAGATACGGGCTGCCGGGTTAGAGACCACGTTCGGGTGCAGCGGGTTAGTACCCAGCGGCGTCTCAAACGGCTCATAGTGTTCCGGGAACGGACCTTCCGCCATCTTATCGATAGCAAACAGGCGCCCCATCCCTTCAGGCTGCATGATAAACGGCCCGACATCGCTGCCTGGTGCGGCAGTGCTGTAGTCCGGAATATCCACGCCGCCCCATTTCGCGCCGTCCCACTTGAGTAGCTGACGCTTCGGATCCCACGGGTTGCCCTGCGGGTCAGCAGAGGCACGGTTATAGAGGATGCGGCGGTTAAGCGGCCATGCCCATGCCCAGCCCAGCGTATTACCGAGGCCCGACGGGTCGGCGTTATCGCGGTTGGCCATCTGGTTGCCTTTCGGCGTCCAGCTACCGGCAAAGATCCAGCAGCCGCTTGACGTCGTACCGTCGTCACGCAGGTGTGCGAAGGTGCTGAGCTGATCGCCTTTCTTCGCCAGCACGGTGCCGGTCGCCGGGTCGATAACGTCCGCCAGCGCCTTACCGTTGCTCTCCATGGCCACTTCTTCCGGCGCAGGGTTTTCCGGCGTCGAATAGTTCCAGGTCATGTTCAGCACCGGCTCAGGCGTTGCGCCGCCTTCAGCCGCGTACATTTTACGCAGGCGTAAGAAGATACCGGCCAGGATCTCGCCGTCGTTCAGGGCGATGCCCGGGGCGTCCGCGCCTTTCCAGTGCCACTGCAACCAGCGGCCAGAGTTGACGATAGAGCCGTTCTCTTCCGCGAAGCAGGTGGACGGCAGACGGAACACTTCGGTCTGAATCTTCGACGGGTCGACATCGTTCGACTCACCGTGGTTCTGCCAGAACGTCGAGGTTTCGGTATTGAGCGGGTCAATTGTCACCAGGTACTTCAGTTTCGACAGAGACTCGACAACCTTGTTCTTGTTCGGGAACGACGCCACCGGGTTAAAGCCCTGGCAGATATAGCCGTTGACCTGGCCCTGGTGCATCATTTCGAAGTACTGGAGGACGTCGTACCCTTTGTCCCACTTCGGCAGCCAGTCAAAGCCCCAGCTGTTTTCCGCCGTCGCCTTGTCGCCGTAGAAGGCTTTCATCAGCGAGACGAAGAACTTCGGATAGTTGCCCCAGTAGTTTACCTGGCCTTCGAGCAGCGGTTTTGGCGTGCTGGCCGTCAGATAGGTTTGCAGGTCGGTCTGTTTCTCGCTCGGCAGGTTCATGTAACCCGTCAGGCTCTGAGACAGCAGGCCAAGGTCGGTCAGACCCTGGATGTTGGAGTGACCGCGCAGGGCGTTAACGCCGCCGCCTGCCATCCCCATGTTGCCGAGCAGCAACTGAACCATCGCCATGGTGCGGATGTTCTGCGCGCCGATGGAGTGCTGCGTCCAGCCGAGTGCATACAGGAACGACGCGGTCTTATCTTTGGCGCTGGTTTCGGCGATAAGCTCGCACACCTTCAGGAAGTCCGCCTTCGGCGTCCCACAGATGTTTTCGACAACCTCTGGCGTATAGCGGGACACGTGCTCTTTCAGCAGGTTCCACACGCAGCGCGGGTGTTGCAGGGTGGTGTCGCGCTTCGCAAAGCCGTTTTCGTCCAGCTCGTAGTTCCAGCTGGTTTTGTCGTACCTGCGTTTTTCGGCGTCATAACCGCTGAACAGGCCATCTTCGAAGTGGTAATCCTCACGCACGATCAGGCTGGCGTTGGTATAGGCTTCGGTGTACTCGCGGTTATATTTTTCGTTGGTCATCAGGTACAGCAATACGCCTGACAGGAAAGTGATGTCAGTACCTGAACGAATAGGGGTGTAGAAATCCGCCACTGACGCTGTACGCGTAAAGCGGGGATCGATCACAATCAGCTTCGCGCCGTTGTGGATTTTGGCTTCCATCGCCCAGCGGAACCCGACAGGGTGCGCTTCAGCGGCGTTACCGCCCATCACCACAATAAGGTTGGCGTTCTTGATGTCGACCCAGTGGTTGGTCATCGCACCGCGACCAAATGTTGGAGCAAGACTTGCTACCGTTGGTCCGTGTCAGACACGCGCCTGGTTGTCGACCGCGAGCATGCCGAGTGCGCGCGTAAATTTCTGGGTTAAATAGCCGGTTTCGTTACTGGACGCTGATGCACACAGCATGCCGGTGGAGAGCCAACGGTTAACGGTGGTGCCTTCGGCATTCTTCGCGATAAAGTTGGCATCGCGGTCTTCTTTCATCAGCTTAGCGATGCGATCGAACGCTTCTTCCCAGCTGATTTGCTGCCATTTGTCAGAGCCGGGAGCGCGATACTCAGGAAACTTCAGGCGGCTTTCGGAGTGGATAAAATCTACCAGACCGGCCCCTTTCGGACAGAGTGCACCACGGTTTACCGGGTGATCCGGATCGCCTTCGATGTGGAAAATAGATGCTTTGGCGTTTTTCGCACCGTCGCCGAGGCTATACATTAACAGCCCACAGCCGACGGAGCAGTACGTACAGGTGTTACGGGTTTCGCGGGTGCGCAGCAGTTTATACTGCCGTGTTTCCGCCAGCGCTACGCCGGGCGCAAAGCCCAGTGCCGCCGCCGTGGTGCCTGCCATACCGCCAGCGCAGATCTTAAAGAACTGCCTTCTGCTGACCTGCATGGGTCACTCCTTGGTTCATTACGACATTGCTATGTAGTTTTACTTTGCGGTTGAGAATTAACCGCAAAGGAGAAAAATTTGCGTTAATCCCTCATTTCTCCGAGGGATAAGCCCAGAATACCACAATGTCGGTACGCCTGTTCCAACGGCGTTAAAACAAAGTGAACGTATTATCACGGCATTGATTATAAAGTGTGATATCAATCACATTTCTCTCTGCGGATGTTAAGGGTGTGTAGCAGATGACCGGTTGCACCCCTCCGAATTGAGTAGGAGAATGGATGCTGAAAAGTTGATCCATACTATGCGTAAGGTCCGCTGTTTGTGGTGCAATAGCAGGCTCACTTCCGTGGTTGTTCAGGAATACCGTCGTGTTTAAACAAAACCGTGCTACCCACGCGTCGCCACTGCCTGCGGGCATTGTGGAACTGTCGGTACACAGACCGCCTCACATTTCACATGCCACGTCGGATTTTCTGGCGGAAGAGGTCCCCGTTGCCCTGGTTTACAACGGGATTTCGCATGTGGTGATGATGGCCTCGCCGAAAGATCTCGAGCTGTTCGCCATCGGTTTCTCCCTCTCGGAAGGCATCATTGCGCATCCGCAGGAGATCTACGGCATGGACGTCGTACCGGCCTGTAACGGTCTCGAAGTGCAAATCGAACTCTCCAGCCGCCGCTTTATGGGGCTGAAAGAGCGCCGCCGGGCGCTGGCCGGACGTACCGGCTGCGGCGTGTGCGGTGTTGAACAGCTTAACGATATCGGCAAACCCATTATCCCCCTGCCGTTCACCCAGACGTTCAATCTGGCGCATCTTGATCGGGCGCTTGTGCACCTGAATGACGTTCAGCCCATCGGCCAGCTCAGCGGTTGTACGCATGCGGCGGCGTGGGTATTGCCGTCGGGGAGCATTGCAGGCGGGCATGAAGATGTTGGCCGCCACGTCGCGCTGGATAAGCTGCTGGGCCGTCGCGCTCGGGAAAACAACGTCTGGCAGCAAGGGGCCGCGCTCGTTTCCAGCCGCGCCAGCTACGAGATGGTGCAAAAATCCGCCATGTGCGGCGTGGAAATTTTGTTTGCGGTGTCAGCGGCAACCACGCTGGCGGTTGAAGTGGCGGAGCGCTGCAACCTGACGCTGGTGGGGTTCTGCAAGCCAGGCAGGGCGACAATTTACACCCATCCGCAGCGATTAATTGTTAATCAGTAATTTTGAATGAGTATAGCAAATCCTTCCGCTTTTAGTTGTTCATGATGAGGTCTAGTATTTATCTCATCAAGGCACGGTGCCTTATTTAAACAACTTAACGAAAGGGTTTATCTCATGAAAAGCATCAAAACTTTTGTCGCAGTAATCGCTCTTGCTACATCTTTCGGTTCTTTCGCTGCGCAGACTGTGACCGCATCCGCCTCTACGCTGGACGGTGCTGAAGCTAAAATCGCCGCACAGGCTCAGGAAGCGGGCGCGTCATCCTACAAAATTACTCAGGCATTCACCGGTAACCGCGTACACATGACCGCTGAACTGAACAAATAATTTCGCAGTACCGTCGAAAGAGCGCCCCTGGGGCGCTTTTTTAGTTTATGCCCGCCAGACGCAGTAGCGCCGTCACCACCGCCGCCGCGACGATCACCACAATTAACGGCATTTTGCGCCAGGCCAAAAACACCGCGAACCCCACCCCCAGCACGCGCGCCATCCCGGCAAAATGGTCCCCTTCATAAAACGTTGTCGCCAGCGCGACGGAGAACAACAAAACGGTAGCCGCATCTGAAAGCAGCGCCTGCGACCGTTCAGAAAGCGCCAGCCGGCTGCCGAGTTTTGCCCCGCCGAGACGCATCAGATAGGTTCCGGCAGAAAGAATGGCGATGCCGAGAATAAAGACCGTCATGTTTTCCATTATTTTTTCCTCGCGGCAAGGCCGAGCAAAGAGAGCAACACCGGCAGGCCAACCGGCGCAAACGGTACGGCGGCCAGCGACAACACCGCGCCGCTACAGGCGCGGATCAGCGTGGTACGGTTTTTAAATGCCGGCACCACTAACGCCAGCAGGATCGCCGGGAACACCGCGTCCAGCCCGATGGTTTCCGGGTCTGGCAGTAGCTTGCCGACCATCGCCCCCAGCACCGCGCCCAGCGGCCAGATGATTGCCACGCCTAACCCGCACAGCCAGTAGGCCGCTTTACGCTGCTCGGCGGTTTTTTGCGACAGGCCAAACACCACGCTTTCATCGTTCATGATATGACAGCCCAGAAAGCTTAGGCCGCGCTTGCCCACCAGGTCACGCACCGTCACGCCGAACGGCACATGGCGCGCGTTTACCAGTAAACCGGCTGCGGCCGCCGCCAGCGGATTGCCGCCGCTCGCTACGATGCCGATAAACATAAACTCGGATGCGCCTGCCAGCACCGTGAGGGAGAGGACAAATGGCACCCACAGCGGGAAGCCGTAGGCCATCGCCAGCGAGCCGTAGGACATGCCGACCACGCCCACCGCGAGGCAGACCAGGACGATCGCTTTTATCGTGTCGCCTTTCAGGCAAGAGAGGTGATTCTTCATACCATTTTAGCCATATCGAACGTATTTCCATTATAATGAACGCATCAAAAACGTTTTACAAGGCGAACGATTCGTTCGTTATAGAGAGAATGAGGCCGTTATTATGACGCAGCCAATCAGCGTAATCGCCAGAAGCCTGGTGCGAGAACGCCTGCGAACCGGACTTTCGCTGGCGGAGATCGCCCGCCGTGCCGGGATCGCCAAATCCACGCTTTCACAACTGGAGTCTGGCAACGGCAACCCTAGCCTGGAAACGCTCTGGTCGCTTTGCGTGGCGCTGGATATTCCGTTTGCCCGGTTACTGGAGCCACAGCAGCCCGTCACGCAGGTGATCCGCCGCGGCGAGGGCACAAAAGTTGTCGCCGGGCAGGCGAACTACGAGGCGATTTTGCTCGCGGCGTGTCCGCCGGGGGCGCGTCGTGATATCTACCTGCTGCTGACTCAGCCGGGGGCAGACCGTATTTCCCAGCCGCATCCGCCAGGGTCGGTTGAGCATATTATCGTGACCCAGGGGCGGGCGATGGTCGGCCTGATCGACGCGGCGGAAGAGCTCGGCCCGGGGGATTACATTTGCTATCCCGCTGACCAGCCGCATATCTTTAAGGCGCTGGAGCCAGATACGCACGCGCTGCTGGTGGCGGAACAAAACTAACGAAGATACGGAAAATCATGTCGCTTAAAGCCATTGCCAAAGAACTAGGGCTGTCTGTTACCACCGTCAGCCGCGCCCTCAACGGGTATGACGACGTTTCTGCTGAGACGCGCGCCCGCGTGGAAGCGGAGGCCCAGCGCCGTGGCTACCGACCAAATACCTTTGCCCGTCGCCTGAAGATGGGCAAAATCGACGCCGTCGGGTTGGTGTTTCCGGTGCATCCTGTTCCGCTCAATAACAGCGTTTTTATGGACATGGTCGGCGAAATTAGCCACGAACTGGCGCGACATGAGATTGACCTGCTGCTCATCGCTGACGACGATCTGGCGGACAAACACAGCTATATGCGCATGGTGCAGAGCCGACGCGTGGATGCGCTGATAGTGGCGCATACGCTGGATCACGATCCGCGTCTTGAGCAGCTTCAGGCCGCCGGGTTCCCGTTCCTGGCGCTCGGCCGCAGCCAGCTGCCGCAGCCGTACGCGTGGTTCGATTTTGACAACTATGCCGGTACGTATCAGGCCACCCGCTGGCTGATCGAGAAAGGCCATCAGCGCATTGCGCTGCTGGGCGAAAGCAACAACCAGGCATTCATCACCCAGCGTCGCCAGGGCTTCCTGGACGCGCTGCGGGAAGCCGGTCTTTCCAGCGAATGGCTGCGCGCCTTGCCCCCTTCGCGCCGCGTGGGGTATGCCACCACGCAAGAACTTCTCTCCCTGCCGCAGCCGCCCACGGCCATCATTACCGACTGCAACACTCACGGCGACGGCGCAGCGATGGCTCTGGCGCAGATGGGGCGCTTAACCGGTGAAAATGCCGTCTCGCTGGTGGTCTATGACGGTTTACCGCAGGACAGCATTGTCGATATCGACGTCGCGGCGGTGATCCAGTCTACCCGTCAGGGTGTCGGGAAACAGATTGCCGATATGGTGCGCCAGCTGATTAACGGCGACGACATTGATACGCTTCAGGTGCTCTGGCAGCCGGAATTTTCCCCAGGCCAGACGGCCTGATTACACCAAAAACTCAAAACTCGATCACAGATCCGAAACGTTGTGGTTTATATCCGAAACGTTTCGGATCAACACTCAGGACATCCCGATGACAGGAGATGTCCGATGCAAGATGCCATTTTTCGACTTGAAAGCAATACGGTTGACGTGGTGCTAAAAACCCACCCGTTCGCCGAAATTCTCTACTGGGGGCCGCACCTTCAGCACTTCTCGCCGCAGGATGTCCTGAGTATTGCGCGCCCGGTTGCTAACGGCAGGCTGGACGTCGACTCCCCCGTCACGCTGATGGCAGAGCTGGGGCACGGCCTGTTTGGTTCGCCCGGCATCGATGGGCATCGTCAGGGGCTGGACGGATCGCCTGTCTTCACCACCACAGGCGTACAACAGCAGGGGCAAACCCTGACGGTAACGGCGGAAGATAAACAGGCGGGCCTGCGCCTGACCAGTGAATTAACGCTGGATGCCAGCGGCGTACTGGTGGTGCGCCATGGGTTAACCAACCTGAAAACGCAGGCGTGGCAGGTGGATCGCTTTGCCGTGACGCTCCCGATTGCCGAGCGCGCGCAGGAGGTGATGGCCTTCCACGGACGCTGGATCAGGGAGTTTCAGCCGCACCGCGTGATGCTTGAACATGACAGCTTTGTGATTGAAAACCGCCGGGGTAAAACCTCCCACGAACATTTCCCGGCGCTGATCGCCGGTACGCCATCGTTCAGCGAAATGCAGGGTGACGTCTGGGGTGTGCATCTGGGCTGGAGCGGCAACCACCGCCTGCGCGCAGAGGTGAAAACCGATGGCCGCCGCTATATGCAGGCCGAAGCGCTCTACCTGCCGGGTGAAATGGCGATTGAAGAGGGGGAAACGCTCTGGACGCCGCGCCTGTATGCCAGCCACTCCCCGCACGGGCTGAATGGCATGAGCCAGCAGTTCCACCGCTACCTGCGCGATAACGTTATCCGCTTCCCGGAAGATAAACCGCGCCCGGTGCATCTCAACACCTGGGAGGGGATCTACTTCGACCACGATCCGGACTACATCATGCGCATGGCCGACGAGGCCGCAGCGCTGGGCGTGGAGCGCTTTATCATTGACGACGGCTGGTTCAAAGGCCGCAACGACGACCACGCCGCGCTGGGCGACTGGTATCTGGACGAGAAAAAATACCCGAACGGCCTTAAGCCGGTGATCGATCACGTTAAACAGCTCGGCATGGAGTTTGGTATCTGGGTTGAGCCGGAGATGATTAACCCGGATTCCGATCTGTACCGCGCGCACCCTGACTGGGTGCTGGCGCTGCCGGGCTACGCCCAGGCGACCGGGCGACATCAGCTGGTCCTCAATCTCAATATTCCGCAGGCCTTTGAATATCTGGTCGAACGCATGAGCTGGCTGCTGGGCGAACACGCGGTCGACTACGTGAAATGGGATATGAACCGCGAGCTGGTGCAGCCAGGGCACAAGGGCAAAGCCGCCGCCGACGCCCAGACGCGCCAGTTTTATCGCCTGCTGGACGTGCTGGGCGAGCGCTTCCCGCACATTGAGTTTGAATCCTGCTCCTCCGGCGGCGGGCGAATCGATTATGAAGTGCTGACCCGCTGCCACCGCTTCTGGGCGTCCGACAATAACGACGCGCTGGAGCGCAACACTATCCAGCGCGGCATGAGCTACTTCTTCCCGCCGGAGGTGATGGGGGCGCATATCGGTCATCATAAATGTCACGCTACCTTCCGCCAGCACAGCATTCAGTTCCGCGGGCTGACGGCGCTGTTTGGTCACATGGGGCTGGAGCTGGATCCGCTCACCGTCGACGCGCAGGAGCGTGAAGGCTATCGACATTACGCCGCGCTGTATAAGCGGTGGCGCGAGGTCATTCATCACGGCACCCAGTGGCGCGTGGATATGCCGGACACCACCACCCTGGCGCAGGGTATAGTGAGCGAAGACAAGACGCAGGGGCTGTTTTTGGTCAGCCAGCTCGCGATGCCGGATTACACCCTGATGATGCCGCTGCGCATGCCGGGGTTAGACGCCAGCGCGCAGTACCGCATCACGCTGATCGATCATCCGAACATTCAGATTACGGGCGAGGGCGGGCACACCATGCGCAAGCTGCCAGCATGGATGGAAACGCCACAAACTGTGAGCGGTGAGTGGCTGATGCAGGCGGGCATTGCGCTGCCGATTCTGGATCCGGAAACCGCCATTCTGATTGGTGTGAAACGCGTGTAAGGGTGACGGGCCGGGCAACCGGCCCTCCGTTGAGGATAAAAATAATGAACACAACAACCTGTTCCCACAAAGACAACCCTAACTTCTGGATCTTCGGGCTGTTCTTCTTTCTCTACTTCTTCATCATGGCCACCTGCTTTCCGTTCCTGCCGATCTGGCTGTCGGACATCATTGGCCTGAACAAAACCCATACTGGGATTGTTTTCTCCTGCATCTCGCTGTCGGCCATTGCCTTCCAGCCGGTGCTGGGCGTCATTTCGGACAAGCTGGGGCTGAAAAAACACCTGCTGTGGATAATCTCGGTGCTGCTGTTTTTGTTCGCGCCGTTTTTCCTGTACGTCTTTGCACCACTGCTGAAAGCCAATATCTGGCTGGGCGCGCTGAGCGGCGGGGTGTATATCGGCTTTGTTTTTTCAGCCGGATCCGGGGCGATTGAGGCCTACATTGAACGCGTGAGCCGCAACAGCTTTTTTGAGTACGGTAAGGCGCGCATGTTCGGCTGTCTCGGCTGGGGGCTGTGCGCCTCAACGGGCGGCATCCTGTTCGGCATCGATCCGTCGTATGTTTTCTGGATGGGATCGGCGGCGGCGCTGTTGCTGATGCTGCTGCTGATGGTCGCGAAACCGAAGCCCAACCAGACGGCGCAGGTGATGAATGCCCTGGGCGCCAATCAGCCGCAGATCACCGCTAAAACCGTCTTCAACCTGTTCCGCCAGCGCAGAATGTGGATGTTCATCCTGTACGTGATTGGCGTGGCCTGCGTATATGACGTCTTCGACCAGCAGTTTGCTACCTTCTTCAAAACCTTCTTCGCCACGCCGCAGGAGGGGACCCGCGCCTTTGGTTTCGCCACCACAGCGGGGGAAATCTGTAACGCGATCATCATGTTCTGCTCGCCGTGGATCATTAACCGCATCGGTGCGAAAAACACGCTGCTGATTGCCGGGGTGATCATGGCGACGCGCATTATCGGATCGTCGTTTGCCACAACCGCCGTGGAGGTGATTGCCCTGAAGATGCTGCACGCGCTGGAAGTCCCGTTCCTGCTGGTGGGGGCATTCAAGTACATCACCGGGGTGTTTGATACGCGCCTGTCGGCCACCATCTACCTGATTGGCTTCCAGTTTGCCAAACAGTCGGCGGCGATCTTCCTCTCCGCCTTTGCCGGAAATATGTATGACCGGGTCGGCTTCCAGGAGACGTACCTGATGCTGGGCTGCTTCGTGCTGGCGATTACGGTGGTGTCGGCATTTACGCTGAGTGGCAGGCGGGAGATAGCTGCTACCGCAGGGGCAGCAGCGTTAACACATCAGTCCAGGTAAAACACCTCGTTCAGCTCCGCACTCACCGGGCTGTTGTCCGGATTAGACGGCATAACGTCAGCCATATGTTTCCACCAGCGCTGGCAGACGTCGGTGTTTGCCACCGCGTTCCAGCGCTCCTCCGATTCAATCTCCACTGTCGCAAACAGCAGGTTGCGGGCTTTGTCGAGGTAAATGGCGTAGTGGTGCGCGCCGTGGGCTTTCAGTACCGCTTCCAGCTCAGGCCAGATCGGGTTGTGGCGGCGCGCATACTCCTCGTGCGCATCCGGGTTTACCTGCATCACAAACGCTTTGCGGATCATAATGCCTCCAGGTATAGCTCGCGGACCTCATCGCGGCTGGCGGTACGTGGGTTGCACGGCGCGCACGGGTCAGCGAGCGCTTTATCCAGCCAGCCTTCAATATCGGCTTTGGTCACGCCAAGCTGGCTAAATCCGGACGGAATGCCGACGCGGGCACTTAGATCGCGAATCGCCTGAATGGCGGACATGCTGGCCGCTTCGTCGCTCATGCCGCGCGTGTCAACGCCCATCGCCTGCGCCACACGGGCGAATCGGGCGACCGCGTTCGGGCGGTTAAAGTTTTCGATGATCGGCAGCAGGATGGCGTTGCAGACGCCGTGCGGCAGGTTGTGCGTCGCGCCCGGCTGGTGCGCCAGAGCATGCACCAGCCCCAGCCCGGCGCTGTTAAACGCCATGCCCGCCAGATACTGCCCAAAGGCCATCTGCTCGCGCGCTTCCAGGTTGTGACCGTCGTCGACCGCTTTCGGCAGCCAGAGGTTGATCAGACGAATGGCTTCCAGCGCGTTGGCATCGGTCAGTGGGTGTGCGCCCACGGAGACGTAAGCTTCAATGGCGTGGGTTAGCGCGTCCATGCCGGTTGCGGCGGTCACGGAGGCCGGAATATCGAGCATCACGCTGGCATCGTCCACGGCGATATCCGGGATGATGTTCGGGTCGATGATCACCTCTTTCACCTGACGCGCGGCGTCGATGATCACCGCGTTGCTGGTCATCTCCGCTGCCGTGCCTGCGGTGGTGTTGATCGCCACCAGCGGCACGCCCGCGTTTTTCACCTTGCCGACGCCGGAGTAATCGGTTGACGGACCGGGGTTGGCGGTGAGGATTTTGATCGCCTTGGCGGTATCAATCGGGCTGCCGCCGCCGAAGGCAATCACGTAATCACACTCCGCGTCCTGATATGCCGCATAGCCTTTCTGCACCAGCGCTTCCGTTGGGTTTGGGAATACTTCATCGAACAGGTGATACGACATCTGATGGGCGTCGAGCGCGGAAAACAAACTGTCGAGCAGGCCCAGCTTCAC
Organism: Enterobacter sp. MGH85; assembly: GCF_001037655.1. Classification (NCBI taxonomy): domain Bacteria; kingdom Pseudomonadati; phylum Pseudomonadota; class Gammaproteobacteria; order Enterobacterales; family Enterobacteriaceae; genus Enterobacter; species Enterobacter sp. MGH85. Next base: position 975,631 of record NZ_KQ089925.1, read on the forward strand.
CAACTGGCCGTCGGTGACAATCAGCGCTTTTCCCCACTGTTTGTTTGCCACCAGATTGACCATATCGCCGATCGCGCCCGCGCCGTGCAGGCTGATTTTGGGGAGTGCCAACATAAAGCTCATGATAATTCTCCTTAATATGCTTTTGAGGTAATCCGTTCCCCTCACCCTAACCCTCTCCCCGGAGGGGAGAGGGGACTGCTCGGTGCGGCTTTTCACCCTCTCCCCTCAGGGGAGAGGGCAGGGGTGAGGGGCAATTTAATTCCGTCTTCGCTGCATCATCCGGCGGGTAATAATCGGCAGCGAAATCACCACGATTAGCATCGCGCCGATAATCACCGACATCACAATGCCGGGCACGTTGAGCAGGCTCAGGCCGAAGGTCACCAGCCCCATCAGGAAGGCGGCGATAATCACGCCCACCATGCTGCCGGACCCACCGAGAATATTGACGCCGCCGAGCACCGCCATCGTCACCACCGCCAGCTCCCAGCCCATCGCGATGGTCGGGCGGGTGCTGCCCAGACGCGAGGTAAGCAGCACCGACGCCAGGCCGGACATCAGCCCAACCAGTGCGAAGAGGATCAGGTTGTGGCGCTTCACGTTGATGCCGGAGTACCACGCGCCGGTCGGGTTGTTGCCGATGGCGTAGGTGCGGCGGCCAAAGTTGGTGCGGTGCAGCACAAAGGCAAACAGAGCGGCCAGCACGATAAACAGCGCGAATTCAAACGACAGCGCGCCCCAGACGTAGCCCTGGCCGAACCAGGCGAAGCTCTCAGGGTAGCTGTTCAGCGCCTGGTCCCCGAGCAGAATGTAGGTGATCCCGCGGTACAGGCTCATCGTGCCGATGGTGATGACGATGGACGACAGGTTAAAGCGCGTCACCAGAATGCCGTTGAACAGCCCGCACAGTAGCCCGACGCCTAATCCGACGCAGACCAGCAGCGGCGTATCGACGCCCGCCGCCGCGCAAAAGCCCATCACCGTGGAGCTGAGCGCGATGGTGGAGGCTACCGACAGGTCAATTTCCCTGGCGATAATCAGCATCGCCATCGGCAACACGATGATCGCTTTTTCGGTGAAGTTGAACGTCGCGTCGGAGAGGTTCCAGATATTGAGAAAGTAGGGTGAGGCGAGCGCGTTCACCAAGAACACCGCCAGCGTCACCGCCAGCAGGAACCCCTCCCAGCACAGCAGACGCTGGAAGATGCCCGGCGCAGAAGTGGGTTTGATTGCTTCAGATGTCATCATTTTGCTCATGATTTCACCGCCAGTTTCTGACGTGCCAGCGCCGCATCGCGCAGTATCAATCGGCCTTTACGTTTATTGCCGCGCTCGTTCAGCAGCACCGCTATCACAATTACCGTGCCGGAAATCGCCATCTGCCAGAACGGGGAGACGCCGATCACCGGCAGGGCGTTGTTAATCACCCCGAGGAACAGTGCGCCAAACAGACAGCCGAGCACGCGCCCGGTGCCGCCCATGGTGCTGATCCCCCCAATCACACAGGCTGCCACCACCTGCAATTCAAAACCGTTAGCGACGTCAACATACGCAACGGCAAAGCGCGATATCCACAGGTAGCCGCAGAACCCGGCCAGCAGACCGGAAAGGCAGAAACTAATGAACTGCATTTTTCCGGCGTTGATCCCGGTGTAGTACGCTGCCGTGGCATTACCGCCTGCGGTGTAGAGCGCTCGTCCGGTGCGGCTGTAGCGCAGGAAGTAGCCCACCAGCAGCAGCGCGGCGATGGCGCACCAGCTCAGCACCGGCAAGCCCAGCACTGACGCACGTGGCAGGCCGAGGAAATCTGTACCCATCTGGTTTGAGTTCACCCAGCCGCCGCCGGAGAGCAAAAAGATCATTCCGCGGTAGATGCTCATGGTGCCGAGCGTTACCACAATCGCCGGAATGCCCAGCTTCCACACCAGCAGGCCGTTTATCGCGCCCATCAGCAGCCCAAGCACGCTGGCAAGGATCAGCAGCGCCCAGACGGGCACGTCCGGGTAATGGAAATTAATCAGGGCGACAATCATCCCGGTCAGGGCCAGATTGGCCGCCATCGACAGGTCGATGCCTTTCGTGAGCAGCACCATCATCTGCCCGAGCGCGAGGACGATCAGAATGGCGGTGTCGTTAAACATCTCCACCAGGTTGCCCGGCGCGATAAACGATGGCACGCGGCTGCCAATGGCGACGATCATCAGGATAATCACCGCGCCCAGCAGGGCTTCGCGGTGTTTTAAGAGTGAGCTAAGCATTATGCCGCCTCCTGTTTTGCACCGCTGGCGGCGCTGACGATGGTTTCCGCCGTCGCGTCTCCCGCCTGGTACTCGGCCACCATCAGCCCCTCGTGCATGACGATAATGCGATCCGCCATGCCCATCACTTCCGGCAGTTCGGACGAGACCATAATTACCGCCAGCCCCTGACTGACCAGCTCGGACATAAACTGATGCACGGCTGCTTTTGAGCCGATATCGATGCCTTTTGTCGGCTCATCGAGGATAATCACGTCAGGGTGCGTCGCCAGCCATTTGCCGATCACGACCTTTTGCTGGTTGCCGCCAGAGAGGGTCTCCACCGCCTGCTTCCAGCTGAAGGCTTTCACTTGCAGGCGTTTGGCGTACTCGTCCGCCAGCTTCCATTCACGGTCGTCATGCAGCACACCGTTCGGATTGAGCTTGCTGAGCTGAGGCAGGCTGATGTTCTGGGCAATCGGCAGGGCGATAATCGCCCCCTGTTTCTGTCTTTCTTCCGGCACGCAGACGATACCGGCTTTGATCGCATCCGCAGGCTGGCGGAAGCGCCGGGGCTGTCCGTTGAGGATAATTTCCCCGGACGATGGCCGCGTGACGCCGGAAAGCGCCTGCATCAGCTCGGTACGCCCGGCCCCCACCAGCCCGTAAAAGCCGAGGATTTCCCCTTTACGCAGGGAGAACGAGATATGCGCAAACTCGGTCGGATGGCAGAGGTTTTTCACCTCCAGCACCGTCTCGCCTTTTTCGCAGTCGATTTTAGGGAAAGTTTGGGTAATGGCGCGCCCGACCATCATCGACACCATCCGCTCCTCGGTGATCTCATTTATTGCACCTGCACCGACGAACGCGCCGTCGCGCAAAATAGTGTAGTGATCGGCCAGCTCAAAAATCTCGTCGAACTTGTGGGAGATAAACAGGATGGCTTTGCCCTCCTGCTTTAAGCGCTCCACAATCTGGTAAAACTCGAGGATTTCATGCTGCGACAGCGCCGCCGTCGGTTCATCGAGGATCACCACCTGCGCCTCAAACGACAGCGCGCGGGCAATCGCCACCATGTGACGCTGGGCGATGCTCAGGGTTTTCAGCGTCGCGCGCGGGTCGATTTGCACTTCCAGCCGCGTGAGGATCGCCTGCGCCCGGCGGTGCATTTCCGGCCAGTCGAGCTTTTTCAGGAAGCCTTTGTGAAGGTACTGACCGACAAAGATATTCTCGGTGACCGAGAGTTCATCAAACAGCACGGTTTCCTGGTGGATGGCGGTGATGCCCATTTTATGCGCCGACTCCGGCGTCGGGAGATGAACGGGGATCGCTTTATAGAGAATTTCGCCCTCGTCGGGCTGGTAAATGCCGGTCATCACTTTGACCAGCGTCGACTTGCCCGCGCCGTTTTCGCCTATCAGGGCGGTCACTTTGCCGGGCCACAGCGCAAGCTGCACGTTCTCAAGAGCACGCACGCCGGGGAACACCTTGGTGATGCCAGAAAGCTGTAGCAATGGGGTCATGATAGTTCTCCTGGACAGAGGAATTTGTAGGGCGGGTAAGCGGCAGCTCCACCCGCCTTTTGCCGGATGGCGCTACGCTTATCCGGCCTACAAATTGCATCAAAAGATTTTCGAGAACTTATCAATATTGCTGGCATCGTAGACGAACGGCTCGGCCATCGCGCCGTTGCCGTCAGCATCCAGCTTCACTTTGCCCAGTCTGCCCATGCTGGCCTCACCTTTCGTGGCCGTGCCTTTCACCAGGTCATCCGCCAGGTAGGTTGCCGCATAGCCGAGGTCGATCGGGTTCCAGATGGCAAAGCTCTTGCTCGCGCCGGACTTCACCGCGCCCGCCATCTCGGACGGCAGGCCTAAACCGGTGACGTACACTTTGCCAATCTTGCCCTGGTCCTTCACCGCCTGCGCAGCGGCCACGATGCCCACGGACGATGGCGAAACAATCACTTTCAGTTCGGGGTAGGTTTTCAGCAAGCCGACCGCTTCGCGGTAGCTTTTGTCAGAGAGATCGTCTCCGTAGGCCACGGTCACCAGATTGACGGACGGGTACTTCGGCAGCACCTTTTTCATCTCCGCAATCCAGGTATTCTGGTTGGTGGAGGTTGGCGTGGCGCTCAGCACCGCCACGTCGCCCTTCTCCACGTTCAGCGCTTTCAGCGCGTCGGCGGCGAGCTTCACGTTGGTTTCGCCAATCAGGGCATTATTGGACGGGTTGAGGTGGATCTGGCGTCCGGCTTTCGCCACCCCGGAGTCCCACGACACAACCTTAATGCCGCGCTGCATCGCTTTTTTCAGCACCGGCACGACGGCGTCCGGATCGTTCGCAGAAATCGCGATCGCATCCACGCCCTGGGCGATCAACCCGTTCAGCACCTCGATCTGCGCTTCCGCCGTGGTGGTGGTCGGGCCGGTATAAATCACTTTCACATCGCCTAACTCTTTGGCCGCCTCCTGCGCGCCGACGTTCGCTGCCTCGAAGAATCCATTTCCTAAGGACTTCGCCACCAGGGCGATTTTCACTTCTGCTAAAGCGGAACCGGACAACGCCAGAGCGGCAACGGTGAGGATCAAGCTTGCTTTTATTTTCATTGCTTTTACTCCACTGACTTGAGTTAGTTGTAGGGATTGCAGGTGGTTTTCGCCCCGTCTCAATGAGCGGGGCGCGATGTTGTTATTGGTACAGATCTAACGCCGACTGCATGGGGGTGACGCCAAAGCGTTTGCCCAGGGCGATCAGCTCTTCCCGGGTGATGGTCTGCTTCATGCCGCCCATGGAATAGACCTTCACCAGCACTTCCGCGGATTTCTCGGCGGTGTCGATCAGGCCGAAGGTTTCATCCAGCGTCGGGCCGCTGCCGAAGACGCCGTGGAACGGCCACAGCACCAGTGAGTGCTTCTGCATGTCCGTTGCGGTTGCCTGACCGATTTCGTCGGTGCCCGGCACCATCCACGGCAGAATGCCGACGCCGTCCGGGAACACCACCAGACACTCGGTACTGCCTTCCCACAGTTTGCGGGTGAAGAAATCAGAATTATTTTCCAGCACGTAGGTCAGGGCGATCAGGTTGGTGGCGTGGCAGTGCATGATCACGCGGTCCTTGCCATTGGTCGCCTTGATGCGCTCGCAGTGGGAGAGGAAGTGCGCCGGCAGTTCAGAGGTAGGCACCGCGTCGTCCGTTAGCCCCCAGAGAATGTGGTAGCCCGCACCGTCGCTGTCCACCTTCACCACGCCGAGGTTGGCCTGCGGGTCGAGCTGGACGTTGCGGAAGAACTTCCCGGAACCGGTGACGATAAACGGCGTGTTGGCGAGCAGCGGCATCGGCTGGCTCAGGGCGATATAGCGCGGCTTCTGGTGGAAATCGGCGGCAAATGGCTCGATATCCGCGTCGTCCAGGCGTAGCGTCAGGTTGCCGCCGTTGCGCTCATCCCAGCCTTTGAGCCAGGCGTCAGAGGTGGCTTTGATCATGCCCTGGACGAACCAGGAGGTGGTGATGGTCTGCATAGTTTTCATTTCCAGTTATCGCGGTGAGGTTGAACCCCTCACCCTAACCCTCTCCCCAAAGGGGAGAGGGGATGGTTTGCTCCCTCTCCCCTTTGGGGAGAGGGCAGGGGTGAGGGGGCAGTTACCCGCGCTGACTCAACACGTCTTCCTCATATGCCCGCACGTTGTCCAGCCACTGGCTGCCCGCAGGCGCATCGTGACGCTGGCAGTACATCTCCCACACCGCCTGCCACGGCAGGGATTTCTGCTCTTCCAGCAGCGCCAGGCGCGCGGTGTAGTCGCCGTTTTCTTCCAGCTGTTTCAGGGCGGCGACAGGCTCCAGCAGCGCGCGCAGCAGGGCTTTCTTCATGTTGCGAGTGCCGATAACCCACGCCGCGATGCGGTTGATGGAGGCGTCGAAGAAGTCGAGGCCAATGTGTACGCGTTCAAAGAGGTCGTGGCGGATGATTTCGCTGGCAATGGCCTGGGTTTCGTCATCCAGCAGCACCACGTGGTCGCTGTCCCAGCGAACCGGGCGGCTGACGTGCAGCAGCAGACGCGGCACGTAGAGCATGGCGGCGGAAATTTTGTCGGAGATCACCTCGGTTGGGTGGAAGTGGCCGGCATCCAGGCACAGCGCGGTCTGGCGGCTGGTGGCGTAACCCATGTAGAACTCGTTTGAGCCCACGGTGTAGCTCTCTGCGCCAATGCCGAACAGCTTGCTTTCGACGGCGTCGATGTGGTGCGCCGGGTCCAGTTTTTCGCTGATAGCTTCATCCAGCGCGGCCAGCAGACGCTGACGCGGGGCCAGTCGGTCTACGGTGATGTCCTTCATGCCGTCCGGGATCCAGATATTCATTACCGATGGCGTGCCAAGCTGCTCGCCGAAATACGCCGAGACGCGGCGGCTGGCTTTGACATGGTCGATCCAGAACTGGCGGATTTCGTCGTTGGCGTGCGCAAGGGTAAACCCGTCCGCGCTCAGCGGGTGCGAGAAGCAGGACGGGTTAAAATCCAGACCCAGCCGGTTGGCCTTCGCCCACTCCACCCAGTTCTTAAAGTGTTCCGGTTTGATTTCGTTACGCGCGACCGGCTCGTCGGATTCGAGATAAATGGCGTGCAGGTTCAGGCGCTTTGGCCCGGGGATCAGGCTCAGCGCCAGCTCCAGATCCGCACGCAGTTCGGTGGCGTTGCGCGCTTTGCCCGGGTAGTTACCCGTGGCCTGAATACCCCCCGTCAGGGAACCGCCCGGGTTCTCGAAACCGGCGACGTCATCACCCTGCCAGCAGTGCATGGAGACGGGCAGACGGTCGAGCTGGCGCAGCGCCTCTTCGACATCCACGCCGACGGCGGCGAAACGCTGTTTAGCCAGGTCCCAGGCTTGTTCAAGTTGAGTGGTCATGCGCAAAGCTCCTTAGTCAGTCGTTTTTGCTGAAACTGCGCCCGGTAGCGGGCAATTTCATGGCAGGGATGGGGGGTGAAGGTGGTCAGGCTGTTATTCGCCGTCACCACCGAACGGAAATCGTCGACGTTTGAAAGTTCGTCCAGGGTCATCAGCTGAATGCCGATATTGCCGAGCGTGGAGGCTTCAATCGGACCTGCCACCACGGTAATGCCGCAGGCATCCGCGCAGAGCTGGTTCAGCAGCTGGTTCTGGCAGCCGCCGCCCACGATATGCAGTTGTGTGAACGGTTTGCCGCGAAGGTCAGCCAGCTCGCTCAGGATGTCGGCATACAGCAGGGCGAGGCTGTCAAAAATGCAGCGTGCCAGCTCGGCGGGGCGGGAAGGTACCGGCTGCCCCGCTTCAAAACAGGCGGCCTGGATTTCGGCGCTCATGTGCACCGGGTTGATAAAGCGATCGTCGTTCGGGTTGATCAGGAAGGTGCAGGCCTTCAGCGTTTCGGTTTCTGCGATAAGCGCGGGCAGGTCGGTGATGTTCTGCTCTTTCAGCACCCGCTGGAGCAGCCACAGCCCCATAATGTTCTTCAGTACCCGGTAGCGGCCTTCGGCACCGCCTTCGTTGGTGATGTTCGCCGCCATCGCGGCATCGCTGGTGTACGGGGTTTTGCTCTCGAAGCCCATCAGCGACCAGGTGCCGGAAGAGAGATAGGCCGCATCTTTGTCGGCGAGCGGCGAGGCAATGACCGCGCTCGCGGTGTCGTGACTGGCGACGGCGACAACAGGGATTTCATTCCCCTGCGGGCAAAGCCAGTGACCGATTACATTGCCCGGATGGGTTGGCACGCCGAACCAGGACGGCGAGGCGCCCGTCCAGGCCAGCAGATGTTCATCCCAGTTATCGGTGTTGATGTTGACCAGCTGCGTGGTGGTGGCGTTGGTGTATTCCCAGTTCATATTGCCGGTCAGACGGTAGCTTAAGTAGTCCGGGATCAGCAGCGCATGCGCCACCTTTTCGACCAGCTCAGGCTGTTGCTCAACCAGCGCACGTAGCTGATACAGCGTGTTAAACGGCAGGAACTGGATGCCACTGCGACCATAGATGTTCTCCTTGCCAAGCTGCGCGATGGCATGCGCCATCAGCCCATCGGTGCGGCTGTCGCGGTAGGAGACCGGCAGGCCGACGCGTTCGCCGTGACTGTCCAGCAGCACGTAATCCACACCCCAGGTATCAATGCCGATACTGTCGATGCGAATACCGTCTTCGCAGACGTTGTGAAGTCCGGTGCCGATCTCTGCTTCCAGGGCGTCGATATCCCAGGTAACAAAACCGTCCTGTTTTTGCAGACAATTGGCGAAACGGTGCATTTCGCGAAGCGTAAGGGTGTGCAGGTCGCAGTCCCAGGTGGCGAGCATTACACGGCCGCTGGATGCGCCTAAATCGACAGCCACACAATGGCGAAAAGTCATGGTCGGGTCCTTTCTTAAGTCATTACCGAGGAGTGTAAGAAAGGGAAGAAATAGCCACCTTCTCGCCACTGACAGCCCAAATCTCGCGCTGGCAAGAAAGCAAAGATGAACGTGAGGGAGTTCACAGTTTCCAGTAATCGCGGGGTTTGCAGGCAGTGTGACGCTGACCGCATTTCCCGATCTTTCCGCCTGTTTCTTGAAAAACCGGCAGCTTTTGCGCGGTTTGCTGTCAAAAATTTAAGGTGAGCGGGGAAGGCCTTAATTACTATTTTGAGAACTTTTCTCATTGGTAGAGGCCGTTATGACCGTACTGCACAGCGTCGATTTTTTTCCTTCGGGGGCTTCGCCGGTTGCGATTGAGCCACGGCTGCCTCAGGCTGCGTTCCCGGAACATCATCATGATTTTCATGAAATTGTGATTGTTGAGCACGGAACGGGCATCCACGTGTTTAATGGTCAGCCGTATACCATCAGCGGCGGTACGGTGTGCTTCGTGCGCGATCACGACAGGCACCTGTATGAACATACCGATAACCTGTGCCTGACCAATGTGCTCTATCGTTCTCCGGATGCGTTTCAGTTTCTCTCCGGGCTGAATCAGCTGTTGCCGCAGGAGAAGGACGGCCACTACCCGTCGCACTGGCGGGTGAATCAGTCCACGTTGCAGCAGGTGCGTCAGCTGGTAAGCCAGATGGAGCAGAGCGAGGATGGACAGGAGACGCACGCCATTGCTACCCGCGAGATGCTGTTTATGCAGCTGCTGGTGCTGCTGCGGCGCAGCAGCCTGGTGGAAGGGCTGGAAAATAACGACGCGCGCCTGAATCAGCTGATGGCCTGGCTGGAAGATCATTTTGCCGAAGATGTCTGCTGGGAAACGCTGGCGGATGACTTTTCGCTCTCGCTGCGCACGCTGCATCGTCAGCTCAAGCAGCATACCGGGCTGACGCCGCAGCGCTACCTCAACCGTCTGCGCCTGATCAAAGCGCGTCACCTTTTAAGGCACACGGATGAAAGCGTCACCGATATCGCCTATCGCTGCGGTTTCGGCGACAGTAACCACTTTTCGACGCTGTTTCGCCGGGAGTTTAGCTGGTCGCCGCGCGATATCCGTCAGGGGAAAGACGCGTTGCTTCAGTAACGCGAGGGCAGTCACCGTTTTTTTACCGCAGAAAGGCTAATAATGTCCGGTTATTCGCCGTCGAGGTTGTGGTGTGGCTGCTCAGTTAATTCTTCGTAAAGATGATTTTTTTGCCTCCGCGAGTCAGGCCGTCGCGGTGGCGGACCGCTATCCGCAAAACGTCTTTGCCGAGCATACCCACGAGTTCTGCGAGCTGGTGCTGGTGTGGCGGGGCAACGGCCTGCACGTCCTCAACGACCGTCCCTACCGCATCACGCGCGGAGACCTGTTCTACATCCGCGCCGAAGATAAACACTCTTACGCCTCGGTTAACGATCTGGTGTTGCAGAACGTCATCTACTGCCCTGACAGGCTTAAACTGAATGTCGACTGGTCGGGCAATATCCCCGGTTTACATGATGCCAGAGGCGAACCGCACTGGCGCTTAAGCAGCAACGGCATGGCTCAGGTGCGCCAGACGATTTCCCAGCTGGAGCAGGAGAGCCAGAAGAGCGATCCGGTGGCAAACCAGATGTCGGAGCTGCTTTTTGCCCAGCTGGTGATGACCCTGAAGCGCCATCGTTACGCTACGGATAATCCCTCTGCCACCACGCAGGAAGCGCTGCTGGATAAGCTCATCACCCGGCTTGCGGGCAGTCTTAACAAGAGTTTCGTGCTGGAAAAATTCTGCGAGCAGGAGCAGTGCAGCGAGCGCGCGCTGCGCCAGCAGTTCCGCACCCAGACGGGGATGACGGTAAACCACTATCTGCGCCAGCTGCGCATCTGCCACGCTCAGTATCTGTTACAGCATACGGAGCTGATGGTGAGTGAAGTGGCGATGCGCTGCGGCTTTGAGGACAGTAACTACTTTTCGGTGGTGTTTAACCGTGAGGTGGGGATGACGCCGGTTCAGTGGCGTCATCGCAGTCGAAAGGCAGCGTAATCAGTTCGCCATGCCGAGGCCGACGATATTGGCCGCAATAATAATCACCACGCAGCCCAGGCTCAGCACGCCAACCGGACGACGCCCGGCGTTGTTCCACTCTTTCAGCACCAGCCCAACCAGCCCGCCGCACAGCACGTAGAAGCTCATGTGCAGCATCCAGCTCATGTAGTCATACTGCGCCGGAATACTGGCGTGACCCCAGGCGTAAAAGAAGAATTGCAGATACCACATCAGACCGCCGAGGGCGGAAAGCAGGACGTTGGTGACGATCAGCGGTTTTGCCAGCGAGAAGTCGGCTTTTACCGACAGATTATTCACTTTTACCAGACGAATGAAGCAAAAGCCGAGGTTTACCAGCGCGCCGCCGCCCATGATCACCACGTAGCTTGGCAGGGCAACGTACAGCGGGTCGACGCCCAGCGCTGCAGCGGCGTCGTGCATCGGTTTGGCGGCGTTCATCGCGAACGACATGCCCGCCGAGAAGACGCCGCACATCACCGCCAGTAGCAGCCCTTTCTTCAGGTTGAACTCTTCGGCTTTGATGCCCATCTTGCGTTCTTTCAACTGGCCCGCGCGGGTGACAATTCCCACGCCGATCACCGCTACCAGCACGCCCAGCAACGTCATTCGCCCACCCTGGGTGTTGATCAGCACATCGAAGTTGCCGTTGAGGATTGGCGTCATCAGGGTGCCAACAATCAGCGTAATGCCGATCGCGATGCCAATCCCCATCGACATTCCGAGGTAGCGCATGGTGAGGCCGTAGTTGATATTACCGATACCCCACATCGCGCCGAACAGGAATACCGGCAGCAGGGTGGAGGCGTTGAAGGAGGAGAAGTAGCCCCAGAAATCGGGCAGCAGCATGGCGCTGATTGTCCACGGCAAAATCAGCCAGGACACGGTACCGCCAACGGACCACATGGTTTCCCATGACCAGCCTTTCACCTTTTTAAACGGGGCATAGAAACAGGCTGCACTGGCCGCGCCTATCAAATGCCAGAAGATACCCATCGTAATCGCATGATTCATTTTTACATCCTCATCGTTTTTATAGCCGGAGGCTTCCCGCCGACTTGATGAGTGTAAAAATTAGGCGGTTTGGGAACCTTCAGAAGGTTGCCGCACTTTTGTTTTGAATGGCAATCAGCACGTTAACCGCGTGAGCAGACTCACAATTCCTTCATTTCTCAAAAACCGAATAACCTTATAAAAACTACGGCATTGATAATCATTTTCAATATCATTTAATTAACTATAATGAACCAACTGCTTACGCGGCATTAACAGCTGTGCCGCCCGACAATAATGGAGAGGATTATGAGTTATACACTGCCATCCCTGCCGTATGCCTACGACGCACTGGAACCGCATTTCGACAAGCAGACGATGGAAATCCATCACACTAAACATCACCAGACCTACGTGAATAACGCGAATGCTGCGCTGGAAAGCCTGCCAGAGTTCGCTAATCTGCCTGTTGAAGAGCTGATCACCAAACTGGACCAGCTGCCAGCAGACAAGAAAACCGTGCTGCGCAACAACGCGGGCGGTCACGCTAACCACAGCCTGTTCTGGAAAGGCCTGAAAACCGGCACCACCCTTCAGGGCGACCTGAAAGCGGCTATCGAGCGTGACTTCGGTTCCGTTGACAACTTCAAAGCAGAATTCGAAAAAGCCGCTGCAACCCGTTTCGGTTCTGGCTGGGCGTGGCTGGTCCTGAAAGGTGACAAACTGGCGGTCGTTTCAACCGCAAACCAGGACTCCCCGCTGATGGGTGAAGCTATCTCTGGCGCATCCGGCTTCCCAATTCTGGGTCTGGACGTGTGGGAACACGCTTACTACCTGAAGTTCCAGAACCGTCGCCCTGACTACATCAAAGCCTTCTGGGATGTAGTGAACTGGGACGAAGCAGCAGCGCGTTTCGCCGCTAAAAAATAAGGTTGCATTGACGCCTGTGAGAAGCGAGTCTGATGACTCGCTTTTTTTGTATCTGAAGGAGTGGAGATGCATTACCCGGTGAATGTGTTTACAGGCAAGGTAAGGAAGTACGAAGGCAGTCGCCCGAGCGCTATCGCCAAAGTGCAGGTCGACGGTGAGCTGACGCTTACCGAGCTTGGTCTGGCGGGTGACCAGCAGGCCGAAAAGAAAATCCACGGCGGGCCCGATCGCGCGCTGTGCCACTATCCGCGCGAGCACTATCAGCACTGGAAAACCGAATTTCCTGAACAGGCGGACCTTTTCGTCGCCCCCGCGTTTGGCGAAAATCTCTCAACGGAAGGGCTGACGGAGAAGAACGTCTTTATTGGCGATATTTATCGCTGGGGCGATGCTCTGATTCAGGTCACCCAGCCGCGCTCGCCGTGCTTCAAACTTAACTACCATTTTGGCATTCAGGATATGTCGGCCCAGCTGCAAAACGCGGGTAAAACCGGCTGGCTGTATCGCGTTGTGCAGGCGGGACAGGTTTCGGCGGATGCGCCGATTGAGCTGGCTTCGCGCCTGAGTGAGGTGTCGGTATTCGAGGCCTGTGCCATTGCCTGGCATATGCCGTTCGACGATGAACAGTTTCACCGCCTGCTGTCAGCGGCAGGATTATCCACCAGCTGGACCAGAACGATGCAGAAGCGGCGGATAAGCGGCAAGATCGAGAGCAGTTCGCGGAGATTGTGGGGGAAATAATTGCCCCTCACCCCGGCTCTCTCCCCAAAGGGGCGAGGGTGAAAAGACCGCACCGAGCCGTCCCCTCTCCCCTATGGGGAGAGGGTTAGGGTGAGGGGATTACGAACGCTTATACAGCGGCAGCCACAGCGTTAACCGCAGACCGCCCAGCGGGCTGTCATCGGCTTTCACCCAGCCACGGTGCTGCTGCATGGCGGTTTCAACAATCGCCAGACCCAGCCCCGTACCGCCAGATTCACGGTCGCGCGCCTCGTCGGTACGGTAGAACGGACGGAAAATCTGCTCGCGATCTTCCGGGCTGACGCCTGGACCGTCGTCGTCCACGATGATAGTGATCCCGTCTTTATCCACCGAAAACGCCACTTCAATCTTCGTGTGCGAGTAGCGCAGGGCGTTACGCACGATATTCTCCAGCGCGCTTTCCAGCGTGTTGGGGTTACCGTACAGCGGCCACGGGCCCGGCGGGAAATTGACGGTGAAGGATTTGCCCATCTGTTCCGCTTCGAAGGCCGCGTTGTCCAGCACCTCATGCCAGAGGTGATTGGCTTTCACCGTTTCGCTCACCAGCGCGTTTTTCTGCTGATTGCGCGACATCACCAGCAGATCGTTGATCATGCTGTCCAGGCGATGCGCTTCCGTCTCAATACGCTCCAGCTCTTTGCTCTCACCGCTGCGACGGCGCAGCAGGGCGGTACCCAGCTGTAAACGCGTGAGCGGCGTTCGCAGCTCGTGGGAGATATCCGACAGCAGACGTTGCTGGGCCGTCATCATTCGATCAAGCGCGCTCACCATCTGGTTAAAACTGGTTCCGGCGGCCAGGAACTCCTGCGGCCCGGATTCCAGCTCCGGATGCTGCCTCAGGTTGCCCTGCGCCACTTCGTCCGCCGCGTTTTTCAGCTTACGCGCCGGTTTCGCCAGGCTCCACGCCAGCCATAACAGCAGTGGGGAACTAACCAGCATGGTGACAATCAACAGCAACAGCGGACGGTCAAATAGCAGGTTGATGAAGTCGGACTGGGAACTGCTCGCGGGGCGAATCAGGTAGAGCTGGTAGTTATCTTCCCCATCCCGCACCGAGAAAGGGCCCACCATTTCTACCCGACCATATTTCTTTTTCTGTGGGTGATCGGCGTTATCCGCCTGGCCAATAAAGTTGCGGATAATCTGCATTTCATTGCGATCGGCCCCAATCACGCGGCCTTCACTGGTGACCAGTAAAAGACGTTGTCCGGGGGGCGCCCACTTGTCGATAGCGCGAAACAGCCTGCGCCACCACATTAAATCGTTCGGCGGATCGTTTGCCAGCTCCGCTTCCACGTGCTGCTCGATCATCACGCCCTGACGTTGCTCGCTGTCGAGCAGCTCCGTCATCTGGCGTGAGTCGAGTTTTGGCAACATCAAAACGAGCATTAAAACCAGTGCCAGCGTCAGCCAGAAGATGGCGAAGATGCGGGCGGTTAAGCTGCCTATCATGAAGCGGAAACCATCAGATAACCGCGACCACGCAGGGTTTTAAACCAGGGGTGACCGTCTTTACGTTCTGGCAGCTTACGGCGCAGGTTCGAGATATGCATATCGATGGCGCGGTCAAACGGGGTGAGGCGTTTGCCCAGCACTTCCTGGCTCAAGTGTTCACGCGACACCACCTGGCCGAGATGCTGCGCCAGCAGATACAGCAGGGTGAACTCGGTGCCGGTTAGCTCCAGCGTTTCACCGTCGAAGCTCGCTTCCTGGCGGCCCGGGTTCAGGCTCAGGGAGTCCACTTCCAGCGTAGGTGAGCTGTTGTCGGTATTCTGCTGCTGCTCGCTCCAGTGAGAGCGGCGCAGGATCGCGCGAATACGGGCCACCAGTTCACGGTCGTTGAACGGCTTAGGTAAATAGTCATCCGCACCCAGCTCAAGGCCGAGTACGCGGTCAAGCTCGCTGCCGCGCGCGGTCAGCATAATGACGGGGGTCTGGTGTGTCTGGCGAAGCTCTTTCAACGTATCAATACCGTTTTTCTTCGGCATCATGACGTCGAGCAAAAGTAAATCGATGCTGTCGTCAAGGAGACTCAGCGCCTGTTCCCCATCATGGGCAACCAGGACGTTGAAACCTTCCATGTCGAGCAACTCCTTTAAAAGAGATGTGAGCTCTCGGTCATCATCAACTAACAGGATTTTATTCATTGTTTAAATACCTCCGAGGCAGAAATTACGACATCAAGGCTATCTAATCCATGACTTTACGTTGTTTTACACCCCCTGACGCATGTTTGCAGCCTGAATCGTAGACTGTCTCTCGTTGAATCGCGACACGAAAGATTTTGGGAGCAAGTGATGCGCAAAGTTACCGCTGCCGTCATGGCCTCAACGCTGGCCTTCTGTGCGTTTAGCCAGGCTGCTGTAGCTATCAACAGCGATAACGGTTCCTCAGCAGAGGGCGCAACGCAGCACAGCAGCCAAAGCCATATGTTTGACGGCATAAGTTTAACCGAACATCAGCGTCAACAGATGCGAGATCTGATGCAGAGGGCACGACACGACCAGCCCCCTGTTAATGTTAGCGAAATGGAGACAATGCATCGCCTTGTCACCGCAGAAAATTTTGACGAAAGCGCTGTACGCGCTCAGGCAGAAAAAATGGCGCAGGAACAGGTTGCCCGCCAGGTAGAAATGGCGAAGGTTCGCAACCAGATGTTCCACCTGCTAACGCCCGAGCAGCAAGCGGTTTTGAATACCAAACATCAGCAACGTATGAACCAGTTGCGTGAGGTTGCACGGATGCAGCGAAGCTCAGATATGACGCTTTTCAGTAGCAATAGCAGTACCCGTAGTAACCAGTAAACCCTGTTTTCCTTGCCATAGACACCATCCCTGTCTTCCCCCACATGATGTGGGGGTTTTTTTTGCCCATCGTTCAGTGTTGTTAACGCTTTATTCATCCTTTCACTCCACCGCCATCCGTTATACTAGCGCCATGGCATGACAGGAGTGTTTATGAATCAATCCTATGGACGGCTGGTAAGCCGGGCCGCAATAGCCGCGACGGTGACGGCGTCGTGTTTGCTGATCATTAAAATTTTCGCGTGGTGGTACACCGGGTCGGTTAGTATTCTGGCGGCGCTGGTGGATTCACTGGTGGATATTGCCGCCTCGCTGACCAACCTGCTGGTGGTGCGCTATTCGCTGCAACCGGCAGATGAAGAGCATACGTTTGGCCACGGCAAAGCGGAATCGCTGGCCGCGCTGGCACAAAGTATGTTTATTTCGGGCTCCGCGCTTTTCCTGTTTTTGACCGGCATTCAGCATCTTATTTCGCCTTCTCCGATGAACGATCCGGGCGTTGGTGTGGTCGTAACCGTAGTTGCACTTATAAGCACACTTGTTCTTGTAACGTTCCAGCGCTGGGTTGTACGCAAAACACAAAGCCAGGCTGTACGGGCCGATATGCTTCATTATCAGTCTGATGTTATGATGAATGGGGCTATTCTTATTGCGCTCGGTCTGGCCTGGTATGGCTGGCATCGTGCCGATGCGTTGTTTGCGTTAGGGATAGGGATCTATATTTTATACAGCGCGTTGCGGATGGGGTATGACGCGGTACAGTCGCTTCTTGACCGTGCGCTTCCGGATGCAGAACGTGATGAAATTTATGCCATCGTGACCCACTGGCCTGGCGTCAGTGGTGCTCACGATCTTCGTACGCGGCAGTCAGGGCCGACCCGCTTTATTCAGATTCATTTGGAAATGGAAGACAACCTGCCACTGGTTCAGGCGCATATGGTCGCTGAACAGGTGGAGCAGGCGATTTTGCAGCGTTTCCCTGGGTCAGACGTCATTATTCACCAGGATCCGTGCTCTGTCGTCCCCAGGGCGTTTTGAGCTTTCGTAATTCGTTGTAAAAAAGTGAGCCAGACCAGCATTTTGTGGATAAATTACCACCATATGGCCTGACCTGAATCAATTCAGCTGGAAGGGATTGATATACTATTTGCAGTATTCGACGGTTGAACAGTTTCTTCCGGCAGCAGATTTCAATTTTGCATTCCTAAGTTCAGAGGTAGTCATGATTAAGAAAATCGGTGTGTTGACAAGCGGCGGTGATGCGCCGGGCATGAACGCGGCAATCCGTGGGGTTGTCCGTGCAGCGCTGACGGAAGGTCTGGAAGTTTTTGGTATCTATGACGGTTACCTGGGTCTGTATGAAGACCGCATGGTTCAGCTCGACCGCTACAGCGTGTCTGACATGATCAACCGTGGCGGTACTTTCCTCGGTTCCGCGCGCTTCCCGGAATTCCGTGACGAACACATCCGTGAAGTGGCTATCGAAAACATGAAAAAACGGGGTCTGGATGCGCTGGTGGTTATCGGCGGCGACGGCTCGTACATGGGTGCAAAACGTCTGACTGAAATGGGCTTCCCGTGCATCGGCCTGCCTGGCACTATCGACAACGACATCAAAGGCACTGACTACACCATCGGTTACTTCACCGCGCTGGGTACCGTTGTGGAAGCGATTGACCGCCTGCGTGACACCTCTTCCTCTCACCAGCGTATTTCCATTGTTGAAGTGATGGGCCGTTACTGCGGCGACCTGACCCTGGCGGCGGCCATTGCCGGTGGCTGTGAGTTCGTGGTAGTTCCGGAAGTAGAGTTCAGCCGTGAAGATCTGGTCGCAGAGATCAAAGCCGGCATCGCGAAAGGTAAGAAACACGCCATCGTTGCTATCACCGAGCACATCTGTGACGTTGACGAGCTGGCGAAGTACATCGAAACCGAAACCAAACGCGAAACCCGCGCGACCGTTCTGGGTCACATTCAGCGTGGCGGTTCCCCAGGCCCGTACGACCGTATCCTGGCGTCCCGCATGGGTGCGTATGCGATCGAGCTGCTGCTACAGGGCCACGGCGGCCGCTGCGTCGGTATTCAGAACGAGAAATTGGTTCACCATGACATCATCGACGCCATTGAAAACATGAAGCGTCCGTTCAAAGGTGACTGGCTGGACTGCGCGAAAAAACTGTACTGATCGGCTCTGTTGCCCGGTGGCGCTGCGCTTACCGGGCCTACAACAGCACGGATCGTAGGCCGGGTAAGGCGTAGCCGCCACCCGGCTTTTTTGTGCCCATCCTTTTTTTATTCCTCCACGTTATAGCCAATCTTTTTTTATTCTTTAATCATCGGTTAGCTTTCTGGCACGCTGCATTCATCAAAACACTAAACAAGAGAGCCGGGCGATGAATAAATGGGGCGTGGGGTTAACATTATTGCTGGCATCGACCAGCGTTCTGGCAAAGGACATTCAGTTACTGAACGTGTCGTACGATCCGACGCGTGAACTGTACGACCAGTACAACAAAGCTTTTGCGGCGCACTGGAAACAGGAAACCGGCGATAACGTGGTGGTTCGCCAGTCTCACGGCGGTTCAGGTAAGCAGGCGACATCGGTGATCAACGGCATTGAAGCCGATGTGGTTACCCTGGCGCTGGCTTATGACGTAGACGCGATCGCGGAGCGTGGCCGTATCGACAAAAACTGGATCAAGCGCCTGCCGGACAACTCTGCGCCATACACCTCGACCATTGTCTTCCTGGTGCGCAAAGGCAACCCGAAACAGATTAAAGACTGGAACGACCTGATTAAGCCGGGCGTGTCTGTCATCACGCCGAACCCGAAAAGCTCCGGCGGCGCACGCTGGAACTACCTGGCGGCCTGGGGCTACGCCCTGCACCACAACAACGGTGACCAGGCTAAAGCGCAGGAATTCGTGAAAGCGCTGTTTAAAAATGTCGAAGTGCTGGACTCCGGCGCGCGCGGCGCAACTAACACCTTCGTCGAGCGCGGCATCGGCGACGTGCTGATTGCCTGGGAAAACGAAGCCCTGCTGGCGACCAACGAGCTGGGTAAAGACAAATTCGAGATCGTGACCCCGAGCGAATCCATCCTCGCTGAACCGACCGTCTCCGTAGTCGATAAGGTTGTTGATAAGAAAGGGACCAAAGCGGTGGCGGAAGCCTACCTGAAGTATCTTTACTCGCCGGAAGGTCAGGAAATTGCGGCGAAAAACTTCTATCGCCCGCGCGATGAGGCCGTCGCGAAGAAATACGAAAACGCATTCCCGAAACTGAAGCTGTTCACTATCGATGATGTTTTTGGCGGCTGGACCAAAGCGCAAAAAGAGCACTTCTCTAACGGCGGCACCTTCGACCAGATCAGCAAGCGCTAAGCGTTTTACAAAGAACGACACGGTAACCCGGTGTGAGAAATCCACCGGGTTTTTTATTTGGTCATCATTTTGCGTTACTCTTTTGCCTCTATTGAAAACAGGGAACGCGTTGTGAAAAAAATTATCTTACTGATTCTGATCGTTATCGCCCTTGCCGCAGGCGGCGTGTACTGGATGAAAGCGGGTAATCCGAATGCGTTGCGCCATATCGTTCTCGACCAGTGTGTGCCCAACCAGCTGCATAACCGTAACCCGGCACCGTGTGCGCAGGTGATGCCGGATGCGGGCTACGTGGTGTTCAAGGACCGCAACGGACCGCTGCAATACCTGCTGATGCCCACGTACCGTATCAACGGCACCGAAAGCCCGCTGCTGACTGAGCCTCAGACACCGAATTTCTTCTGGCTGGCATGGCAGTCTCGTCATTTTATGAGCATGAAACGGGGAGCCGACGTGCCTGACAGCGCTATTTCGCTGACCATCAACTCCCCGACCGGGCGCACGCAGAACCATTTTCATATCCACATCTCCTGCCTGCGCCCGGACGTGCGCGAGAAGCTGAACGCGGCGCAGGGGCAAATCAGCACCCAGTGGCTACCGCTTCCGGGCGGGCTGGAAGGGCATGAGTACCTTGCCCGTCGGGTGACGGAGAACGAACTGGTGCAGCGCAGCCCGTTTATGATGCTGGCGGAAGAGCTGCCGGAAGCGCGCGACCATATGGGACGCTTCGCGCTGGCGATGGCGCAGCAGTCAGACGGCTCGTTTGTACTGCTGGCGACAGAGCGTAACCTGCTTACCTTTAACCGCGCGTCGGCTGAGGAATTGCAGGATCATCAATGCGATATCCTGAAGTGACCCCACCATAAATAGCGTTTACTCGCCCTGCCTGTCGCCGTAGACTTGCTGAAAAATTCTACAGGAGACAGGTATGTCGCTCTGGTTAACGCATCCTCTGCTGCTTCCCT
Source organism: Enterobacter sp. MGH85 (assembly GCF_001037655.1). Lineage (NCBI taxonomy): Bacteria > Pseudomonadati > Pseudomonadota > Gammaproteobacteria > Enterobacterales > Enterobacteriaceae > Enterobacter > Enterobacter sp. MGH85. The sequence goes on from NZ_KQ089925.1 coordinate 996,158, forward strand.
CGCTGATCGTCGGCGTCACCATCGTGCTGTGGGCGACGTCGCTGTTGCCGGAATTTATCACCGCGCTGCTGTTCTTTACGGCGGCGATGACCGCCAGAATCGCCCCGCCGGAAGTGATCTTTGGCGGCTTCGCCTCGTCTGCCTTCTGGCTGGTGTTCAGCGGCTTTGTGCTGGGCGTGGCGATTCGGAAAACCGGCCTGGCGGACAGGGCCGCCCGGGCGCTGTCGGCAAAGCTTACCGACTCCTGGTTGCTGATGGTGGCAAGCGTTGTGCTGCTGAGCTATGCCCTGGCATTCGTGATGCCGTCGAACATGGGACGTATTGCGCTGCTGATGCCGATTGTCGCCGCGATGGCGAAGCGGGCCGGCATTCCTGATGGCTCGCGGGCCTGGTTTGGCCTGGCGCTGGCGGTCGGGTTTGGCACTTTCCAGCTCTCGGCCACTATTTTGCCCGCTAACGTGCCAAACCTGGTGATGAGCGGCGCGGCGGAGGGCTCATACGGTATCCACCTCAACTATGTCCCGTATCTGCTGCTGCACACGCCGGTGCTGGGTATTCTCAAAGGCCTGATTCTGATTGGCCTGATCTGCTGGCTGTTCCCCGGTAGCCCGAAACCAGCGAAGGATCTGACGCCGTCTGAACCGATGGGGCGTGACGAAAAACGACTCGCCTGGCTGCTGGCGGTGGTGTTGACGATGTGGGTAACGGAGAGCTGGCATGGCGTGGGCCCAGCGTGGACAGGGCTGGCGGCCTCGGTCATCGTTATGCTGCCGCGCATCGGATTTATCACCGGCGAGGAGTTCTCGGCGGGGGTGAATATGCGCACCTGTATTTACGTCGCGGGTATACTCGGGCTGGCCATTACGGTGACGCAGACCGGTATCGGTGCGGCCGTAGGCGAGGCGTTGCTCCATATCATGCCGCTGGATGCAGACCGCCCGTTTACCAGCTTCCTGGCGCTGACGGGGATCACCACGGCGCTCAACTTCATTATGACCGCCAACGGCGTTCCGGCGCTGTACACCACGCTGGCGCAGAGCTTCTCCGACGCGACCGGCTTCCCGCTGCTGTCGGTGATCATGATTCAGGTGCTGGGGTATTCCACGCCGCTGCTGCCGTATCAGGCGTCGCCGATTGTGGTGGCGATGGGCTTAGGGAAAGTGCCTGCGAAGGCGGGGATGCTGCTCTGCCTGGCGCTGGCGATTGCGACGTATCTGGTGCTGCTGCCGCTGGATTATTTGTGGTTTAGCGTATTAGGACGTTTGTAGTGGTTTTGTAGGGCGGGTTAGCGAAGCGCCACCCGCCCCAAAGGCAATTACGCCTGCTTAGCCGCTTCTGCCGCTTTAACGATCACCGCGAAAGCGTCTGCTTTCAGGGATGCGCCGCCAACCAGCGCGCCATCGATGTCTGGCTGGGTGAACAGCTCAGCTGCGTTTGATGCGTTAACGGAACCGCCGTACTGGATGATGACCTGCTCAGCCACTTTCGCGTCTGCTTTTGCAATGTGGTCACGGATGAACTTGTGCACCGCCTGTGCCTGCGCTGGAGTTGCAGATTTGCCGGTACCGATCGCCCAGACTGGCTCGTAAGCGATAACCGCGCCTTCGAACGCTGCCGCGCCCTGGGTTTTCAGCACAGCGTCGATCTGACGTGCGCACACTTCTTCGGTTTTACCCGCTTCGTTTTCTGCTTCGGTTTCACCGATGCACAGAACCGGGATCAGACCCTGCTCTTTCAGCACAGCGAATTTCTTCGCGATGAACTCGTCAGATTCTTTGTGGTAGGTGCGACGCTCAGAGTGGCCGATGATGATGTATTTCGCGCCAATGTCTTTCAGCATTTCAGCGGAGGTTTCACCGGTAAACGCGCCAGACAGGTTAACGTCAACGTTCTGCGCGCCCAGAATGATGTGGCTGCCGTCAGCGGCACGTTTAGCCAGATCCAGGTACATATCCGGCGGAGCGATAGCAACCGCGCAGCCGGTCACGCCAGCCAGCTCTTTACGCAGGTTAGCAACCAGTTCGTTTACCATGTGGCGGCTGCCGTTCAGTTTCCAGTTACCCATCACTAAAGGATGTCGCATTTCAATTCTCCACGCTCAATAAGCGAATTAAGGAATATGGCCACCCTTAAGGGCAGCATGGTCTGTGAATCAGTATAGAGATTTTCCCTCGAAAGGCTTTGCTTTTTGTCATTAATTCGCCCCCTCGAGTGCGTCTGATAGGGCCAGCTTAATCGGTTCAACCGCGAAGGTCAGCCCCTTTTCGCCGTTATCTGCGACGACATAGCGAACGGCACCTTCCGTATCGGCGTAATAGCGTTTGTTTTTCCCGGCGGTAAGCAGTTTTTGCAGCTTTTGCTGGCTTTGCGCTTTCGTGAAGGTGGGGGTAAAGGCGCGCAGAATAGCGCTCATATACTCCAGCGCTTTCGCTTTCGCCGCTTTCTGCTCTGGGCCCTGAATCGGCAGCCAGGTGATCTGCATGCTTTTGATTTTTAACGTTCCGCGCTCAAGGGCAGTGGAAGCATATAGATTCTCGTTAATTTTGCTGGCAGCGCGGGTCAGGGTTGGCGTATCGCGGGCACCGTCAATCGCACGGAACTCTCCCAGCGCAAGCGAGGGGTTTTCTTTATTGAAGGCTTCGCGGAACTGGCTGATAGATTGATCGAAAGAGGGGGCGCCCGCCAGAAGGTAGGGGGCGGTGACCGGGGAAGCCGGTTCCGCGGCGTGCAGAGAAAAACTGGCGCTCAGCATCGCTAAACACAAATAAAGAGAGTGTGCCGAACTTTTCATCAACATTGCCCCTGGCCGTTATTGCCCATGATTAAAACGATATCTGGTCGGCTTGTCAAAAGGTCACAACTCCAGGGTAAAATGCGGGCTAAACAATAATAAGGAACCTTACATGACCATACAGCAGTGGTTGTTTTCATTCAAAGGGCGTATTGGACGCCGTGACTTCTGGATCTGGATGGCAGCGTGGGTTGTCGCCATGCTGCTTCTGTTTTTTGTTGCCTATAACGCCTGGCTGAGCACGCAAACTGCGGCTTTTGCGCTGGTCTGTTTACTGTGGCCAACCGCCGCCGTGGTGGTGAAACGTCTGCACGATCGCGGTCGCTCCGGCGCTTGGGCTTTTCTGATTATTCTGGCGTGGATGCTGGTGGCGGGGAACTGGTCAATGCTGCCCTCCATCCTCCCGTGGGTGGTGGGCAGACTGCTGCCGACGGTTATCTTTGTGATGATGGTTGTCGAACTGGGCGCGTTTATCGGCACCCAGAGCGAGAACAAATATGGAAAAGATACCCTTGAGGTGAAGTACCGCTGATCACCAGTAGTGTTCGGCGGTCATATGGCCCGGTCGGCGGCGAAGGTGTTTCGTCATCTGCCGGGTATCCTTCAGCAGTTGCTGCGTATCGCGCACCATCTGCGGGTTACCGCACAGCATCACGTGGCTGGTTTCGGTATTCATCGGTAAACCCACCGCCTCTTCCAGCGCGCCGCTTTCAATCAACGCCGGAACGCGGCCGGTTAACGAGCCAGCTGCGGTTTCGCGGCTGACCACCGTCTGAATTTTTAACTTCCCGCCATATCGCTGTTCCAGCGCCTGCATCTGCGGCAAATAGCTCAGGTCTGCGGCGTAGCGCGCGGCGTGAACCAGCACGATATTCTTAAAGCGCTCCAGATCTTTGCCGTACTCCAGGATAGAGAGATACGGGCCGATGGCCGTGCCGGTCGCCAGCATCCAGAGCGTGTCACAGTCGGGGATTTCATCCAGCACGAAGAACCCCGCCGCGTCGGAGACAATCTGCACCTCATCGCCCGGTTTCAGCGCGGCGAGGCGCGGGCTGAGCTTACCGTCCGGGACGGTGACCAGATAGAACTCGAGATCCGGGTTATCAGGCGCGTTAACGTAAGAGTAGGCGCGCTGTACGCGTTCACCGTCGATATCCAGCCCGAGCTTGGCAAACTGCCCGGCGGTAAACGGATGAACGGGAGCGTGCAGCGTGAGGCTAAATAGCGCATCGGTCCAGAACTGTACCTTTGTGACTTTACCTGTTACCCAGTCCGCCATGATCTTCTCCTGTGCTGTTTCTCTCTTCTATCTTCCGTACTTGTGGGAAACATTTCCAGCCCATTCGGGCCGGAAAGCTCTATCGATCAAACGGTTTTACAGAATGTGCGTCTGTACGTCCGGGTCTTTGCGGTCGAGATAATGAATGGACTGAATGCGGCGAATGGTGCGGGATTTGCCGCGGATCAGCAGGGTTTCAGTGGTGGCCATGTTTCCCTTGCGGGTGATGCCATCCAGCAGATCGCCTTTGGTGATGCCGGTTGCGGAGAAGACCACGTTATCGCTGCGAGCCATCTCGTTCAGCGCGAGCACTTTATTGGCCTCGATGCCCATCGCCGCACAGCGCGCCAGTTCGTCTTCACCAATGCGAAGGTTCTCGTCGCTGTCGCCTTTGACCTCATGGCGTGGCAGCAGACGCGCCTGCATATCGCCGTCCAGCGCGCGGATCACTGCCGCAGAGACCACACCTTCCGGCGCGCCGCCGATGCCGTAAAGCACGTCGACCTCGCTGTCCGGCATGCAGGTCAGAATAGAGGCGGCAACGTCGCCATCAGGAATGGCAAATACGCGCACGCCGAGTGCTTGCAGATAAGCGATGGTGGCGTCGTGGCGCGGTTTCGCCAGGATGGTCACGGTGAGTTCGTTGAGCGGTTTACCCAGCGCCGCTGCGATATTGCGCAGGTTGGCATCCAGCGGCAGGCTAAGGTCGATAGCGCCTTTAGCACCAGGACCGACAATCAGCTTTTCCATGTACATATCTGGCGCGTTGAGGAAGCAGCCCTTATCGCCCACCGCCAGCACCGCCAGCGCGTTGGCCTGGCCCATCGCCGTCATGCGCGTGCCTTCGATCGGGTCGACCGCGATATCCACCGCATCGCCTTTGCCCGTCCCGACTTTTTCACCGATGTAGAGCATCGGGGCTTCGTCGATTTCGCCTTCGCCAATGACGATAGTGCCATCGATATTGACCTGATTAAGCACAATGCGCATGGCGTGGACGGCTGCGCCGTCTGCGGTATTTTTGTCGCCACGGCCCAGCCACTTGTAGCCTGCGAGGGCGGCAGCTTCGGTGACGCGGGAAAACTCGATAGCAAGTTCACGTTTCATGAGGTACTCGTACAATCAAAAGGAATTGCACGAAGTTTATCACAGAGTGGGGAGGGGGAGGGGTGGTGCAGTCTGAGCCCCTCACCCCGGCCCTCTCCCCAAAGGGGAGAGGGTGTTTTAAGTCCCCTCGCCCCTTTGGGGAGAGGGTTAGGGTGAGGGGTGAGTCTGTCTTACTCGTCGTGCTCTTCCCATGCCAGGGCACGTTTCACCGCTTTCTTCCAGCCGCTGTAGCGGTAGTTGCGCTCGGTGGTTTCGATGCCTGGACGGAATTCGCGTTCGATCACCGCTTTTTCCTGAAGCTCGTCAAGGTTTTGCCAGAAGCCAACCGCCAGACCTGCCAGATACGCCGCGCCCAGCGCCGTTACTTCTCGCACCTCAGGACGTTCAACGCGGGTACCCAGAATGTCGGACTGGAACTGCATCAGGAAGTTGTTGGCTACCGCACCGCCGTCCACGCGCAGGGCGTGCAGACGAATGCCGGAGTCCGCCTGCATCGCTTCCAGCACGTCGCGCGTCTGGTAGGCGATGGATTCCAGGGTCGCACGAATAATGTGGTTAGAGTTCACACCGCGCGTCAGGCCGAAAATCGCGCCGCGGGCGTACGGATCCCAGTACGGTGCGCCCAGACCGGTAAACGCTGGCACCACGTATACGCCGTTGGTGTCTTTCACTTTGGTCGCGAAGTATTCGGAGTCAAACGCATCGCTGATCAGCTTCATCTCGTCGCGCAGCCACTGAATGGAGGCACCCGCCATGAATACCGCCCCTTCCAGGGCATAGTTCACTTCACCGCGTGGGCCGCAGGCGATGGTGGTCAGCAGACCGTTTTCTGATTTCACCGCTTTCTCGCCGGTGTTCATGAGCATAAAGCAGCCGGTGCCGTAAGTGTTCTTCGCCATCCCTTCCTTGACGCACAGCTGGCCGAACAGCGCCGCCTGCTGGTCACCGGCAATACCGGCGATAGGAATACGGGTGCCGCCTTTACCGCCGATGTTGGTCTGGCCGTATACTTCTGAAGATTTGCGCACGTCTGGCAGCATCGCACGCGGAATGTCCAGCGCGTCCAGCATCTTGTCATCCCACTCCAGAGTGTTGATGTTGAACAGCATGGTGCGCGAGGCGTTGGTGTAGTCGGTGACGTGAACGCGTCCCTGAGTCATCTTCCAGATAAGCCAGGTATCGACGGTGCCAAACAGCAGCTCGCCGCGTCGTGCACGCTCGCGTGAACCTTCCACGTGATCGAGGATCCACTTCACTTTGGTGCCGGAGAAATAGGGGTCAATGACCAGACCGGTTGTACTGCGCACGTACTCTTCCATTCCGTCGCGCTTCAGTTTTTCGCAGATCTCTGAGGTGCGGCGGCACTGCCAGACAATGGCGTTGTAGATGGGCTTACCGGTTTCGCGCTCCCAGACAACGGTGGTTTCACGCTGGTTGGTGATACCGATAGCGGCAATCTCGTCAGAACTGATGTCGGCTTTCGCCAGCACTTCCACCAGCGTGGAGCTTTGTGACGCCCAGATCTCCATCGGGTCGTGTTCAACCCAGCCTGGACGCGGATAGATTTGCTCAAATTCGCGTTGAGACACGCTGACAATGTTCGCGTCATGATCCATTACGACAGCGCGGGAGCTGGTAGTGCCCTGGTCGAGCGCAACGATATATTTTTTTTCGGTCATGGTATGTGTCCCGTAGTCAGATTACAGCGAAGCTTTTTGTTGTGTGGTGGAAGTCGACTCTTTTTCCTCTTCCACACAGGTGTCGCACGGTAAGTGGCGACCAATTAATTTGCGATAGCCGAATGCGCCCAGCGCCGCCCCTACGATTGGCCCGAACAGCGGAACCAGGAAGTAAGGAATGTCTTTGCCGCCGGTAAAGGCGACATCGCCCCATCCTGCAAAGAAGGCGAAGGTTTTTGGACCCAGGTCACGCGCCGGATTCATCGCAAAGCCGGTCAGCGGACCCATTGATGCGCCAATTACCGCAATCAGAAGGCCAATCAAAAGTGGTGCCAGCGGGCCGCGCGGAATGCCGTTTCCGTCGTCGCCCAGCGCCATAATGACGCCCATCAGAATAGCGGTAATCACCATTTCAACTGCGAACGCCTGCACAAAATTAATATGCGGATTCGGATACGTTGAGAAAATGCCTGCCAGATCCAGACTTTCGACACTGCCACGCACCATATGATGCGTCTGTTCGAAGTCGGTGAAAAGATTGTAATAAAGCCCGTAAACTAACGCCGCTGCGCAAAAGGCGCCGGCAAATTGTGAAATGATGAAAGGGACAACTTTGCGTCCGTCAAAGCACGCGAATAGCCACAACGCGATGGTCACCGCCGGGTTAAGATGTGCGCCGGAAACCCCTGCGGTCAGGTAGATGGCCATCGCCACGCCCAAACCCCAGATAATACTGATTTCCCACTGACCAAAACTGGCACCTGCCACTTTCAGTGCAGCGACACAGCCTACTCCGAAGAATATCAACAACCCGGTACCCAGGAACTCGGCAATGCACTGGCCTTTTAAGGTTGATGTCTGACTCATAATCGGAATCCTGCAAAAGAGTAATGTTTATTGTTTGCGTGACCGCCCGTGACAGCCACGATGCCCTGTAGACATAGTGTTAATTTATCGTTAACGAGCACAAACGAGAAATATCGAAATCAAAATGTGTGGTCTGTGTCAATAAAATGAGCGTTTTCGCGCCATAAAGCGCGTTTTTGCATCAACGGTATAATGTGAGCTGAATCATTTCATTAACTAAAGAGTTAACAATTTAGGGGTATATACCGCGAACGCACCAGGACCAGACCTAAAAGTGTTGCAAACCGCGATCTGCGCGGTGTGTCGCTGGACACAGAGCGCCGCGCTCCATACAATCGACGGTATATGTCGTGCGCGTTTACGTTAAAGCGTCGCCTTGCAATTCAGGAGAGGTAGCATCATGTCTTTAGAAGTGTTTGAGAAACTGGAATCGAAAGTACAGCAGGCGATCGACACCATCACCCTGCTGCAGATGGAAATTGAAGAGCTGAAAGAGAAAAACAACTCCCTGTCCCAGGAAGTTCAGAATGCTCAGCACAGCCGTGAAGAACTGGAGCGCGAAAACAACCAGCTGCGCGAACAGCAGAACGGCTGGCAGGATCGCCTGCAGGCACTGCTGGGACGTATGGAAGAAGTCTGATTTCCTTTGGGAATGAATTGAGTAGGCCGGGTAAGGCGAAGCCGCCACCCGGCTTTTTTATGGTTATTGCTCACGGATTTCAACCATAAAAAAGGCCGCCAGAGGCGGCCTTAACGCTACTTGTCCTGCGCTGTCATAGCATAAGCAACAAACCCACTCGGTTCATCACTCTTTACCACGAGTACGCTGGCGACAATGAACGCGATACATAAATAGCGTTTCATTATGCGGTCCCTGCTGCTTACCGCTCCACCGTTCACCACCGGTGATAAGTCGGTGGACACAAGCCCGGTTAAAGGTTGCAATATCACCCAACGGACCGCGAATCCCGAGGGACAAAAAAACCGCCACATTGCTGTTGGCGGTTTTTTTATGCATCTCGCTTACCGATTAACTACTCAATATCCAGCGCATCCTCAGAAAGGATAATGCCGGTATTGTCAGCATAAAGGTGGTCGCCCGAGAAGAAGGTCACGCCGCCGAAATTGACGCGCACGTCGCTTTCGCCGATGCCGTCGCCCGCTGCGCCTACCGGTATGGCCGCGATGGCCTGAATCCCGATATCCATGTCTTCGAGATCGTCCACCTGACGCACGGAACCGTACACCACAATGCCTTCCCACTCGTTCTGGACGGCAATTCCCGCCAGTTCAGCATCAATCAATGCACGGCGCACGGAACCGCCGCCGTCGACCACCAGAACGCGGCCACGGCCGTTCTCTTCGAGCAGATCGTACAGCAACCCGTTGTCCTCGAAACATTTCACCGTGATGATTTGTCCGCCAAACGACGACCGTCCACCAAAGTTGGAGAACAGGGGTTCAACGACGTTGACATCTTCCTGGTAGATGTCACAAAGCTCGGAGGTATCGTATTTCATTGGTTTAACGCTCTGTTGCTGCGAATGTGTTCAGTATATCGTGCGAAATGCCTTGTTGGCAAAATCATCAATTGTTAATTGATATTTGTCAGCTAACTCAGCGTCTGGCTTAAGACAATCCCGATGACGAACAGCAGGTTAGTCAGCAATGCGCCTTTTACCGTGCGCTCCAGCATCGGCGGCATGGCAGCCGGGCTGAGTTCACGCATGACATAGCGGGCCTGCTTAACCAGCAGCGGTGCGGCGAGCACAAACAGCCAGCCCCACAGGCTGTGCAGAGAGATCAGATTGAACAGTGCCAGGCAGACCAGCGCGCCGATGAGCAGGCAGGCGTGATAGCGGCGGGCATTCACCGGGCCCAGACGCACGGCCAGCGTGTTCTTACCGTTCTCACGGTCGCTGTCGATGTCGCGCAGGTTATTGATATTCAGCACCGCCGTCGCCAGCAGACCGCAGGCGGTCGCGGGCAGGAACAGGGCGGGGATCACCGTATGCGCCTGCAAGTACCAGCTTCCCATGACGCTCAGCCAGCCGAAGAACACCAGTACGGAGATGTCGCCCAGACCAATATACCCGTAAGGACGCGTCCCGACGGTATAGGTAATTGCTGCAATAATGGCGAGCAAGCCCAGCACCAGGAAGCCAATGAAATCGCTGGTGGTTTTCGAGGCGACCGTCACCAGCGCCAGGCCGGACAGGCAAATCAACACCACGGTGATAATCAGCGCCCGCTTCATCTGTGCCTGGGTAATTACCCCTTTTTGCATCCCGCGCAGCGGCCCGATACGATCAGGTTTATCGCTGCCTTTTACCGCATCGCCGTAATCATTGGCGAGATTAGAGAGGATTTGCAGTAGCCCGGCGGTGACAAGCGCCAGACCAGCCACCAGGGGATCGAAATGCCCCTGCCACCAGGCAAGTGCGGTACCGACGATAATGGCGGCAAAAGCCAAAGGAAGCGTTTTTGGACGCAGACTTTCGAGCCACGCCTGCGTACGGCTGATATCAGTCATAGTTATTTAGCCAATAAAAATGGGGGCCATAGCCCCCATCAACAGTGATGAAAATGCATTGAACGCGATTATAGAATAAAACGGCTCAGATCTTCATCTGCCACTAACGCATCCAGGTGTTTGCCCACATACTCTGCGTCAATGGTAATGGTTTGACCGTTAAGGTCGCTCGCATCGTAAGAGATATCTTCCACCAGGCGTTCCAGCACGGTGTGCAGACGACGCGCACCGATGTTTTCGGTGGTTTCGTTGACCTGCCATGCGGCCTGAGCGATGCGTTTTATCCCATCGTCGGTGAACTCGATATTCACGCCTTCGGTCGCCATCAACGCTTTGTACTGTACGGTCACAGAAGCGTTTGGCTCAGTCAGGATACGTTCGAAATCTTCAGTGGTCAGCGCCTGCAGCTCAACGCGGATTGGCAGACGACCCTGCAGTTCCGGAATGAGATCGGATGGGCTGGCAACCTGAAACGCACCTGACGCGATAAACAGAATGTGGTCAGTTTTCACCATGCCGTGCTTGGTAGAGACGGTGCAACCTTCCACCAGCGGCAGCAGGTCGCGCTGAACGCCTTCGCGGGAAACATCCGGGCCGGAGCTGTTGCCGCCGCGCTTACAGATTTTGTCGATTTCGTCGATAAACACGATACCGTGCTGCTCAACCGCGTCGATAGCGTCCTGTTTCAGCTCTTCCGGGTTAACCAGCTTCGCGGCTTCTTCTTCAATCAGCAGCTTCATCGCGTCTTTGATTTTCAGCTTACGTGCTTTCTGTTTCTGCCCGCCCAGGTTCTGGAACATGGACTGCAACTGGCTGGTCATCTCTTCCATGCCCGGAGGGGCCATGATTTCCACGCCCATTGGCGCGGCAGCGAGATCGATCTCAATCTCTTTGTCGTCCAGCTCGCCTTCGCGCAGTTTTTTGCGGAATGCCTGACGCGCAGCAGAAGGTTCAGGCTGCTGTTCAGCCTGTCCCCAGTTATTTTTTGCCGGTGGGATCAGCACGTCGAGAATACGCTCTTCGGCCATCTCTTCGGCGCGATAGCGGTTTTTCTCAATCGCCTGGACACGCACCATCTTAATCGCTGAATCGGTCAGGTCGCGGATGATGGAGTCCACTTCTTTACCCACATAGCCCACTTCGGTGAACTTGGTGGCTTCAACTTTGATGAACGGCGCGTTAGCCAGTTTGGCCAGACGACGAGCGATTTCGGTTTTACCCACCCCGGTCGGGCCGATCATCAGAATATTTTTTGGTGTCACTTCGTGGCGGAGCTCTTCGTCGAGCTGCATGCGACGCCAGCGGTTACGTAGTGCGATAGCCACGGAGCGCTTGGCGTTGTCCTGGCCGATAATGTGTTTGTTCAGTTCGCTGACAATTTCGCGTGGGGTCATTTCAGACATGGGCGATCCTTACGCTTTGGAGGTCAATTCTTCGATGGTGTGATTGTGGTTGGTATAGATGCAGATATCACCTGCAATATCCAACGCTTTCACCGCGATATCGCGCGCGTTCATGTCGGTATTTTCCAACAGCGCACGGGCTGCGGCCTGGGCGTACGGGCCGCCAGAGCCGATGGCAATCAGGTCGTTTTCAGGCTGAACCACGTCGCCGTTACCGGTGATGATCAGCGAGGCGTTTTCGTCAGCCACGGCCAGCAGTGCTTCGAGCTTGCGCAGCATGCGGTCGGTACGCCAGTCTTTTGCCAGCTCAACGGCGGCTTTCACCAGATGACCCTGATGCATTTCCAGTTTGCGTTCAAACAGTTCAAACAGCGTGAAGGCATCAGCCGTGCCGCCTGCGAAACCGGCGATCACTTTGTCGTTATAAAGACGACGTACTTTCTTCACGTTGCCTTTCATGACGGTATTACCCAGCGTGGCCTGGCCATCACCGGCAATTACCACCTGGCCGTTACGGCGTACACTTACTATTGTTGTCACGAGCAGACCCCCTGGTTACAGATTCGGGAAACAGAAGCCCTGAGCCTGTGCTCAGGGCTGAATTAAATGATAGATGGGGGGGATTTTGGGGGTTTCAACCCCCGGAGGCGAGTCGAATGCAGTTTGTGTGGCCAGCCACTTTCAAACGGGAAATGGTGCCGTCTGCGTTTTCTTTGCCTTTGACCGGTCCAATCACCACGCGATTCCAGCCGTTATTGGTGGTAATGCGTGAGTCAAATCCTTCAAATGCCAGCTGAGCTCGCACCGTTTCTGCCTGTTCGGCGCCTTTAAACGAACCGCACTGAACCATCCAGCGGCGTTCATCTTTTTTCTCAGCCGTCTGCTTCGGTGCCTCGGTCTCTTTAGTGACCGGCGCAGCCTGCTGCGCTTTTGGCTGTTGCGCAGTGGTATGTGCAGGCGTCTGCAACAGATCCTGATACGGCTGTGCTGTTTGCTTCTGCGGCTGGGCTTTCGGCTGCTGCTGAACAGGCTGCGTTTGTACAGTACGCGTCTGCTGCTGCGGTTGTGTACGCGGCTGTTGTACCGGCTGCGTCTGCGTCCACTGCTGCTGTTGCGTTTGCTGCTGTGCCTGACGCTGGCGCTGCAACGTTTGCTGACGCTGCGCCGGGGTTTGTTCATTCCACGGTACTTCGTTCAACTGCGTAGGCTGCTGGCGCATGTCCGCCTGCATCTGAGCGAGCAACTGGCGCTGTTCGTCCGTCAGCTGATCGGCATTCTTCACTTCACCCCCGGCAGAAGGCTCGGTAGGCGCACGTACGCCAGGCTGGCGGCTTTCCAGTTCTTTAATGTAGCGCCAGCGCTCTTCAGGCTTCGGAGGAAGGCCGTTGCCGACGACCTTGTTACCCTGAAGGGCTTCAGACTCTTCTTTTTTATGATGCGTAATGAAGTAGAGGCCGCCAATAAAGGCCACCAGCACAGCCGCAGCAATGGCGACCATGGCTGGGGAGACAGCAGACAGGCTACGTTGCTTGCTTTTTGAACTACTCTTTTTGCGTCGCGAAGGTGCCGGCTGGCCGCGACGTACATAATCTCGTTGTGCCACTATCGTTTCGCTGTATTTATTCGTTCGTCAGCCCGCCATGTTACTTAAGCGACGGGGCTTTGACCAGATAAGGGTGTCGAAAGGTATTTACTTTAAGTTAATGCCTGGGTAGAGCCGCGCACAATCAGCTCACAATCCAGTAGTCGTGACCCACTGCTAACTGTTTGACCGTGCAACTGATCCAGCAAAAGCAGCATCGCTTCCCGGCCAATGTCATACCGCGGCTGCGAAACAGTCGAAAGCGGCGGATCGCAAAACTCCGAAAGCGAAATATTATCAAAACCGATTATCGACAGGTCCTTTGGCACGCGCAGGCCGTGACGTTTGGCGTAGGATAACGCCCCCAGCGCCATCACGTCGCTGTGGCAGAAGACCGCGGTAGGCGGTTCTGGCAAGGCAAGCAATTTTTCCAGCGCCTGCCCGCCCGCTTCAAAGGTGAAATCACCGCGCGCAATGTAGTGCGGATCGACAACAGCCCCGGTACGGCGAAGCGCCTGAACGTAGCCCTGCAACCGGTAATGACACAGCGGCATCTCTTCTGGTCCGGCAATACAACCGATACGCTTATGCCCCAGCTCCTGAAGATAGTTCACGGCGTTGAACGCGGCGGTGAGGTTATCGATATGAACGGTCGGCAGCTCCAGCTCCGGCGCGAATTCGTTCGCCATGACCATTGGCGGTAAATTGCGCTGTTCTTCAATGCTGGCATCAAACGGTAGGCGTGAGCCAAGCAGCAGCATGCCATCAATCTGCTTGGTGATGATCAGGTCGATGAACGTTTTTTCCTGCTGGTTCTGGTGGGCACAATCACCAATCAGCACCAGATAGCCCTGGGCGGCGGCCGTGACCTCAATGCCGCGGATGATTTCGCTGAAGAAGGGATCGCAGATGTCCGGCACGATCACCAGGATGGTGCGGGATTCGTTGCGTTTAACGTTGCGCCCCATGGCTTGCGGGAAATAACCGACCTCAAGCGCCGCCTTTTCAACCCGGTTTCGGGTCGCCTGGGAGACTTTGTCAGGGTTCATCAATGCGCGGGACACGGTTGCTGTTGAGACTTGTGCTTTCTCGGCAACGTCTTTCATGGTCGCCGAGGCAACCTCTTTCCTGGACTTCAACGTCTTCTCCTCGCCTGAACACCGAACTGCGGACCGCACCATTTTTACAGATAGTTAATGGAATCGGTTACAGAATTTTCATAAAAAGTGTGAGGCGCATTAAATTTTTCGATCCGTCTTCAGCCTTCAATCGGATCGACGTCCAGAACCCACTTCACTTTTCGTGCTTCCGGCAGGGTATTAATCAGCGCCAGCGTGCCGCTGACGATCTGCTGTAAACGGATACGCGAAGGGTGCTGAAGTAAGAGTTGCCAGCGGAAACGGCCGCCGCGTTTCGGGGCGAGCGCGGGTACCGGGCCTAAAATCCACAGCTGATTATCCACCAGTGGGCTGGCCTGCAGGAGATTTCTCAGCTGTTGCAGGAATAGCGGCGCCTGCTGGTTGTTATGATCTTCCGCACGGATGATGACGTGGCTGGTCCACGGAGGAAGCTGCATCGTCTGACGTTCGGCCAGCGCCTGGTCCGCGAAGGCGTCATAGCCTTTGTGCAGCAGCGTTTGCAGCAGCGGGTGCTCAGGATGGTGCGTTTGCAGCACTACTTCGCCCTGCTTACCCGCTCGACCGGCGCGACCAGCAACCTGGGTATAAAGCTGTGCGAAACGCTCGGCGGAGCGAAAATCCGCGGAGAACAGCGCGCCGTCGACGTCCAGCAGGGCGACCAGCGTCACGTCCGGGAAGTGATGCCCTTTCGCCAGCATTTGAGTGCCAATCAGTATGCGCGCGCCGCCGCGATGCACTTCCGCCAGCTGCTGCTCCAGTGCCCCTTTGCGGCTGGTGGTGTCCCTGTCGATACGCGAAATGGGCACATCAGGGAAGAACGGCGCCAGCGCCTGTTCGAGCTGCTCCGTCCCCAGACCCACCGGCACGATGTGCGTTGAGCCGCAGGACGGGCACTGACGGGGTACCGGACGCTGGCTGTCGCAGTGGTGGCAGCGTAAATGGCGCTGAGCCTGGTGGAAGGTGTAGTAGTGATCGCAGCGCGGGCACTCGGCAATCCAGCCGCAGTCGTGGCACAGCAACGCAGGCGCGAAGCCGCGGCGGTTCAGGAACAGGATCACCTGGTTGCCCGCCTGCAAATGTTGGCGCATGCGGTTAGTCAGCGCAGGCGCTAACCCGGCCTGCACCTGCTGGCCTTTCAGATCCAGCACATGCTGAATGGCCGGACGGGCATTTCCCGCGCGGCGCGTCAGGCGCAGCATGTGGTATTTACGCTGGCGAACGTTGTGCAGCGTTTCAAGCGCGGGGGTGGCGGACCCCAGAATAATGGGGATTTGCTCGCTGTGGGCGCGGTACACGGCTAAGTCGCGGGCGTGATAGCGCCAGCCTTCCTGCTGTTTATAGGAGCTGTCATGCTCTTCATCGATCACGATAACGCCGAGATTTTTAAACGGCGTAAAGAGTGAGGAACGGGTGCCAATCACAATCGCCGCTTCGCCGTTTTTCGCTTTCAGCCAGGCGCTGAGGCGCTCGCTGTCGTTCAGGCCGGAGTGCAGAACCTCAACGGGTGCATTAAAGCGTTCACGGAAACGGGCGATGGTTTGCGGCGTCAGGCCGATTTCCGGCACCATTACCAGCGCCTGTTTGCCCTGCGCGAGCACATTTTCCAGTACGCTCAGATACACTTCGGTTTTACCGGAGCCGGTGACGCCCGCCAGCAGCCAGGCGGAGAATCGATCGGCGGCGCTGTGAATCGCGCCCACGGCGGTGGCCTGCTCGGTATTCAGACGCAGGCGATCGCCCGAGACGGAAAAGCCGTCGCGCCAGTCGTGAAGGGCAGGTGCTTCGCTGGCCAGCTCGCTCAGCCCTTTCTTCCTTAATGCCTGCAACGCGGTTTCGCTCACCTCGAGCTCGTCGACCTGATGGCGCCAGATTTTCCCCTGGCGTAGCGCGGCCAACGCCTGCTGTTGTTTTTGCGAGCGCTTCAGGCTGTTAATGTCGACCGCCTGACCCTGCTCGGTGGCAAACCAGTACCACATTGGCGCATGGCTGGCGCGCTTACCCTGACGCAGCATAATCGGTAGGGCGTGGAACAATACGTCGCCAATAGGATGGTGATAATAATCTGCCGCCCACAACAGCAGTCGCCAGGTGCTTTGAGAGTAAACAGGTTCATCGTCCAGCACTTCAACGATCGATTTCAGCTCGGTAAGCGGCAGCTCGCTTTTATCGCTGACGGAGACGACGATCCCCACGCGCTGCTGTTTACCGAACGGCACGGTCACGCGACAGCCCGCTTTGGCGCTCATGCTGTCGGGCAGCAGGTAGTCAAAGGTGCGGGGAAGCGGAACGGGCAGGGCAACGTGAGCGACGGGCATCGAATCTTCCTGACTTGAAAAGTGGCGCGTTAGTATACACATTAGTGAAAGCGGCGTGCGGATCAGTTTGCATACGTTGGTTAAATTCTGTATGATTCGCCGCCTTTGGTGTACTTTACGCCAAAGAACTTACATTCAACATCGCGTGGTGTCTGGCGTTAGGGCTGGAAGAGCGACGCGGCCTTAACTGAGGTTCTCCCATGAAAAAAGATATTCACCCGAAATACGAAATGATTACTGCAAACTGCTCTTGCGGTAACTCTATCCAGATCCGCTCTACCGTGGGTCACGATCTGAACCTGGACGTGTGCGGCAAATGCCACCCGTTCTACACTGGTAAGCAGCGTGATGTTGCAACCGGTGGCCGTGTTGACCGCTTCAACAAGCGTTTCAGCATCCCGGGCGCTAAATAAGTTTCCCGAAAAAAAGGCACCGCAAGGTGCCTTTTTTGTATCCGCTTATCAGTATTCCCACGTATCCGGGTCGATACCCAGTTCACGCATGATCACCTTCGCCTCTTCTGGAATTTCGTCACTGCGCTCTTTGCGCAGATCGTCATCGTTCGGCAACGGTTGGCCGGTAAACGCATGCAGGAACGCTTCGCACAGCAGTTCGCTGTTAGTGGCGTGACGCAGGTTGTTCACCTGACGACGCGTACGTTCATCGGTGAGGATCTTCAACACCTTCAGAGGAATGGACACCGTGATTTTCTTGACTTGCTCACTCTTCTTACCGTGCTCAGCGTATGGGCTGATATATTCGCCGCTCCATTCAGCCATGAGATACCTTTAATCCTCTCAGTCATTAATCTAAAGGTGCAAAACCGGTAACCATCAGTTTTGAACCGTAATCTTGCGTAGTTTACCGTAGAGACGATACCGAGGCACGGATATTGCCGCTGTAGCGTGTCCTAAAGCATATAATTTTAACGGCTATTTGCGCATTGCTCAATCTATACGCAAAGAAGTTTAGATGTCCAGATGTATTGACGTCCATACTTTCAATGTTTACTCTGGTGCCTGACTTTTCACCTCATTCGCCAGGAAGCCTCACCATGACGCGTAAACAGGCCACCATCGCAGTGCGTAGCGGATTGAATGATGACGAGCAGTACGGCTGCGTTGTCCCGCCAATTCATCTCTCCAGCACCTATAATTTCACCGGATTTAATGAACCTCGCGCGCATGACTACTCGCGTCGCGGCAATCCTACGCGTGACGTTACCCAGCGCGCGCTGGCGGAACTGGAAGGCGGCGCAGGGGCGGTATTAACCAATACCGGCATGTCTGCCATTCACCTGGTAACCACGGTGTTCCTGAAACCTGGCGATCTGCTGGTGGCGCCGCACGACTGCTACGGCGGCAGCTATCGTCTGTTTGATAGCCTGGCGAAACGTGGCTGCTACCGCGTGTTGTTTGTCGATCAAAACGACGAACAGGCGCTGAAACAGGCGTTAGCCGAACAGCCGAAGCTGGTTCTGGTGGAAAGTCCAAGCAATCCATTGTTGCGCGTAGTCGATATTGCGAAAATTTGTCAGCTCGCAAGGGATGCGGGAGCGATAAGTGTAGTGGATAATACGTTCCTCAGTCCGGCCCTTCAGAACCCACTGGCACTGGGTGCCGATCTGGTGTTGCATTCATGCACGAAATATCTGAACGGCCATTCTGACGTGGTAGCGGGTGTGGTGATTGCCAAAGATCCTGATGTTGTCACTGAACTGGCATGGTGGGCCAATAACATTGGCGTCACCGCGGGCGCGTTCGACAGCTATTTGCTGCTGCGCGGCATCCGCACGCTGTCACCGCGTATGGACGTCGCGCAGCGTAATGCCCAGACGATCGTGGATTTCCTGAAAACCCAGCCGCTGGTGAAGAAGCTTTATCACCCGTCGCTGCCGGAAAACCAGGGGCACGAGATTGCCGCGCGCCAACAGAAAGGATTTGGCGCGATGTTAAGTTTTGAACTGGACGGTGACGAGCAAACGCTGCGTCGCTTCCTGAGCGGGTTGTCATTGTTTACGCTGGCGGAATCCTTAGGGGGAGTAGAAAGCTTGATCTCCCACGCCGCAACCATGACGCACGCAGGTATGGCACCCGAAGCACGTGCCGCCGCCGGGATTTCCGAGACGCTGCTGCGTATCTCGACCGGTATTGAAGATTCTGAAGATTTAATTGCCGATCTGGAAAATGGCTTCCGGGTCGCAGCCAAGGGGTAATCATGAGTGTGATAGCGCAGGCAGGGGCGAAGGGTCGTCAGCTGCACAAGTTTGGTGGTAGTAGTCTTGCTGATGTGAAATGTTATCTGCGTGTCGCAGGGATCATGACCGAGTATTCACAGCCGGGGGACATGATGGTTGTCTCTGCGGCGGGCAGCACCACCAACCAGCTGATTAGCTGGCTGAAACTGAGCCAGACCGATCGCCTCTCTGCGCATCAGGTGCAACAGTCCTTACGTCGTTACCAGAGTGAACTGATTGCCGGTTTGCTGCCTGCGGACGTGGCGGACGGGCTGATAAGCGCCTTTACTCACGACCTTGAGCGTCTGGCAGCTCTGCTGGACAGCGGCATTACCGATGCGGTGTATGCGGAAGTGGTTGGCCATGGTGAAGTGTGGTCTGCGCGCCTGATGGCCGCCGTGCTGCAACATCTTGGCGTGGAAGCCGCCTGGCTCGACGCGCGTGATTTCCTGCGTGCCGAACGCGCCGCACAGCCGCAGGTAGACGAAGGGTTGTCCTACCCGCTGCTGCAACAGCTGCTGGTGCAACATCCGGGTAAACGTATTGTAGTGACCGGCTTTATCAGTCGCAGCAACGCAGGTGAAACCGTACTGCTGGGCCGTAACGGCTCTGACTACTCGGCAACGCAGATTGGCGCCCTGGCGGGCGTGTCCCGCGTCACCATCTGGAGCGACGTGGCCGGTGTCTACAGCGCGGACCCGCGCAAAGTAAAAGATGCCTGCCTGCTGCCGCTGCTGCGTCTCGACGAAGCGAGCGAGCTGGCGCGTCTGGCGGCACCAGTGCTGCACGCGCGCACGCTACAGCCGGTTTCCGGCAGCGACATCGACCTGCAACTACGCTGTAGCTACACGCCGGATCAGGGTTCCACTCGCATCGAGCGCGTGCTGGCATCCGGTACGGGCGCGCGCATTGTCACCAGCCACGATGACATCTGCCTGATTGAGTTCCAGGTACCTGCGGGCCAGGATTTCAAACTGGCGCACAAAGATATCGACACCATCCTGAAACGTGCCCAGGTGCGTCCGCTGGCCGTTGGCGTGCATAACGATCGCCAGCTGTTGCAGTTCTGCTATACCGCTGAAGTGGTGGACAGCGCCCTGAAGATTCTGGATGAAGCGGGACTGCCGGGCGAGCTTCGCCTGCGTCAGGGACTGGCGCTGGTGGCAATGGTGGGCGCGGGCGTCACCCGTAACCCGCTGCACTGCCACCGCTTCTGGCAGCAGCTGAAAGGGCAGCCGGTGGAGTTCACCTGGCAGTCGGAAGAGGGCATCAGCCTGGTTGCCGTTCTGCGCAAGGGGCCAACCGAAAGCCTGATTCAGGGCCTGCACACCTCCCTGTTCCGTGCGGAAAAACGCATCGGCCTGGTACTGTTCGGGAAAGGGAACATCGGTTCCCGCTGGCTGGAGCTGTTCGCCCGCGAGCAGGTCACGCTTTCGGCGCGTACCGGATTTGAGTTTATTCTGGCAGGCGTGGTGGACAGCCGCCGCAGCCTGTTGAACTACGAAGGGCTGGACGCCAGTCGGGCGCTGGCCTTCTTTAACGATGAAGCGGTTGAGCAGGACG
This sequence comes from Enterobacter sp. MGH85, assembly GCF_001037655.1. Classification (NCBI taxonomy): domain Bacteria; kingdom Pseudomonadati; phylum Pseudomonadota; class Gammaproteobacteria; order Enterobacterales; family Enterobacteriaceae; genus Enterobacter; species Enterobacter sp. MGH85. Next base: position 1,016,652 of record NZ_KQ089925.1, read on the forward strand.
AAGAGTCGCTGTTCCTGTGGATGCGCGCGCACCCGTACGACGATCTGGTGGTGCTGGACGTTACCGCCAGCGAGCAACTGGCCGATCAGTATCTGGATTTTGCCAGCCACGGGTTCCACGTCATCAGCGCCAACAAGCTGGCAGGCGCGAGCAGCACTGATAAATATCGCCAGATCCACGACGCGTTCGAAAAAACGGGTCGTCACTGGCTGTATAACGCCACCGTTGGCGCAGGTCTGCCGGTTAACCATACCGTGCGCGATCTGATTGATAGCGGCGACAGCATTCTGGCGCTGAGCGGGATCTTCTCCGGCACGCTCTCCTGGCTGTTCCTGCAATTTGACGGTACCGTGCCGTTCACCGACCTGGTGGATCAGGCGTGGCAGCAGGGCTTAACCGAGCCGGATCCGCGCGTCGACCTTGCCGGTAAAGACGTGATGCGCAAGCTGGTGATCCTGGCGCGTGAAGCGGGCTACGACATTGAGCCTGGCCAGGTTCGCGTTGAGTCTCTGGTGCCTGCGGGCTGCGAGGAAGGATCTGTCGATCACTTCTTTGAGAACGGCGACGAGCTGAACGAGCAGATGGTGCAACGTCTGGAAGCGGCAAACGAGATGGGCCTGGTGCTGCGTTACGTGGCGCGCTTCGAGGCGAACGGTAAAGCGCGCGTGGGCGTGGAGGCGGTACGTCCTGAACATCCGCTGGCGGCGCTGCTGCCGTGCGATAACGTCTTCGCCATCGAAAGCCGCTGGTACCGCGATAACCCGCTGGTGATCCGTGGCCCGGGTGCGGGGCGCGATGTGACCGCCGGAGCCATTCAGTCCGACATTAATCGCCTGGCTAAGCTACTGTAACCCCTCACCCTAACCCTCTCCCCTTAGGGGAGAGGGGACTGCTCGGTGCGGTCTTTCCCCCCTCGCCCCTTTGGGGAGAGGGCTGGGGTGAGGGGCCTTCTCACCCCCTATCATGAATCCCCTTCATCTTCCCTGAACAAACCTCACCGTTAATGTTGATTATTTCTGTTGACGTCATCCCGCTTTTCCGTCATTTTTACATCTGGACGTCTAAACGTATAGAAGTTCACAACACAACAAACAATGACACGCGAAAGATAGAGGTAAGGTATGAGCTTTTTTCACGCCAACCAGCGGGAAGCCCTGAATCAGAGCCTGGCCGAAGTAAACGGCCAGATTAACGTCTCTTTTGAATTTTTCCCGCCGCGCACCAGTGAAATGGAGCAAACCCTGTGGAGCTCTATCGATCGCCTGAGCAGCCTGAAGCCGAAGTTCGTCTCCGTAACCTACGGCGCCAACTCCGGTGAGCGTGACCGCACGCACAGCATCATTAAGGGCATTAAAGACCGAACCGGTCTGGAAGCGGCACCGCACCTCACCTGTATCGACGCCACCCCTGATGAACTGCGCGCGATTGCTCAGGACTACTGGAACAACGGCATTCGTCATATCGTTGCCCTGCGCGGCGACCTCCCGCCGGGGAGCGGTAAGCCGGACATGTACGCCACCGATCTGGTTGCCCTGCTGAAAGACGTTGCTGACTTTGATATTTCCGTTGCCGCTTACCCGGAAGTTCACCCGGAAGCGAAAAGCGCCCAGGCGGATCTGCTTAACCTGAAGCGTAAGGTGGACGCAGGTGCCAATCGCGCCATTACTCAGTTCTTCTTTGATGTGGAAAGCTATTTACGCTTTCGCGACCGCTGCGTCTCGGCGGGTATTGATGTCGAAATCATCCCTGGCATTCTGCCGGTCTCGAACTTCAAACAGGCGAAGAAATTCGCGGATATGACCAACGTGCGCATTCCGCTGTGGATGTCCAAAATGTACGAAGGTTTGGACGATGACCCGGAAACACGCAAGCTGGTGGGGGCCAATATCGCGATGGATATGGTGAAGATTTTAAGCCGTGAAGGGGTGAAGGATTTCCACTTCTATACGCTTAACCGCGCGGAGATGAGTTACGCCATTTGCCATACGCTGGGTGTCCGCCCGGTGTTATAAAGTAAAAAACCCTCATAAAGTGAGGGATTTTTACTCGAACAGAAAGTTAAAAGGTATTAGCTATCGAATCTGTGGATTAATTCAACTATCTCTTATCGCTAGTGGTGTATATCGTAACGGTAACACTGTAAAGGGAGCATAGCGATGAGCATGTCAGACGAGACCAATAACGCGGCATCCGCCGGCAAATGTCCGTTCCACCAGGGCGGCGTCGATCACAGCGCGGGTGCAGGTACCGGCAGCAAAGAGTGGTGGCCTAAACAACTCCGCATCGATTTACTTAATCAACACTCCAGCCGTTCAAACCCTCTGGGTGAAGACTTCGACTACCGCAAAGAATTCAGTAAGCTCGACTATTCCGCCCTTAAGGGCGATCTCAAAGCACTGTTAACCGACTCACAACCGTGGTGGCCTGCCGACTGGGGCAGCTATGCGGGCCTGTTTATCCGTATGGCCTGGCACGGTGCGGGTACCTATCGCTCCGTTGATGGTCGCGGCGGTGCCGGTCGCGGTCAGCAGCGTTTTGCGCCGCTGAACTCCTGGCCTGACAACGTCAGCCTGGATAAGGCTCGCCGTCTGCTGTGGCCAATTAAGCAAAAATACGGACAAAAAATCTCCTGGGCCGACCTGTTTATCCTCGCGGGTAACGTGGCGCTGGAGAACTCCGGCTTCCGCACCTTTGGTTTCGGTGCCGGGCGTGAAGACGTCTGGGAACCGGATCTGGACGTGAACTGGGGCGATGAAAAAGCCTGGCTGACTCACCGTGACCCGGAAGCGCTGGCGAAGCGCCCGCTGGCCGCCACAGAAATGGGCCTGATTTACGTTAACCCGGAAGGGCCAAACGCCAGTGGTGAACCGCTGTCTGCGGCGGCGGCGATCCGCGCTACCTTTGGCAACATGGGCATGAATGACGAAGAGACCGTTGCGCTTATTGCAGGCGGCCATACGCTCGGTAAAACGCACGGTGCAGGCGAAGCCACGCACGTGGGCACTGACCCTGAAGCGTCGCCTATTGAAGCGCAGGGCCTGGGCTGGGCCAGCACGCACGGCACCGGTATTGGCGCTGACGCCATCACCTCCGGGCTGGAAGTTATCTGGTCTCAAACCCCAACCCAGTGGAGCAACTACTTCTTCGAGAACCTGTTCAAATACGAATGGGTGCAGACGCGTAGCCCGGCGGGCGCAATTCAGTTTGAAGCCGTGGATGCGCCGGAAATTATGCCTGACCCGTTCGACCCGTCGAAAAAACGCAAGCCAACCATGCTGGTCACCGACCTGACGCTGCGTTTTGATCCGGAATTCGAGAAAATTTCCCGTCGTTTCCTGAACGATCCGCAGGCCTTCAACGAAGCCTTTGCGCGCGCGTGGTTCAAGCTGACCCACCGCGATATGGGGCCAAAAGCGCGGTACATCGGCCCGGAAGTACCGAAAGAAGATCTGATTTGGCAGGATCCGCTGCCTCAGCCGGTGTTCCATCCGACGCAGGAAGATATTGAAAGCCTGAAAGCGGAAATCGCGGCCTCGGGTCTCTCCGTGAGCGAGCTGGTTTCCGTGGCCTGGGCGTCGGCATCGACCTTCCGCGGCGGCGACAAGCGTGGCGGCGCTAACGGCGCGCGTCTGGCGCTGGCACCTCAGCGCGACTGGGACGTTAACGCCGCGGCGGTGCGGGCATTACCGGCTCTGGAAGCGATCCAGCGCACCACCAACAAAGCGTCACTGGCCGATATCATTGTGCTGGCGGGTGTCGTGGGCGTTGAGCAGGCGGCGAAAGCGGCAGGCGTTTACGTCAACGTACCGTTCACTCCAGGTCGTGTGGATGCGCGCCAGGATCAGACGGATATCGAGATGTTTAACCTGCTCGAACCGATTGCCGACGGTTTCCGTAACTATCGCGCACAGGTGGATGTGTCCACCACGGAGTCGCTGCTGATCGACAAAGCCCAGCAGTTGACCCTGACCGCGCCGGAACTGACGGTGTTGATCGGCGGTTTGCGCGTACTGGGTGCAAACTTCGATGGCAGCAAGAATGGCGTGTTTACTAACCGCGAGGGCGTGCTGAGCAACGACTTCTTCGTCAATCTGCTGGATATGAACACCCAGTGGAAAGCGACCGACGACTCAAACGAGCTGTTTGCCGGTAGCGATCGCGCCAGCGGGGAAGTGAAATATACCGCCACCCGCGCCGATCTGGTCTTCGGTTCCAACGCTGTCCTCCGCGCGCTGGCTGAAGTTTACGCCAGCAGCGATGCACAAGAGAAGTTCGTCCGCGACTTCGTTGCCGCATGGGCGCGAGTGATGGATTTGGATCGGTTTGACGTGAAGTAACCCTTGTGCCGGGTGGCGGCTACGCCTTACCCGGCCTACAAATTAAAGTGCCATGTAGGCCGGGTAAGCGCAGCGCCACCCGGCTTTTCTATTACTCCCACTCCTGCAAGAATCGCTGTCCATACTGGTCCGCCACCAGCAGCGCCGCATAGACCTGATCCGGCGTTACGCCGCCAGGCATGTTGTGAATGGTTTCCCCTTCGGCACAGGACGCCTCCGCGATCAGCCGCATTTTAGCCGGAATATCCTCTTTGATATTCAGCTGCGCCAGCGTAATTGGCAGCCCGACGCTATGGCACAGCGCCGCAACGGTTTCGATTTCTTCTACCGGCGCGTTCTCCAGTACCAGTTGCGTCAGCGTACCAAATGCCACTTTTTCACCGTGGTAGAAATGGTGCGCATCCGGCACCGCCGTCATGCCATTGTGAATGGCGTGTGCCGCCGCCAGCCCGCCACTTTCAAAGCCCACGCCGCTCAGATAGGTGTTGGCTTCAATAATGCGTTCCAGAGCAGGCGTCACCACGTGTTGTTCCGCCGCCAGCATCGCTTTCTCGCCCTCTTCAACCAGCGTGTTGTAGCACAGCTCAGCCAGCGCTAACGCTGCCTGCGTGCACTTGCCACCCGCCATGGTCGTGGCGCCGCTACGCGAACAGGCGCGCGCTTCAAACCAGGTTGCCAGGGCATCGCCAATCCCGGCGGCCAGCAGGCGCGCAGGTGCGCCCGCCACCACCCTGGTATCGACAATCACCATGTTCGGGTTGTGCGGCAGCATCAGGTAGCGATCGAACTCGCCGCTGTCGGTATAAATCACGGAAAGGGCACTGCACGGCGCATCGGTGGAGGCAATGGTCGGGGCAATAGCCACCGGCACGTCCATAAAGTGCGCCAGCGCTTTGGCGGTATCCAGCGTTTTTCCGCCCCCGATACCCAGCACCGCCAGGCAGTCGGTACTGTCGGCCAGTTTTTTCAGGCGATCGATTTCATTTTGCGAACATTCGCCGCCAAACGGTGCAATTTCGGCATGGAGTCCGGCTTTTTTAAAACTCTGACGCAGGGTTTCTTCGGTAAAACCCAGCACAAATTTATCGCCTACCACCAGCCAGCGAGCCGCCAGCGGCTTCAGGTAGTCGCCGAGACGAGTAAGAACATCAGCGCCCTGGATGTACTTCCCCGGCGATTGAATGATACGGTCCATAACATTTCTCCCTTAGAGGTTGAGGTTACCAAACGCGTTTTTCCAGTCCTGCTCGAACTTCTCTATGGCTGACTCTACCGCTGGCGTGCCGAGCATTTGTTGCGCTACGTCTAAGGGAAGCGTAATTGCCTCACATCCTGCCAACAGGCAATCCAGCGCCTGGCGCGGCGTTTTAAAGCTGGCAGCCAGCACCATGCTCTCTGGCGCATGCTGTTCCAGCAGGGATTGCAGTTCCTGTACCGTGCGAATGCCGTCACAGCCCTGCGCATCGACGCGGTTTACATACGGTGCGACATATTTCGCTCCTGCCAGCGCGGCCAGTAACCCCTGAGCGGCGCTGTAAACGGCGGTTCCCAGCGTGGTAATTCCCTCTTTCTTCAGCACTTTAATCGCGATGAGCCCCTGTGCAGTGACGGGAATTTTTACCACGATGTCCGGCAGGGCATTGTTCAGCCGTTTTGCTTCCGCCACCATTCCTTCGGCGTCGCGGCTCATGGTTTGGGCAAACAGCCTGCCCTCCGGGCCGATAGCATGCTGCAGGCGCGGCAACACCTCCCAGACAGATTCGCCGCTGGCGGCTACGATGCTTGGGTTGGTGGTCACGCCCGCAATGGGAAAAATGCGCGCCAGGCGTTCAACTTCTGCCACGTTGGCGGTATCCAGGTACAGTTCCATTATTTTTCCTTAAGTCAGAAAGGTTGAATAAAGGATACGGCGCACCCAGTCGCGGCGAATACAGGTCAATTTTGCCAAATACTGGATAAATGTAATGTCCCTGGCGAAGTGAGAGAGCGATCACAATGCTACTTTTTGGCGATCAGCTGGCTGTGATACTGGCGTCGATATTCGGAAGGGGAACGTTCAGTGTGCTTGCGAAAGAGACGGCAAAAGTAGTTACTGTCCGTAAATCCGCAGCTTGCAGCGATATCTTTGATTTTGAACTCGTAGCCTTTAAGAAGCTGACGCGCGTGCTCGAGGCGTGTTTGCGTAAGATATTCGTTGAACCCCACGCTGCCTGTTTTTTGAAAAAGATGAGAAAGGTAGTTCGGTGAAATATAAAACGCCTGCGCCACCGATTCACGGGTCAGTGCAGAGGCGTGATGTTCTTCGATGTAGTGACGAATCGCTTCAAATAATGCACGGCTGCGGCTGGCGGTATGGATATCGCTGCCCAGCAGATCGCGACAGTGGCTGAGCAAACTTAATACCACCAGTCTGGCCGTTTCCCGATCGTCTGGCTGCATTTGCAATTCAGCGAGCGTCTGCAAAAGGAATGCGCCCACTCGCGGCCCGCGTCTGGCAACCTGTTGCTGTTGCAAAAGCGTGTTGTCGCGCTCGAGCTGAAGAGTCAGTTGTTGCTTGCCGAAGCTGATGTTGAGCGAAAAGGCGGGTTGAAGCGGAATATTACCGGATGAAAAAAATAACGCTTCGCAGGCCGTATCAAAGCTAAGCACGAGGCAAGGTGACGTTCGGGGGAGCGGTTTAGCCGAAGGGGGGAAATGCACCTGACGCAGCGGCAAGGTGCCGTTGATCAGGTCATTCAGGATGTGGGGGATATCGTGGTGCATGGTGTGGATACCAGGGTATTGCCCGGCGACGCTGGCGCTTGCCGGGCCTACGAAAAGCCTATTGTAGGCCGGGTAAGCGTAAGCGCCACCCGGCAAAACCGATCAACCGGTGTTACGCATCCCCGCCGCAACGCCCGCAATCGTCACCATCAGCGCCTGTTCAACGCGCGGATCCGGCTCTTTACCTTCCTCTTCCGCCAGACGCGAACGGTGCAGCAGTTCAGCCTGTAAAACGTTCAGCGGGTCGGTGTAGATGTTACGCAGTTGGATAGACTCGGCAATCCACGGCAGGTCTTCCATCAGGTGGGAGTCGTTAGCGATATCCAGCACCACTTTGATGTCGCCTTCCAGCAGCTCGCGTAGCTCTTTACCCAGCGCCCACAGCTCGGGTTTCACCAGACGCTGATCGTAGTATTCCGCCAGCCACAGGTCGGCTTTCGAGAAGACCATCTCCAGCATGCCCAGACGGGTAGAGAAGAATGGCCAGTCGCGGCACATGGTTTCCAGTTCGCTCTGCTTACCGTCTTCCACCACTTTTTGCAGCGCCGCACCGGCACCCAGCCAGGCTGGCAGCATCAGACGGTTTTGCGTCCAGGCAAAGATCCACGGAATGGCGCGCAGGGATTCAACGCCGCCAGTAGGACGACGCTTGGCCGGGCGCGAGCCGAGCGGCAGTTTACCCAGCTCCTGCTCAGGCGTGGCTGAGCGGAAGTAAGGCACAAAGTCTTTGTTTTCACGCACGTAGCCGCGATACAGATCGCAGGAGATGTCAGACAGCTCGTCCATAATCCGGCACCAGGATTCTTTTGGCTCCGGCGGCGGCAGCAGGTTGGCTTCCAGGATCGCACTGGTATAGAGCGACAGGCTGCTGATGGTCACTTCCGGCAGGCCGTACTTGAAGCGGATCATCTCGCCCTGCTCGGTCACGCGCAGTCCGCCTTTCAGGCTTCCTGGTGGTTGGGAGAGCAGCGCCGCGTGTGCAGGCGCACCGCCACGACCAATTGAACCGCCGCGTCCGTGGAACAGGGTCAGTTCAATACCGGCTTTTTCGCAGGTTTTAATTAGCGCATCCTGCGCCTGATACTGCGCCCAGGAGGCTGCCATCACGCCCGCATCTTTCGCGGAGTCGGAATAGCCAATCATCACCATCTGCTTGCCCTGAATAAAGCCGCGATACCAGTCGATGTTCAGCAACTGGGTCATCACGTCGTTGGCGTTGTTCAGGTCGTCGAGAGTCTCAAACAGCGGTGCTACCGGCAGAGCGTAGTCGATGCCCGCTTCTTTCAGCAGAAGGTGAACGCCCAGCACGTCGGACGGGGTCTTCGCCATGGAGATCACATAGGCGGCCACCGATCCTTTCGGCGCATCCACGATCGCTTTACAGGTGTTGAGCACTTCGCGGGTGTCATTGCTTGGCTCCCAATTGCGCGGCAGCAGCGGGCGCTTGGAGTTCAGCTCGCGGATCAGGAACGCCTGTTTGTCGGCTTCGGACCAGCTTTCATAGTCGCCAATGCCGAGATAGCGGGTCAGCTCGCCCAGCGCTTCGGTATGACGGGTGCTTTCCTGACGGACGTCGATACGCACCAGCGGCACGCCGAAACACTTCACGCGGCGCAGGGTGTCGAGCAGCTCGCCATTGGCAATGATGCCCATCCCGCAGGCCTGAAGCGATTTATAACAGGCGTACAGAGGTTCCCAGAGCTGTTCGTTCTGGCTCAGCAGACCTTCCGGCTTCGGCAGGCGCTGGCCTTTCAGGCGCGCTTCCAGCCAGGCCTGCGTGGCCATCAGCTGACCGCGCAGTTTTTTCATCAGGAAACGGTACGGCTCACTGGCACCTTCTTCACCGGCCAGCGCGCGCAGTTCCGGCGTCGCTTCTACCATCGACAGCTCGGAGATCAGCACCTGAATATCTTTCAGGAACAGGTCGGTTGCTTTCCAGCGGCTCAACAACAGGACGTGACGGGTGATTTCCGCCGTCACGTTCGGGTTGCCGTCGCGGTCGCCGCCCATCCAGGAAGTGAAGCGAACCGGCACAAAGTCGACCGGCAGGCGATAGCCCAGATTTTCTTCCAGCTGTTCGTTCAGCTCGCGCAGGTAGTTTGGCACCCCTTCCCACAGGCTGTTTTCCACCACCGCAAAGCCCCATTTGGCTTCGTCGACCGGGCTTGGGCGATGCTTACGAATTTCATCGGTGTGCCAGGACTGAGCAATCAGCTGGCGCAGGCGGCGCATAAGCTGGTTACGTTCGTAGTCGGCAATGTCTTTGTTATCCAACTGCTTCAGACAGTTGTTCACTTCCACCATTTTGTGGATCAGCGTACGACGTGTGATTTCGGTTGGGTGTGCGGTCAGCACCAGCTCCAGCGAAAGGGATTCCACCGCTTTTTTGATGGTCGCTTCGTTGAGGTTGGGCTGGTCTTTGAGTTTACGAAGGGTGCGGGCAATGACTTCCGGGTTGCTGGCCGCTTCGCCTTTTGGCGAAATGCTGTGGTATTGCTCAGCGGTGTTTGCCAGGTTCAGAAACTGGCTGAAGGCGCGGGCAACGGGCAGTAGCTCATCATTAGAGAGGTTCTGCAAGGTGGTGAGCAGCTCCTGACGATTGGCCTCGTTACCGGCGCGGGAAGATTTGGACAGCTTGCGGATGGTTTCAACACGGTCGAGGATGTTCTCCCCCAACGCATCTTTGATGGTATCTCCAAGCACTTTGCCGAGCATACTGACATTACTACGCAACGCGGAATATTGTTCGTTCATAAAAACCCAGTCACCCCATCATTTTTGTTTATGCCCAGGCGAAAATTTTCTGGACATTATTTTGTCATCTCCCTTTATAAAGCCACGTAAAACCCCCGTCGTCAATTGCTGCGAAAACGGTTCAGCAGATGAATAAATGCGGGCAATTTACGAAATTTAATTCGTATTGCGTCAGATAAGAGATGCTTATGGGAATGTGACGAAGATCGCGGGATTTACTCCCCTCACCCTAACCCTCTCCCCAAAGGGGAGAGGGAACTTGAACACCCTCTCGCCTTTGGGGAGAGGGCAGGGTGAGGGGCCGTTTTAATGCCAGCAGAAGTGATGCACAACCTGGGTAATGAGTTCGCGGGTGGGCTTGATGAAGCGGGTTTCGAGATATTCGTCCGGCTGGTGGGCCTGGTTGATGGAGCCAGGGCCCAGAACCAGCGTCGGGCACAGGGTCTGAATAAACGGCGCTTCGGTGCAGTAGTTCACCACGTCGGTTTTCTCTCCGAGCAGTTTTTCCACCACCTGAACCAGCTGGTGGTCAGGCGGGCATTCGTAGCCTGGAATCGGCGGATGCAGTTCGGAGACCGTCAGACGTCCCGGCCAGCGCTCGCTGACCGGTGCCAGCGCTTCGTTCAGTAAGCCATCCAGATCGCTCAGCGTCATGCCCGGCAGAGGACGGATATCCATATGCAGTTCGCAGCAGGCGCAGATACGGTTGGACGCATCACCGCCGTGCAGGCTGCCGAGGTTCAGCGTCGGATACGGCACGGTGAACGCCTCGTAGTGATAACGCTCTTTTAGATCGTCGCGCAGGGTCATGATGCGGCCAATCGCGTCATGCATCAGCTCAATGGCGTTCACGCCGCGCGCCGGATCGCTGGAGTGACCAGACTGGCCCAGCACGCGCACTGCGGTAGAAATATGGCCTTTGTGCGCCCGAATCGGTTGCAGAGAGGTAGGTTCACCGATGATCGCGCAGTCCGGGCGAATCGACGTGTTTTCAGAGAAATACCGTGCGCCCGCCATGCTGGTCTCTTCATCGGCGGTCGCCAGAATGTAGAGCGGCTTTTTCAGCGTTGTCACGTCCACGTCACGCAGCGCGTCGAGGATAAAAGCAAAGAAACCTTTCATGTCCGCCGTGCCGAGACCGTAGAGCTTGTTGTCGTGCTCTGTCAGGGTGAACGGATCGCGGGTCCAGCGGCCATCGTCAAACGGCACGGTGTCAGTGTGACCAGCCAGCAGCAGGCCGCCAGCGCCATGTCCGGTGCTGGCGAGCAGGTTAAATTTGTGACGTGTTCCGGGGACGGGCTGAACCTCAACGTTAAACCCAAGATCGCTAAACCAACCCGCCAGCAGATTGATTAAAGACTCATTGCTCTGATCCAGCGCTTCTTCCGTTGCGCTGATGGACGGTGTGGCAATCAGGGCGCGGTAAATCTCGATAAATGGCGGTAAGTTCATTTTCATTGTTGACACACCTTAGGTCGTGATAGTATCAATATTCATGCAATAAATGTGAATAAAAATACATTAACGTTGAGCATAAAGGAACCCGATGTTGAATACGCTGATTGTAGGCGCTAGCGGTTATGCGGGCGCAGAGCTTGTAAGCTACGTGAATCGCCACCCACATATGACCATAACCGCTTTGACCGTGTCAGCGCAAAGCAATGATGCCGGAAAGTTAATTTCCGATTTGCATCCACAACTTAAGGGCGTGGTTGATTTGCCTTTGCAGGCCATGTCTGACATCAGCGAGTTTACCGACGGCGTTGACGTGGTGTTTTTAGCCACCGCACACGAGGTCAGTCACGACCTGGCGCCGCAGTTTCTGGCAGCCGGTTGCGTGGTCTTCGATCTCTCCGGCGCGTTTCGCGTTAACGACAGCGCGTTCTACGAAAAATATTACGGCTTCACCCATCAGCACCCGGATCTGCTCGAAAAAGCGGTGTACGGCCTGGCGGAGTGGAGCGCAGATAAACTGAAAGAAGCGAATCTGATTGCCGTGCCTGGCTGTTACCCGACGGCGGCGCAGCTCTCCCTTAAGCCGCTGATCGACGCGGGTCTGCTGGATCTTGACCAGTGGCCGGTGATCAACGCCACCAGCGGCGTGAGCGGCGCCGGGCGCAAGGCCGCGATCTCCAACAGTTTCTGCGAAGTGAGCCTTCAGCCGTATGGCGTGTTTAATCACCGTCATCACCCTGAAATCACCACCCATCTGGGCGCGGAGGTGATCTTCACCCCGCACCTCGGTAGCTTCCCGCGCGGGATCCTTGAAACCATTACCTGTCGCCTGAAGCCGGGCGTGACCAAAGACCAGGTGAGCGAAGTCTTCACGCAGGCGTATGCGGATAAACCACTGGTGCGTCTGTATGACAAAGGCGTACCAGCGCTGAAAAACGTGGTCGGCCTGCCGTTCTGCGACATCGGCTTTGCCGTGCAGGGCGAGCACCTGATTGTGGTCGCCGCAGAAGATAACTTACTCAAAGGCGCTGCCGCACAGGCAATGCAGTGTGCAAATATTCGTTTCGGCTTCCCTGAAACGCAGGCTCTTATTTAAGGTGTGATGATGAATCCATTAATTATCAAACTCGGTGGTGTACTGCTGGACAGCGAAGAAGCGCTGGAGCGCCTGTTTACCGCGCTGGTGAACTATCGTGAATCACATCAACGTCCGCTGGTGATTGTCCACGGCGGCGGCTGTGTGGTGGACGAGCTGATGAAAGGGCTCAACCTGCCGGTGATTAAGAAAAATGGCCTGCGCGTCACGCCTGCCGACCAGATTGACATTATTACTGGTGCGCTGGCGGGGACGGCGAACAAAACGCTGCTGGCGTGGGCGAAGAAGCACCACATCGCGTCCGTTGGTCTCTGTCTGGGCGATGGCGATAGCGTGAAAGTGACCCAGCTCGACGAAGCGCTTGGCCATGTTGGACTGGCGCAGCCAGGTTCGCCTAAGCTGATTAACACCCTGCTGGAAGGTGGTTTCCTGCCGGTGGTGAGCTCAATCGGCGTGACCGAAGAGGGCGAGCTGATGAACGTCAATGCGGACCAGGCGGCAACCGCGTTGGCGGCCACGCTGGGCGCAGACCTGATCCTGCTCTCCGACGTGAGCGGCATTCTGGACGGCAAAGGCCAGCGCATTGCGGAAATGACCGCCGCAAAAGCCGAACAGCTGATCGATCAGGGCATTATCACCGACGGCATGATCGTTAAGGTGAACGCGGCGCTGGATGCCGCGCGCACGCTGGGTCGTCCGGTGGATATCGCCTCCTGGCGTCACGCGGAGCAACTCCCGGCGCTGTTTAACGGTACGCCGATTGGTACGCGTATTCTGGCTTAAGATTCTGTGCCGGATGGCGCTTCGCTTATCCGGCCTACGTGAATTTTGTAGGCCCGGTAAGCGCAGCGCCACCGGGCAAAAATATCATCATTAAGGAAATTCGTTATGGCACTTTGGGGTGGGCGTTTTACACAGGCAGCGGATCAGCGGTTCAAACAGTTCAATGACTCTTTGCGCTTCGATTACCGCCTGGCCGAACAGGATATTGTCGGCTCTGTGGCCTGGTCCAAAGCGCTGGTGACCGTGGGCGTGCTGACCGCAGAGGAACAGCAGCAGCTGGAAGAGGCGCTGAATAATCTGCTGGAAGAGGTGCGTCTGGATCCGCAGCAAATCCTCCAGAGCGATGCCGAAGATATTCACAGTTGGGTGGAAGGCAAACTTATCGACAAAGTCGGCCAGCTGGGTAAAAAGCTCCATACCGGGCGTAGCCGTAATGACCAGGTGGCGACCGACCTGAAGCTGTGGTGTAAAGAGACCGTCGGCGAACTGCTGGCGGCGAATCGTCAGCTGCAGAGCGCGCTGGTGGACACTGCGCAGAACAATCAGGATGCGGTGATGCCGGGTTATACTCACCTGCAACGCGCACAGCCGGTGACCTTTGCGCACTGGTGTCTGGCCTACGTTGAGATGCTGGCGCGTGATGAGAGCCGTTTACAGGATACCTTAACGCGTCTGGACGTCAGCCCGCTGGGCAGCGGCGCGCTGGCCGGTACGGCTTATGAAATCGACCGTGAGCAGCTGGCAGGCTGGCTGGGCTTTGCTTCCGCCACCCGCAACAGCCTGGACAGCGTCTCTGACCGTGACCACGTGCTGGAGCTGCTGTCGAATGCCTCTATCGGGATGGTGCACCTGTCGCGCTTTGCCGAAGACCTGATCTTCTTTAACTCTGGCGAAGCGGGCTTCGTCGAGCTGTCCGACCGCGTGACGTCCGGCTCCTCCCTGATGCCGCAAAAGAAAAACCCGGATGCGCTGGAGCTGATCCGCGGCAAATGTGGCCGCGTGCAGGGCGCGCTGACCGGCATGATGATGACCCTGAAAGGGCTGCCGCTGGCATACAACAAAGATATGCAGGAAGACAAAGAGGGGCTGTTCGACGCGCTCGACACCTGGCTGGACTGTCTGCATATGGGCGCGCTGGTGCTGGACGGCATTCAGGTGAAACGTCCTCGCTGCCAGGAAGCGGCGCAGCAGGGCTATGCTAACTCTACCGAGCTGGCAGACTACCTGGTGGCGAAAGGCGTACCGTTCCGCGAGGCGCACCATATTGTGGGTGAAGCGGTAGTGGAAGCGATTCGTCAGGGTAAAGCCCTTGAAGAGCTGGCGCTTGCCGACCTGCAAAAATTCAGTGCGGTTATTGGGGAGGATGTCTACCCGATTCTGGCCCTGCAATCCTGCCTGGATAAGCGTGCGGCGAAAGGTGGAGTCTCGCCGAAGCAGGTAGCGCAGGCGATTGCGGACGCGAAAAACCGGTTGGTTTGATTTGTGCGGGCTGGTGCCCTCACCCCGGCCCTCTTCCACAGGGAGAGGGAGAAAAACGGAGCCTGGCTTAGTGCCGGGCTTTTTTATACGCAAAAAAAAGCGGACCACGGGGTCCGCAAAAGTTCACGTTGGCTTTAGTTTTTCGAGTTTTGAGAGAAACTCGCTGACGGTGCGGGGTCGTTTTGGGTCAAACACGTGCCGCCTCGTCTATGTGATGTATTATTCAACAGAATGCTTGATAGGGATAATCGTTCGTTGCTATGCTATCTATCGCCATGAACTATCGTGGCGACGGAGGATGAATAATGAATATTCGTGATCTTGAATACCTGGTAGCGTTAGCTGAGCATCGCCATTTTCGCCGCGCGGCAGACTCCTGCCACGTCAGCCAGCCAACGCTGAGCGGTCAGATCCGCAAGCTGGAAGATGAGCTGGGCGTGATGCTGCTGGAGCGCACCAGTCGTAAGGTACTGTTCACGCAGGCAGGTCTGCTGCTGGTGGATCAGGCGCGCACCGTACTGCGCGAGGTCAAAGTGCTCAAGGAAATGGCAAGCCAGCAGGGGGAGGCGATGTCCGGCCCGCTGCATATTGGCCTGATCCCAACCGTTGGCCCGTATCTGTTGCCGCAAATCATTCCGCTGCTGCACCAGACGTTCCCGAAACTCGAAATGTACCTGCATGAAGCGCAAACCCATCAGCTGCTGGCGCAGTTAGACAGCGGCAAGCTCGACTGCGCGATCCTGGCGCTGGTCAAAGAGAGTGAAGCGTTTATTGAAGTACCGCTGTTCGATGAGCCGATGATGCTGGCGATCTATGAAGATCACCCGTGGGCGAACCGCGATCGCGTGCCGATGGCCGATCTGGCCGGAGAAAAGCTGCTGATGCTGGAAGACGGCCACTGTCTGCGCGATCAGGCGATGGGCTTCTGCTTCGAAGCGGGTGCAGATGAAGATACCCATTTCCGCGCAACCAGCCTTGAAACGCTGCGTAACATGGTCGCGGCGGGAAGTGGCATTACGCTGCTGCCTGCGCTGGCCGTGCCGCGCGAGCGTAAGCGTGATGGCGTGGTCTATCTGCCGTGTATTAAGCCAGAGCCGCGTCGCACGATCGGCCTGGTTTATCGTCCGGGTTCACCGCTGCGCAGCCGCTATGAGCAGCTGGCAGAGGCCATCCGTGGTGCAATGGATGGCCATTTCGACAACGCGTTAAAACAGGCGGTTTAAGCCGTTCAGCGCAGCTACCCGATAGGCTTCCGCCATGGTCGGGTAGTTAAAGGTGGTGTTAACGAAGTACTCGATGGTGTTGCCACCACCTTTTTGCTCCATGATCGCCTGGCCGATATGAATGATTTCCGCGGCACGTTCACCAAAGCAGTGAATACCGAGGATCTCTTTCGTCTCGCGATGGAACAGGATCTTCAGCGTACCCACGCTCATCCCCACAATTTGTGCGCGCGCCAGGTGTTTAAACTGGGCACGACCCACCTCGTAAGGCACCTTCATGGCCGTCAACTGCTGCTCGGTTTTGCCGACAGAACTGATTTCCGGGATGGTGTAGATGCCCGTCGGGATGTCCTCGATCAGATGCGCCGTCGCTTCACCTTTCACCAGCGCCTGTGCGGCGATGCGGCCCTGATCGTAAGCAGCGGAGGCCAGACTTGGGTAACCAATAACGTCGCCGACCGCGTAAACGTGCGGCAGCGCAGTCTGGTACATGCTGTTGACCTTGAGCTGACCGCGGCTGTCGGTTTCAAGCCCGATATTCTCCAGCTGCAATGAATCCGTGTTGCCGGTACGGCCGTTGGCGTACAGCAGGCAGTCCGCCTTCAGCTTTTTACCAGATTTCAGGTGCATGATCACACCGTCGTCGCAGCCTTCGATTTTCTCGTACTCTTCGTTGTGGCGAATCACCACGCCACTGTTCCAGAAGTGGTAGGAGAGGGAATCTGACATCTCCTGATCGAGGAACGCCAGCAGCCGGTCGCGGGTGTTGATCAAATCAACTTTGACCTCCATGCCGCGGAAGATCGACGCATATTCACAGCCAATCACGCCCGCGCCATAGATGATCACATGGCGTGGCTCGTGGTGCAGGCTGAGGATGGAGTCGCTGTCGTAAATGCGTGGATGAGAGAAGTCCACGTCTGCCGGATGATATGGGCGCGATCCGCAGGCGATCACAAATTTTTCAGCGGTGAGCGTCTCAACCGAACCGTCGTGGCACTCCAGCGCCAGGGTGTGTTCATCTACAAAATGCGCGTTACCCTGCAGAATTTCACAGTGGTTGCGCTCATAGAAACCCTGACGCATGCGCGTCTGCTGGTTAATGACCGTGTCTGCGTGATTCAGGATATCGGCAAAGGAAGAACGAAGAAGTCGGGAGTGGTCGCTGTAAAGAGGGTTCTGGTTAAATTCGATAATGCGGCTAACGGCGTGGCGGAGGGCTTTCGAAGGGATGGTGCCCCAGTGGGTGCAACCGCCGCCGACATTATGGTAGCGCTCAATAACCGCTACTCTGGCTCCCTGTTTTACCAGACCCATAGCAGCACCTTCGCCGCCGGGGCCGGAACCAATAACTATTGCGTCGTAATCGTAGGAATGTGGCATGGCAAGGCTTACCTGTTCTTATACATAAAAGCAACAGAATCATAACATCATTGCCTGGGTAACCCAATTATCGTTGTGCTTTTTTCGGGCAGTGGAGCACAAACCGCGCGTAAACAATCATTCACAAAGCCAGGTAAACAGATTAATTTTATTCTCTGGTATAGTGCCAACGGGCCTTTGGAAGGATTCAACTATCGTGATGGGCGTAAGAGCACAACAAAAAGAGAAAACCCGGCGTTCGCTGGTGGAAGCCGCATTCAGTCAACTGAGTGCTGAGCGGAGTTTTGCCAGTTTAAGCCTGCGCGAAGTGGCGCGCGAGGCCGGGATTGCGCCAACGTCCTTCTATCGTCATTTCCGTGATGTGGATGAACTGGGCCTGACCATGGTCGACGAGAGCGGTTTGATGCTGCGCCAGCTTATGCGTCAGGCGCGTCAGCGTATTGCCAAAGGCGGCAGCGTGATCCGCACCTCCGTGTCGACATTTATGGAATTTATCGGCAATAACCCTAACGCGTTTCGCCTTTTGTTGCGCGAGCGCTCTGGCACGTCGGCGGCGTTTCGTGCCGCCGTCGCGCGTGAAATTCAGCATTTCATCGCGGAACTTGCCGACTATCTTGAACTCGAAAACCATATGCCGCGTGCGTTTACTGAAGCACAGGCCGAGGCGATGGTGACCATTGTTTTCAGTGCGGGTGCCGAAGCGCTGGATGTCAGCATTGAACAACGTAAGCAACTCGAAGAGCGACTGGTATTGCAGCTGCGAATGATTTCTAAAGGTGCGTACTACTGGTATCGCCGTGAACAAGAGAAGTTGGCACATCAAAACGATGAGTGAAGGTGAGTAATGAAACAGTCAGGTCAGGATAAAGGAACGCTGTTGCTGGCATTGATCGCTGGCTTATCCATCAATGGTACGTTTGCGGCGGTTTTCAGCTCAATTGTACCGTTCTCGATTTTCCCGATTATCGCGCTGGTGCTGACGGTGTATTGCCTGCATCAACGTTATCTGAACCGCACCATGCCGGTTGGGTTACCGGGGCTGGCCGCAGCCTGTTTTATTCTGGGTGTACTGTTGTACAGCACCGTGGTGCGTGCAGAGTATCCGGATATCGGTTCTAACTTCCTGCCTGCGGTGCTGTCTGTGGCGCTGGTGTTCTGGATTGGCTCGCGCATGCGTAGCCGCAAGAGCCAGTTACCAGAGTAAAGGGTTTTGTCATTGTAGGCCGGATAAGCGAAGCGCCATCCGGCTTTTTTGGCAGGTGGCGCTTCGCTTACCTGCCCTACAATGCCCACATTACTTCGCCGTGAGCAGTACGCCGCACTCCATATGGTGCGTATACGGGAACTGATCGAACAGCGCCAGACGTTCAACCTTGTGCGTCTGGCTTAATGTTTCCAGATTCTTGCACAGCGTCTCCGGGTTACAGGAGATGTACAAAATACGCGGGTACGCCTGCACCATCTTCTCGGTTTCGCTGTCCAGGCCGCTGCGCGGCGGATCGACAAAAATTGTCTCACACTGGTAGCTCTTCAAATCAATCCCTTGCAGGCGGTTAAACTCACGTACGCCGTTCATCGCCTGGGTAAACTCTTCTGCCGCCATACGAATGATCTGCACATTATCAATATGGTTAGCGGCGATGTTGTACTGCGCGGCGGCCACCGACGGTTTGGCGATTTCCGTCGCCAGCACGCGTTCGAAGTTACGCGCCAGCGCCAGCGAGAAGTTGCCGTTACCGCAGTAGAGCTCCAGCAGATCGCCCGTCGACCCTTCCGTCGCATTCAGCGCCCACTCCAGCATCTGCACGTTCATTGCCGCATTCGGCTGGGTGAAGCTGTTCTCCACCTGACGGTAAACCATCTCTTTTCCTGCCACCGGCAAACGCTCGTCGATGTAATCCTGGTCCAGCATGATTTTGGTTTTGGTCGCGCGGCCAATCAGGTGCACGTTGATGTTCTGCGCGCGCAGCGCATCGCGCAGGGCTTCTGCCTGCTCGCGCCACTCGTCGGTCAGCGCTTTGTGATAGAGCAGAGAGACAATGGCCTGATTGCTTTGGGTGGTCAGGTAGTCAATCTGGAACAGCTTGTTGCGCAGCACCGGATTAGTGCGCACACCGTCGATCATCAGCGTCATTAGCTGGTTGATAAGCTCACTCGCCGCCGGGAAACTGTCTACGCGAATACGGGATTTCGTCTGCTGATCGAAAATGATGTGGTACAGGTCATCGCCATCGTGCCAGATGCGAAACTCAGCGCGCATACGGTAGTGGCTGACCGGAGAACGAAACACCTCGGGAACGGGCGCGTTGAAAGGCGTCATCATACTTTGCAGGCGGACAACTTTTTCTGCCAGCTGTGCGTCGTACTGTTCTGTCGGGAGGTGTTCGGGGGTCATGATGCGTCCTGAGTGATAAAGAATTACGCGGGGATTGTAGGGATTGTGCAGTGGATGTCCAGATTTAATGGCTAATAGCTATCTGGACATCTATACGTGTCTAATTGTAGCATTCTGTTTCCGGTCTCCTGAGAGTGAAAAGGGAATCCAGTGCAAATCTGGAGCTGACGCGCAGCGGTAAAGACTGGCGGGATGAGAGTTGTAGACACTGTGAAAACGGGAAGTCTTCATCCGTATAACGCCACCCAGCCCGAAGACCTGCCGGGATCACGTCGCATTTGGTTTCATCATCGCGTGCTATCGATGAGGCCTGCGGCATCCTTCTTATATTGTGGATGCTTTAACAATGATTAAAAAAGTATCGCTGTTGACGGCGTTTTCCGTCACGGCATTTTCGGGCTGGGCGCAGGAAAGCGCCGACTCGTTGGTGGTGACAGCAAACCGTTTCGAACAACCTGAAAAATCTGTTCTGGCTGCGACTTCTGTCGTGACGCGGGCCGATATCGACCGCTGGCAATCCACCACGGTTCTGGATGTCATGCGTCGCCTGCCTGGCGTAGATACGGCACAAAATGGCGGGATGGGGCAGCTCTCTTCTCTCTTTATACGCGGTACGAACTCCAGCCATGTCCTGATTCTCGTCGATGGGATCCGCCTTAACCAGGCGGGCGTCACGGGGTCGTCCGATCTCAGCCAGTTTCCGATCTCCCTGGTGCAGCGCATCGAATATCTTCGTGGACCGCGTTCGGCGGTGTACGGCTCGGATGCGATCGGTGGTGTAGTCAACATTATCACTACGCGTGCGAAGGATGGCACAACGCTGAATGCTGGCGTTGGGACACACGGCTTCCAGAATTATGGTGGCAGCACCCAGCAAACATTGGGTGAAAGTACGCGCGTTACGCTGGCGGGGGATTACACCTACACAAAAGGCTTTGACGTCGTTGCTGACGGTAATAACGGCGGCCTTGCCCAGACCGATCGCGACGGCTTTATGAATAAAACGCTCTACGGCGCACTGGAGCATGCTTTCTCTGAGCAATGGAGTGGTTTCATTCGCGGCTATGGTTACAGCAACCGTACCGCCTATGACGGCTATTACAGTTCATTCACCCCTGATGTGCTGGTTGATACCCGCCAACTCTATAGCCAGACCTGGGATGCCGGATTGCGGTTTAACCGGGATGTTTTCCATTCACAGTTGCTCTCCAGCTACAGTCACAGCAAAGACTACAATTACGATCCGCACCTTGGACGCTATGACTCCACAGCAACCCTGGATGAAATCAAACAGTACAATGTTCAGTGGACCAACTCAGTTGACGTGGGACATGGCAACATCGGCGCGGGCGTTGACTGGCAGAAACAGAGCACCGAGCCGGGTACCAACTACGTAACCAACGCCTATGACCTGCGTAACACTGGCGTCTACCTGACTGGGTTGCAGCAGTTTGGAGATTTCACTCTGGAGGCGGCGGCCCGCAGCGATGACAACTCTCAGTTTGGTCGCCATGGTACCTGGCAAAGTAGCGCAGCCTGGGAGTTCGTTGACGGTTACCGCTTCATAGCCTCTTATGGCACGGCCTATAAAGCGCCGAATCTGGGTCAGCTCTATGGCTTCTACGGCAATACCCATCTTGATCCTGAAGAGAGCAAGCAGTGGGAAGGGGCGTTTGAAGGCCTGACGGCAGGCGTAAGCTGGCGCGTATCCGGCTATCGTAATGACGTTGATAATCTCATCGACTTCAACAATAACCTGCAGCAATATTACAACGTCGGCAAAGCACGCATTAAAGGTGTAGAAGCGACAGCGTCGTTTGATACGGGTCCGTTGACGCATACTGTGGGCTACGACTATGTGGATGCCCGCAATGCGGCAACCAATCAACTTCTGGACCGTCGTGCTAAACAGCAGGTGAAATATCAGCTTGATACGCAGATCTATGATGTTGACTGGAGCCTGACGTATCACTATCTCGGCACGCGCTACGACACCGACTTTGGAACCTATCCGTCAGAGAAAGTTAAAATGGGCGGCGTCAGCCTGTGGGACGTCGCGGTTTCATATCCTGTCACCTCACATCTCACAGTTCGTGGTAAAATAGCCAACCTGTTCGATAAAGATTACGAGACAGTTTATGGCTACCAAACTGCAGGACGGGAATACACCTTGTCTGGCAGCTACACCTTCTGATCCGCGTCCCACCGTGCTGGTGTTTGATTCCGGCGTCGGTGGGCTTTCGGTCTATGATGAGATTCGGCAGCTCCTGCCGGATCTCCATTACATCTACGCCTTCGATAACGTCGCGTTCCCGTATGGGGAAAAGAGTGAAGACTTTATCGTTGAGCGTGTGATTGAAATCGTCACTGCGGTACAAAAGCGCTATCCCCTGGCGCTGGCGGTTATTGCCTGTAATACGGCAAGCACGGTCTCTCTTCCTGCCCTGCGCGAAAAATTCCCGTTCCCGGTTGTGGGCGTTGTCCCGGCAATCAAACCTGCGGCGCGTCTGACGGCGAACGGTATCGTGGGGTTGCTGGCGACACGCGGTACGGTAAAACGTCCTTATACGCGTGAGCTTATTGAGCGCTTTGCCAATGAATGCCAGATCGCCATGCTCGGCTCCGCGGAGCTGGTGGAAATGGCGGAAGCGAAACTGCACGGCGAGACGGTATCGCTTGAAGAGCTGCGTCGCATTCTGCGTCCATGGCTGCGGATGCAGGAACCACCGGATACGGTTGTTCTCGGCTGCACCCATTTCCCGCTATTACAGGAAGAGCTGTTAAAGGTTTTGCCTGAAGGGACCCGGCTGGTGGATTCCGGTGCTGCGATTGCGCGTCGGACGGCCTGGCTACTGGAGCACGAGGCGCCGGATGCGAAATCAGCGGATGCGAACATCGCTTTCTGTATGGCGATAACAAAAGAAACCGAACAACTTTTGCCCGTTTTACGTCGTTATGGCTTCGAAACGCTCGAAAAACTGGCGCTGTAGCACGGTTTTGAGCAAAAAAGAGACGGTTGAACGTTTTTTTTCAAAGAGGGGTTGTCAACGTCTGAGAACTCCCTATAATGCGCCTCCACTGACACGGAACAACGGCTTACAAGCCGCCGGGACAGCGGGGTTCAGAGATGAACGCCAACAGAGAAAAGTGAAAATAATTGCTTGACTCTGAATGAGGAAAACGTAATATACGGGTCCTCGCAACGATGAGCTGAAAGCCGCGTTGCAACTGCTCTTTAACAATTTATCAGACAATCTGTGTGGGCACTCAAAGTGACATGGATTCTTAACGTCGCAAGACGAAAAATGAATACCAAGTCTCTGAGTGAACATACGTAATTCATTACGAAGTTTAATTCACGAGCATCAAACTTAAATTGAAGAGTTTGATCATGGCTCAGATTGAACGCTGGCGGCAGGCCTAACACATGCAAGTCGAACGGTAACAGGAAGCAGCTTGCTGCTTCGCTGACGAGTGGCGGACGGGTGAGTAATGTCTGGGAAACTGCCTGATGGAGGGGGATAACTACTGGAAACGGTAGCTAATACCGCATAACGTCGCAAGACCAAAGAGGGGGACCTTCGGGCCTCTTGCCATCGGATGTGCCCAGATGGGATTAGCTAGTAGGTGGGGTAACGGCTCACCTAGGCGACGATCCCTAGCTGGTCTGAGAGGATGACCAGCCACACTGGAACTGAGACACGGTCCAGACTCCTACGGGAGGCAGCAGTGGGGAATATTGCACAATGGGCGCAAGCCTGATGCAGCCATGCCGCGTGTATGAAGAAGGCCTTCGGGTTGTAAAGTACTTTCAGCGGGGAGGAAGGCGACAGGGTTAATAACCCTGTCGATTGACGTTACCCGCAGAAGAAGCACCGGCTAACTCCGTGCCAGCAGCCGCGGTAATACGGAGGGTGCAAGCGTTAATCGGAATTACTGGGCGTAAAGCGCACGCAGGCGGTCTGTCAAGTCGGATGTGAAATCCCCGGGCTCAACCTGGGAACTGCATTCGAAACTGGCAGGCTAGAGTCTTGTAGAGGGGGGTAGAATTCCAGGTGTAGCGGTGAAATGCGTAGAGATCTGGAGGAATACCGGTGGCGAAGGCGGCCCCCTGGACAAAGACTGACGCTCAGGTGCGAAAGCGTGGGGAGCAAACAGGATTAGATACCCTGGTAGTCCACGCCGTAAACGATGTCGACTTGGAGGTTGTGCCCTTGAGGCGTGGCTTCCGGAGCTAACGCGTTAAGTCGACCGCCTGGGGAGTACGGCCGCAAGGTTAAAACTCAAATGAATTGACGGGGGCCCGCACAAGCGGTGGAGCATGTGGTTTAATTCGATGCAACGCGAAGAACCTTACCTACTCTTGACATCCAGAGAACTTAGCAGAGATGCTTTGGTGCCTTCGGGAACTCTGAGACAGGTGCTGCATGGCTGTCGTCAGCTCGTGTTGTGAAATGTTGGGTTAAGTCCCGCAACGAGCGCAACCCTTATCCTTT
Source organism: Enterobacter sp. MGH85 (assembly GCF_001037655.1). Classification (NCBI taxonomy): domain Bacteria; kingdom Pseudomonadati; phylum Pseudomonadota; class Gammaproteobacteria; order Enterobacterales; family Enterobacteriaceae; genus Enterobacter; species Enterobacter sp. MGH85. The sequence goes on from NZ_KQ089925.1 coordinate 1,040,816, forward strand.
GTTGCCAGCGGTTAGGCCGGGAACTCAAAGGAGACTGCCAGTGATAAACTGGAGGAAGGTGGGGATGACGTCAAGTCATCATGGCCCTTACGAGTAGGGCTACACACGTGCTACAATGGCGCATACAAAGAGAAGCGACCTCGCGAGAGCAAGCGGACCTCATAAAGTGCGTCGTAGTCCGGATTGGAGTCTGCAACTCGACTCCATGAAGTCGGAATCGCTAGTAATCGTGGATCAGAATGCCACGGTGAATACGTTCCCGGGCCTTGTACACACCGCCCGTCACACCATGGGAGTGGGTTGCAAAAGAAGTAGGTAGCTTAACCTTCGGGAGGGCGCTTACCACTTTGTGATTCATGACTGGGGTGAAGTCGTAACAAGGTAACCGTAGGGGAACCTGCGGTTGGATCACCTCCTTACCTTAAAGAACCTGCCTTTGTAGTGCTCACACAGATTGTCTGATGAAAAACAGCAGTAAAAAATCTCTGCAGGCTTGTAGCTCAGGTGGTTAGAGCGCACCCCTGATAAGGGTGAGGTCGGTGGTTCAAGTCCACTCAGGCCTACCAAACTCCTTTTAAAGGATGAGCGGTACAGAGATTACAAACGATGGGGCTATAGCTCAGCTGGGAGAGCGCCTGCCTTGCACGCAGGAGGTCTGCGGTTCGATCCCGCATAGCTCCACCATCCTTTACTGCGAACACAAGAAAACTTCAGAGTGAACCTGAAAAGGTGCACTGCGAAGTTTTGCTCTTTAAAAATCTGGATCAAGCTGAAAATTGAAACGACACACAGCTCATGTGTGTTCGAGTCTCTCAAATTTTCGCAATCAGAAGTGAAACATCTTCGGGTTGTGAGGTTAAGCGACTAAGCGTACACGGTGGATGCCCTGGCAGTCAGAGGCGATGAAGGACGTGCTAATCTGCGAAAAGCGCCGGCGAGGTGATATGAACCTTTGACCCGGCGATGTCCGAATGGGGAAACCCAGTGCAATCCGTTGCACTATCGTTAACTGAATACATAGGTTAACGAGGCGAACCGGGGGAACTGAAACATCTAAGTACCCCGAGGAAAAGAAATCAACCGAGATTCCCCCAGTAGCGGCGAGCGAACGGGGAGCAGCCCGGAGTCTGAATCAGCTTGTGTGTTAGTGGAACGGTCTGGAAAGTCCGACGGTACAGGGTGATAGTCCCGTACACGAAAGCACACATGCTGTGAACTCGAAGAGTAGGGCGGGACACGTGGTATCCTGTCTGAATATGGGGGGACCATCCTCCAAGGCTAAATACTCCTGACTGACCGATAGTGAACCAGTACCGTGAGGGAAAGGCGAAAAGAACCCCGGCGAGGGGAGTGAAAAAGAACCTGAAACCGTGTACGTACAAGCAGTGGGAGCCTCTTTATGGGGTGACTGCGTACCTTTTGTATAATGGGTCAGCGACTTATATTCTGTAGCAAGGTTAACCGTATAGGGGAGCCGAAGGGAAACCGAGTCTTAACTGGGCGTTAAGTTGCAGGGTATAGACCCGAAACCCGGTGATCTAGCCATGGGCAGGTTGAAGGTTGGGTAACACTAACTGGAGGACCGAACCGACTAATGTTGAAAAATTAGCGGATGACCTGTGGCTGGGGGTGAAAGGCCAATCAAACCGGGAGATAGCTGGTTCTCCCCGAAAGCTATTTAGGTAGCGCCTCGTGAATTCATCTTCGGGGGTAGAGCACTGTTTCGGCTAGGGGGCCATCCCGGCTTACCAACCCGATGCAAACTACGAATACCGAAGAATGTTATCACGGGAGACACACGGCGGGTGCTAACGTCCGTCGTGAAGAGGGAAACAACCCAGACCGCCAGCTAAGGTCCCAAAGTCATGGTTAAGTGGGAAACGATGTGGGAAGGCACAGACAGCCAGGATGTTGGCTTAGAAGCAGCCATCATTTAAAGAAAGCGTAATAGCTCACTGGTCGAGTCGGCCTGCGCGGAAGATGTAACGGGGCTAAACCATGCACCGAAGCTGCGGCAGCGACGCTTATGCGTTGTTGGGTAGGGGAGCGTTCTGTAAGCCGTTGAAGGTGTCCTGTGAGGGGTGCTGGAGGTATCAGAAGTGCGAATGCTGACATAAGTAACGATAAAGCGGGTGAAAAGCCCGCTCGCCGGAAGACCAAGGGTTCCTGTCCAACGTTAATCGGGGCAGGGTGAGTCGACCCCTAAGGCGAGGCCGAAAGGCGTAGTCGATGGGAAACAGGTTAATATTCCTGTACTTGGTGTTACTGCGAAGGGGGGACGGAGAAGGCTATGTCAGCCGGGCGACGGTTGTCCCGGTTTAAGCATGTAGGCGGAGGTTCCAGGTAAATCCGGTACCTTATTAACGCTGAGGTGTGATGACGAGGCACTACGGTGCTGAAGTGATAAATGCCCTGCTTCCAGGAAAAGCCTCTAAGCATCAGGTAACACGAAATCGTACCCCAAACCGACACAGGTGGTCAGGTAGAGAATACCAAGGCGCTTGAGAGAACTCGGGTGAAGGAACTAGGCAAAATGGTGCCGTAACTTCGGGAGAAGGCACGCTGATATGTAGGTGAAGTCCCTGCGGACGGAGCTGAAATCAGTCGAAGATACCAGCTGGCTGCAACTGTTTATTAAAAACACAGCACTGTGCAAACACGAAAGTGGACGTATACGGTGTGACGCCTGCCCGGTGCCGGAAGGTTAATTGATGGGGTTAGCGGCAACGCGAAGCTCTTGATCGAAGCCCCGGTAAACGGCGGCCGTAACTATAACGGTCCTAAGGTAGCGAAATTCCTTGTCGGGTAAGTTCCGACCTGCACGAATGGCGTAATGATGGCCAGGCTGTCTCCACCCGAGACTCAGTGAAATTGAACTCGCTGTGAAGATGCAGTGTACCCGCGGCAAGACGGAAAGACCCCGTGAACCTTTACTATAGCTTGACACTGAACACTGGTCCTTGATGTGTAGGATAGGTGGGAGGCTTTGAAGCGTGGACGCCAGTCTGCGTGGAGCCAACCTTGAAATACCACCCTTTAATGGCTGGTGTTCTAACGTAGACCCGTAATCCGGGTTGCGGACAGTGTCTGGTGGGTAGTTTGACTGGGGCGGTCTCCTCCCAAAGAGTAACGGAGGAGCACGAAGGTTGGCTAATCCTGGTCGGACATCAGGAGGTTAGTGCAATGGCATAAGCCAGCTTGACTGCGAGCGTGACGGCGCGAGCAGGTGCGAAAGCAGGTCATAGTGATCCGGTGGTTCTGAATGGAAGGGCCATCGCTCAACGGATAAAAGGTACTCCGGGGATAACAGGCTGATACCGCCCAAGAGTTCATATCGACGGCGGTGTTTGGCACCTCGATGTCGGCTCATCACATCCTGGGGCTGAAGTAGGTCCCAAGGGTATGGCTGTTCGCCATTTAAAGTGGTACGCGAGCTGGGTTTAGAACGTCGTGAGACAGTTCGGTCCCTATCTGCCGTGGGCGCTGGAGAATTGAGGGGGGCTGCTCCTAGTACGAGAGGACCGGAGTGGACGCATCACTGGTGTTCGGGTTGTCATGCCAATGGCACTGCCCGGTAGCTAAATGCGGAAGAGATAAGTGCTGAAAGCATCTAAGCACGAAACTTGCCCCGAGATGAGTTCTCCCTGAGACCTTGAGTCTCCTGAAGGAACGTTGAAGACGACGACGTTGATAGGTCGGGTGTGTAAGCGCAGCGATGCGTTGAGCTAACCGATACTAATGAACCGTGAGGCTTAACCTTACAACGCCGAAGCTGTTTTGGCGAAGAGACAGACACGATTTTCAGCCTGATACAGATTAACAGAATTTGCCTGGCGGCTTTAGCGCGGTGGTCCCACCTGACCCCATGCCGAACTCAGAAGTGAAACGCCGTAGCGCCGATGGTAGTGTGGGGTCTCCCCATGTGAGAGTAGGGAACTGCCAGGCATCAAATTAAGTAGTAAGCCGGTGCATTAATCCGGTGGTTACAGAAGTATTCGGTGGAGCGGTAGTTCAGTCGGTTAGAATACCTGCCTGTCACGCAGGGGGTCGCGGGTTCGAGTCCCGTCCGTTCCGCCACTTATTAAGACATTAAGCCTGCCCAAAGGGCAGGCTTAATGGCAAAAAAATTTAGGGGCGTAGCTCAGTTGGTAGAGCACCGGTCTCCAAAACCGGGTGTCGCGAGTTCGAGTCTCTCCGCCCCTGCCATATAGAATCCTTTGCTTCGGCAAAGGATTTTTTTTTGCCTGTAAAACGGCTCAACACCTTCCTGAAGAATAAGCAGCCTGCGTTTCCGCAGGCTTTTGCGTTAATCCAGTATGCTGGTTTTTAACAGATCTTTTATCTGCGACTGCTTATCGCTGTTTTGCAGCCAAATGGCATACAGCGGCCTGGAGAGCGTTGTTGAATCGGTGACAACATGGAGTGCAGGTTTATTATCCGCCCAGCGAACAGGTAACCAGGTACAGCCTTTCAGTGTGGGAAGATGCTGGCATGCGATCTCCGCAGAGCTTGTCGTGAGTTGCGGGATATCATCGCTGGCAATTAACCCCGTCTCGTGCTGCTGAAAATCAGGCCCCCATTCCAGGCGTAAATAATTCAGGTCGGCCTTCATCATTGCAGGCTCGGATGCATAGAGCGCCAGGCTAAACTGTCCAACAATCTGGCTGCTAAATTCATCCATCTTGGGGGCTTCTGTGGTGATCAGCAGATCAAGCTGCCGCTCGTGGAGTTGCTTAACCAGCGACTGGCGTTGCGCAATCCTCGCCTCAAATTGCAGATGGTTGTGTGTGCGATATAGCCGCATAAGCCACTGGCTGAGCATGCATTCCCATAGTGAAGCGCTGGCACCGATCGAGAATTCATTATGCCGGGAGGTGTGCGCAACCTCCTTTCGCGCTGCCTGCCAGGTATTCATCAGGGTTTCTGCATAAGGCAATAGCTTTTCACCGGCCGGGGTTAGACGAATATTGTTGCGATGGCGGGTAAAAAGGTTCACACCCAGTTGATTTTCCAGCTGTCGAATACGAAAACTGACTGCTGACTGCGTCAGGTAGAGGGCTTCAGCTGCTCGCCCAAAGTGTCGCGTTCTGCTCACTTCGAGGAAAGTTTTTAGCAATTCCGTATCCACATCTTTCTCCACAAAATTATTTGTCGTTATGATTTAAATGTTTTGTTTTACACTCTGTCAAGCGTAACTAATACTCCGCGCCATAAATAGCTCGGCCAAAGAATTAGGAGCGTGTAGGATGGCGGAAAGCTTTACGACGACTAATCGTTTTTTCGATAATAAACATTATCCGCGCGGGTTCTCTCGTCACGGCGATTTCACTATCAAAGAAGCTCAACTTCTTGAGCGCCATGGTTATGCCTTTAACGAGCTGGATCTGGGTAAGCGCGAACCGGCAACCGAAGATGAAAAACAATTTGTCTCTGTTTGTCGTGGTGAGCGTGAGCCGCAGTCTGATGCAGAACGTGTATGGATCAAGTATATGGCTCGCATTAAGCGTCCTAAGCGTTTCCATACGCTGTCTGGCGGCAAGCCGCAGATGGAAGGTGCAGAAGACTACACCGAGTCTGACGATTAAGAAGAGAAGGGGCTACGGCCCCTTTTTTTATGCCAGCATTTTTTGCAGATGCAACAGCAGCCGATCGATCGCACGGTAGCTTAATGCCTCCTGCAAATGTCGCCTCTCTATTCCGGGGCAGCCCTCCACGTCAGCGACCGTGCGCGCAACTTTCAACAAACGCTGCCACGCGCGAATGGATAGCCCAAACCGCGTCAGTGTCTCTTCCAGCCAGCCTGCATCTTCGGCGTTGAGAGAGCAAAACTGTCGGATCCCGCTGTTATCCAGCCGGGCATTCAGCCTGTTCTGACGAGCATACTGCCGCGCCTGAGCCGCAATAACCCGTTCTCGCACCGCTGCTGAGCTTTCGCCTTTGATACCGGTTTGCCTCAGCAGACCGGGCGGTGGCAGGGGGATCTCGAGAGATAAATCAAAACGGTCGAGGAAGGGGCCGGACAGCTTACTCAGATAGCGCAGCGTCTGCTCCGGCGTACAGCGGTTATGGTTGCCCTGATAATGGCCCGTTGGGCTAGGGTTCATCGCGGCGACCAGCTGAAACTGCGCAGGGTAGCTTATTTTGGCGCGTGTACGAGACAGATGGATTTCGCCGGATTCAATCGGCTCCCGCAACGCATCCAGCACGCGGCGTTCAAACTCTGGCAATTCATCCAGGAACAGAATGCCGTTGTGTGCCAGTGAGATTTCACCCGGTCCGGGAATTGAGCCCCCGCCCACCATCGCGGTAAGAGACGCACTGTGGTGTGGCGAGCGGAAAGGACGGCGGCGCCACTGTTTATGCAGCGATATTGAACTGACCAGGCTAAATATCGCGGCGCTTTCCAGCGCTTCGTGATTATTGAGGGGGGGCAGCAGGCCGCTCAACCTGCTCGCCAGCATCGTTTTCCCCGTGCCTGGCGGACCTATCAGTAGCAGGTTATGCCCACCCGCGGCCGTTATTTCTAACGCCCGCTTACCCTGTTCCTGACCCATAATATCGCTGAGGTCATCGGGTGAATCTGCCACTACCTCCTCATTCTCCTGCGGCTCGGCAAGCTCATGTCGGCCTTCCAGCCAGGCGCAAACCTCCTGCAAATGTCCCGCGACAAGACACCCCTTTTCGGCGATAAGGCTGACTTCAGAGGCATTTTCATTGGCCACAATGATTTGCCTTCCCGCGCGTATGGCTTCAAGCGCACCCGAGATTGCTCCGGGAACGCCTCTTAACGCGCCTGTAAGCGCTAATTCACCCACGAACTCGCACGAGCTTAACCCTGGCGTATTGAGCTGTTCAGAAGCCGCGAGAAGCGCTATAGCAATAGGTAAATCATATCGCCCTCCCTCCTTTGGCAAATCGGCGGGCGCAAGGTTGATGGTGATCTTCTTCGCCGGAAAAGCATAACCGCTATTAATAATTGCGCTGCGCACGCGATCCCTGGCCTCCTTAACGGTCGTTTCGGGTAAGCCGACCAGCGTCAGTCCGGGCAGTCCATTACTTAAATGAACCTCTACAGAAATAAGCGGTGCCTTCACGCCGATGGCCGCGCGTGTATAAACAACTGACAGTGACATAAGCCCCTCCTTGGCGGTAACTATGCCAGCATCATTTTTTCCTGTTTAGCGCTAATTCACTGAATTACGGCGCTCGTTCCAGCCTTTTAGCGCCTAAATGTAATCATTACATGTCGGTAGAATCGGCCTCGCAGAAAAGAAATCATGCGCGCCTTGCCTGATGAAACAGGACAAAAAAATGAAAAATCTTCATTTCTATTTTTTCCCTATATAAAACAACGATTTTGAAAGAAATAGTTCGCCTGCTACAGAAATGAGTCATAAAAAAATCTTGTGTCAGATGAAATATCTGTGGTAACTCTTTAGGTATTCCTTCGAACAAGATGCAAAAAGAACTGAAAATGACAGCCCTTCTACGAGTGATTAGCCTGGTCGTGATTAGCGTGGTGGTGATTATTATCCCACCGTGCGGGGCTGCACTTGGACGAGGAAAGGCTTAGAAATCAAGCCTTAACGAACTAAGACCCCCGCACCGAAAGGTCCGGGGGTTTTTTTATGACTAAAAAACTTAAATGAGGAGCAGAGAATGACGACTAGCACAAAATTCTGTTTCTCCAGATTTATGACGGGGAACTAACTATGAATGGGGCACAATGGGTAGTACATGCGTTGCGCGCGCAGGGAGTCGAAACCGTATTCGGTTATCCGGGTGGCGCAATTATGCCGATTTACGATGCACTGTATGACGGCGGCGTGGAACACCTCTTGTGCCGACACGAGCAGGGCGCAGCGATGGCCGCCATCGGTTATGCCCGTGCGACCGGTAAAACCGGCGTCTGTATGGCCACCTCCGGTCCGGGCGCAACGAACCTGATCACCGGCCTGGCTGACGCGCTGCTCGATTCCGTACCCGTGGTGGCGATCACCGGCCAGGTGGCCTCTCCGTTCATCGGCACCGATGCCTTCCAGGAAGTGGATGTGCTTGGTTTATCGCTTGCCTGCACCAAACACAGCTTCCTCGTTCAGTCTCTCGTAGAGCTGCCGCGCGTGATGGCCGAAGCGTTCGAGGTTGCCAGCTCTGGCCGTCCTGGCCCGGTTCTGGTAGATATCCCGAAAGATATTCAGGTTGCACTCGGCGATCTGGAACCGCACTTCTCCACCGTTGAAAGCGACAACGTGTTTCCCCATACGGAGGTTGAAGAGGCTCGCCAGATGCTGGCGCAGGCGAAACAGCCGATGCTGTATGTAGGCGGCGGCGTGGGCATGGCGCAGGCTGTTCCTGCCCTGCGCGAATTTATCGCAGTAACGCAAATGCCCGCCACCTGCACGCTGAAAGGATTGGGCGCGGTCGACGCGGACTATCCATACTATTTGGGCATGTTAGGGATGCACGGCACCAAAGCGGCAAACCTGGCGGTGCAGGAGTGTGACCTGCTCATCGCCGTCGGCGCCCGTTTTGACGACCGCGTCACCGGCAAGCTGAACACCTTTGCGCCGAACGCCAAAGTGATCCATATGGACATCGACCCGGCGGAGATGAACAAACTGCGTCAGGCGCATGTCGCGTTGCAGGGCGATCTCAACGCGCTGTTACCGGCGCTGGAGCAGCCGCTGGATATCAACGCATGGCGTCAGCACACCGCCGATATGCGCGCTGAACACGCCTGGCGTTACGACCACCCCGGCGAGGCCATCTATGCGCCGCTGTTGTTGAAACAGTTGTCCGACCGCAAACCCGCAGACAGCGTGGTGACGACGGATGTCGGCCAGCATCAGATGTGGTCAGCCCAGCACATGACCTACACCCGCCCGGAGAACTTCATCACCTCGAGCGGCTTAGGCACGATGGGCTTCGGCCTGCCCGCTGCCGTGGGCGCACAGGTTGCCCGCCCGAACGATACCGTTATCTGTATCTCCGGTGACGGCTCCTTCATGATGAACGTCCAGGAGCTCGGCACCGTGAAGCGTAAGCAGTTACCGCTGAAAATCGTTTTGCTCGATAACCAGCGTTTGGGAATGGTTCGCCAGTGGCAGCAGCTGTTCTTCCAGGAGCGTTACAGCGAAACGACCCTGACCGACAACCCCGATTTCCTCACCCTGGCCAGCGCCTTCGGCATTCCTGGCCAGCACATCACCCGTAAAGACCAGGTTGAAGCGGCACTCGACACCATGCTGTCAAGCGAAGGGCCATACCTGCTTCATGTCTCAATCGACGAGCTTGAGAACGTCTGGCCGTTGGTACCGCCCGGTGCCAGTAACTCACAAATGCTGGAGAAATTATCATGATGCAACATCAGGTTGCCGTGCAGGCTCGCTTCAACCCGGAAACGTTAGAACGCGTATTGCGTGTGGTCCGTCACCGTGGTTTTCAGATTTGCTCTATGAATATGGAAACGGCCACGGATGCACAAAATATCAGTATCGAATTAACCGTTGCCAGCCCGCGGCCGGTCGACTTACTGTTTAGTCAGTTATCAAAACTGGTAGACGTTGCCCATGTTGCCATCTGCCAGAGCACAACCACATCACAACAAATCCGCGCTTAAGCGTGACAGGACGAAAAAATGACGACAAAAAAAGCTGATTACATTTGGTTCAATGGTGAGATGGTTCGCTGGGAAGACGCGAAAGTTCACGTGATGTCCCACGCGCTGCACTACGGCACCTCCGTGTTTGAAGGCATCCGTTGCTACGATTCTCACAAAGGACCAGTGGTGTTCCGCCATCGCGAACACATGCAGCGTCTGCATGACTCAGCCAAAATTTATCGTTTCCCGGTCTCCCAAAGCGTTGATGAGCTGATGGAAGCCTGCCGCGAGGTGATCCGCCAGAACAAACTGACCAGTGCCTATATTCGTCCGCTGGTCTTCGTGGGTGATGTCGGCATGGGTGTCAATCCGCCCGCTGGCTATAACACCGATGTGATCATTGCTGCGTTCCCGTGGGGCGCCTACCTGGGCGCGGAAGCACTGGATCAGGGGATCGACGCAATGGTTTCTTCCTGGAACCGCGTGGCACCAAACACTATCCCGACCGCGGCTAAAGCGGGCGGTAACTACCTCTCCTCACTGCTGGTTGGCAGCGAAGCGCGCCGTCACGGCTATCAGGAAGGTATCGCGCTCGATGTAAATGGCTACATCTCCGAAGGTGCGGGCGAAAACCTGTTTGAAGTGAAAGACGGCATTCTGTTCACCCCGCCGTTCACCTCGTCCGCGCTGCCGGGCATCACCCGCGACGCCATCATCAAGCTGGCAAAAGATCTGGGTATCGAAGTACGCGAGCAGGTGCTGTCCCGCGAATCCCTGTACCTGGCTGACGAAGTGTTCATGTCCGGTACCGCGGCTGAAATTACACCGGTGCGTAGCGTCGACGGCATTCAGGTGGGCGAAGGCCGCTGTGGTCCGGTCACCAAACGCATTCAGCAAGCCTTCTTCGGCCTGTTCACCGGCGAAACAGAAGACAAATACGGCTGGTTGGATCAGGTTAATCACTAAATATAAATTTGGGACGGCACGCACCGTCCCATTTAATAGTCAGACGGGAGTAAATAAAGCATGCCTAAGTATCGTTCAGCCACCACCACCCACGGCCGTAATATGGCGGGTGCCCGCGCACTGTGGCGCGCCACCGGAATGACCGACGCCGATTTCGGCAAGCCAATTATCGCCGTGGTGAACTCCTTCACCCAGTTTGTGCCGGGCCATGTGCACCTGCGCGATCTCGGTAAGCTGGTTGCCGAGCAAATCGAAGCCTCCGGCGGCGTGGCGAAAGAGTTCAACACCATTGCGGTGGATGACGGTATCGCAATGGGCCACGGGGGGATGCTCTATTCACTACCGTCGCGCGAGCTGATCGCCGACTCGGTGGAGTACATGGTTAACGCCCACTGCGCCGATGCGATGGTCTGTATCTCCAACTGCGACAAAATCACCCCGGGGATGCTGATGGCCTCCCTGCGCCTGAACATTCCGGTGATCTTCGTTTCCGGCGGCCCGATGGAAGCGGGTAAAACAAAGCTTTCCGACAAAATCATCAAGCTCGACCTGGTCGATGCGATGATCCAGGGCGCGGACCCGAAAGTCTCTGACGAGCAGAGCGACCAGGTGGAACGCTCCGCGTGTCCGACCTGCGGCTCCTGTTCCGGGATGTTCACCGCCAACTCCATGAACTGCCTGACCGAAGCGCTGGGCCTTTCTCAGCCGGGTAACGGCTCGCTGCTGGCGACCCACGCCGACCGTAAGCAGCTGTTCCTTAACGCGGGCAAGCGCATCGTTGAGCTGACCAAACGCTACTACGAGCAGGACGACGCCAGCGCGCTGCCTCGCAACATCGCCAGTAAAGCGGCGTTCGAAAACGCCATGACGCTGGATATCGCCATGGGCGGTTCCACCAACACCGTTCTGCACCTGCTGGCCGCCGCGCAGGAAGCCGAAATCGACTTCACCATGAGCGACATCGACAAGCTCTCCCGCAAAGTGCCGCAGCTGTGTAAAGTCGCGCCGAGTACCCAGAAGTACCATATGGAAGACGTGCATCGTGCTGGTGGTGTCATCGGTATCCTCGGCGAGCTGGATCGCGCAGGGCTGCTGAACCGCAACGTGAAAAATGTGCTCGGCCTGACGCTGCCGGAGTCGCTGGACCAGTACGACGTGATGCTGACCAAAGACGACGCGGTGAAAAAGATGTTCCGCGCCGGTCCGGCAGGTATTCGCACCACGCAGGCGTTCTCGCAGGATTGCCGCTGGGACACGCTGGATGACGATCGCGCCGAAGGCTGCATCCGCTCGCTGGAACATGCCTACAGCAAAGACGGCGGTCTGGCCGTGCTGTACGGTAACTTTGCGGAAAACGGCTGCATCGTGAAAACCGCAGGCGTGGACGACAGCATTCTCAAATTCACCGGTCCGGCAAAAGTGTATGAAAGTCAGGACGAGGCGGTAGACGCTATCCTCGGTGGCAAAGTGGTGGAAGGCGACGTGGTGGTCATTCGCTACGAAGGGCCGAAAGGCGGTCCGGGCATGCAGGAGATGCTCTACCCGACTACCTTCCTGAAATCGATGGGCCTCGGCAAAGCCTGCGCGCTGATCACCGACGGTCGTTTCTCTGGCGGCACGTCAGGCCTCTCCATTGGCCACGTCTCCCCGGAAGCGGCAAGCGGCGGCAATATCGCGATCATCGAAGATGGCGACCTGATCGAAATCGACATTCCGAACCGCGGCATTCAGCTGAAGCTGAGTGACCAGGAGATTGCGGCCCGTCGTGAAGCGCAGGAAGCCCGCGGCGACAAAGCCTGGACGCCGAAAGACCGCCAGCGCAAAGTCTCCTTCGCCCTGCGCGCTTACGCGAGTCTTGCCACCAGTGCAGATAAAGGCGCGGTGCGCGATAAATCTAAACTTGGGGGCTAATGATGGCCGAGTCACAACCCTTATCCGCCGCCCCCGAGGGGGCGGAATACCTGAGAGCGGTGCTGCGCGCGCCGGTCTATGAAGCCGTGCAGGTCACGCCCCTGCAAAAAATGGACAAACTCTCCTCGCGCCTCGACAACGTCATTCTGGTGAAGCGCGAAGACAGGCAGCCGGTGCACAGCTTCAAGCTGCGCGGCGCCTACGCGATGATGGCCGGGCTGACGGATGAGCAGAAAGCGCGCGGCGTCATTACCGCGTCGGCGGGCAACCACGCGCAGGGCGTGGCGTTCTCCGCGGCCCGTTTAGGGCTGAAAGCGCTGATCGTGATGCCGGTTGCCACGGCGGATATCAAAGTCGACGCGGTGCGCGGTTTTGGCGGGGAAGTGCTGCTCCACGGCGCGAATTTTGACGAAGCGAAAGCCAAAGCGATTGAGCTGGCGCAGCAGCAGGGCTTCACCTGGGTCCCGCCGTTCGATCACCCGATGGTGATTGCCGGGCAGGGTACGCTGGCGCTGGAACTTTTGCAGCAGGATGCCCATCTCGACCGCGTTTTCGTTCCGGTGGGCGGCGGTGGCTTAGCCGCTGGTGTGGCGGTGCTGATCAAACAGCTAATGCCGCAGATCAAAGTGATTGCGGTTGAAGCGGAAGACTCCGCTTGCCTGAAGGCGGCGCTGGACGCCGGACATCCGGTGGATCTGCCGCGCGTCGGGCTGTTCGCCGAGGGCGTGGCGGTGAAGCGCATTGGCGATGAAACGTTCCGTCTGTGCCAGGAGTATCTCGACGATATCGTCACCGTCGACAGCGACGCTATCTGCGCGGCGATGAAAGATCTCTTCGAGGATGTGCGTGCGGTGGCGGAGCCGTCCGGCGCGCTGGCGCTGGCGGGGATGAAGAAATACATCGCCCAGCACAACATTCGCGGCGAGCGTCTGGCGCACGTGCTTTCCGGCGCCAATGTGAACTTCCACGGCCTGCGCTACGTGTCCGAACGCTGTGAGCTGGGCGAGCAGCGTGAAGCCCTGCTGGCGGTGACCATTCCGGAAGAGAAGGGCAGCTTCCTGAAGTTTTGCCAGCTGCTGGGCGGCCGTTCGGTAACGGAGTTCAACTACCGCTTTGCCGATGCCAAAGATGCGTGCATTTTTGTCGGCGTGCGTCTGAGCCGCGGCGTGGAGGAGCGCAAAGAGATCCTCAGCCTGCTGCATGACGGCGGCTACAGCGTGGTCGATCTCTCCGACGACGAAATGGCGAAGCTGCACGTGCGTTACATGGTCGGCGGCCGTCCATCCAAGCCGCTCAAGGAACGCCTGTTCAGCTTCGAGTTCCCGGAATCGCCGGGCGCGCTGCTCAAGTTCCTGCACACGCTGGGCACCCACTGGAACATTTCTCTGTTCCACTACCGCAGCCACGGCACCGACTACGGCCGCGTGCTGGCGGCGTTCGAGCTGGGCGAGCACGAGCCGGATTTCGAAACGCGCCTGAACGAGCTGGGCTATGAGTGCCATGACGAAACCCACAACCCGGCGTTCCGCTTCTTCCTCGCGGGCTAAGGTTTGAGCTGCGTGTAGGACGGGTAAGCGCAGCGCCACCCGGCTTTAGTGGTTCGGCAATATCTTCCAGAACGCATCAATAAGCGGCTCATGCAGCCGCTTTTTTTGTGCGCACACGCCAAGCTCGAACGGTGTTTTCTCGTCGCTGCGTTCTAAAATCATCACGCGATTGCGCACTGGCTCCGGGCTGTTTTCCAGCACCACTTCTGGCAGCAGCGCCACGCCGCAGCCGAGCGCCACCATCGACACCATCGCCTCATGGCCGCCGACCGTGGCGTAAATCGACGGGTTGCTGATTTTCTGGCGGCGGAACCACAGCTCAATGCGGCGGCGCACCGGCCCCTGATCGGCCATGATAAACGGCACCGTCGACCAGTCCGGTTTCTCCACCGAGACCTGGTTGCGCACAGGGCAGGGCAGGGCCGGGGCAATCAGTACTACCGCCAGATTCTCCAGCATTGAGAACGCTACCGCGCCCGGCAGGGTTTCCGGCTTCCCGGCAATCGCGAGATCCGCTTCGCCCGTGACCACTTTTTCCATCGCGTCGGCGGCATCGCCGGTGGTGAGCTTAATTTCAACCGACGGATGTTCCGCGCGGAAGCGGTCGAGAATGGGGGGAAGATGGCTGTAGGCGGCGGTCACGGAGCAGAAAATATGCAGCTCGCCGGAAAGCGACGGCCCCTGCTGGTCGATGGTGTGCCGCAGCTGCTGGTACTGCAACAAGGTTTGCTGGGCAAAGATGCGCAGCTCTTCACCGGCTTCCGTGAGGGTGACGGTGCGGTTATCGCGCACGAACAGCGGCTGGCCGAGGTCTTCCTCAAGGCGCTGGATCTGGCGCGACAGCGTGGAAGGACTGACGTGCATCGCCCGGGCGCTGCGGCCAAAGTGACGGCTTTCCGCCAGATGCAGGAACATTTTCAGATCGCGTAAATCCACCGATTCCACTCCCTCTTTTTACATTGCATAAATTGCAATGTGACGTTGTGAATATATCAATTTCCGCAATAAATTTCCTGTTGTAATGTGGGTACATTCTCGCTGAAACGCGAACCGAACAATAAGACACACAACATCACGAGGTATCACCCATGGCTAACTACTTTAATACACTGAACTTGCGCCAGCAGCTGGCGCAGCTGGGCAAATGCCGCTTTATGGCGCGCGACGAATTTGCTGATGGCGCGAGCTACCTTCAGGGTAAAAAAGTGGTCATTGTTGGCTGTGGCGCACAGGGTCTGAACCAGGGCCTGAACATGCGTGACTCCGGGCTGGATATCTCCTACGCCCTGCGCAAAGAAGCGATTGCTGAAAAGCGCGCTTCCTGGCGTAAAGCGACCGAAAACGGCTTCAAAGTAGGTACCTACGAAGAGCTGATCCCGCAGGCGGACCTGGTGGTTAACCTGACGCCAGACAAGCAGCACTCTGACGTTGTGCGTTCCGTACAGCCGCTGATGAAAGACGGCGCTGCGCTGGGTTACTCCCACGGCTTCAACATCGTTGAAGTGGGCGAGAAGATCCGTAAAGACATCACCGTAGTGATGGTGGCACCGAAGTGCCCGGGCACCGAAGTGCGCGAAGAGTACAAACGTGGTTTCGGCGTACCGACGCTGATCGCCGTTCACCCGGAAAACGATCCGAAAGGCGAAGGCATGGCGATTGCCAAAGCCTGGGCAGCGGCCACCGGCGGCCATCGTGCGGGCGTACTGGAATCTTCCTTCGTTGCGGAAGTGAAATCTGACCTGATGGGCGAGCAGACCATTCTGTGCGGCATGCTCCAGGCTGGCTCCCTGCTGTGCTTCGACAAGCTGGTGGAAGAGGGCACCGACCCGGCATACGCGGAAAAACTGATTCAGTTCGGCTGGGAAACCATCACCGAAGCGCTGAAGCAGGGCGGTATTACGCTGATGATGGACCGACTGTCCAACCCGGCAAAACTGCGCGCGTTCGCACTCTCTGAACAGCTGAAAACCATCATGGCACCGCTGTTCCTGAAACACATGGACGACATCATCTCCGGCGAGTTCTCTTCCGGCATGATGGCGGACTGGGCGAATGACGATAAGAAACTGCTGACCTGGCGCGAAGAGACCGGTAAAACCGCGTTCGAAACGGCACCACAGTTCGAGGGTAAAATCAGCGAGCAGGAGTACTTCGATAAAGGCGTACTGATGATCGCGATGGTGAAAGCGGGCGTTGAGCTGGCGTTCGAAACCATGGTGGATTCCGGCATCATTGAAGAATCTGCGTACTACGAATCGCTGCACGAGCTGCCGCTGATCGCAAACACCATCGCCCGTAAGCGTCTGTATGAGATGAACGTGGTGATCTCCGATACCGCCGAGTACGGTAACTATCTGTTCTCTTACGCCTGCGTACCGCTGCTGAAAGAGTTCATGACTACCCTGCAAGCAGGCGATCTGGGTAAAGCGATTGCGGAAGGTGCGGTTGATAACGCGCAGCTTCGTGACGTTAATGAAGCGATTCGCAGTCACGAAATCGAGAAAGTGGGCCAGAAACTGCGTGGCTACATGACCGATATGAAACGTATCGCAGTAGCAGACTAAAAAGACAATCGGGTGGCGCAAGCCACCCGAACTGTTTTAGCTACGCAGTATCGCGCCGGGATAACCCAGCTGGCGCCACGCCTCATACACCACCACCGACACCGCATTCGACAGGTTCATGCTGCGGCTGTCCGGCATCATCGGAATACGAATTTTTTGCTCAGCGGGCAGGGCATCCAGAATGGTGGCCGGCAGGCCGCGGGTTTCCGGACCAAACATCAGATAATCCCCGTCCTGATAGCTTACGGCACTGTGCGCTGGCGTGCCTTTGGTGGTCAGGGCGAACATGCGCTGCGGCTTCTCTGCGTCCAGAAACGCGGCGTAATCGTGATGACGAACGACGGCAGTAAACTCATGGTAGTCCAGCCCCGCGCGGCGCAGACGTTTGTCGTCCCACGTAAAGCCCATCGGCTCAATGATGTGCAGACGAAAACCGGTGTTGGCGCACAGGCGGATGATATTGCCGGTATTGGGTGGGATTTCTGGTTCGAATAAGACGATGTTAAGCATGCTGCCCCCTTAATTGCGGGGGGCAGAATAGCAGAAAAGAGAGGGACTAGGCGACGCCCGGCTCCTGCGAGCGGCTATACAGCATTTTGTAGACGGTTGCCGCCGCGGCCACGAGAGCAGGCACGCTGAGGATCATCAAAATACTGTCCGCCTGCCACTGCATGGAAAGAAGCTGGGCGCTGGTCATGGTGCCCGCCACGCCGCCGAAGCGGCCGATCCCCTGCATCCAGGCGATACCCGTCGCACGGCACTCGGTAGGGTAAAAGGTGGCGGCCAGGGTCTGCATCCCCGACTGCGCGCCATTCATCGCGATCCCCATCAGGAAGATTAACCCGCCAAACAGGGCGATATGATTATGCTCAATGCCGAGTAAAAGAATCAGGCCCATCGTCAGCACGAAACCACACGCGACCACCTTGTGCGCTTCCCAGCGGTCCATCATCCAGCCCGCGAGCAGAATGCCAGCGGTGCCGCCGAAGGTGAACAGCGAGGTGAGCCAGGCGGATTCCGCCAGCGCATACCCCATCCCCTGCATCAGCGTTGGCATCCAGCTCAGCAGGACGTAATAAATCACCAGTCCCATAAAGTAGGTGACCCACAGCATCAGGGTGCCGGGCAGCCAGGGCATGGAAAACAGCTGCGACACGCTGCCTTTTTTCGACGCGACCTTCTCCTCCGCCAGGAAAAAGCCTGTGACGCTATCCAGCGTGCTGCGGGCGAACCGGCTGGCGATGCGGCGAACCTGCGCGACGTCTTTTCCGCGCTGCACCAGAAACTTCACCGACTCCGGCAACAGCAGCGCCAGCAGCACCGTTAAAATCAGCGGCGCAATCGCGCCGGTCAGCAGCACGCTTCGCCAGCCATGGTGAGGGATAAGCCAGGACGAGATCGCCCCGCCGCCCGCCGCACCCAGCGGAAAGCCGCAGTACATGGTGTTAATTGCCATGGCGCGGCAGCGCTGGGGGGCAAACTCTGAGATCAGCGTGATGGCGTTAGGCATCGCGGCGCCCAGCCCGAGACCGGTCAGAAATCGCCACAGCGTCAGGGTATTCAGACTTTGCGCCCAGGCCGTGCCCAGGCTCGCCAGGCCGAAGAACAGGCATGAAAAGACCAGTACGCGCTTGCGTCCCATACGGTCCGATACCGGACCTGCAATAAGAGCTCCCAGCGACAGCCCCAGTAGCGCCGCACTCAACACCGGCCCCAGATCCTGTTTATGTATTCCCCACTCCGCCGACAGCGTAGGCGCAATGTAACCCATCGCTGCGGTATCGAAACCATCGATCGCCAGCACCAGAAAGCCCAGCACAATAAGAAGCCAGTGAAACCCTGAAAAAGGACTCTCATCGATCACCTGCTGAATATCCACCCGACCTGAATACGTCATACGTTCCCCTCCGATGTGATGTTGTTTTTGTGTTCTTGTATTTGCTTGTCTATACAATTGCGGAGGGCGGGTTGTGTCAAATTTTCTTATCCAGAATGTTACGCAAGTGTTATTTTCAACAAAAAAAGCGCCCGAGGGTAAAGCCGGGCGCGGAAGAAGGGGAGGCTAACCGGGGGATATCAGGCCGCGTTTCCCTGAGAAAGGGGGGCCAGCGCCGCAGGCAGCTTACTGAGCTCCTGCACCAGAGAGTCTTTGCTGATTTCACCGATTGTTTTCGCACCGGTAAGGGTCATCGCCACCTTCATCTCTTTCTCGATCAGGTTCAGCAGATTCGCCACGCCCGCCTGGCCGCTGGTGGCCAGCGCGTACAGGTAAGCACGGCCCAGCAGCACACTGTCTGCGCCCAGGGCAATCATGCGTACCACGTCCAGCCCGTTACGGATGCCGCTGTCGGCCAGAATCGCAATATCGCCTTTCACCGCATCGGCAATGGCTGGCAGGGCGCGGGCGGAGGAGAGCACCCCGTCAAGCTGGCGGCCACCATGGTTAGAGACCACGATCCCATCGGCACCAAAACGCACCGCGTCGCGCGCATCTTCCGGATCGAGGATCCCTTTGATCACCATCGGGCCGTCCCAGAATTCGCGGATCCACTCCAGGTCTTTCCAGGAGATGGATGGATCGAAGTTGTTCGCCAGCCAGCCGATGTAATCTTCCAGCCCGGTCGGTTTACCCAGGTAGGCCGAAATATTGCCCAGATCGTGCGGACGGCCATTCACGCCGACATCCCACGCCCACTGCGGGTGCGTCACCGCCTGCCAGTAGCGGCGCATCGCGGCGTTCGGACCGCTCATGCCGGAGTGCGCATCACGGTAGCGTGCGCCGGGCGTCGGCATATCGACGGTAAAGACCAGCGTAGAGCAGCCCGCCGCTTTGGCGCGCTCAAGGGCGTTACGCATAAAACCGCGATCGCGCAGGACGTACAGCTGGAACCACATCGGGCGCTTGATGGTCGGGGCGACCTCTTCAATCGGGCAGACGGACACGGTGGAAAGGGTAAACGGAATGCCTTTGGCATCTGCTGCGGCGGCGGCCTGCACTTCGCCCCGGCGGGCATACATGCCGCATAAGCCGACGGGCGCAAGCGCCACCGGCATGGAGAGCGTCTCGTTAAACAGCTTCGTCTCAAGGCTCAGGTCAGACATATTCTTCAGCACGCGCTGGCGCAGGGCCACTTCCGACAGGTCCTCCACGTTGCGGCGCAGGGTATATTCGGCGTACGCCCCGCCGTCAATGTAGTGGAACAGGAATGGCGGCAAAATGCGCTGTGCCGCGGCGCGATAGTCACTGGCTGCGGAAATAATCATGCTTTGTTCTCCCTGGAAATATCACTCTCGCCAGGCAGACGGGTAATACGCGCCTGTCGGGCCTGATCTTCATCGAATCGTTTAATGGTGGTATGCACGAAGCCGAGATGCGCCATCATCGCCTTGCGCGCGGCCTCGGCATCACCGGCCAGAATGGCGTTGAGCACCGCCTCGTGCTGTTCGGTCAGTTGGGCAAATACCGGCGGCACCAGATACATGCGCTGGCGGCTCTGCTTCACGGAGGATTGCAGCAGGTCGAAGAACCCGCGCATGGTTTGCAGCAGAACCACGTTGTGCGAGGCCTCGGCAATCGCGAGGTGAAAACGCACGTCCGCCTGGGAGGCGATGTCCGGGTCGCTGCTTTGCGTGGCCTCAAAGCAGGCTTTGAGCTTCTCTTTGTCGGCCTCGGTTGCCCGCATCGCCGCATGCCACGCGGTGCTGGTTTCGATGGCGTGACGCGCTTCGAGGATGTCAAAGCTGTAGTCCGGGTCGTTTTCCATCAGCGTCTTAAGCGGCTGCACGATGTTTTGTTCGGACCAGTCGTCATGCTGCCAGCGCACGAAGGTGCCGCCGCCTCGACGGCTCAGCAGCACCCCTTCGCTGACCAGCGTCGCCAGCGCCTCGCGCAGTGAATTGCGCGACACGCCAAGCTGGGCGGCAAGCTGACGCTCGGCGGGCAATCTCATGCCCGCTTCCAGCTGTTGTTCTTCTATCAGCGCCCGTACGCGAGTGGCAATCTCGTCGGACAGGCGTCTGGGCATCACTATCATGGAATCATCCAGGTTAAGACATAGGCCTGCAATGTGGTGATCACGCCCACCATGCAGGTAAATATCAGGCTGTGTTTAACGGTAAAGCGGAACAGATCCGACTCTTTGCCTACCAGCCCCACCGCGGCACAGGCAATGGCGATGGACTGCGGTGAGATCATCTTCCCGGTCACGCCGCCGGTGGTGTTCGCGGCGACCAGCAGCACGTCCGAGACGCCAATCTGCTGCGCGGCTGTGGCCTGTAGGGCGGCAAACAGGGCGTTAGATGACGTATCTGAACCGGTCAGGAACACCCCCAGCCAGCCGAGGAACGGCGAGAAGAAGGTAAACGCGTGGCCGGTATGCGCCAGCGCTAACGCCAGCGTCGACGACAGGCCGGAGTAGTTCGAAATAAACGCGAACGCCAGCACCATGCCGATGGAGTAAATCGGCAGCATCAGCTCTTTAATCGTCGCCGCAAAGGTCTGCACCGCGGCGGCAGGCTTCATGCGCAGCCACACTACGGAAAGGATAGCGGCAAACAGGATGGCCGTGCCGGTGGCTGAGAACCAGTCGAACTTAAACACTGCCGCATACGGCGTGGCGTCGTGTACCACCGGCGGCATACGAGCGACCATCTTGTCGAGGAACGGCACGGAGATATTAATCACCATGTCGTACAGCGCGCCGCCCGGGGCGAACAGGGCCTTAAACGGCGGAATGCTCCACAGCGTCACGGTGGCGGTCAGGAACAGGAATGGTGACCATGCGCGTACAATCTGTCCGGCGGTATAGCCGGTGCGCGCCAGCGTCTGATCCACGTGTGATGCGCCCATGTCAGCAAAGCGGAAGATACGTACCGGCTGCCAGCGTTTCAGGAACAGCGTCAGACAGACCAGCGACACCAGGGAAGAGATGATGTCCGGCAGTTCCGGGCCGAGGAAGTTGGAGCTGAGATACTGGGCAATGGCGAACGAACCGCCCGCTACCATCACCGCAGGCCAGGTCTCCTTCACGCCGCGCCAGCCGTCCATAATCGCCATGATCCAGAACAGCACGATAATGGTCAGGAACGGCAGCTGGCGGCCCACCATCTGGCCGATCTCGAAGCTGTCCAGCCCGGTCACCTGGCCCGCCACCAGAATAGGAATGCCCATCGCGCCAAACGCCACCGGGGCGGTATTCACAATCAGGCACAGGCCAGCGGCATACAGCGGGTTAAAGCCCAGACCGACCAGCAGGGCGGCGGTGATGGCCACCGGTGCGCCGAATCCTGCCGCCCCTTCCAGAAATGCTCCGAAGGAGAAGCCGACGATCAGCATCTGCAAACGCTGGTCCGGCGTGATGGAGAGAATCGACGAGCGAATAATGTCGAACTGCCCGGTTTTGACCGAGATTTTGTAGACAAAGACGGCGGCGATGATGATCCACGCAATCGGCCACAGTCCGTAGAAGAAGCCATAGACGACGGAGGCCAGCGCGCGATCGACCGGCATTTTGTAGAAGAACAACGCCACCATCAGGGCGATGGCAACGGTATACGTCGCGGCGAGGTAGCCCTTCAGCTTGAGCTTAATCAGCGCAAAGAAGAAAAACAGGATCGGTAGCGATGCGATCAGGCTCGACAGCCAGATATTTCCGGCCGGATCGTAGTTTTGTTGCCAGAGGCTCATGCAGGTCTCCTGAGGACCACACAGGTGTTCGTCGGGTGAGTCTCTGCTCATCTCTGCGTCACACTTAGTGTAAAAGTGGTCCTTCCAATATTGTGATGTAGGGTTAATGACAACAAATGGTTAACCAAGTGTTGCTATTCAGCAATTGTTTTGTGAAGTGGAGCATCGAAATTGTGAACGATGGATAGCTTTGTGCGTGATTGGTAGGACCAAACCCGCAAAATCAAATCACCGTGTGCGTTGGGAGCGGTGGTCAGGTGGAGAGCCTTACATTCGCCTTTTAAGCAGATACGGCGCGTAAAAGAGGTTATATAAAAAGGAGAGGTGATAATGTTTCGTGAATTTAATGAGGTTTGTTTGTTTTATTTGTGTTTTTGAGAAGCTGTATATGTGTGAGCAGAGTGATATATTTCCTATAAATAAAAATTTTTTTTGGTTAAAAATGCGAAATCTAAGCTGTAGCAAAAAATTTTAATTAAGGTAAATTTCACATATAGATTTTAACAGTGTATTACAAACGATCAATTGATGATCGATAAAGAAATATCCTGTTCAAGTGTTGTTTTTCAGGATAAAGGGTAAGAATTTTGCGCTGAACAGACATTTTTTGGCTAATAATATTCTGAAATAAATTGATCAAACAATGATCAGTTAACTCTCTTGTAATTTAGTTGCGGTATTAAAAGCAGATTAATAATTATTAGGGCAATCGAAAGGGGTTAAATTTGTTAGTTGAGTGTTAATTTCTGAGTGTTTACAGACGCGGCATAGTGCTTTTCAATGCGTAGACGTTAAAAGGCATTTGATTTACTATTTATTCAGAAGCAACGTAACAGAAGATTTTAAATTTATTACTAACCACAACGTATTCAGTGTTATTTTCGGCCAGAAGTCATTCCTCAGTTGAAGGATATCTGTGTATGGCCTTCTGAAAATATACGGATTATCACCATGGGATGGACCCTGCTTTATTCTATAAGGGCGCGTCACCCATTCTGCTAAAAACCTTTCGGTGGCGTTTTTAAATCCTTATAGCGGTTATTGTACCTGGTACAACAAGTCTATATCTGTTTAATTTACAGAGGGGAAAGTGTTCCAAATGAAAATCAAAAATGTGGCGCTGGCGATTGCCGCGGCGGGGCTGCTGTTATCTTCTCAATCAGTACTGGCAAGCAGTGATTCTGGCGTTAATGCTTCTCTGGATACCGGTGCGGGTTCGCAAAGTACGGGCGGGGTGATCAATTTTACCGGGAAGATTACCCTTATTTCCTGTGATATTACTCCGGCCTCTAAAAACAAAACGGTAGACCTTGGGGCGTGGGCAAAAAGCTACTTTGACGATCACAACGAAACGACGCCGCGCGAGTTCAAAATCAACGTGGAAAACTGCCCGGAGACGGTTGAATCGGTTGCGGTACTGTTTGACGGAACCAAAGATACGGTGAATGACACACTGCTTCAGGTTACGCCGGGTGAAGGTATGGCGACGGGTGTCGGCGTGAAGCTTTATAACAGCGATCGCAGCACCGCGATTAAACCGGGTACGGTATCTGAAACAACCGCACCGGATGATCAAGGCAATGCTGAATTAACTTTCTATGCCGCACTTGACAAAGATGGCACGGAAATCAACGCCGGCGATGTTAACGCCGTATCCAACTTCCTGATGGTTTATAACTGATTTCACTGTCAGCCACCTCCAGAGATAATAATGATGAAACGTTTATCGTATATTATGCTCACTGCATTAATGGTTAGTTCTGCGTCAGTTTCCGCTGGCGTTGTAATGGGGGGAACACGGATCGTATACCCGCAAAACAGCAAGGAGGTGGCATTTTCTGTTTCTAATATGGAAAGTGCGGTTCCCTATCTTATTCAGTCGTGGGTTGAAGGCGATGGGCCGGATAAAAATAACGCTGCGCCATTTATTGTCACACCACCTCTGTTCAGACTTGATCCGGAGCAGACCAACACGCTGCGTATTCAATATACCGGCGCTCCGCTGCCCACAGATCGTGAATCTGTATTCTGGCTCGATATTAAAGCGATAGCGCCAAAGCCAAAAGAGAGCAGCAACGAATTACAGGTAAACGTCAAATCGAAATTTAAAATCTTCTACCGCCCGGACAACCTGAAAGGGGACGCCGCCACGGCCTGGCAGAAAATAACGTTTTCGCGAACGGGAAAAGGGCTTAAGGCCGCTAACCCGACGCCATACTACGTCTCTTTTTATCGTCTGACCGTTGGCGGGCATAAAATTGAGCAGCCGGGCATGATCGGTCCAGGGGAAACCCGGGAATGGCCTGTGTCCGCCTCCGGGGGCGTAAGCTGGTCGGCTATTAATGATTTTGGTGCCATCACCGCCACCCACACCCAGCCTCTTTAAGACCATGCGTTTTCGCCTGTTTCGTTACGCGCCGCTTTCGGTGTTGCTGCTTAGCTTCAGCCGCACGGGGATGGCCGAGGATTACTTTGATCCCGCCGCGCTGGAGCTTTCCTCTACTGAACAGAAAACGGCGGATCTGCACTATTTCTCTGAAAAGGGCGGGCAGATGCCAGGCACCTGGCTCGTGACGCTGGAGATTAACGGACGCGAGGAGCGGCATCAGGAGATCACCTTCGTCAATGAGAAAGGCAGCCTGCAACCCGTTTTTAGCGTATCGCTGCTGGAAGCGCTTGGCGTAAATGTAGGGGCCATTCCTGCATTCTCCCGGTTGCAGGAGGGAGAAACGTTCACGCACCTCGAGGATTTTATTCCGGCAGCGCGAACTTCTTATGATTTCAACCAGCAGCGTCTCTTTCTCAGCCTGCCGCAGGCGGCAATGAAACACCGCAGCCGTGGCTATGTGCCGCAGTCGCAGTGGGACGATGGTATCCCGGCGGCATTTACTGATTACAGTCTGTCGGGCGGTCAGGCCCGTCATCAGAGCGGGGTCACGACATCCAGCTATCTGAGCCTGCGTAACGGCATCAATCTGGGGGCGTGGCGGCTGCGTAACACCTCGGCCTGGAGCTACAGCGACGCGGGCGGCGACCATTTTCAGTCGCAAAGTAGCTGGCTGACCCGGGATATTCGCCGTCTTAACAGCCAGCTACGGATCGGTGATGCCTGGACCGCAGGCGACGTCTTCGATAGCGTGGCGTTTCGCGGGGTACAGCTCTCATCAAGCGAAAGCATGTTGCCAGACAGCCAGCGCGGCTTCGCACCAACCATCCGCGGCGTCGCACACAGCTTCGCTAAAGTCTCCGTTTCGCAAAATGGCTATGTGATCTATGAAACCTGGGTGGCCGCCGGGCCATTTATCATTAACGATCTGTTCCCGGGCGCACAAAGTGGCGATCTACAGGTTACGGTCACGGAAAGTGACGGCTCAACGCGCGTCTTTACCCAGCCCTATTCTGCGGTGCCGTTTATGCGACGCCAGGGCAGCCTGAAATACAGTCTCAATGCAGGACGATTTCACTCCGGCTCCGGTGATGCGCGTTCGCCCGAATTTGTTGAAGGCGCTTTCTTCTACGGTCTGCTCTCCAGGATGACGGTGTATGGCGGCTTTCGTACGGCGAGCAACTATCAGGCCGGTGCAATTGGCGTAGGCAGAGGGTTTGGCGCATTTGGCTCGCTGGGTATTGACGATACGCTGGCAAAAAGCCGTTTACCCGACGGCAAAAGCGCGATGGGACAGGCGTGGCGCATTCAGTACCAGAAAGATTTCAGCGCTACCGGCACCGCCTTCAACCTGGCGAGCTATCGCTATGCCTCGCGCAATTAATACGAATTTAGTGAACTGAATCAGTCTGACAGCCAACAGCTGCAACTCAATAATCGCCGTAGCCGCTCGCAGGTCACTTTTTCACAGACGCTGGGTCAGTTCGGCAGCCTCAGCGTCTCGGCATGGATGCAGGATTACTGGCATACGTCCGGGCAGGATAAAACCATCCACATTGGCTGGTACACCAGCTGGCGGGGTATTTCCTGGGGCGCGGGGTATGACTACACCGACTCAGCGCTTGAGCAGCATCCCGATCGCACCGTATCGTTTAACGTCAATGTTCCGCTTGGCAACTGGCTGCCGGGCAGTTCGGTCAGTTACTACGCCAACCACAACAATCGTGGGATGACCACGCAGCAGGTGTCACTCAACGGCAGCGCGCTGGCGAACCGCAACCTGAATTACAGCGTTCAGCAGAGTAAGACCAGTGAGGGAGAGGCCGACAGCACCAGCCTGGCGCTGCAATACAACGGTGGCTACGGCAACGTCAGCCTCGGTTATGACCACAGCCGAAACGGTAGCAACGCGAGTCTTGGACTCGCCGGAGGCGTTATCGCCACGCAGTATGGCGTCACGCTTAGCCAGCCGCTGGGCGATACCGTCGCCCTGCTGCGCGTGCCCGGCGCGGCGAACGTTGAGCCGGAGGGCTACAACGGGATCCATACCGACAGCCGCGGCTATGCGGTCATGCCAACGCTCTCGGCGTATCGCAAAAATACCGTCAGCCTTGATACGGCGACGCTGGGTGAGAACGTCGACATTGAGCAAAGCGGTCTGACGCTCATTCCCACCAGCGGCGCGGTGGTGCTGGCCAATTACACAACCCACATTGGTTATCGCGTTCTGTTTTCCCTGCGCTACCACGGCGAACCGTTGCCGTTTGGCGCGCAGGCTGAAGTGGTGGAGCAGAACCGCCATTCTGCAAACCGAAGCATGGTCGCTGACGGCGGTCAGGCCTACCTGAGCGGGGTACCAGAGCGCGGCACCCTGCGCGTCACCTGGTATGAAAACGGGGAGCAGCAGCAATGCCAGACACCTTTCAGACTGGGGAAAGCTCATATGGCCCCCGGTATCGCCACGCTGTCCGTTGAGTGCCATTAGAGGAATATCATGCGTCGTTTTATTCACTGGTTTTTCTATCTGAGCCTTCTTTCGCTTTTTGGCATGCTGAGTTTTCATGCCCATGCTCAGACTTCACCTTGCCGCACCACGCGCGATCAGTGGGTCGTTCAGGTGCCTTATGCCATTGGGTATGCGCCCGGCACGGCTGACTGGACGCCGATATCTGCGCCGATACAGTCTACCGGGGCAGATTTCTACAGCTGTGATGGCGGGAATGATGCCTGGCGTAGTATCGGCTTTGTCGACGTGGATAACCCCGTCGGCACCGTGGTGGGTGAAGACGGTGCGTCGCGGCACGTCTACAAAACCCAGATTGACGGCATCGGCTACGCGCTCGGGTTTCGCGAGCAGCAGTACTGCGGCGCCGATGCGATACGCTATATTGACGGCACAAGTCAGGTGAATGGCAATGAGTCCCGGCGCATTTGCGACGCATCGCAAAACCCCGCCTTTGCCAGCGCCTCAACGTACAAAATGCAGTTCTGGGTGGTGTTTTACAAAATCCCGACGACCAGCGCCATGCCTGACGATAACGCCAATTCCCAGGAGCAAAATGTCGGCTCGCTGATATTGCAGGCGGGAGAAAATCAAGCCAGCGCCACCAACGTGGCGACACCGGTACAGATCCATCTCGCCAGCTTCACCGTCAGGCGTACCAGCTGCTCAGTGGGCTCTCGCAGCATTCTTGTTCCCATGGGGAGCGTGAGCCAGCGTGAATTTCACGGCATCGGCTCCCGCGCCGGAGGCGGACGCTTCAGCATTCCGGTGACCTGTGAAAATAACACGGCGGTTAAGATGGGTTTCTTTGGCGATACCACGCCGGGCAACGATCGGGCGCTGGCGTTGACGAAGCAGGAGGATAGCGCCAGCGGTGTCGGGATCGAACTGCTTTACGGTGACAATACCGGTTCGGTTCAGGGGCAGGTGGTATCGTGGAACACCCCTCAGGTGTCAGCGCTTGGCCAGGTGGGGGATAACCAGACGCAGACCTTCTGGTTTGATGCGCATTACATTCAGACGGAAGAGAACGTAACGGCGGGAAAAGCAGATGCGATGGCCACGTTTAACCTGATTTACAACTGAGTTTCCCCTGCGCAGCGGCAGGGGAGAGCGATCAGAACGCGGTCTTACTAAAACCCGTCATCTCTTTCAGGCCCATTTCGCGGCCAAGCTCAGTCATCGGGTGCACCACCACCAGGCCACGGACGCTTTTCTTCAGCTTGCCCATGTCGGCCTGCTCTTTTTTGGTGATCGCGCGGCGATGCGGCATGTTCATCAGCTTCTGCGCCTCTTTACTCAGCTTCTGGCCTTTCACATCGCGCAGGCGCTCAATTTCCGCCTCCAGCTTCACGGACTCTTTTTCCAGCTCGGCATATTTCTCGGCGGAATCAACAAGGGAGAGGCCAGCCATCTGATGGCGGATCAGATCCAGACGGTCGCTCAGGCGTTTAATTTCGTTCTTTTCGACTTCTTTCATGACAAATAACTCTGAAAACGGGGAATTTACAGGGAAGGATACACCAATGTGTGCGGGCTTACTTCTGAAACGCTTTTTTTAAGCTGATTTTAGAAATCAGCTCAGTCAGGGAAAGTACCATGGTGGAGCGGACAACTTGTTGATAACGCAGCTTTTGCATCATGTACAGCTCAGGGTCGCTGTCATCAAACTGAGGTGCGGGAGGGAGCGCGGATACGCAGTGCAGTTCGCCGAAGGGCCCGAGTATCTCATCATCGGTGAAGGTGTACTCATTGCCGTCATGATTGAGCTCTTCGCGCAGCGCCATTAACAGCTCGGCGTCTTCATACTCCTGACGGTTGAGCACGCCAAGACCGTAGATCAGCTTCAGCCGTACCGATAAATCGCCCAGCGGTCCGTCTCCGTCCAGTAACGGTTCTACAGCATACTTTACCGCGTAGTCGTCTTTGCGAAACACCTGAAGCACCAGAATGTTCACCGCCTCGGTTAACAGCTCGACGGCGGCGATCAGGAAACTTCGTACGGTTTTGCCAGCATTCAGACGCTCAAGCACACGATTTTCAAAGGCCTGGGTTTGTTCCATTATTGCCTGCATATCTGACAATCTGTTATTCGGGCGCAGGCTAACCTGCGCCGGACTCTGCATCATTTGGTTGCGTTGTATGCGCTGACCGCCTCCGCAACCACGTCGCTGTTGGCATCCAGACCGGAAATCTGCGCCAGCGCAGCCTGTGCGCCTTTGTCATCAATCAGCTGAGCCAGCTCAATCGCCTGCGGGTCCTGCTCGCTGCGGTAATGCATTGCGGCAGCAATCCCTTTCACCAGGTTAGCGTGCGGCAGACCGTATTCCAGCGTGCCCAGCAGCGGTTTAATCAGGCGGTCACCCGCGCTCAGTTTACGCAGCGGTTGACGACCCACGCGCTCAACGTCATCTTTCAGATACGGGTTTTCAAAACGACCGAGGATTTTCTGGATGTATGCTGCGTGTTTATCAGCATCAAAACCGTAGCGTTTGATCAGCACCGCGCCGCTCTCTTCCATTGCCCCTTTGACCACCGCACGGATGTTCTCATCGAGGATCGCGTCACGAATCGTCTGATGACCGGCCAATTTCCCGAGGTACGCGGTTATAGCATGCCCGGTGTTCAGCGTGAAGAGTTTACGTTCGACAAATGCCATCAGATTATCGGTTAATTCCATTCCCGGAATGGACGGCAGCGCGCCTTTAAACTGAGTTTTATCAACGATCCACTCGCTGAAGGTTTCCACGGTTACTTCCAGCGGGTCGTTGGTGGCGGATTCTGATGGCGGAACGATGCGGTCAACGGCGGAATCCACAAAACCAACGTGCGCTTCAACCCAGGCTTTATCTTCATCAGCCACAGCGGCCAGAACGTGGCCTTTCAGCTGCGTGGTGCCGCGCACCATGTTTTCACAGGCGATGATGTTCAGCGGCGTTTCAACGCCTTGTGCTTTACGCTTCGCCAGGCCTTTCGCGACCGCCGGGGCGATACGCTCAAGCACCACCGGACCCACGGCTGTGGTGACCAGATCAACGCTTGCGATGAGGTCAATCACGTCGTCGCCAATGCTGCTTACCGCGTTGACGCCAGAGACCGTTTCAACCTGTTCGTTTTCACCCACCACGTGAACCTGATAGCTATGACGGGCATTCAGGGCATCCAGAACCACCTGATTCACATCGGCGAATGTCAGGGTAATGCCCGCGTCTGCCAGCAGTTTACCGATAAAGCCACGTCCGATATTACCTGCGCCAAAATGTAATGCTTTCATAGTGTTAACCTTCATCAATGTTTTTACCCGAGAGGGCTGGGGTGAGGAACGTTTTCCCCTCACCCTAGCCCTCTCCCCGGGGGGGGGAGAGGGAAGAGGCGCTGTTACTTGTTAAGCAGAGCCAGAACTTCTTCAACGCTGGTGGTATTGGCCAGACGCTCAATAACCGTTTCGTCATCCAGCGCGTTGGTCAGGCTGGTAATCACCTGGATATGCTCGTTATTGCGAGCGGCGATACCAATCACCAGACGGGCGATGTCGTCCTCTTCTTCACCGAAGCGCACGCCGTCAGGATACTGACAGAACACCACGCCGGTTTTCAGCACGCGGTCTTTGGCTTCCACCGTACCGTGCGGAACCGCGATGGATTCACCCAGGTAGGTTGGGGTCAGCTTTTCACGCTCCAGCATCGCCTCAACGTATTCCGGTTGAACGTAGCCGCCTTTCACCAGCTGCTCACCGGCGAAGCGAATGGCCTCTTCTTTATTGGTCGCCGTGCGGCCAAGGAAGATGTTTTCTGCGCCCAGTTTGAACAGATGCGCGTTGCTCTCGTCGAAGCTGTCTTGCAGGCTGGTGCGCACCTTCACTTCGTTATCTTCATGGCGCTGGGCCGCAACCAGACGTTCGGTCAGGCTGGTGTACAGGCCGCTGTCGAGGAAGTTGGTCAGGGAAATGTGCTGCGCCTGCGGCACCTGACGCATGGCGCGCTCGGTCAGATCGCGGTGCGTGATCACCAGGTCAACGTCCGGCGGCAGGTTGTTAATCGCGCTGTTGGTCACGGAGATGTTGGTCAGACCCGCATCCTGCACTTTCTTACGCAGCACGCCCGCACCCATTGCGCTGGAACCCATACCGGCATCACAGGCCACGATAATTTTACGCACGTGGCTCAGGTCGTTAGAGACATCACCCGCCGCCAGCGGCGTTGCGCCTTTGGATTCGGCTTTCATGTCATGCATACGACGGGTTGCCGCTTCGATATCGTCGTCTTCTTTCACCTTGCTGGTTTTCAGCAGGATAGCGGAGACCACGAAGGAGACGGCCATGGCCGCACAGATCGCCGCGATGTTCGCGAAGTAGGCGCCTTTCGGGGTCATCGCCAGCACCGCCAGAATAGAGCCTGGAGAAGCAGGAGACACCAGACCCTGAGAGATCCCCTCATAATTTCCCCAAAGCGTAACCATGTGTGAATAAATTTTGAGCTAGTAGGGTTGCAGCCACGAGTAAGTCTTCCCTTGTTATTGTGTAGCCAGAATGCCGCAAAACTTCCATGCCTAAGCGAACTGTTGAGAGTACGTTTCGATTTCTGACTGTGTTAGCCTGGAAGTGCTTGTCCCAACCTTGTTTCTGAGCATGAACGCCCGCAAGCCAACATGTTAGTTGAAGCATCAGGGCGATTAGCAGCATGATATCAAAACGCTCTGAGCTGCTCGTTCGGCTATGGCGTAGGCCTAGTCCGTAGGCAGGACTTTTCAAGTCTCGGAAGGTTTCTTCAATCTGCATTCGCTTCGAATAGATATTAACAAGTTGTTTGGGTGTTCGAATTTCAACAGGTAAGTTAGTTGCTAGAACCCATGGCTCCTTTGCCGACGCTGAGTAGATTTTAGGTGACGGGTGGTGACAATGAGTCCGTGTCGAGCGCTGATTTTTTCGGCCTTTAGAGCGAGATTTATACAATAGAATTTGGCATGAGATTGGATTGCTTTTAGTCAGCCTCTTATAGCCTAAAGTCTTTGAGTGACTAGATGACATATCATGTAAGTTGCTGATAGGTTTCCAGTTTTCCGCTCCTAGGTCTGCATATTGTACTTTTCCTCTTACTCGACTTAACCAGTACCAACCCAGCTTCTCAACGGATTTATACCATGGCACTTTAAAGCCAGCATCACTGACAATGAGCGGTGTGGTGTTACTCGGTAGAATGCTCGCAAGGTCGGCTAGAAATTGGTCATGAGCTTTCTTTGAACATTGCTCTGAAAGCGGGAACGCTTTCTCATAAAGAGTAACAGAACGACCGTGTAGTGCGACTGAAGCTCGCAATACCATAAGTCGTTTTTGCTCACGAATATCAGACCAGTCAACAAGTACAATGGGCATCGTATTGCCCGAACAGATAAAGCTAGCATGCCAACGGTATACAGCGAGTCGCTCTTTGTGGAGGTGACGATTACCTAACAATCGGTCGATTCGTTTGATGTTATGTTTTGTTCTCGCTTTGGTTGGCAGGTTACGGCCAAGTTCGGTAAGAGTGAGAGTTTTACAGTCAAGTAATGCGTGGCAAGCCAACGTTAAGCTGTTGAGTCGTTTTAAGTGTAATTCGGGGCAGAATTGGTAAAGAGAGTCGTGTAAAATATCGAGTTCGCACATCTTGTTGTCTGATTATTGATTTTTCGCGAAACCATTTGATCATATGACAAGATGTGTATCCACCTTAACTTAATGATTTTTACCAAAATCATTAGGGGATTCATCAGCACCAGACCACCGCCCAGTACGCTCAGGGTGAACACGCCGGTCATACCGCCAAGGATAACGGCCAGGATCAGACGTGGGTTCATCAGCACATACGGGAAGTAAATTTCGTGAATACCGCCCAGGAAGTGAATGATCGCCGCGCCGCCAGCAGACTGTTTCGCGCTGCCGCGACCAAAGAACATGTACGCCAGCAGAACGCCCATACCCGGACCCGGGTTCGCTTCAATCAGGAAGAAGATGGACTTGCCGAGATCGTGTGACTGCTGGATACCCAGCGGTGAGAAGATACCGTGGTTGATGGCGTTGTTCAGGAACAGGATTTTCGCCGGTTCAACGAAGATAGACGCCAGCGGCAGCATGTCGTGCGCCACCATGAAGTTAACGCCCGCAGCCAGCAGTTTGGAGAGCACTTCAACCGCAGGACCAATGCCGAGGAACGCCAGAATCGCGAGGATCATCCCGATGATGCCCGCGGAGAAGTTGTTCACCAGCATTTCGAAGCCGGATTTGATCTTGCCATCAACCCAGACGTCAAATTTCTTGATCGCCCAGCCGCCCAGAGGACCGGCAATCATCGCACCGAGGAACATCGGCATATCCGCACCGACAATTACCCCCATGGTTGTGATGGCACCCACGACACCACCACGGTCACCGCCCACCAGACGACCACCGGTATAACCGATGAGCAGCGGCAGCAGGTACGTAATCATTGGGCCAACAAGTTTCGCCAGCGTTTCGTTAGGCAACCACCCTGTCGGAATAAATAATGCGGTGATAATACCCCACGCGATAAACGCGCCGATATTTGGCATCACCATGTTGCTGAGGAAACGACCAAAGCTTTGCACTTTGATCTTGAAATCGGATGACATAAAACACCCCTTCTTATGTTTACGCTTAGGCTTGTGGCCCGAGGTTTATCGTTAATGTGCGGCGGCAGAGGTAGCCGGGCCCTGTTCTGATGCTGTGAAATCTGGCACTGAATCGTTCAACTGTCCAGACAGCGGAATTTTGTGTGATCTGAATCACATGAATGTAGGGGGTGAGGATATTAATGAAGTGATCGCGATCACATAATGGGTGTGTAAAAAAAATACATTGCTCAGAATTACGCCAAAATGAGGACTGTTTTGTGATTAATATCACAATGTTAAGTTGGTTGTTTGTTTCCAGATTGTGATTTGATTCACAAAATATTTTTATGCAGATTTCTCCCGTATCCCCTCACGGCAGGAATGCGATACGTACACCTGCCTTTTTTCACGGCTTGATCCATACTGACCTCTTTATGGGCATTAAGGATAAGCAATGAAACTCATCGGCAGTTATACCAGTCCTTTCGTGCGTAAGATTTCGATTCTCCTGCTGGAGAAAGGGATTGAATTTGAATTCGTAAATGAACAACCGTACAACGCAGAGAACGGCGTTGCGCAGTACAACCCGCTGGGGAAAGTCCCGGCGCTGGTAACGGACGAGGGCGACTACTGGTTTGATTCCCCGATCATTGCGGAGTACATCGAGCTGCTTGGCGTTGCGCCAGCCATGCTGCCGGCGGATCCAAAAGCAGCGCTGGCGATGAAGCAAATTGAAGCCCTGGCGGATGGCATTATGGATGCGGCATTAACGTCCGTACGCGAGCAGGCAAGGCCCGCCGCCCAGCAGTCAGAAAATGAGCTGCTGCGCCAGCGCGAAAAAATCAGCCGCAGCCTGGATATGTGCGAACAGCTGATCCGCGACGGGAAAATTCAGAGCGATAGCCTGAATCTGACGACGATCGCCATCGCCTGCGCCATTGGCTACCTTAATTTCCGCCGCGTCTCGCCGGGCTGGTGCGTGGATCGTCCGCTGCTGGTCAAACTGGCGGAGACGCTCTTCCAGCGCGAAAGTTTCGCCCGGACTGAACCACCAAAGACTTGATGCGGGTTATAACACTTCCTGGCGGGAGGCGGTACAATCCCCCCACATGTTAACTCCCTCTCCCGTCGGGAGGGGGGAAGATATTTACTCGCCAGGCGCATTCATGACTACTCATCATTCCCTCTACAGCCAGATCCCCGCTACCGATCGTCTGCTTCGTGATCCGCGCATCACTGCGGTGCTGGAGCAGTTTGGCCATACTGCAACGGTTGACATGCTACGCCAGCTTCAGGACGATGCGCGTCGCCATATTCAGGCTGAAAACGCGCTACCCGGCTGGTGCGAGGCATGGGCGCAGGAAGTTGAACGCAGGCTGAGCAAGCACGCGCAAAGCGCGTTGCGCCCGGTTATTAACCTGACAGGCACGGTTCTGCACACCAATCTGGGCCGGGCACAGCAGGCAGAAGAAGCGATAGAGGCCGTCACCCGGGCCATGCGCTCGCCGGTGACGCTGGAGTACGATCTGGACGGCGCCGGGCGCGGGCATCGCGATCGCGCACTGGCGGATCTTCTCTGCCAGATCACCGGCGCGGAAGATGCCTGCATTGTGAATAACAACGCGGCGGCGGTGCTGTTAATGCTGGCGGCCACCGCGAGCGGAAAAGAGGTTGTCGTCTCTCGCGGCGAGCTGGTGGAGATCGGCGGGGCGTTTCGTATTCCGGATGTCATGCGCCAGGCGGGCTGCACGCTGCATGAAGTGGGCACAACCAACCGTACCCATGCAAAAGATTATCGCGCGGCGGTGAATGAAAACACTGCCCTGCTGATGAAAGTGCATACCAGTAATTACCACATTGAGGGGTTCACCAAAACGGTGGAAGAGGCCGAACTGGCCGCCATCGGGCGCGAGCTAAACGTGCCGGTGATTGCCGATCTCGGCAGCGGGTCGCTGGTGGATATGCGCCAGTACGGTCTGCCGAAAGAGCCAATGGTGCAGGAAA
The DNA here is from genome assembly GCF_001037655.1 of Enterobacter sp. MGH85. NCBI lineage: Bacteria > Pseudomonadati > Pseudomonadota > Gammaproteobacteria > Enterobacterales > Enterobacteriaceae > Enterobacter > Enterobacter sp. MGH85. Next base: position 1,076,590 of record NZ_KQ089925.1, read on the forward strand.
TGGTTGCTGCGGGCGTAAGCCTGGTCAGTTTCTCCGGCGACAAACTGCTGGGCGGGCCGCAGGCGGGGATTATCGTCGGCAGGCGCGAGCTGATTGCGCAGCTACAGCAGCACCCGCTGAAGCGCGCCCTGCGTGCCGATAAAATGACGCTGGCCGCGCTGGAAGCCACGCTGCGGCTCTATCTCCACCCGGAGAAACTGGCTGACCGCCTGCCCACGTTGCGTTTGCTGAGCCGTGATGCGGCCTCCATTCGCGCGCAGGCGGAAGCGCTACTGCCGCAGGTTGCTCCCCATTACCCTGAGTTTGACGTTCGTATCGAGCCTTGCCTGTCGCAAATTGGCAGCGGCTCGCTGCCGGTGGACAGGTTACCGAGCGAAGCGCTGACGTTCACCCCGCGCGACGGACGCGGAAGCCAGCTTGAGGCGCTGTCGGCGCGCTGGCGTGCATTACCGACGCCAGTGATTGGCCGGATCGGTGATGGTCGTATGTGGCTGGATTTACGCTGCCTGGAAGATGAAGGGCGGTTTCTGGAGATGATGTTGAAATGATTATTGCCACCGCCGGTCACGTTGACCACGGCAAAACCACGTTATTGCAGGCCATTACGGGCGTGAATGCCGATCGCCTGCCGGAAGAGAAAAAGCGCGGCATGACCATTGACCTGGGTTACGCCTACTGGCCACAGCCCGACGGTCGCGTGCTGGGCTTTATCGACGTGCCCGGCCACGAGAAGTTTCTTTCCAATATGCTCGCGGGCGTGGGCGGGATCGATCACGCTCTGCTGGTTGTCGCGTGCGATGACGGGGTGATGGCGCAAACGCGCGAGCATCTGGCGATCCTGCAACTGACGGGAAACCCGCAGTTGACCGTCGCCCTTACCAAAGCGGACCGTGTGGATGAGGCGCGTATCAACGAGGTGCGTGAAGAGGTACTGGCGGCGCTGAGTGAATATGGTTTTAAGGATGCCGCTCTGTTTGTCACCGTGGCGACAGAAGGCCGCGGTATCGACGCTCTTCGCGACCATTTGCAGCAGATCCCGTCTCGTGAGCATGCCAGCCATCACCGCTTCCGTCTGGCGATCGACAGGGCGTTTACCGTGAAAGGGGCTGGGCTGGTGGTGACCGGTACCGCGCTGAGTGGCGAAGTTAACGTGGGCGATACCCTGTGGCTGACGGGCGTGAACAAACCGATGCGCGTGCGCGGGCTTCACGCGCAAAACCAGCCGGTGGAACAGGCCCATGCCGGGCAGCGTATCGCGCTGAATATTGCTGGTGATGCCGAAAAAGACCAGCTTAACCGCGGCGACTGGCTGCTGGCCGACGCGCCGCCGGAGCCTTCTGAACGGATTATCGTTTCTCTACAGACCCACACGCCGCTGACCCAGTGGCAGCCGCTGCATATCCATCACGCGGCCAGCCACATCACCGGACGCGTGTCGCTGCTGGAAAACGATCTCGCCGAACTGGTGTTCGACTCCCCGCTCTGGCTGGCGGATAACGACCGCCTGGTTCTGCGCGACATCTCCGCGCGCGAAACCCTGGCGGGCGCCCGCGTGGTGATGCTGAATCCGCCCCGTCGCGGCAAGCGTAAGCCCGAGTATTTAGCGTGGCTGGCCTCGCTGGCCCAGGCCCGTGACGACAAGTCTGCGTTAGATATCCACCTTGAGCGTGGTGCGGTGGATCTGGCTGCGTTCGCCTGGGCGCGCCAGCTCAGCGGTGAAGGATTGCGTCTTCTGACGCAGGAGCCGGGTTTTATTCAGGCTGGCAACAGCCTGCTGAACGCGCCGGTGGCGGCGCGCTGGCAGCGTAAAGTGTTGAGCACGCTGGCGACCTACCATGAACAGCATCAGGATGAGCCCGGTCCGGGCCGTGAACGTCTGCGGCGTATGGCGTTGCCCATGGAAGACGACGCGCTGGTGCTGTTGCTGATTGAAAACATGCGTGAAAGCGGCGTGATTGCAAGTCATCACGGCTGGCTACACCTGCCGGAACATAAGGCCGGTTTTACCGCTGAGCAGGACGCGGTCTGGCAAAAAGTGGCGGCGCTGTTTGGCGATGAACCCTGGTGGGTGCGCGATCTGGCGCGTGAAACCAATACCGATGAGCAGCTGATGCGTCAGGTACTGCGGCATGCGGCGCAGCAGGGCATGATTGTGGCGATCGTGAAAGATCGTTATTACCGCAACGATCGGATCGTGGCGTTTGCGAACCTGATCCGGGAGCTGGATCAGGCGCGCGGATCAACCTGCGCCGCAGACTTCCGCGATCGGCTGAACGTTGGACGCAAACTGGCGATTCAGATCCTGGAGTATTTCAACCGCATCGGGTTTACGCGTCGTCGTGGCAATGACCATGTGCTACGCGACGCGCAGTTATTTCCGTAAGCGTTAAGCGCTGCGCGCCTGCTTCTGCTTAGCCAGCCAGACCGCGCCCAGCCTTCCCGCCTGGTTACCCAGCTCGCAGGGAAGGATGGGCACCCGGAGCGCTTCCCACTCCTCGAATCGCTGTAAATATTTATCCAGCAGGAGATAGATTTTCTCCTGCTCACTAATGCCGCCACCAATCAGCACCGCCTGCGGATCAAACATAGAGATCACGCTGTAAATACCGCGCGACAGACAATGCGCCCACGCTTCAATGGCCTCGCGCAGATGCACGTCGCTGTCCATGCGTTTAAACAGCTCCTCACCATCAGGCATCTCATCTTCCGACACGGCCAGCGCGCGGCGGCAGGCTTTCATCAGGCCACTGGCGGACGCCACTTCATGCATCGGTTCGCCCTCATTGCCTACGGGCAGCACGCCAAACTCACCCGCCCGGTAGTGCGACCCGCGGTAGAGATCGCCCTCCATGACGATACCGCCGCCGATGCCGGTGCCGATGGTGATGCAGACGAAATGCTCATAGTCCTTGCCCGCGCCCTGCCAGCGCTCGCCCAGCGCCGCGCAATTGGCATCGTTTTCGATTGTCACGGGGAGATCGGTCAGCTGTGCGAACAGTTCGCACAGGTTTTCGCCGTCAAGATAGTCCAGCGCCCCGGCTTTGGCCGCTTCGCCAGTATGGTGATTGATATGTCCTGGAAAACTCACGCCAATACTGGCGATCTCGTGCTCCTGGCAGTATTTATCCACTACCGCTTTCCACTTCTCTTTGAAGGTGCTTTCATCGTCCGGCGTATCATATTCATCGGATGTCAGTTCTTCGCCGTTTTCATTAATTACGCCGTGTTTGATGTGGGTTCCACCCACGTCAAAGCCGATAAATAGCTGCATTGCATCATTCCTCATGAGCCCTTGAGTTATTAAGTATGGCTGCGGCGGCAGAAACGAAACGTAAAGTACAGTAATCCGTGATGCGGCTCGTAAACCCGCTACCCGCTGGCGAGAAAATCACCAGCCGGAACTACCCTTGTTGTACAACAACAGCAAGGAGACGGTCATGACAAACAATCCTCCCTCATCGCGTATCCAGCCTGGCGAGTATGGTTTTCCCCTTAAGCTGAAGCCCCGCTATGACAACTTTATCGGCGGCGACTGGGTGGCGCCCGTCGACGGTGAATACTATTCCAACCTGACGCCCGTTACCGGTCAGCCGCTGTGTGAAATTGCCAGTTCGGGCAAGCGGGATATCGATTTAGCGCTGGATGCGGCGCATAAGGCGAAAGATAAGTGGGGGCAAATGTCCGTTCAGGACAGAGCGGCCATTTTGTTCAAAATCGCCGATCGGATGGAGCAGAATCTGGAGCTGCTGGCGACCGCAGAAACGTGGGACAACGGCAAGCCGATCCGCGAAACCATGGCGGCGGACGTGCCGCTGGCGATCGACCATTTCCGCTATTTTGCGTCCTGCATTCGTGCCCAGGAGGGGGGAATAAGTGAAGTTGACAAAGATACCGTGGCGTATCACTTCCACGAGCCGCTCGGCGTGGTGGGGCAAATTATTCCGTGGAACTTCCCGCTGCTGATGGCGAGCTGGAAAATGGCGCCCGCGCTGGCGGCGGGTAACTGCGTGGTGCTGAAACCTGCACGCTTAACGCCGCTTTCGGTACTGCTGCTGATGGAGGTGATTGGCGACCTGTTGCCGCCGGGGGTCATTAACGTGGTCAACGGGGCCGGGGGAGAGATCGGCGAATATCTGGCTACTTCAAAGCGTATTGCCAAAGTGGCGTTTACCGGCTCAACGGAAGTGGGTCAGCAGATCATGCAGTACGCGACCCAGAACATCATTCCGGTCACCCTGGAGCTGGGCGGGAAATCGCCGAACATCTTCTTTGCCGACGTGATGGATGAAGAGGACGCCTTCTTCGACAAAGCGCTGGAAGGGTTTGCGCTGTTTGCGTTTAACCAGGGCGAAGTCTGCACCTGTCCGAGCCGCGCGCTGGTGCAGGAATCCATTTATGAGCGCTTTATGGAGCGGGCGATCCGGCGCGTGGAGTCGATTCGCAGCGGTAATCCGCTGGATAACGTTACCCAGATGGGGGCGCAGGTATCGCATGGCCAGCTGGAAACCATCCTCAACTATATTGATATCGGTAAAAAAGAGGGGGCCGATGTGTTGACCGGCGGTCGTCGTAAGGTGCTGGGCGGCGATTTGCAGGAGGGCTACTACCTTGAGCCGACTATCCTGTTCGGTAAGAACAACATGCGCGTTTTCCAGGAGGAAATTTTTGGACCGGTGCTGGCCGTCACCACGTTTAAAACCATGGACGAGGCGCTGGAGCTCGCTAACGACACGCAGTATGGCCTGGGGGCGGGCGTCTGGAGCCGTAACGGTAACCTTGCCTATAAAATGGGCCGCGGCATTCAGGCCGGACGCGTATGGACAAACTGCTATCACGCCTATCCGGCTCATGCGGCGTTTGGCGGCTACAAACAGTCGGGCATCGGGCGCGAAACCCATAAAATGATGCTGGAGCACTACCAGCAAACGAAATGTCTGTTAGTCAGCTACTCCGATAAACCGCTGGGGCTGTTTTAATCTCCCGGCTCAGGCCGTCCCGGCTCAGGCCGTCCCGGCTCAGGCCGTCCCGGGCGGCCTGAGCCGGGTTAAAGCCGGGTGGCGGCTTCGCCTTACCCGGCCTACTTTTTACTCCCTCTCCCGTGGGAGAGGGCTGGGGTGAGGGCAACAGGCCGCAGTTATTCAGCCTTCATCCACCCATATCCGCATTTCCCCTTCTCCCCGGTTTGCCCAGCTGAACCACGGAATAAAGGTCAGCGTCTGGGGCTGACGTTCTACCGGCGAGTGGTCGTACTGCCACAGGGCATCAGTGTCCTTCGCCTGACACCCAATCCCTTCCGCCTGTATCAGCATCTTGTGCGCGAAAATGCCTTTGCCTTCAAATACCCGAAACGCGCTGTCTTGCGGCAAAGAAAGGTTATGCAGATTTGCGCCGTTATCGGCTTCTTCCAGGCAGTAAACCAGCGGCCCACGCTGCAATGCGACTTTCCCCGCCTGCTGGCGCACCTGCGGGTTGCCGTACACGCGGCGGACCGGCATCGGTAACGTCAGCGTCAGCGTGTCGCCTTCCTGCCAGTTGCGGTTGAGGTATAAGTATCCACGGGAGACCTCGCCTGTAATGGCTTGACCATTGAGCGAAACAGCCGGTTCCGCACACCAGTCCGGCAGCCTCAGGGCCAGAGTGTGAGTCACCGGAACTGGTGAGGTTATCTCGATTTTCACCTGCTCATGCCACGGATAGTTTCCGCTAATACGCAGCTGGAGGGTGTTTTCCCCCACCGGAATGGCGACGTCGTTTCCCACGTACAGGTTGATCAACAGCGCGTCCGGGCGAACGGTATAAATATAGTGCCCCAGCGAGGTCAGCACGCGCGCAATATTCGGCGGGCAACAGGCGCAGCCGAACCAGCGCTGGCGCACCGGTTTCACGTGGTCATAGATATGGTTAAAGGCCAGTGTTTTCGGGTGCACTTCCAGCGGATTCACATAAAAGAAATGCTTACCGTCCAGCGCCATGCCACCCAGCACCGTGTTGTATAGTGCGCGCTCCATCACGTCGGCGTAGTGGCCGTCCGCCTCCATCTCCTGCATCCGGCGGGCAAACATCATCAGGCCGATGGAGGCGCAGCTTTCGGCATAGACCGTATCGTTGGGTAGATCGTAATCGCTGCTGAATGCCTCGCCGCTGCTTTGTGAGCCAATCCCGCCGGTGATGTACAGCTGGCGCTGTGCCATGTTGTTCCACAGCCGCAGGCAATCCTGACGTTTCCCTTCGTCGTTGCTCAGGCGCGCCAGATGCGCCATGCCCGCCATCAGGTAGACGAAACGCACGGCATGGCCGATGGCCGTTTGTTGTTCGGCAAGGGGCTGATGTGCCTGACTGTAGGCTTTGTCCTTGACCATCCACGCCGGGCCATAGGTGTTCCAGTATGACGTTCTGCCGCGCTTCTCATATTCGATATCGTAGAAGTGAGGCTGTGTGCCGCGTTCCTCAATAAAGTATTTCACCAGATTGAGATAGCGTGGCTCCTGCGTGACGTCGTACAGCCGCATCAGCGCCAGCTCGATTTCCGGGTGGCCCGGATAGCCGTGCAGCTGGTTTTCGCCCGGGCCAAACACGCTGTCGATATGATCCGCCAGCCTGCACACCACGTCCAGCAGGCGGCGCTTTCCGGTTCCCTGGAAATACGCCACACCCGCTTCAATCATATGTCCGGCGCAGTACAGTTCGTGGCACTCGGCCAGATTGGTCCAGCGCTCGGCCGGTGCTTTCACCGTGAAATAGGTATTGAGATAGCCATCTTCACACTGCGCCGCTGCGACCAGCTCGATCACCTCGTCGGCGGTTTTTTCCAGTTCGGCATCCGGCTTCTGGCACAGCGACCACGCCACGGCTTCGAGCCATTTCGCCACGTCGCTGTCCTGAAAGACCATCCCGTAGAACTCCCCCTGTTCCAGACCGGCCGCGATACGGAAGTTGGCGATGGCGTGGCTGGGTTCAGCCTCCGCCACGCGATCGTTAAGCGCATCCCACTGGTAGGGGATTACCACATCGCGGACCAGCCGTTGGTACTGACCAAGAAACGGGTCGTTGATTTTCAGTTGATGCAGGTCGGCTTCCATTATGGTCATATCGTTCTCCTCAGGACTGTACATGACGCTGGCGCAAATCGGTGGCAATGCGCGACATCACGGGATTGTTAAGCCTGCACCAGCGGATAGCGACCGCCAGCAGCAGGTGGAAAAGGGCAGGGAGCAGCGTCTCCATGGCGGTAATGCCCTGCAATGAGGCGGGTGTCTGGTTGCCCGCGCCTGGCTGATAGGCCACGGCAATAAACACCAGGCTGATGATCCCGGCGCTGGATGCCCACGCGAGCTTGATGAAAAATAGATTGAAGGCGAAATTCATCCCCGAGGAGCGCACGCCGGTTTTCCATTCGCCGTAGTCATCGGCAAAGGCCATTAGCGAGAAGTGAAGCGGCAGGGTGAAGCCCAGGATCACGCCGTTACTTAAAATCACGATAAGCCAGAGCGTCTGGTGCGCCGGGCCACCTGGCAGGAACCACATTCCCATAGCAAGCGCAGCGAGTACCAGGTTGGTGTAGTAGTAGAGTTTGACGGTATCAATCCGCCGCGACAGCGGGTTGACGATCACCGCGCCCAGAATGGCGGCAAAGGTCACCATGGTGAAAAACAGCGAGGTGTACGCCGTGCTGCCCTGAAGCACGTAGGTGATGAAGTACATGTACCCGCCGCCGCGAATGTTGAAGACGTTGATCAGCAGAAACGACATCACCAGCATCAGCAGCAGCTGATCGTTTTTACGCAGGCCCGCCAGGTGCTCGCGCAGGGTAAATTTCCCCATCAGCGCAAGCGGGACGCGCTCGCGCACCCAGAAGAAGCAGCACAAGAACATCACCACAGCGATGGCGCACAGTACGCCGACGCCCAGCTGATAACCCCGGGCGGTATTGCCCTGTCCCAGCTCTGACACCAGCCACGGCAGGCCAACGGAGACCAGAAAGCCCGCCACGCCGCACAGTACGAAGCGCCAGGACTGGCAGGATATTACCTCGTTGTGGCGGGTGGTCATGGTGTTGATCAGCGCGCAATACGGCACGTTGATGGCGGTATAGCCTACGGACAAAAGCAAATAGGTGCCGAACGCCCAGGCGATTTTCACGCCCATGCTGGCGTCCGGGACGGTGAAGGTCAGCACGCCGACGATCCCGATGGGAAGCGCGACCCACAGCTGCCACGGACGAAAACGCCCCCAGCGGCTCTGCGTGCGGTCGGCAATCACGCCCATCACAGGATCGGAAATCGCGTCAAATACCCGAAGGGCAATAAACAGCGTGCCCACCAGCGCGGGCGTCAGGCCAAATACATCGGTATAGAAAAAGGTCAGGAAGTTCATGATCAGGCAGGTAATTACCGTGCCGCCCGCGTCGCCCAGGCCGTAGCCAATTTTCTCGCGGACTGACAGCCGGTCATCGGCTGCCTGTTTTGCAACTTCTGCGTCTGTAATCGGTGTGGAAGTCATGGGGTAACTCCTCGATAAACGATTTTTTATCGTATTTGTGCAAGGTACCCCATTTATTCTGCATTCAACGGGCAGACCAACAAGGGAAGGGAAAAGTATAAAAAGGTGACGATTCCGACCTGATGGTAAAACTGTGAGTTTGATCGAGCTGTTCTGCTGATATTTATTAATAATCAAACAATAAACGCAATATTAGCCACCATAAAAGCGGGAAATTGAATATCCATGCTTGAATTATCCATAGCACTTCCGATTAAGGTTCAAAATGGCGGGTTATTTATCTCCCGGGGCGTGGGTCGTCATCCCGCACGAAAATTATCTTCGTGGGAGATAATCTTTGTCGAAAAAGGGACATTAACGATCCAGGAGGAAAATACGCTGTTTGAGGTAAACGCCGGCGAGAGTTTATTACTTTGGCCGAAGCGGCGGCATGTCGGCGTGGAAGATTTTCCGGGCGATCTCAAATTTTACTGGCTGCATTTTGAGGTGGATGAAGGCTTGCCTGCGTTGCCAGGTGCGACGCCACTGTCGATTGAGCAACACTGTAGCGTGCGGGATCCGCAATATGTTATTGCGTTATTCCGTCAGTTTTTAAGCGAGCAGGAAAAATTACAGCGTAGCCAGGCGCTGGAGATAATTTTGCTGTTAATTTTGCAGCAGATATCGCTCTCGCCGGGATATGAAGATAAAGCGGATGATGCGGGCGCAGCAATGGCGTGGAAGGCCAAACAGCTTATCCGCACTCACTTTCATTTGCCCATATCCACTTCACAGCTGGCGAAAGAGCTGCACTGCAACGCAGATTACCTGGGGCGAGTATTTCGCCGGACGTTTCATTTAACCCTGACGGAGGCAATACACCGCCAGCGCGTCAGGGCCGCTGAAAAATTGTTGCTGAACGATGCGGCCTCATTAACTGAAGTGGCCACCCGGTGCGGTTTTAATGACGTGGGTTATTTTCGGCAAATATTCTCGAAACATACCGGGTTAACGCCCGCCGTCTGGAAACGGCGGTACTGTAAAGAGCATATTAATTCCGGATGAGCGCATCCTCTTTGACCCATCACACCTTCGCTGCCTCGGACGTTATGTATGATGTGCTCAGAACCGGGTTTTAATGCACGCGAGGCGTAACTGATGAACCGATTTATTCTGACGGCTCCTGAAAAATGTATCGGGTGCCGCACCTGTGAGGTGGCGTGCATGATGTCGCATCAAAGCAGCGCCACGCCAGAAGCGTTTACCTCACGGATCCGCGTGGTTAAGGGGGGAACCTTCACCACGGCCGTGGGCTGCCATCAGTGTGAAGATGCGCCCTGCGCGAATGTCTGCCCGACGGGGGCCATTCACCGTGCTGCGGGAGCCTGGCTCGTTGAGCAGGCTCGCTGTATCGGCTGCAAAAGCTGTATGGTGGCGTGCCCGTTCGGGGCAATGCAGGTTCGGGTTGTTGGAGATCGCGTTCAGGCGCTGAAATGTGATTTGTGCATGCTTCGCGAGGGCGGTCCCGCCTGCGTCGAAGCCTGTCCCACCCACGCGCTGCGCTGCATAGAACCCGCCAGACTACGCGCGGAACGGCTGCGTAATCTGGCCTGAGGTTTTATTAACCGGCCTCGCGCCAGGCGTTCTCAATCTCTTCGGCGAGAATTTTCACACCCGCTTCGATTTTTTCCGGGTCCGGGACGTAGTTCATGCGCATGCACTGGTGCGTATGCGGCCACGGTTTATCCAGTCCCGGGAAGAAGTAATCCCCCGGCACCATCAGCACGCCACGCTTTTTCAGACGCTGATAAAGCAGCTCTGTCGTAATGAGCAGATCCTTAAACCACAGCCACAGGAAAATTGCCCCTTCCGGTTTATGGATCAGGCAGCGTTCCTCCGGTAAGTAGCGGCGAAGGATGGCGATAGTTTCCTGAACGCGCTGAGAGTAAAACGGCTTGATCACCTCATTCGACAGGCGCAGCAGGTCGTTACGCCTGATCATCTCGCACATCATCGCCGGGCCGATGCCGCCAGGGGAAAGGCTGATAATGCCGTTCATGTTGGTAATGGCGGTGATGATTTTCTCGTTAGCAATGATAATGCCGCAGCGGCTGCCCGGCAGGCCCAGCTTGGAGAGGCTCATGCAGAGGATGATGTTCGGGTTCCACAGCGGACGCGCTTCGCTGAAGATGATCCCCGGGAACGGTACGCCATAGGCATTATCGATCACCAGCGGGATGCCGTGCTGATTCGCCAGCGCATCCAGCTTCATCAGCTCGTCGTCGGTGATCACGTTCCCCGTCGGGTTGGTGGGACGAGATACGCAGATCATGCCCGTCTCTTCACCGATATGCAGATGTTCAAAATCGACGTGATATTTGAACTGGCCCTCTGGCAACAACTCGATATTCGGACGTGCGGAAACAAACAGGTCTTCTTCGAGGCCGGCATCGGCATAGCCGATATACTCCGGTGCCAGCGGGAACAGCACTTTTTTCGTGGTGCCGTCGGCGCGGCGTCCGGCGAACAGATTGAATAAGTAGAAAAACGCGCTCTGACTGCCGTTTGTCAGTGCAATGTTCTGTGGTTCGATATCCCAACCCAGCGCTTCCCGCAGCATTGCCGCCAGAAGCGTCAGTAGTTCTGTTTTACCCTGAGGGCCGTCGTAATTACATAGCGCATCGGTTGCTTTACCGTTTTCCAGCATGTCTGCCAGCAGCGTCTGGAAGTAGGTGTTCATCTCCGGAATTTGAGCCGGGTTTCCGCCGCCAAGCATGATAGCGCCTGGGGTGCGCAGCCCGTCGTTGAGGTCCTCCATCAGGCGGGTAATGCCTGAATGGCGGGTAAATTTGTCGCCGAATTGTGAAAACGTCATAGCAGGTGATCTGTCGGGCTTAATATGAAAGGCAGTAACCATAACGCCAGCACCGTGTTGGTGCAAATCGGCGGATGTGGTCGGATTTGTTGTTTTGTATGGTGGAGAGGGATTATTGCAGTGAATCGTTCTGATGAATGTCTCCCTCACCCCAACCCTCTCCCCAAAGGGGCGAGGGTGAAAGACCGCACCGTGCAATCCCCTAGCCCCTTAGGGGAGAGGGTTAGGGTGAGGGGGCTGTTCTACTGATTACCCGCCCACACCACCATCACCTTATCGCCCTTGTGCTCGCGCACAAAGCCGTAGCCTTCTTTCATTGACAGCGTTGTTTGCTTGCCTTCACCCACAGCCGGATGACGGGCGCGGAACTGCCCCAGAAGCTGCCAGTGGGCGACAGTTAACGCCTGTTTACCTGTGACGTCCTGCCAGTTCATATCCGAACGGGTTCCCTGTAGCGGATCGGAGCCTGTCGGGCCAAATGGACGCTCTGATTCATCGCCGTAATAGATCTGCACGCTTCCCGGCGCCAGCAGCAGTAACTCAGCGGCGCGCTGACCCCCTTCACGGAACAGACGCGTATCGTGGGAGGAGAGATAGCTCAGCACATTAAAACTTTGCAGCTTTTCTGCCATTTGCTGCCAGGTCAAATCCATATCTGCCAGACAGTCCACTGCTTTCGCCGCCTGCTCCTGATAGTCAAAGTTGATCATCGCATCGAAGCCGTGACGGTAATAATCGCTCTGCATCGCGCCGTGGCCCCAGGATTCACCGGTCATCCAGAACGGCGCATCGTCGAGTTTTTTGTCCGGGTTGGCGGCCTTCCACGCGGCCAGCGCCTGGCTGGCCTGGTCTTTCAGTTGCTGCCAGGCTTCATGCTCAACGTGTTTGGCGGTATCGACCCGGAAACCGTCGATGCCGTAGTCACGTACCCACTGGCTAAGCCAGTGGGTCAGGTAATCTCGCGGCGTGAAATTCGTCATCACTTTCGCGTTGGTGTCGGGCTTGTGTTGATAAAAGTTCGGCAAACCTGACGGGGTTTTTGATTCCGTTTTCAGATCCGGCAGGAAGGCCAGGGACATGGTCAAGTCGTCAAAGCCCGGGTTGTCGTAATCACCGATATCGGTACGGATCCATTTTTTACCCCACCATTTTTCCCATGCGGCTTTGTCACTGAAGTTGATGTAATCGTTGAAGCTGTGCCAGCTTTGACCCGCGCCTGGCTTCCAGTCAGTCCAGCGTTCGCCGAGCGTTTTTTTCAGCTCATCTCCCTGTAAATAGAGTGCGCCAAACTGATATTCCTGCATATCTGCAAGCGTCGCATAGCCCGCGTGGTTCATGACAACGTCAAACAGGACGCGGATACCGCGCCTGTGCGCGTCGTCGACAAGCTGGCGTAAATCATCTTCGTTGCCCATGTTGGCGTCGAGTTTCGTCCAGTCCTGGGTGTAATAACCGTGATACGCGTAGTGGGGGAAATCCCCTTTGGTGCCGCCGCCAACCCAGCCGTGGATCTGCTCCAGCGGGGAGCTTATCCAGAGCGCATTCACGCCCAGTTGCTGAAGGTAATCCAGTTTGCTGGTAAGCCCTTTCAGATCGCCGCCGTGGAAAGTACCTATCTCCTGCATACCATCTTTATGGCGGCCATAGCTGTTGTCGTTGGTGGGGTCGCCATTCACGAAGCGATCGGTCAGCACGAAATAGACGGTGGCGTTTTGCCAGCTGAACGGCGCGGGTTTGTCCGTTTCGGCGCGCTCAAGCAGCAGCAGGCCATTGCTGTTGGCGGCTGGCTGAAGAGTCACTTTGCCATTTTGAACGGTCGCGGTCTGTTTGCTGTAAAAATCACGCACCACCGTGCCTTCCGGGAACGTGTTAACGACGTCGATCGTGAGCGGTTTGCCGTCCCACTTCGGGCACTGGCGGGTAACGTTTGCGACAGGCTGTGGCGCCGCACTTTGTACCGTCAGCATCAGCGTCGGCGTTCCAGAGCGCGTATCAATACGCATCTGATAAACGCCGTCACGGAATAATCGCCACTGCGGTGGCGTGCCTTCGCACGGTTTGAGCGACAGCATCTCGTTGAGCTTAATGGCCTTTGTCGGCTGCCAGCACGCGTTGTCAAGACTCAACGTCAGTGGACGGATACCCTTCGCAAGCGTTGCCTGGCTGGTAAAGACGCCGGTACCTTCAGCGTTGAATGCGTCAAATCCCGGCGATGACCAGTCGGCATGCGCGAATGCGGGTAACATCAGAACAGCTAATGCAGTGCGTTTCATTCCATTTTCCTGTCGCGGCATTTTTGACCAGTGTGCCATTCGGCTCAGGGGAAAAACTCCTCCTCTGAGGCTTTCTGCCAGGAGGACGCGAAGGGATGAGTGATCCCGCGCAAAATTAGGCAGTTATCTGCGATATCGCGCACATTTTTCCAGTGTTGGTGCTTTAATGAGCATGTTCCGGATGACATAGTTTCGGAATTGGACTATTTATAGACGTGCTCTTGAAGACTATTTTTGGTACGATTTGAGATTCCGCTCTCAAATTTTGAAGAAAATAAGGTGTTGGAATGCTTATATCCGACCAGGAGACCTAATGATATCGACTCCCATTCGACGATATGGGGCCGCGATACTCATGTTACTCACCATGGCATTTTCAGGTGAGGTGCTTGCAAAGACGCACACGGATACAACGAGTAAGAAAGCCCACGTAATAAAGACGACAAGCAGTAAGGTTAGCAGTAAACAAGAGTATTCTCGCAATAGTGCAAAGAGTAGTTCACTTCCTGATTTGCGAAAATACCCTTCCGGGACACCAAGGAAAAAAGCGTTTCTCCGGACGGTAATGCCTTACATTAAAAGTCAAAATGCCGCGATTACTGCGGATCGTAACTGGCTGATCGCCAAACAGTACGATAGCCGCTGGTCGCCGTCTGAGCGCACTCGCCTGAAAGACATCGCCAAACGCTATAAAGTGAAGTGGAGCGGGAACACGCGTCGTGTGCCGTGGAACACTCTGTTAGAGCGTGTGGACATTATTCCAGGCAGTATGGTCGCGACAATGGCCGCCGCCGAAAGCGGTTGGGGCACCTCGAAGCTGGCGCGCAACAACAACAATCTGTTTGGCATGAAATGCGCAAAAGGTCGTTGTACTAATGCACCCGGCAAGGTGAAGGGCTATTCACAGTTTGAATCGGTGAAAGATTCCGTGAATGCCTATGTGGTGAATCTGAACACCCACCCGGCCTACTCTTCGTTCCGTAAGTCACGCGCGCAGCTGCGTAAGGCGGATCAGGAAGTGACGGCCACGGCGATGATCCACAAGCTGAAAGGTTATTCCACCCAGGGACAGCGCTACAACAACTACCTGTTCTCCATGTACCAGGATAACCAGCGTCTGATTGCCGCACATATGTAATAAAAAACGCCTTCCACTGGAAGGCGTTCTTTTTTCTAGAGCAGGACTTCACTGTACCGTTCCCGGTACTCCTTCGGCGTGGTGTCATACTCTTTCCTGAACACCGAATAGAAATACTGAAGCGACGGATAGCCGCACATCTGTGAAATCTCGTTGATCGACAGCGAGGTGGAGATCAGCAGACTGCGCGCTTTCTCCAGCTTTTCCGCATGGATCACGGCGTGGATCGTCTCACCGACTTCCTCTTTAAACCGCTTCTCCAGATTCGAACGTGAAATGCCGACCGAATCCAGCACCTGATCGACCTTAATCCCTTTGCAGGCATGATTGCGAATGTAGTGCATCGCCTGAATCACGGCCGGATCGTTTAAGGAATGGTAGTCAGTTGAGCGACGCTCGACCACGCGAACGGGCGGAACCAGCAGACGCTGGAGCGGCAGGGATTCGTTGTCTAACAGTCGGTGCAGCAGCTTCGCGGCCTGATAGCCCATCTGACGGGTACCCTGCGCCACGGATGAGAGCGCCACGCGCGACAGATAGCGCGTAAGCTCTTCGTTATCAATACCAATCACGCACAGCTTTTCAGGCACCGGAATATGCAAATGTTCGCACACCTGTAATACGTGGCGGGCGCGGGCGTCCGTCACGGCGATAATCCCTGTCTGGGGCGGCAGTGTTTGCAGCCAGTCAGCCAGGCGATTCTGTGCGTGCTGCCAGTTTTCTGGCGCGGTTTCCAGCCCCTGATAAACGACGCCGCGATACTTCTCCTGGGCAACCAGCTGGCAGAAGGCATACTCACGCTCCATCGCCCAGCGCTTTCCGCTGGTGGCGGGCAATCCGTAAAACGCAAAACGATGGACGCCTTTCTCCTTTAAATGGAGGAAGGCGGTCTCAACCAGGGCATGGTTATCCGTGGCGATGTAGTGAACGGGGGGGTAATGTTCCGCTGAATGGTAAGAGCCGCCAACGCCCACGATAGGTACGTCGACGCCACTCAGCAACTGTTCAATCACGGGGTCGTCAAAGTCAGCGATAACCCCGTCTCCCAGCCAGTCTTTGATGTTCTCCAGACGGGTACGGAAATCTTCTTCGATGAAAATATCCCATTCGGATTGCGACGCCTGCAAATATTCACCAACCCCCTCAACCACCTGACGGTCATAGGCTTTGTTGGCATTGAATAACAACGTAATGCGGTGACGCTTTTCAAACATGGCTCACTTTCCCAAATTAGTCACGATACGGTTCTCAGGCGCGCCGCTTGGTGGCAGAGTCCATCCAGACTGCCAGCAAAAGAATGGCCCCTTTGACGATATACTGCCAAAACGTCGGCACGTCCATCATACTCATCCCGTTATCCAGCGAAGCCATAATAAATGCGCCCATCACCGCCCCCGCCACGCTGCCAATACCTCCGGCGAGGCTGGTCCCGCCAATAACGCAGGCGGCGATGGCGTCCAGCTCGGCAATATTACCGGCAGACGGGGAACCCGCACCCAGACGTGAGCTGAGGATCAGCCCCGCGATGGCTACCATCAGGCCGTTGATGGCAAAGACGGCGAGTTTGGTGCGCTCGACGTTGATACCAGATAAACGCGCGGCTTCAAGATTGCCGCCGATAGCATAAATACGGCGACCGAATGCGGTACGTGTGGCCATAAACATCCCACCTAACAGCAACAGCGCCAGCAGCAGAACGGGCGTTGGGACACCGCGATAATCGTTTAGCAGCCAGATGGCCCCCAGCACAATCACCGCAGTAAGCGCCTGACGGCCGACAACCGAGGTTGAGGCAGGCGAGGCCAGCCCCAGCGCCTGGCGACGCATGCGTCCTCGCCATTGCCACGCGACAAACGCCATCAGCCCAACCACGCCGATCGTAAAACCGACGCCATCAGAGAGGTAGCTTTGGCCAATCTGGGACATCGAGGCGCTGGTCGGGGAGACGGTAGTGCCGTTGGTGATCCCAATCAGAATACCGCGGAAGGCCAGCATCCCTGCTAAGGTGACAATAAACGACGGGACTTTACGGTAGGCCACCCACCAGCCGTTCCACGCACCTAGCAGCAGACCCAGTACCAGCGTGACCACAATCGTCAGCGGCAACGGCCAGCCGAGCCAGACGTCAAAAATTGCCGCCACGCCGCCGAGCAGACCCATCATCGACCCTACCGACAGGTCAATTTCCGCTGAGATAATCACAAAGACCATCCCCACCGCCAGGATCCCGGTGATGGCGGTCTGACGCAGCAGGTTAGAGACGTTACGTGCGCTCAAATAGGAGCCATCGGTCATCCAGGTAAAGAACAACATGATGACGATAATGGCGGCAATCATTACAAAAACTTGCAGATTCAGCGATTTAAGTCCTGCGAACGCACCGGGCGTCGGAACAGCGACTTTGATATCAGACGGGTTGCTTTTCGACATGGCGTTCGCTCCTTAAGGCAGCTTCCATCACCTGCTCTTGCGTCAGGTTCTGGTTGTTCAGGTTGGCTTTGAGTTTCCCTTCATGCATGACCAGCACGCGGTCGCTCAGCCCCAGCACTTCAGGCAATTCGGACGAGATAACAATGACGGCAATCCCTTGCTGCACAAGCTGGTTGATCAGCTTGTAGATTTCATACTTCGCGCCGATATCGATCCCGCGCGTGGGTTCGTCCAGAATTAAAATGCGCGGATTAAGCAACAGGCAGCGTGCCAGAATCGCTTTCTGCTGGTTGCCGCCGCTCAGGCGACCTATCGCCAGTTCCGGCGAGGAGGTTTTCACCTTGAGCCTGGCAAGTGACTGAAGAATACACTGCTGTTCTGCGGCATCATCCAGGCTGCTCAGCGCGCCGGAAAACTGGCTGAGCGCCGCCAGAGTGATATTTTTTCCCACCGCCATGACCGGCACGATGCCGTCTTTTTTGCGGTCTTCGGGCACCATAGCAATGCCTTTGGCAATGGCCTGCTGGCAGTTGTCGATTTTTACCGGCTGACCGTCGATATAAATTTTGCCTTCCCAGCGCCCCGGCCAGACGCCAAACAGACACTGCACGGCCTCGGTTCTTCCGGCACCCACTAAACCCGCAATACCGAGAATTTCGCCGCGGTGCAGCGAGAAGGAGAGGTTATCCACGCGCTTGATGTGGCGGTTAACGGGATGCCACGCCGTCAGGTTTTCCACGCGCAGGAGTTCTTCGCCTATGGTGTGTGGTTCGTTGGGATACAGTGCGGTGAGCTCGCGACCCACCATCATGGTGATGATGTCATCTTCGCTCATGCCTTCTGCTTCACGCGTGCCAATGTGCTGCCCGTCGCGGATGACGCAGATGGTGTCGGAAATAGCTTTCACCTCATTGAGCTTGTGCGAAATATAGATGCAGGCGATACCGTGGTTTTGCAGGTCGCGGATGATATTGAGCAGAACGGCGGTTTCCTGTTCGGTGAGCGAGGCGGTTGGCTCGTCGAGGATCAGCAGGCGTACCTGTTTATTTAGCGCCTTGGCGATCTCCACCAGCTGCTGCTGGCCCAAACCTAAGTCGCCCACGCGCGTATCCGGTGAGATAGCGAGACTCACCTGGGCCAGCAGTTTTTCGCAGCGCAGCGTCATGGTGTCGTAATCCAGTACGCCGTGGCGCGAGAGTTCGGCCCCAAGAAAGATATTTTCCAGCACGGTAAGGTGCTTCACCAGCGCCAGCTCCTGGTGAATGATAGCGATGCCTTTGCGTTCGGTATCACGAATGTGCGTGGCCTGAAGCACCTCACCGGCAAAGACGATTTCGCCCTCGTAGCTGCCGTGCGGATAGATCCCGCACAGCACCTTCATCAGCGTGGATTTCCCCGAGCCGTTTTCGCCGCACAGCGACATCACTTCGCCGGGGTTCAGCCGCAGGCTTACGTTGTCGACCGCTTTCACCGCCCCGAAGGCTTTGGTGATGCTTTTCATTTCAAGTAAATAAGACATAACTGCTCCGCATAGCCCGACAGATGAACAGGGCAGGTCGATGCGCCCCCGCCGGGCAGGGGCTGTGCTGGATTACAGTTCACTCTTCTTATGGAAACCGTCTTTCACCACCGTGGCGTCAATATTCTCTTTGTTGACTTCGATAGGGGTAAGCAGGCGAGCTGGCACGTCTTTCAGGCCGTTATTTAACGTCGCGTCTGCTTTAGGTTGCTGGCCATTGCCCAGCTCAACGGCAATTTCGGCGGCGGTATTGGCAAGCTCGGTAATGGGCTTATAGACCGTCATAGTCTGGGTACCCGCGATAATGCGTTTTACACCCGCAAGGTCGGCGTCCTGTCCGGAAATAGCGACTTTCCCAGCCAGACCCTGCGCGCTCAGCGCCTGAATGGCGCCCCCCGCAGTGGCGTCGTTAGAGGCCACCACTGCATCGATTTTGTTGTTATTTGCGGTCAACGCGTTTTCCATAATTTTCAGCGCGTTTTCCGGTAACCAGCCGTCAGCCCACTGGTCGCCGACGACTTTAATTTTGCCCTCGTCGATATACGGCTTCAGCACTTTCATTTGTCCCTGACGGAACAGTTTGGCGTTGTTATCCACAGGTGAGCCGCCCATCAGGAAATAATTCCCTTGAGGCACTTTTGCGATCAAGCTTTTAGCCTGTAATTCACCCACCTTTTCATTGTCGAACGAAATATAATAATCAATATCCGCATTATTAATCATGCGGTCATAAGCCAGGACTTTTATGCCTTCCTGTTTTGCTTCTTTCACCACGTTGCTTAATACCTGGCCGTTATACGGGATAATGACCAGCACATCGACGCCACGGTTGATCATATTCTCAATTTGCGACATTTGCGTCTCTTCGTTGCCGTTAGCGGACTGAACGAACACCTCCGCACCGAGAGATTCCGCTTTTTTAACAAAGATATCGCGATCTTTTTGCCAGCGCTCCAGGCGTAAGTCATCAATCGCCATGCCGATTTTGACCTCTTTGGCGTGGCCGGCAAAGCTTGCAAGCAGGAGAGTAGTGCAGAGCGTTAGGGTCAGGTTCTTTATCTTCATAATTATTAGGCCTTTTTGTAGGGGTATGTGTAGCTGAGATAAAAGAAACATTCACTGCTGAGACGCAGCAAATTTTTAACGTGGAAAGGCCTGCTGGCAATTACAGATTTTTATCTTCTCATTACGATATTTGGTTTATTTCTGAATTTATGACCGCGATCGGATTTTAAAAAGCGTAACCTATTAATTACATTTGATTCTGGAATGCGCGCCGAAAAATAGTTTGTCTGCACATTATTTTGCGAGCCAGCGCACAATTGCGCATTCTCTCAATAGCAGTGTGAAATAACGTAATTGAGCAACCTCCAATGTCTATTCACTATTACTCCAGAAGCAAGACCACGCCGCATACCCTGATTATGGAGCTCAATATGCAAGCTTATTTCGACCAACTCGATCGCGTTCGTTTCGAAGGCACGAAAACGACCAATCCTTTAGCATTTCGTCACTACAACCCGGATGAGCTGGTGCTGGGTAAGCGCATGGAAGATCACTTGCGCTTTGCCGCCTGCTACTGGCACACCTTCTGCTGGAACGGTGCCGATATGTTCGGCGTGGGCTCTTTTGACCGTCCATGGCAACAGCCGGGCGAGGCCATTGAGCTGGCGAAGCGTAAAGCCGACGTCGCGTTCGAGTTCTTCCATAAGCTGAACGTACCGTACTACTGTTTCCACGATGTTGACGTGTCGCCGGAAGGGGCGTCGCTGAAAGAGTATCTGAACAATTTTGCGCAGATGGTCGACGTGCTGGCTGAAAAACAGCAGCAAAGCGGCGTGAAGCTGCTCTGGGGTACGGCTAACTGCTTTACCAACCCTCGCTATGGCGCGGGCGCGGCAACCAACCCGGACCCGGAAGTCTTCAGCTGGGCGGCAACCCAGGTCGTGACTGCGATGAACGCCACGCATCAGCTGGGCGGTGAGAACTATGTGCTCTGGGGCGGTCGTGAAGGCTATGAAACGCTGCTGAATACTGACCTGCGCCAGGAGCGTGAGCAGATTGGCCGCTTTATGCAGATGGTGGTGGACCACAAGCACAAAATCGGCTTCCGCGGTACGCTGCTGATTGAGCCAAAACCACAGGAGCCAACCAAGCATCAGTACGACTACGATGTCGCCACCGTGTATGGCTTCCTGAAGCAGTTTGGTCTGGAAAAAGAGATCAAAGTGAACATTGAGGCTAACCACGCCACGCTGGCGGGCCACTCGTTCCATCACGAAATCGCCTCTGCGATTGCGCTGGGCATCTTCGGATCGGTGGATGCGAACCGCGGCGATCCGCAGCTGGGCTGGGATACCGACCAGTTCCCGAACAGCGTCGAAGAGAATGCGCTGGTGATGTACGAAATCATCAAAGCGGGCGGTTTCACCACCGGCGGCCTGAACTTCGACGCCAAAGTGCGTCGCCAGAGCACCGACAAATACGATCTGTTCTACGGGCATATTGGCGCGATGGACACCATGGCGCTGGCGCTGAAGGTGGCGGCCCGTATGATTGAAGACGGTGAGCTGGATAAGCGCGTGGCGAAGCGCTACAGCGGCTGGAACAGTGAGCTGGGCCAGCAAATTTTGAAAGGTCAGTTATCGCTTGCGGAGATCGCGAAGTACGCTGAACAGCATCAGTTGGCACCGCAGCATCAGAGCGGCCATCAGGAACTGCTGGAAAACCTGGTCAATCACTACCTGTTCGATAAATAACAGCATTCATGCCCGGTAAGCGCAGCGCCGCCGGGCATTTCTGTCAAAGGAGTCACCACATGTATATCGGGATCGATCTTGGCACGTCGGGGGTGAAAGCCATCCTGTTAAGCGAGCAGGGCGATGTGTTAGCCACGCAGACTGAAAAGTTGCAGGTTTCACGCCCGCAGCCACTTTGGTCGGAACAAGATCCGGAGCAGTGGTGGCAGGCGACGGACCGCGCGATGAAAGCCTTAGGTGAGCAGCACAGCCTGCGCGACGTGAAAGCGCTGGGCATTGCCGGGCAAATGCATGGCGCCACGCTGCTGGATAGCCAGCATCGCGTACTGCGCCCGGCTATTCTCTGGAACGATGGCCGCTGTGCGGAAGAGTGCGCGATCCTTGAGGAGCGTGTGCCTGCGTCCCGCGAGATTACGGGCAATCTGATGATGCCCGGTTTTACCGCGCCAAAACTCCTGTGGGTGCAGCGCCATGAGCCTGAGATTTTTCGTCAGGTGGCGAAGGTTCTGTTGCCGAAAGACTACCTGCGTTTTCGCATGACGGGGGATTTCGCCAGCGACATGTCTGACGCCGCGGGCACGATGTGGCTCGACGTGGCGAAACGGGACTGGAGCGAAGCGATGCTGGATGCCTGCCAGCTGACGCGCGATCATATGCCTGCGCTGTTTGAAGGCAGTGATATCACGGGCGCTTTGCAGCCTTCTGTTGCTGAACGCTGGAATATGCCAGCCGTACCTGTCGTTGCCGGCGGTGGCGATAATGCGGCGGGTGCGGTCGGCGTGGGGATGGTGGAGACAGGACAGGCCATGCTCTCGCTCGGCACTTCCGGCGTCTATTTTGCCGTCAGTGACGGCTATCGTAGTAACCCTGAAAGCGCCGTACACAGCTTCTGCCACGCGTTGCCGGGTAAATGGCATTTGATGTCGGTGATGCTGAGCGCGGCATCCTGCCTCGACTGGGCGGCAAAGCTGACCGGAATGGCGGACGTCCCGGCGCTTATCACAGCGGCACAGCAGGCGGATGATACTGCCGGTGCGGTCTGGTTTTTACCGTACCTTTCCGGCGAGCGGACGCCGCATAACAACCCGGAAGCGAAAGGGGTCTTCTTCGGCCTTACCCATCAGCACGGCCCGGCAGAGCTGGCGCGCGGGGTGCTTGAAGGGGTCGGTTATGCGTTGGCGGACGGCATGGATGTCGTGCATGACTGTGGCCTGACGCCATCCAGCATTACGTTAATTGGCGGCGGGGCACGAAGCAGCTACTGGCGGCAGATGCTTTCCGATATCAGCGGGTTGCAGCTGGACTATCGTACTGGGGGAGATGTTGGTCCGGCGCTCGGTGCGGCACGGCTGGCGCAAATTGCGCTGAACCGGGATAAACCACTGCCCCAGCTTTTGCCCCAGCTGCCGCTTGAACAGCAGCATCGTCCTGATGCGAAAAATCATGCTCGCTACGCTGAAAGACGAGACGTTTTCCGCAAAATCTATCAGCAGCTTTTACCGCTAATGTCATAAACAGGAGCCGGGTGGCGCTAACGCTTACCCGGCCTGCCAGCCTTCAACCGGGTTAGCTCACAAACCTGCGTGTATCGATGCGTTGCAGCAGCATTGAGAGCAGCAGGCTGACAACCAGCGTAACGGTAAATATCCAGACAATATCCAGCACCGGCCAGCTTTTAAGCTCAACGCCGCGGGTGCGCAGGGCGTGGATCACCAGCGCGTGAAAACCGTAAATGCCCAGCGAGTGGCGAGAGATAAACCCCAGCACCGGAAGCGGGCGGGCATTCAGGGTGTTTTTAAACAGGGTCAGCAGCGAAACCGCGCAGATAAAGACCATCGGCCCGCAGTAGAGATACCAGGTATCGGCAAAGTTTCCGCGCCATTGCAGCTCGTGCAGCGTCCCTCGAGAGATAATAAACACACCGGCGATAAATGCTGCCGCGCAAAGCCAGTTTATTCCTCTCTTTTGAGTCTCCATCATGCCGATGGCGCGCCCCAGCATGCCGTACAGCACGTAATAAAACGTATCGCCGTTGATATAGAGGTTAACGGGCAGCCATTCAAAGCCATCAATTTTCTGTGAGACGGTATTCGGGTTTGCCACGATCCCGATTATTACCATCAAGGCCAGCAGCATTTTACCGCTAACGTTTTTTACCTGAATTAACGGCGAAACCAGATAGATAACCATTATCGCGAAGAAAAACCACAGATGATAGAACACTGGTTTTTGCAACAAATTGAGCAGGGAACGTTCAGCATTAATTGAAGTGAACAGGATGATATAGAGCAGCGAAATGGCGCTGTAAAACAGCAAACAGGAGACAATACGGATGAAATGTCTCGGCTGCGCGCTACGCTCGCCAAAAAAGAGAAAACCGGAAATCATAAAGAACAGCGGGACGCTCACGCGTGAGGCTGAGTTCAGAATATTGGCGACATCCCAGTTAACAGGGCTGATACTGTGCGCGTTCGTGACATACCAGGTCGTAGTGTGGATCATCACCACCATCAGACAGGCTATTCCCCGCAGGTTATCAATCCAGTTAATTTTTGACTGCATCAGTTCCTCTGTATTCCTGATAAAGAAAGTGTGACTGCGATTGCGTAAAACTTTTCCCTTGGAAAATTCTGAGTTTAACCAGGCTGTCTTGTCGGGAGCTGGCGAGATTCGCAGAATGTTGAACATTAATCTATAAACGTGTTGCTACTAAAAATAACAGCCACTGACCAGGGCGGTAATAAAAATGATGATGAAGCGTGGGGCGTCACTCTTTCTGCTGCTTTTATTAGCAGGGTGCAGTGCTTCTCAGGAGGCTCCAGTCCAAAAAGCGCAGCAGGGGAAAATGAGCCCGGAGCGTTCCCTGAATATGGAACAGCTGTGCAGGGATCAGGCGGCTCAACGTTATAATTCCGAAGCACAGAAAATTCATATTAACGGCTTCGAGCGCTTTCAGGGCAGCTATGAACTGAAAGGCTATACGGCGCGTAAAGAGGGCTTTGTCTGCTCTTTTGATGCAGACGGCCAGTTTTTACATCTCTCAATGCGCTAAATTGCTCGTATAAGCAGCAACCAGAGCCTTCGCAGGTTCTGGCTGTAGGGCTTATTCCCCAATTTTCCCTAAACAACCCCGTTTCGTACTGTATATCTTGCAGCCAGCGGGTATACTGATCCCTTCCATTTAAAACCACACGTATCCAGCACGAAATACTATGCAAAAGTTTGATACCAAGACCTTCCAGGGCCTGATCCTGACCTTACAGGATTACTGGGCTCGTCAGGGCTGCACCATTGTTCAACCTTTGGACATGGAAGTTGGCGCAGGCACCTCACACCCGATGACCAGCCTGCGCGCGTTAGGGCCAGAGCCGATGGCGACCGCCTATGTTCAGCCATCCCGTCGTCCGACCGATGGCCGTTACGGCGAAAACCCGAACCGTTTGCAGCACTACTATCAGTTCCAGGTGGTGATTAAGCCATCACCTGACAATATTCAGGAACTGTACCTCGGGTCACTGAAAGAGCTGGGTATGGATCCGACCATTCACGACATTCGTTTCGTGGAAGATAACTGGGAAAACCCAACGCTGGGTGCCTGGGGTCTGGGTTGGGAAGTGTGGCTGAACGGCATGGAAGTGACCCAGTTCACCTACTTCCAGCAGGTTGGCGGTCTGGAATGTAAACCGATCACCGGCGAAATCACCTATGGTCTGGAACGTCTGGCCATGTACATTCAGGGCGTAGACAGCGTTTACGACCTGGTCTGGAGCGACGGCCCGCTGGGTAAAACCACCTACGGCGACGTGTTCCATCAGAACGAAGTGGAGCAATCCACCTATAACTTCGAATACGCGGACGTGGACTTCCTGTTCACCTGCTTCGAGCAGTACGAGAAAGAAGCCCAGCAGCTGCTGGCGCTGGAGACTCCGCTGCCGCTGCCTGCCTACGAGCGTATTCTGAAGGCTGCCCACAGCTTCAACCTGCTGGATGCCCGCAAAGCGATCTCCGTGACTGAACGTCAGCGCTACATTCTGCGTATTCGTACCCTGACCAAAGCCGTTGCTGAAGCTTACTACGCGTCCCGTGAAGCCCTTGGCTTCCCGATGTGCAACCGAAACAAATAAGAGGCGGCCATGTCTGAGAAAACTTTCCTGGTGGAAATCGGCACTGAAGAGCTGCCACCAAAAGCCCTGCGCAGCCTGGCTGAATCTTTCGCTGCGAACGTCACTGCTGAGCTGGATAACGCTGGCCTGGCGCACGGTAAAATTGAGTGGTTTGCTGCACCGCGTCGTCTTGCGCTGAAAGTGGCAAATCTGGCGGCGTCTCAGCCGGATCGCGAAGTTGAAAAACGTGGCCCGGCCATTGCCCAGGCGTTCGACGCGGAAGGCAAGCCGAGCAAAGCGGCTGAAGGCTGGGCGCGCGGCTGCGGTATCACCGTCGATCAGGCCGAACGTCTGACCACCGACAAAGGTGAATGGCTGCTGTATCGTGCCCATGTGAAAGGCGAAAGCGCGGAAGCGCTGCTGCCAGATATGATTGCGACCTCGCTGGCTAAGCTGCCGATTCCTAAGCTGATGCGCTGGGGAGCGTCTGACGTACACTTTGTGCGTCCGGTTCACACCGTGACCCTGCTGCTGGGCGATACCGTTATTCCGGCGACCATTCTGGGCGTGGCGTCCGATCGCGTGATCCGCGGCCATCGCTTTATGGGCGAGCCGGAGTTCACCATCGACAATGCTGATCAGTACCCGCAGATCCTGCTGGAGCGCGGTAAGGTCATTGCTGACTACGAACAGCGTAAAGCCAAAATCAAAGCTGACGCCGAAGAAGCGGCGCGCAAAATTGGCGGTAATGCCGATCTGAGCGATAGCCTGCTGGAAGAGGTGACCTCTCTGGTCGAATGGCCGGTTGTGCTGACCGCGAAATTCGAAGAGAAATTCCTGGCCGTTCCGGCTGAAGCGCTGGTGTACACCATGAAGGGTGACCAAAAGTACTTCCCGGTTTACGCCAACGACGGCCAGCTGCTGCCAAATTTCATCTTCGTCGCGAACATCGAATCGAAAGATCCGAGCCAGATTATCTCCGGTAACGAGAAAGTGGTGCGTCCACGTCTGGCGGACGCCGAGTTCTTCTTCAACACCGACCGTAAAAAACGTCTGGAAGATAACCTGCCGCGTCTGCAAACCGTACTCTTCCAGCAGCAGCTGGGTACGCTGCGCGACAAGACTGACCGTATCGCGGAGCTGTCCGGCTGGATTGCCCGTGAAATTGGCGCCGACGTTAACCACGCTACCCGCGCGGGCCTGCTCTCCAAGTGCGACCTGATGACCAACATGGTGTTCGAATTTACCGACACCCAGGGCGTGATGGGCATGCACTACGCGCGTCATGACGGCGAAGCGGAAGACGTGGCTGTGGCCCTGAACGAGCAGTATCAGCCGCGCTTTGCCGGTGACGATCTGCCGTCTAACCCGGTTGCCTGCGCCGTGGCGATTGCCGATAAGATGGACACCCTGGCGGGTATCTTCGGTATCGGTCAGCATCCGAAAGGCGACAAAGACCCGTTTGCGCTGCGTCGTGCTGCGCTGGGCGTGCTGCGCATCATCGTAGAGAAGAACCTCAATCTCGATCTGCAAACGCTGACCGAAGAAGCGGTCCGTCTGTACGGCGATAAGCTGACCAACGCGAAGGTTGTGGATGATGTTATCGACTTTATGCTCGGTCGTTTCCGCGCGTGGTATCAGGACGAAGGTTACTCCGTTGATACCATTCAGGCGGTGCTGGCGCGTCGTCCGACCCGTCCGGCAGATTTCGATGCGCGTATGAAAGCGGTATCCCACTTCCGTACGCTGGAAGCGGCGTCTGCGCTGGCCGCGGCCAACAAGCGTGTATCCAATATCCTCGCGAAATCCGACGAGACGCTGAACGAACGCGTAAACGCTGCAACCCTGAAAGAGCCGGAAGAGATTTCTCTGGCGATGCAGGTTGTGGTGCTGCGCGACAAGCTGGAGCCGTATTTCGCGGAAGGTCGCTACCAGGAAGCACTGGTGGAGCTGGCGGAGCTACGTGACGTCATCGATGCCTTCTTCGAGAAGGTGATGGTGAATGTGGAAGATAAAGAGCTGCGTATTAACCGTCTCTCGATGCTTGAGAAACTGCGTGAGCTGTTCCTGCGCGTGGCGGATATTTCGCTGCTGCAATAATGTAAAAAACCCGCCCCTGACAGGCGGGAAGAACGGCAACTAAACTGTCTCTCTTCGCCAATGGCGCCATTACTGCGTTGGCTGCGCTCGTTCACCCGAATCACTTACTAATGTAAGCTCATCGGGATTCGCTCGCTTGCCGCCTTGTTCTGACGTCATTGGCTTTAAGATACTTTTCCTTATTTACATTTACACTCTCTCAAACACCGTCGCGATCCCCTGACCCAACCCGATACACATCGTCGCCAGTCCGAACTGGGCATCTTTGCGTTCCATCAGGTTGATCAGCGTGGTGCTGATACGCGCCCCGGAGCAGCCCAGCGGGTGACCGAGGGCGATCGCGCCGCCATTGAGGTTAATCTTCTCGTCGATCTGATCCATCAGCCCCAGATCTTTAATGCACGGCAGGATCTGCGCGGCGAACGCTTCATTCATCTCAAAGAGGTCGATATCACTTGCGCTCAGCCCCGCTTTTTTCAGCGCCAGTTTTGACGCCGGGACCGGACCGTAACCCATGATGGAAGGATCGCAGCCCACGACTGCCATCGAACGCACGCGGGCGCGTGGCGTCAGGCCTAATTCGCGGGCGCGGCTTTCGCTCATCACTAACATGGCGGCGGCACCGTCGGACAGGGCAGACGAGGTGCCCGCCGTTACCGTGCCGGTGACCGGATCAAACGCCGGACGCAGGGTAGAAAGCGCTTCAACAGTGGTTTCAGGACGGATAACTTCGTCGTAGCTGAACTGCTTCAGTACGCCGTCTGCGTCGTGACCGCCGGTTGGGATGATCTCATTCTTAAAGGCACCAGACTGCGTGGCGGCCCAGGCGCGGGCATGCGAGCGCGCGGCAAAGGCATCCTGCATTTCACGGCTGATGCCGTGCAGACGGGAGAGCATCTCGGCGGTCAGGCCCATCATACCGGCGGCTTTCGCCACGTTGCGGCTCATGCCCGGATGGAAATCGACCCCGTGGCTCATCGGCACGTGGCCCATGTGCTCCACGCCGCCCACCAGACAGGCCTGCGCATCGCCGGTCATGATCATCCGTGCCGCGTCGTGCAGCGCCTGCATCGACGAGCCGCAAAGACGGTTGACGGTGACCGCCGGAACCGAATGCGGGATCTCCGCCAGCAGAGACGCGTTACGGGCGATGTTGAAACCCTGCTCCAGCGTCTGCTGGACGCAGCCCCAGTAAATATCGTCCAGCGCAGCAGGGTCCAGCGCCGGGTTACGCGCCAGCAGGCTACGCATCAGGTGCGCCGAGAGATCTTCCGCACGCACGTTACGGAATGCACCGCCTTTTGAACGGCCCATCGGGGTGCGAATTGCATCAACAATGACAACCTTTTCCATTGTGACTCCTTAAGCCGTTTTCAGCGTGCCAACCGGACGGGCTGGCTCAACTGCTGGATAGTAGGGTTCGTTATGGCGCGCTTTGTTACGCAGACCTTCCGGTACCTCATAAAGCGGACCGAGGTGCTGATATTGCTGAGCCATATCGAGATAGCGAGCGCTGCCGAGCGTATCCAGCCAACGGAACGCGCCGCCGTGGAACGGAGGGAAGCCGAGGCCGTACACCAGCGCCATATCCGCTTCTGCCGGGCTGGCGATAATGCCTTCTTCGAGGCAACGCACTACTTCGTTGATCATCGGGATCATCATCCGGGCGATGATCTCATCGTCAGTGAAGTCGCGTTTTGGCTGACTGACGTCGGCCAGCAGGCCATCCACCGCCGGATCTTCTTCTTTCTTCGGTTTGCCTTTGCTGTCTTCTTTATAGCGCCAGAAGCCCAGACCGTTTTTCTGCCCAAAGCGGTTGGCGTCGAACAGGGCGTCAATGGCGTCGCGATAATCTTTCTGCATGCGCTGCGGGAAGCCCGCCGCCATCACCGCCTGCGCGTGATGGGCAGTGTCGATGCCGACAACGTCCAGCAGGTACGCCGGGCCCATCGGCCAGCCGAACTGTTTTTCCATCACTTTGTCGATTTTGCGGAAGTCTGCGCCGTCGCGCAGCAGCTGGCTGAAACCGGCGAAGTACGGGAACAGCACGCGGTTAACGAAGAAGCCCGGGCAGTCGTTAACGACGATTGGCGTTTTGCCCATCTTGCTCGCCCACGCCACCACTTTGGCGATGGTTTCGTCGGAGGTTTTTTCCCCACGGATCACTTCGACCAGCGGCATGCGATGCACCGGGTTAAAGAAGTGCATCCCGCAGAAGTTTTCCGGACGCTTCAGCACGCTCGCCAGTTCGCTGATAGGAATGGTGGAGGTGTTAGAGGCCAGCACGGTTTCCGGACGTACCTTGTCTTCGGTTTCGGCCAGCACCGCTTTTTTGACTTTCGGGTTCTCGACGACCGCTTCAACCACCACGTCCACACGGTCGAAACCGCTGTATTCCAGTACTGGCTGGATGGTGGAGATCACGCCTGCAAGCTTCAGACCGTCAATTTTGCCGCGCTCAAGCTGTTTATTCAGCAGCTTGGCCGCTTCGGTCATGCCCAGCGTCAGGGATTTCTCGTTGATGTCTTTCATCACTACCGGCACGCCTTTCCAGGCAGACTGGTAGGCGATGCCGCCACCCATAATGCCCGCTCCGAGTACCGCCGCGTGTTTTGGCGTTTCAACGTTTTTGGTGAGTTGTTTGGCTTTGCCCTTCACGAACTGATCGTTAAGGAAGATACCAACCAGCGCGCGGGCTTCGTTGGTGTGCGCCAGCGGGACAAAGCTCTGGTTTTCCAGCTTCAGGGCTTCATCACGGCCCAGACGGGCTGCCGCTTCAATGGTTTTCACCGCCGTGATCGGCGCCGGGTAGTGTTTACCCGCCGTCTGCATCACCATGCCCTTGGCGATGGTGAAGCTCATGGTGGCTTCAATTTTGCTGAGCTTCAACGGCTCCAGCTTTGGCTGACGTTTGGCTTTCCAGTCGAGATCGCCGTTAATCGCCTGACGCAGAATGGCTACAGCGCCTTCAATCAGTTTTTCAGGCTTAACCACGCCGTCCACCAGACCGATTTTCTGCGCCTGTTCCGCGCCGACATCTTTACCTGCGGCAATGATTTCCAGCGCGCTGTCGGCACCCAACATGCGCGGCATACGCACCGAGCCACCAAAGCCCGGCATAATGCCCAGTTTGGTTTCCGGCAGGCCGATGCGCAGGTCTGGGGTCGCCAGACGGTAATCAGTGGCTAACACGCATTCGCAGCCGCCGCCCAGCGCGTAACCGTTAACGGCAGAAAGGGTCGGGACAGGCAGATCTTCCAGACGATTAAAGACGCTGTTCGCAAAGTGCAGCCACTGGCTCAGCTGCTCTTCGGGCACCAGGAACAGCGACAGGAATTCGGTGATATCCGCGCCAACGATAAAGGCCGCTTTGTTGGAGCGCAGCAGCAGCCCTTTCAAATCTGATTGCTTTTCAAGTACATCCAGCGCCTGGCCAAGACTGGCCACCGTCGCGGTATCAAGCTTGTTCACTGAGCCGGGGGCATCGAACACCAGTTCGGCAATGCCATCTTCCAGCCAGTCTACGTACAGGGTGTCGCCTTTGTAGAGCATGTCGGTCTCCTGAATCCAGCAATTGGATCTGGTCATACCAGATGAAACGGAGTGTGGAATTTATGTTAATAAAATGCAAATTAGTCATTAAGAAATTGCTGCACTGATCACGGTCGGTGGAAATCACGCAGCCGGAGTGAGGTGTGCTAAGATGCGATGACTTGAGGTCAAAAAAACGAAAGGAAGAATGATGGACTCACTGGCTTCGCTTTATAAAAATCATATCGTTACCCTACAGGAACGTACCCGCGATGTACTGGCCCGCTTCAAGCTGGATACCCTGCTGATCCACTCCGGCGAGCTGATGAATACTTTTCTTGATGACCACGCTTATCCCTTCAAGGTTAACCCGCAGTTTAAAGCCTGGGTGCCTGTCACGCAGGTTCCAAATTGCTGGCTGCTGGTGGATGGCGTGAACAAGCCGAAACTGTGGTTCTACCTGCCGGTCGATTACTGGCACAACGTGGAGCCGCTGCCGACCTCATTCTGGACCGAAGAAATTGACGTGATTGCGCTGCCAAAAGCAGACGGCATTGGCAGCCAGTTGCCAGCGGCGCGTGGGAACATCGGCTACATTGGTCCGGTTCCTGAGCGTGCGCTGGGTCTGGATATTCCGGCAGATAAACTCAACCCGAAAGGCGTGCTGGATTATCTGCACTACTATCGCGCCTACAAGACCGACTACGAACTTTACTGCATGCGTGAAGCGCAAAAAACGGCGGTGAATGGCCACCGTGCGGCGCACGAAGCGTTCCAGTCCGGTATGAGCGAGTTCGATATCAATCAGGCCTACCTGACGGCGACCGGCCACCGCGATACCGACGTGCCGTACAGCAACATCGTGGCGCTGAATGAACATGCCTCGGTTCTGCACTACACCAAACTGGATCATCAGGTTCCGGCTGAGATGCGCAGCTTCCTGCTGGACGCGGGGGCTGAGTACAATGGCTATGCGGCAGACCTGACCCGTACCTGGGCGGCGAATGCGGATACTGATTTTGCGCAATTGATCAAAGACGTGAACGACGAACAGCTGGCGCTGATTGGCACCATGAAGGCCGGAACCAGCTATGTGGATTATCACATCCAGTTCCATCAGCGCATCGCTAAACTGCTGCGTAAGCATCAGATTGTCAAAGACATGAGCGAAGAGGCGATGGTTGAGAACGATCTGACCGGGCCATTTATGCCGCACGGTATCGGCCACCCGCTGGGTTTACAGGTTCATGACGTCGCTGGCTTTATGCAGGATGATACCGGTACGCACCTGGCGGCACCGTCTAAATATCCTTATCTGCGCTGCACCCGCGTTCTGGCGCCGCGTATGGTATTGACCATCGAGCCGGGTATCTACTTTATTGAATCCCTGCTGGCGCCGTGGCGCGAAGGGCAGTTCAGCAAGCACTTCAACTGGGAGAAAATTGAAGCGCTGAAGCCGTATGGCGGCATTCGTATCGAAGATAACGTGGTTATTCACGAGAACAGCATCGAGAACATGACGCGAGATCTGAAGCTGGCCTGATGGAAAGCTGGCTGATACCGGCCGAGCCGGTCACCTTTGTTGAGGAAATCAAGAAAAGCCGCTTTATCACGCTGTTGGCGCATACTGACGGCGTGGAGGCGGCGAAGGCGTTCGTCGAGTCCGTCCGCGCGCAGCACCCCGATGCCCGCCATCACTGTGTGGCGTGGGTCGCAGGGCCGCCAGACGACTCACAGCAGCTCGGGTTTTCTGACGACGGTGAACCGGCGGGTACGGCCGGAAAACCGATGCTATCCCAGTTGATGGGCAGCGGCGTGGGTGAAATCACCGCCGTCGTGGTCCGCTACTACGGGGGCATTTTGTTAGGCACCGGAGGGCTGGTTAAAGCCTACGGAGGGGGTGTCCAGCAGGCGCTTAATCTGCTGATAACAACCCGCAAAACGCCACTTACGGAATATACTTTGTTATGCGATTACGCCCAGCTATCGGGTATCGAAGCACTGCTTAAACAGTTTAACGGCGTCATCGCACACAGTGATTATCAGGCAATGGTGCAATTACGCGTGGCGCTTCCTCAGGCGGAACTGGCTGCTTTTTCAGCAAAACTCGCTGATTTTAGTCGCGGTTCATTGCAATTACTGCCGATTGAAGAATAATCCCCACCTCACAATTTTGAATACCTAAGGAAGCGGCAGAGATGCATTTTCGTGCCATTACCCGAATCGTTGGATTGCTGGTCATACTTTTCTCCGGGACAATGATCATTCCCGGACTGGTGGCGCTTATCTACCGGGACGGCGCGGGGCGTGCATTTACGCAAACCTTTTTTGTCGCGCTGACGATTGGCTCCCTGCTGTGGTGGCCAAACCGCCGTGAGAAAGGTGAACTGAAATCCCGGGAGGGTTTTCTGATCGTGGTCCTGTTCTGGACGGTACTGGGAAGCGTGGGTGCGCTGCCGTTTATCTTCTCTGAACAACCGAATCTCACCGTCACGGATGCGTTTTTTGAATCGTTCTCCGGATTAACGACCACCGGGGCCACCACGCTTGTGGGGCTGGATTCACTCCCGCATGCAATTCTCTTTTACCGGCAGATGCTCCAGTGGTTCGGCGGTATGGGGATCATCGTGCTGGCGGTGGCTATCCTGCCGATTCTGGGCGTCGGGGGGATGCAGCTTTACCGGGCTGAAATGCCTGGCCCGTTGAAAGATAACAAGATGCGCCCGCGTATTGCGGAGACGGCGAAAACCCTTTGGCTTATTTATGTCCTGCTGACGGTGGCCTGCGCGCTGGCGCTGTGGTTTGCCGGGATGCCTGCGTTTGATGCCATCGGGCACAGCTTTGCCACTATCGCTATCGGCGGGTTCTCCACCCACGATGCCAGCGTTGGGTACTTCGACAGCCCGACGATCAATACCATCATTGCCATCTTTTTGCTGATCTCAGGCTGTAACTACGGTCTACACTTCTCGTTGCTTAGCGGACGGAGCCTGAAGGTGTACTGGCGCGACCCGGAATTCCGGATGTTTATTGGCGTCCAGTTGACCCTGGTGATCATCTGTACCCTGGTACTGTGGTTCCACGATGTCTATAACTCGGCGGTCACGACCCTGAACCAGGCCTTCTTCCAGGTGGTATCGATGGCGACAACCGCCGGTTTCACCACGGACAGTATTGCGCGTTGGCCGCTGTTCCTGCCGGTGCTGCTGTTGTGCTCTGCGTTTATCGGCGGCTGTGCCGGGTCGACGGGCGGCGGCCTGAAGGTGATCCGTATTCTGCTGCTGTTCAAGCAGGGGAACCGTGAACTTAAACGTCTCGTCCACCCGAATGCGGTTTACAGCATCAAGCTGGGCAATCGTGCACTGCCGGAGCGTATCCTCGAAGCGGTGTGGGGATTCTTCTCCGCTTATGCGCTGGTCTTTATTGTCAGTATGCTGGCGATTATCGCCACGGGCGTGGATGATTTCTCTGCCTTCGCCTCTGTGGTGGCAACGTTAAACAACCTGGGGCCGGGGCTGGGTGTCGTGGCGGATAATTTCGCCAGTATGAACCCGGTGGCAAAGTGGATCTTAATCGCCAATATGCTGTTTGGTCGTCTTGAGGTCTTTACGCTGCTGGTGCTGTTTACCCCAACATTCTGGCGTGAGTAAGGAGACATTGGTGAAAACGTTAATTCTTTTCTCAACGCGTGATGGGCAAACGCGTGAGATTGCTTCATATCTGGCTTCTGAACTCAAAGAGCTGGGCATTTATTCTGATGTGGTGAACCTGAATCGCACTGAACAGATTGCCTGGCAGGATTACGACCGTGTGGTCATTGGCGCTTCAATTCGTTACGGTCATTTCCATCCGGCGCTGGATCGCTTTGTGAAAAAGCATACGGCGGAGCTCGCTAAGCTGCCCGGCGCGTTTTACTCGGTCAACCTGGTTGCCCGTAAAGCAGAGAAGCGTACACCGCAGACTAACAGCTATACGCGCAAGTTTTTGCTGAGCTCGCCATGGCAGCCCGATATCTGTTCTGTCTTTGCGGGCGCGCTGCGTTACCCGCGTTACCGCTGGTATGACCGCTTTATGATCCGCCTGATCATGAAGATGACGGGCGGGGAAACGGATACGCGTAAAGAAGTGGTTTATACCGACTGGGATCAAGTGGCCAGTTTTGCCCGTGAAATTGCACGTTTAACGGACGATTCGCGGGTTAAATAAGCGTTGAGTTTGAAAAGTGAGCGAACGAAAAGTTTTTTGTATTTAGTGCTTGTCACTTCAGAAGAACTCCCTATAATGCGCCTCCACTGACACGGAACAACGGCACACACGCCGCCGGGTCAGCAGAGAAAAGCAAAATAAACGCTTGACTCTGAAGTGGGAAAGCGTAATATGCACACCCCGCGCCGCAGCGAAAACGTAGCGGCACTGCTCTTTAACAATTTATCAGACAATCTGTGTGGGCACTCAAAGTGACATGGATTCTTAACGTCGCAAGACGAAAAATGAATACCAAGTCTCTGAGTGAACATACGTAATTCATTACGAAGTTTAATTCACGAGCATCAAACTTAAATTGAAGAGTTTGATCATGGCTCAGATTGAACGCTGGCGGCAGGCCTAACACATGCAAGTCGAACGGTAACAGGAAGCAGCTTGCTGCTTTGCTGACGAGTGGCGGACGGGTGAGTAATGTCTGGGAAACTGCCTGATGGAGGGGGATAACTACTGGAAACGGTAGCTAATACCGCATAACGTCGCAAGACCAAAGAGGGGGACCTTCGGGCCTCTTGCCATCGGATGTGCCCAGATGGGATTAGCTAGTAGGTGGGGTAACGGCTCACCTAGGCGACGATCCCTAGCTGGTCTGAGAGGATGACCAGCCACACTGGAACTGAGACACGGTCCAGACTCCTACGGGAGGCAGCAGTGGGGAATATTGCACAATGGGCGCAAGCCTGATGCAGCCATGCCGCGTGTATGAAGAAGGCCTTCGGGTTGTAAAGTACTTTCAGCGGGGAGGAAGGCGACAGGGTTAATAACCCTGTCGATTGACGTTACCCGCAGAAGAAGCACCGGCTAACTCCGTGCCAGCAGCCGCGGTAATACGGAGGGTGCAAGCGTTAATCGGAATTACTGGGCGTAAAGCGCACGCAGGCGGTCTGTCAAGTCGGATGTGAAATCCCCGGGCTCAACCTGGGAACTGCATTCGAAACTGGCAGGCTAGAGTCTTGTAGAGGGGGGTAGAATTCCAGGTGTAGCGGTGAAATGCGTAGAGATCTGGAGGAATACCGGTGGCGAAGGCGGCCCCCTGGACAAAGACTGACGCTCAGGTGCGAAAGCGTGGGGAGCAAACAGGATTAGATACCCTGGTAGTCCACGCCGTAAACGATGTCGACTTGGAGGTTGTGCCCTTGAGGCGTGGCTTCCGGAGCTAACGCGTTAAGTCGACCGCCTGGGGAGTACGGCCGCAAGGTTAAAACTCAAATGAATTGACGGGGGCCCGCACAAGCGGTGGAGCATGTGGTTTAATTCGATGCAACGCGAAGAACCTTACCTACTCTTGACATCCAGAGAACTTAGCAGAGATGCTTTGGTGCCTTCGGGAACTCTGAGACAGGTGCTGCATGGCTGTCGTCAGCTCGTGTTGTGAAATGTTGGGTTAAGTCCCGCAACGAGCGCAACCCTTATCCTTTGTTGCCAGCGGTCCGGCCGGGAACTCAAAGGAGACTGCCAGTGATAAACTGGAGGAAGGTGGGGATGACGTCAAGTCATCATGGCCCTTACGAGTAGGGCTACACACGTGCTACAATGGCGCATACAAAGAGAAGCGACCTCGCGAGAGCAAGCGGACCTCATAAAGTGCGTCGTAGTCCGGATTGGAGTCTGCAACTCGACTCCATGAAGTCGGAATCGCTAGTAATCGTGGATCAGAATGCCACGGTGAATACGTTCCCGGGCCTTGTACACACCGCCCGTCACACCATGGGAGTGGGTTGCAAAAGAAGTAGGTAGCTTAACCTTCGGGAGGGCGCTTACCACTTTGTGATTCATGACTGGGGTGAAGTCGTAACAAGGTAACCGTAGGGGAACCTGCGGTTGGATCACCTCCTTACCTTAAAGAACCTGCCTTTGCAGTGCTCACACAGATTGTCTGATGAAAAACAGCAGTAAAAAATCTCTGCAGGCTTGTAGCTCAGGTGGTTAGAGCGCACCCCTGATAAGGGTGAGGTCGGTGGTTCAAGTCCACTCAGGCCTACCAAATTTTTGCTGATGCTGCGTTGCGGCGACACTCACATACCTGAGTATGCTTCGTGTCACCACGCCTTGCCTCAACAAAAATTACCGGTACAGAGGTGACTACGATGGGGCTATAGCTCAGCTGGGAGAGCGCCTGCCTTGCACGCAGGAGGTCTGCGGTTCGATCCCGCATAGCTCCACCATCCTTTACTGCGAATACAAGAAAACTTCAGAGTGAACCTGAAAAGGTGCACTGCGAAGTTTTGCTCTTTAAAAATCTGGATCAAGCTGAAAATTGAAACGACACATCTTTAATGGTGTGTTCGAGTCTCTCAAATTTTCGCAATCATGAAGTGAAACATCTTCGGGTTGTGAGGTTAAGCGACTAAGCGTACACGGTGGATGCCCTGGCAGTCAGAGGCGATGAAGGACGTGCTAATCTGCGAAAAGCGCCGGCGAGGTGATATGAACCCTTGACCCGGCGATGTCCGAATGGGGAAACCCAGTGCAATTCGTTGCACTATCGTTAACTGAATACATAGGTTAACGAGGCGAACCGGGGGAACTGAAACATCTAAGTACCCCGAGGAAAAGAAATCAACCGAGATTCCCCCAGTAGCGGCGAGCGAACGGGGAGCAGCCCGGAGTCTGAATCAGCTTGTGTGTTAGTGGAACGGTCTGGAAAGTCCGACGGTACAGGGTGATAGTCCCGTACACGAAAGCACACATGCTGTGAACTCGAAGAGTAGGGCGGGACACGTGGTATCCTGTCTGAATATGGGGGGACCATCCTCCAAGGCTAAATACTCCTGACTGACCGATAGTGAACCAGTACCGTGAGGGAAAGGCGAAAAGAACCCCGGCGAGGGGAGTGAAAAAGAACCTGAAACCGTGTACGTACAAGCAGTGGGAGCCTCTTTATGGGGTGACTGCGTACCTTTTGTATAATGGGTCAGCGACTTATATTCTGTAGCAAGGTTAACCGTATAGGGGAGCCGAAGGGAAACCGAGTCTTAACTGGGCGTTAAGTTGCAGGGTATAGACCCGAAACCCGGTGATCTAGCCATGGGCAGGTTGAAGGTTGGGTAACACTAACTGGAGGACCGAACCGACTAATGTTGAAAAATTAGCGGATGACCTGTGGCTGGGGGTGAAAGGCCAATCAAACCGGGAGATAGCTGGTTCTCCCCGAAAGCTATTTAGGTAGCGCCTCGTGAATTCATCTTCGGGGGTAGAGCACTGTTTCGGCTAGGGGGCCATCCCGGCTTACCAACCCGATGCAAACTACGAATACCGAAGAATGTTATCACGGGAGACACACGGCGGGTGCTAACGTCCGTCGTGAAGAGGGAAACAACCCAGACCGCCAGCTAAGGTCCCAAAGTCATGGTTAAGTGGGAAACGATGTGGGAAGGCACAGACAGCCAGGATGTTGGCTTAGAAGCAGCCATCATTTAAAGAAAGCGTAATAGCTCACTGGTCGAGTCGGCCTGCGCGGAAGATGTAACGGGGCTAAACCATGCACCGAAGCTGCGGCAGCGACGCTTATGCGTTGTTGGGTAGGGGAGCGTTCTGTAAGCCGTTGAAGGTGTCCTGTGAGGGGTGCTGGAGGTATCAGAAGTGCGAATGCTGACATAAGTAACGATAAAGCGGGTGAAAAGCCCGCTCGCCGGAAGACCAAGGGTTCCTGTCCAACGTTAATCGGGGCAGGGTGAGTCGACCCCTAAGGCGAGGCCGAAAGGCGTAGTCGATGGGAAACAGGTTAATATTCCTGTACTTGGTGTTACTGCGAAGGGGGGACGGAGAAGGCTATGTCAGCCGGGCGACGGTTGTCCCGGTTTAAGCATGTAGGCGGAGGTTCCAGGTAAATCCGGTACCTTATTAACGCTGAGGTGTGATGACGAGGCACTACGGTGCTGAAGTGATAAATGCCCTGCTTCCAGGAAAAGCCTCTAAGCATCAGGTAACACGAAATCGTACCCCAAACCGACACAGGTGGTCAGGTAGAGAATACCAAGGCGCTTGAGAGAACTCGGGTGAAGGAACTAGGCAAAATGGTGCCGTAACTTCGGGAGAAGGCACGCTGATATGTAGGTGAAGTCCCTGCGGACGGAGCTGAAATCAGTCGAAGATACCAGCTGGCTGCAACTGTTTATTAAAAACACAGCACTGTGCAAACACGAAAGTGGACGTATACGGTGTGACGCCTGCCCGGTGCCGGAAGGTTAATTGATGGGGTTAGCGGCAACGCGAAGCTCTTGATCGAAGCC
Source organism: Enterobacter sp. MGH85 (assembly GCF_001037655.1). NCBI lineage: Bacteria > Pseudomonadati > Pseudomonadota > Gammaproteobacteria > Enterobacterales > Enterobacteriaceae > Enterobacter > Enterobacter sp. MGH85. The sequence continues at coordinate 1,116,291 of NZ_KQ089925.1, forward strand.
CCGGTAAACGGCGGCCGTAACTATAACGGTCCTAAGGTAGCGAAATTCCTTGTCGGGTAAGTTCCGACCTGCACGAATGGCGTAATGATGGCCAGGCTGTCTCCACCCGAGACTCAGTGAAATTGAACTCGCTGTGAAGATGCAGTGTACCCGCGGCAAGACGGAAAGACCCCGTGAACCTTTACTATAGCTTGACACTGAACACTGGTCCTTGATGTGTAGGATAGGTGGGAGGCTTTGAAGCGTGGACGCCAGTCTGCGTGGAGCCAACCTTGAAATACCACCCTTTAATGGCTGGTGTTCTAACGTAGACCCGTAATCCGGGTTGCGGACAGTGTCTGGTGGGTAGTTTGACTGGGGCGGTCTCCTCCCAAAGAGTAACGGAGGAGCACGAAGGTTGGCTAATCCTGGTCGGACATCAGGAGGTTAGTGCAATGGCATAAGCCAGCTTGACTGCGAGCGTGACGGCGCGAGCAGGTGCGAAAGCAGGTCATAGTGATCCGGTGGTTCTGAATGGAAGGGCCATCGCTCAACGGATAAAAGGTACTCCGGGGATAACAGGCTGATACCGCCCAAGAGTTCATATCGACGGCGGTGTTTGGCACCTCGATGTCGGCTCATCACATCCTGGGGCTGAAGTAGGTCCCAAGGGTATGGCTGTTCGCCATTTAAAGTGGTACGCGAGCTGGGTTTAGAACGTCGTGAGACAGTTCGGTCCCTATCTGCCGTGGGCGCTGGAGAATTGAGGGGGGCTGCTCCTAGTACGAGAGGACCGGAGTGGACGCATCACTGGTGTTCGGGTTGTCATGCCAATGGCACTGCCCGGTAGCTAAATGCGGAAGAGATAAGTGCTGAAAGCATCTAAGCACGAAACTTGCCCCGAGATGAGTTCTCCCTGAGACCTTGAGTCTCCTGAAGGAACGTTGAAGACGACGACGTTGATAGGTCGGGTGTGTAAGCGCAGCGATGCGTTGAGCTAACCGATACTAATGAACCGTGAGGCTTAACCTTACAACGCCGAAGCTGTTTTGGCGAAGAGACAGACACGATTTTCAGCCTGATACAGATTAACAGAATTTGCCTGGCGGCTTTAGCGCGGTGGTCCCACCTGACCCCATGCCGAACTCAGAAGTGAAACGCCGTAGCGCCGATGGTAGTGTGGGGTCTCCCCATGTGAGAGTAGGGAACTGCCAGGCATCAAACAAGTGAAGAGGCCATCCGAAAGGATGGCCTTTTTGCGTTTCTGCACCTGCTTCCTTTCCATAAACTAATCACCCATCCCTTCGTATATACGGTAAACTATCCCGGTTTTTGCATCAGGATAGCGTCTATGAATCACTCCCTTAAGCCCTGGAATACCTTTGGTATTCAACGGAATGCTAATCAAATTGTACGTGCCGACAGTGCTCAGCAGTTGCTGAATGCCTGGCAAAACGCAACAGAAAACGGTGAACCCGTACTTATTCTGGGCGAAGGAAGTAATGTCCTGTTTCTCGATGATTTTGCGGGGACGGTAATCGTTAATCGCATCATGGGGATTGAGCGTAAAGAGAGCGCTGACAGCTGGCATTTACACGTGGGTGCTGGCGAAAACTGGCACCATCTGGTGCAATATACCCTTGAAAAAGGGATGCCCGGACTGGAAAACCTGGCCCTCATCCCGGGCTGTGCAGGATCATCTCCTATTCAAAACATCGGTGCCTACGGCATTGAACTGAAACACGTCTGCGAATATGTCGACTGCATCGAACTCGCGACCGGAACGGCGAAGCGTTTGACCGCAGAGCAGTGCCGCTTTGGCTATCGCGACAGCATTTTCAAGCACGACTATCAGGATCGTTTTGTCATTGTGGCCGTTGGCCTGCGTCTGGCGAAAGCATGGAAACCCGTTCTGACTTACGGCGATCTGGCCCGTCTCGATCCGGCTACCGTCACACCGCGTGAGGTTTTTGATTCCGTTTGCCACATGCGAATGACCAAGCTACCGGACCCGAAAGTTAACGGAAATGCGGGCAGTTTCTTCAAAAATCCGGTGATCGGCAGCGAAAATGCGAAAGCGTTTCTCGCAGGCTGGCCAACGGCCCCGCATTATCCTCAGGCGGATGGCAGCGTAAAGCTGGCCGCAGGCTGGCTTATCGATCAATGTGAATTAAAAGGTACTACGCTTGGTGGCGCTGCTGTTCATCGTCAGCAGGCGCTGGTACTGATCAACCAGTCCAACGCGACAAGTGAGGATGTCGTCAACCTGGCGCACCATGTTCGCCAGCGTGTGGGCGAAAAATTTAACGTCTGGCTGGAGCCTGAAGTTCGCTTTATTGGCCGAACGGGCGAAGTGAATGCCGTGGAGACCATTGCGTGAAGGACAATACTATTCCGTTAACTCTCATCGGTATTCTTGCTGATGGCGAGTTTCATTCTGGCGAGCAGCTGGGCGAACAGCTGGGCATGAGCCGCGCTGCCATCAATAAACATATTCAAACGCTCCGCGACTGGGGCGTGGATGTGTTTACGGTACCGGGAAAAGGCTACAGCCTGCCGGAACCAATCCAGTTACTGAATGAAGAGATCATCCGCAGCCAGATTGGACACGGTAACGTCGCGGTATTGCCGGTCATTGATTCGACGAACCAGTATCTGCTGGATCGCCTGAGCGAGCTGAAATCCGGTGATGCCTGCGTTGCCGAGTACCAACAGGCAGGACGTGGCCGCCGGGGGCGTAAGTGGTTTTCGCCATTTGGCGCCAACCTCTACCTTTCCATGTACTGGCGGCTTGAACAGGGGCCAGCTGCGGCCATCGGGCTGAGCCTGGTCATCGGCATTGTGATGGCAGAGGTGCTGCATGATTTGGGTGCCGATCAGGTGCGGGTAAAATGGCCCAACGATCTGTATCTCAACGATCGAAAGCTGGCGGGGATCCTGGTCGAACTGACGGGAAAAACAGGCGATGCCGCACAGATCGTCATTGGGGCGGGGCTGAACATGGTGATGCGAAACGTGCAGAACGATGTCGTGAACCAGGCCTGGACCAACCTACAGGAAGCGGGGATCACCATCGATCGCAATACGCTTGCCGTCCGCATGATCAATGAGTTGCGTAGTTCGCTGACGCTCTTTGAACAAGAGGGGTTAGCGCCATTCCTTTCCCGCTGGGAAAAGCTGGATAACTTTATTAACCGACCGGTGAAGCTGCTGATTGGGGATAAAGAGATTTACGGCACATCACGCGGCATTGACGCGCAGGGCGCGTTGCTGCTTGAACAGGATGGCGTGATTAAGCCCTGGGTGGGCGGTGAAATTTCGTTACGAAGTGCAGAGTAACCCTCTCCCCCACAGGGGAGAGGGTGTAGCAGGTCACTGCGGATACGGCACCCAATCCCCGGCATTCAGTCGGACATAAGGCTTATTCTGATACTGGATCACCACCGCATTGGCGTTTTCCGATACCTCCGCCGTCTGCGGCAGCCCGCTGGTGAGCTGATCCCAGTTCACGCTATCTTCCACAAACAGCTTACCGTCTACAGCGCGAGCAACCAGTTCCGAGATGGCCAGATAGCTGCTTGGCTGGGTGATCTCAACTGGCGCGCCCTGATGCGGTGCCTTCATGCCAAAGAACTTAATCCCGGCCGGAACGTTTGTGATGGACGGGCTTGGGATATCGCGCAGACCAGACACCTGCATCCTGTCGCCTTTCAGCGCTCCACCATGTTCCGGGACCACCACCACCATCACTTTACGACCTGATTTTTCCAGCTCGTTGAAGAACGCATTCAGCTCGTCAAAGAACTTCTGCGCACGGGCCTTGTAATCGGCCGTTTTGCTTACGCCCGGATAATGGTTCCCGTCGTGAAGCGGCAGCGTATTATAGAACGTCGCGCTACGCGTCCCTTCCTCTTTACCGACGGTGTCGAACCAGCGCTGAAGTACGGCGGTATCGTCATAGACCGGCGAGCCATCGAAGCCCAGTAACGTCACTGGCAGCCCTTTCTGGTCCATCAGTGGGGCCTGCATGCCACCCTGTTCACGCACTTCTTTCAGGAAGTTACCGAACTGACCGTTATGGCCCATCATCAGGTGTTGGGTAAAGCCCAGTTTTGCCAGGTTATCGAACAGATAGCACTGGTTAGCTGCGGGCTGGTAGAGATTCTTATGCGAAGGCTGCCCACAGCTTGCGCGCAGCAGACGGATAGCCGCCGGGCCGCTGTAGGAGGTGGCGGAGTTGAAGTCTTTAAACTGTATATCGAAATGCGACCACAGCGGATGCGACATCAAACCAGCCGCGTCAACGTCAGCCCAGGACAGAGAACAGATGTTAATGACCAGCAACTCAAACGGCTGAGCATCAGCAGGCAGCGCGTCCGGGAATTTCGTCTGACGCTTATCTTCCGCAGCGTAAAAACTGGAGAGCCACGCGTTCAGGTTCGTGGATGTCGGCGGCGCCGTCTGCGCTGGAATATCCCCAACCACAGGCGTATCCCCTGCTGTCGCGACGGTAGCGGCGGCGGAACCGCCCGTGGTGGTTACGGTTGTCGTCGGCTGACCGGCTGGCCACAGCGAGAAGCTCGGGCCCGTCAGCGTCAGTACGTTTAGCCAGATCATAATCGCGACGACAAACACCGTCACCCGGATCCACTGAGACAGGAACAGCCAGGCAACCAGCAGGACAAATACCGCGCCAATCATCTGCCAGTTAATAAAGCGCTCAACCAGATCGAGCATATAGTCCGCACTGAAACCTGCGACCTGGGAACCCTGGCTCATAATGCTTTCGGGGCCGGGTAGCCAGGTATCATGCCAGAACAGGGCGAAACCGATAGGGATAGCAATCCAGTGACGTATACGGTGCAGCCTGAGATTCGGGATTGGCATCAGCAGGAATGCCATAAACACCAGATTAAGCAGCGGGTGGAAATTAAGATAGCCTGCCCACAGCAGACCAAACTTCACCAGAAAGTAGAAATTCCAGCCGGACAGACCGCGCCAGTATTGCCAGAGTGGCGATGGCGCTGAAGAGGTATAGGTAGAATTAGTCATGTTTTCGGTTTGCCTTGACGTTTGAAGCGCGAGTCAGTGTTCCGGCGGGTTTAATATAGCGAGGTTTGACGAACAGTAATCTGATCGTATCGCGAATACGGCGCAGGGAATGGCGTGCATAGTAGCCAAGCGGCAAAAAAATCAGCGCGCACAGAACAACCAGTTGGATGATATCGCTGATATTCATAATGGAACGCTCTCCTTGTTCTCATCCATTAAGCGTAGCGGCTCAGGAACCCGACGCCATACGTGCCCATCATGTTTCGCGTTCAGAACCGGTTTGGCACCACTTGTTACAGGCAACGGTTTGGCCCATTTTTCAGGTGCCAGGGCTCGCATCTGGACAAGCTCAGCGCTGATCAAATTATCTTCAAACCAGACCATGCGGTTCGAGAAAATATCCCCGGTAGGCAGCGGGAAGATATGGTTCAGGGCGGTATCCAGATCGTTCACCCGACAGAAGGAGAGGAACAGCACCAGGCGATTATCGCCAATGGTCATGATATCCCCGATACGATTAGGGCGGCACAAGGTGAGCGCCTGCTCAACGCGAATGCCCGGCACAGGACGCAGGGCAACCATCACCCCTTTTCCGTCTGCCGGTAAAAGCGTATTGCTCATCATGTTGCCCACCGCATCGCAGAAGGTGTCCCATTTCTGGTAGCCGCGCAGTTTCATCGGCTGCGTCATTGAAAGCAGGGTGCTGATATCTTCCGGAACATATCGATTAAACTGCTGGCCCTGAATGCTTTCGATCAGCGTCAGACAGCGCGACAGGGGAGCATTCCAGGGAATGACCATATTCGCGCCGCAGCCCAGTAATAAGCGCTCATCGGTGGCGCGCAGGCTGGTATTATTTTCACGTACCACGATTTTTAACGCGCTGCCGCGCTGGCGACGTAATGTGTGAATGTGCCGTGCCAGCGTTTCGATTTGGTTATTCTGGATCAACGAGAAGATAATGGTCGCCGCCTGCGTGGTGCGCGCCTCATCAAATAAGGCCTCGTTGGTTTCGAACAGTGACCAGTGCTCAGACAGTGCAGGCGCACCTTCCAGTACCGCAATCTGACTCAGAACGCGCTTTTCATCACTGCGTGGCTGAACCACCGTCTCTTCCTGTTGAGCAAGATGCCACTCGTCCCCGACATTTTTGAGGGTAAGCTGCTGTCGGGAGCTCACCCCTTTTTCATTGCACCAGAAAGCCACGTCGTAAAGATGGCTGTCAGTCTGGACACGAATACTGGCCAGGCCATAGAGGGAACGGTATTCACTCATTAAAAGTGAAAAAAGTTTGTCGTTATTACTGCCCGGGTTAACAACCAATAAGGTGCAATTTTGATTTTTTGCCCATCTGCTGATTCTTCCCAGCCATTTCAGCAGTTTTTCAGACGGGATATTTTGTAGACCGTTTTGAGAACATTTAAGAATCAGTAAATAGTGTTCAGGAACAATAGAGCACTGAATATCGCGGGGCAAAAAGTATAAACTGTCGGCCTCCGCTGGCATGGAAAATAATCGTACTGTCTGGGGTCCACGGTCAGTTTCGAGCCTGATGATTGACTTTGGCTCATCGCCCATCGTAATGACGGCCACGCGGTAATCCTTACCCTGCGCCGCTATCGTCTGGTTTACCAGACTGATGGCATCTTCATTACGATCCGTATTAACCCACCAGACTCCTCCGACTGGCATGTGGCGCAATTCGTCCCATAATGACTGGATGCCAATAGAAAATATGGAGTCCACGGTGTCCCTCTTTTCGTCGAATTTCTATGTCTCTCAGTTTACTAGCGAAAGCGTAGAAATAAACCTAACATTGAAATTAAAGAACATCAGATTTAGCATGTAAATGAAATTTCGTGGGCAGGACGCCTCGCTGCATCTGAATCTTATGATTTTACTCAAAGGGATGAAATAAGAATGCAAAATAACGAACCCGCAACTCCAGTCGACCCAAGCCTGGGTTATACACATTCCAAAACGATTTTCTGGCGCTCACGAAGGCTTTTTCATTGCCTGAAATAGATTACACCGATATTTCCCAGCGGGAACAGTTGGCTGCGGCTATTAAACGTTGGCCGTTATTAGCTGAGTTTGCCCAACAACAATAAGGAAGCCATTGATGGCCGTACTAGGATTACAGGGCGTCCGTGGTGGAGTGGGTACAACTTCCGTAACCGCGGCGCTGGCGTGGTCATTACAGGTTTTAGGTGAATCAGTACTGGTTATTGATGCCTGCTCCGATAATTTGCTGCGCATGTCATTCAATGTCGACTTTACACATGAAAACGGCTGGGGGCGCGCGCTTCTGGACGATAAAGACTGGCGGGATGCGGGTTTGCGCTATACCTCCCAGCTCGATTTGCTTCCCTTTGGTCAGATGACGGAAACCGAACGCGGGAATGAAGCTGCGTTTCAGCGTCTGTTCTCTCGCTTCACCACCGCTTTGCAGAGTCTGAAAGAGAGCGGACACTATCAGTGGATCCTGCTGGACCTGCCGCACGGCGCCGCGTCGCTGACCCGCCAGCTTCTGGCGCAGTGCGACCATGTGCTCTCCATTGCGAACGTAGATGCGAATTGTCATATCCGTCTGCATCAACAGGCAATGCCTGCCAATGCCCATATTCTGATTAACGATCTGCGCATTGGCAGCCAGATCCAGGACGATCTGTACCAGGTCTGGCTCCAGAGTCAGCGCCGCCTGTTGCCAATGGTTATCCATCGTGACGAAGCGATGGCGGAGTGCCTCGCTTCCAAACAACCGCTTGGGGAGTACCGTAGTGATTCACTGGCGGCAGAAGAGATCCTGACGCTGGCCAACTGGTGTCTGCTGCACTTTGCTAAACGGCCGGAGCCTGCCGGGAGTTCAGTATGAGCCGCCTGACCAACTGGTTGCTCATCCCGCCGGTCAGTTCGCGCTTAAGTGAACGCTACCGCCATTACCGTCATCATGGCGCCTCATCGCTGAGCGCTGCGCTGGGCTGCTTCTGGATGATTCTGGCGTGGATGTTCATCCCCCTCGAACATCCACGCTGGCAACGTATTCGTGCGCGCCACGGTGAACTCTATCCGCATATCAACCCTGACAAGCCGCGTCCGCTCGATCCCGCGCGCTACGCTATACAGTCCATCTGGCTTCTGGCGACCTCAACGGGTGCGGAGAAAAAAACGTCCCGCTGGCGCAGCTTCGATCGCGTGCAGAACTTACGTGAACACTATCACCAGTGGCTTAACCGGCTACCCGACCGGGTTGGCGATAGAACAGGTCATTTAGATAATCACAAAGAGCTCGGGCACCTTCACCCGGGCTTACGGCGTTTTATTCTCGGCGTGGTGGTGGTGTTCTCACTCATACTGGCGCTGGTCTGTATTACCCAGCCCTTCAACCCGCTGGCACAGTTTACCTTCCTGATCCTGCTGTGGGGCGTGGCTCTGCTGGTGCGGCGCATTCCGGGGCGTTTTTCTGCCCTGATGCTGATCGTGCTGTCGCTGACCGTTTCCTGCCGCTACATCTGGTGGCGATATACCTCAACGCTGAACTGGGACGATCCGGTCAGCCTGGTGTGTGGGTTAGTGCTGCTGTTTGCTGAGACCTACGCCTGGATCGTGCTGGTGCTGGGTTACTTCCAGGTTATCTGGCCGCTGAATCGACAGCCGGTGCCGCTGCCAAAAGACACGACCCAGTGGCCAACGGTGGACCTCTTCGTGCCGACCTACAACGAAGACCTGTCGGTGGTGAAAAACACCATTTACGCCGCGCTGGGTATCGACTGGCCGAAGGATAAAATCAAAATCTGGATCCTCGATGACGGTGGCCGCGCCGAGTTCCGCCAGTTCGCGGACGAAGTAGGGGTTGAGTACATCGCCCGTACCACGCATGAACACGCTAAGGCCGGTAACATCAACAATGCGCTGAAATATGCCAAAGGGGAGTTCGTCTCTATTTTCGACTGCGACCACGTGCCAACGCGCTCGTTCCTGCAAATGACCATGGGCTGGTTCCTGAAGGAGAAAGAGCTGGCGATGATGCAGACGCCGCACCACTTCTTCTCACCGGACCCGTTTGAACGTAACCTCGGTCGTTTTCGTAAAACCCCGAACGAGGGCACACTGTTCTATGGTCTGGTGCAGGACGGGAACGACATGTGGGACGCAACGTTCTTCTGCGGCTCCTGTGCGGTGATCCGCCGTAAACCGCTGGATGAAATTGGCGGGATCGCCGTCGAGACGGTCACGGAAGATGCGCACACTTCGCTGCGTCTGCACCGTCTTGGCTATACCTCCGCCTACATGCGCATTCCTCAGGCGGCGGGGCTGGCCACGGAATCCCTGTCGGCGCATATCGGCCAGCGTATTCGCTGGGCGCGCGGCATGGTGCAAATTTTCCGCCTCGATAACCCGCTGATGGGTAAAGGACTGAAACTGGCGCAACGGCTGTGCTACGTCAACGCCATGTTCCACTTCCTGTCGGGTATTCCACGGCTTATCTTCCTCACTGCGCCGCTGGCGTTCCTGCTTCTTCACGCTTACATCATCTATGCGCCTGCGCTGATGATTGCCCTGTTCGTTCTGCCGCACATGATCCACGCCAGCCTGACGAACTCGAAGATTCAGGGGAAATATCGCCATTCGTTCTGGAGTGAAATCTACGAAACGGTGCTGGCCTGGTATATCGCGCCGCCAACCATGGTGGCGCTGATTAACCCGCATAAAGGGAAATTCAACGTCACCGCGAAGGGCGGGCTGGTGGAAGAGGAGTATGTCGACTGGGTGATCTCCCGGCCCTATATCTTCCTGGTGCTGCTGAATATTGTGGGCGTGATTGTTGGGGTCTGGCGCTACTTCTACGGCCCGGAAAACGAAATTCTGACGGTCTTCGTGAGTATGGCGTGGGTGTTTTATAACCTGATTATCCTCGGTGGCGCGGTGGCGGTATCAGTGGAGAGTAAACAGGTTCGCCGCGCGCATCGCGTCGAAATCAGCATGCCAGCGGCCATTGCCCGCGACGATGGACATCTCTTCTCCTGTACCGTACATGACTTTTCGGATGGCGGTCTGGGTATCAAGATTAACGGTCAGGCGAAGGTGCTTGAGGGGCAGAAGGTCAACCTATTGCTTAAGCGCGGCCAGCAGGAGTATGTCTTCCCGACGCAGGTGGTGCGTGTGAGAGGAAATGAAGTGGGTCTGCAACTGATGCCGCTGACTAAAAAGCAACACATTGATTTTGTGCAGTGTACGTTTGCCCGCGCGGATACGTGGGCTCTCTGGCAGGACAGCTTCCCTGAGGATAAGCCTCTGGAAAGCCTGCTGGATATTCTTAAGCTGGGGTTCCGTGGCTATCGTCACCTTGCAGAATTTGCCCCGTCGTCGGTGAAATTAATTTTCCGGTCACTTACTTCACTGGTTTCCTGGGTCGTGTCGTTCATTCCGCGTCGACCTGAGCGAGATGAAGCGAAGCAGGCGGACCCGGTTATGGCTCAACAATGATGATAACGCGATGAAAACAAAACTTTCCTGGTTATGTGCAGTGGCAATGGGGATGAGTGCGCTCCCTGCAACAGTGGCTAACGCGGCGCCTGATAACGCAGCGACCACACCCGCGCCAACGGTGCCTGTCGTCGCGCAAGCGACCGATCCGGTAGTGACGGCGGCGCCGGGGCAGACGGAAAACGTCGTCCCGAATCAGCCGACGACGGGGAATACGCTGCCCGCCGACAACCCGGTGGTTGGGCAGGTTATGCCTGGCGTGCCGGGAGCCAGTGCACCGGTGGTTGCGGAAAATACGCCGTCGCGTGACGTTAAGCTGACGTTCGCCCAGATCGCGCCTCCTCCGGGCAGCATGGTTCTGCGCGGCATCAACCCAAATGGCGGTGTCGAATTCGGTATGCGTAGCGATGAAGTCGTGTCGAAAGCGATGCTCAACCTGGAATACACGCCATCGCCGTCGCTGCTGCCGGTGCAATCCCAGCTTAAGGTCTATCTGAATGATGAGCTGATGGACGTCCTGCCCGTCACCAAAGAGCAACTGGGTAAGAAAACCCTGGCTCAGGTGCCGATTAACCCGCTGTTTATCAGCGACTTTAACCGCGTGCGTCTGGAATTTGTCGGCCATTACCGCGATGTCTGTGAAAACCCGGCCAGCAGCACCCTGTGGCTGGATGTTGGTCGTAACTCTTCGCTTCAGATGACCTATCAGCCGCTGGCGTTGAAAAACGATCTCTCCGCCTTCCCGGTGCCGTTCTTCGACCCGCGTGATAACCGTCCACTGAACCTGCCAATGGTGTTTGCGGGCTCTCCTGATGTGACCGAACAGCTGGCGGCCTCTATCGTGGCATCCTGGTTTGGTTCCCGCTCCGGCTGGCGTGGCCAGAGTTTCCCGGTTATGTACGACAAAATGCCGGACAAAAACGCGATTGTGTTTGCCACCAACGCCAAACGCCCGGCATTCCTGCGGGACCATCCAGAGGTGAAAGCGCCCACCATCGAGATGATCAGCCATCCGGACAATCCGTACGTGAAGCTGCTGGTGATCTTCGGGCGTGATGATAAAGATCTGGTGCAGGCGGCAAAAGGCATTGCTCAGGGCAATATCCTGTTCCGCGGTAATAGCGTCGTGGTGGATGAGGTGAAACCGCTGCTGGCACGTAAGCCTTATGATGCGCCGAACTGGGTCCGCACCGACCGCGCGATTACCTTCGGCGAGCTGAAAACCTATGAAGAGCAATTGCAGTCAACCGGGCTTGAACCTTCTCCTGTCAGCCTGTCGCTGAACCTGCCGCCGGATCTCTATCTGCTGCGCACCAACGGTATTGATATCAACCTGAACTACCGTTACACCGCGCCGGTAACCAAAGACAGCTCGCGCATGGATATCAGCCTCAACAACCAGTTCCTGCAATCCTTCAGCCTGACCAGCAGCCAGGAGACAAACCGGTTGATGCTTCGTCTGCCTGTATTGCAGGGGCTGCTGGATGGTAAAACCGATGTGTCGATCCCGGCGCTGAAGCTCGGTGCGGTGAACCAGCTGCGGTTTAACTTCCAGTACATGAACCCGATGCCGGGTGGATCGGTGGAAAACTGTATTACCTTCCAGCCGGTGCAAAACCACGTGGTGATTGGTGATGATTCCACAATCGACTTCTCGAAGTATTACCACTTTATCGCGATGCCGGATCTGCGTGCGTTTGCTAACGCCAGTTTCCCGTTCAGCCGCATGGCTGATCTCTCTGAATCGATTGTCGTGATGCCAAAAGCGGCCAACGAAGGCCAGGTTGCCACGCTGCTGGACACCATGGGCACCGTCGGGGCGCAAACCGGCTTACCGGCTATCAACGTGACGGTGACGGATGACGGTAGCCAGATCCAGAACAAAGATGCCGATATCATGGTCATCGGCAACATTCCGGACAAGCTGAAAGACGAGAAGCGCGTCGATCTGCTGGTGCAGGCGGCTCAGTCATGGGTCAACACGCCGCTGCGTCAGACCGAGTTCCCGAGCATCATGCCGGACAGCGGCGATCGTCAGGCCAATATCAGGACGACCGTAAGCTCAACGGGTCCGATGGCTGCGATTGTCGGCTTCCAGTCTCCGTATAACGACCAGCGCAGCGTGATCGCCCTGCTGGCGGACAGCCCGCGCGGCTATGAGCTGCTCAACACGGCCATGAACGACAGCGGTAAACGGGCGGCAATGTTCGGTTCCGTCTCGGTGATCCGTGAGTCGGGGGTAAACAGCCTGCGCGTGGGGGATGTCTACTACGTCGGTCATCTGCCGTGGTTCGAACGCCTGTGGTACGCCCTCTCTAACCACCCGGTGCTGCTGGCCGTGTTGGCTGCGCTCAGCGTTGTATTGCTGGCGTGGGTACTGTGGCGTCTGCTGCGAATCATCAGCCGTCGTCGTCTTAACCCGGACCATGAGTAAGCCGTGATGAAAATCTTTCGCGGGTGTGTAGTCGCAGCGTTGATGCTGGCGGCGGCGAATCTTCACGCCGCCTGTCGCTGGCCTGCCTGGGAGACGTTCAAACAGGATTATATGAGCGAAAGTGGGCGCGTCATTGATCCCAGTGAGGCGCGCAAAATTACCACCTCCGAAGGGCAAAGCTACGGACTGTTCTTTGCCCTGGCAGCAAACGATCGCAAGGCGTTCGATCTGCTGCTGACATGGACGCGCGATAACCTTGCCGAGGGGGATTTAGCCCAACATCTCCCGGCGTGGCTATGGGGAAAAAAGGACGACAACACCTGGGCGGTTATCGACCCTAACTCCGCGTCCGATGCCGATATCTGGATAGCCTGGTCGCTGCTGGAAGCCGGGCGGCTGTGGAAAAATCCCGATTACACGCGCACGGGTAAGGCGCTGTTGACGCGCATTGCCAGTGAGGAAGTGGTGAAGGTGCCGGGGCTGGGTTCTATGCTGCTGCCGGGTAAAGTCGGTTTTGCCGAAGAGAGTGTCTGGCGCTTCAACCCCAGCTACCTGCCGCCGCAGCTTGCGAGCTATTTCACCCGTTTCGGCGCACCGTGGACAACGCTCCGTGAAACCAACCTGCGTCTGCTGCTGGAGACCGCGCCAAAAGGATTTTCCTCGAACTGGGTGAAATACCAGAAAAAGGGCGGCTGGCAGTTGAAGCAGGATACGACCCTGATCGGCAGTTACGATGCGATTCGCGTCTATCTGTGGGTAGGGATGATGAACGATAACGATCCACAAAAAGCCCGGCTACTGGCGCGTTTCAAGCCCATGGCGACCACCACAATCAAACAAGGCTTACCGCCGGAAAAAGTGGACGTAGCGACCGGGAAACGTACCGGAGATGGGCCGGTAGGGTTTTCTGCCTCCCTGCTTCCATTTTTACAAGAACGGGACGCGCAGGCGGTGCAACGCCAGCGTGTCGCCGATCGTTTTCCCGATAACAATGCTTATTACAGCTACGTTCTGACCCTCTTTGGACAAGGGTGGGATCAGCATCGTTTTCGTTTCACCGCGCAAGGTGAATTACTACCGGATTGGGGCCAGGAATGCGCACGTTCACACTAAATCTACTCGCCTTATCGCTTGGCCTGGTGCTCATGCCCCTGGCCCAGGCCGCCAACTCCCCGCAGCAGAGACAGCTGCTGGAACAGGTTCGTCTGGGGGAATCCACCCAGCGTGAGGATTTGGTGCGCCAGTCGCTCTATCGCCTTGAGCTGATCGACCCCAACAACCCGGACGTGATTGCCGCTCGCTTCCGCTACCTGTTACGACAGGGGGATACGGCGGGCGCGCAAAAAGAGCTGGATCGCCTGAAAGGAATGGCACCCGATTCCAGTGCATACCAGTCCTCCCGTACGACCATGCTGCTCTCCACGCCGGATGGTCGCCAGGCCCTCCAGCAGGCTCGCCTGCTCGCCACCACCGGGCACACGCAGGAAGCTATTGCCGCGTATGACAAACTGTTTGACGGTAATCCGCCCAGCGGCGACATCGCGACGGAGTACTGGAACGTGGTGGCGAAAGAGCCTGCCCGCCGCAATCTGGCCATTAATCAGCTGAAGAAAATCAACGCCAGCAGTCCGGGCAACGCCCCGCTACAGGCTTCGCTGGCGCAGCTTCTGTTCCAGAGTGGACGGCGTGATGAAGGGTTTGCGGTTTTACAGGAGATGGCCAAATCGAACAATGGCCGCAGTCAGGCGTCGGACATGTGGTACCAGCAGATCAAAGATCAGCCGGCCAGCAGCGCCAGCGTTACCGCGCTGCAACAATACCTGAGCGTGTTCAGCGATGGCGATAACGTGACGGCGGCGCGCGCCCAGCTTGAAGCGCAGCAAAAACAGCTCGCCGATCCGGCGTTTCGCGCCAAAGCCGAAGGGTTAGCCGCAGTGGATGCCGGGCAGGGCAGTAAAGCGGTAACGGAGTTGCAGAAAGCAGTCAGCGCCAACCACGCCGACAGTGAAGCCGTAGGCGCGCTGGGGCAGGCCTATTCGCAGAAAGGCGATCGCGCCCGCGCGGTTGCGCAGTTTGAAAAGGCGATCGCCCTCGATCCGCAGAGCGACAACCGGGGCAAATGGGACAGCCTGCTGAAGGTTAACCGATACTGGCTGCTGATCCAGCAGGGTGATAACGCCCTGAAAGCCAACAAGACAGCCCAGGCGGAACGCTATTATCAGCAGGCGCGCAACATTGACAATACGGACAGCTACGCGGTCCTGGGGCTGGGTGACGCGGCGGCGGCGCGGAAAGATAACGACGCGGCTGAACGCTATTATCGCCAGGCATTGCGGATGGACAGCGGCAACAGCAACGCGGTACGCGGTCTTGCCAATATTTATCGCGAGCAGTCTCCGGAGAAGGCGACGCAGTTTATTCAGTCGCTCTCTGCCAGCCAGCGCCGCAGCATTGATGATATTGAACGTAGCCTGACGAACGAGCAGCTCTCGGCTCAGGCTGCACAGCTGGAAAGCCAGGGAAACTATGCGCAGGCCGCAGAAATTCAGCGCCGACGCCTTGCGCTTTCCCCGGGCGACGTGTGGATCACCTACCGGCTATCACGCGATCTGTATAGCGCGGGTCAGAGCAGCCAGGCGGATAACCTGATGCGCCAGCTGGCAAGCCAGAAACCGGGCGATCCGGATCAGGTTTACGCCAGCGGGCTGTACCTGTCCGGTAACGATCGGGACCGGGCCGCGCTGGCGCATCTGAACACGCTGCCGCGCGACAAGTGGAACGGCAACATCCAGGCGCTGGCGGACCGCCTGCAAAGTAATCAGGTGCTGGAAACCGCCAACCGCCTGCGCGACAGTGGAAAAGAGCAGGAAGCGGAAGCGCTGCTTCGCCAGCAGCCCCCGTCCACCCGTATTGACTTAACGCTGGCGGACTGGGCTGAACAGCGTGGCGATCACGAGGCCGCGAAAACCGCCTACAACACCGTCCTGCAACGGGAACCGCAGAACGAAGACGCAATTCTCGGCCTGACCGAAGTCAATCTTGCTCAGGGCAACAGGGACGCCGCTCGCGCTGAGCTGGCGAAACTGCCCGCGGCACAAAACGGCGAACCGCTCTCCCTCAATATGCAGCGCCGGATCGCCATGGCGCAGGCCGGTCTGGGTGATCCTGCCGCGGCAGAAAAGACCTTCAACGCCATTGTTCCTCAGGCAAAATCGCAGCCGCCTTCTATGGAAAGCGCGCTGGTGATGCGTGATGCCGCCCGTTTCCAGGCGCAAAACGGCCAGCCTCAGCAGGCGCTGGAAACCTGGAAAGATGCGATGGTCTCATCGGGCATCACGACGACCCGTCCGACCGATAACGACAGCTTTACGCGTCTTACGCGTAACGATGAGAAAGATGACTGGCTGAAGCGCGGCGTGCGCAGCGATGCAGGCGATCTTTATCGTCAGCAGGATCTGAACGTCACGCTGCAACACGACTACTGGGGATCCAGCGGCACGGGGGGCTATTCCGACCTGAAAGCGCACACCACTATGCTCCAGGTGGATGCGCCGCTATCGGATGGCCGCATGTTCTTCCGTAGCGATCTGGTCAATATGAACGCCGGTTCCTTTGACACCAATAACGGAACCTACGATCCGACATGGGGTACCTGCGCCGAAACGCCATGTCACGGCAGCACGAACCAGTCGGCCAACGGCGCCAGCGTGGCCGTCGGCTGGCAGAACAACACCTGGGCGTGGGACATCGGTACAACGCCGATGGGCTTCGACGTGGTCGATGTGGTGGGCAGCCTGAGCTACAGCAACGACTTGGGGCCGATTGGCTACACCCTGAACGCCCATCGTCGTCCGATTTCCAGCTCTGTGCAGGCCTTCGCCGGGCAAAAAGATCCTAATACCGACACCACCTGGGGCGGCGTGCGTGCTACCGGTGGCGGCGTGAGCATGAGCTACGACAAAGGCGAAGCTAACGGGATCTGGTCAAGCCTGAGTGCCGACAGCCTCACCGGGAAGAATGTCGAAGATAACTGGCGGGTCCGCTGGATGACCGGCTATTACTACAAGCTTATCAATCAGAACAACGAGCGTCTGACGGTCGGTGTGTCCAACATGCTCTGGCATTACGATAAGGATTTAAGTGGCTATTCGCTGGGCCAGGGCGGTTACTACAGTCCCCAGGAGTATGTGTCGTTCGCCTTACCGGTGAACTGGCGTAAACGCACAGAGAACTGGTCATGGGAGCTGGGCGGTTCCGTCTCATGGTCCCATTCAAAAACAAAGGATGTGATGCGTTATCCGTTGCAGGGGCTGATCCCGGACAATGAGCCAGGCCGTTATACCGATAAAGGTGTGATGGGAACTGGAAGTAGCTCGTCAGGGACGGGTTATACCGCAAGGGCGATTGTTGAACGCCGTGTGACGTCCAACTGGTTTGTCGGTCTGGGCGTCGATATTCAGGAAGCGAAAGACTATACCCCGAGCCATGCGTTGCTCTATGTTCGGTATTCTGCCGCAGGCTGGCAGGGTGATATGGACTTACCGCCGGAACCGCTGGTGCCTTATGCAGACTGGTGATCGGATTTTTGCTTAATCTAATTGTAAGTCTCTCTTAAAAGTGCAGCTATCGGGTATACTCGGGCGCACCAGGTTTACGCCCTGGTGCGCCCTGCGCTTCGAGTTTTGTGGAGAGTCATTTTGCGTGTCAGCCGTTCCTTAACGATCAAACAGATGGCGATGGTGTCTGCCGTCACAATGCTGTTTGTCTTCATCTTCTGCGTCATTTTGCTGTTTCATTCCGTACAGCAGAATCGCTATAACACGGCTTCGCAACTGGAAAGTATTGCCCGCTCGGTGCGGGAACCCCTGTCGGCCTCGATCCTGAAAGGGGATATCCCCGAGGCGGAATCTATCCTGAAGCGCATTCAGCCCGCCGGTATCGTGAGCCGCGCCGACGTCGTGCTGCCGAACCAGTTCCAGGCGCTGCGGATGAGCTTTATCCCGGAGCGTCCCGTCCCGATGATGGTGATGCGCCTGTTTGAACTGCCGGTGCAGATTTCCCTGCCTCTCTATTCCCTGGAAAGACCGGCTAACCCGCAGCCGCTGGCCTATCTGGTACTACAGGCGGACTCGTACCGCATGTATAAATTCGTCATGAGTTGGGTTGCTACGTTAGTGACTACTTACTTACTTTTGACCTTAATGTTGAGCGTGGCGCTGACGTGGTGCATCAACCGGTTAATTGTGCATCCGTTGCGCCGCATAGCCCGGGAGCTGAATGACCTCTCTCCGCAGGAGCATATGGGGCATCAGCTTCCCTTGCCGCGTCTGCATCACGACGATGAAATCGGCATGCTGGTCCGCAGTTACAATATCAACCAGCAGCGTGTCCTGCGTCAGCAGGAAGAGGTCAGTAATAACGCCACCCGTTTCCCGGTTTCCGACCTGCCAAACAAAGCGTTTTTAATGGCCCTGCTGGAGCAGACCGTCGCTCGCCAGCAGACCACCGCGCTGATGGTGATTGCCTGCGAGACCTTGCAGGACACGACGGGCGTGCTGAAAGAGAGCCAGCGCGAGATGCTATTACTGACGCTGGTGGAAAAAATCAAATCTGTGCTGGCGCCGCGCATGGTACTTACCCAGGTCAGCGGCTATGACCTGGTGGTGATTGCGCACGGTGTAAAAGAGCCGTGGCACGCTATTACGTTAGGTCAGCAAGTACTCACTGTCATAAATGAGCGGCTACCCATTCAGGGTATCCAGCTTCGCCCAAGTGCCAGCATTGGTATCGCAATGTACTACGGTGGTCTGACCGCCGAGCAGTTATACCGTCGGGCTTTCTCAGCAGCGTTTACCGCGCGCCGAAAAGGCAAAAACCAGATCCAGTTCTTTGATCCGGAGCAAATGGAAAAAGCCCAGCAGCGCCTGACGGAAGAGAGCGACATTCTGACGGCGATGGACAATCGCCAGTTTGCGCTCTGGCTACAGCCGCAGGTGGATTTGCGCACGGGTGAAGTGACCAGCGCCGAAGCGTTGCTGCGCATGCAGCAGCCGGACGGCACGTGGGAGCTGCCTGAGGGGATGATCGAACGTATCGAGTCCTGCGGCCTGATGGTCACCGTCGGATACTGGGTGCTGGAAGAGTCGTGCCGCCAGCTTGCGGCCTGGCAACAACGGGGCATCACGCTGCCGCTGTCGGTGAATCTTTCTGCGCTACAGCTGATGCACCCGACTATGGTGCCGGATATGCTCGAGTTGATCCATCGCTACCGCATCCAGCCCCACACGTTGATCCTGGAAGTCACCGAGAGCCGTTGTATTGACAATCCTGACGACGCTGTCGCCATTCTGAAACCGCTGCGTAATGCCGGGATCCGCATTGCGCTTGACGATTTTGGTATGGGGTATTCCGGCCTGCGTCAGCTCCAGCACATGAAAACCCTGCCGGTGGACGTCCTGAAAATCGACAAAACCTTTGTGAAAGGGCTGCCGGAGGATTGCAGCCTGGTGCAGGCCATTATCCAGATGGCGCACAGCCTGAACCTGCACGTGACTGCCGAAGGTATTGAGGCCGAAGCCCAGCGCGAGTGGCTGGCTGCGGCGGGCGTGGAGAGCGGTCAGGGCTTCCTGTTTGGCCGCGCCGTGCCGACGGATACCTTTGAGCGACGCTATCTTGCCGACGCTGGCAATAACGCAAAAGTGTAATTTTGTTGCTGGCTTGTGCGAGCCAGCTCAAAGTTCTTAACATTTGTGTTTCAAATTTGAACCCCGTTTATTTCTGTCCTGTTATGTGGGTGTTATTTTAAAGCCGCAGGTTAACCATAACCTTACAAAGCCTGTAGTTATTCTTCCAGGGACACCCTATGAAAACCTCACTCTTCAAAAGTCTTTACTTCCAGGTCCTGACAGCCATCGCCATCGGTATTTTGCTCGGTCACTACTACCCGGAGCTGGGCGCGCAAATGAAACCGCTTGGCGACGCGTTCGTTAAGCTCATCAAAATGATCATCGCGCCGGTCATCTTCTGTACCGTGGTGACCGGTATCGCTGGCATGGAAAGCATGAAGGCGGTCGGGCGTACGGGGGCGGTTGCCCTGCTGTACTTCGAGATTGTCAGTACCATCGCGCTGATTATCGGCCTGATTATTGTCAACGTGGTACAACCTGGCGCGGGCATGAACGTTGACCCGGCCACGCTGGATGCGAAAGCGGTGGCGGTTTACGCTGAACAGGCGAAAGATCAGGGGATTGTTGCCTTCCTGCTGGACGTGATCCCGAGCAGCGTGATTGGCGCGTTCGCCAGCGGAAATATCCTCCAGGTACTGCTGTTTGCCGTACTGTTTGGCTTTGCCCTGCACCGTCTTGGCAGCAAAGGTCAGCTGATTTTTAACGTCATTGAAAGCTTCTCGCAGGTTATCTTCGGCATCATCAACATGATTATGCGTCTGGCCCCGATTGGTGCCTTTGGCGCGATGGCCTTCACCATCGGGAAATACGGCGTCGGCACGCTGGTACAGCTTGGCCAGCTGATTATCTGCTTCTATATCACCTGTATTCTGTTTGTGGTGGTGGTGCTCGGCTCCATCGCTCGTGCGACCGGCTTCAGCATCTTCAAATTTATCCGTTACATTCGTGAAGAGCTGCTGATTGTCCTCGGCACATCCTCTTCTGAGTCCGCGCTGCCGCGTATGCTCGATAAAATGGAAAAGCTGGGCTGCCGTAAGTCAGTGGTGGGGCTGGTTATTCCTACGGGCTACTCCTTTAACCTGGACGGCACCTCGATTTACCTGACGATGGCGGCGGTCTTTATTGCTCAGGCCACCAACAGCCACATGGATATCTTCCATCAGATTACGCTGCTGGTCGTCCTCCTGCTCTCCTCGAAAGGGGCGGCGGGCGTAACGGGTAGCGGATTTATCGTGCTGGCGGCCACTATCTCAGCGGTTGGCCATCTGCCGGTGGCGGGTTTGGCCCTGATCCTCGGTATCGACCGCTTTATGTCTGAAGCCCGCGCGTTAACCAACCTGATTGGTAATGGTGTGGCGACGGTTGTGGTGGCGAAGTGGGTAAAAGAGCTGGATCACAAGAAACTTAACGATACGCTGAATAATCGCACATCTGAGGACAAAACCCCCGGTTTATCCTCTTAATCCCTCATAAATGCCCGTATTCCCTTGTGGGGATGCGGGCACCTGCGCATAATAACCGCTCATACCTGTCATATTTCGACAAAATTTTTTTGGGTATATTTCGCTTCCGCCCGTGACGTTTAGCCGAACACGCTGTCTAATCGGAAGGTTTTCATCGTCATCTTTGAGTGCTCACGTCGCGAGACACTCTCTTTAACCAGGAATGTTGATCAGGGGTTCACATGCAGGGCACAAAAATTCGACTCTTAACCGGCGGTTTGCTGATGATGGCAGCAGCCAGTTATGTGCAGGCAGATGCGCTCCAGCCAGACCCGGCCTGGCAACAGGGAACACTGGCGAACGGATTCCAGTGGCAGGTGTTATCCACTCCGCAACGTCCGAGCGATCGCATTGAAATTCGTCTGGCTGTGAATACCGGCTCCCTCACTGAAAGCACCCAGCAGACCGGCTTAAGCCATTTTATTCCTCGACTGGCGCTCACCCAGAGCGGCAGTTTGCAGGCGGTTCAGGTGCGTTCTTTATGGCAACAGGCCATCGATCCTAAACGCCCGCTGCCCCCGGCTGTGGTCTCCTATGACTACACCATGTTTAATCTGAGCCTGCCCAACAACCGTAACGATCTGCTTAAAGAAGCGCTGACCTATCTTTCCGATGCCACCGGCAAACTGGCGATTACGCCTGAGACCGTAAACTATGCGTTGAGCAACAGCGACATGGTGGCGACCTGGCCGACGGATACCAAAGAAGGCTGGTGGCGCTACCGCCTGAAAGGGTCCACGCTGCTTGGCCACGACCCGGCAGAACCGCTGAAACAGCCGGTGGATCCAGAGCAGGTGAAATCTTTCTACCAGCAGTGGTACACCCCGGATGCCATGACCCTCATTGTAGTGGGCAACGTGGACAGCCGTGCGGTGATAGAGCAGATCAACAAAGCCTTTGGCGATCTAAAAGGGAAGCGTGAAACGCCCGCCCCTGTTCCTACATTGTCCCCGCTGCGTCCTGAGACGGTCAGTATCATGACGGATACCGTGCGTCAGGATCGTCTTTCGATGATGTGGGATACCGCCTGGCAGCCGATCCGCGAGTCCTCGGCGCTGTTGCGATACTGGCGTGCGGACCTGGCGCGTGAAGCGCTGTTCTGGCATGTTCAGCAGACGCTCAGCAAGAACAACGTGAAAGACATTGGTCTGGGCTTTGACTGCCGCGTGCTGTTCCAGCGCGCCCAGTGCGCCATTAACGTCGAATCGCCGGGTGATAAGCTGAATGCCAATCTCGGCGTGGTGGCGAAAGAGCTGGCTAAAGTGCGTAAAGAGGGCCTGTCTGAAGAGGAATTTAACGCCCTGGTGGCGCAGAAATCCCTCGAATTGCAGAAACTGTTTGCCACCTATGCCCGCGCCGATACCGATATCTTAATCAGCCAGCGCATTCGTTCCTTACAGAATCAGGTCGTGGATATCGCGCCGGAGCAGTATCAGAAATTGCGTCAGGATTTCCTGAACGGTCTGACCGTGGAGATGCTGAATCAGGATCTGCGGCAGCAGCTGTCTCAGGATATGGCGTTGATTCTGTTGCAGCCGAAAGGTGAGCCGGAATATGACATGAAAGAGTTAAAGGCCACCTGGAACGCCATCATGGCGACGCCGTCGCAGCCAGTACAGGCGGCGGCCGATGATTTGCACCAGGATGCGAGCGATATTCCGCAGGGCCAGTAAGGCCCTGCGTTCCCTCTCCCTGTGGGCTGAGGGATTTTATGCAGAAGCAATAAAGTTGCTTTCTAAATGACTGAGGGCTGTCAGCGATGCCCTGGTCCGGCTGTAAATCGCTGAGGCGTTTGCCTTCCGGCCGGGGCGAGGCGCAGGGATGCGCCGAGAGGGCGGCTTTACAGGGACGTTGCCTCCGCCCGTACCCGATAAGCCGAGGGCACCGCGAAGCGGCGATTTACCGCCGGGAGCCCGGGTCGCCAGGGTGGTGGCGACTGAGCCACCCTGGCACGTTCACCGGTCATGTCGTTACAGAGTAGCAAGGAACATAAAGTGAACGGAATGACCACCACCGCCGTATGTTCCCCTCACCCTAACCCTCTCCCCGGAGGGGCGAGGGGATTGCTCAGTGCTCGCATTAATTTGTGGGGAACCCTCAGCCCTGTGGGAGAGGGTTAGGGTGAGGGCATCAGCCCGCCCATTCCTTAAGCAGGCATCGCCTCGCGCGGAATAATCGCTCCGCGATACTGAATCACCGTGCTGGCCGTCAAGTGTCCGCGCTGCGCTGCCGCTTCTGGCGTACCTCCCGTCAAACGTACCGCCAGATACCCCGCGCTGAAAGAATCGCCCGCCGCAGTGGTATCAATCACTTTCTCTTTCGCCAGCTTCACCGCCGGCACCTCTGTCACGGCTTCACCCGCCACCGCCACCAGGCAAGACTCCGCCCCGCGCTTAATCACCACTTCGCTGACCCCAGCGGCCTGCGTCCGGGCGATGACCTCATCAACCGGCTTTTCACCCCACAGGGCATCTTCATCGTCCAGCGTCAGGAAGGCGATATCGGTGCATTCCAGCATCTGCTGATACACCTGCTGCGTCTCTTCGCGGCTGGCCCAGAGGCGCGGACGGTAGTTGTTATCGAAAATCACCTTACCGCCGTTGGCACGGCATTCGCGCAGCAGTGACAGCAGCTTTTCACGGCTCTGCTGGCTCAGGATCGCCAGGCTGATCCCGCTCAGGTAGAGGTAATCGAAGGTGGCCAGCTCTTCGCAAATCGCAGCGGCGGCATCGCTTTCCAGCCAGAATTTGGCAGCCGCTTCATTACGCCAGTAATAGAAGGTGCGCTCGCCGGTACTGTCGGTTTCGATGTAGTACAAACCCGGCAGACGGTTTTCCATTCGCTGGATCAGCGAAGTTTCAACGTTTTCACCCTGCCAGGCCTCCAGCATCTGCTGGCTGAAGCTGTCCGTTCCCAGCGCGGTAACGTAGCTCACGCTCAGCGCGTCGGGGGCGACCTGACGGGCAATGTAAACGGAGGTGTTCAATGTATCGCCGCCAAAACCGCGGCTGACTTCCGCGCCTTTCTGGGACAGCTCAATCATGCATTCGCCAATCACGGCAATTTTCTTAGACATAGTCGTGAACCTGAACAGAGTAATTAAGGGTAGTGTGCGCTGTGTGTTTTTTACGGTCAACCATATTAAAACGACGTTCCATTATTTTTTTTGAGCCAGCGCGTGTTCCGGCATATTTCTGTCATCTTAATTTCATTTTCCCGCTGAATTGAACATAAAGTTCTCACCTGGCGGGCCGATAACTCAGTGACGAGTCCAGAAAGGCTATCCCATACAACAGGACATCCGAAATGAAGTCAGAGCAGGTTATCCAGCGGCTGAGCACTACGCCTGAGGCAAGTATTGAGAACTTGCAGGAGCATCGCTACTGGCTGCAATGTGAGCGAGCGTATACCTATCAGCCTATCTACCGTACTGACGGTCGGTTAATGGCAATTGAGGTGTTAACGGTCGTCACTCATCCATCGAACCCTTCGCAGCGTATCGCGCCGGACCGCTATTTTGCGGAGGTTGCCGTGCGTCAGCGCATCGACGTGCTGGAAGAGCAGTTGAGAATGCTGGCGACGAAGCAGGCGTTCTTCGAGCAGCACGGTATTCTGGCTTCGGTGAACGTGGATGGCCCAACCCTGATGGCGTTACGTCAGAATGCGACGCTGCAGGCGCTGATTGCCACCCTGCCGTGGATGCGCTTCGAGCTGGTGGAACATGTTCAGCTGCCGCAGGACTCCTCATTTGCCTCGATGTGTGAGTTTGGCCCGCTGTGGCTGGATGATTTCGGTACCGGTATGGCCAACTTCTCCGCCCTGAGCGAAGTGCGTTATGACTACATCAAAGTGGCCCGCGATCTGTTTATCATGCTGCGCCAGACACCGGAAGGACGGAACCTGTTTACGATGCTCCTGCAACTGATGAACCGCTATTGCCAGGGCGTCATTGTGGAAGGCGTAGAGACGCTGGAAGAGTGGCGCGACGTGCAAAATTCTCCGGCAGCGGCGGCACAGGGTTATTTCCTCTCTCGTCCTGTCCCCATGGATACCCTGGAAAAGGTGATAACCACCCTCTGATCTGCCCGCTTCCCTTTGTCTGAACTATAGTTTTAAAGGCAAGTTCATCAGGAAAGGGGACAACAATGACAAAAACAACCAGGGTGATTTCCTGGACAGCAGGGATTTTCTTGTTGCTGATCGTGGTCTTAATCATCATTATCGCCACGTTTGACTGGAACCGCCTCAAACCGACCATCAACCAGAAAGTCTCGACCGAGCTAAACCGCCCCTTCGCAATACGTGGCGATTTGGGGGTCGTGTGGGAGCGTCAGAAAGAGGAAACCGGCTGGCGAAGCTGGGTGCCCTGGCCGCACGTTCACGCTGACGACATCATTCTTGGCAACCCGCCGGACATCCCCGAAGTGACCATGATCCACCTGCCGCGCGTGGAAGCCACGCTGGCGCCGTTAGCCCTGTTAACCAAAACGGTGTATCTGCCGTGGATCAAACTTCAGCAGCCCGACGCGCGGCTGATTCGCCTGTCGGAGAAAACCAACAACTGGACGTTCGATCTCGCCAGCAGCGGCGATAAAGATCCGAATGCGCAGCCCTCTTCGTGGTCTTTCCGCCTCGACAATATTCTGTTCGATCGGGGGCGGATCGCCATTGACGATAAAGTAAGTAAGGCTGACGTGGAGATCCTCGTCGATCCGCTGGGCAAGCCGCTGCCGTTTAGCGAAGTGACGGGCAGCAAAGCCAAAGGCGATGACAGCAAAGCTGGCGATTACGTCTTCGGCCTGACAGCGAAAGGGCGCTACAACGGCCAGCCGCTGACCGGTAAAGGCAAAATCGGCGGCATGCTGGCGCTCAGGAGCGAGGGTACGCCATTCCCGGTGCAGGCGGACTTCCGCTCGGGCAATACCCGCGTGGCGTTCGTGGGCACGGTTAACGACCCGATGAACATGGGCGGCGTAGACCTCCAGCTTAAGTTTGCCGGGGATTCGCTGGGTGAACTGTACGATCTCACCGGCGTGCTGCTGCCGGATACCCCGCCGTTTGAAACGGACGGGCGGCTGGTCGCAAAAATCGACGCTGAAAAATCGTCCGTCTTTGACTACCGGGGGTTCAACGGCCGCATCGGCGATAGCGATATACACGGCACGCTGACCTACACCACCGGAAAACCGCGCCCGAAACTGGAGGGGGACGTTGAATCCCGCCAGCTGCGTCTGGCCGATCTTG
Source organism: Enterobacter sp. MGH85 (assembly GCF_001037655.1). Taxonomy (NCBI): domain Bacteria; kingdom Pseudomonadati; phylum Pseudomonadota; class Gammaproteobacteria; order Enterobacterales; family Enterobacteriaceae; genus Enterobacter; species Enterobacter sp. MGH85. The sequence continues at coordinate 1,142,675 of NZ_KQ089925.1, forward strand.
GTCCGCTGATTGGCGTAGATTCGGGTAAAGGCACGAAGTCAAAAGAGGTCAAAAAGGACGCTCAGCCTGCGGGTAAAGTGCTGCCCTATGACCGCTTCGAAACCGACAAGTGGGACGTAATGGATGCGGACGTGCGCTTCAAAGGACGTAAAATTGAGCATGGCAGCACGCTGCCGTTGAGCAACCTCTCGACCCATATCATCCTGAAAAACGCCGATCTGCGCCTGCAACCGCTGAAGTTTGGCATGGCCGGGGGAACCATTTCCTCGAATATCCACCTGGAGGGGGATAAAAAGCCGATGCAGGGAAGGGCGGAGATCCAGGCGCGTCGTCTGAAGCTGAAAGAGCTGATGCCGGACGTGGAGTTGATGCAGAAAACCCTCGGTGAGATGAACGGCGATGCGGACATTCGCGGCACGGGTAACTCTGTGGCCGCGCTGTTAGGCAGCGGAAACGGCAACCTGAAGCTGCTAATGAACGACGGGCTGGTGAGCCGTAACCTGATGGAGATCCTGGGGCTGAACGTCGGTAACTTCATCGTCGGACAAATCTTCGGAGACGATGAAGTGCGCGTGAACTGCGCGGCGGCAAACGTGGACCTGGTCAACGGTGTGGCGCGTCCGCAGATTTTCGCATTCGACACGGAAAACGCGGTTATCAACATCACCGGTACCGCCAGCATGGCGTCCGAGCAGCTGGATTTAACCATCGATCCGGAAAGTAAAGGCATTCGCATCATCACCCTGCGCTCGCCGCTCTACGTTCGCGGGACCTTCAAAGATCCGCAGGCGGGCGTGAAGGCCGGGCCGCTGATTGCGCGCGGTGCGGTTGCCGCCGCCCTCGCCACGCTGGTCACCCCTGCGGCGGCGCTACTGGCGTTGATTTCGCCGTCAGAAGGCGAAGCGAATCAGTGTCGGACGATTTTGTCGCAGATGAAGAAGTAAGGTGTGGCCTGTTCTTGCCGGGTGACGCTGCGCTTACCCGGCCTACATGTGAATCGTAGGCCGGGTAAGGCGTAGCCGCCACCCGGCATTCGCTTACAGAGTCTGATGCTTAGTTTCGTGCGTCAGCAGCAGCGCAATCAGCGTCAACGCTGCCATTGCCGCCAGATAGACACCCACATAGAACAGACCATAGTTCGCCTGAAGCCACGTGGCGATATACGGGGCCACCGAGGCGCCCAGAATAGACGAAACGTTATAGGAGAACGACGCGCCGGTATAACGCACTTCAGTCGGGAACAGCTCCGGCAGCAGCGCGCCCATTGGGCCAAAGGTCAGCCCCATCAGGCTCAGACCAATCAGCAGATACGCCATCACCAGCGCAGGGCTACCTGAACCCAGCAGCGGCGGGAAGACAAACAGTGCGAACAGGATGATCAGCGAGGTGATGACGATCATGCTTGAACGACGGCCAAATTTATCCGCCAGCAGGCCCGCGATGGGCACCATCACGCCAAATCCAATAACCGCCATCATCAGCATCCACAGCACTTCGTTACGCGGCAGGCCCAGTCCGACCGGTACGGCGGCGGTGCTGTAGGTCATGGAGTACACGGTCATGATATAGAACAGCGTGTAGGTCGCCAGCATGATGAACGTACCCAGCACGGTCACGCGGAGGTGTTTGGTCAGTAGCGTCCCCAGCGGAACTTTAACCTGCTTTTTCGCCGCGGCGACTTTAGCGAAGACCGGCGTCTCGTGCAGCGACACGCGCACGTACAGGCCAATCAGCACCAGCACGGCAGAGAAGACGAACGGAATACGCCAGCCCCAGCTCATGAACTGTTCATCGGTCAGCAGCCAGGAGAGGAGCAGGAAGGTGCCGTTCGCGAAGAAGAAGCCAATCGGCGCACCCAGCTGTGGGAAAGAGCCATACAGGGCACGCTTACGCGCCGGGGCGTTCTCGGTCGCCAGCAGCGCCGCGCCGCCCCATTCCCCGCCCAGCCCCAGGCCCTGACCAAAGCGCGCCAGCGCCAGCAGCACAGGCGCCAGAATGCCGATAGTCTCATAGGTCGGCAGCAGGCCGATGGCGACGGTGGAGATCCCCATCGTCAGCAGTGAGGCAACCAGCGTCACTTTACGACCGACGCGATCGCCAAAGTGGCCAAAGACCGCTGAACCTATAGGACGCGCAACGAAGGCGATAGCAAAGGTAGCTAAAGACTGTAGCGTGGCTGCCGTCGGGTCGCCCTGCGGGAAGAAAATATGCGGAAAGACAATGACCGCAGCGGTGGCGTAAATATAAAAGTCGAAGAACTCAATGGCGGTGCCAATCAGCGATGCGACGACGACTTTATTGCGGGAGTTGACCGGAACGTGTTCCGCCCCTTCGTTAAGTGTGGTGGCTGTTGCTTGCATAATATTTTCTTATTTTTGGACGAACGAAGGGCCATATTAGGCACAGCAAAAGCGACATTTCAATCTGTAACAAAGGCGTGACATGGTCATAAAAGCAACAAAAAGCGGATAATATTCAGGCCAGCGAAAACACTTCCATGAAATGCTTCACACATTTTAAATATCAGTCATTAAAACTGGTTTTGAGTTAAATAAAAGTTACGGTCTGGATTTATATGCTGAAATGATGAATCGGGCTGAAATATCAGCCCGACAGGACATCAGTGGTGGGTTTTTCCCGGCATGCGCGGGTCGTCTTTATACTCTGCGGTGGCGATCCACGCGGCACAGAACAGCGTCAGGCGTGCGAAGAAATAGAAGAAGGCCATCAGCCCCAGCACCGAACCAAAGGCCGCGCCGGAGGGGGACTTCACCAGCGATGGCAGCGTATAGGTCATCACAATTTTGATCACCTCAAAGCCAATAGCGGCAATCAACGTCCCACGGATCAGCGCCTTCTTGCGCGGCCGATGGCGGGGCAAACGCCAGAAGATCCAGAAGAACAGCAGGTAGTTAGCAAAGATGGAGATAGCAAGCCCTATACCGCGCCAGGCCGGTTTCAGCCATTCAATGTAGTCCAGATACAGCGCGGAGATAATCATCTGCTGCGCAGAACCGGCGACCGAGGTGATAGAGAGCGTGATGACCAGCGCCACCAGCAGACCAATCAGCGAGATAAAGTCGCGCAAATACTTCACCCATATCTTCTCCTGATCCTGCGGCGTACGCTCCCAGACGTCACGCGACTGGGCGCGAATGGCCTCACGCAGGTTGCCCATCCAGTTAACCCCGGAATAGAGCGCAATCAGCAACCCGACGATACCCACGGTGGTACGCTGCTGCACGGCGGTATTGATGGTGCTTTTGAGCGTCGTGGCGAGCGTCTGGTCGCTGACGTTGGTCAGGATCTTATTGAAGATGTCCTGCAACAGCGTCGGGTGAGACGCCAGAACAAAACCGGCGGCAGCAAACGACACCATCAGGATGGGGATCATCGACAGGAAAGAGAAGTAGGTGATCGCCGCGCCAAACTGATTTCCCATGCGGTCGTTAAAGCGCTCAGCGGCGCGGATCAGGTGAGCAATCGCGGGTATCTGCTGAATTTTTTCGGCTATGCCGGTCACGGTGCCCAGCGCTTTGCTGGTCGTTCCAGGCTCCTTCGGCGCTTCAGGCTCGTTATCCATCTTTTTGATGGGTTCATAATCTAAATGTTGAGTCGGTCGTTGCGGGTTATTTTCCGGCGTCACGCGCATTTTCCTTTTCGTTGAGCTGGATGTTACTGAATTATAGCTTGCGACTAGTCCACGTAACTTTTTGTGAGTTCGGTAAGCCACTCCATAAACACATGCACCCGACGGGAGAGGTTACGGCGGTGGGGATAAATGAGGGAGACGGGCATTGGTTCAGCCCGATATTGCGGCAGGATCTCAACGAGTTTTTTCGTGCGCAGGGCATCACGCACCCCGACGCGCGGGACCTGAATAATGCCAAGCCCGGCGATACAGGCGGCCTGGTAGGTTTCCGTGCTGTTAACCGTCAAAACGCCTCCCGTTTTTATCCACTGGGTCGCGCTGCCGTTGAAATACTCAAAACCCAGAGGACGGGTGCCCAGCGTGGCGGAGTAATGAATGAGGGCGTGTGAGCCCAAATCATCCAGCGTCTCAGGGTAGCCGAATCGCGTGAGATAATCCGGGCTGGCGCAGTTAATCACTGAAAGCTTCCCAAGCGGGCGGGCGATAAGCCCGGAGTCCTTCAAGTTTCCCACGCGAACCACGCAGTCAAATCCTTCGCGGATGACATCGACCAGACGATCGCTGCTGCTCAGCTCAAGCTCAATGCCGGGAAACTGTTGTAAAAATGCAGGCAGTTTCGGAATGACGACATTTCGTGCAATGGCAACGGGCATATCCACACGTAGCCGACCGCTGATGGTGGAAGGGTCGTGCAGAAACATGCCGTCCAGTTCGTCCAGATTCATCAGCAGATCTTTTGCGCGTTCGTAATAAACCATGCCGTCCTGCGTCAGGCTGACGCGGCGGGTAGTGCGGTGCAGCAGTTGAGTGCCAAGCGCGTTCTCCAGCGCCTGGATCTGCCGCGAGACACTCCCCTTCGGCAGGCTTAACGTCTCCGCCGCGCGGGTAAAACTCTCCAGTTCCGCGACGCGAAGGAAAAGCTGCATTGCGTATATTTTATCCATAGATATGGGTCATTGTTGTTTGAAATGAAACAGTGAAGCGTTGGCGGCACTATTTATTGATTTTCTACCATCTAATAAGCTCATTCTCAATCTTCATCGCAGTCGAAACGAGGTGAATTATGCGTGAACGTATTGCATTAGTGACGGGCGGTAGCCGCGGCCTGGGTAAAAATGCGGTTTTGAAGCTTGCTGCGGAAGGGACAGATATCATCCTGACCTGGAACAGCAGTCAGCAGGAGGCGCAGGAAGTTGTACGCGAAATTGAGGGAAAAGGTAGAAAAGCGGCAGCATTGCAGCTTAACGTCGGCGATACGGCAAGTTTTGCGCGCTTCGCTCAACAGGTGAAGGAAACCCTTACACACGTCTGGCAACGTGACACCTTTGACTATTTAGTGAACAACGCAGGTACAGGGTTATACGCACCCTATACCGAGACGACAGAAGCGCAATTTGATGATGCGGTGAATATTCACTTCAAAGGTCCGTTTTTCCTCACACAACAGCTGCTGCCGCTCATAAAAGACGGAGGACGGATCCTGAATGTCTCAAGCGGACTGGCCCGTTTTACTCAGCCAGGTTCAGGGACTTACGCGGCAATGAAAGGGGCGATGGAAGTGCTGACCCGCTATCAGGCAAAAGAGCTTGGCGTGCGCGGAATTTCCGTCAATATCATCGCGCCTGGCGCGATTGAAACCGACTTTGGAGGCGGACGCGTAAGGGATAATGCGGAGCTTAACCAGCTGCTGGCCTCGCAGACGGCGCTGGGACGGGTGGGCCTGCCCGATGATATCGGTGACGCCATTGCGGCGTTGCTCAGTGACAAACTGGGCTGGATGAATGCGCAACGTATTGAAGTTTCAGGCGGTATGTTCCTGTAATGTTCAGACTTAAGGGGGAGGGAACCCTCTTAAGGAAATCCTTAAAGCAGGTGTGTCTAAATGATGAAAGATATAAAGAGAGCTGGGTGAATTGTAACCTCTCCATTCATTGAGTTTTTTCTTAAAAAATGCCTCTGTAGAATCCCCCTTCGCTATTCTCAGAGGAGTAATACGATGCGAGTAATCATGTTTGACAGGCAGTCATTATTTATTCATGGAGCGAAGTGCAGTTTGCAGAAATTAATTCCGGAAATAGATTTGACAGGAACTCGTCAGACTGATGAATTATGGGCACACTTATCCGCGTCGCCTTCCGCTATCGTCATGATAGATGGGTATTTAATTCATGATAACGGTGTGGCTTTACCGGAAGAGATTATGAATCGTTTTCCAACAGCGCGCGTGGTGCTGGTGTTAACGAAAAAAGAGCCTCGCTGGGTTGAGCAAATGCTACAGCGCAACGTGGTGGCAATAATCCCTCGTAATGCGAATCCCGAACGCTTTTCCGCCGTGCTGGATTCTGTATCGCGAGGGATGGTCTGTTTTCCCGGCGAGTGGATGAACCAGCACTCCTCTCATGATGAGCTGTCATTGTTAAGTGAGCGCCAGCGTGAGGTATTGAAATTACTGGCGGCCGGAGAGTCAAATAAAGAGATAGGTCGTAATCTCAATATCAGTGCGGCAACGGTAAAAGCCCATCTTGAGACGCTTTTCCGTCGTCTTGATGTCAAAAACCGGACGCAGGCCGCGATGTACTATACCCGGGCGACGGCCTGAAGGATCTTCTCTGGCAGAGGGGAATCTTCCCCAAAACTGAAGAGCGTTAATACCAGTGCATCATGCTGCTGTTGGGTTAATGGGCGTTTGTTCATTTCCCGCAGCAGCGACTCACATAAATGAATATCATTGAAAAGCAAATTCTCCGCCTCAGTCGGCGTGATGAGGCCGTTAAATTTTTCCCACTGGCGAATCACGTGACCGTAACCTATAACCCATATTCCCTTTTCGTCACGGTATTTCTCCAGGGAAAGACCCTGCTGTTTTTTAATTAATGCGATTGCAGCAGAAGATATCTGCATTGCATAACCCGTCATAAGCGTTTCCTCTTTATGGCGGAACTATAAAGGGAAAACAGCCCGGGGAATATCCGCCAAATGGCCGTTGATCAGGTTTTACTGAACGGATATTCCTTTTTCAGTAAACCGAATAGCCAGTCGTTATGCCATTGCCCTGAAAGGAAATAACTCTCGCGCAACTCACCTTCCAGCTGAAAACCTGTTTTTTCCAGCAGTCGCCTTGAGGCGATATTTCCCGCCGTCACGGTCGCGGTGAGCCGACGGATATTGCCCTGGGTCAGCGCGAAATCACACACCGCCCGCAGAGATTCAAAGCCGTAACCTTTCCCCTGCGCAGAGGGCGCAAAGAGAAAACCGACTTCGGCACAATCTGCTTCCCGGTGCACATAGCCGGTTACGCCCATCGGCGTCTGGCTGGCCGTCTCACGCACCACAAGGCAGAGCCAGTGCGAGCTGCCCGGTGCCCACGGCAACAGACGAGACTCAAAGGCCTCCCGAATGTCAGCCTCGCTACGCGCAGGGGCGACAAAACGCATCACGTCAGGATTTTGCTGTAGCGACAGAAAAAAGGGCCAGTCTTGCTCTTGCAGCGGCAAGCAGGTGAGACGCGCGGTGGTTAAGGCGGGCATGACGATCCTCCGGAGACATTGCAAATGATTATAGGGTTGTCACTTTATTTCAACAGAAAGTCAGGTATGTTTAACCTCCTATAAATAAAAAGAAAAACGACTTTTAATGCCGCTTTGGCGGTACTCATTGTCTCTCAAGGAAAACAATGATGATTAGCTCATCGCATCATACCCGCGAACAGTTTGAACACTGTCTGGCGGCGATCCGCCAGGCGTCTGTTGAAATCTTACTTCTGTTGAATGTACATGTTTCTGAAGGAAAAGATCCACGCTGGTTTCTGGAACAACTGGATAGCGCCCGCCTGGGGCTGGGCGGGTGGGGTGCCGTAGCCAGAAAGCTGAACCTGAATGATGCGGAAATGACGGCCTTTACGCTGCAATTACGCTTGCTTCAGCAGCGCGTTCCCCAGTATGAAAGCGGGCAGGATGTCAGCGAAAACCAGCTGATTGCGGCGATGCGCTTCGTCACATCCCTTGAATATCTGCGTCTGCAACAGCCCCTTCTGACCTACGATACCGGGAGGGTGCCAGACAAGGCGAGCCAGCTCCAGGCGCAGAAACAGGTGCGTGCCATTGAGCTGATGATAAAAGGATTGATACAGCAGGCATGGCCCGATCCGGTGCGGCTGAATAATCATCTTAAGACCTTGTTTAATGCTGAACGTGTGCGTCGCTGGCTGAAAAACGGTGAAATTAATGATGTTCTGAGCGGCATGTTATTTAGTGAGCTGGCCCAGCTGCTGGTGGATAAGAAAGAATTTAGCCGCTACTACACGTCGCTGTTTAACGCCCCGGACATGCTGACGCTGCTGGTAGAACCCCGCAAAACCCTGCAAACCTTCCTCGAAGATATCCGTCAAATCCGCAACAGCATCACCGTGCAGCAGCCGTTGAGCGGGGCGCAAATCCAGCTGCTCGACAGCTATTACACGCAGATCACCCGCTCCGTTCAGCGCGCGTTTGAGGAAGGGCGGACACGCGTTAACCCGGCGGCGCTGATGGCGGTGGATGAAAGCGAGCTGCATGCATTCTGGGAAAAGGCGCAAAAAATAGACCGCACCACAGGCGGCGATCTGTTTGAAGTGCGTGACAGCATAGAGAAACCGACTCAGCGCGCCGCGCGTACGCCAGAGCAGCGCGAACAGCTGATTTCCGGCGTGCTGTGGGGAGCGGTTGGCGTGATGGTTATCGCGATTGTCGTGGGAGGAGCCTGGCTGGTAACCAGCAGTAAACCGCAGCCGACTGTGGCCAGCACGGCATCTCCCGCGCCGGTGCAGGAGATGCGCGAAACGCCTTCCTCGCGAGAAACGCTGAAGCGCATGGGTGTCACCTGGGATGAAAACAACTTCCGTTCAGCGATTAGCCGCAACGATACCCGCGTGGCGCTCCTGTTCTTGCAGGGTGGCATGGACTGGAAAATGTCATGGACGGAGGAGGCATTGTCGGCAGGCTACGATGACGTGCTGGAAGTGATGTTGCGCTACCGCCTGCAAATGACAGAGCAAAAGCCCTGCCGACGCTTTATTAATACGCTTAGCCATGCGATGGCGAACGGCGAATCGCTGACGTCTATGCGTAAGCAGTACCTGAAAGCATTCTGTACCGTCCCGGCGGTAGTGAAACGTCAGCAGCACGACGCCGATATGGCAACGCGCCGCGCGAAGACGCAGCCCGATGCCAGTACAAAAAAATGGCAGTCCATCCAGACTGCCATTTATGAAGTGATCCGCTGATTATTTTTCCCCCTCACCCCGGCCCTCTCCCCAAAGGGGCGAGGGAGAAAAGGCCGCACCGTTAAGTCCCCTCTCCCCTCAGGGGAGAGGGTCAGGGTGAGGGGTGAGACTCAGGGCTCCCCATACAGCCCAATCAACCGCCGCACCACCCCATTCGTCCAGCCGAAGCCATCCTGCAACGGATACTCACCCCCGCCACCTTCGCGTGGCGTGCTGCTGGCGATATGGTACTTCTCAATCAGCTTATGATGGGTTTTGTAGTAATGGTTTACCGTGTGCAGCCAGCTCCAGGCGATCTCATCCCCCAGCGAGTCGTTGCCGTACTGCTTGAACCCCTGGATCGCCATCCATTGTAGCGGTGCCCAGCCGTTCGGCTTATCCCACTGCTCACCTGTTTCATATTCGGTGGCGAGAATACCGCCCGGCGTGAGCAGACGGGCTTTAACGGCATCGGACAGCCGTTCAGCCTGCTCATGGGTCGCCATGCCCACATACAGCGGCACAATGCTGGCCGCAGAGAACAGCGCCAGGGCTTCGCGTCGCCAGTCGTAATCACGATAACAGCCGTTCTCTTCGTCCCACAGATAGCGGTTCACCGCCGCGCGCCGGTCGCTGGCTTTCTGGCGGAATAGTTCAGCCGTCTCTTTATCCCCTTTCGACGCTGAGATATTGGCGATAGCGCTCTCCAGTTTGAACAGGAATGCGTTCAAATCGATGGGGATAAATTGCGTCGTGCGGATACTGGCCAGCCGCGCAGGATCGCGCAGCCAGCGGGACGAGTAATCCCATCCTGAGGCTGCCCCGGCGCGCAGGTCGCGATACACCTCGTTCGGCGGGCGACCGGAATGACGGGCGGTTTCAACGTCCTCAATCCAGGATTCATCCCGTGGCGTATCACGATCGTCCCAGTAGCGGTTGAGCAATGAGCCATCCGGCATGCGCACCGCACTGCGATAGGCCTGATTGAGCAGCAGCGATTCCGCCCCGTCCATCCAGAAGGCGTACTCCATCTTGAGATGCTCAAGATAGCGCTTCGCCCCGCGCACGCCGTCCTCTTCAAACAGCTCCACCATCAGGGCAAAAACCGGCGGCTGGGAGCGGCTGAGGTAGTAGGTGCGGTTGCCGTTCGGGATATGTCCGTAGCGCTCAATCAGCCAGGCGAAGTTATCGGCCATGCATTTTAGCAGATCGTTACGACCGCTTTCTGCCAGCCCCAGCATGGAGAAATAAGAATCCCAGTAGTAGGTCTCGCTGAATCGCCCGCCGGGCACAATATAGGCCTGCGGCAGCGCCAGCAGCGACGACCACGGGATGTGATCCTGCGGCTCGCGCGTCAGCACCGGCCACAGGTTATCAATGTGTTCTTTCAGGGAGAAGCCGGGATCAGAGACATACTCTTTGCTGTAGTCCTCCGGCAGCCAGAAGTGATTCTCCACAAAGCGCGCCAGGTCAAAATCCCGATGACGACGCACTTTACGGTAGCGGATCAGGATATCCAGCGGGTCCATTTTCGGCGCGCAGTCTGGGAAAGTTTTGCTGTCCGCAAACAGCCGTGTCGACTGCACATGTTCGAACAGTTCAAGATAACGATCGGCAGGCGTCAGGGCATCGGAGGCAGGTAGCCCCTCGATCATTTCGGGTTCCGGCTCCGCCTCAATCATTTCATCCAGTTTCAACTCGCAGGGATCGGTCTCGTAGCGCAGCTCTTCTGCAATCTCGAACTCGATGTTCTCGGTAGCCTGTAGTTTCTGGTTGAACATGGTGATAAGGACCTCCGGTTGTGTGTTCTAAAAGACAGGTTTTTCCGGGCGTCTTATAAGCGTAGACATTCGCTTCGGTGGATGTGGAGGGATATGTGCGGTAGATCACGATTTTCGGAGCATTCGTTTTGCAACGATTTATGAATGTTAAAAAAATGCCCCTTTGAAGAGGGGCATCAATATCAACGCATTGTTACAAACTCTTCTGCCGCAGTGGGGTGGATCGCCACGGTGTTATCGAAGTCTTTTTTCGTTGCGCCCATCTTCAGCGCCACCGCAAAGCCCTGCAGGATCTCGTCCATGCCAAAGCCTATGCCGTGGATGCCGACGATCTTCTCGTCCGGGCCCACACAGACCAGCTTCATGCGGCACGGCTGACGGTGCGAGGTGACCGCGGTATACATCGCGGTAAACGCCGATTTATACACTTTCACCTGATCGTCGCCGTACTGCTCGCGCGCCTGCGGCTCGGTTAAGCCGACGGTGCCGATTGGCGGGTGGCTGAAGACCACGGTCGGGATGTTGCTGTAATCCAGATGTTCGTCCGGCTTGTTGTTAAACAGACGCTCGGAAAGACGACGCCCCGCGGCCACGGCAACCGGCGTCAGTTCTACGGCACCTGTGTTATCACCAACGGCATAAATACCCGGTACGCTGGTGTTCTGGAACTTATCAACGACGATGTAGCCTTTTTCATTGGTTTTCACCCCGGTTGCGGCCAGGTTGAAGTTGTCGGTGGCCGGTTCACGACCAATCGCCCAGATCAGGCAATCAACGGTCTGGCTGCGGCCATCTTCCAGCTCCAGGGTCAGGCTACCGTCCGCATTTTTAACCACCGCTTTTGGCACGGCGTTGGTGTGCAGGGTTGGGCCTTCGGCGTTCATCACCTCGACCAGCGTGTCGACGATTAGCGGATCAAAGCTACGCAGCGGCGCGTGTTTACGCACAAACAGGTGCGCTTCCGCCCCAAGGCCGTTAATCACGCCAGCAAGCTCAACCGCGATGTAACCCGCGCCTACAATGGCAACGCGCTCTGGCAGAGCAGGCAGCTCGAAGAACCCGTCGGAGTCGATACCGTATTCCGCGCCCGGAATGTTCGGATGGCTCGGACGGCCACCGGTGGCGATCAGGATGTGATCGGCGGTGATCGTCTCGCCGTTCACTTCGATCGTCTTCGCATCCACGAAACGGGCGAAGCCGCGGATCACGTCGACGTTATTCTTGCCCAGCACGTTATCGTACGAGGTGTGAATACGGTCGATATAGGCGGTACGGCTGGCGATCAGCTTATCCCAGTCGAAGTGGTTGATGGTGGTGTCAAAGCCGTAGTCCGGGCCATACATATGGATAGCTTCACGGATTTGCGCGGCATGCCACATCACTTTCTTCGGTACACAACCCACGTTTACGCAGGTGCCGCCGAGTTCTTTGGCTTCAATCAGCGCACACTTCTGGCCGTACATGGCCGCACGGTTGATGGAGGCGATGCCGCCGCTGCCGCCGCCGATTGCGATGTAGTCATAATGCTTAGTCATAGCTTTTGTCCTTAATCGTGAATTGCCGCGATTGTATACCTGAAATCAATAGGTTCCACCGATGGCTGCGATTACTCCGGCACGATCCAGCTTACGGTGGCGTGGCCCGTACCGGCTGGCACCAGCGTTTTGTGCAGCCACGGCAGCACGTTGTTCATCTGCGCTTCGAGCTTCCACGGCGGGTTAATCACAATCATGCCGGACGCGGTCATGCCGCGCTGGTCGCTGTCGGGCCGCACCGCCAGCTCAATCTGCAGGATTTTGCGGATGCCGGTCGCCTCCAGATCCTTGATCATGCGCTTAATTTGCGCGCGTAGCACTACCGGATACCACAGGGCATAGGTTCCGGTCGCAAAGCGTTTGTAACCTTCGTTGATACCGGCCACCACCGCCTGATAGTCGGTTTTGATTTCGTACGGCGGGTCGATCAGCACCAGGCCGCGACGCGAAACCGGCGGCAGTTTGGCTTTTAGCTGCTGGTAGCCATCGGCTTTGTCCACGCGGGCGCGGTTATCTTTCTGAAACTCAGCGCGCAGCAGCGGGAAGTCGCTTGGGTGCAGCTCGGTCAACTGGAGGCTGTCCTGCTCGCGCAGCAGCTGGCGGGCAATCAGCGGAGAGCCAGGGTAATAGCGCAGCTGGCCGTTGCGGTTGAAGTGGTTCACCACGCCGATGTACGGCTCCAGCTCGGCAGGCAGGTCGTCCTGCTGCCAGATGCGGGCGATCCCTTCCAGATATTCACCGGTACGCTCGGCATGTTCGCCGCTCAGCTGATAACGGCCCGCCCCCGCGTGGGTGTCCAGGTAGAGAAACGGCTTGTCTTTCTCTTTAAGCGCTTCAATGATCAGGCTCTGAACGGTGTGTTTAAGGACGTCGGCGTGGTTGCCAGCGTGGAAGCTGTGGCGATAACTGAGCATGGGTAATGATTTTCCGCTGAATTGACGATTTGCCACAGTTTACAGCAGAACGGCACAGATTACCCGTAGGCCCGGTAAGCGCAGCGCCACAGGGCGTTTTTCGACAACCTCCGGCATTGAAATCCTCTACACTTAACCCCATTACAGAAAACAATATGCACAGCGCCGGATGCGCGCTTCATTCATCTATTTCAACAGGACAGCGTTTATGACCAATCCATTACTGACGCCTTTTTCGTTGCCACCGTTTTCTAAAATCCTCCCTGAGCATGTGGTTCCAGCCGTTACCCAGTCGCTGGAAAACTGCCGCGCGGCGGTAGAGAACGTGGTCGCGCAGGGCGCGCCGTACACCTGGGAAAATCTGTGTCAGCCGCTGGCCGAAGTGGACGACGTGCTGGGGCGCATTTTCTCCCCGGTGAGCCACCTGAACTCGGTGAAAAACAGCCCGGAGCTGCGCGAAGCCTACGAACAGACCCTGCCGCTGCTCTCCGAGTACAGCACCTGGGTCGGCCAGCACGAGGGGCTCTACAAAGCCTACCGCGACCTGCGCGACGGCGACCATTATGCCGAACTGAACACGGCGCAGAAAAAATCGGTTGATAACGCGCTGCGTGATTTCGAACTGTCCGGGATTGGCCTGCCAAAAGAAAAACAGGTTCGCTACGGCGAAATCGCCGCGCGCCTGTCCGAGCTGGGCAACCAGTACAGCAACAACGTCCTCGACGCCACCATGGGCTGGACGAAGCTGATTACCGATGAATCCGAACTGGCCGGTATGCCGGAAAGTGCGCTGGCGGCGGCAAAAGCCCAGGCCGAAGCGAAAGAGCAGGAAGGCTTCCTGTTAACGCTGGATATCCCAAGCTATCTGCCAGTGATGACCTACTGCGACAACCAGGCCCTGCGCGAAGAGATGTACCGCGCCTACAGCACCCGCGCCTCCGATCAGGGGCCGAATGCCGGTAAGTGGGATAACAGCCCGGTGATGGCGGAGATCCTCGCCCTGCGCCACGAGCTGGCACAGCTGCTGGGCTTCGACAGCTACGCGGATAAATCCCTCGCCACCAAAATGGCCGAGAACCCACAGCAGGTGCTCGACTTCCTGACCGATCTGGCGAAACGCGCCCGTCCTCAGGGTGAAAAAGAGTTAGCCCAACTGCGCGCCTTTGCAAAAGCGGAGTTCGGCGTGGACGAGCTTCAGCCGTGGGATATCGCATACTACAGCGAAAAACAGAAACAGCACCTCTACAGCATCAGCGACGAACAACTGCGTCCGTACTTCCCGGAAAACAAAGCCGTCAACGGTCTGTTCGAGGTAGTGAAGCGCATCTACGGCATTACCGCGAAAGAGCGTACCGACATCGACGTCTGGCATCCGGACGTGCGCTTCTTCGAGCTGTATGACGAGAACAACGAGCTGCGCGGCAGCTTCTATCTCGATCTCTACGCGCGTGAGAACAAGCGCGGTGGGGCGTGGATGGACGACTGCGTGGGCCAGATGCGTAAAGCGGATGGTACCCTGCAAAAACCTGTTGCCTACCTGACCTGTAACTTCAACCGTCCGGTGAGCGGCAAACCTGCGCTGTTTACCCACGATGAAGTGATCACCCTGTTCCACGAGTTCGGTCACGGCCTGCACCACATGCTGACCCGCATCGAAACCGCTGGCGTCGCCGGTATCAGCGGTGTGCCATGGGATGCGGTCGAGCTGCCAAGCCAGTTTATGGAGAACTGGTGCTGGGAGCCGGACGCGCTGGCGTTTATCTCCGGTCATTACGAAACGGGCGAACCGCTGCCGAAAGAACTGCTGGATAAAATGCTGGCGGCGAAAAACTACCAGGCGGCGATGTTTATCCTGCGTCAGCTGGAGTTCGGCCTGTTCGACTTCCGCCTGCACGCCGAGTTCAGCCCGGAGCAGGGGGCGAAAATCCTCGAAACCCTGGCTGAGATTAAAAAGCAGGTTGCCGTCATTCCAGGCCCGACCTGGGGACGCTTCCCGCACGCGTTCAGCCATATCTTTGCAGGCGGGTACGCCGCAGGCTACTACAGCTACCTGTGGGCCGACGTGCTGGCGGCGGATGCCTTCTCGCGCTTCGAAGAAGAGGGGATTTTCAACCGCGAAACCGGTCAGTCGTTCCTCGACAACATCCTGACCCGCGGCGGTTCAGAAGAGCCTATGGAGCTGTTCAAACGCTTCCGTGGCCGCGAGCCGCAGCTGGATGCGATGCTGGAGCATTACGGAATCAAAGGCTGATTGCTACGTGAAGATCTGCTTAGTAGATGAAACAGGCGCCGGTGACGGCGCCTTATCTGTTCTGGCGGCCCGCTGGGAGCTGGAACATGATGAAGAGAACCTGATGGCGCTGGTGATGACGCCGGAACATCTGGAGCTGCGCAAGCGCGATGAGCCAAAGCTTGGCGGGATTTTTGTCGATTTTGTCGGCGGCGCGATGGCGCACCGGCGTAAGTTCGGCGGCGGTCGCGGCGAAGCGGTGGCCAAGGCGGTTGGCATTAAAGGGAGCTATCTTCCGGACGTGGTGGACGCCACGGCGGGGCTGGGGCGCGATGCGTTTGTGCTGGCCTCGGTGGGCTGCCGTGTGCGGATGCTGGAGCGTAATCCGGTTGTCGCCGCGCTGCTCGACGACGGGCTGACGCGAGGCTATGCGGACCCGGAAATCGGCTCGTGGTTACAGGAACGTTTGCAACTTATTCATGCCTCCAGCCTGACGGCGCTGACCGATATCACCCCGCGCCCGCAGGTGGTCTATCTCGACCCGATGTTCCCGCATAAGCAGAAAAGCGCGCTGGTGAAGAAAGAGATGCGGGTGTTTCAGTCGCTGGTGGGGCCAGATTTAGATGCCGATGGCCTGCTGGAGCCGGCTCGTCAACTGGCGACGAAGCGGGTGGTGGTGAAACGACCTGACTATGCGCCGCCGCTGGCGGACGTTGCGACCACTAACGCGGTGACCACCAAAGGGCATCGCTTTGATATCTACTCAGGTACGCCGGAATAAAAAAAGCCGGGTGGCGGCTTCGCCTTACCCGGCCTACATTCAGTGCCGCTTGTATGCCCGGTATGCGTTAGCGCCACCGGGCTTTTTTGCACTTACTCGTCTTCTTCGTCACGCAGTGGAACAATCAGCATATCCACGTGTACGGTGTTAATCAGCTGACGTGCGGAAGACATCAGTTTGCTCCAGAAGTCCTGATGGTGACCGCATACCACCAGGTCCATATCGTATTTCTTAATCGCATCAACCAGCACCTGGCCCAGATCGCCGCTACCGCTTAAGGTTTCAGTGATTGGATAGCCCGCGTTGGTAGAAAGCTCGCTCAGCGCGTGGTGAGTCTCTTCGGAGATGCGTTTCTGCATATCGCCGAGATTCACGTCGATCAGACCGGTGTAGAGGTCGGAGTAATTCACATCAACATGAATCAGCGAAACTTTCGCGTTGTAGGGACGTGCCATGGATACTGCTTTATCAACCAGCACTTTACTCTCCGGGGAGAGGTCTACCGCGATAAGAATGTGTTTGTAAGCCATAGTGTTACTCCTTCCTTAAGTTATCGATGACTAAATGGGAAAGCCGTCGTCTGATGCTTTCATTACGGCCCAGTTAAACATATTTTTCAAGCTTTGGTGTTGATAACGATTAACCTTGTGGCAAAAAAATTAACGGATCTCCTACACTATTTAATGAGCCGTTCGGATATTAAAACGCGAACCGGATCGACTTTTAGTCATTCTTTCACTGAACTGTCTGTCAGGGCATTGGGGTGCGGTAGCTCAGGAGCCTTGCTTCGTGGGTGGACGCCGGGGAGGATGTATGATTAGCACCGTCGCATTGTTTTGGGCGTTATGCGTGGTTTGCATAGTGAATATGGCGCGCTACTTCTCATCGTTACGTGCGCTGTTAGTGGTACTTCGTGGTTGCGATCCGTTGCTTTATCAATATGTGGACGGTGGAGGGTTCTTCACCTCGCACGGACAGCCCAGCAAGCAGATGCGTCTGGTGGGGTATATCTACTACCAGCGCTACCGCGATCACCACGATGAAGAGTTTATCCGTCGCTGCGAGCGCCTGCGTCGTCAGTTCATTTTGACCAGCGCCCTGTGTGGTCTGGTTGTGGTGAGTATGATTGCGCTGATGATATGGCACTGAGCATAAAAAAAGCGGGCCAGTTTCCTGACCCGCTTTTTTGTCGCCTTCAGCCGATTAAATTAGCTTCAGCGAAATCCAGTACAGACCGCCAGACAGCAGGATGGACGCCGGGAGGGTGAACACCCAGGCCATCAGAATGTTGGTCACGGTTTTACGCTGCAAACCGCCGCCGTCAACAATCATGGTACCTGCCACGGACGAAGAGAGTACGTGGGTGGTGGAGACTGGCATACCGGTGTAGCTCGCCAGACCGATAGACACTGCCGCCGTCATCTGCGCGGACATGCCCTGAGCATAGGTCATGCCTTTCTTACCGATCTTCTCACCGATGGTGGTCGCCACACGACGCCAGCCAATCATCGTACCGATACCCAGCGCCAACGCGACCGCCATGATGATCCAGATTGGCGCGTACTCAATGGTGTTGAGCATATCGCCTTTCAGTTTCTTCAGCAGACGCTTATCGTCAGCATTGACCTCTGGCAGCTTCGCGACTTTATCGGTCACGTCGGAGATACAGAGCATGATACGACGCAGCTGACCACGCTGTTCTACAGCCAGTTTGTCGTAGCTTTCGATATCGGCCAGCATGCCTTTCGCACGTTCCAGCGCGTTAATCGCGTTTGCCGGGTGGCAATGGAACTCGCCCGGTGCAGTGAGTGCGCCAGAGTCAGGAGAAGGGATCAACTGGTCTACGCCGGTCGCTTTCTTCAGCAAATCAGGATGCTGCTGGAAGTAAGTCTCAACGTTGTTTACCGCATCACGGGTACGGGTGATCTCATAGCCAGAGGCGTTCATGTTAACCACGAAGCCTGCCGGTGCGACGCCAATCAGAACCAGCATCACCAGACCGATACCTTTCTGACCATCGTTCGCGCCATGAGAGAAGGCGACGCCGATAGCGGAAATGATCAGCGCGATACGCGTCCAGAACGGCGGCTTTTTCTTGCCGTCTTTCTTCTCACGCTCTGCTGGCGTCAGGTGGATACGTGCACGTTTCTTCGTGTTGCTCCAGTAGCGACGCAGGATGAAAATCAATCCACCTGCTACCACCAGACCGACGATAGGGGAGATGATCAGAGAGCCGAAAATACCCAGTACTTTAGGAAGGTTCAGCGCATCAACAACCGATGTACCGGTCATCAGGGCGTTAGTTAAACCGATACCGATAATCGCGCCGATAAGGGTGTGAGAGCTGGATGCCGGCAGGCCGAAATACCAGGTACCGAGGTTCCAGATAATCGCAGCAAGCAGCATTGAGAACACCATGGCCAGGCCATGACCGGAACTCACGTTAAGCAGCAGATCCGTTGGCAGCATATGCACAATGGCATAGGCAACGCTCAGTCCGCCCAGGAGGACACCAAAAAAGTTAAATACCGCCGCCATAACGACCGCAAGCTGCGATCGCATTGCGCGAGTGTAGATAACCGTTGCAACTGCGTTTGCAGTGTCGTGGAAGCCATTGATCGCTTCGTAAAACAGCACAAAAACCAGAGCAAGCAATAATAAAAGCCCGGTATGTAAATCCAGGCCGGCAAACAAATGTAGCATAGGACGTTACGCCATTTTGAGGACATGAACGCGGCGCATTATCCAGGACAAATGCGCAACGGGCAAAGTGAAATATAGACTTTTTTGACATACCACCTGATTTGAGAAATGTGCCTGAATAGATAATCTTTAAATATCAATGGAATGGCTTTGTAATATCTTTTTACGCTGGTGCGACCACTGAGGAAACTTTACAATCCGCGGCAGTTAACGAAGAGGATTTTGACGTGGAAAGGTTTGATGCCGTAGTAATTGGCGCCGGTGCGGCGGGTATGTTTTGTGCGGCAATGGCCGGACAAGCGGGTCGTCGTGTGCTGCTGCTGGATAACGGAAAAAAGCCTGGCCGCAAGATCCTGATGTCCGGTGGCGGGCGCTGCAATTTCACTAATCTTTATGTCGAGCCTGCGGCCTATTTGAGCCAGAACCGTCATTTTTGTAAATCTGCGCTGGCGCGCTACACGCAGTGGGATTTCATCGAACTGGTGGGTAAACACGGTATCGCGTGGCATGAGAAGACGCTGGGACAGCTGTTCTGCGACGACTCCGCCCAGCAAATCGTGGATATGCTGGTGGCCGAGTGCGAGAAAGGCGGCGTAGTCATGCGCCTGCGCACTGAAGTGCTGGACGTCGCCCGTAACGAGCAAGGGTACACGCTGCAACTCAACGGCGAAACCGTCAGCGCCGATAACCTGGTGATCGCCAGCGGCGGCCTCTCGATGCCGGGGCTGGGTGCCTCACCGTTCGGCTACAAAATCGCCGAGCAGTTTGGCCTGAAAGTATTACCCACGCGCGCCGGGCTGGTGCCGTTCACGCTGCATAAGCCGCTGCTGGAACAGCTTCAGACGCTCTCCGGCGTGTCTGTGCCGTCGGTCATTACGGCCGAAGACGGCACGGTGTTCCGCGAAAACCTGCTCTTTACCCATCGCGGTCTCTCGGGGCCAGCGGTATTGCAGATCTCCAGCTACTGGCAGCCGGGGGAGTTTGTCTCCGTAAACCTGGTGCCGGATTGCGATCTGGACGCCTTCCTCAATGAGCAACGCGCCGCGCACCCGAATCAAAGCCTGAAAAATACCCTGGCGATGCAGCTGCCGAAGCGTCTCGTGGAGTGCTTGCAGGTGTTAGGGCAAATTCCGGATGTTGCGCTTAAGCAGCTCAACAGCCGCGAGCAGGACACGCTGGTGGAGACGCTGACGAACTGGCGCGTGCAGCCAAACGGCACCGAAGGCTACCGCACGGCGGAAGTGACGCTGGGCGGCGTGGATACAAACGAACTCTCATCCCGCACGATGGAAGCCCGCAACGTGCCGGGTCTTTATTTCATTGGTGAAGTGATGGACGTGACCGGCTGGCTCGGCGGGTATAACTTCCAGTGGGCGTGGGCCAGTGCCTGGGCATGCGCGCAGGCGCTGGCTGATGTTTTGGAACAATAAAGTTTGTACACTGATGAAAAAGTTTGTACATAAATCCTATTTGGAATAATAAAGTTTGTACACTAGGCTATAATATACTTTGTCGAATTGGGTAGAGTATATGTTGTGGCTGGACGAAGAAAACTTGAAAAGCTCGCTGATTTCAAGCGGGCTTTAAAACAAAAATATGGCTTAGGTGAAGGAGCCAATTACACTCCTTGGATAAGAGTTCAGGATGTTAAGTCTCATGGGCACAGCGGTAAGATTGACGGAATAAAATCGGGACGAACTCACCATACCTTATCTGAGCAAGAGACATGCTTTTTCTATTTAGCAGAGTTTTCCGATTCAGTTACCGATATTCGGGAGCAGTTTCCATTGCTACCGCTCACGCTCTCATTAAAAATTTCCCAATTACTTGATATTGAACATCCCAAACATCCCATCACCAAAGATCCAATTATTATGACTACGGACTTCCTTTTAACCTGTAGTGATGGAAAGCGGATTTGGTATGAAGCTGTAACTGTGAAGCCTAGTGAAAAACTTTCAGATAAGAGGACGGCAGAAAAGCTCGATATTGAAAGAGTTTGGTGGGAGTTATTAGGTGTTCCCTTTCACGTATTTTGCCTGTCAGAACTGAATCAGATTAAGTCAAAAAATATTCAATGGATTACCGATCCTAAACGTAAAAATTACTCATCACCTTCGAATAAAGTTAGAGAAGAAGCCAAGCGTATGTTGACGGTGGGAACAATGCAATTAAGTGATGTTTGCGACACGCTTTCTCATCAAGTCGGTATGTCGAATGATGACGCATTGATTTTGTTAAAGTATTTAATAGCTGATAAAGAAGTGATTGTAGACTTGGCGCGACCCATAGTTCTATCTGGGATGATCGAAATTGTTCAAGTTAAGATGGATGGGAAATCACAGCAATATGCAAGTTGAATTAAATAGCGTTTGGCGAGTTCATAACTTGGATGGTCTTGAGGATGGTCTTTACAGGGTTTTGCAACTGTATATAAAGGAACATATCGTTATTCTGTTTCCTTTGCTCGAATCAAAGGCTTTGCAACGACCACTTAAGCTTGATTTTGACTTTTTTAATGAGGCCATTAAAACGGGTAATTCTGAATTGAGTTCATATGAGCTTCCATATTATCAATTGCAGTCAGAAGACGATATTTCAGAGAGTTATCTTGAAAAAAGAGATGAAAAATATCGACTTATCATTGAATTAGTATCTGATCCGTATTTTTTGCTAAATTTGGTTGAGCAACCTCGTAGTAAAGCTGTTTCGATACACGCGAAAGCCCAAAACACATATGTGCAGAATATCTATCGAGCACTAAATCTTTATTGGAAATATGGTCAAGAACGAAATGCACTCTTGCCGAGCTACAAAAACTCTGGGGGAAGAGGTAAATCAAGAGTAGCTGGCGCAACAAAGCGTGGCTCTCCGATACAACTCTCCAGTCCAAGTATTGACGTGCCTGAAGGTGTTAATACCACTGAGTGCGATAAGGCTTTGTTTATTAAGGCAATGAAAAAGTTCGGACTCAAAGGTGAAAAAGTCAAATTCAGTCGCGTATATGACAAAATGCTCAAAGAATATTATGCAGAGGAGCTAATTGCTGCTGAATCTGAGTCACGAGAAGCTTTAGTACCTAATTACCGAGCGTTTGTTTATTGGGCAAAAAAACTAGTTCCAGCGCAAATTCTAATACGTAAACAAACAAATCAGGGTGACTTTGACCGCAATAAGAGAGGTTTAAAAGGTTCTGCTACTGATCATACAGAAGTTCCTGGTAGTTGCTTTGAATTGGATGCAACAGTTTTGGATGTACATATCGTATCTGACTTTCAGAGACATCATGTATTGGGGAGACCAACCGTTTATTGTGTGGTTGATAAAGAAAGTCGCATGATTGTCGGGCTGCATGTCTCCATGGAATACGCTTCTTGGAGGGCTGGTCGGCAGGCTTTAATCAACAGCTTTACCTCTAAGAAAGAGTATTGCGCAGAATTTGGCATTGAGATAGAAGAAGCTGATTGGCCTTGTAACCATATACCTCAACGATTGCTTTGTGATCGAGGTGAGTTTATTTGTCAGGATGCCGAAAATCTCGCTGTGCCATTGATTGGTCACTTGAGCATTGCTCCACCATACAGGGCGGAATTGAAAGGTATAGTAGAACATCGTTTCAATATCTTGAACGAGAAGCTAGTACATGAGCTGTTAGGGACGACGAAAGGGCGGCATTATATCAGAGGAGATAGAGATCCAAGATTAGATGCTACTTTTACGCTCAGAGAAATAACCAAGCTCCTTATTGATGAAGTTTTAGAGCACAACAGTTCAATTTTTAAAGATTTAGCCAAGCAAAGTACATTACTTATTGAGTCAGGGCTTTCTCCAACTCCTCTAAACTATTGGAATCTACATGTTAAAGCGCAGCGTCATGCTTTAAGTCGAGCAGACGAGGCTCATATTCGTTCTCGCCTATTACCAACAGTAAAAGTGACCATGACAGGCAAAGGAATTCGGCTGAACGATCAAATGTATTATGAGTCAGATCATGCTGATTTTGATACTTGGAAAGTAATTGCGAGAAATAATGGTTCATGGCAACTAGATGCTTTAGTTGATCATGATAATTCAAGCTTCATATTTGTCAGGCTTGAGGAAGTAAGTGGCTTTACCCGATGTTACCTGATGAAGGAGTCGGCTAATTTTGCTCATAGGCATCAAGCTGACATCCTGTATTTTGAAGACTGGATTAAGTTGGAAAAAAACAAAGCTAAGCCAACATCGAAATCGATAGAGCGTCACCAGAGAAGAAATCAGGTTATCGAAACTGCAAAAGAAGAAGCGGCATTGGCTCCATCGCTGAGTTCAAAATCTGAGAGAACAAAGGGCATGAAAGCAAGGAGAAGGGAAGCTATTCTTGCACAGAGGATTGAGGACGGAGAATCCCAACTTCATCAAGATAAGCCTGATATGGAATCAGATATACCCAGTGAACGTCTTGATGACAAGAAGAAAAAAGTAATTTCCATGCTCAAGCGAAAAAGGGCCAATGATAATGAGATGTGAAGAAGCCATTTACCATGAAGCGATATTACCTGAGCATCGTGGTAATCCTTTGATTGAAGCTTTGCCACCTAAGGTTGAGGATGATGAGTTAGTTATTAAGCTGAGTAATTATCCTGAGAGGCTCGTTGAGGAAACAACGTTAGAGGCAATTGAAAGATTGGATTATCTCACTCGATTAAAAACGTTGAGGCAGCCGCTTCCACTCTATTTTGATGTATTTAGGGCCATCGAAATGGCCATCAAAGAGGGATATTCAGCAAAAAATCCGTTATCTCCCACAACAATGAACTATCTACATTATTCTTCAGATAATCGACCTGATGTTGAACCCCGAACAGGCTTTTTTAAACCTAAAGGCAGTGGAATAACAATAATTGGTGAAAGCGGAGTAGGTAAAACCTGCATGCTTGAGCAAGTATTAAACTGTTTTCCTGACGTCATAGAACACCGCTATTACCAGAATAAAGTGTTAGCAATACCGCAAGTTGTATGGATAAAAGTCGATTGTCCAGATGATTCGAGTGTTAAAGGTCTTTGCCATCGAATATTAGAGCAAATCGATCAAAAATTAGGACACCCTCCAACAAAACCTGCGGGAACAATAGCTCTTTTACTTCAACAAATTGAATCGAAAATGAAGTCAAATTTCCTCGGGATTTTGGTTATTGATGAAATGCAAAACCTAAACCTTGCTAAAGCAGGCGGTGCCGATCGACTTTTAGGTTTTTTGCATAACTTAGTTAACAATTTAGGTATTCCGATACTTTTCTGTGCAAACCCTCCGTTCGATGAACTCCTAAGTAAGAGTTTTAAATCAGCGCGACGAGCGGAAAGTAGTGGCTACTTCGATGTAGAGCTAATGAAGAATGATGATGAGTGGGAATTGTTCGTGGATGAACTTTGGTGTTTACAATGGACGAATGTTGAAACGCCGCTGACCCCGAGTTTGAACAATAAACTTTACTCGTTATCTGCTGGCAATATGGATTTAGCTGTTCGAATTTATTATTCAGCTCAAAAGGCAATTATTGGCTCTTCAGACGAGAGGATTACTGAAGAGGTTCTTGAGCTTGGAGCAAATATTGCTATACGTGCAACGAAAAAGCTAACAGAAGAAATGAGAAAGAAACACGCGATTTCTCTCTTAAAACGAAATCGAAAAGATGGTAGTACTGGAGCTGACAGCCATCTGTGTGAAGATGTTTCATCGAAAGAAGTCATCAATACCAAATTTAAAACTGTAACGATACCAGGAGACTTGACTCGTCCACATCATCCTGAGTTCATTGAAGAACTAACCGAACTAGCTTTTGCTGAAGATTTGAGTGATCGGATATTGGATACTAATCTGATCCAGAGAGCTTCTCAGGATAGTGATCCACTTGAAAACCTCAGGGCTTCGGGCGTTTTGTGTGACGACCCATTGGAGACGTTTAGTTAGACTTTAGCTGTATGGCGAATCCTTCGGAGGTGATATGCGTTTACCTGATGCATTACCCGATGAACTACTATTTAGTCGAATGATTAGATATTGCAGTGTAGGCGCGGTTCCCATACCTGAATTTCTCAAAAGCGTATACGGAGACCATAGAGCAAGTATTAACCCGATACTTACTGCTGGTTTAAGTTCGCTTTCAAGCCTTTACCGTGAGAGCAAGAATGACCTTCTAATGGATCAAACTCTTGCTCCGTTGTTTATGCATTATTACCCGCAATACAAGGCCAAACTATCAGAATCTATATCTTCAACGGACAATTATACAGCGATTAGGTTAAGCCAGCTTTCGTGCGTGAGAGAACATGCTCAACTCACCCTCAAAATGTGCCCTATGTGTGTTCAGGAAGATATCAGAGAATTTGGTGTGGCTTATTGGCACCGAGTTCATCAAATACCTGCTATTGAGTCTTGTTGTGAACATCGGCAGCAATTAGTGCATGTTCGACTTCCTAAACGATTAAAGTTAGCAGTTGGGTATCCTTCTTCTTTTGAAACTGAGTATCAAGAAAGTAGCGATGAAAGCTTTCATTTGGCGCGGTTTTCTCGGCAGGTACTGCTAGAGCAATCAAAGCATATTTCTAATTTTGGATCAGATAGTTACTCTGATAAATTATCAAATCTTGGCTATGTGACCAAGAGTGGTCGAATACGTAGGGTGAAGTTACTCTCTCACTTTTATTCGTTTACAAGCCAATTGCATTATCCATCTTCAAACGTTCTACCATCATCCGAATCGGATTTTAAGTACATTACCAACTTGCTCTATAACCAGTATTCACAGCATATTTTTAAGTACTTAATTTTTGAATACTGGTTATCGAAGCAGCGAAGGATTAGAAAAACACCAGAAATAATCACTGAACATAGTGCCGATAGTACCCATAATCTAGAGCAAGAATGTTTGGTTCTCCTAAAGCAAGGGCTATCAATTTCATCGATAAGCAAGCAAACAGGAAAGAGTCGCACTTATATAAAATCCGTGGCGTATGCTTTTGGGATGGAGGATCTGTTTGACCCCACGAAACTAAAATCATCGGTTAGAGAGCGTGTTATTGCTCTTGCACGGAAAGGTTTCCATCGCTCTGAGATCGCCCGACGTTTATCTGTATCGACAGGAAGTGTTGAAATGTTGATTTCGAGCGTAAATGGGCTGGTTGAGTGGAGAAAGCAGTGTAAGCATGAATCGAAAAGGCGACGCTACAAATGCCAGATACTTCGATACCGATACAATAATCCGTTAAGGATTAGAAAAGAAATAAAGCGAGATTGCAACGCAGCATTTTACTGGCTGTATCATCATGAACCTAAATGGCTTGAATCCGTATTACCCAAGCCATCCCGCCCACATCTACATCCTCGGATTAAGCGGAAATAACCCGATTCGGAATCTAAGGCTATGAATCGCGCAAAATTTAGATATAGCCTTCATTTTTTGATGGAAAAAATACAGTAGATAAAAAGTGTAAAACACCTTGACGTTAATCTAGCTGCATACTAATATGACTTTATTACATCATCTATAGGTGCTCTACTGTATTTTATTTGGTGTAATTGATAAGGTTCAGGCGGCCACCCGAACCTCATCTAAACCTCAATACGACGATAGACATATAGGAGATTTATTTATGCATCAAGATTACCAAATAACCGCTCGTGTGCAAGAAATTACAGCGACTTTCATCAAGAAAAATCTTCTGAATGAAGATTGTTATCCTCAAAATATTCAAGAAGCTGTTGTTTCTATTAGTGGAAAAGCTCAAAAGCGTGCGCAATATCAGTTTCCAAAAGCGGCAGAAGAAAACGACTCAATTATTTGTGAATATGATCGTGTGATGAATATTTATAACAAGTATCACCATGACACGCGAAAGAAGCTTACAGTAATCATGGAGCAGTGGTTTTTGGACGAAGCAAAACGGTGTGGGTGGGCTGATGCAAAGTTTTACAAATGTGATGGTTCGACTAAAAAAGCCTGTTTTCTAGTAAAGCAAGCCGATTCGGAGAGTTTTTATGCTTCAAAACACTAATCTTCGATTACTCAGTGAAGTAGCCGATATTCGGACTGGGTATACATTTCGAGAAAAAGTGGAAGAAGTTGAGGCAGAGACGGGCAGTGCTCGTATTGCTCAAATTAAAGATGTGCGTGAGATAGCCGAAACTTCAAACTCCTTCTTGCTTGATCCAAGCAAACTCCCTGCTATTGAGTGGCAGGGTAAAGATAAAGCATTAGTCGAGTCTGGAACTGTAATACTGCCTTCAAGAGGTTCGAGAGGCGGTTACTTCCAAGCATCCTGTGTTGTTGATAATTCGGAAGATTCATTACCTTTGGTGGTCACGAGTCAGTTCTTAGTGATTACACCAACGGTTGAGGTGTTACCCGAATTCTTGTGTTGGTCGTTAAACCAACCCTCAATTCAATTTTTACTGTCTGAAGGTGCGGGCAGTCAGGGGTCATCGATGGCTGTCATGCTTAAAACATCTATTGGCAATGAGATAAAGCTCAATATCCCATCTATCGAGACACAGAAGAAAATACTTCACCTCAATCAGTTATGGGAAAGAGAGCAGGCATTAACCCAAGCACTGCTAATGAATCGAAAAACAATGCTTCAAGGCATGTTTCAACAATTACTTAATGAGAATAAATAACGATGAATACCCCAATCAACCAAAGCGAAATAAACAAAGCAGTATGGAACGCCTGTGATACTTTCCGTGGCACCGTTGATCCATCGATTTACAAAGACTTTATTCTGACCATGCTGTTCTTAAAGTACATATCCGATGTGCACCAAGATAAAGTCGAAGAGCTGAAAGCCGAATACGGTGATATTCCTGAACTGATCGCTGAAATGCTGGAAAGCCAGTCCTTTAAAATCCCAGCGGGCAGTTCATTCTGGGACCTTTACGAAGCACGTTTTGAAGCAGGTAACGGCTCACGTATTGATACCGCGCTACATGCGATTGAAGAAGCCAACACCAAACTCAAAGGTGTTTTCCAAGACATCAGCTTTAACACCGATAAACTCGGTGATGAAAAGCAAAAGAACGATATTCTTCGCCACCTGTTGGAAGATTTTGGTAAACCAACCCTTAGCCTGCGCCCAAGCCGTGTCGGTTCACTGGATGTGATTGGTAACGCTTACGAATACCTGATCAAACACTTTGCGGCAGGTAGCGGTAAATCGGCGGGCGAATTCTATACCCCTGCGGAAGTCTCTGATCTTTTGTCGATTATCCTTGCACCGCAAGAAGGCGATACCATTTGTGACCCTGCCTGTGGTTCTGGCTCGCTATTAATGAAGTGTGGCAAGCAAGTACAGAAGAACTTTAACGGTTCGAAGAAATACGCCCTATATGGTCAGGAAGCGATTGGCTCAACCTGGTCACTAGCAAAAATGAACATGTTCCTGCATGGCGAAGATAACCACCGCATTGAATGGGGCGACACCATTCGCAACCCCAAGCTGCAAGATGCCAACGGTGGCCTGCTGCACTTTGATGTGGTGACCGCCAACCCGCCGTTTAGCCTAGATAAATGGGGCCATGAAGATGCCGAGAACGACCACTTTGGCCGCTTTCGTCGTGGTGTGCCACCAAAAACCAAAGGTGACTACGCGTTTATCTCGCACATGATTGAAACCCTGAAACCAGAGACGGGCCGCATGGGGGTGGTGGTGCCACATGGCGTGCTGTTCCGCGCCTCGAGCGAAGGCCAAATTCGTAAGCAGTTGATTGAAGAAAACCTGCTCGATGCGGTGATCGGTTTACCTGAAAAACTCTTTTTTGGCACTGGCATTCCGGCCGCGATTTTGATTTTCAAAAAGCACAAAGATGACAACAAAGTGTTGTTTATTGATGCCTCGCGTGAGTTTAAATCGGGCAAAAACCAGAACGTACTGACCGACGAGAACATCCAGAAAATTGTTGATACCTACACAGCACGTCAAAGCGTGGATAAATACGCCTATCTCGCCACCTTAGAAGAGATTGCCGAGAACGACTACAACCTCAATATTCCGCGTTATGTCGATACCTTTGAAGAAGAGGAAGAGATCGACATAGTGGCCGTGCGCCGCGAACGTTTGGCGTTGCAAAGTGAACTAGCGGATCTGGAAGACGAAATGGCGGGCTACCTAGAGGAGTTGGGTTATGGTGCCTAATGGTTGGAGTTTAGTTAAATTGGGCGATATTCTAACTCTTGGTAGCGGTGATACGAAACCCGATGATTTGCAAAAAGAGTATTCCGATGATTCACCATACCCTGTCTATGGTGGAAATAACATCATGGGGTACTCTAGTCAAAAGAACTCTTCTGACTCTGTAATTTTAATTGGGCGAGTGGGCGAATATTGCGGTGTAACACGATACATAGATAAAGCATGTTGGATTACTGATAACGCCTTATATACAAAGAAAGTCTCTTCTGAGATTGATAAAGAGTATTTGGTCAGCAAGCTTAAAAAGTTTGATTTATCTAGGCTTAGAAATAAGGGGGGACAGCCGCTTGTCTCACAAAAACCTATCTATGCAGTAAAACTGCCAATGCCCCCCCTCCCAGAACAACGCAAAATCGCCAAAATCCTCTCCACTTGGGATAAAGCGATTACCACCACCGAGCGTTTGATTGCCACCAGCAAGCAGCAGAAAAAAGCGTTAATGCAGCAGTTGTTGACGGGTAAAAAGCGTTTGATTGATCCTGAAACGGGTGAAGCGTTTGAGGGGGATTGGGAAGAGGTTAAGTTGGGTGATGTTTTAACAAAAATATCTAATGGACTAACTTACGATTCTAAAGCAACACAAGGGTTACCAGTCTCTAGAATAGAAACTATTTCTACTGGAAAAGTAAATCATGCCAAAGTTGGGTATGCACCAAATGATGAAAAAACAATCAAGTTCAAACTGCAATTTGGTGACATACTATATAGCCATATCAATAGCTTAGAGCATATTGGTAGAGTGGCTTACTTTCTTGATGATAAAGATTTATACCATGGCATGAATCTCCTACTATTACGCGCATCAAAAGACGCAGACTCAAAATTTATTTACTTTATGCTTTCGTCAAGCTTAGGTAAGGAATTTGCTAGAAGTCATGCAAAAAGTGCGGTAAATCAGGCGAGTATATCGACAACAGATTTAAAGGGGTTCAAGGCTAAGCTTCCAGGCCTTGGTGAACAACAAAAAATCGCCTCAGTGCTCACTGCTGCCGATAAAGAAATCGAGCTGTTACAAGCCAAACTCGCGCACCTCAAAGAGGAAAAAAAGGCGTTAATGCAACAGTTGTTGACGGGTAAGCGCAGAGTGAAAGTGGAAGAACAATTGGAGATCGTATCTTAATGGAAGTCAAAAATTTAACTTTACATAATATTGGACGATTCAAGCACCTTGAAATTCCTTTGGCGCCACTGGGTTATTTGGATAGTAATGTTACCGTTTTTGTAGGGAACAACGGTTCAGGCAAAACCTCAATTCTCAAAGCATTAGCAACGTCTCTAAGCTGGCTTGTTTCACGTATTCAATCTGAGACAGGTAAAGGTAGTCCCATTCCAGAGCTGGTCATAAAGAATAAGACGTCTTCAGCCGCCATTGATATAAATATTTTCAATCATGTACGTGGTAATCCTGAAGACGGTGATTTGGAAGGGTTAGATGATAATTACTTTCCTTGGCGAATAGCGAAAGCCCGCAAAGGGCGTAAAGGAGAACACAAAAGTGATTTTTGGGGAGCTACAGCGTTAGCAGATCACTATCGAAAAAAATTGTCTAATGATGAGAAATCCTCTCTTCCTCTAATTGCGTTTTACTCTGTTGAGCGGGTCGTGATCGATATCCCGTTAAAAATTAGGGGGAAACATGAATTTTTCCAACTTAATGGTTATGAGAATTCTTTAACTCAAGGTGTCGATTTTAGACGCTTCTTTGAATGGTTCAGGGAACGCGAAGATACTGAAAATGAGTCGGGACTTACTGATGATGTGTTAGAGCAATTAAGAACCGTTCTGGGTGACGACAATGAAACATGGTCAAAGTTAGATAAACTTCGAGCATCAAGCCGTGATAGACAGCTTACTGCTGTCCGTTCCGCTATTTATAAGTTCATGCCTGAATTTTCTAATTTACGGGTTCGAAGAAAACCTCGGCTGCATATGTCGATAGATAAAAATGGGGAACCATTCGATGTCGCACAGCTTTCACAAGGTGAAAAGTCTCTGATGGCTCTGATCGGTGATATTGCCAGACGTTTATCCGTGATGAATCCCGAATTAAAAAATCCACTTGAAGGTGATGGCATCGTTGTCATCGATGAAGTTGACATGCATTTACATCCGAAATGGCAACGTTCGTTGATTAAGCAACTTACTACAACTTTTCCCAAATGTCAGTTTGTGCTTTCTACTCATTCCCCGTTAGTGATTAGTGACTGTAAAAATGTTCTGGCATACCTGATCGGTGACGAGGAACTTATCCAACTGCCTTCGCTATATGGTCAAGATGCTAATACTGTATTGCTAGAAATTATGGATACAGATATCCGAAATGCGGAAATTAATGAATCACTGAGTATGGCTTTAGATGCAATCCATGATTCTAATCTTTCTCAAGCCAAAGAGATAATACAGCAGCTTGAGGAAGAACTTCCAAGTGGTAATTTGGAATTATCAAAAGCAAAACTTTTACTTCGCAAAAAGGAGTTAAAAGATGCGCAAAATAACTAAGGGTATTCATCCTGAGCCAGCAAGTTTGACCGATTTTAAGCGTACTAACCGTACTGCTACTTACGATGATTTGAATAAAATAGAACGCACTGATATTCGTGCAAGATGTTTGGAAGAACAACACTTTCTCTGTGCTTATTGTTGTAAAGAAATTTCAGGTGAAAATCATGATTGCATGAATGAACATGTAGAAGCACGAAGAATAGCTCCTGCTCGCAGTCTTGATTTTACCAATATTGTTTCTAGCTGTACGACGCCAGGACAATGTGATGCCTCGCATGGCTCACAACCATTGCCATTAACTCCTTTTATGTCTGAGTGTGAAACAGAACTGGAATTTACGTTAAGTGGCAAAGTTCGAGGACTTACAGATCGAGCAAAGGAAACCATCAGGGTGCTAAATCTTGGTGATGAACTTCAAAGTAATCGCTCTTTAATCGAACAAAGAAAGCAGTTTATTCAATCAATAATGTTCTCTAATGGTATAGAACCAGAGGATGGACTTGATGACGATGAGCTTTTAGAAATGGTAATCAATGATATATCAACGCCTAAAAATGGGAAGCTTGAAGCATTTGCACCTGTTGTTGTAAATGTACTAAAGCAATGGGTGGCTTAATGAGTGATAAAGTGGCTATTCCCAACTTCCGCGAGGAGCACAGTGCCAAAATACCCGCATTAACGCTGCTCACCAACCTTGGCTACCAATTTATTCCTCCTGCTGAATGCTTGGCGATGCGTGGCCGACTATCATCGGTAATCCTGCCCAATGTATTGCGCAGTGTGCTGAAACACAAAACCCATACTTTTATGGGTAAAGCCTACCCGCTGTCGGATTCGGCTATCGATAAAATCATTCAAGAGCTTGCCACTCCTGCAATGAATGCAGGGTTAAAAGCGGCGAATGAAAAGCTCTACAACGCTTTAACCTATGGCATCAGTGTGACGGAATTTATCGATGGCAAGAAAGCCAACCCGACCATTCAAATTATTGATTGGGAAAAACCTGAGCATAACCAGTTTCATTTCACTGAAGAGATGGAAATTGAAAATGCACATGGCACAGGCAAACGCATTCCCGATGTGGTCTGTTTTGTTAATGGGTTGCCTTGGGTCGTGATTGAAGCAAAACGTCCAGACTCTTCCCATGAAGGCAAACCGACTGTTTCCGAAGGCATTTCGCAAAATATTCGTAACCAGAAAAATGATGAAATTCCACATCTGTTTGCCTACAGTCAATTGCTACTTTCCGTCAATGGTAACGATGGCTTATACGGCACTTGCGGCACACCCGAGAAGTTTTGGGCTAAATGGAAAGAAGAAGATATCACCGAAAAAACCTATTTACGCCTTAAAAACACCGCATTAGCACAAGATAAACTCGACCTGCTGTTTAACCATCGGCCAGCTAAAGTGCGCGACGGGTATTTATCACTGATTGCTGGCGGTGAACTGGTGGTGACCGACCAAGACCGCTTATTAGTATCGCTACTGCGCCATGATCGGCTGTTAGAAATGACGCGCCTATTTACCTTATTTGATAAAAAAGCAGGCAAAATCGTCGCCCGTTATCAGCAGGTATTTGGTATTAAAGCCCTGATTGAACGTGTTACCTCATTTGATGAGAAAGGTGCTCGCAGTGGCGGTGTTATTTGGCATACCACAGGTTCGGGTAAATCGTTCACCATGGTGTTTCTATCTAAAGCGTTAATCTGGCTTGAGGCCTTGAAAAAATGCCGTGTGGTTGTAGTGACCGACCGAGTTGACTTGGAAGATCAATTAGCTCGCACTTTCGCATCGGGCGGTGCGTTATCGGATAAAGACAAAAAAGAGGCAATGGCAACTACGGGCAAACGCCTTGCTGAACAAATTGGTAAAGGCAATGAGCGGATTATTTTCTCCATCATCAATAAGTTTGGTACCGCCGTGACCTTGCCAGAGTGCTACAACGACAGCCCCGATATTATTGTGTTGGTAGACGAAGGCCACCGTAGCCAAAATGGTTCCAACAATATCTTTATGCAGCAAGCCCTGCCCAAAGCGGCCTACATTGGCTTTACGGGTACGCCACTGCTGAAAGATGATAAGACCGAAAACAAGTTCGGAAAAATAATCCACTCTTACACTATGCAGCAAGCGGTAGAAGACAAAACTGTTACGCCTTTGTTGTATGAAGAGCGTATTCCAGAACTCAGCACCAATGACCGCGCGATTGATGCATGGTTTGATCGTGCAACGGATAAGCTATCGGAAAAACAGCGTAGTGACCTGAAGAAAAAATTCTCCCAGAAAGGCCAGATCTACCAAACCGAAGGGCGTTTGGAGTTAATCGCTTATGATATCTCCGACCATTTCCAAAACTTCAAAAGCCAAGGCTTAAAGGGCCAACTGGCGTGTGACTCGAAAGCCTCAGCAATCCAATACAAAAAGCTATTGGATAAGATTGGTAAAGTCACCTCCGTGGTAGCGATGTCATCACCTGACACTCGCGAAGGTCACGATACCGTTGATGGTGAAAGCAAAGACTTGGTGCAGAATTGGTGGAAAGAGAACGTCGGTAATATGGACGAAAAAGCCTACACCAAACAGATCATCGAAGCCTTTGGTCGTGAAGATGGCCCCGACATTATGATTGTGGTTGATAAACTGCTGACAGGTTTTGACGAACCAAAAAACACTGTGCTTTATATCGATAAGCCACTGAAGCAGCACAACCTCATTCAAGCGATTGCTCGTGTTAACCGTCTGCATCAGAAAAAACAATTCGGTTATCTGATCGATTATCGCGGAATTCTCAAAGAGCTTGATTCTACAATCGCCGACTACCAAGAGCTGGCAGAGCGCACTCAAGGTGGATTCGACATTGAGGATCTCAAAGGCTTATATAGCCGTATGGATACCGAATATAAAAAGCTGCCAAGTTTGTATAACGACCTATGGGCTATCTTTTCTGATGTGAAAAACAAGCAAGATGGTCAGGCGTTACGCCAAGCTCTAACACCCAAGATTGAAACCATCGATGGTCAACTGACCGATACCAATCTGAAAAAACGTGAAGATTTCTATTCAGCACTGACGCTGTTCGCAAACTGTTTAAAAGTGGCTCTCCAATCAGCGACCTATTTTGATGATAAGAGCTTCGACGATAAGCGTGATTTGTATAAAAAGACGCTGAAATCGATGTCTGAACTGCGTAAACAAGTACGTGAAGATGCCGAAGAGGCGGTAGATTACGACCAATATGCCGAAGATATTCGTGCACTATTGGACAAGCACATTGCTGGGGTTGAAATTCAGGAGCCTGATGGCGCGTATCTGGTCGGCAATATGGGTAAAACTGCCAAACCTGAAGAGATGAGTGATGATGAAGCCCGTAACAAAAAAGACGTCATCACTGGCCGCGTCACCAAAATGATTGAGCAAGATTTAGCGGATGACCCTTACGCACAGGAGTATTTCTCTAATCTGCTCAAAAAGGCAATTGAACAAGCCAAAGAAATGTTTGATGCACCAGTTAAGCAATATCTGCTATTTGCCGACTTTGAAGAGCAAGTGAAAGAGCGCAAAGTCGAAGGTATTCCAACTGACCGTTTTGCCGAGCTTGATCCAAAGATTAAACGCCATGTTCAGGCTTATTTTGGTTTGTTCTTAAAATATGCTTCAGAAAACCCACTATCCGAGCAAGAGCGTTTCGACTTTGCGATTCAGATTGATGAAATCGTGACGGCTGCCGTGGCTGAGTTTTCCATCAACCCAACGGAAATCGAAAACCAAATTCGTCGCGCATTATTGCCAATTTTGTTTAAAGCCGTGGGGATGGATACGGCCAAAATAATCATTACCGATATTATTCAAATCACTCGTTTAGGCGTAGCAGGTCATCATTAATGACATCGGTAAGTTCGAAAGAAGGCAAGCTTGAAGAATACAGCTTCATCTATGGTGATGAAGCTGTCACCTATGAAGTGGTGCGTAAACCTCATCCTGAGGGTAAGAGGCGAAAGATTGCGATTAAGGTTCATCCTAATTGCGAAGTGGTGGTTAATGCTCCTGATGATGCCGAACATAGTGATATCCATGACGCTGTCATGAAGCGAGCAAAATGGATTTACGATGCGCTCAAGGAGTTTCGAGGTCACTTGCAGTATGTGCAGCCCAAAGACTATGTCAGCGGTGAAATGCAATTCTACCTTGGCAGGCGTTATGTTCTTAAAGTGATTGAAGACCGAGAGGCTATTTCTAACGTTAAAATGGAACGAGGCAAATTATTGGTGACGCTAAACCGCTTTAACGAAGACAAGCAAGCACTGACCAAAGCCCTAGTTTCTGGTTGGTATAGCGTGCGTGCCGAGCGTATCTTCCATGAACGCTTAGCCACATTGTTGCCGCAAACCACTTGGGTGAAAGGCATTCCGAGTTTTCGGGTTTTGCCGATGACTAAGCAATGGGGTAGTTGTTCTACTAAGGGTAATCTCATGCTGAATCCACATTTGGTCAAAGCGCCCAAAGAGTGCATCGACTACGTAATTCTTCATGAGCTTTGCCATATCGCGGAACATAACCACAGCGAGAAATTCTGGCGTTTATTGACTAGTGTGATGCCCAATTGGAAAGAAGTGAAAAGCCGTTTAGATGGTATGGCGGAGTTGTATTTGAGTGAGTGAAAATTTCGATTTCGAATTAGCTAAATTGTTACGTGCACAGGCTCCTCATGATGAGTCGATACACAGTATCTTGATTAGGACGTTATTAGCTTACGATCCTAATGTTAAGCCGATAGGGGTTATTAGTAATTCTGGTTTTTGGAAGAATGCTCCTTTTGTTCATAAGGGGTATGAGCACCTTTTCTATCGTTATCCTGACCATGTTTTGTTAGAAATGATAGATGGGACTTTATCTGTGGATGGCAAAGATAACAGTCTTTTTGATAACCCTGCTTATTATACTTATCGAATTGAGTCTACATTTTTCAATGGGCGAAGAGCGAGATCAAGAATAAAGTCTTCAATGTCATCGAAGCCAGTGAGGTACTGTTTGTCCTGTATAGAAGAGAGTATTGATAGTGTAGGTTATGGATACTTTCGACACTTTTGGGATTGTTCAAATATATGTCTTATTCATGGTCAACCACTCAAAGAACTACCTGAGTTTGGTTTTTCTAAAACGTTAAAAGCTGTTAAGCGGTTGCTTAATGCAAGAGATTGTGAGCATTCGACTACTTTAAAGATTCAGCCTAAAAAAGTTAACAATAGCTATAGAAAACCTTCATGGGATGAAACTGGGCGGTATTTATTCCCGATTAAATTTGCTCCAGGATGTTTGATGCCAGTTTTTGCTCAATGGGTCCATAGTAGTTATCCCCAATTTGAAAACATAACATTGAGAGACTTTGCCCAAAAAGTTACAAAACAATATCTAATCCTTGATAGGGTATATGATCGTTATGCCTTTAAACGAGATGAGTTTTTTGAGCGTTATGAACTTTACAATTTTAATTATAGGAAAGAATTTGCAGGCATTTTTTTGCTGTGTGCAGAGTTTGAGCCTGAATTATTGAATTCGTTTATGAAGAATCAGGTGAGTCTTATTGGTTTGGAGTTAGGCCCGTGAAAACAAGGCGTTATCCGAGAGGTTTTTGCAAAGCACTCAATGCGTGATTGCAGTTCTTGTGACGAAAACAATTGTATTATGAAAACACATAAAGACATTTTTAATGTAGACGCAACACAATGGAATCTTAAGGCGTTATTTGAACATTCCTATACTCTGGCTAGAGTATCAATGCAGGGGCGACCGATTAAAAAAAGTATGGATTATATTTGGGGGGCTATTGATGTTGCCCCAGAGATTACTGATAGGAAAGCCCTTAAGAAAGTTGAGTTTCAGTTAAGCGAAATCTGCGATAGTTAGTGTACAAACTTTATTGTTCCAAACTTGATTTAGTGTACAAACTTTATTGTGCCTAAACAGCTGAAAAGAACGGTTAATATTTATTATTTTAGCGTGCTGTGTCCTTAACGGGGCCACGCTTTTTATTGTCTGCATGGTGTTTTGTCTTCTTAAAAGGGTTGTCTATGTCTGCTGCTCATCTCGGTTTCCCGACGGAAACCGTTGTTGTCTTTGTGGTGATGGCCGTTGGGGCGATGTTTATCGACCTCTTCATGCACCGTCACGATAAACCGATCTCGCTGAAAAGCGCGGCCATGTGGTCCATCTTCTGGGTCATGATGGCGATGGCGTTTGCTGGCTTCTTATACGTGCACCACGGCGCGGAGATGGCCAGTCTGTTCCTCACCGGCTATGCACTGGAAGAGGTGCTCTCCGTCGACAACCTGTTTGTGATGATGGCGATCTTCGCCTGGTTCGGCGTGCCGGATAAGTATCGTCACCGCGTGCTCTACTGGGGCGTGCTGGGGGCGATTGTGTTCCGCGGTATTTTTGTTGCCATCGGCACCAGCCTACTGAGCCTGGGGCCATACGTTGAGGTGATTTTTGCGCTGGTCGTCGGCTGGACGGCGGTGATGATGCTGAAACGCAATGAAGAGAGTGATGAAGTCGAGGATTACTCCAACCATCTGGCGTACCGCCTGGTAAAACGCTTCTATCCGGTCTGGCCAAAAATCAGCAGCCACGCGTTTATCCTGACCCAAAAAGAGGTGGACGCCGAGCTGGAGAAGCCTGAAAACAAGGATGTGATGGTAGGTCGCGTGAAGAAGGCGAAGCGCTACGCGACGCCGCTGCTGCTCTGCGTGGCGGTGGTAGAGCTGTCCGACGTGATGTTCGCCTTCGACTCCGTTCCCGCGATCATTGCCGTCAGCCGCGAGCCGCTGATTATCTACAGCGCCATGATGTTCGCAATCCTCGGCCTGCGTACCCTCTACTTCGTGCTGGAAGCGCTGAAGCAGTATCTGGTGCATCTTGAGAAAGCGGTAGTGTTACTGCTGTTCTTCGTGGCGTTCAAGCTGGGGCTGAATGCGACCGATCACTTCTGGCATCACGGTTATAACATCGGTGCCACGGCAAGCCTGTTTGTGGTGCTGGGGGTACTGGCGCTGGGGATTATTGCGAGCGTGATGTTCCCGGGGAAACGTGAGGCCTGATGTATCGCTTTTCTCCCTCTCCCTGTGGGAGAGGGCCGGGGTGAGGGCACCGGGCCGCACCTAACCCTTAATTGGTGAGTTTCGGCGCTTGCGCGGATGATGGAAATGGCGCCAGTGCGGATCCTGCGCCGCCGCCAGCAGCTCGTGGTCGCCACGCGTGTCGCCCCAGGCGCGCAGGTGATATGCGTTCAGATCGCCATACACCTTTTCCAGCCTCGCCACTTTCTGCGCGCAGCGGCAGTTGTTACCGGTGATCCGCCCGGTCAGCTTGCCGTCTTTCACTTCCAGCTGCGTGCCAATCAGCTTAATGCCGAGCTTATCGGCCCACGGCTGCAATACCAGCGCCGGGGAGGCGGAGCAAATCGTCACTTCCGCACCGGAATTAACTTCGTTGGCGACAGCCATGACCCCTTCCGGGCGCATAAGCTTGTTCCAGTATTTTTCACAGAAGGCCTCTGCCTGCTGACGTAACCAGTGCTCATCCACCCCCGTCAGGAAGGTTTTGATCAACACCTCTTTCAGCTCATCACGCGTCAGCTTGCGACGCACGCAGTGCAGCGTAGGCAGGGCCATGCGCACCAGGCGACCCGCAAAGTAGC
The DNA here is from genome assembly GCF_001037655.1 of Enterobacter sp. MGH85. Classification (NCBI taxonomy): domain Bacteria; kingdom Pseudomonadati; phylum Pseudomonadota; class Gammaproteobacteria; order Enterobacterales; family Enterobacteriaceae; genus Enterobacter; species Enterobacter sp. MGH85. The sequence continues at coordinate 1,181,935 of NZ_KQ089925.1, forward strand.
GCTTGCCAAAGGCAAAGCGCAGGAACGGAATAAAACTGTCGTGGTGCGTCAACGTACCATCAAAGTCAAAGACAGAGAGCACGCTGGACTTCGCCACGGCTTCGTCGGCAATCATATTGGTCATAAATACGTCTTAGCTGAAATACACATTCTGTTCACTAGTTTACCTGCTTTACCTTCACAGTCCTTCTATCCGATCTCATTTTTTCTCGAACCTGTGGGCTGACGGGTCAAACTATGTCATCCACCACGCCACCGTCAACGCGCAGCGCCGCGCCGGAAGTCGCGGAGGCCTGCATGGAACAGACATACACCACCATATTCGCCACTTCTTCTACCGTTGCGGCGCGCTGAATAACCGAGCTGGGGCGATTCTCCATCACGAACGCTTTCGCCAGCTGCTCCAGCGATTTGCCGGTTCTCTCCATCTCGTCTTTCATCATTGCGGCAAAACCGTCCGACATTGTCGGGCCCGGCAGCACGCTGTTCACCGTGACGCCGCTGCCTGCCACGAACTTCGCCAGACCGCGCGCCAGCGAGAGCTGGGCGGTTTTTGTCACGCCATAGTGGATCATATCCGCAGGAATATTGCAGGCCGATTCTGACGAGATAAACACTACCCGACCCCAGCCTTTTTGTACCATACCGGGCAGCAGGGCACGGGAGAGGCGCACGCCGGACATCACGTTGGTTTGCCAGTAGCGTTCCCAGGTCTCGTCGTCGGTGGAATAAAAATCCTGCTGGCCATAGATCCCGGCGTTATTCACCAGAATATCGACATGCGTGGCGACCCTGAGTAGTTCGTCAACGCCCTCCTGCGAGCTCTGGTCGGCGATGGCGGCACGGACCTGTACGCCTGGCACCACCTGCTGGAGCGCCTGAATGCCTTTGTTCACCGAGTCGACGCTGCGCCCGTTGACGATCACTTCCGCACCGCTCTCCGCCAGTCCGCGGGCGATGGCAAACCCAATACCGCCGGTGGACGCGGTCACCAGCGCCACTTTCCCCGTTAAATCGATTTTCATCGTTCACTCCTTGTCGTTTTATGGTTCAAAACTTAAAGCGTAGCAGTTGACGATGACGACTCCTGTTTAAAAAGGCGCAACAGCGTCTCAACCTGCTCGTCCAGCGGGCTGAGGGAGCGTTTAACGATGAGGTGCAGCGGCGTGGCGCGTCGAACGCCGTGGCTGAGGGGCAGGATTTTGAGGATGCCCTGCTGGAGCGGGGTCTGAATGCGTTCTTCCGGTAACCAGCCATATCCAACCTGATACATCACTGCTTCGATCGCGGCATCGATGGTGGAGAATGTCCACGACTCCCCGGTGGGGCGAACGGTGGGCTGGCTGTCTGCGATCTGAATGCGCGGCCACGGTCGAAGCATCTCGTCGTTAAGCGGTGTATCCAGCGCAAACAGCGGGTGCGCGTGATGCGCGACGGCAACAAAATCGATATTCATCAGCCATTCGCCCAGGCCGGTAATGTCCTGGCGGCGGGTTAAGACCATCACGTCGGCCTCATCATTGAGCGCATCTGCGCGGCTGTTTTCCAGCACCTCGGTAAGCCGCACCTGCGTTTGCGGGTACAGCTGCTGAAACTGGCGCAAAATCGCGAACAGCCGACTGCGCGGAAAAATACTGTCTACCATCAGGTCGATACGGGTTCGCATCCCGCTGCGCAGGGTTGCAGCGCGCGTTTCAACGTAGGCGAAGGCTTTCAGCAGCGGTTTAACCTGATTCAGCAACAGCTCACCCGCCGGGGTCAGCACGGCACGGCGTCCCTCTGTCATCAGGAGCGCTACGCCCAGCCGCTCCTGCAAAAGCGACAGGTTATAGCTGACCGAGGACTGGCTGCGATGGGTCTCTTCCGCCGCCTTAGCGAAGCTGCCAGCCTCGATGACTCTTTCCAGCAAGGCCCACTGTTCGAGCGTCGTCTTGTGCATGATTAATCTAAATTTTGGATGAATTTGATTCAAACATAGCGTTATTCATTCATTTTTTGAAGGGGTACGATCGTCTCATCAAAACAAAGGAGACATCTTATGAGCACCTTCGATAAACATGATTTAAGCGGCTTCGTCGGCAAACATCTGGTATATACCTACGACAATGGCTGGAACTACGAAATTTACGTTAAAAACGAGAACACGCTCGACTACCGTATTCACAGCGGTCTGGTGGGCAATCGTTGGGTGAAAGATCAGCAGGCCTACATTGTCCGCGTCGGGGAGAGTATCTATAAAATTTCCTGGACGGAGCCAACCGGTACCGACGTGAGCCTGATTGTGAACCTGGGCGACCGCCTGTTCCACGGCACCATCTTCTTCCCACGCTGGGTCATGAATAATCCGGAAAAAACCGTCTGCTTCCAGAACGATCACATTCCGCTGATGAACAGCTACCGTGATGCCGGGCCAGCGTATCCAACCGAAGTGATTGATGAATTTGCGACGATTACTTTTGTACGCGACTGCGGTGCGAATGACGATAGCGTTATTGCGTGTGCTGCCAGCGAGTTGCCAAAAAACTTTCCTGATAATTTAAAATAAGCTTAGCAACGCGTTAAATGCACAACGGCCATTTCGGTTTTAACCCGAATGGCCGTTTTTTATGCTGCAGAAATACCGGAGTAAGTCACCGATTCCGCCGTTAAGGTGAAAGGCGTAGGAGTACAGACCGCCAGGCTCAGCGAGCCGAAGCGCAGCTGGCTGACCGGGAGCGACTGGGCGGTGCTGTCAATGCTGACAATCTGCCACGCGCTGCCGCCACGCTGTTTGACGATCGCCTCTTTGCGCGTCCAGATGCGCCAGAATGCGGAAAGCTGTTCTTCCGGCGCTTCACGCTCCAGCTCGTCATGCTCGGTGAGGCTGAAAACGGCATTCGCCAGCGCCTGCCAGTTCTCCCGCGGGCGGATCACTTCGATATCGCAGCCAACCTCGCCTTCATCGCTTATCAGCATGGCAATGTCGTCCCCGCTGTGGCTCAGGTTAAACCACAGCGGATGGCCGTTAGCGAAGGCCGGTTTTCCCTGCTCGCCGTAGATTATCTCGGGAAGCGGTGAGGGGGATAAAGTTCTGGCGAGCAGCGTCCGGCCTGCAAGCCAGGAAGCGTATCGCGCACCCTGAGGTGCCATGTCTGCGAGCGTTGACGCCAGCGGGTCCGCGCTAAGGGTGGAGATCTTTCCCAGTACAAACTGGTACATAGTTACGCCCAGCGTTTAATGATTATCGAGGTATTAATGCCGCCAAAGGCAAAGTTATTGCTCTGAATAAATTCGCAATCAATCGGGCGGGTTTCCCCCATAATATAATCTAAAGCGCCGCATTGCTCATCCGGTTGTCTTAAATTGAGCGTCGGCGTGAACCAGCCCTCCCGCATCATATGCAGACTCAGCAAGGCTTCCAGCGCGCCGCAGGCACCCAGGGTATGGCCGAAATAGCTCTTTAAGGATGAGATGGGCACGCTGTCGCCGAAAATAGCGGCGGTCGCCTGACTCTCGGCGATATCCCCGCGATCGGTTGCCGTGCCGTGGGCAGAAATGTAGCCAATGTCCTGAGGGCTAAGGCCCGCCATCGCCAGCGACTGCTCCATACACACCTGCATGGTTTCACGCTGGGGCTGGGTGATGTGCGCCGCATCGCAGTTGGTGGCAAAGCCCACGATCTCACCATAGATTGTCGCCCCGCGTGCTCTGGCGTGATCCAGCGCTTCCAGCACCAGCGTGCCCGCCCCTTCGCCAATCACCAGGCCATCGCGCTGAACGTCAAACGGCGACGGCGTGGTTTTGGGCGCGTCGTTACGCTGGCTGGTGGCAAACAGGGTATCGAAAACCGCCGCTTCCGACGGGCACAGCTCTTCCGCGCCGCCTGCCACCATCACGGTCTGGTAGCCGTGACGAATCGCTTCCCAGGCGTAGCCAATCGCCTGGCTGCCAGAGGTACAGGCGCTTGAGGTGGGGATCACCCGTCCGCGCAGGCCAAAGAACAGTCCGGTATTCACCGCCGTGGTGTGCGGCATCATCTGCACGTAGGTGGTGCCGGTGATGTTGTGGGTGTGCTTTTCGGTGAGCATGGAGGCAAACTCGCTGACCGGTCCGGTGCTGCCCGTCGACGAGCCGTAGGCGATGCCGGTCTGACCGTTGGTCAGCACCGCGTCGTCGATCAGGCCCGCCTGCTCCAGCGCCAGCTCGGTGGCGCGGGTTGAGAGCAGCGACACGCGGCCCATGGCGCGAATGCGCTTACGGGTATAGTGAGCGGGCAGAGTGAAATCTTCAATCGGCGCGGCGAGCAGGGTTTGCAGGCCGTCATACGCCTGCCACTCCGTCATGGTACGTACCGCATTTTCATACTCGCGCAGACGGCGCGAGATGGTCGGCCAGTCCTCGCCGAATGCGGTGATGCCGCCCATACCCGTAATCACTACCCGGCGGGTCATAGCATGCCTCCGTTGATCGATATCACCTGTCGCGTCACATAGCCTGCTTTATCCGACATCAGGTAGCTCGCCAGCCCGGCCACTTCCTCGGCCTGGCCCATACGCTGCATCGGGATCATCGACATCGCCGCGTTCAACGCGGCTTCATCCATCTCGATCATACCGGTATCAATCAGCCCCGGCGCGATGCAGTTGACGGTGATTTTGCGTTTTGCCAGCTCGGTGGCGAGCGCTTTGGTGGCGCCGATGATCCCGGCTTTCGCCGCGCTGTAGTTCACCTGCCCACGGTTGCCCATAATGCCTGACACCGACGACAGGGTGATGATCCGCCCGCCCTTGCGGGTGCCGATCATCGGCATAATGCAGGGATGAATGACGTTATAAAAACTGTCGAGATTGGTGTGGATCACGCTGTCCCAGTCATCGTCGCTGAGCGCCGGAAATGCGCCGTCGCGGGTAATACCGGCGTTACTGACCACGCCATACCACGCGCCGTGGTCAGCGATCGCCTGTTCCAGCACCGTACGGCACTGCTCGCGGTTGCCCACGTCAAAGGTGAGTAAACGGCCCGCGCCGCCTGCCTGGACAATCGCCTCCAGCGTCTCCTGCGCGCCCGCTTCATCACGATGGTAATGCACGCCGACGGTGAAACCGTCCGCCGCAAGCTGAAGGGCGATAGCGCGGCCAATGCCTTTGCTGGCGCCGGTGACCAGTACGGATCTCATGATGGTGTTCCCTGGTTAAAAAGTGTGGTTAATTCTTCCTCGCTCGGCTGGAAGGTGTTTACGCGGCCCGTGGCGAGGGAAATATTATCCGCATGAATGGTGCACTCGAAGCTGCCAAAGCGCTCATCCTGCATCAGACGTTCGATGGTGATGATCAGCGTGCTGCCTGCGGCAAAATGCCCTGCGTCGCACACCAGCTCGCGCGCGCCCAGCACCATACCCAGCGCACAGTGCGGCAGCCCTTTTTGCATCCGGTGCCATTCAGACCAGACGCCCACGGTCTGAGCCATCAGCTCCAGCGCAAACCAGCCGGGCAGGTTGCCGCCTGCGTCCAGAAACGGCGCCAGAACGCCCCGATCGTTCACCGTCACGTTGCAAACGGCGCGGTCATCGGTGACGCTTTCCACGCTCTCAAGCAGCAGCATCGGCGTGTCGTGAGGAAGATAATCCCCGGGTGGTAAGTAGCGCATCATACTCTCCCCAGCAGAAGGCTGGCGTTGTTGCCGCCAAACGCGAAGGAGTTTGACAGGATCACTGGTTTATTCAGCGGTGCGCTCTGGTGCAGTAGGCCGAAGGCGGGCAGGGTGTCGTCCGGCGCGTAGCGGGAAAAATCCTGCGGCGGCAGCGGCAGGTCTCGGGTCAGGATCAGCCAGCTCAGGGCGGCCTCGGTGATCCCGGCGGCACCCAGCGTGTGGCCGGTAAGATGCTTCGTGGAGCTGCACGGCACGCGGTCGCCAAAGAGATCGTGGATCACCTGCGCCTCAATGCGATCGTTCAGCGGCGTGGCGGTGCCGTGCAGGTTGATATAACCGACGTCCGCCGCCGTCATGCCCGCCTCGTTCAGCGCCTGGGTGATGGCGCGGATCGCCCCTTCGCCCTGCGGATGTGGGGCGGAAATATGGTACGCATCGCTGGATTCCCCCGCGCCCAGGAGCGCAATCTCGCCCGGCTCGCGGGTCAGTACCATCAATGCTGCCGCTTCGCCAATGGTGATCCCCCGACGGTTGCGGCCAAACGGTTCGCACAGGGTGGGGGAGAAGGATTCCAGGCTGTTGAAGCCGTTGACCGGCATGCGGCTCAGGCTGTCGGCCCCGCCGACGATGGCGACGTCCACCAGACCGGCGTCGATCAGGCGACGGCCGCTGATGATCGCCCGTGCGCTGGAGGAGCAGGCGGTCGAGATGGTATACGCCGGGCCGTCCAGCGCAAGCCAGCTGGCGAGAAAGCGCGACGGATCGCCCAGCTCCTGCTGCGGATATTGCCACTGCGGACTGCGCTCGCCGTTCTGCGCGCGGCGCACGTACTCATCACCCTCGTCCAGTCCGGAGGTGCTGGTGCCCAGCACCACCGCCACGCGGTCGCGCCCCACGCGCGCAATGGCCGCATCGACGGCGGGCCGGATTTGCGCCAGCGCCGCCAGCAGCAGCTGGTTGTTGCGACTTCGATGCGCAGAAAAAGACCCGGGGACAGGGGGAAGATCACCCTCTACCCCGCCCAGCACGGCCTCGGGTAGGCCCTGTAGCCAGCCCGCACGCTGGTGCATCCCGGGGGCCACGCCAGCGTTCAGGTTTGCCGCTATTTCATCAGCCGAGTTGCCGAGCGCGTTGACCATGCCAACGGCAGAAAGGTAAATCATCTCAGTCACCCAGATATTGAATGGTGATGTGGTAGTGAAAAGCGTGCTGCACAATGCTAATCGGTTCGCGCCTGCCGTTACGGTTCAGGTAGGCAATTTCCGTGACCAGCTTGCCATCGGGGTTGCGCAGTTCGCGTCTGGTGTCAGTATCGTTCAGCGTCCAGCCTTTCGGCAACTGCGGCTGCCAGGCGCTGAGGGGCCAGTGGCTGAGCATCACGTCGGCCAGCACCTGGCTGGCGGGCGGCAACTGCGGCATCACAACCGACTGCTCGGTGTGGATCCCGGTGTCGTCGTAGGTGGCGAGGAACAGGCGGATCCCGACGGAGGAGAGGCCGGCAAGCGTCACTTTATCGCCATCGGCGTTCAGCATCACCAGCAGCGACTGGGTCTGGCCTTTAAAACTGCCGGTAAGCAACTGCTGCGCGCGGATGGCAGGCGTGATGCCCGGCGGTGGCAGCGTGACACGGGTACCGGGCTGGAGCCAGGCCTGAGGGCGCGCGTCATCGCGGTTCGTCGTATGGCTACACCCCGCCAGCAACAGGGCCATCATCACTGCCGCCAGGCGAATGAAACGGGTCATGGTAAGTTCTCTTTGTTAGTCGGCATCGCCAGCGGGGCGAGCAGGAACGCGGTGAAGATACCGCTCACCAGCACAATGCCAAAGCTGCTGATGGCCTGAGTGGTGCTGAACACCAGCATTCCCAGCGTCAGCAGGGTGGTCATCATGGCGAGGGTAATCGCCAGCATGGAGGTCAGCGGCGTGCCGCGCGGGTTGCTGAAAAACAGCGTGTAGTTGATGCCAATGCCGAGGACCAGCACCAGCGCCAGCAGGGAAAACAGGTTCACCGGATGGCCCGTCACGGCCAGCGCCGCCAGCCCGCCGCCCAGCGACAGCACGGACGGCACCAGCGCCACCAGCCCTTTTCGCCAGCCGAGGCGCACCACCGCGCCGCAGGCAATCACCGCCAGCGCCACGCCCAGCAGCCCCGTCAGCAGCGCGCGGTAGAGTGCAAACAGGCTGTCGAAGCTGGCCTTACGGTCAACCCAGACGACTCCGGGATGGCGGGCGGCCAGCTCACCGAGCGCAGCGCTGTTTCTGACGCCATCGACCGGGACCAGCACACCGCTTTTGCCGTTCGGCAGCGTCAGCCACAGCAAACGCCAGCCCTCGCTGGCCGGGCTGGCGAGCCACGCCTCCACGCTGACAGGCATGGCGTTCAGATTCGGGGCGACGGCATTCAGCCCCGTGCTTTGCAGCATTTTCGTCACCGTCGGCGCGGCGTTACGCAGAAGTTGCAGATCGCTGTTCTGCCGCGCCAGCGAGTTCAGCGGCAGGGTGCGCCAGCGGGTTAATTCTCCGGCTTTTTGCGCCTGCGCCAGCGCCGGGGCAAACGCCTCCAGCCGCTCCAGCGTTTCCTGAGCCGACGCGCCATACACCACGAACCACTTCTGATCGACATTTTGCCCGGTCAGGGCGGTGATGGTTTTTTCCTGCGCCAGAATGTCCTGCGGCAGCGCCTGAAGCCGGGCGATATCGTCATCCACCCGCAGGCTGGCGATCCCGATGGCGGAGAGCAGCGCCAGTGCTACCGGCAGCCCGACGGAGAGGGCTTTGCTGTCGCGCCAGGCGTTCAGCCAGCGCTGCATCATCCCTCTCAGGGGGATCGGGCGAACCGGCATGCCACGGCACAACCACGGGTGCCAGAAAATTACCGTCAGGCACGAGGCGCTCAGCCCTGCGGCGGCGAACACCGCCATCTGACGAATGCCGGGGAAGGGGGCCAGCATCATGAAGAGATACGCCACGACGGTAGTCAGCAGCGCCAGCAGCAGCGCGTTACGCACTTTTGCCAGGCTTTGCCAGGGCGAGTGTTCCGCGCCGTGCACCATCCGCTCCGTGAGGTAGTAAATCGTATAGTCCGCCGAGATGCCGATGATGCTCATGCTCATCACCAGCGTCATCAGGTGCAGCTCACCGAACAGCAGGAGCGTCACGACCGTCCCCGCCAGCGCGCCGATGGCAATGGAGAGCAGACTCAGCAGCAGCGGACGCACGGAGCGAAACACCGACACAATCAGCAGGATCACCCCGAGCACCGTGGCGACGCCGAGCGTGGAAATATCGTTTTTAGCCTGCTGGCTGGCGTAATCGCTGTAGAACACCGTCCCGCGCGACAGCAGCTGCGCCTGTGGATATTGGCTTTTCAGCGTCTGCTGCATCGCGTTGAGGGTGGTCACCAGCTGGTGGGTTTGCTGCATGTCAAACGAAGAGCCTGCCAGCTCGCCGTGCAGCAGATACCAGTAGTTCCCGGCCGCATCTTTTGTCACCAGCCAGCCGTCCATCAGCTGCATCTTCTGGCTGTTCTTCGCCAGCGCGAGCTGCGCGCCGCGCATCAGCATCAGCGGATCGTTTTGCAGCTCCTTGCCGCTCACGCCGGAAAAGGCGGAGTAGAGTTGGGACAGGATCCACTGAGCCTGCGCTTCACCGCCGTTTTGCAGGCGGGCGCGGGTGGCCGGATCGACCAGGCCATTGCGGTGCTGCCAGAAGAAATCTCCCCAGGCCTGTTGCCCGGCGGCATCCAGCGGACCTTTTACGACACTCAGCGCCTGGCTGCGTTGCAGCAGGGTTAACCACTGCTGCGCCACGCGCGGGTCCGGCTGTTTACCAGGGCTGACCAGCCAGATGAGCTGGCGGTCGAGGCGCTGCATAAATCCGTCGTTGAGGGCGGGAGGGATCGCGCCGAGCGTCTGTTTCGGCAGCATGGCGAGCACGCTGCTGTTCAGCCGCGCGCCAGGCAGCAGCGACAGCAGCACGCCCAGCAGGATCAGGCATACCGCGGCCCACAGCAGCGCCGGGCGCAGGGCGTTACGGTGCGGCAAAGCGCTGGCGTTCTGCATCGGTCAGGCGGGCGGGCGTCAGTTGGTGGCGGGAGAGGGCGATATCCGTCGTGTCGCCCTGCTTATCGTTCAGGCGAATGGATTCCAGATAGATCGCGCCCTTCAAATCAAGGGTGGCGAAAATCTTGTCCAGCGGCGTGGTAACGGGCGTCAGCACCAGCGACCAGCGGCCTTCGCCCAGGTCTTTGAAATCGATGCGGAAGTTCTCTTCCAGCACCTTGCGGTCGGCCTGGAACAGCGCCCGCAGCAGATGGTTGAACTGGAACATCTGCGGGTTAGTGTCGGCGGTAATGGTCTGCGGCGGCTGACCGTTGACGATTTGCACCATCCGTTTGTCATCCAGCAGCAGCGTCATCGGGAACGGCGCTTTTTGATCCCACAGCAGGCCATTGTCACGGGCGATCAGCATCTCCCCCTGCGAGCGCAGGGGCTGAGGCATGTCCTTGATCGTGCGGGTCTGTTCGAAGTGTGCGCGCACCACCGGTTGCTCCGCAAACCGCTGTTGCAGTTCATCCAGCGTGACCGCGTTCACCAGCGGGCTTACCAGCAGCGCGAGTAGCGTTATCCACTTCATGGCGCGATCCCCATGCGTTCGAACAGAATGGCCGGGCTGACAAAGCACATCTCCCGGCTTGCTTCTTCCACCGCCACCTGAATGGTGTAGCCGGTGGTGGTGCGTTTCCCGGTTTGCGCGTCGAAGATTTGATAGGCGATGCGCAGACGGTTTTCAACCTCTTCAATATGGGCGCGGACGCGAATGCGCTGCTCGAAGGTCACCGCGTCGCGGTATTTCACCCGGGTATCCACCACCGGCCAGACGTAGCCGGACGCTTTCATCTGGCGATAGCCGTAATCAAACTGGTTGAGCAGCGCTTCGCGGGCAATCTCAAAATAGCGGAAATAGTTGCCGTGCCACACCACGCCCATCATATCGACGTCGTGGAACGGAACGGTGATTTCAACTTCAGCCGTAAAGCGGGGATCGGTCAGCACCCTTTACTCCTTCTCGTTGACCTCTGGCAGCTGCCAGAAATCGAAAAAATTAAACCAGTCGAGAGGCGACAAGAGCGCGTAATGCTCCAGCCGCTGCGCATAGCGATCGACGGTCTGCTGTAGCGCCTGCTGGCGTTCGCCGCGCGGCAGCAGCAGCGGGTCGGCAAACGGCTCGCAGTGCAGGGTCAGCTTTCCCTGCTGGCAGAGGGCAAAAATCAGCACCACCGGGCAGCGCAATAGGGACGCCAGGATAAACGGTCCCTGCGGGAACGGCGCGGGCTGGCCCATAAATTCGCTCCATATCACCCGCCAGCTGCCGCCGCGCTGCGGGGTGACGGCGATGCGATCGCCCACGATCGCCACCCATTCGCCGCGATCCAGCTTCTCTTTAATGAGGATGGCGGTCTCCGGGCCAATGTCGGTGACCGGCATCAGGTGAATGCCCGCCTGCGGCGCCATCTCCTCCATCACCTGTTTAAAACGCTGAGCATTGTCGCTAAAGACCAGCGCGTTGATGGTTTTCGCCCCTTCGCGCTGGGCCAGCGCCCGGCAGGCTTCCACATCGCCAAGATGCGACGCGAGCAGCAGTTTGCCCTGAGGATCGTCAAGACCCAGCGCCTCCTGCGCGCCTGGCGCAAAGACCAGATCGCGATGAAGCTTCATTTCGCCGCGCCAGCTGGCCACTTTGTTCAGCATGGCATGACCGAAGCGCAGGAAGTGGGAAAAACTGTTAAGCCGTGCGGGTTGCGGCATTTGCCGCTGTGCCATCACCGTTTTAACCCGCGTCAGCCACTGCTGCGACGCCTGACGCGCAGCGCGGGCGGCCAGCCAGTAGACGGCCGTAACCGGCCACAGCAGGATGGTAAACGCCTTTCGCCCCAGCAACTGCCAGACGCGCAGCATCAGGCGCATGCCCCATAATCCTTTCACCTCCTGCTGCTGCGCCCAGTGCTGCGAGCGGCGACGCATCAGCAGGGAAGGAATGCGCGGCAGCATGCCGAGAAACAGACGGGTATGCATCAACGAGATGCGCACGTTGTCTTTCAGGGCATCGAAATGGGATACCCCGTCCGGCGGATAGGTCACGCGGGTGGGCAGAAAATAGCTGGTGTTGCCCTGCCAGTAGAGGCGCACCATCACTTCAGTATCAAAATCCATCCGCCTGCCGAGCGGCGTGCCCGCCGCCAGGCGCATTACCGGCGCTATCGGGTAAACGCGAAACCCGCACATGCTGTCTTTCAGTTGCAGGGAGAGGGTTTCAATCCAGACCCAGACGTGTGTTATCCAGCGCCCGTACAGGCGCGAACGGGGGATCGAGTCATCATAAACGGGCTGACCGGAAATGAGCGCATCGGGATGGCGTTCGGCCAGCGCCAGCAGTTTGGGGATGTCTTCAATAGCGTGCTGGCCGTCAGCGTCCACCTGAACGGCGTGGGTGAAGCCGCGATCGGCACAGGCTTTCAGCCCCTGCATCACCGCCGCGCCTTTGCCGCTGTTTTCGGCGAGGCGCAGCAGCGTGACCTGCGGACGATCCGCCGCCAGCGCTTCAAGCGTGCGGCGCGTGGTTTCATCGCTGCCGTCGTCCACCACCAGACAGGGCAGATCGAAAGGCGCCAGGCGCGCCAGCACCGAAGCCATCATCGCCCCGTGGTTGTAGCACGGGATCAGGACGCAGGGACGGAAGGTTACTGACATAAGCGAATCTTCCCGCTGCTGGCGGTGTGGCGCTCGTTACCCGCATGGCGCTGGTAGCTAAAGGTCAGCATCTGGCGTTCGGGCTGCCAGGCAAGGAGCAGCGTGACCGTGTTCTCCGGCAACAGCGGGGCGGCGAACTTCACGTTCTGAATACTGTGAAAACGGTAGCCCGGCGCCAGCGCGGCAGCGTAATGCATCACCCGGTCGAGCTGGGCCACGCCCGGCAGCAGCGGCTGTACGGCGAAATGTCCCTTAAACCAGAGCAGGTCAGGATCAAGATAAAGGGTTATCTCCAGATATCCGGGGCCAGGCTCGCGGCGTTCGATTTCAGGGATTTTCATGAAACAACTCCTGTAGCTGCGCAGTTACGCGCTTGTTCATGCTATTGACCGGAATTTCATCAACGATCCGCCAGTAGCGCGGCACGGCAACCGGTTCAAGCCAGGGGCGAAGGGCGCGACGCCAGGCGAGCTCCTGCGCTTTTTTGCTCTGTTCGTGTTGCTGACGCACCGCTTCATTCAGCACCAGCAATACGCCAATACCCTGACGCCCGCCGCGCGTCACCGTCAGCGCGGCGGCTTCGCGGATGCCGTCCAGCGCCAGCAGGCGGCGCTCAATGTCATCGAGCGAAATGCGCTTATCTTCAATTTTGACCACCCGACCGCGGCGCCCGACGAGGCTGAACTGCCCGTCAGCCGTGAAGTGCAGGATATCATCCAGCAGGACCCCCTCCGCCTCGGGGATCAGCGGCGACGTCACGCGATCGCCGTGAAACGTCACGCCGGGGAAAGGCTGCCAGCGGATGCTTTCCTCCTGACGGTAGCGCCAGGCCATTACGCCTGTTTCCGTGCTGCCGTATATTTCATCCGGCCAGACGTTGAGCCAGGCCTGAACCGCGGCGACCTCCTGCCAGGGCAGCGCGCCGCCAGCGGAGAAGAGCAGGTTGACGGGGGGCGGCGTCAGCGACGCGTCCAGCCGCTTGAGAAACGCCGGACTGCTGATGAAAAGATAGCGTTTATTGTCGGGAAGGGCAGAGAGCTGCTCGGCATAGTTGAGCAGGCTGGCGTGCAGCGGCAGGCCGAGCGCCATGGGTAAGACGACACGAAACGTCAGGCCATACAGGTGGTGCAGCACCACGGAAGCGACGACGTGACAGCCTGCCAGACGATCGCCAAAATGTTCCGCCAGCAGACGAGCCTCACGATCCAGGCTGACTACCGGCTTACTCACCCGCTGCGGCGTGCCGGTCGAGCCGGAGGTGTAAAGCTCGATCGTGCGCATCTCATCGATGGCAGGCAGCGGTGAAAAGGGATGGCCTGCCCGCTGAGCGGAAGCAACCCGCAGCTGTCGCCCCTGAAAATCGAGCGTGGTGTCGCTCAGGACGCCGCTGAACAGCGCCCGCTGTTCGTTAAGCTGTGCCGCCCGGCTGTGCCCGGGGAGGACCGGCGTTTTACCCGCATGCAGCGTCGCCAGCAGCGCGACAATAAACAGATAGCCGTTTTCGATGCACAGCGCCCAGCGCTCGCCTTCTTCATCACGCAGCGTGTCGACCAGCTGAGTGACGTCGTGGCGCAGATCGCCAAGCGTCCAGAGATGGTTGTCCTGCCAGGCGACAGGGGTGTCGTCAGGGCGGGGGGCACTGAGCCACTGGCTAAGCGGGAGAGGGTTAAGCATCGTTTTTCATCACCCGTTGTCGCACCAGCCACTCGCCGGCCATCAGCGTGCCCATCAGGAGATAGGCAATCATCCCGTTCCACAGCGTCCACAGACGGATATCGGCGTGTACTACGGTAAACAGCGCGATCGCCCCGTTAATAATAAAAAAGCCGCACCAGACCCGGGTAACCCGGCGCGTGTAACGTACCCCGACGGGGGAGAGATCCGGTTCACGCAGGCGCGCCAGCCGTTCGACGACAGGCATTGCCGTCCACAGCGAACCGCCAAACACCACCAGCATCACCAGATTCACCACCACCGGATAAAACAGCACCCACTGGTGCGCGTGCAGGACGTAGCTCGCCGCGCAAAGCGCTATGCCAGCCAGCGCCACGCTCACGAAAAGATAACGCAGGGGACCGCCCTGCCGACGGGCCTGGCAGACGCGTAACAGCAGCACCAGCGCCATCACGGGCAGTATCCCGTGCAGGCTATTATTCGCCAGCCCGAAGCCGATCAAAAACGGCCATGCCAGCAGCATCAGCCCCGTCAGGGCGGGAAGAACTGGAATCGAACGCACGTTACGCGTCGCGCTGAAGCTGTTCCACAACGTCCACGACGTCCTGCACCGTGCGCACCGCTTTAAAGGTTTCGGGCTTGATTTTATGGCCCGTCTTCTTTTGCAGGTGCACTACCATATCGACGGCATCAATGCTGTCGAGATCCAGATCCTCGTAAAGCCGTGCCTCAGGGGTAATATCCTCCGGAGCGACTTCAAACAGCGTAATAAGAAGCGCAGAGACTTCCTGATAAATCGTTTGTTGTTCTGTCATAGCGGTCATTCTCAGGCGCGTTGTTGATGAATAAAAGCCGCGAGCGTGGCAACGGAATAGAAGTGCTGACGCATCTCGTCACTTTCGGCAGAAAGCACTACGCCGTACTGATTTTTTACCGCCAGCCCCAGCTCAAGGGCGTCGATTGAGTCCAGACCGAGGCCGTCGCCAAAGAGCGCGGCGTCTGTATCAATATCCTCTGGGGTAAGTTCTTCCAGATTCAGCGTAGAGATAATGAGATTCTTAATTTCAAGATAGAGCGCTTGCATCTTTCGTTCCTGACAAAGATTGAAGACCGGTTGTTAACTGATGCTGCATATGCCGGTTTAACTGCCTTGCTGCCAGCGCCGGTTCGTGCTGACTCGCATCATAAAAATCATGAATGTTGATGCGTTCGCGAACATCCACGGTGAAAACAGGTTTGTTGGGGGGCACGTTATACCAGTTGCTCTGTTTATCCAGCATCCGTTCGCTACAGTGGATCACCACCACGCGCACGGCGCTGTTGCAGCGAACGGCGATATTCGCCGCCCCACGTTGCAGGGTCATGGCTTCTCCCACCCGGGTGCGGGTGCCTTCAGGGAAGATAAGCAGGGTGTCGCCCTGGGCCAGACGCTGCTGGCTTGCGGCAAGCAGCGTGTCGGCTTCGCTGTTAATCAGATAGTCCGCCGCGCGGATCACGCCGCTGACGAACGGGTTACGCAGCAACGCGCTTTTCACCAGACAGTCAGTTTCGTTCATCACCGACGCCAGCAGAACGTAGTCCAGCAGCGAGGGATGGTTCGCAATCACCAGACAGCCCCGCTCGGCGCGCAAAACGTCCTGGTTGTTGAAACGGTAATCCAGTACCCCTACACCGCGTACCACCGCGAGGAACAGGCGGAAACTGGCAGAAATAGTGCGGCGTGCCAGGCGGCGACGTTGGGTGCGGTCACGCTGGAAAATCAGCAGCAGGTTAAACCACACCAGCGACAGCGTCAGCCCGCCGAGGCCGAACAGGGCGAAGCACAATCCGGTCATCAGCATGCGCCATACCCGATCGAGGCGGGAACGTAACCCTCTCATTGGCGCGTCCATTGCCACAGCAGGCGCTCGCCCGGCAGGGTAAACTGGCGCTCGTCCCGCAGGTAATGGCGCAGGAACTGCAGGCTTTGCGGCAGCGCGGGCTCTTCAGGCCTGCGGTTGGCGTGCGTTTCACAGCTGAGCGTATTTCCGGCCTCAATTACCAGCGCCAGCGCGTAGGGCCAGACGGGCATCTGCGGCGGCAGCCCGGCGTGATAAAACTCCGGCAGCAGACCGTCGAAATCTACCAGCAACACGCGTGAGTAGCCCGCATGTAGCAGACTCAGCACCTCGCATAAGCTCTGCTGGAAGGTATCCATACCGGCGGAAACCGACGAAGAGACAACAGGCTGACGCGCGGCGATAGTGAGATTGCCGACCGCCGAGTTGTGTACCGACATGGCAAAATCGGTGGGGGAAACGGGCTGATCTGCCGCCAGGGCCTGGAGAATACGAAAATTGCGTTCCAGCTCCCCGTGACGGCTGCTGTAGACGACGGCGTCGATGCGGTGTTTGCGCAGCATCATCAGGCCAAGATCAACGGCCAGCTTGCTGCCTGAATTCAGGCGGCGGGCGGTCATCATCGGCAGATCGGTCAGTTTCGCCAGCGGTGCATCAGGATCGATGGCGTCAGACCGGCGTGACCATGCCTGCCATTCGTCGGCATCGCTGAGTCCTGGCGCTCTTGCCTGCCAGTCGATAAGGGTAAGTGTAAATTTCATCTACGCGCGTCCGCGATAAACCTGTTTCTGTGACTTTTTCTTCGCCAGCGCGATTTGCTGCGCACATCGTACAATGTTGTCGTCGCGCTGGCGAATAAACGTCACTTTTAACCCTTTCCACCCGGTTATCCCGGCAAACGACTTTTTGGCCGACCCGGACCCAGCAGAATGGCGAGTTTACTGCCTCCTTTCGTGGTTTCCATCCAGATTTTACAGACGCTGGTGAGCGGCACGGAGAGCAGCATGCCCACCGGTCCCAGCAGCCATCCCCAGATCAGTAACGATAAAAACACCACCATCGTCGACATGCCCAGACGGTGACCCATCATGCGCGGTTCGAGAATATTGCCCAGCACCATATGCACGACGAGGAACAGCGCCCCTACCAGCATGCACTCATAAAAACCGTTAAACAGGAACGCCTGGATCATCGGCGGAACGGCAGAAAGCACCGCGCCGATATTGGGCACGTAGTTCAGTAAAAACGCCAGCACGCCCCACATCAGCGCGAACTGCACGTCCAGCAGCACCAGCCCCAGCCAGACGATCACGCCGGTCCACAGGCTTAACAGCGTTTTCAGCGCCAGATATTTGGACACACCCTTCAGCGCGCGATGCAAGCCGGCAATGTGGATCTGCGGATTGTTCAGGGCAAAACGCAGCTTATACGGCACGTGGCGCACTTCGAACAGCATAAACACCACCGTCATCACCAGCAGCAGAATGCTGGCCATTGCCCCGGAAAGCCCGGTCATCAACGTGGTGGCGTAGGTCATCACCTTCTCGGAATCCATCCGGCGCAGCATCCGTTCCGGTGAGATATGCAGATTAACGAACGGCAACATGCGCTGGAGATCGACCAGCTTGCGCGTCAGCTCTTTATTGTACTGCGGCAGCATGGTGGAAAATTCGCTCAGCGAGGCGGCGAGCACGCCGAACAGCGCCGTCAGGACAACCAGCATCACCATCACCACAATGGTAATCGCGACCGGGCGGCTGATGCCCCGGCGTAAAAACCACGTCACCAGCGGGTTGAGGACGATGGCGAAAAACAGCGCCAGCAGAAGCTGAACAATGATATCTGCCGCCGCATGGATACCCGCAAGGATAACCACCAGGCAGGCGAGTTTTAATAAAATATGAAGTCCGGCTTTGTCGGGCGGGCTGGCAGTCATAAGAATTCCTTTTTCCGGGGGGCTTGCTAATTGTAGTGCGCCGGATTCGCTTCGTCTGGAGCGTTAGTCTTAAAGTCATGGAAAAAAAATGGCCCCCGGCGCAAGCGACGGAGGCCACGTCATCCTGGTGAACGATTACTGGATCACAAGGGTGTTAATGATGTTTTCAGCGGTTGCCTGCGCTTTTTGCTGATTATCTGCAGGCAGAGTGATCTGCATGGTCAGCAGTTTATTATCTACCTTGCCGAGAACCACGGAGGAGTAAGCGGTCTGGCCTTTGGCGGAGATGATGCTGTCCAGCTGTTGCAGCGTGTGGCCTTTCAGCTCGATAGACTTATTGGTCACCACCTGAAGCTGCGGGTCGCGGCTGCGCTGCTGATCTTCCAGACGTTTGGACAGCACACCCAGATCTTCGCTGGTATCGTCACCGACAATCACAATGACTGCTTTTTGCCCGGTGGCATCGGAATAGACGTGCATGTTGTTCGCCTGGGTGCCCAGCTTACCGCTCTGATCGGTCATGTCCGCGGGCAGAGAGAAACTGAGTTTGCCATCCATCAGGCTCACCGGCTGACCGGTGGCGTTGCTTTCTGCTGACGCGCCCTGAGCAGGCGTTTTGGTGTCGCTGTTATCACAGGCTGCAAGGCCAACAACCAGCAGGCCAATCCCGACATATTTAACCAGATTGCGCATTGACTTCTTCCTTTCGATAAACGGCCATAGCGGCTCATTCGTTCATCTTATCACAACTGATAAAGCGAACCCTTAACCTGCCTGCAATGCGGAGATTTCCGATTTATCTGCCAGTCTTTTCAGCAGCATATTCAACAGCACGCCGTACATCGGCAGGAAGAAGACCAGGCTGATAAGCACCTTAAAGGCGTAGTCCACCAGAGCGATTTCCATCCAGTGTTCTGCCATGAAGGCGTCCGGGCTGCGCCAGAAGGCAATGAAGAAGAAGGCCAGCGTATCGCTCACGTTACCGAACAGCGTGGAAGCCGTTGGTGCCATCCACCAGCGATGGTTCTGACGCAGGCGGTTAAACACGTGGACATCGAGGATCTGCCCCAGGGCATAGGCCATAAAGCTGGCGGCGGCAATACGCGCGACGAACAGGTTGAAATGCGTCAGGGCTTCGAAGCCCTGCCAGCTTCCCATGTAAAACAGCGAGGAGATGGCGTAGGAGACAAACAGTGCCGGGATCATCACCGCAAAAATAATCCGCCGCGCCAGCGGTGCGCCAAAAATACGCACGGTTAAATCCGTCGCAAGGAAAATAAACGGGAAACTGAACGCGCCCCAGGTGGTATGGAAACCAAAAATGGAGATGGGGAGCTGTACCAGATAGTTACTGGAGATGATCACCAGCAGATGAAATAGCGAAAGCCAGAACAACGCCTTGACGCGTTGCGATTGTGTAAAGGAGTTCATATTGTACCTTTTTGATTAATATTTGGGGTGAGGGAACCCAATAAAGCCGCCGCATGATACTGCTTTAACGACACTTTGCAATGGCTAATTTTCACGCAATCGTTAACCTGGTTTGCATTGGCGATAGCGGGGCGTAAACTACAGCCGTTTTTACCTGAACGAGAAGAACATGACCGACCTGTTTTCCAGCCCAGACCACACGCTTGATGCTCAGGGCCTCCGTTGCCCGGAGCCGGTAATGATGGTGCGTAAGACCGTCCGTAACATGCAGAGCGGCGAAACGCTGCTGATCGTCGCCGATGACCCGGCCACTACCCGCGATATTCCCGGTTTTTGTACCTTTATGGAACATGAACTGGTAGCGCAGCAAACCGAGACCTTGCCGTACCGGTATGTGATTCGTAAGGGGTAAGTGCGACCTGATGCCCGGCGGCGCTTCGCTTGCACGGGCCTACGGGTGTAGTAGGTCGGGTAAGGCGCAGCCGCCACCCGACAAGCACCCATCACAATTTCGAACCATCGTTTCAAAATTTCGCGCTTTTTGTGAGGCGCTTCACCCTCCTTTTTCCAGCCGTAGTCTAATTTTTAAACGTCAAAAACTAAAACATCGTTTTAACGCTTATTTCACTACCCTGGAGTTGACTCAATGAAAACGACCCTCAAGCCGTTACTGGCTGCTCTGTGCCTGTCTGCTTTTGCCTGCACCGTTTCTGCCCAGACCATCAAAGCCGCCGATGTGCATCCTGAAGGCTACCCGAACGTGGTGGCGGTTCAGCAGATGGGTGAAAAACTCAAACAACAAACCGATGGCAAGCTGGAGATTAAGGTCTTCCCCGGCGGCGTGCTGGGGGATGAAAAGCAGATGATTGAGCAGGCGCAGATGGGGGCGATAGACATGATCCGCGTCTCTATGGCGCCGGTTGCCGCCATCCTGCCGGATATCGAAGTGTTTACGCTGCCCTACGTATTCCGCGATGAAGACCACATGCACAAGGTGATCGACGGGGATATCGGCAAGCAGATTGGCGACAAGCTGACCGCCAACCCGAAATCGCGCCTGGTCTTCCTCGGCTGGATGGATTCCGGCACCCGTAACCTGATCACCAAAGAGCCGATCGTCAAACCGGACGATCTGAAAGGGAAGAAAATCCGCGTGCAGGGCAGCCCGGTGGCGCTGGCCACGCTGAAAGCGATGGGGGCGAACTCGGTGGCGATGGGCGTCAGCGAGGTTTACAGCGGCATGCAGACCGGGGTGATCGACGGCGCGGAGAACAACCCGCCAACCTTTATCGCCCACAACTATATGCCGGTCGCCAAAAACTACACGCTGAGCGGCCACTTCATCACCCCGGAAATGCTGCTCTATTCCAAAGTGAAATGGGACAAGCTCAGCGCTGACGAACAGCAAAAGATCCTGGTGCTGGCCCGCGAAGCGCAGTTCGAGCAGCGCAAGCTGTGGAATGCGTATAACGACCAGGCGCTGGCAAAAATGAAGGCTGGCGGCGTGAAGTTCCACGATATCGACAAAACGGTGTTCATCAAAGCCACTGAGCCGGTGCGCGCGCAGTATGGCGACAAGCATCAGGATCTGATGAAAGCCATCGCTGACGTTCAGTAATCCGGAGTACGTATGTCCGAACTCTACCTGAAGTGGATGGATCGTCTGTACCTGCTCGCCATGGCGGTGGCGGGTCTCTCGCTGCTGGTGATGACGATTGTCATCCCCATCGGCATCTTCTCACGCTACGTGCTCAATCGCGGCGAATCCTGGCCGGAGCCGATCGCCATTATCTGCATGGTGACGTTTACCTTCATCGGCGCGGCGGTGAGCTACCGCGCCGGGTCGCATATTGCGGTCAACATGCTTACCGACCGCCTGCCCGCGTCGCTGCAAAGGCTGTGCGCGCGGGTAGTGGATCTGCTGATGCTGCTTATTTCTGGCCTGATGTGCTGGTACAGCTACTGGCTGTGCGTTGAGCTGTGGGAGCAGCCGGTGGCGGAGTTTCCGCTCTTGACCTCCGGCGAAAGCTATCTGCCTCTGCCTGTCGGGTCGGCCATTTTGATCCTGTTTGTGCTTGAACGCCTGCTGTTTGGCTCGCAGGAAAACCGTCCGGTCGTGCTGATCGGCAATCACAGTTAAGGGGTGAACAATGGATGCTTTTGTTTTGTTATTCACCCTCGCCATTTTGCTGGCGCTGGGGATGCCGGTGGCCTTCGCCGTCGGCTTAAGCGCCGTGGCGGGCGCGCTGTGGATTGACCTGCCGCTGGAGGCGCTGATGATCCAGATCACCAGCGGGGTCAATAAATTTACCCTGCTGGCAATCCCGTTCTTCATTCTTGCCGGGGCGATCATGGCGGAAGGGGGCATTGCCCGACGGCTGGTGAATTTCGCCTACGTGTTCGTCGGCTTTATCCGCGGTGGGCTGTCGCTGGTGAACATTGTCGCCTCGACGTTCTTCGGCGCGATTTCCGGCTCGTCGGTGGCGGATACGGCGTCTATCGGCAGCGTGATGATCCCGGAGATGGAGAAGAAGGGTTATCCGCGCGAATACGCGGCGGCGGTGACGGCCAGCGGGTCGGTGCAGGCGATTCTGATCCCGCCCAGCCACAACTCGGTGATTTACTCCCTGGCGGCGGGGGGAACGGTCTCCATCGCCACGCTGTTTATCGCGGGCGTGCTGCCGGGCCTGCTGCTGGGCGTGAGCCTGATGGTGCTCTGCCTGTGCTTCGCCCGCAAGCGCGGCTACCCGAAGGGGGACAAAATCCCGTTCAGGCAGGCGCTGAAAATTATGCTCGATGCCCTGTGGGGGCTGATGACGGTGGTGATTATCCTCGGCGGGATCTTGTCCGGGATTTTTACCGCCACCGAATCTGCCGCCGTGGCCTGCCTGTGGGCGTTCTTCGTCACCATGTTTATCTACCGCGACTACAAGTGGAGCGAACTGCCGAAGCTGATGTGCCGCACGGTGAAAACCGTCACCATCGTGATGATTTTAATCGGCTTTGCCGCGGCGTTTGGGGCGGTGATGACCTACATGCAACTGCCGATGCGCATCACCGAATTCTTCACATCGCTCTCCGATAACAAGTACGTGATCCTCATGTACCTCAACATCATGCTGCTGCTGATTGGCACGCTGATGGACATGGCGCCGATCATCCTGATCCTGACGCCGGTGCTGCTGCCGGTGACCAATGCACTGGGTATCGACCCGGTGCATTTTGGGATGATCATGATGGTTAACCTGGGGATTGGGCTGATCACGCCGCCGGTCGGGTCGGTGCTGTTTGTGGCGAGTGCGGTGAGTAAGCAGAAGATCGAACACGTGGTGCGGGCGATGCTGCCGTTTTACGGTATGTTGCTGGTCGTGCTGGGGATGGTGACGTACATTCCGGCGATTTCATTGTGGTTGCCGGGGCTGTTAGGAATGCAGTGACGCGTGCGGCCTGATGCCCTCACCCCGGCCCTCTCCCGCGGGGAGAGGGGGTAAACACGAGAAACGGCAACCCGGTTGCCGTTTCACTTTTACCTTTGACGCAACAACCGCAACGCGTTCGCCGTAACCAGCACCGTCGCCCCCGTATCCGCCAGTACCGCCAGCCACAGTCCGGTCATGCCGAGCAGCGTGGTGACCAGGAAAATCCCCTTCAGACCCAGCGCAATGGCGATGTTCTGCCGAATATTGGCGCGCGTCGCCCGCGCAAGTTCTATCATCTGCGCCAGCCCGGTCAGGCGGTTGTGCGTCAGCGCCGCGTCGGCGGTCTCCAGTGCCACGTCGGTGCCGCTGCCCATCGCAATGCCGATGGTGGAAGCTTTCATTGCCGGGGCATCGTTTATTCCGTCCCCGACCATCGCCAGCGGGGCGTTGCTGTTCAGCTCGGTTACCGCGCTGACTTTATCCGCAGGCAACAATCCGGCCTTAAACTCCAGCCCCAGCTCGCCTGCAATCGCCGCCGCCGCGCGCGGATTATCGCCGGTCAGGATCACGCCCTGTACTCCCAGCCTGTGCAGTGCGTCGACGGCCTCTTTCGCATCGTCACGCAGGGTGTCGCGCAGCGCCAGCATGCCCATCGGCACACCGTCCTGCATCACGGTAATGACCGTCTGCCCGGCCTGCTCCAGCGCCTCAACCTGTGGAGTAGAGCGCGCGTCCGCCGCGGCGATCAGCACTTTTTTGCCTTCGACCACAGCTTCAATCCCTGACCCGACCAGCGCTCGCTGGGCCGTTGCCGGAGGGATGTTCAGCCCGCGCCCCTTCGCTTCACGTACAATCGCCTGCGCCAGAGGGTGGGTGGAACCCTGCTCCACGGCAGCGGCCAGCGTCAGCAGGGCGTCTTCACTGATGTCCTGCGGATACACGCCGGTCACCTGCGGCCTGCCGACGGTCAGCGTGCCGGTTTTATCGAAGGCGATGTGCTGGACCTGACTCAGCTGTTCCAGCGCCGCGCCGCCCTTAATCAGCGCCCCGCGACGTGCCGCCGCCGCCAGCCCGGAGGTAATCGCCGCCGGGGTGGAGATCACCAGCGCACACGGACAGCCGATCAGCAGCAGCGTCAGCCCTTTGTAAATCCAGCCCTCCCACGGCGCGCCGAAGAACAGCGGCGGGACGACGGTGACCAGCAGCGCCACCAGCATGATGGCGGGGGTGTAAATCCGGCTGAAGCGATCGATAAAGCGTTCTACCGGCGCGCGGCGCTCCTCGGCCTCTTCAATCAGCCTGAGGATGCGGTCGATGGCGCTGTCGCCCGGTTCGGAAATGACCGTCAACTGCACCAGTCGGTCGACGCTGGTGGCGCCCGCAGGCACCTTTTCACCCGCCGCGCGCGCAACCGGGATGGATTCCCCGGTCAGGGCACTTTCGTCAAAACTTGCGGTGGCGGTAACGAGGGCCCCATCGGCTGGCAGACGTCCGCCTGCGGGCACTTCAATCACGTCACCCGGGCGCAGGGTGTTGATGGCGACCGTTTCACGCTGACCATCAATAACTCGCGTGGCGGTTTCCGGCTTTAGCGCCATCAGCGCGCTCACCCCTTTACGCGCCCGGCTCGCCGCCCAGCCCTCAAGGCGTTCGCCAATTAAGAACAGCAGCAGCACCATCGCCGCTTCCGCCGTCGCGCCAATAAACAGCGCCCCGATAGCCGCCACGCTCATCAGCGTTTCGATGGCAAACCAGCTGCCGCTTCTCATCAGACGCAGCGCCTGACGGGCAATCGGGAACAGGCCAACCAGCGTGGTGGCGATAAACGCCAGGTTGCCGAACGGGTGGTTGATCTGCTCCAGCCCCCAGCTCAGGGCCATCATGATGATGAGGGTGATAAGGGGCAGGTTTTCTTTTAGCGGAGACGTTTTTTCTGCGGGCGCCGTTTCGCTGCGCAGGGTATAACCCGCTTTGCTGACGGCGGCTTCAACCTGTCTGCTGACGTCGTTTTCGGCGCTGACCAGCAGCTTTTCGGTAGCGAACAGCACCTGAACGTGGCTCACGCCCGGCACCTGCTTCACCGCGTTTTTCACTTTGCGGGCGCAGGCCGCGCAGTCCATGCCGTTGACGACCCAGCTGTAGTGATTGCCGCTTTCAGGCAGCGTTTGAGTTTGCGTTTCGCATGCGCCCTCGCAGCAGCAGTCCTCTTTTGGCGGAACCGGGCTGAGCTTAAGTGCCGAGAATTGGGGAACTTTTTTAGGTATTTCTGGAGTCGACATGGCAGTCTCCGGTAATGATAATTTTCTCATTAACCGCAGCATACACTCTGGAGTCGACTCCAGAGTCAAGCGTTATTTAGATATACAGTGAACGCACAATGAGGAAGTGTCCGGCAAAGTAACAGGCGGCAGAAATCGCATTATCCGCACGGAAGCGGCGGCGATGGTGGCTGCCCAGCCAGACGATGTTACCCAACAGCAACAGTGTGGCACCGAAGAACGCGGACATCGCAGGCGCTGTCGGACGGAAGAACCACAACTCGCCCGCCAGCCACACCATCACCAGCGTCATGGCGATAAACGTACACACCGGCAGACGCATCTCTTCCAGACGCGACCAGATCACCGCGATCAGCAGGGCGCCAATCACCAGCAGCACCAGCGGCAGCGGCCAGAAGATGGAGAGCGTCATCTGGCTGGCAAAGTAGATGGTATAGAGCAGATGCGACAGGAAGAATGCCCCCACGGCGTACAGCAGACGCTGGCGCGGCAGTAGGGTTAAGGCATCGCCAATCAGGGACGCACACAGCCCCGCGAGGACAAGATAGCTGATGGCGTTAAACATCGGTGCCTGCCAGGCAAGCAACAGCAGGAGCAATAGCGTGACGGGTTTAAACAACCAGCGCTGCCAGGCTGGGCCACGGTAAGACGCATCGACGTAAAGCCATGCGGAAAAACAGACAGCGATAAATGACCAAAGCATATTAACTCCCTGTAACTGTTGAGGCTGAATGATCAGTTTCTGATCCAGTGTAGTGACGCGAGCGGGCGTTTGGCAATGCCGGGGCAGGCGAGGTATCCTGAATTCCGCATAATCTGATGGGATTTTTCAATGAGCAAGATGCCGCTGTTTTTTATTGTCGTGCTGGCGATTATCGTCATTGCCGCCTCGTTTCGCTTCGTGCAGCAGCGCCGTGAGAAGGCCGACAACGATGCCGCACCGCTGATGCAAAAGCGCGTGGTGGTGACGAACAAGCGCGAGAAACCGCTTAATGACCGCCGATCCCGCCAGCAGCAGGTGACGCCTGCGGGCACAACGATGCGCTATGAAGCGAGCTTTAAGCCGGAAACCGGCGGGCTGGAGATGACCTTCAGACTGGAGGCGCAGCAGTACCACCAGTTGACGGTGGGGGAGAAAGGCACGCTGAGCTACAAAGGGTCGCGGTTTGAAGGGTTTGAACCGGAGCAGTAATTTTCCCCTCACCCCGGCCCACTCCCCGAAGGGGAGAGGGTGTAAGCGTCCCCTCTCCCTGTGGGAGAGGGTTAGGGTGAGGGCATCAGGCCGCACCTTACTTCTTCACCTGCGCCTTAAACTTCTTCATCCACACCAGCAGCTCAAATACGCCGAAAATAAACACCCGTAGCTGCTGCCAGCCGGTCATCGGTGGGCTATCTTTCGGCAGTCCGTTTTTCAGCATCACCATCTGTAAGGCATGCATAAACGCGGTAAAAATCAGCGCCACGTTAATGAAGATATTCAGCGGACGCGGGAACGGGTGCACCAGATTCAAAATCAAAAAAGCCCAGACGCCCAGCATCAGCAAGCGCCCTACGTTAATCAGTACTGGCATCGGATCCTCCTTGTGCCTGACGGTGATACAGACGATAAGCCACCTGGCCGGCGACCTTCTCGCGGTGCAGATCCCAGTGAACGGGAACGGGCGGCAGACCATTTTCCACTTCGCTTTCAACGTAAATCAGCGCGTCGTCTGCCAGCCAGCCATTTTTTTCCAGCAACGATAATGTCTCTTCCAGCAGCCCTTTACGGAACGGCGGGTCAACAAAGACCACGTTGAACGGCGTCCCCTGTTGCGCGAGGAAGCTCAGCGTGTTGGTATTCACCACTTTGGCGTTGGTTGCTTTCAGCGTAGCCAAATTTTGCTGCAACGTCTGTGCGACGCCGCGCTCCATCTCCAGCAGCGTGGCGCTCGCAGCATAGCGCGACAGCGCTTCCAGCCCTAATGCACCGCTTCCGGCGAAGCAGTCCAGGCAATGGGCGTCTACCATTGACGGGGCGAGCCAGTTAAACAGCGTCTCGCGAACGCGGTCCGTGGTAGGGCGTAAACCGGGGCTGTCCGGCACCGGTAATTTCCGGCCTCGCCACTGACCGCCGATAATGCGAATTTGACCGGCCGGGGCGCGGGTGGGTTTCTTCATCTCAGGAAAGCTCTGTTAACAATGCCCTGCGATTGCGGGCGGTGATGTCAATTAAGTAAAGTGTTAGACTATTTCATCATTTTTTTAGCTTCCCTGTATATAGCGCCGCGAGGAGTGTAGTCGCAGATGGCAAAACAAAAAAAACGTGGCTTCTTTTCCTGGTTGGGTTTCGGTGAAAAAGAGCAAGAAACAGAACAGAAAACCGAAGAACAGCAGGTTGTAGAAGAGCAGTCACAGCCTGAAACGCCTGTCGAAACCGCTGCGGTTGTCGAAGCGGAAGAGCCAGCCCACAGCAAAGAAGAGATTGAATCCTTTGCCGAAGAGGTGGTTGAGGTTACCGAACAGGTTCAGGAGAGCGAAAAACCAGAGCCGGTTATCGTTGAAACCCTTACCGAAGCGCCGCAGGCCGCTATCGAACACGAAGCGCTGCCGCTGCCGGAAGAGGTGAAAGCTGAAGAGGTTTCTGCCGAAGAGTGGCAGGCCGAAGCGGAAACCGTTGAAATTGTTGAGGCGGTGGAAGAAGAAGCGGCCCTTGAGCCAGAGCTGACCGACGAAGAGCTGGAGGCCCAGGCGCTGGCGGCGGAAGCGGCTGAAGAAGCGGTCATCGTCGTGCCGGTGGAAGAGCAGGCCGAAGAAGAGATCGTTCAGGAGCAGGAAAAACCGACCAAAGAAGGTTTCTTCGCGCGCCTGAAGCGCAGCCTGCTCAAAACCAAAGAAAACTTAGGTTCCGGATTTATCAGTCTGTTCCGCGGCAAGAAGATCGACGACGATCTGTTTGAGGAGCTGGAAGAGCAACTGCTGATTGCGGACGTGGGCGTGGAGACCACCCGGAAAATCATCGCCAACCTGACCGAAGGAGCGAACCGCAAACAGCTGCGTGACGCCGAGGCGCTGTACGGCCTGCTGAAAGACGAGATGGGTGAAATTCTCGCAAAAGTTGACGAACCGCTTAATATTGAAGGCAAAATGCCCTTTGTTATTCTGATGGTTGGCGTCAACGGCGTGGGTAAAACCACCACCATCGGCAAGCTGGCGCGCCAGTTTGAGCAGCAGGGCAAATCGGTGATGCTGGCGGCGGGCGATACCTTCCGTGCGGCAGCGGTGGAACAGCTCCAGGTGTGGGGCCAGCGCAACAATATTCCGGTCATTGCCCAGCACACCGGCGCGGATTCCGCGTCCGTGATTTTCGATGCCATCCAGGCGGCGAAGTCGCGTAACGTGGACGTGCTGATTGCAGATACCGCAGGGCGTTTGCAGAACAAATCGCACCTGATGGAAGAGCTGAAGAAAATCGTTCGCGTCATGAAGAAGCTGGACGAAGATGCACCGCATGAAATTATGCTGACTATCGACGCCAGCACCGGACAGAACGCCATCAGCCAGGCGAAGCTGTTCAATGAAGCGGTAGGACTGACCGGGATCACGCTGACCAAGCTGGACGGCACCGCGAAAGGCGGGGTGATCTTCTCCGTGGCCGACCAGTTCGGCATTCCTATCCGTTATATCGGTGTGGGCGAGCGTATTGAGGATTTACGTCCGTTTAAAGCGGACGACTTTATTGAGGCACTATTTGCCCGAGAGGACTAACAATGATTCGCTTTGAACACGTCAGCAAGGCCTATCTCGGCGGGAGACAAGCGCTGCAGGGGGTAACATTCCACCTCCAGCCAGGCGAGATGGCATTCCTGACCGGCCATTCCGGCGCGGGGAAAAGTACCCTGCTCAAGCTGATCTGTGGGATCGAGCGGCCAAGTGCCGGGAAAATCTGGTTCAGCGGCCATGAAATTAGCCGTCTTAAGAACCGTGAAGTGCCGTTCCTGCGTCGTCAGATTGGCATGATTTTCCAGGATCACCACCTGCTGATGGATCGCACGGTTTTCGATAACGTCGCGATCCCGCTGATTATTGCCGGCGCCAGTTACGATGATATCCGCCGTCGCGTTTCGGCGGCGCTGGATAAGGTCGGGCTGCTGGACAAAGCGAAGAACTTCCCGATCCAGCTCTCCGGCGGTGAGCAGCAGCGCGTGGGCATCGCCCGTGCGGTGGTGAACAAGCCTGCCGTCTTGCTGGCGGATGAACCGACCGGTAACCTGGACGATGCCCTCTCTGAAGGGATCCTGCGTCTGTTTGAGGAATTTAACCGCGTGGGGGTCACGGTACTGATGGCGACGCACGACATGGGGCTTATCTCACGCCGTTCGTACCGCATGCTGACCCTGAGCGACGGGCATTTGCACGGAGGCCACGGTGAATAAGCGTGATGCAATGAACCAGATACGGCAGTTCAGCAACCGGTTTGACCGTTTCCGCAAGCCTCAGGGCGGCGGGGACGGCAATCGCCATGCGCCTAAGCGTGCCAAAGCGACACCGAAACCGAACTCCCGTAAAACCAACGTCTTCAACGAACAGGTGCGCTACGCCTTCCAGGGCGCGTTGCAGGATCTAAAAAGCAAACCGCTGGCGACGTTCCTGACGGTGATGGTGATTGCCATCTCCCTGACGCTGCCGAGCGTCTGCTACATGGTTTACAAAAACGTGAACCAGGCGGCGTCCCAGTACTATCCGTCGCCGCAGATTACCGTTTATCTGGATAAAGCCCTCGACGATAACGCTGCGGCTCAGGTAGTGGGGCAGATTCAGGCCGAGCAGGGCGTGGAGAAAGTGAACTATCTTTCCCGCGATGAAGCGCTGGGCGAATTCCGCAACTGGTCCGGGTTCGGCGGCGCGCTGGATATGCTGGAAGAGAACCCGCTGCCCGCCGTGGCGGTGGTGATCCCGAAGCTCGATTTCCAGGGCACCGATTCGCTCAACACCCTGCGCGACCGCATTACCCGCATCAATGGGATTGATGAAGTGCGCATGGACGACAGCTGGTTTGCCCGTCTTGCCGCCCTGACCGGGCTGGTGGGGCGCGTATCGGCGATGATCGGCGTGCTGATGGTGGCGGCGGTGTTCCTCGTCATCGGTAACAGCGTGCGCCTGAGCATCTTCGCCCGTCGCGATACCATCAACGTGCAGAAACTGATTGGCGCAACGGATGGTTTCATCCTCCGCCCGTTCCTCTATGGCGGCGCGTTATTAGGTTTTTCTGGTGCATTTCTTTCATTGATTTTGTCAGAAATTTTGGTGATGCGGCTGTCGTCTGCCGTCACCGAGGTGGCGCAGGTTTTCGGAACGAAGTTTGATATCAGTGGCTTAGGGTTCGATGAGTGCTTGCTGTTGCTGCTGGTCTGCTCCATGATCGGCTGGGTGGCGGCATGGCTGGCAACGGTTCAACATTTACGCCACTTTACTCCCGACTAATAAAAGCGTGATATAATCTTTCCCTGCACCGAGATGTTCGCTTGCAGGGAAAGCGTCCCTGTTGTCTCTTCCCCTGTAATCATCTTCATGTCACATTTTGTGCGTAATTTATTCACTGTTGCACCTGGAACTTGTGGATAAAATCACTGTCTGATAAAAGAGTGAATGCTAATCTCGTTGCTCAAACGCTTTGGCATGGTTGTTGCCTGACGGGGACAACCTGGACCAGAAGAAACATTGAGAGGAATGAATGACCAAAGAAATGCAAACTTTAGCTTTAGCCCCTGTTGGTAACCTGGAATCTTACATCCGGGCTGCGAACACCTGGCCGATGTTAACGGCTGAGGAAGAAAAGGAGCTTGCTGAAAAGCTGCATTACCAGGGCGATCTGGAAGCAGCTAAAACGCTGATCCTGTCTCACCTGCGCTTTGTTGTTCACGTTGCTCGTAATTATGCGGGCTACGGCCTGCCGCAGGCGGACCTGATTCAGGAAGGTAACATTGGCCTGATGAAGGCGGTACGTCGCTTCAACCCGGAAGTGGGTGTGCGACTCGTCTCCTTCGCCGTGCACTGGATCAAAGCGGAAATTCACGAATACGTCCTGCGTAACTGGCGTATTGTGAAAGTCGCTACGACGAAAGCGCAGCGCAAACTGTTCTTCAACCTGCGTAAAACCAAGCAGCGTCTGGGCTGGTTCAATCAGGATGAAGTGGAAATGGTGGCGCGCGAGCTGGGCGTTTCCAGCAAAGACGTCCGCGAGATGGAATCCCGTATGGCCGCGCAGGACATGACGTTTGATATGTCTGCCGACGACGATGCCTCCGACAGCCAGCCGATGGCCCCGGTCCTGTATCTGCAGGATAAAACCTCTAACTTTGCTGACGGCATTGAAGAGGATAACTGGGAAGACCAGGCGGCGAACAAGCTGACCTTCGCGATGGAAGGCCTCGACGAGCGTAGCCAGGATATCATCCGTGCCCGCTGGCTGGACGAAGATAACAAGTCCACGTTGCAGGAACTGGCCGACCGCTACGGCGTCTCCGCTGAACGTGTGCGTCAGCTTGAGAAGAACGCCATGAAAAAACTTCGCGCCGCTATCGAAGCGTAATTTCCGCGAAGTACACCGAGAACCCCTGGATGAGAGTCTGGGGGTTTTGTTTTTTTAGCGCCCGCTCTGGCGAATTTCTCCCCCCTGGCAAACACTTACTGATGCGCTAAGCAGGCGACTTTCAGAGGGTGACAGGGTGAAAAATAACGAACTGAACGACCGGCGTTTACAGGCGACGCCGCGCGGTATCGGCGTCATGTGTAACTTCTATGCCGATAAAGCCGAAAACGCCACGGTGTGGGATGTAGAAGGTAACGAGTATATTGATTTTGCCGCCGGGATCGCCGTGCTGAATACCGGGCATCGCCATCCAAAAGTTATCGCCGCCATCGAAAAACAGCTTCATGCCTTTACCCATACCGCTTACCAGATCGTCCCCTATGAAGGTTATGTGGCGCTTGCCGAGCGCATCAACCAGCGCGTACCCATAGAGGGGCCAGCCAAAACCGCCTTTTTCTCAACCGGTGCAGAAGTGGTCGAAAATGCGGTGAAAATTGCCCGGGCGTACACCAGACGTCCCGGCCTTATCACCTTCGGCGGCGCGTTCCACGGCCGTACCTTTATGACCATGGCGCTGACCGGCAAAGTGGCGCCCTATAAGCTCGGCTTCGGCCCGTTCCCCGGCTCGGTGTACCACGCGCAATTCCCCAACAACCTGCACGGCGTCAGTACCGCCGAAGCGTTAAAAAGCCTGGAGCGCATCTTCAAAGCCGATATCGCGCCCGATCAGGTGGCGGCAATCATTATTGAACCGGTTCAGGGCGAGGGCGGATTCAACGTCGCGCCCGCTGATTTTATGCAGGCGCTGCGTGCCCTGTGCGATACCCACGGGATTTTACTGATTGCCGACGAAGTGCAAACCGGCTTCGCCCGTACCGGCAAGCTATTCTCCATGGAAAACCACTGCGTGAAGCCCGATCTGATCACCATGGCGAAAAGCCTGGCGGGCGGAATGCCGCTCTCTGCCGTCTCTGGCCGGGCAGAGGTGATGGACGCGCCCGCTCCGGGCGGACTGGGCGGCACCTACGCGGGTAACCCGCTGGCGATTGCGGCGGCCCATGCGGTGCTGGACGTGATTGACGAGGAAGATCTCTGCACGCGCGCGTCTCATCTCGGCCATCATCTTGTCGAGGTGCTGAATAAAGCGAAGGATGGCTGTCCCTGGATCGCCGATATCCGTGGACAGGGCTCGATGGTGGCGGTGGAATTTACCGATCCGCAAACCGGACTGCCGTCGCCGGAATTTACCCGTCAGGTTCAGGAACGCGCGTTGAACGAAGGGCTGCTGCTTTTGAGTTGCGGCGTCTACGGCAACGTTATCCGCTTCCTCTACCCGCTCACCATCCCCGAAGCGCAGTTCCGTAAAGCGCTGGATATTATTTCCGCCTCGCTGACACGATAAAGCCAAAAGCCCGGCTCAAATGACAGTCGGGCTTATCATATTTTCATTTCAAATTAGCTATTCCAAAATCATAAAAATGGGGTATGTTTTAGCAGAGTATGCTGAAAAAGCGCGAACAGCACGCCTATAATTGAAATAAAGCGCCACACAACAACATCACAACAATCGTTATAACCATAATAATGGGGAATCTCAGGATGAACATGAAGGGTAAAGCGTTACTGGCAGGATGTATCGCGTTGGCATTCAGCACTATGGCGCAGGCCGATATTAAAGTGGCCGTGGTGGGCGCGATGTCCGGTCCGGTAGCACAGTACGGCGACCAGGAATTTACGGGCGCGGAACAGGCGGTTGCAGACATTAATGCTAAGGGCGGCATCAAGGGCGAAAAGCTGCAAATCGTAAAATATGACGATGCCTGTGACCCGAAACAGGCGGTCGCGGTGGCGAACAAAGTGGTAAATGACGGGATCAAATACGTTATCGGTCACCTGTGCTCCTCTTCCACCCAGCCCGCGTCTGACATCTACGAAGACGAAGGCATTCTGATGATCACGCCGGCTGCGACGGCACCAGAGCTGACCGCGCGCGGCTATAAGCTGATCCTGCGTACCACCGGTCTGGACTCCGATCAGGGGCCAACCGCCGCGAAATACATTGTTGAAAAAGTGAAGCCGCAGCGCATCGCGATTGTTCATGACAAACAGCAGTACGGCGAAGGCCTGGCCCGTGCGGTGCAGGATAACCTGAAAAAAGCGAATGCCAACGTGGTGTTCTTTGACGGTATTACCACCGGTGAGAAAGACTTCTCGACTCTGGTAGCGCGTCTGAAGAAAGAGAATATCGATTTCGTTTATTACGGCGGCTACCACCCGGAAATGGGGCAGATCCTGCGTCAGGCGCGTGCGGCGGGTCTGAAGACACAGTTCATGGGGCCAGAAGGCGTGGCGAACGTTTCCCTGTCTAACATCGCGGGTGAGTCTGCTGAAGGGCTGCTGGTGACCAAACCGAAAAACTACGACCAGGTGCCTGCGAACAAACCTGTTGTAGATGCCATCAAGGCGAAGAAACAGGATCCAAGCGGTGCGTTCGTCTGGACCACTTACGCAGCGTTGCAGTCTCTGCAAGCGGGCCTGAACCAGTCAGCCGATCCGGCGGAGATTGCCACCTGGCTGAAAGCGAACTCGGTGGAAACCGTGATGGGGCCGCTGTCCTGGGATGAGAAGGGCGACCTGAAGGGCTTCGAGTTCGGCGTATTTGACTGGCATGCCAACGGCACGGCGACAGACGCCAAATAAAAGCAAAAAGGCAACGTAAGTTGCCTTTTTTAATGTTTTCTCCCTCTCCCCGTGGGAGAGGGCCGGGGTGAGGGCATCAGGCCGCACAGCCCCGCTTTTGCCCGGTGGCGCTTCGCTTACCGGGCCTACAATCAGCCTGGGAAAATGCGGCAGATAATGAATGTAGGCCGGGTAAGGCGCAGCCGCCACCCGGCTTTCTTTTAGCGCTTCTCCCACCCGTTCGCCTGCGCCGTAAACCCTAACGCCTGCATAAACGCCGCCATTACGCCGCGATCCTCTACGCCCACGTCGGCCATCCACCAGGAGGTCACGCTCGGGTTTTCGCGGATCACCTCTTCAATCAAATACTGCCCGACCCCGCGACGACGGGTCACGTCGCGCACGCGCAGGGAGTCCAGCGCCCCTTCCGTGCCGCTCAGCGTTACGCGGACGGCGGCCAGCAGGCGCTCGTTAAAGCGCGCGGCATAGATGCGGTGGTTCTCATCGACGGCCAGCGATGAAGAGGAATATTCCGGCCAGATCTTGCCCAGGTCGATATGATCCTGGTCGCTAAAGGTCACCAGACGCACGATAGTCAGTTTCATTAGCTGCTTGTCCAAATCAAAAAGAGTACGGCCAGTGTACTCAATTTAATTGCTCAGGCACTTTCTCTTTTTCTTCCTATTTACCAGGTGATTAGTTTTTTGGCAACGCGATGGGCAGTTTGAAAACACATGGATCGAAAAATAAGCAGAATTTTAACCTGAATGGTAGTGATTTATTCGGCGCTTTGTACCGTTATTTTATGCTGCTAACTGCGCTTTTATTTGTTTATCTCCGTCTGATTTCAGAATATTATCTTTGCTTAATCGCCTGAAAAATAGAGATATTAGTCTGGTTTTTGTTAAAAACCTGCGCTAAACCATTAAAGGCACTGGTAAAAATAGCGTTGTTCATTAAAAGTACAGAATGCTTTTTAACCATAATAAAACAAAATATAAACATCACTTCACGAATGGGGATTCTGAGATGAAAAGGAACGCGAAGACGTTAATCGCGGGGATGGTCGCACTGTCGATCTCGCATGCCGCTATGGCAGACGACATTAAAGTTGCGGTAGTGGGTGCGATGTCCGGCCCCGTTGCCCAGTGGGGCGATATGGAGTTCAACGGCGCGCGTCAGGCCATCAAAGATATCAATGCTAAAGGCGGCATCAAAGGCGACAAGCTGGTGGGCGTGGAGTATGACGACGCCTGCGATCCAAAACAGGCCGTCGCGGTCGCCAACAAAATCGTTAACGACGGTATCCAGTACGTCATCGGGCACCTGTGTTCCTCCTCCACGCAGCCTGCGTCTGATATCTACGAAGACGAAGGCATCCTGATGATCACCCCGGGCGCCACCAACCCGGAACTGACCCAGCGCGGTTACCAGCACATTATGCGTACCGCCGGTCTGGACTCCTCGCAGGGGCCAACCGCCGCCAAATACATACTCGAAACCGTTAAGCCACAGCGCATTGCCATCATTCATGACAAACAGCAGTACGGTGAAGGCCTGGCGCGCTCCGTACAGGACGGCCTGAAAAAAGGCGGGGCGAATATCGTCTTCTTCGACGGCATTACCGCCGGTGAGAAAGACTTCTCCGCGCTGATCGCCCGCCTGCAAAAAGAGAATATCGACTTCGTTTACTACGGCGGCTACTACCCGGAAATGGGGCAGATGTTGCGCCAGGCGCGCGCCACCGGTCTGAAAACCCAGTTTATGGGGCCTGAGGGCGTCGGTAATGCCTCCCTGTCGAACATCGCGGGCGATTCTGCCGAAGGCATGCTGGTGACGATGCCAAAACGCTATGACCAGGATCCGGCGAATAAAGCTATCGTGGATGCGCTCAAGGCACAGAAGAAAGATCCGAGTGGCCCATACGTCTGGATCACCTACGCGGCCGTGCAGTCGCTGGCCACGGCCATGGATCGCACCGGCAGCAAAGAGCCGCTGGATCTGGTGAAAGATTTAAAAGCACACGGGGCGAACACCGTGATTGGGCCGCTGAACTGGGATGAGAAAGGCGATCTGAAGGGATTTGAATTTGGTGTCTTTAAGTGGCACGCCGACGGTTCGTCCTCGGTCGCCAGATAATAATCCCACCGCCCGGTTTACCGGGCGGATATAAAAAGGTTTGCATATGTCCGAGCAGTTTCTCTACTTTTTGCAGCAGATGTTTAACGGCGTCACGCTGGGAAGCACCTACGCGCTGATCGCCATCGGCTACACGATGGTTTACGGCATTATCGGCATGATCAACTTCGCCCACGGCGAGGTGTACATGATCGGTAGCTACGTCTCCTTTATGATCATCGCCGCGTTGATGATGATGGGCATCGACAGCAGCTGGTTGCTGGTGGCCGCCGGGTTTGTCGGCGCGATTGTGATTGCCAGCGCCTACGGCTGGAGCATCGAACGGGTGGCCTACCGGCCGGTGCGCAGCTCCAAGCGCCTTATTGCGCTGATCTCCGCCATCGGTATGTCCATCTTCCTGCAAAACTACGTCAGCCTGACAGAAGGTTCGCGTGACGTGGCGCTGCCAAGCCTGTTTAACGGCCAGTGGATTGTGGGGGCCAGCGAAAACTTCTCTGCCTCTGTCACCACCATGCAGCTGGTTATCTGGATTGTGACCTTCCTGGCGATGCTGGCCCTGACCGTTTTCATCCGCTACTCCCGCATGGGACGCGCCTGCCGCGCCTGCGCGGAAGACCTGAAGATGGCGAGCTTGCTCGGGATCAACACCGACCGCGTGATTGCCCTGACCTTCGTGATCGGTGCAGCGATGGCGGCGGTGGCGGGCGTGTTGCTCGGCCAGTTCTACGGCGTAATCAACCCGTACATCGGCTTTATGGCCGGGATGAAAGCCTTCACCGCCGCGGTACTGGGCGGTATCGGCAGCATTCCGGGCGCGATGATTGGCGGCCTGATTTTGGGCGTGGCCGAAGCGCTCTCCTCGGCGTACCTGAGCACCGAATATAAAGATGTGGTGTCGTTTGCCCTGCTGATTCTGGTTCTGCTGGTGATGCCTACCGGTATTCTGGGCCGTCCGGAGGTAGAGAAAGTATGAAACCGATGCATTTTGCGATGGCGCTGCTTTCTGCCGCCATGTTCTTCGTCCTGGCGGGCGTCTTTATGGGCGTCCAGTTAGGGCTGGACGGCACGAAGCTGGTGGTGGATACCGCCCCCGATATCCGCTGGCAGTGGGTGTTTATCGGTACCGGCGTGGTGTTCCTGTTCCAGCTGCTGCGTCCGCTGTTCCAGAAGACGCTGAAGAACGTCTCCGGGCCGAAATTCGTCCTTCCGGCGATCGACGGTACAACCGTGAAGCAGAAGCTGTTCCTTGTGGCGCTGCTGGTGGCTGCCGTGGCGTGGCCGTTTATGGTATCGCGCGGGACGGTGGATATTGCCACCCTGACCATGATCTACGTGATTCTGGGGCTAGGTCTGAACGTGGTGGTGGGGCTGTCTGGCCTGCTGGTGCTGGGCTACGGCGGGTTCTACGCCATCGGCGCGTACACCTTCGCGCTGCTGAACCATTATTACGGCCTCGGCTTCTGGACCTGTTTGCCGCTGGCGGGGCTGGTCTCTGCCGCCGCGGGCTTCCTGCTCGGCTTCCCGGTGCTGCGCCTGCGCGGTGACTACCTGGCGATTGTGACCTTAGGCTTCGGCGAAATCGTCCGTATCCTGCTGCTCAACAATACCGAAGTGACCGGCGGTCCGAACGGCATCAGCCAGATCCCGAAACCGACCTTCTTCGGCCTGGAGTTCAGCCGTACCGCCCGCGAAGGCGGCTGGGATACCTTCAGCAACTTCTTTGGCATCAAATACGACCCGTCCGACCGCGTGATCTGGCTCTACCTGGTGGCGCTGCTGCTGGTGGTGATTACCCTGTTTGTGATCAACCGTCTGCTGCGCATGCCGCTGGGCCGCGCATGGGAAGCGCTGCGTGAGGATGAGATCGCCTGCCGTTCCCTGGGCCTGAATCCGACCCGTATCAAGCTGACCGCGTTTACCATCAGCGCCGCGTTTGCCGGTTTCGCCGGAACGCTGTTTGCCGCGCGTCAGGGCTTCGTCAGCCCGGAATCGTTCACCTTTGCCGAATCGGCCTTCGTGCTGGCGATTGTGGTGCTCGGCGGGATGGGTTCCCAGTTCGCCGTGATCCTCGCGGCCATCCTGCTGGTGGTCTCGCGCGAGCTGATGCGCGACTTTAACGAATACAGCATGCTGATGCTGGGTGGCTTGATGGTGCTGATGATGATCTGGCGTCCGCAGGGCTTGCTGCCGATGACGCGTCCACAGCTGAAGCTTAAGAGCGCGGAAGCGAAAGGAGAGCAGGCATGAGTCAGCCATTATTATCCGTTAACGGTCTGATGATGCGTTTTGGTGGCCTGCTGGCGGTCAACAATGTGAATCTGGATCTGCACAAGAAAGAGATTGTCTCCCTGATTGGCCCGAACGGCGCAGGGAAAACCACAGTATTCAACTGCCTGACCGGTTTTTACAAGCCGACAGGTGGCACCATCATGCTGCGCGACCAGCACCTCGAAGGGCTACCGGGCCAGCAGATTGCCCGCATGGGCGTGGTGCGTACCTTCCAGCACGTGCGTCTGTTCCGTGAGATGACGGTGATTGAGAACCTGCTGGTGGCGCAACATCAGCAACTCAAAACCGGCCTCTTTTCCGGCCTGCTGAAAACCCCGGCCTTCCGCCGCGCGCAGGAGGAGGCGCTCGATCGCGCCGCCACCTGGCTCGACCGTATCGGCCTGCTCCAGCACGCCAACCGTCAGGCGAGCAACCTCGCCTACGGTGACCAGCGTCGCCTTGAGATCGTGCGCTGCATGGTGACCCAGCCGGAGATCCTGATGCTCGACGAACCGGCGGCGGGCCTTAACCCGAAAGAGACCAAAGAGCTGGACGAGCTGATTGCCGAGCTTCGCGATCATCACGACACCACCATCCTGCTGATTGAGCACGACATGAAGCTGGTGATGGGCATTTCGGACCGTATCTACGTGGTAAACCAGGGCACGCCGCTGGCAAACGGCACGCCGGAAGAGATCCGCAGCAACCCGGACGTGATCCGCGCATACCTTGGTGAGGCATAAGATGGAAAAAGCGATGTTAACGTTCGACAAGGTCAATGCGCACTACGGTAAGATCCAGGCGCTGCACGACGTCAGCCTGCACATCAATCAGGGCGAGATCGTCACCCTGATTGGTGCCAACGGCGCGGGGAAAACCACGCTGCTCGGCACCCTGTGCGGCGATCCGCGCGCCACCAGCGGGCGGATTGTGTTTGACGGCAAAGATATTACCGACTGGCAGACGGCTAAAATTATGCGTGAAGCGGTAGCGATCGTCCCGGAAGGGCGTCGCGTGTTCTCGCGCATGACGGTCGAAGAGAACCTGGCGATGGGCGGTTTCTTCGCCCACCGGGATGAATACCAGACCCGCATCAAATGGGTAT
This sequence comes from Enterobacter sp. MGH85, assembly GCF_001037655.1. NCBI lineage: Bacteria > Pseudomonadati > Pseudomonadota > Gammaproteobacteria > Enterobacterales > Enterobacteriaceae > Enterobacter > Enterobacter sp. MGH85. The sequence goes on from NZ_KQ089925.1 coordinate 1,221,648, forward strand.
ACGAACTCTTCCCGCGCCTGTGGGAGCGGCGAATTCAGCGCGCGGGCACCATGTCCGGCGGGGAGCAACAGATGCTGGCGATTGGCCGCGCGCTGATGAGCCAGCCGCGTCTGCTGCTGCTGGATGAACCGTCGCTCGGGCTGGCGCCTATCATCATTCAGCAGATTTTCGACACCATCGAGCAGCTGCGCAAAGAGGGGATGACCATCTTCCTCGTCGAGCAGAACGCCAACCAGGCGCTGAAGCTCGCTGACCGTGGCTACGTACTGGAGAACGGCCGCGTGGTGCTCTCCGATACCGGCGATGCGCTGCTGGCGAACGAAGCGGTGCGGAGCGCGTATTTGGGCGGTTAATTGCATTTCCCCCTCACCCTAACCCTCTCCCTCAAGGGAGAGGGGACCGATCGCTTTTCTCCCTCTCCCTGTGGGAGAAGGGCGGGGTGAGGGCACCAGACCGCACCCAACCACACCCCAACCCCCTTCACACAACCATCATCCCTCTGACGCCTGGCTGTCACCTATCTGTAAACAAACAGTTATTTTTCTGTCATTCGAGCATGTCATGTTACCTCGCGAGCACAAAACGCGTGATATCGCGCATCCGGCATAATAAGAGAGATGACAATGACATCGTTACGACACACAGCTTTGGGTCTGGCAATCGGTCTGGCTTTTGCGACGAACGCAATGGCTGTGACCACCATTCCGTTCTGGCATTCTATGGAAGGGGAGTTGGGTAAAGAGGTTGACTCCCTGGCGCAACGTTTCAACGACACCCACCCGGATTACAAAATTGTGCCGGTGTACAAAGGCAACTACGAGCAGAGCCTGAGCGCGGGCATCGCCGCCTTCCGTACCGGCAATGCGCCAGCCCTGTTACAGGTTTATGAAGTCGGCACCGCGACCATGATGGCCTCCAAAGCCATCAAGCCGGTCTATGAAGTGTTCAAAGACGCGGGCATCAACTTTGACGAATCCCAGTTTGTGCCGACCGTCTCCGGTTACTACACCGATTCCAAAACCGGCCACCTGCTGTCTCAGCCGTTTAACAGCTCCACGCCGGTGCTGTACTACAACAAAGATGCCTTCAAAAAAGCCGGTTTAGATCCGGAACAGCCGCCAAAAACCTGGCAGGATCTGGCGGAGTACACCGCGAAGCTGAAAGCGGCGGGGATGAAGTGCGGCTACGCCAGCGGCTGGCAGGGCTGGATCCAGATTGAAAACTTCAGCGCCTGGCACGGCCTGCCGGTTGCCACCAAAAACAACGGCTTCGATGGCACCGACGCGGTTCTGGAATTTAACAAGCCGGAGCAGGTGAAGCACATCGCGCTGCTGGCCGATCTGAACAAGAAGGGCGACTTCAGCTATTTCGGGCGCAAAGACGAATCCACCGAGAAGTTCTACAACGGTGACTGCGCCATTACTACCGCGTCTTCCGGTTCGCTGGCGGACATCCGTCACTACGCCAAATTCAACTACGGCGTGGGCATGATGCCGTACGACGCTGATGTAAAAGGCGCGCCGCAGAACGCCATCATCGGCGGGGCGAGCCTGTGGGTGATGCAGGGTAAAGACAACGGCACCTACAAAGGCGTGGCCGAGTTCCTCGACTTCCTGGCGAAGCCGGAAAACGCCGCCGAGTGGCACCAGAAGACCGGCTACCTGCCGATCACCAAAGCCGCGTACGACCTGACCCGGGAGCAGGGCTTCTACAGCAAGAACCCGGGCGCGGACATCGCGACGCGTCAGATGCTGAACAAGCCGCCGTTGCCGTTCACCAAAGGCCTGCGTCTGGGCAACATGCCGCAGATCCGCACCATCGTTGATGAAGAGCTGGAAAGCGTCTGGACCGGGAAGAAAACGCCTCAGCAGGCGCTGGATTCAGCGGTAGAGCGCGGCAACCAACTGTTACGCCGCTTTGAGCAGTCGACGAAGTCTTAATTAAAATCTTACCCCTCACCCTAACCCTCTCCCCATAGGGGAGAGGGGACTGCACGGAGCCGTCTTTTCTCCCTCGCCCCTATGGGGAGAGGGCCGGGGTGAGGGGCGAAAACCTACTTGAGCTAACCTATGTCATCATCCCGTCCGGTGTTCCGTTCCCGCTGGCTGCCGTACCTGCTGGTCGCGCCGCAGCTGGTCATCACCGTTATCTTTTTTATCTGGCCTGCGGGCGAAGCGCTGTGGTACTCGGTACAAAGCGTCGATCCGTTCGGGCTTTCCAGCCAGTTTGTCGGGCTGGACAACTTTACCGCGCTGTTCCATGACAGCTACTACCTGGACTCCTTCTGGACGACGATCAAATTCAGCGCGCTGGTCACCGTCAGCGGTCTTGTCGCGTCGCTGTTCTTCGCCGCGCTGGTGGATTACGTAGTGCGCGGCAGCCGTCTGTATCAGACCCTGATGCTGCTGCCTTACGCTGTGGCTCCCGCCGTGGCCGCCGTGCTGTGGATCTTCCTGTTTAACCCGGGGCGCGGGCTGATTACCCACTTCCTGGGCGAGTTTGGCTATGACTGGAACCACGCCCAGAACAGCGGTCAGGCCATGTTCCTGGTGGTGTTCGCCTCGGTGTGGAAGCAGATCAGCTATAACTTCCTGTTTTTCTTCGCCGCGCTACAGTCTATCCCGCGTTCGCTGGTGGAGGCCGCCGCGATTGACGGCGCAGGGCCAGTGCGCCGCTTCTTCCGGCTGTCGCTGCCGCTGATCGCCCCGGTGAGTTTCTTCCTGCTGGTGGTAAACCTGGTGTACGCCTTCTTCGACACCTTCCCGGTGATCGACGCCGCCACTGCGGGCGGTCCGGTACAGGCGACGACGACGCTGATCTACAAGATCTACCGCGAAGGCTTTGCCGGGCTTGATCTCTCTGCCTCTGCCGCCCAGTCCGTGGTGCTGATGTTCCTCGTCATCATCCTCACGGTGGTGCAGTTCCGCTATGTCGAAAGTAAGGTGCGCTACCAATGATTGAGAACCGTCGCGGGCTGACGATTTTCAGCCATACCCTGCTGATCCTGGGCATCCTCGTCATCCTGTTTCCACTGTACGTGGCCTTCGTCGCCGCCACGCTGGACACCAAAGCGGTGTTCGACACGCCGATGACGCTCGTCCCCGGCGGGCATCTTTTCGAGAACATGAAAACTATCTGGACCCAGGGCGTGGGGGCCAACAGCGCGCCGTTCTGGCTGATGATGCTCAACAGTTTCATCATGGCGTTCGGCATCACCGTCGGCAAAATCACGGTGTCGATGCTCTCGGCGTTTGCCATCGTCTGGTTCCGCTTTCCGCTGCGTAACCTGTTTTTCTGGATGATTTTCATCACCCTGATGCTGCCGGTAGAGGTGCGTATCTTCCCGACGGTGGAGGTGATCGCCAACCTGAAGATGCTCGACAGCTACGCGGGCTTAACCCTGCCGCTGATGGCCTCGGCGACCGCCACCTTCCTGTTCCGCCAGTTCTTTATGACCCTGCCGGATGAGCTGATTGAAGCCGCGCGTATTGACGGCGCCTCGCCGATGCGCTTCTTCCGCGACATCGTGCTGCCGCTGTCGAAAACCAACCTTGCGGCGCTGTTTGTGATCACCTTTATCTACGGCTGGAACCAGTACCTGTGGCCGCTGCTGATCGTTCAGGACGTCAACCTCGGCACCGCCGTGGCGGGCATCAAAGGCATGATCGCCACCGGCGAAGGCACCACCCTCTGGAACCAGGTAATGGCGGCGATGCTGCTCACCCTTATCCCCCCGGTCGTTATCGTTTTAGCCATGCAGCGTGCGTTTGTGCGTGGTTTAGTGGACAGTGAGAAATAAGATGGCAGGTTTAAAATTACAGGCAGTAACCAAAAGCTGGGACGGCAAAACCCAGGTCATTCAGCCGCTGACGCTCGACGTGGCGGACGGGGAATTTATCGTCATGGTCGGTCCGTCCGGCTGTGGGAAATCCACGCTGCTGCGCATGGTGGCGGGGCTGGAACGCGTGACGTCCGGGGATATCTGGATTGACCGCCAGCGCGTTACCGAGATGGAACCCAAAGATCGCGGCATCGCGATGGTGTTCCAGAACTACGCCCTCTATCCGCACATGAGCGTGGAAGAGAACATGGCCTGGGGGCTGAAAATTCGCGGCATGGGCAAAGGCCATATCGAGGAGCGCGTGAAAGAAGCCGCGCGCATTCTGGAGCTGGACGGCCTGCTCAAGCGTCGCCCGCGTGAGCTTTCCGGCGGCCAGCGTCAGCGCGTGGCGATGGGGCGCGCCATCGTGCGCGATCCGGCGGTCTTTCTGTTCGACGAACCGCTGTCAAACCTCGACGCCAAGCTGCGCGTGCAGATGCGCCTTGAGCTACAGCAGCTGCATCGCCGCCTGAAAACCACGTCCCTCTACGTGACCCACGATCAGGTAGAGGCCATGACTCTCGCCCAGCGCGTGATGGTGATGAACAAAGGCATCGCCGAGCAGATTGGCACCCCGGTGGAAGTCTACGAAAAACCGGCCAGCCGTTTTGTGGCGAGTTTTATCGGCAGCCCGGCGATGAACCTGCTGGACGGGCGGATCAATGCTGCAGGAACCCATTTTGAGCTGGAAAGCGGGATGGCGTTGCCGATCAACTGGTACTATCGTGGCTACGCCGGGCGTAAGATGACGCTCGGTATCCGCCCGGAGCATATTGGTTTGACGTCTCAGGCGGACGGCGGCGTGCCGCTGGTGATGGACACGCTGGAGATGCTGGGCGCAGACAACCTGGCGCACGGACGCTGGGGCGAACAAAAGCTGGTGGTGCGCCTGCCGCATCAGGAGCGCCCGAAGGCAGGCAGCACGCTGTGGCTGCATATGCCGGAAAATCACCTGCACTTATTTGACGGTGAAACAGGACAACGAGTATGAGCAACTGGCCTTACCCCCACATTGTCGCCCACCGTGGCGGCGGTAAACTGGCGCCGGAAAACACCCTGGCGGCAATTGACGCTGGCGCGCGCTACGGCCACACGATGATCGAGTTCGATGCCAAGCTGTCGAAGGACGGCGAAATTTTCCTGCTGCATGACGACAACCTTGAACGCACCAGCAACGGCTGGGGCGTGGCGGGCGAACTGCCGTGGCGCGATCTGCTGAAGGTGGACGCCGGAAGCTGGTTCAGCGGGGAATTCAAAGGCGAGCCATTGCCGCTGCTGGCGGAAGTGGCGGACCGCTGCCGCCAGCACGGCATGATGGCCAACATCGAAATCAAACCGACCACCGGCACCGGGCCGCTGACGGGCAAAGTCATCGCGCTGGCCGCGCGTGAGCTGTGGGAAGGGATGACGGTACCGCTGCTGTCGTCGTTTGACATCGACGCGCTGGAAGCGGCACAGGCGGCCGTACCAGAGCTGCCGCGCGGGCTGCTGCTGGATGAGTGGCGAGAAGACTGGCGCGCGCTGACTGCCCGCTTAGGTTGCGTGTCGATCCACCTCAACCATAAGCTGCTGGATGAAGCGCGCGTGATGCTGTTGAAAGAGGCCGGTCTGCATATCCTGGTCTACACCGTCAACAAACCCCAGCGTGCAGCCGAGCTGCTGCGCTGGGGCGTGGACAGCATCTGTACCGATGCGATTGACCAGATCGGGCCGAACTTTATTTATTAAGCATACTGCCGTTCTGCTGGGTCGGCAGCATATGCTGCTGACCGCTGCTTTGCGACACCCCGCCCCCTAACATCCCACCGTTTGAGTTTGACAGCGGCTGCTCGCGCATCTGGCCCTGCTGCACGCGCTGGGTATTAGCGTTCATCTGGTTTTGCAGGTGCTGCTGCTGCACCTGGGTCTGCGTCTTTAACTGCTGATTAAGCATCCCTTTCTGCTGCTGTTGCTGGCTCATCATCTCCGTCTGCATACGCTGCTGGCTCGGAATGACATAGCCCTGCTGGTTTGGGTTGTTCAGCGTGTTTATCGGCTGTGCGAGCGCGGCGAACGGAAGCAGCGCGATCAGGATCGGTAATCGTTTCATGGTTATCTCCTCCTTTGAGGCTTCTCTTAAGTTTATCCTGATTCCGACATAACGATGATTTTTTAAGAGTTGTGAACCAGGCTTAAGCGGGGAATATAGGCCCCTTCACCTGGAGAACAATAATGATGAAACCAACCTTTTTGCGCTGGGTCGCCATCGCTGCGCTGATGGCAGGCGGCACATTTACCGTGGCGGCCAACCCGCCCGCCGCTCCTCCGGTCTCTTACGGCGTGGAGGAAGATGTTTTTCATCCCGTGCGGGCGACGCACGGCATGGTGGCCTCGGTTGACGCGCTGGCAACTCAGGTGGGCGTCGATATTCTTAAACAGGGCGGTAACGCGGTGGATGCGGCGGTCGCGGTCGGGTACGCGCTGGCGGTGACGCATCCACAGGCGGGGAACCTGGGCGGCGGCGGGTTTATGATGCTGCGCACGAAAGACGGTAAAACTACGGCCATCGACTTTCGTGAGATGGCACCGAATCAGGCCTCCCGCGATATGTTCCTCGACGATCAGGGCAATCCGGACAATAAAAAATCCCTGACCTCGCACCTTGCCTCCGGCACGCCGGGCACCGTTGCGGGGTTCTCGCTGGCGCTGGAAAAATACGGCACGCTGCCGCTGAATAAAGTGGTACAGCCTGCCATCAGGCTGGCGCGCGACGGCTTCGTCGTCAACGACGCGCTGGCGGACGACCTCAAAACCTACGGCAGCGAAGTTATTCCCAATCATGAAAACAGCAAGGCTATCTTCTGGAAAGACGGCGAGCCGCTGAAGAAGGGCGATAAGCTGGTGCAGAGGAACCTCGCAAAAAGTCTCGAACTGATTGCCGAAAACGGTCCGGACGCCTTCTATAAGGGGCCGATTGCCGATCAAATTGCCGACGAGATGCAGAAGAACGGCGGGCTGATCACCAAAGCGGATCTGGCGGAATATAAGGCGGTGGAGCGCGAGCCGATCAGCGGCATCTATCGCGGCTACGAGGTCTTCTCCATGCCGCCGCCGTCCTCCGGGGGCATTCACATCGTGCAGATCCTCAATATTCTGGAAAACTTCGATATGCACAAGTTCGGCTTCGGTAGCGCCGATGCCATGCAGGTGATGGCGGAGGCGGAGAAGCGCGCCTACGCTGACCGCTCGGAATACCTTGGCGATCCGGACTTCGTGAAGGTGCCGTGGCAGGCGCTGACCAACAAAGCCTATGCCAAATCGATTGCCGACGAGATCGACATCAACAAGGCGAAGCCGTCGAGCGAGATCCGCCCCGGCAAGCTGGCGCCGTATGAAAGTAACCAGACCACCCATTTCTCGGTGGTGGATAAAGACGGTAACGCGGTGGCGGTGACCTACACGCTTAACACCACTTTCGGCACCGGGATTGTGGCGGGCAACAGCGGCATTTTGCTGAACAACGAGATGGATGACTTCTCTGCCAAACCGGGCGTGCCGAACGTCTACGGCCTGGTCGGCGGCGATGCAAATGCGGTCGGGCCGAAGAAGCGCCCGCTGTCGTCCATGTCGCCCACCATCGTGGTGAAAGACGGCAAAACCTGGCTGGTGACCGGCAGCCCGGGCGGGAGCCGGATTATCACCACCGTGCTGCAAATGGTGGTGAACAGCATCGACTTTGGGATGAACGTCGCCGAAGCGACCAATGCGCCGCGTTTCCATCACCAGTGGCTGCCGGACGAGTTGCGCGTGGAGAAGGGCTTTAGCCCGGATACCCTCAAGCTGCTTGAGCAGCGCGGGCAGAAGGTGGCGGTGAAGGAGGCGATGGGCAGCACCCAGAGCATTATGGTCGGGCCGGACGGTGCCCTGTTTGGCGCGTCGGACCCACGGTCGGTGGATGATTTAACGGCGGGGTATTGAGGGCTCCCCTCACCCTAACCCTCTCCCCATAGGGGAGAGGGGATTGCACGGTGCGGTCTTTTCTCCCTCGCCCCTTCGGAGAGAGGGTCGGGGTGAGGGGTTACTTCATACGCGCCATATAATACGCATCCACGTACTCGCCGTTGCGCAGGGCGTAGCGCCTGCCGGTGCCTTCAATCTCAAACCCGTGCTTTTTGTACACCGCGATTGCCGGTTCGTTATCGACAAACACCGTTAACTCGATGCGGTCGACGCGCAGCCAGTTATCGCACATATCAATCATGGTGCGTATCAGCGCGCTGGCGACGCCCCGGTTTTGCCACTGCGCACCCACACAAATTCCAAAATCGGCAACGTGGCTGCGGCGCGGACGCTGGGCTACGGCAATGCACAGATGCCCGGCGACGGTATCATCAATACAGGCGACAAGCTGCTTGATACCGGGCTGATCGGTTAGCCGGTCATGCCACATCTGCTCTGAGGGATGAGGAACCTGTAGCGTGTTGTGGTACACCTCCGGCTGGGCGTGGATCTGACGAATGGCGTCGTAATCTTTCGGTTCAGCGTGGCGTATCACTATCTCACTCATTCCTTGTTCCTCAGTCAGTTAAAAGTCCCTTCCAACATCAGTGACTTTAAAAGTTGAGTCAATCGCTATTTTTTGCAAAAAGTGTTGGACAAGTGCGAATGAGAATGATTATTATTGCTCTGCATTCAGGAAGACCTCCTACGGGAACCTGAAAGCACGACATTGCTCACATTGCTTCCAGTATTACTTTAGCCAGCTTCTCGCTGGCTTTTTTTTTGTTATGGTTAGACTCAGTAACCTTCCAAAAGGACTGAGCCATGACACTACATTGTGCATTTATTGGATTTGGCAAAAGCACCACGCGTTACCACCTTCCGTATGTTCTTAACCGAAAAGAGACCTGGCACGTGGCCCATATCTATCGCCGCCGCGCGAAGCCAGAAGAGCAGTCTCCGCAGTATTCCCATATTCATTTCACCAGCGATCTTGATGAAGTGTTAAATGATCCGCAGGTGAAGCTGGTGGTGGTCTGTACCCACGCCGACAGCCACTTTGACTACGCAAAACGCGCGCTGGAAGCGGGTAAAAACGTGCTGGTGGAAAAACCGTTCACCCCGACCATCGTCGAAGCGAAGGAACTCTTTGCGCTGGCAAAAAGCAAAGGCCTGACCGTCACGCCCTACCAGAACCGTCGCTTTGACAGCTGCTTCCTGACGGCGAAAAAGGCGATCGAAAGCGGCAAGCTCGGCGAGATCGTGGAGATCGAAAGCCACTTCGATTACTACCGCCCTGTGGCAGAAACCAAACCCGGCCTGCCGCAGGACGGTTCGTTCTACGGTCTGGGCGTACACACCATGGACCAGATCATCTCCCTGTTTGGCCGCCCGGACCACGTGGCGTACGACATCCGCAGCCTGCGCAATAAGGCCAATCCGGACGATACCTTCGAAGCACAGCTGTTCTACGGCGATCTCAAAGCCATCGTCAAAACCAGTCATCTGGTGAAAATCGACTACCCGAAATTTATCGTTCACGGCAAGAAAGGCTCCTTTATCAAGTACGGCATCGACCAGCAGGAGACCAGCCTGAAGGCCAACATCATGCCGGGCGAACCGGGCTTTGCGGCAGATGATTCCGTGGGCGTGCTGGAGTACGTGAACGACGAGGGCCTGACGGTCAGGGAAGAGCTGAAGCCGGAAACGGGCGATTATGGACGCGTCTACGATGCGCTGTATGAAACCCTCTCCAGCGGCACGCCGAATTACGTCAAGGAATCTGACGTTCTGACGAACCTGGAAATCCTTGAACGGGCCTTCGAACAGGCTTCCCCTGCCACGGTAACCCTCGCCAGATAAGCAAAAATGGCTCCTTTGTGCTTGTTCTAAATTTTTGAACAGAGGAGTCAATTTTCACCCTCTATGATCCCTGAGCGTTTGCGTCCACACTTACTCCATCGAAACGAACTGAGGGTGAAAACAATGATCTACTTACGCAAAGCAAACGAACGTGGTCACGCGAATCATGGCTGGCTGGACTCATGGCATTCATTCTCGTTTGCCGACTACTACGACCCGAACTTCATGGGCTTCTCCGCGCTGCGCGTCATTAACGACGACGTGATTGATGCAGGCCAGGGCTTCGGTACCCACCCGCACAAGGACATGGAAATCCTGACCTATGTGCTGGAAGGGGCGGTTGAGCACCAGGACAGCATGGGCAATAAAGAGCAGGTTCCGGCGGGCGAGTTCCAGATTATGAGCGCGGGGACCGGGGTGCGTCACTCTGAGTACAACCCGAGCAAAACGGAAAAACTGCACCTGTATCAAATCTGGATCATTCCAGAAGAGACCGGCATCACGCCACGCTACGAACAGCGCCGCTTCGATGCGAAACAGGGTAAACAGCTGGTGCTCTCCCCGGATGCGCGTGAAGGTTCCCTGAAAGTGCATCAGGATATGGAGCTGTACCGCTGGGCGCTGGCGAAAGATGAACAGTCTGTGCACCAGATCGCCGCCAACCGCCGCGTGTGGATCCAGGTGGTGAAAGGCGAGGTGTCCATCAACGGCACCAAAGCCACCACCGCCGATGGCCTGGCAGTCTGGGATGAGCAGGCGCTCTCCGTGCATGCCGACAGCGAAAGTGAAATTCTGCTGTTTGATCTGCCGCCGGTCTAAATAATTTCTCAACCTTCCCTTTAAACGGGGAAGGTTGAGCTTTGTCCGTGATAAACTGAGCAAATCTCTCACTTCAAGATTTCTCAGGACGATGAAAAAGAAACGCCCCGTACTTCAGGATGTCGCCGATCGCGTCGGTGTGACCAAAATGACGGTCAGCCGTTTTTTACGTAACCCGGAGCAGGTTTCCGTGGCGTTGCGTGGCAAGATTGCCGCCGCCCTTGATGAACTGGGTTATATCCCCAACCGCGCGCCCGATATTCTCTCCAATGCGACCAGCCGTGCGGTGGGCGTCCTGCTTCCTTCCTTAACCAACCAGGTTTTCGCTGAAGTGCTGCGTGGCATCGAAAGCGTGACCGATGCCTTTGGTTATCAGACCATGCTCGCCCACTATGGGTACAAGCCGGAACTGGAAGAGGAACGTCTTGAATCGATGCTTTCCTGGAACATTGACGGCCTGATTTTAACGGAACGTACTCACACCCCGCGCACGCTGAAAATGATTGAAGTGGCAGGCATTCCGGTGGTGGAGCTGATGGACAGCCAGTCGCCGTGCCTCGACATCGCCGTGGGGTTCGATAACTTTGAAGCGGCGCGTCAGATGACGGCGGCGATCATCGCCCGCGGTCATCGCCATGTGGCCTATCTGGGTGCGCGTCTGGATGAACGTACTATCATCAAACAGAAGGGATACGAGCAGGCGATGCTCGACGCCGGTTTAACCCCGTACAGCGTGATGGTGGAGCAATCTTCCTCTTATACGTCGGGTATTGAGCTGATGCGTCAGGCGCGACGCGAGTATCCGCAACTGGACGGTATTTTCTGTACCAACGATGACCTTGCGGTCGGCGCCGCGTTTGAGTGTCAGCGCCTGGGTTTAAAAATCCCGGATGATATGGCGATTGCCGGCTTCCACGGCCACGATATTGGCCAGGTGATGGAGCCGCGTCTGGCAAGCGTCCTGACCCCGCGTGAACGCATGGGCCGCATTGGTGCAGAACGCCTGCTGGCGCGCATTCGTGGTGAGGCAGTTACCCCTAAAATGTTAGATTTAGGTTTCACCTTGTCACCGGGTGGATCTATTTAATCCGACAAATTTGAAGTAGCTCACACTTATTCACTTCGCGCACGTTTGGATATTGCTTCTCTTATGCCCCGGCAGGACAATGTTACCGATAACTGTTACCCGTAACAATTGACTGAGGGACACCCTTTGAGCACGACTAATCACGATCACCACGTTTACGTCCTGATGGGCGTGTCCGGTAGCGGTAAATCTGCCGTGGCGAGCGAAGTGGCGCATCAACTCCAGGCTGCGTTTCTTGATGGTGACTTCCTCCATCCGCGCAGCAACATCATGAAAATGGCTTCCGGCGAGCCGCTGAATGACGACGACCGCAAACCCTGGTTGCAGGCGCTGAATGATGCCGCGTTCGCGATGCAGCGCACCAATAAAGTCTCCCTGATAGTCTGTTCCGCGCTGAAAAAAACCTATCGCGACCTGCTGCGCGATGGCAACCCGAACCTCTCTTTCATCTACCTGAAAGGCGATTTCGGGGTAATTGAAAGCCGCCTGAAGGCGCGTAAAGGCCACTTCTTCAAAACCCAGATGCTGGTAACGCAGTTCGAAGCGTTGCAGGAGCCGGGGGCTGACGAACAGGATGTCTTAGTGGTTGATATCGATCAGCCGCTGGAAGGTGTTGTTGCCAGCACCATCGAGGTTATTAATAAAAGGCAGTAAGTTTTGAGTACATTAACGCTAGTTTTGACAGCAGTGGGTTCCGTATTGCTGCTGCTGTTTTTAGTGATGAAGGCACGTATGCACGCCTTCGTTGCTTTGATGGTGGTTTCTATTGGTGCCGGTCTCTTTTCCGGAATGCCGCTCGACAAAATTGCGGCGACGATGGAAAAAGGGATGGGCGGCACGCTCGGCTTCCTGGCCATCGTAGTCGCGCTCGGCGCGATGTTTGGCAAGATTTTGCACGAGACGGGCGCGGTCGATCAGATTGCCGTCAAGATGCTGAAATCCTTCGGACACAGCCGTGCGCACTACGCGATTGGTCTGGCTGGTCTGATTTGCGCGCTGCCGCTGTTCTTTGAAGTGGCGGTGGTGCTGCTGATTAGCGTGGCGTTCTCCATGGCACGCCATACCGGTACCAACCTCGTGAAGCTGGTCATTCCGCTGTTTGCGGGCGTGGCGGCGGCGGCGGCGTTTCTGCTGCCGGGGCCTGCGCCGATGCTGCTGGCTTCCCAGATGCATGCTGACTTTGGCTGGATGATCCTGATTGGCCTGTGTGCGGCGATCCCGGGGATGATTATCGCCGGTCCGCTGTGGGGCAACTTCATTAGCCGTTACGTTGAGCTGCACATTCCGGATGACATCTCCGAGCCGCACCTGGGCGAGGGCAAAATGCCGTCCTTCGGCTTCAGTCTGTCTCTGATCCTGCTGCCGCTGGTGCTGGTGGGCCTGAAAACCATCGCTGCGCGTTTTGTGCCGGTGGGGTCAACCGCTTACGAATGGTTCGAATTTATTGGCCATCCGTTCACTGCGATCCTGGTGGCGTGTCTGGTCGCGATTTACGGGCTGGCGATGCGTCAGGGCATGCCAAAAGATCGCGTGATGGAGATATGCGGTGCCGCGCTACAACCGGCGGGTATTATTCTGCTGGTGATCGGGGCGGGCGGCGTGTTCAAGCAGGTGCTGGTGGATTCCGGTGTGGGTCCGGCGCTGGGCGAAGCGCTGACCGGAATGGGCCTGCCGATTGCGGTCACCTGCTTCGTGCTGGCCGCGGCGGTGCGTATCATTCAGGGCTCCGCGACCGTGGCGTGCTTAACCGCGGTGGGTCTGGTGATGCCGGTGATTGAACAGCTGAACTACTCGGGCGCGCAGATGGCGGCGCTCTCTATCTGTATCGCGGGCGGTTCGATTGTGGTATCTCACGTGAACGACGCAGGCTTCTGGCTGTTCGGTAAATTTACCGGCGCAACCGAAGCGCAAACCCTGAAAACCTGGACGCTGATGGAAGCTATCCTCGGCACGACGGGTGCGGTTGTCGGGATGATTGCGTTTACGCTGCTGAGCTAACGAGACCGTATTTTGTCGGGTGGCGGCTTCGCCTTACCCGACCTACAAAAAAATCAGGTCCCGTAGGCCGGGTAAGCGTAAGCGCCACCCGGCTTTTTTACATCTTCACCCTTTCATCCATGCCCGGATCCCATCCAGGAACATCTGCGTCGCCATCATCACCAGAATCAGCCCCATCAGGCGCTCAAGGGCGTTCACCCCTTTCTCGCCCAGCAGACGCAGGAACAGCGACGACTGCAACAGGATAATAAATGTCCCGCCCCAGGCGATCAGCAGGGCAATGACCAGATGGCTCATCTGATTCGGATACTGATGCGAAAGCAGCATCAGCGTTGCCAGAATCGTTGGCCCGGCGACCAGCGGAATCGCCAGCGGCACGATAAACGGTTCTTCACCCGCAGGCAGGCCGCTGCTGCTGCCTTCCGCGCTCGGGAAAATCATCTTTATGGCAATCAGGAACAAAATGATCCCGCCGGAAATGGAGACCGTTTCGGCACGTAAGTTCAGGAAAGCGAGGATTTTTTCACCGGCGAACAGGAAGATAAACATCACCAGCAGGGCGATGAGCAGCTCGCGGATCATGATCGCCCGACGGCGCTTCGGCTCGGTGTGCTTCAGCACCGACATGAAGATCGGCAGATTACCGAGCGGATCCATAATCAGGATCAATAAAACCGCTGCGGAAATGATTTCACTCATCTTAAATTATCCCTGATACTTATTGTGGTCATTGCGATGATTAGCACTTTTTCTGATTGCCGGGCAATCATCGATTAATTTCGCTTGCGACTTTGGCAGCATTTTGTAATGTGAAGCATATCCCAGTTCAATACTGGCTTGCACAATCAGCACACACCCCTTGCAGGAAAAAAATGCTATGAAAAACGTTGGTTTTATCGGCTGGCGCGGTATGGTCGGCTCTGTACTCATGCAACGCATGGTTGAAGAGCGCGATTTCGACGCCATCCGCCCGGTCTTCTTCTCCACTTCCCAGCTCGGCCAGGCTGCACCGTCCTTTGGTGGTACCACAGGCACGTTGCAGGATGCTTACGATCTGGAAGCGCTGAAGGCACTCGACATTATTGTGACCTGCCAGGGCGGCGATTATACCAACGAAATTTATCCGAAGCTGCGTGAAAGCGGCTGGCAGGGCTACTGGATTGACGCGGCCTCTTCGCTGCGTATGAAAGACGATGCCATCATCATTCTCGACCCGGTTAACCAGGATGTCATTACCGACGGCCTGAACAACGGCGTGAAAACGTTTGTTGGCGGTAACTGCACCGTCAGCCTGATGCTGATGTCCCTCGGCGGCCTGTTCGCACAGGATCTGGTGGAGTGGGTCTCCGTAGCGACCTACCAGGCGGCGTCCGGCGGCGGCGCGCGTCATATGCGCGAGCTGCTGACCCAGATGGGCCAGCTGCACCAGAGCGTCGCGACCGAGCTGGCAAACCCGGCGTCCGCGATCCTCGATATCGAGCGTAAAGTCACTCAGCTCACCCGCAGTGGCGAGTTGCCGGTGGATAACTTTGGCGTACCGCTGGCCGGCGGTCTGATCCCGTGGATCGACAAACAGCTGGATAACGGCCAGACCCGCGAAGAGTGGAAGGGCCAGGCTGAGACCAACAAAATCCTCGCCACCGCGAACACCATTCCGGTTGACGGTCTGTGCGTGCGTATCGGCGCGCTGCGCTGCCACAGCCAGGCTTTCACCATTAAACTGAAAAAAGATGTGTCTATTCCGACCGTGGAAGAGCTGCTGGCTGCGCACAACCCGTGGGCGAAAGTGGTGCCAAACGATCGCGATATCACCATGCGCGAACTGACCCCGGCAGCCGTTACCGGCACGCTGACCACCCCGGTTGGCCGCCTGCGCAAGCTGAACATGGGACCGGAGTACCTCTCCGTGTTCACCGTTGGCGACCAGCTTCTGTGGGGTGCCGCCGAGCCGCTGCGCCGCATGCTGCGCCAGCTGGCGTAATAATTTGTTAAACACCGGGGGTGAATGTCACCCCCTTTTTTTGCGTACTACATGGAGTAAAACGCAGATGTCTTATTTTTTATCAGGAGGGCCCACGACGTTGGCTATGCTTTAAGGAAGATTTATTTCTCACCTGAGGGTAGGGCGGAGCAGAGAGGATTAACTGCACCGTTTAGGTCACATTAAAAGTCGTCCCGGAGCGCTTAAAAAGGGCGACATAAAAAAACAGGATGAATACCATGTCCGATCGTATTTCGAGAGACGTGATTAATGCGCTTATTGCGGGTCACTTTGCCGACCCCTTTTCTGTGCTAGGGATGCACCGTACAGAGGCCGGACTGGAAGTTCGGGCGCTGTTACCGGATGCAACAGAAGTGTGGGTTATCGAACCCAAAACCGGCCGCAAGGTGGGTAATCTGGAATGCCTCGACTCGCGTGGCTTCTTCTCGGGCGTCATGCCCCGCCGTAAAAATCCTTTTCGTTATCAGCTTGCCGTTATCTGGCACGGTCAGCAAAACCTGATTGATGATCCCTATAGCTTCGGCCCGCTCTTAAAAGAGATGGACGCCTGGCTGCTGTCCGAAGGGACCCATTTACGCCCCTACGAAACGCTGGGTGCCCATGCGGATACCATGGACGGTATCACCGGCACGCGCTTTGCCGTATGGGCGCCAAACGCCCAGCGCGTCTCCGTTGTCGGGCAGTTCAACTACTGGGACGGTCGTCGTCACCCCATGCGCCTGCGCCGGGAAACCGGCATCTGGGAGCTGTTTATCCCCGGCGCGCACAACGGTCAGCTCTACAAATTCGAGATGATCGATGCCAACGGCAAGCTGCGTATTAAATCCGACCCGTACGCCTTTGAGGCCGAACTGCGCCCGAATACCGCCTCGCTGATTTGCGGCCTGCCGGAGAAGGTTGTCCAGAGCGAGGAGCGCAAGCAGGCCAACCGCTTTGATGCGCCGATCTCCGTCTATGAAGTGCATCTCGGCTCCTGGCGTCGCCACACCGATAACAACTTCTGGCTGAGCTATCGCGAGCTGGCGGACCAGCTGGTGCCGTACGCCAAATGGATGGGCTTTACCCATCTGGAGCTGCTGCCAATCAACGAACACCCGTTCGACGGTAGCTGGGGCTATCAGCCGACCGGGCTATATGCGCCTACGCGCCGCTTCGGCACGCGCGATGACTTCCGCTATTTCATTGATGCCGCGCACGCCGCCGGACTGAACGTGATCCTCGACTGGGTGCCGGGCCACTTCCCGTCGGATGATTTTGCGCTGGCAGAGTTTGACGGTACGAAGTTGTACGAGCACAGCGATCCGCGCGAAGGCTATCACCAGGACTGGAACACGCTGATCTACAACTACGGTCGCCGTGAAGTGTCAAACTACCTGGTCGGGAACGCGCTGTACTGGATCGAACGTTTCGGCATTGATGCCCTGCGCGTCGATGCGGTGGCGTCGATGATCTACCGCGACTACAGCCGCAAAGAGGGTGAGTGGATCCCAAACGAGTATGGCGGGCGTGAAAACCTCGAAGCGATTGAGTTTCTGCGCAACACCAACCGCATCATCGGCGAGCAGGTGGAAGGCGCCGTGACCATGGCGGAAGAGTCAACAGACTTCCCGGGCGTTTCCCGTCCACCGGCAATGGGCGGCCTGGGCTTCTGGTACAAGTGGAACCTCGGCTGGATGCACGACACGCTCGACTACATGAAGCTTGACCCGGTTTATCGTCAGTATCACCACGATAAGCTCACCTTCGGGCTACTCTACAACTACACCGAAAACTTCATGCTGCCGCTGTCGCACGATGAAGTGGTACACGGCAAGAAATCCGTTCTCGACCGCATGCCGGGGGACGCGTGGCAGAAGTTTGCCAACCTGCGCGCCTATTACGGCTGGATGTTCGCCTTCCCGGGCAAAAAGCTGCTGTTTATGGGCAACGAATTTGCGCAAGGGCGCGAATGGAACCACGACACCAGCCTTGACTGGCATCTGCTGGAAGGCGCGGACAACTGGCACCACGGCGTGCAGCGTCTGGTTCGCGACCTGAACCTGACCTATCGCCACCATAAAGCGCTGCACGAGCTGGACTTCGATCCGTACGGCTTTGAGTGGCTGGTGGTGGACGACCACGAGCGCTCGGTGTTTGTCTTTGTGCGCCGCGACAAGGTGGGTAACGAGATCATTGTCGCCAGCAACTTCACGCCGATACCGCGCGAACACTACCGCTTCGGCATAAACCAGCCGGGCAAATGGCGAGAAATCCTTAACACCGACTCCATGCACTACCACGGCAGCAACGCTGGTAACGGCGGGCTGGTACAGAGCGACGCCATCGAAAGCCACGGTCGTCCGAACTCCCTTGGCCTGACGCTGCCGCCGCTGAGCACAATCTGGCTGGTGCGGGAGGGAGAATGACGCAGCTCTCGGCAGGTAAACCCGAACCGCTCGGGGCGAGTTTTGACGGAAAGGGGGTGAACTTCACGCTCTTTTCTGCCCATGCTGAGCGGGTGGAACTCTGTGTGTTTGACGGGGAAGGTAACGAACACCGTTACGATTTACCGGCGCGCACGGGGGATACCTGGCATGGCTACCTGCCCGGAGGACGGCCGGGGATGCACTACGGTTTTCGCGTACACGGCCCCTGGGAGCCCTCTCAGGGGCACTGGTTTAACCCGGCGAAGCTGCTGATTGACCCATGTGCGCACCGCGTGGACGGTGAGTTTAAAGACGACCCGCTGTTCCACGTTGGCTACGGCGAACCAGACCACCGCGACAGCGCACCCGTCGCGCCCAAAAGCGTGGTGGTACACGATCTCTACGACTGGGAAGACGATGCCCCGCCGCGCACGCCGTGGGGCAACACCGTTATTTATGAAGCCCACGTCAAAGGGCTGACGTATCTGCATCCGTCAATCCCCAAAGAGATGCGCGGCACCTACAAAGCGCTTGGGCATCCGACGATGGTCGCGTACCTGAAGCACTTAGGGATCACCGCCCTGGAGCTGTTGCCCGTGGCGCATTTTGCCAGCGAGCCGCGGCTGCAGCGTCTTGGGTTAAGCAACTACTGGGGCTACAACCCGCTGGCGATGTTTGCCCTCGACCCGCGCTACGCGGTGCATCCGGAGAAGGCGCGGGATGAGTTTCGCGATGCGGTGAAGGCGCTTCACGCGGCGGGTATCGAGGTCATTCTGGACGTGGTGTTGAACCACAGTGCAGAAAGCGATCTTGATGGCCCGACGCTCTCACAGCGCGGAATCGATAACCGTAGCTATTATTGGATCAGGGACGACGGCGATTACGAGAACTGGACCGGGTGCGGTAACACCCTCAACCTCAGTCATCCGGCCGTTACGCATTACGCGTACGCGTGCCTGAAATACTGGGTTGAGACGTTCCACGTGGACGGTTTTCGTTTCGACCTGGCGCCGGTAATGGGGCGTACCCCGGCGTTCAGCCAGCAGGCGCCGCTGTTTGAGGCCATCAAAAACTGTCCGGTGCTTTCAAAGGTGAAGCTGATTGCGGAGCCCTGGGACATCGGCGAGGGCGGCTATCAGGTGGGGAACTTCCCGCCGCTGTTTGCCGAGTGGAACGACCACTTCCGCGATGCCGTCCGCCGCTTCTGGCTGACGCGCGATCTGTCGCTGGGGGAGTTTGCCGGTCGCTTTGCCGGCTCCAGCGATCTCTTTAAGCGTGACGGCAAACGTCCGTCGGCCACCATTAATCTGGTGACGGCGCACGACGGTTTTACGCTGCGCGACTGCGTTTGTTTCAATCAGAAACACAATGAGGCAAACGGCGAAGAGAATCGCGATGGGACTAACAACAACCATAGCTTTAACCATGGTATAGAAGGGTTAGGCGGAAGTCTGGATGTGATCGAGCGGCGACGCGCCAGCGTTCATGCGCTGCTGACGACGCTTTTGTTGTCGCAGGGCACGCCGATGCTGCTGGCGGGCGATGAGCACGGTCACAGCCAGCACGGCAACAACAACGCCTATTGCCAGGACAACACCCTGACCTGGCTCAACTGGGAAGAAGCGAACAGCGGGTTGACCCATTTCACCGCGGCGCTGATCCATCTTCGCCAGCACATCCCCGCGCTCACCGCCGACTGCTGGTGGGAAGAGGGCGACGGCAACGTTCGCTGGCTGAATAAAGACGCGCAACCGTTAAGCGCGCAAGAGTGGCAACACGGCATACCCTGTCTGCAAATCCTGCTTTCGGATGCGTGGCTGGTGACGCTGAACGCGACGGATGACGTCGCAGAGATTGTTTTACCTGACGGGGAATGGCGAGCCATTCCTCCCTTTGCCGGAGCGGATAATCCGGTTGTTATGGCTGTCTGGCACGGGCCTGCGCACGGAGTGTGCGTATTCCAAAGATGATAAAAAAGGAGTTAGTCATGGTTAGATTAGAGAAGAACGATCCGTTAATGTTGGCGCGCCAGCTACCATTAAAAACAGTTGCCCTGATCCTCGCGGGCGGGCGTGGTACCCGTCTGAAAGATTTGACCATCAAGCGCGCCAAACCGGCCGTTCACTTTGGTGGTAAGTTCCGTATTATCGATTTTGCACTCTCCAACTGCCTGAACTCAGGCATTCGCCGTATTGGCGTCATTACCCAGTATCAGTCGCACACGCTGGTGCAGCACATTCAGCGCGGCTGGTCATTCTTCAGCGAAGAGATGAACGAGTTTGTCGATCTGCTCCCGGCGCAGCAGCGCGTTCACGGGGAGAACTGGTACCGCGGCACGGCGGATGCCGTGACCCAGAACCTCGACATCATTCGCCGCTACAACGCGGAATACATCGTTATCCTCGCCGGGGACCACATCTACAAGCAAGATTACTCCCACATGCTGATCGACCACGTCGAAAAAGGTGCGCGCTGCACCGTGGCGTGTCTTCCGGTGCCTGTTGCAGAAGCAACCGCGTTTGGCGTGATGCATGTAGATGGCGACGACAAGATTATCGACTTTGTCGAAAAACCGGCGAATCCGCCAACCATGCCGGGAGACGACACCAAATCGCTCGCCAGCATGGGGATCTATGTCTTTGATGCCGATTATCTTTATGAACTGCTGGAAGAAGACGACAAAGACGAAAACTCCAGCCACGACTTCGGTAAAGACATCATCCCGAAAATTACCAAAGCTGGCATGGCGTATGCACATCCTTTCCCGTTGTCCTGCGTGCAGTCCGATCCAAATGCGGAACCTTACTGGCGCGACGTCGGCACGCTGGAAGCCTACTGGAAAGCCAACCTCGATTTGGCATCTGTGACGCCTGAACTGGATATGTACGACCAGAACTGGCCGATTCGCACCCATATGGAATCGCTGCCGCCGGCGAAGTTCGTCCAGGATCGCTCCGGCAGCCACGGTATGACGCTGAACTCGCTGGTCTCTGGCGGGTGCATTATCTCCGGTTCGGTGGTGGTGCAGTCCGTGCTGTTCCCGCGCGTGCGTATAAACTCATTCTGTAATATCGATTCGGCAGTCCTGCTGCCGGATGTCTGGGTAGGGCGCTCATGTCGTCTGCGTCGCTGCGTTATCGACCGTGCCTGCGTCATTCCCGAAGGGATGGTGATTGGGGAAAACGCGGAAGAAGATGCACGTCGTTTCTACCGATCGGAAGAGGGGATCGTGTTAGTAACACGGGAAATGTTGCGGAAGCTGCAAATCAAACAGGAGCGATGATGCAGGTTTTACACGTATGTTCTGAGATGTTCCCGTTGTTAAAAACGGGCGGACTGGCGGATGTTCTTGGTGCATTACCGGCGGCGCAAATTGCCGGAGGGGTGGATACCCGCGTGTTGTTACCCGCTTTTCCGGATATCCGGCGGGGTATTCCCGATGCGAAGGTTGTTACCCGCCGCGAGACCTTCGCGGGACGTATCACCCTGCTGTTTGGACATTACAATGGCGTAGGGATTTACCTGATTGATGCGCCGCATTTATACGACCGACCCGGCAGCCCGTATCACGATACCAACCTGTACGCCTATACCGATAACGTGCTGCGCTTTGCCCTGCTCGGCTGGGTGGGGGCGGAGATGGCCGTCGGGCTGGATCCGTTCTGGCGTCCGAACGTGGTGCACGCGCACGACTGGCATGCGGGGCTGGCTCCTGCGTATCTGGCGGCGAAAGGACACCCGGCGAAATCGGTGTTTACGGTGCACAACCTGGCGTATCAGGGCATGTATTACGCGCATCATATGAATGACATCGATCTGCCATGGTCGTTCTTTAACATGCACGGACTGGAGTTTAACGGACAGATTTCGTTCCTGAAGGCCGGTCTGTACTACGCCGACCACATCACGGCGGTCAGCCCAACCTACGCGCGGGAAATTACCCAGCCGGAGTTCGGTTACGGTATGGAAGGGCTACTGCAACAGCGCCACCGTGAAGGTCGTCTGTCGGGCATTCTGAACGGCGTGGATGAACAGATCTGGAATCCGGAAACGGACCTCCTGCTGGCAGCGCGCTATGGTCGCGACTCCGTGGAGGACAAAGCGGAGAACAAGCGTCAGCTACAGATTGCGATGGGGCTGAAGGTCAACGACAAGGTACCGCTGTTTGCGGTGGTCAGCCGCCTGACCAGCCAGAAAGGGCTGGATCTGGTGCTGGAAGCGCTGCCGGGATTACTGGAGCAGGGTGGGCAGCTTGCGCTGCTCGGCGCGGGCGACCCGGTATTGCAGGAAGGTTTCCTCGCGGCCGCGGCGGAACATCCGGGGCAGGTGGGCGTGCAGATTGGCTATCACGAAGCGTTCTCGCACCGCATCATGGGCGGCGCAGACGTGATTCTGGTGCCGAGCCGTTTCGAGCCCTGCGGCCTGACGCAGCTCTATGGTCTGAAATACGGCACGCTGCCGCTGGTACGCCGCACGGGCGGGCTGGCGGATACGGTGTCTGACAGCTCCCTGGAAAACCTGGCGGATGGTATCGCCAGCGGGTTTGTTTTCGAGGACAGTAATGCCTGGTCGCTACTTCGGGCGATCCGGCGTGCTTTCGTCTTGTGGTCCCGTCCATCCCTGTGGCGTTACGTACAACGTCAGGCGATGTCCATGGACTTTGGCTGGCACGTTGCGGCGCAGTCCTACCGCGACCTTTATCAACGCTTGATGTAACGAGGCGAAGTTACTGATATGAATGCTCCATTTAGCTACTCTTCCCCCACGCTCAGCGTTGAGGCGTTGAAACACTCCATCGCCTATAAGCTGATGTTTACCATTGGGAAAGATCCCGTTATTGCCAACAAACATGAGTGGCTGAACGCCACGCTGTTTGCGGTGCGTGACCGTATGGTCGAACGCTGGCTGCGCTCCAACCGCGCCCAGCTCTCGCAGGAGACGCGACAGGTGTATTACCTGTCGATGGAGTTTTTGATTGGTCGCACCCTCTCCAATGCGCTGTTATCGCTCGGGATTTATGACGACGTCAAAAACGCACTGGAAGAGATGGGGCTGGACTTAGAAGAGCTGATTGACGAAGAGAACGACCCGGGGCTGGGTAACGGTGGTCTCGGGCGACTTGCCGCCTGCTTCCTCGATTCACTGGCGACGCTGGCGCTGCCGGGACGCGGGTACGGTATTCGCTACGACTACGGCATGTTCAAGCAGAACATCGTTGATGGGCGTCAGAAAGAGTCGCCGGACTACTGGCTGGAGTACGGTAACCCGTGGGAGTTCAAGCGCCACAACACGCGCTACAAGGTGCGTTTTGGCGGGCGTATTCAGCAGGAAGGGAAAAAATCCCGCTGGGTGGAAACCGAAGAGATCCTCGCCGTGGCCTATGACCAGATTATCCCCGGCTACGACACCGATGCGACCAACACGCTGCGTCTGTGGAACGCGCAGGCCAGTAGCGAGATCAACCTCGGTAAATTCAATCAGGGTGACTACTTCGCGGCGGTGGAAGATAAAAACCACTCTGAGAACGTGTCCCGCGTCCTGTATCCGGATGACTCGACCTACTCGGGCCGCGAGCTGCGTCTGCGTCAGGAGTATTTCCTCGTCTCGGCAACGATTCAGGATATCCTTAGCCGTCACTATCAGCTGCACAAAACCTATGCGAATCTGGCGGAGAAAACGGCGATTCACCTCAACGATACCCATCCGGTGCTGTCGATCCCTGAGCTGATGCGCCTGCTGATTGACGAGCATAAGTTCAGCTGGGATGACGCGTTTGAAGTGACCTGCCAGGTGTTCTCGTACACCAACCATACGCTGATGAGTGAAGCGCTGGAGACGTGGCCGGTGGATATGCTCGGCAAAATTCTGCCGCGTCACCTGCAAATCATCTTCGAGATCAACGACTACTTCCTCAAGACCTTGCAGGAGCAGTACCCGAACGATACCGGCCTGCTGAGCCGCGCCTCGATCATTGATGAATCCAATGGTCGCCGCGTGCGCATGGCCTGGCTGGCGGTGGTGATCAGCCATAAGGTCAACGGAGTTTCAGAGCTGCATTCGAACCTGATGGTGCAGTCGCTGTTTGCAGACTTTGCGAAGATCTTCCCGACGCGTTTCTGCAACGTGACCAACGGCGTCACCCCGCGCCGCTGGCTGGCGCTGGCGAACCAGCCGCTGTCTGACGTGCTGGACGAAAATATCGGCCGCACCTGGCGCACCGATTTGAGCCAGCTGAGCGAGCTTGAACAACACATTGATTTTCCGACGGTGAACAAAGCCGTACGGGAAGCCAAGCTGCTGAACAAGAAACGGCTGTCAGTCTGGCTGGCGATGCATCTCAACGTGGTGGCGAACCCGAAAGCGCTGTTCGACGTGCAGATCAAACGTATCCACGAGTACAAGCGTCAGCTGATGAACGTCCTGCACGTCATCACTCACTACAACCGCATTAAGGCTGACCCGACAGCGGAGTGGGTGCCGCGCGTGAAAATCTTTGCCGGTAAGGCGGCCTCCGCGTACTACATGGCGAAGCACATCATTCATCTTATCAACGATGTGGCGAAGGTAGTGAACCAGGATCCGGACATTGGTGACAAGCTGAAAGTGGTGTTTATCCCGAACTACAGCGTAAGCCTGGCGCAGCTGATTATTCCGGCGGCGGATCTCTCAGAGCAGATTTCCACGGCGGGGACGGAAGCATCCGGCACCAGCAACATGAAGTTTGCCCTGAACAGCGCGCTGACCATCGGCACGCTGGACGGCGCAAATGTCGAAATGCTGGAGCATGTGGGCGCGGAGAATATCTTTATCTTCGGGAATACGGCGGAAGAGGTGGAGGCGCTGCGCAAGCAGGGCTACTCGCCGCGTGAGTATTATGAAGAGGATGAAGAGTTACGCCAGGTGCTGACGCAAATCGCCACCGGGGTGTTTAACCCTGAGGAGCCTGGGCGCTATCGTGACCTGGTGGACTCGCTGATTAACTTTGGCGATCACTATCAGGTGCTGGCGGATTACCGCAGCTACGTGGATTGTCAGGATAAGGTGGACGAACTGTACCGTCAGCAGGAGAAGTGGACCAGCGCCGCGATGCATAACATCGCCAACATGGGATACTTCTCGTCAGACAGGACCATCAAAGAGTATGCCGAGAATATCTGGCATATTGATCCGGTGAGGTTGTAAAACAAAGCCGGGTGGCGGCTCCGCCTTACCCGGCCTACTCGATCCTGTAGGCCCGGTAAGCGCAGCGCCACCGGGCATTTTTTGTCACCCTCAGGACGCCAGTGACAATTCACGCTTTCCCGCATGCTGTTGCAACCATTGCGCCACGCGAGACTGCTGCTCGGCATTCAGCCACATCCCTTCTTTAGTACGACGCCAGATGGCATCGTCCAGACGGCGCACCCATTCGTGTTCCACCAGGTAGCGCAGTTCCGCTTCGTACAGCTCATGGCCAAAATGCTCGCCCAGATCGGCAATCTCTTTTGCGTCGCCGAGGAACAGTTCGGTATTGCTGCCGTAGGTGCGGGCGTAGTGGCGCGCCATTCCTTCGGTAATGAACGGGAAGCGGCGACGCAGCTTCGCGGCGTAATCGTCGCGGTTATTGCCGATATCGCCGCCAGGCAGCACGGCGCCTTTCGTCCACGCCGGGCCGATGCCTTTGTAATACGGCGCCAGTTTCTCAAGCGCGTGCTCCGCCAGTTTACGGTAGGTGGTGAGCTTACCGCCAAACACCGACAGCAGCGGCGCCTGACCGTCTACGTCATGAATATCAAGCGTATAGTCACGGGTGATGGCCTGCGGTGAGTCAGACTCGTCATCACACAGCGGACGCACGCCGGAGTAGGTCCAGACCACGTCATCGCGCGCCAGCTGTTTCTTAAAGTGTGCGTTGTACACTTTCAGCAGGTAGCTGACTTCGCTCTCTTCAATCTCAACGTTTTTCGGATCGCCTTTGTACTCCACGTCAGTGGTGCCGATGATGGAGAACTCGTCCATCCACGGGATCACAAACACGATGCGCTTGTCTTCGTTTTGCAGGATATAAGCCTGCTTCTGGGTATGCACGCGCGGCACCACAATGTGGCTGCCCTTGATCAGGCGGATGCCGTACGGAGAAGGCAGGTGCATACCGTCATCGAAGAACTGTTTCACCCACGGGCCGGTGGCGTTCACCAGGCCGCGCGCTTTCCAGCTAAACTTCTCGCCGGTATCCACGTCTTCCGCTTCCACGATCCACAGGCCGTTTTCGCGGCGCGCGGCGATCGCGCGGGTACGGGTTTTCACCTCGCCGCCTTTCTTCTCGACCATCTGCGCGTTAGCCAGCACCAGACGCGCATCGTCCACCCAGCAGTCGGAATATTCGAAACCGCGCACGATTTCAGGCTTAAGGACCGATTCTGAGCCAAAACGCAAACCGGTCGAACCCGGCAGGCTGGTGCGTTTACCCAGATGATCGTACATGAACAGGCCGATGCGGATCATCCACGCCGGACGCAGGTGCGGGCGGTGAGGCAGGCGGAAGCGCATCGGGATCGCCAGATGCGGAGCCATTTTCAGCAGCACTTCGCGTTCGGCCAGCGCTTCGCTGACCAGGCGGAATTCGTAGTGTTCCAGGTAGCGCAGGCCTCCGTGGATCAGCTTGGAGCTGGCGGACGACGTCGCGCAGGCGAGATCGTTAGCTTCCAGCATCAGCACGGATAAACCGCGTCCTGCGGCATCAACCGCAATACCGGCACCGTTGATGCCCCCGCCTATCACAATCAGATCTTTGGTTTCCATAACACCCTCATGCACTTTCGTTAAAGCTCAAAAATGTTCGATATCGCTCATAATAGCAAAGGAACGCGCTTTTGGTAACATCAAAAAAACAATTTAGAGTGATATGGATAACATAATGGCGTTTACCCGCCGCCAGGACGTACACTACGGGGTAAAATGGTGCGGTCTGATGCCCTCACCCCAGCCCTCTCCCACGGGGAGAGGGTGATCCGTTTCCCTCTCCCTCCGGGAGAGGGTAGGGTGAGGGGAAAACCGCACCACACCTGAATATAAGATGAGAACACCATGGATCAGTTTGAATGTATTAACGTAGAAGAAGCCCATCAGAAGATGCACCAGAAAACCGCGGTGCTGGTGGATATCCGCGATCCGCAGAGCTTTGCGATGGGCCACACGCCGGGCGCGTTCCATCTCACCAACGACACGCTGGGCGCGTTTATGCGCGATAACGACTTCGACACGCCGGTGATGGTGATGTGCTATCACGGCAACAGCAGTAAAGGCGCGGCGCAGTATCTGCTCCAGCAGGGTTACGACGCGGTATACAGCGTCGACGGCGGCTTTGATGCATGGCATCGTCATTTCCCGGCAGAAGTTGAATACGCGTTTGAGCGCTGATCCCGCTATACTGTCCCCTTTTGTGTGGAAATAAGCGACCGCTGCCCATGTTGATGATCACCTCTTTTAGCAACCCGCGCGTCGCCCAGGCGTTTGTCGACTATATGGCGACGCAGGGCATTATCCTGACTATTCAGCAGCATACACAGACGGATGTCTGGCTGGCAGACGAAAGCCAGGCTGGGCGCGTGAACGCCGAGCTGGCGCGTTTCCTGGAAAACCCGGGCGACCCGCGTTATCTGGCAGCAAGCTGGCAATCCGGCCAGACCGACAGTGGCCTGCACTATCAACGTTTTCCGTTTCTCGCCACCCTCCGCGAGCGCGCAGGACCGTTTACGCTGCTTTTGATGGCAGCCTGCATCATCGTCTTCATTATTATGAGCGTGGTGGGCGACCAGAGCGTGATGATTGCCCTCGCATGGCCGTACGATCCCTCCCTGCAATTTGACGTCTGGCGCTACTTCACGCATGCGCTGATGCACTTCTCGGTGATGCATATCCTCTTTAACCTGCTGTGGTGGTGGTATCTCGGCGGAGCAGTGGAGAAGCGGCTCGGCAGCGGCAAGCTGATTGTGATCACCCTTATCAGCGCCCTGTTAAGCGGCTATGTGCAGCATAAATTCAGCGGTCCGTGGTTTGGCGGGTTATCCGGCGTGGTGTACGCCCTGATGGGTTACGCCTGGCTCAGAGGCGAGCGCGACCCGGAAAGCGGCATCTATTTACAACGTGGATTAATAACCTTTGCGTTAATATGGCTTATTGCCGGATGGTTTGATCTGTTTGGTATGTCTATCGCCAATGGTGCGCACGTTACCGGCCTGGCGGTCGGGCTGGCGATGGCGCTGGCCGATACGCTCCATGCGCGAAAACGAACATAATTCCCAGGGATATTTCATGAAACAAACACAACGTCATGACGCCATTATCGAACTGGTAAAAAAACAGGGATACGTCAGTACTGAAGAGCTGGTGGAGCAGTTTGCCGTCAGCCCGCAAACCATCCGTCGTGACCTCAACGACCTGGCCGATCAGAACCGTATTCTGCGCCATCACGGCGGCGCGGCGCTGCCGTCCAGCTCGGTGAACACCTCATGGCATGATCGTAAGGCGACGCAAACGGCAGAGAAAGAGCGTATCGCCCGTAAAGTGGCGAGCCAGATCCCGAACGGCGCGACGCTGTTTATTGATATCGGCACCACGCCGGAAGCGGTCGCCCATGCGCTGCTGAACCATGAGAACCTCCGCGTGGTGACCAACAACCTGAACGTGGCTAACACGTTGATGCAGAAAGACGATTTTCGCATCATCCTCGCGGGCGGCGAACTGCGCAGCCGCGACGGGGGCATTATCGGCGAAGCGACGCTCGATTTTATCTCTCAGTTCCGCCTCGACTTCGGCATTCTGGGGATCAGCGGCATCGACACCGACGGCTCGCTGCTGGAGTTTGATTACCACGAGGTGCGCACCAAGCGCGCGATTATTGAGAACTCGCGCCACGTGATGCTGGTGGTGGATCACTCGAAATTTGGCCGCAATGCGATGGTCAACATGGGCAGCATTAGCATGGTGAATGCGGTCTACACCGACGAGATGCCGCCGGCGGGCGTGTTGCAGGTGATTAAGGATAACAATTTGCAGCTGGAGTTGTGCTAGCGGTTGTGTCGGGTGGCGCTGCGCTTACCCGACCTACAAATTGTTCTCCCTCTCCCTGTGGGCTGAGGGTTCCCCACAAATTAATGCGAGCACTGAGCAATCCCCTCGCCCCTCCGGGGAGAGGGTTAGGGTGAGGGGAACATACGGCGGTGGTGGTCATTCCGTTCACTTTATGTTCCTTGCTACTCTGTAACGACATGACCGGTGAACGTGCCAGGGTGGCTCAGTCGCCACCACCCTGGCGACCCGGGCTCCCGGCGGAAAATCGCCGCTTCGCGGTGCCCTCGGCTTATTCCTTCCGGCTTATCGGGTACGGGCGGAGGCAACGTCCCTGTAAAGCCGCCCTCTCGGCGCATCCCTGCGCCCTCTCGGCGCATCCCTGCGCCTCGCCCCGGCCGGAAGGCAAACGCCTCAGCGATTTACAGCCGGACCAGGGCATCGCTGACAGCCCTCAGTCATTTAGAAAGCAACTTTATTGCTTCTGCATAAAAAAATTACTGGGGATCCCTCAGCTCTGTGGGAGAGGGCCGGGGTGAGGGCATCAGGCCGCACAAAACTAAACTCCGTACCCCATCATCTTCAACAACTGCTGCGCATGCTGCACCGCGTCCTGACGGTGCGCCACGCCCAGCTTCTGATACAGATTGCGAATGTGCGTTTTGATGGTGGTTGCCGCCACCGCCAGCTCACCGGCTATCTGCTCGTTGCTGTAGCCTGAATAGATCAGCCCCAGCACCTGCCATTCACGCTGTGTGAGCGGGCTGGTGCGGATAAGCTCCGGCACTTCCGGATGGTTCAGCAGACGTTCAACAAAGTTCTCATCGAAGTGCGCAAACTTGTGGCGATGGTGCTGGTTGATCTCGCGCAGAATGCGCTGGGCGCGATGCTGATCGAGTTCCGGCAGCGTGTTGAGCTGAATCAGCTGGCGCAACTGCTGGGCCATCACTTCACCCTCAATCACAAAGTGGCTGATAAACCCGGTGCGGTTCGCCAGCTGCAACGCTTCCAGCAGCACGCGCTGGGCATCGTTTTTACGTCCCGCCTGCCAGTAAAGCTGGTTTAACAGCAGCAGGTTGCGGTTTAAATCGCTCATCAGGCGCAGGCTGCGGGCGTTTTCGTTTAACTCTTCCAGCACGATTTCGGCAGGCTCGAAGTCACCCAGCAGGATCTGCACGCGGGCAATATTGCGCCACTGGCTTTGCAGGAAGTGGTTATTGGCAAATTCTGGTTTAGGCGTGTGACGCAGCCAGTTGGCGGCGGACTTTTTATCGCCGGTCATCTGCCAGTAAATCACCCGGACCTTATCGGCGTTGGAGACCCAGTCGCTATGGTACTGCCCGTTGCCGAGCAGGTTTTCCAGGCGGTTAAGGTGGTTGCGGGCATTATCCAGGTCGCCGCGCGCCAGCGAGCACTGCACCAGCAGGGCCAGGCACTGGAGTTGCTGCTGCGGCTGGAAGCTCGAAAGCACATTCAGGCCCTGGCGGGCGCAGCTTTCTGCTTCATCCAGACGCGACCATGCCCAGAGCAGCTGAGCGCGAATACGCAACAGGAACTCGTGCATCGGCAGCTGTTCCAGATGCTGTTCACGGATCAGCTGGAACGCTTTCTCCTGGTTTTCCCAGGCGGCCTGCAGGAACCCCTGAGCAAATAAAATCTCGCTTTGCTGGATCAGGCTCCAGAGGGCGTAATGCCAGACATCGTGGCGGCGGGCCATCTGTTCGGTTTGCTGCATGAGCGAAAGCGAACGCGTGAGGTCGCCCTTACAATGCAGCACTTCGCCGTGTACCGAGGTGGCCACAATACGGCTGTAGAAATTCGCCAGCGGCAGCTCATCCAGCGCGACCATCGCCAGCCGTTCGGCTTCTTCCGGGTCGCCGTCGTTAATCGCCACCTGCGCACGCAGGGCGTTAAATTCGCCGTGCAGGGTGGCATCCATCTCGCTTTCCATTTCCTGCTCGGCGCGCGCCAGCAGGGTGTTCACTTCGCTGTAGCGATGCTGGCTCTGCATCAGCCAGGCCTGGAGCAGCACCAGACGCGGATTCTCCAGCAGGCTCTCCCACGGCAGCGCTTTTAACGACTCTTCCAGCAGCGTCAGTTCGCTGTGGTTGAACAGTCCCCACGCGTGGTTGAGCAGAATATCGCGCAGCATACCGGCATCTCCGGCGGCCAGCGCATGGTGGATAGCCTCGCTCGGGAAACCTTGCGCCATCCAGCTTTCGGCGGCGGCGCGGTGAATTTCTGGCAGCTCTGCGGCCATCTCCCACTGGCAACGCTGGCGCAGGAAGCTGCCAAACAGCGGATGGTAGCTAAACCATTCGCCGGGATCGTCCATTCGCGTCAGGAACAAACCCTGACGTTCAATCTCTTCGAGCTGAAGCTGCCCGTTTTCAATACCGGTGACGCGCACAATCAGCGCATCGTTCATCGAACGTAGCAGGGAGCTTTTCAGCAGGAAATGGCGGGTAGTGAGGTCTACGCTGTTGAGTACCTCATCCACCAGATAATCCGACAGGTGGCTGGCGTTGATGCCCGCCAGGCGGCGCGCGGACTGGTGCGTTGGGCTATTGTTTTGCCGCGCGGAAAGGGCAATCAGCTGAAGCGCCGTGGCCCAGCCTGCAACGTCATCACACAGGCGGCTGCTTTCCGACGCCTCAATCGGAGAAGTCAGACGGCAGTCAAAGAACTGTTTCGCTTCCTGATGGGTAAAGGCCAGCTGCTGACTGCCAATTTCCAGTAGCTGATCGCGCACCCGCAGGTTGGCAATGCCCAGCTGCGGAAGGTTGCGCGACAGGACGACCAGCGTCAGGTTTTCCGGCTGATGGCGCAGGAAGAACCGCATCGACTCGTGAATAACCGGGTTGGTGATCAGATGATAATCATCAATCACCACATACAGCGGGCGATGCCATTCGGCCAGTTCGATAAACAGCTGGGAGAACAGAGAGGACAGGCTGGCGTACTGGCGCTTTTGCACCATCACCTCGCTGGTGACGCAGTGTCCGTTGGTTGCCTGCTGAATCGCGGCAATTAAATAGCTGGCAAAACGCTCCTGCTGGTTATCACCTTCATCCAGGGAGTACCAGCCAAGATCGCTTTTACCTGCCGCCCATTGCGAAATGAGCGTTGTTTTTCCATAACCCGCAGGACTCGTAACCAGCGCCAGTCGGAAATTATGCGCACCGGAAAGTTTAGCCAGCAGGCGCTCGCGGACCACAGTATGGTCAAGACGAACCGGGCGACTTAATTTGGACGGAATCAACATAGTTTTCACTTCACTGTGGGGAACGAGAGAATTTATTTTTTTTGCGCTTCGTAATTAATATCTATAAGTTCGGCCAATAGAGGAACTATTGCAAGTTATGTCTGGGTTTGGAGGCTCTGAATTTGCACTCTGTCACAAAACATTCTCATCATTGGTGGAACTTTTCATAAATGGCTGGATGCCGCGCTGTTACTGGCTTGTCTGCATGGCGCGCGGTTGCGCTGAAACTGGTTTCAGAAAGAGATAATGACGGTGAAGTTAATTAACTTTGGGGAAAGTTGCTCTGGCTTAATAGTGTTGCTGGAAAGCCGCTGTACGTGAGAAATATTATTCTACGTAAGTAATCATTTCAGCGATGATTAATTTCCTCCGAAACTGCATTTCATTTCTTTGACGCTCTTCCGGGATCGCTTTTTCAGCGAAGCGCACACTTACACAGTGGCCTCGATCACACTTTTATGCTCATCCCCGCTACTCCTCCCTGCCTAATCCCCGACAGGAGGAGGAAGAGGCGCAATGAGCCAGGCACACTAGCGCCAAATGTGTTTTCTCTCTACAGGATGCCGATTCCCTATGTCACAGCCTACTTTCAACAAAGCTCAATTCCAGGCTGCCCTGACGCGTCAGTGGCAGCGTTTTGGCCTTCATGCTGCAAACGAGATGACGCCTCACCAGTGGTGGCAGGCGGTGAGCGGGGCGCTCGCAGAGCAGCTGGACGCTCAGCCCGCGACGAAGCCTGTGAAAGGCCAGCGTCACGTCAACTACATTTCGATGGAGTTCCTGATTGGCCGTCTGACGGGTAACAATCTGCTGAACCTTGGCTGGTATCAGGACGTTGGCGATGTGCTGAAAGAACACGACATCAACCTGACCGATCTGCTGGAAGAAGAGATTGATCCGGCGCTGGGTAACGGCGGTCTGGGACGTCTGGCAGCCTGCTTCCTGGATTCCATGGCAACCGTGGGCCAGTCGGCCATTGGCTATGGTCTGAACTACCAGTACGGTCTGTTCCGCCAGTCGTTCGCTGACGGCCACCAGATGGAAGCGCCGGACGACTGGCATCGTAATACTTACCCGTGGTTCCGCCACAACGCACAGCTGGATGTGCAGGTCGGGATTGGCGGGAAAGTCACGAAGCAGGGGCTCTGGGAACCAGCGTTCACCATTACCGGTGAAGCCTGGGATCTGCCGGTGCTCGGCTACCGTAACGGCGTGGCGCAGCCGCTGCGTCTGTGGCAGGCGAAGCACGCGCATCCATTCAACCTGACTAAATTCAATGACGGTGATTTCCTGCGCGCCGAGCAGCAGGGTATCGACGCCGAGAAGCTGACCAAAGTGCTCTACCCGAACGACAACCATCTGGCGGGTAAAAAGCTGCGCCTGATGCAGCAATACTTCCAGTGCGCCTGCTCCGTGGCGGACATTCTGCGCCGCCACCACCTGGCAGGCCGCAAGCTGGCGCAGCTGCCGGACTTCGAAGTTATTCAGCTCAACGACACGCACCCAACCATTGCCATCCCGGAACTGCTGCGCGTGCTGATCGACGAGCATCAGCTGAGCTGGGACGACGCCTGGGCCATCACCAGCCGCACCTTCGCCTACACCAACCACACCCTGATGCCGGAAGCGCTGGAGTGCTGGGATGAGAAGCTGGTGAAAACGCTGCTGCCGCGCCATATGCAGCTCATCAATAAAATTAACGACCAGTTTAACGTGCTGGTGGAGAAAACCTGGCCGGGCGACAAAGCCGTCTGGGCGAAGCTGGCCGTGGTACACAACAAACAGGTGCGCATGGCGAACATGTGCGTGGTAAGCGGCTTTGCGGTGAACGGCGTGGCCGCGCTGCACTCGGATCTGGTGGTGAAAGATCTCTTCCCGGAATACCACCAGCTGTGGCCGACCAAATTCCACAACGTGACCAACGGCATTACGCCGCGTCGCTGGATCAAACAGTGCAACCCGCTGCTGGCCGGCCTGCTGGACAAGACCCTGAAGAAAGAGTGGGCCAACGATCTGGACCAGCTCATCAACCTGGAAAAATACGCTGACGACGCGAAGTTCCGCGAGCAGTACCGCGCCATTAAGCTGGAGAACAAGGTACGTCTGGCCGAGTTCGTGAAAATGCGTACCGGAATTGAAATTAACCCAAATGCGATTTTCGATATCCAGATCAAACGCCTGCACGAGTACAAACGTCAGCACCTGAACCTGCTGCACATTCTGGCGCTGTACAAAGAGATCCGCGAGAACCCTCAGGCCGACCGCGTCCCGCGCGTGTTCCTGTTCGGTGCGAAAGCGGCGCCGGGCTACTACCTGGCGAAAAACATTATCCTTGCCATTAATAAAGTGGCGGCGGCGGTCAACAACGATCCGAAAGTGGGCGACAAGCTGAAGGTGGTGTTCCTGCCGGACTACTGCGTCTCTGCGGCTGAAATGCTGATCCCGGCGGCGGATATTTCCGAGCAGATCTCTACCGCCGGTAAAGAAGCGTCCGGCACCGGCAACATGAAGCTGGCCCTGAACGGCGCGCTGACCGTCGGCACGCTGGACGGTGCGAACGTCGAAATTGCCGAGAAGGTCGGTGAAGAGAACATCTTTATTTTCGGCCATACTGTTGAAGAAGTGAAAGCCATCAAAGCCAAAGGGTACGACCCGGTGAAATGGCGTAAAAAAGACAAAGTGCTGGATGCGGTGTTGAAAGAGCTGGAAAGCGGAAAGTACAGCGACGGCGACAAGCACGCGTTTGACCAGATGCTGCACAGCATGGACAAACAGGGCGGCGACCCGTACCTGGTGATGGCGGACTTCACCGCTTACGTTGAAGCGCAGAAGCAGGTCGACGTGCTGTACCGTGACCAGGATGCCTGGACTCGCGCATGTATCCTGAACACCGCGCGCTGCGGTATGTTCAGCTCTGACCGCTCAATCCGTGATTATCAGGCTCGTATCTGGCAGGCAAAACGCTAAGGAAGCGCGATGGAGAGTAAACGTCTGGACAGTGCCGCGCAGGCGGCGGGAATTAGCCTCAGTTACATCAATGCGCACGGCAAACCGCAGTCTATTGGTGCGGACACCAAAAGACGTTTGCTGGATGCCATGCACAAAACCGACGCGAAAGCGTCGGGAGCGCCGGTGCCGAACGTGAAGGTCTTTACCGCGGGCAAAAAGATGCCGCTGGCGGTGGAAGGACGCGGCGAGTTCAGCTGGCTGCTCACCACCGAAGAGGGGCATCAGCATAAAGGCCATGCCACCGGCGGCAAAACCCTCACCCTTCCGGCGAAGCTGCCGGAGGGCTATCACAGCCTGACGCTCACCCAGAATGACAGCCGCTTCCACTGTCGGGTGATCGTCGCGCCGAAGCGCTGCTATGAGCCGCAGGCGCTACTCGAAGGCAAAAAGCTGTGGGGCGCCTGTGTGCAGCTTTACACCTTGCGTTCAGACAGCAACTGGGGCATTGGCGATTTTGGCGACCTGAAAAAGATGCTGGCATCTGTTGGTGAGCGCGGCGGGGCATTTATCGGCCTCAACCCGATCCACGCCCTTTATCCGGCGAATCCGGAAAGCGCCAGCCCGTACAGCCCGTCTTCCCGCCGCTGGCTGAACGTGATCTACATCGACGTTAACGCATTAGACGATTTCAAAAACAGCAAAGAGGCGCAGGCGTGGTGGAAGCTTGAGACCACCCAACAGCTGCTGAAACAGGCCCGCGATGCGGACTGGGTCGATTATGCCTCCGTGACCGCGCTGAAAATGGCGGCGCTGCGTCTGGCCTGGAAGGGCTTTGCGAAGCGTGACGACGAGCAGATGGCAGCCTTCCGCCAGTTTGTGATGCAGGAAGGCGAGAGCCTTTACTGGCAGGCGGCGTTTGATGCGCTGCATGCGTATCAGGTCCAGGAGGATGAGATGCGCTGGGGCTGGCCGGTGTGGCCGGAAGCGTATCAGTCCGTGGATACCCCGGAAGTGAAGGCGTTCTGTGAGACGCATGCCGACGAGGTGGATTTCTATCTCTGGTTGCAGTGGCTGGCGTACAGCCAGTTTGCTGCCTGCTGGCAGGTGAGCCAGGGCTATAACATGCCGATCGGTCTGTATCGCGATCTGGCCGTCGGCGTGGCGGAAGGTGGGGCGGAGACCTGGTGTGACCGTGAACTTTACTGTCTGAAAGCCTCCGTCGGTGCGCCGCCGGATATTCTGGGCCCGCTTGGTCAGAACTGGGGCTTGCCGCCGATGGATCCACACGTGATGGCGGCGCGTGCCTACGAGCCGTTTATCGATCTGCTGCGCGCTAACATGCAGAACTGCGGCGCGTTGCGTATCGACCATGTCATGTCTGTGCTGCGTCTGTGGTGGATCCCGTACGGTGAAACGGCCGATCACGGGGCGTACGTGCAGTATCCGGTGGACGATCTGCTCTCAATCCTCGCGCTGGAGAGTAAACGTCATCAGTGCATGGTGATTGGCGAAGATCTCGGTACCGTGCCGGTTGAGATTGTCAGCAAGCTCCGCGACAGCGGGGTTTACTCCTACAAAGTGCTCTATTTTGAAAACGACCATGAGAAAACCTTCCGCGCGCCGAAAGCGTACCCTGAACAGTCAATGGCAGTCGCGACGACGCATGATCTTCCTACGCTCAGAGGCTACTGGGAAAGCGGCGACCTGACGCTCGGCAAAACGCTGGGCCTCTACCCGGATGAAGAGGTTCTGCGTGGGTTGTATCAGGATCGCGAGCTGGCGAAACAGGGGCTGCTGGATGCGCTGCATAAGCATGGCTGTCTGCCGAAGCGCGCCGGGCATAAGGCGTCGCTGATGTCGATGACGCCAACGCTTAACCGTGGCTTACAGCGCTATATTGCCGACAGCAACAGCGCGTTGCTCGGTCTGCAACCGGAAGACTGGATTGATATGGCGGAGCCGGTAAACATTCCCGGCACCAGCTATCAGTACAAAAACTGGCGTCGCAAGCTGTCCACTACGCTTGAAGCGATGTTCGCCGATGACGGAGTGAACAGGCTGATTAAGGATTTGGATAAACGGCGAAAAGCAGCCGCGAAGAAATAATAAAAAACCCGCCAGTGGCGGGTTTTTTATTGCCCGGAGGCGCTAACGCTTACCGGGCCTACAGGTATCGAGTAGGTCGGGTAAGGCGTAGCCGCCTCCCGACTCATGGCATTAAATCACCATATTCAACAGCAGCACCCCGACCAGACCGCACACCGAAATAATGGTTTCCAGCGCGGACCAGGACTTGATGGTTTCACCGATGGTCAGGTTGAAGTACTCCTTGAACAGCCAGAAGCCCGGATCGTTCACGTGTGAGAAAATCACGCTGCCCGAACCGACCGCGATAACCATCAGCTCAGGGCTTACGCCCGTGGTCGCAATCAGCGGCGCAACGATACCACCCGCGGTAATCGCCGCAACGGTTGCAGAGCCCAGCGCGATACGCAGCACCGCGGCAATAGACCATGCCATCAGGAGCGGCGATACGTTGGTTTCATGCATCATGGCAGCAATGTATTTATCCACGCCGCTGTCGACCAGCACCTGCTTAAACGCGCCGCCACCGCCGATGATCAGCAGCATCATGGCAATGATTTTGATGGAAGAGGTCAGCGTGTCGTTGATCTGATCCATGGAACGACCACGGTTAAGACCGAAGGTGAACATGGCGATCAGGACCGCAATCAGCGTTGCCATCACCGGGTCGCCCAGGAACTCCGCAACGGACAGGAACGCGTGACCTTTCGGCAGAACCATCTCTGCTACGGCACGCATTGCCATCAGGATCACCGGCACCAGAGAGGTCCAGACGCTGACGCCAAAGCCAGGCATCTCTGCATCTGTGAAGGTTTTGGCGCTGTACAGGCCTTCCGGGATGGGCTTATCAATGCCTTTCAGGAAGCGTGCATAAACAGGACCGGCCAGGATAACCGTTGGGATCGCCAGAATCGTACCGAACAGCAGGGTTTTACCCATGTCGGCGTGGAAGATGGTGGCGATAGCCGTTGGACCCGGATGCGGCGGCAGGAAGCCGTGGGTGACGGACAGCGCCGCAGCCATCGGTACGCCTACGAACAGCAGCGGGATGTTGGCGGCAGCGGCGATGGTGAACACCAGCGGCAGCATCAGGACGAAGCCCACTTCATAGAACAGTGCGAAACCGACGGTAAAACCGGTTAACACCACCGCCCACTGGATGTGCTGCTTGCCAAATTTATCGATAAGGGTAGTGGCAATACGCTGCGCGCCACCGCAGTCCGCGAGCATTTTACCGAGCATGGCGCCGAAGCCCATGATCAGCGCCAGGCTGCCGAGCGTACCGCCGACACCGGCTTTAATGGAGCTGATAACTTTAACCAGCGGCATTCCCTGCATCAGACCGACTGCAAGTGCCACCAGAACCAGAGCGATAAATCCGTTCATTTTGAAGCGGATCATCAAGAGCAGTAATAACACAACACCGATAGCGACGATGACTAATGGCATGATTGACCTGGCCTTTGAATTGTTATGGGTAACGTCATTGTTTCAACGACAAATTCCGGTTGTCCCAACTGGGAACAGAGTATTAACGGCACTCATACTGATGCCTGCGAAAACGATAAGTTTAGTCGGCTGTTATAAGGGTGTTGAGTGCCCATGGGAATGATACGGGTAACATGACGTGATTGAGAATCACCCAGGGAGGCAAAATTTGAATTATGAGACGCAGGTCAACATATAGAGGGGGAGGCAAGAAAAAGCAGGCCCGGTAAGCGCAGCGCCACCGGGCAATACAGACGGGCACTGAATTAGTAGTAAGAGTGCTCGCCGCGCTGGTGTTCGGTCAGATCGCGCACGCCTTTCAGTTCCGGGAATTCGTTCAGCAGCTGCTTCTCGATCCCTTCTTTCAGGGTTACATCGACCATGGAGCAGCCGTTACAGCCGCCGCCGAATTGCAGGATCGCCAGACCATCTTCGGTGATTTCCATCAGGGAAACACGTCCACCGTGGCCGGCCAGCTGCGGGTTGATCTGCGATTGCAGCAGATATTCCACACGCTCCATCAGCGGGGCATCGTCAGAGACTTTACGCATCTTCGCGTTTGGCGCCTTCAGCGTCAGCTGAGAACCCAGCTGGTCGGTGACGAAATCAATCTCCGCATCTTCAAGATACGGCGCGCTCAGCTCATCAACGTATGCGGTGAGCTGTTCAAATTTAAGGGCAGTGTCAGTTGCTTCCACAGCATCCGGAGGACAATAAGAGACACCACATTCTGCATTCGGAGTGCCTGGATTGATCACAAACACGCGGATCTGCGTCCCTTCTTCCTGATTTGCCAGCAGTTTGGCAAAGTGCGCTTGTGCAGAATCGGAAATACGGATCATAGCTTTGGCCTAATAGTTGACTAAATTACCTGGGTATAATCATACGCCCATTGAAGAAGGGCTACAAGGTACGGCACAGACACCATACCTGAACTGACGCGGCGCCGCTTTGCAAAAGCAGTCGGGAAAGTTCAGCCACGGTACTGCCCGTGGTGACGACATCATCCACAATCGCGATATGGAGACCGTTGACCGGCAATTCAAGGCGAAAGGCGTTTTTCAGGTTTCTTTTGCGCGACCGGGCGTTGAGCCGGTGCTGAACGGCAGTGGCATGAATACGTTTCAGCGCAGAGGCGGGGTACCGGCAACCCAGCCAGCGGGCGAGCGGACGGCACAGCAGGTCGCTCTGATTGTATCCCCGCCGCCAGTGCCGACGCTGAAAGAGTGGCACGTTCACGAGCGTGTCGACCGACGGTAGCCCACGCGTTCTTCGCGCCTGCAATACCGCCAGTAATAACAGGCGTGCCAGTGGCTGCGCCAGCGCGAACTGGCTGGAAAACTTAAACTGATGAACCAGACGACTCAGCGGCAAAACGTAATCATCCACCGCCACCAGCGCGCTCCACGGCGGCGCTTTTTTCAGGCATCGACCACAGGGAAGCGTCTGGCTTACGGCAGGCAAGCCGCATTGCGGACAGCCCTTCAGGTAACCCAGCGCTCCCGTGCAAACGGAACAGACGCCCCACGCGCTCAGCGCAAGTGGCATTCGGCATAGCCAACACAAGCCGGGCACTGTTAGCATACGCAACCTCCATGTGAAAAAAGAGAACGTTAACTGATGAAGACGCTGTGGTGGCAGACCGTTGGAACGGGAAATTGTCATCTTGTGCTGCTGCACGGATGGGGACTGAACGCCGAAGTGTGGCGTTGCATAAGTGAGGAACTGGCCTCGCAATTTACGGTACACCTGGTGGATCTGCCGGGGTATGGCCGCAGCCACGGCTACGGCGCGATGACGCTCGAGGACATGGCGGAGCAGGTTCTGGAAGCGGCGCCGCAAAAAGCCGTCTGGCTCGGCTGGAGCCTGGGCGGGCTGGTGGCAAGCCAGATTACGCTGCGCCATCCTGAGCGGGTGCAGGCGCTGATCACCGTTGCCTCATCACCCTGTTTCAGCGCCCGCGAGGCGTGGCCGGGCATCAAACCTGAGGTGCTGGCCGGGTTCCAGCACCAGTTGAGCGAAGATTTCCAGCGGACGGTGGAGCGTTTCCTGGCGTTGCAGACGATGGGAACTGAAACCGCCCGTCAGGACGCGCGGATGCTGAAGCAGACGGTGCTTTCCCTGCCGATGCCGGAGGTTGAGGTGCTGAACGGTGGACTGGAGATCCTGAAAACGGCCGATCTGCGTGAGCCGCTGGCGTCACTGACCGTGCCGCATCTGCGTATTTATGGCTATCTGGATGGGCTGGTTCCGCGCAAGGTGGTTCCGCTGCTGGATGCGCTGTGGCCGGAGAGTGAATCAATGGTGGTTGCCAAAGCGGCACATGCGCCGTTCATCTCTCATCCTGCTGAGTTTTGTTCGGCGCTGACCGGTTTTATCAGCGAAGCGTCCACCACTCCCTGAGGCAGGCTTTACCTTCCGGACAACTTTTACAACTGCCGGACAGACAACTGTCCGGCTCTTCCTGAATGCGCACGGCTTTCCCCATCGCCTCCAGCCTTTCCAGCATGGCATCGATCATCGGCTGCGGCGTATGCAGGCTGAGGCTGAGCTGCTTCGCCTCCATTCGTCCCTGTAACGCCAGTAAGTCACGGACCTGAATCAACGATGCCATCTTTTTTCCCCTCAGTGACAGTCGCCCGCAGGGCTGCTACAGCAGGTCGTAGGGGTTTTGCGCGTTGCCAGCAGGTTAACGTCAACGCGGCTACGCGCCCGGCGCAGCAGGCCAATCACCATCACGTTAAACAGGATCACCGCGAGGATACAGACCAGGCTGTAGCGCGGATGCTGGCTGTAATTGACGGTTTGATAAAACACGGTCGCCAGCGAGTAGGCAATGTTCAGCCCCCACAGAATGGAGAAGCCCATCCAGCCGCGGCTGGACTCACGGGCAATGGCGCCCATGACCGAGATGCACGGAATATAGAGCAGGACGAAGATCAGGTAGCTGTAGGCCGCCGACGCGCTGCCAAATTTCTGGCCCATCACGCCCATTGCTCCGGTCGCCATTACGCCGTCGCCTTTGCTGGCTTCAATCGGGTTCGCCAGCACGCTCAGGCTGAAGGTGTCTTTCAGGCTCTGCCAGGTCTCTTCTACTGCACCCAGAAGTTCGTCACCGAGGCTGAACTCAGCCGGGTTGAACTCCTCTTCCTGGATGTTTTCCGCGGTGTAGAGCGTGTTCAGGGTGCCGACAACCACCTCTTTTGCCATCGCGCCGGTGAACAGGCCCACGGTTGCCTGCCAGTTGTCTTCCTGTACGCCAATCGGTTTGAAGATCGGCGTAATGAGCCGGCTGACGGAGGCCAGGGCAGAGTCATTAATGTTGTCCGCTGCCTGGCCGCTCAGGGTGAAGCTGTTCAGGGCGCTCAGGAAAATGCTGACCACTACAATCACCTTACCGGCGCGCAGAACAAAGCCCTTCAGGCGTTGCCAGGTTTGGATAATCAGGCTTTTCAGGTGCGGAACGTGATAAACCGGCAGTTCCATCACGAACGGCGACGCTTCGCCACGCATGATGGTGTGCTTCAGCATCAGGCCGGTGAGAATAGCCATCACGATACCCAGCACATACAGGGAGAAGACGGCCAGCGCCCCTTCCTGACCAAAGAACGCCGCGGCAAAGACCGCGAAGATCGCCAGACGTGCGCCGCAGGACATGAACGGCGCCATCATGATGGTCATCAGGCGTTCGCGCGGTGCGTCCAGCGTACGCGCGCCCATGACTGACGGCACGTTACAGCCAAAACCGACAATCAGCGGCACGAAGGATTTCCCCGGCAGCCCCAGCGCCTGCATCAGGCGGTCCATCACGAAGGCGGCGCGTGCCATGTAACCGGAATCTTCAAGGAAGGAGAGGAACAGGTACATCATGCCGATCTGCGGTACCAGCGGCAGGACGGTGTTGATCCCGCCGCCGATCCCCTGCGCAAGGAAGATGGTCAACCATTCCGGGAAGTGGAGGGTGTAGCCCAGCCACTGAATACCGTGCACGAAGATAGCGACAGAGCCGCCATCAAAGATGGGTTGTAATGCACCGCCGATGTTTATAGCGAGCAGGAACATTACGTACATCACCAGTAAAAAGATTGGCAAACCGAGGAAGCGGTTGAGCACAATCTTATCCACGGCGGCGGTGAAGCGGCTGGGTTCAGCGGTTAATGCATTGCTGACCACGTCACAGATAGCGGCGATGGCCTGATAGCGCGCATCCGCAATATGCAGGGCCGGGTCATCCAGCTCGTCGCTCAGGCGAGCCTGTGCAACGCTCAGTTTATCCGCCGCATCGCCTGCGTAGGCGCGGCTGTAGATATCGCCTTCCAGCATTTGCAAGCCAAGCCACAGGCGCTGTCTGGCGGGCATGGCGTTGTCCATCTCCTGCGCCAGCTGCCCGGCCTCGCGCAGCAGAGGCTGGGCGTAGTGCACCAGTTCGACGTCGGCATTGCCCGTGTGGCGGTCAATTGCCAGCTTCAGGGCGTCAATGCCGCGCGCGCGGGTAGAAACCAGCGGAACCACCGGGCAGCCCAGACGGGCGGAGAGGGCGTCGACGTCGATGCGCAGCTTTTGCTTCTCGGCGATGTCGAGCATATTAAGCGCTACGATGCAGGGGATCCCCAGCTCCAGCAGCTGT
The DNA here is from genome assembly GCF_001037655.1 of Enterobacter sp. MGH85. Lineage (NCBI taxonomy): Bacteria > Pseudomonadati > Pseudomonadota > Gammaproteobacteria > Enterobacterales > Enterobacteriaceae > Enterobacter > Enterobacter sp. MGH85. The sequence continues at coordinate 1,265,143 of NZ_KQ089925.1, forward strand.
AGCGTGAGGTACAGATTTCGTTCGAGATTGGAGGCATCCACCACATTGATGAGCAGATCCGCGTCGCCGCTCAGAATATAGTGGCAGGCAATTTGCTCATCGAGAGAGGTCTGAGATGAAATTGTGGTGAGTGAATAGGTCCCCGGTAAATCAACCAGCGTGACCTGATTATCTGTCGTTGTGAACTGGCCTTCTTTGCGTTCAACCGTTACGCCTGCCCAATTTCCCACACGCTGGCGTGCGCCGGTTAACTGATTAAATAAGGTTGTCTTGCCGGAATTAGGATTGCCAATTAAGCCAATAGTTAATTTTTTCATTGTTTTAGACTCACTGAAACCGCTGGCTTGTTAACGGGATAAAGATTCAACTTCAATTAATGCGAGGTCTTTTTTACGCAGAACCAGATTAACGCGTCGGGTTTCGATATGAACAGGATCGCCCAACGGCGCCACGCGCACCACCTGGAATGATGAGCCGGGTAGCATGCCCAGTGACAGTAGCTTCTGCCGATAGGCCGGGCTTATCTCACGGGTAAAACCGATAATTTTCCACGCACTTTCTGGAGTGAATTGCATAGCGCCTGATTCCACGAGAGGTTAAATAATCAACACTGCGATGATAATGAGAATAGTTTTTATCAGCAATAATAAAAATGTGACGGGATGTTGTTAATCGTATTAATTTGCGGTCTGCTTGACCTTGCTCAATATTTGCGGGAATAGCCGGGAAGGAATAAAAAGCGTATTTGTTAATGGAGTGATAAGTAGCGGTTTAAATATGGATATGCAATCGGTTTCATATTTTACGATATAATTTTTCCCCTCACCCCGGCCCTCTCCCCAAAGGGGCGAGGGTGTTCAAGTTCCCTCTCCCCTTTGGGGAGAGGGTTAGGGTGAGGGGCATTTACAGGATTAGCGTTTCTTACCCATCGCCGCTGCCAGAGCATCCATCATCGCGCTGTTGCCTGCTGGCTGTGCGTCACGTCCGCGTGGCTTCGCGGCTTTCGCTGCCGGACGCTGCTGTTCACGGCCACCGCCATTACCGCCACGGCGCGCGTTAGTGTCGCCCGGCTGCTCGTCCAGACGCATGGTCAGGGCGATACGCTTACGCTGAAGATCCACTTCCAGCACTTTCACCTTCACAATGTCGCCCGCTTTGACCACGGTGTGCGGATCTTCAACGAACTTGTCGGCGAGGGAAGAGATATGCACCAGACCGTCCTGATGCACGCCGATATCCACAAACGCGCCAAAGTTGGTGACGTTGGTTACCGCCCCTTCCAGCACCATGCCCGGCAGCAGGTCGTTCATGGTTTCCACGCCGTCAGCAAAGGTCGCGGTTTTAAACTCAGGACGCGGATCGCGGCCCGGTTTTTCCAGCTCTTTGATGATGTCAGTGACCGTCGGCACGCCGAACTGTTCGTCGGTAAAATCCACCGCTTTCAGGTTACGCAGCGCGCTGCTGTCGCCCATCAGGTCTTTCAGCGCCTGCTGGGTGGCGGCCAGGATACGCTCGACAACCGGATAGGCTTCCGGGTGAACGGTAGAGGCATCCAGCGGGTTATCGCCGTGGTTGATGCGCAGGAAGCCCGCGCACTGCTCAAAAGCTTTCGGCCCCAGACGGCTCACCTTCAGCAGCTGCTGGCGGTTCTGGAACTGACCGTTCTCATCACGCCAGGCGACGATATTCTGCGCCATCATACGGGTCAGGCCTGCTACGCGGGTCAGCAGCGGAACGGAAGCGGTGTTCAGGTCCACGCCGACGGCGTTAACGCAGTCTTCCACCACCGCATCCAGCTTGCGCGCCAGTTGCGTCTGGCTCACGTCGTGCTGATACTGGCCCACGCCGATGGATTTCGGGTCAATTTTCACCAGCTCCGCCAGCGGATCCTGCAAACGACGGGCGATAGAGACCGCACCGCGCAAGGAAACGTCCAGTTCCGGGAACTCCTGCGCTGCCAGCTCAGAGGCGGAATAGACAGATGCCCCCGCTTCGCTGACGATCACTTTCTGCGCCGTCACTTTCGGGAACTGCTTCTGCACGTCGAGATAGAAACGTTCGGTTTCGCGGGACGCCGTACCGTTACCGATGGCAACCAGCTCAACGTTGTACTTCTCGCACAGCGCGGCGACCACGACAGCCGCTTTCGCTGCCTGACCGGTGTGCGGGTAAATGGTGTCGGTGGCAACCAGCTTGCCGGTGCCGTCAACCACGGCCACCTTCACGCCGGTGCGCAGACCCGGATCGAGACCCATGGTGGCGCGCAGGCCAGCCGGCGCAGCCATCAGCAGGTCGTGCAGGTTACGGGCGAAGACGTTGATCGCTTCGTCTTCGGCGCGCTCGCGCACGGTGCCCATCAGCTCGGTTTCGAGGTGCATGAGCACCTTGATGCGCCAGGTCCAGCTCACCACGCCTTTGCGCCAGCTGTCCGCCGGGGCGTTGTTCAGGCGCAGGCCCAGATGGTCGATTATGATCTGCTCACAGTGGCTCTCTTTAGGCGGCTCGTCAAACTGCGGATCGGCATTCAGGGAGAGTTGCAGCACGCCTTCGTTACGACCGCGGAACATCGCCAGCGCGCGGTGAGACGGCGCGGTAGAAATGGGTTCGTGGTGATCGAAGTAGTCGCGGAATTTCGCGCCTTCGTCCTCTTTGCCGGACACCACGGTGGAGACGATATGGGCGTTCTTCCACAGGTAATCACGCACTTTGGCCAGCAGCGCCGCGTCTTCGGCGAAGCGCTCCATCAGAATGTAGCGAGCGCCGTCCAGCGCGGCTTTGGTGTCCGCTACGCCTTTTTCGGCGTCGATAAATTTGGCGGCTTCGGTTTCCGGATCGTGAGACGGCTCGTTCCACAGCAGGTCGGCCAGCGGCTCAAGGCCGGCTTCGATCGCAATCTGCCCGCGCGTGCGGCGCTTCGGTTTGTACGGCAGATAGAGATCTTCAAGTTCGGTTTTGCTCAGGGTACCGTTAATGGCTTTTTCCAGGTCACTGGTCAGCTTGCCCTGCTCGCCGATAGATTTGAGGATCGCCTGACGTCGGTCTTCCAGCTCGCGCAGATAGCCCAGACGGGTCTCAAGGTTACGCAGCTGCGTGTCATCCAGACCGCCGGTGACTTCCTTACGATAACGTGCAATAAACGGCACGGTGTTCCCTTCATCAAGCAGACGAACGGCAGCTTCTACCTGTTCGGCTCTGGCCTGAATATCACCCGCAATAATGCGGCAGAGCGACTCTTTCATCATGGTCAGTTCATCTTGTGGATCGAAAATCAGGGGGATAGTTATACGGGCTGACACCAAAAAATGCCAGCCGGGGAGGGCGCTCTCGGACTATTTAACATACTCGATTTCGTTGACGTACCAGCTTGCTTCACCCGCGGGCGTCTGGACAACGGCTAAATCGCCCACCTCTTTTTTCAGCAGGGCGCGGGCCATGGGTGAATCGATAGAAATGTAATCCTTACGACCGAAAATTTCATCATAGCCAACGATACGAAAACGCAGGGTGTCGCCGTTGTCGTTTTCAATTTCGACCCACGCGCCGAAAAACACTTTACCTTCCTGCTGCGGGGAGTAATCGACAATTTTGAGATTCTCGAGGCATTTCGTCAGGTAGCGTACCCGGCGATCGATTTCGCGCAGTCGCTTTTTATTGTACTGATAGTCCGCATTCTCGCTGCGGTCGCCCAGACTTGCGGCCCAGGTGACTTTTTTGGTCACTTCCGGACGCTCTTCGCGCCACAGGTAATCCATCTCTTTTTTGAGTTTCTCGTACCCTTCGCGGGTGATCAGAGGCGTTTTCATGGTGCTGCCTTTAATGCCGGTTAACTGTCTTTGCGCACAATACGTAGCGCACAGTGTAACAGACAAGATTAATAATGATTTATGTGATGAAATGAACAGATAAGCTGCTGTTAAATATGCTTTGTAACAATTTCGTCTAGAATTTATACCAGAATTTGCTGGTCGAACCCGTGCACTTTTTTAGAATACGCTGTTCCAGGCTTATCCGAACCTTTGGGAGTACACACAATGCAAGAGAACTACAAAATTCTGGTCGTAGATGACGACATGCGCCTGCGTGCGCTGCTGGAACGTTATCTGACCGAGCAGGGCTTCCAGGTTCGTAGCGTCGCGAACGCGGAACAGATGGATCGTCTGCTGACGCGTGAATCCTTCCACCTGATGGTGTTGGACCTGATGCTGCCTGGCGAAGATGGGCTCTCTATTTGCCGTCGTCTGCGTAGCCAGAGCAACCCGATGCCAATCATCATGGTGACGGCGAAGGGTGAAGAAGTTGACCGTATCGTCGGCCTTGAGATTGGCGCTGATGACTACATTCCTAAGCCGTTCAACCCGCGTGAACTGCTGGCGCGTATTCGCGCCGTGCTGCGTCGTCAGGCGAACGAGCTGCCGGGCGCGCCGTCTCAGGAAGAGGCCGTCATTGCATTCGGTAAGTTCAAGCTGAACCTCGGCACCCGTGAAATGTTCCGTGAAGATGAGCCAATGCCGCTCACCAGCGGCGAGTTTGCGGTACTGAAAGCGCTGGTCAGCCACCCGCGTGAACCGCTTTCACGCGACAAGCTGATGAACCTGGCGCGCGGCCGTGAATACTCCGCAATGGAACGTTCTATCGACGTGCAGATCTCTCGTCTGCGCCGCATGGTGGAAGAAGATCCGGCGCATCCTCGTTATATTCAGACCGTGTGGGGTCTGGGCTACGTGTTTGTCCCGGACGGCTCTAAAGCATGAGGCGAATGCGCTTCTCGCCGCGAAGTTCGTTTGCCCGCACGCTGTTATTGATCGTCACCCTGCTGTTTGTCAGCCTGGTGACGACCTACCTGGTGGTGCTGAACTTTGCGATCCTGCCGAGCCTTCAGCAGTTTAATAAGGTGCTGGCATACGAAGTGCGTATGCTGATGACCGACAAACTGCAACTGGAGGACGGCACGCAGTTGGTTGTCCCCCCGGCGTTCCGTCGGGAAATCTACCGTGAGTTGGGCATTTCTCTCTACTCGAACGAAGCGGCGGAAGATGCCGGCCTGCGCTGGGCGCAGCACTATGAATTCCTTAGCCAGCAGATGGCGCAGCAGCTTGGCGGCCCGACGGAAGTGCGCGTTGAGGTCAATAAAAGCTCGCCGGTTGTCTGGCTGAAAACCTGGCTGTCACCCAACATCTGGGTGCGTGTTCCGCTCACCGAGATTCATCAGGGCGACTTCTCACCGCTGTTCCGATACACCCTGGCGATCATGCTGCTGGCTATCGGCGGCGCATGGCTGTTTATTCGTATCCAGAACCGACCGCTGGTCGACCTGGAGCATGCGGCATTGCAGGTTGGTAAAGGTATTATCCCACCGCCGCTGCGCGAGTATGGCGCATCGGAAGTGCGCTCGGTAACGCGTGCTTTTAACCACATGGCGGCAGGCGTTAAACAGCTGGCTGACGACCGTACGCTGCTGATGGCGGGGGTTAGCCATGACCTTCGCACCCCGCTGACACGTATCCGCCTGGCAACAGAGATGATGGGCGAGCAGGATGGTTATCTTGCAGAGTCCATCAACAAGGATATCGAAGAGTGTAACGCCATCATCGAGCAGTTTATCGACTACCTGCGTACCGGGCAGGAGATGCCGATGGAGATGGCGGATCTGAACGCGGTTCTGGGCGAAGTTGTTGCCGCCGAAAGCGGTTATGAACGTGAAATTGCGACCGACCTTCAGGCGGGCGAGATTCAGGTACGTATGCACCCGCTCTCCATCAAACGCGCGGTGGCGAATATGGTGGTCAACGCGGCGCGTTACGGCAACGGTTGGATCAAAGTCAGCAGCGGTACGGAACTCAACCGCGCCTGGTTCCAGGTGGAAGACGATGGCCCGGGCATCAAGCCTGAGCAGCGTAAGCACTTGTTCCAGCCGTTTGTGCGCGGCGACAGCGCGCGCAGCACCAGCGGAACCGGCTTAGGCCTGGCGATTGTGCAGCGTATTGTTGATAACCATAACGGACTGCTGGAAATTGGCACCAGCGAACGGGGTGGTTTGAGCATTCGCGCATGGTTACCGGTGCCGGTTTTACGGGGGCAGGTGAAAGAGAGTTAAAAAAAGGTGGGGCCTGATGCCCTCACCCCGGCCCTCTCCCACGGGGCTGAGGGTTCCCCACAAATTAATGCGAGCACTGAGCAATCCCCTCGCCCCTCCGGGGAGAGGGTTAGGGTGAGGGGAATATACGGCGGTGGTGGTCATTCCGTTCACTTAATGTTCCTTGCTACTCTGTAACGACATGACCGGTGAACGTGCCAGGGTGGCTCAGTCGCCACCACCCTGGCGACCCGGGCTCCCGGCGGAAAATCGCCGCTTCGCGGTGCCCTCGGCTTATTCCTTCCGGCTTATCGGGTACGGGCGGAGGCAACGTCCCTGTAAAGCCGCCCTCTCGGCGCATCCCTGCGCCTCGCCCCGGCCTGCAGGAAACGCCTCAGCGATTTACAGCCGGACCAGGGCATCGCTGACAGCCCTCAGTCATTTAGAAAGCAACTTTATTGCTTCTGCATAAAAAAATTACTGGGGATCCCTCAGCCCACGGGGAGAGGGAGAAAACATTAAAAAAGGCAACTTTCGTTGCCTTTTTGCTTTTACCTTGGTCCCGCACTCACCAGCGCAGCACCCGCCGGGGTGTCGGTATACTTCTCGAAGTTTTCGATAAACAGTTTCGCCAGCGATTCTGCCTTCTCGCGCCACTGTTCCGGTGAACCGTAGGTGTTGCGCGGGTCAAGGATACGCGTATCCACGCCCGGCAGCTCGGTTGGGATCGCCAGATCGAACATCGGCAGCGTAAAGGTCTCGGCGTTATCCAACGAACCATCCAGAATCGCGTCGATGATGGCGCGGGTATCTTTGATGGAGATACGTTTGCCCGTCCCGTTCCAGCCGGTGTTCACCAGGTATGCCTGTGCGCCGGATGCCTGCATGCGTTTCACCAGCACTTCCGCATACTGCGTTGGGTGTAGCGACAGGAACGCCGCGCCGAAGCAGGCGGAGAAGGTTGGGGTTGGCTCGGTCACGCCGCGCTCGGTACCCGCCAGCTTAGCGGTAAAGCCGGAGAGGAAATGGTACTGCGTCTGGCTGGCGGTCAGGCGGGAAACTGGCGGCAACACGCCGAACGCGTCTGCGGTCAGGAAAATCACCTTCGTGGCGTGGCCCGCCTTCGACACCGGCTTCACGATGTTCTCGATGTGGTAAATCGGGTAAGAGACGCGGGTGTTTTCGGTTTTGGACGCATCGTCGAAGTCGACAGAGCCATCGGCACGCACGGTGACGTTTTCCAGCAGCGCATCGCGGCGAATCGCGTGGTAGATATCCGGCTCTGCCTCTTCAGACAGGCGAATGGTTTTCGCGTAGCAGCCGCCTTCAAAGTTAAACACACCGTCGTCGTCCCAGCCGTGCTCGTCGTCGCCAATCAGACGACGTTTTGGATCGGTGGACAGCGTCGTTTTACCGGTGCCGGAAAGGCCGAAGAACACCGCCACGTCACCTTTTTCACCGACGTTCGCCGAGCAGTGCATGGAGGCGATACCGCGCAGCGGCAGCAGGTAGTTCATGACCGAGAACATCCCTTTCTTCATTTCGCCGCCGTACCAGGTACCGCCGATCAGCTGGATACGCTCGGTCAGGTTGAAGGCGATGAAGTTTTCGGAGTTCAGACCCTGCTCTTTCCACTGCGGGTTGGTGCATTTCGCGCCGTTCATCACGATAAAGTCAGGGGTGAAGTTTTGCAGTTCTTCATCGGTCGGACGAATGAACATGTTCTTCACGAAATGCGCCTGCCAGGCCACTTCAGTGATAAACCGAACGGAGAGACGGGTGTCGGCGTTAGCGCCGCAGAAAGCATCGACGATGAACAGACGCTTGCCGGAAAGCTGATGGGTGACGAGCCCTTTCAGATGCTGCCAGGTTTCAGGAGAGAGCGGTTTGTTATCGTTCTTCCCTTTGCCTTTATCGGCCCACCACAGCGTATCGCGGGTGGTATCATCTCGGACAATGTATTTATCTTTCGGCGAACGGCCGGTAAAAATACCGGTATCGACGGCGATAGCACCAAGATTCGTCAACACACCTCGCTCGTACCCTTCCAGAGCCGGATTGAGCTCTTCCTGATACAGCGTATCGTAATCGGGGTTGTAGACCACTTCCTGGACGTCGTGAATACCATAAGCCTTGAGATCTTGCGGGGTTAAACCATTAACACGCATATCACTGCTCCTTAGCCAATATGTACTGCCTGAAATTGTAGGGTTTTTCTGGGGATGTTAACCGCGACGGGGCTCATAGATTTACGTATCTGGTCAAAACCCTTACTAACGGAAAACGCTGCGACTCCAGTCACAGGGCGGGCAGATTATCGCAGGAATCGCTTTTTGGTTGGGGAAAATGTTCTTAAAAGGTTAATCTCTGGTGAATTTATCCAGAAGAATGTGAATGTAATCGCATACATGAAAGAAAATTACGTAAGAGTTACATTGGGAAAACGATTCAGGTCTCTTGGGCCAGCTATTTTCAGAGTTTGAGGTGGGGGCCAGAGTTTTGCCTTGATGAGACAATAGTTTTTTCATGAACAAGGGATGAGAAATGGAAAACCGTGAGACGTTATCTCCTTCAACGCGCGTAGCCGTCGTGCTGGCGGGGGCTCTACAGGGCGTAATTTGCTATGTAATTACGTGGTATATCGAGTACGCAAAATTGCCATCGGATACGCTGTGGCTGATGTGTGTAGTACCTGCCACCGTGGTAATGACAACCACGTTGTCTCTTGCCATGACGTCATTCAGAAAGCCATTTTTGTGGCTGTCACTCGGGATGATCGGCGCGGCAGTCGCGGGTATGGGCGGCTGGCTTAAGTGGAGCGTTGCAGGACTCGAAAGCTGGAATCTCAGAGATGAGATGCTCGTTTTCGGCTTTCATCTGCTGCTGATGACGCTGTTCGTGTTGCCATGGCTTCAGCGGCGTCTGGATCCCGTCCCGACTACCTCGTTCTACAGCGACTTTTATCAACGAAACTGGCATAACGCGCTGACGCTGCTCATTATTTTTGTTTCGAATGGTCTCTTTTGGCTGGTGCTTTTCCTCTGGGCCGAGCTTTTCGAACTTATCGGCATCGGCTTTTTTGATCGGCTTTTCTTTCATTCTGACGGATTTATTTCAGTGGCGATTGGCGTGGTTTCAGCCAGTGCGGCCGTGCTCACGCGTATGCAGGTAAGGTTAATCCTTGCCCTGCAAAATCTGCTGACCCTCATAGCCACCGGTCTGCTTCCCCTGATGGCGGCGCTGGCGCTGCTCTTTATTGGCGCGTTGCCTTTTGTCGGCTTTGAATCCATTTCAGCCAGAATATCCGCCGCGGGCTTGCTGACCACTTTAGCGCTGCTGCTGTTATTCCTGGTGACGATAGTGTGGCATCCACAGCGTCAAACGCTGCCTTACTATGCCCCGCTGCGAGGGATGATTCGCCTTGCTGTGGCTATCGTACCCGCGTATCCGGTTCTGGCGGGGTGGGCGCTGTGGCTACGCATTTCGCAATACGGCTGGTCACCCGAGCGTCTGTACGGGGTATTGATAACCATCGTGGCGCTGGTCTGGGCGGTCGGTTTTTGCGCCAGCGTTCTGATTCAGCGCCGTGAGCCGCAGAAGATCCATGCGTACGTCATCCCGACGACCGGGCTGCTTTCCCTCATCTTCCTGGCGTTGATCCATACCCCCGTGCTGGATCCGTGGCGAATAAGCGTTGCAAGCCATATGGCCCGCTATCAGGACGGCAGAATAACTGCGGATCAAGTCAGCCTGTATATGCTCAGTAACGCTGGACGAAAGGGGCGGGAGGCAATGCTCACGCTGCAAAACGATCCGCAGTTTATCTCTAACCCAAAACGGCAGCGTGAAATAAATGGTCTTCTCTCCAGGAACGCTGGCGGAGCAGGTAAGATGACCGCCGCGATGCTGGAAAAACAGGTCCAGCTCGCACCGGGAATGGCTCGTCCTGATAAGACATTGTGGCAAGCCATGCTCAGCAATCAGTATCGCTTTGAGAGCTGCGATAGCGCCCAGAGTAACTGTTTACTCATGCCGCTGGATCTTAACGGCGACGGCAAGCCTGAGGCCGTGCTATTTCAATTTACCGATCGCACGATCGTGGCTTACACACAAACCAACACGGGCTGGAGGATCGCCGGGGACGCGTGGAAAATGCCGGAGGCATTGACCAGAGAAGAACTTGACCGCGCATTAAGGCAGAGGAAAGTGAAATCTGTCGTGAAGCCCTGGGCGGATATTGAGATTTTTGGGGAGCGTGTCGATATGAGCTACGACAGTTACAATAATGCGCAGCGGCGTTAGTGCTCTTTCTTGCCGGGTGGCGCTACGCTTACCCGGCCTACAATTAGCAATCATATCAAAAAATTGCACAATTCATTGTAGGCCCGTGCAAGCGTAGCGCCGCCGGGCAACAGGCTCAGAGCTTAGTGAACCTGCGGATCCGCCGGAGAGGCGTTATTGCGGATCTCCGCGATATCCATCGAATTGAACACGTAGTGCGTACCGCAGTAGTCACAGTGCATATCGATTTCACCATCTTCCGCCATGATGCTGTCGATCTCTTCATCCGGCAGCGTTTTCAGGGCGCCAGCACAACGCTCGCGGGAGCAGGTGCACTTAAATTCCACCGCCTGCGGATCGTAAACCGTCACTTCTTCTTCGTGGTAGAGACGCCACAGCACGTCGGTCGCCGACAGGGTGAACAGCTCTTCCGCTTTGATGGTTTCCGTCAGCGTTGCCAGATGCTCGAAATCATTGGTCTGCGCATCCTGCGCAGGCAGAACCTGAAGCAGCATACCACCGGCAGCAGGCTGGCCATCCACTTCACCGGTGCGGATGAACAGACGGGTTGGCAGCTGTTCGGAACGCATGAAGTAATCTTCCAGGCAGGCGGCAAGCGTATCGCCTTCCAGACCGACAACGCCCTGATAGCGCTCACCTTCTTCAGGCGAAATCGTGATGACCAGGTAGCCGTTACCGACCAGCGTTTTCAGATCCGCATTTTCAGGGATATCGCCCTGAACGCGCGCCACGCCGCGCATCTGCTGCTGGTTATTGCCGTTGATCACCGCCAGCGACATTGGGCCATCGCCCTGCAACTGGACGGTAATATCGCCAGCAAACTTCAGCGTGGCGGTCAGCAGGCTGGTGGCAACCAGCAGTTCGCCCAACAGGGTTTTTACCGGCAGCGGGTAGTTGTGGTTTTCCAGAATCTGTTTCCAGGTTTCGGATACGGTGACCAGCTCGCCGCGCACGGCGAATTGTTCAAACAGATAGCGGTGTAATTGGTCGTGTTGGGCCATTTTCATCTCTCATGCAGGTGAGGGTTACTCGCTCTCACCGTGTTTAAATTTCATCAGATCGCGGCGCTCTTTTTTATCCGGTCGCCGGTCCGGGTGAGGCATCGTCAGCGCGTTCATTTTGCGCGCCAGCGCGGTTTTCTCGCGCTTCTCTATGCTTTCGGCCGTCTCTTCATACAGCAAAACGGCTTCGGTTGCGGGCCGCCGCTGTTCGGTAATGGCTTTCACCACCACCGTTTTCTCATCGTTGCCCTGGCGAAGCGTTAACGTGGCATTCAGTTCAACCAGCTTGCTCGGTTTGCTGCGCTGACCGTTGTAATGCACCTTTCCGCCGTCAACCATTTCTCGGGCAAGGGCGCGCGTTTTGTAAAAACGGGCGACCCACAGCCATTTATCCAGTCTTACCCCATCAGAGGGTTTTTCTTTCATGGCGTCTCCTTCACGGTGAGTGAGGGGATCATCCGGCGATAGTCGTTCAGCCCCGGATGTCGCAGATAGCTTTTTTCAGCCAGGCCGGAATCAGGATTGGTCACGCCCAGGCAATAGCGAATGCCAAAAGCGGCCGCAGAATCCAGAATCGGCTCGCTGTCGTCAATGAACAGCGTGCGTTCCGGCTGTAAACCGGTCTCTTCCACCACGGCATGCCACAACCGCTGATCCTCTTTCGGATAACCAAATGTGTGGGTGGAAAGCAATAAATCAAGGTGCGAAGCAAGACCGGTATGTTCCAGCTTCACGGCCAGGTTATGGGGATGCGCATTTGTCAGCAAAATACGGCGCTTACCGCAGGCTTTCAGCGCGTCCAGGAACGGGACCGTATCTTCGCGCAGAACGGCGCGTGCGCCCTGGGCGGTGGTCATGGCGCAAATATCCAAACCGAGTCGCTCGCTCCAGTAGTCAAGACAGTACCAGTTTAGCGTATGCTGCACCGCGCTATATTGCGAACGAATGAATTCCTGCGCTTCCACCGGGGAGATCCCCTGCTGTTCACCGTACGTTTCCGGAACCAGCTTTTGCCAGAAATAGTTATCAAAGGCGAGATCAAGCAGCGTGCCGTCCATATCAAGCAGGACGGTATCGACCGCCTGCCAGTCGATATTAAGATGCATAAGGGGGAACTCCAGCCAGAAGAAACGTGCGCGACAGGGTAGCACAACTTGTCGCGCAGAGACGTTATCCGATCAGGCTCTCAGAAGAGGAGATCAGTTTCGGGTTTAGGCAATTTTCGTAGTAGGCCTGGATTTCTGCCAGTCGCGTGCGGGAGCGCTGATAGCGGCGTACGGCCTGATAACCGTTCCAGATAATACACGCCAGCATCGCAATCAGCAGCAGGGATGTCCCTACATAGCGCCACAGGCCAGCGCTATCCGGCATACGGTGCAGGCCAATATGACGCGTGCCGTTGGCATCGGTAAAGAGGGTGGTGACGATCCCTTCCGCGCTGAATGGCGTCTGCATCAGCATCTGCGCCAGACGCTGAAATTCGCTCCACTGTTCCTGAGCAGGATAGTCATACAGCGAAACCTGCGGATAGGGTTGATCCACCAGGTCGCTGCCTTCATCGCTGGCAATCACAAAACCGCCAGGCGCCGGGCTGTTAAGCGCCTGGGCGGCACGGGTGGTTTCACGCATCACGAAGGGGGCGGTAGAGGTCGCCACCAGGTTATCCAGCGACTCGGCGCTGACCGGACGCAGAAGCACATTCACACCATCGAGGCGTCCCGCTTCGGCGCATTTCACCAGCGCGTCCCAGTCTTTGCTGTTGCCGAGGTTGACCAGCGCGTTCTTCAGCCGGATACAGTCATCCTGAGCTGAGCAGAGATCTTCTGTTTTCAGGACGATTTCGCCAAAGTCATCCAGCAGCACCATGCCGGACTTCTGAATGGCCGAACGCAGGGCAGGGCTGACGCGAGAATCATCATCCGGTTTTGGATGGAGCTGGCGATTAATCGTCTGGGTGAGAGCGGTGGCCTTATTGACCACATCCGATTCCGGAAGCGGCAGCGGAGAGGCGTCATTCCAGATGATCTGAGAGCAGTCGAACGGCGCGAACGGCGAGTTCTGGCGCGTGTTCCAGGCGCCCGGTGAGTGGATATTACACATCCCGGTGCCTTTCAGCCGCAACGTATCCCCCACGCGTACACCCGCTTCTTCGAGCTGCTGTACGCTGGTGGCTTCCACGGTTTGCGCCCCTTTGATCCATGACAGGGTAAATTTAATCGGCATATCCAGCGGCACGAAAAGCAGCAGCATGAGGAAGATTAACGCGGCGCCACCGGCAATCACCGCGCTGCGAAGCCAGTGCTGAAGCGGGAAGTTTTTCACTTCGTCGTGCAGGGATAAGTAACGTCCCTGGCGTACAACGTGGCGGTCGAGATAGATATCAATATCCGTTTTGTGGCCCAGGTCCTGCGCAATCCACGGCTGCCAGTGGCGCGGATAGATAAGATCGATGATCCCGAGCGAGATATTGTTGATATGTTCCTGATCGTTTTCGCCGAACAGTCCCCAGCGTTTTGGGGTTCCGCGCAGGCAGTGAATTTCGCGTAATGACGTTTTTGCCGGCGGGGCAAATATGCCCCACAGCCCGGCGGCCAGAAGCAGTACTGCGCCGCCCGCGAGCCACGGAACAAACACGTCCGGCGTCAGCAGGCAGATGAAAAAGAGCAGGAACGAGACGACAATCAGCACCGCTTCGCGAATGCCATCCGGGCGGCTCAGGACGTACTCTTCATGCGTTTCCTGGCGGATGTTGAGCAGTTCAATCTGCTCTGTCTCTTCACCACGAATAGAGGCCTGCGTTCCGCTCGCACGTTCCAGCGCAAAGCGTGGCGCTTCCTGAACATATTCGCTCAGAGTATGACCATTAAGGGAGATAACCAGCGGCAGCGTATCGGTATGGATGAGCTCGACGCTGTTTTCGTCGTTGATATACTGCTCCCAGAAGGGAGGCAGGTGCACTTCAACAGAGTCGAGATAGTAACGCCATTTGTTGGGATCGTCGGTTGTGATGCCGTAGCGGGTAATAGAGCGCGTTACGCACAAAACGGTGTCGCTTTGTGCGTTAAGGTTGAGCGATACGGGGGCGGCGCTGGCGCCGGTAGGGCCAGGCGAAAGCCGGGATCGGTTCAGCGTGTCGAGATACTGCTCAACGGTGCTGCGTTCCTCTGGCGAAAGCTTGCGCGTGTTTGCCCCGGCAAACGCGTTCAAAAAGGGCAGCCGATAACGGCGATGTACGCGGCGCCTGAATACCCACACCGCAATCGACGCGCAGGCCAGCACAGCAGCGAGAAAAATCAAAATGGTGCTCATGCTTTCCCCATCTTACTTATCTTCTTACAGGTGTTGTCAGTCGCACCTTTTGTACAATGAATGAGATTCTGTGGTCGGCTATCGGCAAGTATGGAGTCTAACTTGAGCATGTTGACGCGCATCCCAGTGACCGGTAATGATAACAAAGCCTGTTCCGGCGCGATATCAGCAAATTCCTGGAAACTTTTCAACCTCTTGACATTTGTTTTGAAATGAGAATTGCCTACAGTTACGTTGCATAAATGTAAATAAAGAGCAATTGACATTGCCGAAACCGTGCGGCGTATCGCACAATAAAGCCAGTTCACCCAGCAAAGACCCGTCAAGATGACCAAACCCTTACAAAAGCCCACCATTCTGAATGTTGAAACCGTCGCAAAATCGCGTCTGTTTAATGTTGAAAGCGTGGATCTGGAGTTCAGCAACGGTGTGCGTCGTGTTTATGAGCGTATGCGCCCCTCCTCGCGTGAAGCGGTGATGATAGTGCCTATCGTCGACGAGCACCTGATCCTCATTCGTGAATACGCCGTGGGCACAGAATCCTACGAGCTGGGCTTCTCCAAAGGACTGATCGATCCGGGCGAAACGGTGTTTGAAGCGGCAAACCGGGAGCTGAAAGAAGAGGTCGGCTTTGGCGCGAAAGAGCTGACGTTCCTGAAAAAGCTGAGCATGGCGCCGTCCTATTTCTCCAGCAAAATGAACATTGTTGTCGCGGAAGATCTCTATCCTGAATCGCTGGAAGGAGACGAGCCGGAACCGCTGCCGCAGGTTCGCTGGCCGCTGGCTCATCTGATGGATTTGCTGGAAGATCCTGACTTTAACGAGGCACGCAACGTGAGCGCACTTTTCCTGGTGCGGGAGTGGCTGAAGGGGCAGGGGCGTTTGTAGCGCCACCCGTAAAAACGGCAACCGATGGTTGCCGTTTTGCATTACGCTGTAGGCCGGGACAGGCGTCGCCACCGCCCGGCTTTTTTGTTGGCGTCAGAACAGTTCGTGCGTTTCGCCGTTATCAATGATTTCGGTACCCACCTCATGCACCGCCTGCGTGGTTGGCTGCGTACCCTCGATGAAATACTCGGCACGGCTGTTGCCGCCATTCGCGAGCTGTCCGGTGCTGCGGTCAATATTGATCGTGACAATGCCCGGCGGAGGCGTTAGCGGCTGCTCCGGCACGCCCTCGAGAGCGGCCTTCATGTAAGCATCCCAGGCCGGTTGCGCACTCTTAGCCCCACCCTCGTAACCGGAAATCTGATCTTTAATCGCGCCAGAAGCGGTTGTGCGCCCCAGAGTGCGGCGGTGATCGTCAAAACCAATCCAGACCGAGGTGACAACGCCCGGGCCATAACCTGAGAACCAGGCATCTTTTGAGCTGTTGGTTGTGCCTGTTTTGCCGCCGATGTCGCGGCGTTGCAAATCGCGGCCCGCTCGCCAGCCGGTGCCTTGCCAGCCCGGTTCGCCAAAGATGTTGGTGTTCAGCGCGCTCTTAATCAGGAACGACAGCGGCGTGCTGATCACGTGCGGAGCATACTCCTGCGCGCCACTCTGGGCGACCAGCGCCTGATTGGCCTGTTCCAGCTGAGGCTGCGGCACCGCCAGATTCTGACGTTCCTGAGAGATGGCAACATCTTCCATGTCCTTGTTTTCAAGGACATTGGATTTTGGCGTGTCGCCGTAAATCACCGGAATATCGCATTCAGGGCAGGCAATTTTCGGCTTCGCTTCAAACAGTACGCCGCCCTGATCGTTCTCGATTTTGCTGATGAAATACGGATCGACCAGGAAGCCGCCGTTTGCCATAACCGAGTAGCCACGCGCGACCTGGAGCGGTGTGAAGGACGCGGAGCCGAGCGCCAAAGATTCGGTATGAACGATGTTTTGCGCCGGGAAGCCGAAGCGTTGCAGATACTCTGCCGCATAATCAACGCCCATCGCACGCATCGCGCGAACCATGACCACGTTCTTCGACTGGCCAAGGCCCTGACGCAGACGGATAGGGCCAGCGTATTGCGCCGGAGAGTTCTTCGGCTGCCAGTCAGAGCCCGCACCGGCATCCCATCGGGAAATTGGCACGTCGTTGAGAATGCTGGCGAGCGTTAGCCCCTTGTCCATCGCCGCGGTATACAGGAACGGTTTGATGTTCGAACCGACCTGACGCAGCGCCTGGGTTGCGCGGTTAAATTTGCTCTGGTTGAAATCGAACCCGCCAACCAGCGCCATCACGGCACCGTTCTGCGGATTGATGGAGACCAGGGCAGAGTTGACGTCCGGCACCTGTGCCAGCCACCAGGCATCGCCTACCTGACGCACCCAGATTTGTTGTCCGGTTTGTACCACATCCGTCACTTTACGTGGAGTAGGCCCCTGAAGGGTGTCAGAACGGTACGAACGCGCCCAGCGGATACCCTCCATACGCAGCGAAACGGATGTACCATCGGCCATCATCGCCACCGCTTCCTGCGGATCGGCCTGGGTGACCACCGCCGGACGCAGCGGGCCATAGGTCGGCAGCGCTTTCAGGGAATCAGTAATTTTTTTGCTGTCCCATGCGCCTTCGCCCACTCTCCACAGCACGTTGGACGGGCCGCGATAGCCGTGACGCATATCGTAATCCATCACGTTATTACGCACCGCCTGCTGGGCAGCCTGCTGCACCTTGCGGGTCACGGTGGTGTAAACGCGATAGCCGTCTTCATATGCTTTGTCGCCGTAGCGGCGCACCATCTCCTGGCGAACCATTTCCGTCAGATACGGCGATGAGAAAGCAATTTCCGGTGCATGGTAATTGGCATCAATCACATCGCTGCGTGCCCGATCGTACTCATCCTGGCTGATGTAGCCTTCGCTCAACATACGCGATAGCACAACGTTACGGCGCGCGGTGGCGCGGTCCAGCGAGTAGAGCGGGTTAAACGTTGATGGCGCTTTTGGCAGGCCGGCAATGGTCGCCATTTCGCTCAGCGTGAGCTGATCGATCGACTTACCGAAATAGACCTGAGCCGCAGCCCCTACGCCATAGGCGCGGTAGCCCAGATAAATCTTGTTGAGGTAAAGCTCAAGGATCTCGTCTTTGCTCAGCAGTTGCTCAATGCGGATCGCGAGGAACACTTCTTTGATCTTACGTATCAGCGTCTTTTCCGGGCTGAGGAAGAAGTTACGCGCCAGCTGCTGGGTAATGGTACTTGCCCCCTGAGAGGCATGACCGGAGAACAGCGCCACGCTTGCCGCACGGAAAATACCGACCGGATCGACACCGTGGTGCTCGTAAAAACGGCTATCCTCGGTGGCGATAAAAGCCTTCACCATCACGGGTGGAATTTGATTTAAGGTCAGTGGGATACGACGTTTCTCGCCGTATTGCGCCATCAGTTCACCATCGGCGCTATAGACCTGCATAGGGATCTGAAGCCGCACATCACGAAGTGTGGCGACATCAGGGAGTTGCGGCTCGACATATTTGTACAAACCAATAATCGAGCCTGCTCCCAGCAGAATGCAACAGACTGCAAGGATCAATAAATACTTTACGAACTTCACCGGAGATTTCCCATTTGGTTTAGCCTGGGCAGTTTCTAAACAATCGCGCGGTAGTATAAAGGCAAGCCTGATTCATTGATATAGCCGTCACTCCGACGGGCGATAAGGAGATCGTGAAGCATGGCTTTTAAAACGTGGCAAACAGGCGTTCATATTCAACAGGATAAGGTGATTGCCGTGGCGCTGACCAGAGAGCGGGCCGGCTGGCGTTTACGGCGCTGGTGGGCGGTGCCGCTGTCGGACGGGGTTATCGGTGAAGGCAAAATACTTAAGCCAGAACAACTGGTTAACGCATTACGTGGCTGGCGGAAAACATTGCCGCACTCGCATCGGGTATTTCTCTCATTTCCGGCAACGCGCGTTCTGCAACGCGCGTTGCCCCGTCCATCCGTTAACTTGCGTGACAGCGAACAGCTCACCTGGGTAGGCGCCGCATTAGCGCGTGAGCTGGAGATGCCTCCCGATACGCTCTGCTTTGACTACGCGCAGGATACGTTCAGCAACACTTTTCAGGTTACCGCCGCGCAAAACAGAGAGGTCGATACCCTGTTGTCGCTGGCGGAAGCGCTGCGTTTGCGCCTGGCCGCAATCGTCCCGGATGCCGGCGCACTGGCTAATCTTCTCTCTGCTGTTGCCCCCGTCCGGTGCGTAGCCTGGAGGGATAAACACCAGTGGCTGTGGGCGATGCGTCACCAGTGGGGGCGGCGCTACACCACAGAAGCGGCGACGGTGAATGAGCTGGCGGCGTTGCTTGCACTTTCTCCTTCTGATATCGCCGTGTTTGATGCTGCACGGTATCCCTGGGAAGCGGTGACGCTGTGTCAGCCGCCGTTGCCAGAATGTGGTGCTGATTACACCGTCGCCCTGGCGCTGGCCATGAGCGAGGCGCCGTAATGAGCATGCCCAATCTTTTACCCTGGCGTCGGCAGCAACGTAATCAGCGCCTGCGTTTTTGGGGGCTGCTGTTTACCGCCTCATTGTTGGTGATGCTGGCGGGAGGCGTCAGCCTTCGGGCGACGCAGACTCTCGCGTCACAGGCGTTGCAGAGCGATCTGGCGGGAACGCGTGCGGTGCAGAAGGTATTGAAAGCCCGTCAGCCGCAGTCTGCGGGGCTGGAACCCCTTTCGCAGCCGCCTGAGACGGTGGCATGGCAACCCGCGCTTGAATCCCTTGCCAGTGCAATGCCCCGGCAGGCGTGGCTGACGGCGCTGCGTTATCAGCCACCCTCGCTGATCCTGACGGGCTATACCACCTCACTCCCGACGCTCTCCGCCATGACCGATGCGCTGAAAAGGGTGACGGGGTTTAACCCCGGACCGGCAGGCGAATTGCAACAGGATAGCCAGGGGCGATGGATGTTCTCTTTTCAACTGCATAGCCGGAGGTAGCCAGTGGGCATCTGGTATCAACGCTGGACAGATGCACGTCCTTCCCGGCGCGTCCTTTGCTGGTTGATCGCGTCGGGGATCGTTGCGTTTGCGATTTGGGGAGCGCTGCTCAGACCCGCTGCTCTGTGCTACGCCGATATTCAGGCGCAGGCCAGCAGTGCGAAGCGAATCAACGCCTCGCTGTGGCCAAAGGCCGGGCGGCGACCTGTGGTTACGCAAGTGAAGCCGGTGCAGCCCTTTTCTCCGCTGGCATTTCAGCGTGAGGACGCAAGGCTGGTGTACTGGAAACCGCAGCACAGTGGGGGAGAGCTGGCGCTGGATGCCTTATGGGGCGCAGTTCCGGCGATCTTTTCCCGGCTGGCGCTTGAGAACGTGCGGGTGAGCGCGTTTTCCATCACCCCACAGGGAAAACAGCTACGCCTTAGCCTGCAACTGGAGATCGGTCATGCGCAGTAAAACCCGTTTGCTGATCCTGCTTTCTCCGCTTTTCCTGACCGGGATGCGGGATCCCTTCTCCGTGCCGGAAGAGCGTTGCGCGGCAGGGCAACTCAGCCAGTGGCGGTATCAGGGAGTAGTCAGCGGCAGCAGGGATATCGGCCTTATGCAGGACGGGCAGAACCGCTGGCACCGGGTAAAAACGCAGATGCGGTTACCGCCAGGCTGGCGGGTGAGTGCGATAGATATACAACAACTGACCGTTGATGTCGGCGAGATGTGCGAGCCGAAACGATGGACATGGCAGCGAGAAGGAACGAAAAAAAGTGAAGATATGGATAGGGCTGTTACTGGCGGCACTCAGCCAGCCCCTGTGGGCCGCGACGCCAAAACCGGTCACCCTGCTGGTGGATGATGTCCCGGTGGTGCAGGTATTACAGGCGATGGTAGCGCAGGAGGATCGCAATCTGGTGGTGTCGCCGGATGTCAGCGGTTCGCTTTCGCTGAATCTAACGCGGGTGCCCTGGAGGCAGGCGCTTCAGACGGTAGTGAACAGTGCCGGGCTGGTATTGCGGGAAGAGGGCGGCATTTTTTATGTGCATACGGCGGCCTGGCAGCGGGAGCAACAGACGCGTAAAGCGCAGGAGCGGGCCCAGCGTCTGCTCGACGCTCCGCTGCTCTCTCACAGCATTCCGTTTGCTTATGCGGATGCGGCCGAATTGCAAAAAGCGGCGGAAAAGCTCTTAAGCCCGAAAGGCAGTCTCTCCGTCGACAAGCGCACCAACCGTCTCCTGGTCAGGGATAACAAGTCGGTGGTGGATATGCTCCAGCGCTGGGCAGCGCAGATGGATCTGCCCGTCGAGCAGGTAGAACTGGCGGCGCAGATTGTGACCATCAGTGAAAAAAGCCTGCGTGAACTGGGGGTGAAATGGAACCTCGCTGACGCAACGGAGGCCGGTAAGGTGGGTCAGGTCACGACGTTGGGCGCTGACCTGTCGGTGGCCAGTGCAACCACACACGTTGGGTTTAATATCGGGCGCATCAACGGCAGGATGCTGGATCTTGAGTTGTCGGCGCTTGAGCAAAAGCAGCAGGTGGATATCATCGCCAGCCCGCGGCTACTGGCGTCGCACATGCAGCCGGCCAGCATCAAGCAGGGCAGCGAAATCCCGTATCAGGTTTCCAGCGGCGAAAGCGGAGCGACCTCCGTTGAGTTTAAAGAGGCGGTATTAGGCATGGAGGTCACGCCGGTGGTGCTCCCGGGCGGCCGCGTTCGTCTGAAGCTGCATATCAGTGAAAATATGCCTGGCCAGGTGCTGCAACAGGCGGACGGCGAAACGCTGGCGATTGATAAGCAGGAGATCGAAACGCAGGTAGAGGTAAAAAGTGGGGAAACGCTCGCGCTGGGCGGGATCTTTTCGCAAAAGAATAAAACCGGACGCGACAGCGTGCCCGTGCTGGGCAACATTCCGTGGCTGGGTCAGTTGTTCCGCCATGACGGAAAAGATAACGAACGGCGCGAGTTAGTGGTGTTTATCACGCCACGTCTGGTCAGTATTCATTAATGGGTAACGATCCCCGCAATGATTTTGCATTCAGTTTGTTGCAGATGTTTGACGTGGGGCATGAATTAGCATACAAGGAGTACCGATTTGAGTTGGACTTACGTCTTATTTCCTTATGCGCCGGGAACGGTGATTTAATCAGTTGCCAAACAAGCCGGAGTATTGAGATAATTTTTCGTCTGACTCTCGCTCTATTGCAAATGAGGTTTCAGTTCATGTCCTGCTACGCCGGGTGTCTGCGCAGCGGGGATTACCATTAACGAATAGTCTTAGTAGTACCGAAAAAATGGCAGAGAAACGCAATATCTTTCTGGTTGGGCCTATGGGTGCCGGCAAAAGCACTATTGGGCGTCAGTTAGCTCAACAACTCAATATGGAATTTTACGATTCTGATCAAGAGATTGAGAAACGAACCGGAGCGGATGTGGGCTGGGTCTTCGACGTAGAAGGCGAAGAAGGTTTCCGTGACCGAGAAGAAAAAGTGATCAACGAACTCACGGAAAAACAGGGCATTGTGCTGGCAACAGGCGGCGGCTCTGTAAAATCTCGCGAAACCCGCAACCGTCTCTCCGCCCGTGGCGTAGTGGTCTATCTTGAGACGACCATCGAAAAACAGCTGGCACGCACGCAGCGTGATAAAAAGCGCCCGTTGTTGCAGGTTGAAACACCGCCACGTGAAGTTCTGGAAGCTTTGGCCGATGAACGCAATCCTCTGTACGAAGAGATTGCTGATGTGACCATTCGTACTGACGATCAAAGCGCTAAAGTGGTTGCAAACCAGATTATTCATATGCTGGAAAGCAACTGATTCTGGCTTTATATACACTCGCCTGCGGGTAAAAGCATTTAAGGTGGATGTCGCGTCATGGAGAGGATTACAGTTACTCTCGGGGAACGTAGTTACCCTATCACCATCGCGGCTGGTTTGTTTAACGATCCAGCTTCCTTCTTACCACTGAAAGCGGGTGATCAGGCGATGCTGGTCACCAACGAGACGCTGGCTCCGCTTTATCTCGACCGTGTACGCCACCTGCTTGAGCAGGCGGGCGTGAAGGTCGACAGTGTGATTCTGCCCGATGGCGAGCAGTACAAAAGCCTGACGGTACTGGATACCGTCTTTACCGCACTTCTGCAAAAACCGCACGGTCGTGATACAACACTGCTTGCCCTGGGCGGCGGCGTTGTGGGCGATCTGACCGGTTTTGCAGCCGCCAGCTACCAGCGCGGTGTGCGCTTTATTCAAATTCCAACCACGTTGCTCTCACAGGTCGATTCTTCTGTGGGCGGTAAAACGGCGGTTAACCATCCGCTCGGCAAAAACATGATTGGCGCGTTCTACCAGCCTGCATCGGTGGTGGTGGATCTCGACTGTCTGCAAACCTTGCCAGCGCGCGAACTGGCGTCCGGCCTTGCAGAAGTGATCAAATACGGCATTATTCTTGACGGTGAGTTCTTCACCTGGCTGGAAGAGAATATGGATGCGCTGCTGCGCCTCGATGGGCAGGCAATGGCCTACTGTATTCGCCGGTGCTGTGAGCTGAAAGCAGAAGTCGTTGCCGCAGATGAGCGTGAAACCGGCTTACGTGCTTTACTGAATCTGGGGCATACGTTTGGTCATGCGATCGAAGCCGAAATGGGCTACGGTAACTGGCTTCACGGTGAAGCTGTCGCTGCCGGAATGGTCATGGCGGCCCGTGCCTCTGAACGTCTGGGGCAGTTCAGGCCGGAAGAGACAGCACGTATCATCACGTTGCTTAAACGTGCTGGCTTGCCGGTGATTGGTCCGCAGGAAATGTCTGCGCAAGCGTACCTTCCCCACATGATGCGCGATAAAAAAGTATTGGCAGGTGAGATGCGTCTGGTACTCCCGCTTGCAATAGGGAAAAGTGAAGTGCGCGGCGGAGTGCCGCACGAAGTCGTACTTGGCGCTATTGCTGATTGTCAGCAGGCGTAACAACTAGAAAGGTCAGGCTGCTGTAACAGGTGGTCGTTTTAGCTTCAGGTAAATGCAGAGTCGTTGGCAGAAACCTTTGAGTGGGGTGTTAAATGGATGAATTCAAACCAGAAGACGAGCTGAAACCCGATCCCAGCGATCGTCGTACTGGTCGTTCTCGTCAATCTTCAGAACGTGATAACGAGCCGCAGATCAACTTTGACGATGTCGATCTGGATGCAGACGATCGTCGCCCTTCGCGTAGCCGTAACGCGCGAAATGAGCGTGAAGACGAGGAGTATGAATCCGAAGAAGAGTTAATGGATGAACAGCCTGTTGAACGTCGTCCGCGCAAACGTAAAAAAGCGGTAGCGGCAAAACCGGCCTCCCGTCAGTACATCATGATGGGCCTTGGCGTTCTGGTTCTGGTATTGCTGATTGTCGGCATTGGTTCCGCGCTAAAAGCACCTTCTACCCATTCTACCGAGCAGACAGCGTCTGCCGAGAAGAGCATCGACCTGTCTGGTAACGATGCGAGCAACCAGGCGAATGGCGCTCAGCCAGCGCCGGGCACCACTTCCGCAGAGCAGACCGCAGGTAACACCAGTGCCGGTCAGGATATCTCTCTGCCGCCCGTCTCTGCGACCCCAACTCAGGGCCAGGCGCCTGTTACGCCGGAGGGCCAGCAGCGTGTTGAAGTTCAGGGCGATCTGAATAACGCGCTGACGCAGCCGCAGAATCAGGAGCAGGTTAACGCTGCCGTGGTGAACTCCACGCTGCCTACTGAACCTGCCACCGTTGCGCCAGTTCATGGCAGCAATGCCCAGCAGCAAACGGCGGCAACGGAAACCAAACCGCGCCATACCCAGACTGCGCCGCGTCAGGAGCGTAAGCAGGCTGTGATTGAGCCGAAGCGTGAGACGAAACCGCAGACCGTGGCAAAAGCGCCAGAAACGAAAGCGCCAGCGCAGACAAAACCTGCGGTGAGCCAACCGGTTAAAGCGCCAACGCCTGCGGCAACCGCTGCACCTAAAGCAACGGCGACCACAACCGCGCCTGCTGCAACTGCGGCACCGGCTGCTACGCCAACCGCTAGCGCATCCAGCACCGCGGCAGGTAAAACGACGGGTAACGTGGGTTCTCTGAAATCCGCATCATCCAGCAACTACACGTTGCAGCTGAGCAGTTCGTCTAACTACGACAACCTCAACGCCTGGGCGAAGAAATCGAATCTGAAAAACTATGTGGTTTATCAGACGACCCGTAACGGACAGCCTTGGTACGTTCTGGTAAGCGGAGTTTATGCCTCAAAAGATGAAGCAAAACGAGCCGTCTCCACGCTGCCTGCCGATGTGCAGGCGAAAAATCCGTGGGCGAAGCCAATTCATCAGGTGCAGGCCGATCTGAAGTAATGTTTAAAGCGCAGGATGCTGTCGGAGCTTTCTCCACAGCCGGAGAAGGTGTAATCAGTTAGTCAGCATGAAAAAAAATCGCGCTTTTCTTAAATGGGCAGGGGGGAAATACCCCCTGCTCGACGATATTAAAAAGCACCTGCCGAAAGGCGAGTGTCTTATCGAGCCCTTCGTGGGTGCTGGATCGGTATTCCTGAATACCGATTTTTCTCGTTATATCCTGGCGGATATCAACAGCGACCTTATCAGCCTCTATAACATCGTGAAACTGCGTACCGATGAGTATGTGGAAGAGGCGCGGAAGCTGTTTACGCCAGAGAACAACAACCCGGACATTTACTATCAGTTCCGCGCTGAGTTTAATCAGAGCCAGGACCCGTTCCGTCGCGCGCTGTTGTTTCTTTATCTCAACCGCCATGGCTACAACGGTCTGTGCCGGTATAATCTGCGTGGCGAGTTTAACGTGCCGTTTGGCCGCTATAAGCGTCCCTATTTCCCGCAGGACGAGCTGTATCACTTTGCTGAAAAAGCGCAGAATGCCGAGTTCTACTGTCTCTCCTATGAAGAGTGCATGGAGCTGGCGGGCGTAAACTCGGTGGTCTACTGCGACCCGCCTTACGCGCCGCTGTCTGCCACGGCAAATTTCACCGCCTACCACACCAACAGCTTCAGCCCGGCCGAGCAGGCGCGTCTGGCTGAGATGGCGGAAAAGCTGGTCAGCAAAAGAATTCCGGTGTTAATTTCGAATCACGACACGCCTGATACGCGCGAATGGTACAAAGCCGCGAAGCATTTTCAGGTAAAAGTGCGGCGTAGCATTAGTAGCAATGGCGGCACACGTAAAAAGGTGGACGAACTTCTGGCGCTTTATCGACCCTGAGCCTTTGCCCGCCGGTAAACACATTTCAAGGAGATGCGGATGAAACAGTTTTTGATTGCCCCCTCAATTCTGTCGGCCGATTTTGCCCGCCTGGGTGAAGACACTGCCAAAGCTCTCGCGGCTGGCGCAGATGTCGTCCATTTCGACGTTATGGATAACCACTACGTTCCCAACCTGACCATCGGTCCGATGGTGCTTAAAGCGCTGCGTAACTACGGGATCACCGCGCCCATGGACGTGCATCTGATGGTGAAACCGGTTGATCGCATCGTGCCTGATTTCGCCGCGGCGGGTGCCAGCATCATCACTTTCCACCCGGAAGCCTCCGAACACGTTGACCGCACGCTACAGCTGATCAAAGAGAACGGCTGTAAGGCGGGACTGGTCTTTAACCCGGCGACCCCGCTGAGCTATCTCGACTACGTGATGGACAAGCTGGACGTGATCCTGCTGATGTCCGTCAACCCGGGCTTTGGCGGCCAGTCGTTTATCCCTCAGACCCTCGACAAACTGCGTGAAGTGCGCCGCCGTATTGATGAGTCTGGCTATGATATTCGCCTGGAAGTGGATGGCGGCGTGAAGGTCAATAACATCGGTGAGATTGCGGCGGCAGGAGCGGATATGTTCGTCGCAGGCTCCGCCATCTTCGATCAACCGGATTACAAAAAAGTCATTGATGAAATGCGCCGTGAACTGGCGAAGGTAAGTCATGGATAAATTGCAGGCTATTCGGGGTGTAGCATTTGACCTCGACGGCACGCTGGTCGACAGCGCGCCAGGGTTAACCCGCGCCGTCGATCAGGCGCTGTATGCCCTTGAACTCCCCGTTGCGGGCGAAGAGCGCGTCGTGACGTGGATTGGTAACGGTGCAGACGTGCTGATGGAGCGCGCGCTGTCCTGGGCTCGTCAGGAGCGTGCCTCTCAGCGTTCCGCGCAAGGGAAACCGAGTGTTGACCACGCGGATATTCCCCAGGATGAGCAGCAGCGTATTCTGCGCAAACTGTTCGACCGTTTCTACGAAGAGACCGTCGAAGAGGGCAGCTTCCTGTTCCCGGATGTCGCTGAAACGCTGAGCGCGCTACATGCGAAAGGCATCCCGCTGGGGCTGGTGACCAACAAGCCAACACCGTTCGTTGCGCCTCTGCTGGAAGCGCTGGATATCGCGAAATACTTCTCCGTAATTGTGGGCGGCGATGACGTGCAGAATAAAAAGCCGCATCCGGAACCGCTATTGCTGGTGGCAGGAAAATTATCCTTAGCGCCTGCGGAGCTGCTCTTTGTCGGGGATTCCCGCAATGATATTCTGGCTGCCAGAGCGGCAGGTTGCCCGTCTGTTGGGTTGACCTACGGCTACAACTACGGTGAAGCCATTACGCTGAGTGAGCCGGACGTTGTGTTCGACCACTTCAAAGATTTGTTGCCCGCACTCGGGCTCTCGCACAGTGAACATCAGGAATTGAATAATGACTAAGCCCATCGTTTTTAGTGGCGCACAGCCTTCAGGTGAACTGACCATTGGTAACTACATGGGTGCGTTACGTCAGTGGGTGAGCATGCAGGATGACTACCACTGCATTTACTGCATCGTGGATTTGCATGCTATCACCGCGCGTCAGGATCCCGAGAAGCTGCGCAAGGCGACGCTCGATACGCTGGCGCTGTACCTGGCGTGCGGTATCGATCCCGAGAAGAGCACCATTTTTGTTCAATCTCACGTGCCAGAGCACGCGCAGCTGGGCTGGGCGCTGAACTGCTACACCTATTTCGGCGAGCTGAGCCGCATGACCCAGTTCAAGGATAAATCTGCGCGCTACTCTGAAAACATCAACGCCGGTCTGTTTGATTATCCGGTGCTGATGGCGGCAGATATTCTGCTGTACCAGACCAACCAGGTACCAGTGGGCGAAGATCAGAAGCAGCACCTGGAGCTGAGCCGCGATATCGCCCAGCGCTTCAATGCGCTTTACGGCGACGTGTTCAAAGTGCCTGAGCCGTTTATTCCGAAATCCGGCGCGCGCGTGATGTCGCTGCTGGAGCCGACCAAAAAGATGTCCAAGTCTGACGATAACCGCAACAACGTTATCGGCCTGCTGGAAGATCCGAAATCGGTGGTGAAAAAGCTCAAGCGTGCGGTGACCGACTCCGACGAGCCGCCAGTGGTGCGCTACGACGTGCAGAACAAAGCGGGCGTATCCAACCTGCTGGACATTCTCTCCGGTGTGACCGGACAGAGCATCCCTGAGCTGGAAAAACACTTTGAAGGCAAGATGTACGGCCACCTGAAAGGTGAAGTGGCAGACGCCGTTTCCGGCATGCTGACCGAGTTGCAGGAGCGCTATCACCGTTACCGTAACGACGAAGCTTTCCTGCAAAAAGTGATGAAAGAGGGCGCGGAAAAAGCCAGCGCGCGCGCCTCCGAAACCCTGAAAGCGGTGTACGACGCGATTGGGTTTGTGGCGAAACCTTAAGCCGCTTTGCCGGGTGGCGCTTACGCTTACCCGGCCTACGGGACCGTGTAGGTCGGGTAAGGCGGAGCCGCCACCCGACAAAACTGACGAAAAAAAAACCGGGAAATCCCCGGTTTTTTTACGCCTGAAAAACGCTTACTGCTGTGCCGCCGGGCCGCAACCGCCAATGATCTTCGAAATGGAGATTGCCGGATGCAGCAGGTAATCGTAGCTGCAATTATTTTTAGTATTTTGAACGTGACCGGTGCAGGCCGTCAGAGTTGTTAACAGGCCGACCAGAACGGCAGCTTTTGCCAGTTTGAACATACGCATTCCTTGTCAATAAAATCAAAAAATTGGATGTAACACGAGGGAATAAATGGAAAAGTTCCATTACGCGGGCGGTATGTTATCGACTGAGGTAAGAAGGGAGTAGTCCGCTTCAAGACTACTCCCGGGAGAGAGATTGTGCGTTAGTGGCTGGAGAACCAGTTCAGTTTTTCACGCAGTGCTACCACGCGGCCCACCACGATCAGCGCCGGGCTTTCAACCTGCTGCGCCAGCTCGCCCAGCTGCGTCAGTACGCCATCGACCACGCGCTGCGTAATGGCGGTACCGTTTTCTACCAGTGCGACCGGCATATCTGCTTCCATGCCGTGCTCCAGCAGTTTCGCCTGAATCGTGGCTGCCTGATTTAGCCCCATATAGAAGACCAACGTCTGCTTTTCAGCGGCCAGATTATGCCAGTCCAGCTCGCTGCCGGTTTTCAGGTGGCCCGTCACCAGGCGCACGCTCTGGGCATAGTCGCGATGGGTTAACGGAATGCCGGAATAGGCAGAACAGCCGGATGCCGCCGTAATGCCCGGCACCACGGAGAACGGAATGCCCGCGTTGCAGAGAGTTTCCAGCTCCTCGCCGCCGCGACCAAAGATAAACGGATCGCCCCCTTTCAAACGCACCACGCGCTTACCTTTTTGCGCTTCCCGCAGCAGGATCTGGTTGATCTCCTCCTGCGGTACGCAGTGATAACCTGCCCGTTTGCCGACGAATACGCGGTCAGCATCGCGGCGCACCAGATTCATGATGTCATCAGAGACCAGACGGTCATACACCACGATGTCCGCCTGCTGGATCTGCTGGAGACCCTTCAGCGTCAGCAAGCCCGCATCGCCGGGACCTGCGCCCACCAGTACCACTTCACCGCGATGATCCAGCGGTTCAGAGAGGAGTTGCTCGGTCGTCTCTTCAACCGCTTTGGCGTCCTGATTGGCTAGCGACTGCGCCAGCCTGTCGTTGACAAAGAACTTCTCCCAGAAGCGACGGCGTTCGCCCACGGTTGCGAAGGTTTGCTTCACGCGGGAACGCAGCTGCCCGGCGTAATGGGCAATCTGACCAAGGTGTTGAGGCAGCACGGCTTCCAGTTTTTCCCGCAGCAGACGGGCAAGAACGGGCGAGCGGCCACCGGACGACACCGCAATCATCAGCGGCGAGCGGTCGATAATGGATGGCATGATAAAGCTCGCCTCTTTCGGCGCATCCACCACGTTACAGAAGATGCGGCGCGCTTCGCAGGCGTCGCTGACGCGCTGGTTAACGTCATCGTTATCCGTTGCGGCGATGGTCAGCCAGCAGGTATCCAGCAGGGATTCATCAAATTCGCCCTGCACCTGCGTGAGCATCCCTTCCTGCGCCCAGACGTCAAACTGTGGGGCGAAGGTGAGGGCGTTAACGGTCAGTCGGGCGCCCGCCTCTAACAGCAGGCGCGCCTTGCGTTCAGCCACATCGCCGCCGCCCACGAGCAGGCAGTCGCGGTTGCGTAATTGACAAAAAATCGGCAGGTGATCCACGACGTTACCTCACAGTATTCATGGCGGGGGAAGAATTGACGTCAGGATAACAGCAGGAATCGTACAGAACATACGGTTTTTCCTGCCGTTACCCATAAGGGGTCATAAGCCTTTCCTATTGAAAAGGCGAGGGGTTACGCTTTCAGCTGCACCTCGCCGTCCTTCACGCGGACGTCGTAGTGTTTGACCGAGAAGCTTTCATCTTCCATGCAGCGCCCGTCGGTTAAGCGGAAGCGCTGCTTTTTCAGCGGGCTGGCAACCCACAGTTCGCCCTGGTGCTCCGCAATCAGACCGCGGGAGAGCACGCTGGCCTCGAAGAACGGGTCGATATTGCTGATGGCAAAAACCTGTTCATCGTGGCGAGGGCGGAAAATCGCTACCTGCTCGTTGCCCAGCAGGGCACAGACGCCGGTTGCTGGCAGAATGTCGTTAATGTTGCAGATGTTTACCCACTGGCTCATGCGTTTTCCTCCACCAGCATCACCGGAATACGTTCATACGGGGTCGCTGGACGATGCTGTTCGCGCTCCGGCACCACCTGCACGTTCGGGTCGCGCTGGGTGCTGTTGATAAAGTGTTTGAAGCGCGTCTGCGCCGCTGGCGTGTTCACGGTTTCGGTCCACTCGCAGATAACCGCCTCGCGCAGGCGAGTCATCTCGGATTCCAGCTGTTCATTCAGGCCCAGCTTGTCGTCGATAATGACTGACTTCAGATAGTCGATGCCGCCTTCGAGATTATCCAGCCATGACGCGGTACGGGTCAGCTTATCGGCGGTACGAATGTAGAACATCATGAAGCGGTCGAGGTATTTGATCAGCGTATCGCGATCGAGATCGGCAGCCAGCAGATCGGCGTGGCGAGGTTTCATCCCGCCGTTACCGCACACGTACAGGTTCCAGCCTTTCTCGGTGGCGATAATACCCACGTCTTTACCCTGTGCTTCCGCACATTCACGGGTACACCCTGAGACGCCGAACTTCATTTTGTGCGGCGTACGGATACCTTTGTAGCGGTTTTCCAGCTCGACGCCGAAGCCCACGCTGTCGCCCACGCCGTAGCGGCACCAGGTGCTACCCACGCAGGTTTTCGCCATGCGCAGCGCCTTGGCGTACGCGTGACCGGTTTCGAAGCCCGCCTCAATCAGCTGACGCCAGATTTCCGGCAGATCATCTTTCTGCGCACCGAACAGGCCGATACGCTGGGAACCGGTGATTTTGGTGTACAGATTAAACTCACGGGCGATACGGCCCACGGCGACCAGCCCCTCAGGGGTAATTTCTCCCCCGGCAGAACGCGGGATCACCGAGTAAGTCCCGTCTTTCTGAATATTGGCCAGGAAGTTATCGTTGGTGTCCTGAAGCGGAGTGTGTTCTGGTTTGAGCACATATTCGTTCCAGCAGGACGCAAGCAGGGAACCGACGGTAGGCTTACATACTTCACAGCCGTAGCCCTGGCCGTGTTTCTCCAGCAGTTCGTCGAAGGACTTAATGCCCTCCACGCGGATCAGGTGATACAGCTCCTGGCGAGAGTAAGCGAAGTGCTCGCACAGGTTGTTGTTCACTTCAATGCCCTGTTTTGCCAGCTCGGCGTTCAGCACCTGGGTGACCAGCGGGATACAACCGCCGCAGCCGGTCCCGGCTTTAGTTTCCGCCTTCAGCGCCGCAACGGTGTGGCAGCCTTTGTTAATGGCGGAGATCAGCATGCCTTTGGTCACGTCGAAGCAGGAGCAGATTTGCGCGCTGTCCGGCAGTTTATCTACGCCAATGGACGGCTTACCGCTGGAGGCGTGCGCCGGGAGGATCAGCGCGTCCGGGTTTTCCGGCAGCTCAATGGCGTTCAGCACCAGCTGGAGCAGGTTGCCGAAGTCACTGGTGTCGCCCACCAGCACCGCCCCGAGCAGGGTTTTGTTGTCCTGGCTGACGATAAGACGTTTGTAGACTTCTTTGCTTTCGTCCAGATAAACATAGCTGCGGGAGTTCGGGGTGCGACCATGCGCATCGCCAATACCGCCCACGTCCACGCCCAGCAGCTTCAGCTTCGCGCTCATGTCTGCGCCGGTGAAGGCGTTTTCGCTGCCGAGGATATGGTCAACGGCGACCTGCGCCATTTTGTACCCAGGTGCAACCAGACCGTATACGCGGTTATTCCAGCTGGCGCATTCGCCGATGGCGTAGATGTCCGGATCGGAGGTCTGGCAGGTATCGTTGATCATGATCCCGCCGCGCTGCGCAACGGCCAGACCGCACTGAGTAGCCAGTTTGTCGCGCGGGCGAATGCCGGTGGAGAAGACGATGAAATCCACTTCCAGCTCGCTGCCGTCGGCAAAGCGCATGGTTTTACGCGCTTCAGTGCCTTCCTGCACGATCTCTTTGGTGTTCTTGCTGGTGTGAACCTTCACGCCCATGCTTTCGATTTTACGGCGTAACTGGTCGCCACCCATATGGTCCAGCTGTTCCGCCATCAGCATCGGGGCAAATTCGATGACGTGGGTTTCAACGCCGAGGTTTTTCAGTGCGCCTGCCGCTTCCAGACCCAGCAGACCACCGCCGACAACCGCGCCACGTTTGCTTCGACGTGCGCAGGATTCAATGGCGTTGAGGTCTTCAATGGTACGGTAAACGAAGCAATCCTGGGTTTCCGAACCTTTAATCGGCGGGATCCACGGATACGAGCCTGTCGCCATGATCA
This sequence comes from Enterobacter sp. MGH85, assembly GCF_001037655.1. NCBI lineage: Bacteria > Pseudomonadati > Pseudomonadota > Gammaproteobacteria > Enterobacterales > Enterobacteriaceae > Enterobacter > Enterobacter sp. MGH85. Next base: position 1,297,957 of record NZ_KQ089925.1, read on the forward strand.
GCTTATCGTAAAAAACCGTGCGTCCGGCGCTGGAGTGGATCACTTTCTCCTGACGGTTGATGGTGATAGCGCGTTCGCCCACCAGCACTTTTACGCCATGCTTCTCGTAGAAACCTTCACGCACCAGAGAGAGTTCTTCGGCGGTATGGTGAGAGAAGTAGGAAGACAAGTGCACACGGTCGTACGCCTTGCGGGGTTCTTCACAGAACACGGTAATATCGAACTGGTTAGCATCGGCTTTATCGAGAAGATCCTCAATAAAGCGGTGGCCGACCATGCCGTTACCGATGATAGCGAGTCTGACTTTGCTCATTTTTGCCTCGATTTCTTTTCTATTACTGCCTACCTTAACGATTCAGCAGGGGCACTTATTGATGCAAATCAAATACGCCTTCACCTACCCCTTAGGGGGTATATCTATGATTTGTCAGGATTTTTATAAGTGACGGATATTGTTTGATTTTTGTGCTTGCTTGTTTTTCGCACAATTTTGGTGGGGTTTTTTACCCATCGGCGGGCGGGGCGGGTGAGCAGGGGAAAACCCCTTTGCAGTACGCAAAGGGGTTACGGCGATTAGTGGGTAGCTGTTGCCGGGTTGTGTTGACGGTGACGGGTCACAAAGCCCAGCACGAAGCACATGATGAACACCACGGCGTACAGACCGTTAGCGGTATGCAGCGCCGCCAGCGGGCCGCTGTGCGCCACAATTGGGCCCGTGACCACGAAGGTCAGCATGGTGCCGATGGTGCCGCAGGTCAGCACGAAGTTCACCAGCTTTGGCGAGGCCACTTTGGTCTGAAGAGAGCCAAGGGTGATGATCGAGGTATAAATCGCGCTGGAGAAGAAGCCCAGGGCCAGGATGAACCACGGCATATGCTCCGGGGAACCGTTGATGAACAGATACATCAGCACGGTTGCCAGACCCGCCAGAACGGTCAGGATCCGTTGCAGGTCGAAGAAGCGCAGGATAAAGCTAAACGCCCACATGCCGAACATGTAAGACATCCAGAAATCGCTCACCAGTTTACCCGCGTCGTTCAGACTCATGCCCAGACCTTTCGCGTATTCAGGAACCCAGGAGATAAAGCCCAGCTGGCCGAGGATGTAACACAGCGCGGCGATGGAAAGGAACAGCACGCCGATACCCCATTTTTCTTTCGCAACTGGCTCAGACGTGGTCTGCGCTTTTTTGCCCAGCACCGGGAACTCGCAGCCGAAGGTGAGAATAAAGATCGCGACATAGACCAGACCAATGCAGGCGTATACCCAGTACCACTCAATGCTGCGCGCCAGAAGATACGCGGCGACCATCGGGAAAATCATCCCGGCCATGCTGAAGAAGGAGTCGGTGAACAGCAGACGCGCGCCGCGCTGGCGGCCTTCATACATATGGGTGATCAGGAACGTACCGATCGACATGGTGATCCCGCTCACCAGGCCCAGCACGAACATGGCGGCAGAGAAGAGGGCGATGCTGTGGCTCAGCACCAGGCCCGCCACGGCGGCAACCATCAGCACGAAGCCGAAGCGCAGCTGGGTTTTCAGCGGCACGATTTCCATCAGCCAGGCATTAAGGAAAATAGAGATCAGGATCCCCGCGTTCAGGAAAGTGAAGGTATTGCTCATGCTGGAAACGGGCAACTGGAAGTAGTCTGCGATATTTCCCATCACCATCCCGGTGACGATCACCAACGCGCCGGTCAGGGCGTAGGAGAAGAAGCTGATCCATGTGAGCTTGATGCGATTGCTGTTAGTCATGTCTGGCCTGTTAAAAGTAAAGAAAAACGCAATGACTGCGTTTGAGCGGGCAGATTTTAGTCGCGAAAGTGATCTAATTAAATCTTTTCAGAAAATATTGAGCACAATTGCAGGCTTTAACGTGATGGGGATCACATTATATCGCGGAGTGAACAATCGTTTGCGCGGTAATAATTGTTTCAATTTCGTAAAATTAGGTAAAAGACTGGTCTGGGTTCATACTGCTCTTTAGAATCAAGCCATTCGCTTTTTATACTGCGCTTTGTTAAGGAATTCTCATGCTCAAATCAACACTGGCGGCTGTCGCAGCTGTGTTTGCTCTTTCTGCCGTTTCCCCTGCTGCGCTGGCAGCCAAAGGAGACCCTCACGTCCTGCTGACTACCTCTGCGGGGAATATTGAGCTGGAGCTGGATAGCCAGAAAGCCCCTGTTTCCGTGAAAAACTTCCTCGACTACGTGAACAGTGGTTTTTATAACAACACCACGTTCCACCGCGTGATCCCGGGCTTTATGATTCAGGGCGGCGGTTTCAACGAGCAGATGCAGCAGAAAAAGCCTAACCCGCCAATCAAGAATGAAGCGGATAACGGCCTGCTGAACAAGCGCGGCACCATTTCTATGGCGCGTACGGCGGATAAAGACAGCGCCACCAGCCAGTTCTTCCTCAACGTGGCGGATAACGCCTTCCTGGACCACGGCCAGCGCGACTTTGGCTACGCGGTGTTCGGTAAAGTGGTGAAAGGCATGGACGTGGCGGACAAGATCTCTCAGGTTCAGACTCATGATGTCGGTCCATACCAGAATGTGCCGTCTAAGCCAGTGGTGATTCTCTCCGCGAAAGTGCTGCCGTAATCGTTCCCTCACACGGGCACATCCTGCCCGTGTCTTTCCGCCCTCCCTGCGAAAGCGCGTTTTGCTGCTTATACTTGTGGCAAACGGACTATTCAGGGAGGCGTAGTGAAAAAACTCACCGACAAGCAAAAATCCCGACTCTGGGAGCAACAGCGTAGCGTCAATCTTCAGGCCAGTTGCCTCCTTGAAAAAGGCAAGGGTCCCGCTGAACCCGATATCGAGACGCTGGCACTGGGGCCTTCTGCACCGGGTTTACCCCATCTGTGCCTTATTCACCGCCATTTATTCCGCAACGAAATGAAAGGCGCTGGCGAGCTGCGCACCGCCGATATCTCCAAGGGCGACATTCCATTTTGCCATTTCGAGTACATCGAGAAGGTGGGTAATGAGCTGATGGCTTCGCTGGAAAGCGATAAATATCTGGTGGGCCTTCAGAAAGAAGAGTTTACAGACAGAATCAGTCATTACTACTGTGAAATCAATATGCTACATCCGTTTATGAGCGGTAATGGCGTGGCTCAGCGCATCTTCTTTGAACAGCTGGCGATCCATGCGGGCTACGTGCTGAACTGGCAGGGGATCGACCCGGACGACTGGGCATCCGCCAACCAGAGCGGGGCGATGGGTGATCTGACCGCCCTGAATGCTACCTTTGCCAAAGTTGTGAGCGAAGCGCGGGGATCTGAGTAAAATAGGGCGGCCATTTTTTCAGGAGCCGCCATGATTCTGCTGATTGATAACTACGATTCCTTTACCTGGAACCTTTACCAGTATTTTTGTGAACTGGGGGCAGAGGTGGTTGTCCGCCGTAACGATGAGATCGCGCTGGCTGACATTGACGCGCTGGCGCCCCAGAAAATCGTGATTTCGCCCGGGCCGTGTACGCCGTCGGAGTCCGGTATCTCGCTTGAGGTAATCCGCCACTATGCGGGCAAGCTGCCGATTCTGGGCGTCTGCCTGGGTCATCAGGCCATTGCGCAGGTCTTTGGCGCCACCATTGTTCGTGCCGCGAAAGTCATGCACGGCAAAACCTCACCGATCACGCACACCGGTACCGGCGTGTTCCTGGGGCTAAACAATCCGTTAACCGTGACGCGCTACCATTCTCTGGTGATTGATCCGCCGACCCTGCCCGCAGACTTTGAAGTGACCGCCTGGAGTGAGACCCGGGAAATCATGGGCATTCGCCACCGCGAGTACGATCTGGAAGGGGTGCAGTTCCACCCGGAAAGCATTCTCAGCGAACAGGGGCACGCACTGCTGGCCAATTTCCTTAATCGCTGAATATCTGTTGCCTTGTTGTGATTTTTTATGCATATTTTGTGATTATATTTTCACAATCACTGTGACATAAAAATGGATGGTCATGACATGGCAACTGAACAACCAGCAATTACCCGCGCGACATTCGATGAAGTGATCCTGCCGATTTATGCACCGGCTGAGTTTATCCCGGTGAAAGGGAGAGGCAGCCGCGTCTGGGATCAGCAGGGCAATGAGTATGTTGATTTCGCAGGCGGTATTGCGGTGACGGCGCTGGGCCATTGCCATCCTGCGCTGGTGGACGCGCTGAAAACGCAGGGCGAAACGCTGTGGCACACCAGCAACGTGTTCACTAACGAACCGGCGCTGCGTCTGGGGCGTAAGATCATCGATGCCACCTTCGCCGAACGCGTGCTGTTTATGAACTCTGGCACCGAAGCCAACGAAACCGCCTTTAAGCTTGCGCGCTACTACGCAACCACGCGTCATAGTCCGTACAAAACCAAAATCATCGCCTTCCATAACGCCTTCCACGGTCGCTCGTTCTTTACCGTTTCCGTTGGCGGCCAGCCGAAGTATTCCGACGGCTTTGGTCCGAAACCTGCGGATATCATCCACGTGCCGTTTAACGATCTGCACGCCGTTAAAGCGGTGATGGACGATCACACCTGTGCCGTGGTGGTCGAACCCATTCAGGGGGAAGGCGGCGTCACGGCGGCCACCCCGGAATTTCTGCAAGGGCTGCGCGAACTGTGCGACGAGCACCAGGCGCTGCTGGTGTTTGATGAAGTGCAGTGTGGGATGGGGCGTACCGGAGACCTGTTCGCTTATATGCACTACGGCGTAACGCCGGATATTCTGACCAGCGCGAAAGCGCTCGGCGGCGGTTTCCCGGTCAGCGCGGTGCTCACCACCCAGGATATTGCTTCCGCATTTCATGTGGGCTCACACGGCTCCACTTACGGCGGTAATCCGCTGGCGTGCGCCGTGGCGGGAGCGGCGTTCGACATCATTAATACGCCGGACGTCCTGAATGGCGTGAATGCGAAACGCGCCCTTTTTGTGAAACATCTTCAGCAGATTGACGAACAGTTTGATGTCTTCAGTGAAATCCGCGGAATGGGGCTGCTGATCGGTGCCGAGCTGAAGCCTCAGTACAAAGGCCGCGCGCGCGATTTCCTGCACGCCGCCGCGCACGAAGGCGTCATGGTGCTCAACGCCGGGCCGGACGTGATGCGCTTCGCGCCGTCGCTGGTGGTGGAAGACAAAGACATCGAAGACGGGTTAACCCGTTTTGCTGCGGCGGTCGCGAAGATCGTCAGAGGCTAATACGCGGTTCGTTTTAACCGGCGCGTTAACCAAATCCCGTGATGCGGACGCTGACGCCATGCCACCGACGAAATGGTGTGCATGGTGTTGAGATGCCCGAGAACGCGCTGTAAATGCTGCTCCAGGGTGCTCATCGGCCCGTGGGTCAGCGTCTCCGGCGCTTCCAGAATGTTCGAATCCCCTGACTCGCCCGGCGCGTCGTACTCCAGACGCTGCTGACAGCGCTGGAGGGCAATTTCACACGACTGCAAATAGCGCTGCGCCAGATCCGGCGTCAGCATGGTGTGCTCGCGCGCCAGCGTGGTCATGGCATTGATGTGTTCGACGATAAACTGGCTGTGCGTGACCCACAGCTTCATGTCTGCCAGATAGTGCGAGTTGAAGCCCGGCTCCTGCATGGCCTGGTTAAGGGAGTTGAACAGGGCATTATGCGCCTGGTTGACCTTCATGCGCTCGTAGGCCAGCGGAGACGGCTGCGGGTCGTCGCTCAGGATCAGGCGAATGGCCTGCTGATCCGCCTCCAGCGCGTCGTGGGCGTTTTGCCTCAGTAATCCACTTTGCCACTGCGGCCACAGCCAGACCATGCCGCCAAAGGCGATCAGGCAGCCAATCAGGGTATCGACCAGGCGGGCAATAATTAACTGATCGGCGTTGAGCGTAAGCAACTGCAGGGTGTACACCGCCGTTACCGTAAAGCCCACCGTCGCCCAGCCGTAGTTTTTACGGATGATCAGATAACTCACCATCGTAATCGCCAGCATGCCGACCAGCGTATACCCTTCCGGCACGTGGAAGTGCAACGTTACGCCCGCGATAATCAGCCCCGCCATCGTGCCGCCCGCCCGATGCAGAATGCGCACCCGCGTGGCGCCATAGCCGTTCTGGGTGACAAACAGCACGGTCATTAAGATCCAGTAGGGTTTCGGCAGGTGCAGGGCCATTCCCATCAGGCTGGCGATGCTGAGCATGACGCTAATTCTTGCGGCGTTGCGCAGGGCGGAAGACTTCAGCGACAGGTAGCTTTTGAGCGCAGGCAGCAACGGCAGTCGTTTTTGCTTATCGGCCATCAGGTCCCGGGCATAAAGCGGGCGCTGGGTGCGCAACACCCGGGCGATGCGGCTGAAATGCCAGGCGGCAAACTGCCCGACCGGGTTATCCGCGTGCTGACGCGCAATCTTTTCCAGCGCGCCGAGCTGTTTGTCCATGTTAAAGCGCGTCGGATAGCGGTGATAGAGGATATCCTCAGCCAGCACCCGCAGGCGCGCCGCGACGGTCTGCGCGTTCCAGCGGATCACCGCTTCCGCATGGCTGCGCTCCACCAGCTTTTGCACCTCTTCCGGATTATGAAGGCTGACGGAAATATGCTCCTGCAAATCCAGCCCGACCTGGAAGGTACGCAGCAGCCGCTTATATTCATGATTTTTGTTGGCGGCAAGCATGTGCAACTGCTGATAGCACTGGCTGATCAGATCCACCACTTTTTGCTGGCGTGCCAGCAGCGGCGGCAGGGATTTTTCCGGGTCGGTATGCTGGGTGAGCAGGGTGTATTTTGCTTCACAGTATTCAGCAAGCTGCACGTAGAGCAGGCTCAGGGATTCGCGCAGCGGCTGTTCCCGCCACAACCAGAACCAGAACCAGTTAAACAGCCCGTACCACAGCGTGCCGAGGGCGTAGATCAGCAATGGCTCCCACACCGGCATATTGCCCGCAAGGCTTAAGGTGAAGATGGCGGCAATCAGCGACGCGGGAAGCAGGCGGGCGTGCAGCGAGCTGATTTCAGCGGTTACGCCAAGCGTCATCGCCAGCACGGTCAGGATCAGCGGCAGAGGAATGTCGCGGGCCAGTAAGAGTTGCACGGCAAGGCTACAGCCGGCAAACAGGCAGCCGCCAATAATCAGGCGTTTGAAAAAGCGTTTATGCGGGGTGTCCAGACCGGCAATGTTGCAGCAGGCGGGCACGAGGGAAAACAGCAGGCCTTGCTGAAGATGTCCGAGGATCAGGCCCACGGCCACGGGAAGACACAACACCAGCGTTTGTCGCAGTGCGTAGTTAACTTCCGGGTGATAGATCAGCCTGCGCCACATAAGGAGTAGAGACAAAAACGGCGTGCCACCCTGCGGCGGCACGCCGTCTGACCGGAATTAACGGGTCCCGTAAACCACGATGGTTTTACCGTGGGCGGAGATCAGGTTCTGGTCTTCCAGCATCTTCAGGATACGGCCCACTGTTTCACGGGAGCAGCCGACGATCTGACCGATTTCCTGGCGGGTAATTTTAATTTGCATACCGTCAGGGTGGGTCATGGCGTCTGGCTGTTTCGCCAGGTTCAACAGAGTCTGCGCGATACGACCGGTCACGTCCAGGAAGGCGAGGTTACCCACCTTCTCAGAGGTCACTTGCAGACGGCGTGCCATCTGGGAAGAAAGACGCATCAGGATGTCAGGGTTGACCTGAATCAGCTGACGGAATTTCTTGTAAGAAATTTCAGCCACTTCACATGCTGTTTTTGCACGAACCCAGGCGCTACGTTCCTGGCCTTCTTCAAACAGGCCCAGTTCACCGATAAAATCGCCCTGGTTCAGATAAGAAAGGATCATCTCTTTCCCTTCTTCATCTTTGATCAGCACGGCCACCGAGCCTTTAACGATGTAATACAACGTTTCCGCTTTTTCACCCTGGTGAATCAGCGTGCTCTTTGATGGGTACTTATGAATGTGGCAATGAGACAAGAACCATTCGAGAGTCGGGTCTGTTTGCGGTTTGCCAAGCACCATGCGCTGTTATCCTCTGTTATAAGCTGTCACCAGAGTCATAAGATGCATCCGGACTCTGGGGTTGCAATCGAATTCTTACCCATACCTGGGAAGTCGGCTGTCGTAACGTTTCGCAGCCAGTAAAGTTTGATGTCCTCTGCATACATGTGTAACGTCAATGTATTACTGTAGCATCCAGAGTGTTTTAGCATAGCTTTCGCCGCGTGTCTCCTGGTGTCTCGCTTCAGCATGACGCAGGTCGCCTTCCGTTGCGAGAAATGTAACGTACACGTAATCTGTCATAAAAAATGCAACGTTGGAGTGAGTGAATATGCAAGCGCGTGTGAAATGGGTTGAAGGGTTAACGTTCCTGGGCGAGTCTGCTTCCGGGCACCAGGTTTTGATGGATGGCAACTCCGGCGATAAAGCTCCCAGCCCGATGGAAATGGTGCTGATGGCGGCAGGTGGATGCAGCGCGATCGACGTAGTGTCGATCCTGCAAAAAGGCCGTCATGACGTGACCGATTGTGAAGTGAAGCTGACGTCAGAACGTCGCGAAGAGGCGCCACGTCTGTTCACGCATATTAATCTGCACTTTATCGTCACCGGCAAAGAACTGAAGGATGCGGCGGTCTCGCGTGCGGTTGACCTGTCTGCGGAGAAATATTGCTCTGTGGCGCTAATGCTGGAGAAAGCGGTAAACATCACCCATTCGTATGAAGTGATCGAGGCTTAATTTTTGGCGGGTGGCGCTTCGCTTACCCGCCCTACAAAAGCACGCCCGTAGGCCCGGTAAGCGCAGCGCCACCGGGCAAAACAACTCACGCGATTTGCTTTCCTTCCATCAGCCGCTGCACCAGCGGCGTCATGATCAGCTCCATCGCCAGCCCCATTTTTCCGCCCGGTACCACTAACGTATTCATGTGCGAAATAAACGAACCTTGTAGCATCGCCAGCAGCCAGGGGTAATCAATGCCTTCCAGGTTGCGGAAGTGGATCACCACAAAGCTCTCGTCCAGGGAAGGGATGCTTTTTGCGGCGAACGGGTTGGAGGTGTCCACGGTGGGGACGCGCTGGAAGTTAATGTGGGTTCGGGAGAACTGCGGCGTCAGGAAGTTGATGTAATCTTCCATGGAGCGCACCACCGAATCCATTACCGCCTCTCGCGAATGGCCGCGCTCGCTCATGTCACGCGTCAGCTTCTGGATCCACTCAAGGTTAACAATCGGCACCACCCCCACCAGCAAATCCACATGGCGCGCCACGTCGTGCTGAGGCGTCACCACGCCGCCGTGCAATCCTTCGTAAAACAGCACGTCAGTCGGTTCCGGCAGCGGCTGCCAGGGCGTGAACGTGCCGGGGACCTGGTTCCAGGGCACGGCTTCATCGTAGGTGTGGAGATACTTGCGGGACTGCCCGGTGCCGCTCTGCCCGTATTCACGGAAGGTTTGCTCCAGCAGGCCGAAGTCATTGGCCTCCGGGCCAAAATAGCTGATGTGTTTACCCAGATCGCGCGCCTTGCGGATGGCCATATCCATCTCCGGGCGCGTGTAGCGGTGAAAGCTGTCGCCCTCTACCTCTGCCGCCCGTAAGTTAAGCTGGGCGAAAATCTTGCGGAAGGCGAGGCTGGTGGTAGTGGTTCCCGCCCCACTCGAACCCGTAACGGCAATAACCGGATGTCTGGCAGACATAGCAACTCCCTGACTGGAAAAGTGTAAGATCAGCCATGAAACGCGTTGCGGGGCATGATATTCACCGTCTCATGCAGTTCGGACCATACCAGCACCACGTCGCCGCTTTTAAGCTGGCGCTTCACATCGCTGACCTTTTGTCCAAGCGAACGTTCATGTTCACCATAATCGGTGCCTTCGCGCAAGACAAAGCTTTCAATCAGATTATCGAGCGTGTCGGGAGAGAGATCCTGCCAGGGAATAATCATTTTTTACCGTCCAGATAGGCCGTTAACCAGTCGGGTATACGCGTCTCAAGCCACATTTTTGGCCGACGCAGCGTGCCGCCAACAAAGCCCACGTGCCCGCCGAACTCGGTGAGCTGATACTCCACGTTATCCGGCAGATAGTCAGGGGCGGGGATCGAGTGATGATCCATAAACGGATCGTCTTTGGCGTGGATAATCAGCGTGGGTTTCGTGATTTGATTCAGTAAAGGCATGGCGCTGCACTGACGGTAATAGTCAATCGCATCGGCAAAGCCGTGAATTTTCGAGGTGATCAAATCATCAAACTCGCGCAGGCGCTTCACGCGTTTGAGCTGTTGCAGCGTCACAGGCAGCGTATCCGGATAGGCCTTAAGTTTACGTGCGGCGTTGGCTTTCAGCAGGTTGAGCAGATAACGCTGATAGACCCGTGAAAACCCCTTTTCCATATGATAACTGCACTGCTCCAGCATAAAGGGCGCAGAGACAATCACCGCCGCATCCAGCGGTACGGCGTCGCTCTCCTTCGCCAGCAGGCAGGCCAGCATATTCCCGCCCAGCGAATACCCCACCGCTGCCGTTGGTGCTTCGCCGAAATTGTCTCTTAGCCAGCGCAGGAACCAGGAGCCGTCCTCGGTTTCACCCGAGTGATAAATGCGTTTCTGACGGTTAGGCTCGCCGCTGCATCCGCGAAAATGCATCACCACCCCAAGCCAGCCGCGGGCTTTCGCCGCCTCAATGAGACCGTGTGCGTAAGGGCTGTGCAGGCTGCCTTCCAGGCCGTGAAACACCACCAGACGGGGTTTATGTCTGGCCCGATCCGGATCTTCGCTCCAGGCGAGATCCAAAAAGTCACCGTCCGGCAGGTCAATGCGCTGCCAGTGGGGGGTGAACTGCACCTTGCGGCGGATCAGGCGCGGCAGCATGGTTTGCAGGTGAGGGTTAGCCACACCGCGCATGGGCACGAACTCTGCGCTCTCTTCGGCTGCAATGTCGAAGTCTGAGGGAATGATTTGGGTCATAAGGGCGATGCTGATTCTTGTCAGAAATTAACTATACCTTCCGAATTGTACCCCGTTTAGCCCGTTTTTCCGAAACATGAACTGATCCCGATCACATTTCTTTACCTTGATTATTACTCTCAGGCTAATGATTACGTCCTACGCTTAATTGATGCCTTTCTCACCAGAGCGCACACTTTACTCAACGTTAAGCAAATCAGAATGATGTGCTGAATCAGGAGGTTAATAATGTTATCTGGGCAAACACCCACCCGGCAATGGAACACCCGACGCAGCGAGAAAGCGCGTCGTCTGGCGTCCGTACCGGTGCAGGGCAAGGTACTGCCAACCGGCGATCTTGTCGCCATGCTGGAAAAACTGATCGCACCAGGCGACAAAGTCGTTCTGGAAGGCAACAACCAGAAGCAGGCGGATTTCCTTTCCCGTTCACTGGCCGAAGTGAACCCGCAAATCGTGCACGATCTGCATATGATCATGCCGAGCGTGGGCCGCAGCGAACATCTGGACATCTTTGAGAAAGGCATCGCCCGCAAGCTCGACTTCTCCTTCTCCGGTACGCAAAGCCTGCGCATTTCGCAGCTGCTGGAGGATGGTCAGCTCGAAATCGGGGCGATTCACACCTACATCGAACTCTACTCACGTTTATACGTCGACCTTTCGCCAAACGTGGCGCTGATTGCCGGTTTTAAAGCGGACCGTAAAGGTAACCTCTACACCGGGGCGAGTACCGAAGATACCCCGGCGCTGGTGGAAGCCGCCGCGTTCCACGACGGCATCGTCATCGCACAGGTGAACGAGCTGGTGGACGACGAGTGCGACCTGCCGCGCGTCGATATTCCGGGCTCGTGGATCGATTACGTGGTGGTGGCGGACAAGCCGTTCTTTATTGAACCGCTCTTCACCCGCGACCCGCGCCTGATTAAACAGGAACACATCCTGATGGCGATGATGGCGATTAAAGGCATCTACGCTGAACACCAGGTGCAGTCCCTGAACCACGGGATTGGCTTTAATACCGCAGCGATCGAACTGCTGCTGCCAACCTACGGCGAACAGCTCGGACTCAAAGGCAAAATCTGTAAACACTGGACTTTGAACCCGCATCCAACGCTGATCCCGGCCATCGAAAGCGGCTGGGTGGAGAGCGTCCACTGCTTCGGCGGCGAGCTGGGGATGGAAGAGTACATCCGCGCCCGTCCGGACGTGTTCTTTACCGGTGCTGACGGCTCCATGCGCTCTAACCGCGCCTTCTGTCAGCTGGCTGGTCAGTACGCGGTCGACATGTTTATCGGTTCCACGCTACAGGTTGATGGTTACGCTAACTCCTCAACCGTGACCCGCGGCCGTCTCTCCGGCTTCGGCGGCGCACCAAACATGGGCCACGATCCGCACGGTCGTCGCCACGCCACTCCGGCCTGGCTGAACATGATCACCGAGCCTGACCCGATGCAGCGCGGTAAAAAGCTGGTTGTGCAGATGGTGGAAACCTTCCAGGCGGGCGTGAAGCCAACCTTCGTGGAGAAACTCGACGCCGTAGACGTGGCGAAAGCCTCCGGCATGCCGCTGGCGCCGGTTATGATTTACGGCGATGACGTCACCCACGTGCTGACGGAAGAGGGGATTGCTTACCTCTACCGGGCGAAAGATCTGGAAGAGCGTCGCGCCATGGTCGCCGCCGTGGCGGGTATCACCGATATCGGTCTGGGCGTTGACGCCAAACGCGTGGCGGAACTGCGCCAGAGCGGCAAGGTTGTGTATCCGGAAGATATGGGCATTCGTCGTACCGATGCCACCCGCTCTCTGCTGGCTGCGGGCAGCGTGGCTGACCTCGTTGAGTGGTCCGGCGGCCTGTATAACCCACCTGCGAAATTCCGGAGCTGGTAATGAAACTTCTGCCCCAGATCCAGGTTGAAGGCGGTGCCGAATGGCTGGCGCGAACCGCCACGCAGTGTCTGATTGACGAAGCACGTTTAAGCCCGAAGCCCGGTCTGGTGGACAGCCGGGGGAACGGCGCGCATCACGATTTATCGCTTGCGCTGATGAAGCGCTCCGCTCACAGCCTGACCCCCACGTTTCAGGCGCTGGCGCAACAGAGCTGGCAGCGTCCGGCGGATATTGCCCTCAGGCAAACCGTTGGCCGCCTGGGTCGTGAAGGCGAACGGCAGATGATGGCCGCAACCGACGGCGTGAACACACACCGTGGCGCGATCTGGGCGCTGGGATTGCTGGTGAGCGCGGTGGCGATGCTGGGCGGCGATGCCCGGGCGCAAACCGTCGCGAACACCGCCGCTCAGCTGGCGAAACTGCCGGATGACGCGGCGCCGAAAGTATTCAGCAAGGGGTTACGCGTCACGCACCGCTATCGTGTACCGGGCGCGCGTGAAGAGGCTCAGCAGGCGTTTCCGCACATCATGCAGCGCGCGCTGCCGCAGCTTCACCTCAGCCGTCTCAACGGCAGCAGCGAAACGCAGGCCAGACTCGACGCGCTGATGGCGATCATGACCTCGCTCACCGACACCTGCGTGCTGTCGCGCGCCGGCATGGAGGGGCTGGATGCCATGCAGAACGGTGCCCGTGCGGTGCTGAACGCGGGAGGATGCGCAACACTTGCGGGGCAGCAGGCGCTGGCGCGGTTAGACCGTCAGATGCTGACGCTTAACGCCTCGCCGGGCGGAGCCGCAGACCTGCTTGCCGCCACGCTGTTTCTTGACCGCGTCGAAACGCCCTATTCAAAGCATTAAGAGGATGTTATGGAAAAAATCACATTGACCGTGCCCGCCAGCCGCGAAGTAAGCGGCAGGGCGCTGGCAGGGGTAGTCGGTTCCGGGGATATGGAGGTGCTTTTCACCGCCGAACCGGGCCAGACCTTAATCATTGATATCACCACCTCCGTCGACAACAGCCGTGGGCGCTGGGAGGCGTTGTTCAATCGCCTGCAAACCGTCAGCAGCCTGCCCGCAGGTAAGCTGACCATCCACGACTTCGGCGCGACGCCGGGCGTGGCACGCATTCGTATCGAACAGGTTTTTGAAGGGGTGAACCATGCGTGATGACAGCAGCTTTATCGAATTAAAAGCGCGCCAGCGTGCGCAGGCGCTGCTCGACGACGGCAGCTACCGCGAACTGCTGGATCCGTTTGAAGGCATTATCTCTCCGTGGCTTGGGCCACAGGGGATTGTTCCTCAGGCCGATGACGGCATGGTAGTCGCGAAAGGGACCATCAACGGCCAGCCTGCAGTGGTGGTGGCGATTGAAGGCACCTTCCAGGGCGGCAGCATGGGCGAAGTGTCCGGTGCCAAAATGGCGGCGGCGCTGGAGCTGGCTGCGGAAGATAACCGCAACGGCATTCCGACTCAGGCGGTACTGTGCCTCGAAACCGGCGGCGTACGTTTGCAGGAAGCCAACCTTGGCCTGGCGGCGATTGCCGATATCCACGCCGCGATCGTTGACCTGCGTCGCTATACCCCGGTTGTCGGGATTGTCGCCGGGACCGTGGGCTGCTTCGGCGGGATGTCTATCGCCGCGGCGCTGTGCAGCTACCTGATTGTAACCCGCGAAGCGCGTCTTGGCCTCAACGGCCCGCAGGTTATTGAGCAGGAAGCGGGCATTGAAGAATATGACTCCCGCGACCGTCCGTTTATCTGGAGCATGACCGGCGGCGAAGTGCGCTATGAAAGCGGACTGGTGGACGCGCTGGTGGGCGACGGCGTGAACGCGGTGAAAGCCGCGATGAACGAGGCCATCGCCAAAGGCGTACCGGCGAAACATCGCACCGATAACTATGACGATTACCTGAACCGTCTGACGAATTTCGACACCCGCAAACAGGCCGATGCCGAACAGATTAAAGCGCTTTTTGCCCGGGAGGTGAAATGATGACTAACTCAATTAGCCGTGGCGAACTCTGGCTGGAAACTCTGGCCCCGAACGCGAAACGTCTGGAGGGGTTATGCCCGTCCGTGCAGGCGGCAGACGGCGAGCTGAACGGTGAAACGGTGCGCTTTGTCGCCGTGGTGCCGGACGCCAACAACCACTTCCCGCGCGCGGCGCAGGGTGAAGTCGGCCTGCTGGAAGGATGGACGCTGGCAAAAGTGGTCAGCGAAACCGTCGCCGCTGACGCCGATAAAGCCGTGAAGCGCCCGATTGTGGCGGTGATCGATGTCCCAAGCCAGGCCTATGGCCGTCGTGAAGAGGCGTTTGGTATCCACCAGGCGCTGGCCGGCGCCGCTGCCGCCTATGCCAATGCGCGGCTGGCGGGGCATCCGGTGATTGGTCTTATCGTCGGTAAGGCCATGTCCGGCGCGTTTCTGGCGCACGGCTACCAGGCCAACCGCCTGATTGCCTTCAACGATAAAGGCGTGCTGATCCATGCCATGGGCAAAGAGTCTGCGGCGCGCATTACGCTGCGTACCGTGGAGGCGCTGGAAAAACTGGCGGCAACCATTCCGCCAATGGCGTACGACATCAGCAACTACGCCACGCTGGGGCTGCTCTCCGACCTGCTGGATATCAGCAACCCGGATGCCCCTTCCGAAAGCGATCTGACGCGGGTGAAAACTACCCTGCAACAGGCCATCAGCGACGCTCGTCAGGACACCACGTTGAAAAACCGTCTGGGTGCTGACAACCGCCGCAGCTCGGCGCTCGTACGTGAACGTATGCGAGCCAGCTGGTAAGTAAAAAGAGACCTGCCAGATGCATTACCCCGTGGGCGCGCCCGTTGCGTCCACGCGGGAACCTGCATCCTGAAAATAATAAACATCGCGCCAGTGCTTAAACTTTTTTACTACAGGTGATTTATGACTTACGTAATTGTTCATGCTCTTGCACCGATTTTCGTCATCATGCTGCTGGGATTCTGGGCCGGTAAAGCAAAGATGGTCGATAACAAAAATGTTTCCCTGCTGAATATCTTCGTTATGGATTTTGCACTCCCTGCCGCGCTGTTCAGCGCCACCGTGCAAACCCCGTGGACCGGCATTGTGGCGCAGTCGCCGCTGATCCTGGTTCTCACCCTGGCGATGTGGATCACCTATGCGGCCATCTACTTCCTCGCCACCAAAGTCTTTAAAAAATCTCCGCAGGATGCGGCCGTACTGACGCTGACCGTCGCTCTGCCAAACTATGCGGCGCTCGGCCTGCCGATTCTGGGCAGCGTGCTGGGTGAAAGTTCTTCTACTTCACTCTCCGTGGCGGTCTCCATCGCCTGTGGTTCGGTGCTGATGACCCCGTTCTGCCTGCTTATTCTGGAGCGTGAAAAAGCGCGCGCCGAGGGCAATAACTCCGGTTCAACGCTTTCCATGCTGCCGGTGCTGATGTGGCGCTCCATTAAAAAACCGATCGTGATGGGCCCGCTGCTGGGGGTGATCCTGTCCGCTATCGGCATCAAAATGCCAGAGCTGGTACTGGCGGCGATTAAACCTCTGGGACTGTCCGCGACCGCTGCGGCGCTGTTCCTGACCGGGGTGATCCTCTCCGCGCGTAAGCTTCAGATCAACACCATGGTGATCACTTCCACTATCGCCAAGCTGCTGATCCAGCCAGCGATTGCCTGGGGTATCGTTTTAATCTTCGGTCTGCACGGCTCCGTGGCGATCACCGCCATCCTGATGATTGCGCTGTCTGCGGGCTTCTTTGGCGTGGTGTTCGGTAACCGCTTTGGCGTGCAGTCGCCGGATGCTGAAGCCGTGCTGCTGTTGAGCTCCATACTGTGTATTCTGTCGCTGCCGCTGTTTATCTCGCTGACTTCAGGAATGTAATTATGACCACAACATTACGCCCACACGACCTCATCTGGCTTACCGCGCGCGACGCCCTGGAAGGGATTACCGCATCCTGGGTAGACGCGGCCTGGCATACCGGGCTGCCGGTAGTGGTGCGGCGTGATGTTGATAATGAAGGCCGTATTCCCGTTGGCGTGCGCGGATTGCGCCGCGACCAGCGGGCGGCCGGATGGGTGAAGCCTGAGAACGTGTTGCGCGTGGTGTCGCCCGAAGAGTTGAGCGTTGCCGCCGACCTGCTGCGTTCGCCGTTTGTCACTCAGCCGCCGGTTCAGGTGGCTCTTCAGCTTGCGCAGCAGTCGTGGCCGTGGACGTGGGGGATAACCGGCAGTACGGGTTATGCGCTGGCGACCGGCATTCCGGTGATCCACGCCGACAGCGATCTCGATCTGCTGATCCGCGCCCCGCGTACCGTTTCCCCTGAGGCGTTTACTGACTGGCAGGCTCAGCTCAGCCGTGCGTTGTGCCGGGTGGATACGCAGGTGGACACGCCCGAGGGCGGATTCGCGCTGGCAGAATGGTTACGCGACGGCAAAACGCTGCTAAAAACGCAATGTGGACCGCGCCTGGTAGCGGATCCATGGCACAGGGAGGAGTAATGAAAATACTGTTTACCTTTCCGGGGCAGGGCACACAGCACGAAGGTATGCTGCAAAACCTGCCGGGAACGGAGCTGGAGCAGGCCCGTGCTGTGCTGGGGGCGGAAGTCGATACCCTGGACAGCGCATCCTCGTTAACCCACACCCGTGCGGTTCAGCTTTCACTGCTGATTGCCGGCGTGGCCTGGGCGCGCGAGCTGGAACGTCGCGGCGTGTCGCCGGATATTGTCAGCGGTCTGTCCATTGGCGCTTATCCTGCGGCGGTTATCGCAGGCTCGCTGGACTTTACGGATGCGCTGAAGCTGGTGGCGCTGCGCGGTGATTTGATGGAGCAGGCGTATCCGCACGGCTACGGCCTGACGGCGATTATGGGGTTGACCCTGCCGCAGGTGGAAAACCTGATTCAGGGGACTGGAACCTATATCGCTAACCTGAACGCCGAAACGCAGATCGTGATTGCCGGAACCGATGACGGTATGGCGCAGGTGGCGGAGCGCGCGCTGGCGAAGGGTGCAAGCAAGGCCAAACGGCTGGCGGTGAGCGTGCCATCGCACTGCGCGCTGCTGGCGGAACCGGCGAAGAAGCTGGCAGCGGCGTTTGAATCGGTCACGCTTTCCCGTCCCCGCTGCGCGTACCTGAGCGGCAGTACCGGACGCGTGCTCTGGCAGCCGGAGAAAATTGCCGACGATCTGGCAATGAACATGGCGCGAACCGTGCGCTGGCAGGAGGCGGTGATTTCCGCTAACGAGCGTGAAGCGCGGCTGGCGATTGAGATGCCGCCGGGAGGCATATTAACCTGCCTGACGCGGCAGGCGGCGTGGGAAGGCGAATCCATTTCGCTGGAGCGCAGCGGGGTGGACGTGGCGGTGCATCTGGCGGGGCGGCTTCGTGCGTGAGTTTTTTTGCCCGGTGGCGGCTGCGCCTTACCGGGCCTACGGGTTCGGTTGTATTATTTTGTAGGCCGGGTAAGACGCAACGCGTCGCCACCCGGCAAGGCCTCAGGCTCCGTCCTGCAAACTTCTGGCGTACATCCGCCCTTCCGCGGCCAATGCTCGCAGGCTCGGATCCTGCTCGCGGTTGTGGGCAAAGACGATCGCAATCAGCTGCTGCATCTGGTACGGCTGTGCCAGCTTCAGTAGCTGCACCGAATTTTCGTACACTTTCTTCATCCTGCCCGGCATCAGCGTAAACCCGACCCCCGCCTGTACCAGGCTCAGCATCGAGAAAATATCGTTTACCCGCGTCACAATCTCCGGCTCGAAACCGGCAATATGAAACGCTTCCTGAAACCCGGCGTAAGTGGCGAACCCTTCCGCGAGGGCGACAAACTTCTGATCTTTATAGTCACGCAGATCGGCGGGACCGCTGGTATTCAGCGTGGCAGAGGCCGGTGCGGCAAGGAAAATATCGTCATGGAACAGGGGCAGCACTTCGAGGCTGTTACGGTCGATATCGCTCTCGGAGATAGAGATTAAAATCGCATCCAGCGACCCCTCATCCAGCATATGGAGCAGGGTTTCGTTCGAGCCCATCGTCAGATCCATCTCCAGATCCGGACGGCGCAGCTTCATACCCATTATCAGGCGCGGCACGGTTTCCAGCGTCAGCGAGTAAAGCGTACCGACGCGCAACCGTCCCTGGCCGATACCGGCAATCTTGCGCGACTCTTCCAGCCCGCGCTCCATCACCTGCATCACCTCCTGACAATACTCCAGCAGCGTCCATGCGGAGGGGAGGGCAATCAGGTTACGCCCTTTGTGAGCAAAGAGCGGGCAGCGGACGTTCTCTTCTAGGGTATGCAGCGCGCGGTGCACGCTGACACCGCTCAGGCCGAGCGTTTCGGCGGTACGTGCGATATTGCCCTTGTCCATGAACGTCATGAAGATGCTGAGCTTACGGAATGTAATCTCGCTCGTGGTATCGAAGCCCATAACCCTCCCGGCGTGTTAGTCGGCTTGCAGCATCGCTTCCAGCTGTTCCTGCGCGTCCAGCCATGCCATTTCGCACTCTTCGAGACTGGATTTGGTTTTCGCCTGCGTTTGCAGACAGTCCGTCAGCTCCGCTTTGCGGCTCTGATCGTACAGTTCGCTGTCGCCCAGCTTCTCTTCGACGGCGGCAAGCGTGGCGTTAAGCTTTTCCATCTCTTTTTCGAGGCGGGTAATCTCTTTACGCAGCGGCTGAGTCTGGGTGCGCAGTTCCGCTTCACGGCGCTTCTGGTCTTTACGCGCCTGGGCGCTGTTGGCGTTGTCTTTCGCTGACTCTTCCGGCTGGTTTTCCTGCTTCTGCACGTCCGTCAACCACTGCTGGTAATCTTCCAGATCGCCGTCGAACGGCTCCACTTTGCCGCCGTGAACCAGATAGAGATCGTCGGTGGTGGAGCGGATCAGGTGGCGATCGTGCGAAACGACAACCAGCGCCCCTTCGAACTCGATCAGCGCTTCGGTCAGCGCCTGACGCATGTCGAGATCGAGGTGGTTGGTCGGTTCATCGAGCAGCAGCAGGTTTGGACGCTGCCAGACGATCAGCGCCAGCACCAGACGCGCTTTTTCGCCGCCGGAGAAACGCGCTGTATTTTCAGTCACCTTATCGCCCTGGAAGCCAAAGCCGCCGAGGTAGTCGCGCAGCTTCTGCTCCATCTCCTGCGGCGCCAGGCGCGCCAGGTGCTGGATCGGCGATTCATCGGCGCGTAAAAATTCCAGCTGATGCTGAGCGAAGTAGCCAAGCTTGATGCCCTTCGCCAGCCCGATTTCGCCGCTGACCGGGTTAAGCTCGCCCGCCAGCAGCTTGATCAGCGTTGATTTACCGGCGCCGTTACGCCCCAGCAGACCGATGCGTGAACCCGGCACCAGGTTGAGCTTGATAGAGTCGAGAATAATGCGATCGCCATAGCCCGCGCTCACTTTTTCCATCTTCAGCAGCGGGTTCGGCAGGCTCTCCGGCTCGCGGAAGCTGAAGTGGAACGGGTTATCCACGTGCGCGGGGGCAATCATCTCCATGCGTTCCAGCATTTTGACGCGGCTCTGCGCCTGCTTGGCTTTTGACGCCTTGGCCTTGAAGCGATCCACAAAGCTTTGCAAGTGCGCCACGCGCTGCTGCTGGCTTTCATACATCGCCTGCTGCTGGGCGAGGCGCGTCGCGCGCTGGCGCTCGAAAGAGCTGTAGTTGCCGGTGTACTCGAACAGGCTTTGCTGTTCGATATGAATGATTTTATCCACCACCGGGTCGAGGAAGTCGCGGTCGTGGGAGATCAGAATCAGAGTGCCCTGATAGCTCTTGAGCCACTTCTCCAGCCAAATAACCGCATCGAGATCGAGGTGGTTGGTCGGTTCATCGAGCAGCAGGAGGTCAGAGCGGCAGATCAGCGCCTGCGCCAGGTTAAGGCGCATACGCCAGCCACCCGAGAAATCGCTCACCGGGCGTTCAAGCTGTTCGTTGCTGAAGCCCAGGCCGTGCAGCAGGCTGGAGGCGCGGGAGCGAATGGTCCAGGCGTCGATGGCGTCCAGCTTGCCGTGGACGGTGGCGATGGCGTGGCCGTCGTTGCGCTCGTTGGCGGCGTTGAGCTCCGCTTCGAGCTTGCGGTATTCACGGTCGCCGTCGATAACATAGTCGAGCGCCGGTTCGCTCAGCGCGGGGGTCTCCTGGTTTACCCAGGCGAGCTGCCAGTTGCCCGGGAAGGTAAAGTTCCCGCCATCCGCGCTTATCTCGTTTTTCAGCAGTGCCAGCAGGGTGGATTTACCGCAGCCGTTTTTGCCGACCAGCCCCACTTTCTGGCCCGGGTTGATGGTAGCAGTCGCGTTATCCAGCAGGACGCGCACGCCGCGACGAATTTGTAACGAGGAGAAAACAATCATAGAAGCGCCGTATGTTCCGACTATGTTAATTTGTCATTATGATAATGTAAGGTGTGGGCCAATTTCCCCACCGGGCCGCCATGGTAGCCCAAAACGACAACAATACACAAAAACAGAACCGGGAGGGGAGTGATGTCTCAGACAGCGAAAGTGCTGCTGCTGTATGCCCATCCGGAATCACAGGACTCGGTGGCAAACCGGGTGCTGCTTAAGCCGGCCACACAGCTCAGTAACGTAACGGTGCACGATCTCTACGCGCACTATCCCGATTTCTTTATTGATATTCCTTACGAGCAGGAACTGCTGCGTCAGCACGACGTGATTGTGTTCCAGCATCCGCTTTATACCTATAGCTGTCCGGCGCTGCTGAAAGAGTGGCTGGACCGCGTGCTGAGCCGGGGCTTTTCCAGCGGGGTGGGGGGCAACCAGCTGGCGGGAAAGTACTGGCGGAGTGTCATCACCACCGGTGAGCCGGAAAGCGCTTACCGTCACGACGGGCTGAACCGTTACCCCATGAGCGACATTCTGCGGCCGTTTGAGCTGACGGCGGCGATGTGCCGTATGCACTGGATGAGCCCGATTATTATCTACTGGGCACGGCGGCAGGATCCGAAAGCGCTGGCGAGCCATGCCAGGGCCTATGGCGAATGGCTGGCGTCACCGATTCCGGCGGGAGGACGCTAATGGACGGTTCGAATTTACTCCTCGCCGGGGTGCTGTTTTTGTTTGCCGCCGTCGTCGCGGTCCCCCTTGCCGCGCGTCTCGGCATTGGCGCGGTGCTGGGCTATTTGCTGGCGGGGATAGCCATTGGTCCCTGGGGGCTTGGGTTTATCAGCGATGTGGATGAAATTCTCCACTTCTCCGAGCTGGGCGTGGTGTTCCTGATGTTTATCATCGGGCTTGAGCTTAATCCGTCCAAGCTGTGGCAACTGCGGCAATCTATTTTTGGCGTCGGGGCGGCGCAGGTGTTGCTCAGCGCCGCCATTCTGGCGGGCCTGCTGATGCTGACGCAGTTTTCCTGGCAGGCCGCGGTGATTGGCGGGATCGGTCTTGCGATGTCGTCGACGGCGATGGCGCTTCAGCTGATGCGCGACAAAGGGATGAACCGCAACGAGGCGGGGCAACTGGGCTTTTCGGTGCTGCTGTTCCAGGATTTAGCGGTGATCCCGGCGCTGGCGCTGGTGCCGCTGCTGGCAGGCTCCGGAGACGATCATTTCGACTGGATGAAGATCTCCATGAAGGTGCTGGCCTTCGCGGGGATGCTGATCGGCGGACGGTTTTTACTGCGTCCAGTGTTCCGGTTTATTGCGGCATCCGGCGTACGCGAGGTCTTCACCGCCGCAACGCTGCTGCTGGTGCTTGGTTCAGCGCTGTTTATGGATGCGCTGGGGCTGTCGATGGCGCTCGGGACGTTTATCGCCGGGGTGCTGCTTGCGGAAAGCGAGTACCGCCACGAGCTGGAGACCGCCATCGATCCGTTTAAGGGACTGCTGTTAGGGCTGTTCTTTATCTCGGTGGGTATGGCGCTTAATCTTGGCGTGCTCTATACCCATCTGCTGTGGGTTATTGCGAGTGTCGCCGTGCTGGTGGCGGTCAAAACGCTGGTGCTGTATCTCCTCGCGCGGATTTACGGGCTGCGCAGCTCGGAAAGGATGCAGTTTTCCAGCGTGTTAAGTCAGGGCGGAGAGTTTGCGTTTGTGCTGTTTTCCACTGCGTCGTCTCAGAAGCTGTTCAAAGATGACCAGATGGCGCTGCTGCTGGTGACGGTCACGCTGTCGATGATGACCACGCCGCTGCTGATGAAGCTGGTGGACAAACTGCTGTCGCGCCGCCTGAATCCCGCAGACGATGAAGACGAAGCGCCGTGGGTGGAAGATGATAAACCGCAGGTGATCGTCGTGGGCTTTGGCCGCTTCGGACAGGTGATTGGTCGCCTGTTGATGGCAAATAAAATGCGCATTACGGTGCTGGAGCGCGATATCAGCGCCGTCAACCTGATGCGCAAATATGGTTATAAGGTGTACTACGGGGATGCGACGCAGCTTGAGCTGTTGCGCTCGGCGGGGGCAGAGGCTGCGGAGTCCATCGTCATCACCTGTAACGATCCGGAAGACACAATGAAGCTGGTGGAGCTGTGCCAGCAGCATTTCCCGCATCTGCATATTCTGGCGCGTGCGCGCGGACGTGTTGAGGCTCACGAACTTTTGCAGGCGGGTGTGAAACACTTCTCCCGCGAAACCTTCTCCAGCGCGCTGGAGCTGGGGCGCAAGGCGCTGGTTTCGCTGGGTATGCATCCTCACCAGGCGCAACGCGCCCAGATGCATTTCCGCCGGCTGGATATGCGAATGCTGCGTGAACTGATGCCTGTGCACAGCGACACGGCGCAGATCTCCCGCGTGCGGGAAGCGCGTCGCGAACTGGAGGAGATCTTCCAGCGTGAGATGCAACAGGAACGACGCCAGCTCGACGGCTGGGATGAATTTGAATAAAGGGTAACGAAAGATGGCTTTACGTAAACGCTTTATCGCGGGCGCAAAATGCCCGTCCTGCCAGGCGCAAGATACGCTGGCCATGTGGCGGGAGAATAATATCGATATTGTTGAATGTGTTAAGTGCGGTCACCAGATGCGTGAGGCCGACAAAGAAGCCCGCGATCACGTTCGCAAAGAAGAGCAAGTGATCGGCATTTTTCATCCAGACTAGCGATATGCTCTGAGTTTTTTTAAGCTTAAGGGTACACGGGTGCAGAATTCCGCTACAATCTGCGCCAGCAATTTTCCCACGCTCAGGAGATATCATGAAAGTAGCAAAAGACCTGGTGGTCAGCCTGGCCTATCAGGTACGTACAGAAGACGGTGTGTTGGTTGATGAGTCTCCGGTGAGTGCGCCGCTGGACTACCTGCATGGTCACGGTTCCCTGATTTCCGGCCTGGAAACGGCGCTGGAAGGTCATGAAGTTGGCGACAAATTCGACGTTGCTGTCGGCGCGAACGACGCTTACGGTCAGTATGATGACAACCTGGTTCAGCGCGTTCCTAAAGACGTGTTCATGGGCGTTGACGAGTTGCAGGTTGGCATGCGCTTCCTGGCTGAAACTGACCAGGGTCCAGTTCCGGTTGAAATCACAGAAGTTGAAGACGACCACGTTGTGGTTGACGGCAACCACATGCTGGCTGGTCAGAACCTGAAGTTCAACGTAGAAGTTGTTGCTATCCGTGAAGCGACCGAAGAAGAGCTGGCTCATGGCCACGTTCATGGTGCGCACGGTCACGACCATGACCACGATCACGGCCACGACGGCTGCTGCGGTGGTCACGGCCACGATCATGGTCATGACCACGGCCACGGTAAAGGTGGTTGCGGTAACGGCGGCTGCGGCTGCCACTGATTCCGTACTGCGGAAAATAAAAAAGCGGGATAATCCCGCTTTTTTTACGCCTCAATAATGAGGTGGTGGCGTCTCTTCAGCCTGAGAGGCGATGTGCGACGACTGCGTAGCCTTCACTTTTTCAGTGAGAAGTCGCATCAAATCGCGCATTTTTGCCATTTCAAGCTCATGAGCCGTCACGGTCTGGTTCAGTTCTTCGATGGTGATGTCCTGAAAAGCCAGGCGGCTTTCCAGCTCAGCCAGTCTCGCTTCGATCGTTGTATCCTTCATCATTCACCTCGTTTATCTCTCATGCGCCATAATGGACCAGCGGCGGCGAAGTTTATCTGACTTTTTCCTTAAGTACAGTATCCATCTCCCTGACAAGAAACTTATTTAAACAAAAATAGTCTGAAAAGAAGCGACATTCGGGGGAGTCTGTCTGTAGATTTCTTCCACAACGTTTTATAGTACGTCACTCATTTACGTTTAACACTGGGGTGAGAGACCTCAGGTCCTGGAGATATGGATGAAATCACTGTTTAAAGTTACGCTGCTGGCGACCACTATGGCTGTAGCGCTCAATGCGCCGCTGTCTTTCGCTGCTGATACTGCTGCGAAGCCTGCTGCGACTACAGACAGCAAAGCGGCATTCAAGAATGACGACCAGAAATCCGCCTACGCACTTGGCGCGTCTCTGGGCCGTTACATGGAAAACTCTCTGAAAGAACAAGAGAAACTGGGCATCAAACTGGACAAAAACCAGCTGATCGCAGGGGTTCAGGATGCGTTCGCAGACAAGAGCAAACTGTCTGACCAGGAAATCGAGCAGACTCTGCAAGCGTTTGAAGCGCGCGTGAAAGGCGCCGCTCAGACCAAGATGGAAGCAGACGCTAAAGATAACGAAGCGAAAGGCAAAGCCTACCGCGATAAGTTCGCTAAAGAGAAAGGCGTTAAAACGTCTTCTACTGGCCTGATCTATAAAGTTGAGAAAGAAGGTACCGGCGACGCGCCTAAAGACAGCGACACCGTTGTAGTTAACTACAAAGGTACGCTGATCGACGGTAAAGAGTTCGATAACTCTTATACTCGCGGTGAGCCTCTCTCCTTCCGTCTGGACGGTGTGATCCCGGGCTGGACCGAAGGCCTGAAGAACATCAAGAAAGGCGGTAAAATCAAGCTGGTCATCCCACCGGATCTGGCTTACGGCAAAACCGGCGTTCCGGGTATCCCGGCTAACTCTACGCTGGTATTTGATGTAGAACTGCTGGACATCAAACCGGCGCCGAAAGCGGATGCGAAAACAGACGCACCGGCTGACGACAAAGCCGCAGCAGCTAAGAAGTAATGCTGAAAAAAACCGCCGCCTTTACAGGCTGCGGTTTTTTTATTGTGGGGCAGATATAATTAACACTGGAAAGCGTTATACACGCTGTATTAATTTAGTTGTCCGTGTAGATAATGAGCCTGCCCTGAAAACCTAACGACAGGCTCCTGAAAAGGAGTGTTTTTTTCATGTCCAGGTCGCTTTTAACCAACGAAACCAGTGAACTTGATTTGCTGGATCAACGTCCATTTGACCAGACCGACTTCGATATTCTGAAATCCTACGAAGCGGTAGTGGACGGGTTAGCGATGCTCATTGGTTCCCACTGCGAAATCGTATTGCATTCCCTGCAAGATCTTAAGTGTTCCGCTATCCGCATTGCGAATGGTGAGCACACTGGCCGTAAAATTGGTTCGCCAATCACCGACCTTGCATTGCGTATGTTGCATGACATGACCGGCGCGGACAGCAGCGTCTCAAAATGCTATTTCACCCGCGCCAAAAGCGGCGTGCTGATGAAATCAGAAACTATCGCGATTCGAAACCGCGAACACCGGGTGATCGGTCTGCTGTGCATCAACATGAACCTTGATGTGCCATTCTCGCAAATCATGAGCACTTTCATTCCGCCAGAAACGCCGGACGTGGGCTCATCGGTGAACTTTGCCTCTTCTGTTGAGGATCTCGTGACACAGACGCTGGAGTTCACCATTGAAGAGGTGAATGCCGATCGCAACGTATCCAACAACGCCAAGAATCGTCAGATCGTCCTGAACCTCTATGAGAAAGGGATTTTTGATATCAAAGATGCCATCAACCAGGTGGCCGATCGCCTGAATATCTCCAAACACACGGTTTACCTCTATATTCGCCAGTTCAAAAGCGGCGACTTCCTGGGGCAAGACAAGTAATGCGTTTTGCGTTAATGGTGACGGGCCCGGCGTACGGTACCCAGCAGGCCAGCAGCGCGCTACAGTTTGCCCATGCGCTGCTTGATGCCGGTCATGAACTGGCAAGCGTCTTCTTCTATCGTGAAGGGGTCTATAACGCGAACCAGTTTACGTCCCCGGCGAGCGATGAGTTTGACCTTGTGCGCGCCTGGCAAAAATTAAACGAAACGCAGGGCGTCGACCTGCATATCTGCGTCGCGGCGGCACTGCGTCGCGGCGTGACGGATGCGACTGAAGCCGAACGCCTTGGTCTGGCAGGGGCTAACCTGCAACCGGGCTTTTCGCTCAGCGGATTAGGCGCATTAGCACAGGCGGCGTTAACCTGCGACAGAGTGGTGCAATTTTGATGAAGCGCGTAGCGTTTGTTTTTACTTCTGCCCCGCATGGCAGCGCTTCAGGCCGGGAAGGGCTGGATGCATTGCTCGCGACCTCGGCTTTAACCGAAGATATTGGCGTCTTCTTTTTAGGCGATGGCGTATTCCAGCTTCTGGCAGGCCAACAACCGCAGGCTATTCTTGCGCGCGACTACATTGCGACCTTTAAAGTTCTGCCGCTCTATGACATTGAAACCTTCTATGTGTGCGCCGACTCGCTGGCCGCTCGTGGGTTAAATGAGAAAATACCGTTCGTGCTGGACGTGACGATCCTGACATCTTCTGCGCTGCGCGAACAACTTTCTCACTACGATACCGTTCTGACTTTCTGAGGCTATCATGCTCCATACCCTGAGCCGTTCACCGTGGCAATGCGATATCGACACGTTACTGAGCATGCTGCGCGAAGGCGATGATCTGCTGCTGATTCAGGATGGCGTGCTCGCGGCGCTTGATGGCAGCCGTTTTGTTGAAATCCTCGCTAATGCCCCCATAACAGTCTCTGCGCTTAAAGAGGATCTGGATGCGCGGGGTCTTTCTGGTCAAATTTCAGCCAAAATTGACGTGGTTGGCTATACTGATTTCGTCAATCTTACTGTGACGCACGCCAGTCAAATGAACTGGTGATTTGAGATCGCTGTATATTTCTTGACACCTTTTCGACGTAGCCCTAAAATTTCGCGTCCTCATATTGTATGAGGTCGTTTTATTACGTGTTTACGAAGCAAAAGCTAAAACCAGGAGCTATTTAATGGCAACAGTTAACCAGCTGGTACGCAAACCACGTGCACGCAAAGTTGCAAAAAGCAACGTGCCTGCGCTGGAAGCCTGCCCGCAGAAACGTGGCGTATGTACTCGTGTATATACCACCACTCCTAAAAAACCAAACTCCGCACTGCGTAAAGTATGCCGTGTGCGTTTGACTAACGGTTTCGAAGTGACTTCCTACATCGGTGGTGAAGGTCACAACCTTCAGGAGCACTCCGTGATCCTGATCCGTGGCGGTCGTGTTAAAGACCTTCCGGGTGTTCGTTACCACACCGTTCGTGGTGCGCTGGACTGCTCAGGTGTTAAAGACCGTAAGCAGGCTCGCTCCAAGTACGGCGTGAAGCGTCCTAAGGCTTAATGGTTCTCCGTTAAGTAAGGCCAAACTGATTTATCTTAATGTCAAACTAAACTCGTAGAGTTTTGGACAATCCTGAATTAACAACGGAGTAATCCCATGCCACGTCGTCGCGTCATTGGTCAGCGTAAAATTCTTCCAGATCCGAAATTCGGATCAGAACTGCTGGCAAAATTTGTAAATATCCTGATGGTAGATGGTAAAAAATCTACTGCAGAAGCAATCGTATACAGCGCGCTGGAGACCCTGGCTCAGCGTTCTGGTAAAAATGAACTGGAAGCTTTCGAAGTCGCTCTCGACAACGTGCGCCCGACTGTAGAAGTTAAGTCTCGCCGCGTTGGTGGTTCTACTTATCAGGTTCCAGTTGAAGTTCGTCCGGTTCGTCGTAATGCTCTGGCAATGCGTTGGATCGTTGAAGCTGCTCGTAAACGCGGTGATAAATCCATGGCTCTGCGTCTGGCGAACGAACTTTCTGATGCTGCAGAAAACAAAGGTACTGCAGTTAAGAAACGTGAAGACGTTCACCGTATGGCAGAAGCCAACAAGGCGTTCGCACACTACCGTTGGTAATCCCTTCGGAGTCGTAGTCACCAGGCGGGCGCTTCAGAGAAGCCGCCCGCTCTGGGTAACTTAACTGAACGCCTAAAGATATAAACGAGGAATCAAATGGCTCGTACAACACCCATCGCACGCTACCGTAACATCGGTATCAGTGCGCACATCGACGCCGGTAAAACCACTACTACCGAACGTATTCTGTTCTACACCGGTGTAAACCATAAAATCGGTGAAGTTCATGACGGCGCAGCCACCATGGACTGGATGGAACAGGAGCAGGAGCGTGGTATTACTATCACCTCCGCAGCGACTACTGCTTTCTGGTCAGGTATGGCTAAGCAGTACGAACCGCATCGCGTAAACATCATCGACACCCCAGGGCACGTTGACTTCACCATCGAAGTAGAACGTTCCATGCGTGTTCTTGACGGCGCGGTAATGGTTTATTGCGCAGTTGGTGGTGTTCAGCCACAGTCTGAAACCGTATGGCGTCAGGCTAACAAATATAAAGTTCCACGCATCGCGTTCGTTAACAAAATGGACCGTATGGGTGCTAACTTCCTGAAAGTTGTTGGCCAGATCAAAACCCGTCTGGGCGCGAACCCTGTTCCGCTTCAGTTGGCAATTGGTGCTGAAGAAGGCTTCACCGGTGTTATCGACCTGGTGAAAATGAAAGCCATCAACTGGAACGAAGCAGATGCGGGCGTTACCTTCGAATACGAAGATATCCCGGCAGAGATGCAGGACCTGGCTGACGAATGGCACCAGAACCTGATCGAATCCGCAGCAGAAGCTTCTGAAGAGCTGATGGAGAAATACCTGGGTGGTGAAGAACTGACTGAGCAAGAGATCAAATCTGCTCTGCGTCAGCGTGTTCTGAACAACGAAATCATCCTGGTAACCTGTGGTTCTGCGTTCAAGAACAAAGGTGTTCAGGCAATGCTGGATGCGGTAGTTGACTACCTGCCATCCCCGGTTGACGTTCCTGCGATCAACGGCATCCTGGACGACGGTAAAGATACTCCGGCTGAGCGTCACGCAAGTGATGACGAGCCGTTCTCTGCGCTGGCGTTCAAAATTGCTACCGACCCATTCGTGGGTAACCTGACCTTCTTCCGCGTTTACTCTGGTGTGGTTAACTCCGGTGACACCATCCTGAACTCCGTGAAATCGGCGCGTGAACGTTTTGGCCGTATCGTACAGATGCACGCTAACAAACGTGAAGAGATCAAAGAAGTTCGTGCGGGCGACATCGCTGCTGCTATCGGTCTGAAAGACGTGACTACTGGTGACACCCTGTGTGACCCGGATCACCCGATCATTCTGGAGCGTATGGAATTCCCTGAGCCGGTAATCTCCATCGCGGTTGAACCAAAAACCAAAGCTGACCAGGAAAAAATGGGTCTGGCTCTGGGCCGTCTGGCGAAAGAAGACCCATCATTCCGCGTATGGACTGATGAAGAATCTAACCAGACCATCATCGCTGGTATGGGTGAACTGCACCTGGACATCATCGTTGACCGTATGAAGCGTGAATTCAACGTTGAAGCGAACGTGGGTAAACCTCAGGTTGCTTACCGCGAAGCGATTCGCGCGAAAGTTACCGATGTTGAAGGTAAACACGCTAAGCAGTCTGGTGGTCGCGGTCAGTACGGTCACGTTGTGATCGACATGTACCCACTGGAGCCGGGCTCTAACCCTAAAGGTTACGAGTTCATCAACGACATCAAAGGTGGTGTAATTCCTGGCGAATACATCCCTGCCGTTGATAAAGGTATCCAGGAGCAGCTGAAAGCTGGTCCTCTGGCTGGTTACCCGGTTGTAGACATGGGTGTTCGTCTGCACTTCGGTTCTTACCACGACGTTGACTCCTCTGAACTGGCGTTTAAACTGGCTGCGTCTATTGCCTTTAAAGAAGGCTTTAAGAAAGCAAAACCAGTTCTGCTTGAGCCAATCATGAAGGTTGAAGTAGAAACTCCGGAAGAGAACACCGGTGACGTTATCGGTGACTTGAGCCGTCGTCGCGGTATGCTGCGTGGTCAGGAATCCGAAGTAACTGGCGTTAAGATCCACGCTGAAGTTCCGCTGTCTGAAATGTTCGGATATGCAACTCAGCTGCGTTCTCTGACCAAAGGTCGTGCATCATACACTATGGAATTCCTGAAGTATGATGATGCGCCGAACAACGTTGCTCAGGCCGTTATCGAAGCCCGTGGTAAGTAATCCACAGGATTAAAACCTAAGTCCCGTGCTCTCTCCGAAGGGGAGAGCACTATAGTAAGGAATATAGCCGTGTCTAAAGAAAAATTTGAACGTACAAAACCGCACGTCAACGTTGGTACTATCGGCCACGTTGACCATGGTAAAACTACCCTGACTGCTGCAATCACTACCGTACTGGCTAAAACCTACGGCGGTGCTGCTCGTGCTTTCGACCAGATCGATAACGCACCAGAAGAAAAAGCTCGTGGTATCACCATCAACACCTCTCACGTTGAGTATGACACCCCGACTCGCCACTACGCACACGTAGACTGCCCAGGCCACGCCGACTATGTTAAAAACATGATCACCGGTGCTGCGCAGATGGACGGCGCGATCCTGGTTGTTGCTGCGACTGACGGCCCTATGCCTCAGACTCGTGAGCACATCCTGCTGGGTCGTCAGGTAGGCGTTCCTTTCATCATCGTGTTCCTGAACAAATGCGACATGGTTGATGACGAAGAGCTGCTGGAACTGGTAGAGATGGAAGTTCGTGAACTGCTGTCTCAGTACGATTTCCCAGGCGACGATACCCCAATCGTTCGTGGTTCCGCGCTGAAAGCGCTGGAAGGCGAAGCAGAGTGGGAAGAGAAAATCATCGAACTGGCTGGCTACCTGGATTCTTACATCCCAGAACCAGAGCGTGCGATTGACAAGCCATTCCTGCTGCCAATCGAAGACGTATTCTCCATCTCCGGTCGTGGTACCGTTGTTACCGGTCGTGTAGAGCGCGGTATCATCAAAGTTGGTGAAGAAGTTGAAATCGTTGGTATCAAAGAGACTGCGAAGTCTACCTGTACTGGCGTTGAAATGTTCCGCAAACTGCTGGACGAAGGCCGTGCTGGTGAGAACGTTGGTGTTCTGCTGCGTGGTATCAAACGTGAAGAAATCGAACGTGGTCAGGTTCTGGCGAAGCCAGGCTCAATCAAGCCACACACCAAGTTCGAATCTGAAGTGTACATTCTGTCCAAAGACGAAGGCGGCCGTCATACTCCGTTCTTCAAAGGCTACCGTCCACAGTTCTACTTCCGTACAACTGACGTGACCGGTACCATCGAACTGCCAGAAGGCGTAGAGATGGTAATGCCAGGCGACAACATCAAGATGGTTGTGACTCTGATCCACCCAATCGCGATGGACGACGGTCTGCGTTTCGCAATCCGTGAAGGCGGCCGTACCGTTGGCGCGGGCGTTGTTGCTAAAGTTCTGGGCTAATTAATTATCCCTGAAATAAAAAGGACGCTTCGGCGTCCTTTTTTGTTTTCTGCCCTTGGGCATTGTCATAAAAATTCGCATTTTTTGCTTTCTCCCGCCACGTATTCCGACGCCCGTGCTATTGTAATCATAACCATTCTCACTTACACTTTGCGCATATTTTGAACGGGAGTCTTTATGTACGTTTGTTTATGTAATGGTGTAAGCGACAAAAAAATTCGTCAGGCCGTTCGCCAGTTTCAACCACAATCTTTCCAGCAGCTTCGTAAGTTTGTTCCGGTGGGAAATCAATGCGGTAAATGCGTTCGCGCAGCGCGTGAGATCATGCAGGACGAACTGATGCAGATCCCGGAATTCAAAGAGATCGCGTAAGCCTCCATCTTTTTTTTGACATCCCCGTAGCCCGATCTACGCTTCAATGAGTGGAAGCGGAGGGACTATATAATGAAAGGTGATGTTAAAATCATAAGTTATCTCAATAAATTATTGGGAAATGAGCTTGTCGCAATCAATCAGTATTTTCTCCATGCAAGAATGTTCAAAAACTGGGGACTGACTCGCCTCAACGATGTTGAATACCATGAGTCCATTGATGAAATGAAACACGCCGATAAATATATTGAGCGTATTTTATTCCTCGAAGGCATTCCTAACCTACAGGATCTCGGAAAACTGGGCATCGGAGAAGATGTTGAAGAGATGCTGCGTTCTGATCTCCGGCTAGAGCTGGAGGGTGCAAAAGACCTGCGTGAAGCCATTGCCTATGCAGACAGCGTACATGACTACGTCAGCCGGGATATGATGATCCAGATCCTGGCCGATGAAGAAGGGCACATCGACTGGCTTGAGACCGAACTGGATCTCATTAGCAAAATTGGCCTACAGAACTACCTTCAGTCTCAGATCAAAGTGGAAAGTTAATCAGGCTTTCCCAGCCAACGCATAAACCCGCTGCCGCCAGAAATGGCCCAAAAGGCAGTGGGTTTTTTAATGCCTGCTTATCAGGGTTGAACAACGAGAAACCAACCAGATACAGCAGAGCCATTAACGCGGCCACTAATGCCAGTACTGGCAGTACACACCAGCCATGCCATGCTCCCAGCGCCGCCAGATATTTTATGTCGCCATACCCCATCCCTTCACATCGGCAGATGAGTCGATATCCCCAATAGATAACGGCGAATCCGGCGTATCCTGCGGTCGCACCCAGTACCGCGCTCGGCAAAAAATCAGGATGAAGACAAAGCTGGTAGAGCAGGCCCGTCCATAGCAGCGGGCAAAGGAATTTATCGGGAAGCAGCCCCGTGCGAATATCGGTGCGTACAAGCAAGGCCGATAACGCAAAATAGATCAGCAGAAAGGGGAGGGACATTAGCATAGCGAGAGCCTCAAAATGGTTTGAGCGCATACTCGTAATAATCAGCATGCCCGGCAATGTGTAAAAACACCAATTGCGCAGCGGCTTCAGACAAAGAGTTTAGAAGGGATACTTTGCATAAAAAATTGCGAGGCCTTACGCAGAGTACGACTTTGGCGCTTAATTTCTAAACGGCACTTGCGTCTTTCGCTGATTTACGTATAATGCGCGGGCTTGTCGTAATTGACGGCGGGTTCAATCTGAACCAGAGTAGCTCACTTTGTTACTCAACAATGCTCCCAATTGGGGAGCTACGTAAGAACGGTTACACTCTCCCATCAATCGTAATGGGTTTGAGGAGTAATCATTTTCGTTTATAAAATAATTGGAGCTCTGGTCTCATGCAGAACCAAAGAATCCGTATCCGCCTTAAAGCGTTTGATCATCGTCTGATCGATCAATCAACCGCGGAAATCGTCGAGACTGCTAAGCGCACTGGTGCGCAAGTCCGTGGTCCGATCCCGCTGCCGACCCGCAAAGAGCGCTTTACCGTTCTGATCTCTCCGCACGTTAACAAAGATGCGCGTGATCAGTACGAGATCCGCACTCACAAGCGTCTGGTTGACATCGTTGAGCCAACTGAGAAAACCGTTGATGCTCTGATGCGTCTGGATCTGGCTGCCGGTGTAGACGTGCAGATCAGCCTGGGTTAATCAGGTCATCGAGCGATTGAGAGGTTGATACAATGATTGGTTTAGTCGGTAAAAAAGTGGGCATGACTCGCATCTTCACTGAAGATGGCGTTTCAATCCCAGTAACCGTAATCGAAGTTGAAGCAAACCGCGTTACCCAGGTTAAAGATCTGGCTAACGATGGCTACCGCGCTGTTCAGGTGACCACTGGTGCTAAAAAAGCTAACCGTGTAACCAAACCAGAAGCGGGTCACTTCGCTAAAGCTGGCGTAGAAGCTGGCCGTGGTCTGTGGGAATTCCGTCTTGCTGAAGGCGAAGAGTTCACCGTAGGTCAGGACATTAGCGTTGAGCTGTTTGCTGACGTTAAAAAAGTTGACGTAACCGGTACCTCTAAAGGTAAAGGTTTTGCTGGTACCGTTAAGCGCTGGAACTTCCGTACCCAGGACGCTACTCACGGTAACTCCTTGTCTCACCGCGTTCCGGGTTCTATCGGTCAGAACCAGACTCCGGGCAAAGTGTTCAAAGGCAAGAAAATGGCAGGTCAGCTGGGCAACGAACGTGTAACCGTTCAGAGCCTGGACGTAGTACGTGTTGACGCTGAGCGCAACCTGCTGCTGGTTAAAGGTGCGGTCCCGGGTGCAACCGGTAGCGACCTGATCGTTAAACCAGCTGTGAAGGCGTAAGGGGATAGCAATGGAATTAGTATTGAAAGACGCGCAGAGCGCGCTGACTGTTTCCGAAACTACCTTCGGTCGTGATTTCAACGAAGCGCTGGTTCACCAGGTTGTTGTTGCTTATGCAGCTGGTGCTCGTCAGGGTACTCGTGCTCAGAAGACTCGTGCTGAAGTAACTGGTTCAGGCAAAAAGCCATGGCGCCAGAAAGGTACCGGCCGTGCGCGTTCAGGTTCTATCAAGAGCCCGATCTGGCGTTCAGGTGGCGTGACCTTCGCTGCGCGTCCACAGGACCACAGTCAAAAAGTTAACAAAAAGATGTACCGCGGCGCGCTGAAAAGCATCCTGTCCGAACTGGTACGTCAGGATCGTCTGATCGTTGTCGAGAAGTTCTCTGTTGAAGCGCCTAAAACTAAGCTGCTGGCACAGAAACTGAAAGACATGGCTCTGGAAGATGTGCTGATCATCACCGGTGAGCTGGACGAGAACCTGTTCCTGGCCGCGCGTAACCTGCACAAGGTTGACGTACGCGACGCGACTGGTATCGACCCGGTTAGCCTGATCGCCTTCGACAAAGTCGTAATGACTGCTGATGCTGTTAAGCAAGTTGAGGAGATGCTGGCATGATTCGTGAAGAACGTCTGCTGAAGGTGCTGCGCGCACCGCACGTTTCTGAAAAAGCGTCTACTGCGATGGAAAAAACAAACACCATCGTTCTCAAAGTTGCTAAAGACGCGACCAAAGCAGAGATCAAAGCTGCTGTGCAGAAACTGTTTGAAGTCGAAGTCGAAGTCGTTAACACCCTGGTAGTTAAAGGGAAAGTTAAACGTCACGGACAGCGTATCGGTCGTCGTAGCGACTGGAAAAAAGCTTACGTCACCCTGAAAGAAGGCCAGAACCTGGACTTCGTTGGCGGCGCTGAGTAAGTCGGAGGAGTAATACAATGGCAGTTGTTAAATGTAAACCGACATCTCCGGGTCGTCGCCACGTAGTTAAAGTGGTTAACCCTGAGCTGCACAAGGGCAAACCTTTTGCTCCGTTGCTGGAAAAAAACAGCAAATCCGGTGGTCGTAACAACAATGGCCGTATCACCACTCGTCACATCGGTGGTGGCCACAAGCAGGCTTATCGTATTGTTGACTTCAAACGCAACAAAGACGGTATCCCAGCAGTTGTTGAGCGTCTTGAGTACGATCCGAACCGTTCCGCGAACATCGCGCTGGTTCTGTACAAAGATGGCGAACGCCGTTACATCCTGGCCCCTAAAGGCCTGAAAGCTGGCGACCAGATTCAGTCTGGCGTTGATGCTGCAATCAAAGCAGGCAACACCCTGCCGATGCGCAATATCCCGGTTGGTTCTACCGTTCATAACGTAGAAATGAAACCAGGTAAAGGCGGTCAGCTGGCGCGTTCCGCGGGTACTTACGTTCAGATCGTTGCGCGTGACGGTGCTTATGTCACCCTGCGTCTGCGTTCTGGTGAAATGCGTAAAGTCGAAGCAGACTGCCGCGCTACTCTGGGCGAAGTTGGCAATGCTGAGCATATGCTGCGCGTTCTGGGTAAAGCTGGTGCTGCACGCTGGCGTGGTGTTCGTCCTACCGTTCGCGGTACTGCGATGAACCCAGTCGATCACCCACATGGTGGTGGTGAAGGTCGTAACTTTGGTAAGCACCCGGTAACTCCGTGGGGCGTTCAGACCAAAGGTAAGAAGACCCGCAGCAACAAGCGTACTGATAAATTTATCGTACGTCGCCGTAGCAAATAATTTTAGAGGATAAGCCATGCCACGTTCTCTCAAGAAAGGTCCTTTTATTGACCTGCACTTGCTGAAGAAGGTAGAGAAAGCGGTGGAAAGCGGAGACAAGAAGCCCCTGCGCACTTGGTCCCGTCGTTCAACGATCTTTCCTAACATGATCGGTTTGACCATCGCTGTCCATAATGGTCGTCAGCACGTTCCAGTCTTTGTTACCGACGAAATGGTTGGTCACAAACTGGGTGAATTCGCACCGACTCGTACTTATCGCGGCCACGCTGCTGATAAAAAAGCGAAGAAGAAATAAGGTAGGAGGAAGAGATGGAAACTTTAGCTCAACATCGCCATGCTCGTTCTTCTGCACAGAAGGTTCGCCTTGTTGCTGACCTGATTCGCGGTAAGAAAGTGTCGCAGGCCCTGGACATCCTGACCTATACCAACAAGAAAGCTGCGGTATTGGTCAAGAAAGTACTGGAATCTGCCATTGCTAACGCTGAACACAACGATGGCGCTGACATCGACGATCTGAAAGTCGCGAAAATTTTCGTAGATGAAGGCCCAAGCATGAAGCGCATTATGCCGCGTGCGAAAGGTCGTGCAGATCGCATCCTGAAGCGCACCAGCCACATTACTGTGGTTGTGTCCGATCGCTGAGACTCTGGAGACTAGCAATGGGTCAGAAAGTACATCCTAATGGTATTCGCCTGGGTATTGTAAAACCATGGAACTCTACCTGGTTTGCGAACACCAAAGAATTCGCTGACAACCTGGACAGCGATTTTAAAGTACGTCAGTACCTGACTAAGGAACTGGCTAAAGCGTCTGTATCTCGTATCGTTATCGAGCGTCCAGCTAAGAGCATCCGTGTGACTATTCACACTGCTCGCCCTGGCATCGTTATCGGTAAGAAAGGCGAAGACGTAGAAAAACTGCGCAAGGTCGTAGCGGATATCGCTGGCGTTCCTGCACAGATCAATATCGCTGAAGTTCGTAAGCCTGAACTGGACGCTAAATTGGTTGCTGACAGCATCACTTCTCAGCTGGAACGTCGTGTTATGTTCCGTCGTGCTATGAAGCGTGCTGTACAGAACGCAATGCGTCTGGGCGCTAAGGGTATCAAAGTTGAAGTTAGCGGCCGTCTGGGCGGCGCGGAAATCGCACGTACCGAATGGTACCGCGAAGGTCGCGTACCGCTGCACACTCTGCGTGCTGACATCGACTACAACACCTCTGAAGCGCACACCACTTACGGTGTAATCGGCGTTAAGGTATGGATCTTCAAAGGTGAGATCCTGGGTGGTATGGCTGCTGTTGAACAACCGGAAAAACCGGCTGCTCAACCTAAAAAGCAGCAGCGTAAAGGCCGTAAATAAGGAGCGTCGCTGATGTTACAACCAAAGCGTACAAAATTCCGTAAAGTGCACAAAGGCCGCAACCGTGGTCTGGCGCAGGGTACGGATGTTAGCTTCGGCACTTTCGGTCTGAAAGCTGTTGGCCGTGGTCGTCTGACTGCACGTCAGATCGAAGCAGCACGTCGTGCAATGACCCGTGCAGTTAAGCGTCAAGGTAAGATCTGGATCCGTGTATTCCCGGACAAACCGATCACCGAGAAGCCACTGGAAGTTCGTATGGGTAAAGGTAAAGGTAACGTGGAGTACTGGGTTGCCTTGATCCAACCGGGCAAAGTCCTTTATGAAATGGACGGTGTTCCGGAAGAGCTGGCCCGTGAAGCCTTCGGCCTGGCAGCAGCGAAACTGCCTATCAAAACCACCTTTGTAACTAAGACGGTGATGTAATGAAAGCAAAAGAGCTGCGTGAAAAAAGCGTTGAAGAGCTGAACGCTGAGCTGCTGAACCTGCTGCGTGAGCAGTTCAACCTGCGTATGCAGGCTGCAAGTGGCCAGCTGCAACAGACTCACCTGCTGAAGCAAGTGCGTCGCAATGTTGCGCGCGTTAAGACTTTACTGACTCAGAAGGCGGGTGCGTAATGACCGATAAAATCCGTACTCTGCAAGGTCGTGTTGTTAGCGATAAAATGGAGAAATCCATTGTTGTAGCTATCGAACGTTTTGTGAAACACCCGATCTACGGTAAATTCATCAAGCGTACGACCAAACTGCACGTACATGACGAGAACAACGAATGTGGTATCGGCGACAAGGTTGAAATCCGTGAATGCCGTCCACTGTCCAAGACTAAGTCCTGGACGCTGGTTCGCGTTGTAGAGAAAGCGGTTCTGTAATAGAGTACGCATTCTCAATACGAATAAACGGCTCAGCAATGAGCCGTTTATTTTTTCTACCCATATTGCAGAAGCGGTGTTATAATGCCGCGCCCTCGATATGGGGCTTTTTAACGGCTCTGATTTTAGAGTCTCAGGTAGTAGTTGACATTAGCGGAGCACTAAAATGATCCAAGAACAGACTATGCTGAACGTCGCCGACAACTCCGGTGCACGTCGCGTAATGTGTATCAAGGTTCTGGGTGGCTCGCACCGTCGCTACGCAGGCGTAGGCGACATCATCAAGATCACCATCAAGGAAGCAATTCCACGTGGTAAGGTCAAAAAAGGTGATGTGCTGAAGGCGGTAGTGGTGCGCACCAAGAAGGGTGTTCGTCGCCCTGACGGTTCTGTCATTCGCTTCGATGGTAATGCATGCGTTATTTTAAACAATAACAGCGAGCAGCCTATCGGCACGCGTATCTTTGGGCCGGTAACTCGTGAACTTCGTACTGAGAAGTTCATGAAAATTATCTCTCTGGCACCAGAAGTACTCTAAGGAGCGAATCATGGCAGCGAAAATCCGTCGTGATGACGAAGTTATCGTGTTAACCGGTAAAGATAAAGGTAAACGCGGTAAAGTAAAAAATGTTCTGTCTTCCGGCAAACTCGTCGTTGAAGGTATCAACCTGGTTAAGAAACATCAGAAGCCGGTTCCGGCCCTGAACCAACCAGGCGGCATCGTTGAAAAAGAAGCTGCTATTCAGGTTTCTAACGTTGCAATCTTCAATGCGGCTACCGGTAAGGCTGACCGTGTAGGCTTTAGATTCGAAGACGGCAAAAAAGTCCGTTTCTTCAAGTCTAACAGCGAAACTATCAAGTAATTTGGAGTAGTACGATGGCGAAACTGCATGATTACTACAAAGACGAAGTAGTTAACAAACTCATGACTGAGTTTAGCTACAATTCTGTCATGCAAGTCCCTCGGGTCGAGAAGATCACCCTGAACATGGGTGTTGGTGAAGCGATCGCTGACAAGAAACTGCTGGATAACGCAGCAGCTGACCTGACAGCAATCTCCGGTCAAAAACCGCTGATCACCAAAGCACGCAAATCTGTTGCAGGCTTCAAAATCCGTCAGGGCTATCCGATCGGCTGTAAAGTAACTCTGCGTGGCGAACGCATGTGGGAGTTCCTTGAGCGCCTGATCACTATTGCTGTTCCACGTATCCGTGACTTCCGTGGCTTGTCCGCTAAGTCTTTCGACGGTCGTGGTAACTACAGCATGGGTGTCCGTGAGCAGATCATCTTCCCAGAAATCGACTACGATAAAGTCGACCGCGTGCGTGGTTTGGATATTACCATTACCACTACTGCGAAATCTGATGAAGAAGGCCGTGCTCTGCTGGCTGCCTTTGACTTCCCGTTCCGCAAGTAAGGTAGGGTTACTGAATGGCTAAGCAATCAATGAAAGCACGCGAAGTAAAGCGCGTAGCTTTAGCTGATAAATTCTTCGCTAAACGCGCTGAACTGAAAGCGATCATTTCTGATGTGAACGCTTCCGACGAAGATCGTTGGAATGCGGTTCTCAAGCTGCAGTCTCTGCCGCGTGATTCCAGCCCGTCTCGTCAGCGTAACCGCTGTCGTCAAACAGGTCGTCCACATGGTTATGTGGGCAAGTTTGGGTTGAGCCGTATCAAACTGCGTGAAGCCGCCATGCGCGGTGAAGTACCAGGCTTGAAAAAGGCTAGCTGGTAATTACCAATTGAATCACGGGAGTAAAGACAGATGAGCATGCAAGATCCGATCGCGGATATGCTGACCCGTATCCGTAACGGTCAGGCCGCGAACAAAGTTGCGGTCACCATGCCTTCCGCCAAGCTGAAAGTGGCAATTGCCAACGTGCTGAAGGAAGAAGGTTTTATCGAAGATTTTAAAGTTGAAGGCGACACCAAGCCGGAACTGGAACTTACTCTCAAGTATTTCCAGGGTAAAGCTGTTGTAGAAAGCATTCAGCGTGTCAGCCGCCCAGGCCTGCGCATCTATAAGAAAAAAGATGAGCTGCCAAAAGTAATGGCTGGTCTTGGTATCGCAGTTGTTTCTACCTCTAAAGGTGTTATGACTGATCGTGCAGCGCGCCAGGCTGGTCTTGGTGGCGAAATTATCTGCTACGTAGCCTAATCGGAGGAAAGAATGTCTCGTGTTGCTAAAGCACCGGTCGTTATTCCTGCCGGCGTTGATGTCAAAATCGACGGTCAGGTTATTACGATCAAAGGTAAAAACGGCGAGCTGACTCGTACCCTCAACAAAGCTGTTGAAGTTAAACATGCAGATAACGCTCTGACCTTCGGTCCACGTGATGGTTTCGTGGATGGATGGGCTCAGGCTGGTACCGCGCGTGCCCTGCTGAACTCAATGGTTGTTGGTGTTACCGAAGGCTTCACTAAAAAGCTTCAGCTGGTTGGTGTAGGTTATCGTGCAGCTATCAAAGGGAATGCAGTAGGCCTGTCTCTGGGCTTCTCACACCCTGTTGAGCATCCGCTGCCGGCCGGAATCACTGCAGAATGCCCGACTCAGACTGAAATCGTGCTGAAAGGCGCTGATAAACAGCTGATCGGTCAGGTTGCAGCAGATCTGCGCGCCTACCGTCGTCCTGAGCCTTATAAAGGCAAGGGTGTTCGTTACGCCGACGAAGTCGTGCGTACCAAAGAGGCTAAGAAGAAGTAAGGTAACACTATGGATAAGAAATCTGCTCGTATCCGTCGTGCGACCCGCGCACGCCGCAAGCTCAAAGAGCTGGGTGCAACTCGCCTGGTGGTACATCGTACCCCGCGTCATATTTACGCACAGGTAATTGCACCGAACGGTTCTGAAGTTCTGGTAGCTGCTTCTACTGTAGAAAAAGCTATCTCAGAACAATTGAAGTATACCGGTAACAAAGACGCCGCTGCAGCTGTAGGTAAAGCTGTTGCAGAACGCGCTCTGGAAAAAGGCATCAGCAATGTTTCCTTTGACCGTTCCGGGTTCCAATATCATGGTCGTGTCCAGGCACTGGCAGATGCTGCCCGTGAAGCTGGCCTTCAGTTCTAAGGTAGAGGTGTAAGATGGCTCACATCGAAAAACAGGCTGGCGAACTGCAGGAAAAGCTGATCGCGGTAAACCGCGTATCTAAAACCGTTAAAGGTGGTCGTATTTTCTCCTTCACAGCTCTGACTGTAGTGGGTGATGGTAACGGTCGCGTTGGTTTTGGTTACGGTAAAGCGCGTGAAGTTCCAGCAGCGATCCAGAAAGCGATGGAAAAAGCCCGTCGCAATATGATTAACGTCGCGCTGAACAACGGTACCCTGCAACACCCAGTTAAAGGTGTTCACACGGGTTCTCGTGTATTCATGCAGCCAGCTTCCGAAGGTACCGGTATCATCGCCGGTGGTGCAATGCGCGCCGTTCTGGAAGTTGCTGGAGTTCATAACGTTCTGGCTAAAGCATATGGTTCCACCAACCCGATCAACGTGGTTCGTGCAACTATTGATGGCCTGGAAAATATGAATTCTCCAGAAATGGTCGCTGCCAAGCGTGGTAAATCCGTTGAAGAAATTCTGGGGTAATTGACCATGGCAAAGACTATTAAAATCACTCAAACCCGCAGTGCAATCGGTCGTCTGCCGAAACACAAGGCAACGCTGCTTGGCCTGGGTCTGCGTCGTATTGGTCATACCGTTGAGCGCGAGGATACTCCTGCTGTTC
Source organism: Enterobacter sp. MGH85 (assembly GCF_001037655.1). Classification (NCBI taxonomy): domain Bacteria; kingdom Pseudomonadati; phylum Pseudomonadota; class Gammaproteobacteria; order Enterobacterales; family Enterobacteriaceae; genus Enterobacter; species Enterobacter sp. MGH85. The sequence goes on from NZ_KQ089925.1 coordinate 1,340,713, forward strand.
GTGGTATGGTCAACGCGGTTTACTTCATGGTTAAAGTTGAGGAGTAAGAGATGCGTTTAAATACTCTGTCTCCGGCCGAAGGCTCTAAAAAGGCGGGTAAACGCCTGGGTCGTGGTATCGGTTCTGGCCTCGGCAAAACCGGTGGTCGTGGTCACAAAGGTCAGAACTCTCGTTCTGGCGGTGGCGTACGTCGCGGTTTCGAGGGTGGCCAGATGCCACTGTACCGTCGTCTGCCGAAGTTCGGCTTCACCTCTCGCAAAGCAGCGATTACAGCGGAAATCCGTCTGTCTGACCTGGCGAAAGTTGAAGGCGGCGTTGTAGACCTGAATACGCTGAAAGCAGCTAACATTATCGGCATCCAGATCGAGTTCGCGAAAGTAATCCTGTCTGGTGAAGTTTCTACTCCGGTAACTGTTCGTGGCCTGCGTGTTACTAAAGGTGCTCGTGCTGCTATCGAAGCTGCTGGCGGTAAAATTGAGGAATAAGTAGCAGATGGCTAAGCAACCGGGATTAGATTTTCAAAGTGCCAAAGGTGGATTTGGCGAGCTGAAACGCAGACTGCTGTTTGTAATCGGCGCGCTGATTGTGTTCCGTATTGGCTCTTTTATTCCGATCCCTGGTATTGATGCCGCTGTACTTGCCAAACTGCTTGAGCAACAGCGAGGCACCATCATTGAAATGTTCAACATGTTCTCTGGTGGTGCTCTCAGCCGTGCTTCTATTTTCGCACTGGGTATTATGCCGTACATTTCGGCATCGATTATTATCCAACTGCTGACGGTCGTTCATCCGGCCCTGGCAGAGTTGAAGAAAGAAGGGGAGTCTGGACGTCGTAAGATTAGCCAGTACACCCGTTACGGCACTCTGGTGCTGGCAATATTCCAGTCGATCGGTATTGCTACCGGTCTTCCGAATATGCCTGGTATGCAGGGCCTGGTATTAAACCCAGGCTTTGCATTCTATTTCACCGCTGTTGTAAGTCTGGTCACAGGGACCATGTTCCTGATGTGGCTCGGCGAACAGATTACTGAACGAGGTATCGGTAACGGTATCTCAATCATTATCTTCGCCGGTATCGTTGCGGGTCTCCCGCCGGCCATCGCCCATACTATCGAGCAAGCGCGTCAAGGCGACCTGCACTTCCTCCTGTTGCTGTTGGTTGCAGTATTAGTATTTGCAGTGACGTTCTTTGTTGTCTTCGTTGAACGTGGTCAACGCCGCATTGTGGTGAACTACGCTAAACGTCAGCAGGGTCGTCGTGTCTATGCTGCACAGAGCACACATTTACCGCTGAAAGTGAATATGGCGGGGGTTATCCCGGCTATCTTCGCTTCCAGTATTATTCTGTTCCCGGCAACCATCGCGTCATGGTTCGGGGGCGGTACTGGTTGGAACTGGCTGACAACAATTTCGCTGTATTTGCAGCCTGGGCAACCACTTTATGTGTTACTCTATGCGTCTGCGATCATCTTCTTCTGTTTCTTCTACACGGCGTTGGTCTTCAACCCGCGTGAAACAGCAGATAACCTGAAGAAGTCCGGTGCATTTGTACCAGGAATTCGTCCGGGAGAGCAAACGGCGAAGTATATCGATAAAGTAATGACTCGCCTGACTTTGGTTGGTGCGCTTTATATTACTTTTATCTGCCTGATCCCGGAGTTCATGCGTGATGCAATGAAAGTACCGTTCTACTTCGGTGGGACCTCACTGCTTATCGTTGTTGTCGTGATTATGGACTTTATGGCTCAAGTGCAAACTCTGATGATGTCCAGTCAGTATGAGTCTGCATTGAAGAAGGCGAACCTGAAAGGCTACGGCCGCTAAATGGTCGTCTGAGAAGTTACGGAGAGTAAAAATGAAAGTTCGTGCTTCCGTCAAGAAATTATGCCGTAACTGCAAAATCGTTAAGCGTGATGGTGTCATCCGTGTGATTTGCAGTGCCGAGCCGAAGCATAAACAGCGCCAAGGCTGATTATTTCGCATATTTTTCTTGCAAAGTTGGGTTGAGCTGGCTAGATTAGCCAGCCAATCTTTTGTATGTCTGTACGTTTCCATTTGAGTATCCTGAAAACGGGCTTTTCAGCATGGTGCGTACATATTAAATAGTAGGAGTGCATAGTGGCCCGTATAGCAGGCATTAACATTCCTGATCAGAAACATGCTGTGATCGCATTAACTTCGATCTACGGCGTCGGCAAGACCCGTTCCAAAGCCATTCTGGCTGCAGCGGGTATCGCTGAAGATGTTAAGATCAGTGAGCTGTCTGAAGAACAAATCGACACGCTGCGTGACGAAGTTGCCAAATTTGTCGTTGAAGGTGATCTGCGCCGTGAAATCAGCATGAGCATCAAGCGCCTGATGGATCTTGGTTGCTATCGCGGTTTGCGTCATCGTCGTGGTCTGCCAGTGCGCGGTCAGCGTACTAAGACCAACGCACGTACCCGTAAGGGTCCGCGCAAACCGATCAAGAAATAATCGGGGTGATTGAATAATGGCAAAGGCACCAGTTCGTGCACGTAAACGTGTAAGAAAACAAGTCTCTGACGGCGTGGCTCATATCCATGCTTCTTTCAACAACACCATCGTTACTATTACTGATCGTCAGGGTAACGCATTGGGTTGGGCAACAGCCGGTGGTTCCGGTTTCCGTGGTTCTCGCAAATCCACTCCGTTCGCAGCTCAGGTTGCAGCAGAGCGTTGCGCTGAAGCCGTAAAAGAATACGGCATCAAGAATCTGGAAGTTATGGTTAAAGGTCCGGGTCCGGGTCGTGAATCTACTGTTCGCGCTCTGAACGCCGCTGGTTTCCGCATCACGAATATTACTGATGTGACTCCGATCCCTCATAACGGTTGTCGTCCGCCGAAAAAACGTCGCGTATAACGCTCGTTTTTTAGGTTAGTTGGAGATAGAAAATGGCAAGATATTTGGGTCCTAAGCTCAAGCTGAGCCGTCGTGAGGGCACCGACTTATTCCTTAAGTCTGGCGTTCGCGCGATCGATACCAAGTGTAAAATTGAACAAGCTCCTGGCCAGCACGGTGCGCGTAAACCGCGTCTGTCTGACTATGGTGTGCAGTTGCGTGAAAAGCAAAAAGTTCGCCGTATCTACGGTGTGCTGGAGCGTCAGTTCCGTAACTACTATAAAGAAGCAGCACGTCTGAAAGGCAACACAGGTGAAAACCTGCTGGCTCTGCTGGAAGGTCGTCTGGACAACGTTGTATACCGTATGGGCTTCGGCGCGACTCGTGCTGAATCACGCCAGTTGGTTAGCCATAAAGCAATCATGGTAAACGGTCGTGTTGTTAACATCGCTTCTTATCAGGTTAAAGCGAATGACGTTGTTAGCATTCGTGAGAAAGCGAAAAAGCAATCTCGCGTGAAAGCCGCTCTGGAGCTGGCTGAGCAGCGTGAAAAGCCAACCTGGCTGGAAGTTGATGCTGGCAAGATGGAAGGTACGTTCAAGCGTCAGCCTGAGCGTTCTGATCTGTCTGCGGACATTAACGAACACCTGATCGTCGAGCTTTACTCCAAGTAAAGCTTAGTACCAAAGAGAGGACACAATGCAGGGTTCTGTGACAGAGTTTCTAAAACCGCGCCTGGTAGATATCGAGCAAGTGAGTTCGACGCACGCCAAGGTGACCCTTGAGCCTTTAGAGCGTGGCTTTGGCCATACTCTGGGTAACGCACTGCGCCGTATTCTGCTCTCATCGATGCCGGGTTGCGCGGTGACCGAGGTTGAGATTGATGGTGTACTTCATGAGTACAGCACCAAAGAAGGCGTTCAGGAAGATATCCTTGAAATCCTGCTCAACCTGAAAGGGCTGGCGGTGAGAGTTCAGGGTAAAGATGAAGTTATTCTTACTCTGAATAAATCTGGCATTGGCCCTGTGACTGCAGCCGACATCACCCACGACGGTGATGTTGAAATCGTCAAGCCGCAGCACGTGATCTGCCACCTGACCGATGAGAACGCAGCTATTAGCATGCGTATCAAAGTTCAGCGCGGTCGTGGTTATGTGCCGGCTTCTGCCCGAATTCATTCGGAAGAAGATGAGCGCCCAATCGGCCGTCTGCTGGTCGACGCATGCTACAGCCCTGTAGAGCGTATTGCCTACAATGTTGAAGCAGCGCGTGTAGAACAGCGTACCGACCTGGACAAGCTGGTCATCGAAATGGAAACCAATGGCACAATCGATCCTGAAGAGGCGATTCGTCGTGCGGCAACCATCCTGGCAGAACAACTGGAAGCTTTCGTTGACTTACGTGATGTACGTCAGCCGGAAGTGAAAGAAGAGAAACCAGAATTCGATCCGATCCTGCTGCGCCCTGTTGACGATCTGGAATTGACTGTCCGCTCTGCTAACTGCCTCAAGGCAGAAGCTATCCACTATATCGGTGATCTGGTACAGCGTACCGAGGTTGAGTTGCTGAAAACGCCGAACCTGGGTAAAAAATCTCTTACCGAGATTAAAGACGTGCTGGCTTCACGTGGTCTGTCTCTGGGCATGCGCCTGGAAAACTGGCCACCAGCAAGCATTGCTGACGAGTAACCGGATCACAGGTTAAGGTTTTACTGAGAAGGATAAGGTCATGCGCCATCGTAAGAGTGGTCGTCAACTGAACCGCAACAGCAGCCATCGCCAGGCTATGTTCCGCAACATGGCAGGTTCACTGGTTCGTCATGAAATCATCAAGACGACCCTGCCTAAAGCGAAAGAGCTGCGTCGCGTAGTTGAGCCGCTGATTACTCTTGCCAAGACTGACAGCGTTGCTAATCGTCGTCTGGCATTCGCCCGTACTCGTGATAACGAGATCGTGGCAAAACTGTTTAACGAACTGGGCCCGCGTTTCGCGAGCCGTGCCGGTGGTTACACTCGCATTCTGAAGTGTGGCTTCCGTGCAGGCGACAACGCGCCGATGGCATACATCGAGCTGGTTGATCGTTCAGAGAAAGCAGAAGCTGCTGCAGAGTAATCTGTAGTAACGTAAAAAAACCCGCCTCGGCGGGTTTTTTTATATCCGCAGAATCTCCACTTATCTACAATGTCTGTATCTTTTCTGCTCATCCCCTGGAGTTCATTATGTGGTTGCTCGATCAGTGGGCTGAACGCCATATTAGCGATGCCCAAAACAAAGGCGAGTTTGAAAATCTCCCCGGTAGCGGTGAGCCACTGGTGCTGGACGATGATTCACACATTCCCCCTGAATTACGAGCCGGTTATCGCTTACTGAAAAACGCAGGTTGTTTACCCCCTGAACTTCAGCAACGCAATGAAGCCGTCGAGCTTGCCGATCTGCTTAAAGGCATTCATAAGAATGACCCGCGGTACTCCGAAATCAGCCGTCGATTAGCGCTCATCGAAATAAAACTGCGCCAGACGGGAATGAATACTGACTTTTTGCATGGTGAGTACAGTGAAAGGTTAATGCAAAAAATAAACGAGGAGTAGCCATGTACCGCATAGGTGAACTTGCGAAGCTTGCTAACGTAACGCCGGATACTATCCGCTACTACGAAAAGCAGCAGATGATCGATCATGAGGTCAGAACAGAAGGTGGATTTCGCCTTTATACGGATAACGACCTGCAACGCCTTCGTTTTATCCGCTATGCCCGGCAACTCGGCTTCACGCTGGAGTCGATCCGTGCACTGCTGTCGATCCGTATCGATCCTGAACATCATACGTGTCAGGAATCTAAAAGCATCGTTCAGGCCCGGCTGGATGAAGTTGAAGGACGAATTCAGGAGCTGCAGGCCATGCAACGATCTCTACAAAGGCTGAATGACGCGTGCTGCGGTACTGCTCACAGCAGTGTTTATTGCTCAATACTGGAAGCCCTTGAACAGGGCGCCAGTAGTGAAACTCAGGGTTGTTGATTTTTTATCAGCCACGGACTAGACTCCCGCCGACATTAACTATGCTCAGGAGAAATGATGAGCCGCTATCAGCATACTAAGGGACAAATTAAGGATAACGCCATTGAGGCATTGGTTCACGACCCGCTTTTTAGACAGCGTGTTGAGAAGAACAAGAAGGGAAAAGGGAGTTATTTGCGTAAAGGTAAACATGCACAACGTGGTAACTGGGAGGCCAGTGGCAAGCAAGCTAATCGCTTTTTTACCACTGGCCTTTCTGTTTCTCTCGCCTGATTAAACGCGGTTATTCTGCTCTTTTAACAGATCGCGAATTTCAGTCAGTAAGACTTCTTCTTTAGTTGGTGCTGGCGGGGCAGCAGCCGGTTCTTCTTTTTTACGGTTAAGTCTGTTGATAAGTTTGATCGCCATGAAAATGGCAAATGCCACGATCACGAAATCAAATACGTTCTGAATGAATACGCCGTAGTGCATTACAACCGCAGGGATATCGCCCTGAGCTTCCCGAAGGGTGAAGGCGAATTGTTTGAAATCAATGCCTCCAATCAACAGTCCTAACGGCGGCATAATAATGTCGGCGACTAATGATGAAACGATCTTACCGAACGCCGCACCAATAATGACACCCACAGCCAAATCCACCACATTCCCGCGCATCGCAAATTCGCGAAATTCTTTAATAAAACTCATTATGTTCTCCTTGTGCCAGCTGACGCCTATAAGTTTAACAAATGATTAGCTAATTGCCATTGGGGATAAATAATCGTTATGAAAAATAAAAGGCATGAAAATTAGAAGGTTAATATTTGGGTGCCCTCGTCTGAGCACCCAAATCATTACAGGAAGAACGGGCTTGGCTGGAATAAACGCTCGACGTCGGTAATAAATTTTTTATCGGTCAGGAACATAATAACGTGGTCACCCTGCTCAATACGTAAATTATCATTGGCGATCATCACATCATTACCTCGCACTACTGCGCCGATAATGGTGCCTGGTGGAAGTTTAATTTCATCGATTGCGCGACCAACAACGCGTGACGTCGTTTCATCCCCGTGAGCGACGGCTTCAATGGCTTCAGCAACACCACGACGAAGAGATGACACGCCGACAATATCCGCTTTACGCACATGGCTTAGCAGGGCAGAGATGGTGGCTTGCTGGGGTGAAATAGCAATATCAATTACGCTACCCTGTACCAGATCGACATAAGCCTTACGCTGGATAAGCACCATAACTTTTTTCGCCCCCATACGTTTAGCGAGCATGGCGGACATAATATTCGCTTCGTCGTCGTTGGTGACGGCAATAAAAAGATCAACCTGATCGATATGCTCTTCGGCCAGCAATTCCTGATCCGAAGCATCGCCATAAAACACGATGGTATTCTGAAGTTTTTCAGCCAGCTCTGACGCGCGTTGTTGATCCCGTTCGATCAGCTTCACGCTGTAGTCTTTTTCCAGCCGTCTCGCCAGACCTGCGCCAATATTACCGCCGCCAACCAGCATAATACGTTTATACGGTTTTTCGAGACGCTGTAGTTCACTCATCACCGCACGGATATGCTGAGAAGCCGCAATAAAGAAGACTTCATCCCCGGCTTCTACAATGGTGGAACCTTGCGGACGAATAGGTCTGTCGTGACGGAAAATCGCCGCAACACGCGTATCGATATGTGGCATATGCTCGCGCATTGTCGACAGGGCATTACCTATCAGCGGGCCCCCGTAATAAGCCTTCACGACCGCCAGGCTTACTTTCCCTTCAGCAAAGTTCACAACCTGCAACGCGCCCGGGTACTCAATCAGACGATAAATACTGTCGATAACCAGCTGTTCAGGCGCAATAAGATGGTCGATAGGTACTGCTTCGGAATTAAACAGCTTTTCCGCATCCCGGACATAGTCCGGGGAGCGAATGCGGGCGATGCGGTTTGGGGTGTTGAAAAGCGAGTAGGCCACCTGACATGCAACCATGTTGGTTTCATCAGAACTGGTTACTGCAACCAGCATGTCGGCATCGTCCGCGCCCGCTTCCCGAAGCACACGTGGATGAGAGCCGTGCCCCTGAACAACGCGGAGGTCGAACTTGTCCTGCAAAACGCGCAGGCGATCGCCATTGGTATCCACAATGGTGATATCGTTGTTTTCACCCACGAGATTTTCCGCCAGCGTTCCGCCAACTTGCCCTGCGCCCAGAATGATAATTTTCATCTTTCGTGACCTGTTCTCAACATCACTCTTTGATTAGCTTAGCGTAAAAGAAGCCATCACCCTCTTCTGCGCCCGGCAGGTTTTGCAGACCCGGGTGCTCAGGCGTTCCCGTATCGTGCAGCGTAGCGTCCGGGGTGCGTTTCAGGAAAGCCGCAATTTGCTGACTGTTCTCTTCCGGGAGCACAGAGCAGGTTGCATACACCAGGGTTCCGCCGGGTTTGAGATGCGGCCAGATGGCATCCAGAATTTCGGATTGCAACTGGGCAAGCTCCTTGATATCACGATCGCGACGCAGCCATTTGATATCGGGATGACGACGAATCACGCCGGTTGCTGAGCAGGGGGCGTCCAGCAAAATGCGATCGAACCGGGTATCACCACACCAGTCAGCGGGTTTGCGTCCATCGCCTTGCTTAACCTGTGCTTTCATACCCAGACGCTTAAGGTTGTCATAGACGCGTGAAAGGCGCTGCTCATCAACATCCACGGCCATCACGCTGGCCTGCGGCGCCACTTCCAGGATGTGCGTTGTTTTCCCCCCTGGCGCTGCACAGAGATCGAGGATCTGCTCCCCGTCTTTCGGCTCAAGCCAGGTCATGCAGCCCTGAGCAGATGCGTCCTGTACCGTTACCCAGCCCTCTTCAAAACCGGGTAATGCATGTACCGGTGCAGGGGAGGCTAAACGAACCGCATCAGGATAAGCAGCGTGTGTGAAGCCGCTCATTCCGGCCTCTTCCAGCAGGGCCAGCCATGCGTCGCGTGTATGATGGTTACGATTGACGCGTAACCACATCGGCGGACGTTGATTATTGGCATCCACAATGTCTTGCCATTGCTGTGGGTAGGCTTTTTTAAGGCGATTCAGCAGCCATTCAGGGTGAAGGAAGCGCGCTTCGCTTTGCGCAAATTCTGCCAACAGTTCGTCCTGCTGACGCTGGAACTGACGCAGCACGCCATTGATCAATCCTTTTAGCTGAGGACGTTTAATCGCAACGGCACCCTCCACTGTCTCGGCCAGCGCAGCATGAGGTGGAATGCGGGTATGAAGAAGCTGGTAGAAACCGACCATGATCAAATAATGCACGGTACGCTGCTTGCCGCTCATCGGGCGTGACATCAGCTTGTTAATGAACCACTCAAGCTGAGAGAGGGTGCGCAGCACGCCAAAGCACAGCTCCTGAAGCAGGGCTTTGTCTTTATCGGAAACCTTTTGTTGCAGTGGAGGCAGGACATTACTCAGTGACTGGCCCTGCTCGATAACCTGCTCAACGGCCTGAGCCGCCATAGTGCGTAGATTTTGTCTTTTCATAACCGTAAAAATAAAAATGCCCGGAAACACCGGGCCTTAAGAATAAATTTGTTCAGGCAAGGCGATTGCCAGGGATGAACCATTCACGACGAGAATTTAATAGATCCTGCGCGCTCATTGCCTTTTTACCGGCCGGTTGCAGCGATTCAAGATTCAGTATCCCTTCTCCGGTCGTAACCTGGATACCGTTTTTGCTGGCGTCGATAATCGTACCGGGCTCTGCCGATGCATTCCCGTTAATAACTGAAGCTTTCCAGACTTTCACTGGCTGCTCATCAATCATCAACCAGCTCATCGGCCATGGATTAAAGGCGCGGATGCAGCGTTCGAGTTGAGCTGCTGACAGGGACCAGTCGATCCGGGCTTCTTCTTTACTCAGTTTCTCAGCATAGGTCACCTGTGCCTCATCCTGCACTTCAGGTGTCGCTGTATTGTCAGCAAGCTGTTGCAGCGTCTCAATCAGCCCCTGCGGGCCGAGATCCGCCAGCTTGTCATACAGCGTGGCGCTGGTATCTTCTGCGGTGATGGGACACGCCAGTTTATACAGCATGTCGCCCGTGTCTAAACCTACGTCCATCTTCATGATTGTCACGCCAGTTTCAGCATCGCCTGCCCACAGAGCGCGCTGAATAGGGGCTGCACCACGCCAGCGTGGGAGCAAAGAACCATGAACGTTAACACAGCCCTGGCGGGGCATATCAAGTACCGCTTTCGGCAGAATGAGGCCGTAAGCCACAACTACCATCACGTCCGCGTTCAGGTCTGCCACTAACTTCTGGTTTTCCTCAGGTCGTAATGACGCAGGCTGGAAAACCGGTAAACCATGTGTTTCTGCCAGTACCTTAACCGGGCCAGGCATCAGTTTTTTACCGCGGCCAGCCGGACGGTCCGGCTGAGTAAATACGCCAACAATCTGATGGCCAGACGTTAACAGCGCGTCGAGATGACGCGCTGCAAAATCAGGGGTACCCGCGAAGATTATACGTAGTGATGTAGACACGTTATTCCTTGTATCCGGGGGCGTTAAGCGCGAGAACGCAAACGATCCAGTTTCTCAACTTTCTGACGAATACGCTGTTGCTTCAGAGGTGAGAGGTAATCGATAAACAGTTTACCGACCAGGTGATCCATCTCATGCTGAATGCAAATTGCCAGCAGATCGTCGGCTTCCAGCTCAAACGGATTGCCGTCACGATCCAGTGCGCGGATTTTAACTTTTTCGGCACGTGGCACCAAAGCGCGCTGTTCAGGGATAGACAGACAGCCTTCCTCAATACCTGTTTCGCCGCTTTTTTCCAGCAGCTCAGGGTTGATCAGCACCAGGCGCTCATCACGATTTTCAGAAATGTCGATCACAATAATACGTTTGTGAATGTCTACCTGGGTCGCGGCAAGGCCAATGCCTTCTTCAGCGTACATGGTATCGAACATATCATCGACGATACGCTGAATTTCTGCATTCACTTCTTTAACCGGTTCCGCGACGATGCGAAGGCGCTCGTCAGGAATATGTAACACTTGCAAAACTGCCATAAATTTCCAGAGTCGTGTTCAGGAGTTGATAAGAATATTACTTCTATTCTAGACAAATCCCCGGTCGATTGACAGCATCAGTGACCAATCGCAAAGATTGCTGAGGCTGCTTATGGCAGGGAAAAGGATGACGTCCACAGAGATATGGTTACGGCTTATAAACATCGGGTCGTTATACGGTGATGCGATGCTGGAGATTGCGCAGAGGCTGCTTCGCCAGGCAACCGTCGATGCTGAAGCTGTTAACGCGTCAGGGCTTTCGCCCAAACATGCCGTAAAGTTTTTTTCGTTCAGTGAGAGTGAGCTTGAACGTAGTCTGGAATGGCTGGAACACGCCGACAACCACCTTCTCACGGCGGATGATCCTCGCTTCCCGCCATTGTTGCGTTCTATCCCTGATTTTCCCGGGGCGCTATTTGTGCGAGGCCGCGTTGACGTGCTTAATAGCATGCAGCTTGCGGTTGTGGGCAGCCGTGCGCCCTCGTGGTATGGCGAGCGTTGGGGGAAAATACTGAGCGAACAGCTGTCCCAATGTGGCTTTACGATCACCAGTGGTCTGGCTTGCGGCATCGACGGTGTAGCACATCATGCGGCGTTGTCCGCAAAAGGGCGAAGTGTCGCCGTGCTTGGCAATGGTCTTTTTAGTCTCTATCCGCGTCGTCATCATATTCTGGCTGAGCAACTTATTGCTTCAGAGGGGGCAATAGTGTCTGAGTTTTCACTCTCAACACCGCCCAGACCGGGTAACTTTCCACGGCGTAACCGGATCATTAGTGGGTTAAGCCAGGGCGTGCTGGTGGTCGAAGCTGCGATTCGGAGTGGGTCGCTGGTTACCGCAAGGTGCGCACTGGAGCAGGGGCGTGAAGTTTTTGCGCTGCCCGGCCCGTTGGGGAACCCCGGCTGCGAAGGCCCTCACTGGCTGATAAAACAGGGGGCGACGCTGGTGACCTGCAAAGAAGATATCCTTGAAAATTTGCAGTATGGACTGCATTGGTTGCAGGATGATCTCCAAAAGCGACATATTTCATCGGATCAGGAGGCAGTAGCATTGCCATTTCCCAAGCTCCTGGCTAACGTAGGAGATGAGGTAACACCTGTTGACGTTGTCGCTGAACGTGCCGGCCAACCTGTGCCAATAACGGTAGCACAGCTACTCGAACTGGAGTTAGCAGGGTGGATCGCAGCTGTACCCGGCGGCTATGTCCGATTAAGGAGGGCATGCCATGTTCGACGTACTGATGTATTTGTTTGAGACTTACATCCACAACGAAGCAGAAATGCAGGTGGATCAGGACAAATTAACACGGGATCTGACCGACGCAGGTTTTGAGCGGGAAGATATATATAATGCGTTGATGTGGCTGGATAAGTTGGCTGATTATCAGGACGGCCTCGCCGAACCGATGCAGCTTGCTTCTGACCCATTGTCTGTGCGCATCTATACAGCTGAAGAGTGTGAAAGGCTGGATGCCAGCTGCCGGGGATTCATTTTATTCCTCGAGCAGATTCAGGTGCTAAACCTCGAAACGAGAGAGATGGTGATAGAGCGCGTCATGGCGCTGGATACTGCTGAGTTTGAACTGGAAGATCTGAAATGGGTGATCCTGATGGTTCTGTTCAACATTCCAGGCTGTGAAAATGCCTATCAGCAAATGGAAGAATTACTCTTTGAAGTGAATGAAGGTATGCTGCATTAATTCTATGTGCAGCAACAAGAGTTGTTATGGCCAAATCAGCACTCTTCACGGTGCATAAAAACGAGCCCTGCCCACAGTGCGGGGCAGAACTTGTTATTCGGTCCGGGAAACACGGTCCGTTTCTCGGTTGTTCACACTATCCGGAATGTGATTATGTCCGTCCCCTGAAAAGCCAGGCGGATGGACATATCGTCAAAATTCTGGAGGGACAGCTTTGTGCTCTCTGTGGCGGTGAACTGGCGCTGCGGCAGGGGCGGTTCGGGATGTTTATCGGATGCAGCCGCTACCCGGAGTGTGAACATACGGAACAAATTGATAAGCCAGATGAAACGGCAATTGCCTGCCCTCAGTGCCAGCGTGGCCAATTGGTGCAGCGGCGCTCTCGTTATGGCAAGACCTTCCATTCGTGCGATCGCTATCCTGAATGCCAGTTCGTCATCAATTTCAAACCAGTAGCGGGCGTCTGCTCTCATTGCGATTATCCGTTACTTATAGAGAAGAAAACCGCGCAAGGCTTGAAACGCTTTTGCGCCAGTAAACAATGTGGAAAGCCGGTTTCGGCGGATCAAATCAGTGAATAATAACCTGCCATCAGGCTCCATCGCGCAGGCGGTGGAAATCCTGAAAAAAGAAGAAGTCATCGCCTATCCAACAGAAGCCGTTTTCGGGGTCGGGTGTGATCCTGACAGCGAAGTCGCCGTTAACCGTCTGCTGGCGCTAAAACAGCGGCCTGTCGAAAAAGGATTGATTTTGATCGCTGCGAACTACGAGCAGCTTAAGCCTTATATTGATGATTCCATGCTGACACCTGCACAGCGGGAAACCATTTTCTCTGCGTGGCCTGGTCCCGTGACGTTTGTTTTTCCTGCACAGCCGACAACGCCGCGCTGGTTAACCGGGCGTTTCGATTCACTCGCGGTACGTGTCACCGACCATCCGCTGGTGGTGGAGTTATGCCAGGCATTTGGTAAACCTCTGGTTTCAACCAGCGCCAACCTGACCGGGCTTCCCCCTTGTCGGACAACCGAAGAAGTTCTGGCGCAGTTCGGGAATGATTTCCCTGTTGCCTTGGGTGAAACCGGTGGTCGTCTTAACCCGTCAGAAATTCGCGATGCCTTGACCGGCGAACGTTTTCGCCAGGGATAATGTGATGGAAACCTATGCTGTTTTTGGTAACCCGATCGCGCACAGCAAGTCGCCTCTGATCCATCGGCTGTTTGCGGAGCAATTGCATATAGATCACCCATATGGTCGGGTTCTTGCGCCTGTTGATGCATTTATACCGACGCTGAATAGCTTTTTTGATGCGGGTGGTAAAGGTGCGAACGTCACGGTGCCTTTTAAAGAAGAGGCTTTCGGGCGCGCGGATGAACTGACCGAACGTGCGTCGCTCGCTGGCGCCGTCAATACTCTTAAGCGGCTTGAAGATGGTCGCCTTCTGGGCGATAACACCGATGGGATTGGTTTACTCAGCGATCTGGAGCGATTGTCGTTTATTAAACCAGGCTTTCGGATCCTGCTGATCGGCGCGGGTGGCGCCTCGCGCGGCGTATTGCTTCCTCTTCTTTCGCTGGATTGTTCGGTGACAATCACCAACCGTACTTTCTCCAGAGCAGAAGAGCTGGCGGCGTTGTTCGCACACACAGGCAGCGTAGCTGCGGTAGCACCTGACGATCTCGCGCGTCACGAATTTGATCTTGTGATTAATGCCACCTCAAGCGGTATTAATGGAGAGATCCCGGCGATTCCTGCATCCCTGATTCATTCCCACATCTACGCCTATGACATGTTTTATCAAAAAGGGAAAACGCCCTTTCTGACCTGGTGCGAACAACAGGGGGCAAAACACGTGGCTGATGGTCTGGGAATGCTGGTGGGGCAGGCGGCTCATGCGGTGCTACTCTGGCATGGCCTGTTACCCGCTGTAGAACCGGTGATTGAAAAGCTCAAACAGGAACTGACGGCGTGAATCAGGCGATTCTTTTTCCCGACAGAGAAATCTGGGATGAAAACAAGCAAGCGGTTTGTTTCCCGGTGCTGGTGCATGGTATGCAGCTTACCTGTGCGATTAAAGGGGAAACGTTGCTTCAGTGCTTTGGGGGGGCAGATCCGTTAGCGGTCTTTTGCGAAAATCGCTGGGACCTGGAAGAGGATGCCAGCGATTTGATCCGCGATCAGCAGGAAGACGATCAGGGTTGGATCTGGTTATCCTGATCCAGATAGTCGTTTTTCCATTTAACGTAATTGTTCGCTGAGTATTTCAATCCTTCGATCTCCGTCTCTTTTAGGGGGCGGATCTGTTTAACCGGGCTGCCTAAATAGAGATACCCACTTTCAAGACGCTTGTTTTGCGGAACAAGACTCCCTGCGCCAATCATTACGTCATCTTCTACAATGACGCCATCCAGCAAAATCGATCCCATCCCAACGAGAACCCTGTTACCGATCGTGCAGCCGTGGAGCATCACTTTATGGCCGACGGTAACATCTTCCCCAATAATGAGCGGGTTGCCCTCAGGGTTATAAGATGACTTATGAGTCACATGCAACACGCTGCCGTCCTGAATATTGGTGCGTGCACCGATTGCAACGTAGTTAACATCGCCCCGGATCGCGACAAGTGGCCAGATGCTGACATCATCGGCCATGCGAACATCACCAATGACCACGCTGCTGGCATCGATCATCACGCGATCGCCTTTTTGGGGGAACAAATCTTTATAAGGACGTAATACTGCAAACATATCTACCTCGATACAGATGAGCGTTATTAAAGAAGACTTTGATCGTATTCCTGGAGCGAGGCAAGGCAAAATGCGTCAATTTTTAAGCGGATCGGGTGGGTTTTCAGCGAAAAGCACGGAAAATCATCAGTTGGAAAAAAAGATCTAAAAAATACTTGTGCTAAAAACTGGGATCCCTATAATGCGCCTCCATCGACACGGCGGATGTGAATCACTTCACAGACAACCCGGTCGGTTGAAGAGAAAAAATCCTGAAATAACGGGTTGACTCTGAAAGAGGAAAGCGTAATATACGCCACCTCGCGACAGAGCGCTGAAGCGCGTCGCAACTGCTCTTTAACAATTTATCAGACAATCTGTGTGGGCACTCAAAGTGACATGGATTCTTAACGTCCTCGGACGAAAAATGAATACCAAGTCTCTGAGTGAACATACGTAATTCATTACGAAGTTTAATTCACGAGCATCAAACTTAAATTGAAGAGTTTGATCATGGCTCAGATTGAACGCTGGCGGCAGGCCTAACACATGCAAGTCGAACGGTAACAGGAAGCAGCTTGCTGCTTCGCTGACGAGTGGCGGACGGGTGAGTAATGTCTGGGAAACTGCCTGATGGAGGGGGATAACTACTGGAAACGGTAGCTAATACCGCATAACGTCGCAAGACCAAAGAGGGGGACCTTCGGGCCTCTTGCCATCGGATGTGCCCAGATGGGATTAGCTAGTAGGTGGGGTAACGGCTCACCTAGGCGACGATCCCTAGCTGGTCTGAGAGGATGACCAGCCACACTGGAACTGAGACACGGTCCAGACTCCTACGGGAGGCAGCAGTGGGGAATATTGCACAATGGGCGCAAGCCTGATGCAGCCATGCCGCGTGTATGAAGAAGGCCTTCGGGTTGTAAAGTACTTTCAGCGGGGAGGAAGGCGACAGGGTTAATAACCCTGTCGATTGACGTTACCCGCAGAAGAAGCACCGGCTAACTCCGTGCCAGCAGCCGCGGTAATACGGAGGGTGCAAGCGTTAATCGGAATTACTGGGCGTAAAGCGCACGCAGGCGGTCTGTCAAGTCGGATGTGAAATCCCCGGGCTCAACCTGGGAACTGCATTCGAAACTGGCAGGCTAGAGTCTTGTAGAGGGGGGTAGAATTCCAGGTGTAGCGGTGAAATGCGTAGAGATCTGGAGGAATACCGGTGGCGAAGGCGGCCCCCTGGACAAAGACTGACGCTCAGGTGCGAAAGCGTGGGGAGCAAACAGGATTAGATACCCTGGTAGTCCACGCCGTAAACGATGTCGACTTGGAGGTTGTGCCCTTGAGGCGTGGCTTCCGGAGCTAACGCGTTAAGTCGACCGCCTGGGGAGTACGGCCGCAAGGTTAAAACTCAAATGAATTGACGGGGGCCCGCACAAGCGGTGGAGCATGTGGTTTAATTCGATGCAACGCGAAGAACCTTACCTACTCTTGACATCCAGAGAACTTAGCAGAGATGCTTTGGTGCCTTCGGGAACTCTGAGACAGGTGCTGCATGGCTGTCGTCAGCTCGTGTTGTGAAATGTTGGGTTAAGTCCCGCAACGAGCGCAACCCTTATCCTTTGTTGCCAGCGGTTAGGCCGGGAACTCAAAGGAGACTGCCAGTGATAAACTGGAGGAAGGTGGGGATGACGTCAAGTCATCATGGCCCTTACGAGTAGGGCTACACACGTGCTACAATGGCGCATACAAAGAGAAGCGACCTCGCGAGAGCAAGCGGACCTCATAAAGTGCGTCGTAGTCCGGATTGGAGTCTGCAACTCGACTCCATGAAGTCGGAATCGCTAGTAATCGTGGATCAGAATGCCACGGTGAATACGTTCCCGGGCCTTGTACACACCGCCCGTCACACCATGGGAGTGGGTTGCAAAAGAAGTAGGTAGCTTAACCTTCGGGAGGGCGCTTACCACTTTGTGATTCATGACTGGGGTGAAGTCGTAACAAGGTAACCGTAGGGGAACCTGCGGTTGGATCACCTCCTTACCTTAAAGAACCTGCCTTTGTAGTGTCCACACAGATTGTCTGATGAAAAGTAAATAGCAAGGCGTCTTGCGATTGAGACTGTACGTCCCCTTCGTCTAGAGGCCCAGGACACCGCCCTTTCACGGCGGTAACAGGGGTTCGAATCCCCTAGGGGACGCCACTTGCTGGTTCGTGAGTGAAAGTCACCTGCCGACATATCTCAAAACTGACTTGCGAGTCATGTTTGAGATATTTGCTCTTTAAAAATCTGGATCAAGCTGAAAATTGAAACGACACACAGCTCATGTGTGTTCGAGTCTCTCAAATTTTCGCAATCGGAAGTGAAACATCTTCGGGTTGTGAGGTTAAGCGACTAAGCGTACACGGTGGATGCCCTGGCAGTCAGAGGCGATGAAGGACGTGCTAATCTGCGAAAAGCGCCGGCGAGGTGATATGAACCTTTGACCCGGCGATGTCCGAATGGGGAAACCCAGTGCAATCCGTTGCACTATCGTTAACTGAATACATAGGTTAACGAGGCGAACCGGGGGAACTGAAACATCTAAGTACCCCGAGGAAAAGAAATCAACCGAGATTCCCCCAGTAGCGGCGAGCGAACGGGGAGCAGCCCGGAGTCTGAATCAGCTTGTGTGTTAGTGGAACGGTCTGGAAAGTCCGACGGTACAGGGTGATAGTCCCGTACACGAAAGCACACATGCTGTGAACTCGAAGAGTAGGGCGGGACACGTGGTATCCTGTCTGAATATGGGGGGACCATCCTCCAAGGCTAAATACTCCTGACTGACCGATAGTGAACCAGTACCGTGAGGGAAAGGCGAAAAGAACCCCGGCGAGGGGAGTGAAAAAGAACCTGAAACCGTGTACGTACAAGCAGTGGGAGCCTCTTTATGGGGTGACTGCGTACCTTTTGTATAATGGGTCAGCGACTTATATTCTGTAGCAAGGTTAACCGTATAGGGGAGCCGAAGGGAAACCGAGTCTTAACTGGGCGTTAAGTTGCAGGGTATAGACCCGAAACCCGGTGATCTAGCCATGGGCAGGTTGAAGGTTGGGTAACACTAACTGGAGGACCGAACCGACTAATGTTGAAAAATTAGCGGATGACCTGTGGCTGGGGGTGAAAGGCCAATCAAACCGGGAGATAGCTGGTTCTCCCCGAAAGCTATTTAGGTAGCGCCTCGTGAACTCATCTTCGGGGGTAGAGCACTGTTTCGGCTAGGGGGCCATCCCGGCTTACCAACCCGATGCAAACTACGAATACCGAAGAATGTTATCACGGGAGACACACGGCGGGTGCTAACGTCCGTCGTGAAGAGGGAAACAACCCAGACCGCCAGCTAAGGTCCCAAAGTCATGGTTAAGTGGGAAACGATGTGGGAAGGCACAGACAGCCAGGATGTTGGCTTAGAAGCAGCCATCATTTAAAGAAAGCGTAATAGCTCACTGGTCGAGTCGGCCTGCGCGGAAGATGTAACGGGGCTAAACCATGCACCGAAGCTGCGGCAGCGACACTATGTGTTGTTGGGTAGGGGAGCGTTCTGTAAGCCGTTGAAGGTGTGCTGTGAGGCATGCTGGAGGTATCAGAAGTGCGAATGCTGACATAAGTAACGATAAAGCGGGTGAAAAGCCCGCTCGCCGGAAGACCAAGGGTTCCTGTCCAACGTTAATCGGGGCAGGGTGAGTCGACCCCTAAGGCGAGGCCGAAAGGCGTAGTCGATGGGAAACAGGTTAATATTCCTGTACTTGGTGTTACTGCGAAGGGGGGACGGAGAAGGCTATGTCAGCCGGGCGACGGTTGTCCCGGTTTAAGCATGTAGGCGGAGGTTCCAGGTAAATCCGGTACCTTGTTAACGCTGAGGTGTGATGACGAGGCACTACGGTGCTGAAGTGATAAATGCCCTGCTTCCAGGAAAAGCCTCTAAGCATCAGGTAACACGAAATCGTACCCCAAACCGACACAGGTGGTCAGGTAGAGAATACCAAGGCGCTTGAGAGAACTCGGGTGAAGGAACTAGGCAAAATGGTGCCGTAACTTCGGGAGAAGGCACGCTGATGTGTAGGTGAAGTCCCTGCGGACGGAGCTGAAATCAGTCGAAGATACCAGCTGGCTGCAACTGTTTATTAAAAACACAGCACTGTGCAAACACGAAAGTGGACGTATACGGTGTGACGCCTGCCCGGTGCCGGAAGGTTAATTGATGGGGTTAGCGGCAACGCGAAGCTCTTGATCGAAGCCCCGGTAAACGGCGGCCGTAACTATAACGGTCCTAAGGTAGCGAAATTCCTTGTCGGGTAAGTTCCGACCTGCACGAATGGCGTAATGATGGCCAGGCTGTCTCCACCCGAGACTCAGTGAAATTGAACTCGCTGTGAAGATGCAGTGTACCCGCGGCAAGACGGAAAGACCCCGTGAACCTTTACTATAGCTTGACACTGAACACTGGTCCTTGATGTGTAGGATAGGTGGGAGGCTTTGAAGCGTGGACGCCAGTCTGCGTGGAGCCAACCTTGAAATACCACCCTTTAATGGCTGGTGTTCTAACGTAGACCCGTAATCCGGGTTGCGGACAGTGTCTGGTGGGTAGTTTGACTGGGGCGGTCTCCTCCCAAAGAGTAACGGAGGAGCACGAAGGTTGGCTAATCCTGGTCGGACATCAGGAGGTTAGTGCAATGGCATAAGCCAGCTTGACTGCGAGCGTGACGGCGCGAGCAGGTGCGAAAGCAGGTCATAGTGATCCGGTGGTTCTGAATGGAAGGGCCATCGCTCAACGGATAAAAGGTACTCCGGGGATAACAGGCTGATACCGCCCAAGAGTTCATATCGACGGCGGTGTTTGGCACCTCGATGTCGGCTCATCACATCCTGGGGCTGAAGTAGGTCCCAAGGGTATGGCTGTTCGCCATTTAAAGTGGTACGCGAGCTGGGTTTAGAACGTCGTGAGACAGTTCGGTCCCTATCTGCCGTGGGCGCTGGAGAATTGAGGGGGGCTGCTCCTAGTACGAGAGGACCGGAGTGGACGCATCACTGGTGTTCGGGTTGTCATGCCAATGGCACTGCCCGGTAGCTAAATGCGGAAGAGATAAGTGCTGAAAGCATCTAAGCACGAAACTTGCCCCGAGATGAGTTCTCCCTGAGACCTTGAGTCTCCTGAAGGAACGTTGAAGACGACGACGTTGATAGGTCGGGTGTGTAAGCGCAGCGATGCGTTGAGCTAACCGATACTAATGAACCGTGAGGCTTAACCTTACAACGCCGAAGCTGTTTCGGCGAAGAGACAGACACGATTTTCAGCCTGATACAGATTAACAGAATTTGCCTGGCGGCTTTAGCGCGGTGGTCCCACCTGACCCCATGCCGAACTCAGAAGTGAAACGCCGTAGCGCCGATGGTAGTGTGGGGTCTCCCCATGTGAGAGTAGGGAACTGCCAGACATCAAACAAGTAGAAAGGCCATCCGAAAGGATGGCCTTTTTGCGTTATGCCCTCAGCTAAACCAATTTCCTTATCAGATATTCCAACGAGTGCCGTTAATACCTTACTGACGTATTAAAGCGTCTTAACCCAGCTATAAATGAATTCACGGAATGCATAATGCTTACTCGCAGCAGCGTTAAATCAATTCAGTGATTCAGACTGAGGTTGTATAGATAAGGAAATAGGGCTATAAAAAAACAGGATACTGAATCTAAAAATTATCTGATGATATCTGAGAGGGGAAATATACATCCCTTTGATTAGATAAAATAAAAGCGCGGCGATGGCCGCGCTTTTAAAAGTATTATTTAGTCAGGGCGACAATACCGAGAGTCAGGCCAGCTATTGCTGCGGCGCCACCGGCAATCGCACCTGCTGTTTCCCAGTTATCCTGGGTAGTCCCCTTCATACAGGTATTGGTGTGAACCAGTCGCCCCTGATCGTCGTATACCGGTACACAGGGAGAGTCGTGCGCGCAACCAGCAAGCAGCGCAGCGAGAAGTGCAACGGAAAGGAATCTTTTCATGATGTTACCTCAATATGATCGCTTATTCGCTTAAGAGCCGATGCGGCAATTTACGAATTGATGATTATTTTACCACCGCACTAATGCCATACAGCACGGGGAATAATCTCAAATTGTGTGCATTGTAAAAATCATGGAGATAAAAGAGGGGCGTTGATTATTTATGGAGGAAATGTGAAGAGATGTCTTTTTATTAGAATGCTGACAGGAAATAAAAAAGGCACCAGAGGTGCCTTTATGATTTTCATTAATCCTTATGCTTTGTAAACCGTCTCCGGACAACAACGAAGAAAACAGGAACAAAGAAAATGGCCAGCAGAGTGGCTGACAGCATCCCGCCCATCACGCCCGTCCCGACAGCGTTTTGTGCCCCACTACCTGCGCCACTACTGATGACCAGAGGCATAACACCAAGGATAAATGCCAGAGAGGTCATCAGGATAGGGCGCAGACGCATACGTGAGGCTTCCAGCGTGGCTTCAATAATCCCTTTGCCTTCTTTATCCATAAGATCCTTGGCGAACTCAACGATCAGTATGGCGTTTTTGGCTGATAAACCAATTGTCGTAAGCAGACCAACCTGGAAGTAAACGTCATTGTTCAGCCCACGTATTGATGCAGCCAGAAGCGCGCCGATCACCCCCAGGGGCACAACCAGCATGACCGAGAATGGAATTGACCAGCTTTCATAGAGAGCCGCCAGACACAGGAACACCACAATCAGTGAAATGGCATACAGTGCTGGAGCCTGATTTCCGGAAAGACGTTCCTGATAAGACATCCCCGTCCAGTCGTAGCCAATTCCGGAAGGCAGTTTCGACGCAAGGCTTTCCATCATCTCCATTGCCTCACCGGTACTTTTGCCTGGCGCAGACTCACCGAGGATCTCCATTGATGGCATCCCATTGTAACGTTCCAGACGAGGTGAGCCGTACACCCAGTGAGAGCTGCTAAAGGCAGAGAAAGGCACCATTTCGCCGTTAGCACTACGCACATACAGGTCGTTAATATCTCCTGGTAACATACGGAAGCGAGCATCAGCCTGGACATAAACTTTTTTCACGCGTCCATGATCGATAAAGTCGTTCACATAAGTGCCACCCAATGCTGTTGAGATGGTCTGATTGACATCAGATATGCTCACACCCAGCGCCTGGGCCTTCTCCTGGTCGACATCCAGTTTGTACTGTGGCGTATCTTCCAGTCCGTTAGGACGCACGCGGACCAGTAAGTCAGGATGTTCCCTTACCATGCCAAGCAGTTGGTTACGTGCCTGCGTGAGCTGCGTATGTCCCAGGTTTGCCTGGTCAATCAGTTCAAAGTCAAAGCCTGTTGCGGTACCCAGTTCAATAATGGCAGGGAGGTTAAACGGAAATACAAGACCATCTTTGATCTGGCTAAACGCTTTCGTTGCGCGGCTGACAATCGCCTCAACGCCGTTTTCCTTGCCCGGGCGTTCTTCCCATGGCTTCAGGCTGACGAAAGCGATACCG
Organism: Enterobacter sp. MGH85; assembly: GCF_001037655.1. NCBI lineage: Bacteria > Pseudomonadati > Pseudomonadota > Gammaproteobacteria > Enterobacterales > Enterobacteriaceae > Enterobacter > Enterobacter sp. MGH85. The sequence goes on from NZ_KQ089925.1 coordinate 1,363,592, forward strand.
GAGTTCTGCCCCTGCCCGCTAAAGCTAAATCCGTTTACGGTAAAGACCGATTCAACGTTCGCTTTCTCTTTCGTCAGATAATAGTCCTGAACCTGATCGAGTACCTGCTGGGTACGCATCTGCGTCGCCCCTGCCGGCAGCTGAACCATCGTCATAAACACCCCCTGATCCTCTTCCGGCAGGAAGGAGGAAGGCAGGCGCAGGAACAGTATTGCCATGCCGCCGACGATGATGACGTAAACCAGCAGATAGCGTCCGGTCTTACGTAAAATGCCGCTCACGCTGTTGCTGTAGTGCTCCACGCTCTTATCAAAAAGCGCGTTAAACCAGCCGAAGAATCCACCTTTCTTTTCATGATGGTCGCTGGAAACCGGTTTGAGCAGCGTTGCACATAAAGCAGGCGTTAATATCAACGCCACCAGCACCGATAAGGCCATCGCGGAGACAATGGTCAGCGAGAACTGGCGATAGATAGCCCCGGTTGAACCTCCAAAAAATGCCATCGGAATAAACACCGCTGAAAGCACCATGGCAATGCCCACCAGGGCGCCCTGGATTTGCTCCATCGACTTCTGGGTCGCCTCTTTTGGCGGCAGCTTGTCCTCAACCATGACGCGTTCTACGTTCTCAACCACCACGATGGCATCATCGACGAGCAAACCTATCGCCAATACCATCCCGAACATCGTCAGGGTGTTAATGGAGAAACCAAACGCAGCCAGTACCGCGAAGGTACCCAGTAGCACCACGGGCACGGCAATAGTCGGAATAAGGGTTGCCCGCAGGTTTTGCAGGAACAAGTACATCACCAGGAACACGAGAACGATCGCTTCAAACAGCGTCTTCACCACTTCATGGATTGAGATCTTCACGAAAGGTGTGGTGTCGTACGGATAAACGACTTTCAGGCCCTGAGGGAAGAAGGGCTGCAACTGCGCCAGTTTACTCTTAATGGCGGCAGCGGTATCCAGCGCGTTTGCGCCAGTCGCCAGCTTGATCCCGAGCCCCGTTGCTGCCTGGCCATTGATTTTGGTGACCATGTTGTAGTTTTCGCCACCCAGCTCAATGCGGGCCACATCTTTCAGGTGGACCATTGAACCGTCCTGGTTCACCTTCAGCGTCACACGGCCAAACTCCTCCGGCGATTTGAGGCGCGTTTGAGCAATAATTGAGGCGTTCAGTTGCTGCCCTGGTACGGACGGCGTACCTCCCAACTGGCCCGCAGCAATCTGATCGTTCTGCGTTTTCAGTTGGTTAATGACATCCAACGGCGTGAGCTGATATTTATTCATCGCGTTGCTGTCCAGCCAGATGCGCATTGCATACTGCGCACCGAACAGCTGCACATCACCGACGCCGGAAGTACGGCTGATCGCATCTTTTACGTTAGAAGCGACATAGTCGGAGATATCATCCTGAGTGAGGTTTTTATTATCCGACACAAATCCCGCGACCAGCAGGAAGCTGCTGCTGGATTTTTCCACGCCGATCCCCTGTTGCTGTACTTCTTGCGGTAGCAGCGGCATAGCGAGCTGGAGTTTGTTCTGAACCTGCACCTGCGCGATATCAGGATCCGTACCCGACTCGAACGTCAGGGTGATGGTGACGTTACCGGCAGAATCACTGGTGGACGACATGTACATCAGATTGTCGATTCCGTTCATGTTCTGTTCGATAACCTGCGTCACGGTATCCTGGACCGTCTGGGCATCAGCGCCAGGGTAGGTCGCTGTCACCGCAACTGCTGGCGGCGCAATGGTTGGATATTGCGCCACCGGCAGTTTTAAAATGGCCAGCCCGCCCGCAATCATCAGAATGATGGAGAGCACCCAGGCGAAAACAGGCCGTTGAATAAAGAAATTAGCCATCTCGTTATCCCTTAACTGGCTGGAGTCGCGGCGGTATCAGGAATAGCCACGACGGTGACGCCAGGGCGAACTTTTTGCAGGCCGCTGATAATGACGCGGTCGCCATTTTTCAGACCTTCCGTGATCAACCACCGATCGCCAATCGCCTGCGGTGCAACGACAGTGCGAGATTCCACCTGGTTTTTATCGTTTACCACAAGCACGGTTGCATCACCGCGAGGTGTACGGGTTACCCCCTGCTGGGGAACAAGGATGGCATCAGGCTGTGTGCCTTCGTCAATGCGTGCACGGACAAACATACCCGGTAACAGCATATGCTGAGGGTTAGGGAAGAGAGCGCGAAGGGTGATTGAGCCGGTACTTTCATCTACCGTGACATCAGAGAACTGAAGCGTTCCTTTCAGCGGATAAGGCTGGCCATTTTCCATCAGCAACTCAACGCTGCTGGTGTCTCCCTTTTGCAGGCTCGTCTGCTGCTTCAGACGCATAAAATCGCTGCTGGATTGCGTTACATCGACATAAATGGGATCGAGCTGCTGAACTGTCGCCAGTGCGGTTGACTGACCATTAGTGACTAACGCCCCTTCAGTGACGCTGGATTTGCCAATGCGCCCGTTGATTGGCGATGTGACTTTCGTATAAGCAAGATTGATCCGCGCGCTCTCAACGCCAGCTTTCGCGGCAACGACGCTTGCATCCGCCTGCTGGGCGGTTGCCACCGCCTGATCATACTCCTGCTTGCTCACATATTGCGTACCGACCAGCGGAAGGTAACGTTTTACCGTCAGATGGGCTATGTTTGCCGCAGCCTGCGCTTTTACCTGTTCACCTTTCGCATTGTCGTAGGCTGCCTGATAGGTGGCCGGATCGATCTGATAAAGTGATTCACCCGCTTTGACGTCGCTGCCTTCGGTAAAATTACGGTGCAGAATGATACCACTTACCTGGGGACGAACCTCCGCCACACGATAAGCGTCAGTTCTGCCTGGCAATTCCGTCGTTACGGCCAGTGGCGCGCTTTTGACAATATGAACACTGACCTGAGGAGCTTGCCCATGCTGCTGTGGGTTTTCTTGCCCATCGCACCCGGCGAGCAGTGCAGCACAGACAATGAAACCGGATAAGGGTAAGCGTCTGAAGTGATTCGTCATTACTGTTCCTTAAACTACCCTTGAACCGATATATGCCATAAGTCGGTGAAAGGGTGTGAGGCAAAAAAAGAAATGTAGCTGCGTATAATAATGAGGGTATTCAAGGTTTTTTAATTTATAAGTGCTGATGGAGGCAATAAAAAGCAAAATCAGATTCTGAACCAGTGTATTCGAAATCCGGCTTCTGTCAGGATAATCAACGGAATACTTATGAGTAAATACAAACTATTTATTTAATGAATTTGATCCGCTCAATTTATTCGTATGAATTATAAATTAAATGAATTGACTTTTTTTGTGCAAAACCAAAACGGGTTATGGTGAATACTTTGACTTACACGACCCTTTAATAACGTTTGATGTCGTATCAACCGTATAAGTAATGAGTAGCAGGCTATGGCGCGTAAAAAGAAAGAAGAGGCTCAAAAGACCCGGCAGCAGCTGATTGAAGCCGCTATCGGGCTATTCGCGACACGTGGCGTGGCTAATACCACGCTTACCGACATCGCCGATGCTGCTCAACTTACTCGCGGGGCGGTTTACTGGCATTTTTCGAGTAAAGCGGAAATATTTAACGCCATCTGGGAACAGCAATTGCCGCTGCGTGAAATGATTCGTGACAGGTTAATACTTTCTGAAAAAGATGACCCTTTGTTAATGCTTCGTGAACAGTTTATTGTCGCGCTGCAATATATTGCGAGCGAGCCACGCCAGTATGCTCTTTTACAAATTCTGTATCATAAGTGTGAATTTCATGACGATGTGATTTCAGAATGTGAAATACGCAAGCGGATCGGTTTAAACGATAATTATCTTCGCAGGACGTTGAGACAATGCGTTGCGCGTAGCATTATTTCTTCCCAAACTAATATTGAACTGGCGCTGATTGTTTTCCACGCATTTTTTAGCGGAGTCATTAAAAACTGGTTAATGGATAGCAACAGTTTTAATCTGTACAAACAGGCGCCGGCGCTGGTGGATAATATTCTTGCGACACTAAATATCACTCGAGTGGCGCCAGTGTTTTACGATACAGCCTCATGATTGCATACGGGATGGTGACATCTCCCCGTGCTGGCACTGTTCCATAATAGCCTGCGCGGTAATCGGTTTGCCCAGCAGATAACCCTGTAGCGTATTGCATCCCAGTTCTGTCAGAAAGGTCTGCTGCGCTGCGGTTTCGACCCCTTCTGCCACGACCTTCAGATTCAGCGTTTTTGCCAGGGCGATAATCGCCGAGACGATCGTCGCATCTTCACTCTCTCCACTTAACTCTTTTACAAAAGCACGATCGATTTTCAACTCGCAGGCAGGGAGTCGCTTAAGATAAAGAAGGCTTGAATAACCTGTACCAAAATCGTCTATCGAGGCTTTTACGCCCGCATCCGTCAGCGCTGTCAGGACACGAACGCTTTCGTCCGGATTGCTCATCGCCGTGGTTTCGGTCACCTCCAGGATCAACATGCCGGGCGGTACGCTATGGCGCGTCAGACAATCGAGAACCGTTTTAACCAGCGACGGCTGTTCGAACTGCAACGTAGAAAGATTCACCGCCATTGACCAGTCCGTGTGGCCCTGAAGGTGCCATTCTCGAAGCTGGCGGCAGGCCTCGTCGATTACCCAGTTTCCAATTGGAATAATCAGCCCGGTTTTCTCTGCAAGCGGTAGAAACAGGTCGGGGGGCAGTAATCCCTGTTTGGGATGCTGCCAGCGTAACAGCGCTTCGAATCCGATGACCGGCCCGGCAGGGGCATGGAATTTAGGTTGATAAAGCAGGCGTAACTCATCACGGTCGATGGCCTGCCACAGATCATTCATCAGCTGTAGATGCGTCTGCGCCAGCGTATTCATTGACGGCTGAAAGAAGTGATAACCGTTACGACCCATATGTTTCGTGTGGTACATCGCAGCATCAGCGTTAAACATCAGTTCACGATCGGTTTTGCCATCGTGTGGATAGAGCGCAATGCCAATGCTCAGGGTGACCATCAGTTCGTAAGGATCGAGATGGAACGGGCTATCAATGACGCGTACCAGTGAATTTGCCAGTGAGGCAGCATCATCCGGGGTAGTGGTTTCGGCCAGCAGGACGAATTCATCCCCACCGATACGCGCCAGCGTGTACTGACCTTTCAACTGCAACAGCAAACGCTGAGTCACCGCAACCAGAAGATTGTCACCGACATCATGACCATAGGCATCGTTGACGGTTTTAAAGCCATCAAGATCCATAAACATCAGCGCGAAAGGGCTTCCTTCGCGATCGGCCTTGCTGATGGCCTGATCGAGGCGATCCTCAAGCAGAATACGATTGGGTAAGCGCGTCAGCGTATCATGCAACGCCAGCTGTGCGAGTTCACGGTTAGCTTCTGCCAGGGATGAGGCCAGCAGCGAGGTACGAGCCTGAAGGCGGGCATCGAACATCGATACCAGCAGCGTAATCCCCAGAATAGCGAGCGCGACCACGCTAACCAGTATCGCCAGCCAGCTCCCGTTAAGACCATGATGGTGGACCATCGTCGACATTGGAAATTGTGCTGCTTCCATGCCGGCGTAATGCATGCCAGCGATAGCGATGCCCATGGTGATCGCCGCCCCCAGACGCATCAACGCCATTCGTGCAGCTTCCTGACGTAAACGGAACGTCAGCCAAAGAGCGGCCAGTGAAGCGGCAAGGGCTATGCCCACAGAGATAGCCATCCACGTTTTATCCCAGACAATACCCGGAGTGACCTCCAGGGCAGCCATACCGGTGTAGTGCATGGCAACTATGCCTGTACCCATCACGACGGCGCCAGGCAGCAGTCGGCGCAAATGTAGCTGCTCGCCGCTAACGAGCCACAGGGCGAACATTGACGAGCTGATGGCGATAATCATCGAAAGCACGGTCAGGGTCGCGTTGTAACTCATGCTCATGGAAAGATCCATCGCCAGCATACCGATGAAATGCATCGCCCACACGCCAATCCCCATCGAAACACCGCCACCTGCCAGCCAGACGCGTGCAGCGACGCCCTGGCTTCCGGCAACGCGCGCAGCCATATTCAGCGCGGTATAGGCGGCAAGAATGGCGACAATAAAGGAGATGACGACGAGGATTTGGTTGTATTGGCTAACCAGCATGGTCTGTTCACTCGTTGTGAGACGTTAAGCAAGAGCGGTTGGAAAGGGCACAGACATTATCATCGTCAGGAAATGACGAAAAGTGATTTAAGCCCCTGTTTTTATTGGGTGATAACAGAGGGGTACAGGATGGAAGAGGCTAGTCCAGCTCTGAGCAGTTGACCAGTTTTAGCGGGTTCACGGAATTCATATTGCGACATTTATCGGTTTCGGTGCTCATCAGTTCAATCCACTGCATCAGCAGCGCATCGAAAATGAAAACAGAGACAGCAAAAACGACCAGCCACCAGTATTTACGAATCATGTGTCATTCCGCGAAAAGAGAGCCTGTAAGGTGGTGGAAATATACACGAAAAGCGGGCGTTGAAAAGTGGGGAAGGAGAAGGTTTACAAAGCGTTGACGGTCGCTCATCCGGGCAATAAAAAAGGCGCTTCCCCATGCCGAAGAGCGCCTTTTTAAACAAGCATTTAACTGATTAGTATCAGTTCATGCCGTATTTTTTCAATTTCTTACGCAGGGTACCACGGTTGATGCCCATCATCAGGGCAGCGCGGGTTTGATTACCACGGGTGTATTGCATCACCATGTCCAACAGTGGCTGTTCAACTTCAGCCAGTACCAGCTCATACAGGTCATTAACATCCTGACCGTTCAGTTGAGCAAAATAGTTCTTCAGTGCCTGTTTAACCGAGTCACGCAGGGGCTTTTGAGTCACCTGATCCTGAGAGTTAACGGTAGAAACGGTCAGTACGTCAGAATTTACGCGTTGTTCGAACATAGTTCTGTCAGCTCTTTATTTCATTACGCAAGATTTTCGAAGTATGCCTCCAACGCCTCCAGCTGTTCGCTGGCATCCTCAATGGCGTTGAATGTGCGCCGAAACTGGTCATTTGGAGCGTGCTCCTGGAGATACCAGGATACGTGTTTACGCGCAATTCGGTACCCTTTTGCCTGGCCGTAGTGGTCATGCAGTTCCCGAACATGCGAACAAAGCAAGCGCTTAACCTCTGCCAGAGGCAGCGGGGCAAGCAGCTCCCCAGTGTCCAGATAATGCTGGATTTCCCGAAAGATCCAGGGTCTTCCCTGAGCGGCACGTCCTATCATCAGAGCATCAGCTCCCGTATAGTCGAGCACAGCTCTGGCTTTAAGCGGGTCAGTTATGTCGCCATTCGCGATAATCGGAATGGAAACTTTCTGCTTAACTGCCCGAATGCTGTCGTATTCAGCTTCACCGTTGAACAAACAGGCGCGAGTGCGTCCATGAATGGTCAGGGCCTGAATGCCACAGTCTTCGGCCAGTTGGGCAATCTCTACACAGTTACGGTGTTCCGGCGACCAACCCGTGCGAATCTTCAACGTAACAGGAACGTCCACTGCGCTGACAACCGCCGTCAGGATTGACTTCACCTGGTCGGGGTATTGCAGAAGGGCTGAACCTGCAAGCTTGCGATTCACCTTTTTGGCCGGGCAACCCATATTGATATCAATAATCTGGGCGCCACTTTCCACGTTAATACGCGCGGCATCTGCCATCTCTTCAGGCACGCTTCCGGCAATTTGCACGGTGCGGATACCTGGCTCATCCACGTGCACCATCCGAAGGCGGGACTTGTCGCTTTCCCAAACCTGCGGGTTAGACGACATCATCTCGGAAACGGTTAATCCTGCTCCCATCTCGTAGCACAGCGTCCTGAACGGCCGGTCGGTAATACCTGCCATTGGGGCTGCGATCAGGCGATTTCTAAGCTGGTGGTGTCCGATGCGCATGAGTTAAGAAATGACCATACTGTGACTGCAAGGCGGCGTATATTACGCATTTTTTGCACGAGATGAAAGGCCAAACTTTGAACAATCCTCTGTTGTAGATCAAGGAATCGCCAGTCATTCTTTTCGGATAAGATTATTCGCTATTTAAATCATTGTGTTATGAAGAAATGAACATTTTGTGGGCGCTTACAATTTCCCGTAACTTCTCATCATTTCTGAATAAATGAATCAATTGGCCGGGATAATCTGCTGCGATATGCAGCAGATTATGGCGCTTCTTTGCGATCTGCGTCGCATTTCAGCACAGGATATCAGCGCAAAAAATCGGCTTATTCAACAACCAGACGGCCATGAAGCGGCTGAACCGGGCGGCTGTTTTCGTGGTGCATAGTGTGAGTGAATTTTTGCAGCTGTTCAGCAGAGACGGTCAGCGGATGCTTGAGCACCAACCATGTCACCCCTTCTGAGCACGGTGGCGTGGTCAGGGAGCCGCTAAAACGCCAGTAGGTTTTATCCGCAGGCAGTAATTTATTCATATCGAGTGTTGGCTTAATTGTAACGTTCTGGTCAACCTGTCCTGGCATCACGCCCCAGAGTTTATCTAGTGCAGCGTTTGCCGCGCCCTGATCGAACATAACGGCAACGACCGTCAGTTCGCCGTCAGCGTTTTTATGGACCAGATGCATTTCCATTGCGTATTTTTTACCGTGCACCGTGTTTTCGGATGGCGCATGGAAATGGAACTGCTGTAATGTCCAGGTCTGTTTATCAAGCGTGATGCTGTCGCGTGTATCGGCATTTTCACTCGCCTGGATAGTATGGCCGTTGTTTATCAGGGTGACCGGGCCGTCGATATAGTGCGTTTCCAGCGGAGAGATGTGAGCTTTGACCGTATTATCAATGTTAACCGGCGACTGATACATCCCGCTTTTACACGTCTTGTACGCCTCATCCAGTTCGCCCCAGTGTTCCGGTGCGCCTTCTCCTTGATAGCTCCAGTGTGAGGCGTAAGTTGAAGCCGAAATCACGCTCAGCGCCAGCAGCGCTGCCTTGCCTGAAATGTGTTTCATCGTATTCTTCCTGTGAATTTTATTATCCAAATCAATGATTAACATTATGATTTGTGCGGTTATTTTATCGAAGAAAGGATGAAGGATGGAGAAAAAATCGAAGGGAAAAGGCGTGGTCAGACGACCACGCCAAAGGCTTATTTTTTACGACCGGTGATGCGACACCACTCTTCTTTCTCGACAACCGGGTCGAGCGCAAAGAGATCGGCGTAGGCTTCACAGACGCTGTCTGCCTGGCTGGCAAGGATACCGGACAGGCCCAGCAGACCGCCTTCAACCGGCAGCACGCTGATTAACGGCGCCAGCTCGCGTAACGGGCCAGCCAGGATATTCGCGACCACCACATCGGCTTTCATGGCCTCTGGCTGTGCATCAGGCAGATACAGTTCAAGGCGATCGGAAACGCCATTACGCTCGGCGTTATCACGGCTGGCCTGAATCGCCTGCGGATCGATGTCGATCCCGATGGCTTTTGCCGCGCCCAGTTTCAGCGCCGCGATAGCGAGGATCCCGGATCCGCAACCGAAGTCGATCACGGTTTTGCCTTCCAGATCCAGGCCATCCAGCCATTGCAGGCACAGGGAGGTTGTCGGGTGGGTACCGGTGCCGAACGCCAGACCCGGATCCAGCATTACGTTGACCGCATTTTCATCGGGAACGTCGCGCCAGCTTGGGCAGATCCACAGACGCTGACCAAACTGCATTGGATGGAAGTTGTCCATCCACTCGCGTTCCCAGTCTTTGTCTTCCAGCTGTTCGATTTTATGCGCGAAACCCGCGCCCAGCAGCGGATGGTTTTCCAGAATCGCCACGACCTCTTTCATGTCGGTTTCTGCATCGAACAGGCCGATAACGTCCGTATCACCCCACAGGCGCGTTTCGCCTGGTAGCGGCTCAAAGACCGGCGTGTCATGCGTGTCCTGGAACGTGATAGAGACCGAACCGGCCTCCATCAGCGCATCACTCAGTTCTTCGGCGTTCGCGCCGGTTGTGTTCAGTTTCAATTGGATCCACGGCATGGCAAAACTCTTTATTTATCAGTAGAAATCAGGGTGGCGGGTGGAACGGGACGGCCAAAACGGTTACCCACCACAAACGCCAGTAAACTTAACAGTAACGAAGGCACGATCGGGTGAAAGCCAAGATACTGAATTTTCAACGTGGCGAGAACGGCATACAGGACGCCCCCGACAATCATGCCGCTTAATGCACCCGCGGCATTCGCGCGTTCCCAGTACAGCCCCAGCACCAGCGGCCACAGGAAAACGGCCTCCAGCCCGCCAAAGGCGAGCAGGTTTAGCCAGATGATCATCTCCGGTGGACGCCACGCGGCCAGCAACAGTAACGCCCCCAGCACCAGGGTAATCACCGCCGACATACGCTTGAGGCGTCGCTCATTTTCGACCTGTTCAGGGCGCAAATTCAGATAGAGATCTTTAATGATCGTAGCGGAACTTTGCAGCAACTGAGCGTTGATGGTCGACATAATGGCCGCCATGGGTGCGGCGAGGAAAATCCCGGCGGCAAACGGCGGAAGCACTTTCACCATCAGGGTCGGAATGACCAGATCCGGTACGGTAAGGTCAGGGATCACCGCGCGGCCCAGCGCGCCCGCCAGGTGCATACCAAACATCAGGATCGCCACCACAATTGTCCCGATAATGATCCCGCGGTGCACCGCTTTGCTGTCTTTATATGAGATGCAGCGCACGGCAGTATGCGGCAGGCCAATCACGCCAAAGCACACCAGCACCCAGAACGAGGTCATAAAGGTTGGCGAGAGGATGTCATCCGCCCCCTGCGGCGAGACCAGTTTCGGATCGATCGCTTCCAGGGTTTCAACCGCATGGCTCAGGCCCCCTGCGGCATGCACGATACCCACCAGCAGAACGAGAGTGCCAATGAGCATCACCATTCCCTGCATCGTATCGTTCAGAACGCTGGCACGGAACCCGCCAAACGCGGTGTACAGCGCGATACTCACACCGAAAATGACCAGACCCGTCTCGTAGGGGATCCCGGCTGCCGTTTCCAGCAGACGTGCGCCGCCGATAAACTGCACCGTCATCGCACCAATAAACGCCACCAGCAGACTCAGGCTTGCCAGCCATACCAGCAAGCGACTCTGATAGCGGGCAAACAGCATATCGTTCAGCGTCACGGCATTGTAGCGACGGGCCAGAATGGCAAACTTTTTACCCAGTATGCCCAGAGAGAGCCAGATGGCAGGCAGCTGGATCATGGCCAGCAGTACCCAGCCCAGTCCGTACTTATAAGCGGCGCCCGGGCCACCGATAAACGAGCTGGCGCTGATGTAAGTAGCGGTCAGCGTCATGGCCAGCACGACGCCACCCATTGAGCGGCTCCCGAGGAAATACTCGTTCAGAAAGGTACCGGTTGAACGTTTACGCATCGCATAAACCGACAGGCCAAACACCAGGAACAGGTAAGCGACAAGCGGCAGAATGACTTCAAGCTGCATCATCGTCCTCCAGGGAGATATCGCGATAGATGAATTTCACCATCGCCCAGCACAGCACAATAAACACCAGCGGCAGCAGCAGGCAGGCCATTTCAAACCAGTGCGGGAGGCCGGTAATGCCAATCGCTGAATCAGGTAAGTAAGCAGTTACTAACCATGCAGCGAGATAGAGAAGGGTCAGCCACAGCGCCCAGCGCGCTTCTTTATGGGCCTGAACAAAACGTTTGTCCATTTTTTGTCCCTTGTGGATGAAGAAAGCGGGGATTGTACATGATGGGGCTTTGCGATCCCCAGAAATAAAAAAGGCCGGATAATCCGGCCTTTTAGCAACACTGGTCTCTTACTTCTCGTTCAGACCGAGTTTTTTCTCCAGGTAGTGGATGTTAGTACCACCATTCTGGAAGTGCTCGTCGCTCATGATGCGCATCTGGAGATCTACGTTGGTTTTGATCCCGTCGATGATCAGCTCCTGAAGGGCGTTCTTCATGCGGGCAATGGCCACGTCACGGTTTTCGCCGTAGCAGATCAGCTTACCGATCATTGAGTCATAGTACGGCGGTACGGTGTAACCGGCGTAAATATGGGACTCCCAGCGCACACCAAAGCCACCCGGCGCGTGGAAACGCGTGATTTTACCCGGGCTTGGCAGGAAGGTGTTCGGGTCTTCGGCGTTGATACGGCACTCTACCGCATGGCCTTTAACCACAACTTCTTCCTGTTTGATGGACAGCGGCTGACCGGCTGCGATACGCAGCTGTTCTTTGATCAGGTCAACGCCGGTGATCATTTCGGTAACCGGGTGTTCAACCTGAATACGGGTGTTCATCTCAATGAAGTAGAACTCGCCGTTTTCGAACAGGAACTCAAAGGTACCCGCCCCGCGATAGCCGATATCGACACACGCTTTGGCGCAACGCTCACCGATGTAGCGACGCAGTTCCGGCGTAATGCCCGGCGCTGGCGCTTCTTCGACGACTTTCTGGTGACGACGCTGCATGGAGCAGTCACGTTCAGCCAGATAGATCGCGTTGCCCTGACCGTCAGCCAGCACCTGAATTTCGATGTGGCGTGGGTTTTCCAGGTATTTTTCCATGTACACCATGTCATTGCTGAAAGCCGCTTTCGCTTCCGCTTTGGTCATGGAGATGGACTGCGCCAGTTCAGCATCGCTGCGTACAACGCGCATACCGCGACCGCCGCCGCCGCCAGACGCCTTGATGATAACCGGGTAGCCAATGCGTTTAGCATGGGCGCGGTTAGCATCCATATCGTCGGTCAGCGGGCCGTCAGAGCCCGGTACGGTTGGCACGCCGGCTTTTTTCATCGCGGTGATGGCAGACACTTTGTCACCCATCAGGCGAATGGTGTCGGCTTTCGGGCCAATGAAGATAAAGCCAGAGCGTTCAACCTGCTCAGCAAAGTTGGCGTTCTCAGAGAGGAAACCATAACCCGGGTGAATCGCGACCGCGCCAGTGATTTCGGCGGCGCTGATGATCGCCGGGATGTTCAGATAGCTTTTTACGGACGGAGCCGGACCGATACAGACCGTCTCATCCGCCAGCAATACGTGTTTTAAATCGCGATCCGCGCTTGAGTGCACGGCCACGGTCTTGATGCCCAGTTCTTTACAGGCACGAAGAATACGCAGTGCAATCTCGCCACGGTTGGCGATAACAATTTTATCCAGCATGTTCGCCTCGTTACTCGATGACGACCAGCGGCTCGTCAAATTCTACCGGCTGACCACTTTCGACCAGAATCGCTTTCACAGTACCTGATTTGTCTGCTTCGATCTGGTTCATCATTTTCATGGCTTCAACGATGCACAGGGTATCGCCTACGTTGACTTTCTGACCCACTTCGATGAACGCTTTCGCGTCCGGGCTCGGGGTGCGGTAGAAAGTACCAACCATTGGGGAACGTACGATGTGACCACTGATTTCTGCAGCTGCTGCAGGTGCGGCTTCTGCTGCTGGTGCAACGGCTGCGGAGAGCGCAGGCTGCTGCACTGGCGCGGCATAAGCTTGCTGCATTACCGGGAAGCTAGCGGCTGGGGCTGCACGGCTGATGCGTACAGACTCTTCGCCTTCAGAAATTTCCAGTTCGGAGATGCCTGATTCTTCAACCAGCTCGATCAGTTTTTTAATCTTACGAATATCCATGAGTGGGTTCCGTACTCTTGTTTAGTGTGATTGTGACAAGCGTTTTACCGCTGTCTGTAAAGCGTATGAATAGCCGTCTGCACCCAGCCCACATATCACGCCAGCGGCGATATCTGACAAGTAGGAATGGTGGCGGAACGGCTCTCGGGCGTGCACGTTACTCAGATGGATCTCGATAAACGGGATACTCACCGCGAGCAGTGCGTCGCGTATAGCAACACTGGTGTGCGTAAACGCGGCCGGATTGATCAGGATATAGTCCACAGTGTCTTTAGCCTGATGAATACGGTCGATGATTGCGTACTCCGCGTTTGACTGAAAATGGTCCAAATCCACATTCAGCGAGGCTGCTTCCGTACCCAGACGGTTAACAATTTCGCTCAATGTCAGCGTGCCGTACTTCTCTGGCTCACGGGTGCCGAGCATGTTCAGGTTCGGTCCGTTCAATACTAAAATTTGGAATTTGTCAGCCATTGTGCCGCTATCTCCTGCGATTTTCGGGTAAAAAACAACATATACCCTCAATACGCAATTGTCACCCTTTCAGAGGTCAAAAACCCCTGTCCGGAAAACCGAAGTCGCACATTATAACGATTTCGTAGCATTTGGCAGCTAAATACTGGTCTTATCAGGGAAGATTATCAACCGCTATCCGAAAAAGATTCGCGGCTGATAAATAATCTGCGGGAAAACGCACAGTTTCATGGACTATCGTACCCACTGGCGGAACTTCTTGTAACGCCATGCTAAAAGGGCCAATGCCAGCAGGGCGTAGATGACCGGCTGAGGAGATAAAATCTTCACCGACCACAGGTAATGGATGGGCGCGAGGATCGCGACAAGATAGACGAAGTTGTGCAGCAGTTGCCAGCGCCGTCCCATTTTTCGCTGCGCGTACTGCGTGGATGTCAGTGTCAGCGCCAGTAAAACCAGCCAGCTTACGATACCCAGCGTCAGATAAGGACGCGTAACCAGTTCGCTGCCAAGGAGTGCCAGGTTGTTAATGCCCAGTTCCAGCAGGGCGTAACTGGTGAGATGCAGCGTCGCCCAGGCAAAACACCATAGCCCCAAAAGCCGACGGGTACGTATTAGCAATGGCTGTTTAGCGTAGCGCGCAAGCGGTGAGACGAGCAAGGTCGCCAGCAAAAATTTCAGAGCCATCCGACCCGTAAAATGCTGAATATCTTTAGCCGGATCGGCACTGAACTGTCCCTGGCTGGCTGCCCAAAAGAGCCAGATAAAGGGGAGCAATCCGGCTAAATGCAGGAGTACCTTCAGCCAGGTTATCTGCTTTGCCGTTAAACGCACTTAGAAGTTCTCCCGTAAATTCAGCCCCCGATAGAGGGATGCCACCTCATCTGCATAGCCGTTAAACAGCAGCGTTGGCTGGCGTTTAACATCCAGCGCGCCGCCGGAACCGATAAAACGTTCCGTCGCCTGCGACCAGCGTGGATGATCAACGTGCGGGTTAACGTTGGCAAAAAAACCATACTCATCTGGCGCTGCGAGGTTCCAGGTGGTGGGTGGGCGTTCACGGGTGAGCTTAATGCTGACGATCGATTTGATGCCCTTGAAACCGTATTTCCACGGTACGGTCAGGCGAATGGGCGCCCCGTTTTGCGGCGGCAGCGCTTTGCCGTAAACCCCGACGGTGAGCAGCGTAAGCGGATGCATGGCTTCGTCGAGACGTAAACCTTCAACGTAGGGATACTCCAGCCCGCCGCCGATAAACCGATCCTTCTGGCCTGGCATCTCGTCCGGGGCATAGCGCGTCTGGAAGGAAACATACTTCGCGTTGCTGGTGGGCTCAACCAGCGCCAGCAGTTTATGCAAAGGGAAACCTACCCACGGCACCACCATCGACCAGGCTTCCACACAGCGCATACGGTAAATGCGTTCTTCAAGTGGGAAGCGGGTGGTGAGGTCATGATGATCCAGCGTCAGCGGCTTTGCCACTTCGCCATCAATCTTCAGCGTCCAGGGATCGGTTTTCATGCTCCCGGCGTTGGCGGCAGGATCGGCCTTATCGAGGCCAAACTCATAGAAGTTGTTATAGCCGGTGACTTTATCTTCCGGCGTCAACGTCAGTTTATTCTGCCACTGCGCCGGTTTCGTGAAGTTAAGCGGTGCGCCAGAGGGGGCTTTCGGGCGGTCGTTGCCCTTAAACCAGTCGAGCAGATCGGCGTGGGCCGCAGGGGTGAGCGTCAGGGCAGTGACGCTGATGCCAAGCATTTTCAGGATCTGGCGACGCTGTAGCATAAAGACAGACTCGGACGTTACGTCGGCTTCCGTCAGTTTTCGGGTTTTCATGGCATCCTCCGTCAGGCGTTTTTCTAAGCATGACGGAGGAGGAGGGTTAGCGCGAATATGTCACGAAAATTTGAAGATTAGGCGATTTTAACCAGCGCACGACCGTGGAACTGGTTGTCCATGATTTTATTGGCGTACTCTGGCGCCTGGCTCAGGGTAATCTCAGTGGCGCTCTGCTCATAGAATGAGGCTGGCAGATCCCGCGCCAGACGTTCCCAGGCCTCAGCCCGCCGCTCGGCTGGGGTCATGACCGAATCGACACCCTGAAGACGCACGTTACGCAGAATAAATGGCATCACCGTCGTCGGCAGGGCAAAACCACCCGCCAGACCACAGGCCGCCACGCAGCCACCGTAATTCATTTGCGCCAGCACCTTCGCCAGCACTTTGTCGCCGACGGTATCTACAGCGCCAGCCCAGACCTGTTTTTCCAGCGGACGGGTCTCGGCGAATTCGTCGCGGCTCAGAATACGGCTTGCGCCCAACTGACGTAGATAATCATGCGTACTTTCGCGGCCAGAGACGGCGGCGACCTGGTACCCCAGCTTGTGCAGCAGCGTGACGGCCGTGCTGCCCACGCCACCGCTGGCGCCGGTCACGACAATTTCGCCAGAGTCAGGACGGATCCCGGCCTCTTCCAGCGCCATCACGCAGAGCATGGCGGTGAAACCTGCCGTGCCGACGATCATCGCCTTACGGCCGTCCAGGCCTTTCGGCATCGGGACCAGCCAGTCACCTTTTACGCGCGCCTGCGCTGCCAGTCCTCCCCAGTGGTTTTCACCTACGCCCCAGCCGGTGAGCAGCACCTGCTGTCCAGCGTGAAAACGCGGATCTTCACTGGTATGCACGCGTCCAGCCAAGTCGATGCCTGGCACCATTGGGAAATTTCGGATGATTTTACCTTTTCCCGTAATGGCCAGTGCATCTTTATAGTTCAGGCTTGACCAGTCGATATCTACGGTCACGTCGCCCTCCGGCAGGCGGCTCTCGTCAATGGCTTGCACCGAGGCAACGGTTTTGCCGTCCTGCTGTTCTAAGATCAAAGCCTGCATACAGGGTCCTCACTAGGATTGATGATGGGAAAATATGTACTGAAGACTATACTCGCTCAATGAAACGCAGTGCCGATTTAACGCAATAAATTGCCAGATACACCAGGTTTGGTAGTATGCCGCATTTGAAATGCAAGTTAGCGCTCACTTGCGACCCCTTCAACCCACGGAGTAATCTCAAGGATGCGATTAACGACGAAGTTCTCAGCTTTTATCACCTTGCTGACGGGACTGACCATATTTGTCACGCTAATCGGCTGCTCGCTGAGCTTTTATAATGCCATCCAGGATAAGCTGGTTAACCGGGTAGAATCGGTTGCATCGGTTATCGACACTCGCCTGATTACAACCTCCTTCCCGGCACTTTCGCGTGAACTGGATGAGTTAATGGTGCCTGTGGATATCGTGCAGATCGACATTAAACAGGGGAAGCAGACCGTTTTCAGCCATACCCGTCAGGGCAGCTACCGTCCTGCCGGCACGGTAGATCAGTATCGGGACATAACGGTACGCTCACTTAAACATCCGGGTATGACAATCCATCTGATGTACCAGGATCCGATGAGCAACTATTTACGCTCGCTCATGACCACCGCGCCCTTAACCATCGCCGTAGCCTTGATCGTCCTGCTGATTTTCCTCGCCGTTCGCTGGCAGCGTCGTCAACTTTCCGGCCAGGAACTGCTGGAAACACGCTCGGTGCGAATACTGAATGGCGAGCGGGGTCCGCAGGTACGGGGATCGGTTTATGAATGGCCATCACGTACCAGTAGCGCCCTGGACGTGCTGCTCTCCGAAATCCAGTTTGCCAGCGATCAGCGTAGCCGTATGGACACGTTGATTCGCTCCTACGCCGCGCAGGATAACAAAACGGGCCTTAACAACCGTCTCTTCTTTGATAATCAGCTGGCTACGCTTCTTGATGACCCCGAAAAGGTGGGGACGCATGGCGTGGTAATGATGATTCGCCTGCCCGACTTCGATCTGCTCCGTGATACCTGGGGCCAGCGCGTGGCGGAAGAGAACCTCTTCACGCTGATTAACCTGCTGTCCACCTTTATTATGCGCTACCCCGGCGCGTTACTGGCACGCTACCACCGCAGCGACTTTGCCGTCTTGCTGCCGCATCGCACCTTAAAGGAGTCCGAGAGTATCGCCAGCCAGCTGTTGAAAGCCGTCGATGCGCTACCCCAGAGCAAAATGCTCGACCGCGACGACATGGTGCATATGGGCATCTGTGCCTGGCGCGGCGGTCAGTCGACGGAGCAGGTGATGGAACATGCAGAAGCGGCCACGCGCAACGCCGTATTGCAGGGGGCGAACGGCTGGGCGGTCTATGATGATACGCTACCGGAAAAAGGGCGCGGCAACGTACGCTGGCGAACCCTGATTGAACAGATGCTGAGCCGGGGTGGACCGCGCATCTATCAAAAACCGGCGGTTATAAAAAATGGTCATGTCCATCATCGTGAGCTGATGTGCCGTATTTTTGATGGGACCGAGGAGGTTATCTCCGCAGAGTATTTGCCGATGGTGCTGCAATTCGGATTGTCCGAAGAGTATGACCGCCAGCAAATCACCCGCCTCATTCCGTTTTTATCGTACTGGCCTGAAGAAAATCTGGCTTTACAGGTGACCGTCGAATCGCTGATCCGTCCGCGTTTTCAGCGTTGGTTACGTGACACGTTAATGCAATGCGAAAAATCGCAACGCAAACGCATTATTTTTGAACTTGCAGAGGCAGATGTAGGTCAACACATCAGCCGGTTGCGCTCGGTTGTGCGTTTAATCAATGCGCTTGGGGCTCGCGTGGCGGTAACACAGGCGGGTCTTACCCTGGTCAGCACCAGCTGGATCAAAGAACTGGATGTCGAATTATTGAAGCTGCATCCGGGTCTGGTAAGGAATATCGAAAAGCGCACGGAAAACCAGCTGCTGGTACAAAGCCTGGTGGAGGCGTGCAAAGGAACGCAAACGCAAGTATTTGCCGCAGGCGTACGTTCACGCAGTGAATGGCAGATGTTGACAGAGCGCGGTGTGACGGGCGGTCAGGGGGATTTTTTTGCCGCCTCTCAGCCGCTTGACACCAATGTGAAAAAATATTTGCAAAGATACTCTGTTTGACCTGCCGTTTACTTTGTTTTCACGTAGAATATCGCGCCTGTAGCTTTGAGTAAGACGAGCATAAAAGCCAGTGAACGACCTTTTATAGGTTACAAGTGAAAGTGAGGGACGCTGCTGTTTACTCAGCCCTGAGGGATTCAGGGGATGAATTTGTAACAAAGGAAACGTGCTGCACTAATTTTCACCGTAGCAGACGATTTTTGCGCCTTGTCGCTGCTGCGTGTGGTTGGTAAAGTAAGCGGATTTTGTTTTCCGCCCCAGCTTTCAGGATTATCCCTTAGTATGTTGAAAAAATTTCGTGGCATGTTTTCCAATGACCTGTCCATTGACCTGGGTACCGCGAATACCCTTATCTATGTAAAAGGACAAGGCATCGTATTGAATGAGCCTTCCGTTGTGGCCATTCGTCAGGATCGTGCTGGCTCGCCAAAAAGCGTGGCCGCAGTAGGCCATGATGCGAAGCAGATGCTGGGCCGTACGCCGGGCAACATTGCCGCGATCCGCCCAATGAAAGATGGCGTTATTGCTGACTTCTTCGTGACCGAAAAAATGCTTCAGCACTTCATCAAGCAGGTTCACAGCAACAGCTTCATGCGCCCAAGCCCGCGCGTACTGGTGTGTGTGCCGGTTGGCGCAACCCAGGTTGAACGCCGTGCAATCCGTGAATCCGCTCAGGGTGCCGGTGCGCGTGAAGTGTTCCTGATTGAAGAACCGATGGCTGCGGCAATTGGTGCGGGTCTGCCGGTTTCTGAAGCAACCGGTTCTATGGTGGTGGATATCGGTGGCGGTACCACTGAAGTGGCCGTTATCTCCCTGAACGGCGTGGTGTACTCCTCTTCCGTGCGTATCGGCGGCGACCGTTTCGACGAAGCCATCATCAATTACGTTCGCCGTAACTACGGCTCTCTGATCGGTGAAGCGACCGCAGAGCGCATCAAGCATGAAATCGGTTCTGCCTATCCGGGTGATGAAGTTCGCGAGATCGAAGTTCGCGGTCGTAACCTGGCAGAAGGCGTGCCACGCGGATTCACCCTGAACTCCAACGAAATCCTGGAAGCGTTGCAGGAGCCGCTGACCGGCATCGTGAGCGCGGTGATGGTTGCGCTGGAACAGTGCCCGCCAGAGCTGGCCTCCGATATCTCCGAGCGCGGTATGGTTCTGACCGGTGGTGGTGCGCTGCTGCGTAACCTCGACCGCCTGTTAATGGAAGAGACAGGTATTCCTGTCGTAGTTGCAGAAGATCCACTGACTTGCGTCGCCCGTGGTGGTGGCAAGGCGCTGGAAATGATCGACATGCACGGCGGCGACTTGTTTAGCGAAGAGTAGTCGGGTGTGAGAGGGTAGCAAATGGCTACCCTTTCTCTCTGACGCGAGAATACGCATAGCCTATGAAGCCAATTTTTAGCCGTGGCCCGTCGCTACAGTTTCGCCTGATCCTGGCGGTTCTGGTGGCGCTCGGGGTCATTATTGCCGATAGCCGCCTCGGTACGTTCAGCCAGATCCGAACGTACATGGATACCGCCGTCAGTCCTTTCTACTTTATTTCAAATGGTCCCCGTGAACTGCTCGACTCCGTGTCGCAAACGCTTTCATCGCGTGACCAGCTCGAACTCGAAAACCGTGCATTACGCCAGGAACTGCTGCTGAAAAACAGCGAGCTACTGATGCTGGGGCAATATAAGCAGGAAAACGCGCGTCTGCGGGAACTGCTTGGCTCGCCGCTGCGCCAGGATGAACAGAAAATGGTCACCCAGGTGATCTCCACCGTAAACGATCCATACAGCGATCAGGTGGTGATTGATAAAGGCAGCGTGAACGGCGTATACGAAGGTCAGCCTGTCATCAGCGATAAAGGCGTTGTGGGCCAGGTCGTGGCGGTTGCCAAACTGACCAGCCGTGTGCTGCTGATTTGCGATGCCACCCATGCACTGCCGATTCAGGTGCTGCGTAACGATATTCGCGTAATTGCCGCCGGTAATGGTTGTACGGACGATCTGCAACTGGAACACCTGCCCGCCAACACGGATATCCGCGTGGGTGACGTGCTGGTGACGTCTGGTCTGGGCGGTCGTTTCCCTGAAGGCTACCCGGTTGCGGTTGTCTCTTCCGTGAAGCTCGACACTCAACGTGCCTACACCGTGATCCAGGCGCGTCCAACGGCTGGCTTGCAGCGTTTACGCTACCTGCTGCTGCTATGGGGCGCCGATCGCAACGGCGCTAACCCGATGACGCCGGAAGATGTGCATCGCGTGGCCAATGAGCGCCTGATGCAGATGATGCCGCAGGTGCTGCCTGCGCCGGATGCTATGGGGCCACCTGCGCCCGTACCGGCTCCGGCGACGGGGTTAACGCAGCCGCTACCGGATGCGCCGCCACCGCCGCAAGTCTCGGGTGGAGGGCAGTAGTGGCCAGTTATCGTAGCCAGGGGCGCTGGGTAATCTGGCTCTCATTCCTCGTTGCATTGTTGCTGCAAATTATGCCCTGGCCGGACGACATTCTTGTTTTCCGGCCAAACTGGGTATTACTCATTTTGCTCTACTGGATCCTTGCCCTGCCGCACCGCGTAAATGTCGGCACAGGTTTTGTGATGGGTGCCATACTGGATCTTATCAGTGGCTCTACGCTTGGCGTCCGCGCCTTATCCATGAGCATTATTGCGTATCTCGTTGCACTCAAATTCCAGCTCTTTCGTAACCTTGCGCTCTGGCAACAGGCGCTGGTGGTGATGTTGTTGTCGCTCGCTGCGGATATCGTTGTTTTCTGGGCAGAGTTTTTAGTGATCAACGTCTCTTTCCGACCGGAAGTGTTCTGGAGTAGTGTAGTAAACGGTGTGCTCTGGCCGTGGCTGTTCCTGCTGATGCGTAAAATTCGCCAGCAGTTTGCCGTGCAATAAAAGGTTTCTATGACGTCTTTGTATCTTGCCTCCGGTTCTCCGCGTCGCCAGGAACTGCTCGCGCAGTTGGGTGTATCCTTCGAACGCATCGTTACCGGTATCGAAGAAAAACGTGCTGAGGGCGAAAGCGCTCAGCAGTATGTCTCCCGTCTGGCGCGTGAAAAAGCGCAGGCGGGCGTTGCATGCGTGCCGCGTGACTTACCGGTGCTGGGGGCCGATACCATCGTCATCCTCAATGGTGAGGTGCTTGAGAAACCCCGCGACGCAGACCATGCTGCGCGGATGCTGCGTAACATGTCCGGACAAACCCATCAGGTGATGACGGCGGTAGCGCTGGCAGACAGCCAGTACGTTCTGGATTGCCTTGTGGTAACGGAAGTGACGTTCAGAGTCCTCACCGACGAGGAGATCGCCGGCTATGTCGCCAGCGGCGAACCTATGGATAAAGCAGGTGCATACGGTATTCAAGGGTTGGGTGGCTGTTTTGTCAGGAAGATAAATGGCAGCTATCACGCCGTAGTCGGCTTACCGCTGGTGGAAACGTATGAGTTGCTGAGCAATTTTAACTCACTGCGTGAGGGAAGGGATAATTATGACGGCTGAATTGTTGGTAAACGTAACGCCATCGGAAACCCGTGTGGCCTACATTGATGGTGGCATTCTTCAGGAAATTCATATTGAGCGTGAAGCGCGGCGCGGAATCGTAGGCAATATCTACAAAGGTCGTGTCAGTCGTGTACTGCCGGGTATGCAGGCGGCTTTTGTAGATATTGGGCTCGATAAAGCGGCGTTTTTACACGCCTCCGACATCATGCCGCATACCGAATGCGTGGCAGGCGAAGAGCAAAAGCAGTTTGCCGTGCGCGACATCTCTGAGCTGGTGCGTCAGGGCCAGGATCTGATGGTGCAGGTGGTAAAAGATCCGCTGGGCACCAAAGGCGCGCGTCTGACCACCGACATCACCCTTCCTTCACGTTATCTGGTCTTTATGCCGGGGGCGTCGCACGTCGGCGTGTCACAGCGTATTGAGAGCGAAAGCGAGCGTGAACGACTGAAAAAGGTGGTCAGCGCCTACTGCGACGAGCAGGGCGGGTTTATTATCCGTACCGCAGCGGAAGGGATCAGCGAAGAAGACCTGGCCTCGGATGCGGCCTATCTGAAGCGCGTCTGGACCAAAGTGATGGAGCGTAAAAAACGCAACCAGACCCGCTACCGGCTGTACGGTGAGCTGGCGCTCGCTCAGCGCGTATTACGTGATTTCGCCGATGCGCAGCTCGACCGAATCCGCGTGGACTCCCGTCTGACGTACGAAGCCTTACTGGAGTTCACCGCCGAGTACATCCCGGAAATGCCGGGGCTGCTGGAGCATTACACCGGACGCCAGCCAATATTTGATCTCTATGACGTTGAAAACGAAATCCAGCGTGCGCTGGAGCGTAAGGTTGAGCTGAAATCGGGTGGCTATCTAATCATCGATCAAACCGAAGCGATGACCACCGTCGACATCAACACCGGCGCGTTTGTCGGCCATCGCAACCTCGATGACACCATCTTTAATACCAATATAGAAGCGACGCAGGCCATCGCACGCCAGCTTCGCCTGCGTAATCTGGGCGGTATTATCATCATCGACTTTATCGATATGAATAATGAAGACCACCGCCGTCGCGTGCTGCACTCCCTGGAGCAGGCGCTGAGTAAAGATCGCGTGAAAACCAGCATCAATGGCTTCTCGCAGCTCGGTCTGGTGGAAATGACCCGGAAACGGACCCGCGAAAGCGTGGAACATGTCCTGTGTAATGAGTGTCCAACCTGCCATGGACGCGGAACGGTAAAGACGGTGGAGACGGTCTGCTACGAGATCATGCGTGAGATTGTCCGTGTCCATCATGCCTACGACTCAGACCGTTTTCTGGTCTATGCTTCCCCTGCGGTGGCAGAGGCCCTGAAAGGGGAAGAGTCGCACGCGCTGGCGGAAGTGGAAATCTTTGTCGGCAAACAGGTAAAAGTGCAAATTGAGCCGCTCTATAACCAGGAGCAGTTTGACGTCGTCATGATGTAAACGCAGTTCGCTGCGAGATTTAAGGCTGACAAGGAGAGACGCGTGAGGCGATTGCCGGGGATTTTACTGCTTACAGGGGCAACGCTGGTCGTGATTGTCGCGTTGCTCGTGAGCGGGCTGCGTCTCGCCTTGCCGCATCTGGACAGCTGGCGGCCGCAGATCCTGGCAAAAATCGAATCTGCCACCGGTCTGCCGGTGGACGTGAGCCATATCGAGGCAAGCTGGCAGAACTTTGGCCCGACGCTTGATGCGCGGGATATCAGCGCCAGCCTGAAAGATGGCGGCCATCTTAAAATCAAACGCGTCACCCTGGCGCTGGATGTCTGGCAAAGCCTGCTGCATCTGCGCTGGCAGTTTCGCGATCTCACCTTCTGGCAACTTCAGCTGATGACCAACACGCCGCTGCAAAGCGGCGACAGCGATCGTGGGCTGGAAACCAGCCGTATCAGCGATCTCTTCCTGCGTCAGTTCGATCATTTCGATCTCCGCGACAGCGAAGTGAGCTTTATAACCCTTTCCGGACAGCGCGCTGAGCTGGCGATCCCACAGCTGACCTGGCTAAACGGGAAAGATCGCCACCGCGCCGAGGGGCAGGTGAATCTCTCCAGCCTGAACGGGCAGCACGGCGTTATGCAGGTGCGGATGGATCTGCGCGACGACAATGGCCTGCTGAACAACGGCAGGGTGTGGCTACAGGCGGACGATGTGGACGTGAAGCCGTGGCTGGGTGAGTGGCTACAGCAGAACATGCAGCTGGAAACCGCGCGCTTCAGCCTGGAAGGCTGGATGACCCTGACGAACGGGGCATTCGCCAGCGGCGATATCTGGCTTAAGCAGGGGGGCGCGAGCTGGAAGGGGGAAAACCATCAGCATCAGCTTTCCGTCGATAACCTCACCGCACACGTGACGCAGGATAAAGGCGGCTGGCAGTTCGCTATTCCGGATACGCGCATCTCCATGGATAACAAACCCTGGCCGCGCGGCGCACTGACGCTGGCGTGGATGCCGGAGCAGGACGTCGGCGGTATAAACGGTAAACGCAGCGATGAGCTGCGTATCCGCGCCAGTAACCTGGATCTGACGGCGATCGAAGGGTTGCGTTCAATGGCCGCAAAACTCTCCCCGGAGCTGGGCGAAATCTGGCTGGCGACGCAGCCGAGCGGGCAGATAAACCGGCTGGCGTTGGATATTCCGCTCCAGGCCACGGAAAAGACGCGTTTTCAGGCGGCATGGAATAATCTCGCATGGAAACAGTGGAAACTGCTGCCGGGTGCCGAGCACTTCAGCGGTAAACTGGAAGGAAGCGTGGAAAACGGCAGGCTGACGGCAGAAATGCAGGAAGCAAAAATGCCGTACGAAACGGTCTTCCGTGCGCCACTGGAGATCGAAAAGGGAAACGCCACCCTCAACTGGCTGAAGAATGACAAAGGTTTTCAGCTCGATGGTCGCGATATTGATGTAAAAGCCAAAGCGGTACATGCCCGCGGTAATTTCCGTTATCTACAGCCTGAAGGCGATGAGCCGTGGCTGGGCATTCTGGCAGGCATCAGCACAGATGACGGTTCGCAGGCGTGGCGCTACTTCCCGGAAAACCTGATGGGGAAAGCGCTGGTAGACTATCTCAGCGGCGCCATTCAAGGCGGTCAGGCGGACAACGCCACGCTGGTCTACGGCGGCAATCCGCACCTGTTCCCGTATAAGCATAACGAAGGCCAGTTCCAGGTTCTGGTGCCGCTACGCAACGCCACCTATGCCTTCCAGCCGGACTGGCCCGCGCTGAAGAATCTGAATATCGAACTCAACTTCCTGAATGACGGCTTGTGGATGAAGACGGACAGCGTTGCGCTGGGCGGCGTAACGGCAAGCAACCTGACGGCAAACATCCCGGATTACTCCAAAGAGAAACTGCTGATTGATGCGGATATTAATGGGCCGGGTAAAGCGGTTGGCCCATATTTTGAAGATACGCCGCTGGATGACTCCCTGGCGGCCACTCTCCAGCAGTTGCAGTTAGATGGTGATGTGAATGCTCGCTTACATCTGGATATCCCGCTCGACGGTGAAATGACCACCGCCAAAGGCGACGTTCGTCTGAATAATAACAGCCTCTATATCAAGCCGCTGGACAGCACGCTGAAAAACCTTAGCGGTCAGTTCAGCTTTGTTAACGGCAATCTGAAAAGTAAGCCGCTGAAAGCGACCTGGTTCAATCAACCCCTCAATATCGATTTCTCCACCACCGAGGGCGATAAAGCCTACCAGGTGGCGGTCAATATGGACGCGAACTGGCAGCCGTCACGCATGGATGTTCTGCCGAAGCCGATTGAGAATGCGGTGGACGGCGCGGTGTCATGGAATGGCAAGGTCGCCATCGATCTGCCTTATCATGCCGGTGCGCGCTATAACGTCGACATTACGGGCGATCTGAAAAACCTCAGTAGCCAGCTTCCCGCACCGCTGAACAAGAAAAGCGGTGAAGCACTGCCCGTCAACGTAAAGGTTGCGGGCAACCTTAACAGCTTCGATTTAACCGGAAACGCTGGCGGAACAAACCACTTCAACAGCCGCTGGCTGCTTAACCGCAAGCTGACGCTGGACAGGGCGATCTGGACGACGGACAGCCGTACCACGCCGCCGCTGCCGGAGCAGGCGGGCATTGAACTGAATCTCCCGCCGATGGATGGCGCAGAGTGGCTGGCACTGTTTCAGAAAGGTGTCGGGCAAAACGTCGATCAAACGGCGCAGTTCCCGCAGTCCATTACCTTGCGCACGCCTGCGCTGACGCTGGGTGGGCAGCAGTGGAACAACCTGAGTATTGTCTCCCGGCCGACGGTGAACGGCTCAAAGGTCGAGGCGCAGGGGCGTGAAATTAACGGTTCGTTGACGATGCGCGATAACGCGCCATGGCAGGCGGCTATCCGTTATCTCTATTACAACCCGACCTTTACGGCGTCTAAAACACAGTCGACAAGTACGTCTCCTTTCAGCAGCAGTGGAACGTCGCGCGTGGATTTCAGCAACTGGCCCGATCTCCAGCTGCGCTGCGCGGAGTGCTGGCTGTGGGGACAGAAATATGGCCGTATCGACGGTGATTTTGCTATTCAGGGCAATACGCTGAGCCTCTCTGGTGGGCTGGTGGATACCGGCTTTGGCCGCATGACCGCCGCTGGCGAGTGGGTGAACAAACCGGGTGAACAGCGCACCTCGCTGAAGGGCGATATTAAAGGCAACAAGCTGGACTCCGCGGCTAACTTCTTTGGGATCAGCACGCCGCTTCGCGGATCGTCCTTCGATGTGAATTACGATCTGCACTGGCGCGCGGCACCGTGGCAGCCGGACGTTGCCTCGCTGAACGGTATCCTCAGAACCCGTTTTGGTAAGGGACAAATTGCCGATGTTAGCACCGGTCATGCAGGGCAAATACTGCGCCTGCTGAGCTTTGACGCGCTGCTGCGCAAGCTGCGCTTCGATTTCAGCGATACCTTCAACGACGGTTTCTATTATGACTCCATTCGCGGAACGGCCTGGATCAAGGACGGCGTGATGCATACCGATGATACGCTGCTGGACGGCCTGGAAGCGGACATCGCCATGAAAGGATCAGTGAACCTCGTGCGCCGGGAGCTGGATATGGAAGCGGTTGTTGCCCCGGAAATCTCCGCTACAGTGGGTGTTGCTACCGCTTTTGTGGTCAATCCGATAATCGGCGCGGCGGTATTTGCCGCCAGCAAAGTGCTGGGGCCGCTCTGGAGCAAAGTCTCGATTCTGCGCTACCGCATTACGGGCCCAATCGATAAACCGCAGATTAATGAAGTGCTGCGCCAGCCGCGCAAAGAAGCACAGCAATGATTTGACGTGGGCAGGTAATTGCCTCACTCTCAATAATATTGATTTTATACCGCCACTGGCGGCAACGAACGAGTAGCAATACGATGAGTCTGAACCTGGTAAGTGAACATTTGCTCGCAGCGAACGGCCTGAGCCATCAGGACCTGTTCTCCATTCTTGGTCAACTGACCGAACGCCGCCTCGACTACGGCGATCTCTATTTCCAGTCGAGCTATCACGAATCCTGGGTTTTAGAAGACAGCATCATTAAAGATGGTTCTTATAACATTGACCAGGGCGTCGGCGTGCGCGCCGTCAGCGGCGAAAAAACCGGTTTTGCTTATGCAGACCAGATAAGCCTGGCCGCGCTGGAGCAGAGCGCGCAGGCGGCGCGAACCATTGTGCGCGATACCGGCGACGGTCGTGTCAAAACCCTGGGTGAAGTGCAGCACACTGCGCTTTATACCAGCATCGATCCGTTGCAGAGCATGAGCCGTGAAGAGAAGCTGGACATCCTGCGTCGCGTGGACAAAGTGGCTCGCGCGGCGGATAAACGCGTGCAGGAAGTTTCTGCCAGCCTGAGCGGTGTTTATGAACTGATCCTGGTGGCGGCGACGGACGGTACGCTGGCCGCTGACGTGCGTCCGCTTGTGCGCCTCTCTATCAGCGTGCAGGTGGAAGACGACGGCAAGCGCGAGCGCGGTTCAAGCGGTGGCGGCGGTCGTTTTGGCTACGACTGGTTCCTCGGCGACGTTGACGGCGAAGCACGCGCGGATGCGTGGGCAAAAGAAGCCGTGCGCATGGCGCTGGTCAACCTGTCTGCCGTGGCGGCACCTGCCGGTACGCTGCCGGTGGTTCTGGGCGCAGGCTGGCCTGGCGTGTTGCTGCACGAAGCGGTCGGTCACGGCCTGGAGGGGGATTTCAACCGTCGCGGGACGTCCGTATTCAGCGGTCAGATGGGGCAGCTAGTCTCCTCCGAACTGTGTACCGTGGTGGATGATGGCACCATGCTCGACCGTCGCGGCTCGATTTCTATCGACGATGAAGGCACGCCGGGCCAGTACAACGTGCTGATCGAAAATGGCGTACTGAAAGGTTACATGCAGGACAAGCTTAACGCGCGTCTGATGGGCGTTGCGCCAACGGGTAACGGTCGTCGCGAATCCTACGCACACCTGCCGATGCCGCGCATGACCAACACCTACATGCTGCCGGGTAAATCCACGCCGCAGGAGATTATCGAATCCGTTGATTACGGGATCTTCGCGCCGAACTTTGGCGGCGGCCAGGTGGATATCACCTCCGGTAAATTTGTCTTCTCTACCTCAGAGGCGTATCTGATTGAGAAGGGCAAAGTGACCAAAGCGGTGAAGGGCGCAACCCTGATTGGCTCTGGCATTGAGGCCATGCAGCAGATTTCCATGGTGGGTAACGACCTGAAGCTGGATAACGGCGTGGGCGTTTGCGGCAAAGAGGGCCAGAGCCTGCCTGTGGGCGTCGGTCAGCCTACGCTGAAGGTTGATAACCTGACGGTGGGCGGCACGGCGTAATTTTTTCATTTTCCCCTCACCCTAACCCTCTCCCCAACGGGGAGAGGGGACTGCTCCGTGCCGTCTTTTCTCCCTCGCCCCTTTGGGGAGAGGGCCGGGGTGAGGGGGAGGCCTACTCTTTCCTTCTTCCCCGCATCCCCTGAAACAGCTCTGCCACTTCCACAAAATAGTCCGTCAGATAGTTAATACAGACCTGCACCTTCAGCGGCAGCTTGTCCTTTTCGGTATAGAGCGCGTACACCGGGCGCGGATCCGACTGGTAGCGCGGGAAGAGGATCTCCAGTTCGCCGCTGTTGATCTCGTTGATCACCCACATCAGCGGCACGTAGGCGATCCCGGCCCCGGCCACCAGCCAGCGTGAGATGGTCATCGGATCGTTGGTCACGAAGCGGCCTTCAGGCAGCAGTTTGGTGGAAAGCCCTTCTGGCGCGATCAATTCAAATTCGTTATCTGGGCGAACGCTGTATTCCAGCCACGAGTGGTTGCTAAGGTCGGCAGGTTTTTCCGGTACGCCATACTGTGCCAGATAGCTTTTCGAAGCGCAGACCACCATCGGCATGCTGCCCAGTCGACGCGAGAACAGGCTCGAGTCCTGCAATGCGCCAACGCGGATCACCACGTCTAACCCATCGGCAATCAGATCCGGTGCCGGAATACCCGTTACCAGATTAACGGTTAAACCGGGATACTCTTTCAGCATTTCCGCCGTCATGGCAGCGAGAACATTTTGTGCCATAGTTGAAGAACACCCGATACGCAGCGTGCCGATAGGCGTGTTGTTAAAGGCGTAGAGCTGCTCGTGAACATCCTGCACTTCATGCAGCATTCGACGGCAGCCCTGATAGTAAATTTTACCCGCTTCCGTCAGCCCAATGCTGCGGGTGCTGCGGTTGAGCAGCTTCACCTGGAGCTCATCTTCCAGTTTTGACACTGTCTGGCTAATGGATGAGACGCTCATTTGTAGCTGACGTGCTGCGGCGGTAAAAGAGCCTTGCTCAACCACTTTCGCAAAGACGGACATGCGTTTTAGACGTTCCATTATTCACTCTGGCTTAAAAGTGATTTAGATCACATATGATAGATAACAGCATAACAGTTACGTTAATATATTATTAATTACATGACGGCTGCGCCACTCTCGCCCGGCAATTCATGCTCTCCTGCGGCGGCGTGAGCTTAATAATCCAGTAACCTGCATCTCTTTAATCAAGGTCAACATGAGTCTGTTTCCCGTTATCGTGGTGTTCGGTCTGTCGTTCCCACCGATATTTTTCGAGCTTCTTTTATCACTGGCGATCTTCTGGCTGGTGCGCAAGGTGCTGGTCCCTACCGGGATTTATGATTTCGTCTGGCATCCTGCATTGTTTAATACCGCGCTGTATTGCTGCCTGTTCTATTTAATATCGCGCATGTTTGTCTGAGGTTGATGTGAAAACGCTAACAAGAAAAATCTCCCGCACTGCCATCACTATGGCGCTGGTCATCCTGGCGTTCATCGCTATTTTTCGCGCCTGGGTTTATTACACCGAATCCCCGTGGACGCGCGATGCGCGTTTCAGCGCGGAGGTGGTCGCGATAGCGCCCGATGTCGCCGGTCTCATTACGGCGGTCAATGTCCACGATAACCAGCTGGTGAAAAAAGATCAGGTACTGTTCACTATCGACCAGCCGCGCTATCAAAAAGCGCTGGAAGAAGCGGAAGCCGACGTAGCGTATTACAACGCGCTGGCCGCTGAAAAACGCCGTGAAGCAGGACGTCGTAACAAGCTGGGCATCCAGGCCATGTCCCGGGAAGAGATTGATCAGTCCAATAACGTGCTGCAAACCGTGCTGCATCAGCTGGCAAAAGCGCAGGCGACGCGCGATCTGGCGAAGCTCGATCTGGAACGTACCGTTATCCGCGCCCCGTCCGATGGCTGGGTAACCAACCTCAACGTCTATGCGGGTGAGTTTATCACGCGCGGCTCTACGGCCGTGGCGCTGGTGAAACAGAACTCTTTCTACGTCCTCGCCTATATGGAAGAGACCAAGCTGGAAGGCGTGCGTCCGGGCTATCGCGCCGAAATCACGCCGCTCGGCAGCAACCGGGTCCTGAAAGGAACCGTGGACAGCGTGGCCGCGGGGGTGACCAACGCCAGCAGTACCAATGATTCAAAAGGGATGGCGACCGTCGATTCTAACCTCGAGTGGGTTCGTCTGGCGCAGCGCGTACCGGTACGCATTCGTCTGGATGAGCAGCAGAGCAACCTCTGGCCCGCAGGCACCACGGCGACGGTAGTGATCACCGGTGAAAAAGACCGTGATGCCAGCCAGGATTCTATCTTCCGTCAAATCGCCCATCGCCTGCGCGAGTTTGGTTGATCGCTATGGGCATTTTTTCCATCGCCAGCCAGCACATCCGCTTCGCCGTGAAGCTGGCATGCGCCATTGTGCTGGCGCTGTTTGTTGGCTTCCATTTCCAGCTTGAAACGCCGCGCTGGGCTGTTCTGACCGCCGCGATCGTCGCCGCCGGTCCTGCCTTCGCGGCGGGTGGCGAACCTTACTCCGGGGCAATTCGCTATCGCGGGATGCTGCGTATTATCGGTACCTTTATCGGCTGTATCGCCGCCCTGACCATTATCATCCTGATGATCCGCACGCCGCTGCTGATGCTGATTGTATGCTGTATCTGGGCGGGTTTTTGCACCTGGGTCTCTTCGCTGGTGAAGGTGGAGAACTCGTACGCCTGGGGCCTGGCGGGATATACCGCGCTGATTATTATCATCACCATTCAGAGTGAACCGCTGCTTGCTCCGCAGTTCGCCGTGGAACGTTGCAGCGAGATTGTCATTGGTATCGTCTGCGCGATTGTCGCCGATCTGCTCTTCTCTCCGCGATCCATCAAGCAGGAAGTCGATCGTGAGCTGGACGCGCTGATTGTTGCCCAGTACCAGCTCATGCAGCTGTGCATTAAGCACGGCGACAGCGAAGAGGTCGACAAGGCCTGGAGCGCGCTCGTGCGCCGCACGCAGGCGCTGGAAGGGATGCGCAGTAATCTCAATATGGAGTCTTCCCGCTGGGAGCGTGCCAATCGTCGTCTGAAAGCGATCAATACCGTCTCGTTAACGCTGATCACCCAGGCGTGTGAAACCTACCTGATTCAGAACACTCGCCCCGAAGTGGTAACGGATACCTTCCGCGAACTGTTTGATGAGCCTGTGGAGACGGTGCAGGACGTGCATCGACAGCTTAAACGCATGCGTCGTGTGATTGCCTGGACGGGGGAACGGGATACGCCAGTCACCATTTATACCTGGGTTGGCGCCGCAACGCGCTACCTGCTTCTGAAACGCGGCGTGATTAGCAACACCAAAATCAGTGCGGCGGAAGAAGAGGTGTTACAGGGCGAAGTGGTGATCAAACCGGAATCCGCCGAGCGTCATCATGCGATGGTTAACTTCTGGCGTACCACCCTGGCCTGTATACTCGGCACGCTGTTCTGGCTGTGGACCGGCTGGACGTCCGGCAGCGGCGCGATGGTGATGATTGCCGTCGTTACCGCGCTGGCGATGCGTCTGCCCAACCCGCGCATGGTCGCTATTGATTTTCTGTACGGCACCATTGCGGCGTTACCCATTGGCGCGCTCTACTTCCTGGTAATCATCCCCTCAACGCAGCAAAGCATGCTTTTGCTCTGTATCAGCCTGGCGGTGATGGCGTTCTTTATCGGGATTGAGGTACAAAAACGCCGTCTGGGATCGTTAGGTGCGCTGGCGAGTACGATTAACATCCTCGTGCTGGATAACCCGATGACCTTCCATTTCAGCCAGTTCCTGGATAGCGCATTAGGCCAGCTGGTGGGCTGTTTCCTGGCGATGATGGTGATCCTGCTGGTGCGGGATAACTCTCAGGCGCGGACAGGGCGCGTGCTGCTCAATCAGTTTGTGTCGGCCGCCGTATCGTCCTTGACCACCAACACCGCGCGGCGCAAGCAGAACCACCTTCCGGCCCTTTACCAGCAACTGTTCCTGCTGTTGAATAAATTCCCGGGCGATGTCGCTCGCTTCCGTCTGGCGTTAACCATGATTATCGCGCACCAGCGTCTGCGGAACGCGCCAGTGCCGATCAACGACGATTTGTCCGCTTTCCACCGCCAGCTACGGCGAACGGCGGACCATGTGATATCGGCATCCAGTGATGACAAACGTCGCCGCTACTTTAAGCAACTGCTGGAGGAGCTGGATATCTACCAGGAGAAACTGCGAGTCTGGGAAGCCCCGCCGCAGGTTACCGAGCCGGTAGAGCGGCTGGTGTTTATGCTGCACCGCTACCAGAATGCGCTGACAGACAGCTAACGAAGAGAAAACCGACGCCAAAAGCGTCGGTTTTTTTGTGGCTATACTTATTCTTGCAGGTTCAAACATTCAGGAAGGGAGGACACATGACAACCCAGGCTCTTCAGGACAGTATTCTTTTTCAGACCGGGTATCTGGTTAACGGTATCTGGAAAACACTCGACACCACGTTTGATGTGCTAAACCCGGCCACGGGCGAGGTGGTTGCGAAAGTGGCGAAAGCAGGGAAAGCCGAAACCGAAGAGGCCATTGCGGCCGCGACGAAAGCCTTTCCCGCATGGCGCGCAAAAACGGCAAAAGAGCGTTCCGCGATCCTCTATCGCTGGTATGAACTGATTATCGAGAACAAAAGCTGGCTCGGGCGGCTGATGACCACCGAGCAGGGCAAGCCGCTGAAAGAGGCTGAGGGCGAGGTGGACTACGCTGCCAGCTTTATTCAGTGGTTTGCGGAGCAGGCCAAGCGCGCTAACGGTGAAATCATTCCTCCGGTTAAACCCGGCTCCCGTATTCTGGCCACTCGTGAACCTGTTGGGGTGGTTGCTGCTATCACGCCATGGAATTTCCCGATGGCTATGCTCACCCGTAAGCTCGGCCCGGCGCTGGCAGCAGGATGTACCGGCGTCATCAAGCCTGCAAACAACACGCCGCTGAGCGCCTTTGCGCTGCTGACGCTGGCGAAGCAGGCCGGTGTGCCGGATGGTGTGCTGAATGCGGTCGCGGGGAGCACCTCAGAAATTAGCGACGCCATTATGGCCAGCCATGACGTGCGCAAAATCTCGTTTACGGGGTCAACCGCCGTCGGGAAAACGCTGGTTCGCAATTCCGCTGAGACCATGAAAAAGGTATCGATGGAGCTGGGCGGCAATGCGCCGTATATCGTTTTCGAGGACGCGGATATTGAGGCCGCCGTCAAAGGCGCCATCGCCAATAAATTCCGTAACGCCGGGCAGGTCTGCGTCAGCGTAAACCGTTTCTATATTCAGGAGACGGTCTATGACAAGTTTGTCAATCAGCTTGCCGATGCGGTGAAGGCGCTGAAGGTGGGTAACGGTCTGGACGAGGGCGTCGTTGTCGGCCCGCTGATTGAGCCTTCGGCTGTCGAGAAAGTCCGTGAGCACGTCGAAGATGCGGTAGCGAAGGGGGCCACGGTGCTGGCTGGGGGTAAACCGCACGAACTTGGCGGCAACTTCTGGATGCCAACCGTACTCGGTGACTGCCATGAAGGCATGAAGCTGGCAGAAGAGGAGACCTTTGGTCCCGTTGCCGCCTGCTTCCGCTTCACGTCGGAAGACGAAGTGGTTATGCGCGCTAACAATACGCCTTACGGGCTGGCGGCCTACTTTTATACCCAGAATCTCTCGCGCGTGTTCCGCGTCTCACAGGCCATTGAGAGCGGCATGATCGGAATTAATGAATGTGCGGTCTCGACCGAGCTGGGTCCGTTTGGGGGCGTAAAAGAGTCCGGGCTGGGGCGCGAGGGGTCCGTGCTGGGGCTGGAGGAGTTTCTGGAAGTTAAAACCCTGCATATCGGGGGCTTATAATAGACAGGGCGGCATCTGCCGCCCGCCTGTACCGGGTGGCTGGCAATGAAAATTTATACCTTTGATTTTGACGAAATTGATAGTCAGGAAGACTTCTACCGCGAGTTTATCCGGGCGTTCGACCTGGAGCGGGGCAGCGTAAACAATCTTGATATGCTGTGGGATGTGGTTACCGGCGACAGGCTGCCGTTACCGCTGGAGATCGAATTTACCCATCTGCCTGAAAAACTGCGCAGACGCTTTGGCGCATTGATTTTATTGTTTGATGAAGCGGAGGAGGAGCTGGAAGGGCAACTGCGTTTCAACGTGCGCCAGTGATAAAAAAGCCCCTGACCGGGAGGTCAGGGGCAAGTCGTATGATGAGATACGACGAGGGTTTATTTGTACAGTTCTGCGGTAGCGTGCCAGTGGTCGCCACTGCGCGCTTCGATGATGCGATAAGATGACGCACCCTGTTCTTCCGCTTTTTTGTTCAGCATTTCGTGCATGTCCATCGGAGAAGTACCGATGGCACCAACAGAAACGGTCCCGATAGCCTGACGGGATTGTGCCTGTTCGGCGTTAATAGTGTCGGCTGCAAACGCACCGAATGACAGGACTGACAGTACGCTCAGGGCAGCTACAGTGGTTTTAATTTTCATGATTATTTACCTCGTCAATTATTTTACTGGGGTCTTTGTTCTGTGACCCTCATCACAAAATCAAGTATACACTAATCACGGAAAAAATTAATACCAGGCTAATGGTTTCGCCTGTTATTACGTGTTAAAAACATCATTTTTTATAACGGGAATGAATAAAAAAGGGCGTTACTCTGCAGGTGTTATGATTTTTTATTATGTAAATCAATTGGATAGGCGGCTTTGATTTTTAGTGCGATTTTACGGCAGATCATTCACTGAATGAATGTTAACAGGCGGTAAAAAGCACTATTTGCAAAAGCAGCAGGCAGAGAAAAGCAGGGTAAAACGAGGCGGTAGCAGAATGATCCCCGCAGCCAGGCGCTACGGGGCAGAAGATTACAGCTCCTGTTCGAACAGGACCAGAATCGCTTCGTAGAGGTCTTTCACCGAGAAACCATTTGCCGGGGTCGTAAAAATGGTGTCATCACCGGCGATGGTCCCGAGGATCCCCTCTGCTTTACCCAGCGAGTCCAGCAGGCGGGCAATCAGCTGGGCTGCACCCGGGCTGGTGTGGATCACGACCACGGCATCGTTATAGTCAATGTCCAGAACCAGGTTTTTCAGCGGGCTGGAGGTCGTTGGCACGCCAAGTTCAGCAGGCAGGCAATAAACCATCTCCATTTTGGCGTTGCGCGTACGCACTGCACCAAACTTGGTTAACATGCGGGAGACCTTCGACTGGTTGATGTTGTCGAAGCCTTGCTCCTGCAACGCCTGAACAATTTCTCCCTGAGAACTGAATTTCTCTTCTTTGAGTAGCGCTTTAAACGCTTTCACTAATTCTTCTTGCTTAGACGAGCTTCGCATAAGTCACCCGGAATATGACGATAGAAACAACATTATTATGCATGTGGATGAATTTTTATGCAAATTATCTACCTGGCACCAGGCTGAAATAATGTTATGAAAGGGAGAGATTTTATCAGATTTCGTTATCAGAAAACATGCCTGGGTCACGCCGCGCAAATAAGCTTAAAAGTAAATTAAATGTTATCAAAATGATGTTGTTTTGGTGGCGTGGCAGGGTGTATTGTAACCCCCTCTTAATTCGTTGTTGCCCACAGCCTGATAGCATTCGGGTGAAGGTCAAAGACGTGCGACCTCAAATTCTTTAGCGATGAAAATTGTAATTAATGACGTGCTGAATTATGGTCGCCGCAACGGAGTTACAGATACTTAAGTTAACCATAATAAGGAGTTTAGGATGAAAGTCGCAGTCCTCGGCGCTGCTGGTGGTATCGGCCAGGCGCTTGCCCTACTACTGAAAACCCAACTGCCTTCAGGCTCAGAACTCTCCCTGTACGATATTGCTCCGGTAACCCCAGGTGTGGCGGTTGACCTGAGCCACATCCCGACAGCTGTGAAAATCAAAGGCTTCTCCGGTGAAGATGCGCGTCCTGCGTTGCAGAATGCCGATGTGGTGCTGATCTCCGCGGGTGTTGCGCGTAAACCGGGTATGGATCGTTCAGACCTGTTCAACGTCAACGCGGGCATCGTGAAAAACCTGGTTCAGCAGATCGCTGAAACCTGCCCGAAAGCGTGCATCGGTATCATCACCAACCCGGTGAACACCACCGTTGCCATCGCAGCAGAAGTGCTGAAGAAAGCGGGCGTTTACGACAAGAACAAACTGTTCGGCGTAACTACGCTGGATATCATCCGTTCCAATACCTTCGTGGCTGAGCTGAAAGGCAAGCAGCCAACGGAAGTGGAAGTGCCGGTTATCGGCGGACACTCTGGCGTGACCATCCTGCCTCTGCTGTCGCAGATCCCGGGCGTGAGCTTCACCGAGCAGGAAGTGGCTGACCTGACCAAACGTATTCAGAATGCAGGCACCGAAGTGGTGGAAGCGAAGGCGGGTGGCGGTTCTGCAACCCTGTCTATGGGCCAGGCGGCGGCGCGTTTCGGCCTGTCTCTGGTTCGCGCGCTGCAGGGCGAGAAAAACGTGGTTGAATGCGCTTACGTAGAAGGCGACGGTGAACACGCGCGCTTCTTCTCTCAGCCGCTGCTGCTGGGTAAAAACGGCGTTGAAGAGCGTAAGTCTATCGGCACGCTAAGCGCGTTTGAGCAAAACGCGATGGAAGGCATGCTGGATACGCTGAAGAAAGACATCACGCTGGGCGAAGAGTTCGTTAACAAGTGATCTTGTCCCGGTAAAATAAACGGAGCGCTAAGCTCCGTTTTTTTATGCCCGTCAGTTAGTGGCCGGGTATTCCTGGATGGTGACCTGAATCGTGAGCTTCTTGTCATTACGCATGACTTCTACGGGGATGATAGAGCCCGGTCGAATTTCCGCCACCTGGTCCATCGTTTCAAGCGCAGAGACCGCCGGCGTGCCGTTGACGGAAAGAATAACGTCGTTCACCTGGATACCTGCATTGGCCGCCGGGCCGCCAGGTGCCACTTCGTTGACCACAATCCCCTGGATCTGATCGATACCACCGCCCTGCGTATGCATCGGCGCGATTTCACGCCCGCCAATACCGATGTAGCCACGGATCACGCGGCCATCGCGGATCAGCTTGTCCATGATCTTGGTCGCCAGCTGGAACGGAATGGCAAAGCCAATCCCTTCCGGTGTTTCGCCATCGTTGCTCTTGTCGAAGGAGAGGGTATTAATGCCCATCAGTTCGCCCAGAGAGTTCACCAGCGCACCGCCGGAGTTACCGTGGTTGATCGAGGCATCGGTTTGCAGGAAGTTCTGCCGCCCTGACGGGTTCAGTCCAATTCGACCTGTCGCGCTGATGATCCCCTGAGTGATGGTCTGGCCCAGGTTGTACGGGTTACCGATCGCCAGCACCACATCGCCGATGTGCGGCGTTCGTTTGCGATTAATCGGGATAGTCGGCAGACCGCCCGTGGCGTTGATCTTCAGCACCGCCAGATCGGTCAGGCTGTCCGACCCCACCAGCAGGGCTTCAAACACGCGGCCATCCTGCAAGGCGACGATAATCTGGTCGGCATCGTTGATCACGTGTTTATTGGTGATGATGTAACCCCGGTCATCCATGATCACACCGGAACCGAGCGTGCGGATCTCCAGCTGGTTATGAGCGGAACTGTTAAGCCCGCGGTTATAGACGTTAACCACGGCGGGGGCGGCACGGCGTACCGCCTGATTGTACGTTGCAGGCGTTTCATCCGTGCTGTCGAACTGAGGAGCCGACAGTTTGTTGAACTGGCGTAAAGATGGCATAGCCACCAGCAGCAGACCGGCAACGATCAAACCAATGACAATTGAACGAAAGAGCTTTAAAAGCATGATGCGTGTGTCGTTAAAAAAGGAACGGTTTGCAGCATAACATGAGTTATCCGGACATCACACGCAGCGGCGATGCCCGGAGTCGCAAATGGTTAACGCAGTAAAATGTAGAGGGTGTCGTTGCCACGGATAATTTGCAGGGCAATGACCGCCGGTTTACTCTCCAGCACCTTACGCATTTCGGCAATAGACTGCACGCGAGTGCGGTTCACGCCCACGATCACGTCGTCCTGATGTAAACCTGCCTGCGCGGCTGGACTGCTTTTCTCAACGGCAGTGACAGAAATGCCTTTCGTGCCGTCTTTAAGCTGACCGTCGCTCAGCGTTGCGCCCTGTAGCGCCGGGGAGATCTGTTCTGCACTGGCGGAAGAGGAGGTGCTCTTGTCCAGTGTCACTTCCACGGTCAGCGGTTTGCCCTCGCGGATCAGGCCCAGCTTCACTTTAGCGCCAGGCTCAGTGGTGGCAATACGCGAACGTAATTCAGCGAAGCTGCTCAGCGGTTTATCGTTCAGGCTGACAATAACGTCACCGGATTTCACGCCCGCTTTCGCAGAGCCTGAGTTGGGCAGCACTTCGCTGACAAACGCCCCGCGCTGGACGTTGAGCTTAAAGGCTTTGGCGATATCGGCGCTCATCTCCATGCCTTTAATGCCCAGCAGCCCGCGCTTAACCTCGCCAAACTGTATCAGCTGTTGAGACAGGGTTTTAGCCATGTTACTCGGAATGGCAAAACCAATCCCGATGCTACCGCCGCCTGGTGCGAGGATAGCGGTATTAATGCCGATCAGTTCGCCGTTCAGGTTAAGCAGCGCACCGCCGGAGTTGCCCCGGTTGATGGAGGCATCGGTCTGGATGAAATTTTCCAGCCCTTCGAGATTCAGGCCGCTGCGCCCCAGGGCAGAGACAATCCCGGAGGTGGCGGTCTGCCCTAAACCGAACGGATTACCGACCGCGACGGCAAAATCACCCACGCGCAGCTTATCGGAATCGGCGATGGCGATCTGGGTCAGGTTGCTGGGGTTTTGCACCTGTAGCAGGGCGATATCACTCTGATCGTCACCGCCGATCAGTTTGGCGTCAAACTCCCGGCCATCGTTCAGCTGAACGCTGATTTTATCAGCCTGGCTGATCACGTGGTTATTGGTCAGGATATAGCCTTTGGCCGCGTCGATAATCACGCCCGAACCAAGGCCTTCAAACGGCTGAGCCTGCTGATCCGGCGCCTCTTCGCCAAAATATTTCTTCAGCTCTTCGGGAATACGCTGGCTTTGGCGTGCCGTCCCTTCCACCTGAACGCTGACTACCGCAGGCAGGACTTTTTCAAGCATCGGCGCAAGGCTGGGAATGGCTTCTTGTCCTGGCACCTGCGAAGGTAGTGCCGCACTGGCGGGGAAGGACGCCGAGAGAGATAACCCGACACTTAACGCTAAGGCGCTCAACAGCTGGTTTTTTTTCTTCATCGATGCTGACTCTCGTATCCTGGAATGAAAAAGAACGGCCCCAAAAACATCTTGATGTTATTGAATTTTCAACCGCTGAACAATGAGGTGTTTGACTAAATAATAGCTGGGGACGGGAAGAAAGGACGGGCGCATAAGGTGCGCCCGTAAAATTTATTCAGGTTGTGCGATTAATCGCGTTTTACGCCACCGCGCAGCAGGCCGGACGCGCCGTCTGAATAGTCGCGTGGCATCTGAACCGGTGCCTGATCGTTACCGGCCTCAGAGTCCGCCAGACGATTGCGGAAGGGGTTGCTCTCCGCGGTCATTTCCGGCAGCAGGCTGCTGGAGCTTTTCGCCATGTGCTGGTAGAGCTGGCGATAATCTGTCGCCATGTTGTCCAGCAGCTCAGCGCTACGGGCAAAGTGGCTGACCAGCTCTTCGCGGTATTCTTCCAGTTCGGCTTTGTTCTTTTCCAGTTCGTATTGCAGTGACTGCTGCTGACGCAATTTGCGGTTACCGAAACGCATGGCCACAGCACCAATGATGATGCCGACGACTAAACCGATTAGCGCATATTCCCAGGTCATGAACTTCTCCCGTTGTCTTGTTGTTCCGTAGGGTGTTGGCTCGGCTCCTGCCTGTGCCTGATTATGCCACTATAACCGCTATTTCCGCAGAAGTGGAATCCTGACGTATCATCGCGTAGTGTAGAACGGCCTTTTTTTCATCAGCCACGACCGCTGATGAGGTTTAACTAAAGGAATAACAATAACATCATGCAAAACCTGTCCCCATCATCGCGTTACCAACTCGCCCTGAGTGAGGGCACACACCAGCCGGATGATGTCCAGCGTGAAGCGGTAAACCGCCTGGACACGATTTACCAGGAGCTTCTGGCGAAACCCGCCGATGCGGTGCAGAGCAGTGGGCTGAAGGCGGCATTCGGCCGTTTACTGGGCAAAAAAGAGCCCACGGTAAACGCACCGGTTCGTGGCTTATATATGTGGGGCGGCGTTGGGCGGGGTAAGACCTGGCTGATGGACATGTTCTACCAGAGCCTGCCCGGCACGCGTAAGCAGCGTCTGCACTTTCACCGTTTTATGCTCCGGGTCCATGAAGAGCTGACGGCGCTCCAGGGCGAAACCGACCCGCTGGAAATCGTGGCGGACCGCTTCAAGGCGGAAACGGACGTTCTCTGCTTCGACGAATTCTTTGTTTCCGATATTACGGACGCGATGCTGCTGGGGGGGCTGATGAAAGCGCTGTTTGCGCGTGGGATCACCCTGGTGGCGACCTCAAATATCCCGCCGGATGAGCTTTATCGCAACGGTCTCCAGCGGGCGCGTTTCCTGCCAGCCATAGATGCCATTAAGCAGCACTGCGACATCATGAATGTCGACGCTGGCGTCGACTATCGTTTGCGCACGCTGACGCAGGCGCACCTGTGGCTTTCACCGCTGAACGCCGACACAGCCAGCGAGATGGATAAACTCTGGCTGGCGCTGGCAGGGTCGCCGCGGGATAACGCACCAGCGCTAGAGATTAATCATCGTCCGTTGCCGACGCTTGGCGTAGAGAACCAGACGCTGGCCGTCTCGTTTGCAACGCTCTGCGTGGACGCCCGCAGCCAGCATGACTACATTGCGCTTTCGCGACTGTTCCATACCGTTATGTTATGGGATGTGCCCGTCATGACCCCTCTCATGGAGAGCGAAGCGCGCCGCTTCATCGCGCTGGTGGACGAGTTTTATGAGCGCCACGTCAAGCTGGTAGTCAGTGCCGAGGTGCCTTTATATGAGATCTATCAGGGCGAGCGCCTGAAGTTTGAGTTCCAGCGCTGCCTGTCGCGCCTGCAAGAGATGCAGAGCGAAGAGTACCTCAAGCGTGAGCATATGCCATAAATGCTACCCTCTCCCCGTGGGAGAGGGGCTGTGGGTGAGGGCACCAAGCCTTAACAAACGCTACCCTCTCCCTGTGGGAGAGGGGCTGGGGGTGAGGGCACCAGACCTTAACAAACGCTACCCTCTCCCTGTGGGAGAGGGGCTGGGGGTGAGGGCACCAGACCGCACAGTACGTAGCCCCGAAAAACCCATCCCAAATCACATTTAAGGGTCGATCTTTGACCTCAACTTCTCTATAATCTTGCGACCCCACGTTACGAGAAGGTTTTTTTCCCGAAACTTTCTATGTGTCGGCATGTGCTATTCGAAGGGGTAGGTTTGCCGGACTTTGTCGTGTGAACCTCAACTGACTAAACGTTTGGGTGTTCACCAACGTGTAACTTATTATTTGGGTAAGCTTTTAATGAAAACTTTTACAGCTAAACCAGAAACCGTACAGCGCGACTGGTATGTTGTTGACGCGACCGGTAAAACTCTGGGCCGTCTGGCTACTGAACTGGCTCGTCGCCTGCGCGGTAAGCATAAAGCGGAATATACTCCGCACGTTGATACCGGTGATTACATCATCGTTCTGAACGCTGACAAAGTTGCTGTTACCGGCAACAAGCGTACTGACAAAATGTACTACCACCACACCGGCCACATCGGTGGTATCAAAGAAGCGACCTTTGAAGAGATGATTGCCCGCCGTCCTGAGCGTGTGATTGAAATCGCGGTTAAAGGCATGCTGCCAAAAGGCCCGCTGGGTCGTGCTATGTTCCGTAAACTGAAAGTTTACGCAGGCAACGAGCACAACCACGCGGCACAGCAACCGCAAGTTCTTGACATCTAATCGGGATTATAGGCAATGGCTGAAAATCAATACTACGGCACTGGTCGCCGCAAAAGTTCCGCAGCTCGCGTTTTCATTAAACCGGGCAGTGGTAAAATCGTAATTAACCAGCGTTCTCTGGAACAATACTTCGGTCGCGAAACTGCCCGCATGGTAGTTCGCCAGCCGCTGGAACTGGTTGATATGGTAGAAAAACTGGATCTGTACATCACCGTTAAAGGTGG
This sequence comes from Enterobacter sp. MGH85, assembly GCF_001037655.1. Lineage (NCBI taxonomy): Bacteria > Pseudomonadati > Pseudomonadota > Gammaproteobacteria > Enterobacterales > Enterobacteriaceae > Enterobacter > Enterobacter sp. MGH85. The sequence continues at coordinate 1,407,254 of NZ_KQ089925.1, forward strand.
TGGTATCTCCGGTCAGGCAGGTGCGATCCGTCACGGTATCACCCGCGCGCTGATGGAGTACGACGAATCCCTGCGTTCTGAACTGCGTAAAGCTGGCTTCGTTACTCGTGACGCTCGTCAGGTTGAACGTAAGAAAGTGGGTCTGCGTAAAGCACGTCGTCGTCCACAGTTCTCCAAACGTTAATCTATTCTGCTTACGCAGAACGATTGGCGAAAAACCCGCTTCGGCGGGTTTTTTTATGGATAATGCGCAGGTTATCCACAGTAACATTTCATATATCTTCTCTTTTTCCACATTTCCGGCATCCCCTCACCACAAAGCCATCAAAATCTGGTAAACTATCATCCAATTTTATGCCCAAATATCGGTGAATACTCGATTTTTGTTCGATTCTTGAACAATGTGTTTTCTCTGGGATGGGCGATACATCATCTGGCTGGCCCCGTTGGGCTGGTAGCAGTAAAAATTCTGAATATACCTGGAGGTTTTCATGGCTGTCGCTGCCAACAAACGTTCGGTAATGACGCTGTTTTCTGGTCCTACTGACATTTATAGCCATCAGGTTCGTATCGTGCTGGCCGAGAAGGGTGTCAGTTTTGAGATCGAGCATGTGGAAAAGGATAACCCGCCTCAGGATCTGATCGATCTCAACCCGAGCCAAAGCGTACCGACGCTGGTGGATCGTGAGCTGACCCTGTGGGAATCCCGTATCATTATGGAATACCTGGATGAGCGTTTCCCGCATCCGCCGCTGATGCCTGTTTACCCTGTTGCGCGTGGTGAAAGCCGCCTGTACATGCAGCGTATCGAGAAAGACTGGTACTCGCTGATGAACGTTATCGTTAACGGTTCCTCTTCAGAAGCGGATGCTGCGCGTAAACAGCTGCGTGAAGAGCTGCTGGCGATTGCGCCGGTATTTGGTCAAAAACCTTTCTTCCTGAGCGATGAGTTCAGCCTGGTAGATTGCTACCTGGCACCGCTGCTGTGGCGCCTGCCAACCCTGGGCGTAGAATTCAGCGGTCCTGGCGCGAAAGAGCTGAAAGGCTACATGACTCGCGTATTCGAACGCGACTCTTTCCTGGCATCCTTAACTGAACCGGAGCGCGAAATGCGTCTCGGCCGAGGCTAATGACTGTGGAAATGTCACAACTTTCACCACGCCGTCCGTATCTGCTGCGCGCCTTCTATGAATGGCTGCTGGATAACCAGCTCACGCCGCACCTGGTTGTGGATGTGACGTTGCCGGGCGTGCAGGTTCCAATGGAATACGCACGCGACGGACAGATTGTACTGAATATTGCGCCACGTGCAGTGGGTAACCTGGAACTGGCGAACGACGAAGTGCGCTTTAATGCGCGTTTCGGCGGCGTGCCGCGTCAGGTTTCCGTTCCGCTGGCTGCGGTTCTGGCTATCTACGCCCGTGAAAACGGTGCAGGTACCATGTTCGAACCGGAAGCGGCTTATGATGAAGAGGTCGCCAGCCTGAACGATGATGGGACATCCGATGAACGTGAAAGCGACACGGTAATGTCTGTGATTGATGGCGATAAACCCGATCATCACGACGACAATGACCCTGATGACGATCCGCCTCCGCGCGGTGGTCGTCCGGCACTCCGTGTCGTCAAATAAACTTCATAAAGCACAATATTTTTTCCGAACCTGCACAGCTGTGCAGGTTTTTTTATTTTCTGCATAAAATTACTCTCTAAAAAACTTGTGTCTTTGCAAAAGATATCGGTCTATTAATTGGCATGGGATTAATCTTGTTGGGTTATTTTCTGTAGGACAGTTAAATTTATCTTCAATAATGTTTTATTTTAATTTGATTGTATCCGATATCACCCTGTGAAAATATATATGTGCGTTAACAAAAACGGATTTTCTTTTAAGGACAAATTATGAATATCACTTTTAAAAAATTATTTTCATCTGCTGCTATTTGTGCAGCCCTCGCCATGTCAAATGCACACGCTGCTAATGATGTGACGTTGAAAGTTATTGGTAATATCGTTCCTGGTTCCTGCGTACCCTCACTGCCAAACGGTGGAGTGGTAGATTATGGCACAATGCCAGCTTCTACCATCAATCCAACTGGCACGGCGAATACACTGGTTCAGTTGGGGGCTAAAAGTATTACTCTCACTATTACCTGTGACAGCGATACCAGCGTTGGGGTGACTTCTACGGATAACCGCCATGATACTCGTGTGGGCCTGGGGAGCGCCGCTTATATTGAAAATGGTTTTTTCGATAATGTAAATGCTAACGCTTCAGGAAACGCCTATGGCTTGGGTAAAACGAGTGCGGGTGTGAATATTGGCTCCTATGTCATTGCAGCAGATCCCGTTAATACAACAACAGATGGTGTTGTCGCTGATCTCATTGCAGCCACAGGTACCGATACATCAAATTATACCTGGGTAAAATCCAGTACGGGTGCTTTTGCACCAGTTAACAGTGGCACAGGCCAGACACGTGTCTTTACGGCTGCTGCATCGGGAACCACCACACCAAAAGCTTTTAAAGTTATGAATATGCCGTTACGCATTACGACTGCGCTTCAGGACAACACTGTATTGGGTACAGGCGATACTATCACGCTTGACGGTAATGCCACGCTGAGCCTTGTTTATCTTTGATATTCGTTATTGCTAAATGCTGTAGAAAATAAATCGGGAAATGAAAATAATGGAATTTAAAAAAGTACTCTCGGCAGCAACCGTCGCCGTAGCCTTCGGTTTATCCGCTTTTGCTGCTCAGGCCGCTAACGATGTTACGCTGAAAGTTGTCGGTACGATTAACCCGGCTGCATGTACGCCGACCCTGCCTGATGGCGGCGTTGTAGATTATGGAACGGTACTGAACCAAAATATTGCACCGACCGGTGCGACAAACAAGCTGGTACAATTGGGGCAGAAAAGCATCACGCTAAATATCAGTTGCGAAAGCAACATGAGCGTTGCTTTTACCTCCACCGATAACCGCCTGGACAGTCGCGTTAACCTGTCTTCAACCGCGTTTATCGCAGGTAGCGGTACGGATAAATCAGACTTCAGCAACACCGCTGGTGCCTTTGGTCTGGGTAAAACCACCGCTGGCGTGAGCATTGGTGCTTACACCGTTGCCATCAATACTGAAGCGGTCACAGCGGATGGCGCGAATGTTGACACCCTGGTAACAGGGAGCATCACTGAAGGCCAGCGTTCCTGGGAGAAAGTTGCGCCAGGCCTGGGTTACCTCTGCTCGCTTAATGGCTGCACGGGCTACCAAAAAGCGAATACCGTAGCAACAGCCGGTACCACGCAGCCAAAAGCCTTCAAACAGCTTAGCGTGCCGTTGCTGGTTACCTCTGCAGTGCAGGATAACTCGGTATTAGGTACGACTGACGTAATTACGCTGGACGGTAACGCAACCATTAGTCTGGTATATCTCTAATAATTTAACGCTTAATTAACGTGGCAATGGTTAGAGTATTTAAAAGCCATTGTCACGCTTTTTTTGCATTAAAATAGCTCTCTCTGCCGCAAGAATAATAAAAATAATGCCGGTATGATTTTTATTTATTTATGTGAGTGGAAAGTCATGAAGAAAATTCTATATCTTGCGTTGTTGGCTGTAGCGACAAAGTGTTGTGCCACCGGTATGGTTCCAGAAACATCGGTTTTATTAGTCGATGCACAAAAAGGCGAAGCCAGTATGAATGTTAAAAATACGGATTCGCAGCCTGCATTGCTTTATACAAACATTGTAGATTTACCTGATAGCGATAAATCTATTCGTTTAATCGTTTCTCAACCTGTAGTCCGTGTCGACGCCGGGGAAACACAGCGAATGCGTTTTCTGCTGCAAACCAGCAAACCCATGAAGTATGAAGAACTTAAACGCGTCACGTTCGAAGGCATTCCTCCAAAGGAGAAAGGAGAAGATAAAGTTGCGTTGACTATCCGCCAGGATCTTCCTGTTGTAATTCATCCTGCGGGTCTACCTGAGGAGACGCAGCCATGGAAATTTTTGACATGGAACAAAAAGGGTGATGGCCTGGTTATCAACAATCCCAGCGATTACGTTGTTCGTATAACGGCATCCTTTAAAACATTACCCTCAGGAAAAGCGGGTGTGCTGGATAAGACCTACATCCTTCCTCACACCTCGATAAAAACAACATTACCAAATTTCTCTGATAATAAAGTTGAATTCTATCCGGCGAGTCGTTACGGCTATAAAGGGGATCGCTTTACTACAGATTTGAAGTAAGCCTCTATAAGGACAGCAAAGGATATGCAGCAAAAAACGTTACTCGCCTGTCTCATTGGCCTGGTCTGTTCTGGCCAGGCGATGGCTCAGCAGATGGAGACTGCTGCCATTAATTTTGATCAGGAAACGCTTCGTTCACTGGGGATAAACCCGGACGTATCAAATTATTTCTCTCGCAAGACGAAGTATTTACCGGGTAGCGTTTCCGTCGCCCTGAAGGTGAATGGTGATAATAAAGGCAACGTTATTGCTCGTTTCGACAACAACGGCGATCTCTGTTTCGACAAACCTTTTATGGAGCAGGCAGGATTAAAAGTTCCCTCTGACTATGAGTCCGGCTGCTACGATTATACCGGTCATATCCCGAGCGCTATTGTGGAGGCTTCGCCTGCGCAAGAATCTCTAAGTCTGGTTGTACCGGCGGATCGGATAGCAAACAGCGAATCGGATATCGGAGCTTATACTTCCGGTGGCACTGCTGCGCTGTTGAATTATTCTCTTCTCTCCTCGCGCAATGAGTTTGGTGACGGGCACTCTGACTATTCACAGGCCATGCTGGACGGTGGGGTCAATTTCGACGACTGGATCTTACGTACTCAGCAACTGCTGAGCCGGAGCGACGGAGAATTCGAGAGTAATAACTCGTCGACCTATTTGCAGCATACTTTTGTCCCCCTGAAAAGTACCCTGAGGGCGGGCGAGGTCAATATCAATAACTCCCTTCTTCAGGGAACGGGAATCTATGGTATCGAGCTTTCACCGGAGAGCGCCTTACAACAGGGCGGTAGCGGAGTGAGCGTGTCCGGTATCGCCAATACGCCTCAGGCCCGTATTGAAGTGCGTCAGCAAAATGTTCTGGTGTACAGCACACTGGTGCCGGTCGGGCCGTTTAATCTCACCGATGTGCCGGTACGTAACGGCGTTAGCGATCTGAACGTGACGGTAGTGGAAACCGATGGCAGCCAGCACAGCTATGTGGTGCCCGCAGCGCTGTATAACCAGAGCGCAGGGGCGCCTTCAGGATATCACTTCGCGCTGGGACGAGTGAGCGATAGCTATAGTGAAACGCCATGGGTAGCCAGCCTTTCTGGAGGCTGGAAACTAAGCGAACGGGTAAATGTCAACGCAGGCTCAATCGTAGGCGAAGATTACCAGGCTGTCGCCACCAGCCTTGATACAGTGCCGCTACCAGCCTGGCTTGTTTCACTCCAGGCGAACCAGTCCAACGATTCGAAAGATTCACTGAAAGGGCAGAGGTACACGCTATCGGCAACATGGAGTTCTGACCCCGCATTTGGCATGGGGGCTAACGCCTCTGTTACGCATAAATCGCAAGACTATCGCGAACTTTTTGAAGCACTGGATGATGATTTCGACAGCGGTAATAAAAATGAGTATTCCGCCGGGCTGACCTGGAGTGTGCCCTACTTAGGCACGCTTAGCACCAGCTACTACCAAACGCAGGGTTATGATAAGTCAGATGATTCCCGCTTCATCTCTGCGGGTTGGAACAAGTCATTCAAGTACGCCACGATTTCCATGAACTGGCAACATCAGTTGAGTGCAGATGAGGAGAATGAGGATGATGGCGATCTGTTCTACGTCAACCTCAGTATTCCTTTTGGTGCCAGCAATAGCGTTAGCCTGTACAGCCGTCATGATGACCATAAAACGCGGTATGGCGCCTCTGCGCTTGGCGTTGTAAGTGATACCACATCCTGGTCGCTGGGAGCTGAACACGATCAGGCCACGAATCGCGATAATGTAAACGGTGGGATAAGCAGCAACCTTCACTATACGCAGCTTGGCCTGAGCGCCAGTTCGGATAACGAGAATAGCCGCAGCTATTCAGGATCGCTACAGGGGGGCATCGCGGTTCATGGACAAGGCGTTACGTTCTCTCCATGGGCGATCCGCGACACGTTCGCGATCGCTGCTCTGGATAAACCCGTCTCCGGTGTGAGGATTGACACGCCCCAGGGGCCGGTATGGACCGACTTCCGTGGTCAGGCAGTGGTACCGTCAGTGGGAGCCTGGCGCCCAGCGCGGGTAGAAGTGGATACGGAAACATTGCCGAAAAATATGGATATCGGGAATGGAACCCGTGTCGTCACGCTTGGCAAAGGAGCGGTAGGGCATCTTGATTTTACTGCGTTAACCCAGCGACGTGCACTGGTGAACGTTATCCTGGCAAACGGTAAAAAGCTGCCGAAAGGGATCGCCCTTGAGGATTCGCACGGAAATTATCTTACGACCTCAGTGGATGATGGCGTGGTCTTTTTTAACGATGTTGAACCTGCTCAACAGGTGGTGGCAAAACTGGATAACGGCACCTGTGCATTTGGTCTGAAGCTTCCGAAAGAGGCAAATACCGATACATTCTATGAAACTGTCAATGAGGTGTGTAAATGAAGGCGCTTTTTTTAGCCGTGTGCGCAATGGCGTTTTCTCTGCATGCTATGGCTGACTGCCAGTTAGTATCAAGCCAGCAAAAACTCAGCTATGGCCGTATGAGTGCCGCAGAGCGCCAGGCGGAAGGGAACACGTTGATTGAGATGCCGGAGAAACAGATTGTCCTGAACGTGATATGCGATGAACCGTCGCGTATTCGTCTCTTTCTGGGCAGTAACGTACCGAAAGGGCATGAATTTGGTTTTGGTGATAACGGCGTCATGCGCGTTACTGCCGCGCAGGCAACGGTGGACGATCGTACAGTCAATCTGGCGGCTATCCATGCCGGCGACCCGTGGGTTACCAATGGCGGCGTGAGAGAGATCGCGCCAGCGCTTAACGAAGGGATTGCGTTTATCAACGGTCAGGAGCTGCGGGGAAAAACGGCGTCTGTCACGCTTACCATCAAACCGCGCTTCAAAAGTAACCATATTACGGACAGAGAAGTGTGGCGCGGAAATTTACGCGTAAGGATGGATGTACAATGAAAAAGCGTATAGCGCTATTACTCTGCGGAATGTCTGCCGCTTCAGCGGTATGGGCAACTGATACGGTCAATATTGATGTGGATGTCACCGTTGACGCTGCCGCCTGTACACCGGCGTTGAGCAATGGCGGTGTGGCAGATTTCGGCACGCGCTATGCGGGGTCGCTCTCCTCCAGCGCATTCACACAGCTTGGTACTCGCGATCTTACACTATCGGTGACGTGTGAATCTTCTACGGGAGTTGCGATTACCGCGCGTGATACCCGCGCCAGTTCCGTGGTCGTTGGCAAAGATAAATCCGGGCAAGAAGGGGTAAAATTCCAGATAAATAACGGTGCCTATGTGCGTGATACGACCCGCCTGTTTGGTTTAGGATTGACCAGCGAGCAGAAGCCGATTGGCAGTTATGGGGTGCAAAATAACGCGGCAGGCGTGACGGCAGCCGACGAAAGTGCCGCTGTTCAGGTGGAGATCGCCGGGGCCGCGACCAAAAATGGTCCATGGACGCGCACGACGCTATTGCCCTTGCCGACCCAGCAGGACTTTTTCTATACGTTTGTGCAAAAAGGCACGGATATTCCGCAGCCAATCTCATCGGCGGTTGTTCCGCTACAGGTGAGTGCCGCTGTCGCCAACGGGCTTGGCAGCGGGCAAGAGATCAAGTTGGACGGCGAGGCGGTGATTACGCTGGTCTATTTATAATCTCTCTTCTGCAAAAGAATATCGAAAATAGACACGCCAGTTCACCGCTGGCGCCGCGCTTACCAGGCCTGCAAAGAGGCTGCGGTTTGTAGACCTGATAAAGCGTAAACAGGCTGATACGTCTCCGGATGAGATTTCCTGAAACGATAATTACCGTTTAAAGGTCACCGCTTCCGGCTGCGTCAGATGCAGCGTTGTCTGGCTGGGTACCGTCTCGGCGATAACCCGCCCGTGACGAACCGAATAACGCGCTGGCGTCTGGCGACGAACCGCATCAAAGCCATTTTCGGCCGGTAAAACAACCAGGTTCGCAGAATTACCCACCTTCACGCCGTAGTCCTGCAGGTTGAGCGTTTTCGCGCTGTGGGTGGTGATCAGATTCAGCCCGTCGTTAATCTGCCCGTACCCCATCAGCTGGCAGACGTGTAAACCCATATGCAGCACCTGCAACATATTGGCGGTGCCCAGGGGATACCACGGATCGAAAACGTCATCATGCCCAAAGCAGACGTTGATCCCCGCCTCCAGCATCTCTTTCACGCGCGTTACGCCGCGGCGCTTAGGATAGGTGTCGAAACGGCCCTGAAGGTGGATGTTCACCAGCGGATTGGCGACGAAGTTGATGCCCGACATTTTCAGCAAACGAAACAGGCGGGACGCGTAGGCGCCATTATAGGAGTGCATCGCTGTGGTATGGCTGGCGGTAACGCGCGAGCCGATCCCATCACGGTGCGCCAGCGCGGCGACGGTTTCCACGAAGCGCGACTGTTCATCATCGATTTCGTCGCAGTGTACGTCGATCAGCCTGTCGTACTTCTGCGCCAGTGCGAAGGTTTTGTGCAACGACTCCACACCATACTCGCGGGTAAATTCAAAGTGCGGAATTGCGCCAATGACGTCCGCCCCCATACGCACCGCCTCTTCCAGCAACGCTTCACCGTTGGGATAAGAAAGAATGCCCTCCTGGGGGAACGCCACGATTTGCAGATCGACCCACGGGGCGACCTCCTGCTTCACTTCCAGCATCGCTTTCAGCGCCGTCAGCGTGGGATCGGAGACGTCAACGTGAGTACGCACATGCTGAATGCCGTTGGCCATCTGCCATTTCAGCGTCTGCATTGCGCGGGTCTTAACATCTTCGTGGGTGAGCAGCGCCTTACGTTCAGCCCAGCGCTCAATCCCCTCGAATAAGGTACCAGACTGGTTCCAGCTCGGTTCACCAGCCGTTTGAGTGGTATCCAGATGGATATGCGGCTCAACGAAAGGGGGAATGATCAGCCCGCCTTCAGCATCAAGCACCTGGCCCACAGGTGACGATGCCGCGTCCTGCGGTTCAATACGGCTAAAGCGCCCGTTTTCAATTGCGATCTGCCATAACCCCTCTTGCCCCTGTAAACGGGCCTGACGAATGGTGAGGGTATTATTCTGCATGGGGAGCCTCCGGGGCGGTAGCAAAGGTACGTCTGACTAAGGGGGTTAACAGAAGGTAGCTGAATACGCCGCCGAGGACCGCATTCACCGGCACTATACCGGGAATAATATTCCCGGCAGCCACGCCGAGCGCGACCGAAAGAATGGCTACCCAGTTGACCGGCACAAAGGTAGCGCTATGGAAGCTGGCGTAGCGGCGGCGGTTGATCAGATAGTCGGCGATAATCACCCCACCGACGGGAGGGATCGCCGCCGACAGAAAGGTGAGCCAGCCGACAAAGTTATTGTACAGCCACAGCGCGCAGAGCGTGCCGATAATACCGTTAACCACCGACAGCGTGCGGCTGGAAAGGCCGGTCACGTTGGCAAAGCCCAGACCCGACGCATAGAGCGCGTTGTCGTTGGTTGTCCAGATGTTCAGACCGAGAACGATAATGGCGGGCAGCAGTAGCCCCTGAGCGATCATCACGTCCGAGATATCCGCCTGTCCAACTGCCGCGGCGCCTGCCGCACCGAAGATAAACATCAGCGAGTTGCCAAGGAAAAACGCCACCATTGCCACCACCACGGCGCCTTTCGCGTTACGCCCAAAGCGGACGAAGTCGGCGGTCAGCGTTCCGGCGCTGATGAAGGAGCCGACGACCAGCGCCAGCGCGCCTGAAAAACTGAGCGGGGTCTGTGGCACGATCGCTTTTAAATGATCCAGCCCGCCCACGCCGTCCACCGCCAGCCAGACGGAGTAGCTGCCGAGGATAACTATCGCGGGAACGGCGATGATCGACAGAATCGTCAGCGCTGAGATACCAAAGAAGATGGTCATGGTCATCAACAGACCGGATACCGCGATCAGGATATTGACGTCGATGCCCGTGGCTTTACTCACCGGGATGGCAAACATCGCTACGCCGACGCCAAACCATCCTACCTGCGTACCGCCTAAAAGCATGGAGGGAAGCCAGGAACCTTTTATACCGAACGAGTAACGCGCAAGAAGATGGGTTGAGAGGCCGGTTTTTGCGCCAATGTAGCCAAGAAAAGCAGTGTAAATACCGAGGAGGAGATTGCCGAAGAGAACTGCGAGGAAGAAATCATTATAGGAAAGACCGGTACCGAGCGTACCTCCGGTCCACATACTGGCGGAAAAAAAGGTTAACCCTAACATCACAAAAGTGAGTGGAACCACGCCTTTCCGCGCCGCCAGAGGGACGGGGCCCTGGCTATAATTGTTATCTTGCGACACAACGCCTCCTTGAATTTTGGCCAAAAAATCCGCCGCATAGTATACATTTTTCTCATGAAAGCAAACGTTTACGTCAGGATCTACGCTGCTTTTTTGCTTAAAAAGGTATCATTAACTTAAGGGCAGGCTACTGAAAACAGGCTCCCCAGCGTTCCGCTTTATGCTTCTGCCGGGGAGTCAGAGGGGCTTACACTTCCAGGAAGTTCATGATCCCGTCAGCCGCTTTACGGCCTTCGGCAATCGCCGTCACCACCAGGTCAGAGCCGCGAACGATGTCGCCACCGGCGAAGATTTTCGGGTTGCTGGTCTGGAACGCGTTGTCGCTGCCTTCCGGCGCAATTATGCGGCCCTGAGAGTCCAGCTCTACGCTGTGCTTCGCCAGCCACTCCATGCTGTGAGGACGGAAACCAAACGCCATCACCACGGCGTCAGCCGGGATCACGTGTTCAGAACCGGCCACGATCTCCGCGCGACGACGGCCTTTCGCATCCGGCGCGCCCATCTCCGTGCGCGCCATCTTCACGCCGCTCACTCTACCGTTGGCATTCACCTCAATACCCAGAGGCTGGATGTTGAACTGGAACTCCACGCCCTCTTCACGCGCGTTTTTCACTTCGCGCTTAGAGCCCGGCATGTTCTCTTCGTCACGACGGTAAGCACAGATGACGTGCGCCGCGTTCTGACGAATGGAGGTACGCACGCAGTCCATCGCGGTATCACCGCCGCCCAGCACCACCACGCGTTTGCCTTCCATGCTGACGAACGGCTCATCGGCGGTCTCACCGTAGCCCATGATCTGCCTGGTGTTGGCAATCAGGAACGGCAGCGCGTCGTACACGCCCGGCGCATCTTCGTTCTCCAGGCCACCGCGCATGGACTGATAAGTACCCACGCCCAGGAACACGGCGTCGTAATCCTTCAGCAGGTCGTCGAGCTGCACGTCACGGCCCACTTCCACGTTCAGTTTGAACTCAATGCCCATGCCGGTGAAGATTTCGCGGCGGCGGGTCATCACCTCTTTCTCCAGCTTGAAGGCCGGGATACCGAAGGTCAGCAGGCCGCCAATCTCAGGGTGGCGATCAAAGACCACCGCCTTCACGCCGTTACGGGTCAGCACGTCCGCACAGGCCAGGCCTGCCGGGCCCGCGCCGATAATCGCCACGCGCTTGTCGGTTTGACGCACGCCGGTCATATCCGGACGCCAGCCCATTTCGAACGCTTTATCGTTGATATAGCGTTCGATGTTGCCGATGGTCACCGCGCCAAACTCGTCGTTCAGCGTACAGGAGCCTTCACACAGACGATCCTGAGGGCACACGCGGCCGCACACTTCCGGCAGGGTGTTGGTCTGATGAGACAGCTCGGCGGCTTCAAAAATACGCCCTTCGTTGGCCAGCTTCAGCCAGTTCGGGATGTAGTTATGGACCGGACACTTCCATTCGCAGTAAGGGTTACCGCAGGACAGGCAGCGGTCTGCCTGTGCTTTGGCCTGGCCTTCTGAAAACGGCTCGTAGATTTCAACAAATTCAATTTTACGGATCTTCAGCGGTTTCTTTGGCGGATCAACACGCTGAAGGTCGATAAACTGGTAAACGTTCTGGCTCATCTGAATTCCTTACTGCGCCTGCACGCGCAGCTCTGCTGCGCTACGACTACGGTGACCCAACAGGGCTTTAACATCGCTGGACTTCGGCTTAACCAGCGCAAATTTCGCAGAGAACGCCGGCCAGTTGGCCAGGATCTCTTCGCCGCGCGAAGAACCGGTATGCTGCACGTGTTCGGTAATTAAGCCGCGCAGGTGTTCTTCGTGGATGGCCAGCGTATCAACGTCCAGCACTTCCACCAGTTCCGGGTTCACGCGTTTGCGGAACTCACCGTCTTCATCCAGGACGTAGGCAAAACCGCCCGTCATGCCCGCGCCAAAGTTCACGCCGGTTTTACCCAGGACGCACACAATTCCGCCCGTCATGTATTCACAGCCGTTATCGCCGATGCCTTCCACCACGGTGATGGCACCGGAGTTACGCACCGCAAAACGCTCGCCCGCACGGCCCGCGGCAAACAGACGACCGCCGGTTGCACCGTACAGACAGGTATTGCCGATGATGCTTGCTTCATGGCTGCGGAAGGCTGAACCAACCGGAGGACGCACCGCCAGCAGACCGCCCGCCATGCCTTTTCCGACGTAGTCGTTGGCATCACCGGTCAGGTATAACTCAACGCCGCCCGCGTTCCACACACCGAAGCTCTGACCCGCGGTACCGCTGAAGTGCGCGGTAATCGGATCCGATGCCAGGCCCTGGTCACCGTGCGTTTGCGCGATGTAACCGGAGAGGGATGCACCCACGGAACGATCGGTGTTGCGGATATCAAACCAGAACGTTTTGCTCTGCTTCTCGTCCACGTACGGCTTCGCCTGTTGCAGCAGCTGCGCGTTCAGCACGCCGTTGTCGAACGGCGGGTTGTTCTCGGTGCAGTAAACCGCTTTGCCAGGATGCGGCTGAGCGGTTTCCAGCAGCTTAGACAGCTCCAGCTTCTGCTGCTTGGCCGTGAAGCCCTCAAGCTCTTTCAGCAGGTCGGTACGGCCAATCAGATCCACCAGACGCTTCACGCCCAGCTGCGCCATCAGCTCGCGGGTTTCACGGGCGATGAAGTCAAAGTAGTTAGTCACTTTGAACGGGAGGCCGTGATAGTGATTCTTACGCAGCTTTTCGTCCTGGGTAGCAACGCCCGTTGCGCAGTTATTCAGGTGGCAAATACGCAGGTATTTACAGCCGAGCGCAACCATCGGGCCGGTACCGAAGCCGAAGCTTTCCGCACCCAGAATCGCCGCTTTGATGATGTCGAGGCCGGTTTTCAGCCCGCCGTCTACCTGCAAACGGATCTTGTGACGCAGGCCGTTGGCGACCAGCGCCTGCTGGGTTTCCACCAGGCCAAGCTCCCACGGACAACCCGCGTATTTTACGGAGGAGAGCGGGCTTGCGCCGGTGCCGCCGTCGTAGCCGGCGATGGTGATCAGATCCGCATAGGCTTTCGCCACGCCGGTGGCGATGGTGCCAACGCCCGGCTCGGAAACCAGCTTCACGGAGATCATCGCTTTCGGGTTGACCTGTTTCAGGTCGAAAATCAGCTGCGCCAGATCCTCGATAGAGTAAATATCGTGGTGCGGCGGCGGGGAGATCAGCGTCACGCCCGGCACCGAGTAGCGAAGCTTAGCGATGTACGGGGTGACTTTATCACCCGGCAGCTGACCGCCTTCACCCGGTTTTGCCCCCTGCGCGACCTTAATCTGGATCACGTCGGCGTTAACCAGGTACGCAGGCGTTACGCCGAAACGGCCGGACGCTACCTGCTTGATACGGGACACTTTATTGGTGCCGTAACGGGCAGGATCTTCACCGCCTTCGCCGGAGTTGGAGTTGCCGCCGATGCTGTTCATGGCTTCCGCCAGCGCTTCGTGGGCTTCCGGGCTCAGCGCGCCGATGGACATCGCCGCGGTATCGAAACGTTTGAACAGTTCAGATGCGGGTTCAACCTCGTCAATGCTGACCGCTTCCTCACCCGGATTGAGGGCAATGAGATCGCGCAGCGTCGCCGCCGGACGGTTGTTCACCAGATCAGCATACTGCTGATAATCGCTGTACTCGCCGCTTTGCACCGCCTGTTGCAGTGTGCGCACCACGTCCGGGTTATAAGCGTGATACTCACCCCCGTGAACGTATTTCAGCAGACCGCCCTGTTCCAGCGGCTTACGTGCCAGCCAGGCGCGTTTCGACAGGTTCACCAGATCCTGCTGGAAGTCAGCAAAGCCTGCGCCACCAATACGGCTGATCACGCCCTGGAAGCAGAGGTTGGCAACGTCGTCATGCAGACCGACCGCCTCAAACAGCTTCGAGCAGCGGTAAGAGGCGATGGTCGAGATGCCCATTTTGGACATGATCTTGTACAGACCTTTGTTGATGCCGTTACGGTAGTTCAGCATCACAGCACGGTAGTCTTTGTCGATCGCGCGGGTATCCACCAGGCGGGCCAGTGTTTCGTAGGCCAGATACGGGTAGATCGCCGTGGCGCCAAAGCCTAACAGCACCGCAAAGTGGTGCGGGTCGCGCGCGCTCGCAGTTTCAACGATGATGTTGGCATCGCAGCGCAGGCTCTTGTCCACCAGACGCGTCTGGATAGCCCCCACCGCCATGGGTGCAGGCACCGGCAGACGGTTTTTCGCGATGTTGCGGTCAGACAGCACCAGCAGAACGGTGCCGTTACGCACCATCTGCTCGGCTTTGTCGCACAGCGCGTTCACCGTCTCTTCGAGGCTCGTTTCGGTCACGTCGAAGGTGATATCGAGCGTGTCGGCGCGATAGTGCTCCTCGGTCATGGTGGTGAGCTGTTTGAAATCGGAGTACAGCAGGATCGGTGATTTAAAGGTCAGACGGTGCGCCTGACCTTCGGCTTCACAGAATACGTTCATCTCACGGCCGATGCTGGTGGCCAGCGACATGACGTGGGCTTCGCGCAGCGGATCGATTGGCGGGTTGGTGACTTGCGCAAACTGCTGACGGAAATAGTCGTAAATAATGCGTGGCTGGCTGGAGAGCACAGCAAACGGGGTATCGTCACCCATTGAGCCGACCGCTTCCTGGCCGTTTTCGCCGAGCACGCGAATAACCGAGTCCAGCTCTTCCGCGCTGTAGTTAAACTGCTTCTGGAAGCTCGCGAGGGTGTCATCGTCCAGCTCGCGTCTACCCACTTCTTCGTCTGACAGATCTTCAAACGGCACCAGACGACGCACGTTTTTCTCCATCCACTCTTTGTACGGATGGCGGCTCTTCAGATCGTTGTCGGTTTCAGCAGAGTGCAGAATACGCCCACCGCGGGTGTCGATCACCATCAGCTCACCCGGTCCGACGCGGCCTTTCTCGACCACTTCGTCTGGCTGGTAATCCCAGATACCCACTTCAGAGGCACAGGTGATGAGCTTGTCTTTGGTAATGACATAGCGCGCCGGACGCAGACCGTTACGGTCCAGGTTACAGGCGGCAAAACGTCCGTCGGACATAACGATGCCTGCCGGGCCATCCCACGGCTCCATGTGCATGGAGTTAAAGTCAAAGAACGCGCGCAGCTCAGGGTCCATATCCGGGTTGTTCTGCCAGGCCGGCGGTACAAGCAGACGCATGGCGCGTACGATATCCATACCGCCCGCCAGCAGCAGTTCCAGCATGTTATCCATTGAGCTGGAGTCCGAGCCGGTTTCGTTCACGAACGGCGCGGCATCGTGCAGGTCCGGGATCAGCGGGGTCTGGAACTTATAGGTACGGGCGCGGGCCCACTGGCGGTTACCGGTGATGGTGTTGATCTCACCGTTGTGCGCCAGGTAGCGGAACGGCTGAGCCAGCGGCCAGCGTGGAACGGTGTTGGTGGAGAAGCGCTGGTGGAACAGGCAAATGGCCGATTCCAGACGCAGATCCGCCAGGTCCAGGTAGAAGCGCGGCAGGTCAGCCGGCATGCACAGACCTTTATAGATGTTCACCAGGTTAGAGAGGCTACAGACGTAGAACTCTTTATCGTCCTGAAGACGTTTTTCAATGCGGCGGCGGGCAATAAACAGACGGCGTTCCATATCACGCGGACGCCAGCCCGCAGGCGCGTTGACGAAAATCTGTTCAATACGAGGCAGCGAGGAGAGGGCGATTTCACCGAGCACCCCTTCGTTGGTTGGCACATCGCGCCAGCCGACAATCGACAGGGTTTCACGCTGAAGTTCTTCTTCAACGATGCGGCGTGACGCGGCAGCTTTTTCAGGATCCTGATTCAGGAACAGCATACCGACAGCGTAGTTTTTGGCTAAACGCCAGCCGCGCTCTTCCGCCACGATGCGGAAGAAACGATCCGGTTTTTGCAACAGCAGACCACAACCGTCGCCGGTTTTACCATCGGCAAGGATGGCGCCACGGTGCTGCATACGGGCCAGTGCGTGAATAGCAGTACGCACTACCTTGTGGCTAGGTTCGCCTTCTATGTGGGCGATCAGGCCGAAACCACAGTTATCCTTCTCAAGGGATTTATCGTACAACATATCAGTGAACCTCCCCAGGCTCGTCGGGCTTCCCACTGAACTTTACCGTGGCGCACAGGCGCAGAAAGAGCATGGCGACGGGGTTAGCGTTTCATACGCGGACCTCGCATTCGCCCTCTTTTTCATCCTTTCGCGCAGGTAAACAAGTTTGAGGACTTGCTTCAGAGGGAATCTCAATTACTGCATAAATATGATGAGCAGGCCGCTCATCCAGAAAGCTTCCAGCGGATTTCCAACTTATCGGGAATTGGTACACAGGTCAAATGGCAATCTTATTTATACAAAAATGTGCTAAAGAGTGGTCATATTGTTGTTTTTATTGATGATTTCACTATTTTTACAACCACTTAAAGCGCCGGGAAGGTGCAGGGGAGTGTGATCTGACTCACTATATGAAAGCGGTATTATCAATGCAGCGTGCTGAAATGCAGATTTATAGCAGAATAATAATCTGGGGTGGCATTCAAACCCGCATAAAATCACTGTTTTTCAGACCTGGCGCTATAAATAAAAAAAACCATCAAAACATAAGGAAAAGTAATTACGTGCAGGGTGAATGAAATCTCGGTAATCGTGATTATTTATTCAAATAGATAAAGGCCGTCCAGGGCGATTGATCCAGGTCATCGCCGACAGAGGCTAAAAATGGCAGGCTTGTCCCCTTTCTTCGGGACGGTCTATCAGATTATGCAGTTACAGAAATTAGTCAATATGTTTGGTGGGGATCTTTTGCAGCGCTACGGACAAAAGGTTCACAAACTGACGCTGCACGGCGGCTTTAGCTGTCCGAACCGCGATGGCACCATCGGGCGTGGTGGCTGCACCTTCTGTAACGTGGCCTCGTTTGCTGATGAAGCCCAACAGCATAAATCTATCGCTGAACAGCTCGCCCATCAGTC
This sequence comes from Enterobacter sp. MGH85, assembly GCF_001037655.1. Classification (NCBI taxonomy): domain Bacteria; kingdom Pseudomonadati; phylum Pseudomonadota; class Gammaproteobacteria; order Enterobacterales; family Enterobacteriaceae; genus Enterobacter; species Enterobacter sp. MGH85. Next base: position 1,424,798 of record NZ_KQ089925.1, read on the forward strand.
GAGTCTGGTGAACCGCGCGAAGCAATATCTGGCCTATTTCCAGGCCTACACCAGCACGTGGGCGGAGGTGCAGGTGCTGCGCGCTATGTATCAACAGGCGGTTGCTCAAGCGAACATTGTCGGGCTGTGCGTGGGGACGCGTCCGGACTGCGTGCCGGACGCCGTGCTGGATTTACTTAGCGAGTACAAAGAGAAGGGCTACGAGATCTGGCTGGAGCTGGGCTTGCAGACCGCGCACGACAAAACCCTGCACCGTATCAATCGCGGGCATGATTTTGCCTGCTACCAGCGCACCACGCGTCTCGCCCGCGAGCGTGGTTTAAAAGTCTGCTCGCATCTGATTGTCGGCTTGCCGGGAGAAGGGCAGCAGCATGGCCTTGAAACGCTGGAAAAAGTTGTTGAGACCGGCGTGGACGGCATTAAGCTGCACCCGCTGCATATTGTTACGGGAAGCATTATGGCGAAAGCCTGGGAAGCGGGGCGATTAAATGGTATCGAACTCGACGACTATACGGTGACGGCGGGGGAGATGATTCGCCACACGCCGCCGGAGATTGTTTACCACCGCATCTCGGCAAGCGCCCGCCGCCCAACGCTTCTGGCACCGCTCTGGTGTGAGAACCGCTGGACGGGGATGCTGGAAATCGACCGCTATCTACAGGAGAACGGCGTACAGGGGTCGGCGCTTGGCCGCCCGTGGGTTCCACCGCTACCGGCGACGGCCGCCTAACAGACTTCCCAGCATGCCGCGCACTATCTGGTTGGTAATCTGACGCGTCGCGCTTTTTGCCATGGCCTGCACCACGCCATCGCGTTTACCGCCGCGCGGCCCGGTGCTGCCGAACAGAATATCTTTCAGCCCGCCGAGAATGCCGTCGTCCACGGCTACAGATTGCCCTTTGGCGGCAGGCGCATTCTGCGATTCGGCAGTCGCCTGCACCCCTTTTTGCAGCATCTCGAACGCGGATTCGCGATCCACCTCGTCTTCATACTTCCCGTACACCGGGGAGTGGTTGATCAGGCCGTTGCGTTCATCGTCCGTTACTGGCCCCATGCGCGAGCAGGGCGCAATCACCATCGCGCGCTCGACAACTGTCGGGCTGCCTTTTGCATCGAGGAACGAAATCAGCGCTTCACCGGTGCCCAGCGCCTGAATGGCGGTTTCGGTATCAAAGGCCGGATTGGCACGCATGGTTTGCGCCGCGGCTTTCACCGCTTTTTGATCTTTCGGCGTAAAGGCGCGCAGGGCGTGCTGCACGCGGTTACCCAGTTGCCCCAGTACGTTGTCCGGAATATCCGACGGGTTTTGCGACACAAACCAGACCCCGACGCCTTTGGAGCGGATCAGGCGGATAACCTGTTCAATTTTATCCAGCAGCACCTGCGGCGCGTCGTTAAACAACAGGTGCGCTTCGTCAAAGAAGAACACCAGTTTGGGTTTTTCCAGATCGCCTGCTTCCGGCAGTTGTTCGTAGAGTTCAGAGAGCATCCACAGCAGGCTGGCGGCGTAGAGCTTCGGCATCTGGTAGAGCTTCTCTGCGCTCAGAATGTTGATGATGCCTTTGCCGCTGCTATCGGTGCGCATCCAGTCTTTGATATCCAGCATTGGCTCGCCAAAGAAATGCTCGGCGCCCTGTTGCTCCAGCGTCAGGAGCCCGCGCTGAATGGCGCCCACCGAGGCGCTGCTGATATTGCCGTACTGGTTCTGGAAGGATTTGGCGTTATCGCCAATGTACTGGGTGATGGCGCGCAGATCTTTGAAGTCGAGCAGCAGTAAGCCCTGATCGTCGGCGATACGGAAGATAATGTTCAGCACCCCGGACTGCACGTCGTTAAGATTAAGCAGACGGGCCAGCAGCAAAGGGCCGAGGTCGGAGACGGTGGCGCGCACCGGATGCCCTTTTTCGCCGAAGATATCCCAGACCACCACTGGATTACCGTGCGGCGTCCAGTCCGTGATGCCGATATTTTTCAGGCGCTCGAGCAGTTTTTCTGACGCCGTGCCTTCCTGAGCCACCCCGGTTAAATCGCCCTTCACGTCAGCCATAAAAACCGGCACGCCAGCCTCGGACAACGACTCAGCCAGCTTTTGCAGGGTGACGGTTTTTCCCGTCCCGGTCGCGCCGGTGATCAGGCCATGACGGTTCGCCATCGCGGGCAGTAAAAACAGCTCTTTTTCCAGCCCTGGCGATTAACAATGGTGTACTCATGATGCACGTCCTCTCGTAGTCCTGGGTGGAGTATAGGCAACCTGACGGCAAAATGTCTGCGTAAATTCCTCACTTTGCGGCGCATTATCCAGTGCGGACTATGCTTTTGCATACGGTAAACAAAATTTTGGGAAACTATGTCCAGATTCTTTTTTAACGACCGCAAACAGCTTGTCAACGATGCCATTGAAGGCATACTTCTCTCCGCGCCGCACGGTAATCTCGTCAAACTGGATATCGATCCGGCCATCCGCGTGGTGGCACGCGGCGACTGGGATAAAAGCCGCGTGGCGGTGATCTCCGGTGGCGGCTCCGGCCATGAACCGGCACATGCCGGGTTCGTCGGTAAAGGCATGCTTACCGCAGCGGTGTGTGGCGATTTGTTCGCCTCCCCAAGCGTGGATGCGGTCCTCAATGCCATTGTGGCGGTGACGGGCGATCGTGGCTGCCTGCTGATTGTGAAAAACTACACCGGCGACCGGCTTAACTTTGGCCTGGCGGCGGAAAAAGCCAAACGCTACGGCCTGAAGGTGGAGATGGTTATCGTCGCGGATGATATTGCCCTGCCGGATAACAAGCAGCCGCGTGGTATCGCGGGAACGGCGCTGGTGCATAAGATTGCGGGATATGCGGCAGAGCAGGGGAAATCGCTAAACGACGTGCGGGATATAGCGCAACAGGCCTGCGATAACCTCTGGAGCCTGGGCGTGGCGATGCAAACGTGCAACCTGCCGGGCAGCGATGATGAAGAGGGGCGCATAAAACAAGGCCATGTCGAGCTGGGTTTGGGCATTCACGGCGAGCCGGGAGCTTCCGTCGTGGATACGCAAAACAGCAAAGCCATTATCGACACGCTGGTGACGCCGTTACGCGCGCAGGCGGGGGACGGGCGCTTTGCGGTGCTGATCAACAACCTCGGCGGCGTGTCAGCGCTGGAGATGGCTCTGCTCACCAAAGAGCTGGCGCATTCGGCGCTGAAAGAGAACATAGCGTATCTGATTGGCCCGGCGCCGCTGGTGAGTGCGCTGGATATGAAAGGGTTTTCGCTAACGCTGTTAAAGCTCAGCGATTTCTTCGAGAAGGCGATACACGCCGAGGTCGAGACGCTGGGCTGGCAGAAGCCCGTCGCGTTCGCGCCCCTGCGTACCGTCCCCCATAGCGCCCTTCATGACCGCGTGGAATATACCCCATCGGACAATCCGCAGGTGAGCGAGGCCGTCGCTTCGGTAACGAAGACATTGATCCAGCTGGAAAACCGCCTCAACGCGCTGGATGCCAAAGTAGGCGATGGCGATACGGGCTCCACCTTTGCGCAAGGGGCGCGGGATATTGCGCAGCGACTTGAGGAGAACAACCTGCCCCTTAACGACGTGCCGACATTACTCCTGCTGGTGGGGGAGCGGCTGGCTACGGTAATGGGCGGGTCGAGCGGGGTGCTGATGTCGATCTTCTTCACGGCGGCAGGACAAAAGCTTCACGATGGACAGCCGCTACCAGAAGCATTGTTGAGCGGACTGGCGCAGATGAAGCAGTATGGCGGTGCAGATCTTGGGGATCGCACGCTGATCGACGCCCTGCAACCGGCGCTGGAGGCGTTAAGGGATAGCGATCTGCGGACGGCGGCGCAGGCTGCGCAGCAGGGCGCCGAAGCAACGGCAAAAATGGCGAAAGCCGGCGCGGGACGCTCGTCGTATGTCAATAAAGAGAACCTGGATGGGGTGATGGATCCGGGAGCGGTCGCGGTGGCAGAAGTACTTAACGTATTGGCGCGGCAGTGAAAGTAGGCCGGGTCAGGCGAAGCCGCCACCCGGCAAACTCACATCAGAAATCCGCTTTCAACACTACGCGGTAGCGGGCTTTACCGTCGCGCACGTGCTGGATTGCTTCGTTGATTTTTGACATCGGATACAGTTCGGTGGTGGGTGCCACTTTTGTGCGTCCGGCAAACTTCATCAGCTTGCTTAACTCATATGGCGTGCCGGTAGCAGATCCGGATACGCTGCGATCGCCGCCGATCAGGGTAAACGCCGGAACCGGCAGCGGCTTCATCACCGCACCCACGGTGTGGAAGTTACCGCCGTAGGCCAGGGCTTCAAAGTACGGCTGCCAGTCGAGATCGACGTTGACGGTGTTGATGATCAGGTCAAACTGGCCTGCCAGGGCGGTGAGCGCCTCGGGATCGCGACTGTTCACCACTTTATCCGCACCCATCGCCAGCACTTCCTGCTCTTTCGCCGGGTTCGAGCTGAACGCCGTCACTTCACAGCCCATCGCGTGCAGCAGTTTGATGGCAATATGCCCCAGCCCGCCAATACCGATCACGCCCACGCGGCTGGTGGCAGTTACGTGATGCATCAGCAGCGGTTTAAATACGGTGATACCGCCACACAGCAGCGGACCTGCGGATTCAATATCAATGCTGTCCGGCAGCGGGATAACCCATTGCCAGTCGGCGCGTAGTTTATCGGCGAAACCACCCTTGTTCAGGATGGTCGGCGTAGCGCCCTCAAGGCAGTTGATCTGGTTACCGCTAATACAGGCGTCGCAGTGGCCGCAGCTGCGTGCCGTCCAGCCGATACCCACGCGCTGGCCCACTTTCAGCCCTTTGTCCTGCGCGGCGCTGCCGAGCGCCACGACGCGGCCAATGACTTCGTGCCCGGCAACCAGCGGATAGCTGGAAAAGCCCCATTCATTGTCGATCATAGAGAGGTCTGAATGGCAGATCCCGCAGTAATCCACCTGTACTTCGACGTCTTCCGCTTTTAGTTCGCCCGCATCGTACTCGTACAGCTCAAGTTCTGCACCCGCCTGCGGTGCGGCGTAGCTTTTTATCTTCGACATCGCGTTTCCCCTGTTTTGGTGTGAACTGTGAGTGTAGAGCATTCAGTTTACAGACGCTTAACAGAAGACGGCAGGAACAAAACTTACAGACTTTTCAGCATCCTGACTTCGCAGTCCACGTGGCCCGTGCAGCCCAGTGGGGCATCGATATGCTCAAAGCCCAGATGCTCATACAGGCCAATGGCCTCTTTAAGGAAAGCGGTGGTTTCAAGGTAGCAACGTTTAAAGCCCTGTGAGCGTGCATGTTCCAGGGCGACCAGCGCCAGCTTTTTCGCCAGGCCTTGTCCGCGTATCGTTGGCAGGAAATACATTTTCTGGAGTTCACAGATATCCGGCTCGCTGCAGAGCAGGGGGGCAATGCCGCCGCCGCCCACGACCTGGCCGTCCTGCTCGATGACCCAATAGGCATGGCCCGGCTGGTTGTACAGCTGAAAAAGTTCGTCCAGATTGGGATCGGCCACAGTGTAGCCTTTGTCGGCGGTCAGGCCATATTCGGCCGATACCGTGCGGATAACGGCGGCGATAGCCGGGTTGTCCTGCTCAGTGATCCGACGCATTGTCGTCGCGACGGGGGTAATCACGCTCATAGCATTACTCATGACAAAAATTGACACACAACTGCTGTTAATAGCACCGCAGAAAGGGGAGTGCAAGCGAGGAGTTTTCAGGAAGGATACCCCTTACGCCCTGAAGCGTAAGGGGTAAAAGCATTACAGGGCTGCGATAACCGCCTGCTGCTCGATCAGTTTGGTCTTCGCATCGGCGAAGGCAACCAGACGCTCACGCTCTTTGGCGATGACCGCTTCCGGCGCGCGGGCCACAAAGCCTTCGTTCGCCAGTTTGCTTTCGATTTTGCCGATTTCCACGTCGACTTTCGCCACTTCTTTCGCCAGACGAGCCAGCTCAGCGTCTTTGTCGATCAGGCCCGCCATCGGGATCAACAGCTCCGCGCCGTCGATAATTTTGGTCACGGAAACCGGACCTTTATCATCGGCAGGCAGCACGGTGATGCTTTCCAGACGCGCCATGGTTTTCAGGAAGGTGTTGTTCTCGGTGACGCGACGAACGGCAGCTTCGCTGCAACCGCGCAGCAGCAGCTCCAGTGGTTTACCCGGAGCGATGTTCATTTCCGCGCGGATGTTACGTACCGCAACGATCGCCTGTTTCAGCCACTCGGTATCCGCAGACGCGGCTTCATCCACTTTCGCGGCATCGAATGCTGGGAACGGCTGGAGCATGATGGTATCGGCGTTTATACCGGCAATTACCTTCACGCGCTGCCAGATGGTTTCGGTGATGAACGGAATGATCGGGTGCGCAAGGCGCAGCAGACCTTCCAGGACGGTAATCAGCGTATTACGCGTACCGCGCAGCTCCGCCTCAGTGCCGCCGTTCATGACCGGCTTCGCCAGCTCCAGATACCAGTCACAGAACTGGTTCCAGGTGAATTCGTACAGGATGCCTGCCGCGATGTCGAAGCGGTAGCTGTCCAGCGCGTCGCGGAACGATTTCACCGTCTGGTTAAATTCCGCCAGGATCCAGCGGTCTGCCAGAGACAGGGTCATTTCGCCGCCGTTAAAGCCGCAATCCTGATCTTCGGTGTTCATCAGCACGAAGCGGCTGGCGTTCCACAGCTTGTTACAGAAGTTACGGTAACCTTCGAGACGCTTCATATCCCAGTTGATGTCACGACCGGTGGAGGCCAGCGCCGCCAGGGTGAAGCGCAGGGCGTCGGTACCGTGAGATTCGATCCCGTTCGGGAACTGCTTCTCGGTACGCTTGCGGATTTTCTCCGCCAGCTGCGGCTGCATCATGTTGCCGGTACGTTTTTCCAGCAGCTCTTCCAGAGAGATACCATCAACCATGTCCAGCGGGTCGATAACGTTACCCTTGGATTTGGACATCTTCTGGCCTTCGTCGTCGCGGATCAGGCCGGTCATGTAAACGGTATGGAACGGAACCTGCGGCTTGCCATTTTCGTCTTTGATGAAGTGCATGGTCATCATGATCATGCGGGCGATCCAGAAGAAGATGATGTCGAAGCCGGAGACCATCACGCTGGTTGGGTGGAACTGACGCAGCGCGTCGGTGTTTTCCGGCCAGCCGAGGGTCGAGAAGGTCCACAGCGCGGAAGAGAACCAGGTATCCAGCACGTCTTCGTCCTGGCGCAGCGCAACGTCAGCGCCCAGGTTGTTTTCCTGACGCACTTCCTCTTCGGTGCGGCCAACGTAGACGTTGCCTTCATTGTCGTACCACGCCGGGATACGGTGACCCCACCACAGCTGACGGGAGATACACCAGTCCTGAATATCGCGCATCCAGGAGAAGTACATGTTTTCGTACTGCTTCGGCACGAACTGAATGCTGCCGTTCTCAACCGCTTCCACAGCCGGTTTCGCCAGCACGTCGGCACGCACGTACCACTGGTCGGTCAGCATTGGCTCGATAACCACGCCGCCACGGTCGCCGTACGGCACGGTCAGATCGTGAGGTTTAATCTCTTCCAGCAGGCCGAGCGCGTCCACGGCGGCTACGACGGCTTTACGCGCGGCAAAGCGCTCCAGCTTCTGGAACTCAGCCGGGATGTCGCTGGAATAAACGTCGGATTCGTTGCCTTTGGTGTCGTACACTTCTGCGCTTTCGCGGATATCGCCGTCGAAGGTCAGAATGTTGATCATCGGAAGTTGATGACGACGACCGACTTCATAGTCGTTAAAGTCGTGCGCCGGGGTAATTTTCACGCAGCCGGTGCCTTTTTCCATGTCGGCGTGTTCGTCGCCCACAATCGGAATACGGCGGTTCACCAGCGGCAGCACCACAAATTTGCCGATCAGATCTTTATAGCGCGGATCTTCCGGGTTAACGGCCACGCCGGTATCGCCCAGCAGGGTTTCCGGACGGGTGGTCGCCACCACCAGGTAATCTTTACCGTCTGCGGTTTTTGCACCGTCGGCCAGCGGATAGCGGATGTGCCACATGGAGCCTTTAGACTCGCGGTTTTCCACTTCCAGGTCAGAGATGGCGGTACGCAGTTTCGGGTCCCAGTTGACCAGGCGTTTGCCACGGTAAATCAGGTCTTCTTTGTACAGGCGCACGAAGACTTCTTTCACGGCGTTGGACAGGCCTTCGTCCATGGTGAAGCGCTCACGCTCCCAGTCCACGGAGTTGCCGAGACGGCGCATCTGACGGGTAATAGTGCCGCCGGATTCCGCTTTCCACTGCCAGATTTTGTCGATAAACGCGTCTCGACCGTAGTCGTGGCGGGTTTTACCCTCTTCAGCGGCAATTTTACGCTCAACCACCATCTGGGTCGCGATACCCGCGTGGTCAGTCCCCGCCTGCCACAGGGTGTTTTTACCCTGCATACGCTGGTAGCGGATCATGGTATCCATGATGGTCTGCTGGAAAGCATGCCCCATATGCAAACTGCCGGTGACGTTCGGCGGCGGGATCATGATGCAGAAGGACTCTTTGCTTTCGTCGCCGTTAGGCTTGAAATAGCCCTGCTGTTCCCAGTGCTCGTAAAGCGGCTGTTCGATATCGCGTGGGTTATATGTCTTTTCCATTATTTCCAGGTTGCCGTATTCAGGTTAAAACCGGCCAGGCGGTACGCTTTGTAGCGTTCGCGCGCCAGCTGTTTCAAAGATTCTTCGTAAGGGACAAAGTCTACCACTTCTGTGAAAGCGGTGGCAAAATCTGCAAAGTCTGTCCGCAGGCTAATGAGAATGTCGCGCGCGCTGCTGTTGCGTTTTTGCGGCCAGGCAATCTCCACCGGTGCCCCGCCGCGTGGACCTTCGCCCGACAGGTTATGCGGAACAAAACTCTCCGGCGGGCGCGCCCATAGCGCTTCATCCAGACGAATCGCCTGCTGCTCATCTTCACAGGCAATCAGGACGCGTTTACCTGCGCGCCAACGTTCTGCGGCAATTTCACACACCAGTTGTTCAACGGCGCTGAGGCCATCCTGATGGGTGTCATTGTCCAGAAGGTAGAACGTTGCATTCTTCATATATGGGGTTTCTTGTCGTGGATTTAAATGCAAAGCCGGGTGGCGCTACGCTTACCCGGCCTACGGTTGAGTGACGTTGTAGGCCGGGTAAGGCGAAGCCGCTACCCGGCGTTTTTCATCACTCGTCGCCGTTAAAACCCGCGCGATTGAGCAGGAACTGCGACAGCAGCGCCACCGGACGTCCGGTCGCGCCTTTGGCTTTACCGGAGCGCCATGCGGTCCCCGCAATGTCCAGGTGCGCCCAGTTGTACTTGCGGGTGAAGCGCGCCAGGAAGCAGCCTGCGGTAATTGCGCCGCCAGGACGGCCACCAATGTTCGCCATGTCCGCGAAGTTAGACTCCAGCTGTTCCTGGAACTCGTCCCCCAGCGGCAGACGCCACGCGCGGTCGCCAGCCTGCTCGGACGCGCCGATCAGCTCATGCGCCAGCGGATTGTGGTTCGACATCAGGCCGGTGATGTGATGCCCCAGCGCAATCACGCAGGCGCCGGTCAGGGTAGCTACGTCGATAACCGCTTCAGGTTCGAAACGCTCAACGTAGGTCAGCACGTCGCACAGCACCAGACGGCCTTCGGCGTCGGTGTTCAGCACTTCAACGGTCTGGCCGGACATGGTAGTCAGCACATCACCCGGGCGATAAGCGCGGCCGCCAGGCATGTTTTCGCAGCCCGCCAGCACGCCGATCACGTTGATGGGCAACTGAAGTTCCGCGACCATGCGCATGACGCCGTAAACCGCCGCCGCGCCACACATGTCGTACTTCATCTCATCCATGCCTTCTGAAGGCTTGATGGAGATACCGCCGGAGTCGAAGGTCAGCCCTTTGCCAACGAGTACGATCGGACGCGCGTCTTCAGACGGATTGCCTTTGTATTCGATGACCGACATCAGGGATTCGTTCTGGGAGCCGTTACCGACCGCCAGATAAGAGTGCATCCCCAGCTCTTTCATCTGCTGTTCGCCGATAACGCGGGTGATGACGTTCTTGCTGTAGGCGTCAGCCAGCTGGCGCGCCTGTGACGCCAGGTACGCGGCGTTACAGATGTTTGGTGGCATATTGCCAAGATCTTTTGCCGCTTTAATACCGGCAGCAATCGCCAGACCGTGCTGAATGGCGCGCTCGCCGCTGGTCAGCTCGCGACGGGTCGGCACGTTAAAGACCATTTTACGCAGCGGGCGACGCGGCTCGCTTTTGGTGGTCTTCAACTGATCAAAGCTGTAGAGGCTCTCTTTTGCGGTTTCGACGGCCTGGCGTACTTTCCAGTACGTGTTGCGGCCCTTAACGTGCAGCTCCGTGAGGAAGCAGACGGCTTCCATCGAACCAGTATCATTCAGTGTATTAATGGTTTTCTGAATAACCTGCTTGTACTGGCGCTCATCAAGCTCACGTTCTTTACCGCAGCCAATCAGCAGAATACGCTCGGACAGGACGTTTGGAACGTGGTGCAGCAACAGGGTCTGCCCTGGTTTGCCTTCCAGTTCGCCACGGCGCAGCAGGGCGCTGATATAGCCGTCGCTGATTTTATCGAGTTGCTCGGCGATCGGGGAGAGTCGGCGTGGTTCAAAGACGCCCACAACGATGCAGGCACTCCGCTGTTTCTCCGGGCTACCGCTTTTTACACTGAACTCCATGCACTACGCTCCTGAATCTTAAAGACAACGGCGGCGGCTACGGATAGAATTGAAACCTTTCGTAACTCATGTCCGCCGTTGTGGTGACTTCGTGTTAATCTTACGTTACTACGGTTTCGACACGTCAATAAATGTCATGAAGCGCGAATCCGCCGGGTTTTTTAATCTTAGCGATGATTTCGACGACTCAAGAGAATAAATGACGTTTAAGCCATGAAACAAGCTAAATTCCTGCATAAGACGAGTTTTAACGGGCGTATTTAAAGTGATAATCATAAGATATCTGGTTCGGGAGACGCTGAAGAGCCAACTGGCGATCCTCTTTATCCTCCTTCTGATCTTTTTCTGTCAGAAGCTGGTCAGGATCCTCGGCGCGGCAGTTGATGGCGAAATCCCAACGAATCTGGTGCTTTCCCTGCTCGGGCTTGGCGTGCCGGAAATGGCGCAGCTTATCCTGCCGTTAAGCCTGTTCCTTGGTCTGCTGATGACCCTGGGTAAGCTCTATACCGAAAGTGAAATCACCGTGATGCATGCCTGCGGCCTCAGTAAGGCCGTATTGGTAAAGGCAGCCATGGTGCTGGCGCTGTTTACGGGCATTGTTGCCGCGGTTAACGTCATGTGGGCGGGGCCGACCTCGTCCCGTCATCAGGATGAGGTGCTGGCGGAAGCAAAAGCTAACCCGGGGCTGGCGGCGCTGGCGCAGGGGCAGTTCCAGCAGGCGACCGACGGTAACTCCGTGCTGTTTATCGAAAGCGTCGATGGCAGCCGCTTCAATGACGTGTTTCTTGCTCAACTGCGCCCGAAAGGTAACGCGCGCCCTTCTGTGGTAGTGGCGGATTCCGGTCAGCTGGCGCAGCGTAAAGACGGCTCTCAGGTTGTCACGCTGAACAAAGGAACGCGTTTCGAAGGCACGGCTATGCTGCGTGACTTCCGTATCACAGATTTCCAGAACTACCAGGCCATCATTGGTCATCAGGCCGTCGCGCTCGATCCAACGGATACTGAGCAGATGGATATGCGCACCTTAATGAATACTGATACCGATCGTGCGCGTGCTGAACTGCACTGGCGTATCACGCTGGTATTCACCGTATTTATGATGGCGCTGATGGTGGTTCCGCTGAGCGTGGTAAACCCGCGCCAGGGCCGCGTGCTGTCGATGCTGCCAGCGATGCTGCTGTATCTGGTGTTCTTCCTGCTGCAAACCTCAATCAAGTCTAACGGCGGGAAAGGAAAAATTGACCCGATGATCTGGACCTGGGTCGTGAATGGTTTGTATCTGCTGCTGGCAGTCGGACTCAACTTGTGGGACACGGTGCCTGTGCGTCGTCTTCGTGCCCGGTTTACGCGTAAAGGAGCCATCTAATGCAGGCGTTTGGCGTACTTGACCGCTATATCGGTAAAACAATTTTTACCACCATCATGATGACCCTGTTCATGCTGGTGTCGCTCTCGGGCATTATCAAATTTGTCGACCAGCTGAAAAAAGCCGGGCAGGGGAGTTACGACGCGTTGGGCGCCGGGATGTACACCCTGCTCAGCGTACCAAAAGATGTGCAGATCTTCTTCCCGATGGCGGCCCTGCTGGGTGCGCTGCTGGGCCTGGGGATGCTGGCTCAGCGTAGCGAACTGGTGGTGATGCAGGCATCGGGCTTTACCCGTATGCAGGTTGCGCTGTCGGTGATGAAAACCGCGATCCCGCTGGTGCTGCTGACCATGGCGATCGGCGAATGGGTCGCGCCGCAGGGCGAACAGATGGCGCGTAACTACCGTGCTCAGGCGATGTACGGCGGTTCTCTGCTCTCCACGCAGCAGGGATTATGGGCGAAAGATGGCCAGAACTTCGTCTATATCGAACGCGTGAAAGGGGATGACGAGCTGGGTGGCGTGAGTATCTATGCTTTCAATAACGATCGTCGTTTGCAGTCAGTGCGTTATGCCGCCTCTGCTAAATTTGATGCAAACAACAAGCTGTGGCGGTTATCCCAGGTTGATGAATCTGACCTGACTAACCCGAAACAGATCACCGGTTCGCAGACCGTTAGCGGTACCTGGAAAACCGACCTGACGCCGGACAAGCTCGGCGTCGTGGCGCTTGACCCCGATGCGCTCTCCATCAGCGGTCTGCATAACTACGTGAAGTATCTGAAATCGAGCGGGCAGGATGCGGGGCGTTACCAGCTCAACATGTGGAGCAAAATCTTCCAGCCGCTGTCCGTGGCGGTGATGATGCTGATGGCGCTGTCGTTCATCTTTGGACCGCTACGTAGCGTGCCGATGGGGGTTCGCGTGGTAACCGGTATCAGCTTTGGCTTCGTGTTCTACGTCCTCGATCAGATTTTTGGTCCGCTGACGCTGGTGTATGGCATTCCGCCAATTATCGGCGCGCTGTTGCCGAGCGCCAGTTTCTTCCTGATCAGCCTCTGGATGCTGCTAAAACGCTCCTGATAAACCTTCTTCCTCGCTCCCGCTTGCCCGGGGGCGAGGCTAATCTCCTGTTTCACCCCGCACTTTTTCTCACAACCTTCAACGCCTCGCCGTGAATTTGAGTATTATTGAGCGATAAAGTCGTGAAGGGATCCTCTATGAAGCAAATTCGAATGCTGGCCCAGTACTACGTTGACCTGATGATGAAGCTCGGGCTGGTGCGTTTTTCCATGCTGCTGGCGCTGGCGCTGGTCGTTCTGGCCATCGTCGTGCAAATGGCCGTGACCATGGTTCTGCATGGTCAGGTCGAGAGCATCGACGTGATCCGCTCTATTTTCTTTGGCCTGCTGATCACCCCATGGGCGGTCTATTTCCTCTCCGTGGTGGTTGAGCAGCTGGAAGAGTCCCGACAGCGTTTATCGAAACTGGTGGATAAGCTGGAAGAGATGCGCGAGCGCGATCTTAAACTCAACGTTCAGCTCAAGGACAACATTGCCCAGCTGAATCAGGAAATTTCAGACCGTGAGAAGGCGGAAGCCGAGCGTCAGACCACGCTGGAGCAGCTGAAAATTGAGATGAAAGAGCGTGAGGTCACGCAGATCCAGCTTGAACAGCAATCCTCTTTCCTGCGCTCGTTCCTCGATGCGTCGCCGGATCTGGTGTTCTACCGTAATGAAGATAAAGAGTTCTCCGGCTGTAACCGGGCCATGGAACTGTTGACCGGGAAAAGCGAAAAGCAGCTGATCCACCTGAAACCTCAGGATGTCTATTCCGAAGAGGCGGCGGCAAAAGTGATGGAGACGGATGAAAAGGTCTTCCGTCATAACGTCTCGTTGACCTATGAGCAGTGGCTGGATTATCCCGACGGGCGCAAAGCCTGCTTTGAGATCCGCAAAGTGCCTTATTACGACCGGGTGGGTAAACGTCATGGTCTGATGGGCTTTGGCCGTGATATCACCGAGCGTAAGCGATATCAGGATGCGCTGGAGCGCGCCAGTCGTGACAAGACCACCTTCATCTCCACCATCAGCCATGAGCTTCGTACGCCGCTAAACGGTATCGTGGGGCTGAGCCGTATTCTGCTGGATACCGACTTGACCAGCGAGCAGGAAAAATACCTCAAAACGATCCACGTTTCGGCGGTCACGCTGGGCAATATCTTCAATGATATTATCGACATGGATAAGATGGAGCGCCGTAAGGTTCAGCTCGACAACCAGCCGGTTGATTTTACCGGCTTCCTCGCGGACCTGGAGAACCTGTCAGGTTTGCAGGCCCAGCAGAAAGGACTGAGCTTCGTGATGGAACCGACGCTGCCGCTGCCGCATAAAGTGGTGACGGACGGCACGCGTCTGCGTCAGATCCTGTGGAATCTCATCAGCAACGCCGTGAAGTTTACCCAGAAGGGACAGGTTGCTGTGCGCATTCGCTATGATGAGGGGGACATGCTGCACTTTGAAGTTGAGGACTCGGGTATCGGCATTCCTCAGGATGAGCAGGATAAGATCTTCGCCATGTATTATCAGGTTAAAGACAGCCACGGCGGTAAACCGGCGACCGGCACGGGCATTGGCCTGGCGGTGTCGAAACGTCTGGCGAAAAGTATGGGTGGGGATATCACCGTTGCCAGCCAGCCGGGTAAAGGCTCCACCTTTACGCTTACCGTCCACGCCCCTGCTGTTGCTGAAGAAGTGGAAGATACGTTTGAGAACGACGATATGCCGCTTCCAGCCCTCCACGTCCTGCTGGTTGAAGATATTGAGCTGAACGTCATTGTCGCCCGGTCGGTACTGGAAAAACTCGGTAACAGCGTGGATGTCGCGATGACCGGCAAAGCCGCGCTGGAGATGTTCACGCCGGGCGAGTACGACCTGGTGCTGCTCGATATTCAGCTACCGGACATGACCGGGCTGGATATCTCCCGCGAGCTGACGCGCAAATATGCTCCTGACGGGCTGCCGCCGCTGGTTGCGTTGACCGCAAACGTGCTGAAAGATAAAAAAGAGTACCTCGAGGCCGGTATGGACGACGTGCTCAGCAAGCCGCTGGCAGTACCTGCCCTGACGGCGATGATCAAGAAGTTCTGGGATACCTGTGATGAAGAGGAGAGCACCATGACGTCTGTTGATAGCGCTAAAACCCAAACGATACTGGATACCGCCATGCTGGAGCAGTATATCGATCTGGTGGGACCCAAACTGATAACCGATGGCCTGGCCGTGTTCGAAAAAATGATGCCGGGCTATCTGAACGTGCTCGAATCCAACCTGACGGCGCGTGACCAGAAGGGCATCGTCGAAGAGGGACATAAAATCAAAGGCGCAGCTGGTTCAGTCGGGTTACGCCATCTCCAGCAATTGGGCCAACAGATTCAGTCGCCTGATTTACCTGCCTGGGAAGATAATGTAGGTGATTGGGTTGAAGAGATGAAACAAGAGTGGCAAAACGATGTGGCAGTGCTGAAAGCCTGGGTAGAATCCCGAAAAAAATGACCCCGGCTATACCGGGGTGCGCGAATACTGCGCCAACACCAGGGAAATCGTGGCTGCGCCTGATTTTTATGGGTTGTTTTCGCATGGACGCCGCCTGAAAATTAAGGCCGCACGCAGATAAGATAGCAAATCTTAAACAGTTTGTTACATGAATCAGTGAAATGTGTGAAGCATAGCGTTTTAATCAGAATTTTTAATGTGCTTCAGCGAGTTGCATAGAAGGATCGTCAGAATGAAGAAAGTGGGTGTCGTGCTGAGCGGATGTGGCGTTTACGATGGTTCAGAGATACATGAAACCGTATTAACGCTGCTGGCATTATCGCGTCAGGGGGCCGACGTTATCTGCTTCGCTCCGGATAAAACGCAGGCAGACGTGGTTAATCATCTTACCGGCGAGCCAATGGCGGAAAGCCGTAACGTGCTGATTGAAGCGGCACGTATTGTGCGCGGGGATATTCATCCGCTGGTACAGGCCGATGCGGCTGAGCTAGATGCGCTCATCGTGCCGGGCGGCTTTGGCGCGGCGAAAAACCTGAGCACGTTTGCAACGCAAGGCGCGGCGTGTCAGGTCGAGCCCGACTTAAAAGCGCTATCGCTGGCGATGCATGCGGCAGGTAAGCCGCAGGGCTTTATCTGCATTGCGCCAGCCATGCTGCCGAAGATTTTTGATTTCCCGCTGCGGCTCACGATCGGAACCGACATTGATACTGCTGAAATTGTCGAAGATATGGGCGGCGAACATGTGCCATGTCCGGTAGACGACATTGTGGTGGATGAGGACAATAAAATCGTCACCTCGCCGGCGTATATGCTGGCGCAGAACATTGCCGAGGCTGCTGCAGGCATTGAAAAGCTGGTGGACAGAGTGCTGGTTCTTACCGAATGAGCCGTAAATTATCCCCTGGCGGGTGGTTAAAACGGATCCTGCTGCGTATTGTGCTGGTCCTGGCCGTTTTTTGGGGCGGAGGCATTGCGCTGTTCAGCATCCTGCCCGTCCCGTTCTCGGCCGTGATGGCAGAGCGGCAGATTAGCGCCTGGCTCTCGGGTGATTTTGGCTATGTTGCCCACTCAGACTGGGTCGGCATGGATGAAATCTCCCCGTGGATGGGGCTGGCGGTCATTGCGGCAGAAGATCAGAAATTCCCGGAGCACTGGGGTTTTGACGTGGCGGCTATCGAGAAGGCGCTGGATCATAATGAACGTCATGAAAACCGCGTCCGCGGTGCGTCGACGCTTTCCCAGCAGACGGTAAAAAACCTGTTCTTATGGGACGGTCGCAGCTGGGTGAGAAAAGGGCTGGAGGCCGGGCTGACGCTGGGCGTCGAGACGGTGTGGAGCAAAAAACGCATTTTGACTGTTTACCTGAATATCGCGGAGTTTGGTGACGGCGTGTTTGGCGTCGAAGCGGCATCGCAGCGCTATTTTGGCAAGCCCGCCAGCAGGCTGACTATGTCCGAAGCGGCACTGCTTGCCGCCGTGCTGCCGAACCCGCTGCGTTTTAAGGCCAGCGCGCCGTCAGGCTACGTGCGAAGCCGCCAGGCGTGGATTATGCGCCAGATGCGTCAGCTGGGTGGGGAAGGGTTTATGGAGCGAAATAATCTTATGTAAAGCGGGTAAGCGCAGCGCTACCCGCCGACGTGGCGAACGTTAATCTTCGTCAAACCCGGCGTTAAACAGGGCAATCACTGCCGCCAGCGCTTCTTCTTCCTGCGGGCCGGTGGCTTCAACTTCAATCTGGCGGCCTTTGGCAGAATCCAGCATCAGCAGCGCAATCACGCTGTTGGCTTCTGCCTCGGTTCCCTCATCGTTGCGCAGCAGCACCTCAGCATCAAAACCCTGCATCAGTTCAAACAGCTTCATCGCCGGGCGCGCATGCATGCCCAGCTTATTGGTGATTTCGACGGTCTGTTTTACGGTCATGTTTTGCGTTTTTCCAGCGTGCGATGACGGGACTGAACGTTCTTCCCGCGTGAGCGGAAGTAATCGGCCAGCTGTTCGGCAATGTAGACCGAACGATGTTTACCGCCGGTACAGCCAATCGCCACCGTCAGGTAGCTACGATTGTTTGTCTCCAGCATAGGTAACCATAGCTCAAGGTAGCTTCGCGTCTGGTAGATAAAATTGTGTACTTCTGTGTGTCGGTCGAGGAACGCCGCCACCGGCTTATCCAGACCGGTCATCGGACGCAGTTTCGGATCCCAGTGTGGGTTCGGCAGGAAACGCACATCAAAAACGTAATCCGCATCGATAGGGATACCGTGCTTAAAGCCGAAGGATTCAAACACCATCGTCAGTTCGCGCTCGCGCTTGCCGAGTAAGCGAGTACGCAGCATTTCCGCCAGCTCGTGGACGGACATTTCTGAAGTGTCGACAATCAGGTCGGCCCGGGAACGCAGCGGCTCAAGCAGATCGCTCTCTTTATCGATGGCGCTTTCCAGCGAAAGATTTTTACTCGAGAGCGGGTGCAAACGACGTGTATCGCTGTAACGGCGGATCAGCGTGTTGCGGTCAGCATCCAGGAACAAGAGCTGAGGCGAGAAGCACTCCGGCAGGCTGTTCATTGCCTGCTCGAAGATTTCCGGCGATTCCGGCATGTTACGCACGTCAATACTGACGGCGGCAGAGATTTGCCTGTCCGCCAGCGTCCGCGCCAGATCGGGTAACAGCACTACCGGCAGGTTATCTACGCAGTAAAATCCCATGTCTTCCAGCGCGCGCAGGGCCACGGACTTCCCGGACCCCGAACGACCGCTGACGATCATCAGCACCATGTTCCGTTTCTCCTCAGGGAAGCCGTTCTGAAGGCCCTTTCCCGATTATGCCTCATCCTGATTGCCTTCTGCTTCAGTGATAATTTGATAAAGCTCTTCATCACTTTGAGCTGAGCGCAGTCGACGACAAATGGTTTTATCCGCCAGACGTTTGGCAACCAGCGACAGCGTGTGCAGGTGGGTTTTGGTCTGATCGGCAGGAACCAGCAGCGCGAAGAGCAGATCCACAGGCTGGTTATCGATGGCGTCAAAAGCGATAGGCGTTTCCAGTTGCACAAACACCCCCACGGCACGCAGCGTATCTTCTTCCAGCTTGCCATGCGGGATCGCAATGCCATTGCCGATGCCGGTACTGCCCATTTTTTCACGGGTCAGAATGGCTTCAAACACGATCTGCGGCGGCAGACCCAGCTGTTTTGCGGCCAGCTCACTGATGATTTCCAGCGCACGTTTTTTGCTCTGGCAGTGAACGCCACTGCGGGTACAATCCTGGTTAAGGACATTGCTCAGTTGAAGAGCGGAATCGTTGTTTATCATAATTTCACCTAAGCGCTAACTGTACAAATGGCCTGTTGTGTTTCACAACAGGCCGTCCTGCACCCGTTAACTGCCCGGACAATTAGTGTTGTTTCAGTTTATCTTTATGTTTATTGAGCTGTCTCGCAAGCTTATCAATCAAGCCGTCGATAGCCGCGTACATGTCTTGCCCTTCCGCACTGGCATGAAGTTCCCCTCCGTTGACGTGCAGGGTCGCATCCGAGATATGCGTCACTTTCTCCACTTTCAACACAACATAGACCTGGTTGATCCTCTCGAAATACTGCTCGAGTTTCGCGAACTTAGCGTTTACAAAATCGCGTAAAGCCTCAGTAATTTCGACGTTATGTCCGGTGATATTGAGCTGCATAGTGTCTTCCTTATCGGTTGTGTCAAACCAGTTGTTTACGCTGGTTAGACGGCGGAATGGATAAAGACTCTCGATACTTCGCGACAGTACGGCGTGCCACCATAATACCCTGATCGGACAGCATGGTGGTTAACTTACTGTCACTGAGTGGCTTCGCGGGGTTCTCCGCGGCGATCAACTTCTTCACCAGTGCGCGAATAGCCGTTGACGAGGCTTCGCCGCCGCCTTCGGTGTTCACGTGGCTGGAGAAGAAATACTTAAGCTCAAAAATACCGCGTGGGCTGTGCAGATACTTCTGCGTGGTCACGCGGGAAATGGTTGATTCATGCATCTCGACGGCCTGGGCGATGTCCGCCAGCACCATCGGTTTCATAAACTCTTCGCCCTGCTCAAAGAATGCCTGCTGCTGTTCGACAATACAGCGGCTGACGCGCAGCAGCGTGTCATTACGGCTTTCCAGACTCTTAATCAACCAGCGTGCTTCCTGAAGGTTGCTGCGAATGTATTGATTATCAGCGTCGTTACGGGCGCTGGTGCACATGGAGGCGTATTGCTGGTTGATTTGCAGGCGAGGAATGCTGTCGGCGTTCAGTTCAACGACCCAGCGGCCATTGTGTTTTCTCACCAGCACATCAGGAATAACGTATTCCGGTTCGCTGGTCTGGATCGATTGCCCCGGACGCGGATCGAGTGACTGGATCAGATTCACCGCTTCCTTCAGCACCTCTTCTTTGAGGCGCGTGACGCGCATCAGGGTGCGGAAGTCGTGATTTGCCAGCAAATCCAGATGCTCGCTGATGATGAGCCGGGCTTCGTCAATCCACGGTGTCTCTTTGGCAAACTGCGAAAGCTGGATCAGAAGGCAGTCGCGCAGATCTTTCGCAGCAACGCCAATCGGGTCGAAACGCTGAACGCGTTTCAGGACGGCTTCGATCTCTTCCAGTTCAATCTCGTCATCGCCGATGCTTTCCAGAATCTCGTCCAGCGTCACGGTCAAATAGCCCGTGTCGTCAACGGCATCGACAATCGAGGTGGCAATGGCGCGATCGGTATCGGAGAAAGGCGTCAGCTCCACCTGCCACATCAGGTAGTCCTGAAGCGACTGGGTAGTTTCGCCCTGGTAGACCGGGAGTTCATCGTCCTGGTAATCTGCACGCGTCCCGGAAGGGGTACCCGCGGTGTAGATTTCATCCCAGCTGGCATCCAGCGGCAGTTCCTCCGGCATCTCTTTCTGTTCGAGCGCATCTACGGAGTCGAGCGTTTCTGTGTCCTGCGTCTGCTGAGCGTCTACCTCGTCATGAAGATCGGTTTGCTCCAGCAGCGGATTGCTGTCCAGCGCCTGCTGGAGCTCCTGCTGGAGTTCTAACGTGGACAGCTGCAACAGACGGATTGCCTGTTGTAGCTGCGGCGTCATGGCCAGTTGCTGGCTGAGCCGTAATTGCAAACCTTGCTTCATGTTCAGAGCGTTTTTCTCCGGTTCGGCGTGACTTAACCTCTACCCTATCAGAGTCTGAAGTCTTCCCCAAGGTACACGCGCTTAACATGCTCATCTTCGAGGATTTGCTGTGGCGTGCCGTGGGCAATCAGATGGCCCTGGCTCACTATGTAGGCGCGCTCACACACGGCCAGCGTTTCACGAACGTTGTGGTCCGTGATCAGTACGCCAAGCCCGCTGTCGCGCAGGTGCTCAATAATACGTTTGATATCGATAACGGAGATGGGGTCAACGCCCGCAAACGGTTCATCCAGCAGGATAAATTTCGGGTTTGCTGCCAGCGCGCGCGCAATCTCAACGCGGCGGCGTTCACCACCGGACAGCGCCTGACCGAGGCTGTCACGCAGATGTTCGATATGAAACTCTTCCATCAGCTCGTTCGCACGGTCAGTGCGCTGCTCGCTGGTCAGATCGTCACGGATCTGAAGCACGGCCATCAGGTTGTCGAACACGCTTAAGCGGCGGAAGATGGAGGCTTCCTGCGGCAGATAGCCGATGCCACGACGCGCGCGGGCATGCAGTGGCAGCAGACTGATATCTTCATCATCGATGATGATGTTGCCGGCGTCACGCGGGACGATGCCCACCACCATGTAGAAGGTCGTGGTTTTACCCGCCCCGTTAGGGCCAAGCAAACCCACGATTTCGCCGGAGTTGACGGTCAGACTGACATCTTCGACGACGCGGCGGCCCTTATACGCTTTCGCGAGGTTTTTTGCAGTTAAAGTTGCCATAACGAATTAGTTACTCTTTTTCTGTGCCGGAGCCTGGCCGTTGTTCTTGTCCTGCAATTGCGAAGGCACAAGAACGGTCGTGACGCGTTTGCCTTTTTCACTGGAGGCCTGCATTTTCTGCTCTTTCACCAGATAAGTGATTTTGTCGCCTTTGATATTGCTGTCCAGCTGTTCCAGGTAAGCATTACCGGTCAGGATGACCAGATCCTTCGCCAGTTCATAGTGCATATGCGAGGCATGGCCTTTCACCGGCTTGCCGTTGTCCTGCATCTGGTAGAAGGTGGCCGGGTTGCCATAACCATCGATAATCTCTTTGCCCTGCTCGCCGCCCGGTCGGGTAACGACCACTTTGTCGGCGTTGATTTTGATGGTGCCCTGGGTCATGACCACGTTGCCGGTAAAGGTGACGACGTTACCCTGCATATCCAGAGACTGGGTATCGGATTCAATATGAATCGGCTGTTCGGTATCGCCAGTCACAGCAAGCGCGGGAAGACTGGCCGCCAGCAGCGCGCTGGCGATAACAACTTTAAGGCTGAGTTTGTTTGTTTTGAATTTCATAGGAGGTTCTAACCTTTTCAATCAGCTCGGCGTTTTTGCTGCGTAAGTTCCCGCGCATTCTTAAACCGCTGGAATTAAATGTTGTGCCATACAGGGTGACTAAATCCTGCGACGTGACATCCTGGGTGACCAGGTTGATCTGGGCGTTATCCGTCGTAATTTTTCGCAGTTGCGCGTCAGCGGTCAGGGCGTTGACTTCAACGTGACCATACAGGTAAAGCATACGGTCATTTGTCAGTTTTGCCCGGTCAGACTTGATAGACCACGTCGGCACTTTGTCCGTATCAAAGGTGGTCATGACCGGTTGGGTAAACCACGAAGTACCGTCATCTGAAAAATATTCTACATGCTGAGCAACGAGGCGATAGTTCAGCGCACCTTCCGGGCTATAGACCACGGTGTCGCTGTGATCGCTTTTATAGGTCGGGTCGCTCGTGTTAACCACTTCCGCTTGCGTATCTTCGCGGTCAGCGAGGTTTACGCCAATCAGTACCAGGGCGACAAGCGCAAGCAGAATGATAACCCAACGTCTGGTTTTACTCATATCGATTGCCCTTTCGCCTCATCAAGCTTGCCCTGCGCCAGCAGAAGCAGATCGCAGACTTCACGGACGGCGCCGCGGCCACCGTGAATATGGGTAACGTAATCAGCACGCGGGATCAGCAGCGGGTGCGCGTCAGCCACGGCGATGCTCAGACCCACCTCCGCCATGACTGGCCAGTCGATCAAATCATCCCCGACGTATGCCACATTCTCTGGTGCAATGGCCAGTTTTCCCAACAGATCCCGGAAGGCTACCATCTTATCAGACTGCCCCTGATAGAGATGGGTAATGCCCAGCGTTTCACACCGATCTTCTACCAGTTTAGCTTTCCGCCCGGTGATGATTGCAACTTCAATACCGGACGTGAGCGCACAGCGGATACCGTAACCGTCGCGAACGTTAAAGGCTTTCAGCTCTTCGCCGTTATTGCCCATATAAATCAGACCGTCGGAGAGCACACCATCCACATCGAGGATCAGCAGGCGGATATTTTCCGCCTTTGCCATCATGTGGGCGCTCACCGGGCCATAACAGGTTGCAAGGGATGCACCCGCATTACTCATTGTCTTATCCTTCATTACACTACGCCAGCGCGCAGCAGATCATGCATATGTACCACACCCAGCAGTTGGTCGCCATCGGCAACCATCACTGAGGTAATATGACGGGACTGCATCAGGTTCAGTACATCTACCGCCAGCGTGCCCGGACGGACGCGGATCCCGCCTGGTGTCATTACATCAGCGATGCCCAGCGTTCGGACATCCACACCCATATCGAATACCCGGCGCAGGTCGCCGTCGGTGAAAATGCCCTGAATTTTCATCAGATCGTCGCAGATAACCGTCATGCCCAGGTTTTTACGGGTAATCTCCAGTAACGCGTCGCGCAAAGAGGCCTCTTTGCTGACGTGCGGGATCTCATCCCCGGTGTGCATAATATCGTTGACCCGCAGCAGCAGTTTGCGCCCGAGCGCGCCGCCGGGGTGAGACAGAGCGAAATCTTCAGGCGTAAAACCGCGGGCTTCCAGCAGCGCAACGGCAAGGGCATCGCCCATCACCAGCGCGGCGGTTGTGCTGGAGGTCGGCGCCAGCCCCAGCGGACAGGCTTCTTTAGGCACCTTCACGCACAGGTGAATATCTGCCGCACGCGCCATGCTGCTTTCCGGGCGGCTGGTCATGCAAATCAGCGGTACGTGCAGACGCTTCAGCACCGGGATCAACGCCAGGATTTCATTCGATTCCCCGGAGTTGGACAGCGCAATAACCACGTCCTGCGGCGTAACCATGCCGAGGTCACCGTGCGCGGCTTCACCGGGATGAACGAAGAATGACGACGTGCCGGTACTGGCAAAGGTCGCCGCCATTTTGCGCCCGATATGGCCGGATTTGCCCATTCCCATCACCACGACTTTACCGGCGCAGTAGAACATCTTCTCACAGGCCAAACTAAAATCCTGATTAATGTACTGATCTAACTGCGCCAGACCTTCACGTTCAATCTCCAGAACGTCTTTGCCTGCTTTCTGAAAGTCAAAACCCGGCTGCAATTCTATTTGCGACATAATGCGTTTCCGTTTACCCAGAGAGAAGTGGCGAGAGCCAGTACAGCATCGCCAGCCATACGATAAATCCACCCGTCAGCAGCGCGCCCGCGCCTTTGCCGATCTGCTCTTTTCGCCGCCAGCAGAGCAGGGCGAAAATTACGCTGACCAGTAGCATCACACCGTAATCGCGCGTGAAGACCATAGGGTTAAACGGCCCCGGTGAGATTAATGCCGGCAGCCCCGTCACGATCGCGATATTGAAAATATTCGAGCCAATGATATTGCCGATGGCGATATCATCTTCCCCTTTACGCGCCCCGGCGATGGCGGTAGCCAGCTCTGGCAGGCTGGTGCCGATGGCGATGACCGTCAGACCGATTGTCAGTTCGCTCATCGCAAACGCGTTCGCCAGCACCGTCGCGTTATCGACCACCATCCGCGTGGCCATTGGCATTATAATCAGCGCGACGCCCAGCCACAGCAGGGCGACGGGTAAGGTCCCTTCCCGTGGCAGTTCGGCGAGATGCTCACGCGTGAGGCTATCGTTACCCTGTTTTTCCGCCAGACGTGCGATCTTCACGCTGTAAAGCAACCAGATCACGGCCAGGGCGAGCAGGAATATACCGTCACCGACGCTCAGCACCCCGTCATAAAGCACATAGCCTGCCAGCAGACTGACGACTAACATTAGCGGCAATTCACGACGCAAAACATCGGAATGTACGCGAAATGGATGCAGTAATGCGGCTAAGCCTAAAATCAGCAAGATATTGACGATGTTAGAGCCAATCGCAGTGCCAATAGCGAGGTCGACCTGGCCATGCAACGAGGCTGAAACAGAAACAATGATTTCAGGAAGCGATGTGCCTACACTGACCACCGTCATCCCAATAATGATGGGCGGCATGCCAATGAGTCGACAGAGAATGGATGCGGCAAAGACCAAACGGTCAGCACTGTAGACCACCAACAGTAAACCAATTATTAACAGTGCTGTTGCTAAAAGCATCAAAAGTCCTTTCTTCAGGTATACTCGCTGGTCCACTGCGCACGAATTTTAGCGCCAGATGAAGTCTGAGACGTGACGAATTCCTAATTTTGACTTTATGCGCCGGAAAAGTAAAACAAATGCCAGCTTTCGCTAACCCCAATAGTGAATATTCTGTAAAAATGCGGGGTTTAGGGCTGATTTACGCTTCATGCCAGCAGTGAAGCAAGGTAAGTAAGGAACCATAAATGAGCCAAACGATGGCGAATATAGTCGATGTCCGGGGCGTCAGTTTTTCTCGCGGCAACCGGGTGATATTTGATGATATTTCGCTGACCGTGCCGCGCGGTAAAATCACCGCCATCATGGGGCCGTCAGGGATCGGTAAAACGACGTTGCTGCGTCTTATCGGCGGGCAAATCCCCCCTGATAGCGGCGAAATTCTCTTCGACGGTGAAAACGTCCCGGAGATGTCTCGCTCGCGCCTCTACACGGTTCGCAAACGGATGAGCATGCTCTTTCAGTCGGGTGCGCTGTTCACCGATATGAACGTATTTGACAACGTGGCCTATCCGCTGCGTGAGCATACCCATCTTCCTCCTGCGCTGTTGCACAGCACGGTGATGATGAAGCTCGAAGCCGTGGGGTTGCGGGGGGCTGCGAAACTTATGCCGTCCGAACTCTCGGGTGGGATGGCGCGCCGCGCCGCGCTGGCGCGTGCTATTGCCCTGGAACCCGATTTAATCATGTTCGATGAACCGTTCGTTGGGCAGGACCCTATCACCATGGGCGTGCTGGTGAAGTTAATCTCGGAGCTGAACAGCGCCCTTGGCGTCACCTGCGTGGTGGTTTCCCACGACGTGCCGGAAGTGCTGAGCATTGCTGATTACGCCTATATTGTGGCTGACAAAAAGATCGTCGCCCACGGCAGCGCTCAGGCGTTGCAGGAGAATGGCGATCCGCGCGTGCGGCAGTTCCTGGACGGTATCGCAGATGGGCCGGTGCCTTTCCGCTATCCGGCGGGCGACTATCATGACGATTTACTGGGAATAGGGAGTTAATCCACTCATGCTGTTAAATGCGTTGGCGGGTCTTGGACACCGTGGCCTAAAAACCATCAGTACGTTCGGGCGTGCCGGATTAATGTTGTTCAACGCGCTGGTTGGCAAACCGGAGTTCCGCAAGCATGCGCCGTTACTGGTGCGGCAGCTTTATAACGTCGGCGTGCTGTCGATGCTTATCATCATCGTGTCGGGTCTGTTTATTGGCATGGTGCTGGGGTTGCAGGGGTATCTGGTGCTGACAACCTACAGCGCGGAAACCAGCCTTGGCATGCTGGTGGCGCTCTCGCTGCTGCGTGAACTCGGGCCGGTTGTAGCAGCGCTGCTGTTCGCCGGGCGTGCCGGATCAGCGCTGACGGCTGAAATTGGCCTGATGCGCGCCACAGAGCAGCTCTCCAGTATGGAGATGATGGCGGTCGATCCGCTGCGCCGGGTGATCTCGCCGCGCTTCTGGGCCGGGGTTATCTCCTTGCCGTTACTGACTATCCTCTTTGTGGCGGTAGGTATCTGGGGAGGCGCGCTGGTTGGCGTCAACTGGAAAGGCATTGATGCCGGGTTCTTCTGGTCTGCCATGCAGGACGCCATCGATCTGCGGATGGATCTGGTGAACTGTCTGATCAAGAGCGTGGTTTTCGCTGTGACGGTTACCTGGATTGCGTTGTTTAATGGTTACGATGCCATTCCGACGTCGGCGGGCATTAGCCGTGCAACGACGCGTACTGTCGTACATTCGTCGCTGGCCGTTTTAGGTCTGGATTTTGTGCTCACCGCACTGATGTTTGGGAATTGAGTTCATGCAAACGAGAAAAAATGAAATTTGGGTTGGCGTGTTTTTGCTTCTGGCGCTGCTGGCCGCGCTGTTTATCTGCCTGCGCGCGGCGGACATCACCTCTGTTCGCACCGAGCCGACGTATCGCGTCTACGCGACTTTCGATAATATCGGCGGCCTGAAGGCGCGCTCACCGGTCCGTATTGGTGGCGTCGTTATTGGACGTGTCGCTGACATTACGCTTGATGAGAAAACCTATCTGCCGCGCGTCGCAATGGATATCGAAGAACGCTATAACCACATTCCGGACACCAGCTCGCTCTCTATCCGCACCTCTGGCCTGCTGGGGGAGCAATATCTGGCCCTTAACGTTGGTTTTGAAGATCCTGAGCTGGGAACGTCTATCCTTAAAGACGGTAGCGTAATCCAGGATACCAAGTCAGCGATGGTGCTGGAAGATATGATTGGTCAGTTCCTTTACAACAGTAAAGGGGATGATAAAAAGTCTGACGATGCCCCTGCGCAGAGTGAAGACCACACCAACGTCGAACCGACGCCAGGCGCGACGAATTAATTTCAGGAGAAGTCATTCATGTTTAAACGACTGTTAATGGTTGCCATGCTGGTCATTGCCCCTCTAACCGCGGCGCACGCTGCGGATCAGAGTAACCCGTACAAACTGATGGATGAGGCCGCGAAGAAAACCTTCGACCGTCTTAAAAACGAACAGCCAAAAATCCGCGCTAACCCTGATTATCTGCGTGATGTGGTGGATCAGGAACTGCTGCCGTATGTGCAGATCAAGTACGCGGGCGCACTGGTGCTGGGCCGTTACTACAAAGACGCGACCCCGGCGCAGCGCGAGGCTTACTTTGCGGCGTTCCGTGAATACCTGAAACAGGCTTACGGCCAGGCGCTGGCGATGTACCACGGGCAGACCTATCAGATTGCTCCTGAACAGCCGCTGGGCGATGCCACCATCATTCCTATCCGCGTGACGATTATCGATCCAAACGGTCGTCCACCGGTACGCCTGGACTTCCAGTGGCGTAAAAACAGCCAGACCGGAAACTGGCAGGCGTACGACATGATCGCTGAAGGCGTCAGCATGATCACCACTAAACAGAACGAGTGGAGCGATCTGCTGCGCACCAAAGGCATCGATGGCCTGACGGCTCAGCTTCAGTCCATCTCTCGTCAGAAAATTACCCTGGACGAGAAGAAGTAATGTCACAGCAGCTTAGCTGGGCGCGTGACGGCGAGACGTTGACGCTGACGGGAGAGCTGGATCAGGATCTGCTTAACCCGCTGTGGGACGCTCGCCATAACGCGATGCAGGGCGTGACGTTGATTGATCTCCATGGCGTCACGCGGGTAGATACCGCCGGTATCGCCCTGCTGGCGCACCTGGTGGCCACGGGCAAAAAGCAGGGGAGTAGCGTCACCCTGACGGGGGTAAGCGATAATGTCGTAACCCTTGCACAGCTTTACAATTTGCCTGAAGACGTATTACCTCGCTAACTTTTTCAGTACGTTACTTCCGAAAGCCCCGACAGTTTACGCGTCGGGGCTTTTTGCTTGTTTAAGACCGCGCCACTTTGCTCTAAGATGTTGAGCTTGTTTTCACTATCAGATGATGTAGACCCCATGGAAAATAATGAAATCCAGACAGTGCTGATGAATGCACTCTCCCTTCAGGAAGCCCACGTCTCTGGCGATGGCAGTCACTTCCAGGTTATTGCTGTGGGTGAGATGTTCGACGGAATGAGTCGCGTGAAGAAACAGCAGGCTGTGTACGCGCCGCTGATGGAATACATTGCGGATAACCGCATCCACGCCCTGTCGATTAAAGCGTTCACCCCACAGGAGTGGGCACGCGATCGCAAACTAAACGGTTTTTGAGCTGAGGGCGAAGCGCCCGCAGCACGGTTGAATTTATAAGAGAGCAAACGATGGATAAATTTCGTGTACAGGGACCCACGCGTCTCCAGGGCGAAGTCACAATTTCTGGCGCTAAAAACGCCGCGCTGCCCATTCTTTTCGCTGCGCTGCTCGCAGAAGAGCCGGTAGAGATCCAGAACGTACCGAAGCTGAAAGATATCGACACGACCATGAAGTTGCTCGGCCAGTTGGGCACCAAAGTGGAGCGTAACGGTTCCGTCTGGATCGATGCCAGCAACGTGAACAACTTCTCAGCGCCTTATGAGCTGGTGAAAACCATGCGTGCTTCCATCTGGGCGCTTGGCCCGCTGGTGGCGCGTTTCGGTCAGGGACAGGTTTCACTGCCGGGCGGATGCGCTATCGGCGCCCGTCCAGTCGACCTGCATATCTTCGGTCTGGAAAAGCTGGGCGCGGAGATCAAGCTGGAAGAGGGGTACGTTAAAGCGTCCGTCAATGGTCGCCTGAAAGGCGCGCACATTGTCATGGACAAAGTGAGCGTGGGCGCAACGGTAACCATCATGTCGGCTGCTACGCTGGCAGAAGGCACTACCATCATCGAAAACGCCGCCCGAGAGCCGGAAATCGTGGATACCGCGAACTTCCTGGTCGCGCTGGGGGCGAAGATCAGCGGGCAGGGCACAGACCGTATCACCATCGAAGGCGTTGAACGTCTGGGTGGTGGTGTGTACCGCGTACTGCCAGACCGTATCGAAACCGGTACTTTCCTGGTAGCGGCTGCCATTTCTGGCGGTAAGATTGTTTGTCGTAACGCACAACCGGATACCCTGGATGCGGTGCTGGCGAAACTGCGCGATGCGGGTGCGGACATTGAAATTGGTGAAGACTGGATCAGCCTCGATATGCACGGGCAGCGTCCTAAAGCCGTTAACGTGCGCACTGCGCCACATCCGGCATTCCCGACGGATATGCAGGCACAGTTCACCCTGTTGAACCTGGTGGCCGAAGGCACAGGCTTCATCACGGAAACTATCTTCGAAAACCGTTTCATGCACGTACCGGAACTGATCCGTATGGGTGCGCATGCTGAGATTGAAAGCAACACGGTCATTTGCCACGGCGTTGAAAAACTGTCCGGTGCGCAGGTGATGGCGACCGATCTGCGCGCGTCTGCGAGCCTCGTACTGGCAGGTTGTATTGCAGAAGGGACTACCGTTGTCGATCGTATCTACCACATCGATCGTGGTTACGAGCGTATTGAAGACAAACTGCGCGCGCTGGGTGCGAATATCGAGCGTGTGAAGGGCGAGTAATCGTTCCGGCACCCCCCTGCCAGAACAGGCCGGGGGATTGCTGTTCCTGTAAATCCGGGTGCATCAGTCCTGATGTGCTTTCTTCGCTTTGCTCTGGCGCATCATGCGCGTTCTGTCGATAAATTCATGAGTAATGGGATCGTGATAGCGTGACGGCCATATCACCCACGGATGCGTATCCAGCGCCGTCGCAATAATCAGTTCCCCCTTCGGCCATGGGCGGGTCAGGGCGTTTGCCAGCGTCGACGAGCTCAGCCCATGACGACGTGATTCGGCAGCCAGCGATGTCCCTTTTTTACGCAGTGCCGCAATAATGTCCGCAGAATGCCAGTCGATGAATTTTGTGTCCATAATGCTGTCCTTGTGTTCGTTATCGTCCACGTCGTTTCGTGTGAAAAGACAGCATTACTATACTCACTTCGAACATCTGTTCTAAAAAGTTCATGTTACGAGAAGCAATATTCAGAATAAGGCACGGCTTTATACATACGGCCTGTAACCTGATGAGCTTACGCGTAAATGTAATTTATTGGTGCGTACTGGAACCTCCCTACGAGATCGCAGGGAGATGAGGAGGGGATTAACGGTCGCGCTGGACGGCGATGTGCGCGAGGCCGATTAGCGCATCACGCCATGGGCTGTCGGGAATGACCTGAATTGCGGCGATGGCTTTGTCTGCTTCTTCTTCAGCACGCTGACGCGTCCACTCAAGGGAACCACAGATGGCCATTGTTTCCAGTACCGGTTCCAGAAGATGGCGACCATTTCCCTGCTCGATAGCCTCCCGGATCATTTTCGCCTGCTCTGGTGAGCCATTGCGCATCGCGTGGAGCAGCGGCAGCGTTGGCTTGCCTTCGTTCAGGTCATCGCCAACGTTTTTACCGAGCGTTTCGCCATCCGCGCTGTAGTCCAGCAAATCATCAATCAGCTGGAACGCGGTGCCGAGGTAACGGCCATAGTCCTGAAGCCCTTTTTCCTGAGCTTCGCTACAGCCTGCCAGAATGCCGGAGCACTGCGCGGCGGCTTCAAACAGACGTGCGGTCTTGCTGTAAATCACCCGCATATAGTTTTCTTCGGTGATATCCGGGTCGTTGACGTTCATCAACTGTAGGACTTCGCCTTCAGCGATAACGTTTACGGCTTCTGACATCACTTCCAGCACCTTCAGCGAGCCAAGGCTGGTCATCATCTGGAAGGCTCGGGTATAGATAAAATCCCCTACCAGAACGCTTGCCGCATTACCAAACGCGGCATTGGCGGTGGCTTTGCCACGACGCATGTCTGATTCATCCACAACATCGTCATGAAGCAGGGTGGCGGTGTGGATAAATTCGATCAGCGCCGCGATCGTGACGTGGGCATTTCCCTGATAGCCAACCGCGCGTGCGGCCAGAATGGCAATCATCGGACGAATACGTTTACCGCCGCCGCTGACGATGTAATAGCCCAACTGATTGATCAGCTGAACGTCAGAGTTGAGTTGCTCCAGGATTGCTGCATTCACACCCGCCATATCTTGCGCGGTTAACTCATTGATTTTTTCTAAATTCATCGCAAAAGCCGGGCTTTTTATCCTGTTTATCCCACACGAGATGGGTACACAAAGGGTTTCGGTTTATAAATAGTATTGCTGATTGTACTGAAAAAATGGCTCAGATAAACGTTACCGTACGTGTTGTGTTTTTTTTCTTCATGTATTGATGGTAGCACTTGTCAAAGGCTCGCGTTTTGCGTAATATTCGCGCCCTATTGTGAATATTTATAGCGCACTCTGAATCATACGAGGATGTGCGCGGAAGCGGAGTTTATATGTACGCGGTTTTCCAAAGTGGTGGTAAACAACACCGAGTAAGCGAAGGTCAGACCGTTCGCCTGGAAAAGCTGGACATCGCAACTGGCGAATCTGTTGAGTTCGCTGAAGTTCTGATGATCGCAAACGGTGAAGAAGTCAAAATCGGCGTTCCTTTCGTTGATGGCGGCGTTATCAAAGCTGAAGTTGTTGCTCACGGTCGTGGCGAGAAAGTTAAAATCGTTAAGTTTCGTCGTCGTAAACACTATCGTAAGCAGCAGGGCCACCGTCAGTGGTTCACTGATGTGAAAATTACTGGCATCAGCGCCTAAGACCTGAGGAGAGATTTAAATGGCACATAAAAAGGCTGGCGGCTCCACACGTAACGGTCGCGATTCAGAAGCTAAACGCCTGGGCGTTAAGCGTTTCGGTGGCGAATCCGTTCTGGCGGGTAGCATCATCGTTCGTCAGCGTGGCACCAAGTTCCACGCGGGTACCAACGTAGGTTGCGGTCGTGACCACACTCTGTTTGCTAAAGCAGACGGTAAAGTGAAATTTGAAGTTAAAGGCCCGAACAACCGTAAATACATCAGCATCGTTGCTGAGTAAGGTTTTCTCGGTCCGGTAACGGATTAAAGCCCCGCAACGTGTTGCGGGGCTTTTTACATTGGAAACCCGGAAAATTTTCTGTAGGGAAAACGGGCATGAAGCAGCAGGCCGGCATTGGTATTCTTTTGGCGCTCACTACCGCGATGTGCTGGGGTGCGCTGCCAATTGCAATGAAGCAGGTACTGGAAGTGATGGAACCGCCCACGGTGGTGTTTTATCGCTTCCTGATGGCAAGTATAGGCCTGGGCGCCATTCTGGCCGTCAAAGGTAAGCTGCCACCGCTGCGCATCTTCCGAAAACCGCGCTGGCTGGTGTTACTGGCTATCGCGACGGGCGGTCTGTTCGGTAACTTCATTCTGTTCAGCTCTTCCCTGCAATATCTTAGCCCTACAGCGTCGCAGGTGATTGGTCAGCTATCACCGGTCGGCATGATGGTCGCCAGCGTATTCATCCTCAAGGAGAAGATGCGCGGTACGCAGATCATCGGGGCAAGCATGCTGCTTTGCGGTCTGGTGATGTTCTTTAACACCAGTCTGATCGAGATTTTTACCCGCCTGACGGATTACACCTGGGGTGTCATTTTTGGGGTGGGTGCAGCAACGGTCTGGGTGAGTTATGGCGTCGCGCAAAAGGTGTTATTGCGTCGTCTTGCCTCACAGCAGATCCTCTTTTTGCTGTACACTTTGTGTACACTGGCATTATTGCCGTTAGCTAAGCCGGGGGTGATTACCCAGCTCAGCGACTGGCAACTGGCGTGCCTCATTTTTTGTGGGCTGAACACGCTGGTCGGTTATGGCGCGCTGGCTGAAGCCATGGCGCGCTGGCAGGCAGCACAGGTGAGCGCCTTAATCACGCTTACCCCGCTGTTTACGCTGTTATTTTCAGATTTGTTATCAATGGCCTGGCCCGATGTCTTCGTCAAGCCGATGCTCAACCTGTTGGGTTATCTCGGTGCGTTTGTCGTGGTTGCGGGCGCGATGTATTCCGCCATTGGTCATCGTCTCTGGGGGCGTTGGCGCAAAAATGAAGCGGTTGTAATAGTCCCCCGCTCAGGCGAATGAGTTACGGAGAGTAAAATGAAGTTTGTTGATGAAGCGACGATTCTGGTCGTGGCAGGTGATGGCGGTAACGGTTGTGTAAGCTTCCGCCGTGAAAAATATATTCCTCGTGGCGGTCCTGACGGCGGTGACGGTGGGGACGGTGGCGACGTGTGGCTGGAGGCGGATGAAAACCTCAACACGCTGATCGACTACCGTTTCGAAAAATCTTTCCGCGCCGAACGTGGGCAGAATGGCCAGAGCCGCGACTGTACCGGTAAACGCGGTAAAGACGTGACGATCAAAGTGCCGGTAGGTACGCGTGTCATCGATCAGGGCACGGGCGAAACCATGGGTGATATGACCAAACACGGTCAGCGCCTGATGGTGGCGAAAGGCGGCTGGCACGGTCTGGGTAACAGCCGTTTCAAATCTTCCGTTAACCGTACCCCGCGTCAGAAAACCATGGGTACCCCGGGTGATAAGCGCGACCTGCAACTGGAACTGATGCTGCTGGCGGATGTGGGGATGCTGGGTATGCCAAACGCCGGTAAATCGACGTTTATCCGTGCGGTCTCTGCGGCGAAACCAAAAGTGGCGGATTATCCGTTTACGACGCTGGTACCGAGCCTGGGCGTTGTCCGTATGGATAACGAGAAGAGCTTCGTGGTCGCTGACATCCCGGGTCTGATTGAAGGGGCAGCAGAAGGCGCCGGTCTGGGGATTCGCTTCCTGAAGCACCTTGAGCGTTGTCGCGTACTGTTGCACCTCATCGACATCGATCCAATCGACGGTTCCGATCCGGTTGAAAACGCCCGTATCATTATCGGTGAGCTGGAGAAATACAGTGAAAAACTGGCGCAAAAACCGCGCTGGCTGGTATTTAACAAGATCGACCTGATGGATAAAGCGGAAGCTGAAGCGAAAGCGAAAGCGATTGCCGAAGCGATGGGTTGGGAAGATAAGTACTACCTGATCTCTGCCGCCAGCCAGGTTGGCGTGAAAGATCTCTGCTGGGATGTGATGACCTTTATCATCGAGAATCCGGTTGTTCAGGCAGAAGAGGCGAAACAGCCTGAAAAAGTCGAATTCATGTGGGATGACTACCACCGCCAGCAGCTCGAAGAGCTGGAAGCGGAAGAAGATGATGAAGACTGGGACGATGACTGGGATGAAGACGACGAAGAAGGCGTCGAGTTCATCTACAAGCACTAACCTCAGTATAAAGCCCCTTAACGGGGCTTTTTTTTATCCTATTTTCGCCGGTAACCAACAGCTGGCGATGAGGCCGCCCTCAGCGCCGTTCTCCAGCGTTAAATAGCCATGATGGAGCTGTACGATACGCTGTACGATGCTCAGCCCAAGGCCGCTGCCGCCGTAGCGCTGGTCGAGACGTCGGAAAGGTTCGGTGATCGACTGGCGGTGTGCCTCATCAATACCCGGCCCCTGATCGGTAACGCTCACCTGGGTACCACTTTCCGTCGCTGTTAATGCCACTTCAATGGTTGTGCCTGCCGGGCTGTAGCGGGCGGCATTCTCCAGAAGGTTCCTTAGCATCAGACGTAACAGGACGGCGTCCCCCTGAACCGTCAGCGCGCTGTGGGCCGGCCATATCACCGTATGCTCTTTGGCTTCATGCTCCAGGCTAAGCGGAGCAATGATCGTCTCAGTCCAGTTCACGGTATCGTAATGGCCGCTGGCCATCGCCTGTCCGGCACGCGCCAGCATCAGCAGCTGTTCCACCGTGTGCATCAACTGATCGATCCGGTTTATCAGTGGCGTGGCCTGCGGGGAACCGGACTGAGCCATCAGTTCCAGATGGAGCCTGATCCCCGCAAGCGGCGTACGTAACTCGTGTGCCGCATCGGCGGTAAACAGGCGTTCCTGTTGAATAGTGTGGTCCAGCCGGGCGAGGAGTTGGTTGAGGGACGTGGTTACTGCGCCTATCTCTTCCATATCAGAATACATCGGCAGGGGAGTCAGATTATCCGCCGAACGGTTCGCAAGGCTGGCGCGAAGTTTGTTGAGTGGTCGGGTGATCCAGGTGACGGCCCAGAATGAGAAGAGCAGGGTAAAACCGACCATCACCAGAGAAGGGACCAGCAGGGAGGCAATGGCTTCGCGGATCTCTTTTTCGACATGGTTGTTGCGCGCTTTCGCAGACAACGTTTCATTCACCAGAAAACCGATTTGCTCGCGGCTCTCATGCCACAGCCAGACTACGCTAACCAGTTGAAAAAATAGCAGTATAACCGCCAGCAACACCATTAATCGCCGGCGCATACTGTTCATTTCTGGCTCTCCAGACGGTAACCCACGCCACGTACGGTTTTGATGCGATCTTTACCGAGCTTGCGGCGCAGATTATGAATGTGAACTTCAAGCGTGTTTGATCCTGGATCGTCCTGCCAGGAGTAGATGTCCTGTTGCAGCGTTTCACGGTGCACGGTCTGCCCGCTGCGCATGATCAGGCGCGTCAGCAGAGCGAACTCTTTTGGGGTCACTTCCACAGGCTGAGACTGGCGCAGCACCTGCTGAGTTTGCAGATTGAGGGTGATATCCCCGTCCGTTAGCAGGTTGTCGCTGTGGCCCTGATAGCGGCGGATTAACGCCCGTACGCGAGCCTGTAGCTCGGCAAGGGCGAAGGGTTTTACCAGATAATCGTCAGCGCCAGAATCCAGCCCGTTAATTCTGTCTTCAATGGCATCGCGGGCGGTGAGAATCAATACGGGATTCTCCACTCCGCGACGACGCCACTGGCAGAGCAGCGTCGCGCCGTCTTTATCCGGCAGTCCCAAATCCAGGATCACAAGGCTGTATTCTCCGCTCTGGATCAAGGCATCTGCTTCAGCCGCCGTGGCGGCACAATCCAGGGCGTAGCCCTCATTCCCCAGTGCCAGCGCTAACCCTTCCTGTAATAACAGATCGTCTTCAACTATCAGTAGTTTCATCGCTAGTTATTCTGGTAGATGTCCTTATAGAGCCTGCTTTCGAAACGCACCAGTGGAATACGACGATTGCGCTGGTCAGCCGGTTCGACGGCATAGCCGGAAAGATACTGCACAAAGGCCATGCGTTGCCCGCTGGCTGTCGTGATAAAACCGGCAAGGTTGTAAACGCCCTGCAGGGAACCCGTTTTGGCTGACACTTTGCCATCCACGCCTGCAGCGTGAAGGCCCGCACGGTACTGAAGTGACCCATCGTGTCCGGCGAGCGGCAGCATTGTAATAAAGTTTAGCTCAGCGTCATGCTGAGCGATGTACTGCAACACCTGCATCATGGTGGCCGGTGAGATCAGGTTATGGCGCGATAAACCAGAACCGTCGACAGCGATCGTATTGCCCAGATCGATACCCGCCTGCTGGCGCAGGATCTGACGTACGGCATCAGAACCGGCCCGCCAGGTTCCTGGCACACCAAAGCGTGCGTGCCCAATCATACGGAACACGGTGTCGGCAATCATGTTATCCGACTTTTTCAGCATAATCTTAAGCAAATCATGCAGTGGCGCGGACTGTTTGCTGGCAATCACCGTGCCTGGTTCATTCACCTGCGTCTGGCGCAGCAGCGTTCCGGTGTAGGTTATGCCCGCCTGCTTCAGTTCATCTTTAAAAATGGCACCGGCATAGCCTGCGCCATCCTGAATGGCAAAGGCCAGCGGGAGGGGATCGGCCCGCTGGGTCAGGCAGCCGGTGAGCGTATAGCGATTGAGATCGCCCGGTACCACGTCGAGCTCACAATACTGTGCCTCCGGGGAGCCTTTCGCCAGCGTCCGCACCTGGCTGAACATCGTGACCGGGTAGTAAGACGCCACGCGGATAAACGCTAAGTCATTGGGTTTTGGCGCGCTGTAAAGCGATACGGAGAAGCAGTTACGGTCAACAATGGCGGCGGCTGGCGGGGCGCTAAAGCACTGCGTCATGTCGTTCCATGGCCAGCCAGGCGCTTTATCGTGGCTGGCGAAAATGGAGGTGTCGATCAGCACGTTGCCATCAATTTTTGTTACGCCGGATTTTTTCAGTACCGCCACCATGTTGCGGACATCCTGGCGCTTAAAGGTGGGATCGCCACCAAAACGGGCGATAAGATCGCCTTTCAGTTCGCCACCCTCAACGTTACCTCTGGTTTCAAGGGTGGTAGTAAAACGGAAGTCAGGCCCGAGCTGGAGCAGGGCGGCGAGGGCAGTGATCACCTTCTGGGTACTGGCAGGCAGCGCCATCTGTTGACTGTGATAGTCAATCTCGGGAGCCTGCGCGCCAACCTTCTGCACCATCAGGGCAAGGTTCGCGCCGGCGGGCAGTTGATTAATGTACTCATCAACATTCGCGGCCTGAACGGTGAACGTTATACTGGTAGTCAATCCGATGATAAAACTGGAAAATCGCATAATCTCGCGCTAACAACCCGAAAACAAACCGTCATACTACGGTGCATGGCACTGTAAAGTAAACGATGACCCATAGTGAACTTCGCGGTAAAATGCGTATCAAATTGAAAAATTGCTGCTGACCTGGGGCGTTGCTCCCGGGTCGGTTTTCTTTTTGCTTCTGGCCTGTTCAGGTGGGCTGGAGCAGGGAACACTGCTCCCAACAGGAATGTTTAAGAGGTATAACAAATGCAAGCTATTCCGATGACCTTACGTGGTGCCGAAAAACTGCGCGAAGAGCTGGATTTTCTGAAATCCGTACGTCGCCCTGAAATCATCGCCGCTATCGCGGATGCGCGTGAGCATGGCGACCTGAAAGAGAATGCTGAATACCACGCGGCGCGTGAGCAGCAGGGTTTCTGCGAGGGGCGTATCAAAGATATCGAAGCGAAACTGTCCAACGCGCAGGTTATCGATATCACTAAAATGCCAAACAACGGTCGCGTGATCTTCGGCTCTACCGTCACCGTCCTGAATCTGGACAACGACGAAGAGCAAACCTATCGCATCGTGGGTGATGATGAAGCGGACTTCAAACAGAACCTGATTTCGGTGAACTCCCCGATTGCTCGCGGCCTGATTGGCAAAGAGCAGGATGATGTTGTGACTATCCGCACCCCAGGTGGCGAAGTGGAATACGAAATTATTAAGGTTGAATACCTGTAATTCGCTTCTCTTCTAAGATGTTGATACATTGTAAAGAAAAGAAAAAGGCCGCATAGCGGCCTTTTATCAACTCAAGGAGCATGGCATTTTGCTCGCCTGCTGAAAGAAATCCCTCGTTTCACACAGAAAATGTGTTTGATTCAGGATATCCTTAACGTGGCAGCGAGATTTTGCGCTCTTTAGATGGGCGATAGAGCACCAGCGTTTTACCGATGACCTGTACATTACAGGCGCCGGTTTCGCGCACGATGGCTTCCACGATCAGGTTTTTAGTGTCTCTGTCTTCAGAGGCGATTTTCACCTTGATCAGCTCGTGGTGTTCCAGCGCTTGTTCAATCTCGGCAAGCACCCCTTCGGTCAAACCATTGTTGCCAAGCATCACTACAGGCTTGAGCGGATGTGCCAGACCTTTAAGGTGCTGTTTTTGTTTAGTACTCAGATTCATCGTATATTTTTGCTTACGTTGGGATTGAAAACGGTTCATTCTACCGCCATCTCCCTAATATCGCCAAATAGCTGCGTAGAAATTTACGTCACAGGCAAGTAACGATGAACCAGGACGGAAATGTTAAATGACAGGTAAAAAGCGTTCTGCCAGCTCCAGCCGCTGGCTTCAGGAACACTTTAGCGATAAATATGTTCAACAGGCGCAGAAAAAGGGGTTACGTTCCCGCGCCTGGTTTAAACTTGATGAAATACAGCAAAGTGACAAACTTTTTAAACCGGGAATGACGGTGGTCGACCTCGGTGCGGCACCTGGCGGATGGTCCCAGTATGCGGTTACGCAGATCGGCGGAACGGGCCGAATCATCGCATGCGATCTTTTACCAATGGATCCCATCGTCGGTGTCGACTTCCTTCAGGGCGACTTTCGTGATGAATTAGTGCTTAAAGCATTACTTGATCGTGTAGGTGACAGTAAGGTCCAGGTTGTCATGTCGGATATGGCACCAAATATGTGTGGAACACCGGCGGTGGATATCCCCCGCGCCATGTATCTGGTGGAACTAGCGTTAGAAATGTGTCGTGATGTACTAGCGCCTGGTGGTAGTTTTGTTGTGAAGGTGTTTCAGGGCGAAGGTTTCGAGGAGTATCTTAAGGAAATTCGCTCCCTGTTTGCGAAGGTCAAAGTTCGTAAGCCGGACTCTTCCCGGGCCCGTTCCCGTGAAGTGTATATTGTAGCGACCGGGCGAAAATGATAACCGGTAGATTTCAGGCGAAAGTTTGAATGAAACTGGATATAGAGTATCCTGACGCTGTTTTTAACACAGTTGTAATATGAGGTTAATCCCTTGAGTGACATGGCGAAAAACCTAATACTCTGGCTGGTCATTGCCGTTGTGCTGATGTCAGTTTTCCAGAGCTTTGGGCCCAGCGAGTCGAATGGCCGCAAGGTGGATTATTCTACCTTCCTGCAAGAGGTCAATCAGGACCAGGTTCGCGAAGCGCGTATCAACGGACGTGAGATCAACGTTACCAAGAAAGATAGTAACCGTTACACGACTTACATCCCGGTGAACGATCCTAAGCTGCTTGATAACCTTCTGACCAAAAACGTCAAAG
This sequence comes from Enterobacter sp. MGH85, assembly GCF_001037655.1. Taxonomy (NCBI): domain Bacteria; kingdom Pseudomonadati; phylum Pseudomonadota; class Gammaproteobacteria; order Enterobacterales; family Enterobacteriaceae; genus Enterobacter; species Enterobacter sp. MGH85. Next base: position 1,465,085 of record NZ_KQ089925.1, read on the forward strand.
TGGTAGGCGAGCCGCCGGAAGAACCAAGCCTGTTGGCTTCTATCTTCATTTCCTGGTTCCCGATGCTGCTTCTTATCGGTGTCTGGATCTTCTTTATGCGCCAGATGCAGGGCGGTGGTGGCAAAGGTGCCATGTCGTTCGGTAAGAGCAAGGCGCGTATGCTGACGGAAGACCAGATCAAGACCACCTTTGCTGACGTAGCAGGTTGTGACGAAGCAAAAGAAGAGGTGGGTGAACTGGTTGAATACCTGCGCGAGCCGAGCCGTTTCCAGAAACTGGGCGGTAAGATCCCGAAAGGCGTCCTGATGGTCGGCCCTCCGGGTACCGGTAAAACCCTGCTGGCAAAAGCCATTGCGGGTGAAGCGAAGGTCCCGTTCTTTACTATTTCAGGTTCTGACTTCGTTGAAATGTTCGTGGGTGTCGGTGCATCTCGTGTGCGTGACATGTTCGAGCAGGCTAAGAAGGCAGCACCGTGCATCATCTTCATCGATGAAATCGACGCCGTTGGCCGCCAGCGTGGCGCAGGCCTGGGCGGTGGTCACGATGAACGTGAGCAGACCCTGAACCAGATGCTGGTTGAAATGGACGGCTTTGAAGGTAACGAAGGTATCATCGTTATCGCGGCAACTAACCGTCCAGACGTACTCGACCCTGCGCTGCTGCGTCCAGGCCGTTTCGACCGTCAGGTTGTGGTCGGTCTGCCGGATGTTCGTGGTCGTGAACAGATCCTGAAAGTGCATATGCGTCGCGTACCGTTGGCGCCAGATATCGACGCGGCAATCATCGCGCGTGGTACTCCAGGCTTCTCCGGGGCGGATCTGGCTAACCTGGTCAACGAGGCAGCACTGTTTGCCGCTCGCGGTAACAAGCGTGTAGTGTCCATGGTGGAATTTGAGAAAGCGAAAGACAAAATCATGATGGGTGCGGAACGTCGCTCCATGGTGATGACGGAAGCGCAGAAAGAGTCCACGGCATATCACGAAGCGGGCCACGCGATTATCGGTCGTCTGGTGCCGGAACACGATCCGGTACACAAGGTGACGATCATTCCACGCGGTCGTGCGTTGGGTGTGACCTTCTTCCTGCCTGAAGGTGACGCGATCAGCGCCAGCCGTCAGAAGCTGGAAAGTCAGATTTCAACCCTGTACGGCGGTCGTCTGGCAGAAGAGATCATCTACGGTGCGGAACATGTTTCCACCGGTGCGTCGAACGATATTAAAGTGGCGACAAACCTGGCACGTAACATGGTGACCCAGTGGGGCTTCTCCGACAAACTCGGTCCGCTGCTCTATGCAGAAGAAGAGGGCGAAGTATTCCTGGGCCGCTCCGTGGCAAAAGCGAAACATATGTCCGATGAAACGGCTCGTATCATCGACCAGGAAGTGAAAGCGCTGATTGAGCGTAACTACGCTCGCGCCCGTCAGATCCTGAATGACAATATGGACATCCTGCATTCGATGAAAGATGCGCTCATGAAATATGAGACCATCGATGCGCCGCAAATTGACGACCTGATGGCTCGCCGCGAAGTGCGTCCGCCAGCAGGCTGGGAAGACCCAGGCGCGTCTAACAATTCTGACAACAATGGCACCCCGCGTGCACCGCGTCCGGTCGATGAACCGCGTACGCCAAACCCGGGCAACACCATGTCAGAGCAGTTGGGCGACAAGTAAGTCACTGCTGTTGAAGCGTTTGTCTGTACATCAAACCCTGGAGCGTGCTCCGGGGTTTTTCTTTTTTATATAACCATGAAAATAACAGGGATTTAGCCATGAAACTCTTCGCCCAGGACTCGCATCTCGACCTTTCACATCCGCATGTGATGGGAATCCTGAATGTCACGCCTGATTCCTTCTCTGACGGCGGCACGCATAACTCGCTTATCGACGCGGTTAAACACGCGAATTTAATGATCAACGCGGGTGCCACCATCATTGACGTTGGAGGGGAGTCAACGCGGCCTGGCGCGGCGGAGGTTTCGGTGGAAGAAGAGCTGGCGCGCGTGGTGCCGGTGGTGGAGGCTATCGCCCGGCGCTTTGAAGTGTGGATCTCCGTTGATACCTCCAAACCCGAAGTGATCCGTGAAGTGGCGAGAGTGGGTGCTCACATTATTAATGATATCCGCTCGCTGACCGAGCCGGGCGCAATTGAAGCCGCCGCTGAAACCGGGCTACCGGTGTGTCTGATGCATATGCAGGGCCAGCCTAAGACAATGCAGGAGGCGCCAAAATATGAAGATGTGTTTGCCGACGTCACCCGCTTCTTTATTGAGCATATCGAACGCTGTGAACGTGCGGGTATCGCAAAAGAGAAATTGCTGCTCGACCCGGGCTTCGGTTTCGGTAAAAATCTCTCACACAATTACGCGTTGCTTGCGCGCTTATCAGAGTTTCATCAGTTCGGCCTGCCACTGCTAGTGGGAATGTCGAGAAAATCGATGATTGGTCAGTTGTTGAATGTCGGGCCGAACGAACGTCTGAGCGGCAGTCTGGCCTGCGCGGTGATTGCCGCGATGCAAGGTGCACACATCATTCGCGTCCATGACGTAAAAGAAACAGTAGAAGCCATGCGTGTGGTGGAAGCCACACTGGCAGCGAAGGAAAACAAACGCTATGAGTAATCGTAAATATTTTGGTACCGATGGCATCCGTGGGCGCGTAGGCGATGCGCCAATTACCCCTGACTTTGTCCTGAAGCTGGGTTGGGCGGCGGGTAAGGTACTGGCGCGTCATGGCTCCCGTAAGATCATTATTGGTAAAGATACCCGTATTTCGGGTTATATGCTGGAGTCCGCGCTGGAAGCCGGGCTGGCGGCGGCGGGGCTTTCAGCTTCCTTTACGGGGCCAATGCCGACCCCTGCTGTTGCCTATCTGACTCGTACCTTCCGTGCGGAAGCGGGCATCGTGATTTCAGCTTCTCATAATCCGTTCTATGACAACGGTATCAAATTCTTCTCCATCGACGGCACTAAACTGCCGGATGACGTGGAAGAGGCGATTGAAGCGGAAATGGAGAAAGAGATCACCTGTGTCGACTCCGCTGAGCTGGGTAAAGCCAACCGTATTGTCGATGCCGCAGGCCGCTACATTGAATTCTGCAAAGGCACGTTCCCGAATGAACTGAGCCTGGCACACCTCAAAATTGTAGTGGACTGTGCAAACGGTGCGACCTATCACATTGCGCCGAATGTTTTCCGCGAGCTGGGTGCGAAAGTGATCACCATCGGCTGCGAGCCGGACGGTCTGAACATCAATGAAGAAGTCGGCGCGACAGACGTGCGTGCCTTGCAGGCGCGTGTACTGGCTGAAAAAGCCGATCTGGGTATTGCCCTGGATGGCGATGGCGATCGTGTGATCATGGTTGACCACGAAGGTAACAAGGTCGATGGCGATCAGATCCTCTACATCATTGCGCGTGAAGGCCTGCGTCAGGGGCAACTGCGCGGTGGCGCGGTGGGCACGCTGATGAGCAATATGGGTCTGGAGCTGGCGCTGAAACAGCTGGGCATCCCGTTTGTTCGCGCGAAAGTGGGTGACCGCTACGTGCTGGAAAAACTTCAGGAAAAAGGCTGGCGCATTGGCGCGGAAAACTCCGGCCACGTGATCCTGCTCGATAAAACCACCACCGGTGACGGCATTGTGGCGGCGCTTCAGGTTGTTGCCGCGATGGCGCGTAACCATATGAGCCTGCACGATCTGTGCAGCGGCATGAAAATGTTCCCGCAGATCCTGGTGAACGTGCGTTTCACCGCTGGTAAAGGCGACCCGCTGGAAAATGATAACGTGAAAGCGGTGATGGCAGAGGTGGAAGCGACGCTTGGCAGCCGTGGACGCGTCCTGCTGCGTAAGTCGGGTACCGAGCCGCTGATCCGCGTGATGGTGGAAGGTGAAGACGAAGCGCAGGTAACTGAATTTGCGCACCGCATTGCGGATGCAGTGAAAGCTGCATAATCTTTCAGAATAAGTGTTTAAAAAGGCGGCGTTTGCCGCCTTTGTTTTAAGCAATTAATGGCTTTTTGCTGTTTTTTTCCGCAGTTGATACAATGCCTCGAAAATGCCCTTGCGAAGGTGATTCGCTTTGGTTAGTATTCACACCCGCTTCAGTGGGAAACAAAATCCTGCTAATTGGTCGAAGCATTGGTATGCGGCAAATCCGCAAGGAACAGGTTGATTATGTACGAAGCTCTTTTAGTTATTTTCCTTATTGTAGCCATCGCTCTCGTAGCGCTGATTATGCTGCAGCAAGGTAAAGGCGCTGATATGGGAGCCTCCTTCGGAGCAGGCGCTTCCGGTACGCTGTTCGGTTCAAGTGGTTCTGCGAACTTCATGACCCGTACGACGGCGATTCTGGCTACGCTGTTCTTCATCATCAGTCTGGTGCTGGGCAATATCAACAGCAACAAGACCAGTAAAGGAAGCGAGTGGGAAAATCTGAGCGCGCCAGCAAAAACTGAGCAAACTCAGCCAGCTGCACCGGCTAAGCCAACCAGCGATATCCCGCAGTAAGTATTCAGTACCGAGGTGGTGGAATTGGTAGACACGCTACCTTGAGGTGGTAGTGCCCTAACGGGCTTGTGGGTTCGAGTCCCATCCTCGGTACCAATATTCCAGAAGAAAGACGTCGCAAGACGTCTTTTTTTTCGTCTGTACATTCTGTGTTTCCGATCTATTGTAGGGCGGGTAAGCGCAGCGCCGCCCGCCGTTTTGCCCGGTGGCGCTGCGCTTACCGGGCCTACGAAGACCACAAAAAAGGCGCCCATTGGGCGCCTTTTGCATGTCTTGCTGTCGATCACTTCTTATCGCTGTGTTCCAGGTTCTCAACCTGCGGCAGACCATTACCGGAATTCGCGGAGAGCAGGCCATTCTCAACATAGTTGAACAGCTTCTCACGGGTATCGGTGATGTCCAGGTTACGCATGGTCAGCTGGCCAATACGATCGTCCGGAGAGAATACTGACTCACCTTTCTCCATGGTCAGACGCTCTGCTTTATAGGTCAGGTTGTCAGACACGGTATTGAGGATGGAGTAATCATTGCCGCGACGCAGTTCCAGCGTCACTTCGCCGGTGATTGCGCTCGCCACCCAACGTTGCAGGGCGTCACGCAGCATCAGCGCTTGTGGATCAAACCAGCGACCCTGATACAGCAGTTTGCCCAGCTGACGGCCATGAGCGTGATACTGCTCAATGGTGTCTTCGTTGTGAATACCGGTCAGCAGACGCTCGTAAGCGATGTGCAGCAGCGCCATCCCCGGAGCTTCGTAAATGCCACGGCTTTTCGCTTCGATGATACGGTTTTCGATCTGATCGCTCATACCCAGACCGTGACGACCGCCGATGCGGTTTGCTTCCAGCATCAGTTCAACATCGTCTGAGAAGGTTTTACCGTTCAGGGCAACCGGATGACCGCGTTCGAAACGCACGGTCACTTCTTCCGCCGGGATCTTCACGTTCTCATCCCAGAATTTTACGCCCATGATCGGGTTAACAATTTTTACGCTGGAGTTCAGGAATTCCAGGTCTTTCGCTTCGTGCGTCGCACCCAGCATGTTGGAGTCGGTTGAGTAGGCTTTCTCAACGGACATCTTATAGTCAAAGCCGCAGGCAATCATAAACTCAGACATTTCATGACGGCCACCCAGTTCGTCGATGAAGTCGGTATCCAGCCACGGTTTGTAGATCTGCAACTCGGCGTTGGTCAGCAGACCGTAACGATAGAAACGTTCAATATCGTTGCCTTTATAGGTACTGCCATCACCCCAGATGTTCACGCCATCTTCTTTCATGGCGGCGACCAGCATGGTGCCGGTGACAGCACGACCCAGCGGAGTGGTATTAAAATAGGTCAGGCCGCCGGTAGTGTTATGAAAAGCACCGCACTGGATAGCGGCAATGCCTTCAGCGACCAGTTGCTTACGGCAGTCAATCAGACGTGCGTTCTCTGCGCCATACTCCATGGCACGACGAGGGATCGCGTCATAATCTTCCTCGTCCGGCTGACCCAGGTTCGCAGTATATGCATACGGAACCGCTCCCTTCTGGCGCATCCACAGCAGTGCAGCGCTGGTATCCAGGCCGCCTGAGAAAGCGATGCCAATACGTTGTCCTACCGGAAGATGCTTGAGAATCGTCGTCATAGAATAAAACCCTGCTTGATTGACTGATTAGAGACCGCTTTCGCTCTCTTGTGCATTTTTATGCAAAATAAATGAGTATTCATTTAATCATCTTTTGTCGAAGACCGGAAGAGACTCGTGCGTTTTTTGTAAAAAAATTGGTCTGTTCTGTCTGGCAGAAGCTGGGTTGACAGGTGGGGTCAACTATCAATATACTAAACGCCGATTTTACGTCCCGTCTTCGGTACCAAATCCCAGCATTATTTGCAAATTCTGTCCAAAACGCGTAGAATTTGCCACGTTTCAGGCGCGGGGTGGAGCAGCCTGGTAGCTCGTCGGGCTCATAACCCGAAGGTCGTCGGTTCAAATCCGGCCCCCGCAACCACTTTCCTATAAAGTTCTTTTTCAAATATACTGTGAAGACTTAGAGCCTTCGTAGCTGGATTTGAAAAAATTCTTTCGGAAAGTGCTCCAGGCCACAGTTGTGGCTATAGGGTTCAGTTATCTAAAGCCCCGATTTATCGGGGTTTTTTGTTATCTGACTACAGAATAACTGGGCTTTACGCCCTTTTTTTATGTCTTGGGGGTGGGCTTGTCCACATTAGAGCAAAAATTAACAGAGATGATTACTGCACCGGTCGAAGCACTGGGCTACGAACTGGTCGGCATCGAATTCGTTCGCGGCCGCACATCGACGCTGCGCATCTATATTGATAGTGAAGATGGCATCAATGTTGATGATTGTGCTGATGTCAGCCACCAGGTGAGTGCGGTTCTTGATGTTGAAGATCCGATTACCGTTGCGTACAACCTGGAAGTTTCCTCACCTGGCCTCGATCGTCCGATGTTCACGGCCGAGCACTATGTGCGCTTTACCGGTGAAGAAGTGGCTCTCGTTCTGCGTATGGCCGTACAGAACCGCCGTAAATGGCAGGGAATTATCAAAGCCGTTGATGGTGAAATGATCACGGTGACAGTCGAAGGCAAAGATGAAGTGTTCGCGCTGAGTAATATCCAGAAGGCGAACCTGGTTCCCCACTTTTAACAGTCTGGATTGAGGTGAAAAGCCCGCGATGAACAAAGAAATTTTGGCTGTTGTTGAAGCCGTCTCCAACGAGAAATCACTGCCGCGTGAGAAGATTTTCGAAGCGCTGGAAAGTGCACTGGCTACAGCAACCAAGAAAAAATACGAACAAGAGATCGATGTTCGCGTAGAAATCGATCGTAAAAGCGGTGACTTCGATACATTCCGTCGTTGGGTAATCGTTGAAGAAGTGACCCAACCGACCAAAGAGATCACGCTGGAAGCGGCACGTTTTGAAGACGAAAGTCTGAACGTGGGTGACTACGTTGAAGATCAGATTGAATCTGTCACCTTCGACCGTATCACCACCCAGACCGCGAAGCAGGTTATCGTGCAGAAAGTTCGCGAAGCCGAGCGCGCGCTGGTTGTCGATCAGTTCCGCGATCAGGAAGGCGAAATCATCACTGGCGTGGTGAAGAAAGTGAACCGCGATAACATCTCTCTGGAGATCAAATCCGAAGGGCTGCCGGGTAACGCTGAAGCCGTTATCCTGCGTGAAGACATGCTGCCGCGTGAAAACTTCCGCCCAGGCGACCGTATTCGTGGTGTGCTGTATGCCGTACGTCCTGAAGCACGCGGTGCACAGCTGTTCGTGACGCGTTCTAAACCAGAAATGCTGGTTGAACTGTTCCGTATCGAAGTGCCGGAAATCGGCGAAGAAGTTATCGAAATCAAAGCGGCGGCCCGCGATCCGGGCTCCCGTGCGAAAATTGCGGTGAAAACCAACGACAAGCGTATCGACCCGGTCGGTGCTTGCGTCGGTATGCGTGGCGCACGTGTTCAGGCGGTTTCTACCGAACTGGGCGGCGAGCGTATTGATATCGTTCTGTGGGACGACAATCCGGCGCAGTTCGTGATCAACGCAATGGCACCGGCTGATGTGGCGTCTATCGTTGTTGACGAAGACAAACACACCATGGATATCGCTGTAGAAGCGGGCAACCTGGCGCAGGCGATTGGCCGTAACGGTCAGAACGTACGTCTGGCGTCACAGCTGAGCGGCTGGGAACTCAACGTGATGACCGTTGATGACCTTCAGGCCAAGCATCAGGCTGAAGCCCACGCGGCGATCGATACCTTCACCAAATACCTGGACATTGACGAAGACTTCGCCACTGTGCTGGTTGAAGAAGGTTTCTCTACGCTGGAAGAACTGGCCTACGTGCCAATGAAAGAGCTGCTGGAAATTGACGGTCTGGATGAACCAACCGTTGAAGCCCTGCGTGAACGCGCTAAAAACGCACTGACCACCCTGGCGCTGGCTCAGGAAGAAAGCCTTGGCGATAAGAAGCCGGCTGATGACCTGCTGAATCTGGAAGGTCTTGATCGTGCGATTGCGTTCAAGCTGGCTGCCCGTGGTGTTTGTACGCTGGAAGATCTCGCTGAGCAAGGCGTTGATGACCTGGCTGATATCGAAGGTTTAACCGACGAGAAAGCCGGCGAACTCATCATGGCCGCACGTAATATTTGCTGGTTCGGCGACGAAGCGTAATAAACTGTAGCAGGAAGGAACAGCATGACTGATGTAACTGTAAAATCGCTGGCTGCTGAGATTCAGACCTCCGTGGACCGCCTGGTACAGCAATTTGCTGATGCAGGGATCCCGAAGGCCGCTGATGACTCGGTGACCGCGCAAGAAAAACAAACCTTGTTAGCGCACCTGAACCGTGAACACGGCTCTACGCCTGACAAGTTAACGCTGCAGCGCAAAACGCGTAGCACGTTGAACATCCCTGGTACCGGTGGCAAAAGCAAATCGGTACAAATTGAAGTCCGCAAGACGCGCACCTTTGTAAAACGTGATCCGCAAGAGGCAGAACGCCTTGCTGCGGAAGAGCAGGCACAGCGTGAAGCGGAAGAACAAGCTCAGCGTGAGGCAGAAGCCACTGCCAAACGCGAAGCAGAATTAAAAGCTGAACGTGAGGCCGCAGAAAAAGCGAAACGCGACGCCGGTGAAAAAGCGAAGCGTGACGCTGCGGAAAAAGACAAAGTGAGCAATCAACAGACCGACGAAATGACCAAAACTGCCCAGGCTGAAAAAGCCCGCCGTGAAAATGAAGCTGCCGAGCTGAAGCGTAAAGCGGAAGAAGAAGCCCGCCGCAAGCTTGAAGAAGAAGCTCGCCGCGTCGCCGAAGAAGCGCGTCGCATGGCAGAAGAAAACGAGAAGAACGGTGTGAATACCGCTGAACCAACTGAAGACAACAGCGATTATCACGTAACCACTTCTCAGCATGCGCGCCAGGCAGAAGACGATAACGACCGTGAAGTTGAAGGTGGTCGTGGCCGTACTCGCAGTACAAAAGCGGCGCGTCCTGCGAAAAAAGGTAACAAGCACGCTGAATCTAAAGCTGACCGTGAAGAAGCACGTGCAGCGGTTCGCGGTGGTAAAGGCGGTAAGCGTAAAGGTTCCGCTCTGCAGCAGGGCTTCCAGAAGCCAGCTCAGGCCGTTAACCGTGACGTTGTGATCGGCGAAACCATCACCGTTGGCGAACTGGCTAACAAGATGGCGGTGAAAGGCTCTCAGGTCATCAAAGCGATGATGAAGCTGGGCGCAATGGCCACCATCAACCAGGTCATCGACCAGGAAACCGCACAGCTGGTTGCCGAGGAGATGGGCCACAAAGTTATCCTGCGTCGTGAAAACGAGCTGGAAGAAGCAGTAATGAGCGACCGTGATACGGGCGCAGCGGCTGAACCGCGCGCACCGGTTGTGACCATCATGGGTCACGTTGACCACGGTAAAACCTCTCTGCTTGACTACATTCGTTCTACTAAGGTTGCCTCCGGCGAAGCGGGTGGTATTACCCAGCATATCGGTGCTTACCACGTAGAAACCGAAAACGGCATGATCACCTTCCTGGATACCCCAGGCCACGCAGCGTTTACCTCAATGCGTGCTCGTGGTGCTCAGGCAACGGATATCGTTGTTCTGGTTGTTGCTGCCGATGATGGCGTGATGCCACAGACCATTGAAGCTATCCAGCACGCGAAAGCGGCGCAGGTGCCTTTGGTTGTTGCAGTCAACAAAATCGATAAGCCAGAAGCCGATATGGATCGCGTTAAGAACGAACTGTCACAGTACGGCGTTATGCCGGAAGAGTGGGGCGGTGAAGCGCAGTTCATCCCTGTATCTGCAAAAGCAGGTACCGGTATCGACGACCTGCTGAACGCTATCCTGCTTCAGGCTGAAGTTCTGGAGCTGAAAGCGGTTCGTAAAGGTATGGCGAGCGGCGCGGTAATCGAATCCTTCCTGGATAAAGGTCGTGGTCCGGTTGCAACCGTTCTGGTTCGCGAAGGTACTCTGCACAAGGGCGACATCGTTCTGTGTGGTTTCGAATACGGTCGCGTTCGTGCGATGCGTAACGAACTGGGTCAGGAAGTGCTGGAAGCGGGTCCGTCCATCCCAGTGGAAATCCTCGGCCTGTCCGGTGTTCCGGCTGCCGGTGACGAAGTAACCGTGGTACGTGACGAGAAGAAAGCACGTGAAGTGGCGCTGTATCGTCAGGGTAAATTCCGTGAGGTGAAACTGGCTCGCCAGCAGAAATCTAAACTCGAGAACATGTTCGCCAACATGACTGAAGGCGAAGTTCACGAAGTGAACATCGTTCTGAAAGCGGACGTACAGGGTTCTGTGGAAGCGATCTCCGACTCCTTGCTGAAACTGTCTACCGACGAAGTGAAAGTGAAGATCATCGGTTCTGGCGTAGGTGGTATCACCGAAACCGACGCAACCTTGGCAGCCGCGTCCAACGCTATCCTGGTTGGCTTCAACGTTCGTGCTGACGCATCTGCGCGTAAAGTTATCGATGCTGAAAGCCTGGATCTGCGTTACTACTCCGTCATCTATAACCTGATTGACGAAGTGAAAGCAGCGATGAGCGGCATGCTGTCTCCTGAGCTGAAACAGCAGATCATCGGTCTGGCTGAAGTACGTGACGTGTTCAAATCACCGAAATTCGGTGCGATCGCGGGCTGTATGGTTACCGAAGGGACCATTAAGCGTCACAACCCAATCCGCGTACTGCGCGACAACGTGGTTATCTACGAAGGTGAGCTGGAATCCCTGCGCCGCTTCAAAGATGACGTTAACGAAGTTCGTAACGGCATGGAATGTGGTATCGGTGTTAAGAACTACAACGACGTTCGCGTTGGCGATATGATCGAAGTGTTCGAGATCATCGAAATTCAGCGTACCATCGCGTAATCTTCGTCAACTGAAGATTAATTAGCGTAGGCCGGGTAAGCGAAGCGCCACCCGGCAGTAATTTTAAAAAGGGGCTTAAGCCCCTTTTTTGTCTGGAGAATTTATTATGGCGAAAGAATTTGGTCGCCCACAGCGCGTCGCGCAGGAGATGCAGAAAGAGATCGCTCTCATTCTGCAACGTGAAATCAAAGATCCACGCGTGGGGATGATGACCACCGTGTCTGGCGTGGAAATGTCCCGCGACCTGGCGTACGCCAAAGTGTTTGTGACATTCCTGAATGACCAGGATGAAGACGCCGTGAAGAACGGCATTAAAGCGCTGCAGGAAGCCTCTGGTTTCATCCGCTCTCTGCTTGGCAAAGCGATGCGTCTGCGTATTGTGCCGGAGCTGACCTTCTTCTACGACAACTCGCTGGTTGAGGGTATGCGTATGTCCAACCTGGTGACCAGCGTGGTGAAACATGACGATGAGCGTCGTGTTAACCCGGCGGACGACAGCAAGGAGGACTGATGAGTCGTCCTCGTCGTCGCGGTCGTGACGTGCATGGCGTGCTGTTGCTGGATAAACCACAGGGCGCATCCAGCAACGACGTGCTGCAAAAAGTAAAGCGTATTTATAACGCCAATCGCGCGGGGCACACCGGCGCGCTGGATCCGCTGGCAACCGGGATGCTCCCGATCTGCCTGGGTGAAGCGACAAAGTTTTCCCAGTATCTGCTGGATTCCGATAAGCGCTACCGCGTGATTGCCAAACTGGGCCAGCGCACGGACACTTCCGATGCGGATGGTCAGGTCGTTGAAGAGCGTCCGGTAACCTTCAGCGCAGAGCAACTTGATGCGGCGCTGGAGAGCTTCCGGGGCGACACAATGCAGGTGCCGTCGATGTATTCGGCGTTGAAATATCAGGGCAAGAAGCTTTACGAATATGCGCGTCAGGGCATTGACGTTCCGCGTGAAGCCCGTCCGATTACCGTGTATGAGCTGTTGTTCATTCGCCACGAAGGTGATGAGCTGGAGCTGGAAGTGCACTGCTCGAAAGGGACCTACATCCGCACCATCATTGACGACCTCGGTGAAAAGCTGGGCTGCGGCGCGCATGTGATTTATCTGCGTCGTCTGGCGGTCAGCAAGTATCCGGTCGAACGTATGGTAACGCTTGAGCATCTGCACGCCCTGGCTGAACAGGCGCAAGCGCAGGGAATTGCGCCGGCAGATCTGCTGGATCCGCTGCTGATGCCAATGGACAGTCCGGCAGCAGATTTCCCGGTTGTTAATCTTCCTTTAACATCGTCCGTTTATTTTAAGAACGGAAACCCGGTCCGCACAACGGGGGCGCCGCTTGAGGGCCTGGTCCGTGTGACGGAAGGGGAGGAAGGCAAGTTTATCGGGATGGGCGAAATGGACGGTGAAGGGCGCGTTGCCCCGCGTCGTCTGGTCGTCGAATACCCGGTCGAAGCGTGACGGTGATAACGCCTCACCTTGCGATAAGCAGGGGAGACGAGTAGAATATCGCCGCTTAACGCCTGGTAAATTGTTTAACAATCTGCGGGGCGTACATGGGATAGCTGAATTAGAGATCGGCATCCTTACATTCTTTATACTTTGGAGTTTGAAAATGTCTCTAAGCGTTGAAGCTAAAGCTAAAATCGTTTCTGAGTTTGGTCGTGGTACTAACGACAGCGGTTCTACCGAAGTTCAGGTTGCACTGCTGACTGCACAGATTAACCACCTGCAGGGTCACTTTGCAGAGCACAAAAAAGATCACCACAGCCGTCGTGGTCTGCTGCGTATGGTTTCTCAGCGTCGTAAACTGCTCGACTACCTGAAGCGTAAAGATGTTGCACGCTACACCGCGCTGATCGAGCGTCTGGGTCTGCGTCGCTAATTCTTGCGAGTTTCAGAAAAGGGGGCCTGATGGCCCCTTTTTTCAACCAGACGGCAGCAATTCAGGGGAAACTATTGTATTGTTGCTATAAATGATCTTCATTGCAGAGGTTCGCGCGGCTAATGAGAGGCTTCACCCATGGGGGTGTCGGTTGTCATTAGTCGCGAGGATGCGAAGAAGGTCGGGTTAAATCGTCAGCACACCTGAGGTGTGCTTTCAAACATTTAAGAAAGGACAGAATTTTGCTGAATCCGATCGTTCGTAAATTCCAGTATGGTCAGCATACCGTCACGCTGGAAACCGGCATGATGGCTCGTCAGGCTACTGCTGCCGTAATGGTAAGCATGGATGACACTGCTGTATTCGTTACCGTAGTTGGCCAGAAAAAAGCTAAACCAGGTCAGGACTTCTTCCCACTGACCGTGAACTACCAGGAGCGTACCTACGCTGCCGGTAAAATCCCGGGTGGCTTCTTCCGTCGTGAAGGCCGTCCAAGCGAAGGCGAAACCCTGATCGCGCGTCTGATTGACCGCCCGGTTCGTCCGCTGTTCCCGGAAGGTTTCGTCAATGAAGTGCAGGTTATCGCAACCGTTGTTTCCGTTAACCCACAGGTTAACCCGGACATCGTAGCGATGATCGGTGCGTCTGCTGCCCTGTCACTGTCTGGTATCCCATTCAATGGCCCAATCGGTGCCGCGCGCGTCGGTTACATCAACGACCAGTACGTGCTGAACCCAACTCAGGAAGAGCTGAAAGAGAGTAAGCTGGACCTGGTTGTTGCCGGTACTGAAGCAGCAGTTCTGATGGTTGAATCTGAAGCAGAACTGCTGAGTGAAGACCAGATGCTGGGCGCAGTGGTCTTCGGCCACGACCAGCAGCAGATTGTTATCCAGAACATCAACGACCTGGTGAAAGAAGCTGGTAAACCACGTTGGGACTGGCAGCCAGAAGCGGTAAACGACGCGCTGAACGCACGCGTAGCTGCACTGGCAGAATCTCGTCTGAGCGATGCATATCGCATTACAGACAAACAGGAGCGTTATGCTCAGGTTGACGTGATCAAAGATGAAACCATCGCAACCCTGATCGCGGAAGACGAAACGCTGGACGCTAACGAGCTGAGCGAAATCCTGCACGCTATCGAGAAAAACGTTGTTCGTAGTCGCGTACTGGCAGGCGAGCCGCGTATTGATGGCCGTGAAAAGGACATGATCCGTGGTCTGGATGTGCGTACTGGCGTGCTGCCACGTACTCACGGTTCCGCGCTGTTCACCCGTGGTGAAACCCAGGCGCTGGTTACCGCTACCCTGGGTACTGCACGTGACGCACAGAACATCGATGAACTGATGGGCGAGCGCACTGACAGCTTCCTGTTCCACTACAACTTCCCTCCGTACTCTGTGGGCGAGACCGGTATGGTTGGCTCACCGAAGCGTCGTGAAATTGGTCACGGTCGTCTGGCGAAGCGCGGCGTGCTGGCAGTAATGCCAGAAGCAGACAAATTCCCGTACACCGTACGTGTCGTGTCTGAAATCACTGAATCCAACGGTTCTTCTTCCATGGCTTCCGTGTGTGGTGCCTCTCTGGCGCTGATGGATGCAGGCGTGCCGATCAAAGCCGCCGTTGCGGGTATCGCAATGGGTCTGGTGAAAGAAGGCGACAACTTCGTTGTTCTGTCTGACATTCTGGGTGACGAAGATCACCTGGGTGATATGGACTTCAAAGTGGCGGGTTCCCGCGACGGTATCTCTGCCCTGCAGATGGATATCAAAATTGAAGGTATCACCAAAGAGATCATGCAGGTTGCTCTGAACCAGGCTAAAGGTGCGCGTCTGCACATTCTGGGCGTGATGGAACAGGCTATCAACGCACCACGCGGTGATATCTCTGAATTCGCTCCGCGTATTCACACCATCAAGATCAATCCAGACAAGATCAAAGATGTTATCGGTAAGGGCGGTTCTGTTATCCGTGCACTGACCGAAGAAACGGGCACCACCATCGAAATCGAAGATGACGGTACTGTGAAAATCGCAGCAACCGACGGTGAGAAAGCGAAATATGCTATCCGCCGTATCGAAGAGATTACAGCAGAAATCGAAGTGGGCCGTATCTACAATGGTAAAGTGACCCGTATCGTTGACTTTGGTGCATTCGTTGCCATCGGTGGCGGTAAAGAAGGTCTGGTACATATCTCTCAGATCGCTGACAAGCGCGTTGAGAAAGTGACCGATTACCTGCAAATGGGTCAGGAAGTACCGGTGAAAGTTCTGGAAGTTGACCGCCAGGGCCGTATCCGTCTGAGCATTAAAGAAGCAACCGAGCAGTCTCAGCCTGCTGCGGCGCCGGAAGCTCCGGCTGCTGAACAGCAAGGCGAGTAAGGTTGCCATTTGCCCTCCGCGCAGGCGGAGGGCTTATTATCAGGCAGGACGCCTTGTTAAGCCGCCGGGGGACAGGACGTTCATCCAATAGTTGTCTTCGGGAGTGGGAAATGAAGCCTTTTTTGCGCTGGTGTTTCGTTGCGACAGCTTTAACGCTGGCAGGATGCAGCAACTCTGCCTGGCGTAAGAGCGAAGTCCTCGCAGTGCCATTGCAACCGACTTTGCAGCAGGAAGTGATTCTGGCACGCATGGAACAAATACTTGCCAGTCGGGCTTTAACCGATGACGAACGCGCACAGCTTTTATATGAGCGCGGAGTGTTGTATGATAGTCTCGGTCTGAGGGCATTAGCGCGAAATGATTTTTCACAAGCGCTGGCAATTCGACCTGATATGCCTGAAGTATTCAATTACTTAGGCATTTATTTAACGCAGGCAGGCAATTTTGATGCTGCCTATGAAGCGTTTGATTCTGTACTTGAGCTTGATCCAACTTACAACTACGCGCACTTGAATCGCGGTATCGCATTGTATTACGGCGGTCGTGATAAGTTAGCGCAAGATGATCTGCTGGCGTTTTATCAAGACGATCCTAATGATCCTTTCCGCAGCCTGTGGCTTTACATCGTTGAGCAGAAGCTCGATGAGAAGCAGGCCAAAGAAGCACTGAAACAGCGCTTCGAGAAATCGGACAAGGAACAGTGGGGATGGAACATTGTCGAGTTCTACCTGGGCAACATTAGCGAAGCAACGCTGATGGAACGCCTCAAGGCGGACGCAACGGATAACACCTCGCTCGCTGAGCATCTCAGTGAAACCAACTTCTATTTAGGTAAGTACTACCTAAGTCTGGGGGATATGGACAGCGCTACGGCACTGTTCAAATTAGCGGTTGCTAACAACGTACATAACTTCGTTGAGCACCGTTATGCATTGTTGGAATTATCGCTCTTGGGCCAGGAGCAAGACGACCTGGCAGAATCGGACCAGCAATAGCTGACGACATAAACATCAGCCCGTAATCTTTTGATTGCCATCACCTTCACTGGTGAGGGCGTTGTTGTTCGTCAATACACCTAATTTGAGCCGGTTCACACTTTTCAATGAAAATTGCTAATCATTTTCACGATGAGCTAAGTAGACTGGCCGCCATTAATATCGAGGCACTTGTACTACATGGCTGAATTCGAAACCACTTTTGCAGATCTGGGCCTGAAGGCTCCTATCCTTGAAGCCCTTAACGATCTGGGTTACGAAAAACCATCTCCGATCCAGGCTGAGTGTATCCCACACCTGCTTTCTGGTCGTGACGTGCTGGGCATGGCCCAGACCGGTAGCGGTAAAACCGCAGCATTCTCGCTGCCGCTGCTGAACAACATTGATCCGGACCTGCGTGCGCCGCAGATCCTCGTCCTGGCTCCAACCCGTGAACTGGCTGTTCAGGTTGCTGAAGCAATGACGGAATTCTCTAAACATATGCGCGGCGTAAACGTGGTAGCCCTGTACGGCGGCCAGCGTTATGACGTGCAGTTACGCGCCCTGCGCCAGGGCCCACAGATTGTTGTCGGTACGCCGGGCCGTCTGCTGGATCACCTGAAGCGCGGTACCCTGGACCTCTCTAAGCTGAGCGGCCTAGTACTGGATGAAGCAGATGAAATGCTGCGTATGGGCTTCATCGAAGACGTTGAAACCATCATGGCGCAGATCCCGGAAGGTCATCAGACCGCTCTGTTCTCTGCAACCATGCCAGAAGCGATCCGTCGCATTACCCGCCGCTTCATGAAAGAGCCGCAGGAAGTGCGTATTCAGTCTAGCGTGACCACTCGCCCGGACATCAGCCAGAGCTACTGGTCTGTATACGGCATGCGCAAAAACGAAGCGCTGGTCCGTTTCCTGGAAGCGGAAGATTTTGATGCGGCGATTATCTTCGTACGTACCAAAAACGCGACCCTGGAAGTTGCTGAAGCGCTGGAGCGTAGCGGCTACAACAGCGCAGCGCTGAACGGCGACATGAACCAGGCGCTGCGTGAGCAGACTCTGGAGCGTCTGAAAGACGGTCGTCTGGATATCCTGATTGCAACCGACGTGGCAGCACGTGGTCTGGACGTTGAGCGTATCAGCCTGGTTGTAAACTACGATATCCCAATGGACTCCGAGTCTTACGTTCACCGTATCGGCCGTACCGGTCGTGCGGGTCGTGCGGGCCGTGCGCTGCTGTTCGTTGAGAACCGCGAGCGTCGTCTGCTGCGTAACATTGAACGCACCATGAAGCTGACCATTCCAGAAGCTGAGCTGCCAAACGCAGAACTGCTGGGCAAACGCCGTCTGGAAAAATTCGCCGCGAAAGTACAGCAGCAGCTGGAAAGCAGCGATCTGGATCAGTACCGTGCGCTGCTGTCCCAGATCCAGCCTGTCGCTGAAGGCGAAGAGCTGGACATGGAAACACTGGCCGCAGCACTGCTGAAAATGGCGCAGGGCGAACGTAGCCTGATCGTGCCACCTGATGCACCGATGCGTCCTAAGCGTGAGTTCCGTGACCGTGACGATCGTTTCGAACGTCGTGGCGACCGTAACGACCGTGGTCCACGCGGTGACCGTCCAGAGCGTGGTGGTGAAGACCGTCCACGTCGCGAGCGTCGTGACGCTGGCGAAATGGAACTGTATCGCATTGAAGTGGGCCGTGATGATGGTGTTGAAGTTCGTCACATCGTTGGCGCGATCGCTAATGAAGGCGACATCAGCAGCCGTTACATCGGTAACATCAAGCTGTTCGGTTCACACTCAACGATCGAGCTGCCAAAAGGCATGCCGGGCGAAGTACTGCAGCACTTTACTCGCACCCGCATTCTGAACAAGCCAATGAACATGCAACTGATGGGTGATGCACAGCCTCGCTCTGACCGCGGTGGCGAACGCCGTGGCGGTGGTCGCAGCTTCGGTGGCGAGCGTCGTGAAGGCGGTCGTAGCGAAGGTCGCACTGGCGAACCTCGTCGTTTCTCCGGCGAGCGCCGTGAAAATCGTGGCCCACGCCGCGAAGAAGGCACCAGCCGTCGTCGTTCCGGTGACGCGTAAGCCTTTTCGCTTTTGACGTAAAGTAAAATATACAGCCCCGATAGTTGTTATCGGGGCTTTTTTTATTCCTTTTGTACTCTTGTACTGGTACAGTGCATCACATTAAAATGCACACCACATTTTTGACTGGAGATAAGGCCGCATGGCAACACTAACCACCACCCAAACGTCACCTTCGCTGCTTGGCGGCGTGGTGATCATCGGCGGAACCATTATTGGTGCCGGGATGTTCTCCCTGCCAGTGGTTATGTCCGGTGCGTGGTTCTTCTGGTCGCTGGCGGCGCTGGTTTTCACCTGGTTCTGCATGCTCCATTCCGGGCTGATGATCCTTGAAGCAAACCTGAACTACCGCATTGGCTCCAGCTTCGACACCATCACCCGAGATCTGCTGGGCAAAGGCTGGAACCTGGTGAACGGGTTGTCCATCGCGTTTGTACTCTATATCCTGACCTACGCGTACATTTCAGCGAGCGGGTCGATTCTGCATCACACCTTCTCCGAGATGTCGCTGAACGTTCCGGCGCGTCTGGCGGGTCTCTGCTTCGCGCTGGGCGTGGCGTTTATCGTCTGGATGAGTACCAAAGCGGTCAGCCGCATGACGGCGATCGTGCTGGGCGCCAAGGTCATCACCTTCTTCCTGACCTTCGGCAGCCTGCTGGGGCACGTCACGCCGGCCACGCTGTTTAACGTTGCGGAAGTGAACACCTCCTACACGCCATACCTGCTTATGACGTTGCCATTCTGTCTGGCGTCGTTCGGCTACCACGGCAACGTACCGAGCCTGATGAAGTACTACGGCAAGGATCCGCGCACCATCGTGAAATGCCTGATTTACGGCACGCTGCTGGCGCTGGGGCTGTATTTGATCTGGCTGCTGGGGACGATGGGTAACATCCCGCGTCCGGAATTTATCGGCATTGCGCAGAAGGGCGGTAACATTGATGTGCTGGTACAGGCGCTGAGTGGCGTGCTGAACAGTCGCAGTCTGGATCTGCTTCTGGTGGTCTTCTCTAACTTTGCGGTGGCGAGCTCATTTCTCGGCGTGACGCTGGGCCTGTTTGACTACCTGGCAGATCTGTTTGGTTTTGATGACTCTGCGATGGGGCGCTTCAAAACGGCGCTGTTAACCTTCCTGCCGCCGATTGTGGGCGGCCTGCTGTGGCCGAACGGTTTCCTGTACGCCATCGGCTATGCAGGACTGGCGGCTACCATCTGGGCGGCGATTGTACCGGCGCTGCTGGCGCGTAAATCACGTAAGCGCTTCGGCAGCCCGAAATTCCGCGTGTGGGGCGGAAAACCGATGATTGCGCTGATCCTGGTATTTGGTATCGGCAACGCGGTGGTGCACATGTTGTCGAGTTTTAATCTGTTGCCTGTGTATCAGTAAACAGAAAGCCCGGTGGCGCTACGCTTACCGGGCCTACAGGGATCGCGTAGGCCGGATAAGGCGAAGCCGCCATCCGGCAAAAAACTACCCCACCAACTCCTCTTTCACCTGCATCGCCAGATCAAATGAATGCAAACGCGCCTGATGATCGAAAATCTGGCCGTTGACCATAATTTCATCCGCCTGCGTTTCTCGTAGCACTGCCTCCAGACCGTGACGCACCTTCGCCTTATCACCCACCAGCGACATGCTCAGGGCCTGCTGCACGCCATACTGCTCGGAGGCCGACCACAGCTGATGCATATTTTCTACCGGTGGCGGCAACTGGCCCGTCTCGCCGCGACGCAGCTTCACAAACGCCTGCTGCATGGAGGTAAACAGGAATTCCGCGTCGCGGTTGCTGTCGGCGGCAATGATATTGATGCACACCATCGCATACGGCTTCTCAAGACGCTCGGAAGGCTTGAAGTTTGTGCGGTAGAGATGCAGAGCCTGATGCAGCATATCCGGTGCGAAGTGGGAAGCGAACGCGAACGGCAGCCCCAGCTGAGCGGCAAGCTGTGCGCTGTACAGACTTGAGCCTAACAGCCATACCGGGATCTTTTCCCCGTACCCCGGCACAGGACGCACGTGCGGGTTCGGATCCCGCGCGTCAAACCAGTCCACCAGCTCGGCCACATCGCGCGGGAAGTTATCGATATCGCCGCTCATATGGCGACGCAGGGCGCGCATGGTCGGCTGGTCGCTGCCCGGCGCGCGGCCAAGCCCTAGATCAATACGGCCCGGATAAAGGGTATTCAGCGTCCCGAACTGCTCGGCAATCACCAGCGGGGCATGGTTCGGCAGCATCACGCCACCGGAGCCAAGGTGCAAAGTAGTGGTATTCGCCGCCAGATAGCCAATCAGTACTGAGGTGGCGGCGCTGGCGATGCCCACCATATTATGATGCTCCGCCAGCCAGTAGCGGTGATAGCCACGTTTTTCGGCAAGCTGAGCCAGATCCAGAGAGTGCGAAAAGGCTTCTCTTGCCGAGGAGCCTTGTGGAATCGGTGCCAGATCCAGCACCGAAAACGGAATGGTTTTGTCAGTCATAACAGCTCACTTTGTCGACGGTCAATCTTTAATACTGCATTAAAAAATGATAACCGTTGTTAACAAAGTGAGCTTTTTTACCCCTGCAATTCCAGCCCGGCGAGACGTTTCCAGTAACCGTTGCAGTCGCTGTTTGCCGTCAGCGGCAGCGGCGAGGCGCCGTTTTCGTTGGCACGGAAGGCGTCCAGCATGGTGAACACGCCGGTATCGAGCGGCGAAAGACGCACCATATCCACCAGCCCATGCATTGACGCCAGCTCGTTGCCGAGGTTATAGACGTAACCGCTCATAGTCTGAATGCCGTTGAGGACAAACACCTGCTGATTCTCCTGTGACAGCATGCTGCGTCCGTTCGGGTACTTAATGCAGCAGGTTTCACACTCGTCTTTCGGGCGATCTTCGGAACGCGCGGTGAAGCAGCGGGCAGAGTAGGCCAGCGGCAGATGGCCGTAGCTCAGCACTTCGACTTCAAACTGATTGCGAATGCCCAGCTCGTCACACTGATTTAGCAGGTTGACCAGCCAGTCGCGGGAGAGCTCAACCGGCATGCACCAGCGTGTCATCCCCTGTTTGAGCAGCAGGCGCAAGGTCACCGCGTTATAGCAGTTCAGCGCATGTCCGGCGACAAACGGCAGCTTACGCTCGGCGCACATGTTCACCACGCCCAGGTCGCTCGCCTCCAGCAGGAACTCACCGTTTTCGACGTAGCGCTTCAGCTCGCCCAGTTCAGAGGACGCCTGCACCAGCGCCAGCGTCGAGAGCACCACCTGCTTGCCGCTGCCGGCCAGGCTTTTCGCCATATCCAGCCAGTCGCCCACTTTGGTGGCGCGGCGCTTGCTGCACACCGCTTCGCCGAGGTAAATCACATCGGCGCTGCTGTTAGCCGCCTGCTGGTAAAAAACTTCCAGCGTCTCTTTTGGCCAGTAGTAAAGCACCGGCCCTAATGAATATTTCATGATTATCTCACTGCCATTTACGGTGATACGCGCCGAGCGTGGTTTGCGTGCCTTCGGACATCGCGCCGAGCGTCTCCATCCAGGCCGCCTGCGGGGCGTAGTTTTGCGGGTCCGCCATGCAGCGGTCGATGGCCTGACGCCACACCTTCGCCACCTGGCTCACGTAGGCCGGGCTACGCTGGCGGCCTTCGATTTTCACCGAGGCAATGTTGGCGGCCAGCAGTTCCGGCAGCAGCTCCAGCGTGTTGAGGCTGGTGGGCTCCTCCAGCGCGTGGTAGCGCTCGCCGTCCACCAGATAGCGGCCTTTGCACAGCGTCGGGTAGCCCGCGTTTTCACCGTCCTGATAGCGGTCGATTAACACATCATTCAGGCGCGACTCCAGTCCCTGCGGCGTTTGCTGCCAGCGAACGAAGCGGGCAGGCGAGCAGGCACCGACGGTATTTGGCGATTCCCCGGTAAGATAGGAAGAAAGATAGCAGCGGCCTTCGGCCATGATGCACAGGCTGCCGAAGGCAAAAACCTCCAGCGGCACTGGCGTGACGCGCGCCAGTTGCTTAACCTGATGAATAGAGAGCACGCGCGGCAGCACCACGCGAGCCACGTCAAAGTGTCGATGATAAAAACGCACGGCCTCTTCATTGGTGGCCGATGCCTGAACAGAGACGTGGCGCTCAATATGCGGATAACGTTCTGCCGCATACTCAAGCATAGCGAGGTCGGCCAGGATCAACGCATCGGCGCCCAGCTGGGCCGCCATATCCACGGCGCGCTGCCAGCGGGCGTAGCCATCAGGATGGGCAAAGGTATTGATGGCGATGTGCAGTTTGCGCCGGTGCTGGTGAACGAAGTTAACGGCTTCCTGAAGCTTTTTCTCCGTAAAGTTAAGACCCGCAAAATGGCGGGCATTGGTATCATCTTTCAGCCCGATATAGACCGCATCGGCCCCATTTTCGATGGCCGCCTTAAGCGCCGGAAGGTTTCCGGCAGGGCAGAGCAGCTCCATAATTTATCCCGATGTTGTCGATCGCAGGGATCGTAAAAAATGTTAACGAGCTGGGATTTTAATTAACCCATACGCGACAATTTTTGATTTAAGGCAGCTAATGGCGTATTGATGGCACCAATAATGAGGTATACCGGACAACGGTTTGTTGATTTACGCCGCTATCTTCTTGTCGGGATATGGCAAAATAGCAGGACTATAGCTATCAGGGAGTAAAGCTCGTGCTGGATAAACTGCGTTCACGTCTCGTACAATTTGGCCCATCAATGCTGAGCGTGCCGGTAAAACTGGCGCCGTTCGCGCTTAAACGCCAGGTGCTGGAACAGGTACTGAGCTGGCAGTTCCGCCAGGCGCTACAGGACGGTGAGCTTGAGTTTCTGGAAGGCCGCTGGTTAAAGATTGAAGTACGCGATATCGGGTTGCGCTGGTTTACTTCCGTAGAGAACGATCGGCTTATCGTCCGTGAAACCGCCGAGGCGGATGTCAGCTTTAGCGCGGATGCCAGCGATCTGCTGATGATCGCCGCGCGCAAACAGGATCCGGACACCCTTTTCTTCCAGCGTCGTCTGGTGATTGAAGGCGACACGGAGCTCGGTCTGTACGTCAAAAATTTAATGGATGCCATTGAGCTGGAGCAGATGCCGAACGCACTGCGTATGATGTTGATGCAAATGGCAGATTTCGTTGAGGCCGGGCTAAAAACCCCGCCGGACAGTAAACACACTTCAGTAGGTGAACCATGCTGATTCGAGTCGAAATTGGGATTGATGCGCCGGGTATCGATGCGTTGTTACGCCGCTCTTTTGCAGGCGACGCCGAAGCTCAACTGGTTCACGATCTTCGCGAAGATGGCCTGATTACGCTGGGCCTGGTTGCCACCGACGATGAGGGGCAGGTGGTCGGCTACGTGGCGTTCAGTCCGGTGATTGTGCAGGGCGAAGAGTTACAGTGGGTCGGCATGGCGCCGCTGGCGGTGGATGAAAACTACCGTGGACAGGGCCTGGCACGCCAGCTGGTCTATGAAGGGCTGGATTCCCTGAATGAATTCGGCTATGCCGCTGTCGTCGTTCTGGGCGATCCGGCGTTCTACGAGCGTTTAGGCTTTGAGCCAGCGTCCAGATACGATCTGCGCTGCCACTGGCCAGGCACGGAAACATCTTTCCTGGTACATCCTCTGGCGGACGATTCGCTCGATGGGGTTACCGGTCTGGTGGAGTACCACGATCATTTCAATCGTTTTTAAGCAGGCTTTCGCGTAGCGCCTCGAAAGAGCCGTCCCCGTTGACGAGACGCTCTTTCTGGCGCTTCGTCAGCTGCTTGATGCGGTATTCCAGCCTGAGCGCCAGGGATCTGTCGCCCACGGCGGCTGAAAACGCCAGCTGAAGTTCACCTTTCCCCCGCAGTGCTTTCGCCCCTTTTCCCGTTTGATGTTGTAAAAAACGCCGTGCCACATCGGTAGTGATCCCGGTGTAGAGTGCGTTATCAGGGGTTCGGACAAGATAGAGAAACCAGCACACGGTAAACAGATTCAGTATGTTAAGGTGAACGCACCATAGCATGAGAGAGAGCGAAAATGGAAACACTGGCCGCCATTAACCGCTGGCTGGCAAAGCAGCATGTTGTGACCTGGTGCGTCTGTAAAGACGAGGAGATGTGGTGCGCAAATGCCTTTTATTACTACGATCCCGAGCGCGTGGCCTTTTACGTGATGAGCGAAGACAAAACGCGGCATGCGCAGATGACGGGCCAACAGGCAAAAGTGGCGGGCACGGTAAATGGTCAGCCTAAAACCGTTGCGCTGATCCGCGGGGTCCAGTTCAAAGGCGAAATTCGTCGCCTGGAAGGTGAGGAAAGCGACGCCCAGCGTAAACGCTATACGCGCCGCTTCCCGGTGGCCGCAGCGCTAAAAGCCCCGGTGTGGGAAATCCGCCTCGATGAGCTGAAATTTACCGACAACACCCTGGGCTTTGGCAAGAAGCTGCACTGGTTACGCACCGAGCAGGCGTAGCGCTTCGCGGTTAAACGCTGGAAGATCGTCCGGCGTACGGCTGGTGATCAGCTGATCGTTATCGTTCACCACTTCCTGATCGTAGAACTCGGCACCGGCGTTTTTCAGATCAATAACGATCGGTTTCACCGCGGTGAGCTTACGCCCGCGTACCACCTCGGCGCTGATCAGCAGCTGCGGGCCGTGGCAAATGGCAAACACCGGTTTACCGGTGCCGACGAAGTCACGGGTAAAGGTGACGAAACGCTCGTCCCCGCGCAGGGAATCCGGTGAATGGCCGCCCGGTAACAGCAGGGCGTCGAAATCCGACGGGCTGACGTTATCAATGGATTCGTCAATGGTCACGCTGGCTTCTCCCTTGTGGCCCTTCACGGTTTTACCCGCTTCTTTTTCGATGGTGACCACCTCGTGGCCCGCCTTGCGGAATGCCTCTGCTGGCGACGTAAATTCTGAATCTTCAAACTCGTCGGTAATCAAGACTGCGATTTTTTTACCCATGCTTCCTCCGTTGTTTTCGCTTCAGACTGTTTTTTTCCCGTTTGTGGTAAATACTTACCGGTAACAGACTTTTAAGTGTGGTAGAGCAGGCCCAGATCGCAAACGGACAATTCTGTAAAGGGGACAAGATGAGTCAGGTACTGATTACCGGCGCAACCGGGCTGGTGGGTGGACATTTGCTGCGGCTGTTGATCCAGGATCGGCATATCAACTATATCGCCGCCCCGACGCGTCGCCCGCTGTTGGATATCACCGGCGTCTATAACCCGCACGATCCCCAGCTTACCGACGCGCTGGCGCAGGTGCAGGATCCCATTGATATCGCCTTTTGCTGCCTTGGCACCACCCGACGGGAAGCGGGCAGTAAGGAAGCCTTTGTCCATGCAGATTACACGCTGGTGGTAGATACCGCCCTGACGGCCAAGAAGCTGGGTGCTAAGCATTTCCTGGTGGTCAGCGCGCACGGCGCGAACGCAGGCTCGCCGTTTTTTTACAACCAGGTGAAGGGCAAAATGGAAGAGGCGTTAATCGCGCAGCAATGGGAGCGCCTGACCATCGTGCGGCCTTCCATGCTGATGGGCCACCGCGACGAACGGCGTTTTAACGAGTCTTTTTTCGCTCCGCTGTTTCGCATCCTGCCAGGTAACTGGAAGTCCATCGAGGCGCGGGATGTCGCGCAGGCGATGCTGAAAGAGGCACTGGCTCCGTCGCAAGAGGGGGTTAATATTATCCCTTCGGCAAAACTGCGTGAAATCGCGCAGGGCGAGGCGTAAACTTCCCCGGCTTATTAAATAACACCTTCCGGGGAATGGTATGACTGGTCAGTCTTCATCTCAGGCGGCAACACCTGTTCAGTGGTGGAAGCCCGCACTCTTCTTTCTCGTGGTCATCATTGGCCTCTGGTATGTGAAATGGCAGCCGTACTACGGTAAAGCCTTCACCGCCGCCGACACCCACAGCATCGGTAAATCGATTCTCGCGCAGGCCGATTCCAGCCCGCTTCGCGCGGCGTGGGATTACGCAATGGTCTATTTTCTTGCCGTCTGGAAAGCGGCGGTATTGGGCGTATTGCTGGGCTCGCTGATTCAGGTACTTATCCCGCGTAACTGGCTGATAAAAACCCTGGGACAACCGCGCTTGCAGGGCACGCTGCTGGGAACGATTTTCTCCCTGCCGGGCATGATGTGCTCCTGCTGCGCTGCACCGGTGGCGGCGGGTATGCGCCGACAGCGCGTGTCGATGGGCGGTGCGCTTGCCTTCTGGATGGGTAACCCCCTGCTGAACCCGGCAACGCTGGTGTTTATGGGCTTCGTTCTCGGCTGGCATTTCGCGTTTATCCGTCTGGCGGCTGGCCTGCTGACGGTGGTGCTTGTCGCTACGCTAGTGCAGCACCTGGTGAAAGACAACGAGGCCGGGCCTGCCTCCGTTGAGCTGGACCTCAGCGATCCGCAGGGCAGTTTCTTAGCTCGCTGGGGCAAAGCGCTGTGGCAGCTTTTCTGGAGCACAATCCCGGTCTATATCCTGGCCGTACTGGTGCTCGGGGCGGCGCGCGTCTGGCTGTTCCCGCATGCGGATGGCGCTATCGACAACACGCTGATGTGGGTGATTGCGATGGCGGTGGCCGGTTGCCTGTTTGTGATCCCAACCGCGGCGGAGATCCCGATTATTCAGACCATGATGATGGCTGGCATGGGTACCGCACCGGCGCTGGCGCTGCTCATCACGCTGCCGGCGGTGAGCCTGCCGTCGCTGATCATGCTGCGTAAGTCATTCCCGGCGAAAGCGCTGTGGCTGACGGCGGGGCTGGTGGCGTTGAGCGGAGTGATTGTGGGGAGTATGGCGCTGGTGTGAAAGAAAGCCCGGTGGCGCTGGCGCTTACCGGGCTTACAGTCAGGTGTGAATTACTTGATATAAGTAAAGGCGGTGGTGACGTGCTTCACGCCGCTCACCCGGCTGGCGATATCCGCCGCCGCTTTCCCTTCACGTTCTGTCACCAGGCCCAGCAGGAACACTTCGCCGTTCTCCGTGGTTACTTTCACGTTTGAGGATTTCACCTGGTCGGTACCCAGCAGCTGGGAACGCACTTTGGTGGTGATCCAGGTATCAGATGACGCGGTGCCGAGACCAATCGGCTGGCCCTGGCGGATCTCGTTAAACACTTCCGCCGTACCTTCTACGCCCATCGCGATCTGTTTGGCGCGCGAGGCGAGTTCAGGGGTTGGCGCCTGGCCTGCCAGCAGAACTTTACCCTGATAAGCCGTCACGTTAATGCGTGCTTCCTTCTTGATCTGTTCGTCTTTCGACAGCGCACTGTTTACGCGCAGCTCAAGCGTACCGTCATCCACCTGCGTCCCAACGGTACGCGGATCGGTCGCTGCTTTGGTGCCGACCGCTGCGGTACCGACTACAGCGGCAGCGATGCATCCCTGAAGCAGTAATGCAGACATCACGACTGCAAGGGCCGATAAAACCTTCATGAGAACTCCTTAATCATCCTGGTGAGGGAAAAGCGTGTTATCGATCAGATCGCATAAGCAGTTCACCGTGAGCATATGCATCTCCTGGATGCGGGCGCTACGGTGCGAAGGAATGCGGATCTCCACATCCTGCGGCCCCAGCAGGCCAGCCAGCTCACCGCCGTCGTAACCGGTCAGGGCGACAATCGTCATGTCCCGGGTTACTGCCGCTTCAACCGCCTTAACGATATCCCGGCTGTTACCGCGCGTGGAGATCGCCAGCAGCACGTCTCCGGCATGGCCTAAGGCGCGCACCTGCTTGGCGTAAATTTCGTCATGCAGACGATCGTTGGCAATCGCAGTTAAGACCACGTTATCGGTGTTTAGTGCAATGGCAGGTAAACTCGGTCGCTCGGTTTCGAAGCGATTGATCATGCTGGCAGCAAAATGCTGTGCGTTGGCGGCGGACGTGCCATTGCCACAACAGAGGATTTTGTTGCCGTTGAGCAGCGACTGAACCAGCGTCATCGCTGCACGCGAGATCGCGTCCGGAAGGGCTTCCGCTGCGGCAATCTGCGTTTGAATGCTTTCTGTGAAGCACACTTTTATTCGTTCGAGCACGGTATCCCTTTAAAATCTTATTTATGCGTCTTCGCCAAACGCGTTTTTAAGCCAGTCGATCGCATTTCCGGTGAAGGCTACCACATCGAAACGGCAATCCACAGTATCAAAACTCCCATTATGGCGGGCAAGCCACAAGTGGGCAGTCTGTAATAATTTTTGTTGTTTGGCGAGCGTCACGCTGGCGGCAGCACCGCCAAAACGGGACGACTGTCGGTAGCGTACTTCAACAAACACGATGGTTTGACCGTCTTTCATAATCAGGTCAATCTCGCCGCCGCGCCCGCGAACGTTGGCGGCGACAAAGCGCAGTCCTTTGCCTTCAAGCCAGCGGCGCGCTTTTAGCTCCCACGCGTCGCCGGTCTCTTTGCGGCTTAACTGGCCGGGACGATCTGCCCCTGCTGGTATTTGAGCCATGATAACTTCCTGTTAATCACACAATCCTGATCGGCGGTCAGATCGCCGGTATTCCCGTTAAGCTCAAAGCCCGGTACCTGGCGCATCTGGGTAAAGTGGTTTGCCAGCGCCCAGGCATCGACGCCCATCGCGTACAGACGCGCCAGGGAATAATCATTGCGCACCGCGCCCAGCGCCTGCTGCATCAACTGCGGGTTGCTGCCTGCCAGCATAGGGATCTCGCTGTATTGCAGTCCTTCCATTTCCAGACGGAAATCCGGGCCTGCGGTACCCTGTGCGCTGCGGGAGCTGGCGTAGAGCGTTGCGCCGCTCTGGCTGCCGTTACGCATGGCGATCATTGGTTTGATAAAGGCGATCTCTTCCGGCGTAGCGACGATGTATGCCGAATCCACTTTACCGCCGCCGCTGATTTGCGCGTCGGTAGGAGGGGCTGGGATCGTCAGACCGCCGATGGTGACGCTCTGCTGCTGCGGCAGGCTGGCGGATACCGGGCTACCGTTGAGGGCAATACCTGCCCCGCCGTTCACGCCCGCTCTCAGTTCGGAAGCTGAGCCAAATTTCTGCTGCAACACCACGCCACCGCCAAGGGTCTGCCACTCTTGCGCAAAGGCGTTGGCAACGCGGTCGCCCAGCGTGCTGCGTGGGATCAGCAGCAGCGGCGCCTGTTTGCCCTGCTCGTGGATATGACGGGCCGCATCGCGGGCTTCATCCTCCGGAGAGAGGGCGAAGTAACAGATATTGGCGCGGTTCTGAACCTGCTCAGGCTGGTTAAGCGCCAGCACGTTCAGCGTGGTGTTGCTCTTCATCAGCGCTTCCACGTTGTTTTTCAACAGCGGGCCGACAACGATGCTGGCCCCGTCCTGCTGAACCTGCGCCAGCACCTGGTCAAGCGGCTGGGCGCTGGTGTCGTAGATTTTCAACTCTGCACCAGGGTTAGCGCTGGTGGTGGCCACAGCCTGCGGCTGGGCTGCTGGCTGCTGTTCCGGCTGCGCGGTTTGCGGCTGAGGTTGTTCTGCCGTCGCGGGCGCCGGAGTTTCAGCCGGGGCCTGTGTTGCCGCAGGCGCTGAGGTAGCGGGTTGCGTCGTTGGGGCGGTAACCGGATTCTGCATGGTGCCCTGGGCAGGGGTTTGCGCGGTGGTCAGGTCGCTGGTTTCGGCGGCTGACGGACTGACGACGTCATTCACATTCGCCGCCTGTGCTGCCTGCGCCGGAACGGCGCTGCCGGTGACGGCGGTAGTGCCGTTTTTCGCGGCTTCAAAACCTTGCTGAATGGCGCGGCCAAACACCGCTGCCTGGCCGTTTAACGGCAGCAGCAGGGCGATTTTGCTGGTGGAGGCGGGCTTAAAGTTTTGCACGTTCACCAGCTGCGTTGGCAGCATTTTTGCTCCCGGGTTTTGCGGGTAGCGCTTTTGCCAGTCGGTAATGCCGGCTTTCAGCATGTTCGGATCGCTGCGGTTGTTGAACCACATCTGTTGCAGATCCAGCCAGCCTTGCAGGACATTTTCATCGGCGTTGATCACCAGCGCTCTGGCCTGATCCTGGGTCATGGAGGCGAGTGCCTGCCAGGTTGCGTCAATATTTTTCTGCTTGTCCGCACCCGCAAGCAGAGGCTCCTGGGCAATCAGCGCGCGGAGAAGCGTCAGGGAGGGGCGACCCTGCTCAGCGGTGATACCGGCCTGCCAGAAACGGGCCTGCTGATTCTTATCCAGCGCGCTCAGTTCGATAGTGCCGAGGATCTTCTTCGCGCCGTCGAAATCTTTCTGCGCGACCTTCAGTTCTGCCGACAGCAGCGTCTGCTCATGGTGCTGATCGTCGTTAAGATCCTGCGGCAGCTGGCTGAACAGCTCGGCGGCCTGCTGGGTTTTTCCTTCCTTCAGCAGTGCACGAATGGCGAGTAATTGCCAGTTGATCCTGGTATCATTTGAACTCTGCGACATTTGTTGCAGATAAAAGCCAGAATCAGCCTGAGCGGATCCCTGCATATGAGCAGTGCTCTGGTCAGGTGCCTGGGTGCCGCAGCCGGTAAAGATCAGGGCTGCCAGCAGGAGGGGCACGCTGTGCGCGGCTTTTTTTCGAAGAAACGTTAACGGTACCATACTGTATCCAGTGATTTTTTTACGCAATGCTCAATATTAAATCGGCAATACGGACGAAACAATGAAACAACACGAAACGGCAGATAATTCTCAAGGCCAGCTTTATATTGTACCTACTCCTATCGGGAATTTGTCTGATATTACCCAACGTGCACTCACTGTATTGCAAGCTGTTGATTTAATTGCTGCTGAAGACACCCGTCATACCGGTTTACTGCTGCAGCACTTTGCCATTAACGCCCGTTTGTTTGCCCTGCACGATCACAATGAGCAACAAAAAGCCGAAACGCTGGTGGCGAAGTTGAAAGAAGGGCAGAACATCGCGCTGGTCTCCGATGCGGGTACGCCGCTTATCAACGATCCGGGCTACCATCTGGTGCGCACCTGCCGTGAAGCAGGGATCCGCGTTGTGCCGCTGCCGGGGCCGTGTGCTGCTATTGCCGCATTAAGTGCGGCGGGCCTGCCGTCCGATCGTTTCTGCTACGAAGGTTTCCTGCCTGCTAAATCCAAAGGCCGTCGCGACGTGTTAAAGGATCTGGAAGCAGAGCCGCGTACCCTGATTTTTTACGAATCAACCCACCGCCTGCTGGAAAGCCTGGAGGATATGGTTACCGTCTGGGGCGAATCCCGCTACGTGGTGCTGGCGCGCGAGCTGACCAAAACCTGGGAAACCATTCACGGCGCGCCGGTTGGCGAACTGCTGGCGTGGGTGAAAGAGGATGAGAACCGCCGCAAGGGCGAAATGGTGCTGATTGTCGAAGGGCATAAAGCGCAGGAAGACGCCCTGCCTGCCGATGCGCTGCGTACGCTGACCCTGCTACAGGCTGAACTGCCCCTGAAAAAAGCGGCGGCGCTGGCGGCGGAGATCCACGGCGTGAAGAAAAATGCGCTGTATAAATATGCGCTGGAGCAGCAGGGGGAGTAA
The DNA here is from genome assembly GCF_001037655.1 of Enterobacter sp. MGH85. Lineage (NCBI taxonomy): Bacteria > Pseudomonadati > Pseudomonadota > Gammaproteobacteria > Enterobacterales > Enterobacteriaceae > Enterobacter > Enterobacter sp. MGH85. The sequence continues at coordinate 1,497,283 of NZ_KQ089925.1, forward strand.
GCCCCTGCCGCCTGTTTTGCCGGGTGACGGCTTCGCCTTACCCGGCCTACACCGTGTCAAAGCCTTACTATTTTCCCGGAATCGCCTCAAACACCAGCGTTTCCAGCGGTTGCAGCGTAATCACCACAGCGTTTTTATATTCCTCTGGTACGGTCGAATTACTGCCGTACACGGCTTTCAGGGTAAACTGCGAGCGCTCTCCTGCCGGGATCTCAAAATCTTTGGTTAAATCCAGGTAGTAACGTTGCGGCTTATCCGACGGGTTGCGTAAACCAAAAATCGCTTTGTCTTTACTCCATGAGGCCCAGCCGTAAACCTCAAGCGAAGTTGGGTCACCGCCAATCCAGTGCGTATCCACCAGCACGCTGGCATTCTCACGCGACCACTTCGCCGCCTGTGCCAGGGTGTCCCACTTCGCCTTGTTAAGCATGGACGGCGTGATGTACAGCTCCTGAAGTTGAGTTCCGGTCGCGAAGTAGCTCCAGACCTGATCGGCAAAATCACCGTCCGTTTGTACTTTCTCCAGTCCATAGTAAGCGTTCTCTGCACTGACGATCCCGTGGTACATCAGGGAGTTCAGCGGGAACAGCGGGCCTTTGCGTACGATGGAGCGATAAGTTTCGGCATCCCGGTAGGTCATCCACTGCTGCACTGGCGTGCCGGGACCGTACAGGTTGATATCATCGCCCTGACGCCAGATTGAATCAGCATAGAACAGCCAGGACGGGCTCGCGTCGGTCCCGGTGGTCAGGTTGATAAACAGGTTCGGGTTTGCGCTGCGCATGTTGTGCAGCAGGGCAATGGACGCGTCAAAATCCGATGCAAATGGGCTGCCCTTGATATGCGAATTGGCGTTACCCATTCCGTCGAGTTTGAACGAGGTAATGTGCTCGTTTTTGATCAGCTTAATGATCTGATCGTTAAAGTTTTTAAAGTAGTTCGGCCCCGACAGCGCCAGCTTGCCGTCTACGGTTTCGAAACCATACTCTTTTGCATGCGAGACGCGAATATCGCGCGGCTTGTTGTAACCGCCCCACGGTGAAAGCCACAGCCCAACCGAGCTATGCAGGCTATCGGCTTTTTCCCTGACTTTGCCAAAACCGTTGCTGAATGCCGGGCCAAACAGCCAGCGTCCGGTGCGATCGTCCCAGCCATCGTCCAGCAGGAACGCGTCCAGCGCCACCCCGCGTCCGGCAATAAATTCTTTATTCCATTCGTCCATCCGCCCAATGACATCCTGCTCGGAGTAAGGAGTAAAGAAGCCAATGTCCATCCAGCTGTTGTAGTGCAGATAAGGCTTATAAGGCCGCGGGCGCACGGCATCGATAAACTGGTTTACGCTTCGCCGCAGCTGATTAGTTTCCGGGAAAGTGCCGAACCAGGTGGTAAAACTGACCGGTGTCTCAGGCAGAATTGGCGTTTTCAGCTCCACGTTGAGGTTCGTGGTGGCTTCATAAGCGTAAGTATTCACAATCGGTTTGTCTGGCAGGATGAAGAACGAGTCGGCCACGATTGGCGAGCTGTTAATCGCCCCGTCAACGTAAGGTGCCTGAGACTGCTTCTTCGTCGGGAAGAAGGTCATTTTCGCTACGTCCCGCGGCTGCCCGACGGCGGCGATGGTGTAGCCGATGCTGGCGTATTTTCCCTTCACCAAGTTCAGTTTCACCGTTACGTTAAAATCCGGATGCGTAAAGTCGATGACTATCGCGTTGTCCTGCTTTTCGACGTGCTTGATTTTGAAATCAGCGGTGTGGATTTTTGTTTCATCCGGCAGCGTCAGAAAGAACAACTCCTGGGGCGTGAGCGGATGGTTAGCTTTGCTGTCCGTTACTACTACCGTTGCATTTGCATCATCAAACGAAAGGGCAATATTGTTGTTACTGAGCGCGTAGTTTGCTGCCGCCGCGCCATGAGAAACACAGAGAGCCAGCAGCGAGAGAGTGAGCCTTGTTTTCATCGGGGTAAGATCCTTATCAGTAATGCTTCAGCATTCGGTTGATGGACTGTTCCAGCCAGTAGCGCTGGGTGCCGAAGTTAATACGCAGGTAGTTTTCGCCGTTTTGTACGTAGTGGCTGCCATCTTCGATGACCACGCCAGCCTGTTTGGCGAAATGTTGGGTTAGCGCCGTCGCACTGCGATCGTCCGCACTGACGTCTATCCAGGCGAGATACGACGACTCCGGGTTCATCATCTTCCATGCAGGGAAGTGGGTCTGGATGGCATCCGCAAGGTAGCGGGCATTGCCGCGCAGATAACCATTCAGCGCGTCGAGCCATGGCAGACCTTGCTGATAGGCCAGAATAATCCCCCACACGCCGAAGATATTCGGCGAGGTAATGGAGTTCTTCTCCAACTGCTGGCGGAAACGCTGGCGCAGCGAATCGTCTGGAATCATTGAGTAGGATGTTTTTAGCCCGCCAAGGTTGAAGGCTTTATTGGGGGAGGTCAGCACAATCAGGTTGTCCTGGGCGGCACAGCCCGAAGTCAGACAGCTGACGAATGTACCGTCCAGAATGTGCTCGGCGTGAACCTCATCAACCACCAGAATCGTGCCGTAGCGCTTACAGAGATCGGACACCTGGCGTATCTCATCCGCGCGCCAGATGCGGCCCGAGGGGTTATGCGGCGAGCAGAAGAACCACAGTTTTGGACGGTGAGTTTTGAGCTGAACTTCAATCAGATTAAAATCCAGCTGATAGCGGTTTTCCTTCACGCTCAGCGGATTTGCAAGCACCCGCACGCCCTGTCGCTGTGTCGCCATCGCAAACGGGTCATACACCGGGGTGTTCATCATCACGCAGTCGCCGGGATTGCAGAACGCCTGAACCGTATAGTGCAGCGTAGAAACGGTGCCGTAGGTCAGGGTGATCCATGACTTATGCACCTCAACCTGATGACGGGTGCGCTGGAAGGCGATGACCGCATCGTAGAATTCGTCGAAGCACCAGGTGTAACCGAAGGTGCCATGCTCCACGATGCGCTGGAAGCCTTCAATCACGGCGGGTGGCGAGGTGAAATCCATGTCTGCTATCCACAGCGGGATAAATCCCTCCGGGACATCACCGAAACGCGAACACACAAACGCATGATCCCATTTACGGCATTTATCGCTTTTACGCTCAATGATTCTGTCGAAATCAAACACAACGACCCCCTGTTAAATTAAGGCTTCAATGCCGGATTTGACGCTCTGCACCTGTGGGCCGATGATCACCTGAACGCTGTGGGCATCAAGCACCACGACTGACAAGGCGCCAGCGGCCTTCAGCGCCTGCTGGTCGATAAGCCCCATATCTTTCACCACCAGACGTAAGCGGGTAATGCAGTTGTCGAGCGACTCAATATTCTCTTTACCGCCAAGCGCGCGAAGAATAAGCCCATGATCGTATTTTGATTTTCCACGTGCCCGGGTATTGGCTTCCACCGCCTGGAGCGCACCCTGCGCGTCAACCTCACGGCCTGGCGTTTTTATATCGTGCTTGAGGATGTACCAGCGGAAGACGAAGAAGTAGATAGCAAACCAGGCAATACCCACCGGGAACAGCAGATACCATTTGGTCGACATCCCCTGCATGACGCCGAAGATCAGCAGATCCAGAATACCGCCGTCAGTGTTGCCGATGGTGACGCCGAGCAGCGCCATCACCATCAGCGCCAGGCCAGACATAACGATATGAAACGCGTAAAGCACAGGGGCAATAAACAGGAACAGGAACTCAATCGGCTCTGAAATACCCGTGACAACTGAAACCAGCACGCCTGAAAGCAGCAGCCCTTTAATCACCGGACGGTTTTCCGGGCGCGCGGTGCGGTAGATAGCGTAAGCCACGGCAGGCAGGCCGAAGATAAAGGTCGGCATAAACCCTTGCGATAAAAATGCTGTAACGTGCGGGCTAAACGGCAGGCCCGCTTTCAGCTCGGCGTAGAAAATGTTCAGCGCACCGGCCACTTCCTGGCCGTTAACCATCTCAATGCCGCCCGCCGGGGTGAAGCGCACCATCGCCAGCAGGATGTGATGCAGGCCAAAAGGTTTGAGTAGCAGCACGCCCACGCCATACAGGAACGGCCCAAAGACGCTGGTGCTCTGGATGATATGACCAATCCCGGCAATGCCCATTGCCACATATTCCCACAGCAGGGGGATGACCAGGCCGACCAGCGACAGGGTGAGGGCGGTAACAATCGGTACAAAACGAATGCCGCTAAAGAAGGCAAATGCGTCGTGCAGCACCGTGTCCTGGAAGCGTTCGTGCAGGAAGTAGGTGATCACCCCTACCACAATACCGCCGAGCACGCCCATCTCCAGCGTTTGAATGCCAAGCACGATGGATTGTCCCACCTGTCTCATGGTGGCGGCATCCGCAAGCTGGTGGGTGGCGGTCAGGTAGTAGTTGATGCTCATGTTCATCAGCATGTAGCCAACGAATCCGGCAAAAGCGCCCACCGCTTTATTACGTCTGGCAAGGCCCATTGGGATCGCCATGGCAAACATCAGCGGCAGATAGGTAAAAGCAAAGCCACCGACCATGGCGATAAAACCAAAGGTGAGCTGCGTTAACTCGCCGCCCAGAAAGGGAAAACTTTTGATGGTGGAAGGGCTGGTGACAGAACTACCGATACCTAACAACAACCCCATAAAGGCCAATAGCGAAACCGGGAACATAAACGTCTTTCCCAGGCTCTGGAAAAACTCCCACGCTTTCGATTTAAACGACTTTTCCTGTGTCATGTAGGGACTCCTCGGATTTTTAGGATAATGGAAGGCGCTGTCCGGCTTAAGGACGCGCCTTCATATTTGCGAGGCTTATAGTTATTTTTTAGGTACTAACGTTATGCGCGATGGGTTCAGGCTTCAGCCGGAAGCAGCAGCCGGTTCGCCGAGCCGCAAACGGTGATTTTGCTTCTGACCACCTCTTTCATGGCATCCATGCCGACGCGCATGTAGAAGCGCGGATCGTTGCCCTGTGGGTTCTCGGCAAACCAGGCTTTGACTGCGTCAGAGAAGGCGATTTTCAGCTCTGTTGCGACGTTAACTTTGCAGACGCCCAGCTCAATGGTGCGGCGCACATCCTCATCCGGAACATCGCTCGCACCGTGCAGTACCAGCGGCACTGTCACTACCTCGCGGATCTCGGCCAGCCGCTGGAAGTCGATTTTTGGGCGTTTGGTATAGAGGCCGTGCGCGGTTCCGATGGCAACGGCGAGGCTGTCCACGCCTGTCAGTTCGACAAAGCGTTTTGCTTCCTGCGGGTCTGTCAGGAACGCGCTTTCGGCGTCGACGCTCATGTCATCTTCCACTCCACCCAGTCGGCCCAGTTCGGCCTCGACGCTACAGTCGTTGAGGTGACAGAAATCGACGACCGATTTCACCAGCTTGACGTTTTGTTCGAAGGGGTAATGGCTACCGTCGATCATTGCGCTACGTACGCCGGCATGGACTTTGCGGCGAATGTCATCCAGCGATTCGTGGTGATCGAGGTGTAGCGCCAGCGGCATGTCATAAGTAAGGGAATATGCGCTGCACAAGGCGTAGATCTCTTCCAGCGCAATATGTTTAAACGTCCCCGGCGTACCCGCGAGGATCACCGGGGATCGCATTTCGCTACAGACTTCGAGGATCGCCTGGATCGTCTCGGCGTTATGAATGTTAAAGGCCGGAACGGCATAGCCCTTTGCCTGTGCGTCCTGCAAAAGATATTTGGTGGAAATAATACTCATGAGCCTGTCCTCTTAAGCCTGCCACGGATGAATAACGACGCCCTGGACCACACGGTTAACCGTACCGCTGGCGGATGGCGTATCTGGCGTATTGCCAACGTGCAGAGACTGGGTCAGTGCGAAGACCTGGGCGTACATCAGGAAGCAGAACGCCTGCTCCATATCGTTAAATGAACGAGAAGGCGGCAGCAGGATATGCGGGCCAGCTTCAATGACCGGATCCGTTTCGGCTGCAATCGCTACTACCCGCATAGCCTGACGATCGCGACGTAGCTCGGCGAGCAGATCCAGATCGTACTGACGCGTGTACGGATGGCTGGAGACAAACACGACGACCAGCGTTTCGTTGTCCACCAGTGACTTAGGCCCGTGACGGAAACCCGTTGGCGAATCGTAGAATGCCGCCAGCTTGCCGGCGGTCAGCTCCAGCACTTTCAGCGCAGACTCCCGTGCGGCGCCCTGTAATCCACCGCTGCCCAGATAAACAATGCGTTTCCACGGTTCGTTACCAAAGACGCCGGGGCTGAAATCGCCAAGCGAAGTGAGGATCGCCTGACAGCGATCGGACACGTTCCGGAACGTTTTGCTGTTGATCGTTTCCGGTGCGAATACCGCCAGGCAGCTCGCCATCATGGTGGTGATGCTGCTTGTCATCGCGAACCCGCGATCGTGCGTTTCGGCTGGCATGAGCAGAGCGCAGGCGTTATCGCTGTCGACGGCATTCTGGTACAGGCTGCCCGCTTCATTACAGGTGATCGACAGGTGGTAGCACTCCGGTACGAACTGATTCGCCAGCTCAACGGCGGCGACGCTCTCCGGGCTATTGCCAGAACGGGCGAAAGAGACCAGAAGCAGCGGGTGCGTAGGGCTGAAATAATCCATCGGGTTGGTGACCAGATCGGTCGTAGGTATCGCGGTGATGTTTTTCCCCGTGTGGCTGGCAAGCCATGGCGCAATGATGTCGCCGATAAAAGCGGACGTACCCGCGCCGGTCAGAACGATCCGCAGATCGGGCTTGCGCAACAGTGGCGTCAGAAAACTGTCGATCGACGCGCGCAGATTATCAATATTGTTGAGCGAGCGAAGCCAGCTGGCTGGCTGCTGGCGGATCTCTTTTTCGGTCCAGGTGCCGGTGGTGGCGGTAGTGGTTTGTGGCATAACTCAGTCCTTAGTCGTGTGAATTCCACATCAGACGCTGGCAAACGTGTCGCTATCTTTCGTTTCGTTTCACTTGTTCACTTTAGCAGTTAAATAAAATCTATAGAAAAGAAATCGAAAGTTCAATGGCGTAAAAGAAATAAAACGAAAAGTGTGATCGCGAAAGGAAAGGAGAAAATCAAGGAAAGGAAAAGAAAGGCCTTACGATCGTCTTCCGTAAGGCCAACAGGGCACACTGTGAAAGGGCTACAGGGAAAGAGCCTGACCCTGGATCCAAATCTGCCGGAGGTGTAAACCCGCATCCAGCGCAATAATATTGGCGCGTTTGCCAGGCGCTAACGATCCCAGCAGGTGATCCATACCGAGCAGACGGGCGGGATGCAGTGAAGCCATATGGATAGCTTGCTCTGGGGCGACCCCCGTATGCTCCACCATATTTCGCACGGCGGCATCCAGCGCGAGCGTGCTGCCCGCCAGCCCGCCTGAGGCCGTGCGGACAACGCCGCCCTGCATCTCGACATTTCCACCACACAACGTATAGCGTCCATCAGGCATACCCGCCGCCTGCATGGCATCGGTAATCAGCACCGTACGATCCTTCGCGCAGCAACAACACAGCCGCATGGCTCCAGGATGAACGTGATGCCCGTCGGCAATAAGCTCCAGCCACGCGCGTGGGTCCGTAAGGCCAGCGCCAACCATGCCGGGCTCCCGGTGGTGTAACCCCGTCATGCCGTTGTAGCAGTGCACCAGCCCGGCTGCGCCTGCATCAAATGCGGCCAGGGTTTGCGCGTATGTAGCGGCGCTGTGGCCCAGCATGACGCGTATCCCTTTTTGCTTGAGGTGATGGATCGCCTTCAGGGCTTCCGCTTTTTCCGGAGCAAGCGCCACTACCCGCAGCGTGTTCTGCGAAACCGCAATCAGATCATCAAGTTCCGCGAGATCCAGTTCGCGAAACAGTTCTTGCGGATGTGCCCCTTTGTTCTGCGGCGTAAAGTACGGGCCTTCCAGATAGCTGCCCAGGACCTGCGCACCGGGGCCACCGACATGACAGCGTCGGGCAATGCGCCGTAACGCGCTATGGATCGCCTCCAGCGGAGCGGTGACGGTGGTAGGCAGAAACGCCCCCACGCCTTCACGCGCTTTATGCATGGCTAACCGGTCCAGCACGTCGGGGGCATCATCCATCACATCCACACCCGCGCCGCCGTGGACGTGGATATCAATGTATGCCGGGCAAAGCAGGTCTGCCTCGCGGGTGTTAACCCCTGCCGGAATCGGCTCGATGGCGGTGATGACGCCCCTATCCATGCGCAGCTGATGGTCATCCAGCCAGCCCTGCCCGGTAAGCAGACGACGCGCGCGCAGCAGCTGGCTCATATCCCTTCCTCGGCGGGCGCTTCCTCGCGACAGCGTGCAAGCTCATCCACCAGGCTGGTCAGGCCGCGATGGCCGCACTCCAGCGCCTGCAAACGAAATGCTTCACTGCTTAACCCGTCGCGCTCCAGAACCATCTCCAGCAAAAGCTGGAGATTGGTGCCGGTGATCACTTCGCTGCCGGGGTGTTGCATCGCGAGGGTAGAGGCCACACGAAACGGCGTACCGCCGAGAAGATCGGTGAGAAACACGATATCGTGTTCTGCATCCAAATCATTCACTGCCTGCTTAAGCTGCGCGGTCAGCCGCGCAGTGGTGGAGCTTTCCGGAAAATCGATGGCGATAAACTGCGGCTGTTCGCCGAGGATTTGCTTCATCGCCTGTTCCAGCCCGCTGGCAAAACCGCCATGACCCGTCAAAATAATGCCTAACATCGCAACCTCTTTGCTTTTACAGGAAGTGACAGAATTTACCGACAACGCCCAGCACCACGGTGATACCAATCAGGCGCAGCGGGCTCCAGCCACGGCGTACCAGCCAGAACATGGTCAGGGTGTAGACCAGCGGCAGAAAGGCGGGCATCAGTTTGTCGATCACGTCGGTTTGCAGTTTGACGACCGCATCCCCGGCTTTAATCTCGAGTGTGGTATTCAGGCGCACATAGGTTGCCACCAGTGCACCAATCACCGTCATCCCGACAATGGACGCAGCATGACCAACCTTTTTGGTGTTGGCCTTGATCAGCGGGATCGCGGCGACACCCATCCGGTAGGCATAGTGCGCCAGACCAAAACGCAGGCCGAGATGCACCACGTTAAACAGCACGATAAAGACCACGGCGCCAAGAATGGATCCCTGTAGCGCCAGGCTGGCGCCAATCCCCCCGCAAATAGGCAGCAGGGTTAGCCAGAACATGGCGTCACCAATGCCACCGAGCGGTGCACCGACGGCAATTTTAGTGCTCTGGATGCTGTTCACATCCTGCTTGGAACGCTCCATTGCCAGAATAATGCCGATGACGAAGGTCACCAGGAACGGGTGGGTGTTAAAGAAGCCCATATGGCCTTTCATGGCGCGCGCCAGGTCCCGCTTATTGGTGTGGATCTTTTTCAGCGCGGGCAGTAGCCCATACAGCCAGCCGGAGGCCTGCATTCGCTCGTAGTTGAACGAGGCCTGTAGCAGCATGGAACGCCAGGCGACACGGTTAATATCCTTTTTCGTTAGCTCAGCGCCAATACTCTGGTCTTCGTAGACGTTTTCATTCACGCCGGTCAGCAGCGTCTCTTCACTTTCAGACACGCCCGGCAGGGTGGTTGGATTAGATGCCATCTTCAAATTCCTCTTTCTGGGCCGCAGGCGCCGTCGGTTCAGGCGATTTGCGCAGCAGGTCGATCAGCGCCATCGCCAGCGCAGCCGCGGCAATCGCCAGCACCGGCAGTTTCAGCCAGGCCGCGGCGACAAAGCCGATAATGAAGTAAGGGATGTAGACGTTTTTCATCATGATCTTCAGCAGCACGGCGAAGCCGATAGCTGGCATGATACCGCCCGCGACGCCCAGACCGTCGATCAGACGTTCCGGCAGGACATCAATGGCGGTTTTCGCGTGTTCAGCCCCGAAGTAGATGGGCAGAAACGCACACAGGAAGTAGAAGACGCCGAGCGCCAGCAGTGCCAGATAGTTGACCCGTTCAATACCACGGGTGTCTGCGTTAGCCGCCATGCGATCGCAGCGGGACATCACGCCGGACATCACCGAGAAGAGGAAAGTGATCCCCATCTGAACCGCCACGGCAAACGGCACGGCGACTCCAACTGCGACATCCGGTTTCACGCCTGTGGTAATGGCAAATGTGGTGCCAACGATGGTGCCGATAATCACGTTTGGCGGCTGCGCGCCCGCCAGCGGCGCGAGACCCATCCAGACCAGTTCTAACGTACCGCCGGTCAGAATTCCGGTGTGCAGATCGCCCAGAATCAGGCCAACCAGTGGCCCGAGCACCACCGGACGGTGCATGTGTGTTAAGCCGTTAAACATATCCAGGCCCGCGATAAAGGCGAGAAGCCCCAGCGCGAAAGCCTGCAACAGACTGATTTCCATTGTGAATCCCTCAGAGCAGTTTAAAGAGATCCAAAGCAGTCTCTGTTGGAACGCCCTGAACGAAGCATTCCACTCCGGCCGCCTTCAGGCCGTTAAACGCGGCGATATCGTTCGCGTCTACAGATACCGTTTTGGCAATTTGCTGTTTGCCACTGGCATAATGCATATTTCCGACGTTGATACGGGTGATAGGCACGCCGCCCTCGACCAGCGTTAAAAAATCAGCCGGTGTTTTACAGACCAGCAGAATTTTCTGCCGATCGGCGGCGCGATGAATGTTGTCGATCACTTTTTGCAGGGACCAGAAACGCACGGCGATGCCTTCCGCAAGCACCATCTCCATCAGGTTTTGCTGAACCGGATCGTCTGCAACCTCGTCATTTGCCACCAGCACCAGGTTCGCCCCCGCAAACCCCACCCACTGTACGCCCACCTGACCGTGGATCAGGCGTTCATCAATGCGGCATAAGACAATGTTTGGCATAGCGTTTTCCTCTTTTTTAATTATGCGTGTTGAGTCGTTACGCCTTCGCAGGCGGTATGGTACTGCTGGAGTATGTCCTGAATGTGGTCGAGAATGAGCTCCCGTGGTATGGACCTGAGAGCACCCTCGCGAACTTTGCTGTACTGCAACGGCAGATACTGGCTGATCAGCGGCAGCGGGATCGGTTCATCCGCCAGGTTGCGTACCAGTCGCTCAAAAGCCTCGTCAATCTGGCTGTCTGGCCAGTAATAGCGCACGCGGTCGGAATAGCTGTAACCGCGGGCCAGGCGACGGGCATTGCCGTCGCCGTGATAGTGGCTTTGCCAGTATTCCGGGCGATCGAGCATCACGTTTTCCAGGACGTGACGCAGTCCTGAGCAGGCTTTTGCCGGCAAAAGCTCTTCTTCAATTGCAGCCAGTGAGAACAGCGCTTCGCGCAGCGCGAAGGTTAGCGCAGGGCCGACTTTCAGAATGGCGAAGTGATCTTTCACCAACTGGCGCAGCGCCTGCGGCGTCTGGTAATCGGTAGAGTGTGCTTCAAATACGAGCGTGTCGTAGGCTTCAACCATCTTGCTCAGTGCGACGGCTTTATGCGGTTGATAGTCACAAACATGCGCATGGTCGAACTCAACGCCAGGCTGAACCACCAGGCCAATAATGCGCGGCCAGATGTCGCTTAACCCTTCCTTCTCGAATGCGTGGCGGTGTGCCTCAAGCGTGGCACGTGCCGCCTCTGGTGTGGTGACCTCAAGCTCGGTCAGCGTTTCGTGTGCCCCACCGGGAACCGGAACTTCCGTGCCGATAACGTAGACCAGATCCGCTACGCCAAATTGCTCGATACAGGTGGTTTCGGCAATTTTAGCCAGCCGAGCGGCACGCCCGGCAACGATTGCATCGGTTAAAGGAACCGGATCGTCTTCGCAGGACATGCTGCAATCGAGGTGAATTTTTTTAAATCCGGCCGCCACGTAGCTTCTGATCAGATCGTCGGCGTTCGCCATCGCCTGCAAAGCTGGCAGGTTTTGCCAGCGGTTAGGACCTAAATGATCGCCGCCAAGGATCAGCTGTGAGGTGGGGAAACCGAGGGATCCCGCCAGATTGCAGACAAACCCATAAAAATCGGCGGGCGTCATACCGGTATAGCCGCCAAATTGATCCACCTGGTTTGAGGTGGCTTCAATCAGCAGAGGCGTCTGTTGTGAATGGGCGTAACGAATTGCAGCTTCAAGTACCAATGGATGTGCGGAACAGACGGCGTAAATCCCGTTTGTATTCCCCCGTTTATGTTGTTCCACCATTTCTGTCAGATGTTTCACTTTCCTCTCCATTTCGGATGGTGTTGGTATTCATCTTTCGTTTTGTTTCATTTGATACTGCATTATGGTGGGGTAAAAATAAAACGAAAGATAATAGTTTTCCGATCTGTTTCACAAAAGAAACATAATGAAAGGTTTCAGCGGCGGTTAAGCTTGCGTCTGCTCACCATACAGGGCTTGCATTCCCTCAAAAGAAAGGCGTTAATAAGCAAAACGAAATGAAACGAAAGTTTATTTACTAAGGAGCTCGTATGAGCAGCACCGATTCATCCGCAGAGAAGCGCATCACCGGCACCAGTGAAAGGCGAGAGCAGATCATTCAGCGGTTGCGGGCGCAGGGAAGCGTGCAAGTTAACGATCTTTCTCTTTTATACGGCGTGTCGACGGTGACGATCCGTAACGATCTGGCCTTTCTGGAAAAGCAGGGGATTGCCGTTCGCGCTTACGGCGGCGCGCTGATTTGTGAAGGTAATGCCCCCGGCGTGGAGCCGTCCGTTGAGGACAAAAGTTCCCTTAATACGGCTGTGAAGCGCAGCATCGCGCAGGCGGCGGCTGAACTGGTGAAGCCGGGTCATCGCATTATTCTGGACTCCGGCACCACAACCTTTGAAATTGCCCGCATGCTGCGCCAGCATACCGATGTCATTGCCATGACCAACGGGATGAACGTGGCAAACGCGCTGCTGGAAGCGGAGGGAGTGGAGCTGCTGATGACCGGCGGGCACTTGCGCCGTCAGTCGCAGTCCTTCTATGGTGACCAGGCGGAGCAGTCCTTACAGAATTACCATTTTGACCTGCTGTTCCTGGGCGTCGATGCCATCGATCTCGATCGGGGGGTGAGTACGCACAACGAGGATGAAGCCCGTCTGAACCGGAAAATGTGCGAGGTGGCGGAGCGTATTATCGTTGTCACTGATTCCAGCAAGTTTAACCGTTCAAGCCTGCATAAAATCATTGATACTCAGCGGATCGACATGATTATCGTTGATGAAGGTATTCCGGCGGAAAGCCTGGAAGGGTTACGCAAAAGCGGGATCGATGTGGTGCTGGTCTAAAGAGGCTTTTCCCCTCACCCTAACCCTCTCCCCATAGGGGAGAGGGGACTGCTCGGTGCGGTTTTTTTACCCTCTCCCCGGTGGGGAGAGGGCAGGGTGAGGGGCCATCATGTCACCGGTGCCGGGTTAAACACCGCCAGCGAGTTATGCAATCCCCATTGATCGGAGAAGGTTTTCTTCCGCCCGCTTGCCACATCCAGAATGAAGTGGAACAGCTTCCAGCCCACCTCTTCAATACTCTCTTCCCCGGTGGCGATGGTGCCCGCGTTGATATCCATTAAGTCATACCAGCGGTTTGCCAGCTCGGTGCGGGTCGCCATTTTGATCACCGGTACCGCCATCAGGCCGTACGGCGTGCCGCGTCCGGTGGTAAAGACCTGTACCGTAATGCCGGATGCTACCTGCTGGGTGCCGCACACGAAATCACTGGCAGGCGTTGCCGCGTAGATCAGACCGCGTTTGGTTGGTCGCTGGCCAGGTGAGAGCACTTCCACAATCGCGCTCTGGCCGGATTTGGCAATCGACCCGAGGGCCTTTTCCACCACGTTCGCCAGGCCGCCTTTCTTGTTACCCGGGGACGGGTTGGCGCTGCGGTCGGTTTTGCCCATGTCGAGATAGTTATCGTACCAGGCCATCTCCTCCAGCAGGCGTTTGCCCACCTCTTCGTTAACGGCGCGCGGCGTGAGCAGGTGGATAGCATCACGCACTTCGGTGACTTCGGAGAACATCACCGTGGCGCCGCAGCGCACGAACAGATCGGAGGCATAACCTACCGCCGGGTTAGCGGTGACGCCGGAAAACGCATCGCTGCCGCCACACTGTGTCCCAACCACCAGTTCAGAGGCCGGGCAGGTTTCACGCTGGCGTTTGTTCAGCTTCTCCAGATGGCGCTCTGCCACCTGTAAAATGTCGTCGACCATCGATCTGAAGCCGACATGGTGTTCATCCTGAAGACGCACAATACTGGCCTCGTCAACCGGAATGGCTTTCACATCCTCAGTACCCTGCAACAGGCGTTCTGGCTGCAATTTTTCACAGCCGAGGCCAATCACCATCACCTCGCCGCCAAAGTTCGGGTTAAGGGCGATATTGTGGATCGTGCGGATCGGCACGACCGCTGCGGGCGCGTTGATCGCCACGCCGCAGCCGTACAGGTGGTTAAGCCCCACCACGCCGTCAACGTTGGGGTATTTCGGCAGCAGATCGCGCTCAATAATTTTCACCACGTAATCCACGACACCCGCCACGCAATGCACGCTGGTGGTGATGCCAAGCAGGTTTTTGGTTCCCACACTGCCATCCGCGTTGCGGTAACCTTCGAAGGTATAACCCTCCAGCGGAGGTAACGGCTCAGGGACGCGGGTAGCCAGCGGCAACGTCTCCAGCGGCGGGGCGGTGGGCAGTTCAACCAGCGACTCCTCAATCCAGCTACCCTGCGGGATAGCGCGCACCGCATAGCCGATGACTTCGCCGTAGCGCACGATTTCGCCCTGCGCCGGGATATCGACCAGTGCGACTTTGTGCCCCTGCGGAATGTGCTCAATCAGCTCCAGCCCGTCCGGAAAGCGGGTACCCGCTTTTAAGCCATTGTCGTTGACAATAATCGCCACGTTATCGGTATCGTGCACTTTTATATAGAACGCCGTCGGCGACGCCTGTCGAATTTCAATATCGGCCATTGTTCACTCATCTCCAGCAAAATATCTGATACTAAATATAGCCAGATGGTTAATCGTTTCTTATTGAGGAAATAAAGAATGTCAGGAGAGGAAAAGTGAGAATGTGATCGCGATCGCTCCCGAAACACTAATCGTTGATTCTGTGCATCAGCGCCCACTGCATTGGGCATATGCTCAAAATAGCGTGCTAACCCCGTTGGATAATTGAGCATTGAGACAATGTGCTGCCGGGTGGTGACGATTATACTGAATGACGATTTTATAACGCCAAAATTCAGTCAGTAAATAAATATAACGCTGACGCTGAGTCGGAATAAATAAGAAAAGCTACTGGCTAAAACTGCGGAATTAAAAAAGGTATACGTAATGAGTAACGACATCTTCCCGAATAAATTTAAAGCGGCCCTTGCGGCGCATCAGATTCAGATTGGCTGCTGGTCTGCGCTGGCCAACCCCATCAGCACCGAAGTGCTGGGCCTGGCCGGATTCGACTGGCTGGTGCTGGACGGCGAACATGCGCCAAACGATATCAACACGTTTATTCCGCAGCTGATGGCGCTGAAAGGCAGCCACAGCGCGCCGGTGGTGCGTGTACCTACCAACGAGCCGGTGATCATCAAGCGTCTGCTGGATATCGGCTTCTACAACTTCCTGATCCCGTTTGTTGAAACGGAAGAAGAAGCGGTGCTGGCCGTAGCTGCCACCCGCTATCCGCCGGAAGGGATCCGCGGCGTGTCTGTCTCGCACCGCGCCAACATGTTTGGCACCGTGCCGGACTATTTCGCCCAGTCCAACAAGAACATCACCATTCTGGTTCAGATCGAGAGCCAGCAGGGGGTCGATAACGTCGACGCCATTGCCGCGACCGTAGGTGTCGACGGTATTTTCGTCGGCCCGAGCGATCTGGCGGCCGCCTTTGGTCATCTGGGCAACGCCAGCCACCCGGACGTGCAGCGGGCAATCCAGCACATTTTTGCCCGTGCCAAAGCGCACGGTAAACCGTGCGGCATTCTGGCGCCGGTGGAAGCCGATGCCCGCCGCTACCTGGAGTGGGGCGCAACGTTTGTCGCCGTCGGCAGCGACCTCGGCGTATTCCGCGCCGCCACGCAGAAATTAGCAGACGCTTTTAAAAAATAACCATCATTGAGGAAACAGATTATGACGCTGAAAGTGGGTTTTATTGGCCTGGGTATCATGGGCAAACCAATGAGCAAAAACCTCATCAAAGCAGGTTACTCACTGGTGGTTTTAGATCGTAATTCAGACGCGGTGGCAGAAGTGATTGCGGCTGGCGCAGAAACGGCGACAACTGCAAAAGCGATCGCCGAGCAGTGCGATGTCATTATCACCATGCTGCCAAACTCCCCGCACGTGAAAGAGGTGGCGCTGGGTGAGAACGGCATTATCGACGGCGCGAAGCCGGGTCTGGTGGTGATCGACATGAGTTCTATCGCGCCGCTGGCGAGCCGCGAAATCAGTGAGGCGCTGAAAGCGAAAGGCGTGGAGATGCTGGATGCGCCGGTCAGCGGCGGCGAACCGAAAGCCATCGACGGTACTCTGTCGGTGATGGTGGGGGGCGATAAAGCCGTGTTCGACAAATACTACGACCTGATGAAAGCCATGGCTGGCTCCGTGGTGCATACCGGTGAAATTGGCGCAGGCAACGTCACCAAGCTGGCAAACCAGGTGATTGTGGCGTTGAACATCGCGGCCATGTCCGAAGCACTGACGCTGGCCACCAAAGCGGGCGTTAATCCGGATCTGGTCTATCAGGCCATTCGCGGTGGTCTTGCGGGCAGCACCGTGCTGGATGCCAAGGCACCGATGGTGATGGATCGTAACTTCAAGCCGGGCTTCCGCATCGATCTGCACATTAAAGATCTGGCGAATGCGCTGGATACCTCCCACGGCGTGGGCGCGCAGTTGCCGCTGACTGCCGCCGTCATGGAGATGATGCAGGCGCTGCGTGCGGACGGTCTGGGCACCGCCGATCACAGCGCGTTAGCGTGCTATTACGAAAAGCTGGCGAAGGTTGAAATTGCTCGCTAATGACGTCCCGCCCGGTGGCGTTACGCTTACCGGGCCTACGGCTCAGGCATACAACTATGAAAATCGTAATCGCGCCAGACTCTTATAAAGAAAGCCTGTCTGCCACTGAGGTGGCGCAGGCGATAGAAAAAGGATTTCGGGAAATTTTCCCCGACGCTCATTACGTGTCTGTTCCCGTTGCTGACGGCGGAGAAGGTACGGTTGAAGCGATGATCGCCGCGACGCAGGGCACCTGGCAGCAGGCTGTCGTCACCGGCCCGTTAGGGGAAAAGGTGAAGGCCAGCTGGGGGATCTCGGGCGACGGTACCACCGCGTTTATCGAGATGGCCGCCGCCAGCGGCCTGGTACTTGTTCCTCCCGCGCAGCGTAACCCGCTGGTCACGACGTCGCGCGGGACGGGGGAGCTGATCCTCCGCGCGCTGGATAAAGGCGCGCGCAACATCATTATCGGTATCGGCGGGAGCGCAACCAACGATGGGGGCGCGGGTATGATGCAGGCGCTGGGCGCGAGGTTTACGGATGCGAACGGGACGGAGATCGGCTACGGCGGCGGCAGCCTGATGGCGCTGAACCGTATTGATATTTCTGATCTTGATCCGCGTCTTCAGGGGTGCGCAATCCGCGTCGCCTGTGACGTGACGAATCCGCTGGTCGGTGAAAGCGGCGCGTCGCGTATCTTTGGCCCGCAAAAAGGCGCCACGGAGGAGATGATCCTCGAACTCGACGCCAGTCTTAGCCACTACGCCAACGTGATCAAAAAATCGCTGCGCATTGACGTCAACCCGGTTCCGGGGGCAGGAGCGGCGGGCGGCATGGGCGCGGCGCTGATGGCCTTCCTGGGCGCTGAGCTGAAAAGCGGCATTGAGATTGTCACTCAGGCGCTCAATCTTGAAGAACATATTCACGACTGCACGTGGGTGCTGACGGGAGAAGGGCGCATCGACAGCCAGAGCATTAATGGCAAAGTGCCTGTCGGCGTGGCGAGCGTCGCCAAAAAATACCATAAGCCAGTGATAGGGATTGCCGGAAGTCTGACGCAGGATGTGGGTGTGGTGCATCAGTACGGCATCGACGCGGTGTTCAGCGTATTGACCCGCATCGGTTCACTGGAAGAGGCGTTCCAGGGAGCGTACGACAACATTTACCGCGCCTCGCGCAATATCGCGGCCACATTGCAGGTAGGCATGCGTAGCCAGGGGTGACAGCGGCGCGCAAACCCTCTATACTGCGCGCCGAAGCTGACCAGACAGTCGCCGCTTCGTCGTCGTCCCTTTCGGGGGAGACGGGCGGAGGGGAGGAAAGTCCGGGCTCCACAGGGCAGGGTGCCAGGTAACGCCTGGGGGGGAAACCCACGACCAGTGCAACAGAGAGCAAACCGCCGATGGCCCGCGTAAGCGGGATCAGGTAAGGGTGAAAGGGTGCGGTAAGAGCGCACCGCGCGGCTGGTAACAGTCCGTGGCACGGTAAACTCCACCCGGAGCAAGGCCAAATAGGGGTTCACATGGTACGGCCCGTACTGAACCCGGGTAGGCTGCTTGAGCCAGTGAGCGATTGCTGGCCTAGATGAATGACTGTCCACGACAGAACCCGGCTTATCGGTCAGCTTCAACTTCTTACGAAACCCCGCTTCGGCGGGGTTTTTGTTTTCTGAAGGTTGCAGGCCGGGTAAGCGAAGCGCCAAACAACATCAATTCTCAGTTTTGCGACGCTAAGCACATTTCACTACTTTACCGATTATGCGTTCCTTTCATCTGCTGCGCATGATCGTAATCACAAAATTTAACGCTATAAAATTAGAAAATTTTAGTGTTGAACAGATGTTGTTAATGTTGAATCAGTGATGCTGAATGTTATTCATTTGATAATTTAATATTGAATCTAAAAACATTCTTCTGGTGAATGTGTGATATATCCCACTCTTTAACCGGAAGCTGAGAAAATATTCCTGATAAAGTTGATAAACCACAAAAATGTTTTAAAAGAATAATGATGGTTTATTAACCTTTAATTGCCTGAAAGATAGTCTTTATTAATATTGTTAAGGCAAAAAAATTCATGCTGGTTATTGCCATAAAATAAATTTATTACCGCGGATTTTGTTGATCAATATCAGCGTAATTGCGTATTTTTAGCTATCTAACTGTTTGAATAATAAGATTATAAATCGATTTTAAATGTGGTTGTAAAAAGGGCATCCTGGCAAATTGTGAGTAACAGCACATACCCCCTGAAACAATATTGGGTAGAATCCGCTGCGTCATAGGGAAATAAGCGCAGAATATTATGAATACTATTATTCTACCGAAAACACAGCACCTCGTGGTATTTCAGGAAGTCATCAAAAGTGGCTCTATAGGTTCTGCTGCAAGACAACTGGGGCTGACGCAACCTGCCGTCAGCAAAATCATCAGCGACATCGAATCTTACTTTGGGGTGGAAGTGATGGTGCGTAAAAACACCGGCGTAAAACTCACTGCCGCCGGTCAGGTGCTGCTGTCCTACGCTGAGTCGATCACCCGCGAAATGAAAAACATGGTGAGCGAGATCAACAGCCTCAGTTTCAGTACCGTCATGGACGTCTCCTTCGGCTATCCGTCGCTGATTGGCTTCACCTTCCTGTCCGGGATGATCAAAAAATTCAAGGAAGTGTTCCCGAAGGCGCGCGTCTCAATGTATGAAGCGCAGCTCTCTTCATTCCTGCCCGCCATTCGCGATGGCCGGCTGGATTTCGCCATCGGCACGCTAAGCGACGGGATGTTGCTTCAGGATCTTCACGTTGAGCCACTGTTTGAATCTGAGTTTGTGCTGGTGGCGAGTAAATCACGAACGTGTACCGGCCCGACCAGACTGGCATCGCTCACGCACGAGCAGTGGGTGATGCCGCAAACCGATATGGGCTACTACAACGAACTCCTGACCACCCTGCAAGATAACCACATCAGCATTGAAAACATCGTCCAGACCGATTCTGTCGTCACCATCTATAACCTTGTCCTCAATGCCGATTACCTGACGGTGATCCCCCGTGACATGATTGCGCCATTCGGCTCGGACCAGTTTATTGTCCTGCCGGTGGAAGATGCATTACCTGTGGCGCGTTATGCTGCCGTGTGGTCAAAAAATTACAGTATTAAAAAATCGGCGTCAGTATTAGTTGAACTGGCAAAACAATATTCGTCGATGAATATCGAAAAACGACGATAGAAATAATGATGATTTAAAATACCCGGAGCGACGATTTTTAACGCTCTGATACCCTGACTTTGCCTGAAAACAATGAATTATTATAACGAGGATATTATGCACATTACTTACGATCTCCCGGTGACCATTGACGATATTCAGGACGCCAGAAAAAGACTGGCGGGAAAGATCTATAAAACCGGTATGCCGCGCTCAAATTATCTGAGCGAACGGTGTAAGGGTGAGATATTCCTGAAATTTGAAAATATGCAGCGTACCGGTTCGTTTAAAATACGTGGGGCGTTTAATAAATTAAGCTCGCTGACCGATGCGGAAAAACGCAAGGGCGTGGTTGCCTGTTCCGCAGGGAACCACGCGCAGGGGGTGTCGCTCTCCTGCGCCATGCTCGGCATCGACGGCAAAGTGGTAATGCCTATGGGCGCGCCGAAATCCAAGGTGGCCGCCACGCGCGACTACTCCGCCGAAGTAGTGCTGCACGGCGAGAACTTTAACGACACTATCGCCAAAGTGAGCGAAATCGTCGAGATGGAAGGGCGCATATTTATCCCGCCTTACGACGATCCGAAAGTGATCGCCGGTCAGGGCACCATCGGCTTGGAAATCCTCGAAGATTTATACGACGTGGATAACGTGATTGTTCCCATCGGCGGTGGTGGTTTAATTGCCGGTATTGCGACAGCAATTAAATCCATCAACCCAACTATCAATATTATCGGCGTGCAGTCTGAAAACGTGCACGGAATGGCGGCGTCGTATCAGACCGGTGAAATAACGAACCACCGCATTACCGGCACATTAGCGGACGGCTGCGACGTGTCTCGCCCGGGTAATTTAACCTTCGAAATCGTTCGTGAACTGGTTGACGACATTGTGCTGGTCAGCGAAGACGAGATTCGCAACAGCATGATCGCGCTTATTCAGCGAAATAAAGTGGTTACGGAAGGTGCTGGCGCGCTGGCGTGCGCGGCGTTATTAAGCGGCAAGCTGGACCACTATATTCAGGGCCGAAAAACCGTCTGCATTATTTCCGGCGGCAATATTGATCTCTCCCGTGTTTCCCAAATTACCGGCTTCGTTGACGCATAAAGGATGACTTATGAGCAACACAGAAAGCATTATCGTTGGCCAGACAAAAACGTCCACCTGGCGTAAATCGGATACCACCTGGACGCTCGGCCTGTTTGGTACCGCCATTGGCGCAGGCGTGCTGTTCTTCCCTATCCGTGCAGGCTTTGGCGGCCTGATCCCTATCCTGCTGATGCTGGTACTCGCGTTCCCGATTGCGTTTTACTGCCACCGCGCGCTGGCGCGTCTGTGTTTGTCCGGCAGTAACGTCTCCGGCAACATCACCGAAACGGTGGAGGAGCATTTTGGTAAGACCGGCGGGGTGGTGATCACCTTCCTCTACTTCTTTGCTATTTGCCCGCTGCTGTGGATTTACGGCGTCACCATTACCAACACCTTTATGACCTTCTGGGAAAACCAGCTCCAGATGCCTGCCCTGAACCGCGGCGTGGTAGCGCTGTTCCTGCTGCTGCTGATGGCCTTTGTGATCTGGTTCGGTAAAGACCTGATGGTGAAGGTGATGAGCTACCTGGTGTTCCCGTTCATCGCCAGCCTGGTGCTGATTTCTCTCTCGCTGATCCCGTACTGGAACTCAGCGGTGATCGACCAGGTTAACCTGAGCGATATCGCCTTCACCGGTCATGACGGCATTCTTGTCACGGTGTGGCTGGGGATTTCCATTATGGTCTTCTCCTTCAACTTCTCGCCTATCGTCTCCTCGTTTGTGGTCTCCAAGCGCGAAGAGTACGAGCCGGAGTTTGGTAAAGAATTCACCGAGCAGAAATGTTCCAAAATCATCGGTCGCGCCAGCCTGCTGATGGTGGCGGTGGTGATGTTCTTCGCCTTTAGCTGCCTGTTTACGCTCTCTCCGCAGAACATGGCGGACGCCAAAGCGCAGAACATTCCGGTGCTCTCTTACCTGGCGAACCACTTTGCGTCGATGTCAGGCAGTAAATCCACGTTCGCCACGGTGCTGGAGTACGGCGCGTCCATCATCGCGCTGGTCGCTATCTTTAAATCCTTCTTCGGTCACTACCTGGGCACGCTGGAGGGGCTGAACGGCCTGATCGTTAAGTTCGGCTACAAGGGCGACAAGAAGAACGTCTCCGTGGGCAAGCTGAACACCATCAGCATGGTCTTCATCATGGGCTCCACCTGGATTGTGGCCTATGCCAACCCGAACATTCTGGACCTTATTGAAGCCATGGGCGCGCCAATTATCGCCTCTCTGCTGTGCCTGCTGCCGATGTACGCCATCCGCAAAGCACCGGCGCTGGCGAAATACAAAGGCCGGACCGAGAACATCTTCGTAACCGTGGTCGGCCTGCTGACCATTCTGAACATCGTGTACAAATTGTTTTAAACCAAAGCTCAGGAAGAGCGGAGCCATACCATGATTGAGTTTCCGGTAGTACTGGTCATTAACTGCGGATCGTCCTCTGTTAAGTTTTCGGTGCTGGACGCCGCAGGCTGCGATGCCCTGCTGACGGGCATTGCGGACGGCATCAACACAGAAAAAGCCTTTATTTCCGTGAATGGGGGTGAGCCAGTCAGACTGGCTCATCAGGACTACGAAGGGGCGCTGGCCACCATCGCCCTGGAGCTGGAGAAGCGCGACCTGATGGGCAGCGTGGCTTTGATTGGCCATCGCATTGCCCACGGCGGCGATCTCTTCAGCGAGTCGACCCTGATCACGGAAGAGGTGATGGAGCAGATCCGCCAGGTCTCCCCGCTGGCGCCGCTGCATAACTACGCTAACCTGAGCGGCGTGGAAGCCGCAGAGCGACTCTTCCCCGGGGTGCAGCAGGTGGCGGTATTTGATACCAGCTTCCACCAGACCATGGCGCCGCAGGCGTATCTGTACGGCTTGCCGTACCGCTATTTTGAAGAGCTGGGCGTGCGCCGCTACGGCTTCCACGGCACCTCTCACCGCTACGTGGCGGCGCAGGCGCACGCGCTTCTCGGGCTCTCCGCCGAAGACAGCGGCCTGGTGATTGCCCATCTCGGCAACGGGGCGTCCATTTGCGCGGTGCGTAACGGCAGAAGCGTGGACACGTCCATGGGGATGACGCCGCTTGAAGGACTGGTGATGGGCACGCGCTGTGGCGACGTAGATTTTGGCGCGATGGCGTGGATTGCCCGGCAGACCGGCCAGACGTTCGAGGATCTGGAGCGCGTGGTCAACAAAGAGTCCGGGCTGCTGGGGATCTCCGGCATCTCCTCCGATTTGCGCGTGCTGGAGAAAGCCTGGCATGACGGCAACGAGCGGGCGCGGCTGGCGATAAAGACCTTTGTCCACCGCATAGCGCGGCATATCGCCGGTCATGCCGCATCCCTGCACCGTCTGGATGGCGTGGTGTTTACCGGCGGGATCGGTGAGAACTCCGTGCTTATCCGCGCGCTGGTGGTGGAGCACCTGAAGGTGTTTGGCATCATCCTCGACGAGTCCAAAAATGCCCTGCCGGGCAGCGCGGGTGAGCGCGTGATCTCCACCGAGTCGTCCCGCGCGGCCTGCGCGGTGATCCCTACCAATGAAGAAAAAATGATCGCGCTGGATGCCCTCCGTCTTGGGAAGGTCACCCCGGCTGCGGCTTACGCCTGATAAAGCGAGAATCTGATGAAAGTAACAATCGATACGGGCGTCGCGCCTTACAGCGACGCATGGGCCGGGTTTCGCGGTGAAGAATGGAAAAACGCCGTTAACGTGCGCGATTTTATTCAGCATAACTACACCCCTTATGAAGGCGATGAAGCTTTCCTCGCGCAGGCGACGCCAGCAACGACGGCGCTGTGGCAGAAGGTGATGGTCGGCATTCGCCAGGAGAATGCTACTCACGCTCCGGTGGATTTTGACACCAACATCGCCACCACCATTACCGCGCACGGGCCGGGCTATATTGACCAGGAGCTGGAGACGATCGTCGGCCTGCAAACCGACAAGCCGCTCAAGCGGGCCCTGCATCCGTACGGCGGAATCAATATGATCCGCAGCTCATTCGAAGCCTACGGTCGCGAGATGGATCCGCAGTTTGAATATCTCTTCACCGACCTGCGCAAAACCCACAACCAGGGCGTATTTGACGTTTATTCCCCGGAGATGATGCGCTGCCGAAAATCCGGCGTGCTCACCGGTCTGCCGGACGGCTACGGGCGTGGACGCATCATCGGCGACTACCGCCGCGTGGCGCTGTACGGCATCAGCTATCTGGTGCGCGAGCGGGAACTTCAGTTCGCCGATCTCCAGGGGAAACTGGAGCGCGGAGACGATCTGGAGGCCACGATCCGCCTGCGCGAGGAGCTGGCGGAGCATAAACGTGCGTTGCTCCAGATCCAGCAGATGGCGGCGAACTATGGCTTTGATATTTCACGTCCGGCGACGAATGCGCAGGAAGCGGTGCAGTGGGTCTACTTTGCCTACCTTGCCGCAGTGAAATCCCAGAACGGCGGGGCGATGTCGCTGGGGCGCAC
This sequence comes from Enterobacter sp. MGH85, assembly GCF_001037655.1. NCBI lineage: Bacteria > Pseudomonadati > Pseudomonadota > Gammaproteobacteria > Enterobacterales > Enterobacteriaceae > Enterobacter > Enterobacter sp. MGH85. Next base: position 1,521,955 of record NZ_KQ089925.1, read on the forward strand.
GGCCTCGTTCCTCGATATCTACATTGAACGCGACATGCAGGCAGGAAGGCTGAACGAGGTGCAGGCTCAGGAGCTGATCGACCACTTCATCATGAAGATCCGCATGGTGCGCTTCCTGCGCACGCCGGAGTTCGACACGCTCTTCTCCGGCGATCCGATCTGGGCCACGGAAGTGATCGGCGGCATGGGGCTGGATGGCCGTACGCTGGTGACCAAAAACAGCTTCCGCTATCTGCATACCCTGCACACCATGGGGCCTGCGCCGGAGCCAAACCTGACGATCCTCTGGTCCGAACAGCTGCCGATCGCGTTCAAGAAATACGCCGCGCAGGTCTCGATCGTCACCTCCTCGCTGCAATACGAGAACGACGATCTGATGCGTGCCGACTTTAACAGCGACGACTACGCCATTGCCTGCTGCGTCAGTCCGATGGTGATCGGCAAGCAGATGCAGTTCTTCGGCGCACGCGCCAACCTGGCGAAAACGCTGCTGTACGCGATTAACGGCGGGGTGGATGAGAAGCTGAAGATCCAGGTGGGGCCGAAAACCGAGCCGCTGCTGGATGAGGTACTGGATTACGACACCGTAATGGCGAGCCTCGATCACTTCATGGACTGGCTGGCAGTGCAGTACATCAGTGCGCTGAATCTCATTCACTACATGCATGATAAATACAGCTACGAAGCCTCGCTGATGGCGCTGCACGACCGGGACGTTTACCGCACCATGGCCTGTGGCATTGCCGGGCTGTCGGTGGCGGCGGATTCCCTGTCGGCCATCAAGTACGCCACGGTAAAACCGGTGCGCGACCACACCGGTCTGGCGGTCGATTTCGTCATCGAAGGCGACTATCCCCAATACGGCAACAACGACGATCGCGTGGACAGTATCGCCTGCGATCTGGTTGAGCGCTTTATGAAGAAAATCCAGGCGCTGCCGACGTACCGCAACGCCGTGCCGACGCAGTCGATTCTGACCATCACCTCCAATGTGGTTTACGGGCAGAAGACCGGCAACACGCCGGACGGACGTCGCGGCGGTACACCGTTTGCGCCTGGCGCCAACCCGATGCACGGGCGCGACAGAAAAGGAGCGGTGGCGTCGTTGACCTCGGTCGCCAAGCTGCCGTTCACCTATGCCAAAGACGGGATCTCCTACACCTTCTCCATCGTGCCGCAGGCACTGGGCAAGGACGAGCTGGTGCGCAAAACCAACCTTGTCGGGCTGCTGGACGGGTACTTCCACCACGAAGCGACCATCGAGGGCGGGCAGCACCTGAACGTCAACGTGATGAACCGGGAGATGCTGCTGGATGCCATCGCCCATCCGGAGAACTATCCGAACCTGACGATCCGCGTTTCAGGCTATGCGGTGCGGTTTAACGCTCTGACGCGCGAGCAGCAGCAGGACGTGATTTCGAGGACGTTTACGCAGGCGATCTAACACAGGCTCCATCTTCAGCCTCCTCAGATGAGGAGGCTTTTAATTTTGTGAACACCGTCAATTTTAGAAAACTCGCTCTCTTTTCTGCTATCCCGAAGTAATATTTTCCTCTCGCCTAAGGAAATCCCTATAAAAGTTGTGACTTTTTTCTCCCGCGCTCCGGATATGATCTCCCCATACCAATAACTCACACCTGCACCCTCTGACTCGCAATCGCTGGCGATCGGAACCTTATAAAAACAAATCGTTACCCTACAAAATAAGCGAGTGCCCAATGAATATGGCAACAAACAGCAGTGTGATTGTGAGTGATTCCCCTGCGGCAAGGCGGGCGGGAATGAGCGAAAGCGAATGGCGAGAGGCGATTAAATTCGACAGCACCGATACGGGCTGGGTCATCATGAGTATTGGGATGGCTATCGGCGCGGGCATTGTTTTTCTTCCGGTGCAGGTTGGATTAATGGGGCTATGGGTATTTTTACTCTCGTCGATAATTGGTTATCCGGCCATGTACCTGTTCCAGCGCCTGTTTATTAATACGCTGGCGGAATCACCGGAATGTAAAGACTATCCGAGCGTTATTAGCGGATATTTAGGCAAAAACTGGGGCATCTTATTGGGTGCACTTTATTTCGTGATGCTGGTGATCTGGATGTTTGTCTATTCGACGGCCATTACCAACGACAGCGCATCCTATTTACACACCTTCGGCGTAACCGACGGTTTGCTCTCGGAAAATCCGTTCTACGGCTTATTCCTGATCTGCATTCTGGTCGCCATTTCGTCGCGCGGTGAAAAGCTGCTGTTTAAAGTCTCCAGCCTGATGGTGCTGACCAAATTATTTGTGGTGGCGGCGCTGGGGCTTTCGATGATTGGCCTCTGGCATTTAGCCAACGTCGGCATGCTGCCGCCAATGGGGCTGCTGATTAAAAACGCCATTATTACGCTGCCTTTCACCTTAACCTCCATTCTGTTTATTCAGACATTAAGCCCGATGGTGATTTCCTATCGTTCAAGGGAAAAATCCGTTGAGGTGGCGCGTCATAAAGCGCTGCGGGCAATGAATATCGCCTTTGGCGTGCTGTTTGTGACGGTCTTTTTCTACGCTGTCTCCTTCACCCTGGCGATGGGGCACGACGAGGCGGTAAAAGCCTACGAGCAGAATATTTCCGCCCTGGCAATCGCAGCACAGTTTATCAGCGGTGACGGCGCGGGCTGGGTCAAAATTGTCAGCGTAATCCTCAATATTTTTGCCGTGATGACCGCGTTCTTTGGCGTCTATCTCGGCTTTCGTGAGGCGACGCAGGGCATTGTGATGAACATCCTGCGCCGCAAAATGCCGGCGGAGAAAATCAATGAAAATGCCGTCCAGCGCGGGATTATGCTGTTCGCCATCCTGCTGGCCTGGAGCGCGATTGTGTTAAACGCGCCGGTGCTGAGCTTCACTTCCATCTGTAGCCCTATTTTCGGGATGGTGGGCTGCTTAATTCCGGCGTGGCTGGTCTACAAAGTGCCCGCACTTCATAAATATAAAGGCGTATCGCTGGTGATTATTGTGATTACCGGGCTGCTGCTTTGTGTTTCTCCTTTCCTCGCCTTCTCATGAGGTTAAATAAGGTCGTAACGATGTCTGAGCAAATTAATCCTTTATGGAACCATTTTATTCGCGCGGTGCAGGAAGAGGTAAAGCCTGCGCTGGGCTGTACCGAACCCGTCTCGCTGGCGCTGGCGTGCGCGATGGCTGCCGGACAGCTTGACGGTGAGGTGACGCGTATCGAGGCGTGGGTATCGCCGAACCTGATGAAAAACGGGCTTGGCGTAACGGTGCCCGGTACCGGTATGGTCGGTTTACCCATCGCGGCCGCGCTGGGGGCGACAGGCGGTAATGCACACGCCGGGCTGGAGGTGTTGAAAGACGCGTCGTCCGAGGCGCTAACGCGCGCCAAAGCACTGCTGAACGCGGGTCTGGTGCAGGTAAAATTGCAGGAGCCGTGCGATGAGATCCTCTATTCACGTGCCTGCGTTTACGTCGGTGAATCCTCGGCGATGGTGACCATCGCTGGCGGGCACACTCGCGTGGTGGAGGTAGTTTGTCAGGGCGAAACGCGCTTCAGGCTTGACGATAATCAGAGCCAGAACAGCGACGATCCGCTGGAGGTGCTCTCGACCACCACGCTGTCGCAGATCCTTGAGTTTGTAGAGCTGGTGCCGTTCGACGCGATCCGCTTTATCCTCGATGCGGGACGGCTGAACGATGCGCTCTCCCGCGAAGGTTTACGTGGCAACTGGGGGTTGCATATTGGTGCGACGCTCAATAAACAGCGCACACGCGGATGGATGGCGCAGGATCTGGGTTCAGACATTGTTATCCGCACCAGCGCAGCTTCGGATGCCCGCATGGGGGGCGCGACGCTGCCGGCGATGAGCAACTCGGGTTCCGGGAATCAGGGCATCACCGCCACCATGCCGGTGGTGGTGGTGGCTGAGCACGTTCAGGCCGATGACGAACGGCTGGCGCGGGCGCTGATGCTCTCGCACCTGTCGGCGATCTATATCCATTACCAGCTTCCGCGCTTGTCCGCGCTGTGTGCGGCGACAACAGCCGGAATGGGGGCTGCGGCGGGGATGGCGTGGCTGATGGGCGGATCTTACCAGACTATTGCCATGGCGATCTGCAGTATGATCGGCGACGTCAGCGGGATGATCTGTGACGGGGCGTCTAACAGTTGCGCAATGAAGGTCTCGACCAGCGTCACCAGCGCCTGGAAAGCCGTGATGATGGCGTTGGATGATACTGCCGTGACGGGTAATGAGGGGATTGTGGCGCACGACGTGGAGCAGTCGATTGCGAACCTGTGCGCGCTGGCGTGCCGCTCGATGCAGGCAACGGACCGGCAGATTATTGAGATTATGGCGAGTAAGGTGTAAAAATTTCCCCTCACCCCAACCCCTCTCCCCATAGGGGCGAGGGGCTCGATCGTTCCCTCTCCCCTTTGGGGAGAGGGCTAGGGTGAGGGGGGGGTTAAACCGGCAAATCAATCAGCAGCGCGCGCAGCGGCGTATCCGCCACCAGGGTGATATTCGCTTCATCACGAATAAACGCGCCGTCGCCGCAGATGAGCGCCTCTTTTTCTTCCGCGTGCGTCACCGCATGCACCGTACCGTGAATGGACTGCAGATAGGCGCGCGGACCATGAAGCTGGAAGCTCGCCTGTTCACCTTTCTTCAGCTCGATATGATGCAGCCACACCTGCTGGCGCAGCTGCAGGCTGCCTTTGCTGCCATCAGGGGAGGCAATCAGCTGCTGTTTATCGTCCTTCAGATCGATTTTTTGCACCAGCGGATTTTCCCGCTCCGGACAGGCATCCAGCCACAGCTGCATGCGGGTCAGCGTTTTGTCTTTGCTGAGGTTATGCTCGCTATAGCTAATACCCGGCTGCGTGGAAATTAACAGCGCCTCGCCAGCCTTCGCCTGGACATGATTGCCCTCGCTATCGCGGTATTCTGCCTCGCCTTCCAGGATTAGGTTCAGGATATCGACTTTCGGGTACGTGCGCGGCTGGAAGGACGCGCCCGGGGCGAGCACTTCCTGGTTCAATACGCGCAGTGAAGCGTAACCGAGAAGTTTAGGGTCAAAGTAGTGTCCAAAGGAAAAGGTGTAGCGGGCCTGCAACCAACCGAAATCGGCTTGTCCGCACTGTTTCGCTGTTCTTGTCGTAATCATAAACTTGACCTCTCTTTACACTAAATCAATGGTAAAGGTATGGACGCTGCATTGTTAGCCAGATATTCTGCCTGGTATGTTCAAATTTCCTGAATGAGAACGAGATGGCTAAAGAGAGAGCATTGACGCTTGAGGCGCTTCGCGTCATGGACGCGATTGACAGGCGCGGCAGTTTTGCCGCGGCGGCAGATGAACTGGGGCGCGTTCCGTCTGCGCTGAGCTATACCATGCAAAAGCTGGAGGAGGAGCTGGATGTTGTGCTCTTCGATCGCTCTGGTCATCGAACAAAATTCACCAACGTTGGGCGGATGCTGTTGGAGCGCGGCCGCGTATTGCTGGAAGCGGCGGATAAACTGACGACCGATGCCGAAGCGCTGGCCCGCGGCTGGGAAACCCATCTGACGTTAGTGACCGAAGCGCTGGTGCCCACCGAGGCGCTGTTCCCGCTGGTGGACAGACTGGCCGCGAAAGCCAATACCCAGCTGTCGATCATCACCGAGGTACTGGCCGGGGCGTGGGAGCGTCTTGAGACGGGCAGGGCGGATATCGTCATTGCGCCGGATATGCATTTCCGCTCATCGTCAGAAATTAACTCGCGCAAACTGTACAGCGTGATGAACGTTTACGTCGCTGCGCCGGGTCACCCGATCCATCAGGAGCCGGAACCGCTCTCTGAGGTCACGCGCGTGAAATACCGCGGCGTGGCGGTGGCGGATACCGCGCGCGAGCGCCCGGTGCTAACGGTGCAGTTGCTGGATAAACAGCCGCGTCTGACGGTGACGTCGCTGGAAGATAAGCGTCAGGCGCTGCTGGCGGGGCTGGGCGTGGCGACCATGCCGTATCCGTTCGTCGAAAAGGACATTGCAGAGGGACGGCTGCGCGTTGTCAGCCCGGAATACACCAGCGAAGTGGATATTATTATGGCGTGGCGTCGTGACAGCATGGGCGAAGCCAAATCATGGTGTTTACGCGAAATTCCGAAGCTTTTCACGCAATATAATAAATAAAATCGTAATTTGTAGGCCCGGTAAGCGAAGCGCCACCGGGCTTTTTTTTATGCGCAGATCTTCGGATCCGGACCAAAGCGGTTTTCTCCCGGCGTTCCGCTCTGACAGTTGAAAATCAAAATCACAATCCAGCCGACAAGCGGGATCAACAGCAACAGCAGCCACCACGCCGAACGATCGGTGTCGTGAAGACGACGAAACAGTACGGCCCATGAAGGCAGCAGAACCAACACACCATAAATGGTGGTGAGAATGCCTTCGCCCCCCTCGCGTTCCCAGCCGAGGATTTTGTCCACAATACCCAGCACCATAATCAGGACGAAGTTCACCAGAACGAACATCCAGTACTCTTTACGGCGGGCACGGCCACCAAATCCAACGTAGTTGCGCAGTACTTTTAAATACCAGTCCATTTTTCCTTGCCTCTTAGTCAGTCAATCACTTGTTTTCTAAGCGATCGAGGTAAGGATAGATGTATGCCGTGAATTAAAAAAGGGAATCAATTGATTCCCTAAATAATTATCCGAAACGCACGTCGCGCCCGTGTGGTTCATCCAGATCCTGCCACGGACCAATGGAGATAATGCCCGTTGGGTTGATGGTCTTATGACTGCGGAAATAATGGGTGCGAATATGGTCAAAATTGACCGTCTCCGCAATACCCGGCATCTGATAGATGTCGCGCAGGAAACCGTGCAGGTTCAGATAATCGCTGATGCGATGCTTGTCGCACTTGAAGTGGGTGACATACACCGGATCGAAGCGGATCAGCGTCGTCCACAGGCGGATGTCTGCTTCGGTGAGGCGATCGCCCGCTAAATAACGATGCTGGCCGAGGATCTGCTCCAGACGTTCCAGGGATCCAAACACGTTGCCGACCGCTTCGTCGTACGCTTCCTGACTGGTGGCAAAACCGGCTTTATAGACGCCGTTGTTGACGTTGTCGTAGATCCAGCCGTTCAGCTCGTCAATTTTCTCGCGCAGCTCAACCGGATAGTAATCCCCGGCGCGGGCGCCGTGCGCATCAAACGCGGTATTGAACATGCGAATGATTTCAGCGGATTCATTGCTGACGATCGTCTGGTTTTTCTTGTCCCACAGCACAGGCACCGTTACGCGTCCGGTGTAGTGCGGATCGGCGCGCAGATAGAGCTGATACAGGAAATCGTGATGATAAAGCTCATCACCCGTCGCGGCCGGGAAGTCACTGTCGAACGTCCAGCCGTTTTCCAGCATCAGCGGGTTGACCACCGAAACCGGAATTAGCGATTCGAGACCTTTAAGTTTGCGCACAATCAGCGTGCGGTGCGCCCACGGACAGGCGAGAGAAACATACAGATGATAACGATCTTTCTCCGCCGCAAAGCCCCCTTCGCCACTCGGGCCGGGTGCGCCGTCGGCGGTCAGCCAGTTACGGAAGGCCGAAACAGAGCGCTTAAAGCGTCCACCGGTGGATTTGGTGTCATACCAGACATCCTGCCAGACGCCGTCTACGAGTTGTCCCATTTTTTACTCCTCCGTCAGATAGCAAAAGCGAGGAGATGTCTCCTCGCTTTGAATTTAATCAGTATAGCGTGCTTACCACTTCTTATTCAGAAGACGGTCGATGCTGTAGGCGCCCGGACCCGTGATAGCCAGCAGCAGGAAGCCACCCGCGATGGTCAGGTTTTTCATGAACATCAGGGAGTTCACGCCTTCCGCAAAGTTGCTGTGGAAGATGAACGCGGTCAGCAGGGTAAAGCCTGCGGTGAACAGCGCCGTGGTGCGGGTCAGGAAACCGAACAGCACTGCCAGGCCGCCGCCGAACTCAAGCAGGATGGTCAGTGGCAGCAGGAAACCCGGTACGCCCATCGCTTCCATATACTGCTGAGTGCCCGCATAGCCGGTAATTTTGCCCCAGCCTGCGGTGATGAACAGCACAGGCATCAGAATACGCGCTACCAATACACCAACATCTTCTAATTTTTTCATTTTACTCTCCAGGAAACCACATCAGCGGCTAAACGTTATTTGCGTGCAAATTCGGGTAGATACCGCGTCTTTGCTGTCGATGGAGAGGAGTGTAAACGGGGCGGATGGCAATTGTTAGCAAGGAAAACTGTCAATCTTTTTCAAAGATATTGAGTAAGGGAGCATAGAGAGATTTTGCCTGGTGACGGCTACGCCTTACCCGGCCTACTTTTTTACCGTAGGCCGGGTAAGCGCAGCGCCACCCGGCGAGAAGGCTAGCGCAGCTGCTGCTGACGAATCGTTGCTTTCACCAGACGCCATGCGCTCCAGACACCAAAGCCACGGCGTGCCCAGCGAATCAGCATGTTTGGATGACGAATCGTCCAGATCGCCATCACGCTGCTACCCACCAGCGCCCACGAACGCAGGCTCAGAAGAGTATTCCAGCCGCGATCGTAACGCTGGGTCAGCTCCAGCCAGTCGCGACGGCTGGCGGACAGGTCCAGCCGCTGCTGCTGGATCTGGCTCAGCAGATACGCTTTCCGCTTTTGACGTTCGGCTTTGTCGCTCACGACTTATCATCCTCCAGCAGGGCGCGGTCGTTGGCCAGCTCCTGGCGAGTATGGCGCAGGAAGGTCGACGTGCGCGCTTTATGCAGGGTCCAGATACCGCCTATCAGCGCCGCCACCAGCAGAACCACGGTAGTCGCAATCATCGCGTTCAGTCGATACTGTGGATCGATAGCCCAGATGATTAACACCATCAGGCTCATCAGACCAAACGCGGCAAAGAGCATCGTAAGCCCAAGCATGAGCAGCATCTGGAAGAGATTGGCTTTCTCCTCTTCCAGTTCCACTACCGCAAGCCGGACGCGCGTTTCGGCAATCCCGACCAGCGTCGTAAGAATACGCTGGCCGATGCCGAGGACGTTTTTAGCAGGCCCTTGTGCGTGACGTGGATCTTCCATAATCAACGACGCGTCAGCAGGACACCCAGCACCACACCCACTGCGGCACCAATACCAACGCCTGTCCATGGATTGTCACGTACATATTCGTCTGCGCGCGCAGCCGCTTCGCGGGTCTGTTTCGCCAGTGCATCACCGGTTTCACCCAGACGGTAACGGCTCTCTTTCAGTGCCTGCTCCGCTTTGCTGCGCAGTTTGCTGACTTCTTCTTTCGATTTATCGGCAGAAGAGTTCAGCACCTCTTCCAGGGTGTCCGCCAGGGATTTCAGCTCAGCGCGCAGATGTTCTGAAGTTGTATCTTTTGACATGATTCTCTCCTGTTGAGATTTCCGTTAACTCAATAATCGCGAGCTTCCAGCGCTTTCAGTTCGTCCTGCGCCTCTTGCAACTTCCTCTCGCGCTTGGCAATTTTTTCCGCATCACCTTTCTCTTTCGCTTCTTGCAGGTCTTGACGGCGCTCGGCTATCTCGTCCTTCTGTTCAGCGATTTTTTCCTGATGATCGGCACGCAGCTTGCTGTCCGTACAATTGTCTTTCACTTCGCTCAGCGCTTTTTTCAGTCCGTCGATCCGGTGCTGATTGTTATGCTTTTCGGCATAACTGATTTCGCGTTGAATATCCTGTTCTTTCTCCTGACAAAGAGACATAGCGAAGGAAGCTGTGCTTAAAGAAAAAAGGGCCAGAGCCAGGGTGATGCGGTATTTCATTATAGAAACCTTCCATTGTGTTACGGCGTAAGCCGTGTTCCAGAACTATGCGGAGAACATCTGAGGGGTGCTCCGCGTACTTAAGCATAGTAAGTAAACGGGAGTTTCACCAAAGTGGGTGAAAATATTCGGAATATTAGTCGTTAGCCAAATCGATGCGACGTGTCGCGTAACCGTGACATCCAGGAGGCTACGTGGCTGTCATCATCCTGTTGCGCGATGATGTAACCCTGCGGCAACGTGCGGTCCAGCACCGCTTTCGCCGCGGCGCTTTGCGCACTGGAGTCAAATTTTATCAGCAGTACATCGTCTTGCGGCGTGATGCTCTTAAAGCGGATCCCGTTAGCGTCCAGATGATGCCAGATGGAAAAACCATCCGGCACGCTGGTTCCTTGACTCACAGGACGGATAGTCAGCGTCGACTCCTGGTGCTGTAGGGCAGACCATAGCAGGATGAGAGCGCTGAACATCATTAGCGCGACGATGGCGTAAGAGAAGCGGCGCAGCGCGAGCGGGGAGATAACCATCGTTAACCCCTGGCTCCGTATTTCTTTTTCCACAGTACGACCAGTGAACCGACCAGGCCAAACACCAGCAGGACGACGGGCAGCAGCATCAGGCAAGACATCAGCTGGTCTTCATATTTCATAAAGACCGGCGTTTTACCGAGCGCGTAGCCGAGCGTGGTCAGGATCAGAACCCATAGCAGGCCGCTCATCCAGTTAAAGAACTGGAAGCGCGCGCTGCTCAGGCCGGACAAGCCCGCAATGGTCGGCAGCAGGGTGCGTACGAATGCGATAAAGCGGCCAATCAGCAAGGCGGAGAGCCCGTGCTTATGGAAAAGGTGGTGCGCTCGCTGGTGATAATGTGCCGGAAGATGCGAAAGCCAGTTCTGAACGATTCGCGTGTTGCCCAGCCATCGCCCCTGAATATAACTCACCCAGCAACCCAGGCTGGCGGCAATGGTCAACAGCAGAACCGTTTGTGGGAAAGCCATCGCCCCTTTTGCACAGAGCACCCCAACCAGCACCAGCAGGCTGTCGCCCGGTAAAAAGGCAGCAGGCAGCAGACCGTTCTCAAGGAACAGGATCATAAATAACACAAAGTAGAGCATGCCAATCATGGACGGGTTGGCCAGCGTTTCGAAATCCTGAGCCCAGAGGGCGTTCAGTAGTTGGGTCAAAAGTTCCATTCAGTGTTCCTGGAAATCGGTTAACGTCACGCCTGTCATTCGGGAAAACAGCACGGCGACATTGTTATGATTTCATTATGGTCGCTCGCGGACACAATGATGTGTGGCCAACACTGTTCCCTGTTAATTGGCTGGTTAGCAAGCACTAACTTACAAAATAACGAAGTGAATCCAATTGTAACAAAGCCCGACGTTCTGCGTCACAGAATTTGAGGGGAAACACGATTTTGGCGTAAGCCACGGAGGGGAGCGAGAGATTTTACAAAGGCTGACACTATAGAGGTTTTCTTACCCTGTCTGGCCGGAAGGCGCGGCGGTGCGCCTGCCAGCAGTTCAGGAGGTTATTTTGCGACATTGGTCGCGGTATCGAGGTGAACCACCGGATTATCAGCAAAAAGATAGCGGTCAGCGTTAAATTCAAAGTCATCACTCGTTTCATTAAAAAGCATCTGCTTGGTGTTCTCCAGATGCTGCCACATTGCCAGTTTCGCCGCATGCGGATCTTTACGAATCAGGGCCTTAAGAATCTGGTCGTGGTCGTCACACCAGTTATCTACCGTGCGGGAATCAATGTGATCATGCAGTTTCTTCCAGTACGGGTTGTGAACGCGCTGAGTCCACATTTTTTCAACGATTGCCGCCAGCGCTGTGTTCTGAGTCGCAAGGGCGACCTGAACGTGGAATTGCAGGTCCCATTCGGAATCGCGGAAACATTTTTCTTTACGCGCATGATCCTGGATTTCCATCAGCTTCATGATGTCCTGCTTGGTGACCTGCGTCGCTGCGAATTCTGCGATATTGCTTTCAATCAGCTGGCGAGCCTGGAGAAGCTCAAACGGACCGTAGCTGGCAAATTCCAGACTTTCGTCCGGCGTGGGGGAGTGTTTCGCCTGGCTGGAAATCACGTGAATACCGGAACCTTTGCGTACCTCAACATACCCTTCAACTTCCAGCATGATGATGGCTTCGCGGACCACCGTGCGGCTGACGCTTTTTTCATCCGCAATAAAACGCTCAGCGGGAAGTTTATCACCGACAAGATAGACCCCTTGCTCGATGCGATCTTTCAGCTCGGCGGCAAGTTGTTGATATAAACGACGTGATTCGGTGATTTCCATATGCGCTCCAGGCAGGGTACGGCGAATGATTTGTTATACCACTTTTGCGTGCCACTCTCCAGATTTCGCCATTAAAAAAGCCGCCCGGATGAAGTGAACCCCATATATTGGACACGTTCTTAACTGGCGGCTGACATGGCCTGGGTTCGGTATTGTACCGGACTCAGGCCGTTTAGTTTTAGCTTGATTCGTTCGTTGTTGTAGTAGTGGATATACTCTTCCACCGTTTTTCGTAGATGGTCTGTATTTTCAAACTCTTCGTGGTACCAACATTCTGTTTTCAGCAGACCAAAAAAATTTTCTATCACTGCATTGTCCAGACAGTTCCCTTTGCGCGACATGCTTTGTTCTATGCCTTTAGCTTTAAGTTTCTCCTGATACCGTGCCATCTGATACTGCCAACCCTGATCAGAGTGCAGTACCGGTCTGTCACCCGGTTTCAGCCTCTTGACGGCTTTGCTGAGCATGTTTTCGACCAGATTCATTCCCGGATGCGTCGTCATATTCCAGGCTATTATCTCGCTGTTATACAGATCAAGCACTGGTGACAGATACAGCTTTGTCCCTTTTACGTTGAACTCTGTCACATCCGTGACCCATTTCTGGTTTGGACTGCTGGCCTTAAAATCACGTGCAAGGGTATTTGGCGCTACTTTACCGTAGGTGCCTTTGTATGACTGATACTTTTTGCTTCTCAGGCATGAGGCCAGCCCCATCTTGCGCATCAGTTTCCGTACTGTTTTATGATTAATGCCATAGCCTTCATTACGCAACGCCAGGGTAATGCGCCGGTAACCATATCGTCCTTTATGATAGTGGAACAGTGCGGCTATTCTTTGCTGTTCGCCCTCATAGCGCTCTCCACGGCTATCTGCTTTGACATGCCAGTAGTACGTGCTGCGAGGTAATCCTGCTATATGAAGCAGCATTCTCAGGTTATGGTTTCGCCTCAATTCGGTAATTATTTTTGCTTTGTCTTCTGCTTTTCCCGAATCAAGGCCTGAAGCTTTTTTAGGTAGGCATTCTCAACACGCAGGTATTCAAGTTCTTCCTCAGCGTTCTGGAACGCTGGACGGGGATTATTAAGTTCTTTATCTGAAGTTTCGTTCTTCCCTGACTTCATCTGGCGTCCTCTGGGTTTATCCTGTAGGGCAATGATACCGCCAGTACGGTAAAGACGCTCCCATTTGCTGACAGTACAAGCGGCTGCAATACGAAACTCCGCCGCAGCTTTCCGGGATGATTTGTTGTGTTGCTGCATCCAGAGCACGACAGACTCTTTAAACTCGGCAGAGTAAGCCCTGGTAGGAATGGTAAAACTGTCCATCCCATTCACTTTCCAGTGCTCAGTCCAGCGTCTGACCGCTCCGTGATCAACGCCGAACAACCGCGCTGTTTTCTTTGCACCATCACTGCTGAACAGATAGTGGAGTACGACTTGCTGCTTGAATTCAGGTGAGTATTTTTTTCTGCCCATTGAAACGCAAAACCCCTAATCGTTGGATGTCCAACTTTCGGGGTTCACTTCACGGAGGCGGCTTTTGCGACATTTTTGCCGGGTGGCGCTACGCTTACCCGGCCTACGGTTTTATCGGGTGTTGTAGGCCGGGTAAGGCGAAGCCGCCACCCGGCACAACAAGCTAACTCTGCGTCGCCGGTCCCCCAAGGGACTCTTTCGCCAGTTCCTCGGCGGATTTACTCTTCAGCACCGTCCAGATAACCACTGCACCCAGCAGGTCGAAGATGGCCAGTACCGCGAACAGCGGGCTGAAGCCGATGGTGTCTGCCAGCGCGCCGACCACGAGGGCGAACAGGGTACTTGCGGTCCAGGCGGCCATCCCGGTCAGACCGTTGGCGGTGGCAACTTCGTTACGACCAAACACGTCGGACGAGAGCGTAATCAGCGCGCCAGACAGAGACTGGTGAGCAAAGCCCCCGATACACAGCAGGGCGATAGCCACGTAAGGACTGGTGAACAGGCCAATCATGCCAGGGCCAATCATCAGCAGGGCGCCCATGGTGACCACCATCTTACGGGACACAATCAGGTTCACGCCAAACCAGCGCTGGAACAGCGGTGGCAGGTAGCCGCCGACGATACAGCCCAGGTCTGCAAACAGCATTGGCATCCAGGCGAACATCGCGATCTCTTTCAGGTTAAAGCCGTAGACTTTGAACATGAACAGCGGGATCCAGGCGTTGAACGTACCCCAGGCCGGTTCCGCCAGGAAGCGTGGCAGGGCGATACCCCAGAACTGACGGGTACCCAGGATCTGCCAGACGGACATTTTCTTGCCGTTGTCGGTCTGATGATGAGATTCCTGACCATTGATAATGTAGTCACGTTCTTCGGTAGACAGCTTTTTCTGGTCGCACGGGTGTTTATAGAAGATCAGCCACGCCATGGCCCAGGCAAAGCTCAGCACACCGGAGATGATGAACGCCATCTGCCAGCTGTGCATCACAATCGCCCACACCACCAGTGGCGGAGCAATCATCGCCCCGATGGAGGAGCCCACGTTGAAGTAACCGACAGCGATTGAACGCTCTTTTGCCGGGAACCATTCAGAGCTGGCTTTCAGACCCGCGGGGATCATCGCCGCTTCGGCAGCACCTACCGCACCACGCGCCAGCGCCAGTCCGCCCCAGCTGCCGGCCAGCGCGGTCGCCCCACAGAAGACGGCCCAGGCTACAGCGAAGAAGGCATAACCAATTTTTGTACCCAGAATATCAAGAACATAACCTGCAACAGGCTGCATTACGGTGTAAGCGGCAGAGTAAGCCGCAATGATGTAAGAGTATTGCTGCGTGGAGATATGTAACTCTTCCATCAACGTTGGCGCCGCTGCTGCCACGGTGTTACGTGTCAGGTAGCCCAGCACGGTGCCGAGCGTCACCAGTGCGATCATGTACCAACGTAACCCTTTAATTTTACGCATGTAAAACCTCATCGTTATGTTATTTCCGTGTCGGGACACGGCAACAACTCAACCGTTGCCGGGAGCTGTTCTGTAACGGGAGGGGCGTAACCGGGAACCTGTCCCGGAACGGCCCGAACCTTGCCATAAGTCATCGTGCTAAGTCGGCTTCCGTACCGTTAAATCCGATGTAACAAACACCGGTAATGCATTCCGTCGGCTTATAGTTTGCGACGGCGAAAAGATAACTTGTCATACAACTTTAAAAGGTGAGTGACATCACAAAAGAGTGAATCTTTGTAGGGATATTATGAGGCGTGCGCAAAGCCAGATCTGGCGCGGTCTGCAAGAAGGTTTACCCCTTTGAGGGTAATTTATTTGTCGACGTTTATTGATCTAACTCACGAAAAAAACGTCGGACTCTGGAAATTGGTGTGATAACTTTGCAGCATCTGAACATAAGCTTTCTGACGCTCCCGTAATGAGGAAGACGATAATGACACCGTTTATGACCGAAGATTTCCTGTTAGATACCGAATTTGCTCGCCGCCTGTACCACGACTACGCAAAAGATCAGCCGATTTTCGACTACCACTGCCATTTACCGCCGCAACAGGTTGCCGAAAATTACCGTTTCAAAAACCTGTATGATATCTGGCTGAAGGGTGACCATTATAAATGGCGCGCGATGCGCACCAACGGCGTGGCCGAGCGCCTGTGTACCGGCGACGCGACCGATCGCGAGAAGTTTGACGCCTGGGCCGCTACCGTTCCCCACACCATCGGTAACCCGTTATACCACTGGACGCACCTCGAACTGCGTCGTCCGTTTGGCATCACCGGCAAGCTGCTCTCTCCCGCCACGGCGGATGAAATCTGGGATCAGTGCAACGAACTGCTGGCGCAGGATAGCTTCTCGGCGCGCGGCATCATGCAGCAGATGAACGTGAAGATGGTGGGCACAACCGACGATCCGATCGACTCCCTGGAGCACCACGCGGTTGTCGCGAAGGACAGCACCTTTGACATCAAAGTGCTGCCAAGCTGGCGTCCGGATAAAGCCTTCAACATTGAGCTGCCGACCTTTAATGACTACATGACGAAGCTGGCGGAAGTATCGGATACCGATATCCGTCGTTTCGCCGATCTGCAATCCGCGCTGACCAAACGTCTGGATCACTTTGCCGCACACGGCTGTAAAGTGTCTGACCACGCGCTGGACGTGGTGCTGTTCGCGGATTCCAGCGAAGCCGAGCTGGACAGCATCCTGGCGCGTCGTCTCTCAGGCGAAGCCCTGAGCGAGCATGAAGTCGCCCAGTTCAAAACCGCGGTGCTGGTGTTCCTCGGTGCGGAATATGCCCGTCGCGGCTGGGTTCAGCAGTACCATATCGGCGCGCTGCGTAATAACAACCAGCGTCAGTTCAAACTGCTGGGCGCGGACGTAGGCTTTGACTCCATCAACGACCGCCCTCTGGCGGAAGAGCTGTCAAAACTGCTGAGCAAACAGAACGAGCAAAACCTGCTGCCGAAAACCATTCTCTACTGCCTGAATCCGCGCGATAACGAAGTACTGGGCACCATGATCGGCAACTTCCAGGGCGAAGGGATGCCGGGCAAGATGCAGTTCGGTTCCGGCTGGTGGTTTAACGATCAAAAAGACGGCATGGAGCGTCAGATGACGCAGCTGGCGCAGCTCGGCCTGTTGAGCCGCTTCGTTGGCATGCTGACTGACAGCCGCAGTTTCCTCTCCTATACCCGCCATGAATATTTCCGCCGCATTCTGTGCCAGATGATTGGCCGCTGGGTGCACGCGGGTGAAGCGCCAGCGGATATCCAGCTGCTGGGCGAAATGGTGAGAAACATCTGCTTTAACAATGCGCGTGACTACTTCGCCATTGAATTGAACTAAGGCCGTTTGAGGTTGATATGCAATACATCAAAATCCATTCGCTGGATAACGTTGCCGTCGCGCTGGCAGATTTAGCCGAAGGGATGGAAGTGACCTTCGACAACCAGTCGGTGACGTTACGCCAGGCCATTGGACGTGGACATAAGTTTGCCCTGATCCCCATCGCGAAAGGGGAGAACGTGGTGAAGTACGGTTTGCCCATCGGTCATGCGCTGGCGGATATTGCGCCGGGTGAATACATTCATTCCCACAATACCCGCACCAATCTCAGCGATCTGGACGAGTACAGCTATCAACCTGACTTCCAGCCAGAAGAAGGACAGGCGGCCGATCGTGAGGTACAGATTTACCGCCGCGCCAGCGGCGAGGTGGGGATCCGCAATGAGCTGTGGATCCTCCCGACTGTCGGCTGCGTGAACGGGATCGCGCGTCAAATTCAGACGCGTTTCCTGAAAGAGACTAATGATGCTGAAGGCACCGACGGTGTGCATCTGTTCAGTCACACCTATGGATGCTCCCAGCTGGGTGACGACCACATCAATACTCGTACCATGCTGCAAAACATGGTGCGCCACCCGAACGCGGGCGCGGTGCTGGTGATCGGCCTCGGCTGCGAGAACAATCAGGTCGACGCCTTCCGCGACACGCTGGGCGAATTTGACCCTGAGCGCGTGCACTTTATGGTGTGTCAGCACCAGGACGACGAAGTGGAAGCGGGCGTTGAACAGCTGCACCAGCTGTACGAGGTGATGCGTCACGACAAGCGCGAGCCGGGCAAGCTGAGCGAACTGAAGTTTGGCCTGGAGTGCGGCGGATCTGATGGCCTTTCCGGCATTACCGCTAACCCAATGCTCGGTCGCTTCTCGGATTACGTGATTGCTAACGGCGGCACTACGGTGCTGACCGAAGTGCCGGAGATGTTCGGCGCAGAGCGCATTCTGATGAGCCACTGCCGCGACGAAGAGACCTTTGAGAAGACCGTCACCATGGTGAACGACTTCAAACAGTACTTCATCGCCCATAACCAGCCGATATACGAGAACCCCTCGCCGGGGAACAAAGCGGGCGGGATCACCACGCTTGAAGAGAAATCCCTGGGCTGCACCCAAAAAGCGGGCGCCAGTCAGGTGGTAGACGTGCTGCGCTATGGTGAACGGCTGAAAACGCACGGCCTGAACCTGCTCAGCGCACCGGGCAACGATGCGGTCGCCACCAGCGCGCTAGCGGGAGCGGGCTGTCATATGGTGCTGTTCAGTACCGGGCGCGGTACGCCGTACGGCGGGTTTGTGCCGACGGTGAAAATCGCCACTAACAGCGAACTGGCGGCGAAGAAAAAGCACTGGATCGACTTTGACGCGGGCCAGCTGATCCACGGCAAAGCGATGCCGCAGCTGTTGAGCGAATTCGTGGACACGATTGTGGAATTTGCCAGCGGCAGGCAGACCTGCAACGAGAAGAACGACTTCCGCGAGCTGGCGATCTTTAAGAGTGGTGTAACGCTATAAGTCGGGTGCGGGCTGGTGCCCTCACCCCGGCCCTCTCCCACAGGGAGAGGGTGCAAACACTAAAAACGGCAACACATGTTGCCGTTTTGCATTTACCTTGTAGGCCCGGTAAGGCGTAGCCGCCACCGGGCTTTTCTTTTTAACTGCGCAGGGCGTTCTTCGCTAAACGCGCATCTTCCGCCTGACAGGCTGCGGCGGTAAACAGCACGTCGGTAGAGGAGTTCAGCGCGGTTTCGCAGGAATCCTGCAATACGCCGATAATGAAACCGACCGCGACAACCTGCATGGCAATCTCGTTCGGAATACCGAACATGTTACAGGCCAGCGGGATCAGCAGCAGAGAGCCGCCCGCCACGCCGGATGCGCCACAGGCACACAGTGATGCAACGACGCTCAGCAGCAGCGCGGTTGGCAGATCTACCGGAATACCCAGCGTATGCACCGCCGCCAGCGTCAGCACGGTGATGGTAATCGCCGCACCGGCCATGTTCACGGTTGCACCCAAGGGAATCGACACCGAATAGGTATCGCGGTCCAGGTTCAGCTTCTCCGCCAGCGCCATGTTCACCGGTATGTTCGCCGCTGAGCTGCGGGTGAAGAAGGCATACACGCCGCTCTCGCGCAGGCAGGTCAGCACCAGCGGATACGGGTTGCGGCGGATCTGCCAGAACACCAGCAGCGGGTTGATCACCAGCGCCACCAGCAGCATACAGCCGACCAGGACGACCAGCAGCTGCGCGTAGCCCCACAGTGCGTCGAAACCGGTGGTGGCCAGCGTCGAAGAAACCAGACCAAAGATACCGACTGGTGCAAAGCGAATCACCAGCTTCACCATGAAGGTCACTGCATTGGACAAATCGTTAACCAGGTTTTTCGTGGTCTCGTTGCCATGACGCAGCGCGAAGCCCAGACCAATCGCCCAGACCAGGATGCCAATGTAGTTTCCGTTCATCAGTGCGGTGATGGGGTTAGAGACCATGCTCATCAGCAGGCCGCGAAGGACTTCCACAATCCCGGACGGCGGGGTGATATCACCGGCCGCGCTGGTCAGGTGCAGCGTGGACGGGAACAGGAAGCTAAACACAACGGCCGTTAAGGCAGCAGAGAAGGTTCCCAGCAGATACAGGAACAGAATAGGGCGAATGTTGGTTTTTTGTCCGTGCTGATGGTTGGCAATCGACGCCATCACCAGCATCAGCACCAGTACCGGGGCGACGGCCTTCAGTGCGCCAACGAAAAGGGTGCCGAGCAGTCCCGTCGCTTCCGCCGCAGGTTTTGACACCATCGCCAGCAGAATACCCAGTACCAACCCGACCAGAATTTGTTTTACAAGACTGCCCTGCGCCAGGCGCGCAAGCAGGCCCTTAGATTGTGTGCTCATACGTTATTCCTGAGTGAAATTGCGTTCCATCCTGGATGTGCTCTAAGTCACATTTGTATCCGGATGTAAGTATTTGTTTGCCTGGTTGAGTATCAGGGAAAGCAGCGAAAGGCGGAAGCGTAAAATGCTGGATTTTACGTGTTGCGTCATGTTTTTTAACTATTGGTTAACGAAAGTGCCGGGTGGCGCTGCGCTTACCCGGCCTGCATTGCATTTCCCCCTCTCCCCGTGGGAGAGGGGTGGGGTGAGGGCATCAGCCCGCACCGAACGTTGCACTAAGCCTGCTGCTTCTTATCGTGCTGGCGGTTAACCCAGGTATTGATAATCAGCGTCACCAGCAGAATGCCAAACACCACGCCGAGCGAAATGGCGATCGGGATATGGTAGAAATCAACAATCAGCATCTTGATACCGATAAAGACCAGAATCACCGACAGACCGTACTTCAGCATTGAGAAGCGCTCTGCCGCGCCCGCCAGCAGGAAGTACATCGCACGCAGGCCGAGGATCGCGAACAGGTTCGAGGTCAGGACGATGAACGGGTCGGTGGTAACCGCGAAGATAGCCGGGATACTGTCCACCGCGAAAATCACGTCGCTCAGCTCGACCAGAATCAGCACCAGCAGCAGCGGGGTGGCGAACAGCAGGCCGTTCTTACGCACGAAGAAATGCTCGCTCTCGATCTTGTCCGTCATGCGCAGATGACCC
Source organism: Enterobacter sp. MGH85 (assembly GCF_001037655.1). Classification (NCBI taxonomy): domain Bacteria; kingdom Pseudomonadati; phylum Pseudomonadota; class Gammaproteobacteria; order Enterobacterales; family Enterobacteriaceae; genus Enterobacter; species Enterobacter sp. MGH85. The sequence continues at coordinate 1,542,484 of NZ_KQ089925.1, forward strand.
CGGATCCACTTCACCAGCGGCTTATCACCGATACCGGTATCGTCTTCTTTCGCCAGCGCCATTTTGACCCCGGTGAACAGCAGGAACGCACCAAACACGTACAGCAGCCATTCGAACTGGGTAATCAGCCAGCTACCGGCGAAGATCATGATGGTACGCAGGATGATGGCGCCTAGCACGCCGTATACCAGCACGCGGCGTTGCAGGGCCGCAGGCACGGCGAAGTAACTGAACAGCATCAGCCAGACGAAGACGTTATCAACCGCCAGCGCTTTTTCAATCAGATAGCCGGTGAGGAAGGCGAGTGCCTGAGGATCGGCCACCGCGCGACCTTCGGTTGAGGCCAGATACCACCAGAAGGCGGCGCAGAAAAGAAGTGAGAGGGTAACCCATACCAGCGACCAGACGGCGGCTTGCTTAACGCTCATGCCGTGTTCGCCGCGACGACCCTGCAAAAAGAGGTCGATCGCCAGCATGATGAGCACGACAACCGCGAATCCGCCCCACAGCATTGGAGTGCCGACAGAATGCATACTATTTTCCTTACACATAAAAAACAAAAACGGCTATGGTCAGAAGACGATAGCCGTTAGCTTTTTATGCATAGACCTCGCCTTCCGGCAAGGTCTCACTTACAACCACGAAGGTTGCCCGGCGACCGGATGCGGTTTTGCACGCATCGTAATGACGATCCACCGGCGAAGAAGTTACTCCCCTTTGCAGGTAACAAATTATGTCAGACCATCGATTTCGTCAATGGTCTGCACGATTTCATTACACAGCTTTACGCGACGGCTTCCACATTCACGCCGTCTGCGGGGAAGATTACGCCGGTCTGTCGGCGGATCTCCGTTTGCAGCTTCGCCGTGGTGCGGCTGATCGCCAGTCCCGGGTGGTTCACTTCGTTGTCTTCTACCAGACGGGCGAAGACCTCTGCCTCATAAAGCATAGTGTTAATATGCTGAGGCTGTGTCAGCTCCTGCGCTTTTCCGCCGCGCGGGACGATGCTGAGCTTCTGGCATTCGGAGATTTTTTCGATCACCAGCGAGCCGTCTTCGCCCTGAATTTCGCTTGGCAGCACGGAGTCGCTGACCTTCGAGTGCTGCAACGTCACGCTGAAATCACCGTAGTCCAGCACCACAACGCCGTGTGCATCCACGCCGCTCTCCAGCAGGCTGGCGGTGGCTGTCACGCCGTGTGGTTCCCCCCACAGCGCAACCGCAGAGGCCAGGCAGTAAAAACCGATATCCATAATCGAGCCATTCGAGAAGGCCGGGTTAAAGGTGTTCGGGTTTTCGCCGTCCAGATAGCGCTGGTAGCGCGAGGAATACTGGCAGTAGTTGATAAAGGCTTTACGCACTTTGCCAATTTTCGGCAGGGACTGCTGCAACAGCAGGAAGTTGGGCAGGCTGGCGGTTTTGAACGCTTCAAACAGCACCACCTGGTTTTCGCGGGCAAGCGCAATGGCGGCTTCCACTTCGTGGATATTCGACGCCAGCGGCTTCTCGCAGATCACATGCTTTTTATGGCTGAGGAACAGCTTCGTTTGCGGGAAGTGCAGAGCATTCGGGCTGGCGATATAGACCGCGTCAATGGCGTCGCTTTGCGCCATCTCATCGAGTGAGGTGAACAGATGTTCAACCAGGTAGTCATTTGCAAAACTTTGCGCCTGCTCAAGGCTGCGGGAATAGACTGCGGTGAGCTTATATTTGCCGGTTTCGTGGGCGGCGTCGACGAACTGGCGCGTGATCCAGTTCGTACCGATGACTGCGAAACGTATCATAAACGTTTACGTACTCCGTAGCAGGGAACCTAAAGCCACTGTAGCACGTCCTCATGACATTTCGCGTGCGCTACTGCGCATTACTCTTTAACGATAAATGCGTCAGCCACAAACGGGTATCAAACTCCAGCTGGTGGTACTGCGGCTCCATATGGCAGCACAGGGAATAGAACGCTTTGTCGTGATCTTTCTCTTTCAGGTGCGCCAGCTCGTGCACCACGATCATCCGCAGAAAGGCTTCCGGCGCATTGCGAAAGACGGTCGCGACGCGGATCTCCGCCTTAGCCTTCAGCTTGCCGCCCTGCACGCGGGAGATGGCGGTATGCAGGCCGAGCGCGTTTTTCAGCACGTGGATCTTGTTGTCGTACATCACCTTGTTGATCGGCGGGGCGCTCTTCAGATACTGGCTTTTCAGATCCTGCGTATACTGCCAGAGGGCTTTGTCAGTCGCGAAATCATGCGTGCCCGGGTAGCGTTTTTCCAGCACCGCGCCGAGCTTTCCCGCGGCGATCAGGTCGCGAACCTGGGATAGTAATTGCTCCGGGTAGCCCTGGAGATAAGTCAGCTGGTTCATCAAAACCCCAAAATAGTGTGAAAACGGGTATACTCACGCACCCTTTTCAGGGATACGCCAAATTTTACCATTCAGGAGGGCCGATGAGCCACTTAGACAACGGTTTCCGTTCACTCAACCTTAAACGTTTCCCGGAAACGGACGACGTGAACCCGCTTCAGGCGTGGGAAGCGGCGGATGAATATCTGCTGCAGCAGTTGGATGAGACTGAAATCCGCGGCCCGGTTCTGATCCTGAATGACGCGTTTGGCGCGCTGGGCTGTGCGCTGGCGGAACATGCGCCTTACAGTATCGGCGATTCTTACTTAAGCGAGCTGGCGACGCGTGAAAACCTGCGTCACAACGATATCGACGAATCCAGCGTGAAGTTCCTCGACAGCACCGCGGACTACCCGCAGGCGCCAGGGGTGGTGCTGATTAAAGTGCCCAAAACCATGGCGCTGCTGGAGCAGCAACTGCGCGCGCTGCGTAAAGTCGTGACGCCAGAAACGCGCATCATCGCGGGCGCCAAGGCGCGTGATATTCACACCTCGACGCTGGAACTGTTCGAGAAAGTGCTCGGCCCGACCACTACGACGCTGGCCTGGAAAAAAGCGCGCCTGATCAACTGTACCTTCAGCGCGCCGGAACTGGCCGACGCGCCAGAGACCCTGAGCTGGAAGCTGGAAGGGACCGACTGGACCATCCACAACCACGCGAACGTCTTCTCCCGTACCGGTCTGGATATCGGCGCACGCTTCTTTATGGAACATCTGCCGGAAAACCTGGAAGGGGAGATTGTCGATCTCGGCTGCGGTAACGGCGTGATTGGCCTGACGCTGCTGGCGAAGAACCCGGAGGCCAGCGTGGTGTTCAGCGACGAATCGCCAATGGCGGTGGCTTCAAGCCGTCTGAACGTGGAAACCAATCTGCCGGAGGCGCTGGATCGCTGCGAGTTTATGATCAATAACGCGCTGTCCGGCGTAGAGCCTTTCCGCTTCAACGCGGTGTTTTGCAATCCTCCGTTCCACCAGAAGCACGCCCTGACGGATAACGTCGCGTGGGAGATGTTCCACCACGCGCGCCGCTGCCTGAAAATCAACGGCGAACTGTACATCGTGGCGAACCGCCATCTGGACTACTTCCACAAGCTGAAGAAGATTTTCGGTAACTGCGTCACCATTGCCACCAATAACAAATTCGTGGTGCTGAAATCGGTGAAGCTGGGGCGTCGTCGGTAAGATCGCTTTGCCTGGCGGCGCTTCGCTTGCACAGGCCTACGGTTTCAAATGCCCGGTGGCGCTTCGCTTACCGGGCCTACAATGGCCTCGGACCCGTAGGCCCGGTAAGCGAAGCGCCACCGGGCGATGCCGTTAAATACTCAGCGCCAGTTTTGTCCCCTGCGCAATCGCCCGCCGCGCATCCAGTTCCATCGCCACGTCGCACCCGCCGATCAAATGCACCGTTTTACCCGCTTCGCGCAGCGGATCGGCCAGATCGCGCTTTGGCTCCTGCCCGGCGCACAAAATCACATGATCCACGCGCAGCAGCTGCGGTTCACCACCGATCAGCACATGCAGCCCGTCGTCGTCGATCTTCTGGTAGCTCACCCCCGGGATCATCTTTACCCCGCGCGAGAGCAGGGTGGCGCGGTGGATCCAGCCTGTGGTTTTCCCCAGCCCTTCACCCGGCTTGCTGGCTTTACGCTGGAGCATCACGATCTGACGCGGGCTTTTCGGCAGTTGCGGACCTTCCGGGCGTAAACCACCGGACTGACTGAGACTGGTATCAATGCCCCATTCCACGCAGAACTCAGCGATGTTCTGGCTGGTGGCTTCGCCCGGCTGGCTTAAATACATCGCGGTATCAAAACCGATCCCGCCGCAGCCGATGATCGCCACCTTCTCGCCAACCGGCGCTTTGTCGCGCAGCACGTCCAGATAGCTCAATACCTTCGGATGATCGATGCCTTCGATCGCAGGGGTGCGCGGGGCGATCCCACTCGCGAGGATCACCTCGTCGAAACCGATCAGATCCGCCGCGCTGACAACCTGATTGAGCCGCAGATCGACGCCCGTCACCTCGATCATCCGGCGGTAATAGCGCAGCGTTTCATAGAACTCCTCTTTGCCGGGGATCTGTCTGGCGATAGTAAACTGCCCGCCGATTTCCGCCAGCGCATCAAACAGCGTCACGCTGTGCCCACGCGAGGCGGCATTGACCGCAAACGCCAGGCCAGCGGGTCCTGCGCCCACCACGGCCAGACGCTTCTTGTTGGTCGCAGGAACGATCGGCATTTTGGTTTCATGGCAGGCGCGGGGATTCACCAGGCAGGAGGTGACCTTGCCGACGAAGATCTGATCCAGACACGCCTGGTTACAGCCGATACAGGTGTTGATCTCATCCGCACGGCCGCTTTGCGCTTTGGAGAGCAGTTCGGCATCCGCGAGGAACGGACGCGCCATCGACACCATATCGGCGTCGCCGCGGGAGATCACATCGTCCGCCACCTGCGGATCGTTAATGCGGTTAGTGGTCACCAGCGGAACGGAGACTTTGCCTTTCAGCTTGCGCGTTACCCAGCTGAACGCCGCACGCGGCACCGGCGTGGCGATGGTGGGGATGCGCGCTTCGTGCCAGCCAATCCCGGTGTTGATAATGGTGGCACCGGCGGCTTCAATCGCCTGCGCCAGCTGCACGGTTTCGTCGAAGGTGCCGCCGCCTTCCACCAGGTCGAGCATCGACAGGCGGAAGATGATAATAAAATCCGCACCCGCACGTTCACGCACCGCACGCACCACCTCCACGGCAAAACGCATGCGGCGGGCATAGTCACCACCCCATTCGTCGTCGCGCTGGTTGGTGCGCGCGGCGAGAAATTCGTTGATCAGATAGCCCTCGGAGCCCATCACCTCCACGCCGTCGTAACCCGCTTCTCGCGCGAGCGCGGCGCAGCGAGCAAAGTCATCTATCAGCGCCAGGATCTCGTCATGGCTGAGGGCATGGGGAGTAAAGCGGTTAATCGGCGCCTGAATAGCCGAGGGGGCAACCAGGTTCGGCTGATAGCTGTAGCGCCCGGTATGCAGAATTTGCAGGGCGATTTTGCCGCCCTCGTTGTGAACCGCGTCGGTCACCATGCGGTGGTGCGGCAGCTGTGTCGCATCGTTCAACACCGCGCCGCCCTCCATCGTCACCCCGGAAGGGGCAGGGGCTACGCCGCCAGTGACAATCAGCGCCACCCCGTGGCGCGCGCGCTCGGCATAGAAGGCTGCCAGACGTTCAGCCCCGTCCGGACGCTCCTCCAGCCCGGTGTGCATTGAGCCCATTAACACGCGGTTTTTGAGGGTAGTGAACCCCAGATCGAGAGGGGCGAATAACGACGGGTAGCGGCTCATAGTCTCTTCCAGTGTAAAATTATTGTTATGTGGTCGGATGAGTTACTAATTTAGCCAGCGGCGGCAGAAAGGTAAAAGCGGGATCGAATGATTGTGATAGATCTCAAAGAACTTCACCCCTCACCCCGGCCCTCTCCCCTCTGGGGAGAGGGTTAGGGTGAGGGGCGTGTGTCGCGCATCAGGCCCGGCGCCTGCCACATCGACGTGGTCAGCCCGCTGTCCACCAGCCCGAGCTGGTCCGCGTATACCGCCTGCCATTTCTGCATCATGCCGTCGTACAGCTCGCGGTGCTGCGGGTTTGGCGTGAACTCGCGGCTCCACTTCACCAGCCGCTCGCCCGTCGAAGCCATATCCGCGAACAGCCCCGCGCCAGCTCCTGCGGCAATGGCGCAGCCGAGCGCCGTTGCCTCTTTGACTTCTGGCACGCGCACCGGCAGGCCGGTGACGTCGCTTAAAATCTGGCTCCACAGGGCGCCCTTTGCGCCGCCGCCCGCAAACACCAGGCTCTCAAACGTCACGCCGGAGAAGCGCGAAATCTGCGCCAGGTTGCAGGCCGAGACGATCGCCGCGTTCTCCTCCAGCGCGCGGAACAGCGTCGCTTTGTTGCACTTTTCCGGGTCAATGGAGAGGTTAATAAACGACGGTGCCGCGTGGTACCACTGCTTAAAATGCATCGCGTCGGAGAAGATCGGCATCACCCCGTGGGAGCCCGGCGGGACGCGGCTCGCCATCTCTTCGAGCAGGGAGTAGGGGTCCATTCCCATGCGTTCGGCAATCAGCTTCTCTTCGGCGCAGAAGGCGTCGCGGAACCAGCGCATGGTCAGCCCGGTAAAGAAGCTGATCGACTCTGCCTGCGCCATGCCGGGGATAACGTGCGGGTTTACGCGGATGTTAATCTCAGGGTCGGTGCGCACCTGCGGCAGGTTCACCACCTGTTGCCAGAAGGTGCCGCCCAGCACCGCCGTTTGTCCGGCGCGCACCACGCCCAGCCCCAGACAGCCCAGCTGCACGTCGCCGCCGCCCATCACCACCGGGGTGCCCTCGCGCAGGCCGCTCTGTTGTGCGGCTGCTTTGGTGATGGCCCCCAGCACGGTGCCGGTCTCTTTTACCGGGGAGAGGATATCGGCGCGCAGCCCGGCCATGTCGAGCAGCGCCGGACGCCAGTCGCGGGAGAAGAGATCCAGCATGCCCGTCGTGCCCGCATTGGACGGGTCCACCGCCAGCTCGCCGGAGAGCTTCGCCGCCAGCCAGTCGCTGATCATAGTAATGGTGGCGGCTTTACGATAAATATCCGGACGATGGTGCGCCAGCCACAGCAGGCGCGGCATGGCGCTGAGGGCAAGCGTCTGGCCGGAAACGTCATACACTTCGGATTCAAACCGGTAGTCGTGGATCTCTTTGAGTTCAGCTACCTCGCGGCTGGCGCGGGCGTCGACGTTGGCGCAGGCCCAGATAGCCTCGCCGTTGCGGTCGTACAGCACAATCCCTTCGCGCATCGAACAGCAGGCGACGGACTGAATATCCGCCGCGCTCAGGCGCGCGCGCTCCAGCGCCTGATGAATACACCGGCAGGCCAGCTGCCAGTTGGTGTCGAGGTCGAACTCCATCGAGCCCGGCACGTTCTCGACGCTCAGGTGTTTCCACTCGGCCTGGCCAACGGCAATCTGGTTGCCCTGCAAATCGAAAATAACGGCGCGAACGCTGCCTGTCCCTGCATCTAACGCTAAAAGGTAACTCATGAGCATGCCTCATTGTTAGCGCAGGGAGGGCTCTTAAATGGCCAGAGCCAGCACCGCGCGGGCTGTCGTCTCTTCCGTCACCAGGCCATTAATACGGCGGCCCTTCAGTGCGGCATAAATCGCATCGGCTTTCTCTTCCCCCCCGGCCACGCCTACGATGGTGGGCAGCTGTGCCAGTTCATCGAGCGTGACGCCCAGTAGTTCTTTGTGGATCTCCAGCTCCTCGACGCATTCCCCTTCGGCATTGAGGAAATAGCCAAGGATATCGCCGACCGCGCCCTTGCGGGCGTACATCAACTGTTCACCTTCGCTGATATAGCCGGAGCGCAGTATCGTCGCGTCACGGCGCTGGTTCACCGAGCCAATGCCGACCACCGCCACGTCAGCGGCGGTGGCGGCGAGGATCACGTCCCGCACGCTGGTTTCGCGCTTTAAGATCCCGGCGACTTCAGCGGATGACACGCGAAGCGGGGCAGGGATCATGCTGACGCTACAGGCCGCATCCAGCTGGCCGATACCGGTCATATACGGCCCCACGCCGCCGGAGAGCGTCACCAGGCGGATCTGCTGTGAGCTAATAAAGCCGCTCAGGTGTTGCAGGCTGCTCATGGTGGTTTCACCGAAGCCCACCGCTAACAGCTGGCCGGGCTCCAGCACGCCCATCAGCGACTGGGCCGCGCCAATGCCTAACCGCACGTTCATCGGCGGCGTATTCAGGGCGGGCATCACGCGCACCAGCTTCAGGCCAAATCGTTGTTGCAACTCGGTTTCCAGCGCCAGGCAGCCCTCGTAGCGGGAGTTTATCTGCACGCGGATCACCCCGGACTGACGGCCTTTCTCCAGCAGGCGGGAGATCTTCAGGCGCGGCAGCCCGAGCCGCTCGCCGATGTCGTTCTGGGTCAGCCCGTCGTGGTAGTAGCACCAGGCCACGCGCGCCACCAGCTCCTCTTCCGCCAGTGCCAGCCCGGCAAACCGTCCTTCTTCCGCAGTGCGTTTATCGCTCATAGTTGAACTCTTATAAAAATTTAGATCATATGTTCGTGATGGTGCGGCGTGAAAATGTGAGCCACGCGACAAAACGGATCTTTTCGATCCTTTCCGGTTTATCTGAATCTCAATCGATAAAACTGTGATCCCTGCACGGTTGTAAATATAGTTCACCGTCTACGCTTTTGAACATTATTAAATCTAAAAATCATTTGTTCAATAGCGGAGCGATGATGACACCACTTCTCGAGGCACGTGACATCTGCAAACAGTTCTCTGGCGTGCCTGTGTTAAAAGGCATTGATTTCACGCTGCTTGCTGGGCAGGTGCATGCGCTGATGGGCGGTAACGGCGCGGGAAAATCGACGTTGATGAAAATCATCGCCGGGGTTGAAACGCCGGATCGCGGTGAGCTTTCGGTTGCGGGCGAGTCTTTTGCACGGCTTACCCCGTCGCAGGCGCACCGGTTAGGCATTTATCTGGTGCCACAGGAGCCGCTGCTTTTCCCCAACCTGACGGTGCGGGAAAACATCCTGTTTCGTCTGCCGCGCGAACGAGATCGGGAAAAGCGGCTGGCGGAGAAACTCCAGCAGCTGCAATGTCAGCTTAATCTCGATGCCGCTGCCAGCACTCTGGAAGTCGCGGATCAGCAGATGGTGGAGATCCTGCGCGGGCTGATGCGCAACGCCAGAATTCTGATCCTCGACGAACCCACGGCATCGCTCACGCCGGGCGAAACCGAACGCCTGTTTCGCCAGATCCGCGCGCTGCAGGATCTCGGCGTTGGCATTGTTTTTATCTCGCACAAGCTGCCGGAAATTCGCATGCTTTCGAGCCACGTCTCGGTGATGCGCGACGGCGCGGTGGTGCTGAGCGGCGAAACCGCGCACTTTGACGATAACGCCCTGATCGCCGCGATGACGCCGGTCAGCCGGGAAAAGTCGCTAAGCGATACGCAAAAGCTGTGGCTGGCGCTGCCGGGCAACCGCCGAACCCAGGCGCAGGATTTCCCGGTGCTGCGGGTGGAGGATCTCACCGGGGAAGGGTTTATCGATCTCAGCCTTGAGATTTACGCCGGGGAGATCGTCGGTCTGGCCGGGCTGGTGGGGTCCGGGCGTACCGAGTTTGCCGAAACGCTTTACGGCCTGCGTCCGGTACGCGGCGGGCGAGTGTGGCTGGAGAACCAGGAGATCACCGCCGATCCGGTCAGTTCCCGTCTGGAAAAAGGGCTGGTTTATCTGCCGGAAGACAGGCAGGTGTCCGGCCTGTTTCTCGACGCGCCTGTCCGCTGGAACACCGTGACGCTGAACGAGCCGTCGCTCTGGCAGCAGCGAAAGCGGGAGTCTGCGGTAGTGGAGCGTTACCACCGGGCGCTGGGGATCAAGCTCAACCATGCGGATCAAACCGTGCGCACGCTCTCCGGTGGTAATCAGCAGAAGGTGCTGCTGGCGCGCTGCCTGGAGGCTAATCCTTTATTGCTGATCGTCGATGAACCGACGCGCGGCGTGGACGTATCGGCGCGCGCCGATATCTACCAGCTGCTGAAAAGCGTGGCGGCGCAGAACGTGGCAGTGCTGATGATCTCAAGCGATCTCGATGAATTTCCCGGCCTCGCGGATCGGGTGCTGGTAATGCATCAGGGCGTGCTCAGCGGCGAACTGCCGCGCCAGGCCGTCAGCCTCGATCGGATGATGACGCTGGCGTTTGGAGGGCAATCATGAAGATCTTACTGAAAAACCGCGAGCTGAGCGCGTTTCTCGCCATTCTGGCCCTGTTCGCCGTGCTGGTGGCGCTGAACCCGTCCTACCTTAGTTTACAGACCCTGGGGATGATCTTCGCCAGTTCGCAGATCCTGATTTTGCTGGCCATCGGCGCGGCGCTGGTGATGCTGACCCGTAATATCGACGTCTCCGTCGGCTCCACCGTCGGGCTGTCCGCCATTGCCGTCGGCGTGGCGCTCAACAGCGGCTACAGTCTGCCCGTTTCCATTCTCTTCGCGCTGTCGATTGGCGCGCTGGCGGGGGCGTTCAACGGTTTTCTGGTGGTGGGGCTGCGCATTCCAGCGATTGTCGCCACCCTCGGCACGCTGGGGCTGTATCGCGGAGCGATGCTGCTCTGGACCGGCGGGAAGTGGATTGAAGGGCTGCCGCCGGGGCTGAAATCCCTCTCTGAGCCTGCCGCCGTCGGCATTTCGCCGCTCGGCATTGTGGTGTTGATAATCGTGGTCACAGGCGCGTGGATACTGTCGCGCACCGCCTTTGGTCGTGATTTCTACGCCGTGGGGGATAACCTCGCCGCCGCGCGTCAGCTGGGCGTGGCGGTGAACCGCACCCGCATGATCGCCTTTACCCTCAACGGCATACTCGCGGCCTGCGCCGGGATCGTCTTTGCCGCGCAGATTGGCTTTGTGCCCAACCAGACCGGCAGCGGGCTGGAGATGAAGGCCATCGCCGCCTGCGTGCTCGGCGGCATCTCGCTGCTGGGCGGCACCGGCACGCTGATCGGCGCCTTCCTCGGCGCGTTCTTCCTCACCCAAATCGACACCGTGCTGGTGCTGTTCAGGCTGCCGGCCTGGTGGAATGACTTTATCGCCGGGCTGGTGCTGCTGGGCGTGCTGGTGCTCGACGGGCGGCTGCGTCAGGCGCTCTCACGGCATCAGCGGGCGCTGAAATACAGCCGTTTCCAGCCGGGTAACAGAGGGGGAAAGCACGTCACCCCGTTTCCCAAACGCAACAAAGAGGTGGCGTAAATGAGGCTTAACTGGGAAAGCGCGCTGCTGTTTTTACTGGTGCTGGAGATCCTGCTCTTCGGCGCCATCAACCCGCGCATGCTCGACATCAATATGCTGCTGTTCAGCACCAGCGACTTTATCTGCATTGGTATCGTGGCGCTACCGCTCACGCTGGTGATTATCAGCGGCGGGATCGACATCTCCCTCGGCTCAACCATCGGCCTGTGCGCTATCGCGCTGGGGGTGATGATGCAGGCGGGGTGGCCGATGGCGGTCGCCATCCCGCTGACGCTGCTGCTCGGCCTGCTGTGCGGACTGTTGAATGCGGCGCTGATCCACTACACCGGCATCAGCCCTTTAGTGATCACCCTCGGCACGCTTTACCTCTACGGCGGCGGGGCGCTGCTGCTCTCCGGCATGGCGGGCGCGACGGGCTACGAGGGGATCGGCGGCTTTCCGGACAGCTTCACGGCGTTCGCTAACCTCACGGTGTTGGGCCTGCCGATCCCGCTGGTGCTGTTCGCGGTGATTACCGCTTTCTTCTGGCTGATTACCCATCGCGGGCGCTTTGGTCGACATCTGTTTTTAATTGGCCAGAATCCGCGCGCGGCGCGCTATGCGGCGCTGTCGGTGAACGGTATGCCGTATGCGCTGTACGGCCTGGTGGGCGTGGCCTCGGCGATTGCCGCGCTGGTGATGGTCTCCTATTTCGGCTCCGCGCGTTCGGATCTGGGGCGCGATTTACTGATGCCTGCGCTCACCGCCGCCGTGCTCGGCGGAGCGAATATCTACGGCGGCTCAGGTTCGGTTGTCGGTACGGCGCTGGCGGCGCTGCTGGTGGGGTACCTGCAACAGGGTTTACAGATGGTTGGCATCCCCAACCAGGTGTCGAGCGCGCTGTCAGGGGCGCTGCTGGTTGTGGTGGTGATGGGGCGTTCGCTGAGTCTGCACCGTGAATGGGTGCGTTCTCTCTTCAGAAAACTATCCGGAGCGTAAGATGAAAACAAAACTGCTCGTCCTGGCAATGGCCCTCAGCTTCGCTTCGGCGCAGGCGGCGGACCGCATTGCCTTTATCCCGAAACTGGTGGGTGTGGGATTCTTCACCAGCGGCGGCAACGGCGCGAAAGAGGCGGGGAAAGAACTTGGCGTGGACGTGACTTACGACGGCCCGACCGAGCCGAGCGTCTCCGGCCAGGTGCAGTTGATCAATAACTTCGTCAACCAGGGCTATAACGCCATCATCGTCTCTGCCGTGTCGCCGGACGGTCTCTGCCCGGCGCTGAAGCGCGCGATGCAGCGCGGCGTGAAGGTCCTGACCTGGGATTCCGACACCAAACCGGAGTGCCGCAGCATTTACATCAACCAGGGCACGCCGGAACAGCTGGGCGGCCTGCTGGTGGAGATGGCAGGCAAGCAGGTCACCAAACCGAACGCGAAAGTGGCGTTCTTCTACTCCAGCCCCACCGTCACCGACCAGAACCAGTGGGTGAAAGAGGCGAAGGCCAAAATCGAGAAAGACCATCCCCAGTGGCAGGTCGTCACCACGCAGTTTGGCTATAACGACGCCACCAAATCCCTGCAAACTGCCGAGGGGATCTTAAAAGCCTATCCGGATCTGGATGCGATCATCGCCCCGGACGCCAACGCCCTGCCGGCGGCGGCACAGGCGGCGGAAAACCTGAAGCGGGAAGGGGTGGCGATTGTCGGCTTCAGCACGCCAAACGTGATGCGTCCGTACGTTGAGCGCGGCACGGTGAAAGCCTTCGGCCTGTGGGACGTGGTGCAGCAGGGCAAAATTGCGGTCAATGTCGCCGATCGTTTGCTGAAAAAGGGCGATCTTAACCCTGGCGACAGCGTGGAGGTGAAAGATATCGGGACGCTGAAGGTCGAGCCGAACAGCGTGCAGGGCTACCAGTATGAGGCGAAGGGCAACGGCATCGTGCTGCTGCCGGAGCGGGTGGTGTTCACCAAAGAGAACATCAACAAATACGATTTCTGACGGGGGAGCAAATGGCTGATTTAGACGACATCAAAGACGGCAAGGATTTTGGCATCGGTACGCCGCAGCAGAATGTGCCGTACACCCTGAAGGGCTGCGGTTCGCTCGACTGGGGCATGCAGTCCCGGCTTTCGCGCATTTTCAACCCGCAGAGCAACCGCACGGTGATGCTGGCCTTTGACCACGGTTACTTTCAGGGACCGACCACCGGTCTTGAGCGTATCGATCTCTCCATCGCGCCGCTGTTTGGCGAAACCGACGTGCTGATGTGTACCCGCGGCATCCTCAGGAGCCAGGTACCTGCCGCGACGAACAAACCGGTGGTGCTGCGCGCCTCCGGCGGTAACACGATTCTGGGCGAGCTGTCTAACGAGTGCGTGGCGGTTGCGATGGAAGACGCGCTGCGCCTGAACGTCTGCGCGGTGGCGGCGCAGGTCTATATCGGAAGCCCGTTTGAACATCAGTCGATCAACAACATCATCAAGCTGGTGGATGCGGGGGCACGTTACGGCATGCCGACGCTGGCGGTGACGGGCGTGGGTAAAGAGATGGCGCGCGACGCGCGCTATTTCTCGCTCGCCAGCCGCATCGCTGCCGAAATGGGGGCCCAGTTCGTCAAAACCTACTACGTGGACGAGGGCTTTGAAAAAGTGACCGCCAGCTGTCCGGTGCCGATTGTTATCGCGGGCGGCAAAAAGCTGCCGGAGCATGAGGCGCTTGAGATGTGCTGGCGGGCGATTGACCAGGGCGCGTCCGGCGTGGATATGGGGCGCAACATCTTCCAGTCCAGCGCGCCGCTCGCCATGCTGAAGGCGGTGAAGAAAGTGGTTCACGAGAATATGAGCGCCCGTGAGGCGTTCCAGTTCTGGCAGGAAGAGAAACAGGGAGAAGCAAAATGAACGTGACGCTGGTGGAAATCAACATCAAACCCGAGCGGGTGGATGAGTTTCTGGAGGTATTTCGCGCCAACCACGAGGGGGCGATCCAGGAGCCGGGAAACCTGCGCTTTGACGTCTTGCAGGACCCGAGGGTGAAAACCCGGTTCTTTATCTATGAGGCCTATAAAGACGAAGAGGCAGTGTTGGCGCATAAGCAAACGCCACACTATCTGGCGTGCGTGGACAAGCTTGAAGAGTTGATGTCAGAGCCGCGCAAAAAACGCTGCTTTGTGGGGTTGTTGCCGGAGTAGCGTTTTGCCCGGTGGCGCTGCGCTTACCGGGCCGACATCTGCAGTATGTTGTAGGCCGGGTAAGCGTAGCGCCACCCGGCGTTTTTTACGCCTCTTCCACGCTCACCCGCAGCGCCGCCAGCGCCTTACGCGCCGCCTTCAGCACCTGCTCACACTGCTCAATGGTGAGCGTCAACGGTGGCTCAATGCGGATGGTTTTCGAGTTGTTGAGCGTTCCCGCCACCAGTACCCGCTGGCGGAACATCTCGCTTGCGAAGCTATAACCGGTTTCGTTATCAACGAACTCAATCGCCATCAGCATCCCTTTCCCGCGTGCATCCTGTACCAAATCCGGGTATTCCCGGCCCAGCTGACGGAAGCCGTCCAGCAGCATGTCGCCTTTCTGCTCCGCCTGCGCAGGCAGGTTTTGCTCCAGCAGCACGTTGATGGTGGCCAGCGCTGCCGCACAGGCCAGCGGGTTACCGCCAAAGGTGGTGGTATGTAAGAACGGGTTGTCGAATAGCACCGAGAAGACCTCCTCAGTGGCGACCGTTGCGCCAATCGGCATCACGCCGCCGCCGAGCGCTTTCGCCAGGCATAAAATGTCTGGCTGAACGTTCTCATGCTCGCAGGCGAACATCCTGCCGGTACGCCCCATCCCGGTCTGCACTTCGTCGAAGATCAGCAGCGCGCCAAACTCATCGCACAGCTGACGCACGGCGGGCAGATAGCCCTGCGGCGGGAGGATCACGCCTCCTTCGCCCTGAATCGGCTCCAGGATCACCGCCGCCACGTCGTCGCCGGTTTTACGGCATTCACTCAGCATGGTGCGCATGGCGTTGATGTCGCCGAACGGTACGTGGCGGAAGCCCGGCAGCAGCGGCATAAACGGTTTGCGGAAGGTGGATTTGGCGGTAGCAGACAGTGCGCCCAGGGATTTCCCGTGGAACGCGCCGCTGGTGGCGATAAAGGTGAATTTCCCGCGCGGCGACTGGTACGCTTTGGCGAGTTTAATCGCCGCTTCGACCGATTCGGTGCCGCTGTTGCTGAAGAAGCTGTATTTCAGCTTACCGGGCGTTAAGGCTGCCAGCGTTTTCGCGAGCATGGCGCGAAGCGGATCGAGCAGTTCCTGGCTATGGAGAGGTTGTTTCGCAAGTTGATTCTGTACGGCGGAAACCACAACTGGATTACGGTGCCCCACGTTGAAAATACCAAAACCACCCAGGCAATCGATAAACTCCTGTCCCTGGGTGTCGACAAGCGTATTCAGACTCCCCGCTTGCCACTCTACGGCTCCGTAATCCCCGCCGGCGGTAACAGATTTGCGATACTCCAGAAAACCAGGATTCACATGCTCTTTAAAGTAATCAATGACCTCACGGTTAAGTTGTTTCATCTCCTCATGATCAAGCGTTCGCTTTTCAATGAGATTCAGTGCGTGCGCGGTACAGGCAAGAGCCGAGGCGCTGGAAGGTAACCTGTTCAAAATATGCTCCCGGGGATCGCGTATCACATGATACTGAGTTAAGTATTGCAGGGATTACGCCACCTCAGATGCCTTAACAAAAATCGGGATAAACGCCAGGTGAAATCAGAGTTGCACAATATTTAATCATGCCATCGCGCGCCGCACGGGATAAGGGATAACGAGCCGGGGATGGGGTTTCGTCAATTGCACTGCTCCAGGGCAGGAAATGCGCCTTAAGTGTGCGCCGGGGGATCATGCTTTGTAGGTAGTTTAGTGTCGAAAGTATTTTAAATCAATTAATTAGAAAAGCGTACGAAAAGTGCGGTTTAACCGAGATTTGCGATCTCAATCATATTTAACAACTAAAGATAAATTTTTTATCGCCGAAAAAACATAAGCCACAAAATTAACATTCAAATAACCTGCAAGGGATGCTCACTATGTCCTCTCCTGACTATGTCACCCAGAATGAATATCCGCTGGACGATGACACCACGCTTATGTCGACCACCGACCTCCACAGCTACATGACCCACACTAACGACACCTTTGTGCAAGTGAGTGGCTTTACGCTTCAGGAGTTGCTCGGGCAGCCGCACAACATTGTGCGCCACCCGGATATGCCGAAAGCGGCTTTTGCCGACATGTGGTACACGCTGAAAAAGGGCGAGCCCTGGAGCGGGATTGTCAAAAACCGACGTAAAAATGGCGATCACTATTGGGTACGCGCCAATGCGGTACCAATGGTGCGTAACGGTCAGATGACGGGCTATATGTCCATTCGTACCCGCGCCACCGAGGACGAGGTCGCCGCGGTGGAGCCGCTTTATAAGGCGCTCAATGAAGGACGTAGCAAAAAACGCATTCATAAAGGGCTGGTGGTGCGCAAAGGCTGGCTCGGCAAATTACCGGCGATGCCGCTGCGCTGGCGCGTGCGTAGCGTAATGGCGGTACTTTTTGCGGTGATGGCCGCAACGCTGGTTGCCAGTGCCGCAGGCTGGGCTTCGCTGGTGGCGGCAGCCGTGGTGATGCTGCTTGGCACCCTGGTGTTTGAGCAACAGATTGTCCGCCCGGTGGAAAACGTCGCACGGCAGGCGCTCAGGGTCGCTACCGGCGAGCGTAACAGCGTGCAGCATCTTAACCGCAGCGATGAACTGGGGCTGACGCTGCGGGCCGTCGGACAACTGGGGCTGATGTGCCGCTGGCTTATCAACGACGTCTCCAGCCAGGTGGTGAGCGTGCGCGACGGCAGCGACAGGCTGGCGCAGGGTAATGAAGATCTCAACGACCGCACGCGCCAGACCGTGGCTAACGTGCAGCAGACCGTGGCAACAATGAACCAGATGGCGGCGTCGGTGCAGAGTAACTCTGAGACCGCAGCCGAAGTCGACAAGCTGTCGATGGCTGCCAGCAGCGCGGCCACGCAGGGCGGCACCGTGATGCAGACCGTGGTGAAAACCATGGATGACATTGCCGACAGTACCCAGCGCATTGGCTCTATTACCTCGCTTATCAATGACATCGCCTTCCAGACCAATATTCTGGCGCTGAACGCCGCGGTTGAGGCGGCACGCGCGGGCGAACAGGGGAAAGGCTTTGCGGTGGTGGCGGGCGAAGTGCGTCATCTTGCCAGCCGCAGCGCGAACGCGGCTAACGATATTCGCAAGCTGATCGACGCCAGCGCCAGCAAAGTGCAGTCGGGCGCCGATCAGGTCCACGCCGCGGGACGTACCATGGATGATATTGTCGAGCAGGTGAAAAACGTCACGCAGCTTATCGCGCAGATCAGCCACTCCACCTCCGAGCAGGCGACAGGCCTGACAGAGCTGACCCGTGCCGTGGCAGAACTGGACAGCATTACGCAGAAAAATGCTGACCTGGTCGAAGAGAGCGCGCAGATTTCCGCGATGGTTAAGCACCGGGCCGGACGTCTTGAAGATGCGGTTACCGTGCTGCATTAAGAAATGCATGCTTCGATAAAGCCGTTTATTCCTCCGGGGTAAACGGCTTTTTTGTTTTTCAGAATAAGTTATGTTGTTAATGAAATATTAAGTAACTAAAAAAAATACCCGATTTTTAATTGCTACGCCCCGGATTCATTGAAAGTGAGAAATAAAAAAACGATCAAAGTCATAAAGTTATCGCGTTTCCTACCGATAACAGCGATCGTCTGAGAAATAATCACATCGATGGGGTAAATATGTTCATACATGACGTAAAGATCGGCACGAAATTATTTCTGGCGTTTGGATTATTTATTGTCCTGATGGTCGTCAGCGCAAGCTTGTCTCTGATGAGCCTGAATCGGGCAAACAATGGAATGCAAACCATTCTTACCAGCGACTATCCAACTACGGTAAAAGCGAACCAGTTAATCGACAACTTCCAGGAATTTATCAGCACGCAGCAGCTCATGCTGCTGGACGAACAGGGAATGTACACGACGCAATCAGAACAGCGTCTGAAGGCGATAAGCGAGCGCATCACCGCAATCCTGAGCGAGCTGGACAACGCTCTCAAGGATAAAAAATCCCAACAGGTGCTGGCGGACATCCACGGCGTACGCCAGCAATATCTTGACTCGCGCTACCGCATTTTGCAGGCCGTGCAGAATAACGACCGTGCAGGCGCGATAAACGAGATGATGACCAACACCCTGGACCTGCAACAGTCTTATAAAGCGAAAGTGCAGGCGCTGATTGCGATCCAGGATCATGAAATGCAGAGTGCGGGCGAGCAGGTGGAAGGCGATTTCCGCACTAATCGTCTGCTGCTGATCCTGATTACGCTTTTCAGCGTCGCGGCAGCCAGCCTGACTGGCTGGTTCATTGTGCGATCCATTACCCGCCCGCTGAACGACGCGGTGAATTTTGCGGAGGCCATCGCCGATGGCGATCTCACCGGCAGCATTACCTCGCACGGTAAAGATGAAACTGGACTGCTCCTCACCGCACTGATGGAGATGAAAACGCGCCTGCTGGAGATTGTGCAGCAGGTGCAAACCGGATCGGAAAACATCTCCAGCGCCGCCGCGCAGATTGTCGCAGGCAACCAGGATCTGGCTGCCCGCACTGAGGAGCAGGCCAGTTCCGTTGAACAGACGGCCGCGTCGATGGAGCAGATTACCGCCACGGTGAAGAACACCGCGTCCCACACCGGAGAAGCGACGAACCTGTCTGCCGATGCGGCTGCCGTGGTCAAAAACAACGGCGAGATGATGAAGCAGGTCACCAGCAAAATGCGCCTGATTAACGAAACATCGAACAGGATGTCCGACATTATCGACCTGATCGACGCCATTGCCTTCCAGACCAACATTCTGGCGCTGAACGCGGCGGTCGAAGCGGCGCGCGCAGGTGAGCATGGTCGCGGCTTTGCGGTGGTGGCGGGTGAGGTACGCCAGCTCGCGCAGAAAAGTGCAACATCTGCGAGTGAGATCCGCCAGCTGATTGAAAGCTCCACAAGCCAGACGCAGGACGGCATGAACCTTGTGGAGAAAGCCAGCGGGCTTATCAACGGCATGGTCGGCAACGTGGAAGAGATGGACGACATCCTGCGTGAAATTCGCCAGGCCAGCCATGAACAGAAGGAAGGTATCTCGCAGATCAACAGCGCGATTGGCCTGATAGACGCCACCACCCAGCAGAACTCCGCGCTGGTGGAGGAGTCCGTTGCGGCGGCGGCATCCCTTAACGAACAGGCGATGCACCTCAAAGAGCTGGTCCGCGTGTTCCGCGTGAGCGACGGCGTGCTGGCTTAATCCAGCTGGGAGATCTCCAGTGCCGCGCGGTCAATCACGCCGATAATCTGTTTTAACTGCGCGTCGCTGAGTTCTCCCTGATTAACCTTCAGATCCAGAACCGCTTTGAAGTTATCCAGCGCCCGCTTCATCTGTGGGTTTTTGCGCAGCTGGAACCCGACGGAGCGCGCCTTGATACGCGTCTGGATCTGCTCCAGCTGTTCCCGATTGTCATCCAGCCATTGCTGCCCGGCGGCGTTAATCGCAATCCGCTTACGGCCGTTCTCTTCTTCGGTAATGGTGATCAGCGCCTGATCCTGCAAGTAATCCAGCGTCGGGTAGATCACGCCAGGGCTTGGCGTGTAATGTCCCTGCGTCAGGTTCTCGATCTCTTTAATCAGCTCATAACCATGGCTCGCGTTGCGGGTCAGGATATCCAGGATCACCAGCCGCAAATCACCATGGCCAAAAAATCGTGGCCGGCGTCCGCCGCCGTCGTGTTCGTGTCGCATGTTTCTTCCTCAATTTGATATATCTAAACTATATCTAAGATATATTCAGATGCAATCTAAAAGATCTTGATTTCTGAGTTAATAGCAATCATTATCATTAAAAATTCATTCCGATATATCGTATTCACCTGAGAAGGGCATCAACATGGCATCTACCCGTTACCCTCAACGTGTCCGCAATGACCTGCGTTTTCGTGAGCTGAACGTGATGCGCACTGAGCGAGTCAGCGCAGGATTTCAGCGCATTGTACTAGGCGGCGAGGCGCTGGAGGGCTTTAGCTCTCGCGGCTTTGACGACCATACCAAAGTCTTTTTCCCGGCACCGGGCACCCCTTTCGTGCCGCCTGTGGTGACCGATGAAGGCATCGACTGGGGCGACGGGGTGCGTCCGCAGGCTCGTGACTACACCCCGCTGTACGATGACGAAAAACACGAGCTGGCGCTCGATTTTTTCGTGCATGATGGCGGCATTGCCAGCAAATGGGCGGTAGAGGCGAAGGTGGGCGACAAGCTGACCATCGGCGGTCCGCGTGGTTCGCTGGTGGTGCCGGAAGATTACGCCTGGCAGTTGTACGTGTGCGACGAGTCGGGTATGCCCGCGCTGCGCCGCCGTTTAGAAAGCATCGCAAAACTGCCTGTTCCCCCGGCGATCCACGCCATCGTCACCGTGGGCGATGCGGCGTACCAGGACTATCTGGCGCACCTGAGCGGGTTCAACATCACCTGGGTTATCGGCCACAACGAGCAGGCGGTAGCCGACCATCTTGCAGCGCTGGCCGTGCCGGAAGAGGATTACTTTATCTGGCTGACCGGAGAGGGGAAGGTGGTGAAACGCCTGAGCCGTCAGTTTGAAACCGACGCAATTGACCCACAGCTGGTACGTGCCAGTGCGTACTGGCACGCCAAATAATCAGGCTGCGGGATCCAGCTGCGCTTCGCTCACCTGATGTTCGAGCGAGGCGCATACCTCTCTCAGCGCTTTCTCCTGCTGGGCAAAGTAGGCTTCCATATTGCTGAGCGACGAGACGAGCAGCCAGGACTCTTCCTTCTCCAGCTCTGCCAGCTCGTTCACCAGGGTGTCGATTTGCTCACGCACCTGCGCCATTTTTTTGCGAATACGTTCCAGGTCGTTCAGCCTGTCGCTCGCCATCATCGGCTCAAACCCTTGTTGCAGACGGGCGACCAGCGAGCGAATGGCCTTCACGTCGCCGCGCTGTTTGGCCTGGTTGAGTTGCACCATCATCCTGTTGGCTTCCTCTTTTAAATCATCGGCAACCAGATCCGGGTGGCATAGCTTGCTCGCCTGACGCCAGAGCCGCTTCAGCTCGTTCCGATCCTCTTCAGAGAGATCCTTGCCTTTACGCAGGCGCACTTCGGCATCATGATGCTGTTCGCGATACTTTTTGTATTCTTCGTTGGCCTCATCGCGCGCCTGACGAGCTGGCTCTTCTTCACGCGTTAAACCGGTCTCCAGCTCCATCGCTTCGGCCAGCAGGTTGGCAATCAGATTACTTTGCTGCTGAAGATGCTTGCGCGCCTCTGCCGCCTGAACGGAATCCGCAGGCAGATCTCGCCAGCGCCGGGTGAGCGTTGTCAGAACCTCTACGGCCTGCGCCATATAGCGCTGGCAGCGGCGGTAATCCTCTTCCCGACGACGCGTCTCCGCCTGCTGACGACGCAGGTTAAGCTCCGCCAACGTTTTACGCAGGGTGAGGATCTGCTGCATCAACGGCCCGAGGCGGGAGAAATAGAGATCGTTGAACTCATCAAGCTGCTGTACCCGGGCGTTACGGCGATCAATCAGATCGCGCAAGCGCTCTTCCAGAGCCTTCAGCTCCAGCTTGCTGGCCGCCAGTTGCGGGTCACGCCACGGGGTAACGGCGCGCTGGCTTTGCAGCCAGGCGGTGATAGCGCGAAGGGCTGCGGTGTAATTTTTCTGCTCAAGCGCCGCGACGATGGACAGGAGATTATCGTCAAAGGCTTCCTCTTTGAGACGTTTCAACTGGCTCCGGATGATGTCGTCATCTTCCAGCTCAATGGCATTTTTAATGATTTCTAGCCGTTTGATCGGTGTGCTCATGATGCCTTTCGCTCTGGCGCTTAAGTATTTGAGTTAAGGTTAGTTGTTGTAAAAGCTACAGGAAATAATACACACGGATGATGATCGGCGCGATGGGGGATTTCTTTAGTTTTTAGGGTTTGTGAAAGAGTGAGAGTTATTGAATCTTCCTTCTGGAACGGGGAGCACGTGGTTAAATGTGACCTTAGAGTTCACTTTTGAATGCGTGAGCCGAGAAACTCGAAAATTTGGGGTTCTGGAGGCATGCAGCGGTACGCCGCAATAACTGCCAGAGAATGCTTAACAGCATTAAGCATGATTAAAATACCCCAAATGTATAAAAAGTGCGGAGAGCTGGCACCAGGTGATCGCGCGGGATGTTGCCATTGAGGGGAGGCTACGTGCTGGCAAACCGAGGGGGCGAAAGTATTGGCACTAAAAACAATACAGGGCGGATTAACCGCCCTTTTTTTACGCTGTAACCCGCTCGTTCCACGCGTCCGAGTATTGGATGTTCCCATCGCAATACTTCCAGGTGATCCGCTCATAGCGGAGCTGTATTCCCTCATTATGATTGTGTATCTGTAACGCTGGCTCTTTACAGTTATGCATGACGGGGTTAATGCTGACTACCCGGACGTTTTCAAGCAGCATATTGAAATATTCAACCTCCTGGCCCGCATCGTTGATTTTATACCACTTGATCTCTGCGCTTTTCAGCGTTTGGCCGGTGGCTACCGCTTTGTAGAGATACGGGCTGGAGCTATCAAACTCTTTTTCAATTACGAGCGGCGCGTGTAAGCGCGTGCCGGTGATCTTGCCTGTGTTACTATCGGTCGGAACTAACAAGCCGTGACTAAAAGAGAGTATCTCTATACTACCTTCTCTATTTTGAACATCCACAGATCCCTTAATCGGGTTGCCGCCATCATCCTTAAGCCATAGATAAGCAGGAATAGCCATTTTTAAAACTCCATTTCCATTGAGGGTAAACCCTCATTAATGACTAAATACGGATCGCAGGTGATACAAATTGTGTTATAGGTTCGTGTTATTTAATTTCGTTACTTATTGATGTTGCAAATAAAATTAATAAATTGATCTTCAGCAATACGCGTTACCGTTATTGCTCTTATGTTGCCCTTTTTGCCTGGCAGAAAGGAAGAACGATGGCATGTATACCGATTTATCCACCCCGCGGGCTGGAGATATTGCGCGAACACATAAGGCTCGCGCGGGCGCGTCACGAAGTCCAGAATATGGCCGCCCCGCTTACGTATACGTGGTTTTATGAGCGAGTAAGAAACGGCGGGCCGTGGGATTACAAACAACAAAAACGGGCTTATGCTGACTTCGGGAATTTCCATTACGGCGCTGTGGGTTATGCAGCGTGCATCCCTGCAAAGATTTTGCTTATTGCTGCCGGCGCGGCGCAGTGGAAAGCCGGCACATCAAGACCCGAATGGGGTAATTTCATGGGGGCCCCGCCGTTTGGTGATGATCCGATTGACCAATTTTGGATAAAGCAAGGCATCGACTATGTTAAACAGCATCACTTTTAGGACGCTGCACTGGATCGCCACTATTCTTATGGCCCTGGCGGTCGCGGGATACTGTTATTTCCAACATATACAGCGTTTAACTGTTAGTGATCGGCTATATCAAGTTCGCCAGCTCACGCCCCGGACCTGGTTATACATTACTGAGTATGACGGCTCGAACATGACCACCGGGGAAGTGTATCGTTATTTTTTAGCGAGTAAGATTGACGGTGATCCGCTGGTGGCTCTCGAAAAACAACATATCGCGCCCACGCTTACAGCGAATACCGCCCGCGCAAAAGTTGAAGGCATAGGCAACAATATCTCATTTACTGTTCACGGCACAGTGTACAGCTTTACAACGTCCGCATTTTTTTATGATGCTGAGGGAATAGCGGCCGTGCCGTCAATTGACTTAACGGCCCGCGGCGAGAGCTGGGACAAGGGGAAATTTAGTCGATAGATAAATATTTATTTAAAAATCCCTTGCGGTCGGGTCAATGACCCGATGAGCAGCGTGTAAGTTTTCACGGCGTACCCGTGCGATATTGGGAAACAGCAGCATCCACCGGGCAAAGGTCTGCCCCACATCAGCCAGGCGATTCAGCAGCGGATATCCAGCCAGACAGTGGCGGCGATACACCGATCTGGTGTTGCGCTGGTTTACCGGGTACGTGGAACGCTCAGCAACCTGCTGAAAGCGACTTTCAGCGTCTGTTTGTTCGTAAACTGGTCGGCGTATTCGAACGCCTCTGGCCATGTTCCTTCCAGCCCCCCACGCTGCGCGACGTGGCTAGCTGGCTGACAGAGCACAGCGGCCTGACCTTCAGCGTGCCGGATGCAGATTATTTAGACCGTCCGATCCCACATTTCACCCACAGCGGAACGGGGTATCAGCTACTGGATAATCTCGGAAAGACCTTCGGCATACAGCGCTGAGCTGCCTGATGTTGTGCGCAGGCTGCACACCCGCGCCGGTTGCGCCTCCGCCGGTCATTGTTTACAGCGCCTGCCCGAAAGTGAGCTATTGCCCGATGCCGGGAACCCGGATAAAGACACACCTGTTTATTCAGCTGTACCGCTACCGATTCCTATGGCGGGTAATGATTCGGGGATGTTCCAGTTTCCGCCCGAAGGGACGCTGGTTGAGATCGCTTTCACTGGCGGACGGCCGGATAAGCCTTTTGTGCGGCAGACCGTGCCGGACGGAACCAGTCTCCCGGATATCCAGCCAGGCGAGCAGCTGCAACAGCAGCGTGCGGAAGTGTCGCAGCGCGTCACCCAGGCGGGTGACTGGGTGAGGCAGACAGACCAGACGATCAGTGAAACCTCTATGGCGCGGGTGGTTAAGGCCGATACAGAACAGCGGGAGCTGGTCAGCCGCGAAACCACGGTTAAGGCCACGGATAAAATTACCGTGCTGGGCACGTCCACACTACTGGCCGGAGCCATTCAGCAGGTGTGTACGGGGGATTACAGCCAGGCAGTCAATAATCGCGTGGCGAGTATCGGCGGCAATGATGAAACAGACATAGCCGGGAGCAAGACAGTCACAACGGGTAAAGACCTGGTTGAGAAAATTGGCCAGATACCTAAAAGCGTGGCGGCCGTGCAACAGCAGATTATTGCCCCGGTGGTGTGGATTGGCTCTGGCACCATCAACGTGGCACAGCTGATGCTCGACACGCTCGACGTGGTTAAAGAGCTGGCAGAGCAAACGGCAAGCCACACGCACAGCAATACGGGAGCACCGACCAACGCGGGAGCCATCCGGAACACGGGAACGAAAGCGGACACGCTGAACGGCAAATATTCCCCGGTGATTGGCAAGTAAATCAGTCCAGAACATAACCCGCGTAAGCGGGTTTTTTGATGCCCTTCATCCCCTGGCGGGGATATCTCTTTTCTTACCACTTAAGCGGCTATCGCTACGCGCTGTCAGCGGCGCTCTGGCGCGTTCAGCCTTTTCGCACACTCAGAGCCACCCTTAAAACAGATCGTGTCCACAGCGGGGCGCTGGCGCGTCACAGCATGGCCAAAAAATCTTTCACAGACCAAAATCGCACTACACCGCACCCGCCTGCGGTTTTTGGATCATAAAAATTTTTCAGTTTTATTTTTCTACAAACCAGACCGCCAGACCGCGCCAGTGCGGGCGGTCTTGCGTAAAACCAGAACTGAAAAGATTGAAAAAAATTTCAGTGTTTTTCACTTTTATGGATCTGTGGAGGATCTAATGAAATTCGTAACTATCAGATAGTTAATAACATTTTAGATTTTATGTGAAAAAAGAAGATCAAATTGTGAGAGGCGAAAAACTCAGGGAAAACCCGCACGGTGAGAGCTGGCGCGGGTTTGGTGGCAGGAAGTCACTTTTAAAAAACTGAAACGTGTAGCAGTGCCTGTTTCATGCTGCATGTAATTTGTTCGGTATGACATGCAAAGTCTTTTCGCTGTAGACGGTGGTGTTACTGGGAATGTCTTTGTTCACAAATGACATAGCGCCGATTACAACGTTGTCACCGATGCGAATCTTATCTGAGATGATACAGGAATTCGCGCCAATGCTGACATTGTTGCCAATAACAATGGATATCGGCTCTTTATGAATACTAGCACCGGTAATGCCAATCGTTGTGTTCTGTCTGATACGCAAAGAGTGGCCGATGACAGCGGAGCCGTTTATCACTATCCCGTGATGGTGGGAAATCACCAGTCCGGGTCCGATGTGTGCCCCTAACTGAATCTCAGTTCCATATTTGAAAATGAGGTTTCTGTTTATCTTCGCAGCTCGTTTTTTCAGGAAGTTACTGTCTGAATGATGCCAGTACGAAGCAATGCGCCACCAGAAGTGGAAACGGCGATTGGGGCATTTGATAGCTTTATGCAGCACCCTGAACCATGAAAATGTTTTTGAACTCATCATTACTTCCCGGCGCAAGCATTCATGCAAATGTTCTAATTGTAATTTTTTATCCATATCGTCTTATCCCTTAGCATTTGTGCGGAAATTTAAATGTAAAAGGTGTGAAAGGCAATCTTGAGTTTCCCTTTATCAGACGTATTTTTAGCCCGAATTTTTGCAAACGATGCTTGATACATGACGCAATCGGTAATGTGAGGGGACAAAAAGGGGACATCCGCAATCCCAACAACAAAAAAGCCACTCAATCGAGTGGCTTAACGGGATGATTCTAAAGCTAAAATTTGGTGGCCCCTGCTGGACTTGAACCAGCGACCAAGCGATTATGAGTCGCCTGCTCTAACCACTGAGCTAAGGGGCCGTGGCGGTGAATTATAAAGTAACTCACCTCAGCAATCCAGCCATTCACACCTGCCTGCTGTTTTTATAAACAACGCATAATCAATCCTTTATACTTATCTTAAGATGCATAGACAGGAGTAGAGATGATCAATGATATTCTGGCCCCTGGCCTGCGGGTGGTGTTCTGCGGAATCAACCCGGGCAAGTCCTCGGCGCACACCGGTTTTCACTTTGCTCATCCGGGAAATCGCTTCTGGAAGGTGATCCACCAGGCCGGTTTTACCGACAAACAGCTTAAGCCGGAAGAAGAGCAGCAGCTGCTGGATACGCGCTGTGGCATCACCATGCTGGTCGAGCGTCCAACGGTGCAGGCGAGCGAAGTAAATCTGCATGAGCTGCGTACTGGCGGGCGGGAACTGGTGAAGAAGATTGAAGACTACCAGCCCGCGGCGCTGGCGATCCTCGGCAAGCAGGCCTACGAGCAGGCGTTCAGCCAGCGCGGTGCGAAGTGGGGTAAGCAGAACATTACCATTGGCATAACGCAGGTTTGGGTGTTGCCGAATCCGAGCGGGCTGAACAGGGCGACGCTGGACAAGCTGGTGGAGGCGTATCGGGAACTTGATGAGGCGCTGGTGGTGAGGGGGCTTTAGCTCCTCTGCGGCCTGATGCCCTCACCCTGGTCCTCTCCCACAGGGAGAGGGAATAAACAAAAAAAAAGCTCCCGATTGGGAGCTTTTTGCGGTTTACATGGGTTAGTCGTCCAGGAAGCTACGCAGTACTTCAGAGCGGCTCGGATGGCGCAGCTTACGCAGCGCCTTCGCTTCGATCTGACGGATACGTTCGCGGGTCACGTCAAACTGTTTACCCACTTCTTCCAGCGTGTGGTCGGTGTTCATATCGATACCGAAACGCATACGCAGCACTTTCGCTTCACGGGCGGTCAGGCCAGCCAGCACGTCGTGCGTAGCGGCACGCAGGCTCTCGGTGGTGGCAGAGTCCAGCGGCAGCTCGAGGGTGGTATCCTCGATGAAATCACCCAGATGCGAATCTTCATCATCACCAATTGGTGTTTCCATGGAGATTGGCTCTTTAGCGATTTTCAGCACTTTACGGATCTTGTCTTCCGGCATCAGCATGCGTTCAGCCAGCTCTTCCGGCGTCGGCTCGCGACCCATCTCCTGCAACATCTGGCGAGAAATACGGTTGAGCTTGTTGATGGTCTCAATCATATGCACCGGAATACGGATGGTGCGCGCCTGGTCTGCGATAGAGCGGGTGATCGCCTGACGGATCCACCAGGTAGCATAGGTGGAGAACTTGTAACCACGACGGTATTCAAACTTATCTACCGCTTTCATCAGACCGATGTTGCCTTCCTGAATCAGATCCAGGAACTGCAGGCCACGGTTGGTGTATTTCTTGGCGATAGAGATAACCAGACGTAAGTTCGCTTCAACCATCTCTTTCTTAGCACGGCGGGCTTTCGCTTCACCGATAGACATACGACGGTTGATGTCTTTCACCTGCTCGATGGTCAGGCCGGTCTCTTCTTCAATCTGATGCAGCTTTTGCAGGCCGCGCTGTACGTCTTCTTTCACGTCGTGCAGCTTTTCAGACCACGGCTTGTTCATCGCGATAGCGGCGTTGAACCAGGTTTCGCTGGTTTCATTGCCGGTGAAGAGGGTGATGAAATTCTTCTTCGGCATTTTGCACTGTTCAACACACAGCTTCATGATGATACGTTCCTGGGTACGTACGCGATCCATCATCACGCGCATGCTGTTCACCAGGTAGTCGAACTGTTTTGGCACCAGGCGGAACTGTTTGAACACTTCCGACAGCTTCAGGATCTCTTCCTGAGCGGCAGCATGGCTGCGGCCTTTCGCTTTGATGGTGTCACGCGTCACTTCGTACTGAGTACGCAGCTCGGCAAACTTCTCGCGCGCCAGTTCAGGGTCGATGCTGTTGTCGTCGTCGCTGCTGTCGTCGTCTTCTTCTTCATCTTCGTCTTCGTCGTCATCCATCTCTTCCTGAGACAGCTCAGAACCGACGTGAGTGGCGGTTGGCGCCATATCTTCTTCAGCGTTCGGGTCGACAAAGCCAGTGATCAGATCGGACAGACGCGCTTCTTCCGCTTCAACGCGATCGTACTGCTCCAGCAGATAGGTAATCGCTTCCGGGTATTCGGCAACAGAGCACTGAACCTGGTTGATCCCGTCTTCGATGCGTTTTGCGATGTCAATTTCGCCTTCGCGGGTCAACAGTTCAACGGTACCCATTTCACGCATGTACATGCGGACCGGGTCAGTGGTACGCCCGATTTCAGATTCCACGCTGGACAGTACCTGTGCAGCAGCTTCTTCCGCATCTTCGTCAGTGTTGTTGGAGGTTTCAGCCAGCAACAGATCATCGGCATCCGGTGCTTCTTCCATCACCTGAATGCCCATGTCATTGATCATTTGGATGATATCTTCGATCTGATCTGAATCGACGATATCTTCCGGCAGATG
Source organism: Enterobacter sp. MGH85 (assembly GCF_001037655.1). Lineage (NCBI taxonomy): Bacteria > Pseudomonadati > Pseudomonadota > Gammaproteobacteria > Enterobacterales > Enterobacteriaceae > Enterobacter > Enterobacter sp. MGH85. The sequence goes on from NZ_KQ089925.1 coordinate 1,571,933, forward strand.
GTCATTGACCTCGGCATAGGTCAGATAGCCTTGCTCCTTACCGCGTTGGACAAGAAGTTTCAGCTGTGACTGCGGGTTTTGCTCCATAAGACGGTATCCACACTTAATTCGTTTGATTGGTGTCGGCGATAGGGCTGCCAACCTTTAAAGCGAGGGCGTACTTATATTTTTGCCGCTGCCTCTCAGTGCGGCTGCCGGGGGCTTCCCGATCGATATTCGGCACTTAAGCCGTTAAATTTTTTATTTCTTCGCCAGTTCCTGGTTAATCATCCAGAGCTCCCGGCGTTCTTCGCTGCTTAAGCCATGGGTGCGCTCGCGAGCTATCAACTCTTCCTGGCGCAACTCAAGCATCGAATCAAACATATGGTTGAGTGAGTCGGTGAACGTTTTTTCTGCGATATCCTTATCTGCTATATCGTCCCACATCGACAGTTTTTCAAGGGTAGCGGCCTCTTTTGTGCCGCGATAATGCTCTAAAAGTTGTCCGGTGGTCAGACCTGGCTGAGACAAACAAGTGTTGACCAATTCTGAAAATAAGCCAAGTCCGGGCAATTTTTCGTGGTTCAAACCCGCCAGTGACGGCACTTGCGGAGCAAGTTCGGGGTTTTGCACCAGCAACCCTATCAGTATACGCATGGTTGTGCGTTTTAGCTGAGGCGCGGGGCGTACCGTGCCGTTTTCAGCCTGTTTAGGCATTAAACGTTCAAGCTGGCTGTCATCCAGAATGCCGAGCTTGTTGCCTAACTCCTGACGCAGATAGATGCGCAGCGTTTCGCCGGGCACCTGGCTGATTAACGGCAGCGCCAGCGTGCTGAGCTGCGCGCGCCCGTCAGGGGTACTCAAATCAACCTGCGGCATCAGGCTGTTAAACAGAAACGTGGAGAGCGGCTGTGCCTGCTCCATCCGCGCTTCAAATGCCGCTTTGCCCTCTTTACGCACCAGCGTATCCGGGTCTTCACCGTCGGGCAGGAACATAAAGCGTAGCTGACGCCCGTCGGTCATATACGGCAACGCGGTTTCCAGCGCTCGCCAGGCGGCGTCGCGTCCTGCGCGGTCACCGTCGTAACAGCAAATCACGTTGTTGGTGACGCGGAACAGCAACTGGATATGGTCCGCCGTGGTGGACGTTCCCAGCGACGCAACGGCATAGTTAATGTCGTACTGCGCCAGCGCAACAACATCCATATAGCCTTCGACGACCAGAAGACGCGGAGGTTCCGCATTATCCTGCTGTGCCTCATAAAGACCGTAAAGCTGGCGGCCCTTATGGAAAATATCGGTTTCCGGGGAGTTAAGGTATTTCGGCAGGGCATCACCCAGCACGCGACCACCAAAACCTATCACCCGGCCACGCTTGTCGCGGATCGGGAACATCACCCGTTCACGGAAGCGGTCGTAGCTTCGTCCCTGGTCGTTGGTGACCAGCATGCCTGCGTCGATGAGGGATTTACGATCTTCGCTATTGCCGCCAAAACGCTTTAACACGTTGTCCCAGCCGGGCGGGGCGTAACCAATAGCGAAACGCGCAATCACATCGTCGCTCAGTCCGCGCTTGTTCAGATACTGACGCGCAGGCTCAGCCGCAGAGTGCTTAAGAGACTGTTGGTAAAACGAATTCAGGCCATCCATCAACTGATATAGCGTTTGCCGCTGATGGCGCTCGATCTGACTTGGTCCACTGCCTGCTTCATATGGCACTTCAAGGTTATGCATCGCCGCCAGCTCTTCGACGGTTTCAACGAACTCGAGCTTATCGTAGTTCATCAAAAAATCGACGGCATTACCGTGTGCGCCACAGCCGAAGCAATGGTAGAACTGCTTTTCACCGTTTACGGTGAAAGAGGGGGTTTTTTCGTTATGGAACGGACAGCACGCATGGTAGTTCTTGCCCTGCTTTTTTAGCTTCACCCGCGCGTCGATGAGATCGACGATGTCGGTTCTGGCAAGCAGGTCATTGATGAAAACGCGTGGGATTCTTCCGGCCATATGCCCCAAAAATTTAAGCGACTTATAAACGAAAACAAGCCGCGCATTCCTTCCGGAAGCACGGCCTTACGACTACAACTCTGTCTGTCAATTGAGGGCTGTGGCCCTCAACAGATTAGTACAGACGAGTACGGCGTGCGTTTTCGCGAGCCAGTTTCTTCGCGTGACGTTTCACAGCGGAAGCTTTAGCGCGCTTACGTTCGGTCGTTGGTTTTTCATAAAACTCACGACGACGAACTTCAGCCAGAACACCTGCTTTCTCGCATGAACGTTTGAAGCGACGCAGTGCTACGTCGAACGGCTCGTTTTCACGTACTTTAATTACCGGCATGTAACTCTCACCTTTAATAAATTCGGTTTGCCGCTGGCATCAACGCCAGCTTATTTCAAAATGGTGCGGAATTTTACTGCAAATGCTGCTGCTTTGTAAAGCACCGATGCGATTTTGAAAGGGACTTTTATAAGGGGGAAGAGTATACACGAGGCTTCTTCCTGGGGCGAACAAAGTTTTACATCAACCCGCCCAGGCTCTACACTGCGCGGTATTGAAACGAGGTAAAACAAGTCATGCGTGTACTGGGTATTGAAACATCCTGCGATGAAACCGGCATCGCGATTTACGACGACGAAAAAGGGCTTCTGGCCAACCAACTGTATAGTCAGGTGAAATTGCACGCTGACTACGGCGGCGTCGTGCCTGAACTGGCCTCTCGTGACCACGTGCGTAAAACGGTTCCCCTGATTCAGGCGGCACTGAAAGAGGCCGGGTTAAGTGCAAAAGATATTGATGCCGTGGCCTATACTGCAGGACCGGGCCTGGTTGGCGCGCTGCTGGTCGGCGCAACGGTAGGGCGTTCGCTGGCCTTCGCGTGGGACGTTCCGGCCATTCCGGTTCACCATATGGAAGGACATCTTCTGGCTCCGATGCTGGAAGCCAATCCGCCAGCGTTCCCGTTTGTGGCGCTGCTGGTCTCCGGCGGTCATACGCAGCTGATTAGCGTAACGGGCATTGGCAAGTATGAGTTGCTGGGCGAATCGATCGACGACGCGGCCGGTGAAGCCTTCGACAAAACCGCCAAGCTGCTGGGCCTGGATTATCCTGGCGGCCCGATGCTGTCGAAAATGGCCGCGCAGGGAACGGAAGGGCGCTTTGTCTTCCCGCGTCCGATGACCGATCGTCCGGGGCTGGATTTTAGTTTCTCCGGTCTGAAAACCTTCGCGGCGAACACCATTCGCAATAACGACGACAGCGAGCAGACGCGTGCCGACATCGCCCGCGCGTTCGAAGATGCGGTGGTGGATACGCTGATGATCAAGTGCAAGCGTGCGCTGGATCAGACGGGCTTTAAGCGCCTGGTGATGGCCGGTGGCGTGAGCGCCAACCGTACGCTGCGCGCGAAGCTTGCCGAAATGATGCAAAAGCGTCGTGGGGAAGTGTTCTACGCGCGTCCGGAATTTTGTACCGATAACGGGGCGATGATCGCCTACGCCGGGATGGTGCGCCTGAACGCTGGCGCCACGGCTGACCTGAGCGTGTCCGTGCGTCCGCGCTGGCCGCTGGCGGAGCTGCCTGAGGCGTAAGTCTTTTGCCCGGTGGCGCTGCGCTTACCGGGTCTGCAAAAATCGTAGGCCGGGTCAGGCGAAGCCGCCACCCGGCAATAAACCGCACTACATCCGCAGCATCCCTTTCTCTTCCAGAAACGCAATAATCGTCGCCAGCCCGTCACCCGCCTTCAGGTTGGTAAAGGTCCACGGACGCTCGCCGCGCATGCGATTAGTGTCGCGCTCCATTACCTCCAGCGACGCCCCCACGTACGGCGCGAGGTCGGTTTTATTGATCACCAGAAAATCGGATTTGGTGATCCCCGGCCCGCCCTTGCGCGGGATTTTTTCCCCCTCGGCCACGTCGATCACGTAGATGGTGAGGTCCGCCAGCTCCGGGCTGAAGGTCGCGCTCAGGTTATCCCCGCCGCTTTCGACGAAGATCAGATCCAGATTGCCGAACTTCTCGCTCAAGGCTTCCACCGCCGCCAGGTTCATTGAGGCATCTTCGCGGATGGCGGTGTGCGGACAGCCGCCCGTTTCCACCCCTACGATGCGCTCTGGCTCAAGCGCACCCGCCTCGGTCAGGATGCGCTGATCCTCTTTGGTGTAGATATCGTTAGTCACCACCGCAAGATGATAGGTGTCGCGCATCGCCTTGCAGAGCGCTTCCAGCAGGGCGGTTTTGCCCGACCCTACCGGGCCGCCCACGCCAACGCGCAGGGGATGTTTGTAATCAGCCATATTGACTCCTCAGGAACGGAATAGTCGTGAATATTGGGTTTCGTGGCGTGCGGAGGCGATGGCGGACAGCGGCGTAGCTGCCCCCAGCGCGTCGTCGCCACGTAAAAATGCCTGTTCAAACTCGGCGGCAAAATGGTCGCTCAGGTCGATAATCAGCTGTTGTGCGGCCTGCTGCCCAAACGGCACCAGCTTGACGCCCGCCATCACCGCGCTCTCAATCCAGCTGTAGCCGAGGCTCAGCGCCAGCTCGCGCACGCTAATGCCCCAGCGCACGCCGAGCCACGCCATACCGCCGAGCTGGCTCTGCATCAACAGCGGCAGCCATTCTGCCGGGCAGGCGGGTTCCCAGCTTTTAACCAGGCGCGTAAAGGCCGCGCCGCGGTTGCGTTCTTCCTCGCGCAGTTCGCGCGTTTCCCGACAGGCGAGCAGGTATGCCGTCCAGCGTTTTGCTGTCGCGACCTCCTGCTTCTCGCAGGCATGATACAGGCGGATAAACAGCGGCAGGTCGACGCAGAAAAAGCTCTGCTCCATCTGCTGGATCTGCCAGCGCCTGAAGGCCTCAGCGTCCGTGATCCACCCGGCCTCGACAGCCCACTCCAGCCCCTGTGACCAGGTAAACGAACCGACCGGCAGGCTACTGCTGGAGAGCTGCATCAGGCGCAGCCGCTGGCGGGCGTGCTCCATCAGCTCATCAACGCCAGCAGGGCAGAGACGATCAGCCCGCCGCCGAAGGTTTTACGCAGGCCGTCGTGACGGCGCAGCAGCAGCCCTGCCGCGAAGCTGGCGCACAGCACCGTGGCACTGGCTAACATAAATCCGCTGGTAAAGAGCCAGAAGCTGTGGCCGGACATCTCCACGCCGTGCGCCCAGCCATGGAACATCGCCAGGGCTGGAACCGCCAGCAGCAGGCGATTTTCAGTCTTAAACATCATCACGCCGCAGACCGCCAGCGAGGCGATAATCAGCATCTCCATGCCGCTAAAGCCGCCGAGCAGGCTGCCCGCAACGGCGCCAGCAAGCATCATGCCGAGCGTTGCTAACGGCAGCAGCAGCTTGCGGCCGCTCAGGGCGGACAGCACGCCAGCCCCCGTCAGCATCAGCAGGTGATCCAGCCCGGTCAGCGGATGGAGAAAACCTGCCTGAAAGCTGTCGGTTCCGTGCCCGGGATGGGCAAGCGCCGGAACGGAAAAGGCCAGCAGAAACAGCGGTAAATACTTACGCATGATGAGTCCTTAATGTGAATGAGCGTGGGAGTGGCCATGGCTGTGGGCATCGCTGGTGTAAGCGCCCGCTTCCGGTTCAAAGGGCAGGCTGGCGAAGGTCACCTCCAGCCCGAACTGACGTAGCATGTCGTCGAGAACGTGATCGTGGTGGTAGCGCAGTTCGCCGGGCATGATTTGCAGCGGTACGTGGCGGTTGCCCAGGTGATAACAGGCGCGGGCGAGCAGGAAAGGGTCGGCGCAGCGCACCACGGAAACCGACTCCGGGGCGGCGATCACTTCGATCACTTCGCTGCCGTCGTCGGTAGTCAGCAGGTCGCCCCCGCGCAGCAACAGGCCGCGCGGCAGCATTAGCCCGGCTTCGCGACCGTCGTTCAGCGCCACGCGGGCGCGGCTTTTCACCCGCACGTCAATCGGCAGCGTGACGCTGGCGGTAATCGGGTGCGCGTGGTCCAGGCGTTGGGTTAAATAAATCATCATCACTCCTCAAAACAGAAAATAGCGTTGCGCCATCGGCAAAACTTCTGCCGGTTCGCTGGTGATCAATTCGCCGTCGACGCGAACCTCATAGGTTTGCGAGTCAACGGTGATATTCGGCTGTAAATCGTTGTGGATCATGTCGGCCTTTTTCACCGTCCGGCAGCCTTTCACCACCGCAGTGGCGCTTTGCAATCCGAGCCGCTGCGGAATGCCGCTGGCATCAGCGGCCTGCGAGACAAACGTCAGCCGCGTGGCGTGGCGTGCGGCACCAAGTGCACCAAACATCGGGCGGTAATGCACCGGCTGCGGCGTGGGGATCGAGGCGTTGATGTCGCCCATCGGCGCGCAGGCGATCATCCCGCCTTTGACGATGGTGGCCGGTTTGACGCCAAAGAAAGCGGGGGACCAGACCACCAGATCCGCCAGCTTGCCCGCCTCAATAGAACCGACCTCATGGGCGATGCCGTGGGTAAGAGCCGGATTAATGGTGTATTTGGCGACATAGCGCTTCACGCGGAAGTTGTCGTTCTCGCCTGTCTCTTCCGGCAGTGCGCCGCGCTGCACCTTCATGCGGTGCGCCACCTGCCAGGTGCGGATAATCACTTCCCCCACGCGGCCCATGGCCTGTGAATCTGACGAGGTGAGCGAGAACGCGCCGATATCGTGCAGCACGTCTTCGGCGGCGATGGTTTCCCGACGAATACGGGATTCTGCAAACGCCACGTCCTCGGCGATATCCGGGTCGAGATGGTGACAGACCATCAGCATGTCCAGGTGCTCGTCGATGGTATTCACCGTGTAGGGCAGCGTCGGGTTGGTGGAGGAGGGCAAAATATTCGGGTGCGCGCAGGCGGTGATGATATCCGGCGCATGGCCGCCGCCCGCCCCTTCGGTGTGGAAGGTGTGGATGGTGCGCCCGGCGATGGCAGCCAGCGTGTCTTCGACAAAACCGGACTCGTTCAGCGTGTCGCTGTGCAGCGCCACCTGAATATCCATCTCTTCAGCGACCTCCAGCGAGCAGTTGATTGCCGCAGGCGTCGCGCCCCAGTCTTCGTGGATCTTAAGCCCGATGGCGCCAGCCGCGATCTGCTCGCGCAGCGCGTCCGGGTTTGAACCGTTCCCTTTGCCCAGCAGGCCAATATTCACCGGCAGCGTATCGGCGGCCTGCAACATGCGGGCGATATACCACGGCCCCGGCGTGCAGGTGGTGGCGTTTGTACCTGCCGCAGGGCCGGTGCCGCCGCCGATCATGGTGGTGACGCCAGAGACCAGCGCCTCTTCCGCCTGCTGCGGACAGATCCAGTGGATGTGGGTGTCGATCCCGCCAGGGGTGACGATCTTCCCTTCGGCGGCGATCACTTCCGTTGCCGCGCCAATCGGGATCGTCACGCCGGGCTGAATGTCCGGGTTTCCGGCTTTGCCGACGGCGAAGATCCGCCCATCTTTTATGCCGATATCCGCTTTCACAATCCCCCAGTGATCGACAATCAGCGCGTTGGTGAGCACCAGATCCACGCAGTCGTCGGCGGTCATCTGCCCCTGTCCCATGCCGTCGCGGATCACTTTTCCGCCGCCGAATTTAACCTCTTCGCCGTAGATCGTGAGATCGTCTTCCACTTCGATCCACAGCTCGCTGTCGGCCAGCCGCACTTTATCCCCGGTAGTGGGGCCGAACATATCGGCATACGCCTGGCGTGAAATCTCAGCCATGTTTCACCTCGCCCATGACCTCGCCGCGAAAACCGAAAATGCGCTGCGCGCCCGTCACCTGCACCAGCGTCACTTCCCGCTTCTGGCCGGGTTCGAAGCGCACGGCAGTACCGGCCGGGATGTTGAGTCGGTAACCTCGGGTGGCTTCGCGATCGAATTTCAACGCCGGGTTGACCTCGTAAAAGTGGTAATGCGAGCCGACCTGGATCGGCCTGTCGCCGTGGTTTTCCACGATCACACTTCGGGTTTCGCGCCCGACGTTGAGTGCAATGTTGCCGGACTGGATCCGGTATTCGCCTGGGATCATCACGCGCTCCTTACACGATCGGATTGTGGACGGTGACGAGCTTGGATCCGTCCGGGAAGGTGGCTTCCACCTGTATATCCGGGATCATCTCCGGCACGCCCTCCATCACCTGATCGCGCGTCAGGACGTGGCGGCCGGCTTCCATCAGCGAGGCGACGGTTTCGCCATCGCGCGCGCCTTCCATAATAAAGGCGCTGATCAGCGCGACCGATTCCGGGTAGTTGAGCTTTACCCCGCGCGCGAGGCGGCGTTCGGCAACCAGCGCGGCGGTGAACAGCAACAGCTTGTCTTTTTCTCTGGGAGTCAGTTCCATAGCGTTTCTCTTATGTCTGCCAGATACGCGGCGAACAGGCGGTTTTGGGGGTTAAAAGCGGGCGAAGCGACTGCCAGATATCGCGCATCACCCGCTGGCAAATGAGGTTGTCGTGGGAGAGAAAACGCACCGACAGCAGGTCGTCGGTGAGCGTCGCCCCGCCAAAGTTTTCCAGCGGGGCGAGCCGCTCGCGCACTGTATCAAGATGAGCTTCCCGGGCCGGGTAGAACAGCAGCGTGCCGACCCACGGATGGCCTGCGACGGGCGACAGATCGCCATCGTTAAGATGCAGTCGCTCAATCAAACGCGGCTCGCCATCCACCCACACCTCAAGGCGGCTCTCCAGCGTGCCGTGGCTGAAGGTTTCGTTTATCACCGGACGGCCCAGACAGTACAGCTCCCACGCCAGCAGCGTGCTGGTGGCCTTAAGGTGGAAGACGGAACGCAGCGCGGCGTTAGCGCCGGGGAAAATTATGGTGTCCTGCGGCAGCCACTCCAGCGTGGCCTCTTCGTCGAGGTAAAAATGCTGATTCAGACAGGCCTGCGGGCCGCTGCTGCGATAGAACTTGCTGGCGCCGGGCATGGTGATGAGGGCATGGCTTTTGGCGTCGAGCCGCACGGAAATATCCAGCGTATCCCCGCCCACAATCCCGCCTGGCGGATGCAGCAGGTAAAGATGGCAGGTCTCGCCTTCAGGGTAAAACGGGCGCTGAACGGTGAGCGGCCCGGTGTGACGCGCGGAATGGAGGAGGGTTTTTTCAGGGGTATAACAAAACTGGAGGGCAAGCGTGGCCTGCCAGCCTTTGTATGAATTATCAGTGACCTGAGTTGCTAACATGGTGCTTCCACTTCCGCACTATCGAGATACGTTTCAGTATGCCCTGGCGGAAATGAAGGCTGTCATATGAGTCGCTTATGGATAAAAAACCGGCTCATGTGAGCCGGTTTCAGTAATGTAGGCCGGGTAAGCGCAGCGTCACCCGGCAAGAAAGGCTAGCGATAATCCTCTGCATCCACATCATACCCCGACGGCTCCCAGCGGATCGCCAGCAGCGATACCAGGCCGATAAACGGCGCCAGCGCAATCACCCAGAACACGGCGGTATCCAGCGACGCGACCAGTAGCGGGAACAGAAACAGTGACAGCGTTGAACTGCTGCGCATCAGCGTCTGGTTAAGCCCCACGCCCACGCCGCGCAGCGAGGTCGGGTAGCTCAAGGAGGCAAACGTCATGGTATGCGCACCCGGACCAAAACCCTGGCCAAACAGGAACAGCGCCAGCATCGCGACGGCGACCACGCCTTCCGTGGCCCCGTCAGGGCGGCCAATCAGCGCCAGACCGAGCAGCGCCACCAGCTGGCAGGCGTAACCCGCTAGTGACATTCGCCACGCGCCGAAGCGCGGAACATAGCGCACTGCCAGCAGCCCGCCGACAAACGCAAACAGCAGGTTAAGCGCCAGCGAGATCAGAATGGTGGTCAGCATCGACTGCACAAAGAAGCTGGAAATGATCACCGGCAGGCCAAAGGCTACGGCGTTATAGGCGAACGAGGAGACAACCGACAGCAGCGTGGCGAGCGTGGTACGCCGCAGGTAGATACCGCGGAACAGATTCAGGTAGTTCGACCATTTTGCCTTATTGACCACCGGCGCGGGCTGGTCAAGCGCATCCTGCGGCACGTGGGCATTAATGTTGTACGACTGTCGCAGGATGGACGCCGCCTCCTTCAGATTGCCCTGATTCGCCGCCCAGACCGGGGATTCGCTCATATAGCGGCTGCGGATGGCGATAATCACCAGCGCGGGCACCGCGCCGAAGCCAAGGATCAGACGCCAGAGCCAGTCGCTGTGGCCTTCCGGCAGCACGGCGTAGAAGAAGAGCACCAGAAGATAAGAGATGCTGATGGCCGCATACCAGGTGGGGCACCACATTGCCACGCTGGAGGCTTTATTCCCCGGGCCTTTCAGCCTGGCGAACTCGCTGAGAAACGCCATCGCCACGGGAAGGTCGATCCCGACGCCAAGACCCATCACAAAGCGTGCGCCCGCCAGCACATATTCGTTCGGAGCCAGCGCACAGGCGATGGCGGCGACGACAAAGAACACCATGTCGGCCATAAAGACGCGGTAGCGCCCGATTTTATCCGTAAGATAGCCGCCGAGCAGCGCCCCGACAATGGCACCAAAGGTAATGGCTGAAGCCACCATGCCGGTACCAGCGGGCGTCAGGTTAAATTCGCGGGTGATGTCTTTGATGCCGAATGCCAGCGCGCCGAGATCGTAGGCATCGAGAAAAATTCCCCCGAGCGCGATACCGACCACGATGCGGGCATTGGCCCGGCCCTGAGAGCCGTCATTAACGAGACGTGAAACGTCCGATGCGCTGCGTACCCACTTGATGTCGCCATCCGGGGTGTTTCCTGCCGTTGGGAGGGGAGTTGTGTCTGTGATTTCTGCCATTTTCTTTTATGTGGTTGTGTTGTGTACCTAACAGTTACCACAGGCAGAAGGGGACAAAAATCACATTTGGTTATAAGGCATAACGAACGGTTTACTGAGCGTCTTTCTTTTTACGCTTGAGCTTCGTCCAGATTTTGGTTTCCTGGCGACGCCACAGGCGCTGAATGTTGTCATGATGACGCAGCAGGATCAGGCACGAGAGCATCGATACCGGGAAGGTAAACTGCGGTTTGAACCACCAGACATAAAACGGAGCGATCAGCGCGCTGACGATGGCGCCCAGCGATGAATAGCCGCTCAGCAGGATGGTCAGCAGCCAGGTGCCCGCCATCACGCCAGTGAGATCCCAGCCGATCGGCGCAATCGCGCCAAACGCGGTTGCAACGCCTTTACCGCCTTTAAAACCAAAGAAAACGGGCCAGATATGGCCGACGCAGGCGGCGATAGCAATCAGCCCCAGCCAGAAGGGTGTGACGCCCAGCGCATACGCACCCCAGACGGGGAGCATTCCTTTCAGAACATCAAAAATCAAAACCGCTACGGCTGCTCCCTTGCCGCCAATTCGTAGTACATTGGTCGCCCCCGGATTCCCGGAACCACTTTCACGCGGGTCAGGCAACCCGGCGATGCGGCAGACCAGAATGGCGCTGGAGATTGAGCCGCAAAGGTAGGCGAGGATAATCATTCCAGGCGCGATTGCACTCATAACGCTGTTCCGTTTTGAAAATGTATCTGTATTCTCAGCATCTGTGGATAATACGCATAATTCGCCGGAAGTGGTATCCGGTTTAGCCAAAAAGCAGGCAGGTCGTGATGGATATTGTATTTATAGAGCAACTTTCGGTAATCACCACAATTGGTGTTTACGACTGGGAACAGACCATCGAGCAGAAACTGGTGTTCGATATCGAAATGGGCTGGGATAACCGTAAGTCAGCAAAAAGCGATGATGTGAATGACTGTCTGAGCTACGCCGACATCAGTGAAGCGGTCATCGGCCACGTGGAAGGGCAACGATTTGCGCTGGTGGAACGCGTGGCGGAAGAGGTAGCGGACCTGCTACTGAGCAAATTTAACTCCCCGTGGGTGCGCATCAAACTAAGCAAGCCGGGCGCGGTGGCGCGCGCCGCCAACGTGGGCGTGATTATCGAGCGTGGCACAAATCTGAAAGGAAAAGATTTAACGTCATAATAGCTAAACCATTTTAGGTTATATCGGTCTTAAAGCTGTATCTTTCACGGTTGTCCGCGTGGGACACCGTTTTTTTATATCTTTTTAGGGGTTTATAGATGAGCGATATGCACTCGCTGCTGGTGGCGGCAATTCTGGGTGTGGTCGAAGGATTGACGGAGTTTTTGCCGGTGTCCAGTACGGGCCATATGATTATCGTTGGCCATCTCCTGGGCTTTGAAGGCGATACCGCAAAGACGTTTGAGGTGGTGATTCAGCTGGGCTCTATTCTGGCGGTGGTCGTCATGTTCTGGCGTCGTCTGTTTGGTCTGATCGGCATCCACTTCGGGCGTTTACCGCAGCGTGAAGGAGAGGGCAAGGGGCGCCTGACGCTGATTCATATTCTGCTGGGGATGATCCCGGCGGTGGTGCTGGGGCTGGTGTTCCATGACACCATAAAATCGCTTTTCAACCCGATTAACGTGATGTACGCGCTGGTTGTCGGCGGCTTCCTGCTGATTGCCGCCGAAGTGCTGAAGCCAAAAACCCCGCGTGCAGAAGGTCTGGACGATATGACGTATCGCCAGGCGTTTATGATTGGCTGCTTCCAGTGTCTGGCGCTGTGGCCGGGCTTCTCCCGTTCAGGGGCAACCATTTCCGGCGGGATGCTGATGGGCGTGAGCCGTTACGCGGCGTCTGAGTTCTCGTTCCTGCTGGCGGTACCGATGATGATGGGCGCCACCGCACTGGATCTCTACAAAAGCATTGGCTTCCTGACCGTAGGCGACATTCCGATGTTCGCCGTGGGCTTTATCACCGCCTTTATCGTGGCGCTGATTGCCATCAAAACCTTCCTGCAACTGATTAAGCGTATCTCGTTTATTCCGTTCGCGATCTACCGCTTTATCGTCGCGGCTGCCGTGTACGTGGTCTTCTTCTGATGACCGACCGCCCTCAGTCTTTCGGCTGAGGGCAACGTTTTTCCTTCCACGCCGCGACCGCATCAATCCGCCGTTTCGTCAGCTCTTCGCGGATCTCCGGGCCTTTAAACCCTGCCTCCACCACCTCTTTCGTTGGCACCGCTTTTGCGATTTCCCACGCCTCGCGCAGCAAACGACCCTGCGGATAATCGGACGCTTCAAACCCGGTACGGCCGCGCACGTCCGCTTCGCTGGTCAGCGCAATTTGCTCCACGCGCTGCGGCTTGCGCCAGGCGTCGATGTTATCGAACAGCCTGACGATGGTGGCGGGTTTCAGGATCGGGAAGGTGTGGATCAGGTCGTGGAACTCGGCGACCAGTTTTGCCAGATCGCGAATGTCATTCGGCACGCGCAGGCGCTGACAAAGCCCTTCAACCAGCTTCACGCCAGCCGGACCGTGCCCGTGGTGGCGTGGCCACAACTCCTTTGGCGTTAACCCTTTGCCGAGGTCATGGCAGAGGGTAGAAAAGCGCACGTCCACCTCCGGGCTGAGCATGGCGGCCATGCTCAGCGTCATCAGGGTGTGAATGCCGGTATCAATTTCCGGGTGCCATTTCGCCGGGGCGGGCACGCCAAACAGCGCATCTATTTCCGGGAACAGCACTTTCAGCGCCCCGCAGTCGCGCAGAACCAGGAAAAAGACCTGCGGATTACGGGTAGTCAGGGCGTTTTCGGTCTCTTTCCAGACGCGTTCTGGCGTCAGGTGTTCCAGCTCGCCCGCGTCGGTCATGGCCGTCATCAGCGCCATCGTCTCGTCGGCGATGCGGAAGCTGAGATGGGCATAACGGGCGGCAAAACGCGCCACGCGCAGTACGCGAAGCGGATCTTCAGAAAAGGCGGGGGAGATATGGCGTAAAAGACGGTCACGCAGATCGTTCTGGCCGCCGTAGACATCGATAATATGGCCGTTTTCGTCCTGCGCCAGGGCATTAATGGTGAGATCGCGGCGCAGTAAGTCCTGCTCCAGCGTCACATCCGGCGCGGCATAACAGGTGAAGCCGGTATAACCGGAACCGGATTTCCGTTCGGTACGCGCCAGGGCGTACTCTTCCCGGCTTTTCGGATGGAGGAACACAGGAAAATCGCGGCCTACCTGCTGGTAGCCCGCGTCAATCATCGCTTCGGGCGTGGCACCGACCACGACCCAATCTTTATCTTTGACCGGCAGACCTAATAACGCATCACGTACCGCACCACCGACCAGATAACTCTTCACGCCAACACTCCCGTTTTCTCTTTTCGCAAGATGATACGTAAGTGTGGCAGAGAAGACGAGTTAGTTCATCCAGCGGTCTTTACGTTTACGGCTTGGGATAAGGTGAGGAAGCACCAGACCCAGCACCAGACCGACGCCCAGTACGCCGCCGCCATACATAAACCACTGCATGATGATGGTGCGTTGTTTGTCATCCAGCTGTAGATTCGCGGCGTTTACTTTCTTCTGTGCGACGATCAGCTCATTTTTCAGCTTCTGATTTTCGTCTTTCAGGCCGGCGATCACGCTGTCGCTTTGCGCCACTTTCTGCTGCATCTCTGCGGTGCGCTGGTTCCAGGTACCGTCAATGTTGTTCAGCTTATCGGTCAGAGTTTTCACCTGATTTTCCAGATCCGGCACGCGGGTGCGCAGGCTTGGCACTGTGCTTAGCTCTTTCAGCGGGATCCATGAGGTGCGGCCAGAGCTGTCACGAACCTGACCGTAATTGGTGTCTGCGTTAGTTTGCAGCAGAGTCACTTCCTCGCCGGCATTTACCGTACCCACGAGGCGATAATTGTCTCCAGGGCCGCTGCGTACCCAGGTATTCAGTTCATCAGAAACGTAACGTTTCTCTTCAGCGTGGACCGCGGTTGCGGCGCTAAAAGCGAGTAAAGTAAGTCCAATCAGGCGTAATTTAAGCATATCAGTCGTTATTTTCATAAAAAGTGGAACGATAGTAGTGGTATCAGTGTCGCTACGCAAAGGATTCATCATCAATCGGAATCATCTGTGTCATGATTTCCACCGCTTTAAACTTTTACGCCCGTCAAATTGCTCATTGCGTGGCAATTTGGCGCAAAATACTATGTACTGACAAACAAATGGCGAGGAAGTTCGCCTTCATCGACGCGTCTGTGACGCACGCAAAAGTACAAGGCTATGGCACAAGAGATCGAATTAAAGTTTATCGTCGAAAAAGACAGCGCTGACGCGCTCCGCCAGCATCTGAACACGCTGTCCGGCGAGCACCATGAACCCGTACAGCTGCTCAACATCTATTACGAAACGCCGGACAACTGGCTGCGCAACCACGATATGGGCCTGCGCATCCGTGGTGCGAACGGGCGCTACGAGATGACGATGAAAATCGCCGGTCGCGTGATGGGCGGTTTGCACCAGCGTCCGGAATACAATATCGACATCAGTAAGCCAGAACTTGAGCTGGATCGTTTTCCGGCGGAAGTGTGGCCGGAAGGGACGCTGCCCGCAACGCTGTCGGCAGAGGCGCAACCGCTGTTCAGCACCGATTTCTGGCGCGAGAAATGGCTGGTGACGGAAGGCAAGAGCCGTATTGAGATCGCGTTTGATCGGGGTGAAATTAAGGCTGGTGAAGAGCAGGAGCCGATCTGCGAGCTGGAGCTTGAACTGCTGGAAGGCGACGCGAGCGACGTGCTGAAGCTGGCGCGCAAGCTGGTAAACCAGCCTGGCCTGCGTCAGGGCAGCCTGAGTAAAGCGGCGCGCGGCTATCACCTGGCCGCCGGGAATGCGCCGCGCGTGCTGCGAGAAACCCCGATTCTGCGCGTTGTGCCGAAAGCCTCCGTTGAGCAGGGCATGGAAGCGGCGCTGGAGCTGGCGCTCTCTCAGTGGCAGTACCACGAGGAGCTGTGGGCGCGTAACGTGAAAAATGCCAAAAAACAGGTGCTCGCTGCTATGGGGCTGGTGCGTCACACCCTGGCGCTGTTCGGCGGTATTGTACCGCGTAAAGCCAGCGCTCACTTACGTGATCTGCTCACTCAAACCGAAACGCTGATGCTTTCTGACGTGTCGGCACAAACGGCGATCTACAGCCCGCAAAACGCCAGCGCGAAACTGGCGTTGACCGAATTTCTGGTGACGCGCGGCTGGCGCATTTTCCTCGATGCGAAAGGGCAGACTAAAATCGCGGAAAACTTCAAACGTTTTGCGGATATCCACCTCTCCCGTCACGCGGCCGAGCTGCGAACCACCTTCGCGCATCCGCTGGGCGATCAGTATGGCGATCAGCTTCCCCGCCTGGCGCGTAACATCGACAGCATGTTGCTGCTGTCAGGTGCGTATGAGGGCGTGAAGGCGCAGGCCTGGCTGGAGAACTGGCAGGGGCTTAAGCATGCCATCGAGACCCGTCAGCAGATTGAGATCGAGCATTTCCGCAACGAGGCCATTTCGCAGGATCCGTACTGGCTGCACAGCGGAAAACGTTAATTCTGGCAAGGAACCCCTGATATGCCGCTTTCTTCGCAGTTACAGCAGCACTGGCAGACCGTTTGCGAACGCCTGCCTGAGTCGTTACCCGCGTCATCGTTAAGCGAGCAGGCGAAAAGCGTGCTCACGTTCAGTGATTTTGTGCAGGAGAGCGTCAGCGCTAACCCGGACTGGCTGGCAGCGCTGGAAAGCGCGCCGCCGCAGGCTGACGAGTGGCGGCATTATGCTGGCTGGCTGCAAACCGCGCTGGCAGAGGTGGCAGATGAACCCACGCTGATGCGCGTTCTGCGTCAGTTCCGCCGCCGGGTGATGGTACGCATTGCCTGGGCGCAGGCGCTGGAGCTGGTGAGTGAAGAGAGCACCTTGCAGCAGTTGAGCGAGCTGGCGCAGACGCTGATCGTCGCCGCGCGGGACTGGCTCTACGCCGCCTGCTGTAAAGAGTGGGGCACGCCGTGCAGCGAAGACGGGGTTCCGCAACCGCTGTTGATTCTGGGGATGGGCAAGCTGGGCGGCTGCGAGCTCAATTTTTCCTCAGACATCGACCTGATTTTTGCCTGGCCGGAGAACGGCACCACGCGCGGCGGTCGTCGCGAGCTGGACAACGCCCAGTTCTTTACCCGCCTGGGGCAACGGCTGATTAAGGCGCTGGATCAGCCCACCCAGGATGGTTTTGTCTACCGCGTGGACATGCGTCTGCGTCCGTTTGGCGACAGCGGGCCACTGGTGCTGAGCTTTGCCGCGCTGGAAGATTATTACCAGGAGCAGGGGCGCGACTGGGAGCGTTACGCGATGGTCAAAGCGCGGATCATGGGCGACAGCGACGATGCCTACGCCAACGAGCTGCGCGCCATGCTGCGCCCGTTCGTGTTCCGCCGCTACATCGACTTTAGCGTGATCCAGTCCCTGCGAAATATGAAAGGGATGATTGCCCGCGAGGTGCGTCGCCGTGGCCTGAAGGACAACATCAAGCTCGGCGCGGGCGGCATTCGTGAGATCGAATTTATCGTCCAGGTCTTCCAGCTGATACGCGGCGGGCGCGAACCTTCTCTGCAATCCCGCTCGCTGCTGCCAACGCTAAGCGCTATCGATCAGCTGCATCTGCTGCCGGAAGGCGATGCGCAAACGCTGCGTGACGCTTATCTCTTCCTGCGTCGTCTGGAAAATTTGCTGCAAAGTATCAACGACGAACAGACCCAGACGTTACCGGGCGATGAGCTGAACCGGGCGCGTCTGGCCTGGGGGATGCGGGTGGATGACTGGGCGGCGCTGACGGAACGGCTGGAAGCGCATATGGCGGGCGTGCGCCGCATCTTTAACGATCTGATCGGCGACGACGAAAGTGAATCGCAGGACGATGCGCTCTCCGAGCACTGGCGCGAACTGTGGCAGGACGCGCTTCAGGAAGATGACACCACGCCGGTGCTGGCGCACTTAAGCGACGATGCCCGCCATCGCGTGGTGGCGTTGATTGCTGATTTCCGTCTCGAACTGAACAAACGCGCCATTGGCCCGCGCGGTCGTCAGGTGCTGGATCATCTGATGCCGCATCTGCTGAGCGATGTCTGCTCCCGCGAGGATGCGCCGGTGCCGCTGTCGCGCATGATGCCGCTCCTGAGCGGGATCGTCACGCGTACCACCTACCTTGAACTATTAAGTGAGTTTCCCGGCGCGCTGAAGCATCTGATTTCCCTTTGCGCCGCCTCCCCGATGGTGGCGAACAAGCTGGCGCGTTATCCGCTGCTGCTCGACGAACTGCTCGACCCGAATACGCTCTATCAGCCGACGGCGACGGATGCTTACCGCGACGAGCTGCGTCAGTATCTGCTGCGCGTGCCGGAAGAGGACGAAGAGCAACAGCTTGAGGCGCTGCGTCAGTTTAAGCAGGCACAGATGTTGCGCGTGGCGGCGGCAGATATCGCCGGTACTCTGCCGGTAATGAAAGTGAGCGATCACTTAACCTGGCTGGCGGAAGCGATCATCGACGCGGTAGTCCACCAGGCGTGGGTGCAGATGGTGGCCCGCTACGGGCAGCCGAAGCACCTTGCTGACCGTGAAGGCCGCGGTTTTGCGGTGGTTGGTTACGGCAAGCTGGGCGGCTGGGAGCTGGGCTACAGCTCCGATCTGGATCTGATTTTCCTCCACGACTGTCCGGTTGACGTGATGACCGACGGCGAGCGCGAAATCGACGGGCGGCAGTTCTACCTGCGCCTGGCCCAGCGCATCATGCACCTGTTCAGCACTCGCACCTCATCCGGCATTCTGTATGAAGTGGATGCGCGTCTGCGCCCGTCCGGCGCGGCAGGCATGCTGGTTACCTCCACGGAGGCTTTTGCCGACTATCAGAAGAACGAAGCCTGGACGTGGGAGCATCAGGCGCT
Organism: Enterobacter sp. MGH85; assembly: GCF_001037655.1. Taxonomy (NCBI): domain Bacteria; kingdom Pseudomonadati; phylum Pseudomonadota; class Gammaproteobacteria; order Enterobacterales; family Enterobacteriaceae; genus Enterobacter; species Enterobacter sp. MGH85. Next base: position 1,590,659 of record NZ_KQ089925.1, read on the forward strand.
GGTGCGCGCCCGCGTGGTGTACGGCGATCCGCAGCTCAAAACGCAGTTCGATGCGATCCGCAAGGCGGTCATGACGACCCCGCGCGAAGGCTGTACGCTGCAAACCGAAGTGCGGGAAATGCGTGAGAAAATGCGCGCGCACCTTGGCAACAAACATCGCGATCGCTTTGATATCAAAGCTGATGAGGGCGGGATTACCGATATTGAGTTTATCACTCAGTATCTGGTGCTGTTGCACGCGCACGATAAGCCGAAGCTGACCCGCTGGTCGGATAACGTGCGCATACTGGAACTACTGGCGCAGAACGACATTATGGATGAGCAGGAGGCGCAGGCATTAACCCGCGCCTACACCACGCTGCGTGACGAGCTGCACCATCTGGCCTTACAGGAACAGCCGGGCCATGTGGCGCTGGACGGTTTCACCGATGAACGCGCGCAGGTGACCGCAAGCTGGCAGAAGTGGCTGGTGGAACCGTGCGTAACAAAACAAGTGTGATATTATCGCGCGCAAATTGTGAATCTTTCTGGAGTCAGGAATGAAAGTAACACTGCCAGAGTTTGAACGTGCTGGAGTTATGGTTGTCGGGGATGTGATGCTGGATCGCTACTGGTATGGGCCGACCAGCCGTATCTCTCCGGAAGCGCCGGTGCCGGTAGTTAAGGTCGACACCATTGAAGAACGTCCAGGCGGCGCGGCAAACGTGGCGATGAACATAGCCTCGCTGGGCGCGCATTCGCGTCTGGTGGGCCTGACCGGCATTGACGATGCGGCGCGTGCGCTGAGCCAGTCGCTGGCGGACGTGAACGTGAAGTGCGACTTCGTTTCTGTTCCGACCCACCCAACCATCACCAAGCTGCGCGTGCTGTCGCGTAACCAGCAGCTGATCCGCCTCGACTTTGAAGAAGGGTTCGAAGGCGTTGATCCTGAGCCGCTGCATGAGCGCATTAGCCAGGCGCTGGGCAATATCGGCGCGCTGGTGCTGTCTGATTATGCCAAAGGTGCGCTGGCGAGCGTGCAGACCATGATCCAGCTGGCGCGCAAAGCCAGCGTTCCGGTGCTGATCGACCCGAAAGGCACCGATTTCGAGCGCTATCGCGGCGCAACCCTGCTGACGCCCAACCTCTCTGAGTTCGAAGCGGTGGCGGGCAAGTGCAAAACTGAAGAAGAGCTGGTTGAGCGCGGCATGAATATCATCGCTGATTTCGAGCTGTCTGCGCTGCTGGTGACCCGTTCCGAACAGGGCATGACGCTGCTGCAACCGGGCAAGGCGCCGCTGCATATGCCAACTCAGGCGCAGGAAGTGTACGACGTGACCGGTGCCGGTGATACGGTGATCGGCGTGCTGGCAGCGACGCTGGCGGCGGGGAACTCCCTGGAAGAAGCGTGCTACTTCGCGAACGCCGCGGCGGGCGTGGTCGTCGGTAAACTCGGGACCTCCACCGTTTCGCCAATCGAGCTGGAAAATGCTGTGCGTGGGCGTGCGGATACCGGCTTTGGCGTCATGACCGAAGACGAGCTGAAAGTGGCCGTTGCCGCCGCGCGCAAACGCGGTGAAAAAGTGGTGATGACGAACGGCGTGTTCGACATCCTGCATGCGGGTCATGTCTCGTATCTGGCGAATGCGCGCAAGCTGGGCGACCGCCTGATTGTGGCGGTCAACAGCGATGCCTCAACCAAACGTCTGAAGGGTGAAACGCGTCCGGTGAACCCGCTGGAGCAGCGCATGATAGTGCTCGGCGCGCTGGAAGCGGTGGACTGGGTGGTCTCATTTGAAGAAGACACCCCGCAGCGCCTGATTGCCGGAATTCTGCCTGACCTGCTGGTGAAGGGCGGTGATTACAAGCCAGAGCAAATCGCAGGTAGCGAAGAGGTCTGGGCGAATGGCGGTGAAGTGATGGTGCTCAACTTTGAGGACGGGTGTTCAACCACCAACATCATTAAGAAGATCCAGAAAGACAGTCAGTAAAAAACGGGCCAGTTGGCCCGTTTTTTTATGTCGGGTGGCGGCTGCGCCTTACCCGACCTACGCGTTCATGTAGGCCCGGTAAGGCGTAGCCGCCACCGGGCACAACAGACCGCACTATGCCTGGTCATCCACCGGTGGAATAGCTGGCGCTGGCTTCACCTCTTCCGGCGCATTGCGGCTCTCCAGCTCGCTCAGACGCTGTTCCAGCAGCGCCAGCTTCTCGCGGGTGCGCAGCAGCACCTGCGTCTGCACGTCAAACTCTTCGCGGCTGACTAAATCAAGGCGAACCAACTGTGCCTGCAACGTCTGGCGAATTTTCTTCTCAACGTCATCACCAAACTCACGAATACCTTTCGGCATGGACTCATGAACCTGACGCGCGATCTGCTCAATTTTCTTTGGGTCAATCATTGTCGTTTCCCTTGATGAAAAGGTGTTAGTGCCTATTGTAGCGCGTCATGCCGCGGGTTAAACAAAATTGTTTGAAGCTTATGCATTGCCCAGGGTAATCAATAGCGTTATAGTTATCTCGCTTATTCTCAGGGCGGGGCGAAATTCCCCACCGGCGGTAAATCAGCTTAACGCTGAAAGCCCGCGAGCGCTTTGGGTGAATTCTCAAAGGTCAGCAGATCCGGTGTAATTCCGGGGCCGACGGTTAGAGTCCGGATGGGAGAGAGTAACGATCCAGTCGGGCAAGGCCCGCTCACGTTATTTTTTTGCCGCTTGTACGGCGCTCCTAAGACTGCCCTGATTCTGGTAACCATAAAGTTAATGAGGTTTTTTTACCATGAATCAGACGCTACTTTCCTCTTTTGGCACTTCAACTCAACGTGTTGAACATGCACTGGATGCACTGCGCGAAGGCCGCGGTGTGATGGTGCTTGACGATGAAAACCGTGAAAACGAAGGCGACATGATTTTTGCCGCCGAGAACATGACCGTTGAGCAGATGGCGCTGACCATCCGTCACGGTAGCGGCATCGTATGCCTGTGCATCACCGAAGACCGTCGCCAGCAGCTTGATCTGCCGATGATGGTTGAAAACAACACAAGCGCCTTTGGTACCGGCTTCACCGTGACCATTGAAGCGGCACATGGCGTCACCACCGGGGTGTCGGCGGCTGACCGCCTGACTACCGTGCGTGCAGCGATTGCTGATGGTGCAAAACCCTCCGATCTGCACCGCCCTGGTCATGTCTTCCCGCTGCGCGCGCAGCCGGGCGGCGTGCTGACCCGTGGTGGTCATACCGAAGCGACCATCGATCTGGTGACGCTGGCTGGCTTCAAACCCGCAGGCGTGCTGTGCGAACTGACCAACGATGATGGCACCATGGCGCGCGCGCCGGAGTGCATCACCTTTGCGCGTCTGCACAATATGCCAGTGGTGACGATTGAAGATCTGGTTGAATACCGCCGGGCGCATGAGCGTAAAGCCAGCTGAACATGCTGATGTGAAAAAGCCGGGGAAACCCGGCTTTTTTGTTTCTAGTGGTAGTTAATTTTGAACAGTACCACGGTTTCAAACGGCCCGGACTGAATCGCTTTTCCTTCATCCCGCGAAAGTTCAGCCGTGTAGTTTTGCTCAAGATTCATCATATCGCCCGTAAAATCGGCGTATTCCTTGTACTGGTTGAATGTGTAAGGCTCCGTTCCGTTAAGAATACGCAGCTTTAACCCATTCCCTATCAGTACCGCGGTGTCGTCTGCGCTGAGCGTTTCGGTTGTGTAAAATGACGAGTCCATCTTAAATCCGTCCGAGCACTGGGCATCCTGCACTTTGGTGGTTCGAATTGAAAACGTGCGAATACGCTTCTGCTGATTCACAATGTCGCGCGCACTGAAGGTGCCGAAGTCGATCTCCTGATTCTCAGGGTAAATGCTAAACGTCGCCCCGCAATCCAGTACCGTAATGTTTTGCAGCCCGTTGATGTGATACTTCAGGTTCTTCGCGTCGGCCATCTGATTAACGCCACCCTTACCGTCAAATTGCACAACGATGTAATCGCTGAGCGAACTGACATAGCCATGCGGCGGCACAGCCTTTATTCTCACGAAAAGTCGTAATCGGGCGACGAACGTGCGCGAAATATGGATATCATCCGGATTACCAGAGCAAATGCGATTCTCCCACCCCATCTGGCGGATTTGAGCAGGGGTGTAAATAGTGATGTTATTGTTGTCCAGACACTGGCGGGTATCCACGCCGTTGGGCTGACCTGTAGCATCGTAATCTATACCTTCATAGGTGACGCCCAGCTCATAATAGGGATCGGTTGCGACAGGATAAGGATTTACCCAGGCAAAGACATCTTCCGGCTTAAAATTGCTCGAGACGTTGTTGTCACACGTCACCGGAATCCTAATGTCATCAGACTCCCATATTTTTTGGCCAATTTGGGCGTTGCTGGGTATGGCAAAGGGGGAGATCGTTTTTGTCTCCTCGACGGAACCGCCAGAGCCACCCAGATAACAGTTAAGCGCCATCGCATCTTCCAAAGGTAGCGCTGAAAGCAGCAATGTAAGCAGGACACTAGCGAGCTTTCGCATCTTTATCGATTTTCCGTTCGGTAAGTTTACATTGCGCCGTTCCGGTGCACTGCACGTCGACTTTTTTCAGGGCACCGTAATCGTCGATATAGCCGATGCTGTAATAACTACCGTGGTAATCGCCGGTAGACGCGGTTGCCGTGGCGAAAGGCGCAATCATCAGACTGTCAAAACCCGGCAGCATGGTTTTAGCATTTTTGCTCAGCCACGCCAGCGTGATGTAGTACGGCGTAGGGTTGTGGACCGTGAGCCCATCCGCGTTGGCGGAAATTTCCATTCGCATTTCAGTCAGTTCGCCGGATTTTTTGCTAATCGCTTCTGGACGCCAGAACAGCTTAATTCGGCTCTGCATTGCTACCTGCATCACGCTGCGCTCCTCGCTGGCGCTGGTGTTTTTTGGCGGTACTTCACGCAGGTTGAAATAAAACAGCGATTCCCTGTCTCCTGGCAGCTGGCGAGTAGTGGCTTGTTTAACAATCCTTATCTGCGACGAGGTGCCCGCTTCGATACGTTGAATGGGGGGAAGCGCCATAAAGTGCGTATCTTCTTTTTGTCCCTTTTCATCTTCAATCCAGGAGAGCGCCAGATAAGGCAGCACCTTGCTCTGATTGTCCACTTTCAGGCTGCTGGCCTTGTCGCTTTCTGGAAAAACAATGCGCGTGCGGTCCAGATTAATGGCTGCGTGGGTAGCAAATGCTGTGCTGGTTAGCATCAGGCACAGGCTTTTAAACGGCGTTAATTTCATGATGATTTCTTACTGACACGGCAGTATCAACTGCATACTGTTTTCTAAGTGAGAAGGTAACGAGAAGCGACACTGTTGGTTGTCGCCCCATGTCACGCGAAACTGCTGTTCTGGCTCAACGGCGGCCAGCCAGACGCGGCCTTCATCGGCCACCATCCCAACCTGCAAATTGCTTGCTTCCAGGCGAACAATCGCCCCGAGAGGTGGCGCTCCTGATGACATTCGCAGAACGCCTGTCACGTCCTTACCTGCGCGCGTGGCAATCTGACGATAACCAATGGCTCCCTCAGTCCAGGTTGAGGTCACGACGCGGTTGTCTACGTCCACGCCATCAGGGAGGTTGTTCAGATTGACCTGCACGCTGGAGGGGGAATAGCTGGAGAATGACGGTAAAACGCCGATGCCAAAACGGTTGGTCTCATCTCGCGACATGTTCAGCGGGATATTGCCTACCCCGTCGGTGCTGACCATCACACGAGGTTCATTACCGTAGCTTCGCCGGTGCAGCGCGGCGCCTTTCGCCGTTGAGGTGAAGGAACCACTCCAGCTCGCGCTGAGGGAGTTATATTCGTCAGCTTTATAGCTGCCTGAGAGATTGAGATCGCCGTACGTAGAATAATGCTGATAATTCCCGCTGACCTGCGCGCCGGAATCTGGCTTTCCGCTCTCCGCGCCTGCGGAAACGCCCCAGGTATTATTGCGATCCGACGTGTCATACCACGACACGTTATGACTCAGCGTGTCGCTGTTACGCAGGTCATAGTTAAGACGATGATCGGGATCGAGCGGTACGCTGAGCGAGAGATAGAACTGAGTATCGTCACTTTCGTCTTCCTCATCGTAATGCGTTTTACTCCAGGACAGGGTTACGCCGAGGTTCTTCCAGCGGCCCATATCAAAGTTGTAGCCCGCCGTGATGCTGCCGGTCGTGGAAGGTGAATCATTCCACCATGTCTGACGCAGCATGTTGACGTACAGGTTCAGGGATAACGCTGAAATGTACTGGCTTGCCGTCATGCTCAGGGTTTGTTTCTCCGACTGGCGGTCACCGTCGTCATAATCAAGGTAGCGGGCGTAGCTCAAAAACTGGGGGTCTGAGTAGCGGTAGCTGGCAAGCGTAAGCTGACTGCCGGTGGTATCGAAACGCTTGCTGTAGTTAATGCGATAGCTGTAACCCGTCTGACTGCGCTGGTGTGGCAGCTGGCTGGTGGCCTGCGTGACGTCAAAAGAGAGCGCCCCCAGCCAGGCCATATTCTGGCCGATCCCGGCAGCGACGGAACGATAACCGTCGCCATCAGTCAGCGTGCCGCCATACAGGAAGGTATGTGACAGCATGCCCCAGGAAAATTCGCCGCTCATGAAGGCGTTATCTTCAACGTCATGGGAGGCACCCTGGCGCGCTTTACCCGCCGCGAACTTGTAGCGAACCTGACCCTTGCGCGTTAAAAACGGCACGGACTCGGCAGAGACCTGGAAGGTGCTGACGCGGCCGTCCTCTTCCGTGACTTTGACGTCCAGCGTGCCCTGAACCGACTGGTTAAGATCCTGAATAACAAACGGGCCTGGTGGCACTTTACTTTGGTAAATCACGCGATCGGCAAGGCTTACAGTCACCGTGGCGTTGGTTTGCGCTATCCCGGTAATCTGCGGGGCATAGCCGCGCAGCGACCATGGCAGCATACGTTCTTCGCTGATTAGCGATGCGCCGGTATAGGTAAAGGCGTCAAAAATTGCGGACTGGAAATCCGTTTCACCCAGCGTCAGTTTCGCTCCGATTGAGGGCAGAGGGCGGAACATATATACGCGTGAAAAACGGCCATCCTGCTCTGAGCCTGCTTCAGTATCGCTTCGCGTGTACTGGTAATCGCTTCGCAGGCGCCACGCGCCCATGTTCGCACCGACGGTGCCATAGGTATTGGCGTTGTTATTGCTGCTGCCGCTATTGGGCTGATAATGGCTGGCAAAAAGATTGTAATCCAGCAGTACGCCCGGCACGCCGTTGTCCCAGGTGGATGGCGGCATCCAGTCCACCGCACGGTATTGCAGCCATGCCTGGGGGATCGTCACATTCAGGGATTGGCTATCTTGCTCAAACGTAAATCTGATGTCTGGTCTGGCGGCGAAATCAACGCATCCCTCTTTTTCTGGCAAAGCGTGACGAACCTCATCCTGTAACGCAAATGTATCGGCCAGTTCGTGAGGAATACACACTTGAACTGCATTATTTATTTCTCTCCAGCGAAGGAGCCAGCCATTTGCCAGCGGAATATCATTAACTGAAACGGTAACGAAATAGCTTCCCGGCGTAACCGATATTTGATCTTTAAAACGTGATAAATCGACGCTGCCGCGCTGATCTTTATCAATGGCATTTATATTAAATTCAGTGGCAGAGGTAAGTCTCGTCATTAACAGGGATGCAATGATGATTATCCATTGTAATTTGTATGTCATCATCCTGTTACTCGAATATATAAAGGATGCCGACCGGCATGAATTACCAGTCGGCTAATACTGTTACGTAACAGAACTATTTGTACAACAGGACGTAGTTAGCCGTGGCTTCAACCTGGCCTGCCGTCGCAGTTTTACCCGTGGGGACTTCCATAACCGCTTTGAAATGCAGCGTCTGGGTGGTTGATCCTGCCAGCAACTCAACCTCGTTGGATTCTCCCAGCGTGATAGCAGCCTCCGCATTATCCAGCAGACGTACACCCACGTTCTGCGCACCACTTGCATAGGTGTTACTCATCAGGCTGGTGTCTGTCGCGTCTGTCGCTGCGCTGGTGAAGGTGACATCCACTTTGGTAATTGGCGTGTCGGTTTCGTCTGCCGGATCGTCAAGCTGGCAGTTTTCCAGATTAATATCGACCGGAACCGGCGTGGATTTTTTGTTGGCGTTGATAACGGCCGTAGTCACTTCACCCAGATCGACTTCTTTATCAACGCTGTCTGGTGCGATGCTGCACGGTGCGTCAATAACAACACCTTTGAATTTGATTTTGCCAGAGCCTTGATCTTCAGCAAAAGCAGAACCCGACACAATGCCAGCCATAGCCGCTGCTAACAGTAATTTCTTACCCATATACATGGAAATATCCTTTTTCAGAGTGATTCATAATGTGAATATTAATTTCAGAATACTTGCAAAGTATACGGATTGGGGTGGGAATACGCGATTAACGTGACTTAAATATATTTGTAGGTGCTTTTAATTAATATTTTCAGGCTATCTTAAGAGACGCCTTTTTTTGAAATTCTAATGGGTTTATATTTGGTGGGTTATTATAGGGTAAATATATAGGATTGTTATTTTGAATAATATAATGCCTCCGTATGAAACGGAGGCATTAATTCTTAACCAATACCTGCCGTTTGTAGCAGAACCAGACTCATCCCCATCACTGACATTCCACACAGCACGCCGTAGCTTGGGTTATTGTTGGGATCGATCTCTTTTGCCAGCGGCATCAGCTCATCGACAGAGAGCGCGACCATAATTCCGGCCACGGCAGCCATAATTGCAGCCATTACAACCGGGGATACGAGGCTACCGAGGATCAGCCACGCCAGCACGCCGCCGAGAATTTCAGCCATCCCGGAGATACCCGCCCAAAAGACAGCTGTACGTTTTGAACCCGTGGCGGCATAAACGGGCCCGGCAACGGCAAGTCCTTCAGGAACATTGTGCAAAGCAACGGCCAGCGCGACACCAAAACCCATTTCCAGGTTGCTGCTGGCCGTGACATAGGTGGCGATACCTTCCGGAAAGTTATGCAGGCTGATACCCAGCGTCAGCAGAATGGCCGTGCGTTTGATATTGCCAGGGATGGGGGCAACGCTTTTTTGCATTAGATCCTGCGGGTGCGCGTGAGGAAGGATACGGTCGAGTGCAAAATAACCCAGCAGGCCAATGATAAACATGCCATAGCCCAGAACAGGCGACATCCCTTCGGCGTGAAGCGCGGCGGGCAGCATCTCCATCAGCGAGATAAGCAGCATAATCCCGGCGGCGAAACCCAGCGAGAAGGCCAGCAGGCGATTAGAGGGTTTTTGACCGAGTACCCCAAGGAACGCACCGATAAAGGTCGCGGCGCCCGCAAGTAAGGTCAAAATCAAAGGTACTGACATGCATTCTCCTTAAGCGATATCTGGCATTCAAATTTCCTGATGATGATCTTCACGGTTATCTACGTTCATCTTCACCTGAATGCGCGTAATGTAGGCCCATCACTTTGTCACTTCCTCTAAGGATATCACCATGTCTCCTTCTCGTATGCCAGCACTGTTTTTAGGCCATGGCAGCCCCATGAACGTTCTGGAAGATAACGTCTATACCCGCGCCTGGTGTCAACTGGGTAAGACGTTACCGCGTCCGAAGGCAATTGTGGTGGTCTCTGCGCACTGGTTTACCCGGGGTACCGGCGTGACGGCCATGGAAGCGCCAAAAACGATCCATGATTTTGGCGGTTTTCCGCAGGCGCTGTACGATACGCATTATCCGGCCCCCGGTTCGCCTGAGCTGGCGCAAACGCTGGTGGATTTGCTGGCACCTTTCCCGGTCACCCTGGATAAAGAGGCCTGGGGCTTTGACCATGGCTCGTGGGGCGTGCTGATTAAGATGTATCCTGATGCGGATATCCCGATGGTGCAACTGAGTATCGACAGCACCAAACCGGCTGCCTGGCACATGGAGATGGGGCGTAAGCTGGCTTCGCTTCGTGATGAGGGCATCATGCTGATTGCCAGTGGCAACGTGGTACACAATCTGCGTACGGTACGCTGGCACGGTGAAAATACGCCGTACCCTTGGGCAACAGCCTTTAATGACTATGTAAAAGACAACCTGACCTGGCAAGGGCCGGTCGAACGGCACCCTTTGGTGAACTATCTGGATCACGACGGCGGTTCGCTCTCTAACCCGACGCCGGAACACTTCTTGCCATTGCTGTATGTATTAGGCGCATGGGACGGTCAGGAGGTTATTACAACACCGGTCGACGGTATTGAGATGGGGAGCTTGAGTATGCTGTCGGTGCAGGTGGGGTAAAACATGCCCGGTGGCGCTGCGCTTACCGGGCCTACGCTCAACATGTAGGCCGGGTAAGGCGAAGCCGCCACCCGGCAAGTCTTATTCAATAAAAATATGCGGGTAGAAACGCGACAGATCCTGCGTAATCAGCGCGCGATCTTCGCGAATACCAATCCCGGCAGGCTGATCGTTAATAAGCCAGCTGCCGATCAGCGTATAGCTGTCGCCAAACTTCGGCAGTTGATAAAACGCCTGGACGATCATCCCTTCCTCACCGTACGGCCCTTCAACCGCTTCCAGCGTTTTACCGTTTTCGATAATCGAGACGTTCGCGCCTTCACGGGAGAAGATTGGCTTAACGACGTATTTCTCCATCGGCGGGAAATCATCTTCGGCAAAGTAAGCAGGCAGCAGGTTCGGGTGGTTCGGGAACATCTCCCACAGCATTGGCAGCAGGGCTTTATTGGAGATAATGCTCTTCCAGGCTGGTTCCAGCCAGCGCACACCGGCGTCTTCCAGCTTGGTAGAAAACATTTCGCGCAGCATGTATTCCCACGGGTAGAGCTTGAACAGGTTGCTGATCACCTGATCCTGCGTGTCCGTAAACTGACCTTTTTCACCTAAACCGATCTCTTCGATATAGAGGAATTCCGTCGCCACTTCCGCTTCGGCTGCGCAGTCCTGCAAATACTGAACCGTACCGCGATCTTCTTCGGTATCGCGACAGCAGGCGAGGTGCAACAGGTTGAAACCGTGCTGTTCACGCAGTTCGGCGAAACGCTCAATCAGTTTTTCCTGAAGGCTGTTGAACTGGTCGCTGCCTTCCGGCAAGTTTCCGGCATTCGCCTGATCTTCCAGCCAGATCCACTGGAAGAACGCGGCTTCGTACAGGGAGGTTGGCGTATCTGCGTTGTTTTCTAAAAGCTTCGGTTCACCCACGCCATCCCATGCCAAATCGAGGCGAGAGTAGAGAGAAGGCTGGTTCGTTTTCCAGGACTGACGAACAAAGCTCCAGGTGTGCTTCGGAATGCGGAATTTGGTCATCAGCTCATCGCTGTCGATGACTTTCTCTACCACCTTCAGGCACATCTGGTGCAGTTCTGCGGTCACCTCTTCAAGCTTTTCGACCTGCGCGAGCGTGAGCTTATAGTAAGCGTCTTCACACCAGTACGGCTCGCCGTACATGGTGTGAAAGTTGAAACCGTATTCGGTGGCTTTTTCGCGCCAGTCCGGGCGCTCGACAATACTGACTCGTTCCATGATCAGCCGCCCATTGAGCGAGTCGAAGAGCCGGTCGCACTACGCTGCATGGTGGTTTGTTTCGCCACAGACTCACCGAAGCCGCCACGGGTAATGGTGCTGGTAGTGGCTGGTTTCGGTGCCATCGCGGTTTTCGGTACGGTCATCGTACGGCCAGGCGTTGCAGCACCGTAACCCTTGCCGGTGGCATCGGTGTATTTACCGTACGCCGGGCTGTTTGGGTTTTTAGAACTAAACAGCGGTTGCTGCTGGTAGCCCGCGCCGCCGCTCATCAGACGGCCCATCATATAACCCGCCATCAGAGGCATCCAGAAGCTACCGCTGGACTGTGCCTGCGCCTGGTTTTCCGGCGCCATACCTGCCTGAGCAGGAGCCTGCTGGCACTGGCCTTCGCCGAATTCGGCTACACAGTCTTCGCGTGAGGCATATTTCGGCGCGGTACGTTCTGCCTCTTTCAGGGCGTTGTTATAGGCCGTCGTACACTCGGCGGCTTTACCGGTTGCGCTCGCACAATCGTCAGCGTTTTGATAGAGCGACACCGTTTCGTCGCTTTGCTCACAGCCTGCCAGCATAAAGACGGCGGTGACCGCCAGCGCGACAGGTGTCAGGTGGCGTGCGTTCCAGCTTTTGCGGAACGACGCGTGATTCATCGTTTTTGTCCGTTTCATATTTGTCTTCCAGGACCCAGGGGTATTAACGCTCAGGATAGAGGATGAGTGGTTGAAAATGAAGCGAAGAGGGGCGAAATCCGGGGGATCTTTACGTTGGCTTACGTTCGGGAGGGATTAATGTGCTCCCTCTCCCTGTGGGCTGAGGGATCCCCAGTAATTTTTTTATGCAGAAGCAATAAAGTTGCTTTCTAAATGACTGAGGGCTGTCAGCGATGCCCTGGTCCGGCTGTAAATCGCTGAGGCGTTTCCTGCAGGCCGGGGCGAGGCGCAGGGATGCGCCGAGAGGGCGGCTTTACAGGGACGTTGCCTCCGCCCGTACCCGATAAGCCGGAAGGAATAAGCCGAGGGCACCGCGAAGCGGCGATTTACCGCCGGGAGCCCGGGTCGCCAGGGTGGTGGCGACTGAGCCACCCTGGCACGTTCACCGGTCATGTCGTTACAGAGTAGCAAGGAACATAAAGTGAACGGAATGACCACCACCGCCGTATGTTCCCCTCACCCTAACCCTCTCCCCGGAGGGGCGAGGGGATTGCTCAGTGCTCGCATTAATTTGTGGGGAACCCTCAGCCCTGTGGGAGAGGGCTGGGGTGAGGGCATCAGGCCGCATTGGGCCTGATGACACACTTAGTTACGGAACGGATTCGTGCCGCTGCTCGCAGGTGAGGTGCTGCGCGCTGCCGCTGGCTGTGCAGCCGGGGCGCTGCCGTTAGCGTTGAAGTTATCAACCGCGGCATCCTGCTCTGGATTTTCCGGCGCCACGCTGTCAGGCGACGTGGATACCGGTTTACCCAGCGTACTGTTCAGCATTTGCAGATCCTGCTCGTTCAGCGTACCCAGCGCCTGCTTGATGTTCAGCTGGTTAATCAGGTACTGGTAACGTGCGCTGGAAAGCTGCTGTTTCGCGTTATACAGCGTGGTCGTTGCGTCTAACACGTCAACGATGGTACGCGTACCGACGGAGTAGCCTGCTTCCATCGCGTCCAGAGAGCTTTGCGCAGAGACAACGGCCTGTTTGTAAGCGTTGATGCTACTGATAGAGGCATTGACGTTGTTAAAGGAAGAACGCACGGTCTGCACCACGTTGCGGTGCGCGCTTTCCAGCTGCTCGCTGGCACCCACAAAGTTGTATTGCGCCTGTTTCACCTGAGAGTTAACCATCCCGCCCTGGTACAGCGGCAGAGAGAAGCTAAGGCCCACTTTGTTCTGGCCAACGTTGCTGTCGTCATAGGCCTGAGACGTCGTTTTAGACCCGCTGTAGCTGGTATCCGATACGCCGGTAGAGGCGCTCAGGCTCAGGGTTGGCAGGTGACCATCCTGTGCAAGGCGGATCTGCTCGCGTGCCAGATCCTGGCTCAGGCGCGCCTGCAATAAGGTCAGGTTACGGTTTTCCGCTTCTTTCAGCAGAGCATTAACCGCCTGTGGTTTATCCGTTTTGAAACTGTCCACGTTCAGAGAGGCCAGCTCAGGATAGTAGTTACCGGTGACCTGACGCAGTGCTTCCAGTGCGTTGTCGAGGTTGTTACGTGCGGTCACTTCGTTAGCCAGTACGGTATCGTACTGTGAACGGGCGTTCTGCACGTCAGTGATCGCAACCAGACCCACATTAAAACGCTGGGTGGTTTGATCTAACTGACGGTAAATCGCCTGTTTCTGCGCTTCGGTATAGGAGAGCGCGTCAATCGCGCTCAGTACCTGGAAATAGGCGGTCGCGGTATTCAGGATCAGCGTCTGCTGATCGGTCTGATAGGTGACATCCTGAATGCCTGCGCTCTTTTCCTGCAAACTCAGTTCACGCCATTTGGACATGTCGAACAGGGTCTGTGTAAGCTGTAAAGAGGCGCTGGTGGCATTCGAGTCGATGCCATTGTTATCGCGAAAACCGTTAGTGTAGGTATAATCTGCACCTAAGCCTAACTGCGGCAGCAGTGGACTACGTGCTTCGTTAATCTTTTCAAACGCAGCATCACGATCGGCCGCTGATTTACGTAAATCAGGGTTGCCCAGACGTGCCTGCTGGTAGACCTGTAACAGGTTCTCTGCCTGGCTCATTGCACTGAAGCCCGTCAGGCTCAGGCCGATAAGGATGGGGAGCAATTTCTTCATTTGCATTCCTTGTTGTGAAGCAGTATTAGCGCTGATCTAATTAAAAATAATTGCCGATTCTAACAGAATCATCCACACCAAAAGGTTGGCGTAACGTGCCATCTGGCGGTAATTTGCTCCAATCTACCATATAGCCATACAAACGGCAGCCAAACAGCCTTGAAATTCACAATTTCATCACCATTGCTACCAGGACTCGACCGATGCAAAAACCAGAAAACGTGCCTGTCACCTTCGCCAAAAACGATGTAGAAATTATTGCACGAGAAACGCTTTATAGCGGTTTTTTTTCAATGGAACTTTACCGTTTCAGGCATCGCCTGTTTAACGGTGAAATGAGCGGTGAAATCAAACGCGAAATTTTTGAGCGCGGGCATGCGGCAGTCTTGCTACCCTTTGACCCAGTGCGTGATGAAGTCGTGCTGGTCGAGCAGGTCCGTATTGCGGCGTATGATACCAGCGAAACGCCGTGGTTGCTGGAGATGGTGGCCGGGATGATCGAGGAGGGTGAGTCGGTCGAAGACGTCGCTCGCCGTGAGGCGCTGGAAGAGGCAGGCCTGGCGATCGGTCGGACGAAACCGGTGTTGAGCTACCTGGCAAGTCCGGGGGGAACAACGGAACGCTCATCTATTATGGTGGGCGAAGTGGACGCCACGACAGCGAAAGGGATCCACGGTCTGGCAGATGAAAACGAAGATATTCGGGTTCATGTGGTGAGTCGGGAGCAGGCTTACC
Source organism: Enterobacter sp. MGH85 (assembly GCF_001037655.1). Lineage (NCBI taxonomy): Bacteria > Pseudomonadati > Pseudomonadota > Gammaproteobacteria > Enterobacterales > Enterobacteriaceae > Enterobacter > Enterobacter sp. MGH85. Next base: position 1,605,722 of record NZ_KQ089925.1, read on the forward strand.
AATGGGTAGAAGAGGGTTTAATCGACAACGCAGCGTCTGTCATCGCCTTGCAATGGCTGCAACTGCATCATCAGAATTTACGAAACGAGTGGAAAAAATGAAGCGCTATACACCTGACTTCCCAGAAATGATGCGCCTGTGCGAAACCAATTTCGCCCAGCTGCGCCGCCTGCTGCCGCGAAACGACGCGCCCGGCGAAACGGTAAGCTATCAGGTGAGCAACGCGCAGTATCGGTTAACGATAACAGAATCAACGCGCTACACTACGCTGGTGGAGATTGAGCAAACGGCGCCGAGCATCAGCTACTGGAGCCTGCCGTCAATGACGGTACGTCTTTATCATGATGCGATGGTCGCTGAAGTGTGTTCAAGCCAGCAGATCTTTCGCTTCAAAGCGCGGTATGATTATCCGAATAAAAAGTTGCATCAACGCGACGAAAAGCATCAAATTAACCAGTTTTTAGCCGACTGGCTAAGATATTGTTTAGCACATGGAGCAATGGCGATTCCGGTTTGTTAGCGTCATAAACCTACCTAAGGACACCATTTGGAAAGCCTGTTGAACCTGACTGTTGCTGGTGGGGCGCCAGTCAGGATATTACAAATCACCGACACCCACCTTTTTGCCGAAAAGCATGAGACGCTTCTGGGCGTGAACACCTGGGAGAGTTATCAGGCGGTTCTTGACGCGATCCATGCTGAAAAGCGGCCATGCGATCTGATCGTCGCGACAGGCGATCTGGCGCAGGATCAATCCTCCGCAGCCTATCAGCATTTCGCCGAAGGAATTGCGAGCTTTAGTGTGCCTTGCGTCTGGCTACCGGGCAATCACGATTTTCAGCCCGCCATGTACAGTTCGCTTCAGGAGGCGGGGATTTCGCCGGCAAAATGTGTCTTTACGGGGGACAAGTGGCAAATTCTGCTCCTCGACAGTCAGGTGTTTGGCGTTCCGCACGGTGAGTTGAGCGACTATCAGCTTGACTGGCTGGAGACAAAACTGGCCGCCGAACCGAATCGTAATACGCTGCTGTTACTGCATCATCATCCGCTGCCGGCGGGCTGTAGCTGGCTTGATCAGCACAGCTTACGCAACTCTGCGGCGCTGGATAGCGTGCTGGCGAAATTCCCGCGCGTGAAAAATTTGCTGTGTGGGCACATTCACCAGGAACAGGATCTCGACTGGAACGGTCGCCGCCTGCTCGCGACGCCGTCCACCTGCGTGCAGTTCAAGCCCCATTGCGCTAACTTCACGCTGGACACCATCGCACCGGGCTGGCGCTGGCTGGACCTGCATGCCGACGGCTCGCTGACCACCGAAGTGTGCCGTCTGGCTGGCGCGCAGTTCCGCCCGGATACCGCTTCAGAAGGCTATTGATGTCGACGCTCCTCTATCTGCACGGGTTCAACAGTTCTCCGCGTTCCGCAAAGGCGACGCAGTTTCGCCAGTGGCTGAGCGAACATCATCCGCACGTGGAGATGATTATTCCGCAGCTGCCCCCTTATCCGGCGGACGCGGCAGAAATGCTGGAATCGATTGTGCTTGAACACGGCGGCGAATCGTTTGGCGTTGTCGGCTCGTCCCTCGGCGGCTACTACGCCACCTGGCTGTCGCAATGCTTTATGTTGCCCGCTGTCGTCGTTAACCCGGCGGTCCGGCCATTTGAGCTGTTAAGGGACTTTCTTGGCGAAAACGAGAACCCCTACACCGGCCAACAATATGTGCTAGAGTCACGCCATATTTACGATCTCAAAGTTATGCAGGTCGACCCGCTTGAAGCGCCCGATCTTATCTGGCTGCTGCAACAGACGGGAGATGAAGTGCTGGATTACCGCCAGGCAGTGGCGTATTACGCATCCTGCCGCCAGACTGTAGAAGAGGGCGGAAACCATGCTTTCACGGGCTTTGAAGATCATTTCACCCAGATTGTCGATTTTCTTGGACTGCACAGCCACTGACAATCAATGCGAATTGCTAGCTTAAATCATGACGCAAACCTATAACGCTGATGCCATTGAGGTACTCACCGGGCTTGAGCCGGTTCGCCGCCGCCCGGGGATGTACACCGATACGACGCGCCCAAACCACCTGGGCCAGGAAGTAATTGATAACAGTGTGGACGAAGCGCTGGCAGGTCATGCCAAACGCGTGGACGTTATCCTGCACGCCGATCAGTCGCTGGAAGTCATCGACGATGGCCGCGGCATGCCGGTGGATATTCACCCGGAAGAGGGGGTTCCTGCCGTTGAGCTGATCCTCTGCCGTCTGCATGCGGGCGGTAAGTTCTCCAACAAAAACTACCAGTTCTCTGGCGGCTTGCACGGCGTGGGGATCTCCGTGGTTAACGCCCTGTCAAAGCGCGTGGAAGTGAACGTCCGTCGCGACGGCCAGGTGTATAACATCGCGTTTGAAAACGGCGAAAAAGTGCAGGATTTGCAGGTCGTCGGGACGTGCGGTAAACGCAACACCGGCACCAGCGTCCATTTCTGGCCTGACGAAAGCTTCTTCGACAGCCCACGCTTTTCTGTTTCCCGCCTGACGCACCTGCTGAAAGCCAAAGCGGTGCTGTGCCCAGGTGTAGAAATCACCTTTAAAGATCACGTTAACAACACCGAACAGAGCTGGCGCTACGAAAAGGGTCTGAACGACTACCTGTGCGAAGCGGTTAACGGCCTGCCGACCCTGCCGGAAAAACCGTTCGTCGGGAATTTCGAAGGTGATACCGAGGCGGTGGACTGGGCGCTGCTGTGGCTACCTGAAGGCGGTGAGCTGCTGACGGAAAGCTACGTCAACCTGATCCCAACGCTGCTCGGGGGGACGCACGTCAACGGCCTGCGTCAGGGTCTGCTGGATGCGATGCGCGAGTTCTGCGAATACCGCAACATTCTGCCGCGCGGCGTGAAGCTTTCCGCAGAAGATATCTGGGACCGCTGCGCCTACGTGCTTTCCGTGAAAATGCAGGATCCGCAGTTTGCCGGTCAGACTAAAGAGCGCCTGTCGTCACGCCAGTGTGCGGCGTTTGTTTCCGGCGTGGTGAAAGATGCGTTTACCCTGTGGCTGAACCAGAACGTTCAGGCCGCAGAAATGCTGGCTGAAATGGCGATCTCCAGCGCCCAGCGTCGTCTGCGCGCGGCGAAGAAAGTGGTGCGTAAAAAACTGACCAGCGGCCCCGCGCTGCCGGGCAAGCTGGCGGATTGTACCGCGCAGGATCTCAACCGCACCGAGCTGTTCCTGGTGGAAGGGGACTCGGCGGGCGGATCGGCCAAGCAGGCGCGCGATCGTGAGTATCAGGCGATCATGCCGCTCAAGGGTAAGATCCTCAACACCTGGGAAGTCTCGTCTGATGAAGTGCTGGCCTCGCAGGAAGTACACGACATCTCCGTGGCGATCGGCATCGATCCGGACAGCGACGATCTGAGCCAGCTGCGCTACGGCAAGATCTGCATTCTCGCGGATGCGGACTCCGATGGTCTGCACATCGCCACGCTGCTGTGCGCGCTGTTCGTGAAGCACTTCCGCACGCTGGTGAAAAACGGTCACGTCCACGTGGCGCTGCCGCCGCTGTACCGTATCGACCTTGGCAAAGAAGTCTACTATGCGCTGACGGAAGAAGAGAAAGCGGGCGTGCTGGAACAGCTGAAGCGCAAGAAGGGCAAACCGAACGTGCAGCGCTTTAAAGGGCTGGGCGAGATGAACCCGATGCAGCTTCGCGAAACGACGTTGGATCCGAACACGCGCCGTCTGGTGCAGCTGACGATCAGCGACGAAGACGAACAGCAAACCAACGCCATGATGGATATGCTCCTTGCCAAGAAACGTTCGGAAGACCGACGTAACTGGCTGCAGGAGAAAGGCGATATGGCGGATATTGAGGCCTGATGCTGAAAAAGCCCTGCGATGCAGGGCTTTTTTTTGCCCGGTGGCGCTGCGCTTACCGGGCCTACGATCGATCCCCTCGCCCCTCTGGGGAGAGGGTTAGGGTGAGGGGAACGCCTCGCACTGACGTCAAAACTCCATCTTCACCGTAAACTGCACTTCACGCGGGTCGCCAATCTGGTTGCCCAGGTTATTGGTCGCAATCGACGACGTGTAGTAGGTCTTATCAAACAGGTTTTTCACGTTCACCTGTAGCGTCACCGGATATTGCAGCTTCATTTTGTACGCCGCAAATGCATCCGCCACGAAATAGCCCGGCAGATAATAATCCGCACCGTTAGTCGCTGAACGACGGCTCACGCCGTGCCCGCCGCCGCCAATTGTCAGCGTATTCCCGGCAAACGCATTGTGAATATCGTACGTCAGGAACAGGGAGCCGGTATGGCGCGGCACGTTCGGCAGCGGTTTGCCCGCGTAGTCCGGGTCTTCCAGCACTTTCGCATCGGTATAGCCGTAGCTGGCGATAATGTTGGTGTTCTCGGTCAGCGATCCGGCGAGATCCACTTCGACACCCTGCGAGCGCACGCGGCCCGCGGTTTTGGCGACGGTTTCATCACCGATGCTCTCGGTGTACAGCACGTTGCGCTTGTGGATATCAAACAGCGCGATGTTGGCAGTAATCCCGTCGAACAGGTCGAATTTAGCGCCTATTTCATACGCGTTCGACGTTTCCGGCGGCAGGTCGCCGATGTAGCTCGCAATGGACGACTGCGGCATAAACGTCTGGGAATAGTTAGCAAACAGGGAGACTGCCGGCGTGAGCTTGTATACCAGGCCCAGCTTCGGCGTCCACTGGTCGTCGCGGCTGTCGGTGTTGACGTTAAACGGACGGCCTTTGCCCGCGTACTGGGTGTAATACTGGTAGCGCAGCCCGGCAACGGCGATCCATTTATCGGTCAGGTACAGCGCGTCCTGCGCGTAAGCGGAGTAGCTCTCCTGCTTGATGGTTTGATCGCTGTCGGATGCCGAGACGGTGGTGCACTTGCCGAGGCTGCCATAGCTCGGGTTGTAAATATTGAAATCCTTAACGTTCTTACAACGGATCATGTCCGTACGCAGCAGATCGTAATTCTCATACGACACGCCGGTCAGGATCTCATTGTAAAAGCCCGCGATGTCCACGTTCCCCTGCAAATCTGCCCGCGTTGTGTGCATACGCTGGGTCGAACCCTGGGTCGCATCCACGCGGCGGGTCAGGTTGCCGGTTTTTGAATCGTAGGCCATCACGCGAGCCTGGTTATCGCTGTACTTATCCTGGCTGTAGCTGTAGTCGAACTTCGCGGTCCACTGGCTGTTAAGGCGATACTCCGCATTAAGCTGAGCGAGGTCGGACTGACCGTCGGTCACGTTAAATGGCTCATCAAAGCGGGTTTTGCGATCGACGTCGACGGCCTTTTTGGTGTTGAGATCGAAGATCGTTCCGCGATCGAACGGCGTTTTATAGTCGCGATGCGAATAGAGCACGGTCACGGTGGCATCATCGCCGAACCAGGTCAAAGACGGGGCGATAAAGGTGCTGCGTTCGGTGCCGAAATTACGCCAGTAATCCTCGTCCTGATACTCCCCCGTCAGGCGATAGGCCAGACGCGTACCTTCAATCGGACCGGTGACGTCAAACTGTCCGGTACCGCCGCCAAAGCTGGTTGATGTGGCAGAAATCGAGCCGCCGAAGGTTTTCTCCGGGCGTTTGGTCACCACGTTAATCAGGCCGCCGGGGTCGAGAATACCGTAAAGGGTCGAGGCCGGGCCTTTTAGCACCTCCACGCGCTCGGTTGCGGCATTGAAGCTGCGCGGCAGCACGGTGCGCAGGCCGTTGGTCATGATCGAGCCATCGCGGTTTGCGCCGAAGCCACGGCGCACGAAGGCATCCTGCGTGCCGCCCAGGGTGTTGGTCTGCACCACGTTGCTGACGTTATACAGCGCCTCGTCGAGCGTGGTCGCGTTTTGGTCTTCCAGCACTTTATCGCTGACGGTATTGACCACCTGCGGGATGTCCAGCATCGGCATGTTGGTCAGCGTGGCGGTGGAGGTGTTCAGGGGCTGATAGCCGCTGGTGGCGTCGGTGGAAGCGTAAGGGTCGGCAGTGACGGTAAGCGTCTCACCGTCTTTTGCTGCTGCGTGCACCAGAGGCGCCATGAACAGGAGTGAAAAGAGCGCGCGCCCTTTTACCCCGGCGAATGAAGGTGTGAACTTAGCCATTACATCTGTTTTCCCAAAATATCCTGCGATGAAATGCTCGCGGAAGAATGTGTGAGTCATTGCCCTTACGGTCTGTCCGTTAGCCTCTACGGCATCGGACTTGTAATTGAGAATCATTCAAGCATGAGGGAATGTAGTAGTAAATGGAATAAATAAAAATTTCGCTACAGAGGTTTCTCTCTGGCTAATACGCGTTGATTTCCTGTTTAAGGCATTGAAAATAATTGATAAAAAGGAATTTCGATTTGTGAATCGATGCTCAGTTATCCCTGGGGTTTACAGGGTATATCTTCGCTTGACTACTACATGGCGCGGCGGCAAACTCACAAAAGAGAATGAGTTTTATTTTTATTTGTTGGTTTTTTTTCTTACGTTGGCGTTCACGTGGCTCACTACATCAAAAAGCCGGGACTGGTTCTTGAGAACCTCTCCGCGGGTTACCAGAAAAAAATCATCGTTGATGATATCTCCCTTGCGATCCCCCAGCAGAAAATGACTGTTCTGGTGGGCGCAAACGGCTGCGGAAAATCGACGCTGTTAAGTACCCTCGCGCGACTGCTTCAGCCGCTCGGCGGCAGCGCGGTGCTGGACGGCAAAGCCATCCACTCGCAGCCAACCAAAGCGGTCGCCCGCCAGCTCGGGATCCTCCCGCAGTCTCCGCTGCTTCCAGAAGGGTTAACCGTATTTGAGCTGGTCTCGCGCGGACGTTTCCCCTGGCAGAACGTGATGCGCCAGTGGAGCGAAGAAGACGAGCGGGCCGTGGAAGAGGCGTTACGCCTGACCGGAACGGCAGAGTTTGCCCATCATCTGGTTGAAAGCCTGTCCGGCGGCCAGCGCCAGCGCTGCTGGATCGCCATGGTGCTGGCGCAGCAAACGCCCTACATCCTGCTGGATGAACCCACGACGTACCTCGATCTTCGCTACCAGGTAGAGATCCTCGAACTGCTGCACACGCTGACGCGCCGGCACGGGCGCACCGTGGTGGTGGTTCTGCACGATCTCAACTTCGCCGTGAACTACGGTGATTCGCTGGTCTTTTTACGTCAGGGAAAGGTTGAGGGGGTACTGCATGAGGGCGACGCCTGCACGCCGGAGCTGATCAAAGCGGTGTTTGATGTCGACGTGCATATGTCGGTTAACCCGCTGACCGGCAAGCCGTTCTTTATGCCGTTCCGTCAGGCTGTCGACAAACCATGATGCGCACGTCTGTGGCCTTTATTCTCTTTACGCTGCTGCTTCTGGCAGGCGCGATTGCGCACCTGAGCATCGGGGCGCGCGTTATCGCCCCCCGGACGGTAGTAGACGCATTTTTCCACTTCGACCCGCGCAATTTTGAGCATAGCGTGATCGTCAGGCTGCGCTTGATGCGGCTGTGCGCCGCCCTGGTGACGGGCGCGGCGCTCGGCGTCGCGGGCGTGCTGCTGCAGTCAGTGATCCGCAACCCGCTCGGCGAGCCGCATATCCTGGGGCTAAATGCAGGGGCGGCGCTGGCGGTGGTGCTGACGAGTGCCCTCGGGCTGTCGCTGCCGTTTGGCCGCCCTCTGATAGCCGCAGCCGGCGCCGCCGCGCTCTTTTTGCTGGTGCTAACGTTCTCCTCATCCGGGCGTACCGGTCTCACGCCGATGAAGGTCACGCTGTGCGGCGTGGCGATGTCGGCATTTGCCTCATCGATAACCGCCACGGTGTTGATTCTGGATGAACAGACGCTGCTGGCCATGCGGACCTGGCTTGCGGGGGATGTGGCGGGAGTCATCGGCGAGACGACCGCTAGCGCCGCGGGGGCCGCTGCCGTGGGTTTTGCGCTGGCGCTCTGGCTGTCGCCGTCGCTGAACATGCTGGCGCTGGGGGACAGAATGGCGCAGGGGCTTGGCGTGTCACTGCTGAAAACGCGCCTGCTCGCGCTGCTGGCCATCGCCCTGCTGTGCGGCGCGGCGGTTTCAGTTGCCGGACCGATCGGGTTTATCGGACTCGTGGTGCCGCAGCTGATTCGCCGTCTGGTATCGGTGGACCTGCGCGTGATGGTGCCGCTCTCAGCCCTCTGCGGGGCGCTGGTTCTGCTGATGGCGGATATCGCCGCCCGCACGCTGTTTACGCCGTATGAGCTGGCAACCGGCGTGATGACTGCGCTGGTCGGCGCGCCGGTCTTTATCCTTATGGCGTCAAGGATGTTCAAATGAACCGGGCTGGATTGAGGGCAGTACGATTTTCCTCCTTCTCGGCGCTGGTTCGCCCGAGGGCGCTGCTGTATCTGACCGTTTTAACCCTTGCCGTTTTACTGCTGCTAAGTTTTGGCCTGACGCACGGCTCGCTGCCCATTCCTGCTTCCGCCATCGGACGTGCGCTGTTTTATCCTGAACGTCTGACGGCGGATGCGCATTACATTGTGATGGATATCCGCCTGCCGCGCCTGCTGATGGCGGTGCTGTGCGGCGCGATGCTCGGCATGGCGGGGGCGGCCATGCAGTCCATTACCCGCAACGGCCTTGCTGACCCCGGACTTATCGGCGTGAAAGAGGGCTGTAGCGCGGCGGTGCTGCTGCTGATTTTTCAGTTTCCGGGATTGGGGCCGTACTGGCGTCCACTTATCGGCATGGCCGGTGGGCTGCTGACCGCGCTGCTGGTAGTGGCGCTGGCGCGTGATATCTCGCGCCCGCGATTCATCCTGATCGGCATCGGCGTGTCATGGGCGTTTGCCGCCGCGATGGGGGTCTTTATGACGACCGCCGACGTGCGCGACGTCCAGACGGCGATGCTGTGGCTGGCGGGGAGTCTGCATGCGGCAAGCTGGACGCTGGTCAGCATCGCTGCTGCCTGGACAGTGCCGGCGTTTGCGCTGCTGCTCTTTACCGCGCGCGCCGCAGACGTAGCCTTGCTCGGCAACCACATTGCGACGGGGCTGGGCGTGCGGACTTCACGCCTCGCGCTGCTGCGCGTGTTTGCCCCCGTGGTGCTCACCGCGGCCTGCGTCTCCTGCGTGGGGAGTATCGGCTTTGTCGGGCTGATTGCCCCGCACATGGCGCGCCTGCTGCTGCGCGGAGGGCAAACGGCACTGCTGACGGGAAGTGCCGTACTGGGCGCGCTGCTGGTGCTGCTGGCGGATAACGTCGGGCGGCTGGCATTTCTCCCGTTGCAGCTGCCGGCGGGAATTGTCATTTCACTGATTGGCGGACCGTTTTTCCTGCTGCTGCTCTGGCAGCGTCGGGATCGATTTTAGGGGATAGAAATGCGCGTATTTTTTGCAATGCTGGTGCTGGTGGGTTTTGCTGCAGGAGCCGCAGAGCCAACGCAGACGTTTACTGACGACCTGAACCGCAAAGTGGTGGTGCCGGTTAACCCGAAGCGGATTGTGTCCCTGCACGACCTGGATATCACCATTCCGCTGATCGAGCTTGGCGTACCGCCGGTTGCCAGCCATGGCCGTACCCGACCGGACGGCAGCCATTTTCTGCGCTCCAGCGGCATGCTGACGGGCATCGATTTTGATAATTCCGACATCACATTCATCGGCACCGCCGATATCGATATTGAAGCCATCGCCGCGGCGAAGCCGGATCTTATCATCACCGAGCCGACCCGCAACACGCCGGTCGAACAGCTGGAAAAAATTGCCCCGACGGTGAGTATCGATCACCTCGACGGCGGCGCGCCGGAGATCTACCGCAAGCTGGCGCAGCTTACCGGGACAGAGGCGCGGCTGAAGATTCTGGAGCGTCGCTATCAGGAGCAGATCGAGGCGCTAAAGGCGACCATCGATACGAGCAAACTGACCGTCTCGGTGATTCAGGCCAATCAGGGCAAAATCAACGCCATGCACAGCTACCACTCGCTTGGGCGCGTGCTGCGCGACGCAGGGTTCAGGTTCCCGCCGCTGATTGAGAGCATCCCGGAGGGCGGGCGCATCGACGTCAGCGCCGAGCGCCTGCCGGAGCTGGATGCTGATTTTGTCTTTGCAACCTGGCGCGGGGACACCGGCGGAAAACCGCAGGACGAGCTGGCGGCGATGGATGCGGTGATGCCGGGCTGGTGTCAGTTTCTCAACGCCTGCCGAACCGGGCATTACGTGCTCATCTCCCGCGAGGAAGCGATCTCAAATTCATTTGCCTCGCTGGGGCTGATGGCCGCGCAGGTGCAGTCGCAGATAGCGGGCCGTCCGCTGCCGGAGGCCGCACGATGATCCGAAAAATTGATGTCTACGGCGACCGCCTCCGCTCGCGGGCGCACCAGCTGACGCCGCGCCTGCTGCAGGTGGCGAGCTATATCAATGAAAATCGTGAAGCGGTTATGGAGCAGACGGCAATGGAGATTGCCGCTGTGCTACACACCTCGGACGCCACCGTGGTGCGTGCCATTCAGGCGCTTGGGTTTGGCGGGCTGCGGGATCTCAAGCAGACCCTGGAGCAGTGGTTTGGCCCGGTGGTCACCTCCAGCGAGAAGATGTCCACGACGGTAAACACGCTTACCAGCGACGTCGACGCGAGCATCGATTTTGTGCTGGAAGGCCATCAACACACCTGCGCGGTGTTGTCCGAACCGGGCAACCGCTACGCGATGGCGCAGGCGGTGTCGCTGCTGGCGCAGGCGAGACAGGTCGCTATTTTTGGCATTGGCGCATCCGGCATTCTGGCTGAGTACACCTCGCGACTGTTTAGCCGTATAGGCCTGCCTGCGATCCCGCTCAACCGCACCGGTATTGGCCTCGCCGAACAGCTGATTGCCCTACAGCGCGGTGACGTGCTGGTAATGATGGCGCAAAAATCCGCGCACCGGGAGGGACAGACCACGCTGCGCGAAGCGAAGCGCCTGGGTATTCCCACCATTTTGCTGACCAACGCCACGGACTCGCGCTTTAGCAAAGAGGCAAGCGTAGTGATCCACGTCCCGCGCGGCGGCGAGAAGGGCAAAATCCCGCTGCACGGCACGGTGCTGCTGTGCCTGGAGATGATTATTCTGTCCGTCGCCTCCACCGAGCCGCAGCGCACCATCAAGTCGATGAAGCGCATCAACGAGTTACACCGCGGATTAAAGCCGGGCAAGAAGAGCGGTTGATTTTCCCCCTCTCCCCGTGGGCTGAGGGATCCCCAGTAATTTTTTTATGCAGAAGCAATAAAGTTGCTTTCTAAATGACTGAGGGCTGTCAGCGATGCCCTGGTCCGGCTGTAAATCGCTGAGGCGTTTCCTGCAGGCCGGGGCGAGGCGCAGGGATGCGCCGAGAGGGCGGCTTTACAGGGACGTTGCCTCCGCCCGTACCCGATAAGCCGGAAGGAATGAGCCGAGGGCACCGCGAAGCGGCGATTTACCGCCGGGAGCCCGGGTCGCCAGGGTGGTGGCGACTGAGCCACCCTGGCACGTTCACCGGTCATGTCGTTACAGAGTAGCAAGGAACATAAAGTGAACGGAATGACCACCACCGCCGTATGTTCCCCTCACCCTAACCCTCTCCCCGGAGGGGCGAGGGGATTGCTCAGTGCTCGCATTAATTTGTGGGGAACCCTCAGCCCCATGGGTGAGGGCGTCAAACCGCACGATGGTTCTTCCGGTACTGCAGCGGCGTCTCGCCAATCCCTTTTTTAAACGCGCTGATAAACCACGTCACGTCGGAAAAACCCGTCTGTGCGGCAATGTCACGCACGCTCGAATCAGTGTGGAGTAAACACTCACACGCCTTACGCAACCTTAGCGTATTCAGGTAGTCGTGAATTTTTTCGCCCGTTTCCGCATGGAATTTTCGCGATACGTAGCTGCGGGATTTTCCCAGCTCATTGGCCAGCGCATCCAGACGAAATTTCTCCTGATAATGCTCGTCGAGCCAAAACATCACCTGGCTGGCGATCCCCTGGCTGTTTCCCGGCTCGCCGTCGCGATCGTCGGGCAGCATCGCGAACAGGCCTATCAGCAGGCTGGCGATGCTCTCGCCGTTCATCGGCGGTTTATAGCAGCTAAACAGATGGTCGATATGGTGATGGAAGTGGGCTAAATCGGCGACCCACGCTTCGCCGCCACGGCGTGACAGCCGCTCCAGACGCTGCCGGGTCTGGGGAAAATCCCGCAGGATCTTCAGCACCGCGTGCTGGTCGAGATGAATAATGGTGCGGCGGTAAATTGCCTCCGCCTGTTCGTCCACCATGACCTTGTGCAGCGTAAAAGGCGGGAAGAAAAACAGCCGTCCGGGGCGCATGGTGTAGTGACGATTATCGACAATCGCCACGCCAAAGCCCTCTTCCACATAGAGGATCTCCAGACACTGGTGCCAGTGATGGTAGCGCACGGTATTGGCAAACAGGCGGCTGAACGAGGCCACGGTATCGTTCAGGGCGATCAGTTCCAGAAGATCGGATGTCGGCGTGTCGCGCATAGTGCAATAGAACTCAACTTTTTCCCGTCTGACCGTCTTTATAAACCACCTTTTTAAATTTTCTCAACTGGAGGTTTATTCATCGTTCATGCCTGTGACACGGCTAACATTTCTGCCCCTTGCGGATTCACTATGCTTTGCCGCAGTTGATTACGAGGGCGAACCGATGTGGGCGGCAAACAAAGAAAAATCAAATCCGTTGTCTTCACGCCAGGAGGTAGTGGCGTCGTTGAATGCACTTTTACAGGCGCTGGACACGCAATTTCCGGCGAACCGTTCACGATTCTCGCTGGGTGATACCTGCGCCCATTACACAGCGGATATTGCGCAGATGGAGGGACTTTCCCGCGCGCTGTGGGGGCTGTTTCCGCTGATGGCATCCGGCGAAAGCACGCCGTTCAGCGAGAAGTACCTTACTGCCATTAAGCTTGGTACCGACCCGCAAAGCACCGGCTACTGGGGTGAAACCGGCCCGTACGATCAGCGTCTGGTGGAGATGGCGGCCTACGGTCTGGGGCTCGGTCTGCTGGGAGATAAACTCACCGCGCACTTTACCGGGCGCGAGGTGATTAACCTGCACGCGTGGCTCAACCAAATCACCGACGCGCAGATGCCGGACAGCAACTGGAACTATTTTGCCATTATGGTCCAGCTCGGCTTTAAGCGCGCCGGCCTGCCGTACGATCAAGCCGCCATTGACCACCGCTTTGCGCTGATGGACGCCTACTATCTCGGCGACGGCTGGTACTCCGACGGTCCTGGCCGCCCGAAAGACTATTACATCTCCATGGCTTTCCATTTTTACGGCCTGATTTACGCCACCCTGAGTGACGACGAGGCGAGGGCGAAGGTGCTGCGCGAGCGCTCGCGTCTGTTCGCGGAAGACTTTATCTACTGGTCCGCCGCCGATGGTGCCTCGGTGCCGTTTGGCCGCAGCCTGACCTACCGCTTTGCCATGGTTGCCTTCTGGAGCGCGGTGGCCTTTTCTCAGCTGGACGTCTTCACCCCGGGTATCGTGAAGGGCATTGTGCTGCGGCATCTGCGCTGGTGGCAGCAGCAGTCGATTGTCGATCGCGACGGTATTCTTACCCTGGGGTTTGCGTATCCGAACCTGGCGATGTGCGAGGATTACAACTCCCCCGGTTCACCGTACTGGGCGCTGAAAACCTACCTGATCCTGGCGCTGCCGGAGGCGCATCCGTTCTGGCAGGCCGACGAGCAGCCGCTGCCCGCGCTTGCTGAAAAACATGTGATCCCGCATGCGCAGCAGATCCTGATGCATTCGAAAGCTTCGCAGCACGTCGTCATGCTCACGGCTGGTCAGCTGGAGCTGAATAACTACGTTAACACCGAAGCGAAATACACCAAATTTGCCTACTCCAGCCGCTTCGGATTCACCATTGAGCGTGGACGATTTGGCCTGAAGCATGCCGCCTGCGATTCCATGCTGCTGCTGGCGGACGAAGATGACTATTTCCGCGGTCGTCGCGAGTGCGAAGAGGTTCGGGTGGATGAACATTACATTTTCTCGCGCTGGTCGCCGTGGCGCGACGTGCAGATTGCGACCTGGCAGATCCCGTTCGGGGAGTGGCACCTGCGCCTGCACCGCATCAACAGCGCGCGCACTCTGCAAACCGTCGAGGGCGGCTTTGCGGTGATGAAAACCGCCCACCAGGTGCGCGATCGCGGTTGTTATCTGATGGCTGAAAACGGCAGCAGCGTCATTGTCGATCTTTCGCCGGTCATTCACCGCCAGCCAGACAGCATCGTCACGCCGCCGAACAGCAGCATTATGTTTGCGGAGTGCGCTTCCATTCCGTTGTTAAAGGCCGACCTCCCGCAAGGGGAAAGCTGGCTCTGTTGCGCCGTTCTGGCTGGCGGAAAACAGCCCGTTGCGGCGACGCCGCAGCTGAATATAACCCATAGCCGGGTCGTCATTAGCGAACCCGGAAGCGAACGTAAGCTGTCGTTCACATTATAAAAATCTGGCCCTACACCCCGGCGAGGATGATATGAAAAGCACATCGACAACTAACAGAACTGAATATTACAAAATCAGTAGCTTTATCTTTCTCTATTTCTTTACCTGGTCTGCCAGTATTGGACTGCTGGCGATCTGGCTTGGCCAGAAAGCCAATCTCAGCGGCTCGGTGATTGGAACCGTTTTTGCGGTGAACGGGATATTCTCCGTTATTCTTAAACCGATCTACGGCTATATTCTCGATAAGATCGGCATGAGCAAATACCTGCTCTATTTTGTGGTGATCATGTCGGCCCTGATGGCGCCGTTCTTTATTTACGTATACCAGCCGCTGTTAATGTCTAATACCCTGCTGGGGATTATTATCGGCGCGCTCTATTTAAGCTTTGCCTGGTACGCGGGTGTGGCGGCGTGCGAATCGTATTCCGACCGCTTTAGCCGCTTAAACGGCATGGAGTTCGGGCAAATTCGCATGTGGGGTTCGCTCGGCTGGGCGGTGGCATCGTCCTTCTCCGGCCTGCTGTTTAACCTCTCACCGGCGTATAACTTTATTCTCGGCAGCGTGGCATCGGTGGTGATGCTGATCGTCCTGCTGAGCCTGAAAGTGAACACTAACTCCATTCACGCGGGCGAGGTGCTGACGAAAGAGAAAATCGCCCCGTCAGACGTTTACGCCCTGCTGCGAAACCGCAAATTCTGGGCCTTCTGCCTGTACGTGGCGGGCGTGGCGTGGATGATGTTTATCGCCGAGCAGCAGTTCTCGCGCTATTTCGTCACCTTCTTCGATGATATTCATGAGGGCAACGCGGTATTCGGTTATCTCGGGACCGTGCAGTCGGGCATGGAATTTGTCATGTATATGGTGGTCCCGCTGTTTGTGAACTTTATTGGCGCCAAACGCGGGCTATTAATTGTCGGGCTGGTGGTCGGGGCGCGTCTGATTATTTCCGGCATGTGTGATTCTCACCTGTTAATTTCAGTGCTTAAGCCGCTGTACGGTCTGGAAATTTGTCTCCTGCTGGTGTCGGTATTTAAATATATCGCCGAGCATTTCGACAAGCGCGTCAATGCCACCATGTATTTACTCGGCTATCAGGCAATGCTCTACGTTGGCAACGTGGTGGTCTCTTCCCCTGCCGGCTATATGTATGACCGTATTGGCTTTGAGCACACCTATATCATCATGGGCGCAACGGCGCTGACCTTTACCCTTATTTCTGCTTTTACGTTATCTGCCTGTCAGAGCAAATGGCGCGGGGCTCGTGCGCTGAACGTAGCAGAAACGTCAACACGATAAATTACGCCGTCAAAGAAGGAACCGAAATATGTTAAGTCGTATCAAAGAAGAACGTCTGACTGTTATCGCTGCGCCCGTTGACTCCCGCGCATTCAGCGATGAACTGAATTCGGCGCGCAGCCACGTTCTGGACCTGATTAGCCGTCATTTAACGGAGTTCGGCGACAAATTCCCGGCGGAAACCTGCCAGAACGGTTTTTATCCGCTGACTGACAACGTGGAGTGGACCACCAGCTTCTGGACCGGGCAGCTATGGCTGGCATGGGAGATGAGCGGCGAGGAAAAATTCCGCGCGATGGCGGAAAAACACGTGCGCTCGTTTGGCCTGCGCATCGCCGGGCGCAACGACACCAACACCCACGATTTAGGCTTCCTCTACACGCTCTCCTGCGTAGCCGCGTGGCGGCTGACCGGAAACCGCGAGGCGCGCGGCTTCTCGCTGCTGGCGGCGGAAGCTCTGCTGGAACGCTTCCACGAGAAAGCGAAGATCATCCAGGCGTGGGGCGATCTCTCCGATCCGGACCAGGCCGGGCGGATGATCATCGACTGCAACATGAACCTGCCGCTGCTCTACTGGGCAACGGAGCAGACGGGCGATCCGCGCTTTGCCGACGCCGCAAAAGCGCACGTCATGCAGGCGGCGACGTACCTCATTCGTGACGATGCCTCCACATTCCACACCTACTATATGGATGTGACAACCGGCGCACCGCGCTACGGCAACACCCAGCAGGGCTACGCCGACGACTCCTGCTGGTCACGCGGGCAGGCGTGGGGAATTTACGGCTTCCTGCTGAGCTATATCTATACCGGCGACGAGACGATGATCGCCCTGTCAAAACGGCTGGCGAACTACTTCCTCAATCGCCTGCCCGACGACTACGTCTGCCACTGGGATCTGGCGCTGGTGGGCACCGACGCGCTGCGTGATTCTTCCTCGGCGGCGATTGCGGTATGTGGGCTGCTGGAGTTGCTGAAACACCTGCCGGTCACGGATCCGGATCGCGAGCGCTATATGGAATGGGCTAAAGGCATTATGTCGTCACTGACGAAACACTATCTGATGGGGAGAGAAGAAAAGGGCAACGGGCTGCTTAAACACTCGGTTTACCACCTCGGGAGCAACAAAGGCGTGGATGAGTGCGCAAGCTGGGGAGATTACTTCTACGTTGAGGCGCTGGTGCGTTTCACCCGGAGCTGGAAACTGTACTGGTAACTGGCCGGGGGATTACCATCCAAGCACGTCTTTAATGACGCGCCGGTAGGGCGTATCAAGCTGGGCAGGCACGCGGCAAATATAGTCCCGCGCATGGCTGCGGGTCTCTCCGCTGAGGCCGTCGAGATAAGCGATGGCTTCGTCCACGGCAGGAACCCTGCCTTCCTGTGACGCGCTTCTCGGCGGGAGCCCGGTCCAGATGATCGCTTCAATACCTTTCTCCCTGGCCCATGTTGTCAGGATACCCGTGTCGCGTCCGGTGATTAGCAGCGAGCCAATACCATCGCAGCGATCCTCGGGAATGGCTTCGCGCTCACGCAAAGCGCGGCAGGCCACGCTCAACGTTGTGGCCTCCAGCCATGCCCAAAGCACCGGCACGGCAGGGGCATTCATACAGATGGCGGTCGCCAGTTCACCGCCATCGCTGACCCGACAGAACTCGACGGGCAAAGAAGGCCCGTCGGTCTGCCACTCACCGGCTACCGGTAACGCGCCGCTTTTCCAGATTAACGAACCCCAGCCAAGACAAGCTATTTTCATTCTGTTCCTCTGCGCGACGTGAACCGACTGTTTTAGACGTTATGCTTTAGGAATACGCAGCGTCTGGCCGGGATAGATTTTATCGGGGCTGGAGAGCATAGGGCGGTTAGCCTCAAAAATCTTGTTGTACTGGTTAGCATCGCCGTACACGGTTTTAGAGATCGCGCTCAGGGTATCGCCGGATTTCACCGTATAGTAAGTAGCTTCATCTTTGGCATCTGTCGCGGTGATGTTGTTCTCCACCTCGCTGACGCCTGCGATGTTGCCGACGGCGACCTGGATTTTTTCTTTCTGCTCCTGCGTCAGCCCGTCGCCCGTCACGCTGGCTTTGCC
The DNA here is from genome assembly GCF_001037655.1 of Enterobacter sp. MGH85. Classification (NCBI taxonomy): domain Bacteria; kingdom Pseudomonadati; phylum Pseudomonadota; class Gammaproteobacteria; order Enterobacterales; family Enterobacteriaceae; genus Enterobacter; species Enterobacter sp. MGH85. The sequence goes on from NZ_KQ089925.1 coordinate 1,623,574, forward strand.
GTCGGTGACGTCAACCTGAACCTTATCGGAACCGGGAATGTTGAGTTTCTTGAGGTGCTCGGTGATTTTGTCGCTCTGACCCTTATGATCGGTCAGATTGTCCCACAGCTTTTCGCCTGCTTCTTTTACGAAATTAAAAAGACCCATTCCATCCTCCTGTTTAACATGAAGTCAGAATAAGCATAGCAGTTGAGTGTTAAGGTGATAAAAAAAGCCCGGTGGCGTTAACGCTTACCGGGCCTGGGAGGGAAGTTGTAGGCCGGGTAAACGCAGTGCCACCCGGTAAATTTCACAGAACTTAAACCCCTTGCTCCAGAATACGAATATGGGTTTCCAGAACGTCCCCTTTCACCGCGTCGCTCCACGCTTTCATATGCGCGGTCTGCAAATGCGCTTCAAGGTGCGCGACGGTTTCCCACTGCTCAACCATGATAATCGAGTCTGGCGCGGTCGCCTGGAAGCTTGCGCTGGTGGCGGCGTCCACCATTGGCGCGTAGCCGTGGCAGCCTTCTTCTTTCAGTACGGTCGGGATGATCTTTGCGAACTCATCCAGCACCGCCTGGCGGTGATGTTGGCCAGGACGCGTACGGATTTCAGCAATAACGGTAAGCATAATTAACTCCTTCTAATTCCAGGCTACCAGTTAAGCAAAAATTTCCGCGAGATGCTTGCGATATTCTGCGATATAGCGTGGGACGTCCGGCATTTTAATTACGTCATTGACGATAAAGGTCGGCAGCGGCTCCATAGCCAGGAACTGATTCGCCTTGTGGAATGGCAGATACGCGCCGTCTACGCCTACGCCTTCAAAGAACTGATCTTGCTCGGTGAACGCTTCAAGCGGGGCATTCCAGGTCAGGGAGAGCATGTATTTCTTGCCCTGCAACAGGCCGCCGGAACCGTATTTTTTAGACGCGTCTGAGCGGGTGCGGCCGTCGCTGGCATACAGCGAACCGTGACCTTCGGTAAACACATCGTCCATGTATTTTTTCACGGTCCACGGTGCGCCCATCCACCAGCCCGGCATCTGCCAGATAACCACGTCGGCCCACAGGAAGTTCTGCACTTCGGCCTTCACGTCGTAATCGCTGTCCGCGCGCACGACCTTAACATCATGTCCGGCGTCGCGCAGGAAACCATCCGCGACCTCGGTCAGGGTGTCATTGAGCTGGCCTTTAGAGTGCGCAAATTCTTTCGCGCCGTTGATAATCAGAATGTTGCTCATTATTTGTCCTCGATGCTGAGAGTATGCCAGGTATTCTACGCGCGAGGACGGAGCGGAAAAATAAGCAAAATGTGCAAAGTCTTTTGCGCTCAGCGCAATAATGGCTACCAGCTGACGGTCACCTCAAAGCCCCCTTCAGGCGCATTGCCCAGCGAGACGCGCATCCCGTGTAACGCCGCGATGCGCTTCACAATAGACAACCCCAGACCGCTGCCGGTGGCGTCCTGGCCCGGTGGACGATAAAAGCGCTCGCCGAGACGCGCCAGCGCATCGGTTGAAATGCCCGGGCCGTTGTCGCGCACGGTAAAGCTTTGGGTGTTCAGCGTCACGTCCACCACGCTGCCGCGCGGGCTATAACGAACGGCGTTGTCCAGCAGGTTACGCGCCAGCAGGCTCAGCAATAGCGGCTGTCCGTGACGCATCACCTCGGGCGCGTTGACGTTGAGCCGAATATCAATGCCCGCCTGCTGCGCCGGATGCCAGATATCCAGCACCGCGGATTGCAGCAAATCGGCCATCATCACGGGTTCGACGTCATCAAGATTATCCAGTGAATCCAGGCGCGACAGGGTGAGAAGCTGATCCACCAGCCGGGAGGCGCGGTCGATGCCCGCATGCAATTGCCCCAGCGCTTTAGACTGCGCCCCGGGATCGTCAAGGGAAAGCTGCGCCACGTCGGTTTGCACCTTCAGCGCGGCAAGCGGGCTGCGCAACTCATGAGCGGCATCCGAGGTGAAGCGGCGCTCGCGGGCCATCATCTCCTGCGTACGGGCGAAAAGATGGTTAAGCGCATCAAGCAGCGGGCGAACCTCCGTCGGCACGCCGTGGGTGGGCAGCGTATCGGTCGCATCCGGCGAGCGTGAACGCAGGGTCTGCGCCAGGTTTTTCAGCGGTTTCAATTCCCGGCTCAGCAGGACAATCAGCAACAGAAGCATTACGGGCAGCGCCACCAGCCACGGCGTCAGCTGCGAGCTGACCACGTCCAGCGCCATATCTTGTCGGTACTCCCACTCCTGGCCAACCACCACGCGGTATTTCCCGTCCGGGGAGGTCAGCCACAGGAAACGCCATTCGTCGTTGTCATCCTGCAACCGACCGTCATCAAATCCGTCCCGGCGGTAGTGATAAGGTATGTCGCGCCCGTTCTCACCGTCGTTAAGCACCATGCTGCCGTCTGCGGTGAAGATTGCGAAGGCCAGCGCATCGTCGTCAAGATGGCCGTGTTTGGCTTTTTTCGGCACCTCGCGCATGCGTTCCGGGGCGCGGAGTTCGTCCACGTCCATCGTCAGCAGCCGTTTGGCAAACAGCATCTGCTGGGTATCGAACAGCTTATCGAGCTTGTCGGTCGTCTGGTGCCAGGCCACCACGCTTGCGGCAAACCAGGCCGCCAGGGACAGCAGCAAAAAGAGGAGCGTCAGGCGCAGCTTCAGGCTCAGGCGTTGGGTCAGTTTCATGCGTCACCCAGGGTATAACCGATGCCGTGCACGGTGCGGATAAATTCGCTGCCGAGCTTGCGGCGTAAATGATGAACGTGGACTTCGACGGCGTTGCTGGAGACGTCATCATCCCAGTTGTAGAGTTTCTCTTCGATGGCCTTGCGCGGCAGCACGCGGCCCGCGTTGCGCATCAGCAGTTCCAGCAGGGCGAACTCTTTGGGTTTGAGCACCAGCGTTTCGCCCTCCAGCGTGGCGACGAGACTTGCCGGATCGAGCGTGACCTTGCCGTGACGCAGCTCGCTGCGCGCCTGCCCGTGGCTGCGGCGCACCAGCGCTTCGAGGCGGGCTGCCACTTCAATCAGCGCGAACGGCTTACACAGGTAATCATCCGCCCCCAGGCGTAACCCTTCGACGCGCTGATTCAGCGCATCCCGCGCGGTGAGGATCAGCACCGGTTCGCTCTTACCGCTTTCGCGCCAGGCGCGCAGGATCTCAAGCCCGTCGATTTCCGGCAGCGTCAGGTCCAGCACCACGGCATCGTACGGCGCGGTGTACAGGGCCGCCTGCCCGGTTTTACCGTCGGTAAACCAATCCACGTTAAAGCCCATTTTGCTTAAGCCCGCTTTGATGCCATCGCCGATGAGCTTGTCGTCTTCTACCAGTAAAATGCGCATATTTCCTCCTTGATGCCGTCAGTAAACCTTCTGCAAGCGCCTGCTGTACAGTAAAAATAAATAAATTTTCCCCTTAAGAAGTTGTTAAGGTTTACCCTGTTTAATGGATTGTGAAACGACATTAAAGGGAGAGATTAAGATGAAAAAATACGCTGCAATTGCTGCCATCATGATGATGACCACTGCCCCTGTTTTTGCTGCACAGGGTGGCTTCTCTGGCCCATCTGCGACACAGACCCAGACGCAAACCCAGCAGGGTGGCTTTGTCGATAATAACGCCAACCTCACTACCGCGGCTAAAGTCAAAGATATGAAGGACGACAGCTGGGTGAAGCTGCGCGGTAATATTACCGAGCGCCTGTCCGATGACCGTTACACCTTCCGCGATGAAAGCGGCACGGTGGTGGTGGAGATCGACCACAAGCGCTGGAACGGCGTGACGGTGACGCCACAGGATAAAGTCGAACTCCAGGGTAAAATCGATAAAGACTGGAACGAGTTTGAAATCGACGTGAAGCAGGTTATCAAGCTGAACAAATAACCCGGAAAGGGCCGCATGAGCGGCCCTTTTTCTTTGTGACTCAACTCGCCAGATGAGGTAGTATCTGCGGCAATATTGCCTGAAACCCATCGGTTTCTGAGTTGAGGAATCACACGTAATGAGCGATATGGCAGAGCGCCTCGCGCTACATGAATTCACGGAAAACGCCTACCTGAACTACTCCATGTACGTCATCATGGACAGGGCGTTGCCGTTTATCGGGGATGGCCTGAAGCCCGTTCAGCGCCGCATCGTCTATGCGATGTCCGAACTGGGGCTGAATGCGACCGCCAAGTTCAAGAAATCCGCCCGTACCGTCGGTGACGTGCTGGGGAAATACCATCCGCACGGTGACAGCGCCTGCTATGAAGCGATGGTGCTGATGGCCCAGCCGTTCTCTTACCGCTATCCGCTGGTGGATGGTCAGGGGAACTGGGGGGCGCCGGACGATCCGAAATCCTTCGCGGCGATGCGTTATACCGAATCCCGTCTGTCTAAATATGCCGAAGTGCTGTTGGGCGAACTGGGGCAGGGTACGGTCGACTGGGTGCCAAACTTCGACGGTACGATGCAGGAGCCGAAAATGCTGCCTGCGCGTCTGCCGAACATCCTGCTGAACGGCACGACCGGTATCGCCGTGGGCATGGCGACGGACATTCCGCCGCACAACCTGCGTGAAGTGGCGAAAGCGGCCATCACCCTGATTGAGCAGCCAAAAACCTCGCTGGACGATCTGCTGGATATCGTGCAGGGGCCGGACTATCCGACCGAAGCCGAGATCATCACCTCGCGTGCGGAAATCCGTAAAATCTACCAGAACGGCCGCGGCTCCGTGCGCATGCGCGCGGTATGGACCAAAGAGGATGGCGCCGTGGTGATCACCGCGCTGCCGCACCAGGTCTCCGGCGCGAAGGTGCTGGAGCAGATTGCCTCCCAGATGCGCAATAAAAAGCTGCCGATGGTGGACGACCTGCGCGACGAATCGGACCACGAAAACCCGACCCGTCTGGTGATCGTGCCGCGCTCTAACCGCGTGGATATGGAGCAGGTGATGAACCACCTGTTCGCCACTACCGATCTGGAAAAAAGCTACCGCATCAACCTGAACATGATTGGTCTGGACGGTCGTCCGGCGGTGAAAAACCTGCTGGAGATCCTCACCGAATGGCTGGCCTTCCGCCGCGATACGGTGCGCCGCCGTCTGAACCATCGCCTGGAGAAAGTGCTTAAGCGCCTGCATATCCTCGAAGGTTTGCTGGTGGCGTTCCTCAACATTGACGAAGTGATTGAGATCATTCGTACCGAGGACGAACCTAAGCCTGCCCTGATGTCGCGCTTTGGCATCAGCGAAACCCAGGCCGAAGCGATCCTCGAACTGAAGCTGCGCCATCTCGCTAAGCTGGAAGAGATGAAGATCCGCGGCGAGCAGAACGAGCTGGAAAAAGAGCGCGATCAGCTTCAGGCGATTCTGGCGTCCGAGCGCAAGATGAACACCCTGCTGAAGAAAGAGTTGCAGGCCGATGCCGACGCCTTTGGCGACGACCGTCGTTCTCCGCTGCATGAGCGCGAAGAAGCGAAGGCGATGAACGAGCACGACATGCTGCCGTCCGAGCCGGTGACCATCGTGCTTTCCCAGAGCGGCTGGGTGCGTAGCGCCAAAGGCCACGATATCGACGCGCCGGGTCTGAGCTACAAATCCGGTGACAGCTTCAAGGCGGCGGTGAAGGGCAAGAGCAACCAGCCGGTGGCGTTTATCGACTCCACGGGCCGCAGCTACGCCATTGATCCGATCACGCTGCCATCCGCGCGCGGGCAGGGCGAACCGCTGACGGGCAAGCTGACGCTGCCGCCGGGCGCCACGGTTGACCATATGCTGATGGAAGCCGACGATCAAAAACTGCTGATGGCGTCTGATGCTGGCTACGGCTTTATCTGCACCTTTAACGATCTGGTATCGCGTAACCGCGCCGGTAAAGCGCTGATCAGTCTGCCGGATAACGCCCACGTCATGCCGCCGCTGATCATCGAGAACGAAAGCGATATGCTGCTGGCGATCACCGCTGCCGGACGCATGCTGATGTTCCCGGTCAGCGATCTGCCGGAGCTGTCGAAAGGGAAGGGCAACAAGATCATCAGTATCCCGTCAGCGGAAGCGGCAAAAGGCGAAGATAGCCTGGCGCATCTCTTCCTGCTGCCGCCGCAGAGCACGCTGACCATTCATGTCGGCAAACGTAAGATCAAACTGCGTCCGGAAGAGTTGCAGAAGGTGGTTGGCGAGCGCGGACGTCGCGGCTCACTGATGCGTGGCCTGCAGCGCATCGACCGCGTGGAGATCGACTCGCCGGCGCGCAGCAAAGCGGACGACAGCGAAGAGTAACCTGTTTCATCCCCCCCTCTTTCCGGAGGGGGATTACCATAAAATTTCCCGTAAAAACGTTGTTAATTCGTGCGTTGCGATTAACAATACGCGCTCGTAATAAAGTCCTTACCTGGCCACAGGTGAAGTATAATTGTCAGCTGTCAGGGCTTCAGAGGTCGCTATGCTATACATTGTTCGTCTTATTCTTACCGTTATTTACTGCATTCTGGTCTGTATTTTCGGATCGATTTATTGCCTGTTCAGCCCGCGTAACCCAAAACATGTCGCGACGTTCGGGCACATGTTTGGTCGCCTTGCGCCATTGTTCGGCCTGAAGGTTGAAAAGCGTCTGCCTGAAGGGGCGGAGAATTTCGGTAACGCCATCTATATCGCTAACCATCAGAACAACTACGATATGGTGACGGCCTCAAATATTGTTATTCCGCCGACCGTAACCGTCGGGAAAAAGAGCCTGCTGTGGATCCCGCTTTTCGGCCAACTGTACTGGCTCACCGGTAACTTGCTGATTGACCGCAACAACCGTGCGAAAGCGCATGGCACCATTGCGGAAGTGGTGGATCAGTTTAAAAAGCGCCGGATCTCAATCTGGATGTTCCCGGAAGGGACGCGCAGCCGCGGTCGCGGCCTGCTGCCGTTCAAGACCGGCGCGTTTCATGCTGCAATTGCGGCAGGCGTTCCAATTATTCCCGTGTGCGTTTCCAATACATCGAATAAGATTAATCTTAACCGTTTGAAAAACGGACTGGTCATTGTCGAAATGCTACCGCCGGTGGATACCTCCAAATACGGTAAAGACCAGGTGCGCGAGCTGGCCACGCACTGCCGCGAGCTGATGGCTCAGCACATTGCACAGCTCGATAAAGAAGTTGCAGAGCGAGAAGCCGCCGGTAAGATTTAACCCGGTTTCGTTCAAGGGAAAACGAATTCCCGCGTTGTTAGTCGTTTCAGATGGAGCTTATATGTCACTCAGTCGGCGTCAGTTTATTCAGGCTTCGGGTATCGCCCTTTGTGCGGGTGCGATGCCGCGGACAGCCAGCGCCGCCGGGCAGCAACAGCCGCTGCCTATTCCGCCGTTGATTGAATCCCGTCGCGGACAGCCGCTATTCCTCACGCTTCAGCGTAGCCACTGGTCCTTTACCCAGGGAACGCGCGCGCAGGTATGGGGCATTAACGGACGCTACCTCGGGCCGACCATTCGCGTGTGGAATGGGGATGACGTCAAGCTCATCTACAGTAACCGGACGACGGAAAATGTCGCAATGACCGTCAGTGGGTTGCAGGTGCCGGGGCCGCTGATGGGCGGCGCGGCGCGCATGATGTCGCCGAATGCCGACTGGGCGCCCGTCCTCCCGATTCGTCAGAGCGCGGCGACATTGTGGTATCACGCCAACACCCCGAACCGCACCGCCCAGCAGGTCTATAACGGCCTGGCCGGGATGTGGCTGATTGAAGATGAGGTCAGTAAAACGCTGCCGATCCCGAATCACTACGGTGTTGATGATTTCCCGATCATTATTCAGGACAAGCGTCTGGATAACTTCGGTACGCCGGAGTACAGCGAGCCGGGCAGCGGTGGCTTTGTGGGCGATACGCTGCTGGTTAACGGCGCGCAAAGCCCGTATGTCGAAGTGTCTCGTGGCTGGGTGCGTCTGCGTCTGTTGAATGCCTCTAACTCGCGCCGCTACCTGCTGCAAATGAGCGACGGCCGCGCCCTGCATGTGATTTCAGGCGATCAGGGGTTATTACCTGCGCCGGTGTCGGTGAAACAGCTGGCGCTTGCGCCGGGCGAACGTCGTGAAATCCTCGTGGATATGACCAACGGGGATGAAGTGTCCGTGACCTGCGGCGAAGCGGCAAGCATTGTTGACCGCATTCGCGGCTTCTTTGAACCGTCGAGCGTTCTGGTCTCCACGCTGGTGCTGACGCTGCGCCCGACCGGCCTGTTGCCGCTGGTGACCGACAGTCTGCCGATGCGCCTGCTGCCGCAGGAAATTGTGACCGGCCCTGCAGTACGCAGTCGCGATATCAGCCTTGGCGACGATCCGGGCATCAACGGCGCGCTGTGGGACGTAAACCGTATTGATATCACCGCCCAGCAGGGAACCTGGGAGCGCTGGACCGTCCGCTCGGAGATGCCGCAGTCGTTCCATATTGAAGGGGTGTCATTCCTGATCCGCAACGTCAACGGGGCGATGCCGTTCCCGGAAGACAGGGGCTGGAAAGATACCGTTTGGGTGGATGGGCAGGTAGAACTGCTCGTCTACTATGGACAGCCGTCATGGCCGCACTTCCCGTTCCTGTTCCACAGCCAGACGCTGGAGATGATGGACAGGGGGTCGGTAGGGCAGATGCTGGTGAATCCGGCACCGTAAAACGAGTCGGGTGGCGGCTTCGCCTTACCCGACCTACAGGCCCGTAGGCCCGGTAAGCGTAGCGTCACCGGGCAATAAATACCCCTTCATTTCCCCCGATAAACCAGCGTATAATCCCGCTCCTTTTGTCTATTTTTTCTTCGGAAGCATTATGAGCGCAATTTCCCTGATCCAGCCGGATCGCGACCTCTTCTCCTGGCCCCAGTACTGGGCAGCCTGCTTTGGACCGGCGCCGTTCCTGCCGATGTCCCGGGAAGAGATGGATCAACTGGGCTGGGACAGCTGCGATATCATTCTGGTGACGGGTGATGCGTATGTCGATCACCCGAGCTTTGGCATGGCGATCTGCGGCCGTATGCTGGAAGCTCAGGGTTTCCGCGTGGGGATTATTTCTCAGCCTGACTGGAACAGCAAAGACGACTTTATGCGTCTGGGTAAACCTAACCTGTTCTTTGGCGTGACCGCGGGCAACATGGACTCGATGATCAACCGCTATACCGCGGACCGTAAGCTGCGTCATGACGACGCTTATACGGCAGATAACGTGGCGGGTAAACGTCCCGATCGCGCGACCCTCGTCTACACCCAGCGATGCAAAGAAGCATGGAAAGACGTGCCGGTGATCCTGGGCGGCATCGAGGCGAGCCTGCGCCGCACCGCGCACTACGACTACTGGTCTGACACCGTGCGCCGTTCGGTGCTGGTGGATTCGAAAGCCGACATGCTGATCTTCGGCAACGGCGAGCGTCCGCTGGTGGAAGTGGCGCATCGCCTGGCGCAGGGTGAAGCGGTCAGCGAGATCCGCGACGTGCGCAACACCGCGATCATGGTGAAAGAGGCGCTGCCGGGCTGGAGCGGGGTGGATTCCCGCATTATCGATATGCCGGGCAAAATCGACCCTATCCCGCACCCGTACGGTGACGATCTGCCGTGCGCGGATAACAAACCAGTTGAGCCGAAGAAAGCGGAAGCAAAGGCCGTGGTGGTGCAGCCGCCGCGTCCGAAGCCGTGGGAAAAGACCTATGTGCTGCTGCCGTCATATGAGAAGGTCAAAGCTGACAAGGTGCTCTACGCACACGCCTCCCGTATTCTGCACCATGAAACCAACCCGGGCTGTGCCCGCGCGTTGATGCAAAAGCACGGCGAGCGTTATATCTGGGTTAACCCGCCGGCGATCCCGCTCTCTACCGAAGAGATGGACAGCGTTTTTGCCCTGCCGTACAAGCGTGTGCCGCATCCGTCATATGGCAACAGCCGTATTCCGGCGTACGAGATGATCCGCTTCTCGGTCAACATCATGCGCGGCTGCTTCGGCGGGTGCTCCTTTACTCTTGTTTTTATGTATTTAGAGTTAAACTCTACTTTTCTATTTTTAGAATTCAAGCTATTCATCGTAATTGAGAGATATCCTTTTAATGTTCAGCAAGCCTGTTAAAAGCACTTTATCTGAACCGCGTTTTGCCTAAATCCTGCTCAATATATACTCTCCCTGAGTTCTGAAATCCTCAAATTCCCCAATCTTAAAGCATTGATACATAGATGATGTCAGATAATGCGCAATCATCTCACCGCCAATATGGATCCGTTCCGGGTGTGAGTATGTCGCCTGTATAGCCCTTTGTTCATTCATCATTACAGGAATTGTCTGCAACAAATCCCCATCCAGGATTTGGCACTCAGGTTTTACTCCTGTTCCGTATTGTAATTGCTCTGATTCGAAATCATGGACTGAGCGATAGGCGAACGAAACGATATTTCCTGTTTCCTCGCAAATTGCGAACTGATAAACACTGGTTGTCACCGTTGAAGAAGAGGGAATTGCATGGTCATGCTTGTATTGTTTCCACAGCCTCCTTAGACAGGCCGATGTATGATAATTGAGATTTTGTATACCTGATACGACCATTCTGGTTGATGCTTCAAGCAACCAGGTGTTAGAAAATCCACCTGCCCCCGTACCTGCTATGATGGTTCTTAGCTGGGGGATGTAACCTGCTTTGGAAACAAAAGATAACGGCTCCCCATTATCGGTGACGGCAAGGGTATCTGTTACAATCAGTGCTTGTGCTTCGTCTGTATAAAATATCAGTGATGACATATTTTCCTCATCCAGAAAAGACATTACATGAATCACAGAACAGGTCACTACAACCACGTGAAAGGGAGTCAGACCATTTTCCAGAGGTAAATATATTCTTGTGTTTGGACGCGTTGCGGTTCTCTGTAAAAAATATATAGCACAAACAAAAGTCCCCGCAGGGATAAATATAGTTATATGCGCTTTTTCTGCTGGCTTTTACAATTGAAAGTGACAGGTAAACGAAATGTGTTACAGGTTTCTTTTGCTTTTCGTTGGGTTCTGTATATGCGAATTTACCCTGTGTGTTATTTTTGCAATGGACTCAGGCTGTATTCAATCAATTAAGGTTTACTTCTGGCATTAAGATGTATCCGTTGCCTGTTTTTTAAGGGCACGGTTTGTGCCGGGAAATGAAAATCACATCTTAAGTTCTTCACTCAAAGGATTTGTGATGTTTATCACGTATGGTCCGGGTAACGTGTTGAGGTCAATGTATTGCATCGTGATGGTGTCGTTACATCTTTTACTTTCCTCCTGATTTGCATATTCACTCCCGGCAACCTGGTTGTTTGTTTTTTCTTCTTCCGGATTTATAGTGTAGGCATGAGGTGGCGTTTCAGGGCGACAGACTGTGAGGATAATCACTAACATTCATGCGCGTTATGGGCGTGTCAGCAAACTGGATGCAACAGAGCCGAAACTGAAATTTGAACCCGGATTTCTGTATGCTGAAATACCTTATATTAGCGGCATCCAGAATCGAAAACTGAGCCGATATGTACACTTTTATCTTATGGATAAAGCTATCCTGCAGGCCAGGGATTTAAAGCCTTTAGCCCGGGCATTTTTACGCTGGATAAGGTGGCTGGAGGATAACGGACTTGACCCTTTCACCCCGGGAACGTTGAAATACCAAAGCCCTACATATGGCTTCAGGGAGTATCTTCTGGGGGCCGTAAGGCAGGGGCGCATCGCCTCATCCACCGCGGCGGTGTACATCAGCGTTATCCGACGGTTTTACGTATTTCTGGGCAAGTGTGGTGAGCTGGCTGCCAGCTCATTTTTTACGTTGGTCGAAAAAGTCGTTGACGGGCGACGCAAGGTGATAAGTTCGGATCTTGCCATCAGGATAACCAGCACAACAAAAAGGACAATCAACCCACTGAATGATGCAGAGGTTCATATCCTGGATGAGGCACTGAAATCTGAGTCCGGGTTGTTCAGTTTAATGATTGTGCTGATGAAAAATTGTGGGTTACGGCTGGATGAAATGCTGACCCTGCCGTCGTCACTCTTTACTGAAGAGTACCTTGCCAGTGTCCCTGTATCTGAGTTGACCATCAGGGGGCTTCATATTGGTCCGAGATGCGGAGTTCATACGAAGTTTGGGATGACGCGAGAACTCTTCATCACCAGACGATTGTACGAGCAGGTTCTGGATTATCTGGCGGATGAGGAGTATGAAAAGAAGATCCAAAAATGGCGTGCACGACAGGGTGGGGAAGGGCGGCACGAGCCTTTATTTTTAATGGCAAACGGGAAACGGATGTCTGAAAAAGCCTTTTACTCCCGCTGGTACAGTTTTCGCCATCGCCTGGCCCGGTCTGCTCCGGGAAATGTGTTCAGACATAAACCCCATGATTTGCGGGCAACGTTTGCGACCCATTTTTTACGCTCGGCACTGAGTTGCTATCCCGATCAGGCCGCAAATGCGCTGGGTACAGTAAAATACTGGATGGGCCATAAAAGCGAAAATACGACGATGAAATACATCGTCTTTCTTCAGCAAAACCAGATTTCTGATGCAGTCGCCGGGGTCATGGACGCATTGATTGACGGTGCTGCAGGTCGCGATGGAGCCATATATGAGCCGGAGTGAAACGCAGATAACGTGGATGGCCGAAAATGTGCTGTCATGGGAGACGGTCAGCGGACACATCACTCAGCGGGATCTGAACCGATATTATTTACTTGACGTTTATCTTCAGGCTCATTTTTCAGATTATGTGTTGCTCCCCGGATGGTTTAGTGAACATTCGCATCTTGCCCGCCCTGAAAAACGCGATTTTATTGCCTCTCTGAAACGATTTCTTCTGTCTTACCGTCCCGCCGGAAGGTTAACCATTTTCCGTTATCTCAATATGTTTTTTATATGGCAGTCAGTCAATCAGTATGACTATGGCACGGCTGAAGGCGTTGAAATGTATATTAAACATCTCATGAACGATATTCGTCGGCGAAAAATTTCAGTCAGGATGGCAAGACACTACTTGTCCGTGGTCAACCGGTTTTTGCTTACGGGCGGGCAGATTCAGAGGCGGTATGAATATGAATTCTTACCGAAAGGAACGTATCAGCAGCAGGGAAGGGATAGCTATACCAGGAATGAACTTTCCGAGATCCTGAGGCAGTTGTCATCCATGAATGAGTTCCTTGCGGGATGTATCCGGGAGCATATCGCTAAATCGGAAAAAGGGGTGCGGCATTTCTCACCGTCTTTGCTGGCACCTGTTTATGAAGCGTATTTCCGGTATCCGGGAGAGAACGGGGTCAGCAGGGCAGAGATCATCATCAGGGACGTTCTGGAAAATTACTTTCTTACTTCTTTTTTTCTGTTCTGTTACCACACATGGGGAAACACCTCTCAGGTTCTGGGTCTGACGCGGGATGATATACATCTGGATGAAAAGGGTATCAGCACTGATTATGTTTATAAGGGGAGAGCGAATAAGTATATACGTCTGACGATAGGTAAATCGGAGTATGTGACCAAACGTGCGGGCTATTAATGGTTTCTGTCTTTTATCAGGCTCAGGGACGACATCGTTAACTATCTGGTTTCCGCAGATAACTTCCCTCCGGTACAGGCGCTGTTTCTGAGTGAGCCGCAGGTGAAATTCCGTAAGCTTTATTCTCTTAATCCCAGTCATCTGACTAAATTTTCTAACTCTGAGGGGGCGTGGGCCACGATGCGGCAGCTTAATCCCTCGCTTCCATCAATTACCGTTTCTGGCTTGCGCAAAACGTCTGAGCAGTATACGGACAGAACATTAAAGAATGGTCTGATTACGGCGGAAAAAGCACAGCATAACTGGGGCACTTACAGGCGGAATTATGCTGCAGGTAACCCACAGGGGGCGAAGGAAAACTTCAGTGCTGCACTTGATACGCTTATGAATCAGGGGATTGCGACACGTGCGTTATCCGAGCGGGTAAAAGTTGCTGATGAGCTGGGGATCGATCTGCGTGGAAGCGATGAGGGTGTGGATCTTTTATTGAATGGCCTGGGATGTCGATCGCAGGAGCCGCCTACAGATATTGAATTGCGCTTTATAAAAAAGCAAAAACGATTTGGCCGGACACCAAAGGCTTGTGCGGATTTTTCTCATTGTGTCGAATGTTCAAAAAGTTGCGTTGTGGAAACGCTGGAGTCTGTATGGCTCCTGCTGTCATTCAGGCATGCTATCGAGTATGGAAAACCGTTGTACATCGGTTCGGTCAATGCTGTGGAGCGTTATGAAACGTTACTCCTGAAGATTGATTTACGGCTTGGGCTGGTAGATGAGGCGACCCTGAAAAAAGCGCGCGTTAAACTTCAGCGAGAAGGTGTGGCTCCGGTATGGCAGATTTGAAGAAAAAAGAGGTAAGCCGTAGTCGAATGGCGGAGTTTCCTGCCGGAACGCCGCTTCGTTCAGGGGATGAGTTTCCGACTGAGGATATCATCTGTGAGGCACTAGAAAACAAAATCTTTGAACGTCTGAATAACTGCCTGGTTATCGCCAGCTCAGATGAACATGATATGCGTTTTATCAATGAGGAGACGCTGAATATTTATTTCAGGGATGATGTCTGGACCAATCGCTATGTCAGAACCCATATTGGTGAAACGTTAAGAACCGTTAATTTTTCAGGCATACGGGATCCTGAACTGCGTCTTGAAGCCAAAATCATCTCAGCCAGCCTGCTCTGGATTGTCGGCAGGACCGCGAAGACGCAGTCCCTGATCCGGAAATGTGCAAACATTGTGGCGGGAGCCCGTATTATTGAGTCTATGGGGTATCGCAGTCTGTTTCAGCTTCGTTTTCCGCTTGTCCGGAATGCTTTCATTGTAAAGATGAAGGAGGAGGATGAGCACGGCAGGAAGCGTTCTGAAAGAACATTACGTAATTACTTTATGGACCTGGCGGATATCTCGCTGACAGGTCATACCCGTCTTCGAAAATACGGTTACTTTCCTGATATTAGCTTCGACAGTTACAACAGTGTGGATGATTCAAACCAGACATATTGTATGCCTTTCAGTCTTATGATGTCTGTCTGGGAAGGGCTGATTACTGAACTGGATGCTGAAATCAGTGATTTCGATTTTGACGGGTTTTCCCGGCTGTGCGCTATCATAAACGGTTTTTATGATTCGCCTTACTATACGTCGATGCTGGAAGCCCGTAAAAGAGGGACAGCAAAAAGCATACCGGATTACCGGGCCGCGTATTACTACAATATTGTTGCCGGGGAAATTCGGGCGCTTTTCGCGACACTTGGCCCCGGGATGCAGGGCTGGTTCTCGGTACATAAAAATAAGCGCTGGAGATCTGATTTTATTGGCGTTGATCACATAAAGCTGAACACCTGGCATTTTGAGCTGACGTTAAAAGTCATGAATGTGATACAGGCCATGTCGGGGATGAGACACAGCGAAGTGCTTGGCGTGATGCACGGTTCACTGATTTATGATGGTGATATCCTGGGACTTCGTTCGGTGTTGCATAAGTTCGCCCCGGAAGGTGGAAGTCACGAAGACTGGGTTGTTTGTCGCTATGTGGAAAAGCCTTTTCAGCATTTACGCAGAATTAATCAAATCATGACAGGCCTGGACGGGAAGACGCTGGACAATGTTCCATTGTCTTTAAATATCAGGTCGTGGTTCTCGGAGCAAAAACTCTCTTTTATGGGGACGCAGCGCCAGACTGAGTGGGCAAAGAAATTTGTGAAAAGACACCATCTGTTCATCCGACGTGACCATATTGATGAGTTCAGGCTTTTAAATCCAAACATACGTGATGATGAACGCGTTGCGATGGAGATTCGGGAGGGGGCTTTCTGGCCATTGCGAACCCATCAGTTTCGCCGTTCACTTGCTGTACACCTCAGGCGTCTTGATCTGATTTCTACTAATGATCTTATCCGGCAGTTTAAGCACTTAATCAGAGGCATGACGGAGTGGTATATGTCCGGTGCACTCAACGCTTCGCATTTTAGCCGGGCGATCCCTCAGGCATTCGCTGCCGAGATTGAGAGGGTTGATACCGAACTCTCAGCTTCCAGGGCTGTTTCTTATCAGCATGAAGGCCTGCTTTATGGCGAAGGCGGGAAGTTACTGATGTCCCAGAGAGGTGGGCACTTACATCAGATGACGTTTCCTACACTGAAAAAAGCGATGAGCATGGCTAAACGAGGCGGGCAAAAACTGGTATCTCTTGGAAACGGTTTTTATTGCATGAATGGCCATGACTGCGAGTTTAAGGCGGTTGTTCAGTCAGCGTCCTGCAATCCGGGATGTGAGAACATGCTGGCCGGAGCTGATTCTGTTCCCGTGTGGAAACGCAGGATGGCTCATTATGACAACCTTCTGGAGATTGCCGTGCGAAATAATGCTCCTCAGGCTGACAGGGATTTTCTGATGCTTGAGAGAGATTTTTATGCAGATGCTGTCCGTTTTTTTGAAAAGGATGAATAGAGCATGACGAACGAACAGTCGGGGGTTAAAAAAACACAGGCAAGAGCAGAGCAGGCCCTGAGGGAACTGATGTTATCAGGGGAGCGTATCAGCCAGTATGCTGTGGAAAAACGAGCGGGGCTGGCAAACGGCACCCTGAATTATAACTGTCCTGAGTACAGGCAGGTCAGGGAGGCTATCCGCAGTCTGAAAAAAACGTGCCAGGGCACCGCGCCGGTTGATGAGCAGGGCATTGAGCAGCAGATCAAGCTGAAAGAAAAGTATCGCCGTCAGAGAAATGAGCTGAGGGAAGAAATCAAAAAGATGATGGCTGAAAATGTAGAGCTGTTACATAACCTTATACTTTTACAGCAGTATGTCAGGGAGCTTGAACGCAACACCGGGAGGGAGAAAGGGGACGTCATTCCGTTCTCGGGTGGTGTCAGGGACTGAGGCTATACTGAACGGAAGGACGCGAGGTGAATCGCCACAGGTTTAACAGACACCTCAGAGTCATTTAAGATGACTTAAAGAGAGGTGCCCATGAGCGGTAAGCGTTATCCTGAAGAGTTTAAAATTGAAGCAGTCAAACAGGTTGTTGATCGCGGTTATTCTGTTGCCAGCGTTGCAACGCGTCTCGATATCACCACCCACAGCCTTTACGCCTGGATAAAGAACTACGGTCCGGATTCTTCCACTAATAAAGAACAGTCAGATGCTCAGGCCGAGATCCGCCGTCTTCAGAAAGAGCTGAAGCGGGTTACCGACGAACGGGACATATTAAAAAAAGCCGCGGCGTACTTCGCAAAGCTGTCCGACTGAGGTACGCCTTTATTCGTGACAACACCTATTGCTGGCCTGTTCGCCTGCTCTGTCGGGTGCTGGATGAACATCCCAGTGGTTTTTACGCCTGGCTTCAGCAGCCGCATTCACAACGCCATCAGGCAGACCTGAGACTGACAGGACAGATTAAACAGTTCTGGCTGGAATCGGGATGCGTCTATGGTTATCGCAAAATCCATCTGGATCTGCGGGACAGCGGGCAACAGTGCGGAGTGAACAGAGTCTGGCGACTGATGAAACGTGTCGGGATAAAGGCTCAGGTCGGATACCGGAGCCCGAGGGCATGTAAAGGCGAGGCCAGTATCGTGTCGCCCAACAAGCTCCAGCGACAGTTCAATCCGGATGCTCCGGATGAGCGTTGGGTAATCACAGCGTGGTTTCCTCAAACCCTCGCTGTGAATTAACTGAAATACTTCATTGAAGCTGTAACCAAACAGTTAACTGAAAGAATGAGCCCGCAGAGCATTGCACAGCGATGACACCATTTGTTGAGCTTCACCGTTTTCGCATACAACCGTCCGGAATTTGGAAAAGCACTGTCTTTTTGTACTGACCGATCATGATTAAGTGACACCTCTTCGAAAAAGAGAGCGCGATGAGCGATTAATATATGGCTCGAAAGACAATTATGTTGGGCTTTTATGACCGCTGTCAGAGGTATTATCTTACCCGGACGGCAACAGGGTCGGAATGTCATCAGCGGCACTGTAACAAGCTATCCGCCATCTTAAATATCTGCAGGTCCTTGCACCGAGTATGCACACCAACCGACAGAGTGATTTGACCCAAACTGGTGGATATTTTGCAAAACTATTAGCCTCTTATGACCGGTCTGCAGCCTGATATTGAGGAATTAGTGCGCTTTCATGGAATGCCTGCCGGGATCGCAAGTACGAACCCCCGGTACTGTTACACTGAATGTGCTCAGTCCTGTATCAGATTGTATTTTTCAGCAACTCAAGAACAACCCTTATTTTATCATTGTCACGTTTGTAGTACGTCCAGGGACCGATGCGCTGAGAAGTAACAAGTTGTGCCCGTTGAAGAGCTGAGAGGTAAAGAGAAACGGTAGACTGTGAGAGCCCGACCTTTTCCTGAATGATACTGACACACACACCGAACTCGTCCGCATCAGCATAAGGCTGATGGAAGTGTATTTTCGGTTCCTTGAGCATATGCAGAATTTTTCTTCTAACAGGGTTTCCCAGCGCCTTAATCACGTCATTCAAATCAATATCAGGCATAAACTCTGTCACTTGTCGCATTGAGGAATTGCAATGTTACGATACTTCTCTACGTTAAGCATCAGCTTTTGAAAAGCTGATGCTCATAAGAATGGTTAGCCAAAGGCGGGATAATCTGTGTAGCCTTTTGCCGTTCCACCATACATGGTTGTTGGATCGACCGGATTCAGTGGCCATTCATGATAAAGGCGCTGCGGTAAATCCGGATTAGCTATGAACGGGCGGCCAAATCCGATAATGTCTCCCCAGCCAGCACCGATAATCCGTTCGGCTTTTTCTTGCGTATATCGCCCGGCATACATAATTACACCGCTGAATAACTTACGGACTTCAGCTCTGAATGCTTCAGGCAATTCGGGAGCATCATCCCAGTCGGCTTCAGCAAGAGAAATATAGGCTATTCCGATTTCTTCAAGAATTTTAACGGCTTCGGTATAGGTTTCATGGGGATCATCTTCCACCAGGCCAAGATAGACCCTTACTTCATCCGTGGTCTGAAAGAGCGGAGCAAAACGGACTCCCACACGGTCTTTACCGACCACATCAGCGACAGCCTGCGTCACTTCGCGCAGAAACCGCAGCCGGTTATGTAATGAGCCACCATATTCATCCTCTCTTTTGTTGCTATGGGATGACATGAACTGGTTAACCAGGTATCCATTTGCACAGTGAATTTCCACACCGTCAAAACCGGCATCAAGGGCGTTCTGAGCTGCCCCGGCGTACATCCTGACAATCTCACTAATTTCCTCTTTTTCCAGTGCGCGGGGGCAGGAAGCGGTAGCCAGCGCACCCTCTCCCGGCCCGGTTTCGATGAATACCTTAACGTTTTCCCCTGCCGGTATCGCCGACGGAGCGACAGGCGAGGCGTTACATGGCTGCAGGGAGTTATGGGATACTCTTCCGACATGCCAGAGCTGGGCAAAAATGATGCCTTCTTTTTCATGCACTGCCCGCGTCACTTTCTTCCAGCCTTCCACTTGCCGTGAGCTGTAGATCCCCGGGGTCCACGCATAACCCTGCCCACGAGGTTCGATTTGTGTTCCTTCGGTCACCATAAACCCGGCACTGCTGCGCTGTGCGTAATATTCAGCCATCAGTTCGTTCGGAATATCACCCGGTTGTGAGCTCCGTGAGCGGGTTAAAGGCGGAAGTACAACACGATTCTTCAGGGTGTAGGGACCTAGTCTGGTGGGAGAGAACAGGTTTTTCGTCTTCATTACATATCCTGATATAGCGAATTTTCAATATCACTGAAACGCCATGTCTCAGCATTTACGACCTGGCATGTCGTCGTTCGGCCGATGTAGCCGCAGAACCACGACACTTTATTCCACATATTGAGATTTACCAATATCTAGATTTATAAAAATTATGATCGGATGAGCGGAACGGGGGGGTTGCCTGATGGCTCACAGAATCGGCATCATGAACCTAAATGGTTCTGATAATGTTATCGGAGATCCTGAACGGGAACGGTATGCGTCACGATTTTAATGACTATGTTGCATTCATGGCAGTAGCACAGGAGTGCAGTTTTTCACGGGCTGCTGTCCGCCTCGGGATCTCGGCATCCACGCTTTCACACACGATACGTCGTCTCGAGGAGCGCGTTGGCATGCCGTTACTTATGCGTACAACCAGGCGGGTGGCTGTCACCGAAGCCGGTAAACAATTATTACTGACGCTTGAACCCGGTCTTGCGCGCATTGAAGCGGGCGTGACAGCTCTTCAGAGACTGCGCCATACACCGGCTGGGCTGGTCAGACTTACGGTATCAGATCACATGATTCATGAATGTCTCTGGCCACGATTGTCACCGTTACTAAAAAAATATTCGGATATCAAGGTGGAAATGTCGCAGCAGAACGGTTTTGTCGACATTGTTGAGGGCAATTTTGATGCCGGAGTCCGAATTGGTGATGACATATTAAAGGATATGGTGGCCGTCCGAATCGCACCGGACATACGGTTTGTCGTCATTGGATCGTCCACCTATCTTGCAGAAAGAGGTCTGCCGCTACATCCCTCTCAGCTGGAAAAACATGACTGCATCAATATACGTCTGTCACCCACAGGCCCGCTGTATGGCTGGGAATTTGTCAGGCAGGGGGATATTGTGAAAAAAGTGGACGGGCAGCTTACTTTTTCAAGCATTTATCCAATGCTTCAGGCAGTAAAAGATGGCTACGGCCTGGCCTACCTGCCGGAGTCTTCTGCCCTGGCGGGGATTGAGGCGGGACACTATTGTCGGGTGCTTGAGGACTGGTCAGAGGCTTTTCCCGCCGACATGATAATTCCAATAATGTCCATTACAGGCTCCGGTAAAGATAATACCGACACCTTACATGAGAAAGGCAAAAGCAATATAACCTGCTGTGCTCCGGATTTTAAGAATGAGCGGTTTACGTAGCAGGATGAGCAGTTCGAACCAGAAATTTCGTTACTATTGCTAAAGTAAAACCTGATGACCTCTAATCGTAACGGAGACCAATATGACTTCACAACTGAACTGGCAGGCCCCGGCTATCAATCGCAAAAAAGTAGGTGACATGACTGTGACCATGCTGAGTGATGGCTATCTGGACGTATCTTTTGAGCTGCTGTCTGGTATTGACGGCTCACGTGCCGAGGATTTACTGCAGAAGCGCGGTGTGCCAGCAGTACCCCGTATTAATATCAACGTCTACGTTATCCAGACGCCTGAGCGAACCATCCTGATTGACAGTGGTGCCGGAGGTATCAATGGCTGGGGCGGTCGGCTTCAGGTAGCCCTGGCCGCGGCAGGCATTGACCCGCTTCAGATTGATACCCTTCTCCTGACTCACGCGCATCCTGACCATATCGGCGGGCTTGCAGGCCCCCTGCAGACTCCCGTTTTCCGCAATGTTCAGCAGTTGTTTGTGCATGAGAAAGAACTCGCTTTCTGGCGTGATGAAACCATTTCCGCTGGCGCGCCTGACGCATTCAAGCCGTTCTTTGAAGTAGCAAGGAACGCCTTCAGCGCTTATGACGACAAACTGGTGCCATTCCGCGAGGAAGCGATTTTACCAGGTATTCAGACTGTACCGCTGTTCGGCCATACACCAGGACATACCGGTTATCTGCTGGGTGATGAAAAAGAGTCGCTGCTCATCTGGGGTGATATTGTTCACTTCCCGCACATTCAGGTTGCTCAGCCTGACGTTACTATCGCGTTCGACAGCGATCCTGCGGCGGCGGCGGCCATCCGTAGCAAAGTGCTTGACCGCGCAGCGAGCGATAACCTGGCTGTCAGTGGTATGCACTTCAACCTGCCTACTACCGGTAAGGTTATCCGTGAAGGTAACAGCTTCGCACTGAATTACGACCTGTGGTCACCCGCAGTCTGATCACCTTCCTTCCCGGTGCACACAATAGTGACCGGGAAGATCCCCTTTCATATCGCCCGACAAGAACCCACCTGCAATACTATGAATATCACTGCCTCACAAAAAAATGGCTCATTACTCTTGCGCCCTGGCTTTTTGTATTCCTCTGGAGTCAGGGTTTGTCGCAGCCAAATTTACCGTGCAGTACAGCGCGCCGTTTCATCTTTTATTCCTGCGTGGCGCATTTTCCTGTCTGGTCCTTCTGCTGCTTACACTGGGGTTCAGGGCCCGTTTTCCGTCCGGCAGAGGAATGGTTCGCAACCTGATTGTCGGACTTTTCCTGCAGAGCTTCTTTCTGGGCGGATGCTTTTATGCCATCCATCGTGGCATGCCGTCAGGCATTGTGGCGCTCATCACCGGCCTGCAGCCGGTACTGACTGCAATACTGGTTTCACTCATGCACCGTCAGTCCCTGCATCCCCGGAAATGGCTGGGTATTGCGATTGGCTTTGCGGGCGTTTTCCTGGTGCTCTCGCCAGGCCAGCATAGTTTTGCACTGGATCCTGTGGCTTTTGGGTCGGTCATGCTGGGGTTATTTGGCGTAACGATCGGAGCGCTTTATCAGCGCCGTGCTCAGGGAGATGGACATATCTTTGCGAACACGTTTTTACAGTACGTCACTTTGACAATATCGATGGGTGCAATTAGCCTGATGTTCGAATCTGCTCCGACGCAGTGGAGCTTATCATTTGCGCTGGGTCTGGGCTGGCTGGTTATTGGCGTATCGGTTCTGGCGATTATGTTGCTGATTTTTATGATACGAAGCGGTGAAGCAACCAAAGTCGCTACTTACTTTTACCTGGTTCCCATTCTCACGGCAGCTGAAGCGTGGTTGCTGTTTGGAGAGGCCATTACATTGCCCATGCTTGTGGGTATGGCAATAACTATAATCGGCCTGATTTTTGTCATCCGGGAATAGACAACCGCACGCGTCGCTGTATGCTTTTGTATATGGCGACGTATAATAGCGGTCAAAGTCAAATTCCGGATGAATATGCAAACAGTCAGCTTTTCCGATTCTCCCGTTGATGATCTCCTCGCTGAGCTTCTTACCCTGGCACGCTCCCGTTTTCCACTTCCCTGCGATTGCCTTCGCGCAGAACAGACGCATCAGGTAAAGAAGTTCGAGGTGGAAGGTGCGACCCTTTCCTTCCCGCTGGAAGGAGAATTCCGGTATCGTGAAAATGAGAAATGGCACCGGGTGATCCCGGGCGAGATTATGGTCGTCCCGAATGCCCGTAGCATCGATATAGAATATGCCCCTTCAGAACAAAGTGGTGAGTTTGTTGCCCTGAGCGTGGTGCTCGCGGAGGAACAGCTTGAAGCAGCCAGGCTGTTACTTGCCGCACCACCACCACAGGACACCGGCAGCATCGCAGCCATTTCCGTATCAGCTCTTCTTTCACCCCTTAACCGCTGGACAGCCGCAATGCGGGAAGGGAAGCGTCCGCTTTCCCTGCACGCCATGGTTGAAGTGGTGCTCTGGCTTTATGGCATGGGATACCATGCTTTGCTGCGAGCCCGGCAGCCAAGTCTGGCCATGAAAATCCGTCAGATGGTAGCGGACAAACCGGCTCATCCCTGGAGTGCTGCTGAAATTGAAGATCTGACGGGACTCAGTGGCCCCACGCTTCGGCGCCACCTGGCCAGTGAGTCAACCAGCTTACGCTCAGTTATCGCCGATGCACGTATCGCGGAGGCTCTCCGCCTGCTGATGACATCGACGCTGCCGGTAAAAACGGTCGCGGGGCGGGTGGGTTACAATTCACTATCGAGCTTCAGCAAGCAGTTTTCTGAACGCTATGGAATCGAACCTTCAGGGTTCCGCTGACTTCAGTTCGTTCAAGGTACACATTGCGTCCCTCGCACTTCAGTAACTTGCGTGGATCTTTCGAATATAACGGAAGATATTGGCCGGCATTGCGTGTAACCGGTTCAGGAGTTCTCATCGTGACGGGAGAGCTAAATCGGTACGGCTGTTGTTCTCAGCTATAAGAACAACTGAGTATCTGACCAGCTGTCTGGTGCTGGCAGCAGCATGCAGTGCAATCGGTCAGGCTCAAAGGAACTGACCTGATGTCAGGTTATAATTTCGGACACATCATAACCCCAGAAGGAGACAACTGTGGTTCATGTTTTCATTATCGGTGGTGCAGGCAAAATCGGCCAGCGTCTGTGCAGGATCCTTTCAGGTAGGGGGCATGCTGTTCGTGCCCTCTACCGTAAGCCAGAGCAGCAGGCATTGCTAGGCGAGCTGGGTGCTGAGCCCGTCAGTGGGAGCCTGACAGAGCTGGATGCAGCTGCGCTGGCGATGCACTTTGCAGGTAGTGATACAGTGGTGTTTACTGCCGGTGCCGGCGGTAAGGGGGGACAGGAGATGACCAATGCGGTCGACGGCGAAGGGCTGAAAAAGTCGGTAGCTGCCGCCCTCAGTGCCGGTGTGTCTCGCTTTCTGCTCGTTTCTGCATTCCCGGAGTCCGCACGGGGAGAAACCACTTCTGAATCATTCGAAAATTATATGCGTGTTAAAAAAATGGCCGATGTGGAACTAGCACAAAGCGAGCTTGACTGGGTGATCCTGCGCCCCGGCGCGCTGCAGGATAAGACTGGTACGGGTTATGTACGTGCCGGCCTGGCCATCCCGTATGGTAACGTGCCCCGTGATGACGTGGCGGCTACGCTGGCTGAACTCATTGAGCAACCTGCCGTCAGCCGCGTCATCATTGAGCTGACGTCTGGCGATGCTCCTGTCCGTGAAGCCATACAGAAGCTGGCGGGCCGATAAAAGGCAGCGCACGTACCAGCAGGCTGCAGGCCCCCAGGCGTTTACAATAAACTTTCCAGCCAGTCGGTAAACGCCCGTACTTTTCGGGAGAGATGGCGGTGCGGATACAGAAGTTACAGTTTGCGATTCGGGGACGTATTATCTGGCAGAACCTCTACCAACAGCCCGCGATCGAGATAAGGCTGCAAAAAAATATTCATGCCCTGTAGTATTCCCAGCCCCGCCAGGCCTGCTGCAATGTAGGCTTCTGAGTTATCCACGACAAGCCTGCCTGGAAGTTCAATTTCGGTGGAGCCCTCTGACGTCCCGAATGTCCAGGGCATAACTTGTCTGTTGCTGCTGTTAATCCAGTTGACGGCCTGATGCTGCTGCAACTCGTCCATTGTTTCCGGGGTGCCGTGTTGATCAAGATACGCAGGACTGGCGCAGGTCGTCATTTTAACGGTTCCCACCTCCTTTGCGATATAGTCGCCATCGTCCAGCTCCCCCACCCTCAGTATGCAGTCCAGGCCATCATGCAGCATATTCCGTCGGCGGTCTGAGCTGCTCAGGATAATTTCAATTCCGGGATGCTGGCGATAAAAATCAGGCAGGTTGGGTATAACAAGTAAAGCCGCAAACGCGACAGGCATATCTATGAGCGAATAGCGGGCGTCAAAATGATAGCGACAGGAAAGTTCTGCCATATTAAACATAACAACCCTTGGGCGCACCGCCGCAGGCGCCCTCAGCACGTTTCTGCGGCCTCCCGCCTGTTTCCGGCACCTTTCAAACGCCCCTGATGATTTCTGCGCGTCTGCATGGCTATGCAGTGAGATCTGCTCTCCACCGATTAGTGCATGCAGATTTTGGAAACGTCCAATTCTGGCACGAAGCGGTCACCCCGGCGGGGTGCAGTCCGCTGTCAGCGAAAACGGACATTGAGCCAATCAAATAATCTGTGCCAGAATTTGTCATTGAGGCTAGTACTTTCGAGTAGATCTATTTCCCGCCCGTACTCTTAAACTCATCTATCTCATCCTTCTACGACTTATTACCGGGAATATAAAACCCCGCCGAAGCGGGTTTGGTAATTTGAGTTTTTCTCAGGCGGCCATCTTTCTGCATTGTTCGGCGCAGTGATGACAAGCGCTTGAGCAATCCTGACAATGGTCATGTTCATGCTTTCCACACTCGTCACCGCACTTCTGACAAACATCAGCGCAAAGACGGCAAAGATCCTGGGCAGACCCGCTATTTAGTGTCATGAATTGAGCTGCAAGACGGCAGATATTTGCACACTGCATATCCAGTTTTATGCACTCGCGCATCATCTCCAGATTCTCTTCGTCGAGACACGAAGCCGCACAGTTATCACATGCCGTTGCACATAGATAACAGGCTTCGATGCATTTTTTGTATTCGTCTAACATAATTTCTCCTTAGCTAAGGTTACGTATTAAGCATGGAAGAGATAACTGATTATTCAAATTTTGAATTAGTTAATTACCTTTTCAGCATTTCATATCATTGATTCAAAGTGCATCTCTAGGGTTACCTAATTCACCTATGTCTACTTCTGGCACAATGCAGAAATGAGATAGATTTACTTTATCCGCTTCTCGCTCAAAGCTGTCCGTAATCCCTTGCCTGCTTAAAAAAACCGGATTAACGTGTGATGTTTTTACGTTTTCCAGGCAGCCTTCATCGGTAAGTACCTGTCTTACAGACTTCAATGCACTTAGTTAAGAAACATCCTAATCGTCCTTTCGCCGATCGCGAGATCTGTTATGGCAGCTAAACTCGATTGATACCCCAATCCGCGGGGCAGCATTTCCTTTCCGCACGCAAGAAGGAGAAGATCATGAAAGCAGTAATTTACAACGGTCCTTATGATGTAAAAGTAAAAGACGTACCGGATGCGAAAATTGTCCGCCCCACGGATGTACTCGTCCGCATCACCACCACCAACATTTGTGGGTCGGACTTGCACATGTATGAGGGCCGGACCAGCTTTGAACAGGGACGGATTCTGGGTCACGAAAACCTGGGTGAAGTGGTCGAAATTGGCTCAGGCGTTGAACGTATTAAGGTGGGCGACTATGTTTGTCTGCCGTTTAACGTGGGATGTGGTTTTTGCGAAAACTGTGAAAAAGGTCTGACCGGCTTTTGTCTCACTACCAATCCGGGTACGGCAGGCGCAGCTTATGGTTTTGCTGAAATGGGTCCCTGGGAGGGAGGTCAGGCGGAACTTCTTCGGGTGCCATTTGCCGACTTTAACTGCCTTGTTCTTCCCCCTGATGCGGCAGAAAAAGAAGATGATTATGTGATGCTCTCTGACATTTTTCCTACCGGCTGGCATGCAACAGAACTTGCCGGATTGAAGCCTGGTGAAAGCGTGGCCATTTATGGCGCGGGGCCGGTCGGTTTGATGGCAGCTCATTCGGCGATCATTAAAGGTGCTTCACAGGTGTTTGTGGTTGATACGCACACAGACCGGTTGGCTCTGGCTGAAAAAATGGGGGCGACGGGCATCAATGCTACTGGCGATGAAGCTGTACAAAAAATTCTCGACCTGACGGATGGACGCGGTACGGATTGTGGCTGCGAATGTGTTGGCTATCAGTGCTGTAACAAACATGGCCATGAAGATAACTCTGTTACCATGAACAGTCTTGTTGCGTCGACGAAAGCAACCGGGGGAATTGGTGTGGTTGGCGTCTTTATTCCTCAGGATCCGGGGGCTGAATCGGAGCTTGCCAGAGAGGGTAAGATGCCATTTGATTTTGGGAGTTTCTGGTTTAAAGGACAGGCAATCCGTACCGGCCAGGCGAACGTTAAGGCCTATAACCGTCAGCTGTCTCGCCTCATCCATCACGATAAAGCCAGTCCGGGCAAAATAATTTCTCATCGTCTTTCGCTTGAAGAGGCTCCTGCCGGATATAAGCACTTCGATGAGCGGGATGAAGGATGGACGAAGGTTATCCTTAAGCCTTAAATAGAGTTATCCGGTATGAGAAAGCAAAAACCGGGAAAGAATGTATGACTTTTGACAGGGTGCAATAAAATATCCTGTCAGGGCGTTATTATTCATACTTTCAGCTGCCAGGCGCTTCCATATCCAGACTTGTTCCCTGATTTTGCCGACGAGATAGCAAAATTAATACATTCAGGAGGAGGCATCTGCGGTTGATCTGTTCCGTATTTATTAACGCCCTGTGCTGTAAGTATTGTCTGCCTCTACCACATAGCAGACATGTGCGCAGGAACGGTCCGCTATGAGCGAAAAGCGGACTTCCGGTCCTTGCGCAAACTCCCGTTCCGAGAAGTTGCAGTTCACAAATCACCTGTTAAAGAAGGTATGGTAGCCCACAGCATTAATTTTGCTTCCATCTTCAGTCAGACTGGCCGGTACCGGCTTCCGATAAGTTTCGTCGGCTGAGGCCCGCTAAAGTAGAGAGGTCAAAAAATAACCTTGACGTACAATAATTTTCGATATCCAAACTGACCCCTAATTAGGTGGACACCTGATGACTGACTTAAAATTTCTATCACGCCAGCGTTACACATCCGCAGTCGCATCTTGCGGGGTTCAGCGGGGTGTTGCAGGCGGACGTGCACGTGCGGACGCCCTCTGACACCACGACCGAAGCGCTGTGCCGTATCGGCGAGCTGTATGGCATCGAGGCGGGCATCCGGGGCAAAAGCGCGGCGGAACGGCTGGCCATTCGGCAGGAAAAAGCGGTACCGCTGCTGACCGCGCTGGAGGGCTGGCTGCGTGAAAAGCAGAAAACGCTGTCACGGCACTCGGAGCTGTCGAAGGCGTTCGCGTACGCGCTGAACCAGTGGGATGCGCTGAAATTATACCTGCGGGAGATTACTGATACAGAACACGCCGGGAATGTGCCGCCATTGACGCAATGACGACACAGCCCTTTTTAACCGTTCCGTGAGAGTTCCCTGGCAATATACTGTGCGGTACGGCTTTCTTTGACCTGCGATACCTGTTCGGGAGTTCCTGCGGCAACCAGGCGTCCTCCCTCATGTCCCGCTCCAGGACCGATGTCGATAACCTGGTCTGCCTGAGTAACCGCCCGCATATCGTGTTCAATCATTATCACCGTATTTTCTGCATCAACAAGCCGCTGCAGCTGCACAAGGAGGCGGTCGGCGTCTGAAGCATGCAGGCCGGTTGTCGGTTCATCTAGGATATACAACGTGTGGCCACGTTGGCTACGTTGTAGTTCGGTTGCCAGCTTGATCCTTTGCGCCTCCCCTCCGGATAACTCGGTTGCTGGTTGTCCCAGACGCAGGTAGCCCAGACCAATTTCACTCAGCAGACGGAGGGGACGAGCCACTGGTTCTTCAGTCGCAAAGAACTGACTGGCTTCATCCACCGTCATATGCAGGACCTCCGCGATATTTTTGTCCTGCCAGCAGATCCTGAGAGTATCCCGGTTATACCGCGCGCCATGGCAGGTCGGGCACGGTGCATACACGCTCGGCATAAACAACAGCTCCACGCTGACGAATCCTTCACCTTCACAGGTTGCACAGCGGCCTTTTGCCACATTGAAAGAGAATTGACCCGCATCGTAATGATGGAGTTTGGCGTCAGTCGTTCCGGCAAAGAGCTTACGAACAGGATCAAACAACCCGGTATATGTCGCCAGGTTTGAACGGGGGGTCCTGCCTATCGGTTTCTGGTCAACCTGAACCAGACGCTTTACCAGTCCGGTATCACCGGTCAGGGTACCGTACGTTTTCTCCGTTACGGATGGCCCCTCAGCGTCGCTGGCTTCGGAAAGCACGTCTTCTGGCTCACCGCCAAGTGAAGAAAGCACCAGTTCCGGTAAGGCCTGGGCAATCAGACTGGATTTACCGGAGCCAGAGACTCCCGTCACGGCTGTCAGCACACCCAGAGGAATATCAACATCGATCCACTTAAGATTGTGGCGATGGATCCCCTGCAGTTTCAGCCACCCGGATGGGATACGGGCAAAAGATTGTGGTGGCCGGACTTCATCAAATAAATAACGCGCGGTACGAGATTGGGTGACGGCTTTCAGATCTTCAGGAATACCACTGTAGAGAACATGTCCTCCCTGTTCACCAGCCGACGGTCCCACATCAACAAGCCATTGCGCCCGTCGCATCAGGTTAAGATCATGTTCAACGACAAACACCGAGTTGCCGGCATCACGAAGGTTCTCAAGCGCATCGTAAAGCGCTTTACTGTCTGAGGGGTGCAGACCCGCAGACGGTTCATCAAGAACATAGACCACACCAAACAGCATCGAACTGAGTTGCGTGGCAAGACGCAGTCGCTGAAGCTCTCCTGCAGATAGAGTTGGGGTTGCTCTGTCCAGCGTAAGATAACCCAGCCCCAGCTTCTGCAACTGATACAACCGGGCCATGACACCACCGGTCAGCCGTTGTGCCGCCAGTCGTTTCTCTTCCGATAACGCCGATGTCCGGCAGACATCGGCGTTATCGGAATGGACCGCTTTTCCGGATGCAGCACGCTCTGTCAGATCCCGACGGGTGATATCCCTGTCGGCATCTGCGCCGGCGTGGTGGGCACTGAAATCCCCCCGGGAGATTGGAAGGAGCAATTCCGCCAGCTGGTCTAAGGGCATCTGCATAAATTCACCAATGTCCACACCGGCAAAGGTGACGGACAATGATTCTGACTTCAGTCTTTTCCCGTGACAGACCGGACACAGCTTGCCTTCCATAAAACGGGAGACTCGTTTTCTCATCAACGCGCTTTGCGTGCTGGCGAAGGTATGTAGCACATAACGACGTGCCCCGGTGAAGGTCCCCATATAACCCGGCGTCATTTTTTTCCTGACGGCTTCGCGCGTATCTTCCGGACTCAGTCCCGGGAAAACCGGTACAGTGGGGGTGTCTTCGGTAAAAAGGATCCACTGACGGTCTTCCGCTGGCAGATTTTTCCAGGGAGTGTCGATGTCATACCCCAGCGTCACCAGAATATCCCGCAGATTCTGTCCGTGCCAGGCCGGGGGCCAGGAAGCAATAGCCTTTTCACGGATACTAAGTGAGGGATCGGGCACCATCAGTGTTTCAGTTACCTCATAGATATGGCCCAGACCATGGCAAGAAGGGCATGCCCCCTGCGGCGTGTTGGGAGAAAAATCCTCGGCATACAGCATCGGTTGTCCGGCAGGATAAGCGCCCGCCCGTGAGTACATCATTCGCACCAGACTGGATAAGGTGGTCACGCTGCCGACAGAGGAGCGCGCGTTACTGGCACCGCGTTGTTGCTGAAGCGCAACGGCTGGCGGCAGTCCGTCAATGGCATCCACATCCGGAACCCCGACCTGATCAATGAGGCGACGAGCGTAGGGGGCAACCGATTCAAAGTAGCGCCGTTGCGCCTCAGCATAAATGGTGCCAAAGGCCAGTGAAGACTTACCCGAGCCTGACACACCCGAAAAAACAACCAATGCGTTGCGCGGAATGGAAACATCCACCTCTTTAAGGTTGTTCTCGCGAGCACCGCGAATCACAACTGAATTGTTGTCGTCAGTCAGGATGGGATGATAACCGAAAAGTTTCTTTGCCATAGAATTTCCTGTGCTAGGTGTGTCCGCTCTTAATAAGGCCACCTCTTGTGACGGTATCTGGTGTGCCGGACCGCTCGATCAGAAAGCCCGTCGAAAAAAGCGTTTGTGTGACTGGAAACAGATTGCTGAAGCTGGGCCCGGTGGTACCATGTGGGACACCGCTGAAGTTTCAGCGGTACCCTGCGGATCCGCCTTCTGTATGAGAACTGGCTGGCGGCGTACCCGGGACCGGAGATTTGGCTCCCGTGATAATGCGGGCTCCCCGGTACGCGACGCTGTGGTTCCAGACCCAGCTGATGGCGACACTCAGGCGGTTTCGGGTACCAATTAAAAAATACAGATGAATAATGCACGTGATTTCATATGTCATTTCCTTTCATTACAGTTTTAGACCCCATCAGACATCTGCCTGGCAGAGTTAACGGAGATAGGAGCGGACTATCGAAATGGTGTCGTCGATTGACCTCTTCTGCGACTCATTTCGTTTGCCCGTATCGGGGAATTCCTCCCGAAGATAGCTTTCCAGAACAACCGCCATCAGGTCGTTAACGGCTCCCTGGACTGACCCCGCCCCGGTAGACGATCCTGCCCTATAGTTTGAGTATAGGAGGAGCGTATGGGCACACCACGATTTACACCTGAATTTAAGGAAGAAGCCGTCCGTCAGATAACGGAACGCGGTTATTCCGTCGCCTAAGTATCTGAGCGTCTGGGCGTCTCTGCACACCGCCTCTACAAGTGGCTACGGGCTATCAAACCTGATAACAGCGAGCAGCATGCCCGGGATTTACTGGAAGCTAAAAGCGAGATCCTGAAACTCCGGGCGCAGCTAAAACGCACCGAAGAAGAACGGGATATCCTGAAAAAGGCCGCGCGGTACTTTGCAAAGGAGCCCGACTGAAGTACCGCTTTATCAATGAGCACCGAACTGTATGGGGTGTGATGACGATGTGTCGGGTACTGAATGTCGCCCGGGCCGGGTTCTATGCGTGGCTGCATAACCCTGTCTCGGCGCGTGATAAAGATAACCAGCGCCTGCTGATGCTTATCCGCGACTCATATTCCCTGAGCGGAGGCGTATACGGTTACCGGCGGGTTCATGGCGATCTGAACGAAATCGGGGAAACCTGTGGTAGAAACCGGGTGGGTCGGATCATGCAACTGGACCGGATTAAAGCTGTGCGCGGCTATAAAGCGCCACGTCGTATCGCTGGCAGGCCTTCAGTCGTTGCTCCTAATCTCGTGCAGCGGCAGTTCACCGTTGTCCGGGCCACCCAGGTCTGGGTCACCGATATTACTTATATCCGCACCTGGCAGGGCTGGCTGTATCTGGCGGTGGTTATCGATCTCTTCGCCCGTAATGTGGTCGGCTGGTCGATGAAACCCACTCTCTCACGCGAACTGGCGCTCGACGCGCTGATGATGGCGGTCTGGCGCCGAAAACCAGACAGCGAGG
This sequence comes from Enterobacter sp. MGH85, assembly GCF_001037655.1. NCBI lineage: Bacteria > Pseudomonadati > Pseudomonadota > Gammaproteobacteria > Enterobacterales > Enterobacteriaceae > Enterobacter > Enterobacter sp. MGH85. Next base: position 1,656,305 of record NZ_KQ089925.1, read on the forward strand.
TTATCGTACATAGCGATCAGGGCAGCCAGTACGGCAGTGACGACTGGCAGCGCTTCTACCGGGCCAATAACCTGGCGCCGAGCATGAGCCGGCGTGGCAACTGCTGGGATAATGCGGTGGCCGAATCGTTCTTCAGTTCGCTGAAAAAAGAACGGATCAGAAAACGCATATATAAAACCAGGGATCTGGCCCGGGCGGATCTTCGATTACATTGAAGTCTTCTATAACCGGTCCCGGCGCCACAGCCACCTCGGCGACGTCAGTCCGGAGGCCTTCGAACAGGCCTCGTCGTGAGGACAGGATTTGTCTACAGGCGTGGGGTCAGTCCAAACTATAGGGCAGGATCGTCTACCGGGGCGGGGTCAGTCCATCAACGGCTCGGAAGTGTCTAGATTATCCGTGGCGATTCAGTTACAGTACATCTCAGGTCTGCAGGGTTCAGGCCCTGTTCAGGCCTGAAAATTAAGCACATTTTCTGAGGCTGGAAATCAACTCATGCTGACAGCCTGAGCCTGTTGGCATGGTAAGCAATGTGCTCACCAATAAAGCTGGAAATGAAATAATAGCTGTGGTCGTATCCAGTATGATATCGGAACGACGCATTGAGGTTCATCTCATTGCATACTCTCTCAAGGATTTTGGTGCGCAGTTGCTCTTCATAAAAGGCGTCACTCAGCCCCTGATCAATGAAGATTTCTGGTAATTTTTCACCCTGTAAAATGAGGCTGACTGGATCGTAGGCTTCCCACGTTTTTCTGTTTTCACCCAGGTAAGCGCTAAATGCCTGTTGCCCCCATGGCACCTGAGAAGGCGATACTATCGGGGAAAATGCTGATACGCTCACATATTCACCAGGATTTCGCAGAGCCAGCACCAGAGCACCCAGCCCTCCCATAGAATGACCGGATATAGATTTTCTTGCCGTTGCAGGAAAATGATTCATGACGACATCCGGAAGCTCTCTGAGAATATAGTCATACATCCTGTAATGAACATTCCACGGCTGTTCCGTCGCGTTCAGATAAAAACCGGCCCCCTGGCCAAGATCGTAACTGTCGGCATCCGGGACATTATTACCCCGGGGACTGGTATCCGGGACAACAACGATGACGTTATGCCGGGCTGCATAATGCTGCATACCTGATTTGGTGATGAAATTCTGCTCAGTACAGGTCAGGCCCGACAACCAGTATAGTACCGGCAGTTTTTCTGTTACTGCTTTGGGAGGAAGATACACACCGAAATTCATTTCACAATTAAGGGATTGTGAATAATGCCGGTACACGTTTTGCCAGCCGCCAGAGCTGGCATGCTGCTCAATGAGTTCCATCAGCCGTTATCTCATGGTTATTTCCCCTGACCGAAGCCAGGGGAAGTATCTTTAAATCCGGACGTCAGATAAACGTATACGCCGTGATTTTGTTACCCGCCGGATCCCGCAGGTAGGCAGCATAGGCCCCGGGAAGGTGACCACGCGGGCCAGGTTGACCTTCATCAGCTCCACCGGCGGCAAGGCCGGCAGCATGGAAAGCATCAACCTCTTCCGGGGTGGCAGCAGCGAAGCCGACAGTCACCCCGTTAGCGGAAGGTGCTTCACCGTTGCCCGGACGGGCAATGATAAATGCCGGCTTTTCGCGGCCATAGAGTACCCAGCCGTTGCCAAACGGGCCGAGGTTATTGATACCAAGCGTGCCCAGGACGACATCGTAAAATGCGGAGGATTTCTCGACATCGGCTGCGCCAATGAACACATGAGAAAAGATGCCGTCACCAGAAATTACCGGAGTTGTCATTTTCCACTTCCTTCAGTTTGAGTTGATTAAAATTCTGATGGGATCAGTAATGAATCACTGTCCGGATAGATTTGCCTTCATGCATAAGCTCGAAGGCGTCATTGATTTCATCCAGTGTCATCGTATGGGTTACAAATGGCTCAAGGTCAATATCCCCCTTCATGGCATCCTCGACCATACCGGGGAGCTGAGTGCGGCCTTTTACTCCGCCAAACGCGGAACCTTTCCATACGCGCCCGGTGACCAGCTGGAAAGGACGGGTGGAAATCTCCTGTCCGGCCCCTGCGACACCAATGACAACGGACTGCCCCCACCCACGGTGAGCACTTTCCAGCGCTGCACGCATGACGTTAACGTTACCGATACATTCAAAGGTATGGTCAATACCCCACTTGTTGATATCCAGCAGAACATCTTTAATCGGTTTGTCATAATCATTCGGGTTAATGCAGTCAGTGGCCCCGAACTGACGGGCCAGGTCAAATTTTGTCGGATTAGTATCGATAGCGATAATACGTCCCGCTTTTGCCTGACGGGCCCCCTGTACCGCAGCCAGACCAATTGCCCCCAGACCAAAAATGGCAACTGAATCGCCCGGCTGCACTTTAGCCGTGTTATGGACGGCGCCAATACCGGTAGTCACGCCACAACCCAACAGGCAGACGTGTTCATGGTTCGCCTCCGGGTTAATTTTTGCCAGAGAAACCTCGGCCACAACGGTGTATTCACTGAATGTGGAACATCCCATGTAGTGGTAAAGAGGCTGACCGTTGTATGAAAAGCGAGTGGTCCCGTCAGGCATCAGTCCTTTGCCCTGAGTCTCGCGAACCGATACACAGAGGTTCGTTTTACCGGACTGGCAGAATTCACACTCCCCGCATTCAGCGGTGTAGAGCGGAATAACATGGTCACCCGGCTTCACACTGGTGACGCCTTCACCAACTTCAACGACGATACCGGCTCCCTCGTGGCCGAGAACCACCGGGAAAACGCCCTCAGGGTCATTCCCTGAGAGGGTAAAGGCATCGGTATGGCAGACACCTGTGTGGGTGTTTTTAATCAGCACCTCGCCTTTTTTAGGCGGAGCAACATCAATTTCAACAATCTCCAGGGGCTTCCCTGGTGCAAATGCAACAGCGGCACGTGATTTCATACGTAATATATCCTCAATGTAATAATGGCCTCACCTATTTAAGATAGGCACGAACCAGCTCAATCGTATCGTCAACTGATTTACTGACTTCATGACTGTAGCTGTCATTCTGGTCAAAGGTTTCCCGTATGTGGCTCTCCAGCACCTCTGCCATCAGTCCGTTAGCGGCGCCCCGGACGGCGGCGATTTGCTGGAGAACGGAACGGCATTCAGCGCCACTTTCAAGTGCTCTTTCCAGAGCATCAATCTGACCCCGGATACGGCGAACCCGGGTTAGGACCTTTTTTTTCTCTTCAGGAGTACTGGGCATTGCTTACCTCACTGCTCTGTATTTCTTATACTATAGGGGAGTATTACATTAAGATCAACACATACCCCACTATAGTATAATAAATATATCAGAGCACCGGTAATGACTCCAACTTACTGATAGTGTTTTATGTTCAGATAATGCCCGATGACTTTGTCATGCAGCTCCACCGATTTTGAGAACGACAGTGACTTCCTGCCCAGCCTTGCCAGATGCTGCCTCAGATTCAGGTTATGCCGCTCAATGCGCTGCGTATATCGCTTGCTGATAACGTGCAGTTCTCCCTTCAGGCGTGATTCATAAAGCGGCCAGCCATCCGTCATCCATACCACGACCTCAAAGGCCGACAGCAGGCCCAGAAGACGCTCCAGCGTGACCAACGTGCGTTCACCGAATACGTGCGCCACAACCGTCCTCCGTATCCTGTCATACGCGTAAAACAACCAGCGCTGGCGTGATTTAGCGCCGACGTAACCCCACTGTTCGTCCATTTCCGCGCAAACAATGACGTCACTGCCCGGTTGTATGCGTGAGTTTACCGACTGCGGCCTGAGTTTTTTAAGTGTCGTAAAATCGTGTTGAGGCCAACGCCCATAATGCGTGCACTGGCGCGACATCCGACGCCATTCATGGCCATATCAATAATTTTCTGGTGTGTACCGGGCTGAGAGACGGTGTAAGTGAACTGTAGCTGCCATGTTTTACGGCAGTGAGAGCAGAGATAGCGCTGATGTCCGGCAGTACTTTTACCGTTACGCACCACGCCTTCAGTAGCTGAACAGGAGGGACAGCTGATAGAAACAGAAGCCACTGGAGCACCTCAAAAACACCATCATACACTAAATCAGTAAGTTGGCACCATTACCCGAATTACCAGCGTCTGCTCTTGGCACGGAGCGGACCTATTTACTGAGCCGAAGGTCCGCTCAGACTAACTCATTAAAGCCTGGTTGTTTTATCGCATCATCAGCCGTGTTCTGAAGCATTAGCTATGTATCTTCAGGGATGCTGATTTTCCCTCTGCACCAGATAAACCAGAATACAGTTTGATGTCGGTCAAAAAAGACAGCTTTAAGTGCATGAAATGAATAATGTTTCTTGAATGCTGGCAAAGCACTGGGATAGTAGTGTTGATTATTAGACGATCGGTCAATATTATTTATTGACGACTTAATGACTGAACGGTAAACGCCCGGACAAACGAGGTGAACGTGTTTAAATCTTTATTAATCAACAAAACAGATGGACGCTATAGTGCGCAACTTGCTGAAATCGCTGAAAGTGAACTACCGCAGGGGGATGTGGAGGTCAATGTTGACTATTCATCCATCAACTACAAAGACGCACTGGCCATTACGGGCCGGGGCCCAATCGTCCGACGCTTTCCCATGGTGCCCGGCATTGATTTTACCGGTACAGTGTCCGCCAGTTCACATCCCGAATATCAGGCCGGAGATAAGGTTCTCCTGACCGGCTGGGGTGTTGGGGAAAAACACTGGGGCGGACTATCCGAAAAAGCACGGGTAAATGGAGACTGGCTGACGCCGCTCCCGGCTGGCGCTAACGGCAAACACGTAATGGCAATCGGAACAGCTGGGTTTACCGCGATGCTGTGCGTAGACGCACTTCTGAATCATGGTATTAAGCCTGAAGATGGTCCGGTACTTGTTACCGGTGCCAGCGGCGGCGTCGGGAGCATTGCGGCCATGATCCTTGCATCAATGGGGTACCGCGTTACGGCGTCTACTGGACGCCCGGAAGAGGCTGCCTGGCTCTATAAAACGGTCGGTGTGGACGAGATTATTAACCGTTCCGAGCTCTCCTGTCCCGGAAAACCGTTACAGAAAGAACGCTGGGCTGCCGCCATTGATACAGTCGGTAGCCATACGCTCTGCAATGTATGCGCCGGGGTGCGTTATGGCAGTATTGTTGCAGCCTGCGGCATGGCACAGGGGATGGAACTAATGGGGAATGTGGCTCCGTTTATCCTGCGTGGCGTCACGCTGAAAGGGATTGACAGTGTCATGTTCGCGAAGGAAAAAAGAGCGGCGATCTGGCAGCAGGCGGTACAGTATTTACCGGAGTCCAGACTGGATAGCCTGACCACCGTTTATCCGCTGAGTGATGCCATCAATGTGGCCGAAAAACTTCTGAGTGGCGGAATTCGTGGCCGGGCAGTAATTCAGTGTAGCTAATGAAGTGGAAGCCAGGCTCAGCCTGGGTTTGATAATTATTATCAGGGGCTGCGGCCCCTTTTTTACTTTTCAACAGCCGTGTCCTTAGAGGGCTGATAGCGTACTGACTTTTTGAAATAGCTCCAGAAGTCGTACACAGGCTGGGTTGAGCAATAAAGTTTGGCACGCATTACGGCACCCTCCCAACTGCTCCAGAAAATGGCCGCCAGTTGCGTATTATTCATATCGGAACGGATTTCGCCCGAAGATAACGCGTCGGACAGACAGCACGCCACAAGCGCCTGCCAGCGCTCAAGTATTTCGTGGAGCTGTTTGATAAAGGACAGTGGAAGACCCGGACTCTCCTGCATCATATTGCCAACCAGACAGCCCCGGGTGAAATTGTACTTTTTAATGCCGTCGCAGGCATCGTCGATGAAATTTTCCAGACGCATCATTGGTGTGAAGGATGATTCATACAGATGTTTTTGGAGTTTATGCACAAAGAAACTGTCATAGGCGCTCAGAACAGTCTGGGCATACTCTTCTTTGCTCTTGAAATAGTAATAAAATGAGCCTTTAGGAACACTGGCATTTTTGACAATGGCATCGACTCCCGTTGAAAGAAAACCATTCTGCGTGAGCAGTTCAAGCCCGCTTCGGATCAGGTCATTACGGGTATCTGTATAGGTACTCTCTGTTTTTCGTGGCCTGCCTCGCCCACGAATTTCGCCAGTCATGACTTTGCTCCTGCATTTTATTAACGGAAAAGAATAAGTGATTTTGCGCGGAGGCTTCAATCAGTTTATCCCCGGCGGTGACGAGGTGGCCACCTATGCCGACTGGACAGGGGACTGACTATTGCCATAACGCCATCGCAGGTTGCTTCAGTAAACCTGCTAATCCCGTACAATGGCGAATTCGCTATATCCGCTTCTCGCACTTAGCTGCCATAAATCGGCCAGGCAATCACAGGTCATTTCTGTCTCGCAAAGAAGGTGCCGTTTCTGCTTTGCGTTGACACCCCTAAATATTAGAATTAAAAGGAGAGAGTTACTGGAAAAAGGCAGCGGAGGCAGTGACAATCGTGGCTTGAAGCCACTACTCGATGGATGCGGACATGTAGTTGGCGTCATTCGACAAAACTAGCAAACTTCTAATAGTCACCATTTCTCCCGTCTGGCGGGAGTGCTGTCAAATGCCCCCCTCATCTCTGTGTGGGAAATGAAGGGTGAAGGGGAAATAGATGACAGCGTTATTTCTACGCCCAGAATACTGAATACCTTGTACAGACGATCAATACTGGCGCTAGCAGGGTTTGCTTCCAGGCGGGCATAGGTTTGCTGCGTTACGCCAAGCCTCTCAGACACATCTTTTTGCGTGAAGCCCTTGATTTTGCGAAACCCGATTAGCACAGGTCTGAGCTGGTTCAGCGTTTTTATCGGGAACTGATTATTCATAAGTGACCTGCCTCGCAGACTGAGTAGGGAGTACCGCCCTGTAATACAGCAGGTAAGGTGTATTTTGTGTTATACAGACTATAGGCTGTAAAACCTTTATTGAAAAGATGCTGATGTTCCAGGGGCATGCCGAGCATGGACGATTTTCTGCGGGGCGGTATTTCGCTACGGGGGAGATTGCGTTCGGGCAATGTACCGGTGTAAAAAACGTCAATTTTTCAAAACCGCTGTTATCGGGATAAGCTGAAAACTCCGAAGGCAGACACAGCCACGAATAATGTCAGACTTAAACTCTGTAGCTGTCTTCTTTTGCCTGTAAATAACGTCTAGTTTGACTCTGATGAAGGCTGTACCAGGCAGAGAACATGTCACTCTCGGGGCCGGATGATAAAATGTGTTCAACTGGCTGGGCAGGGTAATAGCGAAGAACGTTCTCTGAAATTCGATTCAGCTCAGCGTAACGTGCGCTGTAGGTATGTATAATCCATTGCATCAATTTTGCATCCGTATTATTCGCAGATTACACACAAGAAGCTTAACAATGGCTGAAAGAGTGAGCAGGGATATGTAACAAAAACAAGGGCTTCAAGATGAACTGGATAAAACCGGAGCAGAGCAAGCCCTGTTCCGGTTTGTCAGGCTTTGGAATTTCTTCCAGGCCCCTGCAGCTAGTCACAACAAACACATTAATGTTTTCATTGCTTCAATTCAATATTATTGTGTGAAAGGGATTCCATCGAAATCGGCTTATGCATGCTTAAAACTAAACTGCCCCGGCTGCAGTCATTTGGTTGCTGTGGGCTCTGTACTGTGTCTAATAGTGAAAGAATCTTACGTTATAACGAAGGAAATTGCTGAATGACTCTACGATTGCAGACGGAATCACCCGCTGACCAGGATATGTTTAGAGGCAGCAGTCATGAAAAAGTTGCAGAGAATGTGGCTCAGATCATCAGGACACCTGATGTCAATATTATTGGTCTGGAAGGTGAGCTGGGTTCAGGTAAGTCAACAATATTGAAGTTCCTGCAGAAAAAGCTTAAAGATGATTTTACGTTCATTAACTTTGATGCAGAACGTTACCATCATGGCTCAACTAAAAAAGCGCTTATCGATGTCATCCACCACGGGGTCAGCCTACAATGTCCGGGCTCCCGGGATGTGTTGGATAAGTATAAAAATCTGGCTCTGGGTAACATCGTTGAATACGACAAGAGGGTCAGCAGCAGGCTAAGCTGGTTGACCGTCGTTTTTATTTTACTGTCATTGCTTTCCGTGCAGATGCTTCGTTATGTGCTAACAGACCTTAATCAATATTTTACTAACAATGATCTTACCCACGAATAGTGGACACACGACTAAGTGAGTAAACTCTTAACCAGAGGTGACTCATGACAAAACCAGCATCAACCAGTAAGAAGCCCCGCAAACAGTACACGCCTGAATTCCGCAACGAAGCCCTGAAGCTTGCGGAACGTATCGGTGTTGCTGCCGCTGCCCGGGAACTCAGCCTGTACGAATCCCAGCTCTACGCATGGCGCAGTAAGATTAACAATGCCCGCAGCTCTTCCGAACGTGAGCAGGAAATGTCCGTTGAAATTGCCCGTCTTAAGCGCCAACTGGCGGAACAGGCAGAGGAGCTGGCCATTCTCCAAAAGGCCGCGACATACTTCGCGAAGCGCCTGAAATGAAGTATGTCTTTATTGAAAAACATCGGGCTGAGTTCAGCGTCAAAGCCATATGCCGGGTACTGCGGGTCGCCCGTAGCGGCTGGTATGCGTGGCGTCTGCGTCGTCAGCAGATAACACCACGTCAGCAGTTCCGGCTCGTCTGTGATACTGCTGTCCGTCAGGCATTCACTGAGGCAAAACAGCGTTATGGTGCGCCTCGTCTCGCTGACGAACTGCCTGAGTACAACGTCAAAACCATTGCCGCCAGCCTGCGGCGTCAGGGGCTTCGCGCAAAAGCGGCCCGGAAGTTCAGCCCGGTCCGATACCGCGAACATGGCCTGCCGGTGTCTGAAAATCTGCTGAAACAGGATTTTTACGCGAGTGGCCCGAATCAGAAGTGGGCGGGTGACATCACGTACTTGCGCACGGACGAAGGCTGGTTGTACCTGGCGGTGGTCATTGACCTGTGGTCCCGTGCTGTCATCGGCTGGTCGATGTCGTCGCGGATGACAGCGCAGCTGGCCTGCGATGCGCTACAGATGGCACTCTGGCGACGTAAGCGCCCGGAAAATGTCATCGTGCATACGGACAGAGGCGGGCAGTACTGTTCGGCAGACTATCTGGCGTTACTGAAGCGGCATAATCTGCACGGTAGCATGAGTGCCAAAGGATGTTGTTACGACAATGCCTGCGCGGAAAGCTTCTTCCACTCGCTGAAGGTGGAATGTATCCACGGGGAACGCCTTATCAGCCGGGAAATCATGCGGATGACGGTGTTTAATTATATCGAGTGTGATTACAATCGGTGGCGCCGACTGAATCGCCACGGATAATCTAGACACTTCCTAGCCGTTGATAATACTGGTTTTCATATTCTGTCGGTGACATCTGATCGCTGGAACCATGCCGACGCTTACTGTTATAAAACATTTCGATGTAATCAAAAATATCGCTGCGGGCTTCTTCCCGCGTTCCGTAGCTCTTTTTCTTTATCCGTTCGCGTTTCAACAACTGGAAAAAGCTTTCTGCAACCGCATTATCATGGCAGTTACCGCGACGGCTCATGCTGCCCTCCAGGCCGTGTGATTTCAGGAACGACTGCCACTCATGGCTTGTGTACTGACTGCCCTGATCCGAATGAACCAGCACCTGTTTTTGGGGATTACGGCGCCATACAGCCATCAGCAGTGCGTTCAGGACAATGTCCTTTGTCATCCGGGATTGCATGGACCAGCCGATAATTTTGCGTGAGAACAGATCAACAACCACGGCAAGATACAGCCAGCCTTCGTGGGTCCTGATGTAGGTTATGTCCGTTACCCAACGCTTATCCGGAGCATCCGGATTGAACTGTCGCTGGAGCCTGTTGGGCGACACGATACTGGCCTCGCCTTTACGTGCCCGCGGGCTCCGGTATCCGACCTGAGCCTTTATCCCGACACGTTTCATCAGTCGCCAGACTCTGTTCACTCCGCACTGTTGCCCGCTGTCCCGCAGATCCAGATGGATTTTGCGATAACCATAGACGCATCCCGATTCCAGCCAGAACTGTTTAATCTGTCCTGTCAGTCTCAGGTCTGCCTGATGGCGTTGTGAATGCGGCTGCTGAAGCCAGGCGTAAAAACCACTGGGATGAACATCCAGCACCCGACAGAGCAGGCGAACAGGCCAGCAACAGGTGTTGTCACGGATAAAGGCGTACCTCAGTCGGACAGCTTTGCGAAGTACGCCGCGGCTTTTTTTAATATGTCCCGTTCGTCGGTAACCCGCTTCAGCTCTTTCTGGAGACGGCGGATCTCGGCCTGAGCATCTGACTGTTCTTTATTAGCGGAAGAATCCGGACCGTACTTCTTTATCCAGGCGTAAAGGCTGTGGGTGGTGATATCGAGACGTGTTGCAACGCTGGCAACAGAATAACCGCGATCAACAACCTGTTTGACTGCTTCAGTTTTAAACTCTTCGGGATAACGCTTACCGCTCATGGGCACCTCTCTTTAAGCCATCTTAAATGACTCTGAGGTGTCTGTTAAACCCGTGGCGATTCAGACACAGTGCCTGTGGCGGACTCAGTCCCGAACAATTTGAAAACCAGAACCTCGCTTAGGGCCGTGTCCACATTACGTGGGTAGGATCACAAGGAGTCATTATTAGGGTGGCTTTTTTATGTTGAGGTGGCCGCGTTTCTTTCTCCTGCCATTATGGTCGCAGGACTGGCATGCCTGCAGAACATGGAATGGTACAGAAAGAAAGGGTATTCGAGTATTGGTGATTTGTTCAAACGCAACAGTACTGACAGGATTGAAGAGACTTGGCTAGTTAATAAGGAGGTCGGAGCTATTGAGCTGGCTGAAGCTCTGCAGGGATTTACCTCCAAAGAGGTCATTTCCCATGGAGATCGCTTCATCCTTATCATTGATAATCTGGACCGAATCAGTGCAGACAAAGTGAAAGAGCTCTGGAGTGATATGGAGCTTATTGCCGGAGCCACTCATGAACACTTCAGGATAGTGGTGCCCTATTCGGCAAGACAGGTTTCAGCCTCACTTTCTGTGGCGGGTTTCAGCGGGCGTGAGTTTATTGCAAAGCGGATTCCTGTAAGTTTTCAGGTTCCTCCTCTTATTTCGGCAGGATGGCAGGAAGCGTTAAGGCAGTACTGGAAAGAAACAGTAAATGAGGATGCAGGGATAGCGTGCCGGGAAGCAACGGTGTTGCTTGAGCGCTGGAAACCCTCTGAGTATCCTCGTATCACACCGCGATTAATGAAGAAGTTTGTTAATGATATTCATATTCTGAACCTTACCGTTCCTGCAACAGAAGATCATCGCCATATTCTTATTGCTCTCTACTTACTGGTGGTCAGATACGGGGAGCGAGATATTAAAGTATTACTTCGCGATCCCAAAGCTAGTCAGACCGAACCCGGTATTGCTCCGGATGATTTTGACGAGATGCTCTCGCTAACTTATCAACAAATATCCCGAATTTTTAATAACGATACAGAAAGATGGAGCGAATTTCTGATGAGCATCCACTATCAGTCCACGGTGGAGCTTGCCAGGAGCGAGTTGCTTGATACGCCTCTTAAAGACGCGATTGGTGCTATAAATATCCCACGGCTTGAAGAACTGACGGCCTTGTGGGGTTTCGCTGAAGCATGGCAGCGAGTGGCACCACATATTCAGATGCGAGACTGGCTGGTTTCTTATAGCCGGATGGATGAGAAGTGTCAGGCTCTCGCCGAACCGCAACTCAAAGTCGCAGTGCAAATGCTGAATCAGAGTTATGCTGTTTCACTCAGAGAAAAGAATGATGAAGGTTTCGTATTGAGTCTGCAGAAACTGATGGCTGACGGGCGGATAAGCCTAGAGCCTTTCGTCGAAAGGCAAATATCGTTTATTGTGAGTAAACTTGATGAAATTCAGGATTCAGAAAAATTGGAGGCTGAATCCACGCAGACGTTGCTGCAGGAAGCTGATTCATACTCTGTTCTGGCCGGTGAATCACTACTGAATAAAATGGAGAATTTTGTAGATGGCGTATTTTATGTGGAATACCTTGTCAATAATGAAGAGACCTTGTCAAACCTGAAAATTGGCACACTAGATATCGGAAATCACGGTCGGGAGGAGATGTTACGCTATGGAGCTGAGCAACCTCAGATAGACCTTTTTAATCCGGGAATTATCCGGCATATCAATATTGCATCGAAGGCGGTACAGAACGTAATTGGAAAGAATGATGGTACAGGTGGGGCTCAGGTTAGCTCTGCAATAATGACGCTTAAAAATCGTCAGGTTGTTGAGGACGTTATCCATTTCAGAAAAATTGTTCTGAGCCCGGACTGGAATAATAATGTTTTAAATCAATATTATCTTAATAATACGGCGACGAGGAATCTCTTCCCTGCGGAATTTGCTGCACAGGCTGTTGCTCACATGGTGCTCCATGGTAACTATGCCGGTATCGAGTCGTACAGTGAACATATTGGTGAGGAACGGTTTGACCTGGCTTTGGCTGCATATCTTCGTTATCTACGTACTGCCGAGAGTATCTTTATAGCACTTAAGGATAAAAATGTTCTGCCGTACATCAAAAATGCTGTTGGCAGGATTGTTGATTTAGGTCTTCTGGTGAATATACCTGTCCTGAGCTTTGTTAAAGGTCAGTATGACGTCATCAAAGAAGCTACAAATGCAACCTCTCTTTTAATATTTGTGCGAGAGCGTCAAAAAGCACTGTCAGAGAAAATAATTGAGTCTGATGTGAATGCTATGGGTCCAGTATTTCTCCATGACGTATATCAGTCAGGTGAGCAGTTTGATATTTTGAAGAAAAAGCTGAACGCCCTGGCATGTGGAGTATTTAGTTCTTCTGAAAGGCTTATTGAGTGTTTTACGGTTCTTCCTGTGAACATGCGCTTTATCCTTGAACAAATGCAACTTCAGGGGCAGCATATCCGGATGGAAGGTAGTGTGGGTATCTTTGCATCATGGTTCCGTGATGCAGAGCCAGACGTTGTCACAAATGCCGAGAACATTCATTTCCTGTGGTCTTGCCTCGACGATACCCAGAGAGAGACTGTACTTGATGAGTTGCACGATGTCTTACTTGAAAGACATATTCGTATTGACAGCCGTATTGCGATTATTACCCGTTTTCATAATGAGTTGTCGTTTATTGAACCTGAGAAGGCCGTTGAACGCAGGGCTATTGCGGCGCTGTTTAGCGCTTCTGTTGATAATGTATTATTGTCTCAATGGCTTGACCGTCAGACGTTTTCATTTTCATCATGGTCTCCGGAGGACGCCCGTACGGCAACGAGTTGTATAATGAATAACTCGGAGATTTTTCCTCTCATCTGCAGGAATTCACAGTATATTAAAAACAGAATGTTACCAGAGAAAGCGGACGTTACAGAAGATAGTGATACGTTTCCGGACTGAGTTCGTTCTTTAAATCCTATACCTGAAGACCACAGCGGTGGTCTTTGGGAGTTTTTTTATTGCCTGATATACATTAAGCATGTTATATCTTGCTAAGAAATAATCATTCAGGGATTAATCATAACTACTGAAGTTATGTTGTGTTCTTTTCTTTTAAAAATAAATTATTCAGATTTATTTTCTATTGATTTAATGAGGTAGGGAATGACAGAAAGTGCTTTGCTTTTGCGAGAGGCATTTAATGAATCGGTTAACTATATGACATGGTCTTTTTATTCACTGATAACTGCTTACGTTTCGATGGCTTTTTATGATAGAGTTGAGGTTAAGACCCGAATAAATAATTATCTGAATAAGTTACTTTTCGTGATTGCTATGTCCGTTTTTATCCCAAATATGTACTTTGTTTCAATGGTGTTCAGTCAGAAGTTAGGCACCGCAGCTGGCGTTGCGTCATTCATTATTGGGCTACTTTTCATGATGTTAAACTCGGCGCCTGTAATTACTGGTATCGTACAGCAGCGCAAAGATTGAGTTTTATGAGTATAGTCAGTTGGGTTTTCATCTGTTTTATCAGACTTAGAAAAATGAAATCTTTCAATTCATTGATTTTAAACGCAAAAAAATTTCTAAATGATCAGAATTATAGGGTGCTCGCTCTGTTCGATCACCGAACACGAAGGTCGTATTATTCAGAGCCGTTCCGAAGAGTCGATTGTTAACGAGATCGAAGCGATTCGCGACACGGTCCCGGGCTTTACCGGCGTAATCTCCGATTTGGGTGGTCCAACGGCTAACATGTACATGCTGCGCTGCAAATCGCCGCGCGCTGAGCAGACCTGTCGTCGTCTCTCCTGCGTCTATCCGAGCATTTGCGAGCATATGGACACCAACCACGAGCCGACGATCAACCTTTACCGTCGCGCCCGTGACCTGAAAGGCATCAAGAAGATCCTGATCGCCTCCGGCGTGCGTTACGACATTGCGGTGGAAGATCCGCGCTACATCAAAGAGCTGGCGACGCACCACGTTGGCGGTTATCTGAAGATCGCCCCGGAGCACACCGAAGAGGGCCCGCTGTCCAAAATGATGAAGCCGGGCATGGGCAGCTATGACCGCTTTAAACAGCTGTTTGATACCTTTTCAAAACAGGCGGGGAAAGAGCAGTATCTGATCCCATACTTCATCTCCGCGCACCCCGGCACCCGTGATGAAGACATGGTGAACCTGGCGCTGTGGCTGAAGCAGCGTCGATTCCGTCTGGATCAGGTGCAGAACTTCTACCCGTCGCCGCTCGCTAACTCGACGACCATGTATTACACCGGCAAAAACCCGCTGAGTAAGATTGGTTATAAGAGCGAAGACGTGGTGGTGCCGAAAGGGGATAAACAGCGCCGTCTGCACAAAGCGCTGCTGCGCTATCACGACCCGAAAAACTGGCCGCTGATCCGTCAGGCGCTGGAAGAGATGGGGAAAAAGCACCTGATCGGCTCGCGTCGTGATTGCCTGGTGCCTGCGCCAACGCTGGAAGAGATGCGCGAAGCGCGCCGCCAGAACCGCAATACGCGCCCGGCGCTGACCAAGCACACGCCAATTGTGCATCAGCGTTCGAACGGTGGGGCTTCGGGGACGAAAAAAACGGGAAAACGTAAGATCGGATAACGATGATGCCCTCACCCCGGCCCTCTCCCACAGGGAGAGAGTGGAAAGCATTCCCTCTCCCTGTGGGAGAGGGTTAGGGTGAGGGGAAACTACCCGCCGAACTGATCCGGGTCCGGCCCTAAACGCTTGCCCTGATCCAGCTTCGCAATTTCACCCAGCTCGTCTTTATCCAGGCGGAAATCCCAGACGTCGAAGTTCTCGGCGATACGCGATGGCGTGACCGATTTCGGGATCACCACCAGACCGCTATCCAGATGCCAGCGAATGACGATCTGCGCCGGCGTTTTGCCGTACTTATCCGCCAGTTCACGAATGATTTTCTGGTCAAACACCCCTTCGCCGCCCTGGGCCAGCGGGCTCCAGGATTCGGTCTGGATCTTGTGCGTGGCGTTCCACGAATGAAGCTGGCGCTGCTGCATCAGCGGGTGTAGCTCAATCTGGTTAATCACCGGCGCGACGCCCGTTTCATCAATCAGGCGTTGCAGGTGATGAACCTGGAAATTACAGACGCCGATGCTTTTAATCAGCCCCTCTTTTTGCAGCTCAATCATCCCTTTCCAGGCATCAACGTAATGGTCGATAGCCGGTACCGGCCAGTGCATGAGATAAAGATCGACGAAATCGAGCTGGAGTTTCTCCAGGCTCTCCTGCAACGCTTCGCGGGGACGCTTTTGATCGTCGTTCCACAGCTTGGTGGTGATGAATAACTCATCGCGGGGAATGCCAGCGCTGGCAAGCGCGGTCCCCACGCCGTCCTCGTTTTTATAGGCGGCGGCGGTATCAATGGACCGATAGCCGACTTCCAGGGCTTTATGAATGGCGGAGACGACCTCGTCGTTACCGGCTTTCCATACACCTAGCCCCAGCTGGGGCATCACGTTACCGTCCTGTAGCTTGATTACGGTTTGGTTTGCCATTTTTCCTCCTTCAGGTGCTCATCGCCGGAGGGAACCTCCGACGATGTGATGTGCATTAAGTCTGGACGAAATGTCAAAAAACGAAAGTCAGGATCCTAAAAACGCTTAGCGTGCCGCTTCGTAAATGCGACGGCTGACGTCCAGGGTGATGTCGCCATGCTCGCCGATCTGCGTCATACCGTGTGCTTCCAGCTTCGCCAGCAGGGCAGGGATGGAGCTGCCGTCCAGGCCGTAGTCAGAGAGACGCGTTGGCACACCCAGGCTTTCAAAGAAGTGACGGGTGGCTGCAATTGCGGCATCAATACGCGCATCGTCGGAACCCTCGGTGATGTTCCAGACGCGTTCGGCGTACTGGAGCAGTTTGGCGCGTTTAGCGTCACGTTTTTCATTCCACAGCGCAGGCAGAACCACCGCCAGCGTCTGGGCGTGATCCAGACCGTGCATCGCCGTCAGCTCGTGACCGAGCATATGGGTCGCCCAGTCCTGTGGCACGCCTGCACCGATAAGGCCATTCAGTGCCTGTGTTGCAGCCCACATCACGTTAGCACGCACGTCATAGTTTTCAGGCTCTTTCAGCGCTTTCGGACCTTCTTCAATCAGCGTCAACAGAATGCCTTCCGCGAAACGATCCTGAATTTTGGCGTTCACCGGGTAAGTGACGTACTGCTCAACGGTGTGAACAAAGGCGTCGACCACGCCGTTCGCCACCTGACGCGCAGGCAGGGTATAGGTGTAAACCGGATCGAGGATCGCGAACACGGGCTGAACGTGTTCGTTCATAAAGGCCTGCTTGTCACCGGTGGTTTTACGGGAGATGACCGCGCCTTTGTTGGACTCAGAGCCGGTGGCCGGCAGCGTCAGCACGGAGCCCATCGGGATCGCACTGCTGATGTCGCTGCCGCCCGTTTCCAGAATATGCCACGGGTCGATGCCGTCAGCGTAATGCGCTGCCGCCGCGATGAATTTGGTGCCGTCCAGCACGGAACCGCCGCCCACCGCCAGCAGGAAAGTGATCTGCTCTTCACGGGCGATTTTTACCGCGTTCATCAGCGTTTCATAAGACGGGTTAGGCTCGATACCGCCGAACTCGCGTACGTCCAGCCCTTCCAGAGCGCTGTAAACCTGATCCAGTACGCCGGTTTTTTTCACGCTGCCGCCGCCGTAGGTAATCAGGACGCGGGCGTCCGTCGGGATTTGCGCGCGCAGGCCAGCGATAGCGTCTTTACCAAACAGAATGCGGGTTGGGGTGTGAAGATTAAAGTTGTTCATGGCTTGTTCCCTGTAGTGGGTAAAAAATCGTGGTGGCGCAGAAGGCAACCTGATGCTGCACATTGTGGCGGGCAGGCGCTATCCTCTCAATGCACATTCCTGCCGATGTCTTGCCCATTTCTACAGCGCGCTGGAGAAACGGTAAGAAAATGCGCACACTGTTAGCGTCGGAAACCGTACCCGGAGTAACTGAAAATGAACCGTGATGCCATCTGCCGCCAGCTAACGTCGCAGATTAAAAGACTGATAGATAACGGAAATGATTCGGCTGAGCTGTTGCCGGATATCCGATTGCTCTACGGTACCCAGCCCGGAACGCGCACCCCGGTGATGTATCAGCCCGGCATCGTGTTTCTCTTTTCTGGCCATAAGATTGGCTATATCAATGAGCGCGTGTTCCGTTATGACACCAATGAATATCTGCTTCTGACTGTACCTTTACCCTTCGAATGTGAAACTTTCGCGACAGAGGAGGTACCGCTGGCCGGGATCCGCGTCAACGTCGACATTCTCCAGTTGCAGGAGTTGCTGATGGAGATTGGGGAGGACGAACTTTTCCGGCCGTCGATGGCGGCAAGCGGTATCAACTCCGCGACCTTATCGGAGGAAATTCTCTGCGCGATTGAACGCCTGTTAGACGTGATGGAAAGGCCTCTGGATGCGCGTATTCTCGGAAAGCAGATTATCCGCGAAATTCTTTACCATGTGCTGCTGGGACCGGGCGGCGGGGCGCTGCTGGCGCTGGTAAGCCGGCAAACGCACTTCAGCCTGATTAGCCGCGTGCTGAAGCGCATCGAGAGCCAGTACACGGAAAACCTCAGCGTTGATCAGCTGGCGGCGGAAGCCAATATGAGCGTCTCGGCGTTTCACCATAACTTTAAATCCGTCACCAGCACGTCGCCGTTGCAGTACCTCAAAACCTACCGTCTGCATAAGGCGCGGATGCTGATGATCCACGATGGCATGAAGGCCAGCGCCGCGGCGATGCGGGTCGGGTATGAAAGCGCTTCGCAGTTTAGTCGGGAATTTAAGCGTTACTTCGGCGTCACGCCGGGGGAAGATGCGTCACGTATCAGAACCATGCAGGGAGCGTGAGGGGAAACGGAGGCCGGGTAAGCGGTAGCGCCACCCGGCTTTTATTTATGCGCTGCAATACTTTTTCTTGATCACCACCGCAATGGTCCCCACCAGCCCTGCAACCAGCAGGAAAATCGGCAGGATCATCAGGAAGGTCATCACCTGGTCTTCATGGCGCTTAACAAAGGGGATCATATTCAGCGCGTAGCCGAGTGTGGTAACCACGCCCACCCAGAGCAGGGCGCTCAGCCAGTTGAAGAACTGGAAGCGGCGGTTAGAGAGGCCTGAAATACCCGCCATGGTAGGCAACAGGGTGCGAACGAACGCCAGAAAACGCCCGGCAAGCAACGCCAGCAGGCCGTGACGGTCAAACATGCAGGTCGCGCGCTGATGATATTTATGCGGCAGCTGCGCCAGCCAGCCTTTCACCACGCGGGTGTTTCCAAGCCAGCGCCCTTGCAGGTAGCTCAGCCAACAGCCGAGACTGGCCGCAGAGGTGAGGATCACCATTGTCGGTGCGAAGTCCATCACGCCCTTGCCGATTAACGCCCCTGCGAGCAGGAGCAGGCTGTCACCGGGTAAAAATGAGGCTGGCAGTAATCCATTTTCCAGAAACAGCGTCGCGAACATCACGAAATAGACAATCCCGACGACATGTGGGTCCGCCAGCGCGGCAAAATCGTGTTGCCAGAGCGCCGTGATGATATTTTGAATAACAGCCATGGACTTTCCTGTGGAACAGCAGATATAACGCTATTGTACTCCCAATTTTGCCTGTCGGGGTTGATCGCAGGCGCATCTCATACAGACTTTTCTGCTTGCGGTGTTCAGAATAGCGTCCAGGGAGTACATGTCAGCCAGCACTTTACACGATGCGCTCAAATCCTGCCGATAAATCCGCAATTAAATCGTCCACATTTTCCAGCCCGATATGCAGGCGGATTAAGGTCCCCTCGAAGTCCACCTCGCCGCCCGGGCGCAGGGCCGCAATCTGCTCCGGCTGATTGGGCAGGATCAACGATTCAAACCCACCCCATGAATAGGCCATGCTGAAGAGGGTAAAGTTATCCAGATAGCTTGCCAGCTCGGCGTCATTCAGGCGCTTCTTAAGAACAAATGAGAACAACCCGCTGCTGCCCGTAAAGTCACGTTGCCAGTATTCGTGGCCCTTGCTGCCCGGCAGCGCCGGATGGTTAACGCGCTCCACCTGCGGATGCAGCGCCAGCCACTGAGCAATTTGCAGGCTGCTTTCGTGATGCTGACGCAGACGCACGCCGAGCGTACGGATGCCCCGGCTGGTCATGTAGGCGGTATCGGCATCCACCATCTGGCCCATCAGGTAGGCGTTTTCACGCAATTGCTCCCAGCAGCGGGCATTAGATACCGCCGTACCGATCATGCCGTCTGAGTGGCCAATCAGGTATTTGGTCGCCGCCTGAATGGAGATATCGATGTCAAATTCCAGGGCTTTAAACAGCACACCTGCCGCCCAGGTGTTGTCGATCATGATGATCGCTTCCGGCGCTATGCTGCGCACCGCCTTCACGATGGCCGGGACATCATGCACTTCCATGGTGATGGAGCCGGGAGATTCCAGGAACACAACGCGCGTGTTGGGCTGAATAAGCCCGGCAATACCGGCCCCAATCAGCGGATCGAACCAGCTGGTGGTGACGCCGAGCTTGCTGAGTATTTTGGTGCAGAAGTCCTGGCTTGGCTCGTAGGCGGTATTGGTCATCAGGATGTGGTCACCCTGTTCAACAAACGCCAGAATGGTATTGGCGACCGCCGCAGCACCGCACGGGAACAGCGCGCAGCCCGCGCCGCCCTCCAGTTCGCACATGGCTTCCTGCAACGAGAAATGGGTTAACGTGCCACGGCGACCGTAAAACAGCCCGCCCTTCGCGCGATTACGCGTGGCGATTTTTTTATCTTCGACGGTATCAAACACCAGCGAGGAGGCACGCTGGATCACGCTGTTGACCGAGCCCTGGGTGTATTTTTTACTGCGTCCTGCCTGCACCAGCGTGGTCTCAAGCTGCTTTTTAGTCATGTTCGCTAACCCTATTTTTATACGTCTGGACGTCCAGACTACCACGATTGTCAGAATGTGCATCCGGATGCTTATCGAATAAGCAGAAAATATTATCAAATATTCGCATAAGAAATTTTTACTGCGTAAGCGCAAGGAAAGTGAGCGAAAATTACGGCACTATGTAAATACTAATGAGAACTACTATCAATTCGACGACGTTTTGATATTATTACGTTCAGATTGTGTGATTTGCGTCCTGGAGATACAGAGTGGGTAATAATTTGATGCAGACGGATCTCTCCGTTTGGGGCATGTATCAACATGCTGACATCGTCGTTAAGGTTGTGATGATCGGCCTGATTCTGGCGTCCGTGATCACCTGGGCTATCTTCTTCAGCAAGAGCGCCGAACTTCTTTCACAAAAACGCCGCCTCAAGCGTGAGCAGAAGCAGCTGACGGAAGCCCGCTCTCTGGATCAGGCTTCTGATATCACCTCATCCTTCCATGCGAAAAGCCTGACTACCCTGTTAGTGAACGAAGCGCAGAACGAGCTGGAACTCTCCGCAGGCAGTGAAGATAACGAAGGCATTAAAGAGCGTACCGGCTTCCGTCTGGAGCGTCGCGTTGCGGCCGTGGGTCGTCATATGGGCCGCGGTAACGGCTACCTGGCGACTATCGGCGCTATCTCCCCGTTCGTCGGCCTGTTCGGTACCGTCTGGGGCATCATGAACAGCTTTATCGGTATCGCCCAGACGCAGACCACTAACCTTGCGGTCGTCGCGCCGGGTATCGCAGAAGCGCTGCTGGCAACGGCTATCGGTCTGGTTGCCGCTATCCCTGCGGTAGTTATCTATAACATCTTCGCGCGCATGATTGGCAGTTACAAAGCCACACTGGGTGACGTTGCCGCGCAGGTTCTGCTGCTGCAAAGCCGCGATCTGGACCTGAACGCCAGCGCCGTTAAACCGGTGCATGCGGCGTCCAAACTGCGCGTAGGTTGATTGTATGGCAATGCGTCTTAATGAAAATCTGGACGATAACGGTGAAATGCATGAGATCAACGTGACGCCGTTTATCGACGTCATGCTGGTTCTGCTGATTATCTTTATGGTTGCCGCGCCGCTGGCGACGGTGGACGTGAAGGTGAATCTGCCTGCGTCCTCCAGCCAGCCGCAGCCGCGTCCGGAAAAGCCTGTCTACCTGTCCGTGAAGGCCGATAAGTCCATGTTCCTGGGCAACGATCCGGTGACGGATGCCTCGGTTATTCCGGCGCTGGACCAGCTGACCGGCGGCAAGAAAGACACCACCGTCTTCTTCCGCGCGGATAAAACCGTCGATTATGAAACCATGATGAAGGTAATGGACACGCTGCATCAGGCGGGATACCTGAAGATTGGTCTGGTCGGCGAAGAGAAAGCGGCCGCGAAGTAAAACGAAGGCGAAGCCGCCTTCCGTGCCGGGTGGCGGCTTCGCCTTACCCGGCCTACAATCTCAGGCTAGCGCCGCCGGGCGAACCACGTTGTCAGCAGTTAGAAGATGTTGTTGACGCCTCTTCATCGAGCGCCACGCAGGTGACGTTTGATGTGCGATAGTTGCCTTCCGAGAGTTTACGGGTCAGGCGCAGGGTGGCTGTCTCGCGTGCCAGCAGGTACTGATAGTTCGTCTCCAGTCGCCCAAGGATCTTCTCTTTAAGCTCAGGGCGCAGCTCAATAATGGCGTTCATCACCGCGCCGTAAATCTCCTCTTTGGCCTGCAAGGCATAAATTTCCCGACGGTTCTGCCATTTCAGGCGCACCAGCGTGGCCGGAATCGAAACCAAGTCCTGCGTTATTCGCGTCATCTCGTCATTTTTTATCTTTTTCAGGGCGTCGAGATTCTGCTTTAAGATAAATTCATCGCTTTTCTTATCATCTAAAGTCAAATAAACGTTATTACCGCTATCATCATTCACGTTAATCATCCCCCAGGTTATAAAAAATGGGATTGCTTTTTTCACGCGTAATTAAGTTAAGCCAAATTTCATTGCCAGCTTCATTTATTTGCTTTGTTTTCTCGGCCATTATTTGACTTAGAGCCTGGGCATCTATTTCCCCTTCGGCCTGTAAATCATTTAGCAGATGAACTAAGGCTTCAATCTTGATGGCACGAAATAACCGTTCTTTTAAATGGCGATCGTGCTCTTCCAGCACCATATTACGGGATTTGCCGGTGCGTGAAACACCAATTAATATATCGGCTTCATAGTCGGAGAGTTTTCTTTTTCCTTGAGTGAAATTCGCCTCTTTATCTGCTTCCGTCGAAGGCTGTTCCACAGGCGTAATGTGGTACTTTGCCGGGACAAGATTGTCGGGCAGCATTTTAATTTCCTTTAATTTCAAAAGGGTGGGGTTGGAAAAAGGGTGAGATTCGTTGACAATATCATGAGGCAATTTTAAAATCAAAAAAAATGGAGCCTACCCATGAACAGCATTTTCTTCACGGTCGTAACGTTACTATTACTGACCGCTGGCGTGCTTTTATTGATGCAAGAGTTCAATAAAACGAAAGTGTCAAATGACGCCAGTGAACCACCGCAGCCTGAATTGATGTCCAAAGAGGAGGGGGAAGATCATTTCTCCGTCTTGATGAACGCCGTGACGCCAGTCTGGTACTGGCGGGTGAATCACGAATATATCGATTTTCTCCATGCGACAATTAAGCGAATGAAAATGGCCGAAATTAATGATACGCCCGGCCTGTTCGACGCGCAGCGCCGCTGTAGCGACCTTAATTCGGCGGTCTATAAATATTACGACAATATCAAAAAGCGCTGTCTGAATGGCGAGAAGGTGTCGTATTCCGATTTAGACGTATTAAATCTGCGCCAGTGTTTTCGCGAGTTTAGCCTGGAAGCCTACCCGGAACTGGTCGCACTGGTCTGGCCGGAGTATGCGTGTCCGGATGTGGATCCCAACGAGGTATAGTTGAGATATACTGAGCGCTGGTTTCGTTTGCAGACAGGATTTTATGGAACGCTTCTTTGAAAACGCAATGTATGCCTCTCGCTGGCTGCTCGCACCCGTCTATTTTGGTCTCTCTCTGGCGCTGGTCGCCCTGACGATCAAGTTCTTCCAGGAGATATTCCACGTCCTGCCAAACATTTTCTCCGTGGCAGAAGCCGATTTGATTCTGGTTCTGCTGTCGCTGGTGGATATGACGCTGGTAGGAGGATTACTGGTGATGGTGATGTTTTCCGGTTATGAGAATTTCGTCTCTCAGCTTGATATCGCCGAGCACAAAGAAAAGCTCAACTGGCTGGGGAAAATGGACGCCTCATCGCTGAAAAATAAAGTCGCGGCGTCGATTGTGGCGATTTCGTCTATTCACCTGTTACGTGTCTTTATGGATGCTAAAAACGTCCCGGATAATAAGCTGATGTGGTATGTGATTATCCACCTGACGTTTGTACTGTCGGCGTTTGTGATGGGATATCTGGATAAGATCAGTAAGAAATAATTTTACAGCGCCCCTCACCCTGCCCTCTCCCCAGAGGGGAGAGGGTTAGGGTGAGGGGCGAAAGCATCGGACCGCACTATTTATTTATCCGACGACGCCTGCCACAAATTCAGCTCACCATCCGCCACGTGCTGGTCAATCCGCGTCAGTTCATCTTCGGTAAAGCACAGGTTATTCAGCGCCTGAACGTTCTCTTCCAGTTGCTCCGGGCGGCTCGCGCCGATCAGCACCGACGTTACACGTGTATCTTTCAACAGCCAGCTTAGCGCCATCTGCGCCATCGTCTGCCCGCGCGCGTGCGCCATCTCGTTCAGCAGACGAAGGCTGCTCAGGTTGGCTTCGGTCAGCATTTTCTCCGTCAGGCCGCGTACTTTTTTCCCTTCGCGCTGCATACGTGAACCGTCCGGAATACCGTTCAGGTATTTCCCGGTCAGCAGGCCCTGCGCCAGCGGGGTAAAGGCGATACAGCCCGTTCCGTTTTTCTCCAGCGCGTCCAGCAGACCAGTCTTGTCGACCCAGCGGTTAAGCAGGTTGTAAGACGGCTGGTGGATCAAAAGCGGGATCTTCCACTCGCGCAGCAATTCGGCCATCGCCGTCGTGCGTTCCGTGGAGTAGGACGAAATGCCGACGTACAGCGCTTTTCCGCTCTGCACCGCGTGTGCCAACGCGGCGGCGGTCTCTTCCATCGGCGTGTTTTCGTCTACGCGGTGAGAATAGAAAATATCCACATACTCCACGCCCATGCGTTTCAGGCTCTGGTCGAGGCTGGCGAGCAGATACTTACGTGAACCACCCGAACCATACGGTCCTGGCCACATGTCGTAGCCCGCTTTGGTGGAGATGATCAGCTCGTCGCGATACCCGGCAAAATCTTCTCGCAGCAGGCGGCCAAAATTTTCTTCAGCGCTGCCTGGAGGGGGGCCGTAGTTGTTGGCAAGGTCAAAATGGGTAATGCCGAGATCGAAGGCCTTACGCAGCAGCGCGCGCTGGGAATCGAGCGCCTGAACGTGGCCAAAGCTGTGCCACAGACCCAGCGACAGCGCCGGTAAGCGCAGGCCGCTTTTGCCGCAGTATCGGTACTGCATGTTTTCGTATCGGCCGGTGTAAGGGTGCCAGGACATGATGTCTCCTTTCTTATCGGTGAATTTTCGAAACAGCGTTTTTATTCTAAGCTTATCAAATCATAAATCATGGAGATAAGCGATGACGCGCCTGACTGCCAAAGATTTTCCGCAAGAGCTGCTTGATTACTATGACTATTACGCCCACGGTAAAATCAGCAAACGCGAATTTCTGAATCTCGCGGCGCGCTATGCCGCAGGCGGCGTAACGGCGCTGATGCTGTTTAATATGCTTAAACCCAACTACGCCCTCGCGGAGCAGGTTAAATTCACCGATCCCGATATTCTTCCGGAATACATCACTTATCCCTCGCCCAATGGTCACGGCGAAGTGCGCGGTTACCTGGTGAAGCCGGCCAAAGCTACCGCGAAAACGCCCGCGGTAGTGGTCGTGCATGAGAACCGGGGGCTGAATCCGTATATTGAAGACGTGGCACGACGCGTGGCGAAAGCGGGGTATATCGCGCTGGCTCCCGACGGCCTGAGCTCGGTGGGGGGATACCCCGGCAACGACGACGAAGGAAAGGTTTTGCAGCAGAAGGTCGACCCGACAAGGCTGATGAACGACTTTTTTGCCGCCATAGAGTTTATGAAAAATCATCCGGAAGCCACCGGGAAGGTGGGGATTACCGGTTTTTGCTACGGCGGCGGCGTATCGAATGCCGCCGCCGTAGCGTATCCGGAACTCGACTGCGCGGTGCCCTTCTATGGTCGTCAGCCGCGGGTGGAGGATGTGCCAAAAATTAGCGCGCCGCTCCTGCTTCATTATGCCGAGCTGGACAAAAATATTAACGAGGGCTGGCCTGCCTATGAGGCCGCGCTGAAATCAAATAATAAGGTTTATGAAGCGTATATCTACCCCGGCGTAAACCATGGATTTCACAACGATTCTACCCCACGCTATGACCAGCCCGCAGCCGAGCTGGCCTGGTCAAGAACGTTAAGCTGGTTTAAAAAATATCTGGAATGATAAGCCCTGCTTAAATAAATCATCACAAAGGGTTATCTTTTCCCCTGTCCCTGCCGATAACGAGGGTAGTACTCGCCTCTGGGCGAATTCACCCTCACGGCAAGGAATACTCAATGAAGATGCTTCGTAATTTCACCATCCGTTTCGTCATGCTGACGGTACTGGGGATCTTTTGTGTCATGTGGGCAGGCGTGGGGCTTTACAGCACCTGGTCTCTGTCTCGTGTTTCTGATGGTAATGACGTTGACCGCCAGCTGGTCAGGCAAATGACGGTGCTGAGCCAGGGCAACGATCAGTATTTCCGTTTCGTCACCCGCCTGAGCCGGGCGATGGAAGCTAAAGCAGCGGGCGGCACGCCGGACCTGGCTCCTGCTCAGCAGGCGCTGGATAACATGAGTAAAAAGCTGGCAGAGATGAAGGCTATCTCCCCGGGCCCGATGGATGAAAAGGTCTCTGCGCAGGTGATTTCCACCTGGCAGGCGCTGCTCGATCGGGGCGTTACGCCTCAGATGGTGCAGGCAAAGCAGGCGACGCTCGAAGGCTATCGTCAGCATGCCAACAACGTTACGCCGCCGCTAAGCCGCGCGTTTGGCGCCGCGGTTGAGAACTTTAACAATTCTGCGGTGAAGGCGCTCGACAGTACGCGCGTTGTGGTCGACAGCCTGACCAGCATGACCCGGACGGTGATTATCACCGCCACGCTCGTGGGTCTGCTGATCCTGCTGTTCACCGACCGCTACCTGGTGGCGCTGCTGGTAAAACCGCTGGAGCGTATCCGTCAGCAGTTCCGCCAGATTGCGCAGGGCGATCTCAGCCAGCCGATTGAGCCCATTGGCCGCAACTGCGTGGGGCAACTGGTTCCGCTGCTGAGCGCCATGCAGGACAGCCTGCGGGAGGCGGTCAGCACGATTCGTTCCGGCAGCGAGAATATCTGGCGCGGGGCAACGGAGATCTCCAGCGGGAATAACGATCTCTCTTCGCGTACCGAAGAGCAGGCCGCTGCGCTGGAAGAGACCGCGGCCAGCATGGAACAGCTTACCGCAACGGTGAAGCTGAACGCCGAAAGCGCGCGCCAGGCCAGCCAGCTTGCGGATGTCGCCTCCAGTACGGCCAGCCGCGGCGGGTCGCTGGTAGACGATGTGGTCACGACCATGAGCGGCATTTCGGACAGCTCGAAGAAAATTGCTGAAATCACTACCGTTATCAACAGCATCGCCTTCCAGACCAATATTCTGGCGCTGAACGCCGCGGTGGAAGCGGCTCGGGCCGGGGAGCAGGGGCGCGGTTTTGCGGTCGTGGCGGGTGAGGTGCGTAATCTGGCCAGCCGCAGCGCGAATGCGGCAAAAGAGATCGAAGGGCTGATTGCGGATTCCGTTGCCCGCGTGGAGCAGGGGGCGCAGCTGGTGAACGATACCGGCACGACGATGGAAGCTATCCTGCGCGACGTGACGGAGGTGACCGTCATTATGAAGCAGATCGCCACCGCGTCAGAGGAGCAGAGCAAAGGTATTTCTCAGGTCGGCGTAGCCATCACGCAGATGGACGGCGTGACCCAGCAGAATGCCTCGCTGGTGGAGCAGGTTTCCGCCGCTGCGGCTGCACTGGAACGGCAGACCGAAGAACTCCAGCGCTCAGTGCAGAAGTTCCGTCTCTCCGCGTAACATCATCGCGTCAGGCCGTCTCTGGCGGCCTGACATTTATCGCTCTGAATAATCTGTGTCACCTGCGACAGCTGACCGATTTTCACTTCGCTTGCCCGCATAAATTTACTTTTGTCGATCAGCAGCAGCGACTGGCTGGCCCGGTTTAACAGCAGCGCCTTAAAGCCCGCGTTGTGCTCGGACGGATCCCAAAGGACGCCATGCTCATCAACCCCTTCACACGAGAAGATAAACAGATCGATCTCCAGCCCTTTAAGCTGCGTCACCAGCGCCGGATTAACATAGCAGCGATACTTACGCTCAAGCGTTCCGCCGGAGCAGATAAGCGTGATCCGCTCGCGCTTTGCCATCTCGTGGCAGACAGGCAGGCTATTGGTAAACACGGTGAGTTCGATATCCGGAAGCTGGCGCGCCAGATGAAAGCAGGTCGAGCTGGCGTCGAGGGCGATGGTCATCCCTTCGCTGATCCAGCCCAGCGCGTGTCGGGCAATATCGGCTTTGTCGGCATAATGGCTTTTCAGGCGTGCGCCAAAGGGTTCACCGCTGTCGCGGCTGTCCGGGTGAATCAGACGCGCACGCCCGTGCTGGCGCAGAAGTTTCCCCTGCTGCTGTAACGACTTCAGATCCCGGCGGATCGTCTCTTTGCTGACGGAGAGCTTTTCAGCCAGGGCATCGGTGGTCAGCCAGTCACTTTTACTCAGCAGGGTGATGATGCTCTGCTGTCGGGTCGCTTTTAGCGTCTGGTCTGACATTCGAGGATCCTTGCGCACGCGTGCTGACTGATTTTTCTCATCGCAAAAGATGGGCGGCGAACCGCCCGGTCATGGGTCAATCCTGACGTTTATCTTCCGTCTGGGTATCGAAGTCGCTCGCTGAATGGCGCTCATGCAGCTGCTCGTTCAGCTCGCCGTTGGTGCGGTTAACAATGCGCCCGCGTTTAACGGCCGGGCGATTCGCCACATCTTTTGCCCAGCGCTGCACGTTGGTGTACTTCCCGGCGTCGAGGAATTCGGCGGCGTTGTAGACGCTGCCCAGCGCCACGCAGCCAAACCATGGCCAGACTGCCATATCCGCAATGGTATATTCCTCACCCGCTACATAACGACCGCGCCCCAGCTGCTTGTCCAGCACGTCGAACAGGCGTTTAGCTTCCATGGTGAAGCGATCGATAGCGTACTCAATCTTCACCGGCGCGTAGTTATAGAAGTGGCCAAAACCGCCGCCGAGGAACGGGGCCGCGCCCTGTAACCAGAACAGCCAGTTCAGGGTTTCCGTTCGTCCTGCCGGATCTTTTGGCAGGAAGTGACCAAATTTCTCGGCCAGATAGAGCAGGATATTGCCGGATTCAAAGACGCGCGTCGGCGGGGTGGTGGAGTGGTCACGCAGCGCCGGGATCTTCGAGTTCGGGTTCACGTCGACAAAACCGCTGGAGAACTGATCGCCCTCACCGATGCGGATTAACCATGCGTCGTATTCCGCGCCCGTCACGCCCAGCGCCAGCAGCTCTTCCAGCATGATGGTAACTTTCTGTCCATTCGGCGTACCCAGAGAGTACAGCTGGAGCGGGTGCTCGCCCACAGGCAGCTCTTTCTCGTGCGTAGCGCCCGAGACGGGACGGTTGATATTGGCGAACGCGCCGCCGTTATTCTGTTTCCATTCCCACACTTTCGGTGGCTGATAGGTGTTATCTGACATGTTGGCCTGCCTTTTTGGTGTTGTGTTGAGGCAGTGTAGCAGGAGATAGGGGAACCGTTTAACGATGCGAGCGTAATGGGCAGGGCGGGTGTATGATAACGCCACCTCTGTCAGTTAATTACAACGTGCAGACGACGACAACCCCACAAAAAAATTGCCGCCTGCCTGTTTTAGGTTGGACACATGCGTAAAGGAACGTTAAGCAGTGACGCACCCTTCGGGACGTTATTAGGTTATGCGCCGGGTGGCGTGGCGATTTACTCTTCAAATTACGGCAGTCTCGATCCGCGGCACTACCCGGAAGACGCGGAATTCCGCAGCTATATCGGCAACGAATACATGGGCCATAAATGGCAGTGCGTTGAGTTTGCGCGCCGTTTCCTGTTTCTCAACCACGGGTTTGTCTTTACCGATGTCGGGATGGCGTGGGAGATCTTCTCCCTGCGTTTTTTACGCCAGGTGGTGAATGACAACATCCTGCCGCTACAGGCCTTTGCTAATGGCTCGAAGCGCGCGCCGCAGGCCGGTGCATTGCTCATCTGGCAAAAGGGCGGTGAATTTCAAGAGACCGGCCACGTCGCCGTCATCACCCAGTTGCTGGACGACAAAGTGCGCATTGCCGAGCAGAACGTTATTCACTCCCCGCTGCCGATGGGGCAGCAGTGGACGCGCGAGCTGCGTCTGAGCGTTGAGAACGGTTGCTATACGCTTCATGATACGTTCAGCGATACCGAGATCCTCGGCTGGATGATCCAGACGGAGGAGACGGAACACAGTATACCTCAGCCGGAGATCGACGGTGAGCTGCTGAAAATCAGCGGCGCGCGGTTGAAGAACAACCGTCAGTTCGACGGAAAATGGCTCAATGAAAACGACGCCCTGCAACAGGCGTACGTTCGCGCGAACGGCCACGTTATTAACAACGATCCCTGCCAGTACTTCACCATTACCGAAAGTGCCGAGCAGGAGCTGATCAAAGCCACCAACGAACTGCACCTGATGTACCTTCATGCCACCGACAAGGTGCTGAAAGACGACAGCTTACTCGCGCTTTTCGACATCCCGAAAATTCTCTGGCCGCGTCTGCGCCTCTCGTGGCAGTGGCGTCGTCACCATATGATCACCGGTCGTATGGATTTCTGCATGGATGAGCGCGGCATTAAGGTTTACGAGTACAACGCGGACTCCGCCTCCTGCCATACCGAGGGCGGGCTGATTCTTGAAGAGTGGGTGAAAAACGGCTATCGCGGCACCGGCCACAATCCGGCGGAAGGCTTGCTGGAGGAGCTGACCGGCGCCTGGAAGCACAGCCACGCGCGGCCGTTCGTCCATATCATGCAGGACAACGATATCGAAGAGGATTACCACGCGCTCTTTATTCAGCGCTCGCTGATCCTGGCCGGGTTTGAAACCAAAATCCTGCATGGACTGGGCGCGCTGAGCTGGGATGCTGCCGGGCAACTGATTGATGATGAAGGCCGTCACGTCAACTGCGTATGGAAAACCTGGGCGTGGGAAACGGCGATCGAGCAGATCCGCGAGGTGAGCGAAACCGAGTACGCCGCCGTGCCCATCCGTACCGGTCACCCGCAAGGTGAAGTGCGCCTGATTGACGTCCTGCTGCGCCCGGAAGTGCTGGTCTTTGAACCGCTGTGGACGGTGATCCCAGGTAACAAGGCGATCCTGCCGGTGCTGTGGCAGCTGTTCCCGAACCACCGTTACCTGCTGGATACCGATTTTGAGGTGAATGCGCTGCTGAAACGGACAGGCTATGCCGTTAAACCGATAGCCGGACGCTGCGGGAGCAATATCGATCTGATCGGCGCCCAGGATCAACTGCTGGACCAGTCCAGCGGCAAGTTTGTTGACCGCAAAAATATCTACCAGCAGCTATGGTGCCTGCCAAAGGTTGACGGCAGATACATACAGGTCTGCACCTTTACCGTGGGCGGAAACTATGGCGGAACCTGTCTGCGTGGGGATGACTCGCTGGTGGTGAAGAAAGAGAGCGATATTGAACCGCTGATTGTGGTGAAGGATAAATAACGTCTCCCTGTTATAAAAAAGCCCCCGCAGGGTATGCTGCGGGGGCTTTTTATTACTCTTCTTCCTCGACCTGCTGCTCGCTGATCTTCAGATCAATGATGCGGCCGATCTGGTCATGATAGACCGTCAGCAGGTTGTACTGGCTCATCTCGGACATAATTTGCGGCGTGACGTTAAAACTTTGGGCAAGCTCGTCATGGCGCAACATTTGCGGATGACGCCGCCTCACATGCGCGCGGCGGCGATTGTACTGATACCACAGGATCAGCAGCCAGCCGTTGAACGCGGCAATCAGCAGATAGACCAGTACTGTATTAAAAGAGGCGATAATCACGCTCCAGCGGTGATCGCTCGCCTCGGTTAACTGCATCCACAGCCTGGCATACAGGAAAAACAGGAATCCTCCCCAGGCTATCAGCGTTAGTGCGGCATCGAAAAGACGCGGTGCCAGCCGATGTTCAGTCAAAATTAACGTATTCTCGTTCATTGAATGCTCCCTTTTCCCCGGTCCGGACTGATCCAGCGCGCGCGGGCGCGTTTACGTTTAAGCATGACTTTCGGAAATGCCACGAGGGTGGTAAACAGGCCAATCATCCAGTACACCATCGGGAACCAAATCACCCAGAACAGCGAGCCTGCCACTTTCCGCTCGTAGCGCCGCTCGATATACAAACTGACGAGGAATTGCAGCAGGCACATCACCCCCAGCAGCAGCCCGGTAAACGCCGGGGGAAACAGACTCGCAACGGCCAGGTTCGCGGGAAGAGGGATAATATGGCTAAGAATGAACAACACCACGGTCGCTCCATAGGCAAACGCCCACAGCGTTGATAGCGCGTATTCGAGAAACAGGGGCCACATCCGATGATGCTCCCAGCGGGCCATTTTGCGCAGGTTAACCAGAAACACCTCTGCACCGCCCTGAGCCCAGCGCAGACGCTGTTTCCACAGCCCCTTGAGCGTCTCCGGCATCAGGATCCAGCACAGCGCCCGCGGCTCGAAAAAGATATCCCAGTGGCGCAGCTGAAGCTTCCAGCTTATGTCAATGTCCTCTGTGATCATATCCGGGCTCCAGTACCCGACATCCGCCAGCGCCTGTCGGCGAAAGGCGGCGATGACGCCGGAGACCGTAAAGACCCGGCCATAGATCCGCTGCGTTCGCTTGATAAGACCAATAATGGAAGAAAACTCGCCCACCTGAATACGACCAATCAGCGTTGAGCGCGTGCGAATACGCGGATTTCCGGTGACGGCCCCAACGTGGGGATACTGAATCAGCGGTGCCACCAGATACGCGGCCGTATCGCGATCGAGCAGGGCGTCGCCGTCAATGCAGACCAGCAGATCGCCCCGGGCCGCCGCCGCACCAGCCTTGAGCGCCACGGCTTTCCCCTGATTCTCAGCGAGATTAATCACCCGCAGGCGCGGCTGCTCCTGCGCCAGTTGATGCAGCACCTGCGCGGTATTGTCCGAAGAGCCGTCGTTGATGGCGATAACCTCAACATTCCAGTACCGCTGACCCAGCGCGGCGCTAATGGTCTCCCGTGCGTTGCGTTCCTCATTAAAGCAGGGAATAAGAATCGAGATTAACGGTTCACCGGCTAAGGCAGGCGCGGGTGTTGCGTTATCCCACGACCAGTGCCGTTCAAGCTGAAACCAGAAATAGAGGCCGCCGGTTACCCAGAGCACGGACATAAACAGCGGCCAGAAAAAGACAAAGTCCAGAATCAGTTCGCCGGTAAACAGCGCGGCTACGCCTAACGGCAACCCGAATACCAGACACAAAATAGAGAAGGCGATAATGCGATCAGTCATTGTCAGGATACCAGTACGAAGAAAATTCAGGCCTGATACGCGAAATATCAGGTTGGTTGTTGAGGAAGTCGTCGGGGTAATAACCGTAATTTTTGATGCCGTTCAGCTGGAGCACCTGCATCCACTCCACCAGACGTTCATCGGCTACGGCACGCTGCGGTTTCTGCGCCCAGTCCCTGGCCTGTAGCTCAAAAATCGTTTTATTCAGCGCGCCGGGGCGTGCGGCGACGGCGTTGACTAAACGCGTCAGCCAGGCATTGCTCTCTTCTGCCGGGACGGACTCCATCAGTGGCATTGCCATCGGCACCGTCCAGTCGTAGGCCGACAGAAAATCATCCAGATTTTGCGCAAACCACGCTTCGCTTTCGGGCTGCAGAATGGGGAGGGCGAACATATTGCGCGCGGTTTTGATCTGCGGGCCACGGATGTTTTTCACCGCCTGGCTCAGGGTGCGGGTAAAGCCGATAAGCTGCTGGCTTTTCTGGCGCGTCGTCTCCTGCCCGGCATCGTCAACGTCCGTCAGCACCGCGTCGTCATGGAACAAGATCCCGTTGAAGCTGGCATAGCGGGCCAGATCTTCATAGATCTCCGTCACCTGTTGGCGAACCTGTGGACTCCAGGGGGAGAGCCGGATATAGGGCTCGGCGGCCACGGTCAACTCTCCCGTTTGGCGATCCCGGCGCTGCACGCGCGGCAGGGCTGGACTGAGATCGAAAGAGAGGACCGGCATCCACGCAAAGACTTTCACTCCCGCGCGGGTTTGTAGCTGCCAGGCGACAAAATTAAAAAGATCGGCCCGGACCGGAAGACGACGGTTGGGGAAATAGAGCGCGCCGATCCTGCCGTCGCCCCGCGGATCCGAAAACGCCTGGAGAAACACATGGCTGATTTTCATGTCGTAGACCCGCTGGACGAGTTTGTTGATGTTTTTCGTCTGCTGGGCCGGATCGGGATCGTAGACATAATCGAGATCAACATGCATGACGCGCACCGGGTCAAACTCCTGAACGCGGCTAACCGTGTTGGCAAAGGTTTTTATCGACGGATTTCCGGCAATCAGCAGGCGCGGGATGTTGCCGAGGTCGCGCACGTTTGCCAGCCCGTCCTCCAGGGTAAAGGCCAGCTGATAGCCCTGTTTCTGGGCGATAGCGAGCGATGTACCGTTGGCAGCCCCATAGGGCCACACCCAGGCACGCGGCGCTTTTCCCGTCACCTGGGTGATTTTTTCGGTGACTTTCCGTACGTCTGCGGCGATCCGCTGGTTGAAGTGTTCATCGGTTTCGTAATGCCCCGTCACGTTATCGAAAAAACGGTTGGCGATAGCGGGTTCACGGCTTCCCTGCGGGTTGGCCGGGATGCCGTAATGCGAGGCCCAGGTATGCGAGCCGATTTCAACCAGCGGGGAGCGGCTGAGCTCGCGTACCATGTCCCATGTCGCGAACCGATCGCGGGGCGTCATCAGACCGCCGAAGTTAACTTTTTGATTTGCCGGCGTATCCACCCAACTGCCCACCGGCGCCCACAGCGCAGGAACGTTCCAGGCCTGAAGCAGGGGCCAGACCCGGGTGTAAAAACTGCTGTAGCCGTCGTCGAAGCTGAGCAAAACGGCTTTCGGCGGCAGCGCTTTTTTTCCTTCATGCGCATCCACAATGTCCTGCACGCTGATGGCGTGATAGCCGTTGTGCAAAAGCCAGCTTATCTGCTCGTTTAACGCGCTGGTGCGAACGGAGAGGTAGCGCTGATCGGCAGCATCATCTTCGACGTCGTGGTAGGCCAGGACCAGAAACTGATTCTCCGGCCAGGGTTTGCTGGCCTCCAGCTGCGGCCTCTCTTCAGGAGCCATAAAGGAGAGCGGCTGCGCGCAGAGACTCGCGCTGAGGCAGAGCCAGCCGATGACGATCAGGCTTACAGAAAAACGTGTATTCAGCATATTCATCCTTAAAAGCGTAAAGTCGCATCTAACGTGACGGAGAGATTGCTCTCGCGTTTGCCGTCGTAAGGGCGTTTATCCCAGTTCAGCATCACGCCAGTATCGACAACGTTGTTCCACTGAATGCGTTGCCCGTAACCCAGCAGGGTAATGGCGCCAGGCGACTGATTTTTCTGCCAGTAGCTGCCGCCGCCTGCCACGAACAGCTGGCTCCAGAGGGTGTCGTAGTGGCGGTACATCTCATGGTCAACGGACAGGGCTGCCGTCACGGACAGATCCCGTGCCGGGTTGTAATAGAGCGTATTCCGCAGGCTGTTTTTACTGGCGGCGATCCCCGGTTCGAGATCCAGCGTCAGGGTCGGGGTCTGCCAGAGACGCTCTTTCCCAGAGAGGGTGTATTCCTGACGGCGGTTGTGGTCTGAGAAGCGGCTGACGGCGGCGTTGAACTGGTATTCACGTCGCTCGTTTTGATACCAGCGCACCCCACCTTCACCCCGGTTGGCACTGATCCCATTGCGTAATGCCCGTAAGGGTGTCGCGCGTGATAAGCGCTCGAGGCTACCGCTGACCTGCCAGTTATCACTCAGGCTGTAGGTTGTTGAGAGCCGTGCGCCCGGCCTGTTTGTGCCGTGATAGCGGTTGCTGGAGAGCTCGGCTTCGAGCGTGAGGTCACGTGGGCGCCACTCAACGCCGCCCAACAGGTGGCGGCTGATGCCTTTACCTTCGTCGAAATTCCCCTGTGCATAGCGGGCGCCAGCAAATAGCCGCCAGTTATCTGCCACGGGTGGGCCATAGAGCGTGGCGTCCCAGCTCATGTCGTGGCTACCGCTGACGGGGTTATCTGAGTGCAATCCTTTACCCGCGTTCAGACGCAGCTCTGACATATGGTGGACCGCTCTGAGCCTGTCCAGGCGGCGGGCGCTGCGATCGGCGGGGGCGCGAGCAATTACGTCATCAGCCAGTAAATCCATCTGGCGCCACTCCTGAAGGTCCATTGCGACGTAAGCCTGCTGTTTTTCAAGCTCCAGATTCGTGGGTTCGAGCGCCTCTGCTCGTTTAAGCTTTTGCTCGGCCGCGCGCGGCAGGCCCCTGGCCTGAAGCAGGGCGGCATAATCAATCTGTAATCCCTGATTTCCCGGCGCCGTTGACGCCAGACGATACGACAGCTTTTCGGCTTCCGGCAGGGCGTTGGTCGCCAGCAAATAGTTAAGTTTGAGTGACTGTCCGGTGAGCCACCGATCGTTCGGCTGAGCGGTCGGGGATCCGAAATCGTAGCGGGTCCAGGGAACGCTGCGGGTCTCGCGCTCAACGTAGCGGCGGGCGGTTTGATACTGCCCCGTATCCAGCCAGGCGTAGAAAAGCGCATGCTCCTCATCCTGCGGATCGGAGGCGTAGTGTGGATAGCGTTGTACAAGCGAGAAGGCGGCGACGGTGTTTTTCTCCTGCAAATATGCAGAGATCACCCAGCCGATGGCCCAGTCCGGCACCGGATGCTGTGCGGTCGTCAGCGCCTCATATTCGCTAATAACCTGCCGGTAATCACCCTGCGCATACAGCGCGCCAAGCCGATCGATACGGGCAAGGATGACGTCTTCAGCCGCCTGCGGTTCGTTTTGCCAGCGGGAAAGCAGGACGTGATAGCGATCTAATGCGTTTTGTGCCAGCCGCAGCCGCTCTTTCTCCGTTCTGCCAGGCACATCCGCCAGGCGTACCTTTTCAGCCGCGGCGTTACGCTCAAGGCGGCGACGCTCCGCGGGGGACATCGCTGCGCTTTGCGACAGCCAGAGTGCGGGTGTGCTTACCCGGTTATCCGTTAACGCATCGATCGTCTCGCGAAGAAGGGCGTTATTCCCCGGTGCGGCGTTTAGCGCGCGCATGTCCGCCAGCAGCCGGTCCGCGTTTTTTCCCTGGCGCATCCAGACATAGGAGAGCGTCTCAAGGTGCGCGGGAGAAGGATCGTCCTTAACCAGCTGCCGGGCTTTCGAAAGCGCGAGGCGATCTCTGCGGGCATCGGCCAGGGTCTTAACATAGCCGATGCGGTAATCGTCGTTATCCGGCGCAAGGCTGAGCGCCTCTTTCCACAGCGATAAGGCGGATGGCCAGGCTTTTTGGTTTCTTCTGGACTGGGCGACAGCAGCGATGGCGCGAGCGGGCAGCGGCATATAAATACCATAACGCTGCCAGACTCGAATAACCTCATCATCGCGTCCTGCCCAGGAGGCTACCTGTAACCAGTCCGCAACCTGTCCAGGTGTTAAAGCATGCTGTTGCTCATAGCGCTGTAGGTAATCAAGAAACAGAGCGTAATTACCGTTACGTGCCTGTTGTATCTGATGCTCATAAACGGATTCATCAGCCTGAACCAGAACAGGAAAGAGTAAAAGCAGGAACAATAATATTGTGGTGCGATAAAAGAATAACGTAGTGAAGCTAAGCGATCTTTCCATATCTATTTGCCATTTGTTTATCGTGAATCCATTGCATAACACGGCCGCCTTTTAACTCTGCGTTAAAGGGCATAAAGGAGAACATTAAATCTGAATGATGCTACGTTATGGGGTACTTACTTAAAGGTAATTATGCGCCCTCATCTCAGTGGTCTGATTGGGCTTAATGTACACCCGATGTGTTGGGGGATAAATAAGTTGAAAAGCGGCCGGGAGGTTTTGAGATAATTCTGGAAGAAGTAAGTTTTTTAGATAATTCAGTGCAGGATTGTTCTTTTTAACTGATTGATATTAAATGTTTTTCCTTTTGCTGTTTGCAGTTTTTTTATATTTGAAATGAAGTTCTGCTGAGTTAATTAAAGTACTTTCTGGGGCATGTTTGGGAAGTTTCATGACAAAAATTCTTAATGTTCGGAGAAGTGACTTTTCTGAAATTCTTTTTTATTTATAATTAACGACAGGCATTGAGTGATAGTCTGCAAAAAGTCTAGCTCACCAATGTCATATTGAGGGATGATCAAAGCCAGAAAACATTTGCCGTTAATGTAAAGCGCTATAAACGAAAGCGTCCTTGTTTCTTAAGAGGCGGGCTTGCTTTAATCTAAAAGGGATGATTAGTGGCGACTTCAATAGTGTTAGTGACTCAGGATTGTTTCCTTGTCAGGGGGATGCGGCTATTTTTCCCGGATATAATTTGCCTCTGTTCGATAGACAGAAACATATTTGATACCGACGCAAATGAATATACTGTACTGATTGATAGCCGTACGCCGCTCCGTTTATATGATTACCTGATACGCCATCCGGCCAGAACGAGAAAAACCATCTGCTGCGTTATGCTGGATATGCGCCCTCGAGAGGAGGATCTGCACAGTATGAAGCTGTTTATGAACACGTCGCTTACGCCTCCGGATATGGCGTCGTTATTCAATCTGGTGCTTGATATGAAAGGCTGGCGTCTGACAACCAAATGGCTGCTTAACTTACGGCTGAGTAGACATGAAGCGATAATGCTCCGGTTGCTGAAGGCAGGGAGGTCAATGGAAGAGATTGCAGATAAGCTGAATATGTCGGTTAAAAGCCTCTATCGCAAGCGAACGGCGCTATCGGAGCGGTTAGGGGCAGGGAACTTCAACGAGGCGTGTTTGTTTATCTTCAAAAACAAACTGCTGGACGCGGCTGGGAACGATCCCTAGCTTCGTCAGAAGCCAAAAGCACAAACCCGCCACGAGGGCGGGTTCTTTTAATGGAAATAATTCAGAACGACCAGCGCAGATTGGCGTTCACCGAGTTGACGCGGGTATCCGCACCATATTGTCCCTGGTAACCCACATCCAGCGTCGCAGCACGCGACAGCTGTACGCTCACGCCGATATCACCCACCATTACGTCCTCATCCACGGCTTGCCCCTGAGTAATGAACGCGTCGCTGCCCGCAAACGCCATGCGCGAAGAGGTATTCTTATCGCCATAAGCGTGCTGCCAGCCCAGCGAACCGTAGAGGTTAACGTTCTTCGGCAGCTCGGTCACACCGCGCACCCCGAGTGTGGAATAGAAGGTGTTCATCGTTTCGTTACGGACGCTCAGCGCAGCGGCACCGCCGTCTTCCCTGAAGCTGTCGGTATGCAGCCGGATGTACGATAAATTGACGAACGGCTCAATATTCCTGTCTGGCTGGCCGAAACGGTAGCCCGCTTCGGTAAACGCCAGCAGCGAGTTAGCGTCGTAATCTGACTTCAGCCGATCCGAGAAGCCGCTGAAATCAACATTGCGCTCGCCCTCGATCTTGTGCCAGGTGTAACCCAGCGCGCCGCGAAGGGAGAACGCATCCTGTTGACCCGCCGCATACAGGCCAAGGTGATAGTTGTCGGTATCCGTTGAGGAGCGACGGCTGTCGACGTCGTAATCACCCCGGCTGTAGCCGAAGTAGCCGCCGACACGCACGTTATGGTCCGCAAGCTTGCGATCTGCCCCCAGCAGGAAGCCGGTGGTGTTGCCGTCCAGCTTGCCCACGTTTCCGTCGCCGCTGTTTCGGCTCCAGGAGCTGAAGGTCTGGCCCCAGACGCCATTGTTTTGCGGCTCCGGCTGCTGCACCAGCGACATGGCTAACGGTGGGATCGGCAGGCTGTCGTTATCAAACGCGCGCTGCATACGCTGGTTTAACACGTTAAACACCTGCGTGCTGCCAGCGATCAGGTTGGACTGCATTGATGGATAAACTTCGCCAGACAGCTGGTTGAACGCCTCGCGCGCTTCCGGCGCGCTCAGCAGCAACAGCGAGTTATACAGCGCCAGCGACGGGCCACTTTGCGTCAGCGTGGAGAGCGCGCCAGCGGTATTCCACTGGTTGCTGCTTTGGGCCACGGTCTGGAAAATGCCCGGCTTGCCGCTGCCCGGGTTTTCGCCGCCAGGATTCTCACCACCCGGGTTTTCGCCTCCGGGATTTTCACCGCCCGGGTTCTCGCCTCCGGGATTCTCACCGCCCGGGTTTTCGCCTCCGGGATTCTCACCGCCAGGGTTCTCGCCCCCAGGATTTTCGCCACCGGTTTCTTTCTGCGCGATGGTCAGATCGACAGCGTTGGTGCTTTGCTCAAGCGCCACGTTCAGGAAGGCGGATTTGGAAATCGCTCCGGCGAACTCACCGTCAATTCCCCCGTCGGAGGTCAAAATGCGGTAGCTTTGGCCCGTTTTATAGCTGGTTTGCGGATCCAGCGCGGTGACCTGTACCTTAGCCCGATCGCTGATGGTGGTTTTGCCCGATACCAGCAGTTCGTCGCTGCTGCCATCTCCCGCGATATCTACGTCATAGAAGGATTCGCCGATAAAGTTCAGATAGCGTTTCAGCGTCAACGTACCGATATTGCCGTCGCCCGGCGAGATATGCCCGCCAGACAGGATCTCGGTCTGGCCCAGCGTGCCGTTGCCGCCCAGCGTGCCGCCGGACTTGATTGACGCGGCGCTGCTGTAACCGACCCCGTCGCTGACGTCTGAACCCGCCGTCGCATTGAGGATCAGCGTACCGCCGTTCTCGGCGCTAAGCGTCTGAACATCAAAAATATCGTCTTCTGGCTGGGTATTAATATTGCTGGCAATGATAACTTTACCGCCCCGCGCGGTTACGTTCGCCTTGAGTGCGGAAAGATCGCCGTTCAGCGTCGTTTGCCCGGAGGTGTTGATCACATCACCTTCACCGCTCATCGTGTTGCTGAAGATGTAATTTCCGTCGGTATGGTTGAAGTAGACATAGCTGCCGAACAGTCCGCCACGCAGGCTGATTGCCGTCTTCGCATCGAGGGTACCTGCGCCGCCCGCCGTGCCAGGCGTTGGCTCAGTTAAACCCGTGCCGGTGTCCATATTGCCGCGGCTGCCGATGATGAGCGCACCCCGGTTCGAGCCGGAACCCGATGTCCCCACGATCAGCGCATTGCTGCCAGCGGAAAATGAACCGCCGTCAATCACAGACAGCACGCCATTGCCGTAATCGCCCACGCTCACGCTGCTGCCGCTGGTAAAGCGCGAGTCCTTGCCCGCAATAACCAATTCGGCGGTTTTCCCTGCGCCGGAGACGCCTGCCACCTGCACGCCGCCAACGTTAACCGCTCCGCCGTTCAGTACGTCCAGGTCGCCATTAAGCGTCAACGTACGGCCAACGTTCCACTGTGAGCCACTCCCCGTGACGGTGGCTTTCGGGCTCAGCGTGTCGGTTTCACCCGGCCCGGTACCATTCCCGATGCGCGCATCGTAGGCGGTATTGAGCGCCGCACCGTCCTCAATTGCCAGCGTGGAGCGTGCGCCCAGATCGGTGCCTACGCTCAGAAAATTACTGGTCACGCGAGAGCCGGCACCCGTGGCGATAAGGTGGCTGTCGTAGCCCCGGGTGGTGCCGACAACGATCTCCTTTGCGCTCGCCAGCGCGCCCTCTTCGACTCGCAGGGTGCCGAGGCCAAGATTCAGGTCGCCGCGCAGGACGTACCGATCGTTCACCGCGTTAAGCTCAGCGTCTGGCCCACGGACCGTGACCACGCTTTCATTAATTTTGCCGTCGAACAGCCGA
The DNA here is from genome assembly GCF_001037655.1 of Enterobacter sp. MGH85. NCBI lineage: Bacteria > Pseudomonadati > Pseudomonadota > Gammaproteobacteria > Enterobacterales > Enterobacteriaceae > Enterobacter > Enterobacter sp. MGH85. The sequence goes on from NZ_KQ089925.1 coordinate 1,698,002, forward strand.
CCGATATTGATGTTATAGGCGGTGATTTTGCCATTATCGATCAGCAGGTTTCCGCGTTGATTACGTCCAACATAAACATCTCCGGTGTAACCCAGCGTTTCGGTAATACGCGAGTCGCCATCAAAAAAGGCATCGGCTGCACGCGCGATATCGGCAGGTAAAAACAGTAACAGCGGCGCGGAAAATAGAGCGAGGTAAAGTCTGGAAAGCGGCGTCTTAACCGCTAAAGCATGCGATGTAGAGTTATTCACGGGCTATCTCCGTACTCATTAGCGTGATGTCTGGAAAATCGTTTTTATGAAAACTCAGATACGTCAGAAAATGTAAAAGGCGTTATTTATGTACGCCTTTTGATGCGGCGTTAATTATTTATGTGTGACAACAGGTGTACAGGTAGGCGCGCTTAGCGTCGGTGCGGATCCTAAAATCCCCGGCATCATCATTGATGAACAATCGAAAATACGCCCTTTTTCTGTCGTGGCGCGATAAGACAGTTTTTGTCCTCCCAGTGCGTCCGGCTGGGCGCCATTAACGTTGGTCACGGTTATTTCATCCGATGAGCCCAGTCCCAGCATTTTAGCGGTCTCCGCTTGCAGGAGTGGAATAGCCTGATCGGTTTTCAACGTGGAACAACCGGCTAGCATCAACGTAACGGTTAAAACGATTAGTGGTTTTTTCATAAATTATCCTTGATATCCAACCAGTTAATTTCACTGATTGTATTTATGTTTTCTTTTACCCAAATCAGCGAATAATATATTTCTCTTTCCTAATCGAAAAAACCCTCCTAAAGTAGGGTGGGTAGATAATAATTCATCTGTACTCTAAGATATGCGAAGGTAAAAGGAGGCTCCTTTGGGACAGAATTATGCGTTAGTCGTTGATGACCATCCATTGGTAGCAAGCGGCATCGCCAATTTTCTGATTACACATTGCCAGTTTAAACAGGCGTGTGTGGTGACGAATGAGGATGATTGCTACCGCCAAATTAGGGATCATGGCCCGCCACGTTTGCTGGTAATCGATTTTTGGCTCTCTTCCGGAACGGCCCTGAAATTACTCAAAGAAGTAAAACAACTTTACCCACAGGTACGACTCCTGGTGGTCAGCGGGGATGACAATAATGACATCTGGCGCAAAGTTAATGCCGCCGGGGGCCACGGTTTTGTATTGAAAAGCGAGCCACCTGAGATGTTCTCGCGGGCCGTTTTCGCACTCACTGATAATCAGACCTGGTTTCCTGAGGGAAACGAAATTTCCGTTAAGGCAAATAATGAGAAGTTAAGTAAATTTAACTTAACGCCGCGACAAATAGACGTATTAAATATGATTATGCGTGGCCTGCCAAATAAACGAATCGCCGCGCAGCTTTCAATTTCTGAGCCCACGGTCAAAGAACACATCAGCAATATATTGAAAAAGATAGGTGTTAACAGCCGGGTCGAAGCCATCACGCTTCTGCACGGCAAGCAGGAACCGTCAGAATGAGGTTTTTCCAGAGCTTACAAAACGAAGGTATCTCTGCTCCGGCGCAGATCCGTTTGCTAAACAACACCTTTCTGCGGCTGGTATTTAGCTTTAGTGCTGTGCCCTTTGTGGGTATTCCTTTCGCCATCTGGATTTATATGCTTGGGGACGACCTCGGCCCAACGATTATCTGGATAATTATTTATCTGCTATGTGCCGTGGCGATACGACTATTGCACCGACGCTATCAGCGTGAAGCGAAAGAAAACGGTGATAGGGACGTCCTGCGACGCTGGCTTCCGCGTATTAATAATATCGCCTTTATTCACGGGCTGGGCATTTCTTCGCTCTATTTAATTACTCCACAGACGCAGAATTTTGACTTTTTCCTGTTACTTAATATCAGCATCGCCGCTATCGTCGCCGCCAATGCGACGCATCTGACGCCGGTCATCAGCACCTTTACGCGCTTTTTCTTCGCCTCCTGGGGGGTGCTGAACCTCGGTATTATCTGGCGGCTGGATGAGTTGATGTTCATCGTGCTCATGCTGAATCTGCTTTACGGCTTCGCAATTTACCGCCATGCGTTAACTTCCCATGCGTTCTTTATTCAGCAGGCACTGCTTGAGGAAAAAAGCTCACGCCTGGCGGAACAGTTTCGTCAGGCCAAAGAGGACGCGGAGCAGGCACTGCTGGATAAAAATCAGTTTCTGACCACCGCCAGCCACGATCTGCGCCAGCCCGTACACGCTATGGGCTTTCTGATCGAAGCCATCCTCCACCGAAACCGGGACGACAGCCTGTCGCCACAGCTTCTTGACCTGCAGCAGAGCGTTCGCTCGGTACATTTAATGCTCAACTCTCTGCTCGATCTCAGCAAAATAGAATCCGGGAATGTCCTCTCTGCCCCGGCCAAAGTGGATATCGGTGCTCTGCTCGACACGGTCATCACGCTGTTTCGCGAAGAGGCCAACAGCCGCGCGCTTAGGCTGTGCATCCGGCGGCCTAAACGCCGTATCTACGTGATGGGCGATTCGCTGCTGGTGCGACAGTCCCTGATTAACCTGATTCAAAACGCCCTTCGTTACACGCTCCAGGGCGGGGTGCTGGTTGCCATCCGACCGCGCGGTGACGAGTGTATGGTGGAGGTGTGGGACACGGGAGTCGGTATCGCCGATGAAGAGAAGGGCAAAATCTTCTCACCTTACTACCGCCCCGAGCTGGCATGGAAGATCGACAGCGCCGGACACGGGCTGGGACTGGCCGTAGTCGCCCGCTGTGCCAAGCTGATGAAGGTGAAATACGAGATGCAATCCATTGAAGGTAAAGGCTCACGCTTCTGGATGCGCTTCACCCAATATGCTGGCGAAGATAGCGCCCTGGATATCCCGCCCGCCGCTGACAACACCGCCACGCCGGTACGCTATGCGCCCCTGCACGGTTCCTGCCTGGTCGTCGATGACGACCCGCTGGTGACGTCTGCCTGGGAGAGCCTGATGAACATCTGGGGAATCGACGTACGCTGTGCGGCCTCGGCTGAAGAAGCGTTTGCCATAATCGACGACGGCTTTACGCCGTTCGCCGTGCTGTGCGACCAGCGTCTGCGATCCGGCGAAAGCGGCTTCGATATCCTGAAAGCGCTTTTTGACCGTCTGCCGGATATGAGCGGCGCGATAGTCAGCGGCGAATTTAATTCACCGGTTCTGCTGGAGGCGGAGCAGGAGGGGTATCTGGTGCTCCGCAAGCCTCTTGAGCCGGCTAATCTGCATGCGCTGCTGACGCAGTGGTCGGGGTGTCGTGGATAGGGGAATAGATAATAGCAGCATTGCGCTTCACTGTAGGGCCAGATAGTACGCGGTGTCCTGCTGTGACGCCAATGTGTCGGTATGGTTGAGCCGCTGAGGGAGGATTTCGCGGGCCTGATTAATGATTTCATCGTGCATGATTCAGCCTCCTGTGGTGATCTGCATGTTGCTTCTACCGGGCAGGGCGGGAGATGTTGGAAACGGCCCCGAAGGAGTCATTAGAGTTGCTACCAGCGAAGTTCCGCAGTGGGCAATAATGTCAGTTTTCGAGCGTATACTCTAAGATATCTTCAACTCGTTGATATATATAAATTTGACGAATATCGTCAGGTAGCGATTTATCCGCCAAATTAAGTTAAACTTCGTCACAGGTTTCAGTGAGTTATGGGACGGATAACAGAATGACCAGCGAAGAGGCACTTTTAAAATCAGGTTTTAGCAAACGAGATCTTCAAAAGTTAAAAAACAATATTGAAAATTACGGTGGTTCGTTTGATAGCGTAACTCATGATCTGGCCAATCGTTTTAAGGCTATGAAGTGGATAACTATTATTGCCTTCATCATACTGGCTTTAACTCTTTTACTTGCATCCAAGGATACAAGCCTGACACTTGCGCTCACATTATTGATTGTACTACCTTTCATCTGGTATATAACGCCAGCAAAACTTGGCTACAAATCCTGGCGTTATCGTAAAATGCTGACTAATTCTGGGACGGGTCGCTGACGGACAACAGATCAAAAATAATCTTAGCTTTCACGCCATAACCCGCTATTTTCATTGTAAGCTGCGGGCGGCTCAGTGTGCTCACCTTTCGGTAATAGTCAGCAGGGAGATAACGAAACAGTCGCCAGGTACCAGGTCGCCGTAACAAGCCAAAAATGGTGTACGCATTAGCGGCCAGTGAAATTGATTTGTAGACACCTAACCCATTCTCACGACTAAAGCCCATAAACTCAGCTGTAGACATCGCGGCATTCGCGACCAGCCCTTCACTGGTAGTGTTGTTAGTTGCGTAGCGAGCCACTTCTTTACTGATGCTGTTTGTCCCGTCAGTAACCAGAATCGCACCAGCAAGAACCCCGAGAGGGGTCATAGTGCCTATGAGGGTAAATCCTGCGGCTATTTCAGCACCGGCCAGGACAACACTAACAGCCGAGATCACATACCCAACAATTTTGTTATTCTCTCGGATAAACTCGACTTTAGCGTAAAGCTTCGCTGCCTTCGTTCTTAATAAACGCGCTTGTTCCAGCATGTTACTGTTTTCTTCTCTGAGAATTTTAACGCATTACATGCATTCTTCATCTGATTTAGCCCGACGAGCTAACGTAAACTGATGTTCTATGAGGTCCCGAATTTCCTGAACAAACTTCATTCGAGTCAAACTATCGCTGAGATGAAAAGCCGACAGAGTGTTGGCTGTATTTACCAGTTTCCTGGCTTCCATATTCACCATAGTTTCCGCCCAGGCTTTATTTCTTCCATCTGAGCGCATCATGTTAAGTAATGCTGCATCCATTGTAGTTCCTCTCAATTGCTTTACCGGCCTCTGCTTAGACTGATAAACGCCCCCATGACAGCCATGCGTGCCAACGCACACACAATATAGTAGCAATGTGGTTACGGTGTCTGAAGTAGAAGTCGCTTTTTACAGCTTCGTTCCTCGGCCTACTTTACTGCGGTTAGCCAGGGCCTGTTCCAGCAGTGTACGGAACGCCGAAAGGTCACTTTTCAGGATGTCCCGGATGGATTTACCACCGATGAATCTAATAAAACAGTTAGCCGATGGGGGGTAATCACGGATACGTGATGCCGCTCTGTCGGGCTCTGTCCAATTGATATGTGCATTTGTAATGCTCAAATAGATCGGTGAAGGTCAGGTTTTTCTGCTTCTGTGTGGCGGTAAAGGCGGTAAACAACGCCAGTTGTACCACCGGGAAGCGGGGCCGGAGGAGAGATAAGGGCGGTAATTACTGTTCAAACAACGAGTTGCTGACTCAGAAAGCAAAAACCCCCGCCGAAGCGAGGGTTATAAATAAGTGGTGCCCGGACTCGGAATCGAACCAAGGACACGGGGATTTTCAATCCCCTGCTCTACCGACTGAGCTATCCGGGCAACGGGGCGCATTAAACCCGATCCTCCCTCCGACGTCAACGAAATTTGTTGTTTTCGTTGCAGACTGCACACTCTCTCACCATTTCGTCGCAAACTTAAGCGAAAAAGTGCGTCCAGAGCGCGGAAAGCGGCATCGCGAGCAGCAGGGCAGGGAGCATGTTCACCACTGCAAACATCTTGATGCCACAGATGCGCAGCCCTGTCGCCAGCAGCAGCAGGCCGCCGACGGCGGTAAAGTCCGCCATCATCGCAGGCGTCGTCAGCGGCAAGATCAGCGTGGCGCAGGTGGCCAGCGCTAGCTGAATAAGCAACATCGGTACGCAAATCGCGGCGACGGCGATGCCGAGAGTGGTGGCAAAGATGGTGGCAGTAAAGAAATCCAGAAACGCTTTCGCAATCAGTATGCTGGGATCGCCGGTCATCCCTTCCTGCATCGAACCGAATATCCCCGTGCCGCTGGCGCAGAACAGAATAATGATCGCAACGTAGTTCTGAATAAACGACTCGTGCGTGCCGTGCTTTGCCTTGCCCGGTCGGGCAATCAGATTTTTGGCTTTGCCTACCGCGTGATTAATGCCTTTTTCCAGATAGCAAAACTCGCCGATCAGCGCGCCGAGCAGTGTCGCCAGTACCATCACCGGCAGGTTGGCGCATTTCACCACTAAAAGGATACCAATCCCTAACGACGCCAGGCCAAAAATGGAGGGCATGGAGACGCGAATACGCTCCGGCAACCGCTGGCTTAATACTGCCCCAAGTACACCGCCCAGCAATACGGCTCCCGCATTGATAAAGGGTCCAATCACCACGTTTAACTCCTGTTATTTAAGCACTGGCATTGCATGATTATGGCACGTCCGTCCCTGATTATGCTTAGCTTTGGGAGGCGTAACGCATACTGATTCCTTCTTGCACCTGAAAATAAAAGGTGACATGATTGCGCGAATTTTCTCCTTCCTGTCTCACCGTTCGGTGAGGGTATTTGCGCTTATGAAAACCATGAAAATTGCCGTCAGCCGTGAGCTGGTATCCAAAGTTTCTACGCATCGCGAAAAGGTTATGCTGGATAACACCGATTTCACCGATGTGGCGGCAGTCGTCATTACGGTTGTTGAAAGCTACAGCGGCATTCTTGCGTTGCTGAAGCGTACGGGCTTTCAGCTACCGGTATTTATGTTCTCAACAGAGCCAGGAGAGGTGCCAGAGGGTGTCACGGCGATCATCTCGGGTAAAGCACAAGAATTGCTGGAACTGGAATCTGCCGCCTGCCGGTATGAAGAGAACCTGCTGCCACCCTTTTTTGACACCCTGAGCCAGTATGTGGCGATGGGAAACAGCACCTTTGCCTGTCCGGGTCACCAGCACGGCGCCTTTTTCAAAAAACATCCCGCCGGGCGGCAGTTTTACGACTTCTTCGGTGAAAACGTGTTTCGTGCCGATATGTGCAATGCCGACGTGAAGCTCGGTGATTTGCTGATCCACGAAGGTTCTGCCAAGCACGCGCAAAAGTTCGCGGCGAAAGTGTTCAACGCGGATAAAACCTACTTCGTGCTGAACGGCACGTCGGCGGCCAATAAAGTGGTGGCCAATGCGCTGCTGACCCGTGGCGATCTGGTGCTGTTCGATCGTAACAACCATAAGTCCAACCATCATGGGGCGCTGATCCAGGCCGGGGCAACGCCTGTCTATCTTGAGGCAGCCCGTAATCCGTTTGGTTTTATCGGCGGGATCGATGAACACTGCTTTGATGAGGCCTGGCTGCGGGAACTGATCCGTGACGTCGCGCCGCAGAAAGCCGCCGAGGCGCGCCCGTTCCGTCTGGCGATCATTCAGCTCGGCACCTACGACGGCACGATCTACAACGCCCGTCAGGTGATCGACAAGATCGGTCACCTTTGCGACTACATCCTCTTTGACTCCGCCTGGGTCGGCTACGAGCAATTTATCCCGATGATGGCGGAAACGTCTCCGCTTCTGCTGGAACTGAACGAGAACGATCCGGGAATTTTCGTGACCCAGTCGGTCCACAAACAGCAGGCCGGGTTCTCGCAAACCTCACAGATCCATAAAAAGGATAACCATATTCGCGGTCAATCGCGCTTCTGCCCGCACAAGCGGCTGAACAATGCGTTCATGCTGCATGCCTCCACCAGCCCGTTTTACCCGCTGTTTGCGGCGCTGGACGTGAACGCCAAGATCCACGAGGGTGAGAGCGGACGCAGGTTGTGGGCTGAATGCGTCGAGCTGGGCATTGAAGCGCGCAAGGCCATCATCGCCAACTGCAATATGATCAAACCCTTTATCCCACCGGTGGTGGCGGGTCGGCCATGGCAGGATCACCCCACGCAGGCTATCGCCAGCGAGCGTCGCTTCTTTAGTTTTGAACCGGGTGCAAAATGGCACGGTTTTGAAGGCTATGCCCGCGAGCAGTATTTCGTCGATCCGTGCAAGCTGCTGCTGACCACGCCGGGCATTGATGCGGAAACAGGGCACTATACCGATTTCGGCATTCCGGCGACCATTCTCGCCCACTACCTGCGCGAAAACGGCATTGTGCCGGAGAAGTGCGATCTCAACTCCATCCTGTTCCTGCTGACGCCAGCCGAGAGCGCGGAGAAGCTAATGCAGCTGGTGGCGATGCTGGGGCAGTTTGAACAGCATATTGAAGACGATACGCCGCTCGTGGATGTGCTGCCGACCATCTATCAGAAATACCCGGTGCGTTACCGCGACTATACGATCCGTCAGCTGTGCCAGGAGATGCACGATCTCTACGTCAGCTTTAACGTGAAGGATTTACAGAAGGCGATGTTCCGCCAGGAGAGCCTGCCTGCCGTGGTGATGAACCCGCAGGATGCCAACCAGGAGTACATTCGCGGGAACGTCGAACTGGTGCGTATTCGTGACGCCGAAGGACGCATTGCCGCCGAAGGTGCGCTGCCATACCCGCCGGGCGTGCTGTGCGTGGTACCGGGGGAAGTCTGGGGTGGAGCAGTACAGCGCTACTTCCTGGCGCTGGAAGAGGGCATTAATATGCTGCCGGGTTTCTCGCCAGAGTTGCAGGGCGTTTACAGCGAGAAGGATGCCGACGGGATCAAGCGACTGTATGGGTACGTGTTAAAGTAGGGCCCCTCACCCTAACCCTCTCCCCAAAGGGGAGAGGGGATTGCACGGAGCCGTCTTTTCACCCTCGCCCCTTTGGGGAGAGGGCCGGGGTGAGGGGAGTTAAGTCGCACTACGCCGGTACATCCTTCTCGGATGCCCAATCTTCCCGTACAGCATCTCCACCGTCAGAAAACCCACCTCCACGCAGTGTTCCAGATAGCGCCGGGTGGTGGTTTTACTCAGGCCCGTCTCGCTCACCACCTCATCCACCGTAAAGCAGTGCGCCGCCTTGTTGTTAAACAACGTTTGCACCCGCGCCAGCGTGTTCTCCTCTATCCCTTTGCTGCCGTAGTCCAGTCGATAATTTTTCGCCTGTAGCTGATAGAGTGAATCCACGTTCTGCTGGTCGACAATCTTCCAGACGCGCTGCTGTTCGGCAAACTGCACAAAACGTTCCAGCGACTGGCTCAGGCGCTTCCAGGAAACCGGCTTGAGGATGTAGTCGAACGCGCCGTTACGAATGGCCTGGCTACAGGTGTCCATATCGCTGGCGGCGGTGATGAAAATCACCGAGCAGTTGGCGCGGGTGAGCATCGGGTTGCTGATAAGGGTGATGCCTTTGCCGTCCGGCAGATAGTTATCCAGCAGCATCAGCTTCGGCTGTTTGCTCTCCAGTTGTACCTGCGCGTCGGCCAGTGACGCGGCAATCCCCACCAGCCTCAGGCGCGGATGTTTACCGATAAGCTCCGCGTGCAGTTGCGCCAGTTCGTTCTCGTCTTCAACAATCAGTACGTCGATAAGTTCATGTTGCATAGTCGGTATCTTCCAGTTCCTGTACGGGGTGCCGGACCGTTCCCGTGGCGGGAATAAACAGTGAGAAAATGGCACCGCGTGGGGTGTTATCGGCAACTTCAATTGCACCGCCAGCCTGCGTGACGTAGCTTTCAATCAGATACAGGCCAATACCGTGATCGCCGCGCGTTTTGGTAGTGATGCCGCGCTCAAAGATCCGGTCGCGGATCTCCGGTGTGATGCCGACGCCCTGGTCGGCGACTTCAATAATCAGTTCCTGCTCGTTCAACTTTATTAGCACGTCTACCGGGGCATGCGGGAGCGGGGCGCGCTGGGTCGCTTCGATGGCGTTATCCAGCAAGTTCCCGATGATCGAGACTAGTTCCGATTCGAGCAGCGGCAGGAAGGGTTTGTCCACCCGGCAGGCTGGATCGAAGCTCAGCTCAACGCCTTTTTCACGCGCTCGGGCGGCCTTTCCAAGCAGCAAACCGCACAGCGTCGGGGAGCTAAAGCGGGACGAGATAAAGTCCAGCAGCTCCTGAGCGTGTTCCGACTGCGCCTGTATATAGCGAATTGCCTCGTCATAACGGCCCATATGCAGCAGGCCGGACAGCGTGGTCATGCGGTTCAGCTGTTCATGTCGCATGATGCGCAGGTTATCAACATAGCGCTTCACCTGGCTGAGCTGGGCGCTGAGCGAGTCGATCTCGTTGCGATCGCGAAAGGTGATCACCCAGCCCTGCAACGCATCTTCCAGCATGATCCGCACCCGGCTGGCAATGACCGTGAGATCGTTAAAGCGACAGATCTCATCGTGGGTGTCTTTCGCAAGCATGGTTTGCGCGTTAAAGAACGGGACGGGCGCGATCACCTGGCTGATGAGTTGACCCCGCAGTTCGCGGGCGGGCTGGCGTAAGCCTAATAATTTACGCGCCGCCTGGTTAATCACCTCAATGCGGAGATCGTCGTCGATGGCAATCACCCCTTCATAAATGGATTCCATCATCGCCTTTTGCTGACGTACCAGCAGGCCGATTTCGCGCGGCTCCAGAGAGAATATCTGCTTCTTGATGCTGCGGGTGAAGAACCAGGAGAAAATAAACAGGGCGATAAGCAGCAGCACGGCGGCAATCAGGATATTAACCACCTTGCTGACGGTGATGGTGTCCAGATAGCTTGTGAGATAGCCTACCGAAACAATCCCCACCACCTGCCCGGCATCATTAAAAATGGGCGCTTTGCTGCGCAGCGAAATGCCTAACCCGCCCTTGCGGATGGTGATGGTGCTTTTGCCGTGTAATACCTCGTCGTTGTCTCCGCCAACCAGCGTTTTGCCTACCCGGTCGGCAAACACGGAATGGAAAAGATGCAGCCCTTTATTGTCACCAATCACAATAAAACTGGCGTCGCTGCGGGCGGCTATTTTCTGCATAAAGTCATGGATGCCCTGGATATCCTTTTGTTCGACTTCTTTTCGCAGAGAAGGAATAAGCGCAATTTCTTCGGCCTGTATTTTTGCGCGCGCGCTCATTTCCTGATAAAGCTGCCTGCCGACATCGACATAATAATATCCGCCCAGTAATGCGAACAGCACTGAGAAAAAGGCGACCAGCGAAATAAACAGCTTGATCTGAAACGATACTTTCATAACTATCACGCGAGATATCAACAGGTCGGCTGAATATATCATCTTTTAAGGCCAGGATGCCCGCTTTGCCGAAAACTTGTGATCCCTTGCACAGCGCAGCCTGTAAAAGATTTTTCCGAAAGTCTCATCCTCTTAAGGTTAAATGAATAAATGTTATTTCTTTGTTCAGTTTAGAAAAGAAACCATAAAAACCACGGCAATAAATAAGGCATAAATCACATTAAATAAAAGAAACCATTAAAACCATAGCGGCCATTAAAACTTCGCTTTTAATATGCCATCCCTCACATAAAGTAAGCCTTTGTGACTCTAAGCTGGACGCACAAAATAACTAAGGGGCTTATTATGAGCACAACTGACGATTCATTCTCTGTTACCCACGATCCGATTGATATTCAGCGGCCATCGCTCAAAGAGCGCTGGTGGCATATTATGGATACCTGGAAAATCGGCATTATTCCTCTGCCACTGTTCGTTCTGGCGGGCGCGCTGATTGCGATAGATTGCCTGGGCGGAAAACTGCCGAGCGACATCGTAGTCATGGTGGCCACGCTGGCCTTCTTCGGCTTTGCCTGCGGTGAGTTCGGCAAACGCCTGCCGATTGTCGGCAAGCTCGGCGCGGCGGCAATTTGCGCCACCTTTATCCCTTCCGCGTTGGTCTATTACGGCCTGCTGCCGGACGTGGTGGTAGAGTCCACGACCAAATTCTATAAATCCACCAATATTCTCTACCTCTATATCTGCTGCATTATCGTCGGCAGCATCATGAGCATGAACCGCACCGTGCTGATCCAGGGCTTCCTGCGCATCTTCTTCCCGATGCTGTGCGGTGAAATCGTCGGCATGATTGTCGGCATGGGCGTTGGACTAGCGCTGGGCCTTGAGCCGTTCCAGATCTTCTTCTTTATCATTCTGCCGATCATGGCGGGCGGCGTCGGAGAAGGGGCGATCCCGCTCTCTATCGGCTATGCCACCCTGCTGCACATGGATCAGGGCGTGGCGCTCGGCCGCGTGCTGCCGATGGTAATGCTCGGCGGCCTGACGGCGATCATCATCTCCGGTTGCCTCAACCAGCTCGGTAAACGCTATCCGCACCTGACCGGTGAAGGCCAGCTGATGCCTAACCGCGCCAACGCCGATGCCACCGTCTCTCAACCCGCGTTCTCCGGCAAAGCGGATGTGACCACCATCGCCTCCGGCGCGCTGCTGGCGGTGCTGCTGTACATGCTGGGCATGCTCGGTCACAAGCTGATTGGTCTGCCAGCGCCGGTCGGTATGCTGTTTATGGCGGTGCTGGTGAAGCTCTGCAATGGCGCCTCTCCGCGTCTGCTGGAGGGTTCTCAGGTGGTGTACAAATTCTTCCAGACCTCCGTGACCTACCCGATTCTCTTCGCCGTTGGCGTGGCGATTACCCCATGGCATGAACTGGTGGCGGCGTTCACCGTCAGCAACCTGCTGGTGATTATCAGCACCGTTTCCGCGCTGGTGGCAACCGGCTTCTTCGTTGGCAAAAAGATTGGTATGCACCCGATTGATGTCGCCATCGTCTCCTGCTGTCAGAGCGGGCAGGGCGGTACCGGTGACGTGGCGATCCTGACCGCAGGCAACCGCATGAGCCTGATGCCATTCGCCCAGATTGCTACCCGTATCGGCGGGGCGATTAACGTCTCTGTCTCACTGCTGATTCTGGGCAACTTCCTCGTTTAAGTTTTCAGGAAAGAACAATGAAACTCGCAAGCTTTTTATACCAGGGTAAACGCAGCTACGGCATCGTTCAGGCCGGGGGCGTGATTGATTTAGGCCGCCGCCTGGGCGACCGCTATGGCGACCTTAAAGCGCTGTTGCAGGGGAACGGGCTGGCGCAGGCCACCCGTTTTCTGAACGACGTGGTGGATGTACCGCTGAACGCCATCACCTTCTTACCGGTGATTGTCCAGCCGGAAAAAATTCTCTGCGTGGGCATGAACTATGCCGACAAGCGCAAGGAGTTTGATCAGCATAACCCGGCCCCGACCCTGTTTGTCCGCTTCCCGGATTCACAGACCGGCCACAACGAGCCGGTGCTGAAGCCGCGCCACTCCAGCGAGTTCGACTACGAAGGCGAGCTGGCGGTGATCATCGGCAAAGGCGGGGAGAACATCAGCCGCGACGACGCCCTGCGCCACGTGGCGGGCTACAGCTGCTACATGGACGGCTCCGCCCGCGACTGGCAGCACACCTGGTTCACCGCCGGGAAAAACTGGCGGCAGACCGGGGCGTTCGGCCCGTGGATGGCGACGGCGGACGAGATCCCGGACCCGCACAGCCTGGCGATCCGCACCTGGCTGAACGGCCGCATGGTGCAGGAGGACAACACCAGCAGCATGATCCACAAGGTGGCGGAGCTGATCGAGTACATCAGCACCTTCACCCGTCTCAGCCCGGGCGACGTGATCATCACCGGCTCGCCTGGCGGGGTGGGTAAAAAGCGCAACCCGCCACTGTTTATGAAGGAGGGGGATCGCATTGAGGTAGAGATCGAGCATATCGGTCATCTGAGCAACGTGATCGTGGAAGCGCCAGCCGTCGGGCTCGCGGCAGCGCACTGAGTAAGGCGGCAGCATGCAATCGCAACCCATTGATTTTCGCCACACCGTTGTGGCGAAACACCCGGAACGCTTAAGCCAGATCCGCTACCTGCTGGCAGACAGCGGCCTTGGCCTGGACAACGACATCACGCTGTTTGTTGAAGCCTGGTCCGGCGCGCAGCTGGTGGGTTGCGCCGGGCTTGCTGCCAACGTCATCAAGTGCGTGGCGGTCAACGAGCAGCTTCGTGGGGAAAACCTCAGCGCGCGTCTGCTGGCAGAGGTGGAAAATGCGGCGCTGGAGCGCGGCCATTTTCACCTCTTCCTCTGCACCCGTCCGTGCAATAAGGAACGCTTTGGCCGCAGCGGTTTCTGGCCGGTTGCCCAGAGCGGGAACAACGCGGTGCTAATGGAGAACACTCCGCAAGGGATCGTGCGCTACTGCCGATCCCTGCGCGCTAGCCGCAAGTGTGGGGAGAAGATTGGTGCCATCGTGATGAACGCCAACCCGTTCACCCTCGGTCACCGTCATCTGGTGGAGCAGGCGGCGGCGCAGTGCGATGCTCTGCATCTGTTCGTGGTGCGTGAAGACGCCTCGTTCTTCCCGTTCAGCGCGCGCCTTGAGATGGTGCGCGCGGGCGTGGCGCATCTGTCGAACGTGGTGGTGCATGAAGGCTCGCAGTACATCATCTCCCGCGCCACGTTTCCGGCCTACTTCCTGAAGGAGACCGGCAAAGTGCAGCAGGCGTGGAGCGAGATCGACGTGCTGATCTTCCGGGACTTTATCGCCCCGGCGCTGGGCATCACGCACCGCTTCATCGGCTCGGAGCCGTTCTGCGATATCACCCGCCAGTACAACCAGACGCTGCACGACCTGCTGGCCTCGCACATCGACGTGGTGGAGATGCCGCGCATCAAAGCCACCGGCAACGCTATTTCGGCCTCGGAAGTGCGCCGTTTACTCAAGACACAGCAGTTTTCCCGGATCCGGGAGATTGTCCCGGACTCCACCTTCGCGCACCTCGAAGCACATTATCGTGCGAGTGCGGAAGTCGCATAACTATCAGGAATTTATCATGAATATTGTAAGGGAGGCGCTGGCCGGAACGCAGGAGTCCAGCGACCTGATGGTGAAAATCGCCCCCGCTCACGGTGAGCTGGAGATTGTCATCCACAGTGAAGTGATTAAGCAGTTTGGCGAGCAAATACGCCAGGTGGTCAACGACACATTGCGCGCCATGAACGTGCACCAGGGATTAATCATTATTGAAGACAAAGGGGCGCTGGACTGTGTGATCCGCGCCCGCCTGCAAAGCGCGCTTCTGCGTGCAGCCGATGAACAGGCCATCAACTGGGGGGCGCTGAAATGAGCAAACTCCGCCGCAGTATGCTGTTCCTGCCGGGCGCCAATGCCGCCATGCTCTCCACCGCCTTTATCTACCGCCCCGACTCCATCATGTTTGACCTTGAGGACGCCGTGGCCCTGCGCGAGAAAGACACCGCACGCATGCTGGTGTTCCACGCGTTGCAGCACCCGATGTATCAGGATATCGAAACCGTGGTGCGTATTAACCCGCTGAGCACGCCGTTTGGCCTGCTGGATCTGGAGGCCGCCGTGCGCGCGGGCGTAGACGTGATTCGCCTGCCGAAAACCGACACCCCGGACGATATCTACGAGCTGGAAGGCCACCTCGAGCGCATTGAGCAGGAGTGCGGGCGTGAAGTAGGTTCCACCCGCGTGATGGCGGCGATTGAATCGGCCATTGGCGTCATCAACGCCGTGGCGATTGCCCGCAGCTCCCCGCGCCTGATCGGCATCGCGCTGGCCGCCTTTGACTACGTAATGGACATGCAGACCGAGCGCGGCGACGGCACCGAGCTGTTCTACGCCCGCTGCGCCGTGCTGCACGCCGCCCGCGCGGCAGGCATCGACGCCTTCGACGTGGTGTGGTCAGACGTTAACGACGAAGCCGGGTTCCTGCGCGAGGTCGATCTGATCCGCAAGATGGGCTTTAACGGCAAATCGCTGATTAACCCGCGCCAGATTGACCTGCTGCACAACGCCTACGCCCCGACTCAGGAAGAGGTGGATCACGCGAAACGGGTGATTGAAGCGGCAGAAGAGGGCGAGCGTAACGGCCTGGGCGTGGTCTCGCTCAACGGCAAAATGGTGGATGCACCGATTATTAACCACGCGCAGGTGGTGCTGGAGCGCGCGGCGGCCT
The DNA here is from genome assembly GCF_001037655.1 of Enterobacter sp. MGH85. Taxonomy (NCBI): domain Bacteria; kingdom Pseudomonadati; phylum Pseudomonadota; class Gammaproteobacteria; order Enterobacterales; family Enterobacteriaceae; genus Enterobacter; species Enterobacter sp. MGH85. Next base: position 1,713,729 of record NZ_KQ089925.1, read on the forward strand.
CCGGCGTGCGTCGGTAAGGATGACATAATGAATCAGACAGAACTTCTCCATGTGAATTTCCCCCATCTGCGGGATCTGAAGCCTTTTGATACCGCCCACAGCGCGACGCCGTGGCTGGCGGACAGCGAGGCGAAACACAACCGTAAGCTTTGCGCCTCCCTCGAAGAAGCCGTCATGCGCAGCGGCTTGCAGGACGGGATGACCATCTCTTTCCACCATGCCTTTCGCGAAGGCGACCGGGTGATCAACACCGTTGTGGCGCTGCTGGCGCGGATGGGTTTTAAAAATTTGACCCTGGCCTCCAGCTCGCTGATGACCTGCAACGACGCGCTGATCGAGCATATTCAAAACGGCGTGATCGCCCGAATTTATACCTCCGGTATGCGCGGCTGGCTGGCGGAGGCCATCTCCCACGGGCTGATGGACGAGCCGGTACAAATTCACTCCCACGGGGGGCGCGTGAAGCTGCTCCAGGATGGCGAGCTGAATATCGACGTGGCATTTCTCGGCGTGCCGTGCAGCGATGAGTTTGGCAACGCCAACGGCACGCAGGGCAAATCGTGCTGCGGTTCGCTGGGCTACGCCATGGTGGACGCACACTTTGCCCGTAAGGTGGTGCTGCTGACCGAAGAGCTGGTGCCGTTCCCGAATATGCCCGCCAGCCTGGTGCAGGATCAGGTGGACTACATCGTGCAGGTGGAGAGCGTGGGCGACCCGGCGAAAATCAGCGTCGGTGCGGCGCGCGTCACCAGCAACCCGCGCGAGCTGATGATTGCCCGCTATGCGGCGGACGTGATTGAACACTCTGGTTACTTTAAACCGGGCTTCTCGATGCAGACCGGCTCCGGCGCGGCGGCGACCGCCTGCACCCGCTTTATGGAAGAGAAGATGGAGCGCAGCGGCGTGAAGGCGCGCTTCGCCCTTGGCGGTATCACCGGCAGCCTGGTGGATTTGCACGAGAAGGGGCTCATCGAAAAGCTGCTCGACACCCAGTGCTTTGACGGCCAGGCGGCGGCCTCGCTGGCGCGCAACCCGAACCACGTGGAGATCTCCACCAACGTCTACGCCAACCCCGGCAGCAAGGCGGCAAGCTGCGACCAGCTCGACGTGGTGATCCTCAGCGCGCTGGAAATCGACGTCGATTTTAACGTCAACGTCATCACCGGATCCGACGGCGTGATGCGCGGCGCATCCGGCGGGCACTGCGACGTGGCGTCGGCAGCCAACCTGACCATTGTGGTCGCGCCGCTGCTGCGAAGCCGCATCCCGACCGTTGTGAAGCGCGTTACCACGCGCCTCACGCCGGGGGAGAGCATTGACGTGCTGGTCACCGACCACGGTATTGCGGTCAACCCGGCGCGCCCGGAGATCCGCGAACGACTCATGGAAGCAGGCCTGAAGGTTGTAGATATCAACGCGCTCTATGAGCGGGCGATTTCCCTGACCGGCGTACCGAAACCGATTGAGTTCACCGACAAAATTGTCGGGGTGATCCGCTACCGCGACGGCAGCGTGATCGACACCGTTCGACAGGTAAAGGAGTGAATATGACTACTGCGACACCCGTGCGGACGGGTGTCAGCCTGGACGCGCTGCTGGCGGCGAAAGAGCGCCGCGCAGCCCGTCAGGCTGACTGGCTTACGCACCATCAACAACCGGTGATCTCCCTAACGCTGGTCACGCCCGGGCAAATCAAAGACAGCCTGCGCTATCGCAACACCATGGGCGTGGCGTTACAGATGTGCGACCAGCTGCTGTGGGAAAACCGCTGGCAGGTGCTGGATCGCCAGGTGCTCTGGCTACCCACCGGACCTGAAGCGCTGTGATGCGTCGCGCATCCGGCGGCGGAAATTAAAGCGCACTGTGCTGAACTGGAGCAGACGCACCCGCTCGGCAGACTGTGGGATCTGGATGTGATCTGCCCTGAAAACGGCCACGTTGGCCGTCAGTCGTTGGGTTCACACCTCAGGCGCTGTCTGATTTGCGACGAGCCTGCCCACGCTTGTTCCCGTTCTCGGCACCATCCCGTTGAGCAGGTGGTTTCCCGCGTGGAGAAGATGATAGATGACTGGTTTGGTCGCGACTAAACCGCGCCCGGTTGATGTTCCTGCGCTTGCCGCAGAGGCGCTGTGGCAGGAGCTGGAGCTGACGCCCAAACCGGGGCTGGTGGACAGGCTCAATAACGGCTCCCATCGCGATATGGACCATACCTTATTCCTCCGCAGCATTGCGGCGATTACGCCGTGGTTTGCCCGTTTTGCGGAACTGGGTGAAGCACATGCGGAAAAACCTGCTGGAGAGCAGCTACGGATTATCCGCCCGATGGGAATGGCCTGTGAGCAGGCGATGTACGCCGCCACGGGCGGGGTGAACACGCACAAGGGCGGGATTTTTGCCCTTGGTTTGCTCTGCTTCGCCGCCGGACGTGTGAAAAATATCTCTGCGGATAGCCTCTGTTGTGAGGTAAGTAACATCTGTCGTGGGCTCGTGGCGCGGGAACTGGGCGGGCGCAGCGGGCAGGCAACGGCGGGAGAGCGACAGTTTCAACAGTACGGTTTAACCGGCGCGCGCGGTGAGGCAGAAAGCGGCTTCAGCACGGTGCGTAAGGCGCTGGCGCAGTGGAAGGGAAACACCCTTCATGACCTGTTATTGCGCCTGATGGCCATCAACCAGGACAGTAATCTCGTTTCGCGCGGCGGCACTGAAGGGCTGCGCTACGTCCAGGGTTATGCGCAGGAGCTGCTGGCGAACGGCTGGGATCAGGATGCGTTGCTTAGGATGGATAACGCGTTGATTGAACGAAACCTGAGTCCGGGCGGCAGCGCGGATTTGCTGTCGGTGGGGTGGGTGTTGTCTGGAATAAAATAGCCGGGTGGCGCTAACGCTTACCCGGCCTACGGTTTGCGGTTTGTAGGCCCGGTAAGGCGAAGCCGCCACCGGGCACAACAATCAATGCGCGATCGGCTGTGCACCGTGTGGTTCGCGTACGTGCTTGTACTTGAACAGCACGATGAACGCGAAGAAAAGCACCAGTGAGTACCCGGCGAAGATCAGCCACACTGGCTGCCAGTTGGTGATGCCGTTGGTGGTATACATCTCAACCACTTTACCGCTCACCACGCCGCCCAGAATACAGCCGAAGCCGTTGGTCATCATCAGGAACATGCCCTGCGCGCTGGCGCGAATTTCAGGTTTCACCTCTTTTTCTACAAACACCGAGCCGGAGATATTGAAGAAGTCGAAGGCGCAGCCGTAAACAATCATCGACAGAACCAGCAGCACGGTACCGAACGCGCTTGGGTCGCCGTAGGCGAACAGACCGAAGCGCAACATCCAGGCAGCGATACTGATCAGCATGACGTTCTTGATGCCGTAGCGGCTCAGGAAGAACGGGATGGTCAGGATGAACAGCGTCTCAGAGATCTGCGAGATGGACATCATCACCGACGCGTGTTCAACGATAAAGCTCCCGGCAAACAGCGGATCGTTATCGAAGCTGTGCAGGAAGGTATTACCGAACATGTTGGTGATTTGCAGTTCCGCCCCCAGCAGCATGGAGAAAATAAAGAAGATCGCCATGCGCTTGTTTTTGAACAGGGCGAAGGCATCCAGGCCAAGCATGGTGCTCCAGCTCTGGTTTTTCTGCTGGTTAGAAACCGGAATGGTGGGCAGCGTCAGGGTGAACAGCGCCAGCAGCACGGAGAGCGCGGCACCAATATACAGCTGCATGTGGCTCAGCTCGAAGCCCGCGAAGCTCACGCCCCACATTGCCATGATAAAGCCGATGGTGCCCCAGATACGGATTGGCGGGAAGTCGGTGACGATATCCAGACCGGCAGATTTCAGGCGGTAGTAGGAGATGGTGTTGATCAGGCCAAGCGTTGGCATATACGCCAGCGAGTTAAGCAGGATCACCATAAACATCGCCCCCGGCGTGGTCACTTCGGCCGCCATAAACAGCGTCCCCGCACCCACCAGATGGCAAAGCATATACAGCCATTTCGCACTTAACCATTTATCCGCCACGATACCGAGCAGCGTTGGCATGAAAACAGCCGCAATACCCAGCGAGCTGTAGACGGCACCGATTGACGCACCATCGAACTTGAGCGTCACAAACATATAGGAGCCGAGTGTAGTCAGCCAGCTACCCCACAGGCAGAACTGCAGAAACGACAAGATTTTAAGCTGCAGCTTAAGGTTCATGTTACTTTCCTCACAAGTGAGCGGGAGATATGTTGTTATAGGAACATTCAGGGTTGTTATTTGATGCAATTCTATCAGTTGGCAACGATATGTTTTGTTACCTCCCGCAAAAAAATGCAATCCACATTAATTTGCAGTTTGGATTGTGATGCAAATAGCATTTTTGTATGGGTGGGATGAGATGGGTGCGGTCTGATGCCCCCTCACCCTAACCCTCTCCCCTTTGGGGAGAGGGTTAGGGTGAGGGGTGGTGTTGGTTTCTAGCGACGACGATAGTTCTTCTGCGCCGTATTCACCTTATACAGATAGCGGCGGGATTCCGCAGACGGGTGGCGAGTGGTGAGGGTTGAGTAGACATCCCCCGGCGCCATGCTGTTGATGATGTTCGCGGCCTGCACTTTATCGTTCGAGAAGACGCGCAGGACGCTGCCCGCTCCGCCGTTGTAGGCGGTGATCACCGCATAGCGACGTGAAGTCGGGTTATCAATCCCGCCGAGATAAACATTGTTCAGCATCGCCAGATATGCGGTACCGGTATCAATGTTGCTTTGCGGGTCAAACAGGTAGCTGCGGCTCGGCGTACCGGATTTCCCCTGCGCGCGGAACACGTCTTTACCGGCGCTGTGCTGCACAACCTGCATCAGCCCCAGCGCGTCGGAACGGCTCACCGCATACGGGTTGAACGAGGATTCGGTCTGCATAATCGCCAGGATCAGCGACTCATCCACGCCATACTTACGCGACGCCTGACGCACCATGCCCAGATACTTATGCGCACGCTTGTCGAGGTGGTTCGGCACCAGGTTTATCGTAACGCTATAGATCACCTTCAGGCCATTGGTGCGGCTTTTCAGGCGCGTTTGCAGCAAATAGTCTGCGAAGTTCGTCGCGCGACCTTCCCAGCGAATCGGCTGACCGGTCTGGTCAACGACCTGCCCATACAGGAACGGCTCTTTGGAGATAGTAATGTCATCGGCATCAGAGTAGAGATCGATAGAGCCCGGATCGTCGCCCATCAGCAGGGTTTTGATGATGGCCTGACGTAAATGCGCCGCAGGTTCAGTCCCCGCGATGGTTTCAATCGTAATCGTACCGTCATCGAAGTTGATGTGGCTACGGGTCTGATAGGCGTCGGTATACTTAACGTAGTCCTTCGGTCCGGCAATAAGAACTTCGTTAAATCCCCATATGTTCTCGATGTTATGGGCAAACTGCCCCATCAAAATGTCAAAACCGTTGGTGTCCTTAACCCAGGCTTCGTTATAGCTATCGCCCTTTTTGGAAGAACAAGACACAAGCAACGGCGCAACAAGTGCTAGCGCTAATAGTTTTTTCATCATTCCGGGAGTGCGTGTTGTGTTTGCTTTGAGGTTGCTGTTGCCGGGTGGCGCTGCGCTTACCCGGCCTACATAACCGTAGGCCCGTGCAAGCGCAGCGCCGCCGGGCAGCAGCCGCAGAGTATTATTTTTCCGGTGGCGTATAGCCTTCGATGTGGACGTCTTTACCCTCGAACAGGAAGTTCACCATCTCCTGCTCCAGCAGCTTGCGGTGTTCCGGGTTCATCATGCTGAGCTTTTTCTCGTTGATCAGCATGGTCTGTTTTTTCTGCCACTGTCCCCAGGCTTCTTTGGAGATCTCGTTGTAAATGCGTTTACCCAGGTCGCCCGGGTAGAGCTGGAAATCCTGGCCTTCAGCGTCGCGCTGCAGGAAAGTACAAAAAATGGTTCTGGCCATACTCATTCCTCTTTGTCTTGCCGATGCTAAACCATTGCACCGACACGTAATTGCTGTAACAGGCGCTCCACGGGAGCCGCCAGCCCGACTGATGGCGGTTGCGCTAAGTTATACCAGAGAGCGGTGCCTTCATCCATGCAGGAGGTGAATGAGGACACGGGAAGCCACATAGGCACAATATCCAGATGGAAATGGCTGAAGGTATGACGGAACGCGTTGAGTTGCGTCAGGGTATCGGCCGCAATGCCGCGCTGTTCAAGCCATGCCCGAAGCGAAGCTTCATCCTCAAACTGTGGGAAGCAGTATAGACCACCCCACAGGCCACTCGGCGGGCGCTGGGCGAGAAACACCTCGTCGCCATGCTGCATCAGCAGCATGTACCCGGTGCGTTCAGGCAGCGTCTGCTTCGGTTTTTTCCCCGGATACTGCGCCCAGGAGTGGTTCGCATAGGCCACGCAGAGGTTATTTACCGGGCAGAGTTCGCACTTCGGTTTTGAACGGGTGCAGACCATCGCGCCCAGATCCATCATCGCCTGGTTAAAACGCTCCACCCCTTTCGCCGGAGTGACCGCTTCACTGATCTCCCACAGGCGCTTCTCAACCTCTTTCTTGCCCGGCCAGCCTTCTACGGCGTAGCAGCGTGCCAGCACGCGCTTGACGTTGCCGTCGAGAATAGGGAAATGCTTGCCTAAAGACAGGGAAAGGATTGCGCCTGCGGTTGAACGCCCGACGCCGGGCAAATCCGCCACCTCGTCAAAGGTCTCCGGGAATTTACCGTTGTGGCGGGTGGCGACCTGCTGTGCGGCTTTGTGCAGGTTGCGCGCGCGGGCGTAATAGCCGAGGCCTGTCCACAGGTGCAGTACCTCGTCTAACGGCGCGTTGGCCAGATCGGTGATTGTCGGGAAGCGCGCCATAAAACGCTCGAAGTAAGGAATGACCGTCGCGACCTGCGTTTGTTGCAACATCACCTCGGAGAGCCATACTTTGTAAGGCGTTTTTTCAATTTGCCAAGGCAGGGTTTTACGCCCGTATTTGTCGTACCAGTCCAGCACCTGGGCTGAAAATTGAGAGGCTTGCATGGTCATCGATTCGCTTAATCAGGGAGGCAGATTGCAGCACAGCGTCAATCTGCTGTAAACCGGATCTTTCCCATGCTTGCATAGAAGCCTTAACTTTGGATAATGCCCGTTTCCCGTACACTCTCACAAGCAGACAACTCTTTTATGAAAAACGACGTCATTTCACCGGAATTTGATGAAAACGGTCGCCCGCTGCGCCGTATTCGCAGCTTTGTCCGCCGTCAGGGCCGCCTGACAAAAGGGCAGCAACACGCGCTGGACAACTACTGGCCGGTGATGGGCGTTGAGTTCAGCGAGCAGCCGCTCGACTTTACCGAGCTGTTTGGCCGCGATGCGCCAGTGACGCTGGAGATCGGTTTTGGCATGGGCACCTCGCTGGTCACTATGGCGAAAGCGCGACCAGAGCAGAACTTCCTCGGTATTGAAGTGCACTCGCCAGGCGTCGGTGCGTGTCTGGCAACGGCCCATGAAGAGGGCGTTGAGAACCTGCGCGTTATGTGTCACGACGCGGTGGAAGTGCTGCATAAAATGATTCCTGACAATTCTTTGAACATGGTTCAGCTCTTTTTCCCTGACCCGTGGCACAAAGCGCGTCATAATAAACGCCGTATCGTTCAGGCGCCGTTTGCCGAGCTGGTGAAAAGTAAGCTTAAGCTGGGCGGCGTCTTCCACATGGCGACCGACTGGGAACCTTATGCGGAACACATGCTGGAAGTGATGTCGTCGCTGGACGGGTATAAAAACCAGTCTGAAAGCAACGACTACGTACCGCGTCCGGATTCACGTCCGGTGACAAAATTTGAACAGCGTGGCCATCGTCTTGGTCACGGCGTATGGGACTTAATGTTCGAGAGGGTGAAATAATGGCAAAGAATCGTAGCCGTCGTCTGCGTAAAAAGATGCACATCGAAGAATTCCAGGAAGTGGGTTTCTCCGTTGCCTGGCGTTTCCCGGAAGGCACCAGCGTTGAGCAGATCGATCAGGACGTTGATGCGTTCATCAACGAGGTGATCGAACCCAACAAGCTGGCCTTCGACGGTAGCGGCTATCTGGCGTGGGAAGGTCTGATTTGCACCCAGGAAGTGGGGAAATGCACCGAAGAACATCAGGCGCTGGTACGCAAATGGCTTGAAGACCACAAACTGGAAGATGTCCGCGTCAGCGAACTTTTCGACGTTTGGTGGGACTAATAAAGCAAGAACGGGGCCAGCATTAGCTGGCCCATTTTGTCTGAGGGAGTGTTGAAGATGCGTAAAACGTTGCTGGCGGTTGCTTTACTGGCAATCGGAACCACCGCCCATGCGGAGTATAAATGTAGCGTCACCCCGCGTGACGACGTGGTATTAAGCCCGCAAACCGTGCAGGTTAAGGGCGAGAATGGCAATCTGGTGATCACGCCGGATGGCAACGTGACGTTTAACGGCAAACAGCAAAACCTGACGGCCGCCCAGCGCGAGCAGGCGATGGACTACCAGGCCGAGTTGCGTACCGCGCTGCCATGGATAAACGATGGCGCGCTGACCCGCGTTGAGAAGGGCCGCGTGGCGCTGGATAAAATCATCACCAAAGAGGTGGGGGAGAGCAGCAATATGCGCACCCGCCTGACGAAGCTGGATAAACAGCTGAAAGAACAGATGAACCGCATTATTGAGACGCGCTCTGATGGCCTGACGTTCCACTATAAGGCGATCGATCAGGTGCGAGCCGACGGTCAGCAGCTGGTGAACCAGGCGATGGGCGGCATTCTCCAGGACAGCATCAACGAGATGGGCGCCAAAGCGGTGCTGAAAGGCGGCGGTAATCCGTTGCAGGGTGTACTGGGTAGCCTGGGCGGACTGCAAACCTCGATTCAGAACGAGTGGAAGAATCAGGAAGCCGATTTCCAGCAGTTCGGCAAAGACGTGTGTAAACGCGTGGTGTCCCTGGAAGACAGCCGGAAGGCGCTGGTGGGGACGCTGAAGTAATTTACTTCACCCCTCACCCTAACCCTCTCCCCAAAGGGGCGAGGGGATGGTTTGCTCCCTCTCCCTTTCAGGGAGAGGGCCGGGGTGAGGGTTGCAGCATTTGCAGTGTTTCAAGGATCTTTTCTAACACCACCTCTTCGTTATCCCAGAGTTCGTTGTTCCAGAAACGAATGACGTACCAGCCCTTTCGATTTAGCCAGAGCGTCCTTTGACGATCGTATTCCTGATTCTCATCATGTTGCCCGCCATCCAGCTCAACAGCCAGACGAGCCGCGCAGCAGGCGAAATCCAGAATGTAATTACCTACCGGATGCTGTCGACGAAATTTATAATTTTCGAAACGGCGGCTGCGCAGTAGATACCAAAGCCGCCTTTCTTCTTTTGTCAGCTCACGTCTGAGCTGTTTTGCATAAGAACGAGTAATTTCCATCCCCACACTCTGCCAGCCTTTCCCTCAACCAGCAGAACGGGATGTAAAATCCTGAATCAGCCTTCAGGATTTTCAGCGAGGAACAGCTCAAGAAGGGAGTTTAGGAACAGCTTACCGTGCTCGGTGATCTGCCAGTACTCATTACACTCGGTCAGATACCCCTGCGCCAACGCCTCGTCAATCTGCGGACGAATCACCGACTCTGACAACCCGGTGTAGAGCGCAAACTCCGCGCGCGGTGCGGCTTCCAGCAGACGGAAGCGGTTCATAAAGAACTCAAACGGCTTATCCACCGCCTCGACGTCATGCTGACGCTCCAGGTAGCGGCCTTCCATAAAACCGCGCGGATGACGCGTTTTTGCAGTGCGCAGAATGCGCCCGTCCGGGAAGGTCACTTTGCCGTGTGCCCCGCAGCCAATCCCCAGATAATCACCAAAGCGCCAGTAGTTCAGGTTGTGCTGACACTGATAGCCCGGCTTCGCATACGCCGAGGTTTCGTATTGCTGATACCCCGCCGCGGTCAAAAGCTGGTGGCCCTGCTCGAAGATATCCCACAGCGCATCATCGTCCGGCAGCACCGGAGGACGGGAACCAAACAGGGTGTTCGGTTCAATGGTCAACTGATACCACGACAGATGCGGCGGGTTCAGTTCAATTGCCTGACGCAAATCGTCCAGCGCTTCTTCCAGCGACTGATCCGGCAGGCCGTGCATCAAATCGAGGTTAAAACTGCGCAGCCCAAGCCCCGTTGCCAGGTTCGCCGCGCGCTTTGCCTCTTCCGGGCCGTGAATGCGCCCCAGACGCTTCAGCTTTGGCTCGCTAAAGCTCTGCACGCCGATGGAGATACGGTTCACGCCCGCGCGCTGATACTCGACAAAACGGTCGGCCTCAACGGTGCCCGGGTTGGCTTCCATCGTAATTTCAGCATCCGCTGCCAGCTTCAGACGTGCGCGCACACCGTCCAGCAAAGTCTGCATCGCCGGGCCTGAAAGCAGGCTCGGCGTACCGCCACCAATAAAAATGGTCTTCACTTCACGTCCCTGTGCGTACGGTACATCGGCATCCAGATCGGCCAGCAGATGCGCGACGTAATCATCGTGCGGCACTTCGCCCTTCAGCGCGTGCGAGTTGAAATCGCAGTACGGGCATTTCTGCACGCACCATGGGATGTGAATATAAAGACTCAGAGGTGGCAAATTAGCCATTACGCAGTGCTTCCAGTAACAGTTTCAGGGCGCGTCCACGGTGGGAGATCGCGCTTTTCTCTTCGCGGGTGAGTTCCGCAGCGGTTTTGCCCTCGGTCGGGACAAAGAAAATCGGGTCGTAACCAAAGCCGCCGTTGCCCGCCGCTTCACGGGTGATCACGCCCGGCCAGCTGCCGTGACAGACAATCGGCGTGGGATCTTCCGCGTGACGCATGTAGACCAGCACGCAGTGGAACTGTGCGGTACGCTGTTCGTCAGGGACGTCGTTCAGGGCCACAAGCAGCTTTTCCAGGTTCTGCTGGTCGGTGGCGTCCACCCCGGAATAGCGGGCGGAGTAAATCCCCGGCGCACCGCCCAGAAAATCCACGGCCAGACCGGAGTCATCGGCAATCGCGGGCAGCCCGGTGATCTGCGCCGCATGGCGCGCTTTCAGAATGGCGTTTTCGATAAACGTCAGGCCGGTTTCTTCGGCGGAGTCCACGCCCAGCTCGGTCTGAGCCACCACGTCCAGCCCAAAATCATGTAATAGCGAGGCCAGCTCGCGCACTTTACCGGCGTTACCGGTGGCGAGAACAACTTTCTGCATGGTTTAGTCCTGTTTTGTCAGAGCCGCGACTTCCGTCGGGATAGATTGCGGGTTAAGGATTTTTACCTGTTTATGCCGGCCAAGTTCACCTTTCTCAATGATGACCTGGCTTTTAGCGACGCGAAACTGTTTTGCCAGATATTTAGTCAGATGCGCATTCGCCTGGCCGTCAACGGGCGGGGCAGTGATGGCGACTTTTAGCTCGTCGCCATGCAGCCCAACAATGCTGTCGCGGCTGGCTTTCGGCTGAATGTACAGCCGTAAAACCAGCCCGTCGGCGCAGGGGCTAACTGCACTCATAACGCCATCCACAGCCCCGGCAGCAGCATATTACCCGTCGCCTGTAACAGTTCCGCGATACCCATATTCAGCACGTACAGCAGCAAAACGAGAAGCATCGGGGAGAAGTCGATTCCGCCCATCGCAGGCAGCAGGCTACGGATCGGACGCAGCAATGGTTCAGTCAGCTGAATCAACGCGTACTCCACCGGGCTACGGCCCCGGCTTACCCAGCTCATAATCGCCATCACCAGCAGGACCCAGAAGATCAGCGAGCCGACGGTTTTAACCAGGATCAGAACGGCTGAAATCCAGATAATCGGCTGGAAAGTGATGACCATAAACAGCACGATCGCTTTGATAACGCTCAGAATAAACGCCATCAGCAGAGATGAACTGTCAATCGGCCCCATTGCCGGAATGATGCGGCGAAGCGGCCCCACAATGGGCTGCGTGATTTTCACGATAAATTGTGAGAATGGATTGTAAAAATCACAACGGGCCCACTGCATCCAGACGCGCAGTAGCAGCGCCATCGTATACAGTTCAATGACCGTTGAAAGCAGGAAAGTCAACGTCTTCATGGCGTTCCTCAGGTTTCCTTATTATTGGGTGTAATCGCGCGCACCGAAAATTGCTGTGCCGATGCGCACCATGGTGCTGCCTGCCGCGATGGCGGCTTCCATATCGTCCGACATGCCCAGAGAAAGCGTGTCTACCGTGTCATAGCGCGCTTTAAGCGCCTCAAATGCTACAGCCATTTGCTGTGCTACGGCAAACTGCCTTTCATAACTTGACTCTGGTGCCGGAATGGCCATCAGTCCGCGCAGGGTTAAGCGCGGCAGCGCCGCCACGTCCGCCGCCAGCGCATCCAGTTCGCTCAGCGTAATGCCGGACTTGCTGTTTTCATCACTGATGTTGATTTGAATCAGCACGTTAAGCGCTGGCATCTCCATAGGGCGCTGGTCGCTCAAACGGGTAGCGATACGCAGACGATCGATGGTGTGACACCAGTCGAAGTGCTCTGCTACCAGACGGCTTTTGTTCGACTGTAGCGGACCGATAAAGTGCCACTGCAGGTCTGTATTTCCCCGCTCCCGGAAAGCGCGAATCTTATCTACGCCTTCCTGCACATAGTTTTCACCAAAGGCACGATGACCGGCGGCTATCGCTTCTGCGATGGCGCTCGCAGGCTTGGTCTTGCTGACTGCAAGCAACGTAATTTCTTCTGAAGCACGGCCGCAACGCGTTGCCGCGGCTGAGATTTTGTCCCGGACCTGTGCCAGGTTATGCGCAATGTCGTTCATTTTCCGAGGAGTTGTCTATGGATGTGGAAGAAATTGTGGCCCTTAGTGTAAAGCATAACGTCTCCGATCTACACCTGTGCAGTGATTCACCACCGCGCTGGCGCAGGTCAGGCCGTCTTGAACCTGCGCCGTTTCCGCCCCCGGATGTGGAGGCGTTATTAAAAGCGTGGCTCAATGACGAACAGCAGGGCGCCTGGTGGGCAAACGGGCAGGTAGATTTTGCCGTTACCCTCACAGGCGGTCAGCGGCTGCGCGGCAGTGCGTTTAAGCATATGCACGGCGTTTCGATCGCGCTACGCCTGTTGCCGCTGACGTGTCCGCAGCTCTCTGCGCTAGGCGTGCCGCGCGCGATCCCGGAGCTTTTGTCCAATGACAATGGCCTGATTCTGGTCACCGGCGCCACCGGCAGCGGGAAATCGACCACCCTGGCCGCGATGGTCGATTTTCTCAATCACCATACGGACGGGCACATTCTGACCCTGGAAGATCCGGTGGAGTTTATGTACCAGAGCCAACGTTGCCTCATCCGGCAGCGGGAGATAGGCCAGCATAGCCCGTCCTTTGCCGAGGCCCTGCGCAGTGCGCTGCGTGAAGATCCGGATGTGATTCTGCTTGGTGAGCTGCGCGACAGCGAGACGATACGCCTGGCGCTGACGGCGGCTGAGACTGGCCATCTGGTGTTGGCCACGCTGCACACGCGCGGTGCGGCGCAGGCGATCGAGCGCCTGGTCGATACCTTCCCGGCGCAGGAGAAAGATCCGGTTCGTAATCAGCTGGCGGGAAGCCTGCGTGCGGTACTGGCGCAGAAGCTGCGTCAGGATGTCCAGGGCGGGCGCGTGGCGCTGTATGAGCTACTGGTGAATACGTCGGCGGCGGCAAACCTGATCCGCGAAGGTAAAACCTGGCAACTGCCGGGCATTATTCAAACGGGGCAGCAGGCGGGGATGCAGAACTTTGAGCAGAGTCTGGCGGAGCGACGGGCGCAGGGGCGGCTGTAGGCCCCGGCGCTCAGTAACCCTGTTCGAAATAGCTTTCGAGGATAATGACGGCTGAAGCTGAATCCACGCTGCCTTTGTTCAACGCCCGGAAGCCACCGTGCTCGAACAGGCCAGCGCGTGCCTCGACGGTGCTCAAACGTTCATCGTGCAGCTTAACGGAGACGCCAAATCGGCCATGAATTTTGTTCGCGAACTTGCGTGCGCGGGCGGTAAGCGGCTGCTCGGTGCCGTCCATGTTCAACGGCAGACCGACAATCACGTCGTCCGGCTGCCACTCTTTGAGCAAGCGCTCAATAAGGTTCCAGTCCGGCGTGCCGTCGTTAGCTTTCAGCGCCGTGAGCGGGCGGGCGGTGCCGGTGATCCGTTGACCCACAGCGACGCCGATGCTTTTGGTGCCGAAGTCAAAGGCGAGAAGGGTGCCGCTCATTACGCGTGCCCCGCAACGCCAGGCATGGTCAGAATATCAATGCCAATCAGTTTTGCCGCGTCACGCCAGCGATCGGCGATAGGGGTTTTAAACAGGATATTCATATCCGCAGGGGCCGTCAGCCAGGCGTTGTCCAGAATTTCTTGTTCCAGCTGCCCTTTTTCCCAGGAAGCGTAGCCGAGCGCAACCAGCACCTCAGAAGGCTGATTTGCCGTGCCCAGTGTTTCGAGCACATCGCGAGAGGTGGTGACGACGGTGTTATCGGAGATACGAATGCTGGACGAGAAAACCGGCGGGGTATGCAGGATAAAGCCACGATCTTCTGCAAGCGGTCCGCCGAGCATCACCGGTTTATCAAGACGGATTTCCGGCAGCCGCGCTTCAGCAGGGATTTTCAGCTTGTCCAGAATGCCTTCAACCTGAAGGTTTTCCAGCGGCTTATTGATGATAATCCCCATTGCGCCGTCTTCGTTGTATTCGCAAATATAGACCACGGCGCGGCGGAAAATCGGATCCTGGAGAGCAGGCATGGCAATAAGAAAGTGATGCTGTAAATTCATTGTCAGAGGTACTGTTTCCTGGTTTAAAAAGCGACAGCGCCCAGTATGGGGATAAACACAGGCGCTGTCACAGGTTATTTCTGTAAACGTTTTTCGATAGCGTCCATCAGCATTCCGGTGATCGAGATCGGGAATTCCGCTTCGATCTCACGAATGCAGGTCGGGCTGGTGACGTTCACTTCGGTCAGACGATCGCCGATAATATCGAGGCCAACGAAGATCAGGCCTTTGGCTTTCAGCGTAGGGCCGACGCGGCGGGCAATTTCCCAGTCGCTTTCGCTTAACGGACGCGGTTCGCCACGGCCTCCGGCCGCCAGGTTGCCACGGGCTTCACCACCCTGCGGGATACGCGCCAGGCAGTAAGGCACCGGCTCGCCGTCTACAACCAGCACACGCTTGTCGCCGTCTTTAATGGCCGGCAGATAGTTTTGCGCCATGCAGTAGCGGGTTCCCAGCTCGGTCAGCGTTTCGGCAATTACGCCAATGTTCGGGTCGCCCTCTTTCACGCGGAAGATCGATGCGCCGCCCATGCCGTCCAGCGGCTTCATGATGATGTCGCCGTGCTTCTGCCAGAATTCTTTCAGCTGCGTTTTGCTGCGGGTGACCAGCGTTTCCGGCGTCAGGTCAGAGAACCATGCGGTATAGAGCTTCTCGTTGCAGTCGCGCAGGCTCTGCGGCTTGTTGACGATCAGCGTGCCTTTCTCTTCGGCACGCTCAAGGATATAGGTGGAGTAAATGTATTCGGTGTCGAACGGCGGATCTTTACGCATCAGGATGACGTTAAGGTCGGCCAGGGCAATATCCTGCTCGGTGCCGAATTCGTACCATTTTTCGTAGTTCTGCTCGACGTTAACGATGCGGGTACGTGCGCGGGCTTCACCGTTGATCAGGTACAGATCGTTCATCTCCATATAGTGGAGTTCATAGCCGCGACGCTGCGCTTCCAGCAGCATAGCGAAGCTGGAATCTTTCTTAATGTTAATGTTTGCGATGGGGTCCATCACGATGCCGAGCTTAATCATGTTCTTCTCCGGTTATGGGTCAGGCTTTGCTTCAACCCAGATCGCCAAATCGCACCTGTAGGGCGGTAATGGCGGTGAGTGCCGTTGTCTCAGTGCGCAGAACGCGAGGTCCCAACAGAATATCAGTAAACTGGTAACGCGCCGTCATGGCGATTTCGTCAGCCGACAGGCCGCCTTCCGGGCCAATCAGCAGGCGTACACGCTCAACGGGCAGCGGCAGCGTATTGATGCTGGCGCTGGCGCGCGGATGAAGATTAAGCTTAAGCCCGCTTTCCTCTTCTGCACACCAGTCCTCCAGATCCATCGCCGGGCGGATCTCCGGGATGCGGTTGCGGCCACTCTGTTCACAGGCTGCAATGGCAATTTTCTGCCACTGCTGGATCTTTTTGTTGAGACGTTCCGCATCCAGTTTAACGCCGCAGCGCTCAGAAAAAAGTGGCGTAATGAGGCTTACACCCAGTTCAATGGATTTCTGAATGGTGAACTCCATCTTTTCCCCGCGCGACATCACCTGGCCAAGGTGAATGTGCAGCGGGGATTCCCGGTCGTCCACGTCGCCACGCAGCACCTTCACGTGCACGCTTTTTTTATCGGCGCGCGTAATTTCAGCGTCAAAAATCTGATTAGAGCCGTCAAAGAGCTGAATCGCCTGGCCTGCGCCCATGCGCAGCACGCGGCCTACGTGGTTTGCGGCATCATCAGACAGGGCGATTTCGCCGCCTGGGGTAATCAGTTCAGGGTGATAGATGCGAGGGATGCGCATAGTCAGAAATTCCATGTGTCATGCGATATAAGCGAATTGCCGTAGTGTAGGTTAGCTCTTTTGCGCCTGGCAAGCCCGCTGGACGTAAGGGTTGTGATTCCCCTGGACTTTGGCGATACGTTCGTCGCGCTGGCATTCCCAGTCCGTCACCGGGTAGAGCTTGTCCCAGGCATTGAAGAGCTGCGTCTGCTGGCGGGAAAGGTTGAGATCGTAGCGGTCGCGCATATAGAAGTAAGTGCGGGCGATGCTGCCGCGCGCGCGGGCAGGCGGTTCGGCGAGTTTCTCTTTGAAATCGACCTTCATGGCGCACTGACCGTACTGGCCTTCGCCACCGTTCCACTGGCTGTACATGAAGTTTCCGCGGTCGCCATTGACTTCACCCACGGCGGGTTGCAGGTTGTGCATATCGCTTTCCATCTGGCGGTAGACCGGATCTTTTGCGCAATTTTTACGTCCACCGTCCTGCCAGCACTGGCGCTGGTGGCCAAACTGCCAGGCCGGAACAACGTGTTCCCATTCGATTCGGCTGGCGCGGTTCTCGTTCTTGCGCACCTTATAGCCGCAGGATCCCAGATCCACGACCCCTTTCTTACCCTGCCAGTTAATTTTACAGCCGCAGTAGAAATCACCCGGTACGTCGGCGTTAATCTTTACGCCTGCGGTTTTTGCCTGTGAGAAACTGTGAATACCGTCGGCCAGAGCATGGCCGGAGAGCGCCGCCGCCAGAAAAGCGACTGCGAGAGAAACATTACGGGACATCTTACACTCCGTGTCAAAACGAGCCCGCAACGTAACGAATGTTGTTCCCGTATGCAATCAGTCAGATCAGGAAAGTTCCTGAAAGTTCGAGTGATTATTCCGCCACCAGTGGTTCGCCGCACTTTACGCAGCGATAGGTCGCCTCGCCGCGCACCACGCGGTTGTGACGGCGCACGGTAAGCTGGTGCTGCTGGCACTGGCAGCGGTAGGGAAATGTATTGCGGCGTACCGATTCCAGCTCGAACTGGTGGGTGCGGCGAGCCGGAACGCCGAGCACCGCCTCCATCATCCATTTCCACTCTTTGCCGTGCGGCGCGACGCGGCCAAAGTGTTTCCACACCAGAAGGTGGGCCAGCTCGTGCGGCACCACTTCTTCGATAAACGCCTGCTGATTTTCCATCATCAACACCGGATTCAGGCGGATCTCATACGATTCCAGCCACGCGGTGCCTGCCGCGGTGCCACGCTGCTGATAGACCAGCTTCGGTTCAGGATAATCGCGGCCGAGCTTCAGGTTGGCCTGGGCGAGTTTTTCCCGCAGGCTGCGCATAACGGCTTGCTGAATGGCGATGGGGAGACGGGGAGATTTCATAGGGGCAGAGCATAAAGCGGGAAGCGGGGAGGCGCAAGAGGCGCCTCCCCGCAGGAGGATCAGTCGTGTGCGCCGATTTCGCGCAGAGGACGACCTTTCATCAGGTTACGTTCAATGTGTTCCAGTGAAACATGTTTGGTTTCAGGAACCAGCCAGATCGTGAGAACAATAAAGAACAGGTTAAGACCGGCGTAGACCCAGAAGGTATTGGCATTACCCAGGGTATTGAGCATGGTCAGGAACGTTGCGCCGACGATCATGTTGGCAATCCAGTTGGTTGCGGTAGAGCAGGTGATACCAAAATCACGCCCTTTCAGCGGCTGGATCTCAGAACACAGTACCCAAATCAGCGGACCGGCGCTCATCGCAAACCCAATAATAAACATCAGCAGCATCGCCACGGCGAAGTACTGTGCCGTTGGGGAGTGAATGCCCATGTGCATCATGGTACCCAGCACGCCCATCCCGATGGCCATCACCAGGAAGCCCAGCGTCAGGGTTGGTTTACGCCCCCAGCGGTCCACCAGACCGATAGCGATAAAGGTCGCCAGCACGTTAGTCAGGCCGACGATCACGGTGCCCCACATCTGTTCGGTGGTGTTGGTGTAGCCCGCCAGTTCGAAGATTTTCGGCGCGTAATACATGATGACGTTCATCCCGGTGAACTGTTGCATGATCTGTAACAGCACACCGAGGAACACCGCGCGGCGGAAGTTGCTGTTCTCTTTGAACAGCGCCCAGCCGGACTGTTTGACCTTCAGGCTTTCGCGGATCTCTTCCAGCTCGTTTTTGGCTTCGGCGCTGGTATCACGCAGGCGTAAGAGCACGCGTTCGGCATCGTGGAAGCGGCGTTTGGCGGCGAACCAGCGCGGGCTGTCCGGCAGGAAGAAGACACCAATCAGCAGCAGAATGGCCGGAATGATGATGACGCCCAGCATCCAGCGCCATGCGCCGCTGTAGCTGAAGGCGGTATCGGAAAGATAAGCCCCCAGAATACCGATGGTGATCATCAGCTGGTACATGGAAATCATGCTGCCGCGGATTTTTTCCGGTGCGATTTCAGACAGGTACAGCGGGGCAGTATAAGACGCCACGCCCACTGCCAGACCGAGCAGCACGCGGGAAAGGATCAGCACTTCAACGTTAGGCGCAGCGGCAGAGAACAGTGAGCCGGCAACGAACAGGATCGCGCCGATCATCAGGCTCTTTTTACGCCCGAGCTTAAAGGAGAGCCAGCCGCTGCCGACCGCGCCGACGGCGGCACCGAACATCATGGAGCTGACCACCCATTCCTGAGTGTGTGCGCTAATCTGGAACTCATCGGTGATGAAAGGTAATGCACCGGCAATTACGCCAATATCCAGGCCAAAGAGTAATCCTGCCAGAGCGGCGAGGAAGCAGACGAAGAACGTCATTGCCTTATTGGACGTACGCCCCTGTTTATTATTGTCAGGCATTATGCCCTCCAGTTGGGTTATCAGTTTTTACGATATTAAGAGTAGGTGAGCGGCTCATAAAAATATGTGAGTCAAATCACAACGGTGTAATCGGTTACACTAGTTTGTAACCGTAAAAATAATTAAAGCTTTGAAAATATAGAGGTAAATTAATTGATATGCATCGCGTTTGCACAAATTTCAGACTTAACTGAAAGGGAATGTAACAGCAGAAGAAATGCGATCATGCAAAGAGAATATTCTGAAAGCGGGGTATAGAGAGTGAGGTGTAAACGGTTCCAAACATTGCCGGGTGGCGGCTGCGCCTTACCCGGCCTACAAAAATTCACTACCCGTAGGTCGGGTAAGGCATAGCCGCCACCCGACATAAAAAAGGCCAGCACAAAGGCTGGCCTGTTTAAGCTGCTGGCAGTCGTTTATTTCAGACCGGCAGCATCACGCAGCAGGGCGGCTTTGTCGGTTTTTTCCCAAGGGAAATGTTCGCGACCAAAGTGACCGTACGCTGCGGTTTCCTGGTAGATTGGGTGCAGCAGATCCAGCATCTGAATCAGACCGTATGGACGCAGGTCGAAGAACTCACGCACCAGCAGGGTCAGCTGTTCAGAAGGCACTTTTTCAGTACCGAAGGTTTCCACCATGATGGAGGTTGGCTCAGCCACGCCGATGGCGTAGGAAACCTGAATTTCACAGCGGTCAGCCAGGCCCGCAGCAACGATGTTTTTCGCCACATAACGTGCAGCGTACGCCGCAGAACGGTCCACCTTAGACGGGTCTTTACCGGAGAACGCGCCGCCACCGTGGCGCGCCATGCCGCCGTAGGTATCTACGATGATTTTACGACCGGTCAGACCGCAGTCACCCATTGGGCCGCCGATAACGAAGCGTCCGGTTGGGTTGATGAAGAATTTGGTCGCAGAGCTCAGCCATTCAGTTGGCAGAACCGGCTTGATGATCTCTTCCATCACCGCTTCCTGCAGGGATTTCTGGTCAATATCTTCAGCATGCTGCGTGGAAAGAACCACGGCATCAATGCCGACGATTTTCCCGTCGTCATACTGGAAGGTCACCTGGCTTTTCGCATCCGGACGCAGCCACGGCAGGGTGCCGTTTTTACGCACTTCAGCCTGACGCTGCACCAGACGGTGTGCGTAAGTTACCGGCGCTGGCATCAGCACGTCGGTTTCGTTGGTCGCGTAGCCGAACATCAGGCCCTGGTCGCCCGCGCCCTGTTCCAGCGGATCGGCACGGTCAACGCCCTGGTTGATGTCCGGGGACTGTTTGCCGATAGCGCTCAGTACGGCGCAGGAGTTGGCATCAAAGCCCATATCAGAATGTACATAACCGATCTCACGCACCGTGTTACGGGTGATCTCTTCGATATCAACCCATGCGCTGGTGGTGATCTCACCGCCAACCAGAACCATGCC
Organism: Enterobacter sp. MGH85; assembly: GCF_001037655.1. Classification (NCBI taxonomy): domain Bacteria; kingdom Pseudomonadati; phylum Pseudomonadota; class Gammaproteobacteria; order Enterobacterales; family Enterobacteriaceae; genus Enterobacter; species Enterobacter sp. MGH85. Next base: position 1,734,524 of record NZ_KQ089925.1, read on the forward strand.
GGTTTTGACATAGGTTTCACACGCTACGCGCGCCTTTGGATCCTGCGCGAGGATCGCATCCAGCACCGCATCGGAGATTTGGTCAGCAATTTTATCAGGATGTCCTTCTGATACGGACTCGGACGTAAACAGGTGTTTTGCCATGTTTTATTTCACCTAAAAGGAATTTGGTTAGCTCGAACTGCTGTGTGGAATAGCCAAAGGAGATAATTCTACCAAGGCCTGCAGGATTTTGACACTGGCAGTCTGAGTGTTAATCGGTATGGATGGATTAACATCTGGACGTCTATTTTAGGTCACTTCTTCACCCGATTTCCAGTTTTTTTTGACTCACCTCTCACTGCGTTGAAAACTCGGCTGGAAATTTTTCCTGACGGCGCTGGCAACCTGCGCATTTTTGTTTTGCTTTTTAGCGACCTTCTCGGTATAAAACGCGGCGCGCGGCTCATATAAAATAAGCGCTCGATGAACACATCGTGTCGCCACTTCCAGCCGGGTTAAGCAGTGAACTTTTAGCTTTGGCTTGTGGTCCGTTTCAGCAGAGGCGGCCGTGGAGGTGATACGAGATAATGAACCATTGTTTTCCGCTCATTCAGCGCAGTCGTTCTGGCGCGCATTTGATTCCCACCCGCACTTCTGGTCTAAACACCTGCCGATGTTATACCCATCTCGGTGCTTCTCAGGATTCCAGAGCCGGTCACGCTTTGTGAAAACTGAACAAGGGCGCTCTTGTTAATACAGGAGTTTTCTCGTGGTTTCGCCGAACCTTGTCATACAGAGTTCGGATACGTGTTTTACAATGATATGAATAAGAAACCGGTCGCACGGTCTGGATTTCAGCATACTCTGCTGGGAAATGGAGCCGTTAATGGGTTGTTATCGCCGTATAACGCTGCGATAGTAGTCAACTGTTTTACACTTAATACAAAGAGTTGAGGTTCGCTATGTCTGACGACATGTCTTCGCTTTCGCCTTCGTCAGCAGGCGAACAGGGTGTACTACGTTCTATGCAGGAGGTTGCGATGAGCTCCCAGGAAGCCAGCAAGATGCTGCGCACTTACAATATTGCCTGGTGGGGCAATAACTACTACGACGTTAACGAGCTGGGCCACATCAGTGTCTGCCCGGATCCGGACGTCCCGGAAGCGCGCGTGGATCTCGCTAAGCTGGTGAAAGCCCGTGAAGCCCAGGGTCAGCGCTTGCCTGCACTGTTCTGCTTCCCGCAGATCCTGCAACATCGCCTGCGTTCTATTAACGCCGCGTTCAAACGCGCGCGGGAATCGTATGGTTATAACGGCGACTATTTCCTCGTTTACCCGATCAAGGTAAACCAGCACCGTCGCGTGATTGAGTCCCTGATCCACTCCGGCGAACCGCTGGGCCTGGAAGCTGGCTCCAAAGCGGAGCTGATGGCGGTTCTGGCGCACGCGGGCATGACCCGGTCGGTGATCGTCTGTAACGGCTATAAAGACCGCGAATACATTCGTCTGGCGCTGATTGGCGAGAAGATGGGCCACAAGGTCTATCTGGTGATCGAGAAGATGACCGAAATCGCGATCGTGCTGGAAGAGGCCGAGCGTCTGAACGTGATCCCACGCCTTGGCGTGCGTGCGCGACTGGCGTCGCAGGGTTCCGGTAAATGGCAGTCTTCCGGCGGTGAAAAATCCAAGTTCGGCCTCGCGGCGAACCAGGTGCTTCAGCTGGTGGAAATACTGCGCGAGCGCGGTCGTCTGGACAGCATTCAGCTGCTGCACTTCCACCTTGGCTCGCAGATGGCCAACATTCGCGACATCGCCACCGGCGTGCGTGAATCGGCACGTTTCTACGTTGAGCTGCACAAGCTTGGCGTAAATATTCAGTGCTTTGACGTGGGCGGTGGCCTGGGCGTGGATTACGAAGGGACACGCTCGCAGTCTGACTGCTCGGTCAACTACGGCCTGAACGAATACGCCAACAACATTATCTGGGCGATTGGCGATGCCTGCGAAGAGCACGGCCTGCCGCACCCGACGGTGATCACCGAATCCGGCCGCGCGGTCACTGCGCACCATACGGTGCTGGTCTCTAACATCATCGGCGTTGAGCGCAGCGAAATCACTGAAGCCACGCCTCCGGCAGACGATGCTCCACGTTCCCTGCAAAGCATGTGGGAAACCTGGCAGGAGATGCACGAGCCGGGCACGCGTCGTTCTCTGCGCGAATGGCTGCACGACAGCCAGATGGATCTGCACGACATTCACGTCGGTTATTCTTCAGGCACCTTTAGCCTGCAGGAACGCGCGTGGGCGGAGCAGCTCTATCTGAACATGTGCCATGAAGTGCAGAAGCAGCTCGATCCGAGCAACCGCGCGCACCGTCCGATTATCGACGAGTTGCAGGAACGTATGGCGGACAAAATGTACGTCAACTTCTCCCTGTTCCAGTCGATGCCGGATGCCTGGGGTATCGACCAGCTGTTCCCGGTTCTGCCGCTGGAAGGGTTGAATCATGCGCCTGAACGCCGCGCGGTGCTGCTGGACATTACCTGTGACTCAGACGGCGCGATTGACCACTACGTCGACGGTGACGGTATCGCTACGACCATGCCAATGCCGGAGTACGATCCGGAGAACCCGCCAATGCTGGGCTTCTTTATGGTGGGTGCGTATCAGGAGATCCTCGGCAACATGCACAACCTGTTCGGTGATACCGAAGCGGTTGACGTGTTTGTCTTCCCTGACGGCAGCGTGGAGGTTGAGCTGTCCGACGAAGGGGACACCGTGGCGGATATGCTCGAATACGTTCAGCTGGATCCGAAAAAACTGCTCACCCAGTTCCGCGATCAGGTCAAAAACACCGGTCTGGACGATGCCTTGCAGCAGCAGTTCCTGGAAGAGTTTGAAGCGGGTCTGTACGGGTATACGTATCTGGAAGACGAGTAGTAAAACCTCCCTCTCCCGGTGGGAGAGGGTTGGGGTGAGGGCATCAGACCGCACGATGCCCTATACTCACTTGAACCCGTATGAATTAACGGCGATAATTCGCCCTACTATGCGATTTACGAATCAATCCCTTCCTCGTCGGGTTTAACGACGCGGAGGGGATTTTTTTTCATCTGTTTTTAATGTATCGACTTTATAAGAGGTCAGGACATGAGCACTTTAGGTCATCAGTACGATAACTCTCTGGTATCTAACGCGTTTGGTTTTTTACGCCTTCCGATGAACTTCCAGCCTTACGACAGCGATGCTGACTGGGTGATCACCGGCGTACCGTTCGACATGGCAACGTCCGGTCGTGCGGGTGGACGTCATGGCCCGGCGGCAATTCGTCAGGTTTCCACCAACCTGGCCTGGGAGCACAACCGCTTCCCGTGGAACTTCGACATGCGCGAGCGCCTGAACGTGGTGGACTGCGGTGATCTGGTGTACGCCTTCGGTGACGCGCGCGAAATGAGCGAAAAATTGCAGGCGCACGCCGAGAAGCTGCTGGCGGCCGGTAAACGCATGCTCTCCTTCGGCGGTGACCACTTCGTGACCCTGCCGCTGCTGCGCGCCCACGCGAAGCACTTCGGTAAAATGGCGCTGGTGCACTTTGACGCGCATACCGACACCTACGCGAACGGCTGCGAATTCGACCACGGCACCATGTTCTACACCGCGCCGAAAGAAGGCCTGATCGATCCGAACCACTCCGTGCAGATCGGCATCCGCACCGAGTTCGACAAAGACAACGGCTTCACCGTACTCGACGCGGGCCAGGTGAACGATCGCGGCGTGGACGATATTCTGGCTCAGGTTAAGCAGATCGTCGGCGATATGCCTGTCTACCTGACCTTCGACATTGACTGCCTGGATCCGGCATTCGCACCGGGTACCGGTACGCCGGTGATCGGCGGCCTGACGTCAGACCGCGCCATCAAGCTGGTGCGCGGCCTGAAGGATCTTAACATTGTCGGGATGGACGTGGTGGAAGTGGCTCCGGCCTATGACCAGTCCGAGATCACCGCGCTGGCCGCGGCGACCCTGGCGCTGGAAATGCTCTACATCCAGGCAGCGAAAAAAGGCGAATAAGCCTTACGCGCTGATTGCTGCTGCGCGCCGCATGCGCAGCAGCAACATTCCCCAGGCCAGCGTGAAGGTGTGGACAAACCCCGGTTATTTCGCGGGCGATGACCATTCCCGTCAGCGAGCCTAACAAAGGCGAAACCGCGCAGACCGCGGCCCAAATCGCAATGCTGCTTAATAATCCCTGCCGATAATGAAGTTTGCTTTCAATAACCGGCGTTAATAATAGAGCGGAAAAACCATAACCCAGAAGAAAGCAGGTCATGAGTAGACCCTGTAACATTCTGTTTTCATTTAACTGAAAATGTTCGGCAAATTCCGGGTTTAAAATCATTACCGAGATATTTACCCGATCGACGTACGAAATAATAATGAGTAATAAAAGCGCAATCGTGCCTTGCCATCTTGCCGTCATCATGTCCGCCTTACGTTTTTTGTAACTTATATTTTTCATCAATGTGATTGTCACGGAGCTAAAATGATTCACCTGTGAAACTCATTGTTTATTAAAGATAAATTAAAAATCAGTTTCACCGGTGAAACGCGAAAGAGGTGACGTTAATTTATTTTTAAAGAGTAAAAAGAAAGGAAGTCAATATCTTTTATTCAAAATAAGAGACCATTAAAAAAACGTATTTCTCACGCTGTAATAATGAAAATTTCATATCGCTGCATTTTTTCTTGATCCCTTGCACACTTAGTTAATTAATTGCCGATCGATTAACAAATTCGTCACATTGTCGCTTGACGAAACATTCATCGCTTTTATATTGACCGTATTAAATAAGAAACAGAGTTTCATATATGAAACAAAAGCCTGGAGGATCGTGATGAGCTGGATAGGCGTATGTGACGCAGAACAAGTACAGGAAGATTTCCCTTTTAGCGGCAACGTCGACGGGAAAGAGATCGGCGTTTACCTGATCGACGGTGAATATTACGCGCTGGAAGACGTATGCCCCCACGCCTATGCCCTGCTGAGTCAGGGCTTCGTAGAAGACGGCAAGGTGGAATGCCCGCTGCACGAGGCGGTGTTCGACGTCAAAACCGGCCAGTGTCTGCACGGCCCCGGAGGACGCAACCTCAACCGTTACCCGGTTCGGGTCTTTGAAAACGAGATTCAGATTACCTTTGTTGAGGAGACCGTGGCATGAGCGACACGCTGAACTACAACCCGGCGCTGCCGGAAAGCCGCCAGTTTACCCCGCCGGCAGAGGGCGGTAATGGCGCCATTCACAAACCGGGCGAGTACCAGAACCTGATCTGGCAGACCCGCAGCCGCGAGCCGGAAAGCTGGGAGGTGAAGCTGATTGCTACGCTGGAAGAGCTCTTCGAACAGGGCGTTGAAACCTTACCGGAGCTGGTAAACGGGCTGAACGCGGTGCGCATGCACGACCAGCAGGGTGAGCCGTGGAGCGACGCCAGCTTCCAGGCATTTTTACAGGTTAACGGCTACTGAGGGCAACGCGATGACGACGACCGTACAACACTATCTGGATAAAGGCCTGCGCGGCCTCTGGTATCCGGTGCTGGCGAGCTGGGAAGTGCAGTCTGCGCCGGTGGGCATCACCCGCCTGGGCGAGCAGATTGTGGTCTGGCGCAACAAAGACGGCCAGGTGCAGGCGCTGGAGGACCGCTGTCCGCACCGCGGCGCGCGCCTGTCGATGGGCTGGAACCTCGGCGACCGCATCGCCTGCTGGTATCACGGCGTAGAGGTGGCGGGCAACGGCGAGGTGAAAGACGTGCCCGCTGTGGATAAATGTCCGCTGGTCGGCCAGCAGTGCGTGCGCAGCTATAACGTGCAGGAGGCGCACGGCGCCATCTTCCTCTGGTTTGGCGTCACCGCGGATCAGCAGCCGGACGAACTGACCTTCCCGGATGAACTCGCCGACACGGACAGCTTCAGCAACTTCCTCTGCACCGCCGCGTGGAAATGCAATTACCAGTACGCGCTGGAAAACGTGATGGACCCGATGCACGGCACCTATCTGCACTCCTCCTCGCACTCGATGGCGGAAGGGGATCGCAAGGCCGACATGGTGCTCCAGCCGACCAAAACCGGCTTTATCTTTGAGAAGAAAGGGCAGAGCGGCGTCAACTTCGACTGGGTGGAGCTGGGCAACAGCGGCACCTGCTGGATGCGTCTCTCCATTCCGTACAAGAAGCGTTTCGGGCCGGGCGGCCACTTCTTTATCGTCGGCATGGTGGTGCCGGAAGATAACGACAACTGCCGCGTCTTCTTCTGGCGCATTCGCCGGGTGCAGGGCTGGCAGCGCGATATGTGGCGCTTCATGTACCGCAACCGGCTGGAAAAACTGCACTGGGAAGTGCTGGAGCAGGACCGCGTGGTGCTGGAGAGCCTGGCGCCAAACGCCCGCGATCATGAATACCTGTATCAGCACGACGTTGGCCTCTCGCGCCTGCGTCGCATGATGCAAAAGGCCGCCAAAGAGCAGCTGGCGATGCGTGAAGCACAGCAGGGGGCCGCCTGATGAACGGGCTGCTGAGCGGTAAGCGCATCGTCATAACCGGCGCCGCGCGCGGGCTGGGCTACCACTTTTCCCAGGCCTGCGCGGAGCAGGGCGCGGCGGTGGTGATGTGCGACATCCTCAAAGGCGAGCTGGCCGAGAGCGCCCACCGGCTGAGCGAGCGGGGATATGCGATCGAATCGCACGTTATCGATCTGGCCGATCCGCAGTCCATTGAGCAGGTGTTCAGCGCGATTGGCGAGCAGGGGCAGATTGACGGTCTGGTGAACAACGCGGCGATGGCGACGGGCGTCGGCGGCAAAAATATGCTCGATTACGATCCGGATCTCTGGGATCGGGTGATGAGCGTCAACGTCAAAGGCACCTGGCTGGTAACGCGCGCCGCCGTACCGCTGCTACGCGAGGGGGCGGGCATCGTGAACGTCGCGTCCGACACCGCGCTGTGGGGCGCGCCGCGCCTGATGGCCTACGTCGCCAGCAAGGGCGCCGTGATTGCCATGACCCGCTCAATGGCGCGCGAACTGGGTGAAAAGCGTATACGCATTAACGCCATCGCGCCGGGGCTAACCCGCGTCGAGGCGACGGAATATGTCCCCGCCGAACGGCATCAGCTCTACGAAAACGGCCGTGCGTTAACGGGCGCGCAGCAGCCGGAAGACGTCACCGGCAGCGTGGTCTGGCTGTTAAGCGATCTGTCGCGGTTCATCACCGGACAGCTGATCCCGGTCAACGGCGGTTTTGTCTTTAACTAAGGTAGGGCGATGATGGCAAACGATCAGGAAGTGAAGTATCTGGTGCCGGGGCTGGAGCGCGGTTTACAGCTGCTGTTGGCCTTTGGCGAGCAGCATCGCGATCTGACCTTTGCCGAACTGCATCGGCTGGTGGATATGCCGAAGGCCACCGCCTATCGCGTGGTACAGACGCTGGAGTACATGGGATTTCTGGAGCGCAACACGCGCACCAATACCTTTTCGCTGGGCATGAACGTGCTGCGTCTTGGCTTTGAGTACATCGCCTCGCTGGACGTGGCGCAGGTCGGCCAGCCGGTGATCGAGCAATTGCGCGACGTGAGCCAGTGCAGCAGCCATCTGGCGATCCGCGACGGGCGCGACATTATCTATATCGCCCGCGTCAGCGCCGCCGGGTCGCGTATCAACCAGGTCAGCATTGGTACCCGTCTGCCGGTGCACTGCACCTCGCTGGGCCGCATGCTGTTGACCGATATTTCCCGCGCTGATTTCGAACAGCTGTTCCCGCATGAGCGCCTGCCGGGCAACACGCCGGGGCAGCTTCACGACCGCGAAGCCCTGTGGCAGATGGTGCAGCAGGACAAAGCCCGCGGGTATGTCATTGGCGAATCCTTCTTCCGCCACGGCATCTCTTCCATCGTCTACCCGGTGTATGACCGAAGCGGCCGCGTGGCGGCGGTGGTCAGCATTCTGGTGCCGTCGGAGGAGATCCCACTGAGCGACCGCGAGCGCCTGCAAAACGAGGTTCGCCTTGCGGCGGATAAAATTTCTGGCTTCTTAGGGTATCTGTCACAGGCCAGTTAAATCAGTGAGTTAACGTCAGGCGCTTGACTGCGTCGGGCATGTTTTACGCCCAATCTGGGCCAGATGAGGCAACGAACGATGAGTATAACCGGAATTGAAAAGCTGGAATTTGGTGTGGAAGACCTGACGCACTGCGCCAAATTTATGCGTGATTTTGGCCTGACGGGCGATGCCAGCGGCCAGCGTTTCACCACCCTGAGCGGCGCGCGCGTGGAGCTTAACCCGATCGACAGCCACGACCTGCCGCCCGCGTTTGAAGCGGGCAACACCCTGCGCCGCATGACCTGGGCGGTTGCCAGCCAGTCTGAGCTGGATGCGCTGCGCCCGAAGCTGGCGCAACAGCCAGGTTTTCGTGAAGTGGGCGACGCGCTGGAATGCCTGGATCCGAACGGCATGACGCTGCGCGTGCAGGTGACCCAGCAGACCGACGTGGAGCTTAACGTCGAGCCAATAAACCAGTGGGGCGACGCCCGCCGTATCGACACACCCAGCCCGGTTTACGATCGCGCCCAGCCGATCAACGTGGGGCATGTGGTGTTCTTCGTGGAAGAGCTGGCGGCAGTGGAGAAATTCTACCGCGAGGTGCTCGGCTTCCAGGTCTCGGATCGCTATATCAACCGCGCCGTGTTCCTGCGCTGCGGGGCGCGTGGCGGCCATCACAACCTGTTCCTGCTGCAACTGCCGAACCGCAAGCGCGGCCTTAACCACGTGGCCTTCACCGTGCGCGACATCCACGAGGTGATCGGCGGCGGTATCGCGATGAATAAACATGACTGGAGCACCTTTATCGGGCCGGGCCGTCATCCGGTGTCGTCGGCGTACTTCTGGTACGTCAACAGCCCGACCGGCGGCGCGTTTGAGTATTACACCAACGACGACTACCTGACCGAAAACTGGCAGCCGCGCGAGCTGGAGCACTCCCTGGTCTCCTTTACCGAATGGGCGGTGGAGGGCGGGATTGACCACGACACGCGCCGTCAGCAGAAAAAGCCGGAGGCGGTATGACATCGCGCATTGTCATTATCGGCGGCGGCCAGGCGAGCGGCTGGGCGGCGAAAACCCTGCGTGACGAGGGCTTCGACGGCGAGATTTGCGTGGTGGCGGAAGAGGAATGGGATTTCTACGAGCGGCCGCCGCTGTCAAAAGCGTCTCTGCTGGAGCCGGACTCCGCGCTTCCGCGGCTGTTTAGCGAAGAAGCGCAGCAGGCGCTGAACCTGATCTGGTACCGCCCGCTGCGTGCTGAATCAGTCGATCGTGAAGAGAAAATCGTGCGTTTAAGCAACGGCGAATGTCTTAGTTACAACATCCTTTTAATCGCTACCGGCGGGCGGGCGCGCCTGCCTTCGCAGGCGTGGGCCAGCCATCCGCAGGTCTACACCCTGCGCCACTGGCAGGACGCGCAGCGCCTGAAAAGTCGCCTGTCGGAAAGTCACAAACTGGCGATTATCGGCGGCGGCTGGATTGGCCTTGAGATTGCCGCTTCCGCGCGGAAAAGCGGCGTGGCGGTCACCCTGTTCGAGCAGCAGCCTGCGGTGTGCATGCGCTCGGTGAGCAGCGAGGTGTCCCAGCGCCTGGAGGCCATCCACCGCGAGCAGGGGGTGGAGATCCGTACCGGCTGCGGCGCGCTGGAGCTGGAGGACGATAATGGCCTGCCGGTCATCCACTGCGACGGCAACCGTGAAACCTTTGATACGGTCGTGGTCGGGATCGGCGTCGATCTCAATCTGGAGCTGGCGCTTGATGCGGGGCTGAAAACCGGGCGCGGGATCGTGGTGGATGCCCAGGGACGCACCTCGGATCCATTCATCTTTGCCGCTGGCGATGTGGCCCAGCACCATCACTACGGCCTGTGCATCCAGTCCTGGGCCTTCGCCCAGAATCAGGCAGTGGCGACGGCGAAAGCGATGCTCAACCCCGATGCGCCAGGTTACGACGACGCGCCGTGGCTGTGGTCGGATCAATATCAGCACAATATTCAGATCCTCGGTATTCCGCAGCCGGAGAGTAAAACGATAGTGCGTGAAGATGCGCTGTTCTTCTCGCTGGATGAAAACGGGCGGCTGACGCAGCTGGTGGCGTTCAACGATGCGCGCACCGTCAAGCTGGCGAAGCGCTGGATGGCGGCGGGGCGGGATCTGTCGAACGTACCGCTTGCCGACCCGACATTTTCACTGATGTCACTGCGATAGCTAACCCGCACCCGTAGGGGGAGAGATGACCACACTAGAGACGAACACCGCGCCGGTTGAGGCGAGCGGTGAGGGGACCCGCACGCCCGAAAAAGCGGTGCGCTGGGCCATCCCGCTGTCGCTGCTGGCCTGCGTGCTGCTGGCGTTTTTCGACAAAATCAGCATCGCGGCGCTCTTTTCGGATACCCATTTCCAGCAGGCGATGGGCATTGATTTCGACACCACGCGCCTCGGCATATTGATGAGCGCCTTCCTGCTGAGCTACGGCTTTTCGTCGGTATTTTTGAGCGGTTTAGGCGACAAAATTGCGCCGCTGCGCCTGCTCACCGGGATGATGGCTGTGTGGTGCGTGCTGATGGTGGCGATGGGCTTTACCCATAACTACACGCTGATGATCGTCCTGCGCATCCTGCTGGGCGTGGCGGAAGGGCCGCTGTTCCCGCTGGCTTTCGCCATCGTGCGCCACAACTTCCCGCAGCATTTACAGGCGCGCGCCACCATGCTGTGGCTGCTGGGCACACCGGTAGGGGCGGCAATTGGCTTCCCGCTCTCCCTCTGGCTGCTGAACACCTTCGGCTGGCAGAGCACCTTCTTTGTCATGGCCATGCTTACCGTGCCGGTGCTTATCTTTGTACGCATCGGCCTGCGCGGGATCCGTCTGGAGGCTAAACCCGGCACCTCGCAGGCGTCTCAGGACGAGCGGCGCGCCGCGCGGCGCGAGCTGTTCGTCAGCCCGCATTTCTGGATCATCTGCATCTTTAACATCGCGTTCCTGACCTACCTGTGGGGCATCAACGGCTGGCTGCCGGGCTACCTGATCAAAGGCAAAGGCATTCACCTTGAGCATGCAGGCTGGCTGTCGTCGATGCCGTTCATCGCCATGCTGGCGGGGGAAGTGATTGGCGCGTGGCTCTCGGACAGGGTCGATAAGCGCGCGGCGGCCTGCTTTATCTCGATGGCGGGGGCGGCGGTGGGGCTGGCGGCGGTGATGCACCTCGATACCCCGCTCGCCGTCATCGCGGCGATGAGCTTCAGCACCTTTATGTGGGGCACCGGCGCGCCCAACATTTTCGCCCTGCTGGCCAAGGCCACCCATCCCCGGGTGAGCGCCACGGCGGGCGGCATTTTCAACGGGCTGGGAAACTTTGCAGGCGCGCTGTCGCCGGCGGTTATGGGCGCGCTTATCGCCTTCACCCACAGCATGGATTCCGGGCTGATTTTTCTGGCGGTGATGGCGGCGGTGGGCTGCGTCCTGTTACTGCCGCTGCTGAGACGTTACTGAGGAGAGTGTCATGACTGATTCAACCGTAACCCACAAAACGGGCATCAAACCTGACCATCTGACGATGGAAGAGTGGGTCGAGTCGCGCATCGCGCGCTTCGAAGGCCGTAAATACGACTGGAACGCGCTGAAGTTCCAGGCCGATTTTGACCCGAAATACCGCCGGGCGCAGATGCGCTACATCGGCACCGGCGCAACCGGCGTGGCGAACGACACCAATACCGTGCAGGCGGACCATTTCACCTTCTCCACCATGGTACTGCCGTCGAAGTGCGAAGGGCCGCTGCACCTGCACGACGACGTGGAAGAGGTGTTCTTCATGCTCAAGGGGCAAATCACGCTGATGATCCAGGATGGCGACAACTACACCGAAACGGTGCTGCGCGAGCGTGACCTGATCTCCGTCCCGCCGGGCATCTATCGCGGCCTGTTTAACCACGGGGAAGAGGAGGCGCTGATGTGCGTCATGCTGGGAACCAACAAGCCGGAAATCCCGACCTATCCGTCCGACCATCCGCTCTCGAAAGTGAAGCGGAACTAAGGGGGCGCCATGACGGGTTTTCGTGAACAGGGAAGCGGCATTCCGCTGATGCTGCTACACGGGATCAGCTCTGGCGCTGCGTCCTGGCACAAGCAGATGGCGCTGAACGGTTTTCGCGTGCTGGCGTGGGACATGCCCGGTTATGGCGAAAGCCCGATGCTGGCCGTCGCGCGGGCAAACGCGGGGGATTACGCCGACGCGCTGGCGGCGATGCTCGACCGCGCCGGTGTCTGGCAGGCAGTGCTGGTTGGCCATTCCCTGGGGGCACTGGTCGCAAGTGCCTTTGCGGCGAAGTTCCCGGATCGCGTCATTCATCTTGTACTGGCCGACGCTGCGCAGGGCTACGGCAATGCCGCGCCGGAGCAGCGGGAGCAGGTCTGGCGCAACCGCGAGCAGCAGATGGCGTTGGGCGGCGAAATCCTCGCCCAGACCCGTGCCGCGAAGCTGCTGCGCCCCGGCGCGCGCGCGGAAGATATCGCCACCGTCGCGGCGGGCATGCGCACGCTGCGCCCGGAAGGCTACCTTGCCGCCGCGTGGATGCTGGCGCATGACGACATTCACGGCTGGCTTAAACGATACGCCGGCACGTTTGAAGTCTGGTGTGGCGAGCAGGACGCGATAACGCAGCCCGAACTGGTGCAGGGGCCGGCGCTGCGCTACGGCATGCCGTTTACCGCCATTCCGCAGGCCGGGCACGCCAGCTATCTCGATAACGACGTGTTTTTCAACCAACAGCTTTTACGCATTAACGAAGAGGTGCGCGATGAATGCACAAATTGACGGGCGCGTAGCGGTAGTCACCGGCGGTTCTTCTGGCATTGGCTTTGAAACGCTGCGCCTGCTGCTGGGGGAAGGGGCGAAAGTCGCCTTCTGCGGCCGTGACCCGGATCGGCTCGCCAGCGCCCATGCGACGCTGCAAAACGAATTCCCCCACGGGGAGATTTTTTCTTACCGCTGCGACGTGCTGAACGCCGACGAGGTTCAGGCCTTTGCGGATGCGGTGCAGGCGCGCTTTGGCGCGGCTGATCTGCTGATCAACAACGCCGGGCAGGGCTACGTGGCGCACTTCCATGACACCCCGCGCGAGGCGTGGCTGCACGAGGCAGAGCTGAAGCTGTTTGGCGTCATCAATCCGGTGCAGGCGTTTCAGCCGCTGCTGGAGCAGTCAGACATTGCCTCTGTTACCTGCGTCAACTCCCTGCTGGCGCTACAGCCGGAGGAGCACATGATCGCCACCTCCGCTGCTCGTGCCGCGCTGTTGAACATGACGCTCACGCTCTCGAAAGAGCTGGTGGGTAAAGGCATTCGCGTCAATTCCATTTTGCTCGGCATGGTGGAGTCCGGCCAGTGGCTGCGCCGCTTTGAAAACCGGGCGGACAAAAGCCAGAGCTGGCCGGAGTGGACGGCGGATATCGCGCGCAAGCGCGGCATTCCAATGGCGCGCCTCGGCAGGCCGCAGGAGCCCGCGCAGGCGCTGCTGTTCCTCGCCTCGCCGCTGGCCTCGTTTACCACCGGCGCCGCGCTGGACGTTTCCGGCGGCTTCTGTCGCCATCTGTAAGGACGCATCATGAAAAAGGTAATGTTGATTGGTTTTGGTGCCATGGCGCAGGCGGTGATTGAGCGCCTGCCCGCCGGTGTGGCTATCGGCTGGATCGTGGCGCGCGCATCTCACCATGCCGCCATTCACGACCAGTTTGGCGATGCGGTCGAGGCGCTGACGTCGCCAATGGCGTGCGCGCAAACGCCGGATCTGGTGCTGGAATGCGCCAGCCAGCAGGCGGTGGCCCAGTACGGGGAAGAGATCCTGCGTCGCGGCTGGCATCTGGCCGTCATTTCCACCGGCGCGCTGGCGGACAGCGCGCTGGAGCAGCGTCTGCTCGCGGCGGGCGGAAAACTGACTCTGCTTTCCGGTGCAGTGGCCGGTATCGACGGGCTGGCGGCAGCGAAAGAGGGTGGGCTTGAGCGCGTCACCTATCAGTCGCGCAAAAGCCCGGCCAGCTGGCGCGGCAGCTATGCCGAGCAGCTTATCGATCTGAATTCAGTGGCTGAGGCAAAGGTCTTTTTTGAAGGCAGCGCTCGCGAGGCGGCGCGGCTGTTCCCGGCGAACGCCAACGTAGCGGCGACCGTGGCGCTCGGCGGCGTCGGGATGGATGACACCCGCGTGCAGCTGATGGTTGACCCGGCAACGAAACGTAACACCCACACGCTGCACGTCGAAGGGCTGTTTGGCGAATTCCATCTGGAGCTGAGCGGGCTGCCGCTGGCGTCTAACCCTAAAACCTCCACCCTGGCGGCACTGAGCGCGGTGCGCGCCTGCCGCGAGCTGGCCCTGAGCTGAGGAGTGACGATGGACGATCTGAAGATTTTTATCGGCGGCCAGTGGCGACACGGCGGAGGTAACCCGATGCAGAGCCACTTCCCGGCAGACGGGTCGATCAATGCGACGCTGAACGCCGCCAGTCTGGATGACCTGGAGGAGGCGATAGACGCCGGAGAGCGCGCCTGGCGCGATCCCGCCTGGCGTAACAGCCTGCCGCACGTGCGGGCGAAGATCCTGCACAAGGTGGCGGATCTTATTGAATCCCGTGTGGATGAACTGGCGCAGATGCAGAGCCGGGATAACGGCAAGCCGCTGGCGGAAGCGTGCGGGCTGGTGATGAGCGCGGCGGGAACGGCGCGCTACTTTGCCGCCGCCTGCGAGCTGCTGGAAGGGGAACTTCCGACACCGCGCCAGCCGGATCTGCTGACGCTGAGCCGCTACGAGCCCCTTGGCGTGGTAGCGGCCATCACGCCGTGGAACTCGCCGATTGCCAGCGAAATGCAGAAGGTCGCACCGGCGATTGCCGCCGGGAACGCGGTGATCCTCAAGCCCGCCGAAGCCACGCCGCTGATGGCGCTGGAGCTGGCGCGGATTTTTGAACAGGCCGGGCTGCCCGCCGGGCTGCTGAGCGTGCTGCCGGGCAAAGGCTCGGTGATTGGCGATGCGCTGGCGCGTCATCCTTGCGTGCGCAAAATTTCCTTTACCGGCGGAACCACTACGGGCCGTCATCTGGCGCACGTGGCGGCGGAAAAACTGATCCCGGCCTCGCTGGAACTGGGTGGCAAATCGCCGACCATCGTGCTGGAGGATGCCGATATCGAACAGGCGGCGCGCGGGATCTGCTACGGCATTTTCAGCTCGGCGGGGCAGGCGTGCATCGCCGGATCGCGGCTGTTTATCCACGAGAGTATTTACGCCCCGCTGATGGCGAGGCTGCTGGAATTAACTCGCGGGCTGCGCGTCGGGCATCCGTTTACCGACGGCGTGCATGTAGGACCGCTGATCGGCGAGAAACATCGCCAGAGCGTGATCGAGTACGTCGAACTGGCGAAGCGGGAAGGGGGCCGCGTGCTGTGCGGCGGCGAGATCCCTGCCGATCCCGCTCTGGCAAACGGCAGCTTTTTCCAGCCAACCATTATCGAAGGGCTAAACAACAGCGCTCGCGCCTGTCAGGAGGAGATCTTCGGCCCGGTGCTGGTGGCGATGCCGTTTGGCGATGAAGCGGCGTTGATCAGCGAGGCGAACGACTCGGTTTACGGCCTGGCGGCGGGGATCTGGACGCGCGATACCGGGCGCGCCCTGCGTCTCAGCGAGCAGCTGGAGGCAGGCACGGTGTGGATCAACACCTACAAAGTTTTTGCGATTTCGACCCCGTTCGGGGGCTTTAAAGAGAGCGGTCTGGGCCGCGAGAAGGGTATCCAGGGGCTGAAAGCCTGGATGCAACAAAAGAGCATTTATCTGGCGACGGGTAACAGCGTCAACCACTGGTGCGACTGAGAAAGGGTGAGCAATGAGCGAAATGATAACCGTCGGCGACGCCATCGCCAGAACGCTGGAGCAGTATCAGGTTGAGGCCATCTACGGCGTCATCTCCATTCACAACCTGCCGATAGCGGATGCGGTTGGGCAGCGGGGCAATATCCGCTTTGTACCCGCGCGCGGTGAAGCCGGTTCCGTCACCATGGCCGATGCTCACGGGCGCTTTTCCGGCCTCGGCGTGGCGCTGACCAGCACCGGCGCGGGGGCCGGGAACGCGGTAGGCGCGCTGGTGGAAGCGATGAATGCCTGCACGCCGCTTCTGCATTTAACCGGGCAGGTAGAGAAAGCCTGGCTGGACGCCGACACCGGGTTTATCCATGAAACCCGCGATCAGCTGACCTTCCTGAAGGCCAGCTCAAAACGGGCGTACCGTATCAGCAATGCGAATCAGGCGATAGCCATTCTGCATAAAGCCATCCAGGACGCGCAGACCCCGCCGTGCGGACCGGTTTCGGTGGAAATCCCGATTGATATTCAGGGCGCCAAAATTCCGCTGTCGCTGGTAACTGCCCCGGTCAAACCGGCATCGGTTCCAGCCGTGGATACCGGGATGGTTGACGCGCTGTGGGCGCAGCTCAAACAGGCGAAACAGCCGCTGCTGTGGCTGGGCGGCGGGGCGCTGGGAAGCGCTGAGGCGGTGAAAAAACTGGCGGATGCGGGCATCACCGTGATTTCCAGCACCCACGCGCGCGGCGTGCTGCCGGACGACCACCGCGCCAGCCTGCGGGCGTTCCACAACTCGCCGTCGGTGGAGGCGCTGATTGCGCAGTGTGATTTTACGCTGGTGGCCGGTTCACGTCTGCGCAGCAACGAAACCTGCTCCTGGACGCTTGAGCTGCCGTCCCCGCGGGTGCAGATTGATATCGACCCGGCGGCGGCCAGCCGTAACTACCTGATGGATAGCACGTTGATAGCAGATTGTTCCGCGCTGCTTGGCGCGCTGGCTAAAAAAGTGCAGAGCCGCGAGTGGGGCAACGCCCAGTGGGATATGCAGGTGCAGCAGGCGGTCGGGCAAGCTGAGCAGGGGCTGCGCGAGCAGTGCGGCGCCTATGCGAAGCTTAACGACGCCATAGAAAAAGCCCTGCCGAAAGACGGCCTGCTGGTGCGCGATATCACCGTGTCCGGCAGCCTGTGGGGTAGCCGTCTGTTCAGGGCTAACGGTCCGCTGCTGAACATTCACTCTCTCGCCGGGGCGATTGGTATGGGACTGCCGATGGCCATCGGCACCGCGATTGCTAACCCGCAGCGCAGGGTGGTGGGACTGGTGGGCGACGGCGGCCTGAGCCTCAATTTAGGCGAGCTGGCGACGCTGGCGCAGGAGAAAGCCAACGTGACGCTGCTCATCATGAACGACGGGGGCTACGGCGTAATGCGCGGTATTCAGGATAAATATTTTGGCGGGCGTCAGTATTATAACGAACTGCATACACCGGACTTTACCCTGCTGGCGCAGGCGATTGGGCTACAGGCCTGGAGCGTTGAGCGGGCCGAGGATTTTGATGCGGTGATGACGGAAGCGCTGGCGATGCCGGGGCCGTCGGTGGTGGAAGTGCGGATGGGGCAGATTGGCGCCCTTAAGTTTGCCGGGCCGCCACAGAAAACGCTGTACTGATTGAGCCTTGTTGCCCGGTAGCGCGGCGCGCACCGGGCCGAAGTTTTATTTAATTCCGTCTGCCGCCATGCGGTCACGGATATGCTGCGCGCGTTCAACGGAGGCCGGGTGATCGTCAAACATGGAGCTTTGACGGCCTTCCTCCAGTTTCGCCAGTTTTTCGAAGCTGGTGGCTAAACCCGATGGATTGATGCCGCGTTTGCGCAACAGATCGTAAGAGTAGTCATCCGCTTCCGACTCCTGACGCTGGGAGAACTGGGAGTTAACCAGTTTCTCACCCACGTCGCCCAGCTGCGACTGGGACAGGCTGCCGACAATGCCGCCCGCAGAGGCCGCCGCAGCACGCACGGCATTGGTGCCCAGCGCAACCTGCATCCCTTTCTTCACGTGACCGAGAGCAACGTGACCCATTTCATGGCCGATCACCGCTTCCACTTCGTTGTCGGTCATCATGTCCATCAGGCCGCTGTAAACGCGGATACAGCCGTTAGCCATCGCGAAGGCGTTGACGTCTTTCGCCATATACACCTTGTAGTTAACCGGCTGACCGTTAATGTTGTCGCCCAGCGCGGAAGCAATCTTGTTCAGACGCTGCGTGTAGGTGCTGTTTGCCGGGGCAAGCGTAGCTTTTCCATCCATATCCTTACAGGCCTCGTCGCTCAGCGCTTTCACCTGCGCATCGCTCAATGAGTAGGCCTGAAAAGCTTCTGCGCCTGAGGTCATCAGGCCGTTAGAATCCATATTCTGACAGCCGCTTAGCAGGAGCGTTGTTCCCACAGCCAGCCCAATTGCACGCATTTTCATGATGTTGCTTCCGTACTCGTTAATCTGAATTAATTCCGAAAAATGCACCGTCAACGAAGCCGGTGTCGGGCTAAGTATAAGGAATATCTACAGGGGCGGGCGAGTAGATTGCGCAACATGCGAGCATGATCCAGAGATTTCTTAAGCTGCAAAAGAATGGTCCATGTACATGCCCTGCGGCTTGGGTTACATTGTTGGCACTTTTTTCCGGCGTAGCCCAAAACGCGCTGTCGTCAAGGGCATGGCCTTTAACAGTCCGATCTGGAGTTAAAATGTCCTCACGTAAAGAGCTTGCTAATGCTATTCGTGCGCTGAGCATGGACGCAGTACAGAAAGCCAAATCCGGCCACCCGGGCGCCCCTATGGGCATGGCTGACATCGCCGAAGTCCTGTGGCGTGATTTCCTTAACCACAACCCGCAGAACCCGGCATGGGCAGACCGCGACCGTTTCGTGCTGTCTAACGGCCATGGCTCTATGCTGATCTACAGCCTGCTGCACCTCACTGGCTACGATCTGCCAATCGAAGAGCTGAAAAATTTCCGTCAGCTGCACTCCAAAACTCCAGGTCACCCGGAAGTGGGCTACACCGCTGGCGTTGAAACCACTACCGGTCCGCTGGGTCAGGGCATTGCGAATGCCGTGGGTATGGCGATTGCTGAGAAGACCCTGGCGGCACAGTTCAACCGTCCTGGCCACGACATCGTTGACCACTTCACCTATGCGTTCCTGGGCGACGGCTGCATGATGGAAGGCATTTCTCACGAAGTGTGCTCCCTGGCAGGCACCCTGAAGCTGGGTAAACTGGTTGCGTTCTACGACGACAACGGCATCTCCATCGACGGTCACGTTGAAGGCTGGTTCACTGACGACACCGCCGCACGTTTCGAAGCCTACGGCTGGCACGTTGTGCGCGGCGTTGATGGCCACGATGCTGACTCGATTAAACGTGCCGTAGAAGAAGCGCGCGCCGTGACCGACAAACCGTCCCTGCTGATGTGCAAAACCATCATCGGCTTCGGTTCTCCGAACAAAGCGGGCACTCACGACTCCCACGGCGCACCACTGGGCGACGCGGAAATCGCACTGACCCGTGAAGCGCTTGGCTGGAAACACCCTGCCTTCGAAATCCCATCTGAAATCTACGCGCAGTGGGATGCGAAAGAAGTGGGCCAGGCGAAAGAAGCGGCCTGGAACGAGAAGTTCGCGGCTTACGCGAAAGCCTTCCCACAGGAAGCGGCTGAATTCACCCGTCGTATGAAAGGTGACATGCCGTCTGACTTCGACGCGAAAGCGAACGAGTTCATTGCGAAGTTGCAGGCGAACCCGTCTAAAATCGCCAGCCGTAAAGCGTCTCAGAATGCGATCGAAGCGTTTGGTCCTCTGCTTCCAGAATTCCTCGGCGGCTCCGCTGACCTGGCGCCATCTAACCTGACCCTGTGGTCTGGCTCTAAGCCAATCAACGAAGACACTGCCGGTAACTACATCCATTATGGTGTACGTGAATTCGGTATGACTGCGATTGCCAACGGTATCGCTCTGCACGGTGGTTTCCTGCCGTACACCTCTACCTTCCTGATGTTCGTAGAGTATGCACGTAACGCCGTGCGTATGGCCGCGCTGATGAAACAGCGTCAGGTGATGGTCTACACCCACGACTCCATCGGTCTGGGCGAAGATGGTCCAACTCACCAGCCGGTAGAGCAGGTGGCTTCCCTGCGCGTGACCCCGAACATGAGCACATGGCGTCCATGTGACCAGGTTGAATCTGCGGTGGCGTGGAAATACGGCGTTGAGCGTCAGGACGGCCCGACCGCGCTGATCCTCTCCCGTCAGAACCTGGCGCAGCAGGAACGTACCCCAGAGCAGCTGGCAAACATCGCCCGCGGTGGTTACGTGCTGAAAGATTGCGCGGGCCAGCCTGAGCTGATCTTTATCGCGACCGGTTCTGAAGTTGAACTGGCCGTTGCCGCATGGGAAAAACTGACTGCTGAAGGCGTGAAAGCGCGCGTGGTTTCCATGCCATCTACCGATGCGTTCGACAAGCAGGATGCCGCGTACCGCGAATCTGTACTGCCTAAAGCGGTCTCCGCTCGCGTGGCAGTGGAAGCGGGTATCGCTGATTACTGGTTCAAATACGTGGGTCTGAACGGCGCTATCGTCGGTATGACCACGTTCGGTGAATCTGCTCCGGCAGAGCTGCTGTTCGAAGAGTTCGGCTTCACCGTTGAGAACGTTGTCGCTAAAGCGAAAGAACTGCTGTAAATCTCTCCGTGAGGCAAAACGGGTCGCTCAGGCGGCCCGTTTTTATTTTGGTGGTATTTTCTTTGGTGTTAACAACATATATTTGGTGATTCCCATCACAAATACGAAAGGTTATAATATGTTTAATTTGCAATGGATATCACATTTATAGACTTGCTTTTTAATTTCTTGTTTTTAACGATCTGTTTTTGTTCGTTTTATTAAAATCCACTCTGACATGCTCGCTATTTTCTCTCCGTTTGATTTCATTTTACCGCAGGCGTATTTTGTTTTTAGCGATACGTTGTACCCTAAAAATAAAATAAGGATGATATATGCGGTTAATTGATTATTTCCCTGAATCCTCAATATCAATAAAATCCGCAGCAAAGGACTGGCAGGAAGCCATTGATTTTTCCATGTCGTCTTTGCTGCAAAATCATTGTATTAACGCTGATTATATTGAGGCAATTAAAACCTCGACGCTCACTAATGGTCCTTATTACATTCTAGCTCCGGGTGTAGCGATGCCTCATGCCCGTCCGGAGTGCGGTGCCTTAAAAACAGGTATGTCATTAACGCTTCTTAAACAGGAAGTGCAATTTGCCGACGACGATGAGCCCGTAAAATTACTCATTGGTTTATCTGCGGCGGATGCGGATTCACATATCGACGCTATCCAGGCATTAAGCGAATTATTATGTGAAGAAGATATGCTGTCAGCGTTGTTAACCGCTAAGTCAGAAAAGCAACTGGCGGATATTATGGCTCGCGCATAATTATTCTCTCCTTTACAGGATATTATTATGGAACACAAGTCTGCTCGTGCAAAGGTCCAGGCTTTTGGGGGCTTTTTGACTGCAATGGTCATCCCGAATATTGGCGCTTTTATTGCCTGGGGATTTATTACCGCATTATTTATACCAACCGGATGGATGCCAAATGAGCATTTCGCCAAAATTGTCGGACCGATGATCACCTATTTACTGCCGGTTATGATTGGCTCTACCGGTGGACACCTGGTTGGCGGCAAACGTGGGGCGGTGATGGGGGGGATCGGCACTATCGGCGTGATCATCGGCGCGGATATTCCTATGTTCCTCGGCTCAATGATTATGGGGCCACTCGGCGGCCTGGTGATTAAGCATATCGACCGAATGCTGGATAAACGCATTCCAGCGGGTTTTGAGATGGTCATCAACAACTTCTCGCTGGGTATTGCGGGCATGATCCTCTGCCTGCTGGGGTTTGAAGTCATCGGTCCTGCGGTGTCGATTGCCAATAACTTTATTAAAGAGTGTATTGAATCACTGGTACATGCAGGCTACTTGCCGCTGCTGTCGTTGATTAACGAACCGGCAAAAATCCTGTTTTTAAATAACGCTATCGATCAGGGGGTTTATTATCCGCTGGGGATGCAGCAGGCTTCCGAGACGGGTAAATCCATCTTCTTTATGGTGGCCTCCAACCCCGGGCCGGGTTTAGGCCTGCTGCTGGCTTTTGCTTTTTTCGGCAAAGGGATGGCGAAAAAGTCAGCCCCCGGCGCGATGATCATTCACTTCCTGGGCGGCATTCATGAGCTCTATTTCCCTTACGTACTGATGAAACCGCTGACGCTGATTGCGATGATTGCTGGCGGCATGAGCGGGACGTGGGTATTTAACCTGTTAGGCGGTGGACTGGTGGCTGGCCCAAGTCCGGGTTCGATTTTCGCCTACCTCGCGTTAACGCCTAAAGGCGCATTCCTCGCCACGATTGCTGGCGTAACGGCAGGCACGTTGGTCACCTTTGCGGTCGCCTCTTTTATCCTGAAGATGGATAAAAATAGCGAAGCTGAAACGGAAGATACTTTCAATTATTCTGCCAACGCCGTAAAAGCCATGAAGCAGGAAGGCAAGTTTTCTTACCAGGATGTTAAGCATATCGCTTTTGTCTGCGATGCCGGAATGGGCTCTAGCGCTATGGGCGCGACGACATTCCGGAAGCGCCTGGAAAAAGCCGGACAAAATATCGAAGTAAAACATTATGCCATCGAAAATGTGCCTGACGACGCGGACATTATTGTTACCCATGCCAGCCTGGAGGGGCGCGCTAAACGGGTTAGTGACAAACCGTTAGTGTTGATAAAAAACTATCTCGGCGATCCGAAGCTTGACGAATTATTTAAGCATCTAACGGCGAATTAATCTATCTGGTTCCTGGAGTCATTATGAAAACGAAAGTGGCTGCCATTTATGGCAAGCAGGATGTTCGTATCCGCGAATTTGAACTGCCCGAAATAAGCGACAATGAACTGCTGGTGAGCGTAATTTCCGACAGCGTTTGTTTATCCACCTGGAAGGCAGCCAAATTAGGCAGTGAACATAAACGTGTGCCGGACGATCTGGAAAATCATCCGGTCATTACCGGACATGAATGCGCCGGGGTGATTGTTGAGGTCGGAAAAAACCTTACCGGGAAATATAAAAAAGGTCAGCGCTTTGTTTTACAACCGGCAATGGGATTGCCAAGCGGTTATTCCGCTGGATACAGCTACGAATATTTTGGCGGCAATGCGACGTATATGATTATTCCAGAGGTCGCGATTAATCTGGGCTGCGTTTTACCTTATCACGGCTCCTATTTTGCGGCAGCTTCGCTGGCGGAACCCATGTGCTGCATTATCGGCGCGTATAACGCCAATTATCATACGACGCAATATGTTTATGAGCACCGGATGGGTGTGAAACCGGGAGGTAAGATTGCGCTTCTGGCCTGCGCCGGGCCGATGGGAATTGGCGCTATTGATTATGCGATTAACGGCGGGATTCAGCCGTCGCGCGTTGTGGTGGTAGATATTGATGAGGCCCGCCTTGCGCAGGCGGAAAAACTCCTGCCGGTTGAGCTGGCGGCACAAAAGGGTATTGAGCTTATCTATGTCAATACCTCTGTACTGGAGAACCCGGCCGCTACGTTACGCGCATTAACTGACAATGTCGGCTTCGACGACGTGTTTGTCTATGCTGCGGTTCCGGCGGTCATTGAACTGGCTGACGATCTTCTCGCCGAGGACGGGTGCCTGAATTTCTTCGCCGGACCAACGGACAGCAATTTCAAGGTGCCGTTTAATTTTTACAACGTCCATTACAACAGTACCCACGTGGTGGGCACCTCCGGCGGCTCGACGGAGGACATGAAAGAGGCGATTGCGCTGAGTGCGACGGGCCAGCTTCAGCCGTCGTTTATGGTGACCCACATCGGCGGCCTTGATGCGGTGCCGCATACGGTACTCAACCTGCCGGACATTTCTGGAGGCAAGAAGCTTATCTATAACGGTGTCACCATGCCGTTAACGGCCATTGCCGATTTTGCCGAAAAGGGTAAAACCGATCCGCTTTTCCGGGAGCTGGCAAGGCTTGTGGAAGAGACTCACGGCATCTGGAATGAAAAAGCAGAGCGCTATCTGCTGGCGCAGTTTGGGGTGGATATTGGGGAGGCGGCAGCATGATGTCTCTGGCATGGCCGCTCTTTCGCGTTACGGAACAGGCGGCGCTGGCCGCCTGGCCGCAAACCGGATGCGGCGATAAAAACCGAATCGACGGGCTGGCGGTAACCGCCATGCGCGAGGCGCTAAACGCGATAGCGATTCGCGGGCGTATCGTCATCGGCGAAGGTGAGATTGACCATGCGCCAATGCTGTGGATTGGTGAGGAGGTTGGAAGCGGTGTCGGCCCGGCGGTAGATATTGCCGTCGACCCCATAGAGGGCACCCGCATGGTGGCGATGGGGCAAAGCAATGCTCTGGCAGTGATGGCGTTTGCGCCTGAGGGTAGCCTGTTTCATGCCCCTGATATGTACATGAAAAAACTGGTGGTTAACGCAGCGGCCGCCGGGGCAATCAGCCTCGATCTCCCGCTGGCAGAAAACCTTCGCAAC
Source organism: Enterobacter sp. MGH85 (assembly GCF_001037655.1). Taxonomy (NCBI): domain Bacteria; kingdom Pseudomonadati; phylum Pseudomonadota; class Gammaproteobacteria; order Enterobacterales; family Enterobacteriaceae; genus Enterobacter; species Enterobacter sp. MGH85. The sequence goes on from NZ_KQ089925.1 coordinate 1,759,057, forward strand.
GTTGCCCGGGCGCTGGGCAAGCCGCTGGAGCATCTGCGGATGGTGACGCTGGACAAACCGCGCCTGCAAAATGCAATTGCCGAGGCGACGCAGCTGGGCGTGAAAGTGTTTGCGCTGCCCGATGGCGATGTCGCTGCCAGCGTACTGACCTGCTTACAGGATAATCCTTATGATCTGATGTACACCACAGGCGGCGCGCCGGAAGGGGTGATCTCCGCCTGCGCGGTGAAAGCGCTGGGCGGCGATATGCAGGCGGAACTGATCGATTTCTGTGAAGCGAAAGGGGAGAGTCCTGAGAACCGTCGGGTCGCCATGCAGGAGCACTGCCGCTGTGCGGAGATGAAAGTGGAAGTCAATCGTATCTATACCCTTAGCGAACTGGTAAAGGGCAATGACATCCTGTTCAGCGCGACGGGCGTGACGGGCGGCGAACTGGTTAAAGGTATTCAACAGGTTGCGAAGGGTGTGCGCACACAAACTTTACTGATCGGCGGCGCAGATCGAACGTGTAATATAATAGACTCTCTGCATTCACGGTGATTTATCGAGATACAAATGACGACGCTGACAGAAGACGATGTGCTTGAGCAACTGGATGCTCAGAATAACCTCCTCGCATTCATGACGACGGCACAGTCTTTTTTGCTCCAGGGCATTAAATGTTTTCTGCCGTCGCTGTTTGTCGATAACGATGAAGAGATCGTGGAATATGCAGTGAAGCCGTTACTCGCCCGGAGTGGGCCGCTTGATGACATCGATGTGGCGTTACGCCTGATCTATGCGCTGGGGAAAATGGAAAAATGGCTCTACGCCGACATTACGCATTTTTCGCAGTTTTATCAGTATCTGAAAGAGCAGGATACGATCCCTGACTTCGCCGATGACATCACCTGGGATTTTATCAGCAACGTTAATTGCATCACCCGTAACGCGACGTTATTCAGCGCGCTGGAGTCGATGAAATTTGCTGACTTTGCCGCATGGTCTGAGGTGCGCTTTACCGCAATGATCAAGACGGCGCTCACCCTGGCGGTAACGACAATTTTAAAGGAACTGACGCCGTGAAAATTGGGCTAAAGGTCAACGGATTAGATGTAGAAGCACATTACCCTGATGACGAAATCGAAAATGTTCATAAGCCTTTGCTGCGGCAACTGGCGAAACTGCATTCTGCCAGCGCCAGCAAACGTACGATTGTTTTTCTCAGCGCGCCGCCCGGGACGGGCAAATCTACGTTGACCGCCTTCTGGGAATTCCTCTCTCGTCAGATGGAGGGGATGCCGCCGATCCAGACGTTGCCGATGGATGGTTTTCATCACTACAACGCGTGGCTTGAGGCCCATAACCTGCGTGCGTACAAAGGCGCGCCCGAGACCTTTGATGTCGACAGGCTTGCGCAACATCTGCGGCAGATAAAAGAAGGCGACAGTACCTGGCCGCAGTATGACCGACAAACGCACGATCCTGTCGAAGAGGCTATTGTGGTAACGGCCCCTGTCGTGATTGTTGAGGGTAACTGGCTGCTGCTTGATGACGAACGATGGCGAACGCTGATGGAATACTGCGATTTTTCATTGTTCATTCGCGCGCCCGCTGAAGCGTTACGTACGCGCCTGGTAGGGCGTAAGCTGGCCGGGGGACTCTCTCAGGCCGACGCCGACGCGTTTTATGCGCGCACCGACGGGCCAAACGTGGAGCGTGTTTTGCGTCACAGCCGTTCTGCCAATGTGGAACTGATGATGTCGGCAAATGGCGAATACCGACTCGTCTGATCTTTCGCGGCTTTCCATGGGGGCACCGTTCAACCCGCCGCGTTTTACGTGGCGGGAAGAAAAGGGATTATTCCGGAAAAATGTGATGGAGATCAGATTAAATCGCTCTTAATCTGGACAGAGATTCCTTTTATTCCCCGATTCGCTTATTCTTGCTGAAGCGTTTCAGTCGATTAAATGTTCGACAATTGACCAATCAATCGCAGTTTGTGACAGCAAGGATTCCCCTTCGGGCGTCGCTGGATTACTCTTTCAGCCACCTCAAACTCAGGGATAGCTTTGCAGGAGATCTATGACCGTACGCGTAGCGATTAATGGCTTCGGTCGCATTGGGCGCAACGTGGTTCGTGCTTTATATGAATCCGGGCGTCGTGCGGAAATCACCGTGGTGGCAATCAATGAACTGGCGGATGCTGCGGGCATGGCGCATTTGTTGAAATATGACACCAGCCACGGTCGCTTTGCCTGGGACGTTCGCCAGGAAAGGGAACAGCTGTTCGTCGGTGACGATGCCATCCGCGTGCTGCATGAGAACAGTATTGAAGAGCTGCCCTGGCGCGAACTGGGTGTGGATGTGGTGCTGGACTGTACCGGCGTGTACGGTAACCGTGAACATGGCGAAGCGCATCTGAATGCTGGCGCGAAAAAAGTGCTGTTCTCCCATCCCGGCAGTCACGACCTCGACGCCACCGTCGTGTTTGGTGTCAACCAGCACGAGCTGCAGGCTGAACACCGCATTGTCTCCAACGCCTCCTGTACCACCAACTGCATTATTCCGGTCATTAAACTGTTAGACGATGCGTATGGCATTGAATCCGGTACCGTGACCACGATTCACTCCGCCATGCACGATCAGCAGGTTATCGACGCCTACCATCCGGATTTACGACGCACTCGCGCGGCGAGCCAGTCCATCATTCCGGTGGATACGAAACTGGCTGCCGGGATCACGCGTATTTTCCCGCAGTTTAACGACCGTTTCGAAGCGATTGCCGTGCGCGTCCCGACGATAAACGTCACCGCAATCGATCTTAGCGTGACGGTGAAAAAACCGGTAAAAGCCTGTGAAGTCAACCTGTTGCTGCAAAAAGCGGCACAGGGAGCATTTCATGGTATAGTTGACTATACGGAATTACCGTTGGTCTCAGTAGATTTTAACCACGACCCGCACAGCGCCATCGTGGATGGCACGCAGACGCGAGTCAGTGGTGCGTACCTCATCAAGACGCTGGTCTGGTGTGATAACGAATGGGGCTTTGCTAACCGAATGCTCGACACCACGTTAGCCATGGCCGCAAAAGGTTTCAGGTAGAGCGCACCTTGCGCTTGCAAAACTTTAAGAATCAACGAGAGGATTCACCATGTCTGTAATTAAGATGACCGATCTGGATCTGGCAGGTAAACGCGTTTTCATCCGTGCCGATCTGAACGTACCGGTTAAAGATGGCAAAGTGACCAGCGACGCGCGTATCCGTGCATCTCTGCCAACCATTGAACTGGCTCTGAAGCAGGGCGCTAAAGTGATGGTCACCTCCCACCTGGGCCGTCCAACTGAAGGCGAGTACAACGAAGAGTTCTCTCTGCTGCCGGTTGTTAATTACCTGAAAGACAAACTGTCCAACCCGGTTCGCCTGGTGAAAGATTACCTGGACGGCGTGGAAGTTGCCGAAGGTGAGCTGGTTGTTCTGGAAAACGTTCGCTTCAACAAAGGCGAAAAGAAAGACGACGAAACCCTGTCCAAAAAATACGCTGCGCTGTGCGACGTATTCGTGATGGATGCATTCGGTACGGCTCACCGTGCGCAGGCTTCTACCCACGGTATCGGTAAATTCGCAGACGTCGCCTGTGCAGGTCCACTGCTGGCTGAAGAACTGGAAGCGCTGGGTAAAGCACTGAAAGAACCTGCTCGTCCGATGGTCGCTATCGTTGGTGGTTCTAAAGTTTCTACCAAACTGACCGTTCTGGATTCTCTGTCCAAAATTGCTGACCAGCTGATCGTTGGCGGTGGTATCGCGAACACCTTCGTTGCTGCGCAAGGCCACAACGTGGGTAAATCCCTTTACGAAGCGGATCTGGTTGACGAAGCCAAACGTCTGCTGAGCACCTGTGATATCCCGGTTCCAACTGACGTTCGCGTGGCGACCGAGTTCTCCGAAACTGCTACCGCAACCCTTAAATCTGTTAATGACATCAAAGATGAAGAGCAGATTCTGGACCTGGGCGACGTTTCTGCACAGAAACTGGCTGAAATCCTGAAAAACGCAAAAACTATCCTGTGGAACGGTCCTGTCGGCGTGTTCGAATTCCCGAACTTCCGCAAAGGGACTGAAATCGTGGCTAACGCTATCGCAGACAGCGAAGCGTTCTCTATCGCAGGCGGTGGTGACACCCTGGCAGCTATCGACCTGTTCGGTATCGCTGACAAGATCTCCTACATCTCCACTGGTGGCGGCGCATTCCTCGAATTCGTGGAAGGCAAAGTCCTGCCAGCAGTAGCAATGCTCGAAGAGCGCGCTAAGAAGTAAGCCATTCAGGGGCAGGGAAACCTGCCCAATTTTCAGCGCGCTTATCAGAGCTCGCACCTTTTCTAACGGCCGAAGATACAGGACTAAGCAACATGTCTAAAATTTTTGATTTCGTAAAACCTGGCGTTATCACTGGTGATGACGTACAGAAAGTGTTCCAGGTAGCTAAAGAAAACAACTTCGCTCTGCCAGCAGTTAACTGCGTAGGTACCGACTCCATCAACGCCGTACTGGAAACCGCTGCAAAAGTTAAAGCACCGGTTATCGTTCAGTTCTCTAACGGCGGCGCTGCGTTCATCGCAGGTAAAGGCGTGAAAACTGACGTTCCTCAGGGCGCTGCTATCCTGGGTGCTATCTCTGGCGCACATCATGTTCACCAGATGGCTGAGCACTACGGTGTTCCGGTTATCCTGCACACTGACCACTGCGCGAAAAAACTGCTGCCATGGATCGACGGTCTGCTGGACGCAGGTGAAAAACACTTCGCAGCAACCGGTAAGCCACTGTTCTCTTCTCACATGATCGACCTGTCCGAAGAGTCTCTGGAAGAAAACATCGAGATCTGCTCTAAGTACCTGGCGCGTATGTCCAAAATGGGCATGACCCTGGAAATCGAACTGGGTTGCACCGGCGGTGAAGAAGACGGTGTGGACAACAGCCACATGGACGCTTCTGCTCTGTACACTCAGCCAGAAGACGTTGATTACGCTTACACCGAGCTGAGCAAAATCAGCCCACGTTTCACCATCGCAGCATCCTTCGGTAACGTGCACGGCGTGTACAAGCCAGGTAACGTGGTTCTGACCCCGACCATCCTGCGTGATTCTCAGGAATATGTGTCTAAGAAACACAACCTGCCGCACAACAGCCTGAACTTCGTCTTCCACGGCGGTTCCGGTTCTTCTGCTCAGGAAATCAAAGATTCCGTAAGCTACGGCGTAGTGAAAATGAACATCGATACCGACACCCAGTGGGCAACCTGGGACGGTATCCTGCAATACTACAAAACCAACGAAGCTTACCTGCAAGGTCAGCTGGGCAACCCGAAAGGCGAAGACCAGCCGAACAAGAAATACTACGATCCACGCGTATGGCTGCGCGCTGCCCAGACTTCTATGATTACTCGTCTGGAGCAGGCATTCAAAGAACTGAACGCGGTTGACGTTCTGTAATTTGTACTGCTGACAGCACATCAGAAGGCCCGCAAATGCGGGCCTTTTTTTATGCTTTTTCAATATCCTGCAATACCTGATTTTGTGATCTGTTTGGCATTACCCGCTCTTTTTGTTTACCCTTTACTGACCTGCCTGTCCCCTTAAGGGATAGATTTTGTGTTTTGGTTTAGCAAAAGGAAGAATAAATGGAACAACTTGATGTTGTAGACAGCATCAATCATGCGGGTAACTGGCTGGTGCGCAACCAGGCGCTACTGCTGAGCTACGCTGTGAATATTGTTGCCGCTATTGCCATCATCATTGTCGGGATGATCGTGGCGCGTATCGTATCGAACGCGGTCAACCGGGTGATGGTTGCACGTCACATTGACGCCACGGTCGCCGATTTCCTCTCCGCGCTGGTGCGTTACGGCATCATCGCCTTTACGCTGATTGCGGCGCTGGGGCGTGTCGGCGTGCAGACGGCATCCGTCATCGCTGTGCTCGGTGCTGCCGGTCTGGCCATTGGTCTGGCATTACAGGGTTCGCTGTCGAACCTGGCGGCGGGCGTACTGCTGGTAACCTTCCGTCCGTTCCGTTCCGGTGAATACGTGGATTTAGGCGGGATCGCGGGTACCGTGTTGCAGGTACAGATTTTCTCTACCACTCTGCGTACTGTCGACGGTCGTATTGTGGTGGTACCGAACGGGAAAATCATTGCCGGCAATATCATTAACTTCTCCCGCGAGCCGGTGCGTCGTAACGAGCTGATCATCAGCGTGGCGTACGATTCCGATATCGATCAGGTGAAGTCTCTGATTACCAACATCATTGCTTCAGATGACCGTATTCTGAAGGACCGCGAGCAGACCGTTCGTCTGAATGAACTGGGCGCATCATCCATTAATTTTGTGGTGCGCATCTGGAGCAAAAGCAGCGATCTGCAAAACGTTTACTGGGATGTGCTGGAGCGCATTAAGCGTGACTTCGATGCCAACGGCATCAGCTTCCCGTACCCGCAGATGGATGTAAACGTCAAAAAAGTCAAAGAAGCAGAGTAACGTCTCCGTAGGCCCGGTAAGCATCAGCGACACCGGGCTTTTCTTTTATTAGCCTCGCTAATCCCCAATTAATATTATCCATTTCCTCTAATGTCGTTCCCGCAGTATAGTCTGCCCCAGGACAACTCTGCGAGAATTACGTTATGTTATCTTACTATTTTCAAGGGCTTGCGTTAGGTGCGGCCATGATCCTTCCCCTTGGTCCACAAAATGCGTTCGTGATGAATCAGGGCATCCGCCGTCAGTACCATCTGATGATTGCCCTGCTGTGCGCGGTGAGCGATCTGCTGCTGATTTGCGCCGGGATTTTTGGCGGCAGCGCCCTGTTGATGCAGTCGCCGTGGCTGCTGGCGCTGGTTACCTGGGGCGGCGTAGCGTTTCTGCTGTGGTACGGGTTTGGCGCCCTGAAAACGGCCATGAGCAGCAATCTTGAGCTGGCGAGCGCCGAAGTGATGAAGCAAGGGCGCTGGAAGATTATCGTCACCATGCTCGCCGTGACATGGCTTAACCCGCACGTTTATCTTGATACGTTCGTGGTGCTCGGCAGCCTGGGGGGACAGCTGGACGTTGAGCCGAAACGCTGGTTTGCGCTCGGTACGGTCAGCGCCTCCTTCCTCTGGTTCTTTGGTCTTGCGATCCTGGCGGCATGGCTGGCACCACGACTGCGTACCGCCAAAGCGCAGCGCATTATCAATACCCTGGTGGGGCTGGTGATGTGGTTTATTGCCTTCCAGCTGGCGAAAGAGGGCATTCATCACGTACAGGGATTGTTCAACTAAGCGTTGTCTTATGGACATCTGAACAAGACCCGCTAAGCTTGCTGGCATGAGCCCTGTTAACAGGGCACTCTTCGCAACATGGAGGAATGACAGTGAAGTTTAAGGTGATGGCCCTGGCGGCATTAGTAAGTTTAGGTGCGGTGTCGGTGCAGGCGAATGAACTGCCAAATGGCCCGCACATTGTCACTTCAGGTACGGCAAGCGTGGATGCGGTACCGGATGTTGCAACCCTGGCAATTGAAGTGAACGTGGCGGCGAAAGATGCTGCTTCCGCCAAGAAACAGGCAGACGATCGTGTTGCGCAATACCTCTCTTTCCTGGAACAGAACGGTGTCGCGAAAAAAGACATCAGCTCTGCGAACCTGCGTACTCAACCGGATTACGATTACCAGAACGGCAAAAGCATCCTGAAAGGCTATCGCGCCGTGCGTACTGTAGAAGTGACCGTGCGCCAGCTTGATAAGCTCAACGGATTGCTGGATGGTGCGCTGAAGGCAGGGCTGAACGAAATTCGTTCCGTCTCGCTGGGCGTTGCGCAACCGGAGAAGTATAAAGACGAAGCGCGTAAAGCGGCGATTGATGATGCCATTCATCAGGCACAGCAGCTGGCATCCGGCTTCAAGAGCAAGCTCGGTCCGGTTTACAGCGTGCGTTACCACGTTTCAAACTACCAGCCAAGCCCGATGGTGCGGATGATGAAAGCGGACGCCGCGCCGGTTTCTGCTCAGGAAACCTACGAGCAGCCAACCATTCAGTTCGACGATCAGGTTGATGTGGTGTTCCAGCTGGAGCCGACTGAAAAGCCAGCTCAGTAACCCGTAGGCCGGGTAAGGCGAAGCCGCCACCCGGCTTGTTTTTCAATCCTGTCTTAACACCTTATGCCCAAACGCCAGCAGCGCGTCGGTGACGTTGCGCATCATGCGGCTTTCCGGCGCAAAACGGTGCCAGTACAACATCCGGCGCTGATACAGCCCCGGAGTTAAATCAATCAGCTCACCGCTTTTCAACTCTTTCTCAATCTGCAGATGCGGGATCATGCAGCAGGTGGTTCCCTGACGTGCAAGCTGCACGAAGGCTTCGGACGAGTTAACGATATGACACGGCACGCTGCCCGGCGGCAGATCGAAGTTTTGCTGCAGGAAGGCCTGATGCATATCGTCCAGATGGTCGAACGCGACGGCAGGCGCTTTCAGCAGCGCGGCGCGGGTCACACCGTTCGGGAAATAGCGCTCGGCAAAGGCTTTTGAACCGACGAAGAGGTAATCCAGCGCGCCCAACTGATCCACCAGACAGCTTGGCAGCGCCTGAGGCTGAATACTGACGGCACCAACCACTTCGCCGCGACGCAGACGTTCCTGGGTGCGGGTTTCATCTTCAACCTGGAGATTCAGGCGGATAGGGGAGTCGGCCAGCACCGGCGCAAGGGCCGGCAGCAGCCAGGTTGCCAGACTGTCGGCGTTCACCGCCAGCGACAGCAGCAGCGGCGTGGAGCCGGTCTGTTCATCGCCCAGCCACTCATCTTCCAGCAGTTCAACCTGACGTAGCAGGGCGAGGAGCTTTTGTCCTTGCTCCGTTGGACGCGGCGGTACGGTACGCACCAGCAGCGGCTGCCCGAACATGTTTTCAAGCTGTTTGATACGCTGTGATACGGCGGACTGGGTGATGCACAGCTTTTGCGCCGCGCGCTCAAAACCGCGTTCACGAATAACTGCATCAAGTGCCTGTAGTGTTCTGTAGTCCGGACGTTTCATTGCTCTGGCTGACTCCTTAATTTTGCTTAATCTGCACTATGACACAATTTTCCCTTCGTGGCAGACGAAATCCATTCGACGTGTTCTATAATGCGCCCTGAGTTTTCACACCACAGGCAAAACGATCATGACGCAGGATGAACTGAAAAAAGCAGTAGGATGGGCGGCTCTCCAGTACGTACAGCCGGGTACCATTGTCGGTGTTGGTACGGGATCGACGGCGGCGCACTTTATCGATGCGCTGGGCACGATGAAGGGGCAAATCGAGGGCGCGGTTTCGAGCTCCGATGCTTCCACGGAAAAGCTGAAAAGCCTCGGCATCACTGTTTTCGACCTCAACGAAGTGGACCGTCTGGGCATTTACGTTGATGGCGCGGATGAAATCAACGGCCACATGCAGATGATCAAAGGCGGTGGCGCGGCGCTGACCCGCGAAAAAATCATTGCCTCCGTGGCGGATAAGTTCATCTGCATCGCGGACGCCTCCAAGCAGGTCGACATTCTGGGGAGTTTCCCGCTGCCGGTCGAAGTGATCCCGATGGCGCGCAGTGCCGTGGCACGTCAACTGGTGAAGCTGGGTGGTCGTCCGGAATACCGTCAGGGTGTGGTGACCGACAACGGCAACGTGATCCTCGACGTTCACGGCCTTGAGATCCTCGATGCCATTGCGCTGGAAAATGCGATCAACGGCATTCCGGGCGTCGTTACCGTAGGGTTATTTGCCAACCGTGGCGCGGACGTGGCGCTGATCGGCACGGCTGACGGTGTAAAAACCATCGTAAAATGATCTGACGGGGGGAGCGCTCCCCCCGCTAAAAAATTTTGAAAAGCTAAATTCGGTGACTTGTGTCACGTTTTTCCGCCTCTTTTGCCGATCCTGCCGCGTTTGTAAATTTCCATAGCATTTTCCTCTGTCATTTTGCTCTGTATGACTTTTCTTCAGAGTGCCGACGCAAACGTTCATATTGCTGCAATAGTTTTTTTTGATATGTTGGCTGCACGGGATTTATATCCAGCACAACATCAGTTCAGATAAAAACAGGGTCGGGTAAATGGCAAAGGTATCACTGGAGAAAGACAAGATTAAATTCCTGCTGGTTGAAGGCGTGCACCAGAAAGCGCTCGATAGCCTTCGCGCTGCAGGTTACACCAACATCGAATTTCACAAAGGCGCGCTGGATACTGAAGAGCTGAAAGCGTCCATCCGTGATGCCCATTTCATTGGCCTGCGATCCCGTACCCAACTGACTGAAGACGTTATTGCTGCGGCGGAAAAGCTGGTGGCGATTGGCTGTTTCTGTATCGGTACCAATCAGGTTGATCTGAATGCCGCCGCAAAACGCGGTATCCCGGTTTTTAACGCCCCGTTCTCCAACACCCGTTCCGTGGCGGAGCTGGTGATTGGCGAGCTGCTGCTACTCCTTCGCGGTATTCCGGAAGCTAACGCCAAAGCGCACCGCGGCGTGTGGAATAAGCTGGCCGCGGGCTCCTACGAAGCGCGTGGTAAAAAACTCGGGATTATTGGTTACGGCCACATCGGTACGCAGCTTGGTATTCTGGCGGAATCCCTTGGCATGCACGTGTTTTTCTACGATATCGAAAACAAACTGCCGCTGGGTAACGCGACGCAGGTGCAGCATCTTTCTGACCTGCTGAACATGAGCGACGTGGTCAGCCTGCACGTGCCGGAAAATGCGTCCACCAAAAACATGATGGGAGCGGAAGAGCTGGCGCTGATGAAGCCGGGCTCGCTGCTGATCAACGCCGCGCGCGGTACAGTGGTCGATATTCCTGCCCTGTGCGATGCGCTGAAGCGTAAGCATCTGGCGGGTGCGGCGATTGACGTGTTCCCGACGGAACCGGCCACCAACAGCGATCCGTTCACCTCTCCACTGTGCGAGTTCGACAACGTGATCCTGACGCCGCACATCGGCGGTTCTACTCAGGAAGCGCAGGAGAATATCGGCCTGGAAGTGGCGGGCAAGCTGAGCAAATATTCCGACAACGGTTCAACGCTCTCTGCGGTGAACTTCCCGGAAGTGTCTCTGCCGCTACACGGCGGGCGTCGTCTGCTGCACATTCACGAAAACCGTCCGGGCGTGCTGACTGCTATCAACCAGATCTTTGCCGAACAGGGCGTCAACATTGCCGCGCAGTATCTGCAAACGAACGCGCAGATGGGTTATGTGGTGATTGATATTGAAGCGGATGAAGACATTGCCGAGAAAGCATTGCAGAGCATGAAGGCCATTCCGGGGACGATTCGCGCGCGTCTGCTGTACTGATAGTGCGGTCTGTGGTGTCGGGTGGCGCTTACGCTTACCCGACCTGCAATGTTCGTGCGGTCTGTGTGTCGGGTGGCGCTTACGCTTACCCGACCTACAATGTTCGTGCGGTCTGTGTGTCGGGTGGCGCTTACGCTTACC
>NZ_KQ089925.1:1770624-2118307 GCF_001037655.1 Enterobacter sp. MGH85
CGACCTACAATGTTCGTGAGGTCTGTGTGTCGGGTGGCGCTTACGCATACCCGACCTACAATGTTCGTGCGGTCTGTGTGTCGGGTGGCGCTTACACTTACCCGACCTACAATGTTCGTGCGGTCTGTGTGTCGGGTGGCGCTCACGCTTACCCGACCTACAATGTTCGAGGATTTATGTAGGCCGGGTAAGGCGTAGCCGCCACCCGGCTTTGTTCTACCAGGTCCAGGTTTTACTGGGCGTCACCACCGCCGGCAACGGCACATCCCATTTCTCCACGGGTAATGCCTCCACGCCCTGGCAATCATGCGCATAGCCCACCGGCTGCAACCCGTACTGCTGCCAGTTTTGTAGCGTTCTGTCGTAAAAGCCACCGCCCATACCTAATCGCTGTCCCTGCTCGTCAAACGCCACCAGCGGCGTAATCAGCACATCCAGTTCAGATAGCGGCAGCACATCGCGCACGTCGAGTTTGGGTTCGGTGATTTTCAGACGATTCACCACCAGCTCGCTGTGCGGATGGTAGTGCAGAAACAGCAGATTGCCCCGGCTAAAGGGATGCAGCACCGGCAGATAAACTTTTTTCCCGGCGCGCCAGAGCTGGTCGATAAGTGGTTGGGTATCCAGCTCACCATCAAACGAAAGAAACAAGGCGACGGTGTTTGCCATCACCACAGGCGGATAGGCCATCATACGGGCGGCGGCCTGCTGGGCAAACTGTGCCTGTTGTTCGGCGCTTAAGGCACGACGACGCTGGCGAATGAGCTGACGGATATCCTGGCGTGAAGCAGAAACTTCAGGGAATTGAGTCATGGTTGTTGGTAGAAGAAGAGAGAGGGAATCTCCGAGATGCCGCCGCAGGCTGTAACCCTTGAACCCTTGGTTCAAGGTGAATGTGTCGTCATAGTTTTAAGGCTTCTCGGACGGACCGAGCATGCTCACCAACCATGGAGCGCCACATTCTTGTGGTATGAAATATCGGCTCAGGGGACTGGCCCGCTTGCAAACATCTCAGAGAAATTTTGTCTTCACAGTTACTCTACCATAGTCAACTGAGAAGTGTTATTCAAACTTTGGTCCCGGTCTTTCAGGACTGCGACCTTGATCAAGCAATGCCTGTTCAATGGTCTGCTGGAGCATTTTAATGCGCTGCTCCATGCTTGCCGCGTAATCGCGGGTCTTCGCTTTTTCCTGAGTCAGTTCATAGCTGATGTTCAACGCGGCGATGAAAACCAGCTGCTCAGTATTTGTGACTCTAGTGCGTTCTTTTAGATCTTGCAACCGCTGATTCAAATCGTCCGCAGCCTGATTCAAAGCATCCCTTTGTTCAGGCGGACAATTCACTCGCAGTGAACGGCCAAAAATCTGGAGATCGACGGGTTGTGCAGACATGCCACCTTCCTGCTGATTGACTGCGCTGCCTTCGCTTACTGCCCCGGGGGCTGCGAAGGGGCGACACTATAGCTACCCTGATGTGAAGATACAAGCCCTTTTCTGGTATCACCAGGGTCCAAAGTGGTAGCATATCATGAATATCCTCCCTTTGATGACGAATGCGTATGTCTATACAGAACGAAATGCCTGGTTACAAGGATTTAAACCAGTTACTGAACCAGCAGGGAGTCGGTCTAACCCCTGCCGAAATGCACGGTCTGATCAGCGGCATACTGTGCGGCGGAAACAGCGACAGCTCATGGCAGCCGCTGATCCACGACCTCACCAACGAAGGGCTGGCGTTTGGCCACGAACTGGCGGAAGCGCTGCGTAAAATGCACGCCGCAACCAGCGATTCCCTGGAAGACGATGGCTTTCTTTTTCAGCTTTATCTGCCTGAAGGCGACGATGTCAGCGTCTTCGATCGCGCTGATGCGCTCGCGGGGTGGGTAAACCACTATCTGCTTGGCCTGGGCGTAACCCAGCCTAAACTGGATAAAGTGACCGGCGAAGCGGGTGAAGCGATCGACGATCTGCGTAACATCGCCCAGCTCGGCTACGATGAAGACGAAGACCAGGAAGAGCTGGAGATGTCTCTCGAAGAGATCATCGAGTACGTGCGCGTGGCGTCTCTGCTGTGCCACGACAACTTTACGCGCTCGCAGCCGACCGCGCCGGAAGTTCGCAAGCCAACATTACACTAAGAAAAATAACGCACAGGAGGGTGTCATGGTTATCTCCAGTCAAGAGTATTCTCGCCGTCGTCAGGCGCTGCTGGCAAAAATGCAGCCGGGAAGCGCTGCCCTGATTTTCGCCGCGCCGGAAGTGACGCGCAGTGCCGACAGCGAATACCCCTATCGCCAGAGCAGCGATTTCTGGTACTTCACCGGGTTTAACGAGCCGGAAGCGGTACTGGTGCTGATTAAAAGCAATGACACCCACAACCACAGCGTGATTTTCAACCGCGTGCGCGATCTGACCGCGGAAATCTGGTTTGGCCGCCGCTTAGGTCAGGAGGCGGCGCCGGGAAAACTGGGCGTGGATCGCGCGCTGGCCTACAGCGAAATCAACCAGCAGCTCTATCAACTGCTCAACGGCCTGGACGTGCTGTACCACGCGCAGGGTGAATACGCGTATGCGGATGAGATTGTTTTCACTGCGCTGGATAAGCTGCGTAAAGGCTCACGTCAGAATTTGTCTGCACCCGCAACCCTGACAGACTGGCGACCGGTGGTGCATGAGATGCGCCTGTTTAAGTCTGAAGAAGAGCTGAATGTGATGCGCCGCGCGGGCGAAATCAGCGCCCTGGCGCATACCCGTGCCATGGAAAAGTGCCGTCCCGGTATGTTCGAGTACCAGCTTGAAGGCGAAATTCACCATGAATTTAACCGTCACGGCGCGCGCTTCCCGTCCTATAACACCATCGTAGGCGGCGGGGAAAACGGCTGCATTCTGCACTACACCGAAAACGAAAGTGAACTGCGCGACGGCGATCTGGTGCTGATTGACGCCGGCTGTGAATATCAGGGTTACGCGGGCGACATCACCCGTACCTTCCCGGTGAACGGTAAATTCACCCCAGCGCAGCGTGAAATCTATGACATCGTGCTTGAGTCTCTGGAGACCGCGCTGACGCTGTTCCGCCCTGGCACCTCCATTCAGGAGGTTACGGGCGAGGTGGTGCGCATCATGATTACCGGGCTGGTGAAGCTTGGTATTCTGAAAGGCGATGTGGACACCCTTATAACCGAAAACGCCCATCGCCCGTACTTTATGCACGGCCTGAGCCACTGGCTGGGGCTGGATGTGCATGACGTGGGGGCATACGGTCCGGAACGTTCGCGCGTGCTGGAGCCTGGCATGGTGCTGACCGTTGAGCCGGGGCTGTACATCGCGCCGGATGCCGACGTGCCGGAACAGTACCGCGGGATCGGCATTCGTATTGAAGATGACATCGTCATCACCGAAACCGGTAACGAAAACCTGACCGCGACCGTGGTGAAAAAAGCCGACGACATCGAGGCGCTGATGGCGGCGGCACGCGGATGAGCGTAATCATTGTTGGCGGAGGCATGACCGGCGCTACTCTGGCGTTGGCTATTTCGCAGTTAACCCAGGGCCAGCTTCCGGTGCATCTGGTTGAGGCGGTCGCGCCGCAGGCGGCCGATCATCCCGGTTTCGACGCCCGCGCTATCGCGCTGGCGCAGGGAACCTGTCAGCAGCTTGCGCGTATTGGGATCTGGCAGGCGATAGCGGATTGCGCGACGGCGATCGGCACCGTTCACGTCAGCGATCGCGGGCACGCCGGGTTTGTGACGCTGGATGCCCACGATTACCGGATCGAGGCGCTGGGGCAGGTTGTCGAGCTGCATGACGTAGGGCTGCGGCTGTTCCGTCTGTTACAGGACGCGCCTGGCGTCACGCTGCACTGTCCGGCGCGCGTCGCCAGCTTTAGCCGCCGTGACGAAGCCGTCAGCGTGACGCTGGACAACGGCACCACGCTGGAGGGGGAACTGCTGGTGGCGGCGGATGGTTCACGCTCCGCGATCGCCACGCAGTGCGGCGTCGAATTGCGCTCTGAACCCTATGGGCAGGTGGCGGTCATCGCTAACGTCTCTACGGCTGGCGCGCATAACGGCAGGGCATTTGAGCGCTTCACGGAGCACGGCCCGCTGGCCATGCTGCCGATGTCGAACGGGCGCTGCTCGCTGGTGTGGTGCCATGCGCAGGACCGGGCCGATGAGGTTCTCTCCTGGTCCGACGAACGTTTTAGTTCCGAGCTGCAAAAAGCCTTCGGCTGGCGGCTTGGGCGTATCACCCAGGCCGGAAAACGCGTGGCCTATCCGCTCGCGCTGACGACCGCATCGCAGACTGTCTCCCATCGCGTCGCCCTGGTCGGCAACGCCGCGCAGACGCTGCACCCCATCGCCGGGCAAGGCTTTAACCTTGGCCTGCGCGACGTGATGAGCCTGGCTGAACTACTGGCGCAGACGTGGAGCGAACAACAGGATTGTGGCGCATACTCAGTGCTGAGCCATTACCAGAAACGACGTCAGGCGGACAAAGCGGCGACCATTGGCGTTACCGACGGTTTAGTCCACCTGTTTGCCAATCGCTGGGCACCGCTGGTTGCGGGTCGCAACCTTGGGCTGATGGCGATGGAACTGTTCATTCCGGCACGTGACGTGCTGGCGCAGCGGACCCTGGGTTGGGTCGCGCGTTAAGGAGTAATCACCGTGCAAAATGTTGATGTCGCCATTGTCGGCGGCGGAATGGTAGGACTGGCGCTGGCCTGTGGTTTACAGGGCAGCGGCCTGCGCGTGGCGGTGCTTGAGCAAAATGCGCCGCAGCCCATGGCGCAGGATGCACCGCCGGAGCTGCGCGTCTCGGCGATCAATGCCGCCAGCGAAAAGCTACTGACGCACCTTGGCGTCTGGTCTGAAATCGTGGCGCTGCGTGCCAGCTGTTACCATGGCATGGAAGTGTGGGATAAAGACAGCTTCGGCCATATCGCGTTTGACGATGAAAGCATGGGCTACAGCCACCTTGGGCACATCGTTGAAAACGCGGTGATCCACCACGCGCTGTGGCAAAAAGCGCAGCAGTGCAGCGACGTCACGCTGATCGCACCGGCGAAACTTCAGCAGGTGGCGTGGGGCGAAAACGACGCGTTTATCACTCTTGAAAGCGGCGACATGCTGACCGCGCGGCTGGTAGTGGGTGCCGACGGCGCCAATTCCTGGCTGCGTAACAAAGCGGATATTCCGCTGACCTTCTGGGATTACCGTCATCACGCCCTGGTTGCCACAATCCGCACCGAAGAGCCGCATGGCGGCGTGGCGCGCCAGATTTTCCACAATGATGGCATTCTGGCCTTCCTGCCGCTTGCCGATCCGCATCTTTGCTCCATCGTCTGGTCTTTAGAGCCGGAGAAAGCGCAGCAGATGCAGGAGGCGACGCCGGACGCCTTTAATCAGGCGCTATGCGTGGCGTTTGATAACCGTCTGGGCCTGTGCACGCTTGAAAGCGAACGCCAGGCGTTTCCGTTAACCGGTCGCTACGCGCGTCAGTTTGCGGCGCACCGTCTGGCGTTGGTGGGGGATGCGGCGCATACGATTCATCCGCTGGCCGGGCAGGGGGTGAACCTCGGCTTTATGGACGCGGCCGAGCTGGTTGAAGAGCTGCGTCGTCTGCATCGGGAAGGTAAAGATATTGGTCAGCATCTGTATCTGCGTCGCTACGAGCGCAGCCGCAAACACAGTGCGGCGATGATGCTGGCGGGTATGCAGGGCTTCCGCGAGCTATTTGCCGGAGCGAACCCGGCGAAAAAACTGCTGCGCGATATCGGCCTCAAACTGGCCGACACCCTTCCCGGCGTCAAACCGCAGCTTCTTCGTCAGGCAATGGGTCTTAACGATCTTCCCGACTGGTTACGTTAATCTCGATCCCCGTCACACTTTATTTTCCCGGCCTTCGCGCCGGGGAAATCTCCTCGTTTGAAATAATCTAATTTCACGTCATTTTTCGCATTAGAAAATCTAATCTTACTATTTTTATGTTACGGAAATTCGGCCCGTTTTTCCGCACGAAATATCACTATCTGCTAAATCCTGTTAGCTCGATGTTAATTTTATGCGGGTTTAATCGCATTTTACCAGTGAATAACTCTGTAAGCTTTTCAGTGATTTTTGGTCATAAGCTAATGTGATGACCCGTTTTACCTTATGGTTAACCGCCGGTTTCGGTGGTAAGTTCAGGTAAAAGAGAACGTTTGCGTCGGCCCTCGATCGCGAGGTCGACACCGGGTTTCACGGTGAATTTTTCAACGAGGAAAAGATGGCTCAACAGACTCCTTTGTACGAACAGCACGTGTTATGCGGCGCCCGCATGGTGGACTTCCACGGCTGGATGATGCCGCTGCACTACGGCTCGCAGATTGATGAGCACCACGCGGTGCGCACCGATGCCGGTATGTTCGACGTGTCTCATATGACGATTGTCGACCTGCGCGGTAGCCGCACCCGGGAGTTTTTGCGTTATCTGCTGGCAAACGACGTCGCCAAACTAAAAACGCCGGGCAAAGCGCTCTATACCGGCATGCTCAATGCCTCTGGCGGCGTGATTGACGACCTCATCGTCTACTACTTCACCGAAGATTTCTTCCGCCTCGTTGTAAACTCCGCCACCCGCGAAAAAGACCTCTCCTGGATTTCCCAACACGCTGAACCTTACGCCATCGACATCACCGTTCGTGACGATCTGTCGCTGATTGCGGTGCAGGGGCCAAACGCCCAGGCGAAAGCCGCGTCTCTGTTCAGCGACGAGCAGCGCAAAGCAACCGAAGGCATGAAGCCGTTCTTCGGCGTGCAGGCGGGGGATCTGTTTATCGCCACCACCGGCTACACCGGTGAAGCGGGCTACGAAATTGCAATGCCAAACGAAAAGGCCGCCGATTTCTGGCGTGCGCTGGTGGAGGCGGGTGTGAAGCCTGCGGGCCTGGGCGCGCGCGATACGCTGCGTCTGGAAGCGGGGATGAACCTCTACGGTCAGGAGATGGACGAAGGCGTCTCACCGCTGGCGGCCAACATGGGCTGGACCATCGCGTGGGAACCGGCTGACCGTGATTTTATTGGCCGTGAAGCGCTGGAGATGCAGCGCGAGAAGGGCACTGAACAGCTGGTTGGCCTGGTGATGAAAGAAAAAGGCGTTCTGCGCGGCGAGCTGCCGGTGCGCTTCACCGATGCCGATGGCAATCATCGCGAAGGCGTGATCACCAGCGGAACGTTCTCCCCGACGCTCGGCTACAGTATTGCACTGGCACGCGTGCCAGCGGGGATTGGCGAAACGGCGGTGGTGCAGATCCGCAACCGCGAAATGCCGGTCAACGTGACCAAACCGATTTTTGTTCGCGCCGGTAAGCCGGTCGCCTAACTATTTTTATCAGGAGAACTTCAATGAGCAATGTGCCAGCAGAACTGAAATACAGCAAAGAACACGAGTGGCTGCGCAAAGAGGCGGACGGCACTTACACCGTTGGGATCACCGAGCACGCGCAGGAACTGCTGGGCGACATGGTGTTTGTTGACCTGCCGGAAGTGGGCGCAACCGTGAGCGCAGGCGACGACTGTGCGGTGGCGGAATCCGTTAAAGCGGCCTCTGACATCTACGCTCCGGTGAGCGGTGAAATTGTTGCCGTGAACGACGCGCTGAGCGACTCCCCGGAGCTGGTGAACAGCGAGCCTTATGAAGGCGGCTGGATCTTTAAGATCAAAGCCAGCGACGAAGCGCAGGTTGCCGCGCTGCTGGATGCGACCGCGTACGAAGCACTACTGGAAGACGAATAACGTTGTGCCGGATGGCGCTGCGCTTATCCGGCCTACAGATCTACGTAGGCCCGGTAAGCGTTAGCGCCACCGGGCAACAGCGTTACAGATAATTACGATTCACTGCACGTTTCAGGAACCATCGCTCATGACACAGACTTTAAGCCAGCTTGAAAACCGTGGCGCCTTCATTGAACGTCACATTGGGCCGGATGCTCAGCAACAGCAGGAGATGCTGAAGACAGTTGGCGCGGATTCATTAAACGCACTGATCGGCCAGATCGTGCCAAAAGACATCCAGCTTGCCACACCGCCGCAGGTAGGCGAGTCCACGACGGAGTTCGCCGCGCTGGCGGAGCTGAAGGCCATCGCCGGCCTTAACAAGCGCTATAAGTCTTACATCGGCATGGGCTACACCAACGTGCAGTTACCGCCGGTGATCCTGCGTAACATGCTGGAAAACCCGGGCTGGTACACCGCTTACACCCCGTATCAGCCAGAAGTCTCCCAGGGCCGTCTGGAAGCGCTGCTGAACTTCCAGCAGGTGACGCTGGATCTGACCGGTATGGATATCGCCTCTGCCTCGCTGCTGGATGAAGCCACTGCCGCCGCTGAAGCGATGGCGATGGCGAAGCGCGTGAGCAAGCTGAAAAACGCCAACCGCTTTTTCGTCGCGGCGGACGTGCATCCCCAGACGCTGGACGTGGTGCGCACCCGTGCGGAAACCTTCGGCTTTGAGGTGATTGTCGACGACGCTGACAAAGTGCTGGATCACCAGGACGTCTTCGGCGTGCTGTTACAGCAGGTGGGCACCACCGGGGAAGTGCATGATTACAGCGCGCTGATCGCCGAGCTCAAATCCCGTAAGGTTATTGTTAGCGTCGCCGCTGATTTTATGGCGCTGGTGCTGCTGACGGCGCCAGGTAAACAGGGCGCGGATATTGTCTTCGGCTCAGCGCAACGCTTCGGCGTGCCGATGGGCTACGGCGGCCCGCACGCGGCGTTCTTTGGCGCGAAAGATGAATTTAAACGTTCCATGCCAGGCCGTATTATCGGCGTATCGAAAGATGCCGCCGGTAACACCGCGCTGCGCATGGCGATGCAGACCCGCGAGCAGCATATCCGCCGCGAGAAAGCGAACTCCAACATCTGTACCTCGCAGGTGCTGCTGGCTAACATTGCCAGCTTATACGCGGTATTCCACGGTCCGGCTGGCCTGAAACGCATTGCCAGCCGCATCCACCGTCTGGCCGATATCCTGGCCTGCGGTCTGCAACAGAAAGGTCTCAGACTGCGTCATGAGCACTACTTCGACACCCTGTGCGTCGAGGTGGCAGACAAAGCGGCCGTGCTGGCGCGCGCCGAGGCAGCACAAATCAACCTGCGCAGCGACATTCACAATGCGGTCGGCATTACGCTGGACGAAAGCACCACCCGTGACGATATCCTGACCCTGTTCAACGTATTGCTGGGTGACGCACAGGGTCTGGACGTTGATACGCTCGACAAAGAGGTTGCGCTCGACAGCCGCTCCATTCAGGAAAGCATGCTGCGCGACGACGCAATCCTGACTCACCCGGTGTTCAACCGCTATCACAGCGAAACCGAGATGATGCGTTACATGCACTCTCTGGAACGTAAAGATCTGGCGCTGAACCAGGCGATGATCCCGCTGGGCTCCTGCACCATGAAGCTGAACGCCGCGGCTGAGATGATCCCAATCACCTGGCCTGAATTCTCCGAGCTGCACCCGTTCTGCCCGGCTGAGCAGGCGGAAGGTTATCACATGATGATCAACCAGCTCTCCGACTGGCTGGTGAAGCTGACCGGGTACGACGCGCTCTGCATGCAGCCGAACTCCGGTGCGCAGGGTGAATACGCCGGTCTGCTGGCGATCCGTCACTATCACGAAAGCCGCAACGAAGGCCACCGCGATATCTGTCTGATCCCAAGCTCTGCCCACGGCACCAACCCGGCCTCTGCCCAGATGGCAGGGATGGAAGTGGTGGTCGTGGCGTGCGACAAAAACGGCAACATCGATCTGGCCGACCTGCGCGCCAAAGCAGAGCAGGCAGGCGACAAACTCTCCTGCATCATGGTGACCTACCCGTCCACCCACGGCGTGTACGAAGAAACGATCCGTGAAGTGTGTGAAGTGGTGCATCAGTTCGGCGGCCAGGTTTACCTCGACGGCGCGAACATGAACGCCCAGGTGGGCATTACCTCTCCGGGCTTTATTGGCGCGGACGTGTCGCACCTCAACCTGCATAAAACGTTCTGCATTCCGCACGGCGGCGGCGGCCCGGGCATGGGCCCAATCGGCGTCAAAGCGCACCTGGCACCGTTTGTGCCAGGCCATAGCGTGGTGCAGATTGAAGGCATGCTGACCCGTCAGGGCGCGGTCTCCGCGGCACCGTTCGGCAGCGCCTCTATCCTGCCAATCAGCTGGATGTACATCCGCATGATGGGCGCGGAAGGGCTCAAGCAGGCCAGCCAGGTGGCGATCCTCAACGCCAACTACATCGCAACACGTCTGAAAGACGCCTATCCGGTGCTCTACACCGGCCGCGATGGTCGCGTGGCGCACGAATGCATCCTCGATATTCGTCCTCTGAAAGAAGAGACGGGCATCAGCGAGCTGGATATTGCCAAGCGCCTGATCGACTACGGCTTCCACGCGCCAACCATGTCCTTCCCGGTTGCAGGAACGCTGATGGTTGAGCCGACCGAGTCTGAAAGCAAGGTGGAGCTGGATCGCTTTATCGACGCGATGCTGGCGATCCGCAGCGAAATCGACCGCGTGAAAGGCGGGGAATGGACGCTGGAAGATAACCCGCTGGTCAACGCGCCGCATACCCAGAACGAACTGGTGGCAAAGTGGAACCACGGTTATACCCGCGAGCTGGCTGTCTTCCCGGCAGGTGTGGCAAACAAATATTGGCCAACCGTGAAACGTCTTGATGATGTTTACGGCGACCGTAACCTGTTCTGCTCCTGCGTACCGATGAGCGAATACCAGTAACGTTGTTCCTGTAGTAACGTAGGCCGGGTAAGGCGAAGCCGCCACCCGGCTTTTTTATTGGGAGAAAAGAATGGCAATTGCATTGGTCACCGGCGCCAGCCGGGGTATTGGTAAAGCCACCGCGCTACAGCTGGCAAGCGAAGGCTACACCGTTGCGGTGAATTTTCATCACAACATCAAAGCCGCGACAGAGGTTATTAATCAGATCGTGGACGCGGGCGGTAAGGCCTTTGCCGTGCGCGCGGATATCAGCGATGAATCGCAGGTGATGGCGATGTTCGACAGCATCGATCGCGAAGGTGAGCCGCTCGCCGCGCTGGTGAACAACGCCGGGATTTTGTTTGAACAATCCTCCATCGAAAACCTCTCCGCTGAACGTATTAACCGCGTGCTGTCCACCAACGTCACTGGCTATTTTCTCTGCTGCCGTGAGGCGGTGAAGCGCATGTCGCATAAACACGGCGGCAAGGGCGGCGCGATTGTGAATGTCTCCTCGGCGGCCTCACGACTGGGCGCTCCGGGGGAGTATGTGGATTATGCTGCCTCCAAAGGGGCCGTGGATTCCCTGACAACCGGCCTCGCGCTGGAGGTGGCGGCGCAGGGCATTCGCGTTAACTGTGTGCGGCCAGGCCTGATTTATACCGATATTCACGCCTCCGGCGGCGAGCCGGGGCGTGTGGATCGGGTGAAGTCGATGTTACCGATGCAGCGTGGCGGTCAGCCGGAGGAGGTCGCCCAGGCCATTACCTGGTTGCTGAGCGACAAAGCCTCCTATGTCACCGGTAGCTTCCTGGAGCTGGCTGGCGGGAAGTAACGCTACGACGCCAGCCACAGCCGCAGGCGCATTCCCCAGCCGCTGGTCCAGCCGGTGGTGATCGACTTCACTTCACCGTGAGAGATCACCACAAGCGTTGGCGTCACCTGAACGTCCCACTGATGCGCCAGTTCTCCGCTGGCGTCGTTGACCGTGGGCATCATCGCCTTCTTCTTTCTCATCCATGTTTCGAGCGTCGCGTTATCGCCCGAGCGCAGCGCAACCGACATCACGTTACCCCCGTCCGCGGCAATCGCCGCCACCGACGGCGTGGTGTAGCGGCAGACGCCGCACCATGTCGCCCAGACGTAGACCAGCAGCGGTCGCTCCTTACTCATGGCGATAAGATCGACGGGCTGACCGTCGAGGGTGTGCAGTGCCGTCGCGGAGAAATTCTGCGGCAGCGCGGGCTGGCGGAAATAGTCCACCGCCAGGCTCACGGCTACGCCAATCAGCAGCCACACGGCCAGCTCGCGCAGCAGGCGAGGAAGCTTACTTGCCACGGGCGTTTGCCAGCTGTTCTTTGACCAGCCCCTCCAGATCGTCATACGGGATTGCGCCCGCCACCATCTGGTCACCGATGATGGTCGCCGGGGTGCCCTGAATATTCAGCACCTGCGCCAGGATCAGGTTCATCTTTACGCTGTCCATGGTTTTATCATCGGTTTTAATGCTGTCCGTCCCGGTCTTCACCTGCGCGGCGGCGATGCTGGCGTCATCGTGATAGCCCTTTTTCATCATCAGCCGCTGGTGTAGTGCCCAGAATTGATCCGGCGCCTGCTGCCACGTTGAGAGCGCCGCTTTCGCGGCATTTACCGAGCTTTGCCCCTTGAACGGCAGCAGTTTGATGATGAGCTGCACGTCGGGATTATCGTGCACGATTTTCTCCAGCATTGGGTCGAACTGCTTGCAATACGGGCAGTTGTAGTCTGTGAAGGAGACGATGGTGAGCTTCGGCGATGTCGCGCCGGTTCGCGGGCTGTTGGGGTCGTTAAACAGCAGTTTTGCCAGCTGGTCGTTGGAAGCGTCATCTGACGGTGCGGCGAAACCGAACGTTGATAACGACAGCAGAAGTAAGGCAACAAAGGCTCTCATGTTATTTTCCTTTTGCATCGGACAGGGTGCTCAGCACCGCTTCGCGGCTTAACAACGCAGGCAGCACGTGGCCCTGCGGTAATCCCGGTCCGTAGATCTGGTTAAACGGCACGGCGGCGCTGCCGCGCGTGGTTAAAAACTGGCTGATGGTATCTGAGGGGCGGCTCCAGTCGCCGCGCAGGGCGACAACGTCCGGGGCGGAGAGCGCGACCTGCACGTCGTCGCGCAGCAGTACGTTGTATTTATTGGCTTTACAGGTCACGCACCAGTCGGCGGTCACGTCGACGAACACCCGTTTGTTCTCCGCCAGCGCGCGGACAATGGCCTGCTCGCTGAGCGGCTGCCAGTGAATACGATCGCGGCGGGAGCCCTCGCCGCCGGAGCCGGAAACAAACGCGACTACCCCGGCCACCAGTACAGCTAATACCCCGGCGCGCAGTGCCGTTTGCCAGCGGTAGCGCCAGGCGGTGACCAGCAGCAGCGCAAGGATCAGTAGCACGCCCAGCGTAATGACGGGCAGGCTGCCAATATGCACCGTCAGCAGGCTCAGCAGCCACAGCGATGAGCCGAGCATCATCATCCCCAGCACTATGCGTACAACGTTCATCCAGCGCCCCGGACGCGGCAACCGCAGGGCCAGCCCCGGCCAGGCCGCCACCAGCAGCCACGGCAGGCTCATACCGATACCCATCGCCAGGAAGATCCCCCACAGCAGGGGAAGCGGTGCCGCCAGCGCGACCGAGACCGCCGTCCCCAGGAACGGCGCGGTGCAGGGTGTCGCCAGCAGCGTGGCAAACGCGCCTTGCCAGAAATGACCCGCAAGCCCGTTGCCGCCGCGCGTGGCGAGGAAGGTGCTGGCGCCGGAAGGGAGACGGATTTCAAACAACCCCAGCAGGCTGGCGCTGAAGAGCACCATTACCAGCGCCATCGCGGCAATAAACCACGGGTTCTGGAACTGGATCCCCCAGCCGAGCGCCTGATTGCCTAAACGTAATACCGTCATCATCAGCGCCAGTGCGAGGAACGAGATCACGATCCCGGCTACCGATGCAAGAAACTGTCGGCGTACCTGACCCCGCGCCTGCCGTTCGGTTTGCATCAGCGTGCCCAGCTTCATGGCCAGCACGGGCAGTACGCAGGGCATGACGTTAAGGATCAGACCGCCAGCAAGCGCCATCAGCAGGACCCAGCCTAACGGGAGCGTCGGCGCGGCGTTCCCCGGCTGAATGCTCAGGCTGGACTCCTGCGCCTGCCCGCTATCGGCCAGAACCAGTGACAGGGTTTTGCCGCTGAGGTTGGGCGCGGCCTCGCCCCAGCTGTCCGTCACGGGCACGGTGGCGACCAGCGAATCACCGCGCACGGTGAGGGCCGGTTTGCCGAAATCAACATCATCCATACCGTCGATAAACAGCGACGGCGCCTGCCAGCCTGCGTCACGCTGCGCCGTTACGGTCAGCTTGCCGGGGGCATAGGTGGCGTTAAGCGTTGAGGTCAACCCGCCGCTGAGCGGAAGGGTGCCCATGGCCCGACTGAAATCGTAATCAAAACCGGCGCCTGCGGATGCGGTCATGTTCAGCGAAAACGGGTAGTCGGTAAGAATACAGACGTTGCTACAGGTGGAGAGCGTCAGCACGCCGCTCAGGATCGTCGGGACGTCGCCCCGCAGAGTGAGGGGAAAGCTGACATCGCCGTGATAGCCCTGCGTGGTGATGCCCGCGACGTCGAAACGCTGCGGCACAGGCCAGCGCCAGATCGCCTCGACGGGCTGATGCCATTTAATCGCGGGTGCGACGCCGCCTTCACCCGGCGAGCGCCAGTAGGTTTTCCAGCCTTTTTGCAGGGTGACGTCCAGCAGCAGGCGGGTTTCGCCAGTGCTTTCAGGTTGCGCACGCAGCCTGACGCTGGCGTGCTGATTATCGGCGGCGCGCAGCCAGCCGCTGTCGGCAGCCTGGCTGAGGGGCAGCCATAGCCAAAGCAGGCAGACCAGCAGTCGCCTGAATACAGTAAACATAAATTTTCTCCGTAAATGATGAATTAACCTGAAGTAACAGGCGAAGGCTCATTCACGGAAGACGCATAATCGCAGATGCACCCTTAACCGGGGCGGGGAGATAACGCGGGGAGGCCACTGCCGTTCGCGGCGCGGTGGACTGGCTGCCAGCAACGCAAGCAGCAGGGTGACGGCAATCAGGGCGCCTTCAAACAAAACAGGCGGGACCGACATCAGCGACTTGGCGCTTAGCTCACACGGGGTTACCGGTGCGTCGGCACTCTCCTGCCCCTGCTGAACAGACTGGCTCGTGGCGGTGACGTTCATGACAAGCGCGTGCATCCCGGCCATCCGCTGGGCGGTACATATCAGTACCACCAGGCAGGCCAGGGCTACAAGCAGGATAGCGTTGCGTTGTCGCTTAATCATGTTCGCCTCAAATATTCAGGATGCCTATATTATCGGGCGAACATATTTTGGCAACGCAAAAGCTGTAAAGAAGTGTCTGGAAGATAAGCAGTTTGCCCTCTCCGCTTGCAGAGAGGGCAAGCCATTACAGCGTTTCGCCGTTGCTGGCAATGACGGTTTTATACCACTCAAAGCTCTTCTTACGGGAGCGGGACATGTCACCGGTGCCGTCGTCGTGCTTGTTGACGTAGATAAAGCCGTAGCGCTTGCTGTACTGGCCGGTGGTGAAGGAGACGCAGTCGATGCAGCCCCACGGAGTGTAGCCCATCAGATCCACGCCGTCGTACGTCACGGCCTTCATCATCTCTTCCACGTGGGCGCGCAGGTAGTCGATGCGGTAGTCATCGTTGATGCTGCCGTCCTCTTCCACCTTGTCGTAGGCGCCGAAACCATTTTCCACGATAAACAGTGGCTTCTGGTAGCGCTCGTACAGTTCACACAGCGAATAACGCAGGCCCACAGGGTCAATCTGCCAGCCCCAGTCGGACGCCTTGACGTGTGGGTTCGGCACGCTGCCCTCGAAGCCGGAAATGGCGTCACCGGTGCCGCCTTCCGCTTTGACCGCGTTGGTCATGTAATAGCTGAAACCTAAGTAATCGCAGGTGCCTTCACGCAGGATCTGCTCGTCGCCTGCTTCCATTTTGATGGAGAAGCCACGGCGTTCCCACTCGTTCAGCACGTAAGACGGGTAGTAGCCGCGCAGCTGTACGTCGGTAAAGACGTAGCGCTCGCGCATGGATTCCTGAGCGAACATCACATCTTCTGGCTTGCAGGAGTATGGATAGAGCGCCACCATCGCCAGCATGCAGCCGACTTTCATCTCCGGGTTAATGCGGCGGGCGGCTTTCACCGCCAGCGCGCTGGCCACGAACTGGTGGTGCAGCACCTGGTACATGGTCTCTTCCGGGTTGTCATGCTCGGTATAGACCACGCCAGAGCAGCAGTAGCCGAACAGCGGCGCACGCCAGTTGCGCTGGTTGTTGATTTCGTTGAAGGTCATCCAGTATTTGACCTTATTTTTGTAGCGCTCAAATACCACTTCCGAGAAGCGTACAAAGAAATCGACTACTTTACGGTTGGTCCATCCGCCGTATTCCTGAACGAGGTGCAGCGGCATTTCAAAGTGGGAGAGGGTGATCACCGGCTCGATGTTGTACTTCAGCAGTTCATCGAACATGTCGTCGTAAAACTTCAGCCCCTCTTCGTTTGGCTGAGTTTCGTCGCCTTTCGGGAAGATGCGCGTCCAGGCGATAGAGGTACGGAAACATTTGAAGCCCATCTCGGCAAACAGCTTGATGTCTTCTTTGTAATGGCCGTAAAAGTCGACGGCTTCGTGGTTCGGGTAATATTTGCCTTCAATCACTTCCTGCGTGATTTCACGCGGAACGCCGTGTGCGCCGCCGGTGAGCACGTCGCAGATGCTTGGCCCTTTGCCGCCTTTGTTCCAGCCGCCTTCAACCTGGTGCGCCGCCACCGCGCCGCCCCATAAAAAATCTTTCGGTAAAGTGAGTTTTTTCATCTTTGCTATTCTCAATTCAGGACTTATTGATTTCGAGTCTAGCAAAGCGGAAATAAATGTCACGATATAACATTTTGCGGAAATTGTAATTTGTCACATCAAAAAAACAGGATGTTTTATTCTGTTAATTTCTTCGCCAGTTTCCGGCCTAATGATTCCAGAATATAGATAACGGGAATTTGGGTGGTTATATCGTAAACGCCGCCTATGCGCGTTTGGGGGACATGCCAGGAGAGATTAAAGTCCGCCAGTTTCGCGAGACGAGAATGTTCGTGGCTGGTGACAGAGAGCACCTTGCAGCGATGCAGGCTGAACTGGCTGGCGAAGCGCAGGATTTCCTCGGTTTCTCCGGAGACGGAAAGTACAATGGCCAGTGCATTTTTAGCCATATCGTTAGTGACCGGGAAATAAGGATCGTCGATATGGTTGCTGAATTTCCCGATATTTGAAAAGAAACGTGCGCCATATTTTGCCAGCGATCCGGACGTGCCTGCGCCAACAAAAATAATTCGTTCAGATGATAAAATAATATCGACGGCTTTATCTAATAACGCATCGAACTCTTCGTTATTTACGCTTTTAAAGAAGCTGATAATTTCACTGGCACCAAAATTCGCCTGCTGGGGCTCGTTCTGCTCCAGATAGAGTTTAAAGCGCACCCGAAATTCCGAGTAGCCTTCGCAGTTGAGCTTTCGGCAGAAGCGCAGGATAGTAGTGGTAGAGACTCCCGCCGCATCCGCCAGCTCGCGGATGGTCATGTACATCACTTTGTCACGGTTCTTAATGACATAGTTGTAGACCATCATTTCCAGATTGTTGAGGCTGGCAATGGCGGAATGGCTGAACATACTCACAATGGCTAAACTCGCTGTCGGACACTATCCCTGAAGCATACCATGATGACGAAGGGCGAGAGACGGATTTATCTCCTTGATTACTCAGGTGTTAATGAAATCATTTACACATGTGCGGTGGATTTATTTTGCATTATACTGATTTGTAAGGATAAATATTGATTACGGATTTATTTTAGCTAACAGGTGTTCACTGGAATCATTCTCAGTTAGCATAGACTGGCGATGAATAATCATCTTTTGTTTTCCCGGAGTTAAGTATGGTGAGTAGACCATTAATCGCACAGGGGTATTCGCTGGCTGAGGAAGTAGCCAACAGTATAAGCCATGGCATTGGCCTGGTGTTTGGGATTGTCGGCTTAGTATTGCTGTTGGTGCAGGCGGTAGATACCAACGCCAGCGCGATGGCCATTACCAGCTACAGCCTGTATGGCGGGAGTATGATCCTGCTTTTCCTTGCCTCAACGCTGTATCACGCTATTCCGCATCAACGGGCGAAGATATGGCTCAAGAAATTTGACCACTGCGCAATCTATCTTCTCATTGCAGGCACTTACACGCCATTTTTGCTGGTGGGGCTCAACTCACCGCTGTCGCGTGGCCTGATGATTGTGATCTGGAGCCTGGCGCTGCTGGGGATCCTGTTCAAGCTGACCATCGCGCACCGGTTCAAAGTGTTGTCGCTGGTCACCTATCTGACAATGGGCTGGCTGTCGCTAATTGTGGTGTATCAGTTAGCCATTAAGCTGGCGGTGGGGGGCGTGACGCTTCTGGCGGTGGGCGGAGTGATCTACTCGCTGGGCGTGATTTTCTACGTCTGCAAGCGTATCCCGTACAACCATGCCATCTGGCACGGCTTTGTGCTGGGCGGCAGCGTGTGCCACTTTCTGGCAATTTATCTGTATGTTGGTCAGGTGTAGTTTTTTTGTAAGGTGCGGTCTGATGCCCTCACCCCGACCCTCTCCCGGTGGGCTGAGGGTTCCCCACAAATTAATGCGAGCACTGAGCAATCCCCTCGCCCCTCCGGGGAGAGGGTTAGGGTGAGGGGAACATACGGCGGTGGTGGTCATTCCGTTCACTTTATGTTCCTTGCTACTCTGTAACGACATGACCGGTGAACGTGCCAGGGTGGCTCAGTCGCCACCACCCTGGCGACCCGGGCTCCCGGCGGTAAATCGCCGCTTCGCGGTGCCCTCGGCTTATTCCTTCCGGCTTATCGGGTACGGGCGGAGGCAACGTCCCTGTAAAGCCGCCCTCTCGGCGCATCCCTGCGCCTCGCCCCGGCCGGAAGGCAAACGCCTCAGCGATTTACAGCCGGACCAGGGCATCGCTGACAGCCCTCAGTCATTTAGAAAGCAACTTTATTGCTTCTGCATAAAAAAATTACTGGGGATCCCTCAGCCCACAGGGAGAGGGAGAATATCAACACCGGGCGATACAGCATCAATCTTCCAGTGAATACGGCAGCGGCTCAATGCTGAGCGTGTTTGCATCGTCCCGCACGCGGAACACGCTGTCGGGCTCCATATCATTATTCATGACAACCTGCACCAGCAGGCGGCCATCATCGAGCTGGACGGCGGCTAACACGGTGCCGGTACGGCGCCAGTTTTCGCCCATCTTCATCTCGAGATCTTCACCCGCTTCCGGCACACGGCTGGCGTGACCAGCCAGCGTCCACAGGGCGCGTTTGTTCGCGCCGCGGAATTTCGCACGCGCCACCATTTCCTGTCCGGTGTAGCAGCCCTTCTTAAAGCTGATACCACCCAGCGCCTGGATGTTTGTCGCCTGCGGGATAAACTGCGCGCTGTTTGCCGCGTCAATAACCGGCAGGCCCGCTTCGATGTTCAGCGCCAGCCACTGCTGGCTGTTGTTGAGCTGTGCTTCACCGCGCAGGGCGTCAGTGACGCGTTCCGCCGTTGCTTCGTCGGTTACCAGCAAGAAGCGCTCCGCAGGGTGTTCGAACCACAGAATGGAGGTTTCTCCCTCGCTGATCAGCTGTTTTCCGGCATCCGGTAGCTCGGCAAACAGGTTTTTCAGCGCTGCACGCGCCTGGAAACCCGCTACCCCCAGCAGAACGTGTTCATCGTCAGGGGCGATGGTGACTTTAGAAAAGACCGCGTATTTTTTCAGCTCTTTAAGCTGGGCGTCACGCAGGCTGCGACGCTCAATGAAGGCGAATCCGTCCTGACGGCGGAACAGACGCAGGTTGCTCCACATTTTGCCTTTTGGATCGCAATGCGCGGCCAGCAGATGCTGGTGCTCAGTCAACTGCGCCACGTCCGCCGTGACCTGGCCTTGCAGGTATTTTTCGCTGTCCGCACCAACCAGTGTCGCCAGTGCCCAGTCATCAAGAGTAATCAGCGTCAGCGGCAGACGCGCAGAGGCGGCGGGCTGGCGAGGAGAAAATGGTGTAAATGCCATAGTGATGTCCTGAATTGCTTAACGCTTTGATAATACCTAATGGTAAAAGAGACTGTATTCAATGCAAGCGCTTTCAGCAGGCCATTCGTGCCATTACGCGGTTATGCGTGGCGCTACGCAAAATAGTGTAATCCGCTGTCTTTATAAGGATTATTCAGGAAGCTTGCTCGAGGTTCGCAATATTCCAGTAAAGAAACGGTCAAAAACACGTTACACTAGCAGGTGTTCCCGAAGAGCAATAATGAATACCGAACGGGATACCGACTGTGCCAAACGTAATGCAGGAAACAGAACATGGATATTAACAACAAGGCCCGTATTCACTGGGCGTGCCGTCGCGGCATGCGTGAACTTGATATCTCCATCATGCCTTTCTTCGAGTATGAGTACGACAGCTTAAGCGATGACGATAAGCGCCTGTTTGTCCGTCTGCTTGAGTCCGACGATCCGGATTTATTCAACTGGCTGATGAATCACGGCAAGCCCGCCGACACCGAGTTGCAACGGATGGTGCAATTAATTCAAACACGGAATCAGGAACGTGGTCCTGTGGCAATCTGATCTTCGCGTCTCGTGGCGCTCACAGTGGATGTCCTTACTGCTCCACGGTCTGGTCGCGGCAATGGTGTTATTGGTGCCGTGGCCGCTAAGCTATACCCCTCTGTGGCTGCTTTTGCTGTCGTTTGTAGTGTTTGACAGCGTGCGCAGCCAGCGTCGAATCAACGCCCGTCAGGGTGAGATTAAGCTGCTGATGGATTCTCGCCTGCGCTGGCAGGGAAAAGAGTGGGAAATGATAGGGACGCCGTGGATGCTCAACACCGGGATGATGCTACGGCTGCGTCGGGTCGAGGACAATCGTCGCCAGCACCTGTGGCTGGCAGCAGACAGTATGGATCCTGCGGAGTGGCGAGATCTGCGCCGGTTGATCGTGCAACAGACGACGCAGGAGTAAATCAGCTGAACTGCTCGGCCATCTCACCCAGAATCTGCTCGCACCAGTTCTGGAGGCGCTCGTCGCTAAGATCGTACTGGTTGGTTTCATCCAGCGCGAGCCCGACAAACAGCTGACCGTCGGCAATAATCGGTTTTTGACTGGTGAACTCATAGCCTTCCGTAGGCCAGTAGCCGATAAAGGTCGCGCCCTTTGGGGCCAGTTTGTCGTGCAGCATGCCGAGTGCGTCAAGGAACCACTCCCCGTAGCCCAACTGGTCGCCCATGCCGTACATCGCAATGATTTTGCCTTCAAAATTGACTGAATCGAGCTGATCCCAGATGGCTTCCCAGTCTTCCTGAATCTCACCAAAGTCCCAGGTAGGGATACCCAGAATCAGCACATCGTACTGCTCCATCAAGGCAACCGCGTCATCTTTCAGGTTATGCAACGTCACCAGTTCCGGGCCAATAATGTCGCGAATTTTCTCCGCCGCCATTTCGGTGTAGCAGGTGCTGGAACCATAGAACAGACCAATATTCATCGCGTAACTATCTCAATTCTTGCTATGACTTTGCGCGTAGTGTACCAGAAACCGATGGCAATCAGGCATAATGGCCAGATTGCAGAACCATAGGGGTTGATGTGGAAAAGGATCTCGCACTCATCGAACAGTTTCTCGACGCGCTGTGGCTGGAGAAAAACCTCGCTGAAAATACGCTTAGCGCCTATCGTCGGGATCTCACTCTGCTGGTCGAGTGGCTGGCGCACCGGGGGCTGACGCTTGAAAGCGCACAAAGCGATGACCTGCAAGGGTTACTGGCTGAGCGGATGGAAGGGGGGTACAAAGCCACCAGCTCCGCACGTCTGCTGAGCGCCATGCGCCGCCTGTTCCAGCACCTTTACCGCGAGAAGATCCGCGCGGATGATCCCAGCGCACTGCTGGCATCGCCTAAACTGCCTCAGCGGCTGCCAAAAGATCTCAGCGAAGCGCAAGTTGAGAGATTATTACAGTCGCCCGCAGTTGACCTTCCGCTGGAGTTACGCGATAAAGCCATGCTTGAACTATTGTATGCCACGGGCTTGCGCGTTTCTGAGCTGGTGGGCCTGACGATGAGCGATATCAGCCTGCGTCAGGGCGTGGTGCGCGTTATCGGTAAAGGGAACAAAGAACGGCTGGTGCCGCTGGGTGAAGAGGCAGTCTACTGGCTGGAGACGTATCTGGAACACGGGCGTCCGTGGCTGCTGAACGGCGTCTCCATAGATGTATTATTCCCGAGCCAGCGCGCGCAGCAGATGACGCGACAAACGTTCTGGCATCGCATTAAACATTACGCCACACTGGCGGGTATTGACAGTGAGAAGCTGTCGCCGCACGTTTTGCGTCACGCCTTCGCGACGCATCTGTTAAACCACGGCGCGGATTTACGCGTGGTGCAGATGTTGCTTGGACACAGCGATCTTTCAACGACGCAAATATACACCCATGTCGCGACGGAACGCCTGCGGCAGCTACACCAACAGCACCACCCTCGCGCGTGAGTGCCGACGAATTGTTACAGGATCATATATGAAAAAGTCTTTAGCGCTGTTCACCCTGCTGGCAGCTTCGGTTTCCGGTTTTGCCCATGCGGATGATGCCGCCATTAAACAGTCTCTGACGAAACTCGGCGTCGCCAGCAGCGAGATCCAGCCAGCGCCGGTGGCTGGCATGAAAACGGTGCTGACCAACAGCGGCGTGCTGTACGTGACCGAAGACGGAAAGCACATCATTCAGGGGCCAATGTACGACGTGAGCGGTGGGCAGCCGGTGAACGTCACCAACCAGCTACTGATGAAAAACCTGAATGCGCTCGAAAAAGAGATGATTGTCTACAAAGCGGCGCAGGAAAAGCACGTCATTACCGTCTTCACCGACATCACCTGCGGCTACTGCCACAAGCTGCATGAAGAGATGAAAGACTACAACGCGCTGGGCATTACCGTGCGTTACCTGGCCTTCCCACGCGCTGGCGTGCAGAGCCAGCCTGAGCAGGATATGAAAGCGATCTGGTGTGCGAAAGACCGCAACAAGGCCTTTGATGACGCGATGAACGGCAAAGGCGTGAAGCCCGCCTCCTGCGATATCGACATCGCTAACCACTACGCGCTTGGCGTACAGTTTGGCGTGAGCGGTACGCCAGCCATTGTGCTGAGCAACGGCTATGTGGTGCCGGGCTACCAGGGTCCAAAAGAGATGAAAGCGTTCCTCGACGAACACCAGAAACAGACGGGTGGTAAATAATTCGCGTGAAAGCCCCGATAAAACTGCGCCGCCGCGATGCGGTTGAAACCGCGGATTTACCAGATACGCTTCCGCTGCTGTTAAAGCGGTTGTACGCCAGCCGTGGCGTGCGTACGGCAAGCGATCTTGAGCGCAGCGTTAAAGGCATGCTGCCCTGGCAAGCGCTGAGTGGCATCGAAAAAGCGACTGAAATGCTCTACGACGCGTTCCGTGACGGGACGCGGATTGTCGTGGTGGGCGATTTCGATGCCGACGGCGCAACCAGTACCGCGCTGAGCGTACTCAGCCTGCGTGCGCTGGGCTGCGATAACGTGGCTTACCTGGTGCCGAACCGGTTTGAAGACGGCTACGGCCTCAGCCCGGAAGTGGTCGATCAGGCCCATGCCCGTGGTGCACAGATGATCATGACCGTGGATAACGGGATCTCTTCTCATGCGGGGGTCGATCATGCCCATGCGCTGGGGATCCCGGTACTGGTCACCGATCACCACCTGCCAGGAGAAACCCTGCCAGACGCCGAAGCCATCATTAACCCGAACCTGCGCGACTGCGATTTCCCGTCGAAATCGCTGGCCGGAGTAGGGGTGGCGTTTTATCTGATGCTGGCGTTACGCACGTTGCTGCGTGATAAGGGCTGGTTCGAATCGCGCGGGATTGCCGTGCCGAACCTCGCGGAGTATCTCGATCTGGTGGCGCTGGGAACCGTGGCGGACGTGGTGCCGCTCGATACCAATAACCGTATTCTCACCTGGCAGGGCTTGAGCCGCATTCGGGCGGGCAAATGCCGTCCGGGGATCAAGGCGCTGCTGGAAATTGCCAACCGCGATCCGCTGAAGCTTGCGGCAAGCGATTTGGGTTTTGCCCTCGGCCCGCGCCTGAACGCGGCGGGGCGGCTGGACGATATGTCGGTTGGCGTTGCGCTGCTCCTGTGCGACAACATCGGCGAAGCGCGCGTGCTGGCCAGTGAGCTGGACGCACTCAACCAGACCCGTAAAGAGATTGAGCAGGGGATGCAGGCCGAAGCGCTGACCCTGTGCGAAAAGCTGGAGCGCAGCGGCGATAACCTGCCGGGTGGGCTGGCGATGTATCACCCCGAATGGCACCAGGGCGTGGTGGGCATTCTGGCGTCGCGCATTAAAGAGCGTTTCCACCGCCCGGTGATCGCGTTCGCCCCCGCCGGGGACGGCACGCTGAAAGGCTCTGGTCGTTCCATTCAGGGGCTGCATATGCGCGATGCGCTGGAGCGTCTCGACACGCTTCATCCGAACCTGATGATTAAGTTCGGCGGCCACGCGATGGCGGCAGGCCTGTCGCTGGAAGAGGCGAAGTTCGACGAGTTCCAGCGTCTGTTTGGCGAACTGGTCACCGAGTGGATCGATCCGTCTCTGTTGCAGGGTGAAGTGGTTTCTGATGGCGAGCTTTCTCCGGCTGAAATGACCATGGAGGTGGCGCAGATGCTGCGCGATGCCGGCCCGTGGGGGCAGATGTTCCCGGAGCCGCTTTTCGACGGACGTTTTCGTTTGCTGCAACAGCGCATCGTGGGCGAACGCCATCTCAAAGTGATGGTGGAACCGGTCGGCGGCGGGCCGCTGCTCGACGGCATCGCCTTTAACGTTGATACCTCCATCTGGCCGGACAACGGCGTGCGCGAGGTTGAGCT
This sequence comes from Enterobacter sp. MGH85, assembly GCF_001037655.1. NCBI lineage: Bacteria > Pseudomonadati > Pseudomonadota > Gammaproteobacteria > Enterobacterales > Enterobacteriaceae > Enterobacter > Enterobacter sp. MGH85. Next base: position 1,795,443 of record NZ_KQ089925.1, read on the forward strand.
GGCCTATAAGCTGGATATTAACGAGTTCCGCGGTAACCGCACCCTTCAGATCATCATCGACAATATCTGGCCAATTTAGCGTCAGTAATCTCTATAAAAAAGGGCGTGGATTCGGTACAATCCCGCTCTTATCACCGCATTTTGACAAGCTCATAAAAGAAAACAGACCATGTTTGAAATTAATCCGGTAAAAAACCGCATTCAGGACCTCACGGAGCGCTCTGACGTTCTTAGGGGGTATCTTTGACTACGATGCCAAGAAAGAGCGTCTCGAAGAAGTAAACGCCGAGCTGGAACAGCCGGACGTCTGGAACGAACCTGAACGCGCGCAGGCGCTGGGTAAAGAACGTTCCTCCCTCGAAGCCATCGTAGATACGCTGGATCAAATGGCGCAGGGTCTGGAAGATGTTTCTGGGCTGCTGGAGCTGGCTGTCGAAGCCGACGACGAAGAAACCTTTAACGAAGCCGTGGCAGAGCTCGACGTGCTGGAAGAGAAGCTGGCGCAGCTGGAATTCCGTCGCATGTTCTCCGGCGAATACGACAGCGCTGACTGCTATCTCGATATTCAGGCAGGCTCTGGCGGTACCGAAGCGCAGGACTGGGCCAGCATGCTGATGCGTATGTATCTGCGCTGGGCAGAAGCGCGCGGTTTCAAAACCGAGATTATCGAAGAGTCCGAAGGTGAAGTGGCGGGTATCAAGTCCGTCACCATTAAGATTATTGGCGATTACGCCTACGGCTGGCTGCGTACTGAAACCGGCGTTCACCGCCTGGTGCGTAAGAGCCCGTTCGATTCCGGTGGCCGTCGCCACACCTCCTTCAGCTCCGCGTTTGTCTACCCGGAAGTGGATGAGGATATCGATATCGACATCAACCCGGCGGACCTGCGTATCGACGTTTACCGCGCATCCGGCGCGGGCGGTCAGCACGTTAACCGTACGGAATCTGCGGTGCGTATTACCCACATTCCAACCGGGCTGGTAACACAGTGCCAGAACGACCGTTCCCAGCATAAGAACAAAGACCAGGCCATGAAGCAGATGAAAGCGAAGCTTTATGAGCTGGAGATGCAGAAGAAAAATGCTGAGAAGCAGGCGATGGAAGACAACAAGTCCGACATCGGCTGGGGCAGCCAGATCCGTTCTTACGTCCTTGATGACTCCCGCATCAAAGACCTGCGTACCGGGGTTGAAACCCGTAACACGCAGGCGGTGCTGGACGGCAGCCTGGATCAATTTATCGAAGCAAGTTTGAAAGCAGGGTTATGAGGAACCAACATGTCTGAACAACAATCACAGGGCGCTGACGCGGTAGTCGATCTTAACAACGAACTGAAAACCCGCCGCGAGAAGCTGGCAGCGCTGCGCGAGCAGGGCGTGCCGTTCCCGAACGATTTTCGTCGTGACCACACCTCAGACCAACTGCACGCAGACTTCGACGGTAAAGAGAACGAAGAGCTTGAAGCGCTGAACGTTGAAGTGTCCGTGGCGGGCCGCATGATGACCCGTCGTATCATGGGTAAAGCCTCCTTCGTGACCTTACAGGACGTTGGCGGCCGCATTCAGCTGTATGTCTCTCGTGACGACCTGCCGGAAGGCATCTACAACGAGCAGTTCAAGAAGTGGGACCTGGGCGACATCCTGGGCGCAAAAGGTAAACTGTTCAAAACCAAGACCGGTGAACTGTCTATCCACTGTACCGAACTGCGTCTGCTGACCAAAGCCCTGCGCCCGCTGCCGGACAAGTTCCACGGTTTGCAGGATCAGGAAGCGCGCTATCGTCAGCGTTACCTGGATCTCATCTCTAACGATGAATCCCGTAAGACCTTCAAAATTCGCTCCCAGATCATGGCCGGTATTCGCCAGTTCATGGTTAACCGCGACTTTATGGAAGTAGAAACCCCGATGATGCAGGTGATCCCAGGCGGTGCCTCTGCCCGTCCGTTCATCACCCATCACAACGCCCTGGACCTGGACATGTACCTGCGTATCGCGCCGGAATTGTACCTGAAGCGTCTGGTGGTCGGTGGTTTCGACCGCGTGTTTGAGATCAACCGTAACTTCCGTAACGAAGGCATCTCCGTACGTCATAACCCAGAGTTCACCATGATGGAACTCTATATGGCGTATGCGGATTACAAAGATCTGATTGAGCTGACCGAATCCCTGTTCCGCACCCTGGCGCAGGATATTCTGGGCACCACGCAGGTCCCTTACGGTGAAGAAGTGTTCGACTTCGGCAAACCGTTCGAAAAACTGACCATGCGCGAAGCGATCAAGAAATACCGTCCGGAAACCAATATGGCGGATCTGGATAACTTCGACTCTGCGAAAGCGATCGCTGAAAGCATCGGTATTAAGGTTGAGAAGAGCTGGGGTCTGGGCCGTATCGTGACCGAGATCTTCGAAGAAGTGGCCGAAGCGCACCTGATTCAGCCGACCTTCATCACCGAATACCCGGCGGAAGTGTCTCCGCTGGCGCGTCGTAATGACGAGAACCCGGAAATCACTGACCGCTTCGAATTCTTCATCGGTGGCCGCGAAATCGGTAACGGCTTTAGCGAGCTGAACGATGCAGAAGATCAGGCGCAGCGTTTCCAGGATCAGGTTAACGCGAAAGCGGCAGGCGACGACGAAGCGATGTTCTTCGACGAAGACTACGTAACCGCGCTGGAGCACGGCCTGCCGCCGACGGCTGGCCTGGGTATTGGTATCGACCGTATGGTGATGCTGTTCACCAACAGCCACACCATCCGCGACGTGATCCTGTTCCCGGCGATGCGTCCGGTGAAATAAGCCGTTAAGACGTAAAAAAAGCCCCGTGCGTTTATCGCCGGGGCTTTTTTATTGCGCCGCAAAAGCGCTGAGTTTTTCGCGCGCAGTGTTCGCTTCCTGCACCATCCACGGACTAAATGCCCACGGTGTGGCGTCCAGCGCGCGGAAGAGCGCGTCCAGCTCCACCCACTGATACTCCATCACTTCGTCGCTATTGATTGCGAGGGTATTCGTTACGCGTGCGGCATAGACCGGGCAGATTTCGTTTTCAACGATCCCTGAAGGGTCGGCTTCACGGTAGCGGAACTCCGGGGCAACGGGAGTGATGTCTATGATTTCGGCGCCGACTTCAAAGCGGCAGCGGCGGATAATCGCCTGCTCTGTCGCTTCGTCGGCCTGTGGATGTCCGCAAACGGAGTTGGTCCACACGCCGGGCCAGGCTTTTTTACTTAAGGCGCGCCGGGTAATCAGACATTCTCCGTTAGCGTTAAACAGCCATGAAGAGAAGGCCAGGTGAAGCGGGGTGTGTGACGTGTGCGCGGCGTACTTCTCCTGAGTGCCAATCACCTTTCCCTGGTCATTTACCAAAATAACGTGTTCTTGAATACTCATTGATGCTCCAGTGCCATAATGCTTAATGGTTCAGCACCATCAGCGGAATTATTATACTGCATTCTTATGCGAACGGTTTGGCCCACAGAGCGGAAAAGGGCATGACCCGCATCAGTTTGGGCTGCTATCATAGTGCGCCATTCACGCTGACCGAGGAGCTGTTTTGTTTGCAGGAAGCCTGACGAGAAACCCGATCATTGCCGTTTTCTGCCTGACGCTGACGCTACTTATAGTAGGATGCTCGGGGAGTAAATCTTCGGATATGGGCAGTTATTCCGGTGCCGTCTATACCGTTAAGCGCGGGGACACGCTCTACCGCATCTCACGTGCCACGGGGACCAGCGTGAAGGAGCTGGCGCGCCTGAATAATATTTCTCCACCCTATACCATTGAGATAGGGCAAAAGCTCAAGGTTAACGGCGGTTCCTCCTCAGGGAATAAGTCCTCAACGCGTAAAACAGCCAAAGTGACGCCATCCTATCAGGTGCCTAAATCATCCTGGCCGCCGGTCGGTCAGCGCTGCTGGATCTGGCCTGCAAGCGGAAAAGTGGTTGCGCCGTACTCGCTCTCGGAAGGGGGCAATAAAGGTATTGATATCGCTGCCGCACGCGGCACGCCGGTTTACGCTTCAGGGGCCGGAAAGGTGGTCTATGTCGGTAACCAGCTTCGTGGATACGGTAACCTGATCATGATTAAGCATGGTGAGGACTACATTACGGCATATGCGCATAACGACACGATGTTGGTGAATAATGGCCAGAACGTGAAGGCGGGGCAGAAGATTGCGACCATGGGCAGTACCGGGACGGATACGGTGAAGCTGCATTTCCAGATCCGCTATAAGGCCACGGCCATCGATCCGCAGCGTTATCTTCCGGCGCAGGGCAGTAAACCGAAGTGCTAAGTGATTATTTAATCGCCACTTAGTGGGGTAAAGGCTTGTATGAAGAGGCGTAAGGTCTATAATGCCTTACGCACCTCAAAGCGGGCGTAGTTCAATGGTAGAACGAGAGCTTCCCAAGCTCTATACGAGGGTTCGATTCCCTTCGCCCGCTCCAGTCTCCTCATAAATCAAGAAGTTATATTTCATCAGTTAGTTACGTTGCTCTGCTTTAGCAGGTACAACTAAAACTACCCACTGTTCTATACCCGTACCTGTCGCGTGATAGGTCTGTGGTACAAGGGAACATATCATCCACGCTGGAGGTGGTTCCAGGTTCTTACCGCGACAGTACAACAACGAACAAAAAGCCGCATACCTGGCATAACTCCCGAACAGATTGAACACACGCATTTAAGCCCGATGTTTGGCCCTATGAGCCACGTAAACAGGTGAATAGGTAATGCCCCGGTAGCTACAGATCCGGCTCTGCCAGCGCTTTGCTCACGCTCCGAAAGGTACACGAGCACCCTGATAAGGTGTGATCCCCCTGACAATCTGATTTGGTCACTGGTGACTTTCGCAAAGCGAAACCAACTAGGTTGGCCTGTTGCAGTCGCTATGCTCCGCTTGTTGCTTCTACCACTAACGGGGCTTTATGGCTTCTATTGTCTGAAATCTGATACATTGCACAAACATCATGTGGATTACTGTAAAGTTCATCATTATGATTATGTGTGCTATTGCCAGTTAAGAAATGCGGAGAGGACAATATGGATGTTACTGATGAGGCTTTGTTGAGTTCTGGCTTTACACCATCGGATTTGAAGAAGATAAAGAACAACGTTGAAAGCTATGGTGGAACGTTGGGGAATGCAATCAGGGACCTGGCTAGGCGATTTATTCTTGCCGTGTGGGTTGTATCCGGTTGCCTTGCTGTATTCATTTTTCTTGTGATGTTCGCATCTGAGCAGAGTGTTTTCTCTGGTGCTATTGGCCTTTCTTGTGGCGCAGCGGTTGCAATTTTTATACAACCGCCTGTACTTGCTTATAAATCTTGGCGATTCTGTAGAGCGAACAAATCTTAATTAGTACTGTTATCAGTAGCCAGAAGATCAAAAATGACTTTCGCTTTGACACCATATCCAGCGATTTTCATCGTTAGCTTAGGCTTGCTCATTGTGTCAACTTTTCGGTAGTAATCACGCGGCAGCCAACGGAATAATCGCCAAGCTCCGGGTTTCCTTGCTAAGCCGAAGATACTATAGACACTCGCCCCTAGAGTCACCGTATTATAAAGAGCTAATCCACTTTTTGGGCTAAACCCCATAAATTGCGCGGTCTCCATTGCGCCATCAGCAAAAATTCCTTCCGATTTGGATTGTTCACCATAGCGAAGATGGCTTGCTTCTTTTGTTATACCGTTAATACCATCAACAAATAAAACTGCTCCTGCAAGAACTCCAACAGGGGTCATAGTGGACATCATAACCATCCCACCAAATAATGCTGCTCCAGATACCACTATATGGATTGCCGAAATCACGTATCCGACGATTTTATTGTTTTCCCTGACAAACTCGACCTTTGCATAAAGTTGGGCGGCTCTGGTTCTTAACAGGCGTTCTTGTTCTTGCAGATTATCTGTTTCGGCACGCAGATTTTTGATGCATGCAATGCATTCTTCATCGGTTTTGGCCCGTCGTGCAGTTTCAAATTCTTTCTCTACGACCTGCCTTATCTCTTCGACAAACTTGATACGTGTTATCCCATCTTGCAAATAGAATGCTGATAGCCGATTTGCAGTTTCGACGAGTTTCCGGGCTTCCAGATTTACCATGGTATCTGACCATGTTCTGTTCCAGCCCCTGTTAAGCAACGCAATATCCATTAAAGACTCCTTTCCAAAATGTGTCTGGTCATTTTACGTGCAATAAGGTCGAAGACAACAGGAAATACTTACACAACCCGCCCCCGTAGGTGTCCCGTCTCTTTATCCTCCCAGTTTACATCCTCCTGCTTAAAATATCCCCGGCTCTATTATAGATCCGCTGAGTGGATCGATTAGCCGCCTAATAATTTCACTGAATCTGCATGAAATATCCTGGTGTTATCACTGCGTTACACTACTTTGCTTGCGTTGCAATTTGCCTCGCTTTATTACAACAGGCGAAACGCTGTCTTCCTGTGCCTTTGCCGTAACACTGCTGACTTGCTGGCAATGGTTGAGCGGTTAACAGAACGGGGTGTAGTTGTTCAGTTCCACAAAGAGGATTTTAAGACCGGGAAGAACTCTCCAGCAGGTAATATGATGCTGACCGTACTGGCAGCAGTCGCACAGATGGAACGTGAAACGATGCTGGAGCGCCAGCGTGAAGGTTACGAAGCAGCAAAAGCCGCAGGCAGGATCACCGGACGGGGCAAAGGTCGCTCTATTGATCGTGAAGCCATTAAAGCAGAACTCGCAGCAGGTAAAACCATTCCTGCAATCGCAGAAAGCCACAACGTCAGCACCAGAACAGTCATGAACATTAAGGCCGAAGCCTGAACAATTCTAAAACATCCCCACTTTGACCTCGCTCCGGCGGGGTTTTTTATTGCCTGAAATCCACACCAGCGCGAGCACCACCACCAATAGCTCCGTATGCTCCACCAGAAGCTCTACAGCTCGTCATCCCCCTCACAATTGTAAACTGACAGACCCATATCACAGCGTCCCGCTGAGAGGCTCTCACAGGCCCAGAAATGGAGGGTTTTTCGTTGTTTTTGTACGAAAATTATTTATCTGTATAGAAGGGCGGATCGGTGATTGTGTTTAGCTGCGCCACAGATGGTAGTTCTGCCTAGGCCGCGCCATTACTGGCTTTGCTGCATGCACCACACCATAACGCCCATAGGTACAGACTTGTGCTTTGTACGTTCAGTGACCACTTCAGCATGATTAACTACGGATTATAGGCTATTTGAGGTGCATTTAATCTATTTTGTTCGCAGGATAGCCAGTGGCAAAGATCATCCACCTAATTTTTACAGAAAACCAGTATAGGATTGCCAATCTTCAGCCAGCGCGGAGAATGGTCGATACTTTCAGATGAAAGCGGGGGGGGGGGTAATCAATACTCGGAGCGGATCAGGTGTCTGGACCGCCTCAGGTGTTGCCGTTGATTGTGCCATTGAAGCATGACGCGGACATATCAAACCATGTCAAAAATTCCGACATAAACCACTGAAGGAAGGTAAGTGGCTTTCCTCTGTCAGAGGGTAGGGAGGTTTTAGCAAAGTTTGTACATGAATCAATACTAAATGTTAATCAACACAAAGTACTTCTGACTTTCGCAAAGCGAAACCAACCATTGTCGTAATGTCCTTGCATCACCCAAATAATAAGAAAGTGGAGATGGAATCTGCCGAAAAGTTTCGGCTGGATTGCTGTAAAGTTCATCATTATGATTGCTTGCATAATCAGCGATTGGAAAAACACTTTTGGGAGATAAGGGACGAGACGATATGAAAGTGACTGATGAGGCTTTGTTACGTTCAGGGTTTACGCAGCCCGAATTGCAGAAGATAAAAAGCAATATTGAAAAATATGGAGGAACGCCTGGAGAGGCCATAAATGACCTCGCTAGACGATTTGTTACCCTGGCGGGAGTGGTGGCTGTGTGTACCTTTACCCTACTGCTACTTTTCGTCTTCAGCTCACCTGATAGAGCAGCTGCATGGGGGCTGGCGATGATCTTTGGGGTTGCCATTATGTCCTTCGCACAGCCGCCGGTAATTTCCTATAAATCCTGGCGTTATCGAAAAAATACAAAGGATTAACGGGTTCCATTTTCTGCTGTTAACAGGTCGAAAATCACTTTTGCTTTAACGCCATAACCGATAATCTTCATTGTTATCTTAAGAGTGCTTATTGTGCTGAAATTGCGATAGTAATCGTGTGAAAACCAGCGGAATAATCTCCAGGCTCCAGTTTTCGAGCAAGTCCTACTTGGCTGCTGAATATACCTACAAGCTGGATAAAGAAAAGCTCACTGATTACTCTCTTGAACAGCAAGCCTCTATTTTAGCTGATTACTGGTTACTGCTGGTTTATGGGATTAGTAAGTGGTCTTATTATCAAAGGCCTGGGCGCATGGGGATGTACAGGGGCGTTAAACATGAAATACAAAATGTTGCTGGGTGTTGTGTTCATCTTAACGGGATACCCTGGGCCTGGTGATCGAATGGTAGATCGTGAATCTTCAACGGCATTAATCAAAGATAATCAAGTTTGTGTGTTGTCACCACTGGAGCCACAGGAACGGATCACTGCTATCCAAATCAACAGTGATAATAGCGACTCTCTTCACAAGATTTTTGATGACAAGCCCGTGTATGTTCAAAAGGGCGGGTGTCTTCCTGTGTTCGGATTTAAGTTTACACCTGGAGAGCGGTATAACTTCGCCTATGACGTCCAATCTGATAAATCAGGGTCACATTTAGTCACTGCTGTATTTTCTTATCCCAAAGAATAAGGGGCTGAACGCCCCATATTCTTAACGGCGTGTAAACGCCAATCTGAGCCCTAATCCAATGAATGTTACACCAACAATTCTATCCAGTATTTTCTGCAACCTTCTGTTTTGCGAAACGGTTCCGGCTGCACTACCTGCAAGTACGGCGAACGTTAAATCAGTCATAAAAGCGATCAATGCGTAGGTCATTCCCAGGAGTAGAAAAGAAGCTGTCTGGTGCTCGCTTCCAGGCGCAACGAATTGAGGGAAAAAGGAGATGAAGAATAACAGTACCTTCGGGTTGGTTAAGGTAGTTATGAAACCTTTAGTAAGTAGACTCGTCAAAGTCGCTTTTGCCTTAACGCGTTCAGCTTCGTTGTGATTCGTGGTTTGCTTTGTCAGCGTTCCCCAAATCATCTTACTACCGAGATACACCAGATAAGCCGCACCGAGAGACTTAATGATGGTGAACATCATCGGAGATGCTGTTATCAACGCGGTTAATCCCACAGCGCTTGCAATTGCATGTGTGCAACTACCTAATGCTACACCAGCGGCAGAGATAATTCCCGCTCGTCTTCCATTAACCACGCTTTGACCTACCACGTAGGCTATATCAGGCCCAGGTGTAACGGAAAGGAGAAATACAGATAGGACGAAAAGCCCAAAATGAGTTATGTCCAGCATAGCCATCTCCAGAAAAAAATTATGTACCTCCATGCTAACACTGAATTTTTATGCGTAAAAGGTGATTTTATATGCTTTTATTCTGCTTTTGCTAAACAACGAATCACTCATGGCATAACACGCTAAGTTGCACATTTCCTGTACCCTGGATACCCTGAGATTAATCCTAATAACTCAAGGGTGAGTATGGCTAGCGGGAAGAGAAAGAATCAAAAGGAATCGCCTGAAGAAGAGTTAGATCGCCTGCTGGATGAGCTTGAACTCACACCGGAGCAACGGGAGTTTATCGAATCCATGCGAGAGGATAAGAGCGATCCCAGTAGTGAGTAACGCTTGTCTTAAGCCGAACGAGTACAAACGGCATTGTAAGAAATTCCTCACCCGGTGCATGCAGAATCACGGTGCCTTTGTTCCGGCTGTCGCTGGAGTGTCATAAATATATTTACGCGCGCGCATAATTTAAAATTAAACCCTCTTTCTTTTTACGTAATCAATCGCCCCTGTTATATCTGTCGGCAAATTTTTTATTTCCCGGATCGCAGATGAAAACACGACTCCTCCTGTGCGCTGGCTTATTAGCTGCCTCCAGTGCCCATGCCAGCGCCCTCTATTTTTATGAAGCTGGTACCGAAGATACCGCGCTTGCCGGAGCAGGGCAGGCGGCTCGTGCGCAGGATGCCTCTACAATTATGACCAACCCGGCTGGCATGACGCGCTTACCGGATCATATTGTCACAGGTGGGTTACAGGTTATGGATGGCTCCATCGACAACCAGCTGGATAACGATGCCCATCAAAGCCCCGGCGATGTGATGAAAACCATCCCGAATGCCAGCGCCTTTTATAGCCAGAAGGTGACCGATAATCTTTATGCCGGGGTCGGGCTTTACGGTAATTACGGCCTGGGGATCGATTACGGCAGCTGGATGGGCGACAGGCTGATTAAAAAGAGTACCATGGTAGCCATGACGCTCAGCCCCTCGCTGGCCTATAAGCTTAACGACCGTCTTTCGATTGGCGCGTCCGCCAACGTTAACTACGGTTACTTCTCGCTGACTCGCAGCGTTAACGATGATGACTACCGGCGACGCGATGAAGACCTGGCCATGAGCTATCGGCTTGGGCTGCTGATGCAGCTAACTGACCAGACCCGAGCCGGTATTACCTGGAACAGCGAAACGGACTACAGCTTCAATATTGACGGCAACGCGCGTCTACAGAACGGCACCTACGACCTGCCGGTGTCAGCACAAATCAGCGCGCCGCAGCAAATTATGCTCAGCCTTGTGCATGACATTAACCCGCAGTGGTCGGTTATGGGCGATCTCGGCTGGCAGGACTGGAGCCAGTTCGGCGCGCCGCAAATCGTCGTCGGGGACCAGCAGCTTAACAACGTCAGCCGCCTGAAGGACACGTGGCACGGTGCGGTGGGCGTGCAGTATCGTCCAACGCCTCAGTGGCGACTGAATGCCGGTGTGGCGTTCGATAGCTCGCCGTATGAAAGCCAGAGCGATGTGGCCTTAACCTTACCTACCGGCGATGAGTGGCGATTTGGTACGGGAGCCCAGTATCAGATCACCCCGGCCAGCAATATTGGTATTGCCGTGTCGTATCTTCATATGCAGTCGTCGCATGTGAAATCGCCGGTGGCGTTTGCCGGAAGTTACGACCATCCTTATCTTTGGTTTGCCAGCGTCAACTACAGCTATCAGTTTTGATCGGCTAACCGCTTAAAATATATGGTCTATAATGGCAGATACTGAATGTCAGAAGGTTGTACCATGCATATTTTACCGCCTGTTCGACCCGAAAAATCCATCGAACGACTGACCGCTATCCTTGAGCCGATAGCGGAGAAAGTGCACGTTGTTCCACGTAAGCGACTCACCTGGTTACGGAAGGGGAAACAGCAGATGTACCTCTTTCTGGAAGGGGAGCTGTCCCTGCTGCGGACATCGGATGGACTGGTGGTCGTGACCGTTTACGAGCCGCATTTGTTTGGTATTGCTGAGATGATCCAGCCTACGCAAGGCCATTTTCTCCGTGCGGAAAGGGAGTCGACCATTTTACGTCTCGATGCGGACAAGGCGGCCGAGTTATTCCGTGCCGAGGGCGTCTGGGAGGATGTCGCAGCGCTGCTCTCATACCATACGGCCTATTTGATATTCCGTGATGCGCAGGTACTCCAGCAGCGTACCTATTCCGTTATTCGTAACCACCTTCAGGAAATGATTTTGCTCCCGGAGGAGACGCGTTTGCGTACCACGATACTGGAATATATTCAGGATCGTACGCTGCTTTCTCGCAGTAGTATACTCAATGTATTATCCGCCCTTAAACAGGGAGAATATATCTCCTTTAAGCGCGGTGGGTATTTGCTTGAAGTCAGACACTTACCTGAATCATTCTAGGGGAAGTTTAAAATTAAACAGAAATGGAATTAACGAGGCTGTTAATTTTCTATATCGTTTGCTTTCTAAGGTTTATCTTTATTAAGTAAACGGTATATTTATGAAAAAGACAGTTCTCGCTTTGATTATGGTTAATGCGTTTACCGCCACTTCCGCGTTCGCCGCCGCTGATGCGGGCACCTGGTATGGCGGAGCGAAATTCGGCTGGTCACACTATTTTGATACCAATATGGGTTCAAAAGCGTTTGATAACAATAATTCCGACCACTTCGATTTTGACCATGATAATGTCGGTGGGGGTGTTTATACGGGTTACCAGATTACCCCATGGCTTGCGGTAGAAGGCGGTTATGATTATTTAGGCAACATGCAGATCAAGGGTCAGCATGGCGCAGGGGCGCAAATGAAGACGCAGGGTCTGCAAATGTCACTGAAGGCCAGCTATGCCTTGACCAATGACTGGGATATCTACGGCCGTGCCGGTGCGATGGGCTATCGCGCTGAATCCGATGTAAGTGGTCACAATCGTTTTGAAACCGGTGTGCGCCCGCTTGCAGCTGTGGGTACTGAATACGCCTTCAATAAAAACTGGGCTGGCCGCCTGGAATATCAGTGGGTAAGCAATGTGGGTAATGCAAACCAGATCGGTGTGAGCAGCGACCTGAGTTCCGTCACCGCAGGGCTTAGCTATCGCTTTGGTCAGTACGACTGATGCATGTGATATGGCGATTAAGAAAAACCCGGCTGCTATGTTGCCGGGTTTTTTGTTATCAGCTGGCGAATAACGGTTCAAGCATAATATGAATATTTTGCAGGCCCGTGACATTATTGTCTTTCAGGTATTGCTGATTAACCATATCTAACTGTTCCAGTTTGGTCAGCGAGGCGTAAACGCGTTGAACAGCGCTGTCCGCAACAAAAATTTCTTTTGCGGTAGTGTCCTGAAGATACTGTGATTTTACGCTGCGCGTTAAGTTATCGATCTGCTGTTTATTTTCCTGATAAAGAGACGCGATATGAGATATCTGTGCCTGCGGCGGTTTTTCCCCCGGTAATACCAGCGGAATTTGCAGATGATTAATCTTTTCAACGTTGTCTGGTGGTGGAGAGCTACATGCTGTTAATGTGCTCAGACTTAATATAGCGAAAAAGAACGGCAGGCTCTTCATCGAATCACTCCGGGGAAATAATTGGACTCAGCATTATCCCTGAAGGCCGCAGCGACGAAAGAATAAACTTATTTATTTATAAACGTTATTTCCATAGGTAAAAGAAAAGCCCGGTGATAGCCTCCTTTCCCCCCATGTACCGCCAGCGTGAATATGACGCCTCGAGGATGTATGAAATTTAAAACTCTCGTTAGTGCGATGGCCGTTGCTGGTCTGCTATTGGCCTCGTTGATCTCATTGCCTGTCCTGGCACAAAAGGAGGTGAAGGAAGCCACTGCCCATACGAAACAAATGAATGATGCACTTTATGGTCAACTGCCCTTCTTTGATAAAACCGATTTCCGAAATGCGCATAAAGGCTTTATTGCCCCGCTGCCACCTGCGGTGATTAAAGGTGAAAAAGGCGCCGTTATCTGGAATCCCCAGAAATACGCTTTTATCAAAGAAGGGCAAAAAGCGCCGGATACCGTCAACCCGAGCCTGTGGCGTCAGGCGCAGCTGAATAATATCGGCGGTCTGTTTGAAGTCACGGAAGGCGTCTACCAGATCCGCAACCTCGATCTGTCGAATATGACAATCATAGAGGGCAAAGAGGGGATCACGGTTATCGATCCGCTGGTGTCTGCGGAAACGGCTAAAGCGGGCATGGATCTTTACGTTAAGCATCGCGGCAAACGTCCGGTTGTTGCCGTTATTTATACCCATAGCCACGTCGATCATTATGGCGGCGTGCGTGGCGTAATTGATGAAGCCGGGGTAATGTCCGGCAAAGTGAAAGTCTATGCGCCAGCCGGTTTTATGGAAGAGGCGGTATCGGAAAATATCATGGCCGGAAACGCCATGAGCCGCCGTGCCAGCTATATCCACGGAAACCTGCTGAAACCCGGTGTGAAGGGGCAGGTGGGGGCAGGTCTGGGGACTACCACCTCAGCCGGAACGGTCACGCTCATCGCGCCCACTCACTCTATTACCGAAGAGGAGCAGAAAGAGGTCATTGACGGTCTCACCTATGACTTTATGCTGACGCCGGAATCGGAAGCACCGTCTGAAATGCTCTGGTATGTGGAAGAGAAAAAGCTGATCGAAGCAGCAGAGAACGTCACTCACACCCTGCACAATACCTACTCGCTGCGCGGGGCTAAAATACACGATCCGCTGGCATGGTCAAAGTACATCAATAACGCCATTGATCGTTGGGATGATAAAGCGGAAATCATTATCGCGCAGCACCACTGGCCCACGTGGGGTAACAAAAAAGTGGTGAAGCTGATGAAAAGCCAGCGTGATATCTACCGCTATATCAACGACCAGACGCTCAGACTGGCGAATAAGGGGCTGACGAGGGATGAAATAGCCGCTAATTTCGCCCTGCCTTACGGGCTGGCTAAATCCTGGGCAGGCCGTGGCTATTACGGCTCGGTAAGCAACAACGTCAAAGCCACCTATGTCTACTATCTTGGCTGGTTCGACGGCAATCCGGCGACGCTCGATGAACTGCCTCCGGTCGAGGCGGCGAAAAAGTATGTCGATTACATGGGCGGAGCCCGCGCGATCCTTGAAAAAGCCCGTGTCGATTATGCCCGGGGGAATTATCGCTGGGTGGCTCAGGTGGTCAGTAAAGTCGTTTTTGCCGATCCGAATAATAAGGCGGCGCGCGAACTGGAAGCCGATGCGTTTGAACAGCTGGGATACCATGCGGAGTCAGGGCCGTGGCGTAACGCCTACCTCACCGGTGCGCAAGAGTTGCGTAACGGCGTGAAGATAAAGCCGACGCCCAAAACCGCCAGCCCGGATGCGGTCCGTGCCATGTCAACTGAGATGATTTTTGACTACTTCGGCGTTCACCTTAACGGCGTCAGAGCGGCGAATGCCAGAGGCATTTTTAACGTTGATTTAGGCCGCGAGGGCGGCAGGTATAAGCTGGAGCTGGAGAATGGCGTGCTAAACCACAGTGCCAATATCCAGGCAGAAGATCCGGATGCAACCATTACGCTCAGCCGCGAAACGCTGAACAAAATCATCCTTAAGGAAACCACGCTGAAAAAGGCGCAACAGGCAGGAGAGGTGACGATCGTCGGCAACGCCGTGAAGGTAGATGAAATGCTGCGCTGCATGGAGAGCTTCAGTTTCTGGTTTCCTGTCGTCACCCCTTAAAAGTAAAAAAGGCTGCTTTCGCAGCCTTTTAGCATTAGCCAACAACAATTTGCCGGGTGGCGGCTTCGCCTTACCCGGCCTACACTCTGCGCTGCTTGAGCGCTAGATGACGCCGTCGCCGCCGTCAGAACACCAGACCTGCCCGGAGGTGTATGAACACTCATCCGAGGCCAGAGTGACATACAGCGGTGCGATCTCCACGGGCTGTCCCGGGCGTCCCAGAGGGGTACTCTCGCCAAAATGTTTCACTTTTTCCTGTGGCTGCCCACCGCTGGGCTGGAGCACGGTCCAGTAAGGTCCGGGCGCTACCGCGTTCACGCGGATCCCTTTCGGACCCAGCTGTTTCGCCAGCGCTTTGGTAAACACAGCGAGACAGGCTTTGGTCTGCGCATAGTCAAGCAGTACGGCGCTCGGTTTTACCGCCTGTACAGATGAGGTATTAATGATGGAAGCGGGAGCTTTCATGTGGCGCAACGCCGCCTTTGTGATCCAGAAAGGCGCATAGACGTTGGTTTTAAAGGTCGCGTCAAAATCTTCCGTGGTCAGTTCTTCCAGCGTCTCACGGTACTGCTGGCGGCCTGCGTTATTCACCAGGATGTCCAGCCCGCCCAGTTTTCCGACGGCCTGTTCCACCAGGTTCTGACAAAAAGTTTCGTCCCGCACATCGCCCGGAAGCGCGACGGCATTCCGTCCTTCCGCTTTAATCAGGGCGATCACTTCCGCAGCGTCTTCTTCCTCTTCCGGCAAATAGTTAATGGCGACATCTGCCCCTTCGCGGGCATAGGCAATGGCTACCGCGCGTCCGATGCCAGAATCGCCACCGGTAATTAGCGCCTTCTTACCGGTAAGCCGGCCATGCCCTTTGTAGCTTGTCTCGCCGTGATCGGGAACAGGGTCCATTTCAGAGGCCAGGCCCGGTGGCGTCTGGGGCTGCTCCGGGAAAGGTGGCGTTGGGTAAGCGTTCGTACGTTGTTCATTATCACTCATAGCTAACTCCTTGTTAGGGGTGAGATTTGATGGATAGTTACAGCGTTAACGCTTCGCTGAATTATTTTTGCAAGTGGCTGACCCGCACTACGGGTGGGGATGATTTTTTATCGAGCGAGCCGCTAATACTGATCATGTTGTCAGGTTCCACGGTTCTGTCATCAAATACGGCTTTCGGGATAATAACGTCGATTTTCCCGGTTTTATCCTGGAATACGTATTTATCGCCGTTGCCATCAATAAGATTGCCACGCAGTGAAATAGAGGCGCCATCATGCATCTCTTTCGCCTGAGTAATGGTCATAATGCGCGCATCATCGGTACCACGATAACCACTGTCCAGGGCGTGCGGCGGTGGCGGCGCTTCACCCTTTTGTAACCCGCCGTTATTATCTGCCCATGCGGAAGGGATAATTAATATTAACAAAGCTGAAATCACTGATAATTTCATCTGATATCCTTCATTTTGGATGTCTTGACTTATTAAGTATTGTTGCTATTCCTTTATGTGGCAAATGTGATAAGTCTTAAAAGCATTTGCGTAGAAAAATCAAAAATTTCGGCAATTAAGCGAAACGGTGACAAAAGCCATGGAACCAAAAAATGAAAAAGTGCCTGGGATAAAAGAGAGTTATCGTTTACTGACGTTTGAGTATGCATTTCGTCAGGTGGGTTTTATTGTACTGTTAGGTATTATCGTGGCCGCATTAGCCGGCCTGTTTTCCAGCGGTGCGGTTAGCGACGTGGAGAGAACAAACGAAGCAAAATCCCTGAACCTGAGCTATGAGCGCTTCGGCCGCCGCCAGACCGAATCGCGGATGACGCTGACGTTTCCGGTGACGTCTGAGGGTAAATATATTCTCAGCCTGACCAGCGAAAGCAGCGACGTATATGAGCCGGGCAGCGTCTGGCCGCAGCCGGACAGCATGTATAGCCGGGGGAATACCCTGTTTCTCGTTTACGACAATCTGAAACAGAGCGATAAGTTCACCGTCCTGCTGTTCATCACGCCGACAAAAGCAGGGAAATGGACAAACAGCATCCGCGTAAACAACGGGCCAGATATCCGCTTCTGGCAGTTTATTTACCCCTAGGAGTCGAATATGGACATGGTTTTTCGTGCCCTGGCAATATACCTGTTTCTGGTGATCGTGTTTAAAGTCGCCGGACGGCGCGCCCTGCTGCAAATGACCAGCTTTGACCTTATTTTGCTCTTAATTATCAGTGAGGCGACACAGCAGGCGCTACTGGGCGAAGATTTTTCCGTCACCGGTGCGATGATTACAATAACAACGCTGGTGGTGGTGGATATTATTTTTGGCCTGATTAAAAAATATTCTTCTTCTGTTGAGAATGTTCTTGATGGCACCCCGGTGATATTGGTAGAGAATGGTATTCCCATTGCGGATAAACTGAAAAAAGTCGATGTATCCTGCGATGATATATTGGTTTCAGCACGGCAGAACCACGGCATAACGGAATTAAAGGATATTAAGTACGCGATCCTTGAGCGTAACGGCCATATTTCAATTATTCCTGAAGAAAATTAACTAAGGGGCACATCCATGAGCAACCTTATTCACGATAATAATACGACCATCAGCGAGCTGACGAAAAAGCTTGCCACGACGCTCACAGAAAGAGGACTGCGTCTAACCACGGCGGAGTCCTGCACCGGCGGTAATCTCGCGGTTGCGCTTTGTGCCGAAGAGAACACGGCGGAATTTTATGACGTTGGCATGGTGGTGTTCAGCGATGCGGCGAAGGAGAGGATCCTCGGCGTGCGGCACGAAACGATTGAGCGCTTCACCGCCGTCAGTGAACAAACGGTTACTGAGATGGCCGCTAAAATTCGCGATATTGCCGAGGCGGATATTGGTGTTGCCATCAGCGGCTATGCGGGACCGGAAGGCGGAGACGATGGCACGGCAGCCGGTACGGTCTGCTTCGGCTGGAATATTCGCGGACAGACGGAAACCCGCACCGTGCTGTTTTCCGGTGAATGTCAGGATGTGGTGGAAAAAGCGGTGCGTTATTCGCTGTCTGAACTGATCGAAATACTCTCCGGGTGGGATAACGTCTGAGACAAGGGGAAAGGCTATGGCTGTTATCGTTATTACCGGCGGTACGGCGGGCGTGGGGAAAGCCACGGCGCTGCACTTTGCTAAAGCGGGCTACGATGTAGGCATTATTGCCCGCGATGAGCAGAGCCTGCGCTCCACAGAAGAGGAGTTGCGCCGTTTCGGGATCAACGCGTGTGCCGTTCAGGCCGACGTGGCGGACAGCAAGGCGGTGACCGATGCTGCTAACGAAATTGAATACCGGCTTGGAGCCATCGATGTGTGGGTGAATAACGCCATGGGCGGGATGCTGGCGCCGTTTCGCACCATGTCCCCGGAGGAGTTTCGCCGCGTCACCGAGGTGACCTATCTGGGCTATGTTAACGGCACCCGCGCCGCGCTGGAGTTAATGACCCCTCGCGATCGTGGAACGATTATTCAGGTTGGCTCCGCGCTGGCCTACCGTTCCATTCCCTTGCAGTCAGCCTACTGTGGGGCGAAGGCCGCGATCCGCGGATTTACCGATGCCGTACGCACCGAGCTGATGCATGAAAACAGCCGGGTGCAGATCGCAATGGTACAGATGCCGGGCCTCAATACGCCGCAGTTCGAGTGGGCGAGGAATAAATTTGCCTGGGCGATGCGCCCGGTCCCCCCCGTTTTTCAGCCGGAAGTGGCCGCCAGCGCTATTTTTAAGGTGGCGCAGAAACCGGTGCGGGAGCTATGGGTGGGCAGCAGCACCGTCCAGTCGATTGTCGGGCAGTTTCTTTTCCCCGGTTTTCTGGACCGGCTGATGGTTAAAAAGGCCTGGGAAGGGCAGATGACCGATACGCTAAATGCGGATGACCGTCTGGACTATCTGGATCAGCCGGTTAACGATCTGCATAAAATCCACGGGCATTTCACCGACGAAGCAAAAGAGCGCGCCACCAGCGTTACCTCCGGCATGCCGGGGAAAGTGCTGCTCGGCTCCCTCGCCGTTACGGGCGCGATCGTGGCGCGTCTGCTGCTCTCGCGGAGACGATAATCAGCGCAGTGCGGTACGATCGGTCCAGAACCAGCGGTAGCCATAGCCGCTGAGGTTAAGCGCGACGGTTTTGCCGCATACCAGCGCGTCGTCGTAGCGTTTGTCCGCCAGGCATGCGGTCCAGGTCGCATGCCGGATCCCTCTGGCGGTAAAATTAACGGGCTTATCGCTGAAGTTAACGAAGGTCAGAATGCTGCGCGTGTCGGTTTCGTAATAGATCCCCAGTACCGCATCGTTGTCGATAGTAATAAGACGAAACGGCGCGACGCCGATCTCAGGAAACTCCGAGCGCGTATTGGCGATATCGATAATGCAGTGCAGGAGGGAGTTGCGGTGCAACAGCGAATCCGCCACGTTGATTTTTTGATAGCGGTACGGACCATGGTCAATCATTGGGGCGATAAAGGTTTCCGGGTCGGCATCTGAGAAACCGCCGCCCTGCGATCCGGCCCACTGCATTGGGGTGCGTACGGCGTAACGCTCCTCCAGATCTAAATCATCGCCCATTCCAATTTCATCCCCGTAGCGCATGACCGGTACGCCCGGCAGCGAAAACAAGACCGCATGGCAAAAGGCCAGCCGCTTTCGATCGCCCTTAAGCATCGGCGCCAGACGGCGGCGGATCCCTCGCTGATACACGCTCATCTCTTCATCAGGGGCGAAGGCATCAATGACGGTCTGCTTCGCTTTTTTGCCTATCCCTTCCAGATCCAGCTCATCATGATTGCGCAGCCAGTTGGCGAAGCAGCAGGAGTCCGGCGGCACAATCATCTTTTTCACCGCGTTGCGCAGCGGTCGTGCGCTCTTCTCTGCAAGGCTGACGTAAAAGTACTTATTGAGCCAGAAATTCAGCACCAGGTTGAGCCGGTCATTCTGACCAAAATAATCTTTGTAGGCGTCGACCTCCACGTCGACTTCGCCGAGCAGGATCGCGTCCGGATTGCGCTGTTCGATAAGACGGCGCAGATGCTCCAGGATCCACAGGCCGCGTTTTTCATCTCCACGCCCGGCCTGTTTTGTCAGGTGCGACGCTGCATCCAGGCGAAAGCCCGACACCCCGAGCTTTAGCCAGAAGATGATGATGTTCTCAACCTCCTTCAGCACCGCCGGGGAGGCCAGATTGAGATCCGGCTCGTGGTGATAAAACATATGCCGGTAGTATTGCCCCGCTGCGTCGTCCCATGTCCAGACGCTCTTTTCCACGCCGGGGAACATCGGTGGCGTATCGTCCTCGTCCGTGTCAGACCAGAGATAATAGTCACGGTAGGGTGACTGCGGGTTGCGGCGGGCTTGCTGAAACCAGGGATGCGCATCCGAGGTGTGCTGGATCAGCAGCTCAATAATGACCTTCATCCCCAGCTCCCGCGCCTGTTCAATAAAGGCGATGATATCGTTGAGCTTGCCGAAGCGGGGATCGACCTGCAAATGGTCGCTTACGTCATAGCCTTCATCGAGAAAAGGGGTGAGGTAAAACGGGGTGATCCAGATAACCGTCGCGCCCATCCGGCGGATGTAGCGCAACTTCGCGGCGATCCCGGCGATGTCGCCACAACCATCGCCGTTAAGATCGTAAAACAGGGCGGTATCAATCTGGTAAATAATGGCGCGTGTATGCCAGCCTGCCATAGCAATCCTTAGTGATAACCTTCGGTATCAGACACTTTGCCCCGGAAGACGTAGTAGCTCCAGGCGGTGTAAACCAGGATCACCGGGATGATTAACAGCGTGCCGATCAGCATAAACAGCTGGCTGGCAGGCGGCGCGGCGGCTTCCCACAGGGTGATGTGCGGCGGAATAATGTGTGGCCACAGGCTGATGCCCAGGCCGCTAAAGCCGAGGAAGATCAGGCCCAGCGTTAACAGGAACGGACGGGCATGGCTGTCGGGATTGCGCGTCAGCCGCCAGATCCACAGGCTGAATACCGCCACCAGAACCGGAACCGGCAGGAACCAGAAGAAGTTAGGCAGTGTAAACCAGCGCTCGGCGACAAACTGCCAGCCGAGCGGGGTCCAGATACTCACCACCGCAATAACGGCGATCAGTGCCAGCAGCACGTGCCGGGTCAGCTCACGCATCCGGTTTTGCAGCGCGCCTTCGCTTTTCATGATCAGCCATGTGGTAGCCAGCAGGGTATAGGCGACAATCAAACCCAGCCCGCAGAACAGGTTAAACGGGGTTAACCAGTCCAGCGAGGAGCCCACAAAGCGTCGCCCTTCCACGTCAAAGCCGTTGATCATCGCGCCGACCACGATCCCTTGGCTGAAGGTTGCCAGCAGGGAACCGCCAGCAAAAGAATAGTCCCAGAATTTGCGGTGGGAAGGGGTCGCCTTAAAGCGAAACTCAAATGCCACGCCGCGGAAAATAAGCCCGATCAGCATGGCCGTGAGCGGGATGGTCAGGGCATCGATAATCACCGCGTAGGCCAGCGGAAACGCGCCGAACAACCCTGCGCCGCCGAGAACCAGCCAGGTTTCATTTCCGTCCCAGACCGGTGCGACGCTGTTCACCATCACGTCGCGTTCTTTGGCATCGCCCACAAAGCTGAACAGCATGCCGATACCAAGATCGAAACCGTCCATGATGATGTACATCAGCGTGGCGAAGACAATAATGGCAAACCAGATGACCGGGATATCGACGCCCATCAGATCTTCTCCTCTTCCGGAACAGACTCGGCGGCGGACAGCGGACGGGCAGGGGTGCCCGACGTATTAGACGTTAGCGTGCCGACAGGCTGCGGCCCTTTCTTTATCAACCGGGCGAGATACACATAACCCACGCCAAATACCGAACAGTAGACCACGATAAAGGCCAGCAGGCTGATGCTCATCTGCAACGTGCTGTGCAGAGACACCGCATCTATCGTGCGCAGATAGCCGTAGACGACCCACGGCTGGCGGCCCACTTCGGTGGTGACCCACCCGGCGAGCAGCGCAAGCAGTCCGGCTGGCCCCATGCAAAGGGCAAACCAGTGGAATGGTCGCGAGTGATAGAGCCGGCGGCGATAGCGCAGCCAGACGCTCAGCACACCAAGCGTAATCATCAGCAGCCCCATGCCGACCATAATGCGGAAAGACCAGAAGACGATGAGCGAGTTCGGGCGGTCCTCTTTCGGGAAATCTTTCAGCGCCGGGACCTGTTTATCCAGGCTGTGCGTCAGGATCAGGCTGCCGAGCGCCGGAATTTCAAGCCCGTATTTGGTGCGCTCCTCCTCCATATCCGGTACGCCGAACAGCAGCAGCGGGGTAGCCTCGCCGGGCGGATTTTCCCAGTGGCCTTCAATCGCGGCGATTTTGGCAGGCTGATGCTCAAGCGTATTCAGGCCGTGCATATCCCCAACGACTGCCTGGATGGGCGCGACCAGCAGCGCCATCCACATGGCCATAGAGAACATTTTGCGAATAGCGGGCGTGTCGTTGCCGCGCAGCAGATGCCATGCCCCGGACGCGCCCACAAACAAGGCGCTGCACAGGAAGGCGGCGATGGACATATGGATCAGACGGTAAGGGAATGAGGAGTTAAAAATAATGGCCAGCCAGTCTTCGGGAATGACCTGACCGTTCTGAATACTGAAGCCCTGCGGGGTGTGCATCCAGCTGTTGGAGGCGAGGATCCAGAAGGTGGACATCAGCGTGCCCAGAGCTACCATGCAGGTGGCAAAGAAGTGCAGGCCGGGGCCGACCTTGTTCCAGCCGAACAACATCACGCCCAGAAATCCGGCTTCGAGGAAGAAGGCGGTTAAGACTTCATAAGTGAGCAGAGGGCCGGTTATGCTGCCTGCGAACTGGGAAAATCCGCTCCAGTTAGTCCCAAACTGGTAAGCCATTACCAGCCCGGAAACCACGCCCATACCAAAGTTAACGGCGAAAATTTTCAGCCAGAAATGGTAAAGCGAGCGCCAGACATCATTTTTTGTGCGAAGCCACATGCCCTCGAGAACCACCAGATAGCTCGCAAGCCCGATGGTGATTGCCGGAAAGAGAATATGGAAAGAGACGGTAAAGGCGAACTGTATCCTGGCCAGATGAAACGCATCAAGCTCGAACATGCTCCGTACCTCTGGAACTGATAGCCCACAAGGCATTGCCAGACAGCCTCAGGCTGCCTGGCAAAACCGGTTACGGTTTTTTCTTACCCGCGCCAAGCTCGGCACCGGTAAGCGGATCGGCTTTAGGATCGGATTTCGTACGTGCGCACATTGCTTTGACCAGCGTAGCCTGCTCTGTTGTGAGCGTTACGCTTGCGCCGCCGTCACCGCCATCGACCGCTGGCTGAGGAGATTCCACGTAGTCGAAATGCTTGTCGCTGTTCCAGCTTCCGCGAACTTCTCCCCCCTCAGACATATTGTAGTACTTGTTGGTGTACTCTTCGATTGGAGGCAATTTACCCGGTGGGAAGTTGTTACGGATCGACTGGAGCGCCTTCTCAAACGAAAGCTGGTGTGCTGCCTCACGCGTCATTAAAAACGCCAGCGCATCTTTAACACCTGGATCGTCCGTTACGTTAATAAGCCGTTCGTAGATAATTTTGGCGCGCGCCTCGGCCGCAATGTTAGAGCGCAGATCCGCGGTGGGTTCGCCAATGGTATCCACGTACGCCGCCGTCCACGGTACGCCTGCGGAGTTAGTGAGCGGAGTACCGCCCCCGTAGAGCAGGGAAGTGATATGACTGTCGTTGCCGTTTTCGGTCATGGACCGGTACAGCTCCGCTTCATTTTCAACGCCTTCCGCCAGTTCACCTTTCGCACCCTTATTAAGCATACCCACCAGGGTGCCGATAATTTCCAGGTGACTTAACTCCTCGGTCGCGATATCCATCAGCATATCTTTACGACCGGGATCGTCGTCGCTCAATCCTTGCGTAAAGTAACGACATGCCGCGGCAAGTTCGCCCTGTGGCCCGCCAAACTGCTCAAGCAGAAGATTAGCCAGACCCGGATTCGGTTCGGCTACGCGTACCGTGTATTGCAGCTGTTTTACGTGTCGAAACATAGTTTCTCCCTCTTCCGTTATTTTTTCGCTTCAACGCCGTCCGCGTCGGAGCGCAGCAGGAACTGTTCCGTCGTCTGTGGAATATGTTGAATCAGCCAGTCCGCCATCTGGCGCTCTTCTTCCAGAATGGATTCAATGGCTGGAATGGAGGCGGTATCGCCCGCTTGTTTGGCCGCGGCCAGCAGAGAGGTGTAGCAGGCAATTTCAAACTGCTCAAAAACGTAGCCGCTGATGGAGCCTTTAACAATTTCGTCGGAAGGGAACATGCCGCCAATGGACTGGCCGAGCGCCGCCATTTTGCTCATGGAATCTTTTATGACCGAACGGGAAATATTATTGCGGTCGAGAATTTCTTCCAGCACGGTAATTTGGTGTTTAGTTTCATTAACGTGTTGTTCAATTCGTGCACGTAAGTCGGGATAATTATCAATACGGCTGGCCATTGATTCCAGCATGGATTCGGCTTGCTTTTCCATCGCATGGGCATCGCGTAGCCAATCATGGTAGTGTTCTACATGATTCATAATTAACTCCTGTGATTTATTTTCTGGTTAATTGTTGGTGCTGATGCTCATCAAATTATTATTTATCCTTTCTGGGCTTTTTGATTAATATTGCCGACAGCCAGATCGGTTAATTTGAGATCGGTTTCTTTTTCTTCTTCCAGCGTTTCTGCAAGAAGTTTAACGGCTTTTTTATAGCCTAATTGTTCAGCCAGGGTGGCCAGGGTGCCATAGCTGGCAATTTCGTAGTGTTCGACTTTCTGTGCGGCGGCAATTAATGCAGCGTCACGCACTTCGTTTTTCTCAGTGCTCTCAATAACTTCGTTGGCTTCTTCAATTAAGCCTTCCATTGCAACGCATTTCATGCGCTTCAGCTTGAGGCCAGATTCCTGCTCAATAATCTGATCGATACGTTCGATCTGTCCCTGCGTCTCCTCAAGGTGAGCCGTGAAGGCAGCGCTCAGCTTCTCGCTTGATGCGGCACGGGCTAACTTGCTTAGCGCGCGGGTCAGCTGCTTCTCAGCGCTGTAGGTATCGGATAACAGGTGAATAAATACATCTTCAACAGTTTTCATATTCATATATTCGCTCCAGTGAAATAAAGGGAAGGTACTGCGAGCCGACAGGCCCGCAGCATGCTCTCGGTATATTTAGAAGAGCTTTAAATAAGATCAGGAGTTATCAGATTTACGGCCCCCGCCGTGACTGTTCTGTCCCCCTTTCTTACCCGCTTCAGATGCGCGTTGCGGATCGTTTTTGAAATTACCGCCGCTATGCTGGCCGCCTTTACGTCCAGCTTCTGATGCTTTTTCACGGTCTTGCGCGAAATTACCGGAACCACCACGATGTTGCTCTGCCATATATCAACCCTCATGTTGCGTTTATGTCAGGTGATACGATAAGTAATTCGTATCAGTTGTCGTTCAGAAATTAACATTAGTCGTTATGTGAGAAGAGTCAAATTTCCTGTCTGGGTTGTTTTGCGCCATTTCCAGAGATGCGGGGAAAATACCGCTTCGTTACGTTTTTTGAAAATTGGAAGTAAATCCATTGCTTAGGGATAAATAACTTGTGTCGTTAGGATTCCGCTTAGCTAATAATCTTAATATGAACGCGGCGGAAATGATTACAAGAATTGACGTAGCGCAAAAATATATCTTGCCGACCTGATTCTTTATAATCGGAATAGTCTTAAGCGAAAAGTAAAATAACGAGCCGAAACAGTGTATCCGATCGTCGTTTTTGACGTGGTCAGGCGGATCGGGTGAGGGTATGCTGCATTTGTCACCACAATAATTACAGAGGCAATGTCATGGATCAGGAGCTACTGGATGCAGGGTACCGGGCCTATACCGGTGAGAAAATCGATGTCTACTTCAACACAGGGATCTGCAAACACTCGGGCAACTGCGTACGCGGCAGCGCGGCGCTGTTCGACCTGAAGCGTAAACCCTGGATCGCACCGGATGAAGTGGATGCAGAAACTGTTGCGCGCGTAATTGATACCTGCCCGAGCGGTGCGCTGAAGTACCGCCTAAAATAAGTGAGGAACCATGAATATTCTTGAAGGCCATAACAATTTTTATGTCAACGACGCCGAAGGCAATCAGGTTGCGGAGATCGTCTTTGTCCCGACCGGCGAGCATCTGAGCATCATCGAGCACACCGATGTGGATCCGAGCCTGAAAGGGCAGGGAGTGGGTAAACAGCTGGTGGCAAAGGTGGTAGAGAAGATGCGCGGGGAGAACCGTAAAATTATCCCGCTGTGTCCGTTTGCGAAGCATGAGTTTGATAATACGCGGGAGTATGACGATATTCGGGCGTAAAACAGATGCCCGGCATTGCGCCGGGCAGCACACTCAACCGACAAACATCACCGACACACACAGCACACCCACAATCAGCGTCAGCAGGTTGCCGATGGAGCGGTACGGTTTTAACGACGGGATCAGGTACGTCGACAGCGTCGGCATGATGAACAGGATCATGGCGATAAGCGGACCGCTGATGGCGTAAATCATGGAGATCGCATTCGGGTTGATGCAGCAGACCGCAAAGGTAATCAGCGACACGCCGAGAATCGAAACCGCGCGGTTAAAGGCGCGACTTTTCTTCACCCCCACCTGATTCAGCGACGATTTCACAATTTCCGTTGCCCCTTCAATCACGCCAAAATAGGTGCCGAGGAACGATTTCGACATCGCTATAATTGCCACGATAATGCCGGAAATGCCCAGCCATGCCGGGGACGAAGGCATCATCGACAGCGCGGACAGGATCGTCACCCCTTCCTCTTTTGCCGCCACGATATAGGACGGTGGAATCGAAAGCAGGCAGCTGAACACAAAGAACAGCACGCTGAGGCAGATGATCAGGTACGCCACTTTCATGATTTTTTTGCATTTACCCATAGCCTCTTCACCGTATTTCTCGCGACGATCTACGGCGAAGGTCGAGATGATCGGGGTATGGCTAAAAGCGAAAACCATCACCGGGATCGATATCCACACCTGGTGCAGCGTATGCTGGTCGAAGGCCATCTGGCTGGTCAGCAGCGACGGCTGCCAGCTGCCCGTCAGATACAGCGAGACAAACAGGAAATAGGCGATCAGCGGAAAGACAAGGAAACCCATCACCTTAATGGTGATGTGCCGCCCCATCAGGAAGATCAGATTCAAAATCAGCACCACGCCAAAACTCACCAGCATCCGCACGCTGGTATCCACCGTCATCCGTTTCGCCAGCTGTTCAGTAAGTGAGTTGGTTATCGCCACCGCGTAAATCAGAACCACCACAAAGAAGGCCACGAAATAGAGCGTGGTAATGAGGTTGCCGATCTTTTTGCCGTAGTAATGGGAAACGGCACCGGTGATCCCTTCGTTGCCTTTCGTCTTCGACGACAGAATAAATTGCGCCAGCGCTTTATGCGGCCAGTAGGTTAAGGGATACGCCACAAGGGCGGTGATCAGCAGGACAATCGCGCCAGCAGAGCCGAGCTGAATGGGCAAGAACAGGGTTCCTGCGCCCACGGCAGTGCCGTAGAGGGCGAAACTCCAGAGAGTCTCTTCTTTTGACCAAATTTTCGACATTAGAGCAACGTATCAACTATAAAACGAACAAAAAGGAGTGCAATTTACCATAATTATGCGTTGAGGTCGCCGTTGCTTCGCTGGGGTTGGGCCGGAGAAGGTCTCCGGCCGGAAGGTCATTCGCTTGCCAGGGCGCGACGTTGCTGGCGGCGCTTGATAATTTTCTCCCGCAGGGTGTCATACGCCCAGTTGTAGAGCATGGTGTACGGCAGGAAGAACAGGAAGAAACCAATCTCCAGCGTGAAGGCCTGGAGCAGCGTCACGCCCAGCACGGCGGCAACGATGGTTACGCCAATCACAATAAAGCCGCATTCAAAACCCAGCGCATGCAGGGCGCGCACTTTTGCCGTGCGCTTCACCCGCTGAACGGGCCAGAAACGGTCGAAGCCAAAGTTATAGATAATGTTCCAGAGCATTGCCGTGGTCGCCAGAATAATAGTGAGACCCCCCATTTCAACCACCGAGCGCTGCATTAGCCACGCGGCCGTAGGGGCGAGGATCGCCGTAGCAATACCTTCAAAACAGACGGCATGGAAGATCCGCTCCGGCAATTTACGTTGGAGTGCATCCTGATGTTGCATATTTACCTCATAAAGACGCCAGTATGGGCGTTGATGCGGCCTATTCTTATCGCTTAAGGTGATATATAAAAGATGGTATCCATCGATAAAGTAGATACATCATGCGTTATTCTCCCGAAGCACTGACCGCGTTTGTTGAAACTGTCGCCGCAGGTTCGTTTTCAGCTGCGGCACGACGGCTGCGTAAAAGCCAGTCCACCATCAGCACCTCCATCGCCAACCTTGAAGCTGACCTTGGCTTTGAGCTGTTTGATCGCTCGGCGCGTCACCCGGTGTTAACCGCCCAGGGTGAACAGGTGCTGGGCTATGTCCAGTCAATCCTCGCCGCCAGCGCGCGCCTTGATGAGCTGGCCGTATCCTTAACAGCGCAAACGGAGGCGCGTTTTACCTTTGTTCTCTCCGATACGCTTAACCCGACCGTGCTGGAAGAGATGATGAGCCAGTTCGACCAGCGTTTTCCGCACACCGAATTTGAGTGCCTGATTGGGGAAGAGGAGGACGTGATCGATCTGCTGCAAAAGGAGCGGGCGCAAATTGGCCTGACGGAAGCACGCGACAGCTACCCGACCGATATTGGCGCGACCCGTCTGCCTATGCAGACGCGGATGGCTATTTACGTTTCTGCCGGACATCCTCTGGCAGGGCAACATGAGACGCAGGCGGACGAGCTGCATGGCTGGCGCGAGCTGCGGCTGAGTACCTATCTTGAACGGGAAGCGCCCCTTGCGCGCGGGCCGGTCTGGTCTGCGCCGAACTACCTGCTGCTGCTAAGCATGGCGGTACAGGGCTTTGGCTGGTGCGCGTTACCCTGCGCGCTGGTCGACGAATTTGCCGCATCGAAATCGCTGGTGCAGCTGAACGTGCCGGGTTGGCCGAGGTCGATTGCCATCGATCTGGTATGGAACAAAAGAACCCCGCCCGGCGTCGCCGGAAGCTGGCTGCGCCAGTACTTGCAGGACGCACGATAATCCTGTGACTAAACTCACTAATTTTAAACATTTGCGTCAATTGTTGATAACAATCCTCTACTATCGTCATGTCATTTTGCACAGAGGTCGTGATGAAAGATGTCGTTATAGTGGGTGCGTTACGTACGGCTATCGGCTGTTTTCAGGGAGCGCTTGCGCGTCACTCTGCGGTTGATCTCGGCAGCGTGGTGGTAAGAGCGCTGGTGGAACGCAGCGGGGTTGCCGCACATGAAATTGATGAGGTGATCCTCGGCCAGGTGCTGACCGCGGGCGCGGGACAAAACCCTGCGCGCCAGGCGGCGCTGAAGGGCGGCCTGCCTAATACCGTTTCGGCGATTACCATCAACGACGTCTGTGGTTCAGGTTTGAAAGCGCTCCACCTTGCGACGCAGGCCATCCAGTGCGGTGAAGCGGACGTGGTCATTGCCGGAGGGCAGGAAAACATGAGCCGCGCCCCGCATGTCCTGACCGACAGCCGGACCGGCGCGCAGCTCGGGAACAGTCAGCTGCTTGACAGCCTTGTTCATGACGGGCTGTGGGACGCCTTCAACGACTACCATATGGGCGTAACGGCGGAAAACCTGGCGCGGGAATACGGCATCAGCCGCGAACTTCAGGATGCGTATGCGCTTAGCTCGCAGCAAAAAGCGCGTGCAGCGATCGACTCCGGCCGTTTTCGCGATGAAATTGTCCCGGTCAGTACCCAACGCCAGAACGGCGAAGCGCTCATCGTTGATACCGACGAGCAGCCGCGCACCGATGCCAGCGCAGAAGGGCTGGCAAAACTCGATCCGGCCTTCGAAACGCTCGGTTCTGTAACGGCAGGTAACGCATCATCCATTAACGACGGTGCGGCGGCGGTGATGATGATGAGTGAAAGCAAAGCCCAGGAGCTGGCGCTGCCGGTGCTGGCGCGCATCAAAGCGTTTGCCAGCGTGGGTGTTGATCCTGCGTTAATGGGGATCGCCCCGGTCTATGCCACGCGCCGCTGTCTTGAGCGGGCGGGCTGGCAGCTGAACGATGTAGATCTGATTGAAGTCAATGAAGCCTTTGCTGCACAGGCGATCTCGGTCGGGAAAATGCTGGAATGGGATCCGCTACGGGTCAACGTCAACGGCGGTGCGATCGCGCTCGGTCATCCTATTGGCGCTTCCGGCTGCCGCATTCTGGTGTCGCTAGTCCACGAAATGAAAAAGCGTAACGCCCGAAAAGGGATCGCAACGCTCTGCATTGGCGGAGGGCAGGGGGTAGCCCTGGCTATCGAACGGTAATTTCCCCCTCTGCGCACAGAAAGCCTCCCTCGGGAGGTTTTTTTATGTCCGCAGAATCCTTTTTTAACACTTCTGCGTTCTTTCTTAAGCCCACAATAATTATTGCGCGGTGAATTATTCGCTTTGTGAAGTTCTTAGTGTGATCTCACGCCTGGAATTTATGCGTTATACGCCTTTTTTGTTGATGAGGTTCACGTCGATCTTTGCCAAAAAAAATGAAACAAATAATTTCGATCCTTGTCACTAAAATAACGGTACATAAAAAATAAACTCAAGTTTCATAAAAACGAAACGTTATTTTAATTGAGGGTTTTTTCATGTTTAAGAAATCTCTGCTCCTTGCTTCCCTTATTAGTGCCTCTTTTGCGGCTAGCGCCGTTACCGTCGATCTGCGTCACGAATATATTGACAGCGGCTCGAATGCCGACCGTGTTGCCGTCTCGCACCGCTTTGACAATGGCTTCGGTTTTTCAGTCGAGGCGAAGTGGAAATCAGGCGGGGACAAGGCAGATCAGCCATTCGCGGATGTGGTGGGGAACGGTCACGAAGATCAGATTAGCTGGCGCTGGAAAGCGACAGACAATATCGCCCTGACGCCTGCGTTTACGATTGAAAGCACAGACAGTCGTACCATTTATAAACCGAATCTGCATGTGCAATATAGTTTCGATAATGGCTTCTACGTGGCCGCGCGTTACCGTTATGAATATACCCGCTACCCGTCAAGCTCAAATAAGGACGATGATAAAGTTAACCGTGGTGATGCGTGGGTCGGTTGGGTATTTGGTGACTGGCGTACCGAGCTGAACTATGTTTACGCGAAAAGCTCTGAAGGCGTGGCCCGAAATAACAATAAAGATTATTCCAATGAATATAACGCCAAGCTCGCCTACAAATGGGATAAAAACTGGGCACCGTATGTTGAGGTGGGCAACGTGGGGGTTAAAGACACTGACGAACGCCAGACCCGTTTCCGTTTAGGCGTGGCGTACTCCTTCTGATAATCCAGTTTCTTCGCTAAAAACCGCCGGATGGCGCTGCGCTTACCCGGCCTACACTTTCCTTCCACTCCGTCGTTTCGTATGCCGGGTGGCGCTGCGCCTACCCGGCATACACTTTCTCTCCAATCAGTCGTTTCGTAGGCCGGGTAAGCGTTAGCGCCACCCGGCAAAAAGCGCCGCAATCACCCAAAAAAAAGCCCTCCGAATCGGAGGGCAAGGCCAGTTACAGAAACACTAACTCATTCAGGCATGCAACATTTCAGGTTGCTCGGGGAGTTTCGCGATATAGAGGGCTGGTTTGCCGTCTTTATCGGAACTGTACAGCACCGCTTTTTCGTCCGGCGTGAAGGACGGATGCGGGTGGGTTACCTGGCGGCTGTTCGCCACCGTAGCCCAGGAAGTGTCATGACGGGCAATGCGGTAATAGGCTTTCTTCGCCACGTCAAAGGCATACAGATAAGGATCGTTATCAATGGTGTAGCCGCCGGTGTCTTTCACATCGACAGGCGTGCCGGAACCGTCGCCAACCAGCATGGTGCCGTCAACGTTGCTCATCAGGTGCGAACAGGCGGGCATGTTCATTACCGCTTCATTCACGCCGGTGTCCGGATTGAAGCGGGAGATGGTACGACCTTGCTGACCTTTCAGGTAAGAGACGTAGATCAGCGCGGACCCGTCCGGCACCCAAAATTCATGCGTGCAGCTTTCCCCTTCCGCGTGCGTTTTCACTTTCCGCACGTTGCTGCCATCTTCGTTGACCAGCCACATGCGGGCGTCAACCAGGTCGTGTGGCCCTTCATGACAGAAGGCCACGGTATTGTCATCGAACGGGCGATAAATCGGATGTCCCAGCCAGATCTTCTCGTCATGGATGGTGGTGCTTTCACCCGTTTTTAGATCAACGCGCAGCAGGCGGCAGTGCGGCCCTTTGTGGAAGAAGTCGTGGAAAATTTTCCAGTCGTTGAGTGGCGTCCAGTCACGTCTGGCAATCTCAATACCTACCAGTTTGGTGCAGTCGCTGTTCGCGACCCAGGTGCCGTAGCCAACCCACTCTTCCGGGACGCGGTACACTTCGCGCTCTGCCAGCGTCTGTAAATCCACCTCAAGCAGGGTGCGATCGTTTTTCACATAGTAGAGGGATTGATCGTCCGGAGAGAGGAACCCGCCAAAGGTGTTATCGCCCGCGCCTTCGGTCAGCTGCACCGCTTCGGCGTTTTTCAGATCCAGCAGGTAATAGTTCCAGTGACCGTCGAACTCCCCGGCGAACAGCAGGTGGCTGCCATCGTTAAAGAAGCACTTCTGGTAAAAGTAGTTGCGATGACAGGTTACTTCCGGTGGGGTCAGGCGGGTAACTTCCACGCCTGTATCCGGATCGCGGCTGACCTCGTAGTTCAGCTTGACCCGCATACCTTTAGCCATAATGCACTCCTTTGAACGCGTAATGTAGGTTGAAAACTAGGTGTTAAATTATCAAAACATCGTTTCATTATGTGTGACTGACAGCGCAAATTCTCAGTTTCTTTAACCAGATTGAGGGGCTTAAAGATTTATCGTGATCGAAACACCATTTCTGGCATAAACATACAGAAAAAATGAAACGTTGTTTTAAATGTAATTGAAAACCCCATGTACAGGGGATAATATGTGTTCATCACGAAAACGGAACATTGTTTCGTTATTCATCTTTGCCTTCGGGCACGATTAATTCTGGAGGTTTACGTGGACGTCAGACAAAGCATCCACAGTGCGCACGCAAAAACGCTGGATACTCAGGGGCTGCGCAGTGAGTTTTTAGTTGAGCAAGTGTTCGAAGCCGACAAGTACACCATGGTCTACAGCCATATTGACCGCATTATTGTGGGCGGGATTATGCCGGTGGCGAAAACCGTCTCCGTGGGCGGTGAAGTGGGCAAACAGCTGGGCGTGAGCTACTTCCTCGAACGCCGTGAACTGGGCGTGATTAACATTGGCGGGCCGGGCACCATAACCGTCGATGGCCAGTGCTACGAAATTGGTCACCGTGACGCGCTGTACGTCGGCAAAGGCGCGAAAGAAGTGGTGTTCGCCAGCATCGATGGCTGCAAACCGGCGAAGTTCTACTACAACTGCGCCCCGGCTCATACGACTTACCCAACCAAAAAAGTCACGCCAGCGGACGTTGCCCCGGTGACCCTTGGTGACAACCTCACCAGCAACCGCCGCACCATCAATAAATACTTCGTACCGGATGTGCTGGAAACTTGCCAGCTCAGCATGGGGCTGACCGAGCTTGCGCCGGGCAACCTGTGGAACACCATGCCGTGCCATACCCACGAGCGCCGCATGGAAGTCTATTTCTACTTCAACATGGATGAAGATGCCTGCGTGTTCCACATGATGGGACAGCCGCAGGAAACTCGCCATATCGTGATGCACAACGAGCAGGCGGTCATTTCGCCAAGCTGGTCCATCCACTCTGGCGTGGGAACGAAAGCTTATACCTTTATCTGGGGTATGGTCGGTGAAAACCAGGTCTTCGATGACATGGACCACGTCGCTGTTAAGGATCTGCGCTAGTCGCAGGCAGTTAAGCACACATCTGCCTGTTGGTGACAGGCGCTGAACGATTAAGGAACAAACATGATTCTGGATGCATTTTCTCTGCAGGGTAAAGTGGCTGTGGTTTCCGGGTGTGACACCGGGCTGGGGCAGGGTATGGCGTTAGGTCTGGCGGAAGCGGGCTGTGATATCGTCGGGATTAACATCGTAGAGCCAACGGAAACCATCGAGCGCGTCACCGCGCTGGGCCGTCGTTTCCTGAGCCTGACCGCGGACCTGCGCAAAATCGATGCGATCCCTGAACTGCTGGATCGCGCGGTGGCGGAGTTCGGGCATATCGATATTCTGGTCAACAATGCGGGCCTGATTCGCCGTGAAGATGCGATTAACTTCAGCGAAACGGACTGGGACGACGTGATGAACCTGAACATCAAGAGCGTGTTCTTTATGTCCCAGGCGGCTGCGAAGCACTTCATCGCGCAGGGGAAAGGCGGCAAGATCATCAATATTGCCTCCATGCTCTCTTTCCAGGGCGGCATCCGCGTACCGTCTTACACCGCATCGAAGAGCGCCGTGATGGGCGTGACCCGTCTGCTGGCGAACGAGTGGGCGCAGCACAATATCAACGTCAACGCGATTGCGCCGGGCTACATGGCCACCAACAATACCCAGCAGCTGCGTGCTGATGAAGAGCGCAGCGCGGCAATTCTGGAACGTATTCCAGCGGGTCGCTGGGGTCTGCCGAGCGATCTGATGGGCCCGGTTGTGTTCCTGGCTTCTCCGGCTTCGGATTACATTAACGGCTATACCGTCGCCGTTGACGGCGGCTGGCTGGCACGTTAATTCAGCCTTAATAAAGAACCTCTGCCCTCGGGTGGAGGTTTTTTTTGCGCCAAAATTGGCTTTATCCATATCCTTAAAGATGAAAAATCCATACTAAAAAGGAATAAATGACGGGTATCACACATTTATTGCTTAAATATTAACTAATTAATAAAAAATAAGGTTAAACCACCCTGATTTGAAATTGTAATGTCCATCACAGAACGGTATGTCGTAGCGAAATAATCCATATCTTCACCAGTTCCGACCTGACACTTTCTTCCGGTATCTCGTAATTTCACTTAACGAATTTCGCTGTTGAGGCAGGAAACTATGACATCTATAAATGACTCTACCCTTATGCCCGCTGCGCTGCGCGATACCCGACGCATGAACCAGTTTGTTTCTGTTGCGGCCGCCGTAGCCGGTCTACTGTTTGGTCTGGATATCGGCGTTATCGCTGGCGCACTGCCCTTTATTACCGACCACTTTACGTTAAGCAACCGCCTGCAAGAGTGGGTGGTGAGCAGCATGATGCTGGGCGCGGCCATCGGCGCGTTGTTTAACGGCTGGCTGTCGTTCCGTCTCGGGCGCAAATACAGCCTGATGGTTGGGGCGATCCTGTTCGTCGCAGGCTCCATCGGCTCCGCGTTTGCGACAAACATAGAAGTGCTGCTGCTTTCACGCGTGTTGCTTGGCGTAGCGGTGGGTATCGCGTCCTACACCGCGCCGCTTTATCTCTCTGAAATGGCAAGTGAGAACGTGCGCGGGAAGATGATCAGTATGTATCAGCTGATGGTGACGCTCGGTATCGTGCTGGCGTTTCTGTCGGATACGTACTTCAGCTACAGCGGCAACTGGCGGGCAATGCTTGGCGTGCTGGCGCTGCCTGCGCTGCTGCTGATTGTGTTAGTCATTTTCCTGCCGAACAGCCCGCGCTGGCTGGCGCAAAAAGGGCGTCACGTGGAGGCGGAAGAGGTGCTGCGCATGTTGCGCGACACGTCTGAAAAAGCGCGTGAAGAGCTGAACGAAATCCGCGAAAGCCTGAAGCTGAAGCAGGGCGGCTGGTCCCTGTTTAAGGCGAACCGCAACGTGCGCCGCGCAGTGTTCCTCGGCATGCTGTTACAGGCGATGCAGCAGTTTACGGGGATGAACATCATTATGTATTACGCCCCGCGCATTTTTAAAATGGCCGGTTTTACCACCACCGAACAGCAGATGATCGCCACGCTGGTGGTGGGGCTGACCTTTATGTTCGCCACCTTTATCGCGGTGTTCACCGTTGATAAGGCCGGACGTAAACCCGCCCTGAAAATTGGCTTTAGCGTGATGGCGCTCGGCACCTTAATCCTTGGCTACTGCCTGATGCAGTTCGATA
This sequence comes from Enterobacter sp. MGH85, assembly GCF_001037655.1. Lineage (NCBI taxonomy): Bacteria > Pseudomonadati > Pseudomonadota > Gammaproteobacteria > Enterobacterales > Enterobacteriaceae > Enterobacter > Enterobacter sp. MGH85. Next base: position 1,831,842 of record NZ_KQ089925.1, read on the forward strand.
ACGGCACGGCGTCAAGCGGCCTCTCCTGGCTCTCCGTGGGCATGACCATGATGTGTATCGCCGGTTACGCGATGAGCGCCGCGCCGGTGGTGTGGATCCTGTGCTCTGAAATACAGCCGCTGAAATGCCGCGACTTTGGTATCACCTGTTCCACCACCACCAACTGGGTGTCGAACATGATCATTGGCGCGACCTTCCTGACGCTGCTGGATGCGATTGGCGCGGCAGGCACCTTCTGGCTCTATACGGTGCTGAACGTGGCGTTTATCGGTGTGACCTTCTGGCTGATCCCCGAAACCAAGGGCGTGACCCTGGAGCATATTGAACGCAAGCTGATGAGAGGGGAGAAACTACGTAATATCGGCGTGTAATGTAATTGCCCGGTGGCGCTTCGCTTACCGGGCCTACGATACCGTGTAGGCCCGGTAAACGGCTTAGTGTTTACCGCATCGCACGTCTCAAAATACGCTCCGCCTGACGCTGGAAGTCAGCGGCCGTCTCTTCCACGGTTTTCTGGCCGTAGTCGATATACTGCAAAGAAGTACCGAACTGCGCCACAATCTGTGGGTCGTCAAAGTATGGCGAGACGGTGAGTTTCGCCGGCAGCGACTGCGCCAGACGCAGGCCTGCCACGGAAGGATCGTCCTCTTTAATGGTGCCGTCTTCAGTCAGATACTGCACCGCTACTTTGCTCAGCGGTACGCCACGCTCAAGGCCCAGCGTATCGACCCCTTCTTTGCTGTTGAGCAGGAAATTAATCAGCTTCGCCGCCGCTTCCGGGTTTTTGGTCGACTTACCAATCGACAGCATTTGCGCCGGTTTGAAGAACAGGCCCGCGTCGGTGGCGCCCGGCAGCATTGGGTAGCTGCCCAGCTCCAGTTTCGCCGGTGGCTTCAGGTTGTCGGAATATTTGTTGATGGTGGAGTTCCACATATAGGTGCCGCCCCATTCTCCCTGGATCCACGGCTTCATCTCATACATGTTGCTCTTACCAAATGAGGCATAATATTTGGTGTCCGGCATGACGTGGCTGTCGATCAGCTTTTTGTAGGTCTGGAAGAACTCCACCCACTGTTCCTTTGTGTAGCTGAACTTTTTGGTTTTCTCATCCACCGCAGGAATGTTGTACTTCTGGATCATGTACGAATTCAGCAGCGCCAGCGTATCCTGGTGCTCCAGGATCACCGGATAGTATTGCTTACCGAGCTTGCTCTCGAAGGTTTTACCGGCCGCCATCAGCTCGTCCCAGGTTTTCGGGTACGCAATACCCGCTTTTTTCCAGGTTTCGTCATTGAAGTAGAACACCCGCGCCGTCACCGAGATCGGAATGCCGTTCAGCTTGCCATCCACGGTGGTGGTTTGCAGCTCTTTGGGATCGAACTGCGACAGGTCGATCACCTCCTTCAACTTGTTCAGATCGTAGAAGCCGTCACCGGTTTTGGAGAAGATCGGCAGCCAGTTCCAGTTCGTCTGCATTACGTCTGGCTCGGTTCCACCCGCAATCTGGGTGGTCAGACGGGAGAGGTGACCGTCCCAGCCGGTGTATTCCGCTTTCACGTTGATGTCCGGGTTCTGCTTATGGAACTCCTCCAGCGCTTTCAGGGTGACCTGGTGACGGCCGTTGCCGCCCCACCAGGACATCCGTAAATCCACATTCTGCGCCATCGATGGCAAAGCGGTAAGGCCCAGGGTCGCGGAGATAGCTGCGCTTAAAAGCACTTTTTTCATTTTTATCACTCCATCAGAGAGAGAGGTTCTGTTCAGTTTTTGCGTCAAAAATATGACACTTATTCATATCAAACGTGAAATACACCTTACGATGAAGTCCCTTATCAATCATTGGTTTAGCTTCATCGGACGGGATTCTGGCGGTCAGTTCGTAGTCCGCGACCTTCAGGTACACAAAGAATTCGTGGCCCATGTTCTCAACGCGCACCATCTCCCCACTACAGCCGCCGTTCGGGAAGGGCTCATCAGAGAGCGACACAAATTCCGGACGCACGCCGAAGAAGATCTCCTGACCCGCGTAAGCGGCGACTTTCTCCTGCTTCTCCGCGTTCAGCGGCATGCTTTCATCACCAATGGCGATGTGCAGCTGTCCCGCTTTTTCGACCAGCACGCTTTTGCGTATATTCATCTCCGGCGCGCCGATAAAGCCCGCTACGAACATGTTCTTCGGCTTGTGGTAGAGATTGTCCGGCGTATCCACCTGCATGATATGGCCGAGCTTCATCACGCAGATGCGGTCGCCCATGGTCATCGCTTCGGTCTGGTCGTGGGTCACGTAAACGGTGGTGGCCGGTTTTCCGGATTTCTTCAGCTGCTTGTGCAGGTCGGAAATACGGATACGCATTGAGGCGCGCAGTTTGGCGTCGAGGTTTGAAAGCGGCTCATCGAACAGGAACACATCCGGCTTTTTCACAATCGCACGGCCTACCGCCACGCGCTGCGCCTGGCCGCCGGAAAGCTGGCGCGGCAGGCGGTCAAGCAGCTCTTCAAGCTCAAGAATTTTAGCGGCTTCATTCACCTGGGACTCAATCTGATCTTTCGGCAGCTTGCTCAACTTGAGGCCAAAGGCCAGATTCTCGCGCACCGTCATGTGTGGATAGAGGGCGTAGTTCTGGAACACCATCGCAATCCCGCGCTCTTTCGGCGCGAGGTTGTTCACGATGTTGTCGCCGATACGCACCTCGCCGCCGCTGATGGTTTCCAGTCCCGCCAGCATGCGCAGAGTAGTGGATTTGGCGCAGCCGGATGGGCCGACGATCACCATGAATTCCCCTTCGGCGATTTTAAGATCGATAGCGTGTACCGCTTTAAAACCGTTGGAGTAGACCTTTTCCAGCTTGTTGAAAATAACTTCAGCCATGGTATTTCCCTCTTAACCTTTAATTCCGCTGCTGGTGACGCCCTGTACGAAGTAGCGCTGTGCCAGGAAGAAGACAATGATGGATGGCAGAATGGAGATGCTCGCCATTGCCAGAATTTCGTTCCACGGCGCCCCTTCGGTGACGTCGATGGACATTTTCAGCGCCAGTGCAATCGGGTATTTATCCACGCTGTAGACATAAATCAGCGGCCCGATAAAGTCGTTCATGGACCACATGAACTGGAACAGGGCGACGGAGATAATGGCCGGTTTAAGGATCGGCACAACCACGTACCACAGCACCTGAAGGGAGTTACAGCCGTCAATCTGCGCCGCCTCTTCCATGTCACGCGGGACGCCGCGCAGGAACTGGATCAGCATGAAGACGAAGAACCCCTGGGTGGCGAAGGCCAGCGGCAGGTACAGCGGCATATAGCTGTTCAGCATGCCCATTTCACGGAACATCAGGTACTGCGGGATCAGCAGCACGGTGCTGGGTAGCAGCATGGTGGTAATGAGCGTGGCGAACCAGAACTTCTTCCACGGGATCTCGAAGCGGGCAAAGCCATACGCCACGATGGTGGAGGAGATAATGGTCAGGATCACTTTCGGGATCACATACTTAAAGGTGTTCAGCATGTAGTGGCCGAAGTTGTACTCGGTGCCGGTTTTCCAGCCGTTGATGAAGCCGTCCCAGGTGGCATGGGCAGGCCACAGGCTCAGGGTGGTGAAGATCTCGTGGTTCGGTTTGAACGACGCGGAGAACATCCACACCAGCGGGTAAAGCATCAGCAGGCCGACAAACAGCAGGATCGCATAGCGAACGGTGGCATTGATTTTCTCTCTGCGCAGCGTGCGGGCTACTTCGCGTTCGGCGATGCTTCTTGCCGTGGAGAGTTGTTGAATATCAGCCATTTTTGCCTCCTTTATCGGCGGAGTAGAACACCCAGTATTTCGACGACTTAAAGGCGATACCGGCGAAGACGGCCACCACCAGGAACAGGATCCACGCCAGCGCCGCGCCATAACCCATATCGAAATACTTAAACGCGGTGTCGTAGATGTAGAGCGAGAACAGGTAGGTCGAATAGGTCGGCCCGCCGCCGGTGATCACGTACGGCCCGGTAAATTCCTGGAACGCCTGCGTGGTCTGCATGATGAAGTTGAAGAAGATCACCGGCGTAATCAGCGGCACGGTCACCTTCATGAACATCTGCCATTTCGATGCGCCATCGATCATCGCCGCTTCATACTGGGACTGCGGTACGTTTTGCAGCGCGGCCAGGAAGATGACCATCGCGGAACCGAACTGCCAGACGCGCAGCAGGGTAACGGACATTAGTGCCAGTGACGGTTCACCCAGCCAGTTCACCGGGTCAAAACCAAATACGCCGATAAAGCTGTTCAGCAGGCCATCGATCGCAAATAAGGCGCGCCACAATACGGCAATGGCGACGGAACTGCCGAGGATCGACGGAATATAGTAGGCAGTACGGAAAAATCCGATGCCGCGTAATTTAAAGTTCAGGACAAAGGCAATCCCTAATGCGAAGGCGAGCTTTAACGGAATGGTTAAAAATACGTATGCAAAGGTCACGCCCATTGATTTCCAGAAGAGCGTGTCTTCGGTAAACATGTAGCGATAGTTTTCGATGCCGTTAAACACCGGCGGACTCATCAAATCGTAATCCGTAAAGCTGAGGAAAAATGATGAGACGAAGGGGAATGCCGTAAAGAGTATCAACCCGATGATGTAGGGTGATATCCATGCGAGCCCCAGCAGCTTGTTTTCATTCATACATACCTACCTGGCGATCAATGGTTTAAAACGGAATCTGCTTTGTTACATCTTCCCAGGCCCGCATCGCGCGGCATGAGAGCTGAGTTTTAGGGTGCAATATCTGGCGTCGGCTAAATATAAAATTGTTTTTTAACGCTTTTTTGCCTTCCTCTTTGCGCTAAATGCGTTGGGTTTCAAAAGAGCTGAACCGCCGTTCTTGGATACTAAAACATCGTTTTATTTTATATTATTGCGATTTATTTCTGCGTCATTCGCTTAATGATGGAAATGTGATCAGCGTCGAAACGCTGTTTCAATATAGTGAGGGAGGTGGCATTTTTGCCTTTTCACGGACGTTCGTCGGGGCTGCGAGGAGGCGATACGAAGCACAAGTGGAAACGGGAAAAACAATAGTCACGCAGCGTGGCTAACTACCAGATCTGATAGCAGGTCTACAGATGTACCAATTCGGCATTCAGATAATTCTTAAATTCTTGTATGATTTCTCAAACCGGAACCAGTCAGGCAGAATTTCACTGCATCCTTAAAAGAAGAACAGTTATGTCAGCAATGGATTTCAAACAACATACGGATCTCAACTTTCCTCACTATGCTCCCCCGGCGGTCAGCGCTAAAGAAATAGATCTCCTGGGTCTGCTGGACGTCCTGCTGGCAGCAAAAAAACGCATCATTACCATTGTGTTTGCATTTGCACTGGTCGGCCTGGCAATCGCCTTCCTGATACCGCAAAAATGGACCAGTAAAGCGGTCATTACGCCAGCGGAACAGACGCAGTGGAGTTCGCTGCGCCAGATGATGGTGACGCTGCAGGTGCTTGATGTGGACGTTAAAGTTACCCGTGCGGATGTATTTAATCTGTTTATCAAAAAGTTTCAGTCTCAGTCCCTGCTTGAAGAGTACATGAAGAGCTCTCCTTACGTGATGGCTCAGCTCGATGGCGCCGAGGTTGACCCGCTGGAGCTGCACCGCGCGGTGGTCAATATCGCCGAAAAGATGAAGGCTATTGATAACACCCAGGAAAAAAATGCTGATAAAGCACCGTATCTCTCCTGGACGTTAAGCTTCACTGCCCCAACGGCAGAGGACGCGCAGAAAGTGTTGAATGGTTACATTCAGTACATTTCCCGCATCGTCGAGCAGGAGACCATGCAAAACATCCGCGATCAGCTGATCCTGAGAACCAAAACGGTTCAGCAGCAGCTGGAGCTGGATCGGGTTCGACTGACCAATATCCACAATACCAACCTGCAACGCCTTAACTACTCGCTGGAAGTGGCGAACGCGGCAGGGATCAAAAAGCCGGTTTACAGTAACGGACAGGCGGTGAAAGACGATCCGGATTACTCCGTCGCGCTCGGCGCGGACGGGATTGCGCAGAAATTGCAGATTGAAAAAAATCTGAAGGATGTTTCTGAGCTGAACGCCGATTTCCAGAACCGCGAATACTATCTGGCGCAGCTGCAAAAACTCTCCTTCGAAGACGTGAGCCTGGAGCCGTTCAAATACCAGCTCTCTCCTTCTATGCCGGTGAAAAAAGATGGCCCGGGCAAAGCACTGATCGTGCTGCTGGCGGGTATTCTGGGTGGGCTGTTCGCCTGTGGCAGCGTGCTGCTGCGCGAAGCAATGCGCTCCCGCAACCCGCTGCCGGAACAACTTCCTGAGCCGGTTACGGAATAACATGAAAAAAGGCGCTCTGATGAGCGCCTTTTTTTATTTCAGGAAATCCTCGCGTACCGGCGTAAAGGTATCCAGCAAGGTGCCGGGTTTGAGGCAAACGCAGCCGTGCATCACGTGCGGCTTTTTATAGAGAGTGTCGCCCGCCGTCACCACATGCTTTTCCTCGCCAATGGTGAACTCAAATTCCCCCGAGAGAACGTAGGTGAGCTGCTCATGCGGGTGGTTATGCAGCGGGCCAATCGCACCTTGCTCGAAATTCACTTCCACCGCCATCATCCTGCCATCGTGCGCCAGAATACGACGCGTCACGCCGTTGCCCAAATCCTCAAGCGTGGTCTCTTTATGGAAAATAAACATATTTTCGCCCTGTTATGTAATGAAACATTGTTTCATTTAACTTATCTCAGCCGCAGCGAAAAGAAAACGTTTAGCCAAATAACTGGAAAGGCGATCACAAGTTTGCTTCACTGGGTGAAACGTACAGGAGGAAAGATGAAAACGATCGGTCTGTTAGGGGGCATGAGCTGGGAATCAACGATCCCGTACTACCGCCTGATTAATGAAGGCGTCAAACAGCGTCTGGGCGGTCTGCATTCGGCCAGCCTGCTGCTGCACAGCGTGGATTTCCATGAAATAGAAGCCTGCCAGTCGAGCGGGGAGTGGGACAAAGCCGGGCAAATGCTGGCAGACGCCGCACTTGGCCTGGAGCGTGCGGGCGCGCAGGGTATTCTGCTGTGTACCAACACCATGCATAAGGTGGCGTCGCATATTGAAGACCGCTGTTCGCTGCCGTTCTTACATATCGCGGATGCCACCGGGCGTGCCATACGTGCCGCCGGCATGACGCGCGTGGCGCTGCTGGGGACGCGCTACACCATGGAGCAGGATTTTTACCGCGGGCGGCTGAGTAGCCAGTTCGGGATTGAAAGCCTGATCCCGGAGGAGGCAGACCGGGCGCGCATTAACCAGATTATTTTTGATGAACTGTGCCTCGGCACCTTCAGCGAAGCTTCGCGCGCCTGGTACGTCAGCGTGATTGAGAAACTGGCGCAGCAGGGGGCGGAAGGAGTCATCTTCGGCTGTACCGAAATTGGCCTGCTGGTGCCGGCAGACCAAAGCCCGATACCGGTCTTTGATACCGCCGCCATCCATGCCGCGGATGCGGTGGAGTTTATGCTGTCATAAAGGTTTTTGCAGGTCAGGTAAGCGAAGCGCCACCTGACGCGCGTGCGCAATCAGGTGTTCACTAAAGGCATCAACCAGCGCTGAGGCGGGCCGGTGCAGCGGGCGGATCAGGCTTACGGTAAAGGGAACGGAAACGCTAAAACGGCGCAGAACCACGCCGCTGCTGGCGTAGTCCATAGCCGTGAGCGGGTTCACCACCGAAATACCCACGCCCGCGCGCACCATCGCGCAAATTGATGCCGCACTGTGCGTTTCCATCACCATCCGCCGCTTCACCTGATGTTCGGCAAACAGGCCATCCAGAAGCTGCCGGTAGCTGTCGGTCTGCGACAGGCTGATATAGTTCTCACCGTGAAAATCTGCCGGGGTCAGAACTGCTTTGAAAGCAAGCGGGTGGCTGGCAGGCAGCACGCAGACCTCATCCAGCGAGAGCAGCTCCGTGCGTTCCGTTCCCGCTGGCGTGACGAGGGTTTCGGTCAGACCCAGATCGTGGCGCTGGGCCGAAAGCCACTCCTCCAGCAGCGGCGACTCCTGCGGCACGATGGTCAGGCTGACCTCCGGATAGCGGGCCAGAAACGGCTGTAGCAGTACCGGCAGGAATGACTGAGAAAAGACCGGCAGGCAGACGATGGACAGCTCGCCCTGGCGAAACTCCCTCAGGCTCTCCGCCGCGCTCACGATCCTGTCCAGCCCGTACCAGGAGCGCTGAACCTCCTCAAAAAGACGTAAACCCTGCACCGTTGGATGCAACCTGCCGCGGGTGCGTTCAAACAGCTTCAGCCCCAGCACTTTCTCAAAACGCGCCAGCTCGCGGCTGACCGTCGGCTGCGAGGTGTGCAGCATCTGCGCGGCTTCAGTGAGATTGCCGGTGGTCATCACCGCATGAAAAATCTCGATATGGCGTAGGTTAACGGCGGGCATAGGGCACCTGATGGCTGAGCGTGTTCCATATCATTTTTGCATAGACTCACGATAAAACGATATTTTTTATTCTCTTCAGGCTATGGCGTAATGATAAAAAACAGAATACCGGAGACGACCATGCCACGCCCGCTCAACCAGACCGAAACCGATTTAAACGCCGATAACCTGCTGCGCCTGCCTGCCGAATTCGGCTGTCCGGTGTGGGTCTACGATGCGCAGATTGTTCGCGAGAAAATCGCCGCGCTGCATCAGTTTGACGTGGTGCGTTTTGCGCAGAAGGCCTGCTCCAATATTCATATTCTGCGCATGATGCGCGAGCAGGGCGTGAAGGTTGACTCCGTATCGCTGGGTGAAATCGAACGTGCGCTGGCGGCCGGGTTTGATCCAAAGGCCGATAGCGACGCGATCGTCTTCACCGCTGACCTGATAGACGACGCCACGCTGGCGCGCGTGCACGAGCTGCAAATCCCGGTGAATGCCGGTTCGGTGGATATGCTGGAACAGCTTGGGCAGGTTTCCCCGGGCCATCGCGTCTGGCTGCGCATCAACCCGGGCTTTGGTCACGGTCACAGTCAGAAAACCAACACCGGGGGCGAAAACAGCAAGCACGGGATTTGGTATGCCGATATGCCTGCGGCGCTGGAGGTTTTACAACGTTACAACCTTAAGCTGGTGGGTATTCACATGCATATCGGATCCGGCGTGGATTATGGCCATCTTGAGCAGGTCTGTGGCGCGATGGTGCGTCAGGTTATCGATTTTGGTCAGGATCTGGAGGCGATCTCCGCCGGGGGAGGGCTTTCGATCCCTTACCGCGAAGGGGAAGAGGCGATCGACACGGATCACTATTACGGCCTGTGGAGCGCCGCGCGTGACAGCATCGCCGCTCATCTGGGCCATGCGGTGAAGCTGGAGATTGAGCCGGGTCGTTTCCTGGTCGCCGAAGCTGGCGTGCTGGTGGCGCAGGTGCGGAGCGTGAAGGAGATGGGAAGCCGTCACTTTGTGCTGATTGATGCTGGCTTCAACGACCTGATGCGCCCGTCCATGTACGGCAGCTATCATCACATCACCGCGCTTGCCGCCGATGGCCGCGATCTGGTCAACGCCCCGCGCATCGAGACCGTTGTTGCCGGCCCGCTGTGTGAATCCGGTGACGTCTTTACTCAGCAGGAAGGCGGGAAAGTCGAAACCCGTTCGCTGCCAGAGGTAAAACCGGGAGATTATCTGGTGCTGCATGATACCGGTGCGTACGGGGCGTCTATGTCTTCGAACTACAATAGCCGTCCGCTGCTGCCGGAAGTGCTGTTTGATAACGGCGTGGCGCGGCTGATTCGCCGTCGCCAGACCATTCAGGAGCTGCTGGCGTTAGAGCTGGTCTGATTAAACCAGGGCCCTGTTGTCACCGAATCGCGTAACACCAGCGTGCCGGTGAACGGTGGGATCGCTTCAACCGGCTGGTTTTTTGCCAGCCGGATCGCCTGGTCGATCGCCGTCACGATCATGTTGTCGATCGGCAAATACACCGATGACAGGGCAGGCTCCAGCCACTTTGCGCTGGGGGCATCGTCAAAACCAAACAGCGAAATATCCTGCGGGATCTTCAGCCCGGCCTGGTGTAATGCTTTGGAGGCGCCCAGGGCCATGTCATCGTTACAGGCAAACAGGGCGCTGAACGATGTCTTTTCCGCAATCAGCTCCTTGCACAGCTCGTAACCCCGCATCATGCCTGCATCGCCGTATTTAATCCGCCGCTCATCGAGACGAATACCGTGCTTCTCCAGCGCCTTACGGTAGCCCATCAGCCGCGCTTTACCCGTTGGGGTGTGGATCGGGACGGTGATACAGGCGATCTCCCGATGGCCCTGGCTTATCAGGTAATCCACCGCTTTGAAGGCTGCGTCCTGCTGTTCAAAGAAGACGCAGCGATCCGCCGCCTGGCTCACTTCGCGGTTAATGATCACCAGCGGCGTCTGCACGCTGTTGATCAGCTTCAGGATCGTCTTTTCGCTCATGTATCGCGTGTAAAGCACGATGGCGTCGCACTTGCGGTCGGCGAGCATCTGCACCGCCAGTTCTTCCTGTTCAGGGGCATCGTGACCGTCGGTAACAATCAGCTGTTTACCGTGCGTTTCGGTCTGCCGTGACGCCTGCTGTAGCAAACGACCAAAGTAAAAACCGTCGAACGTCGAGACGACCAGACCGATGCTGTTGCTGGTCTGGTTAGCCAGCGAGCGCGCGAGAAAGTTCGGACGATAGCCCAGCTCCTCCATCGCGCGAAATACCTGCTGGCGCGTGCTCTCTTTAACCTGACCTGTGCCGTTCAGCACGCGCGAAACGGTGGCCTTCGACACGCCCGCACGCAGTGAGACATCCAGCATTGTTGCCATTCGAAATTCCTGTTTCCACGTAATGGTTTGCAGTTTAACACAGACCATCCGGCGCATAAGCGACGTGGGAAGGACAAAACCCCATAACGATCACGCTTTTCAGTAACGATCATCGCCCGCGGAATAAATGCCTGCCATTGGTATACCAAAATGGTGATAAATCATAATCTGGAATACCTCTAACGGCGTTGGGAGCTTAATCACAGAACAAATCGCCTGTGGACGCTATTTTTGGCATACCAATAGTATCCGGCTGTACACCTTATTCAATAAAAGCCCTTTTACTGAGGTATTACCCTATGGCATTTCAGGAAAAACTGATCGACGCTCTGGGCAGTTTTGCCACTACCTTCAACAGCTATCGCTATATCCAGGCGATCAAGTCTGCGTTTATTACCTTAATGCCAGTCATCATAGTGGGGGCGTTCTCGGTATTGATCTCCAATATGGTGCTGGATCCGAAAAACGGTCTGGCGAGCTTTCAGTCGCTGTCGTTTCTCGCGGCCTTAAAGCCGATCACCAGCGCGCTCAACTATGCCACGCTGAACTTTCTCAACATCGGCGCGGTGTTTTTAATCGGCATTGAGCTGGGGCGTATTAACGGCATTAAGTCCCTGTTCCCCGGCCTGCTGGCGGTGATCTGCTTTATCTGCGTGACGCCGACCACGGTGGAAATGCTGGTGGACGGTGAGATGCACGTGGTGAAAGATGTGCTGCTGCGCCAGTTCTCAGATACCCGCAGCCTGTTCCTCGGTATGTTTATCGCCATCCTGTCGGTGGAGATCTACTGCTGGCTGGAAAACCGCAAGGGGCTGAAAATCAGGATGCCGGACACGGTGCCGCCGAACGTTGCCGCGTCGTTCTCTGCGCTGATCCCGGCCATTATCACCACCACCGCCATCGCCACCTTTGGCTTCGTGTTTCATCAGGTTACCGGCATGTATCTCTACGACGCGGTATACCAGGTGGTGCAACAGCCGCTGGAGCGCGTGGTGCAAAGCCTGCCGGGGATCCTTCTGCTGATGTTTGTCGCCCAGCTGTTCTGGGTGATTGGTATTCACGGCAACCAGATGATCAAGCCGATCCGCGAGCCGCTGCTGCTGGGGGCAATCACCGTTAACATGAGCGCGTTCGAGCAGGGCAAAGAGGTGCCAAACATCATCACCATGCCGTTCTGGGACGTCTATATGAGCATCGGCGGCTCCGGCCTGACCATCGGCCTGCTGATAGCCGTCATGATTGCCACCAAACGTAAAGAGATGAAGGAGATAGCCAAGCTCTCCATCGGGCCGGGTATTTTTAATATCAATGAGCCGGTGATCTTCGGTATGCCAATCATGCTCAACCCGATCCTGGCTATCCCCTTCATCATCACGCCGCTGGTGACGGGCTCGATTGGCTACTTTGCCACCGTGACCGGATTTGCCGGGAAAGCCGTGGTGATGGTGCCCTGGACCACGCCGCCGCTGATCAACGCCTGGCTGTCAACGGCGGGCTCCATGGGGGCGGTGATCACCCAGTTTATCTGCATCGTGACCGCGGTGATTATCTATCTGCCGTTTGTGAAAATTGCTTCACGCCGCGCAGAGCAGGCCGCACTGCAACAAGCCACCGATAACGCATGAGGATACGATGAGCACAAAACAGATAGCCATACCGCAAGATTTTATTCTGGGCGCGGCGGCATCGGCCTGGCAGACCGAGGGCTGGAGCGGCAAAAAGCCGGGGCAGGATTCGTGGATCGATCTCTGGTACATGAACGATCGTCACGTCTGGCATAACGGCTATGGTCCGGCGGTGGCAACCGACTTTATCAATCGCTTCCGCGAAGATGTAGCGCTGATGAAGCAGGCGGGACTGACGCACTATCGCACTTCGATCAACTGGTCGCGCTTTTTAACCGACTATGAAAATGCGACGGTAGATGAAGAGTACGCCGCGTATTACGACGCGCTGTTCGATGAAATGCACCGTCAGGGCATTGAGCCGATGATCTGCCTGGAACACTACGAATTGCCGGGCGTGCTGCTGGAGACCTACGGCGGCTGGGCGTCAAAGCACGTCGTCGAGCTGTTCGTTCGCTATGCGGAAAAGGTATTTGAGCGCTTTCACGGCAAAGTCACCCGCTGGTTTACCTTCAACGAACCGATTGTGGTCCAGACGCGCGTCTACCTTGACGCGCTGCGCTGGCCCTATGAGCAGAGCACCAGCACCTGGATGCAGTGGAACCACCATAAGGTGCTGGCGACGGCGAAAGTGGTGAAGCTGTTTCGCGAGAAAGGGTATGACGGCACGGTGGGCTGTATTCTTAACCCGGAAGTGACCTATCCGCGCTCCCGCGCGCCGCATGACGTGCGAGCGGCAGAGATGTACGATCTGTTCTACAACCGCGTCTTTCTCGACCCGCTGGTGCACGGGCGCTATCCGCAGGCGCTCTTTACCCTGCTGGCGCAGCATCAGGTGCAGTGGGACTACACGGCTGACGAGCTGGCGCTGATTGCCGACAACACCGTCGATGAGCTGGGCATTAACCTCTATTACCCGCATCGCGTCAAAGCCCCGTCCCGCGCCTGGCACCCGGAGACGCCGTTCCATCCGGCGTACTACTACGAGCCGTTTGAGCTGCCCGGACGGCGAATGAACACCTCCCGCGGCTGGGAGATCTTTCCGCGCATTATTTACGACATGGCGATGCGGATTAAAAACGACTATCGCAACATTGACTGGTTTGTGGCGGAAAGCGGGATGGGCGTGGAGAACGAAGCGCAGTATCGCAATCGTGACGGCGTCATTGACGACACGTACCGCATCGCGTTTATCAGCGAACATCTCTACTACACGCTGCTGGCGCGGGAGGCGGGGGCGAACTGTCACGGTTATATGCTGTGGGCCTTCACCGACAATGTCTCCCCGATGAACGCGTTTAAAAACCGCTACGGGCTGATTGAGATCGACCTTGAAAATCAACGCGCACGGCGGGCAAAGAAATCAGCGTCCTGGTTCCGCCAGCTGCGCGATGAGCGTGTGCTGACGCTCAGGGTAGACGATGAATGGAAGTAAGCCTTCTGGTAAAATAGCGCACAAACTGGCCGGGGGGACGTCCGGCCCGCGCATTAACTGAAAAACACAGGTGAAAACGTGGATAAGGCTGTCATCCTGCCGGAAAAAAAACAGTACCAGGAAATTGGCGAGGATTTACGGGCGCAGATTATCCAGGGGCATTATCCCGTGGGATCGCGTCTGCCGCCGGAGCGCAACATCGCCGAGACGTATGGCGTCAGCCGCACTATCGTGCGCGAGGCGCTGCTGATGCTTGAGCTTCAGGGGACGGTGGATATTCGCCAGGGGTCTGGCGTGTACGTGATGCGCATTCCGGAAGAGCATGAAAACGAGGAAGAGCGTTTTCTGAACAGTGACGTTGGGCCGTTTGAAATTCTCCAGGCGCGTCAACTGCTTGAAAGCAACATCGCTGCCTTTGCCGCAAAAATGGCGACACGGGCGGACATCGACAACCTGCGCCGCATTATCGAGCAAGAGCAACGGGCGATTGCCGTCGACGATCGCAGCCAGGACAACAACAAAATGTTCCACCTGGTGCTGGCTGGGGCCACACAAAACCAGATGCTGCTGGCGACGGTTGAGAGCGTCTGGCATCACATGGACAGCAGTCCGCTGTGGCAGCAGTTCAATGGCCATATCGCCAGCCGCGCCTGGCGCCTGAAGTGGCTCGGAGACAGGCAAACCATTCTCGCTGCGCTCCGCCGCCGCGACGTGATGGGGGCGTGGCAGGCGATGTTCCAGCACCTTGAAAACGTCAAAAAGAGCCTGCTCGAGCTGTCAGACGAAGACGCGCCCGATTTTGACGGCTATCTCTTCGAATCGGTCCCTCTTTTCCAGGGGAAGCTGGTGTGAATATACTGCCGCTTCACGCTGCGCCGCAGTTTACACAGCAGGTGATCGACTGGATCTGGAACGCGTTTGGTGAAGGTATGCCGCGTGCCTTTTTCCAGAGCATTGTCGAGCACAGCCTGACGCCAGGCGAGTTACCGCTCACCTTTATTGCCGTTGAGGATGACCAGCTGCTGGGCACCGTTGGGTTGTGGCGTTGCGATTTAATTTCCCGGCAGGATCTTCATCCCTGGCTGGCTGCGCTGTATGTCGATGAAGCCGCGCGGGGAAACGGGCTGGCGGGAAAACTTCAGCAGCATGTTATCGGCTACGCGCGACGCGCCGGGTATCACGAGCTTCATCTCTGGTCTGCCTGCCGCGACTTCTACGAACGTTACGGCTGGCACTACATCGGTGATGCGCTGGAATACCCGGATAAAACCGTCCATCTCTATCGCTGTTCACTCACGGCTTCCGCGGGCGATACCACCGAGTGACGGCGCACTAAGGTTGGGCTGAACAGGTGGGTAATTTCCGGTGGCGGGCGATGCTCGGCCAGCGCTAACGCCAGTTCTGCCGCCTGCGTTGCCATGGTCACAATCGGGTAGCGCACGGTGGTCAGGCGAGGGCGCACGTAGCGCGACACCAGCACATCATCAAAGCCAATCAGCGAAATTTCTGCCGGGACGTCAATCCCGTTATCATTCAGCACGCCCATCGCGCCGGCGGCCATGGAGTCGTTATAGCTGGCTACGGCGGTGAAATTCCGCCCGCGGCCCAGCAGCTCGGTCATCGCCTGCTCGCCGCCACTCTCATCCGGTTCTCCGTACGCCACAAGACGATCGTTGCACGGCAAACCGGCTTCGCGCAGCGCGTCGTAATAGCCCTGAAGGCGATCTTCCGCATCGGAAATTGGGTGGTTGGAGCACAGATAACCAATTCGGGTATGGCCCTGCTGGATCAGGTGACGGGTTGCGAGCCATGCGCCGTAACGGTCGTCGAGCGCCACACAGCGGGTTTCAAATCCGGGAATAATACGGTTGATAATCACCATCCCCGGCATCTGTTTCATCAGATGGATCAGCTCGGCGTCGGGGATCATTTTGGCATGGACCACCAGCGCCGCACAGCGATGACGGATCAACTGCTCAATGGCCTGGCGTTCTTTCTGTTCATTGTGGTAGCCATTACCAATCAGCAGGAAATTACCGGTGTGATAAGAAACTTGTTCTACGGCTTTGACCATCGCACCGAAAAACGGATCGGATACATCCCCGACCACAAGCCCGATGGTTTCTGTCGACTGTTGGGCAAGGGCGCGTGCGTTGGCGTTAGGGTGATAATTCAGGTTTTCCATGGCGTCCTGCACGGCCTGGCGTGATGCATCACTCGCTTTAGGGGAGTTGTTGATCACGCGGGAGACGGTCGCGACGGAAACACCGGCCAGACGAGCCACATCCTTAATTGTCGCCATTCAATACCTTCTTATAGGGGTAAGCGTTTACACACTAACTAGTGTTGCGGAAAAGCGGCGCGCATTCAAGGGGAGCGGGTGAGCGTCCTCTGCAAACGTGAAGCAGAACATCCCTCGCGGTGTAATCGTTACACGGCCAGTCATGTCTGAATAATGTCAATCTGAACCTTTAGTTACACTTTGCCTCAGGCTGTTGCGATTGTCCGTTGGCAACGATGCGTTGTGAATTGCTAGAGTCGAGATCCCAGAGGTATTGATAGGTGGAATCAACTTCGGTTGATTAACACGATTTACACCAACCTGCGTTTTACGCAGGTTTTTTTTTGCCTGTAAGTTCAACCTGTAACAGCAAAAGAGATTATTCACACCTGGTTGCACTTCGGCTCATTCCCTTGCGTTTTCCTGCTGGCGAAGCCTGTCGCCGGAGGCCACAATCAAGATCCCAGAGGTATTGATTGGTGAGAATTCCTGGTACGTTTTCGTACTCTTCACTTGCACCAACCTGCGCGGATGCGCAGGTTTTTTTTCGCCTCTGTTTTTGCTATCGCTCCCTCACTACTTCTCGTGTAATCTGCCACCATTTATACCTTTCACACTGGCTGGCAAAGGGAGTTGAAATGCTTTTTGGGTTCTTCCGCACACTGTTTCGTGTCCTGTTTCGCATTCGCGTGACTGGCGATACGCAGGCACTCTATGGCGAGCGTGTTCTTATCACACCGAATCACGTCTCTTTTCTTGATGGCGTATTGCTGGCGCTTTTTTTGCCCGTGCGGCCCGTCTTTGCGGTGTACAGCTCCATCAGTGAAAAATGGTACATGCGCTGGCTCAGGCCGCTGATTGATTTTGTCCCGCTCGACCCTACCAAACCGATGATGATTAAACATCTGGTGCGTCTGATTGGGCAGGGGCGTCCGGTGGTTATCTTCCCGGAAGGGCGGATTTCAGTGACGGGCTCCCTGATGAAAATTTACGACGGCGCCGGTTTTGTCGCGGCGAAGTCTCAGGCCACCGTCGTGCCGCTACGCATCGACGGGGCTGAGCTGACCTTTTTCAGCCGTCTGAAAGGGCTGGTGAAGCAGCGTCTGTTCCCGAAAATTACGCTGCATATATTACCGCCGACGTCACTGCCGATGCCCGAGGCGCCGCGCGCGCGCGACCGCCGTAAAATCGCCGGGGAAATGCTGCACCAGATTATGATGGAAGCGCGCATGGCCGTTCGCCCGCGCGAAACGCTGTATGAATCGTTGCTGTCGGCGCAGTATCGCTACGGTGCGAAGAAAAACTGCATCGAAGACATCAACTTTACGCCGGATACCTACCGTAAGCTGTTGACCAAAACGCTGTTTGTCGGGCGTATCCTGGAAAAGTACAGCAAACAGGGCGAAAAGATCGGCCTGATGCTGCCAAACGCGGGTATCAGCGCGGCGGTGATCTTTGGTGCCGTCTCCCGGGGCCGCATTCCGGCGATGATGAACTACACGGCGGGCGTGAAAGGGCTCTCCAGCGCGATTACCGCAGCACAAATCAACACCATCTTTACCTCCCGCCAGTTCCTGGACAAAGGCAAGCTGTGGCACCTGCCGGAACAGCTGACGCAGGTGCGCTGGGTGTTCCTGGAAGATCTGAAAGCAGACGTCACGACCGCCGACAAGCTGTGGATTTTCGCGCACCTGCTGATGCCGCGTCTGGCGCAGGTTAAGCAGCAGCCGGAGGATGATGCCATTATCCTCTTTACCTCCGGCTCTGAAGGCAACCCGAAAGGTGTGGTTCATAGCCACAAAAGCATTCTGGCAAACGTCGAACAGATTAAAACCATCGCTGATTTTACCGCCAACGATCGCTTTATGTCGGCGCTGCCGCTGTTCCACTCATTTGGTTTGACCGTGGGTCTCTTTACGCCGCTGCTGACCGGTGCCGAGGTGTTCCTCTACCCAAGCCCGCTGCACTACCGCATTGTGCCGGAGCTGGTTTATGACCGTAACTGCACGGTGCTGTTCGGGACGTCCACCTTCCTCGGAAACTACGCGCGCTTCGCCAACCCGTATGATTTCTTCCGCGTGCGCTACGTGGTGGCGGGGGCGGAAAAACTCCAGGACAGTACGCGCCAGATCTGGCAGGACAAGTTTGGCCTGCGGATTCTGGAAGGCTATGGCGTGACGGAGTGCGCGCCGGTGGTCTCCATCAACGTTCCGATGGCGGCAAAACCGGGAACGGTTGGCCGTATTCTGCCGGGGCTGGACGCGCGTCTGCTGGCGGTGCCGGGTATTGAAGACGGCGGACGTCTTCAGCTGAAAGGGCCGAACGTCATGAACGGCTATCTGCGTGTGGAAAACCCGGGCGTGCTTGAGGCGCAGACGGCCGAGAACGTCAATGGCGAGGTTGAAACGGGCTGGTACGACACGGGCGATATCGTGCGCTTCGACAATCAGGGCTTCGTGCAGATCCAGGGACGTGCAAAACGCTTCGCCAAGATCGCCGGGGAAATGGTCTCTCTTGAAATGGTCGAGACGCTGGCGACCGCAGTCTCGGCGGAGAAAATGCATGCGACCGTGGTGAAAAGTGATGCCAGTAAAGGCGAGGCGCTGGTGCTCTTTACTACTGACGGTGAACTGAAGCGTGATGCGCTTCTCAGGTATGCGCGCGAACATGGTATCCCCGAGCTGGCGGTCCCCCGCGATATTCGTTACCTCAAACAGTTACCGGTGCTGGGCAGCGGTAAACCCGATTTTGTGACCCTGAAGGGCATGGTTGAAGAGGCAGAACAGCATAATGCGTGAGTCAGTACACACTAACACTTCAATCTGGTCGAAAGGCATGATGGCGGTTATCGCCGCCCAGTTTCTTTCCGCGTTCGGCGATAACGCGTTGCTGTTTGCTACGCTGGCGTTGCTGAAAGCTGAGTTTTATCCCGACTGGAGCCAGCCGATCCTACAGATGGTGTTTGTGGGTGCTTACATTGTATTTGCGCCGTTTGTCGGCCAGGTGGCAGACAGCTTCCCGAAAGGTCGGGTCATGATGTTTGCCAACAGCCTTAAGCTTCTGGGCGCGGCAAGCATCTGCTTTGGTATCAACCCGTTTGTCGGCTACACGCTGGTGGGCATTGGCGCGGCAGCTTACTCCCCGGCGAAGTACGGCATTCTGGGTGAGCTCACCACCGGCGATAAGCTGGTGAAGGCCAACGGCCTGATGGAGTCCTCCACCATTGCGGCTATTCTCCTGGGTTCGGTGGCGGGAGGTGTACTGGCAGACTGGCATGTACTCGCCGCGCTTGGCATCTGTGCCCTGATGTACGGTGGCGCGGTGATCGCCAACCTGTTTATCCCCAAACTGGCCGTGGCGCGTCCGGGACAATCCTGGCGCTTCGGGCCAATGACCGGCAGCTTCTTCAACGCCTGCCGCGTACTGTGGCGTAACGGTGAAACACGCTTCTCGCTGATGGGCACCAGCATGTTCTGGGGGGCCGGCGTTACGCTGCGTTTCCTGCTGGTGCTGTGGGTGCCGGTGGCGCTGGGTATAACAGACAACGCCACGCCGACCTACCTGAATGCCATGGTCGCCGTCGGGATTGTGGTCGGGGCCGGGGCTGCGGCCAAACTGGTAACGCTTGAAACCGTTGCGCGCTGCATGCCTGCAGGGATCCTGATCGGCGTCGGCGTTCTGTTCTTCTCCCTGCAACATGCCATATTGCCAGCCTATGCCCTGTTGTTACTGATCGGCGTATTAGGCGGTTTCTTTGTGGTGCCGCTCAACGCGCTTTTGCAGGAGCGCGGCAAGCAGACCGTCGGGGCTGGCAACGCCATTGCGGTGCAAAACCTTGGCGAAAACATGGCGATGCTGCTGATGCTGGGGATTTACTCGCTGGCGGTAAAAGCAGGTGCGCCGGTTGTGGCAATCGGGGTGGGGTTTGGCGCACTGTTTGCGCTGGCGATTACCGGGCTGTGGGTCTGGCAGCGTCGGCGGTGATATCTTTGCCGGGTGGCGGCTCCGCCTGACCCGGCCTACGTTTCGTGATGTTGGCGGATTTTGTAGGCCCGGTAAGGCAACGCCGCCACCGGGCAAATCGTCAACTTAAGGTGCCGGGTAAGTATAAACCTGATGCACCGCTTCAATCTCCGCTAAGACCTCTTCACTCAGGTTCAGGTGGAAACTCTCAATATTGGTTTTTAACTGATCCATTGTCGTTGCGCCGAGCAGGGTACTTGCCACAAACGGCTGACGACGCACGAAGGCCAGCGCCATCTGCGCCGAATCGAGTCCGTGACGCTTCGCGATATCCACATAGGCCGCCACGGCTTTTTGTGTCTGCTCGCCGCTATAGCGGGTGAAGCGGCTGAAAAGCGTGTTACGCGCGCCAGCCGGTTTCGCGCCGTTCAGGTATTTGCCCGTCAGGGTTCCGAAGCCCAGGCAAGAGTAGGCGAGCAGCTCCACCTCTTCGTACTGCGTCACTTCCGCGAGACCCACTTCATAACTGCGGTTCAGCAGGCTGTACGGATTCTGGATGGTCACGATCCGCGGCAGGTCGTGTTTATCGGCCAGATGCAGATAGCGCATTACGCCAAACGCCGTCTCGTTGGAAACGCCGATGTAGCGGATCTTACCCGCGCGCTGGCATTCCGTAAGCGCCTCCAGTGTTTCCAGCAGGGTGACGGCCGGAGCACTCTCGTTCCAGGTGTAGCCAAGCTTACCGAAGCAGTTCGTCGGACGCTGCGGCCAGTGCACCTGATAAAGATCGAGATAGTCGGTTTGCAGGCGCTTGAGGCTGGCATCCAGCGCAGCACGGATATTCTTGCGATCGAGGATCTGGTTAGGGCGGATCCCGGCATCGTTATTACGGGAAGGGCCGCTAACCTTAGAAGCGATGACCAGCTTTTCGCGATTGCCGCGTTTCGCCAGCCAGTTGCCGACATACGTTTCGGTAAGACCTTGAGTTTCCGGGCGGGGAGGAACTGGGTACATCTCCGCCACGTCAATCAGGTTAATGCCCTGGCTGACGGCGTAATCGAGTTGTGCATGGGCATCGGCTTCGCTGTTTTGTTCACCAAATGTCATGGTGCCTAACCCCAGCTGGCTGATCTCCAGAGCGCTATGGGGGATACGGTGATAATGCATAGCCGGTTTCCTTTTTTAGACATACAGACCGCGTCAGGAACCTCCCGACAAAGGAATATAAACATGGCAGAGGGAAGGCAAAAGGGGAAGGAAAAAATCAAAAAGGCCAGCAAGCTACTGACCTTTATCTGTTTAACGCTCGATGATCTGGGAGACTTCGTCGCGATTAATTTGCATTTGATTGCCTTCGCGATCGCGGTAACTCACCAGACCGGTATCGTCGTCGACTTCGGGTTTGCCATCGGTCAGGATCATACGACCATCTTTCGTTGACATGACATAGTCGCTGCTACAACCCGATACCGCAAACGCTAAACCGACTGCTGAGATAATTACTGCCCATTTTTTCATCGTTCTCATCCTCACCTGGCTCGTATCAAATCATAGTGTAGTAATAACCTGATATTACGACAGGTGAAAGGGGGGAAATCTTAAAAAGGAGGAGATTATGTTAGCCGGAGCGCAAAATTGGTAAAAAACTATGTTTTCAACAGGAAGTGTCGTGCCAGCAGTGCACCGGTGAAATTCTTTTTAAGATAGAAGCCGCGCGGCAGCGTCAGGATCGGTTCGCCCTGTGCACCTACCGCTTCAGTGAGCGCTTTGCTGTTGGCGGCTTTGGGACGGAGTTGCAGCACTTCGCCATGCCGGGCGGTGATCTGCTCAACCTGTCCCAGCACAATCATGTCCATCAGCTCTTCCCAGTCCTGGGAAAGCTGTCTCTCTTCTTCTTCATCCGGGCTCCAGAGCAGCGGGGCGCCAACGCGACGCTCTGCCAGCGGGATCTGCCTGTCACCCTCAACGGGTACCCACAACACCCGCTTCAGCTTATGCCTGACGTGGCTGGTTTCCCATGTCACTCCGCTATTACCCGTTAGCGGCGCAACGCAGACAAAGGTAGTTTCCAGTGGCCGCCCCAGGCTATCAATGGGGATCGTCTTCAGTTCCACCCCCAGCGCCGCAAAATCTTGCTCGGGTTTACTGCCCGCGCTTGCGCCCAGCCAACGTTCAAGCAACACGCCGATCCAGCCTTTATCGCGCTTCAGATCGTTGGGTATCGTCAACCCCGCCATCACGGCCAGCTCGCCCAGTGCATAGCCTGCCAGACGGTGTGCCTGCTGGAGCAACTGGGCTTCACTGACGGGAGGAGAGAGCAGTGGGGCGAGAGAATGCATGCCGACAACCTTTTGGTTAAAAAATGAACTGATATTTTATCCCTTGTGGATAGAGTTTACTTTTTTCTGAGTATATATTCCATGTGGATGATTTATATTATGTTTTTTAGGAATGTATCCCGTCGCGCCATGGCTAAAAAACAGGTTGTGCAATTCTGGTCACTGACAATAAACAGGATCTTACACCATGTTATCCACAGAAAAATGGGATAACTGCGAATAACCGCCACTACTGTTTCAATTTACAGCCTTGACGTGCGATGAAAATCGAATTTTCACACAAATTGTGCCTAACTTATTGGCACAATCTGTGGATAAAACCGACGCTGTTCGATCTTTCATCACCAGGAAGATCTTTGATGTGACGATCGTCACGTTAATCGCCTTTGATACCCTAAATTTACTTTTAACTAGATGAATTTAAATAATTTATATTAAGTTATGAAAATTTTCGATTCGCCGGGCCACAAGGTTGTTCATCGGTAATTCCATACTTCTTCACAACTATATCCACAGAAAAGGTGAATAAAAATGGTCTCAGTCGCCCTCATCTGTTTATAACTCCTCACAAAATTGTGAGTTATTCAAATGTTATTAGGTTGCAGGCCTGTAAGAGAGTGGTTTACCGCCTCCCTGTAGTGTGAAACAATCATTCATATATCAGATTTAGTTTGGGGTAGTCCGGTGATTGATGACGATGGCTACCGCCCAAACGTAGGAATAGTAATTTGTAATCGTCAGGGCCAGGTGATGTGGGCCCGGCGATATGGTCAGCACTCCTGGCAGTTCCCGCAAGGCGGGATCAATCCTGGAGAGTCCCCAGAACAAGCGATGTACCGGGAGCTGTTTGAAGAGGTTGGTTTAAGCCGAAAAGATGTTCGCATCCTGGCTTCGACCCGCAACTGGTTGCGTTACAAGTTACCGAAACGTTTGGTGCGTTGGGACACAAAGCCGGTTTGTATCGGCCAGAAACAGAAGTGGTTTCTTTTGCAGTTGGTGGGCAACGATTCAGATATCAATATGCAAACCAGCAGCACGCCAGAGTTTGATGGCTGGCGCTGGGTAAGCTACTGGTATCCGGTTCGTCAGGTCGTGTCATTCAAGCGCGATGTATACCGTAGGGTGATGAAAGAGTTCGCAAGTGTCGTGATGCAGCTTCAGGAGACGACTCCGAAGCCACAGAGCGCACCTGCCTGGCGACGTAAAAGAGGTTAAGCTACGCAAATCATGCTCACCCGCTTGCGAGAAATAGTTGAAAAGGTCGCCAGTGCGCCTCGCCTCAACGAGGCGATGAATATTCTGGTGACGGACATCTGTCTTGCGATGGAAACCGAGGTCTGTTCGGTCTACCTGGCCGACCATGACCGACGTTGCTACTACCTTATGGCAACCCGCGGTTTAAAAAAACCACGGGGACGTACCGTCACGCTCGCGTTTGATGAAGGTATTGTTGGCCTGGTCGGGCGACTGGCGGAGCCAATCAACCTTGCCGATGCGCAAAAACACCCCAGCTTCAAATATATCCCTTCCGTCAAAGAAGAGCGTTTCCGCGCGTTTCTTGGCGTACCGATTATTCAGCGCCGCCAGCTGCTTGGCGTGCTTGTTGTTCAGCAGCGCGAGCTGCGCCAGTACGATGAAAGCGAGGAGTCCTTCCTCGTCACGCTGGCAACGCAGATGGCGGCGATCCTCTCTCAGTCCCAACTGACAGCCCTTTTTGGTCAGTATCGTCATACGCGTATTCGCGCGCTTCCGGCCTCGCCGGGGGTCGCTATTGCCGAAGGCTGGATGGATGCCACGCTCCCGCTGATGGAGCAGGTCTACGAAGCCTCTACGCTGGATGAGGCGCTTGAGCGCGAACGGCTCACCGCTGCGCTGGAAGAGGCGGCGAATGAGTTTCGTCGCTACAGCAAACGCTTTGCCGCTGGCGCGCAAAAAGAGACGGCGGCCATTTTCGATCTCTACTCACACCTGCTTTCCGATGCGCGTTTGCGTCGTGAGTTATTTGCCGAGGTCGATAAGGGGTCGGTGGCAGAGTGGGCGGTTAAAAAGGTCATTGAAAAATTTGCCGAGCAGTTTGCGGTACTGACTGACGGCTATCTGAAAGAGCGCGCCGGCGATTTACGCGCGCTTGGGCAACGTCTGCTGTTCCACCTCGATGATACTATTCAGGGGGCGAATGCCTGGCCGAACCGGTTTGTGCTGGTGGCCGATGAACTCTCGGCGACGACGCTGGCGGAATTACCGCAGGACAGGCTGGCGGGCGTGGTGGTGCGCGATGGCGCAGCTAACTCTCATGCCGCCATTATGGTGCGTGCGCTCGGTATTCCGACCGTGATGGGGGCGGATATTCAGCCCTCCGTACTGCATCGCCGCACGCTGGTGGTGGACGGATATCGCGGTGAGTTGCTGGTGGATCCTGAGCCGGTTCTCCTTCAGGAGTACCAGCGTCTTATCAGCGAAGAGAATGAATTAAGCAAGCTGGCGGAAGATGACGTCAACCTGCCCGCGCAGCTCAAGAGCGGTGAGCGGGTGAAGGTGATGCTCAACGCGGGGTTAAGCCCCGAGCATGAAGAGAAGCTCGGCAGCCGCATCGATGGCATTGGTCTCTACCGCACCGAAATACCGTTCATGCTGCAAAGCGGCTTCCCGTCAGAAGAGGAGCAGGTTGCGCAGTATCAGGGCATGTTGCAGATGTTTAACGACAAACCCGTCACGTTGCGCACCCTCGACGTCGGCGCGGATAAGCAACTGCCCTATATGCCCATCAGTGAAGAGAATCCCTGCCTCGGCTGGCGTGGGATCCGCATTACCCTCGATCAGCCGGAAATTTTCCTTATCCAGGTTCGTGCGATGCTGCGTGCCAACGCGGCCACGGGGAATCTCAGCATTTTGCTGCCGATGGTCACCAGTATTGACGAGATCGACGAAGCGCGGCGGTTGATTGAACGTGCAGGGCGCGAAGTGGAAGAGATGATCGGCTACGCGATCCCTAAACCCCGTATTGGCGTGATGCTGGAAGTGCCTTCGATGGTCTTTATGTTACCGCAGCTGGCGACCCGCGTTGATTTTATCTCCGTTGGCACCAACGACTTAACGCAATACATTCTGGCGGTCGATCGCAACAATACGCGCGTGGCCAGTATCTACGACAGCCTGCATCCGGCGATGCTTCGTGCCCTGGCGATGATCGCCCGCGAAGCCGAGCAGCATAATATCGACCTGCGCCTGTGCGGTGAAATGGCCGGCGATCCGATGTGCGTGGCGATCCTGATTGGCCTCGGTTTCCGTCACCTGTCAATGAACGGACGTTCCGTTGCGCGTGTGAAATACCTGTTACGTCACATCGAACAAGATGAGGCGCATGAGCTGGCCGCGCGAAGCCTGGAGGCACAGCTGGCAGCCGAAGTGCGCCATCAGGTGGCGGCGTTTATGGAGCGACGCGGCATGGGCGGTTTGATCCGCGGCGGCCGCTGATCCCCACAAAATAATGACTGCTCGGACGTCCCCCTCTCCCTTGAGGAAGAGTATGGGGTGAGGGGGAACAGCGCGCATAAAACCCTATACACATCTTTTACATCTCAGGCGCATCCTCCGCGCCTGCCTTATGCTATGATTCGCAACTTTGGAGCACCTGCCAACGGCGGGAATGCAATTCAGCCGCTGTCCACTTTCAGCGGAATAACAACATCTTGTGGTGACAGATGAACAGTGGTTATCTGCATTTTCCGGAATTCGATCCGGTTATTTTCTCAATAGGACCTGTAGCGCTTCATTGGTACGGACTGATGTACCTGGTGGGCTTCGTCTTTGCCATGTGGCTTGCTGGTCGTCGCGCCAGTCGTCCGGGCAGCGGCTGGACGAAGAACGAAGTGGAAAACCTGCTTTATGCTGGCTTTCTTGGCGTATTCCTGGGCGGGCGCATCGGCTATGTTCTGTTCTACAACTTCCCGGTATTCCTGAACGACCCGCTCTATCTGTTCCGCGTCTGGGACGGCGGCATGTCCTTCCACGGCGGACTGATTGGTGTGATCCTCGTGATGGTGATCTTCGCCAAACGCACCAAACGTAACTTCTTCCAGGTGGCTGATTTTATTGCGCCATTAATCCCGTTTGGGCTGGGTGCAGGGCGTCTGGGCAACTTCATCAACGGTGAACTCTGGGGGCGTGTCGATCCGAGCGTGCCGTTTACCATGCTGTTCCCGGGCTCCCGCGCAGAGGATATCGCGCTGCTGCCTTCGCATCCTGAGTGGCAGTCCATTTTCGATACCTACGGCGTTCTGCCGCGTCATATGTCTCAGCTTTATGAGCTGGCGCTGGAAGGTGTGGTGCTGTTTATCATCCTGAATCTGTATATCCGCAAACCGCGCCCAATGGGGGCAGTATCTGGTCTGTTCCTGATTGGCTACGGCGCGTTTCGTATCATCGTCGAGTTCTTCCGCCAGCCGGATGCACAGTTTACCGGCGAGTGGGTACAGTACATCAGCATGGGGCAGATCCTCTCCATTCCGATGATTGTCGCGGGTGCCATTATGATGATTTGGGCGTATCGTCGTCGTCCACAGCAACAACTTTCCTGAGGAATCATGAAACAGTATCTTGAATTGATGAAAAAAGTGCTCGACGAGGGCACGCCGAAAAACGACCGCACCGGCACCGGTACGCTCTCCATTTTTGGCCACCAGATGCGCTTCAATCTGCAAGAAGGCTTCCCTCTGGTGACGACGAAGCGCTGCCATCTGCGCTCGATCATTCATGAACTGCTCTGGTTCCTGCAAGGCGATACCAACGTTGCTTATCTGCATGAAAACAATGTCTCCATCTGGGACGAGTGGGCAGATGAGAACGGCGACCTGGGGCCGGTTTACGGCAAGCAATGGCGCGCGTGGCCTACCCCGGACGGCCGCCATATCGACCAGATCACGACCGTCATGAACCAGCTGAAAAATGACCCGGACTCGCGCCGTATCATTGTTTCTGCCTGGAACGTGGGTGAACTGGATAAAATGGCGCTGGCGCCTTGCCACGCGTTTTTCCAGTTCTACGTGGCGGACGGCAAACTCTCCTGCCAGCTGTATCAACGCTCCTGCGACGTGTTCCTCGGCCTGCCGTTTAACATCGCCAGCTACGCGCTGTTAGTGCACATGATGGCGCAGCAGTGCGATCTTGAAGTGGGCGATTTTGTCTGGACGGGCGGTGATACCCACCTCTACAGCAATCATATGGAACAGACGCATCTCCAGCTGACGCGCGAACCGCGTGCATTGCCGAAGCTTGTGATCAAACGCAAACCGGACTCGATCTTCGATTACCGTTTTGATGACTTCGAGATTGAAGGCTACGACCCGCATCCTGGCATCAAAGCCCCTGTCGCCATCTGATACGGCGAATCCTGACATAACCGGTGCTCTTTAGCGCCGGTTTTTTTTCGCGCTCGTTTTGTTCTTCGAGCCTGTTTCCAGAGACGATGTAACGCGTTGCAACGGGTGAAAATCTCCGGAAAGCGGCTCGTAATGTTCTGGTTTAACGCTCGCGCCTTTTCTGCCATTCCGCCACACTCCCGCCATGAAAAACGAACATGGCTTTACGCTTATCGAAACCCTTTTCGCCATCTCGCTGGTTGTGATCCTCAGCGCGACGGGTCTTTATGGCTGGGACAGCTGGCAACAGCGGCAGCGGCTCTGGCAGATAGCCTGTCAGGTGCGGGATTACCTGGCGTTCTTGCGAAACGACGCAAATCGTCACAACAGCGAGCACAGGATCGCGCTGCATAAAGACGGTGAAAGGGACTGTCTGGTGAGTTCAGCGGCTGCAGGTTGTGACAGCGGCAGCCCGTACGTGATGAAGCCGATGTGGCCCGGGGTCACAATAAGCGACATAACACCGGGGCTGGGATTTTACGGCTTAAGGGATACCGCATGGGCCGGACATATTCGCGTGCAGAGCCGCGCCGGTGCGTGGTGGGTTATTGTCTCAAATGGCGGACGTATCAGGCTGTGTAATGCCGCAGGAGAAAGTCTATGCCAGTAAAACAAAAAGGGTTCTCCCTTCTGGAGGTCCTGATTGCGATGACGATAAGCAGTATTCTGTTACTCAGCACGTCACGTTTTTTACCGGGGCTACAGCGGGGTGTTTTACTGCAATCCGGGCAACGGGAGCTGGAAGATGAGGTGTGGCAACGCCTGCTTGCGATGGGTAAACAGCTCCAGCGAGCAGGATACTGTGCAGGGCATTGTCAGGGGCAAGGGTTAATTATCGGCAGGCAAGGGCGATGTGCAATTGTGCAATGGGATGCAAACAGCAACGGCCAGTGGGCTAGCACCGCGTCAGAAAATGACAGCACGGGATTCCGGCTTGAGTCCGGAACGCTCGAAACGCTGCGGGGCGCGACATCCTGTGAAGGTAAGGGATTGGATAAGCTCACTGACCCGGATCGGGTCCTGATAGAGCAGTTTATGGTCACTAAAACCGATCGTGCTGGCTTTGCGCCGGTCATCAGTATCGAGCTGCGTGCCCGCCGCAAAGGTGAACTGACTGCACCCTTTTCGGCTCGCCACACCGTAACGGGGTTTAATCTGTGAATCGTCAGCGGGGCATGTCATCGCTGGCGCTGGTCTTGCTATTGCTGGTGCTCGGCACGCTGATCCTCACCGGGTTAAACCAGCAGTTGCAAACCTTTAGTACGTTGGTGAATGGCGAGAGTTTGTCTGTTCGCCAGCAGGCTGCCTTGCAATCTGCACTGGAGTGGGGACGCGTTCAGGACTGGGCTTTACAGCCAGAGGTTCAGTGCAAGCAGACACAAGGTCTGCGGGTCTGTGTAAGGCTGTTTGAGGAGCGTGTTTTGCTTATTGCCGGAAATGACGATCTGTTGCTATGGCGAGGCGGGGATATCGCGGAAGGACAAATACGCTTTTCTGCCCACGGCTGGAGCGACTTCTGCCCCCTTAAGGAAAGTGCGCTATGTCAGTTACCCTGAGCAGACAAAAAGGATTTAGCATGGTTGAGGTTTTGCTGGCAATGATGTTGCTGGTTGTAGTTGTGACGGCGTTATCCGGATATCATCGCGCGCTGGCAGCCCGGTATGCGGCGCTTAGCCAGTATCGCCAGCTATGGCATCATGCGTGGAATCAGTCGCAGATCTCAACATTAACGCTCCCGCCGGGCTGGCAGGTCAGTCGGGGGCAGACAACACAGTCCGGATGTGTCAGCATCACGGTCACACTTATTTCTCCTCTGGGGCGGCAGGGCGCGTTGACGCGTCTGCATTGCCCGGTTAGCCGCTAGTCGGGAGCGTTTATGCTAAGGGTTTACCACTCAAATCGTCTGGATGTGCTGGAAGCACTGATGGAGTATATCGTTGAGCAAGAGCGTCTTGACGATCCGTTTGAGCCAGAAATGGTGCTGGTGCAGAGCACCGGTATGGCGCAGTGGCTACAAATGTCCCTTTCGCAGAAGTTTGGCATTGCGGCGAATATCGATTTTCCGCTGCCCGCGAGCTTTATCTGGGAGATGTTTGTACGCGTCCTGCCGGATATTCCTGAGCAGAGTGCCTTCAACAAACAAAGCATGGCCTGGAAACTGATGACGCTGCTGCCGGACATGCTGGCGCATGATGAGTTCGCCATGCTGCGCCACTATCTGAATGACGACACCGACAAGCGCAAACTTTTTCAGCTGGCCTCACGCACTGCTGACCTCTATGACCAGTATCTGGTTTACCGCGCAGAATGGCTGATTCGCTGGGAAGCGGGAGAATTAGTCGATGGGTTACCGGAAGCGCAAATCTGGCAGGCGCCGCTCTGGAAAGCGCTGGTCGAGCATACCGGGCAGCTCGGTCAGCCTAAATGGCACCGTGCTAACTTGTACGATCGCTTTATCTCAATACTCGAGAACGCTGCAGAACGGCCAGCCCGTTTGCCGTCACGCGTGTTCATTTGCGGTATCTCCGCGTTGCCGCCTGTCTACCTGAACGCGCTAAAAGCGCTCGGTAAGCACATTGATATCCATATCCTCTTTACCAACCCATGTCGGCACTATTGGGGAGATATTCAGGATCCGCGCTGGCTTTCACGGCTGGTCACCCGCCAGCGTAAACGCCTATTTGAGGAACGCGCCGTGCCGCTGTTTAAAGACAGTGAAAACGCGGCGCAGCTTTTCGATGAAGAGGGGATTCAGAACCTGCCGAACCCGCTACTTGCCTCGTGGGGCAAGCTGGGGCGCGACTATATTTATCTGCTTTCAGATATCACCTCCTCGGGAGAGGGGGACGTGGACGCGTTTGCGGATATTACGCCGGACAGCCTGCTGCACAATATTCAGCTTGATATTCTGGATTTAGAAAACCGTGCCTTGGCCGGGATCACTGCCGAGGAGTTTGCGCGAAGCGATAAGAAGCGAAAACTGGATCCTGACGATCGCAGTATCGCGATCCACGTTTGCCACAGCCCACAGCGTGAAGTTGAAATTCTTCATGACCGCCTGTTGGCTATGTTGCAGGGCGACCCAACCCTGACACCCCGCGATATCGTGGTGATGGTGGCGGATATCGACAGCTACAGCCCGTTTATTCAGGCTGTATTTGGCAGCGCAACGGGCGACCGCTATCTTCCCTACGCGATCTCTGACCGCCGTGCTCGTCAGTCACACCCGGCGCTACAGGCCTTTATCAGCCTGCTTTCGCTGCCTGATAGCCGGTTTATCTCTGAGGATGTGCTGGCATTACTGGATGTGCCTGTTCTGGCCGCACGCTTCAGCATTAACGAAGAGGGCTTGCGCTACCTGCGCCAGTGGGTCAACGAATCCGGCGTCCGCTGGGGAATCGACGATGATAACGTCCAGGAGTTTGAGCTGCCCGCGACTGGCCAGCATACCTGGCAGTTTGGCCTGACGCGTATGCTGCTGGGGTATGCGATGGAGAGCATCCACGGCGAATGGAATGACGTGCTGCCGTACGATGAGTCCAGTGGGTTAATTGCGGAACTGGTTGGTCACTTAGCCTCGCTGCTGATGCAGCTCAACCGCTGGCGCCGTGCATTGATGCAGCCCCGTCCACTCGAAGAGTGGCTGCCGATTTGCCGCGAAATGCTAAATGACTTCTTCCTGCCGGACAGCGAAACGGAAGCCGCCATGGCGCTTATCGAGAAGCAGTGGCAGGCCATCGTTGATGAGGGGGTTAATTCGCACTATCACGAGGCGGTTCCCCTTTCGCTTCTGCGTGATGAGCTGACGCAACGTCTCGATCAGGAGCGCATCAGCCAGCGCTTCCTTGCTGGGCCGGTGAATATCTGCACCCTGATGCCGATGCGTTCAATCCCGTTCAAAGTAGTCTGTCTGCTTGGCATGAACGACGGTATTTATCCACGTGCGCTGCCACCCCTGGGCTTTGATCTCATGAGCGCACAGCCGAAGCGGGGCGACCGCAGCCGCCGCGATGATGACCGTTATCTCTTCCTTGAGGCGCTGATGTCTGCGCAAAGCAGGCTTTATATCAGCTATATCGGCCGTTCAATTCAGGACAACAGCGAGCGTTTCCCGTCCGTGCTGCTGCAGGAGCTGGTGGACTACATCGGGCAGAGTCACTATCTGCCGGGCGATGAGGCCTGTAACTGCGACGAGAGCGAACGTCGGGTGAAAGCGCATATTACCTGTCACCATAGCCGTATGCCGTTTGATCCTGTTAATTACGTTCCTGATGAACTGCAAAGCTACGCCCGCGAGTGGCTTCCCGCTGCGAAGAACGCGGGCACACCGCAAACCGATTTCATTCAGGCGCTCGAACCGCGCGCCATAGACACCCTTACGTTTGAGCAGCTGCAGCGCTTTTGGGCCCATCCGGTTCGGGCTTTTTTCCAGCAACGCTTGCAGGTGAACTTCCGCTCGGAAGAGAGCGAAATCCCTGATGCGGAACCGTTTATTCTTGATGGACTGGAGCGTTTTAAGCTTAATTCCCAGCTTTTGAATGCGCTGGTTGACGAAGAAGACGCCAGTAAACTGTTCCGACGTTACAGGGCGTCGGGATTACTGCCGTATGGTGCGTTCGGCGAAATCGTCTGGGATGCCCAGTGTGAGGAGATGCAAGCGCTTGCTGACCGGGTTATCGCGTGTCGGCAACCGGCGAGCAGCATTGAAATTGATCTCGATTGTAACGGTATGCACCTCAGCGGCTGGCTCACGCACGTGCAGTCTGACGGGCTGCTACGCTGGCGCCCATCTATGCTCAGCGTTTCACATGGCCTGCAACTCTGGCTCGAACATCTTGTCTACAGTGCGAGTGGTCACGAAGGCGAAAGCCGGTTGTTTGTACGTAAGGACGGCGAGTGGCGCTTCCCGCCGATGGAGCCTGAGCAGGCGTTGACGTATCTGTCGCTTTATATTGAAGGTTATCGTCAGGGCATGAACAAGCCTCTGCTTTTGCTGCCTGAAAGTGGGGGGGCATGGATAAAAGCCTGTTACGACGCGCAGAATGATGCCATGTTAACGGATGAGGCTTCGCTCCAGAAAGCGCGCAGCAAGTTTTTGCAGGCCTACGAAGGGAACATGATGGTACGTGGCGAGGGCGACGATGTCTGGTATCAACGTTTATGGCGAACGCTGGAGCCAGAATATTTCGACATTATCACGGAAGAGGCGCAACGCTACCTGTTACCGTTGTTCAAATTTAAGCAGTCCTGAGTGCTGTATAAAAATTGCACAGCACGGGGTGTTCATTTATGATGCACCTCTTATCACGGACTGATGTACCCAAAGAAAGAGATGCTGGCGTGTCCAGCACGCACGTTGTTAATGATGTAGCCGTGATAAAGAGGTCGTAATGCCAGGCAGCACCTTGTTCAAAGCGTTTGTTTTGTTTATCGCCCTTTGGGCTCCCGTCACTCAGGCCGATTCCGGTTGGCAACCTGTCCAGGAAACAATCCGTAAGAGCGATAAGGACACCCGTCAGTATCAGGCGATTCGTCTTGATAACGGGATGACCGTGCTGCTGGTTTCCGATCCTCAGGCGGTTAAATCGCTCTCCGCACTGGTTGTGCCGGTCGGATCGCTGGAAGATCCTGATGACCATCCGGGACTGGCGCACTACCTTGAGCACATGACGCTGATGGGGTCTAAAAAATACCCACAGCCTGACAGCCTGTCCGAATTTCTGAAAATGCATGGCGGCAGCCACAACGCCAGCACTGCGCCGTATCGTACCGCGTTTTACCTGGAAGTGGAAAATGATGCGCTTGACGGGGCGGTGGACCGTCTGGCGGATGCCATCGCCGCACCGCTGCTGGATAAAAAATATGCTGACCGGGAACGCAACGCCGTAAACGCCGAACTGACGATGGCGCGCACGCGAGACGGTATGCGCATGGCGCAGGTTAGCGCTGAAACCATCAATCCGGCGCATCCGGGTTCGCGCTTCTCAGGCGGCAACCTTGAAACGCTGAGCGACAAGCCGGGTAGCCCGGTGCTCGATGCGCTGCATGCGTTTCGTGAAAAATACTATTCCGCCAATCTGATGAAAGCGGTTATCTACAGCAATAAACCGTTGCCGACGCTGGCAAACATGGCTGCGCAGACCTATGGCAGGGTGCCAAATAAAAATATCGATCTGCCGCAGATTAACGTGCCGGTTGTCACGGACGCGCAAAAAGGCATTGTTATTCACTATGTGCCGGCCTTGCCGCGCAAGGTGTTACGCGTTGAATTCCGTATTGATAACAACACGGCGCAGTTCCGCAGCAAAACCGACGAGCTGGTGACTTATCTTATCGGTAACCGCAGCCCGGGTACGCTCTCCGACTGGCTGCAAAAGCAGGGGCTGGTGGAAGGTATTCGCGCTGACTCCGATCCCGTCGTAAACGGGAATAGCGGCGTGCTGGCCATCTCCGCGACGCTGACCGATAAAGGGCTGGCTCACCGTGACGACGTCGTTGCGGCCATTTTCAGTTATCTCTCTCTGCTGCGCGACAAAGGCGTCGATAAACGCTACTTCGACGAGCTGGCGCACGTGCTGGATCTCGATTTCCGCTATCCCTCTATTACGCGTGATATGGACTACGTCGAGTGGCTGGCAGATACCATGATCCGCGTGCCGGTGGAACATACGCTGGATGCGGTAAATATTGCCGATCAGTATGACGCCGGGGCGCTCAAAGCGCGTCTGGCGATGATGACTCCGCAGAATGCCCGCGTCTGGTATATCAGCCCGAACGAACCGCATAACAAAATGGCCTACTTCGTTGATGCCCCGTATCAGGTTGAAAAAATCAGCGAACAGACCTTCGCGGGCTGGCAGAAAAAGGCGGGGGAAATTGCGCTGAAGTTACCGGAGCTTAACCCCTACATCCCGGACGATTTCTCGCTGATCAAACCTGCAAAGGCCTATCCGCATCCGGAGCTGATTGTTGATGAGCCGACGCTGCGCGTGGTCTACACCCCAAGCCGCTATTTCGGCGACGAGCCAAAAGCGGATGTCAGCGTAGTGCTGCGTAATCCTAAAGCAATGGACAGCGCCAGAAACCAGGTGCTGTTTGCGCTTAACGATTATCTGGCCGGTATTGCCCTCGATCAGCTCAGCAACCAGGCTGCCGTTGGCGGTATCAGTTTCTCCACCAATGCCAATAACGGTCTGATGGTGAATGCCAACGGCTATACCCAGCGTTTGCCGCAGCTGTTCCAGGCGCTGCTGGACGGTTATTTCAGCTATACGCCTACGGAAGAACAGCTCGAGCAGGCTAAGTCCTGGTATGCCCAGATGATGGATTCTGCCGAGAAGGGTAAAGCCTACGATCAGGCGATTATGCCAGCACAGATGTTGTCCCAAATTCCTTATTTCCAGCGCGAAGATCGCCGCGCGTTATTGCCCTCAGTCACCTTAAAAGAGGTGCTGGCTTACCGTGATTCGCTGAAAACCAATACCCGTCCGGAGTTCCTGGTTGTAGGGAACATGAGCGAAGATCAGGCTAAAAAGCTGGCACAAAACGTGCGTGCGCAACTGGGTTCAAAAGGCGATGAGTGGTGCCGTAACCAGGATGTGCTGGTAGAGAAAAAGCAGAATGCGATCTTCGAAAAAGCGGGAAGCAGCACGGATTCCGCGCTGGCCGCGGTGTTTGTCCCTGTCGGATATGACGAATTTACCAGCTCTGCCCAGAGTGCGGTGCTCGGTCAAATTATTCAGCCGTGGTTTTACAACCAGCTGCGCACCGAAGAGCAGCTGGGTTATGCGGTATTCGCTTTCTCGATGAATGTGGGCCGTCAGTGGGGGTTGGGCTTCCTTCTGCAAAGCAGCGACAAGCAACCCGCTTACCTGTGGCAACGTTATCAGGCATTCTTCCCGCAGGCGGAAGCAAAACTGCGCGCCATGAAGCCGGAAGAGTTTGCCCAGATCCAGCAGGCGGTTATCGCCCAGGTGATGCAACCGCCGCAGACGCTGGGTGAAGAGGCCTCGCAGCTGAGCAAAGATTTTGATCGCGGTAATATGAAATTTGATTCGCGTGATAAAATAGTGGCCGAAATAAAACAGCTGACGCCACAAAAAGTTGCCGATTTCTTCCATCAGGCGGTAGTAAAACCGCAGGGTATGGCCATCCTGTCTCAGGTTTCTGGCAGCCAGAACGGGAAAACGGACTACGTAAAATCAAAAGAGTGGACCGTCTGGAAGAGCGTCAGCGCGCTGCAACAAACTATGCCCTGGAGTAAGAAAGAATGACCTATACCGCTGAGCCGCTTGATCCCCTAAGTTTACCTCTACAGGGTGAGCGACTGATTGAAGCCTCAGCGGGAACGGGAAAAACCTATACCATCGCCGCGCTCTATCTGCGTCTGCTGTTGGGGCTCGGCGGCAACGCCGCTTTTTCGCGCCCGTTAAGCGTGGAAGAGCTGCTGGTGGTAACCTTCACCGAAGCGGCCACTGCCGAGCTGCGTGGCCGTATTCGCAGCAACATTCATGAGCTGCGCATCGCCTGTCTGCGTCAGACGACGGATAACCCCCTCTATGCGAGCCTGCTGGACGAGATTGCGGATAAGCAACAGGCTGCGCAATGGCTGCTGCTGGCCGAACGGCAAATGGATGAAGCGTCCGTCTTCACCATTCACGGTTTTTGTCAGCGCATGCTGAGCCTGAATGCGTTTGAATCCGGCATGCTCTTTGAGCAGCAGCTTATTGAAGATGAATCCGAGCTTCGCTATCAGGCCTGTGCGGATTTCTGGCGTCGTCACTGTTATCCGTTGCAGCGCGACATTGCTGAAGCGGTTCACGCCCTGTGGAAAGGTCCGGAAGAGCTTCTTCGCGCCATCGACCGTTACCTGCAAGGCGAAGCGCCGGTCATTAAATCTCCTCCGCCTGCCGATGAAACGCTGGCCTCGCGCCATGAAAAGATCGTCGCCAAAATTACCGCGCTTAAGCAGAAGTGGAATGAGTCGGTTGGTGAAATTGATGCAATCATCGAAAACTCAGGCATCGACAGACGCAAGTTCAACCGTGGGAACCAGGGGAAGTGGATCGAAAAGATCAGCGCCTGGGCCCAGGAGGAGACGCGGGGTTACCAGCTTCCGGACGCACTGGAAAAATTTTCGCAGCGCTTTTTGACCGAGCGAACCAAAGCCGACGGTATTGTGCCTGAGCATCCCCTGTTTGTGGCGATTGAAGCGCTGCTTGCGGAGCCATTAACGCTCAATGACCTGATGATCACCCGCGCCATGACGGAGAT
Source organism: Enterobacter sp. MGH85 (assembly GCF_001037655.1). Lineage (NCBI taxonomy): Bacteria > Pseudomonadati > Pseudomonadota > Gammaproteobacteria > Enterobacterales > Enterobacteriaceae > Enterobacter > Enterobacter sp. MGH85. The sequence continues at coordinate 1,869,018 of NZ_KQ089925.1, forward strand.
CCGCCAGGCCGTCGCGCGCGAAAAACGTCGCCGGGGCGAGCTGGGGTTTGATGACATGCTGAGCCGCCTGGACGAAGCCCTGTCCAGCGAGAATGGTGAAGCGCTCGCCAGCGCGATCCGTACCCGTTTTCCGGTGGCGATGATTGACGAATTTCAGGACACCGACCCCCAGCAGTACCGCATTTTTCGCCGCATCTGGCGACAGCAGCCCGACACTGCCCTGCTGCTGATAGGCGACCCTAAACAGGCCATTTACGCCTTCCGTGGGGCAGATATCTTCACCTATATGAAAGCCCGTAGTGAGGTGGTCGCGCATTACACGTTAGATACCAACTGGCGCTCCGCTCCGGGGATGGTTGAGAGCGTCAATGCGCTGTTCAGCCGTATGGAGACGGCATTCATGTTCAATGAAATCCCTTTCCTGCCGGTGAAATCCGCCCCAAACAACGCGACGCTGCGCTTTGAAGTCAGCGGTGCGGTGCAACCCGCCATGACCTTCTGGCTGCTTGAGGGGGAAGGCTATGGCGTTGCCGATTATCAGGCGGCGATGGCCCAGCACTGCGCCGCGCAAATCCGTGACTGGCTAAGCGCAGGCGCGCGCGGCGAGGCACTGCTGTGGAAGGGGGAACAGGCATATCCTGTAAAGGCCTCTGATATTACCGTGCTGGTGCGCAGTCGTCAGGAAGCGGCGTTAATCCGTGATGCGCTAACGTTGCTGGATATTCCGTCAGTGTATCTCTCTAACCGCGACAGCGTGTTCGACACGCTGGAAGCCCAGGAAATGCTCTGGTTGCTTCAGGCGGTGCTGGCGCCGGAGCGCGAAAATACGCTTCGAAGCGCGCTGGCCAGTTCTATGCTGGGGTTGAACGCACGGGATATTGATGAACTCAACCATGACGAAAACGCATGGGATGCGGTGGTAGAAGAGTTTGTCCATTACCGTGAACGCTGGCAAAAGCGCGGCGTCATGGCGATGCTGCGCGAGCTGATGACACGGCGTCAGATTGCCGAAAATATGCTGGCGACATCCGGCGGTGAAAGGCGTCTGACCGATATTTTACACATCAGCGAACTGTTACAGGAAGCGGGTACCCAGCTTGAAAGTGAACATGCCCTTGTGCGTTGGCTGGCGCAGCAAATCGCGGATCCAAACAGTAACTCTTCAAGCCAGCAGATGCGTCTTGAGAGCGATAAGCATCTGGTGCAAATCGTCACCATTCACAAATCCAAAGGTCTCGAATATCCGCTGGTCTGGCTGCCTTTCATCGCGAACTACCGGGTTCAGGATCAGGCCTTTTACCATGACCGCGAGACTTTCGATGCGGTGCTCGATCTCAGCAAGGCGGAGACCAGCGTTGAACTGGCAGAAGCGGAGCGTCTGGCGGAGGATTTGCGCCTGCTTTACGTGGCGCTGACCCGTTCTGTCTGGCATTGCAGCCTGGGCGTCGCCCCGGTTTTCCGCCGTCGCGGGGAGAAAACAGGGGAAAGCGATTTCCATTTAAGCGCGTTAGGGCGGCTTATTCAGCGTGGCGAGCCGAAAGATGCGGCGGGGTTGCGCCTCTGCATTGAGTCGCTCTGCGGTGACGATATCGCGCTGCATATCCCGTCTCTGCCAGACAATAGCCGCTGGCAAATGGCGCAAGAGCCCGCGACCGATCTTAATGCGCGCCAGATCACGCGGGTGCTTGCCGACGACTGGCGCGTCACCAGCTATTCTGGCCTGCAACAGCATGGGCGAAGTATTGCGCTGGATCTCATGCCGAAGCTGGACGTGGATGCCGCAGGGGTGGGTGATATTCCGGTTGAACCGACGTTAACTCCGCATCAGTTCCCACGCGGCGCGTCGCCGGGCACCTTTTTGCACAGCCTCTTTGAAGAGCTTGATTTTACTCAGCCTGTCAGTGAGGAGTGGGTGCTGAAGATGTTACAGAGCGGGGGCTATGACGCGCACTGGCAGCCCGTTCTCACTGACTGGATCAACGCCATTTTGCAGGCGCCGCTGACTGAGCAGGGCTTCGCTCTTCGTCAGCTAACGGCCAGAAATAAACAGGTTGAGATGGAGTTTTATCTGCCTGTCGCAGGCCCGCTTAAGGCCGACGCGCTCGATGCGCTTATCCGTCAGTACGATCCGCTCTCAGCCGGTTGCCCGCCGCTGAACTTCCGTCAGGTGCAGGGCATGCTGAAAGGCTTTATCGACCTGGTCTTCCGTCACGAAGGACGGTACTACCTGCTGGATTACAAATCGAACTGGCTGGGCGAGAACAGCGAAGCCTATACCCAGCAGGCGATGGCGGCAGCCATGCAAATGCATCGCTACGATCTGCAATATCAGCTCTACACGCTAGCGCTGCACCGCTATTTGCGCCACCGTATTGCGGATTACCGCTACGACGATCATTTTGGTGGCGTCATCTACCTCTTCTTGCGCGGGGTCGACGCTGCCGATCCGCGCTCCGGGATCTTCAGCACCCGTCCGGATGCGGAATTGATTAATAAAATGGATAACCTGTTTGCAGCAAACACGGAGGAGATGGCATGACGATGCAGGACTTATTGCTGGAATCGGTAGAGCAACGCGTGCTGCGTCAGCTGGATGTGCAGTTTGCCATGATGATTGCCGCTGACCAGCCCGCCGTGATGCTTGCCGCTGCCCTATTGAGTAAAGACGCCGGAGAGGGGCATGTGTGTCTGCCGCTCTCGCGTCTGGTTGTTGACGAGAAAATGCCGCCTGTCCTCCAGTCCTGCTTTGCGCTGCTGGGTGAGAGGGTGGACTGGCAGAAAATTTTGCGCGAATCGTCGGCCATCGGGCCGGGAGAAAACCAGGCGCCGCTGATCCTGACGGGGGAGCGCTTATATCTGAACCGTCTGTGGCGAAACGAACTGACGGTAGCGCGTTTCTTTAGTGAGACCAACGCGCCGCTTCCCTGCGACGAAGCGCAGCTTCGCCAGACACTGGACAGGCTGTTTGACTCCGGTGAGCCTACAGACTGGCAGAAAGTGGCGGCGGCCGTCGCCCTGACGCGGCGGATTTCGGTGATTTCAGGTGGCCCGGGGACCGGGAAAACCACGACCGTCGCAAAGCTGCTGGCAGCCCTGATCCAGCTATCAGGCGAGCAGCGATGTCGTATTCGTCTGGCGGCGCCCACCGGGAAAGCAGCGGCGCGACTGACCGAATCACTGGGCGGTGCGATGCAACAGCTGCCGCTCACTCAGGAGCAGCTTGCGCTTTTCCCGGGTGAAGCGAGTACCCTGCACCGTCTGCTCGGCGCGCAGCCGGGTAGCCAGCGGCTGCGCTACCATGCGGGTAATCCGCTGCATCTGGACGTGCTGGTGGTGGATGAAGCCTCCATGATTGACCTGACCATGATGTCGCGCCTGATCGATGCTCTGCCGCCGCATGCGCGCGTGGTTTTCCTGGGCGATCGCGACCAGCTCGCCTCCGTGGAAGCCGGGGCGGTACTGGGGGATATCTGTACCTACGCCAGCTACGGTTATACCGCCGCGCGGGCGCAGGAGCTTGCCCGCCTGACCGGCTGCTCGCTTGAACCCGATCACTCGCCGGTCGCAGGCGCACTGCGTGACAGCCTGTGCCTGCTGCAAAAAAGCTACCGTTTCGGTAGCGACTCCGGCATCGGCCAGCTGGCTGCGGCGGTCAACCGTGGCGATCGGCATGCCACGCGCACGGTGTTTGACGGCTCTTTCACTGACATTGAAAAGAAATCGCTGCAAAGCGGGGAAGAGTATCAGGCTATGCTTGAGGAGGCTCTCCAGGGATACCAGCGTTTTCAGAGCTGCGTGCAGCAGCGCAGTCAGCCCGGGCAGGTCATTGCCGCATTTGGCGAATACCAGCTTCTGTGCGCATTGCGGGAAGGGCCGTTCGGCGTTGCGGGCCTGAACGACAGGCTGGAGCAGCTGCTTGTGCAGAAACGCAAAATTAACCGTCAGCAGCATTCGCGATGGTATGAAGGCCGGCCAGTGATGATCTCCCGCAACGACAGTACGCTGGGGCTGTTCAACGGGGATATCGGTATTGCGCTCGATCGCGGTAACGGTTTGCGCGTCTGGTTCCAGCTACCGGACGGCAGCGTGAAGTCCGTCCAGCCCAGCCGTCTGCCAGAGCATGAAACGGCATGGGCGATGACGGTACACAAGTCTCAGGGCTCAGAGTTCAACCATGCGGCGCTGATCCTGCCGACACAGCTTTCGCCGGTCGTAACCCGTGAGTTGGTCTACACCGCCGTTACCCGTGCGCGCCAGCGTCTGTCGCTGTATGCGGATGAACGCGTGCTGGGACAGGCGATTGCCACTCGCACCGAGCGCAGAAGCGGATTAAGCGCGATTTTTGAATCTGTCTGAGTAATCACCCTCTCCGACAGGAGAGGGTGATTGTTATCCCAGGTCCGCCATTAACACCTTCGAGCGGCGCTGGTAGTTGTACATCTCTTTCTTACTTTCCGGCAGAGAATCAATATCCACCGGCGTGAAGCCGCGCTCCTGGAACCAGTGAATGCTGCGCGTGGTGAGCACGAACAGCTTGCTCAGACCCATCTGGCGCGCCTGTGCCGCCACGCGTTCAAGCAGCAGTTCCCCCCGCGAGGAGCTACGGTAATCCGGGTGCACGGCAACGCACGCCATTTCGCCAATCTGCTCTTCCGGGAACGGATAAAGCGCCGCACAGGCAATGGTCAGGTTATCTCGCTGGATGATGGTGAACTTGTCGATCTCCATCTCCAGCTGCTCGCGGGAGCGGCGAACCAGAATGCCATGTTGTTCCAGCGGACGGATCAGCTCCAGAATGCCGCCGATGTCATTGATGGTGGCACGGCGGATCTGCTCGGCGCTCTCCATTACGATCTGCGTACCGATCCCGTCCCGGGAGAACAGTTCCTGCAACAGCGCGCCGTCTTCCTGATAGCTAATCAGGTGGCTGCGGCGTACCCCGCTGCGGCACGCTTTGACGGCGCCGCGCAGAAAACGCACGGTACCGGAATAGTAATCGCCTTGTGCTTCCAGCGCTTCGACGCGCGCCTGGGCTTCATTCGGAAAAAGTTCTGGCACAATCACGCCCTCATCGTTCACGACACCCTGTGAGGAGCAAAAGCCGATCATTTTTTCCGCTTTCAGCTTGATGGCCAGCTGGGTGGCAATCTCTTCCGAGGTCAGATTAAAACTTTCACCCGTTACGGAAACGGCAACGGGTCCCATCAGGACGATCGCGCCATTGTCTAACTGGCGGTGAATGGCTTCTTCATCAATGCGCCGGATGCGGCCGCTGTGGCAGTAATCCACGCCATCGTCCACGCCGAGCGGTTGAGCGATGATAAAGTTGCCGCTCACCACGTTGATGTGCGCGCCCTGCAGCGGCGTATTACTCAGGCTCATCGACAGGCGGGCGGTGATATCGAGCTGCAACAGACCCGCCGCCTGTTTGACCAGTTCGAGGGTTTTCGCATCCGTCACGCGGGTATGTTTGTGGTAGATCGGCTCATGGTGATGGGCGGCCAGGTTGGCTTCGATTTGCGGACGTGCGCCATACACCACCACCAGACGGATGCCGAGGCTGTGCAGCAGGCCGATATCATTGACGATACTGGAAAAGTTCTCATGCTCAATGGCTTCGCCGCCAAGCATGATGACAAAGGTTTTCCCCCGATGGGTGTTGATATAGGGAACAGAATGGCGGAATCCCTGGACCAGTTCGGTTCTGCGTTCCTTAACCATGACACAACCCTTAATGAATGTTTATTCGTTATTTATGTATTTTTATTCGATTGTGGCCGCGTGTGCAAGCCAAAATTTTCTGCGACCCACAGAAAATAATAAGTAATCCGTGCGTTAACGTATGATTGTTTACCCTTTTATAGATGACAGTTTATGCGTCATTCGTTAAAGTTTTCGGTCAATTTGGGCGTTTTGTTCATCAATCAGATTTCTTGCTCGGGAGAAGCATGTCGGGATCCAATTCAGCAATAAGCCGCCGCCGCCTGTTAAAAGGGGCCGGGGCGATGTGGTTGCTTAGCGTCAGCCAGGTGGGTCTTGCCGCCACAAGCCAGGTAGTCGCGGTGCGCGTCTGGCCGTCGTCGACCTATACGCGCGTGACGGTCGAGTCCAACCGCGTGCTGAAATACAAACAATTTGCCCTCAGCAATCCTGAACGTGTGGTGGTTGATCTCGAAGGTGTGAATCTCAACTCCGTGCTTAAAGGCATGGCGGCGCAGATCCGTGGCGACGATCCTTTTATCAAATCGGCGCGCGTCGGGCAGTTCGATCCGCAAACCGTGCGCATGGTGTTTGAGCTCAAGCAGAACGTGAAACCGCAGCTCTTTGCCCTTGCGCCTGTTGCCGCCTTTAAGGAGCGCCTGGTAATGGATCTCTATCCGGCGAATGCAACGGATATTCAGGATCCGCTCCTGGCGTTACTTGAAGATTACAACAAAGGCGATCTCCAGCGGCAGGTCCCACCTGCGCAAAGTGGTCCTAAGCCGGGCAGGGCGGGGCGCGATCGTCCGATTGTGATCATGCTCGATCCTGGCCACGGCGGAGAAGATTCCGGCGCCGTTGGGAAATATCACACCCGCGAAAAAGATGTGGTGCTGCAAATTGCCCGTCGTCTGAAGGCGTTAATCGACAAAGAGGGCAATATGCGCGCCTACATGACGCGCAACGAAGATGTCTTTATCCCGCTGAAGGTCCGCGTGGCGAAAGCGCAGAAGCAGCGCGCGGATCTGTTTGTCTCTATTCATGCGGACGCCTTCACCAGCCGCCAGCCGAGCGGATCGTCGGTGTTTGCCCTGTCAACGAAAGGGGCGACCAGTACCGCCGCGAGATACCTGGCGGACACGCAGAACGCCTCGGATTTAATCGGTGGCGTGAGTAAAAGCGGGGATCGTTACGTCGACCATACGCTGTTTGATATGGTGCAGTCGCTGACCATTACCGACAGTCTGAAGTTTGGTAAAGCGGTGCTGGGCAAACTGGGCCGGGTCAACAAGCTGCACAAAAACAGCGTCGAGCAGGCCGGATTTGCGGTACTGAAAGCGCCAGATATTCCGTCCATTCTGGTCGAAACCGCGTTTATCAGTAACGTGCAAGAGGAACGCAAGCTCAAGACGGCTAAATTCCAGCAGAAAGTGGCGGAGTCGATTCTGGCGGGTATTCGGGCCTATTTCTCAGACGGGGAAACGCTGGCGCGGCGGGGATAGGGTATTACGCCGGGTATCTCGCCCGGCACTTTCACAAACGGCAGATACAAAAAAACACCCTTAAGGGTGTTTATTGTTTTAAGAAGTGTTGGTTGCGGGGGCCGGATTTGAACCGACGACCTTCGGGTTATGAGCCCGACGAGCTACCAGGCTGCTCCACCCCGCGTCCGTGGAAGCGCACTATACTCGGATAGGTTTGTGATGCAACCCCTTTTTCGCATAATTCATTATTTTGTATGCAAAATGAACGGGAATAGCCACTTTGGACTATTTTTTGTCCAGAATTTGCCAAAGGGAAGGCGATTGCATTTCATTACCACGGTGGGTTTGTTATCTTCATCACGCGGAATTGGGCAACTAAAAGACGAGATATAATGAAAGGACGTTGGGTGAAGTATCTGATGACAGGCGCAATGGTAGCGATTCTTGCGGCCTGCTCTTCCAAACCGACCGATCGCGGTCAACAGTATAAAGACGGGAAGTTATCCCAGCCTTTCTCTTTAGTTAACCAGCCAGATGCCGTGGGTGCTCCAATCAATGCCGGGGATTTCTCCGAGCAGGTATACCAGATCCGCAAAGCGTCGCCGCGCCTGTATGGCTCACAGAACAACGTTTATAGTGCAGTGCAGGACTGGCTGCGTGCTGGCGGTGATACGCGCAATATGCGCCAGTTTGGTATCGATGCGTGGCAGATGGAAGGGGCAGATAACTACGGTAACGTTCAGTTTACCGGCTACTACACCCCGGTTGTCCAGGCACGACACACGCGTCAGGGCGAATTCCAGTATCCGATTTACCGCATGCCGCCAAAACGCGGTCGTCTCCCGTCCCGCGCTGAAATCTATGCCGGTGCGCTTAGCGAAAATTACGTGCTGGCCTACAGCAACTCGCTGATGGATAACTTCATCATGGACGTGCAGGGCAGCGGCTATATTGATTTTGGCGACGGCTCGCCGCTGAACTTCTTTAGCTATGCCGGGAAAAACGGCCATGCCTATCGCAGCATCGGTAAGGTGCTCATCGACCGTGGTGAAGTGAAACGAGAAGATATGTCGATGCAGGCGATCCGCGAGTGGGGCGAAAAACACAGCGAAGCGGAAGTGCGTGAGCTGCTTGAGCAGAATCCATCGTTTGTCTTCTTCAAACCGCAGAACTTTGCGCCGGTGAAAGGGGCGAGCGCCGTCCCGCTGATTGGCCGCGCTTCTGTGGCATCGGATCGTTCGATTATCCCGGCGGGTACCACGCTGCTGGCGGAAGTTCCTCTCCTCGACAACAACGGCAAATTCAACGGCAAGTATGAATTACGCCTGATGGTGGCGCTGGACGTGGGCGGGGCGATTAAAGGCCAGCACTTCGACATTTATCAGGGCATCGGCCCGGATGCCGGCCACCGTGCAGGCTGGTATAACCACTACGGGCGCGTGTGGGTGCTGAAGACAGCGCCGGGTACCGGGAACGTATTTAGCGGCTGAGTGTGGTATTCTGAGCGCAAGACGGATTACGGTTCAGGGTGAGGAATACCTCACCCTTTTTACATCTGAGGTTTTATGTCTGTGGTAATCAGCGATGCCTGGCGCCAGCGTTTCGGCGGCACGGCACGGTTATACGGTGAAAAAGCCCTGCAACTGTTCGCGGATGCGCATGTCTGCGTGGTGGGCATTGGTGGCGTGGGTTCGTGGGCGGCAGAAGCGCTGGCGAGAACCGGCATTGGCGCAATTACGTTGATTGATATGGATGACGTCTGCGTCACTAACACTAACCGTCAGATCCACGCCCTGCGTGATAACGTCGGTCTGGCGAAGTCCGAGGTGATGGCGGAGCGTATTCGTCTCATCAACCCGGAGTGCCGCGTAACGGTGATTGACGACTTTGTGACGGCAGATAACGTCGCGGAGTACATGAGCAAAGGCTACAGCTATGTGATTGACGCCATCGACAGCGTGCGGCCAAAAGCGGCGCTGATCGCTTACTGTCGTCGTTACAAGGTGCCGCTGGTGACAACGGGCGGCGCGGGTGGACAAATTGATCCGACGCAGATCCAGGTGGCAGATCTGGCGAAAACCATTCAGGATCCACTGGCCGCTAAGCTGCGCGAGCGCTTAAAAAGCGACTTCAATGTGGTGAAGAACAGCAAAGGCAAGCTGGGTGTGGACTGTGTGTTCTCGACAGAAGCGCTGGTTTATCCGCAGGCGGATGGTTCGGTCTGTGCAATGAAAAGCACAGCGGAAGGGCCAAAGCGGATGGATTGTGCCTCAGGGTTTGGAGCGGCCACCATGGTGACCGCCTCCTTCGGCTTTGTGGCGGTCTCTCACGCCCTGAAGAAGATGATGGCGAAGGCGGAACGTCAGGCCTGAGCCTGACGGGCGGCATCCAGCACCGCGTCGTTTAGCGCAATCAGTCCCTGACCGCGCGAGGCGCTAAGCTGCGTGCGAAGTCCCAGCTCATCAAACAGCGCCAGCGGAGAATGCGCCAGCAGCTCTGCGGCGCTTTTCCCTTCGATTGCGGTCAACAGCACCGCCAGCAGACCGCGAACAATGCGTCCCTCGCTGTCGCCGAAGAAATGCAGTTTCTCACCGGATATGCTAAACCCAAGCCAGACGCGGTTCTCGCAGCCAGCTATCTCCTTCGCCTGCGATTTCAGTTCGTCTGACAGCGTGGGCAACTGTTTGCCCAGCAGGATCAACTGACGATATTTATCTTCCCACTGCGTGAGCGGGACGAAGGTCTGTTTTAACGTCTCTTCAGTGATAACGGTGCCGAACGGATGCCCGGCTAAGGCTGAACTTGTCATTAATCCACCAGTAATTCCAGGGCGCGGTCGACGGCGGAAACCAGCGCGTCGACGTCACTTTTTGTGTTGTACGGTGCAAACGAGGCGCGCAGGGTACCGCTCACCCCCATGGCCGCCAGCAGCGGCTGGGCGCAGTGCTGTCCTGCGCGCAGGGCAATGCCGTATCCGGCAAGCAGCGTCACCATGTCGCTATGGTGTACGCCCGCAAAATCAAAGGCGAGCAGGCTGGAGTCCTGGACGCGGAACGAGCGAAACCCGGGGCGTTTCTTAAGCTCTTCTTCTGCCAGCGTCGCCAGGCCCCGGCTCCAGCTTTCAGCCTGAGCCACGTCCGTATCTGCGAGAAATTCGAGCGCTGCGCTCAGACCGATAACCCCTGCCACGTTCGGCGTACCGGCTTCCAGGCGGTAAGGCACATCCTGCGTTTTGAAACCGTCGAAGGTGACTTCGGTAATCATCTTGCCGCCGCCGAGCCACGGCGTCATCCGGGCCAGCAGTTCAGGTTTGCCGTACAGCGCGCCGATACCGGTTGGCCCGTACAATTTATGCCCTGAGAAGGCATAGAAGTCGATATCCAGCGCCTGAACGTTAGCCGGAAAATGCACCACACCCTGCGCACCGTCGACCATTACCACCACGCCGCTGGCATGGGCAATCTCAATGGCGCGCGCCAGATCCGGACAGCCGCCGGTGACGTTGGACATCTGCCCCAGCGCCAGAATACGGCTGCGCGGCGTAATCAGCTCAGGCAGACGCGCCACGTCAGGCAGGAAGTCTGTACCCAACGGGAGTTTTACAACCCGTGCCCCGGTTTGTTTGGCCACCATCAGCCAGGGCACCAGGTTGGCGTGGTGTTCCGCCTCGCTGACGATGATCTCATCCCCGGGCTGCAACAGCGGACGCGCGTAACATTGCGCCACCATGTTAATGGCCTCGGTAGTGCCCCGCGTCCAGACGATGTTCTTACCGCTGTCAGCATTGATCAGGCGCGCGACCTGATCCCGTGCGGCTTCGTATTGCGCCGTTAAGCGCTGCGCGTCGGCATACTGGCTGCGATGCACGTTCCCGGCGCTCAGGCTGTAAAACTGGCGGGTTGCCTCAATCACCGCTTGCGGCTTAAGGGCCGTGGCGGCGCTATCAAGATAAATGCCGGCATCGGCCAGCGCAGGAAACTGTGCGCGAAACTGCGCAGGACTGAAAGCGTTCATGGAATTCCTCATATCGATTCTACGATCGTCGCGCAAATTTATCGGCAGGGCAAGGAAGTTGATATCTATCAGATTTGTCTGCTTATCCTGGCGAGTCTGAAAAAGCAGGTTATGCTAAATAGTGTTAGGCGGATGTTTTAGCCTGTTATAAATCGAGGTTTGAATAGCATTAATTGCTAAAGGAGAATAATCATGAAAAAGACAGCTGCAATCATTTCTGCCTGTGCGTTGACCTTTGCCCTGAGCGCATGTTCTGGTAATAACTACGTAATGCATACCAACGATGGTCGATCTATCGTCTCTGAAGGGAAACCGACAACCGATAATGATACCGGGATGATTTCATACAAAGATGCTAACGGGAACAAACAGCAGATCAATCGCAGTGACGTGAAAGAGATGAAGGAAATCGAGCATTAACAGTTAGATAAGCGAAAAAAAAAGCACCGCAAGTTGGCGGTGCTACATTAATCACTATGGACAGACAGGGTAAATGTACAGGAAGTGAAAAATTGGTAGCGTTGCTACCGTGGTCTGAATCGCAGACCAATTGCAAACACAACAACACAACATCACAACCGTAAGCCAAAAGCCCTTCAGAACACGCATTCCAAAAAAAGCTTTTCGTTCCGGCTCAGGAAGTGCCGCCACTATAGGTATTTGCTGGTAGTTCCTCAACGGACAAATTATAATGGCTCAGATAAAAAAAACTAATAGGTTAAACGTTGTTTCCTATATGTTAAATCTCGTTAACATCTAAGCCAGATAACCATGTCCAAGCGATTGCCACCCCTAAATGCATTACGTGTTTTTGATGCAGCAGCACGCCACCTCAGCTTCACCCGCGCAGCCGATGAGCTTTTTGTGACACAGGCCGCAGTAAGTCATCAAATCAAGTCTCTGGAGGATTTTCTGGGGCTTAAGCTGTTCCGTCGCCGCAACCGTTCGTTGCTGTTGACCGAAGAAGGGCAGAGCTATTTTCAGGATATTAAAGAGATTTTCTCCCAGCTGACGGAAGCCACCCGTAAGCTTCAGGCACGGAGCGCAAAAGGCGCCCTGACTGTGAGTTTATTGCCCAGTTTTGCCATTCAGTGGCTGGTGCCGCGACTCTCAAGCTTTAACTCAACTTATCCGGGAATCGATGTCCGAATCCAGGCGGTGGACCGTCAGGAAGACAAGCTTGCAGACGATGTGGATGTGGCGATTTTTTACGGTCGTGGTAACTGGCCGGGCTTGCGTGTTGAAAAATTATACGCAGAATATCTGCTGCCGGTCTGTTCACCACTGCTGCTGACGGGGGAGAAAGCGCTCAAAACGCCCGCCGATCTGGCGCAACACACGCTTTTGCACGATGCCTCGCGTCGCGACTGGCAAACTTATACCCGCCAGTTAGGTCTTAATCATATAAACGTGCAGCAGGGGCCCATTTTTAGCCACAGCGCGATGGTGTTACAGGCTGCCATTCACGGGCAGGGCGTGGCATTAGCGAATAACGTCATGGCGCAGTCCGAAATTGAGGCAGGCCGTCTGGTTTGCCCATTTAACGATGTACTGGTCAGCAAGAATGCATTTTATCTGGTTTGTCATGACAGTCAGGCAGAACTGGGTAAAATAGCCGCTTTCCGGCAGTGGATACTGGCGAAAGCGGCAAGCGAGCAAGAAAAATTCCGCTTCAGGTATGAACAATAACGTTTGTGTGCCGGGCACGCATTAATTCAGGACTTAAATATGACCAGCCGATTCATGCTGATTTTCGCCGCGGTGAGTGGCTTTATTTTTGTAGCTCTGGGCGCGTTTGGCGCGCATGTCTTAAGCAAGTCTTTGGGCGTTGTGGAGATGGGCTGGATCCAGACCGGCCTTGAATATCAGGCGTTCCACACGCTGGCAATTTTTGGGCTGGCGGTGGCGATGCAGCGCCGTATCAGCATTTGGTTTTACTGGAGCAGCGTCTTTCTGGCGCTGGGTACCGTACTGTTCAGCGGCAGTCTCTACTGTCTGGCGCTGTCGCATTTACGCCTGTGGGCGTTTGTTACACCTGTCGGCGGCGTCAGCTTCCTGGCGGGTTGGGTTTTAATGTTTATCGGAGCTATCCGTCTGAAACGCAAGGGCGTTGTTCATGAATAAGGTTGTTTTATATTGTCGCCCGGGGTTTGAGAAAGAGTGCGCCGCGGAAATCACCGATAAAGCGGCGAAGCGTGAAGTCTTCGGATTCGCTCGCGTCAAAGAGAACGCGGGCTATGTGGTATTTGAATGCTATCAGCCTGATGATGCCGACAAGCTGGCGCGCGAACTGCCGTTCAGCTCGCTGATTTTCGCCCGTCAGATGTTTGTCGCGGGCGAACTGCTGAAAGATCTTCCGCCGGAAGATCGCATCACGCCGATTGTTGGCCTGTTGCAGGGCGTGGTGGAGAAGGGCGGCGATTTGCGCGTGGAAGTGGCTGACACCAATGAAAGCAAAGAGCTGATGAAGTTCTGCCGTAAGTTTACCGTGCCGCTCCGCGCGGCACTGCGTGATGCGGGAGTGCTGACAAACTACGAAACGCCAAAGCGTCCAGTCGTGCATATCTTCTTTATTGCGCCAGGATGTTGCTACACCGGCTACTCGTATACCACCAATAACTCGCCGTTCTTTATGGGGATCCCGCGTCTGCGCTTCCCGTCAGACGCGCCGAGCCGTTCAACCCTGAAGCTGGAAGAGGCGTTCCACGTCTTTATCCCGGCGGACGAGTGGGACGAACGTCTGGCAAACGGCATGTATGCCGTCGATCTTGGCGCGTGCCCGGGCGGCTGGACCTATCAGCTGGTGAAACGCAACATGTGGGTTTCGTCTGTGGATAACGGCCCGATGGCGCAAAGCCTGATGGACACCGGGCAGGTCACCTGGCTGCGTGAAGATGGTTTCCGCTACCGTCCTACCCGTAACAACATCTCCTGGATGGTGTGCGACATGGTAGAAAAACCGGCGAAAGTCGCGGCGCTGATGGCCTCCTGGCTGGTGAACGGCTGGTGTCGTGAGACGATTTTCAACCTCAAGCTGCCGATGAAAAAGCGTTACGAAGAGGTGTCGCAGAACCTGGCTTATATTCAGCAGCAACTGGACGAACACGGGATTAACGCGGAAATCCAGGCGCGTCAGCTGTATCACGACCGTGAAGAAGTGACGGTGCATATCCGTCGCTGGTGGGCGGCCGTGGGTGGGCGTCGCGACGAGCGATAACGTTTGTAACGCCCGGTGGCGCTGCGGTATGAACCGGAAACATGGGTAACACTTTAGACCGGATACATGGGTAACAGTTATAACTGGCATAGAAGAGGAGACTCGCTATGCCCTGGACTGAGACCCGACCTATGCAACGCCTTGATTTTATCCGTGCCTGCCATGCAGGTACGGATTCTTTTTCTGCCCTCTGCCGTCTCTTCGGCATCAGTCGAAAAACCGGTTACAAATGGCTTCAGCGTTTTGACCCCTCTGACCTGTCATCTCTCTCTGACCGGTCGCGTGCTCCGCACTCCCACTCCCGGACAGTTCCTGATGATATCGCCGGGCAGCTTACGGCCCTGAGGCAAAAACACCCTGACTGGGGCCCCAAAAAACTGCGGATGTGGCTGCTCAATCATCACGTCGATTTTACCGTCCCCGCTGCCAGTACTATCGGCGATATCCTCAAGCGTGAAGGCCTGGTTCCGGATAAAAAGCGAAAACGCAGAACCCCGGGCAATCGCCAGCCCCTGACCATCATCAGTGAGAACAATCAGGTCTGGAGCGCTGATTTTAAAGGCAAGTTCAGGCTGCTGAGCCGGAAATACTGTCATCCCTTCACCCTCACCGACAATCACAGCCGGTATCTTCTGAGCTGCCGGGGAGCAGACCGGGAGAGCGAGCCCTTCGTCAGGCAGTGCCTGACGGATGCGTTCCTGGAGTACGGTCTGCCGGAAGTCCTGAGAACGGATAATGGTCAGCCTTTCGCAGGAACAGGTATCGCCGGGTTAAGTCGCCTTGCAGTCTGGCTGATAAAGCTGGGCATCAGACCGGAACGCATCAGAAAGGGGCATCCGGAAGAAAACGGCCGTCATGAGCGAATGCATCGTTCGCTGAAAAGTGCAGTAAAACAGGGCAACATATTTATGACAATGGAAGAACAACAGCGGTGGTTCAGTGGCTACCGGGAAGAGTTTAACTACGAAAGGCCGCATGAAGCCCTGGCGGGTGCAACGCCCGGAACGGTATGGCAACCCTCAGGCCGGCACTGGGATGGCAGGGTTCCTGAATATGCTTATCCGGAAGGAGGTACGGTCTACAGGGTGAAATCAAGGGGGACACTCTATATGGGGAAAAAGGGGACGGTGTTCCTGAGTGAAGCGCTGACTGATGAGTACATCATGCTGGAAGAACAAGATGATGGCCTGGAGGCCATCATCTTTAATGGAATAACGCTTGCGTACTACGACCGAAAAACCCAGAGTGTGCTCCGGATAGACTGAAAAGTGTTACCTATGTTCCCGGTCTGATCTGTTACCTATGTATCCGGTCATACACTGCGCTTACCGGGCCTACAAAATCGTGTAGTTGTTTTAACGTTCTAACCTTAACTGCTGTAAATTCCCGTCCAGCTGTAAATCCGTCTGTAGCGTTGCGATTTCCCGGCAGATAAACGCCATCTCTTTATTCGCCTCCAGCTTCTTGCGCCATTTTTCCGGCACTTCCTCAAGCCTTGCGTAAATCCCTTCCATATTCTGAAACTCCGTCAGCAGCTGTGCGGCACTTTTGGGTCCAATACCGGCGATACCCGGCACTCTGGAGCTGCTGATCCCCGCCAGCCCCCAGTAATCCGGCAATTGCTCAGGCGATACGCCAAACTCGCTGGCAATAAATGGCGCGTCCAGCCAGCGTTTCTGGAAGTAGTCGCGGATGCGGACCGTTGGAGAGAGCAGCTGGCAGTAGCCTTTGTCGGTTGAAACGATAGTCGCCTGATGCCCGGCGCTCGCCACTTTAACCGCCAGCGTTGCGGCTAAATCATCAGCCTCATTACCGTGTGCGCCCCAGCACGGAACGCCGCGCTGTTCAAAGGCCGCGCGTATAACGGGCATTTCGGCGTGCAGATCGTCCGGCATCGGCGCACGCCCGGCTTTGTAGTCCGGCAGGCGCTGGTGCCGCCAGCCGGTATTGCGTGCTTCATCGTCGAATACGGCAACAGCGTGGGTGGGTTCGCTATGGCGAATGAGCTGCTCCAGCGCGTGTAAACAGGTGTCCTTGCAGGGGGTGCCCTGTACCGCGTGAATACGGCGAATCAGGTTAAGTGCATCGACGATAAGCAAATGAACGGCCACAGATAATCTCCCTTCTGTCTAATGGGGGAAGGGTAACACTGAGCGCAGCATGAAACTATGAATGGTGGGGAAAACAGGAAGAAGCCTCGCAAAACGAGGCTTCCTGAGAGGCTTAATCGCAGGTAACGATCTTCATCGCCAGGCCACCGCGGGAGGTTTCGCGGTATTTGGCGTTCATATCTTTACCGGTTTCGTACATGGTTTCGATAACCTTGTCGAGACACACGCGCGGTTCACTGGTGCGGCGCAGCGCCATACGGGCCGCGTTCACCGCTTTCACAGAGGCGATGGCGTTACGCTCGATGCATGGCACCTGGACCTGACCGCCGACCGGATCGCAGGTCAGCCCCAGGTTATGTTCCATGCCGATTTCCGCCGCAATACAAACCTGCGCAGGACTTGCGCCCAGCAATTCGGCCAGACCCGCCGCCGCCATAGAGCAGGCTACGCCCACTTCACCCTGACAGCCCACTTCCGCGCCGGAAATCGAGGCGTTCATCTTGTACAGTGAGCCAATCGCACTGGCGACCAGCATATACCGCGCGAGTGAGTTTGCATTCACTTCACGGATAAACTTGTCGTAATACGCCAGGACCGCCGGAACAATGCCGCACGCCCCGTTGGTTGGCGCGGTGACGACGCGGCCACCCGCGGCGTTCTCTTCGTTCACCGCCAGCGCGAACATGTTGATCCAGTCGACAACGGCCATCGGGTCGGTGGTGGTTTTGTCGGTGCTGACCAGCATGCGGCGCAGCGCAGCCGCACGACGTGGAACACGCAGTTTCCCCGGCAGCACGCCTTCGGTGGTGATCCCGCGCTCAATGCCGCTGCGCATCACTTCCCAGACGTTTGCGAAGTGCTGTTCCAGCTCCTCTTTGCTGTGCAGGGCCAGCTCATTTTTCATCATCAGGCCGGAGAGAGAAAGGCCTGTCTCCTGGCAGTGACGCTGTAAATCGGCCGCGTTTTTGTACGGGTACGGCACCTCAACGGCGGAGCCGTTGGTTTGACCAAAATGGTCTTCGTCGACAATAAACCCGCCGCCGATGGAGTAATACGTCTGGCTGTAAACCGCTTTATCGCCGACCAGCGCGGTAATGCGCATGCCGTTTTCGTGCAGCGACAGGTTATCCGCATGGAAATTCATGCAGTGGTCAACCGGGAATTCAACCTCATGCTCGCCGTTGGCCAGCAGCAAACGACCGTGGGTGTTCACGTCCTGGATAAAGCCAGGAATGGAGTCAATATCAACGGTATCCGGCAGGTTACCCGCCAGCCCCATGATAATGGCAATATCGGTATGGTGGCCTTTACCGGTCAGGGAAAGGGAACCGTATACATCGACAACCACGCGGGAGATGTCGTGCAAAATGCCGCGTGCAATCAAGTCATCCGTGAATTGTTTACCGGCTTTCATTGGTCCGACGGTGTGAGAGCTGGAAGGACCAATACCGATTTTGAAGATATCGAATACGCTAATCATGATGCGTCCATTGCTTCAGTCAGAGGGGAGGAGTGCGCCATCCGCAGACGGCGCAGGAGGTATTAGCTGAACAGCGAGTAGAAAATAGCGGAGATGGCAATCAGACCCATCACAACAACGAACACGTTGCTGATATGGCCGCTGTATTTACGCATCGCTGGCACTTTCTGAATCGCGTACATCGGCATCAGGAACAGAATCATCGCGATAATCGGGCCGCCCAGGGTTTCAATCATGCCCAGAATGCTTGGGTTCAGGGTGGCTACCGCCCAGGTGGTCACCAGCATGAACAGCGCGGTGATTTTGTTCAGACGGTTGATTTCAATGCTCTTGCCTTTACCGCGCAGAGATTTAATCACCATACCGTTGAAGCCTTCACGTGCGCCCAGGTAGTGGCCCAGAAAGGATTTGGTGATGGCGATAATCGCGATGATCGGTGCCATCCACGCAATCAGCGGTGCGTTAAAGTGGTTTGCCAGGTAGGACAGAATAGAGATGTTCTGCTCTTTCGCCGCCGCCAGATCCGCCGGGGAAAGGCTCAGCACGCAGCTGAACACGAAGAACATAACTGTCAGTACCATCATGATGTGTGCGCGAGCCAGGATGCTGGAGCACTTCTTCTCTGCACCATTGCCGTACTCTTCACGCTTCGCCACCGCGAAGGAGGAGATGATTGGCGAGTGGTTGAAGGAGAACACCATTACCGGGATCGCCAGCCACAGGGTCAGTAGCAGGCCGTTACCGGTTGCGGATGCGCTGCTCAGAGACAGAGTTTCCAGCGCAGCGCCGTTCCACTGTGGGATCAGGTACAGCGCCAGCACCATCAGGGCTGCAACAAACGGGAATACCAGCACGCTCATCGCTTTGACAATCATCTGCTCGCCAAAGCGCACGATGGTCATCATACCGACGATCAGGATCAGGGACAGGATCGCACGCGGCGGCGGGGTCATCTGCAGCTGGTGCATCATGAAGCTTTCAACGGTGTTGGTGATAGCAACGCTATACACCAGCAGAATCGGGTAAATCGCGAAGAAGTAGAGCAGGGTAATCAGCTTACCTGCGCCGACGCCGAAGTGTTCTTCAACGACTTCAGTAATGTCTTCGCCCGGGTTTTTACCGGACAGCACGAAGCGGGTCAGGCCGCGGTGTGCAAAGAAGGTCATCGGAAAGGCGATGATGGCCATGATGATCAGCGGGATCAGACCGCCGACACCTGCGTTGATAGGAAGGAACAGTACACCAGCGCCGATTGCCGTGCCGTACAGGCCAAGCATCCACATGGTATCCGTTTTGCGCCAACCGCTTCGGGATTCAATCGAAGCAACGGTGCTGGTTTGAGTGGTTTCCATCTGTATCTCCTGGAGGAAGCAAATTGTCAGGTTTTTAGTCAAATCCGATGAAAAAGTGCCTGACGGTAATATGAAATTCGTTCAGTGACGGTTTTTTAATAATTTTTGCCCGTAACTATTGGCGGGCGGAAAGATACATTCTCGTTATGAATCTATCAGTGATCGCGATCCCAAATGCAATAATCCACTTATGATGTGGGCATATTTAGACCATTTATCTGTTAAAAAAACATCAAAGAGAATTTACGGGCGCGAAGGCTACCATTAACGACATGTTTTCGAAAAGGCTGACCCGCGAGATAGGTGTCTTTCGCTGTAAAGAAATAGGATTTTAGGATTTTCTGGCAGGTAATTTCGATTAAGGCTGATTATTTACGGTTTCAAAAACGAGGTAATCGTTTGCGCGGGCGCCAGATTTGTTAATAACATTGAAGATCGCTATGAATTACATCACTAATAAAAAAGCCGGATGACAATCCGGCTTGAGAGGAGGGAAAGGACGCTTTATTTGATGATTTCGTAACAGGGAATATAGGCAGAACCCGGAAGTTTCATGCGGTGCTGAGCTACAAAGCCCTGCAGCATGTCATCCATGCGGCGCATCATCTCCGGGTCACCGTGGATTTTATACGGCCCGAACTCCTCAATCGCGCGGATCCCCACCTCCTTCACGTTCCCCGCCACGATGCCAGAGAAGGCGCGACGCAGGTCAGCTGCCAGTACTTCCACCGGCTGATCCGGATAGAGTTTGAGGTTCGCCATGTTCTCATGCGACGGCTCGAAGGGGATCTGGAGATCCGGTGCGATACGGATGGACCAGTTAAAGCTGTAGGCATCCCCGGTATCACGACGGTTCTCTTTCACCAGCGGCATCGCTTTTTTCATCTGACGGGCCACTTCTGCGGCATCGTCAATAATAATGCGGTAGTGACGGCGCGCGTCTTCCCCCAGCGTATGCACGATAAACTCGTCCAGCACGCGGAAATAGTCGGCGCTCTCTTTCGGGCCGGTCAGGATCAGCGGCAGAACCTGATTTTTGTTGGCCGGGTTCATCAGGATCCCGAGCAGATAAAGCAGTTCTTCCGCCGTACCTACGCCGCCCGGGAAGATGATAATGCCGTGCGCGATACGGACAAACGCCTCAAGACGTTTTTCGATATCCGGCATAATAATCAGTTCGTTAACCAGCGGGTTAGGCGGCTCAGCGGCGATGATCGACGGCTCGGTCATGCCGATAAAACGGCCTTCTTTATAGCGTTGCTGCGCGTGTCCTACTGCCGCGCCTTTCATCGGCGCTTCCATCGCGCCAGGACCGCAGCCGGTACAGATGTTCAGCTCGCGCAGGCCGAGCTGATTACCCACGCGGCGGGCGTACAGGTATTCGGTTTCGTTAATAGAGTGACCACCCCAGCAGACGACCATGTTCGGCGCTTCGCCAACGTGCAGGGCGCGGGCGTTACGCAGAATGGAGAAAACCAGGTTGGTGATATGAACGGAGCTTTCCAGATCGAGATGCTGGAAACGACCGGCGTTGCTGATCTGTCCGTTAACAAACAGGATGTCGCGCAGCACGGCAAAAAGGTTGGCCTGAAGTGAGCGAATAATACGCCCATCGACAAACGCCTCTTCCGGCGGGTTGATCACTTCCAGCTTCACCCCGCGCTCGCGGCGCAGCACATTGATATCAAAACTTTCGAAGCGGGACAGCAGCTCTTTACTGTTGTCGGTCAGGCTTCCGGAGTTCAGTACAGCAAGTGAACAGTTACGAAACAGTTGATACAGGTCGCTACTGGCGGTGCGTTTAAGCATGTCCACTTCCAGTTGCGACAACATATCCATAGAGCCAAGCGGGCTAATATGTGTAATCAAGTGAGCTCCTTATGGGACGATTATCGTCTTTCCCTGTTGATTACAATAGCCCTGGCTTATGACGTTTCACAACACTTCGGGCGGAATACCGCCCGCATATTGTGAAAATATTTATCTTACTGGCGCACCAGCCGTCCGGTGGCAGGCACAAAATCGGTATTGGTGCGCCATGGGTTAATGTCCAGGCCGCCGCGACGGGTATAGCGGGCATAAACGCTCAGCTTTTCGGGCTGGCAGAAACGCTGTATGTCATTGAAGATGCGTTCCACGCACTGCTCGTGGAATTCGTTGTGATGACGGAATGACACCAGGTAACGAAGCAGCTTTTCCCGGTCAATCTGCGGGCCGCGATACTGGATCTGTACCGAGCCCCAGTCCGGCTGATGGGTGATAAGGCAGTTGGATTTCAGCAGATGGCTGACCAGCGTTTCGTCGACCACTTTTCCGCCCGCTGCGTTTTCCAGATAGTCGGTGCTAAATTCGTAGCTCTCCACATCAATGTCCTGATCGTCGATGCAGGTGCCGTGGAAATGGGCGATGGGCTGACCTTCCAGCTCATGCAGACGGTATAACGAGACGGTTACGTTCCCCTGCGCGCACGCGCTTAAATCACGTTCAAGCGTCTGTTGTACCTCGTCCCAGCTGTTAAATTTGGTCTGGTTAAAGCTGTTGAGATAGAGCTTAAAGCTCTTGGATTCGACCAGGTTTACGCTGGCGTAATCCAGCTCGACATGGCCCACGGCTACCTGCGGCAGACCGCGCGCATTCAGCCAGGAGAGTTCGTACAGCGTCCAGATGTCGCCGCCGACGAACGGCAGCGCGTCGGCATGAAGGCCAAGCGGATCGCGGTTCAGGCTGCGCGGCACACCCTGAAGCAGGCTTGCGTCGTAGGTGTCGCGGTAATCGGTCGATTTACCCAGCGTTAAGCCCGTTAACGCCTGATGATTTTCGTAAGACATGTTTCATAGCCACTTTACAGGTACACTTAGGGGCTGAGTTTATCCTGTCTTACAAGAAGAGAGAAATCGGTGGATATCGAAACTGCAAATGCCCTGACGTCCTTCACGACCCGCTATTGCGATGCCTGGCATGAAAAGCGGGGGACGTGGCCGCAAAGTACTGACTTATATGGCGTGCCGTCACCGTGCATTATCGCTTCGCAGGATGATTACGTTATCTGGCAACCGAAACCGTTCACGGGCGAGCAGAATGTAAATGCGGTTGAACGCGCAATGGACATTGTGATA
Organism: Enterobacter sp. MGH85; assembly: GCF_001037655.1. Classification (NCBI taxonomy): domain Bacteria; kingdom Pseudomonadati; phylum Pseudomonadota; class Gammaproteobacteria; order Enterobacterales; family Enterobacteriaceae; genus Enterobacter; species Enterobacter sp. MGH85. Next base: position 1,891,492 of record NZ_KQ089925.1, read on the forward strand.
CAACCTGCGCTTCATGCAATTTATACCACGCAGTTTGCCGGGGATATGACTGCATGTTTTGCAGGACAGCCGCTGACGCTGCTGCAAACCTGGAGCGAAGACGATCTTCAACGCGTTCAGGAAAACCTCATTGGTCACCTGGTCACGCAAAAACGCCTTAAGCTCTCCCCGACTCTCTTTATTGCGACGCTCGACAGTGAACTGGACGTCATTTCAGTCTGCAACCTGTCTGGCGAGGTCATTAAAGAGACGCTCGGCACCCGCAATCGCGACGTTCTCGCGCCTTCTCTTGCGGATTTTCTTACCCGACTTGAGCCGCTTCTGTAATCCATGATGCTACTGGACGTGTGAGAGATCTCTTACACGCACTGTGAGACATCGCCGAAACAATTAGCTTTGTCTTAGGGATTTCAGATTAATATTAACTTCCCTTTCAACAGGTTAGCGATTTCCTGAAACGATTATCCCCGTTTCGCCAGGCTTACCTTGCTCACAGGGTGGGTTGTAAGACGAGGCAGAATAGCGGATTCTATCTGTGTCGACAGGATGCCGACGCGAGAAACGAACATCAGGATGATGGCGTTTCTCACCAGGAACACGTCAGGACGACGCCGCAGGAAGGCTTCAGGATGAAGCAAAGTGGATCACGCAGGATGCGTAAGGGACACCTCCAGGAAGGAGAACGTGAGCCGGTCAGGATGGTCGGTGGGTCAGGATGGCCAGGACGTTTCAGGATGAAACCTACACGTCAGGATGATGTGAGCAGGAAGCAAAAGGTAAAGGGATGACCAGGCCTTCGGGCATCAGGAAAAGTTGTCACGGATGAGCAGGGAGCACGTATTGTAGCTGGAATGCTGCGAAACGAACCGGGAGCACTGTTTTTACAGTGCTCCCTTTTTTTATTTCTGTCTTCCGCAATGCTATGCTTCGCGCCATTCCGTTTTTCAGTTGAGGTTACTATGACGCATCACGATAGCGTTCGTGCGCAGTTGCACGCCATCGAAGCCCTTATGCGCCAGCATCAGCTGTGGCAGGAAAGTGCGCCGCAGCCAGACGCGTTCGCCAGCACCCAGCCGTTTTGTCTGGATACGCTGTCTCCATTCGAATGGCTCCAGTGGGTATTAATTCCGCGCATGCACGCGCTGCTGGAAGGGGGACACGCGTTGCCCCAGGCGTTTGCCGTCTCTCCCTATTACGAAATGGCGCTGGAGGCGACTCACCCGGCGCGCGACGTTATGTTGGTTGAGCTGGAAAAGCTGGATACGCTTTTCGCCGGTGACGATGCATGACGCTTGAGATCCTGTATCAGGATGAGTGGCTGGTGGCGGTGAATAAACCGTCCGGCTGGCTGGTACACCGAAGCTGGCTCGATCGCGATGAGAAAGTGGTTGTTATGCAAACCGTGCGCGACCAAATCGGTCAGCACGTCTTTACTGCCCACCGTCTGGATCGGCCAACCTCTGGCGTTCTGCTGATGGGGCTTTCCAGTGAGGCCGGGCGCCTGCTGTCGCAGCAGTTTGAACAGCACCAGATCCAGAAGCGCTACCACGCCATTGTGCGCGGCTGGCTGACGGATTCCGCCACGCTGGATTATCCGCTGGTGGAGGAACTGGATAAAATCGCCGATAAATTTGCCCGCGAAGATAAAGGTCCGCAGCCTGCGGTGACCGACTATCGCGGTATGGCGACCACAGAACTGCCGGTGGCGACCAGCAAATTTCCCACTACGCGATACAGTCTGGTTGAGCTTTTGCCCAAAACCGGGCGCAAGCACCAGCTTCGCCGCCACCTTGCACATCTGCGCCACCCAATTATCGGCGACAGCAAGCACGGCGATCTGCGGCAGAACCGCAGCGCGGCAGAGCACTTTGGCTGTAACCGACTGATGCTGCACGCCAGCGAGCTAAGCCTGACGCATCCGTTTACCGGCGAACCGCTGACTATTCGCGCGGGGCTGGACGAGGTCTGGATGCAGGCGCTGTCTCAGTTTGGCTGGCTGGGACAACTCCCCGAAAATTAAAGGGTTGAGTTTGCCGCAGGCAACGTTCAGGATGAACAGCAAGCGCAATAATTACGGGAGCAAAGCATGGCTGAAGTAGGTATTTTTGTCGGCACGATGTACGGCAACTCGCTGCTGGTTGCGGAGGAAGCAGAAGCAATCCTCGTCAATCAGGGCCATAAAGCAACGGTCTATGAAGACCCGGAGCTGGCAGACTGGGAAAAGTATAAAGATAAATACATTCTGGTGGTGACCTCCACCACCGGGCAGGGCGATCTCCCGGACAGCATCGTCCCGCTTTTCCAGGGCATTAAAGACCAGCTTGGCTATCAGCCAGATGTTCACTATGGCATCATCGCCCTCGGCGATAGCTCTTACGCCAATTTTTGCGGCGGCGGTAAGCAGTTCGACGCGCTGTTGCAGGAACAGCACGCTCAGCGGGTCGGCGAGATGTTACTGATTGATGCTGGCGAGCACCCCGAACCGGAAAGCGAGTCAAATCCCTGGGTTGAACATTGGGCCACGCTCCTGAACTAACCCTGTACTATACGAGCTGTAGGCCGGGTAGGGCGTAGCCGCCACCCGGCAACGAAGCTGCACCATATCCTCAATTCCGTGAAGTATCTTCCACCACTTTGGGCTTATGCCCCAAACCACGTTCCCCACGCCCGTCAATGTTGTGTTCCTGCACGGTGAGAGAACCGGTCACTCCTTCATATACTTTTCCCGTCACTATAAAACGGCTTCGGGCCGTACCAAAACCAAACACAAATCTCTCATTCTGATTACCCTACAGGTGCTGTACAGAATGAACCAGGCGAAAGCTATGTTTCAGGAGTGCAACAATGAGTACATTAAGCCACGCGGCGAGCAGCGCTGAGAAGCGCACCAACGCCCGATACTGGATAGTGGTGATGCTGTTTATCGTCACCTCTTTCAACTACGGCGACCGTGCCACGTTATCCATTGCCGGCTCTGAGATGGCAAAGGACATCGGACTTGATCCGGTGGGTATGGGTTATGTTTTCTCCGCATTTTCATGGGCCTACGTAATCGGCCAAATCCCTGGCGGCTGGCTGCTGGACCGCTTCGGCTCAAAACGGGTCTATTTCTGGTCCATTTTCATCTGGTCGATGTTTACCCTGTTACAGGGCTTCGTGGATATCTTCAGCGGCTTCGGCATTATCATTGCGCTCTTTACCCTCCGCTTCCTGGTGGGTTTAGCGGAAGCGCCATCTTTCCCGGGCAACAGCCGCATTGTGGCCGCCTGGTTCCCGGCGCAGGAGAGGGGAACGGCGGTAGCAATCTTTAACTCGGCGCAATACTTTGCGACGGTTATTTTCGCGCCAATTATGGGCTGGCTGACGCACGAAGTGGGCTGGTCGCACGTCTTCTTCTTCATGGGCGGGCTGGGGATCGTCATCAGCTTTATCTGGCTGAAAGTGATCCACGAACCAAACCAGCACCCGGGCGTGAACAAGAAAGAGCTGGACTACATTGCTGAAGGCGGGGCGCTGATCAACATGGATCAGAAAACCCAGAAAGCAAAAGTCCCGTTCAGCCAGAAATGGGGGCAGATCAAACAGCTCGTCGGCTCACGGATGATGATCGGTATCTATCTCGGCCAGTACTGCATTAACGCCTTAACCTACTTCTTCATCACCTGGTTCCCGGTTTACCTGGTGCAGGCGCGCGGGATGTCGATTCTGAAGGCGGGTTTTGTCGCCTCTGTGCCAGCCATCTGCGGCTTCGTGGGCGGGGTGCTCGGCGGGGTCATCTCCGACTGGCTGATGCGTCGCACCGGTTCGCTGAATATTGCGCGTAAAACGCCAATCGTGCTCGGCATGCTGCTCTCCATGACCATGGTGTTCTGTAACTACGTCAGCGCGGAGTGGATGATTATCGGCTTTATGGCGATGGCCTTCTTCGGTAAAGGCATTGGCGCGCTGGGCTGGGCGGTGATGGCAGATACCGCGCCGAAAGAGATCAGCGGCCTGAGCGGCGGTCTGTTCAACATGTTTGGCAACATTTCCGGCATTGTCACCCCAATCGCTATCGGTTACATCGTCGGCACCACCGGCTCCTTCAATGGTGCGCTGATTTATGTAGGCGTCCATGCGCTGGTGGCGGTACTCAGTTACCTGGTGCTGGTGGGGGACATCAAACGAATCGAACTGAAACCTGTTGGGGAGCGCGGATGATGACAACGCAATCAAGCCCGATTGTGACGGAGATGAAAGTCATCCCGGTGGCGGGTCAGGACAGCATGCTGCTCAACATTGGCGGCGCGCATAACGCCTGGTTCACCCGCAACATCGTGGTGCTGACCGACAGCGCAGGGAATACCGGCGTCGGGGAAGCGCCTGGCGGAGAGGTGATTTACCAGACGCTGGTCGACGCCATCCCGCAGGTGGTTGGGCAGGAGGTCGCCCGCCTGAACAAGGTGGTTCAGCGGGTGCATAAGGGCAACCAGTCGGCTGATTTTGATACCTTCGGCAAAGGCGCCTGGACGTTTGAACTGCGCGTTAACGCGGTGGCGGCGCTGGAGGCGGCTCTCCTTGATTTACTGGGCAAAGCGCTGAATGTGCCGGTCTGCGAACTGCTGGGGCCAGGCAAACAGCGTGATGCGGTAACGGTGCTGGGCTATCTGTTCTACGTTGGCGACCGGACGAAAACCGATCTGCCGTATCTGGAACGCTCGCCGGGCAGCCACGCGTGGTATCACCTGCGTCATCAGGAAGCGCTCTCTGGCGAGGCTGTGGTACGCCTGGCAGAGGCGGCGCAGGATCGCTACGGCTTTAAAGACTTCAAGCTGAAAGGCGGCGTTCTGCCGGGCGAACAGGAGATTGACAGCGTGCGCGCGTTGAAAAAACGCTTCCCGGAGGCACGCATCACCGTCGATCCGAACGGCGCCTGGCGGCTGGATGAAGCTATCGCGCTGTGCAAAGGACTGGGCGACGTGCTGACCTACGCGGAAGATCCGTGCGGCGCCGAGCAGGGCTTTTCTGGCCGCGAGGTGATGGCCGAATTCCGCCGCGCTACCGGGCTGCCGGTTGCGACCAACATGATCGCCACTAACTGGCGCGAAATGGGCCACGCGGTGATGCTGAATGCGGTGGACATACCGCTGGCTGATCCGCACTTCTGGACCCTTTCCGGCGCGGTGCGCGTGGCGCAGCTGTGCGATGACTGGGGGCTCACCTGGGGCTGCCACTCCAATAACCATTTCGACATTTCGCTGGCGATGTTTACCCACGTTGGCGCGGCGGCGCCGGGTAACCCGACCGCCATCGATACGCACTGGATCTGGCAGGAAGGCGAAGCGCGCCTGACCAAAAATCCACTTGAAATCAAAAACGGCACCATTGCCGTACCGGATGCGCCGGGGCTGGGCGTGGAGCTTGACTGGGATCAGATCCACAAGGCGCATGAAGCGTATAAAAAACTGCCGGGCGGCGCGCGCAACGACGCAGGCCCGATGCAGTACCTTATCCCCGGCTGGACATTTGACCGTAAGCGCCCTGTATTTGGACGTCACTGATAAAAGGATCGAACGATGAGCACATTTTCTACCCCTGTAGTCACCTCCATGCAGATCATTCCTGTCGCGGGACATGACAGCATGCTGATGAACCTGAGCGGCGCCCATGCGCCGTTCTTCACCCGTAATATTGTGGTGATCAAGGACAACTCAGGGCATACCGGTGTCGGTGAAATCCCGGGCGGGGAGAAGATCCGTAAAACGCTGGAGGACGCCATTCCGCTGGTGGTGGGTAAAACGCTGGGCGAGTACAAAAATGTGCTGACCAGCGTGCGTACGACCTTTGCCGATCGTGATGCGGGTGGCCGTGGTCTGCAAACGTTTGATCTGCGTACCACTATCCATGTGGTCACGGGTATTGAAGCCGCGATGCTGGATCTGCTAGGCCAGCATCTGGGCGTCAATGTCGCCTCCCTGCTGGGCGACGGCCAACAGCGCAGCGAAGTGGAAATGCTCGGCTACCTGTTCTTTATCGGCAACCGCAAACTCACCCCGCTGCCGTACCAGAGCCAGCCGGACGAAAAATGCGACTGGTATCGTGTGCGTCACGATGAAGCGATGACCCCGGATGCGGTGGTGCGCCTGGCTGAAGCCGCGTATGAAAAATATGGCTTTAATGACTTCAAGCTGAAAGGCGGCGTACTGGCGGGTGAAGAAGAAGCTGAGGCGATTGCCGCGCTGGCGAAGCGCTTCCCGCAGGCGCGCGTCACGCTGGATCCGAACGGTGCCTGGTCCCTTGATGAGGCGATCAAAATCGGTAAGCAGCTCAAAGGCGTGCTGGCCTACGCGGAAGATCCGTGCGGCGCAGAGCAGGGGTTCTCTGGACGTGAAGTGATGGCGGAGTTCCGTCGCGCCACCGGGCTGCCAACCGCCACCAACATGATCGCGACCGACTGGCGCCAGATGGGGCACACGCTCTCGCTGCAATCGGTGGATATTCCGCTGGCAGACCCGCACTTCTGGACGATGCAGGGCTCGGTTCGCGTGGCGCAGATGTGCCATGAGTTCGGCCTGACCTGGGGCTCGCACTCCAACAACCACTTCGACATCTCGCTGGCGATGTTCACCCACGTAGCGGCTGCTGCGCCGGGCAACATTACCGCTATCGACACCCACTGGATCTGGCAGGAGGGCAATCAGCGCCTGACTAAACAGCCGTTTGAGATCAAGGGGGGGATGGTGCAGGTTCCAGCTACGCCGGGGCTGGGCGTTGAACTGGATATGGATCAGGTCATGAAAGCGCACGAGCTTTACCAGAAACACGGGCTGGGCGCACGTGATGATGCGCTGGCGATGCAGTACCTGATCCCAGAGTGGTCATTCGACAATAAACGTCCGTGCATGGTACGATAAGCCAACTGGGACCGCTCCCATGAGTGGTCCCTTACGTGGTGTATGCTTAACGTAACTAACATGCGTAAGGATGGCTTATGAAAATTGTTATCGCTCCGGACTCGTATAAGGAAAGCTTGAGCGCGCTGGAGGTGGCGACAGCGATAGAGGTCGGTTTTCGCGAAATTTTCCCCTCAGCGGAGTACGTCAAATTACCGGTTGCCGATGGCGGCGAAGGGACGGTGGAAGCGATGGTGGCAGCCACCCATGGGCGTCTTGTCCATGTTCCCGTTACCGGGCCTTTGGGAGAACACGTGGAAGGGTTTTTCGGGTTATCCGGAGACGGAAAAAGCGCGTTTATCGAGATGGCGGCCGCGAGCGGTCTGGAGCTTGTTGCTCCTGCAAAGCGTAACCCGTTAATCACCACCTCGTGGGGGACCGGGGAACTGATCCGTCATGCGCTGGATGCGGGCGTTAAGCATATCATTATTGGCATTGGAGGCAGCGCGACCAATGACGGTGGCGCAGGCATGGTGCAGGCGCTGGGCGTAAAACTGCTGGATGCGAAAGCACAGCCCGTTGGGCCGGGCGGCGGCGAACTGGCAAGCCTTGCGCATATCGATCTTAGTGGGCTGGATGAGCGGCTGGCAGACTGTCGAATTGAAGTGGCCTGCGATGTGACCAACCCCCTGATTGGCGAGACTGGCGCTTCTGCGGTATTCGGTCCGCAGAAAGGGGCGACGCCGGAGATGGTCAGGACGCTGGACAACGCGCTTGCGCATTACGCAAACATTATCGCCAGGGATCTGGATATTGACGTCTTAAACCTGGCGGGGGGCGGAGCAGCTGGCGGAATGGGGGCGGCGCTGTATGCATTTTGCGGGGCACAGCTTCGTCGGGGGATTGAGATTGTCACCGATGCCCTGCATCTCGATGAACAGGTCGCGGACGCCGATCTGGTGATCACGGGCGAAGGGCGTATCGACAGCCAGACGATCCACGGCAAAGTGCCCGTTGGCGTGGCGAGAGTCGCGAAACGCTATAACAAACCGGTTATCGGCATTGCCGGCAGCCTGACGGCGGATGTTGGCGTGGTGCACGAGCACGGACTGGATGCGGTATTCAGCGTGATTTACACCATCTGCTCGCTGGAGGATGCGCTGGAAAATGCGCAACAGAATGTACAGATGGCCGCAAGGAATATTGCGGCGGCCATAAAGGTGGGGCAGGGGATGTCGCGTTAACGATCGTGCTCCTGTAGGCCCGGTAAGCGAAGCGCCACCGGGCTTTTTCTTAGCTTCCCAACACCTTCATCGCTTCCCGCGTCACGTTGTCCATCTCGTCCAGCAGCTCCAGAAACTCCGGCTCAAGATCGGATTCTGGCGTACCCGCGCGGAGCTGCTGTTCAAGCAGCTGGCAGAGATTTTTCAACCGCGGCACGCCGCTGTAGCCGCAGCTACCGTGCAGTTTATGGATGGCCTCCAGCAGCCCTTCAGGGTTTTCGCCCACCAGCTGTTCTTCAACCTTGTTACGGATCTCAGGTAGGAAGTCCACCAGCATTTGCAGCATATCGCGGGCCAGATCGGCTTTGCCTGCTGCCTGGCGCAGCGCCAGTTGCCAGTCAAACGTGGCATTCTGGTTAACGCTGATTTCCGGCGATTCAGCTGAAATGGTGTACGTCCCGCCAATGTGCCCCGGTTTGTAGCGCAGCAGCAGGCTGTGCAGCTTCTCTTCATCAATCGGTTTCGCCAGATAATCGTTCATGCCCGCACCCAGCAGTTTCTCTTTTTGTCCCGCCATCGCGTGCGCCGTCACGGCAATCACCGGCGTCTGCTGCTGGTGCGGAAGCTGACGAATTAATTCGCAGGCGCGGATGCCATCCATGCCCGGCATCTGAATATCCATCAGGATCAGGTCAAACTGCATCTGTTTGGCTTGTTCTACGGCTTCGGCGCCGCTGGTACACAGCTCAACGTGCTGAACCTGATCCTCAAGCAGCACGCCAATCAGCTTAAGGTTTGCCGGGTTATCATCCACGGCCATCACCGTCATCGGCAGCTTATGTTCGTCGTTTTCCAGCGGCAGGGACTGATGCGTCAGACGGCAATATTCAGTCAACGCAGGTAACAGCCGTGTGGCGGTGAGGGGTTTCAGCAGACATGCCGCCGCCCCGTCGTTTTTAAGCTCTTCGGCGTTGATTTGGGCGTGGCACGGCAGAGCCAGCAGCAGGTAGTCCGTCATTGAGGCAGCCTTTGCCAGCCGTTCCTGCTGCATGGTCAGTTCTCCGGTAAATGTCACCGGAATCCCCAGCAAAAGAATATCGTAATGATCGTTCGCCAGCGCGGAGAAGGTCGGGCTGTAGACCACCTCCAGCGGCGTGCTGCTTAATACATCCAGCGTACACTGCGCCGCGGCGGCGTTCGGTTCCACATAGGCCAGATGCATCCCTTTCAGGCAGTCGGTGACCGGACCGTCGGTTTGCACGTTCGGATTAAGATCAAGATTGATATGGAACCAGAAGGTCGAGCCCCGGTTAGGCTGGCTGTGGAAGGAGATATCGCCTCCCATCTCTTTCACCAGCTTTTGGGTGATCACCAGACCCAGGCCCGTTCCGCCGTGCCGACGGGAAATGCTCGCATCGGCCTGGCGGAACGCCTGGAACAGACGCGACTGATCGCGCTCCGGAATGCCGATGCCGGTATCCCGGATCTGAACTTCAATCTGGACTTTATTATTACTGAGCGCCCTTTTTTCGACCAGAATGTCGATGTTGCCGCTCTCGGTGAACTTAATCGCGTTGCCCACCAGATTGGTGATGACCTGTTGCAGGCGCAGCGGGTCGCCAATGACGTTATCCGGAACGTCATTTTTGATATTGAGCGTCAGTTCCAGCCCCTTATCATGCGAGGAGTGGGCGAGAAGCGTGACCACGTCATCCAGTGTGCTGCGCAGCGGGAAGGGGATACTCTCCAGAATCAGCTTGCCCGCTTCCAGCTTCGAGAAGTCCAGTACGTCGTTAATAATGGTCAGCAGGTTGTTGGCTGAGCGTTCAATGGTATGCAGGTGGTCACGCTGGGTCGGGTTGAGCTCGCTTTTGAGCGTCAGACGGGTGAAGCCAATCACCCCGTTCAGCGGCGTGCGCAGCTCATGTGACATGTTTGCCAGGAACTCAGACTTAATACGGGCCGCCTCCTGAGCGCGTTTTTTCGCCAGATCCAGCTCCACGTTCTGGATCTCCATCTGCTCCAGCGTTTCGCGCAGGTCAGAGGTGGCCTGGTCAACGTTGTGCTGCATCTCTTCGTGATAAGCCGCCAGCGACATCGCCATTGAGTTGATGCCGTTTTTCAGCATATCCAGCTCGCCGAGCATGAAGCCTTCCACGCGGCTGTCCAGCTGACCCCGGCGGATCCGGTCAACGGTATTCACCATGTTACGGATAGGCCCCGTGACGTCGCGCATCAGCCGCCAGCCGAAGATCAACGCGATGCCGATACAGAACAGCATCATCACGCCGGAGATGAATATTTCTTTGTACTGCTGGAGCCGCACCGACTTGAGATCCAGCTCCAGCGCCACATATCCCAGCATATTATTGCTGGACTTCGCATCGGACTGGGCGGATTCGTCGGGTGAATAGCTTTCTGAGATAATCGGCGTGCGCAGGATCATGATATCGCCGCGCCGCAGGACCGTGAGATGACGCGGGAAAGGGGTACCTTCCGGGATTTTCAGCGACGTGGGATCCAGATGGAAATTCGAGGTGACGAAAAGACGGTTATGCTCATCGTAAACGGAAATGGCGCGCACAATCTCTGAATGACGGCGGTGCAGCACGCTGATTAACTGACCAATGGATTCACGGTTTTGCAGGTTCATTCCGTACTCGCTGGAGACGGCCAGCGGTTCGATAATGCTGGCCCCGGCATCTTCAAGCTGTCTCTGCAAATCGTTATAGCGATGCACCACAAAGAAAATGCTCAGCAGCAAACCGATGAGAACGGTAGGAGCGAGGATCAAAATCATCATGCGCGCGCGCAGGCTGTAGTTGGTCATGGAGTTCCGTTATGGGACAATCAGGCTAATTATGTTTATTTGAGAACAATCTCGGCGATGGCGCAATTCTACTCTGCAAAACGACGCGTGACGACGCGTCAGATCATAACTGTTGAAGCCTCTGACCTCGATCCTTTTGGACAGGGGGTAGCGCGTCACAAGGGTAAGACACTGTTTATCACAGGTTTGCTGCCAGGAGAACGCGCAGATATTACGCTGACGGAAGACAAACGCCAGTATGCGCGCGGCCAGGTCAAGCGCCGTCTTAATGATAGCCCGGAGCGCGTGACGCCTCGCTGCCCCCATTTTGGCGTTTGCGGAGGCTGTCAGCAACAGCATGCCAGCACAGAATTACAGCAAAAAAGTAAAAGCAACGCGCTGGCCCGCCTGCTAAAACATGACGTCAGTGACATCGTTGCTGACCAGCCGTGGGGCTACCGTCGCCGCGCTCGCCTGAGTCTAAGCTACCAGCCAAAAACTGAACGGCTGGAGATGGGGTTTCGCAAAGCCAGCTCCAGCGATATCGTCTCCATCACGCAATGCCCTGTTTTGGTGCCCCAACTTGAGGCGCTGCTCCCGGCCGTGCACCATTGTCTTGCATCGCTGGATGGGGTGCGTTCGCTGGGCCATGTCGAACTGGTGCTGGCCAACGGCGGCCCGCTGATGGTTCTGCGCCACACCGCACCGCTGTCCAGGGCAGATCGCGAAAAACTGGAACGCTTTTCGCATTCTCATGAGCTTGCGCTTTTCCTCGCGCCGCAAAGCGAGATACTTGAGCAGGTTAGCGGAGACGCGCCCTGGTATGCGTCAGACGGGCTACGCTTAACGTTCAGCCCGCGGGATTTTATCCAGGTCAATGACGGCGTGAACCAGCAGATGGTGGCGAACGCGCTGGCGTGGCTTGACGTCCAGCCCACCGATCGGGTGCTCGATCTGTTCTGCGGTATGGGTAACTTTACCCTGCCGCTGGCCCGCAAAGCAGCAAGCGTGGTCGGGGTGGAAGGCGTTGAGGCGCTGGTGGCGAAAGGCCAGGAGAACGCCCAACAGAACGGCTTGCAAAATGTGACATTCTTTCATCAAAATCTTGAGGATGATGTTACTCAGCAACCGTGGGCTAAGCAGGGCTTTGATAAGATCCTGCTCGATCCGGCGCGAGCAGGTGCGCCGGGCGTGATGCAGCATATAATTAAACTCGCGCCTGAACGCGTGGTCTATGTTTCCTGTAACCCGGCGACGCTGGCCCGTGACAGCGAAGCATTATTGAGCGGGGGTTACCAGATTCGGCGTCTGGCAATGCTGGACATGTTCCCGCACACTGGACATCTGGAATCAATGGTGTTGTTCGAGCACATCTAATGAGTTTGGCTTGTCGACTTCGACAGGCCCTTGTCCCTAAAGGAGAGGACGATGGTTGCGGTAAGAAGTGCACATTTAAATAAAGCTGGTGAGTTTGACCCTCAAAAATGGATCGCAAGTCTGGGGATTTCCAGCCAGCAGTCGTGTGAACGCTTAACCGAAACCTGGGCCTATTGTTTACGCACAACGCAGGGGCATCCGGACGCTGAACTGCTGTTGTGGCGCGGCGTGGAGATGGTTGAAATTCTCTCCATGCTTAACATGGATATCGAAACGCTACAGGCCGCACTGCTGTTCCCACTGGCAGATGCTAACGTGGTGACGGAAGACGTGCTGCGTGAAAGCGTCGGCCAGTCCGTCGTGGCGCTCATCCACGGCGTGCGTGATATGGCCGCCATCCGTCAACTGAAAGCCGCGCAAACGGATTCTGTCTCTTCCGAGCAGGTGGATAACGTCCGCCGCATGCTGCTGGCGATGGTGGATGATTTTCGCTGCGTGGTGATCAAGCTGGCCGAACGGGTTGCCCATCTGCGCGAAGTGAAGGATGCGCCGGAAGACGAGCGCGTCCTGGCCGCCAAAGAGTGTACGAATATCTATGCGCCGCTGGCGAACCGTCTGGGTATCGGGCAACTGAAGTGGGAGCTGGAAGATTACTGCTTCCGCTATCTGCATCCGGCGGAATACAAACGCATTGCAAAATTGCTGCACGAACGCCGCATCGACCGCGAACACTATATCGAGGAATTTGTCAGCGGGCTGCGCCAGTCGATGAAAGAGGAGAATGTGCGCGCCGAGGTCTACGGGCGTCCGAAGCACATCTACAGCATCTGGCGCAAAATGCAGAAGAAACATCTCGCCTTTGACGAGCTGTTTGACGTGCGCGCCGTGCGTATCGTGGCGGAGCGTCTCCAGGACTGCTACGCCGCGCTGGGGATAGTACATACTCACTTCCGCCATCTGCCGGATGAGTTCGATGACTACGTCGCGAACCCCAAACCGAATGGCTATCAGTCCATCCACACCGTGGTGCTTGGCCCCGGCGGCAAAACTGTGGAAATTCAGATCCGTACTAAACAGATGCACGAAGACGCCGAACTGGGCGTCGCCGCGCACTGGAAGTACAAAGAAGGCACTTCCGGCGGCGCGCGCTCCGGACACGAGGACCGTATCGCCTGGCTGCGTAAGCTGATTGCGTGGCAGGAAGAGATGGCCGACTCCGGCGAAATGCTCGACGAAGTGCGCAGTCAGGTCTTCGACGATCGCGTCTACGTCTTTACCCCGAAAGGGGATGTGGTTGATCTGCCGGCAGGCTCTACGCCGCTCGATTTCGCCTACCACATTCATAGCGACGTGGGGCACCGTTGCATCGGGGCGAAGATCGGCGGACGTATCGTACCGTTTACCTACCAGCTACAGATGGGTGACCAGATTGAAATCATCACCCAGAAGCAGCCAAACCCAAGCCGCGACTGGCTGAATCCAAACCTCGGTTACGTGACCACCAGCCGCGGGCGCTCTAAAATTCACGCCTGGTTCCGCAAGCAGGATCGTGACAAGAATATCCTTGCCGGTCGTCAGATCCTTGACGACGAGCTGGAGCATATCGGGATAAACCTGAAAGAGGCGGAGAAGTTCCTGCTGCCGCGCTACAACTTCAACGAGCTCGACGAACTGTTAGCGGCGATTGGCGGCGGCGATATCCGCCTGAACCAGATGGTGAACTTCCTGCAAGCGCAGTTCAACAAGCCAAGCGCGGCAGAGCAGGATGCGGCAGCGCTGAAACAGCTCCAGCAGAAAACCTACGCTCCGCAGCAGCGCAGCAAGGACAATGGCCGCGTGGTGGTTGAAGGGGTGGGTAACCTCATGCACCATATTGCCCGCTGCTGCCAGCCGATACCGGGTGACGATATTGTCGGCTTTATCACCCAGGGGCGCGGGATCTCAATTCACCGCTCCGACTGTGATCAGCTTGCTGAGCTGCAATCGCATGCGCCGGAACGTATCGTGGAAGCCGTCTGGGGTGAAAGCTACTCCGCTGGCTACTCGCTGGTGGTGCGCGTCACTGCCAACGACCGCAGTGGCCTGCTGCGCGACATCACCACGATTCTCGCCAACGAGAAGGTCAACGTGCTGGGCGTTGCCAGCCGCAGCGATACCCGCGAGCAGCTTGCCACCATCGATATGACCATCGAAATCTATAACCTGCAGGTGCTGGGCCGGGTGCTCGGTAAACTGAACCAGGTGCCGGATGTGATTGACGCGCGTCGTCTGCACGGCGGCTAAACATCCTCTTCTGTAGGCCGGGTAAGGCAACGCCGCCACCCGGCATTTTGACATCAGGACAGAACTATGACTCAAATCGACCGCCTGCTTGGCATCATGAAACGCCTGCGCGACCCGGAAAACGGCTGCCCGTGGGATAAAGAGCAGACTTTCGCCACCATTGCGCCTTACACGCTGGAAGAGACCTACGAAGTGCTGGACGCGATTTCGCGCGAAGATTTCGACGACCTGCGCGGTGAGCTGGGCGACCTGCTGTTCCAGGTAGTGTTCTACGCACAGATGGCGCAGGAAGAGGGGCGCTTTAACTTTGACGACATCTGCGCCGCTATCAGCGACAAGCTGGAGCGCCGTCATCCGCATATCTTTGGCGATGCCTCCGCAGGCAACAGTGCGGAAGTGCTGGCGCGCTGGGAGCAGATCAAAAGCGCCGAACGCGCTGAAAAATCCCAGCACTCGGCGCTGGACGACATTCCCCTGAACCTTCCTGCGCTGATGCGCGCGCACAAAATTCAAAAGCGCTGCTCGGCGGTAGGGTTTGACTGGACCTCTCTCGGCCCGGTGCTGGAAAAAGTGCACGAAGAGATCGACGAAGTGATGCATGAAGCGCAGCAGGCCGTTGTGGATGAAGCAAAGCTGGAAGAGGAGATGGGCGATCTGCTGTTCGCGACCGTCAACCTTTCTCGCCACCTCGGTGTAAAAGCGGAAACCGCCCTGCAAAAAGCGAACATTAAATTCGAACGTCGCTTCCGCGAAGTTGAGCGGATTGTGGCCTCGCGCGGCCTGGAAATGAGCGGCATTGACCTCGAGGCGATGGAAGAAGTCTGGCAGGAAGTAAAACGCCAGGAACATGATCTCTAACGAAATTTTGCGATCAAGCGCAATTTGTGTGATTTTTTAAATGACAAGCGCTTGATTTGCGTCAAAAACATTTACCCAAAAGGGGCTATTTTCTCACTCCTTATGTTTGTCATGGCCTGGGAAGGAGACGGAGAATGAAAGTTTGTGGCGCTCGTCGTGTTCGGGTATACTACTTTCCCGTCCTGGTTATTCCATCGTTTCACCCTAACTTCTCAGGTTCAGCATGACAACGAACTATATTTTTGTGACCGGCGGGGTCGTATCCTCTCTGGGTAAAGGCATTGCCGCAGCCTCCCTCGCAGCCATTCTTGAAGCCCGTGGCCTCAATGTGACCATGATGAAACTGGATCCGTACATCAACGTCGATCCAGGCACCATGAGCCCAACCCAACACGGGGAAGTGTTCGTTACTGAAGACGGCGCTGAAACCGATCTGGATCTTGGCCACTACGAGCGTTTCATCCGTACCAAAATGACCCGTCGTAACAACTTTACGACTGGCCGTATCTACTCTGACGTTCTGCGTAAAGAGCGCCGTGGTGACTACCTGGGCGCGACCGTGCAGGTCATCCCACACATCACTAACGCCATTAAAGAGCGTGTCCTTGCCGGTGGCGAAGGGCATGACGTTGTGCTGGTTGAAATCGGCGGTACCGTAGGGGATATCGAATCCCTGCCGTTCCTCGAAGCGATTCGTCAGCTGGCGGTAGATATTGGTCGTGAGAACGCGCTGTTCATGCACCTGACGCTGGTGCCTTACATGGCGGCAGCAGGTGAAGTGAAAACCAAACCGACTCAGCACTCTGTTAAAGAGCTGCTCTCCATCGGTATTCAGCCTGATATCCTAGTTTGCCGTTCCGATCGTGCGATTCCGGCGAACGAACGCGCGAAAATTGCATTGTTCTGTAACGTGCCTGAAAAAGCCGTTATTTCAATGAAAGACGTCGATTCCATTTATAAAATCCCGGGCCTGTTGAAATCACAGGGTCTGGACGATTATATTTGTAAACGATTCAGCTTGAACTGTCCGGAAGCTAACCTGTCTGAATGGGAGCAGGTGATTTACGAAGAAGCCAATCCGGGCGGCGAAGTGACTATCGGTATGGTCGGCAAGTATATTGAACTACCGGATGCCTATAAGTCAGTTATCGAGGCGCTGAAGCACGGTGGTCTGAAGAATCGCGTCTCCGTCAACATCAAGCTGATTGATTCGCAGGATGTTGAAACGCGCGGCGTCGAAATTCTCAAAGATCTGGATGCGATTCTCATCCCTGGCGGCTTCGGCTACCGTGGTGTTGAAGGCAAGATCGCCACTGCACGCTATGCGCGTGAAAACAATATTCCATACCTCGGCATCTGCCTGGGTATGCAGGTTGCGCTGATTGAATTTGCGCGCAACGTAGCGGGAATGGAAAACGCGAACTCTACGGAATTTGTGCCAGACTGTAAGTACCCTGTCGTGGCGCTGATTACGGAATGGCGCGACGAAGACGGTAACGTCGAAGTCCGTACCGAGAAGAGCGATCTGGGTGGCACCATGCGTCTTGGCGCACAGGCCTGCCAGCTGTCAGACGATAGCGTGGTTCGCAAGCTGTACGGCGAGCCGGTGATTACCGAGCGCCATCGTCACCGCTATGAAGTCAACAACATGTTGTTGAAACAAATTGAAGCTGCAGGTCTGCGTGTTGCGGGCCGTTCCGGGGATGATCAGTTAGTCGAGATCATCGAAGTGCCAAACCATCCGTGGTTCGTGGCCTGCCAATTCCACCCGGAATTTACTTCAACGCCGCGTGACGGGCATCCGCTGTTTGCAGGCTTCGTGAAAGCCGCCAGCGAGTACCAGAAGCGTCAGGCGAAGTAAAAAAAGTTAGAACGGCAACGCGTACCCCTGGTACGCGTTGTTTGTCTGGAGTTTTAGTTTAACTTGTACTGAGGAAAATCTAATGTCCAAAATCGTTAAAGTCATCGGTCGTGAAATCATCGACTCCCGTGGTAACCCGACCGTTGAAGCCGAAGTTCATCTGGAAGGTGGTTTCGTCGGTATGGCTGCTGCTCCATCAGGCGCATCTACAGGTTCCCGCGAAGCGCTGGAACTGCGTGATGGCGACAAATCCCGTTTCATGGGCAAAGGCGTACTGAAAGCGGTTGGCGCTGTTAACGGTCCTATTGCTCAGGCTATCGTTGGCAAAGATGCCAAAGATCAGGCTGGCATCGACAAGATCATGATCGATCTGGACGGTACTGAAAACAAATCTAACTTCGGTGCGAACGCAATCCTGGCAGTTTCCCTGGCGAACGCCAAAGCAGCAGCTGCTGCTAAAGGTATGCCACTGTTCGAGCACATCGCTGAACTGAACGGCACCCCAGGCAAATACTCCATGCCTGTACCAATGATGAACATCATCAACGGTGGTGAGCACGCAGACAACAACGTTGATATTCAGGAATTCATGATTCAGCCTGTTGGCGCGAAATCCCTGAAAGAAGCGGTGCGTATGGGTTCTGAAGTGTTCCACAACCTGGCTAAAGTTCTGAAAGCTAAAGGTATGAACACTGCTGTTGGTGACGAAGGTGGCTACGCGCCAAACCTGGGTTCTAACGCAGAAGCGCTGGCTGTTATCGCTGAAGCGGTTAAAGCAGCAGGCTACGAGCTGGGCAAAGACATCACCCTGGCGATGGACTGTGCAGCATCTGAATTCTACAAAGACGGTAAATACGTTCTGGCTGGCGAAGGCAACAAAGCGTTCACCTCCGAAGAGTTCACCCATTTCCTGGAAGACCTGACCAAACAGTACCCAATCGTTTCTATCGAAGACGGTCTGGACGAGTCTGACTGGGATGGTTTCGCATACCAGACCAAAGTACTGGGCGACAAAATCCAGCTGGTTGGTGACGATCTGTTCGTAACCAACACCAAGATCCTGAAAGAAGGCATCGAGAAAGGCATCGTTAACTCCATCCTGATCAAATTCAACCAGATTGGTTCTCTGACCGAAACGCTGGCTGCGATCAAAATGGCGAAAGACGCTGGCTACACCGCTGTTATCTCTCACCGTTCTGGCGAAACTGAAGACGCTACCATCGCTGACCTGGCTGTGGGTACCGCTGCTGGCCAGATCAAAACCGGTTCTATGAGCCGTTCTGACCGTGTTGCTAAATACAACCAGCTGATTCGTATCGAAGAAGCGCTGGGCGAAAAAGCACCTTACAACGGTCGTAAAGAGATCAAAGGCCAGGCATAAGCCTGAACTTTCGTTCTTATGAAAAAACCCGCTTCGGCGGGTTTTTTGTTTTCTATAGCAGAAGCGGCAGCGTGGCGCTGGCCGTTTGCTGGCTTACGTCACCGTAATGGCTGTCTACTGCAATAAGGGAAGTGGTAAGCAGTTCAACCAGCAGCATCACGCCAACCTTGGCATTGAGCGCACCCGCGCTCAGCGGTCCCTCGGGCTTGGCTGCAACCAGCTGTAAATCGCTCAGGGAGGCCAGCGGGCTGCGGGGTGTATTGCTGAGCGCCAGTACCTTAACGCCACGCTTGCGGGCGAGTTTCACCACGTGAAGCAGATCCCGTGTAGAGCCAGAACTTGAGATGGCCACCACCAGCGTCTCTTTCGAGAGCGTCGTCGCATTCATGGCGGCGCGATGCATATCGCTAAACAGCTGTGCAGGTTTGCCGAGTCGCAGCAGCTTGTAATGCAAATACTCCCCCAGAATCGCGCTGGCTGCCACCCCGTAAATTTGCACTGATTGCGCCTGATGCAGGGCCAGTGTCGCCTGTTCAAGCTGGGCCCGGTCGAGGAGTTTTGCGGTATCTTGCAGCGCCTGGACAGACTCATCCACCACGTTATCTATCGCATCTCCTGCCTGACGCTCTGGCAAACCCTGCTGAATATCCAGCGCAAGCGCCATTTTAAATTCGTTATATCCCTTACAGCCCAGCGTGCGGCAAAGGCGTGTGACGCTGGCCTCGCTGGTGCCGCTTTCACGCGCCAGCTCGGTGATCGTCAGGTAGAGCACCCTGGCAGGATCGTTGAGAACAAACTCCCCCAGTTTTTGTTGCGTTGGGCTGTACCCGGAAGCCTCCTGGCGTAGCTTCAGCAGCAGGTTTTCATGGTCCGACATGCTAGATCCTTAATGCGTTTCTCTGCCAACTAGTGTGGCGGAAAGCGGGGGAGAGATGCCAGTCATTTCGAAAAAGTATGATCGGCGTCCTGGTTTTTGGTGGTGATTTTCACAATTAAAATTATATGTGGTAAAAATTTTCATCAACAACCAGGGGGATAATAAAATGATGCAAATGTTCAGCGGAGCGTCTTCCGGCGGATGGTTTGAAAAAGCGCAGCGCTTTGGCAAATCCTTTATGTTACCTATCGCCATACTGCCCGCAGCAGGTCTGTTGTTGGGGATCGGCGGGGCGCTATCGAATCCGAATACGCTTACCGCGTATCCATTTTTAGACGTTGGCTGGCTACAGGCCATATTTACCATCATGAGCAGTGCAGGCTCGATTGTGTTTGCAAACCTGTCGGTACTGTTTGCTGTTGGGGTCGCCGTTGGGCTGGCAAAAAATGATAAAGGTACGGCAGGGCTGGCGGCATTACTCGCTTATCTGGTGATGAATGCCACTATCAATGCGCTGCTGATCCTGACCGGAAAACTGGCGCATGAGAACCCGGGCGCCGTAGGGCAGGGCATGACGCTGGGTATTCAGACGCTTGAAACGGGCGTGTTTGGTGGGGTCGTTATTGGGCTTGTGACCTGCGCACTGCATCATCGGTTTAATAAAATCGCGCTTCCGCAATTCCTGGGCTTTTTTGGCGGCTCACGCTTCGTACCCATTATCAGCTCACTGGCGGCGATACTCGTCGGCGCGCTGATGACCGTGGTCTGGCCGCATTTTCAGAAGCTGATCTTTGGCCTTGGCGGTCTGGTGGATGCCACCGGCTATCTGGGAACATTGCTGTACGGCTTCATCCTGCGCATGCTTGGCCCGTTTGGCCTGCACCACATCTTTTATCTGCCGTTCTGGACCACCGCGCTTGGCGGCAGTGAAATTGTTAACGGTCACCTGGTTGAGGGCACGCAGCGGATCTTCTTTGCTCAGCTCGCGGACCCGAACACCCAGCACTTCTATGAGGGCACGTCGCGCTTCATGTCCGGGCGCTTTATTACGATGATGTTTGGCCTGCTGGGCGCCTGCCTGGCGATGTACCACACGGCTAAACCCGAGAACAAGAAGCGCGTAGCCGGGCTGCTGCTGTCAGCGGCGTTAACCTCTTTCCTGACGGGCATTACCGAGCCCATCGAGTTCTCATTCCTGTTTATTGCGCCGGTGCTGTACGTCATTCATGCGCTGTTTGACGGGCTGGCGTTTATGCTCGCGCACATGCTGCATATCACCATCGGGCAAACTTTCTCCGGCGGGTTTATTGATTTCGTGCTGTTCGGCATTTTGCAGGGTGAAGCGAAAACTAACTGGATGTTCGTCCCGCTGGTAGGCGTACCGTGGTTCTTCCTTTACTACTGTACTTTCCGCTATCTGATTAAACGTTTTGATTTTGCCACGCCGGGCCGTGAAAAGGAGGCGTTGGCTGACGAGGCTACCCTGCCGCAAAGCGAGCGCGCCGCAGCGGTGATCGCCGGGCTGGGAGGAAAAGACAATCTGGATGACGTTGACTGCTGCGCCACGCGCCTTCGCGTCACGGTGAAAGACGGTAGCAAAGTCAATGAAGCAGCACTGAAAGCGACCGGCGCGCGCGGCGTTATCGTCCGCGGCAACGGTGTCCAGGTCATCTATGGCCCGCACGTCACCCTTATCAAAAACGAAGTGGAAGAGATCTTATCGTAATGAAAACTGTACTGGATAACCTGAAAGGAAAACTGGTCGTCTCCTGCCAGGCGCTGGAAAATGAACCGCTGCACAGCCCGTTTATTATGTCGCGAATGGCGCTGGCAGCAGCCCAGGGCGGTGCCGCTGCGATCCGCGCCAATAGCGTGGTGGATATCAAGGCTATCAAAGGGCTGGTCTCACTGCCGGTCATCGGCATCATCAAACGGGACTATCCGGATAGCGAGGTGTTTATCACCGCGACGCTCAAAGAAGTGGATGAGCTGATGGCGGTCGCCCCGGACATCGTTGCGCTGGATGCGACCGCCCGGAAACGGCCCGGTGGCGTATCGCTGGACATGCTGATCGCGCAGATCCGCACCCGTTACCCTTCGCTGCTGCTGATGGCGGATATTGCCACCGTGCAGGAGGCCGTGACCGCGCAGGCGCTGGGGTTTGATTGTGTCGGAACCACCCTTTACGGTTATACGGCAGAGACCGCGGGCCATTCGCTACCGGAAAATGACTGCGCGTTTTTGAAAGAGGTGCTGTCTGCCGTCACGATCCCCGTGATTGCCGAAGGTAACGTGGATACCCCCGATCGCGCGGCCAGGTGTCTGGAGTTGGGGGTGCATACGGTTGTCGTCGGCGGGGCGATCACCCGACCGCAGCAAATTACGGAACGGTTTATGGCGGCAATTGGCGCGCAAAGCACCGATGGAGCATGATCATCTGACGGGGATCTGCGATACTTATCGTTTATTCCCTTAACAGAGTTGACTATGCAGTACCCGATTAACGAGATGTTCCAGACCCTGCAAGGCGAGGGTTACTTTACCGGCGTTCCCGCTATCTTTATTCGTTTACAGGGATGCCCGGTTGGCTGCGCCTGGTGTGATACCAAACATACGTGGGATAAGCTCGCAGATCGGGAAGTGTCGCTGTTCAGCATTCTGGCGAAAACCAAAGAGAGCGATAAATGGGGCGCGGGCAGCGCGGAAGATCTGCTTGCCATAATTGGTCGTCAGGGCTGGACGGCGCGGCACGTGGTGATCACCGGTGGGGAACCCTGCATTCACGATCTGATGCCCCTCACCGAACTGCTCGAGAAGAACGGCTATAGCTGTCAGATCGAAACCAGCGGTACCCATGAAGTGCGCTGCTCCCATTCAACGTGGGTAACGGTTTCACCGAAAGTGAATATGCGCGGCGGTTATGACGTACTGTCGCAGGCGCTTGAGCGTGCGGATGAGATCAAACATCCGGTGGGGCGCGTGCGTGACATCGAAGCGCTGGACGAACTGCTGGCGACGCTGACGGACGAAAAGCAGCGCGTGATCGCGCTACAGCCTATCAGCCAGAAAGACGATGCAACCCGTCTGTGCATTGAAACCTGTATCGCCCGCAACTGGCGCCTGTCGATGCAGACGCACAAATATCTGAACATTGCCTGATACTTTTGTGGCCCCGCTTAACGCGGGGCTTTTGTTGTTGGCAGTAATGCCCAGGTCACTACGGCTGACCCAAGACAAATCGCACTGTTGAAAAGCAAGGCATACTGCGCGGCACTGGCCGTTCCCATCGGCAGCCATAGGGCGTACAGCGATGCGGTGACCGCGATCCCCATTGCGCCGCCCAGGGAACTGCCCATCTTATAGATCCCTGAAGCCACCCCCACTTTGTTTTCAGGGGCATTCATTACCGCCGTGTCCGTTGAGGGCGTGGCGTAACATCCGAGCCCCAGCCCGAATAAAATATTGCTCAGAAAGACGGTGACAATGTAGACCTCTTTGCTTAAGAAGGTGCATGAAATCAGCGTAATACCTGTTGCGGTCAGCAGCGGGCCGGTCATCATCGGCAGCCTGGCGCCATAGCGCTGAAGCAGTTTTTCACCCACCCGGATCATCGCCAGTACGGTAACCAGATACCCCAGCGTCATCATGCCGGTCTGTAGCGGTGACAGATGATGGCCTTGCTGCAACCAGATGCTGGCGATCATCATGGTGCCAATGCAGCCGTTGAGCAGGAAATTTGAGAATACCGAGGCGCTATAGGCACGGTTTTTAAACAGGGCGAAATCGATCAACGCCGCATCGCCCTTCCGCCGCCCGGTAACGACAAAGCACATCAGTGCAATCACGGCTCCACACAGTACAAGAAGCGATAAACTGCTGCTCCAGCCCCAGCTGTGTCCTTTGCTGATAAACAGATTGAACAGCACCAGCATAAGGACAAAACTCACCAGGCCGCTGATATCCAGCTTGTGTCGACACGCATCAGGGCTGCGGCTTTCCGGCGTGGCGCGGATAAGTAATAGCGCGACCAGAGCCACCACTATCGACAAAATAAAAATCCAGCGCCAGCCCAGCGTGGTGGCGATTGCGCCTCCCACAAACGAGCTCAGGCCACTCCCGCCCCATGAACCAATAACCCAGAAGCTGATTGCGCGCTGGCGTGCTTTCCCTTCATACCAGGTCTTAATCAGCGCCAGCGTGGCGGGCATGATGCAGGCCGCGGATAGCCCCTGTATCGCTCTTCCCACCAGAAACAGGACGGGCTCCCATGAAATGAACAGCAGACCGCTTCCGATCATGCTCAAAATCAGGCCTGTCATGGTCAGGCGCATGCGCCCAAACTTATCGGCAAACCCACCGCAGGCTACGACAAAACAGCCGCTAAACAACGCGCTCAGGCTGACGGCCAGCGTAAGGGTTTCGAGGGCAATGTCGAGGCTATTCTGCATGGCCGGAACCACGTTGATAACCGACTGGGCAAACAGCCAGAAGGTCAGAACGCTCATGACGATACCCGCCAGCAGCCGATCGTTACCGGCGTAGGCGGATGCGTCTGTCAGGGAAACGGTACTCATAATGCAGCCCTCCCGGGAAGGTGCGAATCAGCGCAGATAGTGTTCGGTCAGTGCGGCCCACAGCGCCGCGCCGGTGAGGAGAATAGTGTCGTTAAAGTCGTAGCCCGGGTTATGCACCATGCAGCGGTCAGGCTCATCGCCAGCGCCAAGGGTGAAATAACAGCCATTGGGATTTTTCTCGAGCATGAACGCAAAGTCCTCGCTGCCCATAAACGCATTCACCTCCGCGACGGAATCCTGACCGAACAGATCGGTGGCGACGTTGCGCACCATCTCATTGGCTTGCGGATTGTTTTTCAGTACCGGGCTGCCATTAATGTGTCGAATGGTAGCCGTGGCATTGAAACTTTCCGCCTGCGCAACGGCGATATCATGGATGCGCTGTAGCACGGTTTGCCGCACGCTTTCATCCAGCGTGCGCACGGTAAGTTTCATCAATACTTTGTCGTTGATGATGTTGGGGGCATGTCCAGCCTGAATGCTGCCTACGGTAACGACGGCAGGCTGAAAAGGGGTGATATTGCGCGAAACAATGGACTGCAAAGCGATAGTGATATGACAGGCAACCAGGGTGGCGTCTACGGTATGTTCTGGCACCGCACCGTGACCCCCCACGCCGTTAACCTCAATATGAAGGGTGTCCGAAGAGGCCATCATGGCGCCATCGCGCAGACCAATTTTTCCGACGGGCTGTGACGGCATATTGTGCAGACCAAAAATGTGGTCGCAGGGGAACAGGTCAAACAAACCGTCCTCTACCATAACGCGTCCGCCATACAGAAGTTCTTCCGCGGGCTGAAAAATAAGGTGCAGCGTGCCGTTAAAATTGCGGGTGCGTGCCAGGTACTCCGCTGCATACAGGAGCGTTGTGGTGTGGCCGTCATGACCGCAGCCGTGGAATTTACCCTCAACGGTACTGCTCCAGGCCTTGCCGCTGTTTTCCTGCATAGGCAGCGCATCCATGTCGGCGCGCAGACCCAGGCGTTTAGGCCCGTTACCCACCTTCAGTGTGCCGACCACACCGGTTTTCGCCAGGCCGCGATGAACCTCATATCCCCATTCCTCAAGCAACGCCGCAACGCGATCGCTCGTATTGTGCTCCTCAAAACCAATTTCAGGATGCTGATGAAAATAGCGACGTAATTCAGTGAACTGGGCCTCTTTGCCGCGCAGAGCTTCGATAATTGGATGTGTCATTTTTGTTATCCTTTTTATGCCAAACGGTGATAATTTCGAGTCTATGACGATCGCACTGCCAGAAAATGCATTTTTTTGTTGTAAAGCGACGGTTTTGTTTTGATTGTTTTTCATACAATTCCGTTATGACAAAAAAGAGCCGGTCATTATTTGTCTTTGATGAGGGGAAAGATGAATCAGCGGGGAGATGAATTTTGGGTGGAGATCCAGGACATTCGCCACTGCGTGGAGGATGAAGGCGATACGCTAACGTTGCTCTGGGTGCTGGAAGGGCGGGCTGAGCTGAATACCGATGTGGGACGTGACATCCTGGAGGCCAATACCCTTGCCATCATCAACCGTCATCGGCGCTGGCAGTTCACGAGCGAAACGGCAAATATCACCCTGCGCGTGTCCCTTTCCGGGCGCTGGGTGGTCCAGCTCTGCAATGATTTTTTTGTCCATGATTACGCTATACCGGCAGAAGCCGGAGGCGTCTGGCCCCAATGCGATGCGCTTCGCGATCTGCTGCGCCAGCTTCTTGTGGTCACCCTCATCAACGACCCACACCGCTACCGGCTGGAGGCGTACCGCTGGCTGAGCGAGATATTGCTGTTGCTGACCAGCCGCTTTCAGCAGCCCGCCCGGTTTTTGTCCCGTGAACTTTTCCCAGCGCACAGCAAACGCATTGCCCGGGTGATAGAGCGGATCAATGCCAGTTATTCTCGCCGTATTACGCTTGCGGAAATCGCCGCGAGTGAATATGTCTCTGAAGCCTGGCTCTCTCGTCTCTTTAGAAAGGAAGTGGGGATCAGTTTCATGCAGTACATCACTACCCTGCGGCTGGAAAAGGCGGCTGACGCGCTCCGTCTGACGAACCGACCGCTGCATCAGATTGCGCTTGAGCAGGGTTTCGCCAGCACGCGTATGATGACCGATCGGTTTCGGCGTGTTCACAATATGTCCCCGGGTGAGTTTCGTAAGGCCCGGCGCCAGCACCCGGAGGCCACACGTGTTCGTACGGACAGGTGTGAGCAGCGCTATCCGGTGGCCATGGATAAGCTGTTTAGCCTGCTCAATGAACCGGTGGCGCGCGGCTGGGGAGCCTCCCCGCTTATCGATCGCCCGCAGCAGGAGCAGACACTGTATCTTGAGCAGCTTAATCCTCTCTCCAGCTCGCTGCGTCGTATGCGGGTGGTCATTACCCTGCGTGAGCTCGACGATTTACTGCGTGAGGACGTTCGTCAGAATCTTGAAGCGATAAATGAGGCCATTCCCATAGAGGGAATTGATATCGCCGAACCTTTTCTCAGCAGCCGTCTGTTTGCCACCGGGTGGGATGACCCCCAGATGGCGGGCTACGCCTGCTGGTACAATCTGCATCAGCTCTTCACCTGGCTGGCAAAAAAGCAATGGACGGTGCTGCTGCACACCGGCGTAATGACCCGTCGCGATCTACTTGCCCGTTTTTTACAACGGTCGGTCAATCATTTTTCGCCCGAGATCACCGCGGGCTGGCACTTTGTCATGCACTGGTCAACACAGGCGAGTGAGGAGACCCGGGAGCAGGTCTGGCTGGCACAGCAAAACGTCATACGCAACTATCTGCCACAGGCAAAGTTTGGTTTATGGCATCGATTTTCACCCGACAGCGCGGGCGTGAGCGACAATACCCTGTTCAGCTCAGCCATCCTGATGCAGGCCGATTTTCTTGCCTGTTCAGCCGATGCCAATGAACTTCTCGATCCTGCGCAGCGGGAGCCAGCCCAACTCTCTTCTACAGAAAATTATCCGGTACAGAAGATCCGCCAGATTATCGCCGCCCTTCGTCTGCGCAAATGTTCGCTTCCCGTCTGGCTTCTCTCCTGGAATACCCTCACCGGGAACACGCGGGCGACAAACGGCTGGTTTTTTCGTGGGGCGCTGCTGATGCAGAGCCTGCTCGGGCTATCGGAGCAGGTCTGGCTAGGGGGATTCTGGCTCAATTCGGGCCTTCAGGGTGAAGCTCGTGCGAACAATACCATCGATACGTCAAGCCTTGCGCTACAGTACAACCATGGTCTCCCACGGCCGGTTTATTGGGTACTCTGGCTCTGGCAACGCCTGCGGGGCGAGGTGCTGGTAAACGACGGGCGTGTTCTGCTCACGCGCCATTACAATGGTTACCAGTTGCTGCTGCGTAATGTGGTGGTTTTTAATCCGCTCCTTTCCAGTGAAGAAGCATTCATCCAGCGTTTTCGCCAGCAGTATCATTTACACCTGAAGGGAATGCGCGGTATTTGGCGAATTAAACGCCATCTTTTCGATCAGCATAACGGCGCGCTCTATCCGTTGCTTGAAGGGGTAGGCAGCGAAAGCGGCCCTGACGAAGAGATGTGGCGCTGGATAGCGCACAAAGCGCGTCCAACGCTTTCCCTGTACGATGAACGCATTGATGACGGCTGGCAACTGACAGAATCACTGGAGAGTAATGCGCTGGTGCTCTATGAGTTTACGCCGCTCGTGCCTCTTGAGGCCGAAACGGAGGAGATTCACTCCCCGCGGTAGACGCAGCCTGCCGTGCAGGTCTCTTTGATCATCACCGCGCTCAGCAGCGGCACAAGCGGTTTCATCTGATCCCAAATCCATTTCGCCAGCACTTCGCTGGTCGGGTTTTCAAGGCCCGGAATATCATTCAGATAGTAGTGATCGAGACGATCGTAGGTCGGCTTAAACGCGGCCTTCAGTTCGGCAAAGTCCATGATCCAGCCCGTATGGGGATCGACTTCACCGGTGATTTCAAGACGCACCATAAACGAGTGTCCATGCAGGCGGCCACATTTGTGCCCGGCAGGAACGTGTGGAAGGTGGTGTGCGGCTTCGAAGGTGAAATCTTTAAACAGTGTGGTGGACATCATAGCTCTCAGGAATGCGGAAAAAACCGCCGCATAGTACCGGAAAGCACAATTTTTATCATTAACTAAAACGGCTCTGAACGGTCACCGCCTCGTATTCATAGTGTTTATCGATTTTTGTTGTTTTATTTCATATGGTTATTTAATCGCTTTTATCGTTAAGAACGATAACTAAAACAGGTTAGTCCATTTGGTTATTAATTATTTCCATCCCTTCTTTAATTGTTATTATCCCCGCCGTTAACCTTATCTTCAGTTTGGATTTATTCGCTTAAAGTCCGCTTTGCTACTGGAACATAACGACGCATGACAACACAGGCCCCACCTTCAAATTTGCTTCCCCTTAACCCGGAGCAACTGGCGCGCCTCCAGGCCGCGACTTCCGATTTTTCACCCACCCAGCTTGCCTGGGTCTCCGGCTATTTCTGGGGAATGCTGAACCAGCAGCCGGGTGCTGTGGCAGGCGTACCGCCAACGGCCGTTGAAATTCCTGCCATCACGCTTATCTCCGCTTCGCAAACGGGTAATGCCCGTCGTGTGGCCGAAGCGCTGCGTGATGACCTGCTCGCCGCGAAGCTGAACGTTAACCTGGTCAACGCCGGGGATTATAAATTCAAACAGATCGCGTCAGAAAAACTGCTGGTGGTGGTGGCGTCAACGCAGGGGGAAGGTGAGCCTGCTGAAGAAGCCGTCGCGCTGCATAAGTTCCTGTTCTCGAAAAAAGCGCCAAAGCTCGAGGGCACCGCCTTTGCCGTCTTCGGCCTCGGTGATACGTCCTATGAATTTTTCTGCCAGTCCGGTAAAGATTTCGACAGCAAGCTGGCGGAGCTGGGCGCAGAGCGCCTGCTGGATCGCGTAGACGCTGACGTGGAATACCAGGCTGCCGCCGCCGAATGGCGGGCGCGCATCGTTGAGGTGCTGAAGGCCCGCGTCCCGAAAGAGACGCCAGCGCAGGCCGCCGTTACCGCAGCCGGCACCGTTAACGAAATCCACACCAGCCCTTACACGAAAGAGGCGCCACTGACGGCGAGCCTGTCGGTAAACCAGAAAATCACGGGCCGTGATTCAGAAAAAGACGTGCGCCATATCGAAATCGATCTCGGTGACTCTGGCCTGCGTTACCAGCCTGGCGATGCGCTGGGCGTCTGGTATCAGAACGATCCGGCGCTGGTGAAAGAGCTGGTCGAGCTGCTGTGGCTGAAAGGCGATGAACCGGTTACCGTGGACGGCAAAACGCTCTCGATCTCCGAGGTGCTCCAGTGGCATTTCGAACTGACGGTGAACACCGCCAACATCGTTGAAAACTACGCCACCTTAACCCGCAGCGAATCGCTCCTTCCGCTGGTCGGGGATAAGGCGAAGTTACAGCAATACGCGGCGACAACGCCGATTGTCGATATGGTGCGTTTCTCTCCGGCACAGCTGGATGCTGACGCGCTGGTCGGCCTGCTGCGTCCGCTGACCCCGCGCCTGTACTCCATCGCCTCCTCGCAGGCGGAAGTGGAAAACGAAGTCCACATCACCGTTGGCGTGGTGCGTTACGACATCGAAGGCCGCGCGCGCGCGGGTGGGGCGTCAGGCTTCCTGGCAGACCGCGTGGAAGAAGAGGGTGAAGTTCGCGTCTTTATCGAGCACAACGACAACTTCCGCCTGCCGGCGAACCCCGAAACGCCGGTGATCATGATTGGCCCAGGCACCGGTATTGCGCCATTCCGCGCCTTTATGCAGCAGCGTGCGGCAGACGACGCGCCGGGTAAAAACTGGCTGTTCTTCGGCAACCCGCACTTTACTGAAGATTTCCTCTACCAGGTTGAGTGGCAGCGCTACGTCAAAGAGGGCGTGCTGACCCGCATCGATCTGGCCTGGTCCCGCGATCAGAAAGAAAAAGTATACGTACAAGACAAACTGCGCGAACAGGGCGCAGAGCTGTGGCGCTGGATCAATGACGGCGCCCACATTTATGTCTGCGGCGACGCCAATCGCATGGCGAAAGACGTTGAGCAGGCACTGCTGGAAGTGATTGCCGAATTCGGCGGTATGGATGCCGAAACGGCGGATGAATTTTTAAGTGAGCTGCGCGTAGAGCGCCGTTATCAGCGAGATGTCTACTAATGAGCGAAAAACATCCTGGCCCACTGGTGGTCGAAGGCAAACTGACTGATGCCGAGCGCATGAAGGTAGAGAGCAACTACCTGCGCGGTACCATTGCCGAAGATTTAAATGACGGCCTGACCGGCGGTTTCAAAGGCGACAACTTCCTGCTGATCCGTTTCCACGGTATGTACCAACAGGACGACCGCGATATCCGCGCCGAGCGTGCCGAACAGAAGCTGGAGCCGCGTCACGCGATGCTGCTGCGCTGTCGTCTGCCGGGCGGGGTAATCACTACGAAACAGTGGCAGGCGATCGACAAGTTTGCCGGTGAAAACACAATCTACGGCAGCATTCGTCTGACCAACCGTCAGACCTTCCAGTTCCACGGCATTCTGAAGAAGAACGTCAAGCCGGTGCACCAGATGCTGCACTCCGTGGGTCTGGACGCGCTGGCGACTGCCAACGACATGAACCGTAACGTGCTCTGCACCTCGAACCCGTACGAATCTGAGCTGCACGCCGAAGCGTACGAGTGGGCGAAAAAAATCTCCGAACATCTGCTGCCACGTACCCGCGCCTATGCGGAGATCTGGCTCGATCAGGAGAAAGTCGCCACCACCGATGAAGAGCCGATCCTCGGTCAGACCTACCTGCCGCGTAAGTTTAAAACCACGGTGGTGATCCCGCCGCAGAACGATATCGACCTGCACGCCAACGACATGAACTTCGTGGCGATTGCCGAAAACGGCAAGCTGGTCGGCTTTAACCTGCTGGTGGGCGGCGGTTTGT
The DNA here is from genome assembly GCF_001037655.1 of Enterobacter sp. MGH85. Taxonomy (NCBI): domain Bacteria; kingdom Pseudomonadati; phylum Pseudomonadota; class Gammaproteobacteria; order Enterobacterales; family Enterobacteriaceae; genus Enterobacter; species Enterobacter sp. MGH85. Next base: position 1,922,560 of record NZ_KQ089925.1, read on the forward strand.
CCATTGAGCACGGTAACAAGAAAACTTACGCCCGCACCGCGAGCGAGTTCGGCTTCCTGCCGCTGGAGCACACGCTGGCCGTGGCAGAGGCGGTGGTCACGACCCAGCGCGACTGGGGTAACCGTACCGATCGTAAAAACGCGAAAACCAAATACACCCTGGAGCGCGTAGGCGTCGAGACGTTCAAAGAAGAAGTGGAGCGTCGCGCGGGCATCAAGTTTGAGCCGATCCGCCCTTACGAATTCACCGGTCGCGGCGATCGCATCGGCTGGGTGAAAGGCATCGACAATAACTGGCACCTGACGCTGTTTATCGAAAACGGCCGTATTCTTGATTATCCGGGCCGTCCGCTGAAAACCGGCCTGCTGGAAATCGCAAAGATCCACAAAGGCGAGTTCCGTATTACCGCCAACCAGAACCTGATCGTCGCCAGCGTGCCGGAAAGCGATAAGGCGAGAATTGAAGAGCTGGCCCGCGAGCACGGGTTGATGAATGCGGTGAGCGCGCAGCGTGAAAACTCAATGGCCTGCGTGTCGTTCCCGACCTGTCCGCTGGCGATGGCCGAAGCCGAGCGATTCCTGCCGTCCTTCACTGATAAAGTGGAGGCGATTCTGGAAAAACACGGTATTCCGGACGAGCATATTGTTATGCGCGTGACGGGCTGTCCGAACGGCTGCGGCCGCGCGATGCTGGCCGAACTCGGTCTGGTAGGGAAAGCGCCGGGTCGCTATAACCTGCACCTGGGCGGTAACCGTATCGGGACACGTATTCCGCGTATGTTCCGCGAGAACATCACCGAGCCGGAAATTCTCGATTCCCTCGACGTGCTTATCGGACGCTGGGCGAAAGAGCGCGAAGCGGGTGAAGGCTTCGGCGACTTTACGGTACGTGCGGGCATCATTCGCCCGGTGCTCGATCCCGCAAGGGATTTCTGGGAGTAATCCATCCTTTGCCCGGTGGCGCTTCGCTTACCGGGCCTACGGGTTTTGTAGGCCGGGCAAACGCAGTGCCGCCCGGCGAAACAGGCAAACGAGGTTCTTATGTCCGTACTCGATCTAAACGCCCTTAATGACCTGCCAAAAGTTGAACGCATTCTGGCCCTGGCAGAAACTAACGCCCAACTGGAAAAGCTCGACGCCGAAGGGCGCGTGGCGTGGGCGCTGGAAAACCTGCCGGGAGACTATGTGCTTTCGTCGAGCTTTGGCATTCAGGCGGCGGTCAGTCTGCATCTGGTGAATCAGATCCGTCCGGACATTCCGGTGATCCTCACCGATACCGGCTATCTGTTCCCGGAGACCTATCAGTTTATCGACGAGCTGACGGACAAGCTCAAGCTGAACCTGAAGGTTTATCGCGCAACCGAAAGCGCGGCCTGGCAGGAGGCGCGTTACGGCAAGCTGTGGGAGCAGGGCGTTGAGGGCATCGAGAAATACAATGAGATCAACAAGGTCGAGCCGATGAACCGCGCGCTGAAAGATCTTCATGCGCAGACGTGGTTTGCTGGGCTCCGCCGCGAGCAGTCCGGGAGCCGGGCAACGCTGCCGGTGCTGGCGGTGCAGCGTGGCGTGTTCAAAGTGCTGCCGATCATCGACTGGGATAACCGCACGGTGTACCAGTATCTGCAAAAGCACGGGCTGAAGTACCATCCGCTGTGGGATCAGGGCTACCTGTCGGTAGGCGACACCCATACCACGCGTAAATGGGAACCGGGAATGGCGGAAGAAGAGACGCGATTCTTTGGGCTGAAGCGCGAGTGCGGGCTGCACGAAGGGTAATGTTTTTTCGCCCGGTGGCGGCTACGCCTTACCGGGCCTACGTTTCGTGCCGTTGTAGGCCCGGTAAGCGCAGCGCAACCGGGCTTAATTGCATCAGGCTTTCCCCGCTTTCGCCAGCTCCTTCACCAGCGGCAGCATCACTTTCACGACATCCCGGCTGCGGTGCTCAATCCGCTGCGGCAGCGTTTTATCAATGTGCTGCTGGTTATCCAGCCGCACGTCATGCCAGCTGGTCCCGTTTGGGAACGCCTTCGATTTAGCGCGCTGCTGATAGCCATCTTTTTTGCCCAGCGCCCAGTTAGTCGCCTCGACGTACAGCACCGGAATGCCCGCCTTATCAAACACTTCACCGTCATTACAGCAGCCCGTGCCTTTGGGATAATCGGGGTTACCGCCCGGATTTGTCGCGGCATAGACGCCATGCGTGCGGGCAAGCGCCAGCGCGCGGTCGCGGGTGAGTTTACGTACGCTGCTCGGCGTGCTCTGTCCGCTATTAAAATAGAGCTTATCTCCCACGATCAGATTATCGAGGTTAATCACCAGCAACGTATTTTTCTTCTCCTCAGCGGTCATGCGCTTAAGGAGATTCTCAGCGCCGAGTTTTCCTTCTTCTTCACCGCTGGTCGCAACAAAGCGAATGCTGTATTTCGTCGGAATATTCTTCAGGCGTTCGGCCAGCTCAAGCATGACGCCCAGCCCCGCCGCATTGTCATCCAGTCCCTGAAGCGTCAGGCCGCCGAGGTTATTATCGACATCGGCGTCGCTCATCGGCGTGTAGGTATCAAGGTGCGCCATAATAATAATCTGCTCAGCCGCCTTTCCTTCGTGCGCCGCAATGACCGTGCTGCCGGTTACGTTATGCCAGTTCTGCGTTTTATTGCGTGAGGTATAGATGTAGCGGCTGTGGAAAGCGCGAATGTCGCTCTCATAGCCCATATCCGCAAACTGCTGACGAATATAGTCTGCCGAGAGCATTTCGGCTGGGGTTCCGGTCATGCGGCCCGGAAAGACCGTCGCAATATGCCGCGCCTGCATACTGGCTATTTCACCGTAAGATTGATTTTTTGCCTGAGCCGGAAGGATAAAGCAAACGCCGAGCGCCAGGGCAACGAATCGGTGGCGCATTGCGGAAAACATAGTGAGTCCTTAAAAACAGAGCAAAATTTTAACCCGCATAGTATGAAACTGTGATCGGGTAGACACAATTTGAATTGCGCTTAAATGCCCGAAATTTCGCATGTTAAGCACTTTTTGATATTTGCTTTTTCACGGCGTTATTCCATTGAGTAACTACTCATTCCAATTCGTAATTTCATTCGATCTAAGCCGCCCCCTATAGTCCCTTTATTCCTGGTTGTTAGTGAGTTGTTGCCTGTGGACTATCTCCCCCTTTTTGCCGCCTTGAAAGACCGACCGGTACTGGTTGTCGGGACGGGTGAAATTGCCGATCGCAAAATCGCGTTCCTGCAACGCGCCGGGGCGCAGGTGCAGGTCGTTGCAGAGGCGGATTTTGAAGAGTCTCAGATCGACAGCGTGGTGCTGGTGATTGCGGCAACCGAAGATCGGGCGCTCAATCGCCGAATCTCCGACGCAGCTCAGGACCGTCACCGTCTGGTGAACGTGGTAGACGACCAGCCGCTGTGCTCGTTTATCTTCCCGTCGATTGTTGACCGCTCGCCGCTGCTGGTGGCGATCTCCTCCGGCGGCACCGCGCCGGTGCTGGCGCGCGTACTGCGGGAAAAAATCGAAGCGCTGCTGCCGACCAGCCTCGGGCGCATGGCGGAGAAGGCCAGCTACTGGCGCAACCACCTTAAAACGCGTCTGACCAGCGTGACGGAACGCCGTCGCTTCTGGGAGCGTGTGTTTCGCGGCCGCTTTGCCAGCCTGATGCATGCCGGTAACGAGACGGCGGCGCAACAAATTCTCGAAGACGAACTGGATAACCCCGGCAGTACGGGCGGGGAGATCATTCTGGTGGGCGCCGGGCCGGGCGATGCCGGGCTGCTCACGCTGCGTGGCCTCCAGGTTCTTCAGGATGCGGATGTCGTGTTCTACGACCATCTGGTCACCGACGGTATTCGCGAACTGATCCGCCGTGACGCGGAGCAAATCTGCGTTGGTAAACGTGCCGGCGAGCACTCCGTGCCGCAGCACGACACCAATCAAATGCTGATTGCCGCCGCGAAAGCGGGCAAGACCGTGGTGCGCCTGAAAGGGGGCGACCCGTTTATTTTCGGCCGTGGTGGCGAGGAGTTGCAGGCGGCAGCCGAAGCGGGCGTCCCGTTCCAGGTGGTCCCCGGTATTACGGCGGCGTCTGCCGTCACGGCCTACGCCGGTATTCCGCTGACCCATCGTGATTACGCCCAGAGCGTGACCTTTGTGACCGGGCATTATAAAGCCGACAGCACGCCGTTTGACTGGTCGCATCTCGCCCAGAGCCGACAAACGCTGGCGATTTATATGGGCACGATGAAAGCGGCAGACATCAGCGAACAGCTTATTCAGCACGGTCGCGATGCGACGACGCCGGTAGCAGTGATTTCCCGCGGGACACGCGTCGATCAGCATGTCGCCATCGGCACTTTACAAGACCTTGCAACCCTGGCGAAAGACGCCCCGATGCCCGCCCTGATCGTGGTGGGAGAAGTGGTGCAGTTGCACAGCTCGCTCGCCTGGTTCCAACACACAACCGACACAGAAGGCTTCGGCGCTTCTGTTGTAAATTTGGCTTAAGGAACGGTTATGGACCAAAAACGACTTACTCACCTGCGGCAGCTCGAAGCGGAAAGTATCCACATTATCCGCGAAGTGGCCGCCGAGTTCTCTAACCCGGTGATGATGTACTCCATCGGTAAAGATTCCAGCGTCATGCTGCACCTGGCGCGTAAAGCGTTTTATCCGGGGACGCTGCCGTTCCCGCTGCTGCATGTGGATACCGGCTGGAAATTCCGCGAGATGTACGAGTTTCGTGACCGTACCGCCAAAGCCTACGGCTGCGAGCTGCTGGTGCACAAAAACCCGGAAGGGGTGGCGATGGGCATCAACCCGTTCGTGCACGGCAGCGCCAAGCATACCGATATCATGAAAACCGAAGGGCTGAAGCAGGCGCTGAATAAATACGGTTTTGATGCGGCCTTCGGCGGCGCACGGCGTGACGAAGAGAAATCCCGCGCCAAAGAGCGAATCTACTCTTTCCGCGACCGCTTCCACCGCTGGGACCCGAAAAACCAGCGTCCGGAGCTGTGGCACAACTACAACGGCCAGATAAACAAGGGCGAAAGCATTCGCGTCTTCCCGCTCTCCAACTGGACCGAGCTGGATATCTGGCAGTACATCTATCTGGAAAATATTGAGATCGTTCCGCTGTATCTGGCAGCAGAGCGCCCGGTCCTGGAGCGCGACGGCATGCTGATGATGATCGACGACGATCGCATTGATTTACAGCCGGGTGAAGTGATCAAAAAACAGATGGTCCGTTTCCGTACTCTCGGCTGCTGGCCGTTGACCGGCGCGGTGGAATCCAGTGCGCAGACGCTGCCGGAGATCATCGAGGAGATGCTGGTGTCGACCACCAGTGAGCGACAGGGCCGCGTGATTGACCGCGACCAGGCAGGCTCCATGGAGCTGAAGAAACGTCAGGGTTATTTCTAAGGAGCCGCCATGAATACGACTATTGCCCAACAAATTGCCGATGAAGGCGGCGTAGAAGCTTATCTGCACGCCCAACAGTACAAAAGTCTGTTGCGTTTCCTGACCTGCGGCAGCGTTGATGACGGGAAAAGTACCCTGATTGGTCGTCTGCTGCACGACACGCGACAAATTTACGAAGATCAGCTCTCTTCCCTGCACAATGACAGTAAACGCCACGGCACCCAGGGCGAAAAACTCGACCTGGCGCTGCTGGTGGACGGCTTGCAGGCGGAGCGCGAGCAGGGCATTACCATTGATGTCGCCTATCGCTACTTCTCTACCGAAAAGCGCAAATTTATTATCGCCGACACCCCGGGGCATGAGCAGTACACCCGTAACATGGCGACCGGCGCGTCCACCTGTGACCTGGCGATCCTGCTGATGGACGCCCGTAAAGGCGTGCTGGATCAGACGCGTCGTCACAGCTTTATCTCTACGCTGCTGGGGATCAAACACCTGGTGGTGGCGGTGAACAAAATGGATCTGGTGGACTACAGCGAAGCGCGATTCGACGAGATCCGCCAGAGCTACCTGACCTTTGCTGAACAGCTGCCGGGCAACCTCGATATTCGCTTTGTGCCGCTGTCGGCGCTGGAAGGGGATAACGTCGCCTCTCAGAGCGCGAACATGCCGTGGTACAGCGGCCCGACGCTGCTGGAGGTGCTGGAAACCGTTGAAATTCAGCGCGTGGTTGAGACCCAGCCGATGCGCTTTCCGGTGCAGTACGTAAACCGTCCGAACCTCGATTTCCGCGGCTTCTCCGGCACCCTTGCGTCCGGCTCGGTCAACGTGGGCCAGCGTGTGAAGGTGCTGCCGTCCGGCGTGGAATCGACCATTGCCCGTATCGTCACCTTTGATGGCGATCTGGACGAAGCAGGGGCAGGTGAAGCGGTAACCCTGGTGCTAAAAGACGAGATTGACATCAGCCGCGGCGATCTGCTGGTCGACGCGCAGGAAACGCTGGCGGCGGTGCAGGGCGCATCCGTGGACGTGGTGTGGATGGCGGAACAGCCCCTGACCGCAGGCCAGAGCTATGACATTAAAATTGCCGGCAAGAAAACCCGCGCTCGCGTGGACGGCATTCAGTTCCAGGTGGACATCAACAACCTGACCCACCGTGACGTGAGCGAGCTGCCGCTGAATGGCATCGGTCTGGTGGATCTGACCTTCGACGAGCCGCTGGTGCTGGATCCGTATCAGCAGAATCCGGTGACGGGCGGGCTGATCTTTATCGACCGCCTGACCAACGTCACCGTCGGCGCCGGGATGGTCCGTGAACCAAACACGCAGGCTACCGTGGCCTCTGAGTTCAGCGCGTTTGAACTTGAGCTGAATGCGCTGGTGCGTAAACACTTCCCGCACTGGGGCGCACGCGATTTGCTGGGAGGCAAGTAATGGCTGCCCATGATGAGAACGTCGTCTGGCATCCTCATCCGGTCACCGTCGCCCAGCGCGAACAGCTCCACGGTCACCGTGGGGTTGTGCTGTGGTTTACCGGGCTGTCTGGCTCCGGTAAATCCACGGTGGCAGGCGCGCTGGAAGAGGCGCTGCATCAGCAGGGAGTGAGCACCTACCTGCTGGACGGCGACAACGTGCGTCACGGACTGTGCAGCGATTTAGGGTTCAGCGATGAAGACCGTAAAGAGAACATTCGCCGGGTGGGAGAAGTCGCCAGCCTGATGGCGGATGCCGGGCTGGTGGTGCTGACGGCGTTTATCTCACCGCACCGCGCCGAACGTCAGATGGTGCGTGAGCGCGTGGGCCGGAATCGCTTCATTGAAGTATTTGTGGATACGCCGCTGGCAATCTGCGAAGCGCGCGATCCGAAAGGGCTGTATAAAAAAGCCCGCGCGGGAGAGCTGCGAAACTTCACCGGTATTGACTCGGTTTACGAAGCGCCTGAATCCCCTGAGATTCATCTGGAAGGTCAACAATTGGTAACAAATTTAGTAAGCCAATTATTAGACCTGCTCAGACGGGACGATATTATCAGATCCTGAGACGGTATCGTTCGGGAGCTGTCTTCCCGAGCGATGAGTCACGGTCACAGGATTAGCTATGCGCAACAGTGAAAACTACATGATTACCACCGGGTCGGAACCGTTAACGACCGACGACGAGACGACCTGGTCCTTCCCTGGGGCGATTGTCGGCTTTGTGTCGTGGCTACTGGCGCTGGGTATCCCGTTTTTGATCTACGGTGGAAACACCCTCTTTTTCTTCCTCTATACCTGGCCTTTCTTCCTCGCGCTGATGCCCGTTGCGGTTGTGGTGGGCGTGGCGCTGCACTCCCTTTTCAACGGCAAGCTCCTGTATAGTACGCTCATCACTATCGCCACCGTTGTGGTCATCTTTGGCCTGCTGTTTTTATGGCTGATGGGCTAACTTACGGCATAATTAAAACCCCGCAGTAGAGTCCAGCGGAAAGTTATGGGATGATGATGCCGTTTTTTCAGGGGGCAGGATGGGTAAACTAACGCTGCTGTTGCTGGCTTTGCTGGTCTGGCTGCAATATTCGCTGTGGTTCGGCAAAAACGGACTGCACGACTACAGCCGGGTGAGCGATGACGTCGCGGCACAGCAGGCGACAAACGCCAAACTTAAAGCGCGTAACGATCAACTTTTTGCTGAAATTGATGACCTCAATGGCGGCCAGGAGGCGATTGAGGAGCGCGCACGCAATGAACTTAGTATGACTAAGCCGGGCGAAACGTTTTATCGCCTGGTTCCGGATGCGTCTAAACGCAATCAGGGCTCCGCACAAAACAATCGATAATCAGGCCCAGGATTACGACATGGCAGCAACTTTTTCGGACGTCTGTGCCGTGGTGCCGGCCGCAGGTTTTGGCCGGCGTATGCAGACAGAATGTCCTAAGCAGTATCTCTCAATTGGCGATAAAACGATCCTCGAGCACGCCGTGGCGGCGCTGCTGGCGCATGCCCGGGTGAAACGCGTTGTTATTGCCATCAGCCCCGGCGATGCACGTTTTGCGCAGCTCCCGCTGGCGAATCATCCTCAGATTACCGTCGTTGACGGCGGCGCAGAGCGGGCTGACTCCGTTCTGGCGGGCATTCAGGCTGCCGGGAACGCGCAGTGGGTGCTGGTGCACGATGCCGCGCGTCCCTGTCTGCATCACGACGATCTGTCGCGTCTGCTGGCCCTGAGTGAAACCAGTAAAGTGGGCGGCATTCTGGCCGCCCCGGTGCGTGACACCATGAAGCGTGCCGAACCGGGTAAACCAGCGATTGCCCACACCGTCGAGCGCGTCGATCTATGGCACGCGCTGACGCCACAATTTTTTCCCCGCGAATTACTCCACGACTGCTTAACGCGAGCGCTTAAAGAAGGTGCGACCATTACGGACGAAGCCTCGGCGCTGGAGTATTGCGGTTTCCACCCCACGCTTGTTGAAGGACGCGCTGATAATATAAAAGTGACGCGCCCGGAAGACTTACAGCTCGCGGAATTTTATCTTACCCGTACGACCCCTCAGGAGAAGGCATAATGCGTATTGGACACGGTTTTGATGTACACGCCTTTGGCGGCGTTGGCCCAATTATCATTGGCGGCGTGCGCATTCCTTACGAAAAAGGTCTGCTGGCGCATTCTGATGGCGACGTGGCGCTGCATGCGCTGACCGACGCGCTGCTGGGTGCCGCCGCGCTGGGCGACATTGGCAAACTGTTCCCGGACACCGATCCTGCTTTTAAAGGCGCAGACAGCCGCGAACTGCTGCGCGAAGCCTGGCGTCGTATTCAGGCCAAAGGCTACACCCTCGGCAACGTTGATGTGACGATCATTGCTCAGGCACCAAAGATGCTGCCGCACATCCCTCAGATGCGCGTGTTTATCGCTGAAGATCTGGGTTGCCATATGGACGACGTCAACGTCAAAGCGACCACCACGGAGAAGCTGGGCTTTACCGGTCGTGGCGAAGGCATTGCCTGTGAAGCCGTGGCGCTGCTGGTGAAGGCGGCCAAATGACGGATTTCGACAATCTGACGTATCTGCACGGTAAACCGCAGGGCAAGGGTCTGCTGAAAGCCAACCCTGAAGATTTCGTGGTAGTGGAAGATCTGGGTTTTGAGCCGGACGGCGAAGGCGAGCACATCCTGGTGCGCATTCTGAAAAACGGCTGCAACACCCGCTTCGTGGCGGACGCGCTGGCAAAATTCCTCAATATTCACGCCCGCGAAGTGAGCTTTGCCGGTCAAAAAGATAAACATGCCGTGACCGAACAGTGGCTTTGCGCCCGCGTGCCCGGCAATGCCATGCCCGATTTAAGCAAATTTGAGCTTGAGGGCTGTAAGGTACTGGAGTACGCCCGCCATAAACGCAAATTGCGTCTGGGCGCACTGAAAGGTAATGCCTTTACCCTGGTGTTGCGCGAAGTGACCGAACGCGAGGACGTTGAAAAACGCCTGAAGGCCATTAACGAACGCGGCGTACCAAACTATTTCGGCGCTCAGCGCTTTGGTATCGGTGGTAGCAACCTGCTGGGCGCGCTGCGCTGGGCGCAAAGCGGTGCACCGGTGCGCGATCGTAATAAACGCAGTTTTTGGTTGTCGGCGGCCCGCAGTGCGTTGTTTAATCAGATTGTGAGCGAACGGCTGAAAAAACCGGACGCGAATCAAGTTGTTGTCGGCGATGCGCTACAATTAGCGGGACGCGGAAGCTGGTTTGTGGCAACGGCCGAAGAGATGGCCGATGTCCAGTCGCGCGTGGACGCTAAAACGCTGATGATTACCGCCGCCTTGCCGGGTTCAGGCGACTGGGGAACCCAGGGCGAGGCGCTGGCCGCTGAGCAGTCAGCGGTGGCGGATGCGCCAGAATTACAATCGTTGCTGGTGCGGGAAAAGGTCGAGGCGGCACGTCGTGCGATGCTCCTCTACCCGCAACAGCTGAGCTGGAACTGGTGGGATGACGTAACCGTCGAGTTACGCTTCTGGCTGCCGGCAGGTAGCTTTGCCACCAGTGTTGTCAGGGAACTTATCAACACGTCGGGTGATTATGCGAATATTGCTGAGTAACGATGACGGGATCCATGCGCCAGGTATTCAGACGCTGGCGAAACACCTCCGCGAATTTGCGGATGTGCAGGTCGTGGCTCCCGATCGTAACCGCAGTGGCGCGTCTAACTCATTGACGCTGGAGTCTTCACTTCGCACCTTTACCTTTGAGAATGGCGATATTGCCGTCCAGATGGGGACGCCGACCGACTGCGTGTTTCTGGGCGTGAACGCGCTGATGCGCCCGCGGCCGGACGTTGTGGTCTCCGGCATCAATGCCGGGCCAAATCTTGGCGATGATGTGATTTACTCCGGCACCGTGGCCGCGGCGATGGAAGGGCGTCACCTGGGGTTTCCGGCGCTGGCGGTCTCGTTAAACGGTCACACCCACTATGACACAGCCGCCGCGGTGACCTGCTCCATTCTCCGTGCGCTTGGCCGCGAGCCGCTGCGTACCGGACGTATCCTCAATATTAACGTGCCGGACCTCCCGCTGGACGAGATCAAAGGGATCCGCGTGACGCGCTGTGGCAGTCGCCATCCTGCCGATCAGGTTATTCCCCAGCAGGATCCGCGCGGCAATACCCTGTACTGGATCGGCCCTCCGGGAGATAAATGCGATGCCGGGCCAGACACCGACTTCGCTGCGGTGGATGAAGGGTACGTTTCCGTTACGCCGTTGCACGTAGATTTAACCGCTTATAGCGCGCATGATGTGGTGTCGGACTGGTTAGATCGGGTCGGAGTGAACGCGCAATGGTAAGTAAACGTGTACAAACTCTTCTGGAACAATTACGCGCACAGGGGATCGCCAACGAGCAGGTGCTGAACGCGCTTGCCCAGGTTCCCCGTGAGAAGTTTGTAGATGAGGCGTTTGAACACAAAGCGTGGGAAAACGTGGCGCTGCCCATTGGGCAAGGCCAGACGATTTCGCAGCCCTACATGGTGGCGCGTATGACGGAGCTTCTGGAGCTAACGCCAGAGTCCCGGGTGCTGGAAATTGGCACCGGTTCAGGGTATCAAACCGCGATCCTGGCTCACCTTGTGCACCATGTCTGTTCGGTGGAACGGATTAAAGGGTTGCAGTGGCAGGCGCGCCGTCGCCTGAAACAGCTTGATTTACATAATGTATCGACACGCCACGGCGATGGATGGCAGGGTTGGCAGGCTCGCGCCCCGTTTGACGCCATCATTGTCACGGCAGCGCCACCTGAAATCCCCACTGCGCTTCTTTCGCAGCTGGACGAGGGTGGCATTCTTGTATTGCCCGTCGGCGATGAGCAGCAGCTTTTGAAGCGCGTTCGTCGACGCGGCGGCGAGTTTATTATCGATACCGTGGAAGCCGTGCGCTTTGTGCCCCTGGTTAAGGGCGAACTGGCCTGAGACTCGGATTTTTCCAGGGTTATTAAGGCAAATTCAGCGTATGGTGTGGCGCGATAGATTCGTGCCTTCACGGTTATTTTTAAGTCACTGGTAGTTAACACATTCCTGGGGGATAAATGAGCGCGGGAAGCCCAAAATTCACCATCAGCCGTGTTGCGGCATTATCACTGGTTTCGCTCTGGCTGGCAGGCTGTACAAGTTCAAATAACGCGCCTGCGCCCGTCAGTTCCGTTAATGGAACCAGCGGCTCGGGTAACACGTCCAGCGGAATGTTGATCACCCCTCCGCCTAAAATGGGCACCTCAACGGCGCAGCAAACTCCGCAGATCCAGCCGGTTCAGCGTCCAGTTACGCAGCCTACGCAGATTCAGGCAGTGGAACAGCCTGTTCAGACTGAAAATGGCCGCATAGTGTATAACCGTAAGTATGGGAACATTCCGAAAGGTAGCTATACCGGCGGCAGCACCTATACCGTGAAGCGCGGCGATACGCTGTTCTATATTGCCTGGATCACCGGGAACGATTTCCGCGATCTGGCACAGCGAAACAACGTCCAGGCCCCGTATGCTCTGGAAGTCGGGCAAACGCTTCAGGTTGGCAACGCGACGGGGACACCGCTTACGCCAGGCAACACCGTTTCAGCGGCCGACGTAACTGCGCAAAATAACAGCGTTACTCCTGCACAAAAAACCACCACGGTGGTTGCTTCACAACCTGTAATTACGTATTCTGAGGATTCAGGTGATCAGAGTGCTAACAAAATGTTGCCGAATAATAAAGGTACTGCGACTGTTGTCACAGCACCGACTACGGCACCTGTGGTTAGCTCTACTGTACCGACTGCAAGCAGTCAGAATGCCAGCTCGTCAATCACCACCTGGCGCTGGCCAACTGACGGCAAGATTATCGAGAACTTCGCTACCTCTGAGGGGGGCAACAAAGGGATCGATATCGCAGGCAGTAAAGGACAGGCAATCATCGCGACCGCAGACGGACGCGTTGTCTATGCCGGTAACGCACTGCGCGGTTACGGTAATCTTATTATCATCAAACATAACGATGATTACCTGAGTGCCTACGCCCATAACGACACTATGCTGGTCCGGGAACAACAAGAAGTTAAGGCGGGGCAAAAAATCGCTACCATGGGTAGCACCGGAACCAGTTCTACACGCTTGCATTTTGAAATTCGTTACAAGGGGAAATCCGTAAACCCGCTGCAATATTTACCGCAGCGATAAATTGACGGGGCATGCCAGCCAGGGTGTCTCGTCCAGGGATCACGGGTAGGAGCCACCTTTATGAGTCAGAATACGCTGAAAGTTCATGATTTAAATGAAGACGCGGAATTTGATGAGAACGGATCAGAGGCTTTTGACGAAAAAGCCTTAGTAGAAGAGGAACCCAGTGATAACGATTTGGCTGAAGAAGAGCTGTTATCGCAGGGTGCCACACAGCGTGTGCTGGACGCGACTCAGCTTTACCTTGGGGAGATTGGTTACTCCCCACTGCTAACGGCCGAAGAAGAAGTCTATTTCGCACGTCGTGCTTTGCGTGGTGATGTTGCCTCGCGTCGTCGCATGATCGAAAGTAACCTGCGACTGGTCGTGAAAATTGCCCGCCGTTACGGCAATCGTGGTCTGGCTCTGCTGGATCTGATTGAAGAGGGCAACTTAGGTCTCATCCGCGCAGTTGAGAAGTTTGACCCGGAACGCGGGTTCCGTTTCTCAACCTACGCGACCTGGTGGATTCGTCAGACCATCGAACGGGCTATTATGAACCAGACCCGTACGATTCGACTGCCGATCCACATCGTCAAAGAGTTGAATGTTTATCTGCGTACCGCGCGCGAGTTGTCCCATAAACTGGACCACGAGCCAAGTGCGGAAGAGATCGCAGAGCAACTCGACAAACCGGTTGATGACGTAAGCCGTATGCTGCGTCTCAACGAGCGCATTACCTCGGTTGACACCCCGCTGGGTGGTGACTCCGAAAAAGCGCTGCTGGACATCCTGGCCGATGAAAAAGACAACGGCCCGGAAGACACCACGCAGGACGATGATATGAAACAGAGCATCGTCAAATGGCTGTTCGAACTGAACGCCAAACAGCGTGAAGTGCTGGCACGTCGTTTCGGTTTACTGGGGTATGAAGCTGCGACACTGGAAGATGTCGGCCGTGAGATTGGCCTGACCCGTGAACGTGTTCGTCAGATTCAGGTTGAAGGGCTACGCCGCCTGCGTGAAATCCTGCAAGGGCAAGGTCTGAATATCGAAGCGCTGTTCCGCGAGTAAGCAACCATTCGTCAGAAAAGGCCCGTCGTGAGACGGGCCTTTTTTATGCCTTACGATTGCGCCGTTTCGTGCAGCAAACGCCAGGTGATGTTATCCCCTTCCTGATTAAGCACCGCGGTTGACCAGCGCACGTTGACGGGCTGGCCAGGCCGGGTTTGCGTCTCCCGGTAATGGAGCACCGCGCCGTTGTCCCATGTCTGAAGCGTTGTTAACGCATCAATACCGATCCTGAGCCCGGGTCGGGTTCCCCGCTGCGCATATAAAAATTTGGCCAGAGCGTGATGATCTAAATGGGCGCCACTCGGTGGAACCATCAGAAAATCCGGACGGAAACGGGCGAGCAGGGCGTCCTGTTCGCCTTCGCCTGCACCTAACCAGTTTTCAAGGGCGACGTGGATGTCGAGGATCTCTTGTTCGAAATGGGTCATGGTTGCTCCTGTTGCAGTTGCGCAAGTAACTGCGTGTTATTAAGACGGTAGACGTACAGTACGGGCAGCAGAGTGATAACTGCGGCAAAAATAAACATCCCGTGCCAGGCGGCCAGCGGCGTAAAATAAGCTTGCATGAAGCTCAGCGCCTGCGCCAGCAGCAGGGTACCCGCAAAAAAGCTCAACTGACGATTCAGATTCCATAGCGCACTGGCATCAGGCATATCTTCCCGCCGCGTTGTCAAAAACGCGCTGCTCTGAGCCGTACTGCTGCAAAGGCTTCCCCCCGCACCCATTAACGCAAACGCAACGGCAGGTAACAGCATAGCCGGGCCGACGTTAATTAAAAGCAGAATGCCCACCGCCTGCAAAAGGCAACCGATGACCACCAGCGGCCGCGGGCCGATATGGTTGAAATAGCGTCCTGTCGCGGTGATAGCCAAAAACGATGCCACAGACCACGGCAGCATAAGCATGCCCGTTGCGGTGGGCGTCATATTGGCCTCGCTCTGAAGGTAATACATGCCCGTTACGTTCACGCCAATAAAGATGCCGGGTACGCATACATAGATAAGCATGGATAAGCGCAACAGCGGATCCGTCAGCAAAGACAGGTTTACTATTCTGGTGGTGTTTATCGGTGACGGTTCTGTTTTAAGCCACGCGCAGGCCAAAACAAAGGTGACAATGGCGACGGGCAGGGTGGCATAAAATATCCAGCGCCAGGTGAATGTCTGAACCAGCATGCCGCCCACAGCCGGTGAGCAGGCGGGGGCAAGCAGCGCGACCAGCATCACCGCCGAGGTGAGTCTGGCCCGCTCATGAGGCTTAAACTGTTGCCAGGTCAGCGCCTGACCAACCGGGATCAGTAAACCCCCTCCGGCGCCCTGCACGACGCGCCAGGCAATCAAACGTTCCAGCGAAGATGAGAAACCCGCCGCAACGGAGGCCGCGCTAAAGAGAAGCAGTGAGAGCAGAATAACGCGCTTCGGCCCGACGCGGCGCGTCAGAATACTGCTGAATGGGATGACTAACGTCAGCCCGGCAATGTATCCGTTACTTACCCAGGCAAGCGCGGAAGGTGTGGTATTGAATGCGTGAGCCATCGCCGGAAAGGCGACGCTGGCAATAAACATGTTTATCAAATCAAGGAAAAAGCCGAGCAGAAAGACGACGGCGATTTTGCTGCGATACGTCATGGAAGTTCCTCCGGTGAGGTGGCGTATCGTATCGGCCCACGCGTTAAGGATAAACGCGACAAAGGACGATATACTGTCAACATTATTTTGACAGTTAACCAGGCAAGCGATGCTTAATTTACAGCGTACGGCGATGTTTATCGCCGTAGCGGACATCGGCAGTTTCACCGCCGCGGCGGAGGCGATGGGGCTGACAAAAGCGGTGGTCAGCTTTCATATTCGTCAGCTTGAAGAGGAGCTGGGCGTCACCCTGTTGCTGCGAACCACCCGACGCCTGACGCTGACCGAAGCGGGGAAGCTCTTTCATCAACGAAGCGTGATGCTGTTACGGGATGCAGAGCGATTGCAGGATGATGTTCGCGCCAACCACGCCGGGCTGACGGGAGAACTGCGGATCACCACCACGCCCGAGTATGGCTCGCAGGTGGTGGTGCCTTTGCTGGCTGAGTTTAGCCAGCTGCACCCTGATCTCCGCGTGCGGCATGTCTCGTCCTCTTTGCATGCCGATCTTATCGCCGAGCGCTTCGATGTCGCTATCCGGCTCGGCACGCTTGCAGATTCGCGCTACCACGCCGCGTTGATGACCTCCTTCACCATCCTGCCCGTGGCGACGCCATGCTGGCTGGCAAACCATCCGGTTGACTCGCTGGAGCAGCTGGCGGAAGCGGACTGGATCATTCACGAGCGTTTAACGTCGCCGCTGCGCTGGCAGGTGAGAGGCGTTGATCGGCATCCTGTTTCCTTTGAGATCAGAAAAGCGCCGCGCCTGTATGCAGACAGTGCCCAGGCGTTGATGGCTTTTGCCCTCGCGGGATGTGGCGTGGCGCTGTTGCCGGAGTGGCTGGTGCGTAACGCACTGGATGCAGGGAAGCTGGTCTCGCTGTTACCGGAGTACACGTTTGCTCAGCAGGGCATCTATGCTGTTTATCCCGATGCCCGGCATGTGCCCGCGAAAGTGCGAACATTTATTGATTTTATGCGCGTCAGGGTTACTTAACCCTGCATCATCTTTTTAATGAGCGCTGAAAATTGCTCTCGTTCCGCGCCGTTAAGGCGCCCTAAAAACGCCTCATCCACCTCATTTCCAATCGGTTTACTGCTCTCAAGCAGGGCCTCACCTTCGGCCGTCAGAAAGACAAACCGACGGCGCTTGTCTGCCGGATCGTGCTCGCGCCTGACCAGGCCGCGTGCTTCCATGCGGCTCAGCATTTCTGCCAGCGTCGCTTTGGTGCTCACCGCGACTTCAGTCAGGGCAACCTGCTCAATGCCAGGATTTTCAGCAATTGACCGCATCACCGCATATTGTGGTTTGGTCAGTTCGGGCAATGCGTGTTGCCACTGGGCGGTATGCTGTTGAAAAAGCTGACGTAGCAGGTGAAACGCTTCTTGTCTTAACTCCATGGACACTCCGACGGAAAAATACTCCCTCTATGATAGCCGCTCTCGGGCTGAATTTTAACGCGAGAGTTTTTTTAGCGAATAGTGTGATCGTATGCGAACGATCTTGTCAGCAGCAGGATCGAGGCGTAGTTTAGTTAATATGTTCGTATACGAACAAACTAATTGAGGTGCTGAATGAGATTGATTGTGGGAATGACGGGCGCGACGGGTGCGCCATTAGGCGTGGCGTTGTTGCAGGCGCTGCGGGAAATGCCGGAGGTGGAAACGCATCTGGTGATGTCGAAGTGGGCAAAAACCACGATTGAGCTGGAAACGCCCTTCACTGCGCATGACGTTGCTGCACTGGCGGATGTCGTCCATAGCCCGGCCGATCAGGCTGCCACCATCTCCTCCGGCTCGTTTCGCACCGACGGCATGATCGTCATTCCGTGCAGCATGAAAACGCTGGCGGGTATCCGCGCGGGCTACGCCGAAGGGCTGGTAGGGCGTGCGGCAGACGTGGTGCTGAAAGAGGGACGCAAGCTGGTGCTGGTTCCGCGTGAGACGCCGCTCAGCACCATCTATCTTGAGAACATGCTTGCCCTTTCCCGCATGGGCGTGGCGATGGTGCCACCTATGCCTGCGTACTACAACCACCCGCAAACCGCCGATGACATAACCCAGCATATCGTGACCCGCGTTCTCGACCAGTTTGGTCTGGAGCATAAAAAAGCCCGACGCTGGGAAGGTTTGCAGGCAGCGAAACATTTTTCACAGGAGAATAAAGATGGCATTTGATGATTTGAGAAGCTTCTTGCAGGCGCTCGATGAGCAAGGGCAGCTGCTGAAAATTGAGGAAGAGGTAAACGCTGAGCCGGATTTAGCCGCCGCCGCCAACGCTACCGGACGCATTGGCGATGGTGCGCCTGCGCTGTGGTTCGATAATATTCGCGGCTTCACCGATGCCCGTGTGGTGATGAACACTATCGGCTCGTGGCAAAACCACGCTATTTCGATGGGGCTGCCAGCAAATACCCCGGTGAAAAAACAGATCGACGAGTTTATTCGTCGCTGGGACAAATTCCCCGTCTCGCCAGAGCGTCGTGCAAATCCGGCCTGGGCGCAGAACACGGTGGACGGGGAAGACATCAACCTGTTCGACATTCTGCCGCTGTTCCGCCTGAACGACGGTGACGGAGGCTTTTATCTCGATAAAGCGTGCGTTGTCTCCCGCGATCCGCTCGACCCCGATCACTTCGGCAAACAGAACGTCGGGATCTACCGTATGGAAGTGAAGGGCAAGCGTAAGCTCGGCCTGCAACCGGTGCCGATGCATGATATCGCGCTGCATCTGCATAAGGCAGAAGAGCGCGGCGAAGACCTGCCTATTGCCATTACGCTGGGTAACGATCCGATCATCACCCTGATGGGCGCCACGCCGCTGAAATACGATCAATCCGAGTATGAGATGGCCGGTGCGCTACGCGAAAGCCCGTATCCGATTGCGACGGCTCCACTGACCGGTTTCGATGTGCCGTGGGGGTCGGAAGTGATCCTCGAAGGGGTGATTGAAGGCCGAAAACGTGAGATTGAAGGGCCATTCGGTGAGTTTACCGGACACTACTCCGGCGGGCGCAACATGACGGTCGTGCGCATTGATAAAGTCTCTTACCGAACCAAACCCATTTTCGAATCTCTCTACCTGGGGATGCCTTGGACCGAGATTGATTATCTGATGGGGCCCGCTACCTGCGTGCCGCTCTATCAGCAGCTGAAGGCGGAATTCCCGGAAGTGCAGGCGGTAAACGCCATGTACACCCACGGCCTGCTGGCGATTATCTCCACCAAAAAACGATACGGCGGTTTTGCCCGTGCGGTCGGGCTCCGCGCTATGACCACGCCACACGGTCTGGGTTACGTGAAAATGGTGATTATGGTGGATGAGGACGTCGATCCGTTTAACCTGCCGCAGGTGATGTGGGCGCTGTCATCGAAGGTCAATCCGGCTGGCGATCTGGTGCAGCTACCGAATATGTCTGTGCTGGAGCTTGACCCCGGCTCCAGCCCGGCGGGGATCACTGACAAGCTGATCATTGATGCCACCACCCCAGTCGCTCCGGACAACCGTGGTCACTACAGCCAGCCGGTACAGGATCTCCCTGAAACCAAAGCCTGGGCCGAAAAACTGACCGCGATGCTGGCGGCACGTTAATAAGGAGGAAAAGATGATTTGTCCACGTTGTGCCGATGAACATATTGAGGTGATGGCAACATCACCGGTGAAAGGTGTCTGGACGGTATACCAGTGTCAGCACTGTCTGTATACCTGGCGCGATACCGAACCGCTGCGCCGTACCAGCCGCGAGCATTACCCGGAAGCGTTCCGCATGACGCAGAAGGATATTGATGAGGCACCGCAGGTGCCGACGATCCCGCCGCTGCTGTAATAAAAAGCCCGGAGGCGGCTGTGCTTACCGGGCGTTAATATTGTGCGGTCTTTTGCCCGGTGGCGCTACGCTTACCGGGCCTACGGGTTTTGTAGGCCGGGTAAGGCGAAGCCGCCACCCGGCAAAAAAGACCGCAGAGAACTAAACCAGACTCTTCAACCGATAAATCCACTCCAGCGCCTGACGCGGCGTCAGCGAATCCGGATCGAGATTTTCCAGCGCTTCCACAGCCGGAGAGGTCTCTTCCGGCACCGCCAGCAGTGACATCTGCGTACCATCTATCTGCGTAGCTGCCGCATTCGGTGACAAACTTTCCAGCTCACGCAATTTCTGACGCGCGCGCTTAATCACCTCTTTCGGCACACCCGCCAGCGCGGCGACGGCCAGGCCATAGCTCTTGCTTGCCGCGCCGTCCTGCACCGTGTGCATAAAGGCGATGGTGTCGCCGTGCTCAAGCGCATCAAGGTGGACGTTAGCCACGCCTTCCATTTTCTCTGGCAGCTGTGTCAGTTCGAAATAGTGCGTCGCGAACAGCGTCAGCGCCTTGATTTTATTCGCCAGACTTTCCGCGCACGCCCAGGCCAGGGACAGGCCGTCATAGGTGGAGGTACCGCGTCCTACTTCGTCCATCAACACCAGACTGTTCTCTGTCGCGTTATGCAGAATGTTGGCGGTTTCGGTCATCTCGACCATAAAGGTAGAGCGACCGCTCGCCAGATCGTCAGCCGCACCCACACGGGTGAAGATACGGTCGACAGGGCCAATCTCAACCTTCTGCGCCGGAACGTAGCTGCCAATGTAGGCGAGAAGCGCGATAAGGGCTGTCTGGCGCATATAGGTACTTTTACCGCCCATATTGGGGCCGGTAATGATCAGCATTCTTCGCTGCGGTGACAGATTCAACGGGTTGGCAATAAACGGCTCGTTCAGCACCTGCTCAACCACCGGATGGCGACCTTCGGTAATGCGAATGCCGGGCTTGTCAGTAAAGGTAGGACAGGTGTAGTTCAGCGTTTCGGCGCGCTCGGCCAGGTTTACCAGCACATCCAGCTCGGCCAGCGCAGCGGCGCTCATTTGAAGGTCAGCCAGATGCGGCATCAGGATGTCGAACAGCTCGTCATACAGCTGTTTCTCCAGCGCCAGCGCTTTACCTTTCGACGTGAGCACTTTGTCTTCGTACTCTTTCAGCTCGGGAATAATGTAGCGCTCGGCATTTTTCAGCGTCTGGCGGCGAACGTAGTGAATCGGTGCCAGGTGGCTCTGCCCACGGCTGATCTGGATATAGTAACCGTGTACCGCGTTGTAGCCGACTTTCAGGGTGTCGAGCCCCAGACGTTCACGCTCGCGGATTTCCAGTTTATCCAGATAATCCGTCGCGCCATCGGCCAGCGCACGCCATTCGTCCAGCTCTTCGTTATAACCCGGAGCAATAACCCCGCCATCCCGCACCAGAACAGGCGGCGCATCAATGATGGCGCGTTCCAGCAGTTCGCGAAGCTCGGTAAATTCGCCCATGGTTTCGCGCAGCTTTTGCACTGGCGCGCTGTCGATCTCTCCCAGCTGAGCGCGCAGTTCCGGCAACTGCTGGAAAGCGTGACGCATACGGGCGAGATCGCGTGGACGCGCGGTACGCAATGCCAGGCGCGCCAGGATACGCTCAAGGTCACCCACCTGACGCAGCACCGGCTGCAATTCGGTGTAACGATCCTGCAATGCGGCAATGGTTTGCTGACGGCCAATCAGCGTTTCGGTGTTGCGGATCGGCATATGCAGCCAGCGTTTGAGCATACGGCTGCCCATGGGGGTAACCGTGCTGTCAAGAACCGACGCCAGCGTATTTTCCATGCCGCCAGCGAGGTTCTGCGTGATCTCCAGGTTGCGGCGCGTGGCGGCATCCATGATGATGCTGTCCTGCTGACGCTCCATGGTAATTGAACGGATATGGGGCAGGGCGGTACGCTGCGTATCCTTCACGTACTGCAACAGGCAGCCTGCAGCACATAGCCCGCGCGGGGCATTTTCCACACCAAAGCCAATCAAATCGCGCGTGCCAAATTGCAGGTTCAGCTGCTGGCGCGCGGTATCAATTTCGAACTCCCACAGTGGACGACGACGCAGGCCGCGGCGACCTTCAATCAGCGCCATCTCGGCGAAATCCTCTGCATAAAGCAGTTCTGCCGGATTGGTGCGCTGTAGTTCAGCCGCCATGGTTTCACGGTCAGCCGGTTCACTCAGGCGAAAACGACCGGAGCTGATATCCAGCGTGGCGTAGCCAAACCCTTTACCGTCCTGCCAGATCGCCGCCAGCAGGTTATCCTGGCGCTCCTGAAGCAGGGCTTCATCGCTGATGGTTCCCGGCGTCACGATGCGTACGACCTTGCGCTCAACGGGGCCTTTCGACGTGGCCGGGTCGCCAATTTGTTCGCAGATAGCGACAGATTCGCCCTGGTTCACCAGCTTCGCCAGATAGTTTTCAACCGCGTGATGCGGGATACCCGCCATCGGGATGGGTTCGCCTGCCGACGCGCCACGTTTCGTCAGAGAAATGTCGAGCAGCTGAGACGCACGTTTCGCATCGTCATAAAAAAGCTCGTAAAAATCGCCCATACGGTAAAACAGCAGAATTTCCGGATGCTGTGCCTTCAGCTTCAGGTATTGCTGCATCATCGGCGTATGCGCGTCGAAATTGTCGATTGTGCTCATGGAGTTATGATATCCATTTCTTTGAAAATATTACGCTTTGAGCGGCTCAATGGCCGATTGTTCCTTCTATTGTCGCATGAAAAAAAGGTGCGGCGCAGAAAAAAGTCACGACTTTACGAGGCATCTTCCGCTATTAATTCAATGATGATTTTTCCGTGCTCGACGCCCACCCGAACCTGCGAGTTGGTGGTAAATCCCGCTTGTTCAAGCCAGTCGCCTTTCAGGCTCAGCGCTGCGTGTACGCTGTAGCGTTTTGGAATTTTCGTTTTACGGTCTTCATGACGTTTTCTGAAGTAACCCACTTTTAAGTGCCGATAGGGTTTGGCGATCGCGATCTGTTGCATAAGCTCTCCGGTGAATGCGGTTATTTACACCTGTATAAAATACCAGTAAAACGCAGCGAGGGGAGGGGTAATTCTGGAAGGACGCTTCAGAAAACGGAATGCAATAACTGAAAATGTGCGGATAAAAAGGTATTATAAATACACTTTATTGTTGAGGACGACGTTATGTCCGGTAAACGTATTTCACGAGAAAAAAAGACGATCGCCAGAATGATCGCCCTGTACGAAAACAGGTGTCCGCACGCCATAAAAGAAGAGGGGCACTATTCGGCGCTTAAGGCTTATGCCGATAAGCGGCTGGATAAATGCGTGTTTGGTGAGGAAAAACCTGCCTGCAAACAGTGCCCGGTGCACTGTTATCAGCCCGCCCGACGGGAAGAGATGAAGCAGGTAATGCGCTGGGCAGGGCCACGTATGTTATGGCGTCATCCGATTCTGACCATCCGACATCTGATCGACGATCGTCGTCCGGTTCCGGAATTACCGGAAAAGTATCGGCCTAAAAAATAATCGTCTCAGCGCCGCAGTGGACGACAAATCACGCTCAGGGCTACGGCGCGGCGCAGGCAGACAGAAAAAGAGCACCAAATATCCCTGCGCCAGCGCGGGAGCAATATGTACCCGCTGACGGAATGACGGGTTATTTCAGGCTCTCTTTATCGATTCCCAGACGCTTCATACGCGAGAGCAGGGTAGTACGCTTCAGCCCCAGCCGTTGCGCCGCACCTTTCGGTCCGGCTACCACGCCGTTGGTCTCCTTCAGCACTCGCATAATGAGCTGATATTCATCTTCTCCCTCTTTCGCAAGCTCGCTTGCGGCCACGGTCGTTTCAGAGAGAGTAACCTCTGGCAGGGAGAGCTGGAGCACGTTCCCGCGCGTCAGCAGGACCGCGCGCTCAATGACGTTTTCCAGCTCGCGCACGTTCCCCGGCCACTCCATCGCCGAAAGGGTGCGTAGCGTTTCGGCAGGAATACTGTCGATATTTCGCCCCATCCGGCGGGCAATCTTCGCGGTAAAGGCTTTCACCAGCAGCGGAATATCTTCCGGGCGTTCGCGCAGCGGCGGCAGGCAGATCGGGAAGACGTTCAGACGATAGTAAAGATCGCTGCGAAACTCGCGGTCGGCGACCATTTTTTTCAGATCGCGGTTGGTGGCGGCAATCAGACGCACGTCGGTCTGGATCAGCTTGTTGCTGCCGAGACGCTCGAACTCCTGCTCCTGCAAAACGCGCAGCAGCTTAGGCTGAAGCTCCAGCGGCATATCGCCCACTTCGTCGAGGAACAACGAGCTTTTATCCGCCAGTTCAAAACGGCCCAGCCGCTGGCTGCTGGCGCCGGTAAACGCGCCGCGCTCGTGGCCGAACAGGTCGCTTTCCAGTAAGCCCGCAGGCATCGCCGCGCAGTTCATCTTCACCATCCGGCGGCTGTTGCGGTTGCTCAGGTTGTGGATCGCCCGGGCAATCAGCTCTTTCCCTGTGCCGGTTTCACCGAGGATCAGCACCGTGCTGTCGCTCTGCGCCACCATCTCCACCTGCTTGAGGATGTTGTACATGGCATCGCTGCGTCCGATGATTTCGCCAAACTCGCTGTCCACATTGTTGAGCTGCTCGGTCAGCGCCAGGTTTTCGTCCACCAGCCGTTCTTTCAGACGGTGGATCTCCTGATAGGCGAGGGCGTTATCCAGCGCAATGGAGATACGTTCGGCGATCTGGCGCAGCAGCTTCAGGTTGGCGGTGGTAAATACGGCTTCATCGCACTGCGCCAGTTTAAGCACGCCGAGCATGGTGTTGCCGGACATCAGCGGCAGCAGGCACAGGGTCTGGATCTTGTTGCCCCAGGTGTTAAACAGCATCCGCTCGTAGGGCGCTACCGGATCCTGCTCGCTGAGGTTTAACAGCAGGATCTCTTTGCTTTTAAATACCCGTTCAGACAGGGTTCCCGCTTCGTCCACTTCGCTTTGCTCGTGCGCCGGGTTAGCTTCGTCGAGGTAGTGGGTGGAGTAGATGTTCAGCTTGCCCTTACGGTTGCCGCGCAGCGCAATGCTGATAGCATCGATCCTGAAATAGTGATGGATCTCTTTGGCGACTTCGCTCACCAGTTCGTCCATATCGAGACGCGACAGCACGGCATTGGTGATGGCGACCAGAATGCGGAAATTATCGCGCTCGCGGCTCAACAGGTCGTAATCCACGTTATTGGTGACGCGGCTTTGGATCTGCTCTGCCACGACGGCCACAATCTGCGTGAAGGTATGCAACCGCTCGTACTCCGCCTCGGTCCAGGGCTGGTCGTTATTACGGATAAACTCGCAGCCGCCAAAAATTTGCCCTTCCACCGCCAGCGGCAGCATGCTGTAGTGGCCGAACGGGTGGTAAAGGTTGCTCTCTGCCAGCTTCGGCCAGGCCTGGCGAAACTGGTCAAAATTGCAGTGCAGCGCTTCCGGGCGGGAGAGAATACGTCGCACCGGACCGTGGGCCAGAAACGTTTCATCTTCATATTCGAAGATTTTGCCATTATCACGCGTTGAGAAATAGCTCGCGCGGTGGGTTGCGCTATGCCAGAGCACAATGGCGGCGCTGTCCGCCAGCGCTGATTGCCTGACCAGCCGCGTCAGGGCATCGCTCAGCGCGCCGAGGTCGGGCTGTTGTAAAAGTGTGCGCGTGATGTCAAACAGGCCCTGCTGTCCAAGATCGCTCATCGGTGTATACGGCATTATTGCTTTCCAATAGAAACTGGCAAAAAAGAGACATTCAGCGCTGACCGCTTTTGGCGCGGTCTAGCAAATTCGGGGTAACGGTTCAGCGTGCGGCAGATCCAGCGTGCGCTTCACGCCGTAAAGCCCGGTCAGGCGCACCCCTTTGCGCTCAACCACGTCGCCGATGATGGCCGCGTCTTTCCCTAAGGGATGTGCGCGCAGTTGTTCAAGTACGGCTTCCGCCACCGTACGTTCCACGCCGATCACCAGCTTGCCTTCGTTGGCAAAGTTAAGCGGGTCTAGCCCTAATAGCTCGCACAGCCCGCGTACAGCAGGCTTAACGGGCAGGCCGCGCTCGGTCAGTTCAATTCCACAGCCGCTGCTTGCGGCAAATTCGTGTACGACGGCGTTCACGCCGCCTCGCGTGGCGTCGCGCAGGGCTTTTACACCCGGCATGTCGCGCAGCGTCTGGATCAGCGGCGTGAGTACCGCGCAGTCACTGTGCAGCTCGCCATCCAGCCCTAAGCCTTCGCGCAGGTTGAGGATGGTTGCCCCGTGGCAGCCCAGCGTGCCGCTGACAATCAGCACGTCGCCTGCACAAAGCTGCTGCGCGCCCCAGTGAATGTTGGCGGGGATCGCCCCCATTCCGGCGGTGTTAATGAAGAGCTTATCTGCCGCGCCGCGCTGCACCACCTTGGTATCCCCGGTCACGATGGCGATCCCCGCCTCGCGGGCGGTGTGCGCCATGCTGTTGACCACCGCCGTGAGCGTCTCCATGGGTAAGCCTTCTTCGAGGATAAACCCGCAGGAGAGGTAGCGGGGGATCGCGCCGCTGACGGCCACGTCGTTTGCCGTGCCGCAGACGGCGAGCTTGCCGATATCGCCGCCCGGGAAGAACAGCGGGTCAATCACGTAGCTGTCGGTAGAGAACGCCAGCCTGTCGCCGTGGGCAGTCAGGGCCGCGAGTTCAATACGCGCCTGATCTTCCTGCTCGGCGAGCCAGGGGTTGTTAAAGGCTTCCATGAACAGCCTGTTAATCAACTGCTGCATCGCCTGTCCACCGCTTCCGTGCGCCATTTCCACCGTGTTCATGCTTCACACTCCTGGTTGCGATAGTGATACCACGCGGCGCATGCCCCTTCGGAAGAGACCATCAGCGCGCCAAACGCGGTTTGCGGGTTACAGGCGTTGCCAAATAACGGGCAGTGATGAGGTTTGCATTTGCCGGTGAGTACGTCGCCACAGCGGGCGCGGGGATCGTCGCACACCTTCTGCGGCTGCGGGCGGAAATGCGCTTCGGCGTCGAAGGCGCGATACGTGGGCGTCAGGTGTACGCCGGATTCGGCAATCAACCCCAGTCCGCGCCACTCGCTGTCGCCTTCGACGCTAAACACGTCGGCTATCGCCTGCTGTGCCCGTCTGTTACCTGCATCGGGCACCACGCGGCGATACTGATTTTCCACCACACTCAGGGCCGCTATTTTCTGCTCAACCAGCATGGTCACGCCTTGCAGTAGATCAAGTGGCTCGAAACCAGCCACCACTAACGGACGATTGTACTGTTCAGCGATAAAACCGTAGGCTTCTGTGCCGATCACCATGCTGACGTGTCCTGGTGCCAGGAAGGCGTCGATGCCGTTGTCCGGTGCTTCAAGCAGGCTACGCAGCGTGGGAATAAGCGTGATGTGCTGGCAGAAAAAGTAAAAGTTAGTGGCGTTGCGGGCTTTCGCCTGCTGGAGAGTGATAGCGGTGGCGGGCATGGTGGTTTCAAAACCCAGCCCGAAAAAGACCACCTTACGCTCAGGATTAGCCATCGCCAGCGTCAGGGCATCCATCGGTGAGTAGACGATCCGCACGTCCGCGCCGCGCGCCTTCGCCTGGAGCAGCGAGCCATTTTTTCCCGGTACGCGCATGGCGTCGCCAAAGGTGCAAAAAATCACACCGGGGCGGCTGGCGATGTCGAGACAGCTGTCGATGCGCCCCATGGGCAGCACGCACACCGGGCAGCCGGGGCCGTGGATAAATTCGATGTTCTCCGGCAGCAGCTGGTCGAGGCCAAATTTGAAGATGGCGTGGGTGTGTCCGCCGCACACCTCCATGATCCGCAGCGGTTTTTCTTTCGTGTAGTCCAGCAGGGACGCGCGGGTTTTCAGGCGATCGATAAGCTGCAACACCTGCTCAGGCGCGCGATATTCATCAACGTAACGCATGTGTTATCGTTCCTCACCATACAGCAGGGCACCCACGTCCGGCTCAACGTCGAACATATTCTGTAGCGCGTCCAGCGTGTCGCGGGCTTCTTCCTCATTAATCACGCTCATGGCAAACCCCACGTGGACCAGCACCCACTGGCCGAGACGCGATGCGCCGGTCTCATCGTGGCTGCCCACCAGCGTCAGATCGACATCGCGCAGGATGCCGCAGACCTCCACTTTGGCCTGATTGCCGTCGATCGAATGAATTTGTCCGGGGACGCCTATGCACATCGTTCGCTCTCCAGCCAGTTCAGCCAGGCATCCATCCCGTCGCCGTGCGTGGCGGAAACCAGCAGGATCTCAATGTCCGGGTTCACTTCCCGGGCGTAAGCCAGGCACTTATCCACGTCGAAATTCAGGTACGGCAGCAGGTCGACTTTGTTCAGCAGCATGAGGGAGGCGGCGGCAAACATATGTGGATACTTCAGCGGCTTGTCTTCCCCTTCGGTCACGGAGAGCACCGCCACTTTATGCCGCTCGCCGAGGTCGAAGCTTGCCGGGCAGACCAGGTTGCCGACGTTTTCAATAAACAGGATGCCGTTATCCGCCAGCGGCAGGCGCGGGGCGGCGTCGGCAATCATCTGCGCGTCCAGGTGGCAGCCCTTGCCGGTGTTGACCTGAATCGCGGGCGTACCGGTTTCGCGGATGCGCGCCGCGTCGTTTACCGTTTGCTGATCGCCTTCGATAACGGCGCAGGAGACACGTTTATTCAGTCGTTTGAGGGTTTCGGTCAGCAGGGTGGTTTTACCGGAGCCGGGGCTGGAGACCAGGTTCAGTACCAGCTGTTGACGGGCGGCAAAGCGGGCGCGATTGCGGGCGGCGAGCTGGTTATTTTTGTCCAGCACGTTAATCTCCACCTCCAGCATCTCGCGCTGGCTGATGCCCGGCGCGTGGGTGCCCGCTTCGCCGTGGCCGTAATGCAGGTCGCCCGCGTCTGAACGCTGCGGCGCAAAGGTGATGCCGGTCAGTGCCGCCGCGGGACGTGGGGCAGGGGAAAAGGGCGCGGAGCGAAACGCGGAGTGGGGGCGGTGTTCATCCCCTTCTATATACAGGTTGCCTTCAGCGCAACCGCAGGTACTACACATACATTACTCCTTCTCGATTTCGAGGCGTTGGATCTGCATACCGTCATCCGCCACGATGCGCAGCCCGCTGCTCTGGCACTGCGGACAGCGCTGTACCTTCGATGACAGCAGCGTGACGTACTGCTGACACTGCTCGCACCAGCACTCCGCCTGCTGCTCCTCGATATGCAGTGCGCAACCCTCCGCCAGCGTGCCGCGGCACACCAGCTCAAAACAGAAGGTGAGGGCGCTGGTCTCGACGCAGGAAAACGCCCCGACCTTCAGCCAGACGCCGGTCACGCGCTTCGCATGGTTCTGCACAGCCTGCTGTTCGATAAGTTCCAGTGCCCGCTGGCAGAGGGTGATTTCGTGCATGACGCCTCCTTAATGAATTGCCCCTTTAATGCAATAACAGTGCCAGCTTGATTTGCGTTACGGCGTGACGATGTCAACGCTGTCGAAATGACACGTCGACACCGCAGCGGTGACAGTGCGCATCTCTTTAAAATCCATTTAAATCAATAAATTAAAAACTGGCACGAAATCTGCTTAACAGCCGCTAACTCCATTAACCGGATACCTTTTATGACTATTTGGGAAATTAGCGAAAAAGCGGATTACATCGCGCAACGTCATCAGCAGCTTCAGGATCAGTGGCACCTCTACTGCAACTCTCTGATTCAGGGGATCACCCTGTCAAAAGCCCGTCTGCACCATGCCATGAGCTGCGCGGCGCAGGGGGATATGCGCTTTGTGTTGTTTGGACACTTCACGATTTTTGTCACCCTGGCGGAGAGCTTCAACAGCCACACCATTGAGTATTACGTTGAGACAAAAGAGGGTGAAAAACAGTGTATTGCGAAAGCCCAACTGATGGCCGACGGCATGGTGGACGGTCACGTCAGCACCCGCGATCGCCAGCAGGTGCTGGAGCACTATCTGGAGAAAATCGCGCCGGTTTATAACGGCCTCTACGCTGCCGTTGAGCACGATCAGCCGATCAACCTGAAACAGCTGATCGACGGAAAATCCTCCGCGAACGTGGCCTGAAAAGCGAGTGTCGAGAAGTGTCGATAAGACAGTTTTTTTTCGTCAAAAATGACCATCACCAGAGGATGACCCGGTGAACCGTTTTGTAATTGCTGACTCGACGGTCTGTATTGGCTGTCGAACCTGTGAGGCGGCGTGCTCGGAAACACACCGCCTGCACGGGCTACAGTCCATGCCGCGCCTGCGCGTCATGCGTAATGAGAAAGAGTCTGCCCCGCAGCTCTGTCACCACTGTGAAGACGCGCCATGCGCGGGCGTCTGTCCCGTCAATGCCATCACCCGCGTTGACGGCGCGGTACAGCTGAACGAAAGCCTGTGCGTGAGCTGCAAGCTGTGCGGCATCGCCTGTCCGTTTGGCGCCATTGAGTTTTCCGGCAGCCGTCCGCTGCATATTCCGGCGAATGCCAACACCCCGAAAGCGCCGCCTGCGCCACCGGCTCCGGCACGCGTGAGCACGCTGCTGGACTGGGTGCCGGGCATTCGCGCCGTCGCGGTGAAGTGCGACCTGTGCAGCTTCGATGAACAAGGTCCGGCCTGCGTGCGCACCTGTCCGACCAAAGCGTTAATTCTGGTTAATATTCGCGACATCGCCCGCACCAGCAAACGCAAGCGCGAGTTGACCATCAATACTGACGTCGGCGATCTTTCGCTGCTGCGGGCGCTTAACGAGGGGGCGAAATGAACGCGATAGTTATGATGACCAGCGGCGTGGCCTGGTTTGCCACCGCCGCTGTCCTGGCGCTGCTCCTCTCCTTCCATAAAACGCTGAGCGGCTGGATCGCCGGTATCGGCGGAGCGGTCGGCAGCCTGATGACGCTGGCGGCGGGCGGCGTTGTCCTGATCGACGGCCAATCCGTCGACACCCTCATCCCGCTGATCCACCACGCCGTTGAGCTTACGCCGCTAAATGCCATCTGGCTGGTCACCTTTGGTCTGTGTGGGCTGTTTATCAGCCTGTTTAATATCGACTGGCACCGCCATCAGCACACCAACGCCAACGGCCTGCTGGTTAACCTGTTGATGGCCGCCGCGGTCTGCACTGTTGTCGCCAGCAACCTCGGCGCGCTGGTGGTGATGGCTGAAATCATGGCCTTGTGCGGCGTGTTCCTGACCGGATGCAGCGCCTCCGGCAAGCTGTGGTTTGCGCTCGGACGACTCGGCACGCTGCTGCTGGCGCTGGCCTGCTGGCTGGTGTGGCAGCGTTTCGGCACGCTGGACTTTGCCGTGCTTAACGGCCAGCCGCTGGGGAATGACGTCTGGCTGTTGGGCGTAGTCGGTTTTGGCCTGCTGGCCGGGATTATCCCGCTGCACGGCTGGGTGCCGCAGGCGCATGCCAATGCCTCGGCCCCGGCTGCCGCGCTGTTCTCCACCGTGGTGATGAAGGTCGGTCTGTTCGGCATCCTGACGATAACCCTGACGGGCGGCCAGCCGCCGCTGTGGTGGGGCGTGGCGCTGCTGATTGCGGGAATGATCACCGCATTTGTCGGCGGGCTGTACGCCCTGATGGAGCATAACATCCAGCGCCTGCTGGCGTACCACACCCTGGAGAATATCGGCATCATCCTGCTCGGCATGGGCGCGGGTGTCAGCGGGCTGGCGCTCAACCAGCCGGCGCTGATTGCCGCCGGGTTTATTGGCGGTCTGTATCACCTTATCAACCACAGCCTGTTTAAAAGCACCCTGTTCCTCGGCGCGGGCAGCGTCTGGTTTCGCACCGGGCACCGCGATATTGAAAAGCTCGGCGGGATTGGCAAAAAAATGCCCGTCATTTCGCTGGCGATGCTGGTCGGGCTGATGGCGATGGCCGCGCTGCCGCCGCTGAACGGCTTTGCCGGGGAGTGGGTGATCTATCAGTCCTTCTTCGCGCTCGGCCAGAGCGACGCGTTTATCGCGCGGCTGCTCGGCCCGCTGCTGGCGGTTGGGCTGGCGATTACCGGGGCGCTGGCGGTGATGTGTATGGCGAAGGTTTACGGCGTCACCTTCCTGGGCGCGCCGCGCACCCGCGAAGCGGAAAACGCCTGTTGCGCCCCGGTGCTGATGGCCACCAGCGTGGTCGCGCTGGCGCTGTGCTGTATCGCAGGTGGGGTTGCCGCGCCGTGGCTGCTGCCGCTTCTGGGCCACGCCATTCCGCTGCCGCTGGCTACGGCGCATACCGTCGTGTCCCAGCCGATGATGGCGCTGCTGCTGATTGCCGCGCCGCTCCTGCCGTTCGTGCTGATGCTGTTCTTCAGACGCGACCGTCTCGCCTCCCGCTCGCGCGGCGCGGCGTGGGCCTGCGGCTACGAACACGAGCAGTCGATGGTCATCACCGCCCACGGTTTCGCCATGCCGGTGAAGGAGAACTTCGCCGCCGTGCTGAAGCTGCGCCACTGGCTGAACCCGGTGGGCTGGGTGCCGGGTTGGCAGAGTGCCGCCGTGCCCGTGCTGTTCCGTCGCCTGGCGCTGATCGAGCTGGCGGTGCTGGTGGTGATTGTCATTTCACGAGGAGCCTGACATGAGTTTGTTACTGGCAATACTTCAGGCGCTGGTGCTGTTCGCCGCCGCGCCGCTGCTGTCGGGCATCACGCGCGTGGCGCGCGCCCGGCTACACAACCGTCGCGGGCCTGGCGTGCTCCAGGAGTACCGCGATCTCTTCAAGCTGCTCTCCCGTCAGAGCGTCGCGCCGGATGCCTCAGGTTGGGTGTTCCGCCTGACGCCGTTCGTGATGGTCGGCGTGATGCTGACCATCGCCACCGCGCTGCCGGTAGTGACGGTGGGCTCGCCGCTGCCCGTGCTTGGCGATCTGATTACGCTGATCTACCTCTTCGCCATCGCGCGTTTCTTCTTTGCGATTGCGGGCCTGGACACCGGCAGCCCGTTTACGGGTATCGGCGCCAGTCGTGAGGCGATGCTCGGCGTGCTGGTTGAGCCAATTCTGCTGCTGGGGCTGTGGGTCGCCGCGCAGGTTGCTGGCTCGACCCACATCAGTTTCATCACCGACACCGTTTACCACTGGCCGGTTTCACGTTCGCTCCCGCTGGTGCTGGCGCTCTGCGCCTGCGCGTTCGCCACCTTTATCGAGATGGGCAAGCTGCCGTTCGATCTCGCGGAAGCGGAGCAGGAATTGCAGGAGGGGCCACTCACCGAGTACAGCGGCTACGGCTTTGCGGTGCTGAAGTGGGGCATCAGCCTCAAACAGCTGGTGGTGTTGCAGATGTTCGTCGGCGTTTTCTTCCCGTGGGGGCAGATGACGCACTTCTCTGCGGGCGGCCTGCTGCTGGCCGTTGTGGTGGCTGCGCTCAAGCTGCTTATCGGCGTGCTGGTGATTGCCCTGTTTGAAAACAGCATGGCGCGCCTGCGTTTTGTCGAAACGTCACGCATTACCTGGGCTGGTTTTGGTTTTGCATTTTTAGCGTTCGTCTCCTTGCTGGTGGCGTGATTAAAGAGAGTGTTTATGTCTGAAGAAAAGAAAGGTCAGCAGTATCTCGCCGCGTTGCATCAGGCTTTCCCGGGCGTGGTGCTGGAGGAGTCATGGCAAACCAAAGACCAGGTAACCGTCACCATTAAGGTGAACTACCTGCCGGAAGTGGTGGAGTTTCTTTACTACCAGCAGGGCGGCTGGCTGTCGGTGCTGTTCGGCAACGACGAGCGTCAGCTGTGCGGCAACTATGCGGTGTACTACGTGATGTCGATGGAGCAGGGCGAGAAGTGCTGGCTCACCGTGCGCGTCGAAGTTGACCCGAACAAGCCGGAGTACCCGTCCGTCACGCCGCGCGTACCCGCCGCCGTCTGGGGCGAGCGCGAAGTGCGCGACATGTACGGCCTGGTGCCGGTTGGTCTGCCTGACGAGCGTCGTCTGGTGCTGCCGGACGACTGGCCGGATGAACTCTATCCGCTGCGCAAGGACAGCATGGACTACCGCCAGCGTCCGGCCCCGACAACCGACAGCGAAACCTACGAGTTCATCAACGAGCTGGGCAGCAAGAAGAATAATGTGGTGCCGATCGGCCCGCTGCACGTCACCTCTGACGAACCGGGCCACTTCCGCCTGTTCGTCGACGGCGAAAACATTATCGACGCCGACTACCGCCTGTTCTACGTCCACCGCGGCATGGAGAAGCTGGCGGAGACCCGCATGGGCTACAACGAAGTCACGTTTCTTTCTGACCGCGTGTGCGGCATCTGCGGCTTTGCCCACAGCACCGCCTACACCACCTCGGTGGAGAACGGCATGGGGATCGTGGTGCCGGAACGCGCGCAGATGATCCGCGCCATTCTGCTGGAGGTGGAACGCCTGCACTCACACCTGCTGAACCTCGGCCTGGCCTGCCACTTCGTCGGCTTTGACTCCGGGTTTATGCAGTTCTTCCGCGTGCGTGAGGCATCAATGAAGATGGCGGAGATCCTCACCGGGGCGCGTAAAACCTACGGCCTGAACCTGATCGGCGGGATCCGCCGCGACCTGCTGAAAGACGACATGATCCAGACCCGCCAGCTGGCGCAGCAGATGCGCCGCGACGTGCAGGAGCTGGTGGACATGCTGCTCAGCACGCCAAACATCGAGCAGCGCACCGTCGGGATTGGTCGTCTTGACCCGGAAATCGCCCGCGACTTCAGCAACGTCGGCCCGATGGTGCGCGCCAGCGGCCACGCCCGCGACACCCGCGCCGATCACCCGTTCGTCGGCTACGGCCTGCTGCCGATGACCGTGCACAGCGAGCAGGGCTGCGACGTCATCTCCCGCCTGAAGGTGCGCATCAACGAGGTGTTTACTGCGCTGAACATGATCGACTACGGCCTCGATAACCTGCCGGGCGGCCCGCTGATGGTGGAAGGCTTCACCTACATTCCAAACCGCTTTGCCCTCGGATTCGCCGAAGCGCCGCGCGGGGATGACATTCACTGGAGCATGACCGGCGACAACCAGAAGCTCTACCGCTGGCGCTGCCGTGCGGCGACCTACGCCAACTGGCCAACCCTGCGCTACATGCTGCGCGGTAACACCGTCTCTGACGCGCCGCTGATCATCGGCAGCCTCGACCCGTGCTACTCCTGCACCGACCGCATGACCGTCGTGGACGTGCGCAAGAAGAAAAGCCAGGTGGTGCCCTACAAAGAGCTTGAGCGCTACAGCATCGAGCGTAAGAACTCGCCGCTGAAATAAGGACTCGTCATGTTTACCTTTATCAAAAAAGTGATCAAAACCGGCGCGCAGACCAGCAGTTATCCGCTGGAGCCGATCCCGGTGGATAAAAACTTTCGCGGCAAGCCGGAGCACAACCCGCAGCAGTGCATCGGCTGCGCGGCCTGCGTCAACGCCTGCCCGTCGAATGCCTTAACGGTGGAAACGGACCTGAAAACCGGCGAGCTGGCCTGGCAATTTAACCTCGGGCGCTGCATCTTCTGCGGCCGCTGCGAGGAGGTCTGCCCGACGGTAGCCATTCGCCTGTCTCAGGAGTACGAGCTGGCGGTGTGGAAAAAAGAGGATTTCCTCCAGCAGTCGCGCTTTGCGCTGTGCAACTGCCGCGTCTGCAAGCGTCCGTTCGCCGTGCAAAAAGAGATCGACTACGCCATCGCGCTGCTGAAGCACAACGGCGACGTGCGTGCGGAGCATCACCGTGAAAGCTTCGAAACCTGCCCGGAGTGCAAACGTCAGAAATGCCTGCTGCCGTCTGACCGCATCGATTTAACCCGTCATATGAGAGAGGCCAGCTGATGGAAAACTTACTCGGCCCGCGCGACGCTAACGGCATTCCGGTACCGCTGACGGTGGAGGAGTCCATCGCCAGCATGAAGGCGTCGCTGCTGAAAAAAATCAAACGCTCGGCCTACGTCTATCGCGTGGACTGCGGCGGCTGCAACGGCTGTGAGATCGAAATCTTCGCCACCCTGTCACCGCTGTTTGACGCCGAACGCTTCGGCATCAAAGTGGTGCCGTCCCCGCGCCACGCGGATATCCTGCTGTTCACCGGCGCGGTCACCCGCGCGATGCGCTCGCCTGCGCTGCGCGCCTGGCAGTCTGCGCCGGATCCGAAAATCTGCATCTCCTACGGCGCCTGCGGCAACAGCGGCGGCATCTTCCACGATCTTTACTGCGTCTGGGGCGGCACCGACAAAATCGTGCCGGTGGACGTTTACATTCCGGGCTGCCCGCCGACGCCCGCCGCCACGCTATACGGTTTTGCCATGGCGCTCGGCCTGCTGGAGCAGAAGATCCACGCCCGCGAGCCGGGCGAGCTGGACAACCAGCCAGCCACTCTCCTGCACCCGGATATGGTGCAGCCGCTGCGGGTGAAGATCGACCGCACGGCGCGCAGGCTGGCGGGTTACCGCTATGGCCGTCAGATTGCCGACGATTATCTGCGCCTGCTGAGCCAGGGCGACCATCAGGTGGCGCGCTGGCTGGAGGCCGAGAACGATCCGCGTCTCAATGAGATCGTGGCAAACCTGAACAGTATTGTGGATGAGGCGCGTATCCGATGAGTGAAACGGTGGTGTTCAGCCAGCTGAGCCGTAAGTTTATTGATGAGAACGATGCCACGCCGGATGCGGCGCAGCAGGTGGTCTATTACAGCCTGGCGATTGGGCACCACCTCGGGGTGATCGACTGCCTGGAGGCGGCGTTAAGCTGCCCGTGGCCCGAGTACCTGGCGTGGATCGCCACGCTGGAGGAGGGCAGCACGGCGCGGCGCAAAATGGAGGGCGTGCCTAAGTACGGTGAGATCGTCATCGACGCCAACCATATCACGATGCTCGCCAACGCCTTTGACGCGGCGCTGAGCAGGCAAAACCCGGCGCAGCAGGCGTGGAGCAAAACGCTGCTCGGCATGCTGCACGATATTCATCAGGAGAGCGCCATCTACCTGATGGTGAGGAGATTACGTGACTGACGTTTTACTGTGTGTCGGCAACAGCATGATGGGCGACGACGGCGCGGGCCCGCTGCTGGCGGAGATGTGCGCCGCGAACCCGCCGGGCAACTGGGTGGTGATTGACGGCGGCAGCGCGCCGGAAAACGACGTGGTGGCCATTCGCGAGCTGCGCCCGGACAGGTTGTTAATCGTCGATGCCACCGATATGGGGCTCAACCCCGGCGAGATCCGCCTGATTGACCCGGACGACATCGCCGAGATGTTTATGATGACCACCCACAACATGCCGCTGAACTACCTGGTGGATCAGATTAAAGACGACGTGGGTGAGGTGCTGTTTCTGGGCATTCAGCCGGACATCGTCGGGTTTTATTATCCGATGACGCCGCCGGTGAAAGAGGCGGTGGACGTGGTGTATTCACGGCTTGCAGGGTGGGTTGGGGACGGGGGTTTTCAGCCCCTCACCCCGGCCCTCTCCCCAGAGGGGAGAGGGTGAAAACCGCATCGAGCAGTTTGTAGGCCGGGTAAGGCAACGCCGCCACCCGGCAAAACAGGCTACGCCAGATCCGCCCCGTTACTCGCAATCACCTTCTTATACCACCAGAACGATTTCTTGCGCTTTCGATCCAGCGTGCCGTTCCCGGCGTCGTCGCGGTCGACGTAGACAAACCCGTAGCGCTTGCTCATCTCCCCGGTTGAGGCCGAGACCAGGTCAATGCAGCCCCAGGTGGTGTAGCCCATCAGCGGGACGCCGTCCTCAATCGCGTCACCCATCGCACGGATATGCTCGCGCAGGTAGCTGATGCGGTAGTCGTCGTTGATCTCGCCGTTTTCATCAATGACGTCCTTCGCCCCGAGGCCGTTTTCCACCAGGAACAGCGGCTTCTGGTAGCGGTCATACATCATGTTCATGGTGATGCGCAGCCCGAGCGGGTCGATGCCCCAGCCCCACTCGCTCACCTGAATATGCGGGTTGCGCAGGGACTTCACGATGTTCGCCGCGCTGGTGTTGCCCGCGTTCATATCCGCCGACGCGCAGCGCGAGGCGTAATAACTGAACGAGACAAAGTCGACGGTGTTTTTCAGCAGGTCGTCGTCGCC
The DNA here is from genome assembly GCF_001037655.1 of Enterobacter sp. MGH85. NCBI lineage: Bacteria > Pseudomonadati > Pseudomonadota > Gammaproteobacteria > Enterobacterales > Enterobacteriaceae > Enterobacter > Enterobacter sp. MGH85. The sequence continues at coordinate 1,960,229 of NZ_KQ089925.1, forward strand.
GGGGTCTTTCACAATCACCACCCCTTTCTCGCGGAACACGCGGGCGGAGTAGGCCGGATAGCTGCCGCGCGCCTGCACGTCGATAAAGAACAGGTTCTCGCGGTCTTTCTCCAGTGCCATCCACACGTCTTCCGGCTTGCAGGAGAAGGGGTAAAAATTGCCGCCCGCCAGCATGCAGCCGACCTGGTTTTCCGGGTTCACCTCGTGGGCGATTTTGGTCGCCAGCGCGCTCGCCACCAGCTCGTGGTGCGCGGCCTGGTATTTCACCTGGTCTTCGTTTTCCCCTTCCTCAAACACCAGCCCCGCGCCGGAGAACGGGCTGTGCAGCATAATGTTGATTTCGTTGAAGGTCAGCCAGTATTTCACCAGCCCGTTAAACGCCTCGAAGCAGGTGCGGGCGTAGCGGGCGAAGAAATCCACCATCTTACGGTTGCGCCAGGAGCCGTACTCCGTCACCAGGTGCATCGGCACGTCGAAATGGCAGAGCGTCACCAGCGGCTCGATGTTGTACTTTTTGCACTCCTCGAACACCGCGCGGTAGAAGGCAATGCCCTCCTGATTTGGCAACGGTTCGTCGCCGTTCGGGTAGAGGCGGCTCCAGGCAATCGAGGTGCGGAACACCGTAAAGCCCATCTCCGCCATCAGGGCAATGTCTTCTTTGTAACGATGGTAAAAATCAATCGCCTCGTGGCTCGGGTAAAATTCGTCGTCACGCAACGAAAACCGTTTTTCCTTGCCGACTTTTACCGCCAGACGGTTTGCGCCGTGGGGGATCATATCGACCGTCGTCAGTCCTTTGCCGCCTTCACGGTAAGCCCCTTCACTCTGGTTGGCGGCAAGCGCGCCGCCCCATAAAAATCCTTGTGGAAAAACAGACATTCTTACCTCGCTTTCAGTTTATGCTTCTGCTGCTTTGTTCTGTACCGGTGCGGTTTGCAGGGCGCGTGCTTTTTCGGCTTCGTCTTCTACCGGGATATCTTCAAACCCTAACAGCAGGGTCAGCACGAACGACAGCACCACCGCCAGACCCATCACACCAAACACCCAGACGATGGTCATCGGGTTGGCCGGGTCGAAGAACTGCACGCTGGTGAACAGCCCCGGCGCCGCCATGGAGTGGCTGGCAAGACCGGCCATGCCGGCCACCGCGCCGCAGATAAAGCCGCTGATCAGGCTCGCAATCAGCGGACGTTTCAGACGTACCGCCACGCCGTACAGGGCCGGTTCAGAGATCCCCGCCATGATGGCGGAGGCCGCAGCCGCCAGCGCCGTCTGGCGCAGCTCCGGGTTTTTGGTTTTCCACGCCACCGCCAGCGACGAACCGCCGAGCGACAGGTTGGCGCCGATTTCCGACGGCATCACCATCCCTTCTTTGCCCGTTTCGGCAATGGTCTGGATGATGGTCGGCGTAAACACGCGGTGCATCCCGGTCATCACCAGCAGCGGCCACAGCGCGCCCATAATGGCAACGGAGAGCCAGCCCAGATAGCCGTGAATGGTGTAGACCAGCGCGGAGATGGCGCTACCGATCCAGATCCCAAGCGGGCCAATCAGTACGATGGCGAGCGGGGCGGCAATCAGCACGATCAGCATCGGCTTGAGGAAGTTTTTGGTCACCGCCGGGGTGATGCGATCCACCCAGCGTTCGATATACGACAGGCACCAGGTCATCACCAGGGCCGGGATAACGGTATAGGTGTATTTCACCGCCGTAACCGGAATTAAGGCAAATTCTACATGCTCGCCCTGCGCCGCTTTCGCCATCAGCTCGATAAAGCTCGGGTGAACCAGTACGCCCGCAATGGCTATCGCCAGGGACATGTTGGTTTTGAACTTCACCGCTGCGGAAGCCGCCACCATCAGCGGCAGGAAGAAGAACGCGCCATCGCCGATAACGGTCAGGATCGTCAGCGTCGGGTCACCTTTGCCCAGCACGCCGGTCATCTCAAGGATCATCGCCAGCAGCTTGACCATCGACCCGCCGATGATCGCCGGGATCAGCGGAGACATGGTGCCGATCAGCGCGTCGAGGATCCCGGCGCCAATCCGGCGCAGCGTAAGCTTCTGTGGACCTTCCGCTACGGCAGGTTGCAGGTTGGCGGGCAGCAGGCTCACCACTTCACGGTATGCCTGGGACACGGTGTTGCCGATGATCACCTGGCACTGATTGTCGTTGCGCACCACGCCGAGCACGCCGCTGATGCTTTTCAGACGCGCGGCGTCGGTAAGGCTTTCGTCTTTCAGAACGAAGCGCAGGCGCGTCATGCAGTGGGTGACGGCGACGATGTTCTCTTTACCGCCCAGCGCGCTAACCACGTCATTTGCCAGCGCAGCGTAATTTTTTGCCATCGGATGTGATCCTGTTATCGTTGTGAGAAGTGTAGGAAACCGGTTTCACATAATCATCATGAGTTTCTTTTAATGAAACAAGACCACTTTTTATGCATTTTTTCGTTTCGTGATGACGATCACTCGTGGCCGTAAAAAGCGTGATAACGCCGCTGCGACAATTTTTCTGCGGTGAAGTACACTGCGGCTCATCGGTTTTGAATGGAATAACACTATGACCACGATGCTGGAAGTGGCGAAGCGGGCAGGCGTGTCGAAAGCGACGGTCTCCCGGGTGCTGTCGGGGAACGGTTACGTCAGCCAGGAGACGAAAGACCGCGTGTTTCAGGCCATCGAAGAGAGCGGGTATCGCCCCAATCTGCTGGCGCGAAACCTGGCGACCAAACGCACCCAGACCCTGGGGCTGGTGGTGACAAACACCCTGTACCATGGGGTCTACTTTAGCGAGCTGCTGTTTAACGCCGCGCGGATGACGGAAGAGAAGGGGCGTCAGCTGATCCTGGCGGACGGCAAGCACAGCGCCGAAGAGGAGCGCGAGGCGATCCAGTATCTGCTCGACATGCGCTGCGACGCGGTAATCATCTACCCGCGTTTCCTGAGCGTGGAAGCGCTGGACCAAATTATTGAGAAATGCGAGCAGCCGATTATGGTGCTCAACCGCCGTTTGCGGAAAAACAGCAGCCACAGCGTCTGGTCCGATCATAAAGCGTCGTGTCAGGACGCAGTATCGCAGTTGATCGCGAAAGGCCACCGGGAGATTGCGTTTATCACCGGTTCGCTGGATTCCCCCACCGGCGTGGAGCGTCTTTCCGGCTACAAGGACGCGCTGGCGCAGCACGGCATTGCCCTGCGTGACGCGCTGATCGCCGAAGGGAAGTGGAGCCCGGCCAGCGGCGCGGCGGCGGTCTCTCAGCTGCTCACCCGCGGCGAAACGTTTACCGCGCTGGTGGCGAGTAACGACGATATGGCGATTGGCGCCATCAGGCAGTTGCACGAGAGCGGCGTCGCCACGCCGGGCGCGGTGTCCGTCATCGGCTTTGACGACGTGGCAATCGCGCCCTATATCGTGCCGTCCCTCTCCAGCGTGCGTATTCCGGTAACGGAGATGATCCAGGAGACTATCAGCCGCCTGATCTTCATGCTCGACGGCGGTGAGTTTAAGCCTCAGCAAACTTTTTCCGGCGAGCTTATCCTGCGCGACTCCGTCATTGACGGCCCGCATCGCTGACGTCGACATCTGTCATCGTCACAAATGACGATGACAGATCCTCTTCTTTTTTATTTCGCTTTAAAATCAATGTATTAAATATTGGCACGGTTTATGAATAGCTTCGCGCATAACAGTTATGCCGGAGAAGCAGATGAACCGTTTTATTATGGCCGATGCCAGCAAATGCATTGGTTGCCGTACCTGTGAAGTGGCGTGCGTGGTGTCCCATCAGGCGGAGCAGGATTGCGCCTCCCTGACCCCCGACACCTTCCTGCCGCGCATCCACGTCATTAAAGGCGTGAATATTTCCACCGCCGCTATCTGTCGCCAGTGCGAAGACGCGCCGTGCGCCAACGTCTGTCCGAACGGGGCGATTAAGCGCGAGAAAGGCTTCGTGCATGTGATGCAGGAGCGCTGCATCGGGTGCAAAACCTGTGTGGTGGCGTGTCCGTATGGCGCGATGGAGGTGGTCGTTCGCCCGGTGGTGCGCAACAGCGGTATCGGGCTCAGCGTGCGCGCGGAGAAAGCCGAAGCCAATAAATGTGACCTCTGCTACCACCGCGACGCCGGTCCGGCGTGTATGGAAGCCTGTCCGACGCATGCGCTGGTCTGCGTCGATCGCGACAAGCTCGAACAGATGAGTGCCGAAAAACGCCGCCGTGCGGCGTTCGACACCTCGTCATCGCTGCTGTTTTAAGCTGCAATGCGCGTTAACGGCGTACAGCTTCGGGTGCGCGGCAAGGTGCAGGGGGTAGGATTTCGTCCCTTCGTCTGGCAGCTTGCACACCAGCTGGGGCTGGCGGGCGACGTGTGCAACGACGGAGAGGGTGTCCTGGTGCGTCTCGCGGGTAGTGGGGGTGACTTTACCGCGAGACTGCGCCAGGACTGCCCACCGCTGGCGCGCATCGATCGCGTTGAAACGCAGCCGTACAGCTGGAATACGCTGCCGGACGAGTTTGTCATCCGCCACAGCGAGAGCGGGGCGATGGATACGCAAATCGTCCCGGATGCCGCCACCTGTCCCGCATGCCTGGCGGAGATGCGCGATCCGCGCGAGCGCCGTTATCGCTACCCGTTTATCAACTGCACCCACTGCGGACCGCGGTTTACCATTATCCGCGCCATGCCCTATGACCGCCCGGCCACGTCAATGGCGCCTTTCCCGCTCTGTGTGCCCTGTGAAACGGAGTACCGCAACCCGGCTGACCGGCGTTTTCACGCTCAGCCGGTGGCCTGCCCGGACTGCGGGCCGCAGCTGGAGTGGCAAGCCGGGGATGCTGCCACCACCCGCGAATCGGCGTTAAGCGCGGCGGTGGAGAGATTGAAAAACGGCGGGATTGTGGCGGTCAAAGTGCTGGGCGGATTTCACCTGGTCTGCGACGCGCTTAACCCACAGGCGATTCGGAAATTGCGGGCACGCAAGCAGCGCCCGACCAAGCCGCTGGCGGTGATGATCCCGCATGCGAACGATCTGCCGGAGGCCATCCAGACGCTGTTACGTTCACCCGCTGCGCCGATTGTGCTGACGCCAAAAGCCTGCCTTCCTGCGTTTCCTGAGGAGATTGCGCCGGGGCTGACTACGGTCGGCGTAATGCTACCTGCGAACCCGCTCCAGCATTTGCTGATGTTGGACTGCCAGCGCCCGCTGGTGATGACCTCCGGCAACCTCAGCGGCCATCCACCCGCCATAAGCAACCAGCAGGCGCTGGAAGAACTCAGTGACATCGCTGACGGCTTCCTGCTGCACAACCGCGATATTCTTCAACGGATGGATGATTCAGTAATGGATCGGGACGGTGCGATGCTGCGTCGCGCACGCGGTTTTGTGCCGGATGCCATCACATTGCCCGCCGGATTCCGCGACATCTCGCCCATGTTATGCACCGGCGCGGAGATGAAAAATACCTTCTGCCTGGTGCGTGGCAACCAGGCGGTGCTGAGCCAGCATTTTGGCGATCTGAGCGACGAGGGCATAGAGGCGCAGTGGCGCAGTGCGCTCTCGACGATGCAGGACATCTACGCCTTCCAGCCAGAGCGCGTGGTGTGCGATGCCCATCCGGGATATCACGCCCGACAGTGGGCCCGGGCGCAGGCGCTGCCCGTTGAGACCGTGCTGCATCATCATGCGCATGCAGCAGCGTGTCTGGCGGAGAATGGCTGGCCGCTCGACGGCGGGGATGTTATTGCCCTGACGCTGGATGGGATCGGCATGGGTGAGAACGGCGCGCTGTGGGGCGGCGAGTGCCTGCGGGTGAACTATCGCGACTGCGAATGGCTGGGCGGTCTGCCAGCCGTTGCGCTGCCGGGGGGCGATCTGGCGGCAAAACAGCCGTGGCGCAATTTGCTCTCCCACTGTCTTGCGTTCGTACCTGACTGGCAGCAGTACCCGGAAACAGAGGCGGTACAGCGTCAAAACTGGCCGCTGCTGGCAACGGCAGTGTCGCGCGGTATCAATGCGCCGCGGGCCTCCTCCTGTGGTCGTCTGTTCGACGCCGTGGCCTGTGCGCTGGGCATTGAAACGCAACGCTATGAGGGCGAAGCAGCGTGCCGGCTGGAGGCGCTGGCCGAACGCTGTGCAGGGGTTGATCATCCGGTGACGCTCAAGACGGATAACCTTGCGCTGTTCTGGCAGCAGTGGCTGGCCTGGCGGGCGGAGCCCGGCGAGCGCGCCTGGGCCTTTCATGATGCGCTGGCAAAAGGGCTGAGCGAACTGGCGGCAACGCATGCCCGCCGACGGTCGCTCTCTACGGTGTGCTTCAGCGGAGGTGTCCTTCACAACCGCCTGCTACGCGCGCGCCTTCGTCATTACCTTTCTGATTTCACGCTTCTTTTTCCTTCGCGCCTGCCCGCAGGCGACGGAGCGATCTCCTTCGGGCAGGCGGTGGTTGCTGCCGCCCGATCATGTTCACAAAGGATTTAAAATGTTACGACTTTTACGCAATGAACCTCGTGCAGCGTGCCTGCTGCTGGCTCTGGTGATGGCTAACCTGCTGGCCTGGGGGCTGGCGTGGCACACCTTTAGCGGCAGTACGGCGCTGATGTCGGCCAGCCTGCTGGCCTGGTGTTACGGACTGCGTCATGCGGTGGATGCCGACCATATCGCCGCGATTGATACCGTGACGCGTAAGATGATGCAGCAGGGCAAGCGCCCGTCCGGCGTGGGCGCATGGTTTTCCCTCGGACACTCCACCATCGTGGTGCTGGCCTCCATTGCCATCGCCGCCACCGCCACGGCGTTTCAGAAAAATATGGAATGGTTCCACGAAACCGGCAGCCTGATTGGCACCGCCGTCTCCGCCACCTTCCTGCTGGCGATGGCGCTGGTGAATATGGTGATCCTGCGCGGCGTCTGGCGCAGTTTTCAGGCACTGAAACACGGCAGGTCCGTGCAGGGCGACATCACGCTGCCTGCCCAGGGTGGCGTCATGAACTGGCTGTTCGGCAAAACCTTCCGCCTCGTCAATAAAAGCTGGCAGATGTATCTGGTGGGCTTCCTGTTTGGCCTCGGCTTTGACACGGCCACCGAAATCGGCGTACTGGGGATCTCCGCCGCCAGCGCCTCCAGCGGGATGTCGGTGTGGTCGATCATGATCTTCCCGGCGCTCTTCGCCAGCGGCATGGCGCTGGTGGATACGCTCGATAACCTGCTTATGGTGGGTGCCTACGGCTGGGCATTCAACAAGCCGCAGCGCAAGCTGTACTACAACATGACCATCACCGGCACTTCGGTGGTGGTGGCGCTGTTTATCGGCGGGCTGGAAGCGCTGGGTCTGCTGATGGACAAGTTCTCCCTCAGCGGCGGCGTGTGGGATCTGATTGGCGCGGTGAACGATAACCTGGGCGACGCCGGGTTTGTGGTGGTCGGGCTGTTTGTCGCCTGCTGGCTGATCTCGATGGCGAATTACCGCTGGCGCGGTTATGACGCGCTGGTGGTGCGGTCCTGAACCACGCAGCCCTGTTTTTGCCCGGCGGCGCTACGCTTGCGCGGGCCTACAAGGTTTACCGTTATGGTGTTAAGTAGGCCGGGTAAGCGGAGCGCCACCCGGCATGACGAGGGTTAAGCAGGTAACGATTTCAGCAGTGCAAAGGCCTCCTTCATTTTGTCTTCGCTGACCACAAAGGCGCGCATCTGACCGACAGTATCGGTGCCGCGCGCCACCATGCCCTGAGGCGAAAGGACAATCTCCCAGTTCAGATCCTGACGCTGCGTTTCACCTGCGAGATGCAGCGGTAGTTCCGGCGTTTTTACCTTCACCAGCATGGCGGGTAATCTCACCGGGGCGTTGCCGCCGAGCAGGTTTTTCGCCAGGAACATGGCGCTCAACTGAATCGGTTGCAGGAACGGCAGCACCTGCCCGTTAATTTCCGCGCAGTCGCCCAGGGCATAAATGTCCGGCTGGGTGGTTTGCAGGTAGCTGTCTACCTTCACGCCGCGATTGATCTCTGCGCCTGCGCGGTGCGCCAGCGCGGTTTCCGGGCGCAGCCCCGTCGCCGCAATAACCACATCCACTTCCACCCTGCGGTTGTGGTCGAGCGTCGCACAAATGCCGGTTTCGGTTTTGCTCAGGCTCTGCAACTGCGATTTCAGCAGCAGATGCACGCCCATGTCGGTCAAACGATGCTGTAAGCGACTGCTTACTTCTGCCGGCATCAGCGCTGACAGAATGCTGGCCGCGTGGTCAACAAGGGTGACGGATTTTCCCGCCCGGCAGAAGTCCATCGCCAGCTCGGTGCCAATCAGCCCGCCGCCGACAATCATCACCCGCATGGCGTCGCGTAACAGGGTCTCGCTGGCCTGATACTCCTGCTGACTGTTGAGCGTGACCATTAACTCGCGGCCCTCAACCGGCGGCACAAACGCAGATGCCCCCGTCGCCAGCACCAGCTTGTCGTACTGCCAGGTTTTATCTTTCGCGTTCACCACGTGGGCGTCGGCGTCGATATCGGTGACCCAGGTGTACGGAAACAGACGCAGATTAAATTGTTCTGCAAACTCCCCCGCCGTCTGGCGGGTGAGATCGTCGGCGCGCTGATTTTGGCTAATGACGTGGCTTAAATCAGGCTTGTTGTACTCATCCATGCTGTCGGCGGCGATCACCGTCAACGGCACGTTAGCATCCTGTTTGCGGATATTTTTCACCAGCTGACGGGCGGCAAAGCCCGAGCCGATAATGATGATGCCGTGGCTCATTTTGCCTCCGTTGCCAGTTCATCAAAGACGTCTTTTCCGAGGGAACATTCCGGGCAGAGGAAGTTGTCCGGCACCTCGCTCCACGGTGTACCCGGCGCGACATCCTGCAACGGTTCGCCCAGCTCAGGATCGTAAATCCACTGGCAGACGCTGCACTGCATGCAGGGGCCGAGGTCGGCAGCGGCAGGAGCGGCTTCTGCTACGGCTTCCGGCGCAGCAGCCGCGGCGGGTGCGGTTTCCGGCAGCGGCGCAAGCGCCCACTGGCGGGCAATGTCGCGACCGTGCTGGCGACAGATTTCCAGCGCGTCGAGATCCGGACGCCATTTCGCCTTCAGGCTCAGGGACATCTCAAAACCGGCATCCTGTAAACGGGTGGAGAGACGGTCTACCGCGCCGCCGCTCCAGCCGTGTGAACCAAAGGCGCTGGCGCGTTTGTTACGGAAGCGCAGGCCGGTCATCTCTTCCACCAGTCCGGCAATTTTCGGCATCATCACGTTATTCATGGTGGAGGTACCCACCAGCACGCCTTTGGAGCGGAAGACGTTGGTCAATACCTCATTCTTATCGCTGCGCGCCACGTTGAAGATTTTCACTGCCACGTTCGGGTCCACTTCGTTGATGCCCTGGGCAATGGCGTCCGCCATCATGCGGGTGTTGTTGGACATGGTGTCGTAGAAGATGGTGATGCGGTCTTCCTGATAGTCCGCCGCCCACTTCAGGTACAGCTCGACGATCTGGGTTGGATTTTCACGCCATACCACGCCGTGGGAGGTGGCAATCATATCCACCGGCAGGTTGAAGCCGAGGATCTCGGTGATTTTTGGCGTGACCAGACGGCTGAACGGCGTCAGGATGTTGGCGTAGTAGCGCTGGCACTGTTCGAACAGCTCGGTCTGATCCACTTCGTCGTTGAACAGACGTTCGTCGCAGTAGTGCTGGCCGAAGGCGTCGTTGCTGAACAGCACCGCGTCACCGGTCATGTAGGTCATCATGCTGTCCGGCCAGTGCAGCATTGGGGTTTCCACGAAGATCAGCTGTTTGCCGTTGCCGATATCCAGCGTGTCGCCGGTTTTTATAGTGTGGAAGTTCCACTCTGGATGGTGGTGGTGGCCGTTGATGGAGTCAATGGCATTGGTGGTGCAGTAGATCGGGGTATCCGGAATGTGGGACATCAGCTCGGTCAGCGCCCCGGCATGATCCTCTTCCGCGTGGTTGATGATGATGTAGTCGATGTCATTCAAATCGATTTCGCTGCGCAGGTTCTGCACGAACTCGCGGCTGAATTTGTGATCGACGGTATCGATCAGGACGTTTTTACCTTCGCGAATGAGGTAGCTGTTGTAGCTGCTGCCGCGCAGCGTTTTGTATTCCGTCCCGTGAAAATCACGTACTTCCCAGTCACGTTGACCCACCCAATGAATGTTATTTTTAACCAGAATAGACATAGCAACCTCAACTTAATACGGCGTTTTCAAATAAGATGACTGTCATATATCAAGTTGCGTGCCAGTTTTTTAACTTATTGAAAATAATGTATTTGTGTTTTGATTCTCCCTAATGGGTAGTCATTTTGACTATCTTAAAAATTGTCAATATGACACTATGTGTTGTCAAAATGACAGTGAGGCAGAGATGAGCTTTTCCGTAGATGTGCTGGCGAAGATCGCCATAGAACTGCAAACCGGTATTGGTCATCAGGACCGCTTTCAGCGGCTGATCTCCACGTTGCGCCACGTGCTGGATTGCGATGCCTCAGCGCTGCTGCGTTACGAAGGGCGGCAGTTTATTCCGCTGGCTATCGACGGTCTGGCGAAGGACGTACTCGGGCGGCGCTTTACCCTGGAGGGCCACCCGCGTCTGGAAACCATCGCCCGTGCGGGTGACGTGGTGCGTTTCCCGGCAGACAGCGATCTGCCCGATCCGTACGACGGCCTGATCCCCGGCCAGGAGAGCCTGAAGGTTCACGCCTGTATCGGCCTGCCGCTGTTTGCCGGGCAGAACCTGATTGGCGCGTTAACCCTCGACGGCATGTCGCCGGATCAGTTCGATACCTTCAGCGACGAAGAGCTACGGCTGATTGCCGCGCTGGCGGCCGGGGCGCTGAACAACGCCCTGCTGATAGAACAGCTGGAGAGCCAGAATATTCTTCCGGGTAGCCCGACGGCGTTTGAGCAGGTGGCGCACACCGAAATGATTGGCCTTTCGCCGGGCATGGCGCAGCTTAAAAAAGAGATTGAGATTGTCGCCGCGTCTGATTTGAACGTGCTGATCTTCGGGGAGACCGGCACCGGTAAAGAGCTGGTGGCGAAAGCGATCCACGAAGCCTCGCCCCGTGCGGTGAACCCGCTGGTGTATCTCAACTGCGCGGCGCTGCCGGAAAGCGTGGCGGAAAGCGAGCTGTTCGGACACGTCAAAGGGGCCTTTACCGGGGCGATCAGCAACCGCAGCGGCAAGTTCGAAATGGCTGATAACGGCACGCTGTTCCTCGATGAAATTGGCGAACTCTCCCTTTCGCTCCAGGCCAAACTGCTGCGGGTGTTGCAGTATGGCGATATTCAACGCGTGGGTGACGATCGCAGCTTACGCGTGGATGTGCGCGTGCTGGCGGCGACGAACCGCGATCTGCGCGAAGAGGTGCTGGCGGGGAATTTCCGCGCCGATCTGTTCCACCGTCTGAGCGTGTTCCCGCTCACGGTGCCGCCGCTGCGCGAGCGGGGCGATGATGTGGTGCTGCTGGCGGGCTTTTTCTGCGAACAGTGTCGGCTCAAAATGGGGCTTTCCCGCGTGGTGCTAAGCCCCGGCGCGAGGACGCACCTGCTGTGCTACGGCTGGCCGGGTAACGTGCGTGAACTGGAACATGCGATTCACCGCGCGGTGGTGCTGGCGCGGGCTACGCGTTCGGGGGATGAAGTGGTGATTCATGCGCGCCATTTCGCGCTGCATGAGGAAACGACGCCGTCCGTGAAGCCGGTGATACCTGAGAGCGTGAACGAAAACCTGCGCGAGGCGACGGATGCGTTCCAGCGTCAGATGATCACCCGCGCCCTGGAGCAGAATAACCGCAGCTGGGCGGCATGCGCGCGGGCGCTGGAGATGGACGTCGCCAACCTTCACAGGCTGGCGAAACGTCTGGGGCTTAAGGGTTAAATAATCCCCGCCTGGTAGAAGTCTTGCAGGTTGATCGCGCCGCACAGCCTGCCGTGCTCGTCCACCACCGGCGCAGCGGTGATTTTGCGCTTCATCAGCACCTCTTTGGCTTCAATGGCGCGGCTGTCGGCATTCAGCGTCAGCCCGCCCCGGGTCATTGCTTCGGATACCCGCGCCTCCAGCTTGCCGCCGCCCACCAGCCAGCGGCGCAGGTCGCCGTCGGTGAAGACGCCCTTCACCTGGCGGTCGTTGTCGCATACCGCAACCAGCCCCAGACCGGTGCGGCTCAGCTCCAGCATGGCGTCCATCACGCTGGTGTCGAGTTTGACCTGAGGAATGGCATCGTCCGTGCGCATCAGGTGGTGAACCTTGTTGAGCAGACGTGCCCCAAGCGCGCCAGCAGGATGGGAACGGGCGAAATCCTCTTCGTTAAAGCCGCGCGCCTGCATCACCGCCATCGCCAGCGCGTCGCCCATCATCAGCGTGTTGACGGTGCTGGAGGTCGGTGCCAGGTGCATCGGGCAGGCTTCGCGCTCAACGGAAATATCCAGCGTTGCTTTCGCGGCCAGCGCCAGCGGCGAACGGGATTTGCCGGTCATCGCTAACAGGGCCACCGATTTTTCTTGCAGGCGAGGGATGATGAGATCCAGCTCTTTGGCTGAACCGGAGTAGGAGATAAACAGCATCACGTCGCGGCTTTCGATCATCCCCAGATCGCCGTGCAGCGCTTCGGCAGGATGCACGAAGAACGCCGGTGTGCCGGTGCTGGCAAGCGTCGCGGCAATCTTCTTGCCGATATGACCAGATTTACCGATACCCGCCACGATCACTTTGCCCTCGCAGTGGATAATGGTGTTGGCTGCACGAACAAAATCCTCACCCAGACGCTCCGGCAGGCGGCTGGCTTCCTGTAGCTCCAGCAGCAGAGTCTGGCGGCCTGCGTTTAACAGAAAATCACTCATTTTTCTCTCCGGTTACGATCACGTCGATGCCCTTCGCTTCCAGCGCTTTTTTAAATGCCGGATCGATAGCTGCGTCGGTAATCAGTTTATCGACGCTTTCAAGGCTACAGACAATGTTGGGGCTTTTACGGCCAAACTTCGACGAGTCCGCCATCAAAATCACTTCCCGCGCGGCGTTGCACATCGCTTTGCTGACGCTGAACACCTCGTTGAAGGTGGTCACGCCCGCGTTGAGGTCGATGCCGTCCGTGCCCATAAACAGCTTATCGAAGCTGAAGTGGTCGAAGGCATTCTCCGCCAGCTGCCCGTGAAACGACGCGGATTTTTTACGGAAGGTGCCACCGGGCATCAGGATGGTCTGCTCGCTGTCGAACTCTGACAGGGCATTGACGATGTGCAGGCTGTTGGTCATCACGGTGATGTTATTAAAGCGGCTGAGCAGCGGGATCATCTGCAGGACGGTACTGCCAGCGTCGAGGATGATGGAATCGCCGTCCTGGATAAATTTGACCGCAGCTTCGGCAATCAGCGCTTTCTGGTGCGTATTAATCAGCGTCTTGTGATCGATAGGCGGGTCGGCTTCGTCTTTATTGAGCACCACGCCGCCGTAGGTACGAATGACGGCGCCGGAGTTTTCGAGCAACACCAGGTCCTTGCGTATTGTCGTGCCGGTGGTGTCAAAGTAGTGGGCCAGATCCTCTACCGAGCACTTTCCCTGCTTTTGCAGATGCTCAAGTATGGCCGCCTGCCGCTGACGTGGTTTCATAGGCGCTTCGTTCCTTACGTTGCGAAATGATAATTCCGCAAGTTTATAACTTTCACAACGAAATTATCCATGTTTCAGATTAAGCGCTAATGATAGTGCATTCTGACAGAGTGAATCATGGGGGAAGATCACATCAGGTTGTAATTCATGCAGCAAAATGCCGTTGATCGCCTGGATTTTCACCGGGCGGGCAAAGACGGTCATGCCGCGCATGATGAGGGAATCGCAGACCTTATTGTTTTCATCCAGCGCAACAGCGACGACAACCCGCGGTTTGAAGCGTCCGCCGGAACGCCCGACACCCACACGGCCTTTCTGGCACAGGGCGTCAAAGGCGCGGTTAAACTGATGGATTTGCCAGCCGCCAAACGCCATCTGGCAGAACCAGGCGAAGGCGGCGAAGGTGATTAATGCGGTTACCATATCGGCTCCTTAATTGCCGGGTGGCGGCTGCGCCTTACCCGGCCTACGGGGGTTGTAGCCCTGGTAAGTGCAGCGCCACCGGGGATTAAACTCAGAACATCACCTGCCCACCGGTGACGTTAATCGACTGCCCGGTGCAGTACGAGGCTTTCGGGCTGGCGTAAAACAGCAGCATGTTCAGCACGTCCTGATAATCACATCCGCGCTTGAGCGGCACTTTGTCGATGTAGTACTGCTCCACTTCTTCAGCTTTGATGCCGAGCTTGGAGGCGTACTGCGGAAGCAGGGACTGGAACATCGGCGATTTCAACAGGTTACCCAGCATCAGCGAGTGAACGGTGATGCCGTATTCGGCCAGATCCAGCGCCAGAGACTGCGTCAGCCCCACGCCGCCAAACTTCGCCGCGCTGTAGCCGGAGTTGTGCTTGCTGCCCACTTTCCCGGATTTCGAGTTGATCTGAATGATGCGCCCCTGAATACCATCGCGGATCATCAGCCGGGAAAACTCACGGGCGCAGAGGAAATAGCCCACCAGATTCACCTGCAACGAGCGGTCAAAATCCCCCAGTTCGAAATCGCTGATAAAGGCCGCTTTCGCGATCCCCGCGCTGTAGACCAGCAGGTCGATACGCCCAAATATCTCATCTACGCCGCGGGCCAGCGCCACCACGCTCTGCTCGCTGGTGGCGTCGGCACCAAATCCGTACGCCATCCCTTCGCCAAACTCGGTGTTGATGGCGTCCGCCACGCGGGCGGCTTTTTCACTCTGAATGTCCACAACCGCCACGCGGTAACCCTCTGCGGCAAGCCCACGGCAGAGGAACTCGCCTAAGGTTTGTCCCCCACCAATGACAACGGCAACCTGACTCATGTGTTTCTCCTTAATTACGCAACAAATTTTAACGTACAGCCTGGTGTGACAGCCTGCGGAACCGGCCCCTCAACGTGAACCGTGCCGGGATACTCCGCCTGCGGTTGCCCGTCAAAACGCAGGGTGATGTGCCCCAGCTCGCGCAGGTTTTGTTCAGCGACGTCGCCGACGGCGGTCACGGCATAGCGCGCCTCGCCCAGCTCAAGCTGGCTCCCGGCCTTCAGCTCGCCGTTTAGCTCGCCGTGGCAGTGGATAAAGCAAAACTCTTCGATATCCGCAGGCGCCCCTTCGCGGAAGGTGATCAGCATCTGGTCGCTCAGCGCATCGGCCGCGCTCTGGCCGATGCGGGTAATGGTGGTCTGGTAAATCACGGTCATGGCAGGAACCTCTTATTGATAAATAAAGCCGGAGACAAACCAGGCAATCAGCACCGTGGGCGCGCCAGTCAGGAAGCGGCTCACCAGCACGGAGGGGACGCCCACGCGCACGGTGTCCTGACGTGCTTCCGCCAGCGACAGCCCGACGGGGATGAAGTCGCACGCCGCCTGAGCGTTAATGGCGAAAAGGGCTGGCAGAGCGAGGTGCGGGGGAATGTTGCCCAGACCAATCTGTACGCCAATCAGCACGCCGATGACCTGGGCAATCACCGCGCCCGGGCCGAGAAACGGCGACAGCAGCGGGAAGGAGCAGATCAGCGCCAGCGTCACCAGGCCGAGCGGGTGGCTGGCGAGCGGGGCGAGGCCGTGGGCAATCCAGTCGCCGAGGCCGGAGGCCATGATGATACCGATCAGCGCCGAGACGAACGCCATAAACGGCAGAATGGTTTTCAGCACCGTGTCGATGGTGTCGCGCCCGGACTGGAACAGCACCGCCACGGCGGACCCCATCCCCATCCCGACCTTCGCCAGCAGGCCATCGCTCTGCTCGGTGATTTTTTTGCTGGTGTCGTACTCGCGCGAGGCCGCTTTTTGCGGCGCGGATGTGCCATTCACCAGCGTGATGTTGTCCTCCTTCACCCCAGAGACATAAATATCCTCAAGGATGTACTGCGCCAGCGGGCCGGATTTCCCGGTGGAGTGAATATTTACCGTCGGAATGCGGCGCTTCGGATAGATGCCGCAGCGCAGCGTGCCGCCGCAGTCGATCACCGCCACGCCGATTTCCGCTTCCGGCGGTTCGCCTTCCTTGAAGCCGTCGACCGCTTCCCAGCCCGTCAGCTCGTGCAGCCTGTCGACGATCGCCGGGCGCGTGCCCGCGGTGATGTACACAATCTTTTTGCCTTCGGTGGCGTCGAACTCCAGCGGGCCGCCCCAGCCGCCCGTGCCTTTCTCAATGCGGATCCGGTTCATGCTGTAGCTCCTGAAAGATGGACTTTCTGTTCAAGCTGGATGCCCATTTTTTTCTCAAAAATGGCGGTGGTGAGATCCGTCACCCAGCCGCGGAAGAAGTTGGTGACCAGACCGACCAGCAGGTAGCTCACCGCCAGCGGGCCGAGCGGCAGGCCAAGCGTGGTAAGGCCGCTGGCGATCCCGAGATAAACGAACAGCTCGCCGGGGTTGATGTGCGGGAACAGGCCGTTCATGGAATGGCAGCTGTAGGAGGCGGCGGCGTAATAGCTCGGCTTGTACTTCTCTGGCATAAAGCGGCCGAGGCTTAAGGTCATCGGGTTGCAGAACACAAAGGTGCCGATGAAGGGCAGGATCAGGTAGCGGGACAGCGGGTTTCCGGCGCAGCGCTGGGCGAAGCGTTCAATACGCTGCTGGCCGATAAAGTTAATCAGCGCGTTCATGATTACCAGCAGGCTGATCAGCAGGGGCAGGATCCCGGTCACCATGCCGGTGAATACCTCGCCGCCTTTCTGAAAAAGCCCGATGAACCACTCGGCGCCGTGGGTGATGGTTTCTATCATTCTTCTCTCCTGTAGGGCGTTTGTTTTTGTCTGTTCGGGGCTAATAATAATCAAATTGAAAGCTTTTAAAGTGTTAATTAGATCTCACAATGAAAGAAAAATGGATTAATTTGAAAGATAATTGGTGGGGCGAATGATTTTCGATGGAAAAAAGCGCGGATTTGCGTTGGGGAGGTGTGTACCGCTTCCTTGAGGTGTTGCGGATGCTTTACCATACTGGGTTCTTACCGAACTCGTTAAATGGATGCCACATGTTCAAGCGTCGTTATGCAGCGCTGTTACCTGCGCTTATTCTCCTGTCCGCCTGTAGTAGCAAACCCAGGACTGAAGCTGTTCAACAAACGGCGGGCGCGCCTTCCGGCGGGTTTCTGCTTGAGCCGCAGCACAATATGATGCAGATGGGCGGCGACTTCGCGAATAACCCTGCGGCCGAACAGTTCATCGATAAAATGGTGAGCAAGCACGGTTTTGATCGCCAGCAGCTGCATGCCATTTTGTCTCAGGCGAAGCGTCTGGACTACGTGCTGCGCCTGATGGACAGGCAGGCGCCGACGGCCCAGGTGCCGACCGGGCCAAACGGGGCGTGGCTGCGCTATCGCAAACAGTTTATTACCCCGGACAACGTGCAAAATGGCGTGGTGTTCTGGAATCAGTATGAAGATGCCCTGAACCGCGCGTGGCAGGTCTATGGCGTGCCGCCGGAGATCATCGTCGGTATTATTGGGGTTGAGACCCGCTGGGGACGCATTATGGGTAAAACCCGCATCCTCGATGCGCTGGCGACGCTCTCCTTCAACTATCCGCGCCGCGCCGAGTATTTCTCCTCTGAACTGGAAACCTTCCTGCTGATGGCGCGAGACGAACAGGACGATCCGTTAGATCTGAAAGGGTCGTTCGCCGGTGCGATGGGCTACGGCCAGTTTATGCCGTCCTCCTATAAGCAGTACGCGGTAGATTTTAACGGGGATGGTCACATCAACCTGTGGGATCCCGAAGACGCCATTGGCAGCGTGGCCAACTACTTCAAAGCGCACGGCTGGACGCCGGGCGGCCAGGTGGCGGTACAGGCGAACGGCGAAGCGTTTGGTCTGGAAAACGGATTTAAAACCAAATACAGCGTGGCGCAGCTGGCAGCGGCAGGCTTAACGCCGTCTCAGCCGCTGGGCAATGTTGACCAGGTGAGCCTGCTGCGCCTGGATGTCGGAACCGGTTATCAGTACTGGTTCGGACTGCCGAACTTCTACACCATTACCCGCTACAACCACAGCACGCACTATGCGATGGCGGTGTGGCAGCTGGGGCTGGCGGTGTCTCAGGCGCGTGTGCCGGCAGCGTCACCGTTTAGCCAGTAAGTTACCCCGACGGGTAGGCCGGGTAAGGCAACGCCGCCACCCGGCATGGCTGCCCGCACGGTGCGGCCTGATGCCCTCACCCTGACCCTCTCCCACGGGAGAGGGAAGTTTGCAGAAACATTTCGCCACATTCCCATTTCACTCCCGCCGTTTACATCTTAATCGTCTTTCATTATTGTTATGTTATAACATAATTTTGAATTGAGATGTCCATGTCCCTGTTTTCTCTCTCATCCCCGGTTCGGCTGCTGCTGGCGCTGGTGCTCATTCTGTTTCTCGGCCTGGCCGTGCGCTGGGCGGTGGCGTTGCCATGATCGTGATGAACGACCTGGTGGCGGGTTACGATCGCCAGCCCGTTACGCGCGCACTGTCCGGCGTGATTGAACGCGGGAGCATGACCGCCATCGTCGGGGCCAACGGCTGCGGCAAATCCACGCTGCTGAAAACGCTCGCTGGCTTTCTTCCGCCCGTCAGCGGTACGTTTCGCTGGCAGGGGAGACGTCCGGTGGTGGGCTGGCTGGCGCAGCGTCACGCGCTGGAGGCGCAATTTCCTCTGACCGTGCAGGACGTGGTGAGCATGGGCTGCTGGCCAGAAATCTCGCTATTTGCCGGTTTTCGTCGGGATACCCGCATGCGCATTGCCGGCGCGCTTGAGCGCGTGGGGCTGGCGTCCATGGCGTTATCCACCATCGATGAACTCTCCGGCGGGCAATTCCAGCGCATGCTGTTTGCCCGCGTTTTAGTGCAGCAGGCACCGCTGGTGATGCTGGACGAACCCTTCACCGGCGTTGATGAAGCGACCTGCAACGTGCTGATGGATCTGATGCTGGAGATGTATATGCAGGGGCAGACCCTGCTGGCGGTACTACATGACAGCGAGCGCGTAGCACGTCACTTCCCGCAGACGTTACGTCTGGACGCTGATAGTCCCCAATGGAAAACCGAGCGGGTGAGGGTGGCATGATCTGGCATACATTCTTCCAGCCGTTTATTGAGTACGGCTTTATGCGCCGTGCACTGGTGGTTTGCCTGGCGCTCTCCGTCAGCACCACGGCGCTGGGGGTATTCCTTCAGCTGCGTCGGATGAGCCTGATGGGGGACGCCCTTTCTCATGCCATTTTGCCGGGTGTCGCGGTGGGCTATCTGCTCAGCGGTATGTCGCTTCTGGCAATGACTGTCGGCGGGTTTATTGCCGGTATCGCCGTTGCGCTGGTGGCCGGGCTGGTCAGCCGCCGCACGCCCCTTAAAGAGGATGCCAGCTTCGCGGGGTTTTACCTGGGTTCCCTGGCGCTGGGCGTCACGCTGGTGTCGCTGCGCGGTTCAAATGTCGATCTGCTTCATCTTCTGTTTGGCTCCATTCTCGCCGTGGATAGCGCGTCAGCCCTGTTCGTGACGGGCGTTTGCATGTTCACGCTCCTCACGCTGGCAATGTTTTATCGTGGGCTGGTCAGCGAAGCGTTCGATACCGCGTGGTTGCAGGTGAACGCGCGCTGGCTGCCCGGGATGTTACACGGTCTGTTTCTGGCGCTGCTGGTGCTCAACCTGGTGGCCGGTTTTCAGGTGCTCGGCACGTTGATGGCCGTCGGGCTGATGATGTTACCCGCCGTGGCGGCACGCTGCTGGGTGCGCACCCTGCCTGGGTTACTTCTAATGGCGGGTATCAGCGGTATTTTTTGCGCCTGGCTGGGCTTAAGCCTTTCCTGGGCAGTGAGTCTGCCCGCCGGGCCCTCCATTGTGCTGACCGCCAGCGCATTGTTCTTTATTTCCGTTTTATTTGGCACGCGCAGCAGGCTGGCGGATAGCCTGCGGGCGCTTTTTTAACGCAAGGGGAAACGATGAAACGTACAGGGTTAGCCGTGGCGCTCGCGCTCGGCATGATGACGCACGGCGTAATGGCGAAAACGCTTAATGTGGTGACCAGCTTTTCCATCCTGGGAGACATCACGCAGCAGGTTGGCGGCGATCGTGTGAAGGTGAAGACGCTGGTGGGGCCGGACGGTGATCCCCATACTTTCGAACCCTCGCCCAAAGACAGCGCGGCGCTGAGTAAAGCCGACGTGGTGGTGGTCAATGGGCTGGGGCTGGAAGGCTGGCTCGATCGTCTGGTGAAAGCCTCCGGATTCAAAGGCCAGCTGGTGGTTGCTTCGGACGGCGTGAAAACGCACACGCTGGAAGAGGACGGTAAAACCGTGACCGATCCGCACGCGTGGAACAGCGCGGCGAACGGCGCGCTGTATGCGCAAAATATTCTCTCAGGGCTGGTGAAGGCCGATCCTGAAGATACGGCGGCGCTTGAAGCTACCGGTAAACCCTATATTGCGCATCTCTCTCAGCTGGACGGTTGGGCTAAAAAGCGTTTCAGCGACATCCCACAGGCGAAGCGCAAAGTGCTGACCAGCCACGACGCTTTCGGCTATTTCAGCCGCGCCTACGGCGTGACGTTTATGGCGCCTCAGGGGCTGTCGTCTGAGAGTGAAGCCAGCGCGGCGCAGGTAGCGGAGATCATCAATCAGATTAAAGCTGACGGTGTGAAAACCTGGTTTATGGAAAACCAGCTTGATCCGCGCCTGGTGAAGCAGATTGCGACCGCCACGGGCGCCCAGCCGGGCGGTGAACTTTACCCGGAAGCGCTGTCCGCGAAGGGCGGCGTGGCGGACACCTACGTCAAGGCGTTTCGCCACAATGTGGATACCCTCGCTAACAGCATGAAATAAGCGTCTCTCTGGCCGATGCGCCCGCATCGGCTTTTTTCTGAAGCCCCCTCGTAAAACCCGACGCGCATCCCCATATTTGATGAGAAAGTGCTATCTTGTGCTGCATGTTTTTCTAAGGCCTGGAGCGAGAATGACTGACCATGAATTGATGCAGCTAAGCGAAGTGGTGGGGCTGGCGCTGAAACAGCGCGGCGCGACTCTCACGACCGCAGAATCCTGCACCGGCGGCTGGGTGGCGAAAGCAATTACCGATATTGCTGGCAGTTCCGCCTGGTTTGAACGCGGCTTTGTGACCTACAGTAACGAGGCTAAAGCGCAGATGATTGGCGTGCGTGAAGCCACGCTTGAGCAGCATGGCGCGGTCAGCGAGCCGGTGGTGATCGAAATGGCGATTGGCGCGCTGAAAGAGGCGCGCGCAGATTACGCTATCTCCATCAGCGGTATCGCGGGGCCGGACGGCGGCAGCGACGTGAAGCCTGTCGGCACCGTCTGGTTTGGCTTTGCCACCTCAAAAGGTGAAGGGATCACCCGCCGGGAATGCTTCAGCGGCGATCGCGAAAGCGTGCGTCGTCAGGCAACGGAATACGCGTTAAAAACGCTCTGGCAACAATTTCTACAAAATACTTGATACTGTATGACTATACAGTATAATTGCCTCAACAGAACAGAAGTCCATGGTGAAGCGCAGTTGCTTCTCCCGGCATGACAGGAGTAATAATGGCTATCGACGAAAACAAACAGAAAGCGTTGGCGGCAGCACTGGGCCAGATCGAAAAGCAATTCGGTAAAGGCTCCATCATGCGCCTGGGTGAAGACCGTTCCATGGACGTGGAAACTATCTCCACTGGTTCGCTTTCTCTTGATATCGCACTGGGCGCTGGCGGTTTGCCGATGGGCCGTATCGTAGAAATCTACGGTCCGGAATCCTCGGGTAAAACCACCCTGACGTTGCAGGTTGTTGCGGCGGCACAGCGCGAAGGTAAAACCTGTGCGTTTATCGATGCCGAGCACGCGCTGGACCCGGTCTATGCCCGTAAACTGGGCGTTGATATCGACAACCTGCTGTGCTCACAGCCGGACACCGGCGAGCAGGCCCTGGAAATTTGTGACGCGCTGGCGCGCTCAGGTGCGGTTGACGTGATCATCGTCGACTCCGTTGCGGCGCTGACGCCAAAAGCGGAAATTGAAGGTGAAATCGGTGACTCTCACATGGGCCTCGCGGCACGTATGATGAGCCAGGCGATGCGTAAGCTGGCGGGTAACCTGAAGCAGTCCAATACGCTGCTGATCTTTATCAACCAGATCCGTATGAAAATTGGTGTAATGTTCGGTAACCCGGAAACCACCACCGGCGGTAACGCTCTGAAATTCTACGCTTCTGTCCGTCTGGATATCCGCCGTATCGGCGCGGTGAAAGAGGGGGATAACGTCGTCGGTAGCGAAACCCGCGTGAAGGTTGTGAAGAACAAAATCGCAGCACCGTTCAAACAGGCTGAATTCCAGATCCTCTACGGCGAAGGTATCAACTTCCTCGGCGAGCTGGTTGACCTGGGCGTGAAAGAGAAGCTGATTGAAAAAGCGGGCGCATGGTACAGCTACAACGGTGACAAGATTGGTCAGGGTAAAGCGAATGCTATCTCCTGGCTGAAAGAGAACCCGGCGGCGGCGAAAGAGATTGAGAAGAAGGTGCGTGAACTCCTGCTGAGCAACCAGGACTCTAAACCTGATTTCGTGGTCGACGGCGCGGATGCTGAAGAAACCAACGAAGACTTTTAATCCTCTCGGATAAAAATGAAGGGCTGCTGATGCGGCCCTTTTTGCATTTCTGAATCGACAGGTTTTTTATGAGTGAACCGACATCACGCCGACCAGCCTACTCACGCTTGCTGGATCGGGCCGTGCGTATTCTTGCCGTGCGTGACCATAGCGAACAGGAGCTGCGGCGGAAACTGTCAGCGCCCGTCATGAGCAAAAACGGTCCGGAAGACATTGATGCCACCGCGGAAGATTATGACCGCGTGGTTGCCTGGTGCTACGAGCATCACTATCTGGATGACGGCCGTTTTGCCGCTCGCTTTCTTGCCAGCCGTGGTCGTAAAGGCTATGGGCCAGCGCGTATCCGCCAGGAGCTGAACCAGAAAGGTGTAGCCCGTGAATCGATTGAAAAAGCCATGCGCGAAAGTGAAATCGACTGGTGCGAACTGGCGCGTGAGCAGGCGGTACGAAAGTACGGTGAGCCGCTGCCGCGTGAATTTTCAGAAAAAGTTAAAATCCAGCGCTTTTTGCTCTACCGCGGCTTCCTGATGGAAGATATTCAGGATATCTGGCGTAATTTTACCGATTGAACGCATGCGGGATTTTACTTCCCACTAAAGAAAACTTATCTTATTCCCACTTTTTCCAGTAGCTGGTCCGTCCAACTGTTTACAGATACAGATCTGCTGCGACATTTCGTTAGCTTGATTTCAGGATAATTATGAGCAAGAGCACCGCTGAGATCCGTCAGGCGTTTCTCGATTTTTTCCATAGTAAGGGACACCAGGTTGTTGCCAGCAGCTCCCTGGTACCGAACAATGACCCGACTCTGCTGTTTACCAACGCCGGGATGAACCAGTTCAAGGATGTGTTCCTTGGTCTCGACAAGCGTAATTATTCCCGCGCCACAACCTCACAGCGTTGCGTGCGTGCGGGCGGTAAACACAACGATCTGGAAAACGTCGGTTACACCGCGCGCCACCACACTTTCTTCGAAATGCTGGGTAACTTCAGCTTCGGCGACTACTTCAAACACGACGCCATTCAATATGCGTGGGAACTGCTGACCGGTGAAAACTGGTTTAATCTGCCGAAAGAGCGTCTGTGGGTGACCGTGTATGAGACCGATGACGAAGCGTTCGACATCTGGGAAAAAGAAGTGGGTATCCCTCGCGAACGTATCATCCGTATCGGTGACAACAAAGGCGCGCCTTACGCGTCTGATAACTTCTGGCAGATGGGTGACACCGGCCCTTGCGGTCCGTGCACCGAGATCTTCTACGATCATGGTGACCACATCTGGGGCGGCCCTCCGGGAAGCGCGGAAGAAGATGGCGATCGCTACATTGAGATCTGGAACATCGTCTTCATGCAGTTCAACCGTCAGGCCGACGGCACCATGGAGCCGCTGCCAAAACCGTCCGTAGATACCGGTATGGGTCTTGAGCGTATCGCGGCCGTTCTGCAACACGTTAACTCCAACTATGAGATTGACCTGTTCAGCACCCTGATCAAAGCCGTTGCCGAAGTGACGGGCGCAACCGATCTGAACAACAAATCACTGCGCGTTATCGCAGACCATATTCGTTCTTGTGCGTTCCTGATTGCTGACGGCGTTATCCCGTCGAATGAAAACCGTGGCTATGTGCTGCGTCGTATCATTCGTCGTGCGATCCGTCATGGCAACATGCTGGGCGCGAAGGACACCTTCTTCTATAAACTCGTTGGGCCACTGATTGGCGTGATGGGCTCTGCCGGTGACGAGCTGAAACGCCAGCAGGCGCAAGTTGAACAGGTTCTGAAAACCGAAGAAGAGCAGTTTGCCCGTACGCTGGAGCGCGGACTGGCGCTGCTGGACGACGAGCTGGCGAAACTCAAGGGCGACACGCTGGATGGCGAAACCGCTTTCCGCCTGTACGACACCTACGGCTTCCCGGTTGACCTGACGGCGGACGTTTGCCGCGAGCGCAACATCAAAGTTGACGAAGCAGGCTTTGAAGCCGCAATGGAAGAGCAGCGTCGTCGTGCGCGTGAATCCAGCGGTTTTGGCGCGGACTACAACGCGATGATCCGCGTTGATAGCGCGTCTGAATTTAAAGGCTACGAAGAGCTGGCTCTGACCAGCAACGTGACCGCGCTGTTTGTTGACGGTAAAGCCGTAGACAGCATTAGCGCAGGTCAGGAAGCGGTTGTTATCCTGGATAAAACACCGTTCTATGCGGAATCCGGCGGCCAGGTTGGCGATAAAGGCGAACTGAAAGGCAATGGCTTCAGCTTCAGCGTAAGCGATACCCAGAAATACGGTCAGGCAATTGGTCACCAGGGCAAACTGGTTTCCGGTTCTCTGAAAGTGGGCGAGGGCGTTCAGGCCAACGTTGACGAAGCTCGCCGCGCGCGCATTCGTCTGAACCACTCGGCAACCCACCTGATGCACGCAGCCCTGCGCGAAGTGCTGGGTACGCACGTTGCACAGAAAGGTTCTCTGGTTAACGACAAAGTGCTGCGTTTCGACTTCTCGCATTTTGAAGCGATGAAGCCGTCTGAAATTCGTGCGGTGGAAGACCTGGTGAATGCCCAGATCCGCCGTAACCTGCCAATCGAAACCCACATCATGGATCTTGAGGCAGCGAAGAAGAAAGGTGCGATGGCGCTGTTTGGCGAGAAATATGACGACCGCGTTCGCGTGCTGAGCATGGGCGACTTCTCTACCGAACTGTGTGGCGGTACTCACGCATCCCGCACCGGTGACATCGGCTTGTTCCGCATCGTTTCCGAGTCGGGTACGGCGGCAGGCGTGCGTCGTATTGAGGCGGTGACCGGGGAAGGTGCAATTGCCAGCCTGCATGCGCAGAGCGACCAGCTGCACGAGATCGCGCAGCTGCTGAAAGGCGATAGCCAGAACCTGGGCGAGAAAGTGCGTGTCGCGCTGGATCGTACCCGTCAGCTGGAAAAAGAACTCCAGCAGCTGAAAGAACAGGCTGCGGCGCAGGAGAGCGCAAACCTCTCCAGCAAAGCGGTAGACATTAAGGGCGTCAAACTGCTGGTCAGCGACCTGGCGGGCGTTGAGCCTAAGATGCTGCGTACCATGGTCGACGATCTGAAGAACCAGCTTGGTTCGACGGTTATCGTGCTGGCAACGGTCGCAGAGGGTAAGGTTTCTCTGATTGCGGGCGTCTCTAAGGATGTGACGGATCGTGTCAAAGCAGGGGAACTGATTGGCATGGTCGCCCAGCAGGTGGGTGGCAAAGGTGGCGGTCGTCCGGACATGGCGCAAGCCGGTGGTACGGATGCGGCGGCACTTCCCGCGGCATTAGCCAGCGTTGAAAGCTGGGTAAGCGCGAAACTGTAATAACTACAAAGCACAAGCAGACGCCATAGCGGTAACGTTATGGCGTCTTGCTCACTGCGCTATCGATAACGATAAAGTCAGGTTGAGTTTGTGTATATCGGCTAAACTTACGTTTAACAGAATGTGATGCCGTGACTGCTTACACTTTACGTGTTTGTCATCGCTTACTTTTTGGCGTTATATGATGGATAATGCCGGGATACAAGAGACCCGACTCTTTTAATCTTTCAAGGAGCAAAGAATGCTGATTCTGACTCGTCGAGTTGGTGAGACCCTCATGATTGGGGATGAGGTCACCGTGACAGTTTTAGGGGTAAAGGGTAACCAGGTACGTATTGGTGTTAACGCTCCTAAAGAAGTATCTGTCCACCGTGAAGAGATCTACCAGCGTATCCAGGCTGAAAAATCCCAGCAGTCCAGTTACTGATATTGTCGCGTCTCGCTGTCGGGCGAGACGCAACCCTCCCGCTATTTTTCCTGCATAAAGTTACCGTTCTATTTCAAACGCTTCGTTTTTGACCACTCTCATAATCTTATCTCATCCAAATGACGCGCTTCTCTCAACACAATTCTGTGAAGATGTCTGCAAAATCCGCTTATAAAACACTCTCTTTGCGGCTTTTACATGCGAATTGCGTGCGAATTGTGCAAACGAAAAAAGCATGTGGAAAATTGTTTGACTTATAAGTCCCAGAAAGTAATATATGCGCCACGCAGCGACGAGAAGCTCTTAACGAGTTACTCGAAGCACTCGAAAGAGGCGTTGTGTGGTGAGGTGGCCGAGAGGCTGAAGGCGCTCCCCTGCTAAGGGAGTATGCGGTCAAAAGCTGCATCCGGGGTTCGAATCCCCGCCTCACCGCCATTTTGCATCCGTAGCTCAGCTGGATAGAGTACTCGGCTACGAACCGAGCGGTCGGAGGTTCGAATCCTCCCGGATGCACCATCTCTTCTTGTGATCCCCTTCGATGTTTAGTTCTTAATCACTCTCATTGTTATCACTTCGCAATCAGCGACAAAAATCCCCTTTTACGATAAAGTAATGCTTTGTTAATCGTTTAGCGAGAGCACGATGTACGCACAGTATGACGGTTTGATCTTCGACATGGACGGCACCCTCCTGGATACCGAACCCACGCATCGTCAGGCCTGGACCGAAGTCCTGGGCCGTTACGGTATGCGCTTCGATTTACAGGCGATGATTGCCCTCAACGGATCGCCCACCTGGCGTATCGCACAGGCCGTGATTGAGCTGAATCAGGCCGATCTCGACCCGCACCAGCTCGCGCGTGAAAAAACCGACGCGGTAAAAGCCATACTGTTAGACACCGTGCAGCCTTTACCACTCATTGACGTTGTCAAGGAGTGGCACGGCCTTCGTCCTATGTCTGTCGGTACGGGCAGCGAGAGCGCGATTGCTGAAGCGCTACTCAAACACCTTGGCCTGCGCCACTATTTTTCTGCCGTCGTTGCCGCCGATCATGTTAAACATCACAAACCCGCACCGGATACCTTCCTGCGCTGTGCAGAATTAATGGGTGTACCACCTGCAAAATGCGTGGTGTTTGAAGATGCTGATTTTGGCATTCAGGCCGCGCGTGATGCCGGAATGGCGGCGGTGGATGTTCGCTTACTGTGAGTGACGCGCTGTCACTCGCTTCATTATTCGCCAGCAGTTTTTTAAGCTCCACCCTCTTACCGGGGAATTCGGAAGTGGTGCTGGTGGCGATGCTGTTGTCCGGCGTGAGTCAGCCCTGGTTGCTGGTCTTAATAGCAACAATGGGTAATAGCCTTGGAGGGCTGACTAACGTTATTCTTGGACGTTTCTTTCCGCTACGCGAAAAATCTCGCTGGCAGGAAAAGGCAGTGGGCTGGCTAAAACGCTATGGCGCTGCCACGCTGTTATTAAGCTGGATGCCTGTAATAGGCGATTTACTGTGTCTGCTGGCGGGATGGATGCGCATCTCCTGGGGACCGGTGCTCTTTTTTTTGTGCCTTGGCAAGGCGTTACGCTATGTTTTACTGGCATGGGTAACACTACAGGGTATGACGTGGTGGCACTAATTGGTGGAATGAATTCGCGACCTTCAATCGTCAACCATTACAATTATGCTGAGTGACAATTTTTTGACAGGCGGGAGGTCAAATTGATCCCGGACGTATCACAGGCGCTGGCCTGGCTGGAAAATCACCCTCAGGCACTGAAGGGGATTCAGCGTGGGCTTGAGCGCGAAACGCTGCGCGTAAATGCGGATGGTAGCTTAGCGACTACGGGACACCCGAAGGCGTTAGGCTCGGCGCTGACACATAAATGGATCACAACCGATTTCGCCGAAGCGCTGCTGGAGTTCATTACGCCAGTAGACGGTGATATTGATCATATGCTGACGATCATGCGCGACGTGCATCGCTTCACCGCCCGCAACCTCGGCGACGAGCGTATGTGGCCGCTCAGCATGCCGTGCTATATCGAGCAGGGGCAGGATATCGAGCTGGCTCAGTACGGCACCTCGAATATCGGACGGCTGAAAACGCTGTATCGCGAAGGACTGAAAAATCGCTACGGCGCACTGATGCAGACGATCTCTGGCGTGCACTACAATTTCTCTCTGCCGATGGCGTTCTGGCAGGCGAAGTGCGGTGAAACGGATAAAGAAGCGATCTCCGCGGGCTACTTCCGCCTGATCCGCAACTACTACCGTTTTGGCTGGGTTATTCCTTATCTGTTCGGCGCGTCCCCGGCCATTTGTTCATCGTTCCTGCAAGGGAAACCGACCACGCTGCCGTTCGAGAAGACCGAGTGTGGCATGTACTATCTGCCGTACGCGACCTCGCTGCGCCTGAGCGACCTTGGCTATACCAATAAGTCGCAAAGCAATCTCGGAATTACGTTTAACGATCTGCACGAATATGTGGCAGGCTTGAAGCGGGCGATAAAAACCCCGTCGGAAGAGTACGAAAAAATCGGCCTCGAAAAAGACGGCAAGCGCCTGCAAATTAACACCAACGTATTGCAGATTGAAAATGAACTGTATGCGCCGATTCGTCCGAAGCGCGTGACGCGCAGCGGTGAAACGCCGTCGGATGCGCTACAGCGCGGCGGGATCGAATACATTGAAGTGCGCTCGCTGGATATCAACCCGTTCTCACCGATTGGCGTTGACGAGCAGCAGGTTCGCTTCCTTGACCTGTTTATGGTCTGGTGCGTACTGGCGGATGCGCCGGAAATGAGTTCCGACGAACTGCTGTGTACTCGTACCAACTGGAATCGCGTAATTCTGGAAGGGCGCAAGCCGGGTCTGACGTTAGGTATTGGCTGTGAAACGGCCCAGTTCCCACTGTCTAAGGTAGGGAAGGATCTGTTCCATGACCTGAAGCGCGTAGCCCAGACGCTGGATAGCGTGTACGGCGGCGAAGCTTACCAGAAGGTCTGCGACGAACTGGTTGAAAGCTTCGATAACCCGGAACTGACATTCTCAGCACGTATTCTGCGTTCTATGATTGAACAGGGAATTGGTGGCACAGGGCGTTCACTCTCAGCGGAGTACCGTGAGATGCTGATGCAGGAGCCGTTAGAGATCCTGAGCGAAGCGGATTTTGTGGCAGAGCGCGATGCGTCCGTTGTGCGTCAGAAAGAGGTCGAAGCGGCGGATACGGAGTCGTTTGAGGCGTTTCTGGCGAAGCAGGCCTGAACCAAAAGAAAAAGGCCACATCGCTGTGGCCAAAATATACATCTCTGAATTCAGGGATGATGATAACAAATGCGCGTCTTTCATATACTCAGACGCGCATTCTGTAGAAGAGTTCAGTTTATTTTAAAAAAAAATCACTATCGGAGGTGACGTATGCCGTTATTAGATAGCTTTACTGTCGACCATACCCGTATGGAAGCACCAGCAGTCCGCGTGGCGAAGACCATGAACACGCCGCACGGCGACACGATCACCGTTTTCGACCTGCGCTTCTGCGTGCCGAATAAAGAAGTGATGCCAGAGAAAGGCATTCACACGCTGGAACACCTTTTCGCCGGATTCATGCGCGACCACCTGAACGGCAACGGCGTGGAGATCATCGATATCTCTCCGATGGGCTGCCGCACCGGTTTCTACATGAGCCTGATTGGTCAGCCTGAAGAGAAACGCGTCGCGGATGCGTGGAAAGCGGCCATGGAAGACGTGCTGAAGGTGAAAGAGCAGAACCAGATCCCAGAGCTGAACGTTTACCAGTGCGGTACTTACCAGATGCACTCTCTGGAAGAAGCTCAGGAGATTGCCCGCCATATCATCGAACGTGATGTTCGTGTAAACAGCAACGACGAGCTGGCCCTGCCAAAAGAAAAACTTCAGGAACTGCACATTTAGTATTGTGCCTGTGGATGCCCGGTGGTGCTTCGCTGACCGGGCCTACAATACTGATGACGACAACCACGGCCAGCTCCGCGCTGGCGACGCCGGTATCGCGATCGTTTTGCGGATGCACGCTGTTACAGACGTCGCTGCGGCGGCTGAAGTAGTGGCAGAAATATTCGATCTGGTCGAGATAGACGTTCGGCGTGCTCACTTCGACGTAAGTCTGTCGAGAGCCAGCGCGTGGCGCGGGTGTGTTCAGCATGGTACGCTCCTGTTGTCTTTTCACTCTCGTGAATCAATTTCAGGCGCGCTGCTTTATCTGAAGTGACAATCGCTGTCGCGTTTTGGACACGGTGCGGTGTTTTGCCGGATGGCGGCTACGCCTTATCCGGCCTACGTTCGTAGGCCCGGTAAGCGTAGCGCCACCGGGCAAACCGTGCACAGGGCTAGTGCGCTCCACCGCCCCCGCTACCGGCACCAAACGGTGGTTTGGCAAACCACACCAGCCCCAGCAGGACGATGAAGATCCCCGCCGATATCCAGAAAATCTCGTTTGCCGAGATAATCAGCCCCTGGTTGGTGATCTGCTGGGCAAGCCAGCCGGACGCCTGCTGCTCCGTCATCCCCATCCCCTCAAGCTGGCTATACATCTGCTGAGCGTTAGGGTTGAACGGGTTCACCGCTTCGGTCAGCTGGGCATGGTGCATCGCTTCCCGGTTGGTCCACAGCGTGGTGGTGATCGATGTCCCGATGGAGCCCGCCAGCGTACGGGTGAAGTTCGACAGGCTCGATGCCGCCGCCATCCGCTCAGGCGGCAAGCCGGAAAGCGTAATGGTGGTCAGTGGCATAAAGAAGCACGCCACAGCAAAGCCCTGAATAAACTGCGGCCACGCGGAGGCGCCAAAGTCCATTCCCGGTTCAAACGTATACGCGCGCCAGTAGAAGCACACGGCGTACATGATGAAGCTGAACGTCACCAGCCTGCGCATGTCGAGCTTATGGGCGAAACGGCCAATAATCGGCGACAGCAGAACCGGAATTAACCCCACCGGCGCGGAGGCCAGCCCCGCCCAGGTTGCGGTATAGCCGTACACCTCCTGCAACAGCTGCGGCAGCAGAACAATCGCGCCGAAGTAGAGCATATAGGCGAGGCTGATACAGAGGCAGCCGATGGTGAAGTTTCGCGATTTAAACAGCGAGAGGTCGACTATCGGATTTTCGTCCGTCAGCTCCCAGACAATCAGGAAGCTGATGGCAACCACGGCGACCACCGTCAGCACGATGATTTCCGTAGAGGCGAACCAGTCCAGCTCTTTGCCGCGGTCGAGCATGATTTGCAGGCTGCCGATGCCGACAACCAGCAGTGCCAGCCCGATGCCGTCGATCCGCCGCTGTTCGGTCCGCGTTTCGCGACCACGCAGAGACTGTAGCGTCATCAGCACCACCAGCGCACCGATGGGTACGTTGATGAAGAAGATCCAGCCCCAGTGATAGTTATCGCTGATATAGCCGCCGAGGATTGGCCCGCAAATTGGGGCGACAATCACCGTCATCGACCACAGCGCGAGCGCGATGGAGCGCTTGGCGGGCGGATAGTTGTTCAGCAGCAAACTCTGCGATAGCGGAATCAACGGCCCGGCGACAATCCCCTGAATGACGCGGAAGAAAATCAGCATCGTCAGGCTGCTGGACATGCCGCAGGCCCAGGAGGCCAGTACGAACAGGATCGTCGACCAGAGGAACAGCTTCACTTCACCGACGCGCTTCGCCAGCCAGCCGGTGATGGGAATAGAGATGGCGTTCGCCACCCCGAATGAGGTAATGACCCAGGTCCCCTGGCTCAGCGATGAGCCAAGGTTCCCGGCGATCGTAGGGATCGCCACGTTTGCGATGGTGGAGTCCAGCACCTGCATGAATGTCGCCAGCGACAGCGCAATGGTCATAATGACCAGCTGCGCCCCCTCAAGCGGTTTTTGCGGCTTTTGCTGTTGCATAACGCTCACCTTCGGCTTAACCGGCGTTTGCCTTCACGATGTCATCGATCAGCTTATTGACCGGATCGAGGCTAATTTCACGGGCGTTACTTTCATAAGCTGGCGTGCTGCGCACCTGGCTTGCGAGGATCTGACCGTCGCGGTTGGCGGTATCGACCGTCACCAGCGTGGAAAGGCCAATTCGCAGCGGATGGTCTGCCAGCTGCTTAGGATCCAGCTCGATACGTACAGGCAAGCGCTGTACCACTTTGATCCAGTTGCCGGTGGCGTTCTGTGCAGGCAGCAGGCTGAAGGCGCTGCCGGTCCCCATGTCCAGACCGACTACTTTACCGGTGTACTTCACGTCATCGCCGTAGATATCGCTGACCACGGTTGCGGTCTGGCCGATACGCATATGCGCCAGCTGGGTCTCTTTGAAGTTCGCGTCCACCCACAGGTTGTTCGCCGGAACGACCGCCATCAGCGGCGTGGTGGTGCTAATTTGCGCACCCGGCTGCACGGAACGACGGGAAACGTAACCGGTCATCGGGCTGACGATTTTGGTACGTTGCAGGGCAAGCCATGCGTTACGCACTTCGGTCGCCGCCTGTTTCACCGCCGGCTGGTTTTCCAGAGAGGTGCCCAGCACCATCGCCTGGTTGGCGTTGTACTGTTGGATCGCCACGTCCAGCTGCGCCTGTGCGCTCGCCACAGCATCGCGGGCGTGCTGCAACTCTTCACGGCCAATCAGGTTGGCGGTGCCGAGAGGAACACGACGCTTGAGGTCGCTCTGCGCCTGGGCCAGGGCCGTTTTCTGCACGTCGATATTGGCCTGAAGCTGTTTGCTGTTGATCATCAGCTGGCGGGTCTGGCGAACGCTGGAGGCCAGCGCCGTCTGTGCTTTTTCAAAAGCCTGTTGGGCGTCGGTCGGGTCGAGCGTGACCAGCACATCCCCTTTTTTCACAAAGTCGGTGTTGTCAGCCCAGACTTTCGTCACGCTGCCTGACACCTGCGCCATGATTTGAACCTGATTCCCTGCCACGTATGCATCGTCTGTCTCTTCAACATGACGCAAGACTAAAAACCAATAGATCCCATATGCCACGGCAATAATAATAAAGAGCAAGGTCAGCAGAATAAGGGCGCTCTTACGTTTGCCCTTCTTGTTGACCGGTTGCTGCGGGGGGGTGTTCTCCGCATTTGCGCTCATTGTTGTTCTCCACGATCTTTTTATTTTCACATCGGCTGAGCCGACCTGTTGTCAGAAAGGCCAGCAGTTTCACGTGCTGGCCTGTCAGTTTTTCTTTTGCAATCTGGAATGTTGAGCGGATCGTCGCGTTAGCGCAGCGCCTCAAGAATGACGCCATCTTCATCCATCTGGTCCAGACGGGTGAGCAGCTTGCGAGTAATGTGCTCAAGCTGGTCGCGCTCGGCGGTGCTGAGGGCAGACCAAAGCTGGTGCAGGCAGTTATGCTGCGGTGGCAGCACTTCGCGCAGGAATTCGTGACCTTTCTCGGTCAGTTGCAGATGCAGGCAGCGGCGATCGTTATCGCTCTCACGGCGCTCTATCCAGCCGCGCTTCTCCAGCTCATCAGCAATACGGGTTGCATTGGTACGGGATGAACCCAGCGCGCAGCTCAGTTCAGACGGCTGAATGCTGTGGTTTTCCTGAGACTCAAGCGTAATCAACGCCATAAACAACGTCTCGTTAATCCCTTGCGCTTTCAGCATCTTGTTACGATTTTCCAGCAGCTTACCCTGCATGTGCATGCACAGGCGGGTCAGCAGGATCTCCTGATACGGGAAGTCCTCATGACGACTGGCGCGGAACTTAAGCATTTGTTCAATGGGCGTAAACGAACTATCCATTTTGGGCATAACCTCATTAATTACAGCCGATATAGTAACGATAGTGACAAATAATGTAAATGAATTATTTGTGCGGTTATATCCGCCAAACGTATGTCACCATCAGAAAGCGCCGGGTAAATCCGTGACCCGGTGAGCACAGAAAGTGTGGGGTGTGTACCCGCGAAAGAGGGGATGTGAGGACTGGGGTCTGAACTATTCATGCCGGTAGTAAATATGTCACCCACAGTAAAATTTCTGGGATAAATGATTACCGTTACCTTAACAGATGCAAGCCCCCTTTACACCCCAGGGGGCCCAAAGCAATGTAAAACTTAGTGAATTGCTTCCTGGCGGTGATAGCCGCGCCACCATACCAGCAGATTTATCGCCGCCACGATGGCGCCGATTGCGCACACGCCCGTCCAGCCCGCATGCTGCCAGGCGGAGGCTGAGATTAGCGAGCCCGCCGCGCCGCCGATAAAGTAGCTGGTCATGTACCCGGCCGTCAGACGGTTACGGGCGTCTGGTTTCACGCGGTAAATCACGGTCTGGTTGGTGATATGTACGCCCTGCACGGTGAGGTCGAGTACCAGAATACCGACAATTAGCGCCAGCACTGAGACGTGTCCGTACCAGATAGCCCCCCAGGAGAGCAGGAGTAAAACCAGCCCTGCGGAGGTGGTCATATGAGATTTACCTTTGTCGGCCAGGCCACCCGCCGGGCGCGCGCCCAGTGCGCCAGCCGCGCCTGCCAGCCCGAACAGGCCAATCACGCCTTCTGAGTAGTTAAACGGCGGCGCGGCGAGCAGAAACGCCATCGACGTCCATAAGATGCTGAAGTTGGCGAAGGTGAGACACCCCAGAACGGCGCGTGTGCGCAGGAGTTTATCCCGGGTGAAGAGGCTGAAAACGGAGGCGAGGAGCTGCGGATAGTTCAGGTGATTCTCCTGCTTCACCTTTGGCAGGCCGCGCCACAGGGCCAGCGCCATGATAACCATCAGCACGCTTGCCACCCAGTAAACGGTGCGCCAGCCGCCGAGGCTCGCCAGCAGCCCGGCAACGGTTCGCGCCAGCAGGATGCCCAGCAGCAGGCCGCTCATAATAGTGCCAACCACTTTGCCGCGTTTTTCCGGGGAAGCCAACGTCGCCGCGAGGGGAACCAGAATTTGTGCCACCACCGAGAACAGCCCCGTCAGCGCGGTACCGATAATCATCATCGTTAACGACTGGCTGCTGGCGGTGATCAACATCCCGCCTGCGGCCAGCAGCGTCATGGAGACGATAAGCATCCGGCGCTCAAACATATCGCCTAATGGCACCAGGAACAGCAGCCCGGCCGCATAGCCGAGCTGCGCAGCGGTGACGATAAAGCCGGCGGAGCTGGCTGAAAGATCGAAAGCACGCGCGATAGTATCAAGCAGAGGTTGCGCGTAATAGTTGCTGGCGACGGCCAGTCCCGTTGCCACGGACATTAAAAGGATGAGTGCGGGGCTAAGCCCTTGAGTTGTTTTTGTCATTTGTTTCAGGAATTGTAAGTTAAGTGATTATTTTTCCGGAAACATAATAACCAATGATTGTGAATGTTGGGGGATTGTTACGTGGTGGATTGTGCGGTTTAGGTTGGGTGCGGTTTGATCCCCTCACCCTATCCCTCTCCCCAAAGGGGAGAGGGGATTTTATACACCCTCTCCCCTTTGGGGAGAGGGCAGGGTGAGGGGTAGTATTTTTACTTCTGCGCCTCAAGCGCCTCTTTCACCCAGCCATCGAACTGCTGCTGGTGGGCTTTGATCCAGCCATCCACGTGGCCTTTGATATCAGCTTCGGATGATTTACCCGCGTGCATCATCGCGTTCTGGGCGTTAATGTCTGCCAGCGGCAGTTTCATTACCGAGAACAGCTTCGCCGCCGCCGGGTTTTTCTCGGCCCAGGCTTTGTTCGCCACGATATGCATGGTATTCACCGGGAAGCCATAGTTCATGCCGTTTGGCAGTTTGGTGTCGATATCTTTCTGCTCGCCCGGCAGGGAGGAGAAGGGCACCTGCAACCACACCACGTCTTTGCCCGGCTTCAGCACGTCGCTCACCCAGTACGGCGTCCAGGTGTAGTAGATCACCGGCTTGCCTTCTTTAAAGCGGGCGATGGTATCGGCCATCATCGCAGAGTAATTGCCGTGGCTCACGTCGACGGTCTTCGCCAGATCGAAGGCTTTGTTCTGGTGGTTAATCACCGCTTCACAGCCCCAGCCCGGCGAGCAGCCCATCATGTCGGCTTTGCCGTCACCGTTGGTATCAAAGAGTTTGGCGATCTTCGGATCTTTCAACTGTTCAATATTGGTGATGTGATACTTATCGGCGGTTTTCTTGTCGATCAAATATCCCTGCGCAGCGCCGGTCACAAAGGTGCCTTCGCGGTAGAATTTCTTGTCACCGCCTGCGGCGGCATACATATCGTCGTGCAGCGGCTGCCAGTTCACGGCGGTAAAGGTGGCATCGCCGGAGGCAATAGAGGTATAGCCCACGTTGTAATCCACTTCACTGGCGGTATTCACCGTATAGCCCAGTTTCTCCAGCGCACGGCTGACAATCTGGGTCTGGAAGGACTCTTCCGAAATGGTGCTCTGCACCGGCTGCACGGTAATGCCTTTGCCCGGCAGGTCAGCGGCAACTGCGCTGGTGGAGACAAGGGTCGCAAACGCTGTGGCAAAAAGTACGTTATGTCGCATCGTTGTTCCTTATTTTGTGAATGGGCGGGTGAGTAACCCGACAGGGCCGGTGGTATACCAGCGACGGTTGCCGCGACTGCGTGAATCACGACCGACAGCCTGGGTCAGGCGGTCAAGAATGATGGCGAGGATCACAATCCCGACACCGCCGACGGTCGCCAGCCCCATATCGAGACGGCCAATGCCGCGCAGTACCATCTGACCTAACCCGCCAACGGCAATCATTGAGGCGATCACCACCATCGACAGCGCCAGCATCAGCGTCTGGTTAACACCTGCCATAATGGTCGGCATCGCCAGCGGAAGCTGAACCTTAAACAGCATCTGACGCGGGCTGGCGCCAAACGAGCGTGATGCCTCTATCAGATCCGCAGGCACCTGGTTAATGCCCAGAATGGTCAGGCGAATAATCGGCGGCAGGGCGAAGATAATGGTCACGACCACCCCCGGTACGTTACCGATGCCGAACAGCATCACGATAGGCACCAGGTAAACGAACGCTGGCGTGGTCTGCATTGCATCCAGCAGCGGGCGGATAATTTTTGCGGCCCGCGGGCTGCGCGCCAGCCAGATCCCCATCGGCAGGCCGATCGCCACGCAGAACAGCAGGGCGGTCAGCACCAGCGCCAGGGTGATCATCGCCTGAGACCACGCGCCAATCGCGCCGATGGCAATCAGGGAGATCAGCGTGGCGATCCCCATACCCGCGCTGCCGAACTGCCATGCGATCAGCGAGAACAGGATAATCGCCACCGGCGCGGGCATGCCCAGCATCAGCTGCTGGAAGCCGTTCAGGATGTAATCCACCGGGATACGGATCCCCTGGAACACCGGACGGAAGTGGGTAACGACCCAGTCGATCCCCTCCGTTACCCAGCTATCCAGCGGGATCAGCGTCTTGTGGAACGGATCCATAATATTGAAATGCTCTGGGGCAGGCGCCGGTGCGCTGTTGAGCCAGTCTGCCGCGCCGCCGCCATCGGCAGGCGCAGGCGTCGACCCCCACGCATCGGCAGATTGCGCCGCGCTGTCCGCTGCTTCAGTGGTGCCCCATGGGTTTGATTGATCAGCCATTGTTTGTCCCCTCGCGATCTAAAGCCTGTAGCAGCATCCGTTTTGAGATGATGCCAACGTACTGTTGTTCTTCACCGACAACCGGCACGGCGCACGGCGCCTGACCCACGTGAGAGAGCAACTCGCTGAGCGGCGTTTCGGCGTCCACGGCAAGCGGAGCGTCAATCAACGCCGCATCGATTCCCTGGTTTTCGCTCAGGGCGGTTTTCAGGGAGTCGATGGAGACAACGCCGACAAATTTATTGCCGCGTTCAACCAGATAACCGTATTCACGGTCTTCGTCCTGCAACAGCTTCAGCGCGGAGCGCGGACCAAAACCTGGCGTTTTTCGAATAATGCCGTTTGGTGTTCGACGGGCAATATCTTTCGCACTGAATACGTGGCTAATATCCACGCCGCGGAAGAAGGTGCGCACATAATCATTCGCCGGATTATTGAGAATTTCATCCGGTGTGCCGACCTGCACCACTTCACCATTTTGCATAATGGCGATACGGTCGCCAATACGCATGGCTTCATCCAGATCGTGAGAAATAAAAACAATGGTGCGCTGATGTTTGGCCTGTAATTTTACCAACTCATCCTGCATCTCGGTGCGAATTAAGGGATCGAGCGCCGAGAAGGCTTCGTCCATTAATAAAATATCCGGATTAATCGCTAATGCGCGCGCTAATCCTACGCGCTGACGCATACCGCCGGAGAGCTCATCCGGATACGCATGAGCATAATTTTCCAGCCCGACCTGACGCAGTGCATCAAGGGCTTTTTCCTGACGTTCCTGAGCGGGCGTGCCGGCTAACTCCATGCCAAAGGCGGTATTATCGAGTACCGTCATGTGCGGCATCAGTGCAAATGACTGAAACACCATCGCAATTTTCTTTCTGCGCACCTCGCGGAGTTCCGCGTCTGATATTCTGGCGATATCAACGCCGTCAATCAGCACCTGTCCGCGGGTGGGTTCAATCAGGCGATTGAGAAGGCGAACCATAGTGGATTTACCCGAACCGGATAATCCCATGATGACAAAAATCTCGCCTTCTTCAATGGCCAGACTGGCGTCTTTAACGCCAAGCGATAGCCCGGTTTTTTCCAGAATTTGCTCTTTCGAAAGGCCTTTCTCAATATATTTGAAAGCACGCTGCGGGTGCTCGCCAAATACTTTATAAAGATTTTTCACTTCTAATTTAATTGCCATGCAATAGAGAGTGTCCTGTTATTTGTTTATGTCGATATGATTACCATGGTAAATAGTTAACTGGCATTACCCTAACATACTCAGAATCTGAGACAACCCTGGACCTGCCTGAGGTCGGAATTTTACCGCAAGCGAAACGGCTGAATTTCCCATGAATAAAGGGCTGAGGGCGCTTTGAATTTTTCTCAATTTTTTTGCTACTGCATGGGAGAATTTCGCCTGAATCGGTGTGATTCAGGCGAATATGAAGGGGAATTTACAGTGTAGTACGTAGTGGAATATTCGGCTGGAAATAATGAAATGTAGAGTTAATTAATGAACGTTAATTCATTCATTAAAAATCCCAGTCCTCGTCTTGCGTCTCCACCGCTTTACCCATCACGTACGACGAGCCGGACCCGGAAAAGAAGTCGTGGTTTTCATCGGCGTTGGGCGACAGCGCCGCGAGGATCGCCGGGTTCACTTCCGCCATTTCCGGTGGGAATAACGCTTCGTAGCCCAGGTTCATCAGCGCCTTGTTGGCGTTGTAGCAGAGGAAGGCTTTTACGTCCTCTTCCCAGCCCGTTCCGGCGTACAGCTCCTCGGTATAGCTCAGCTCGTTGTCATACAGATCCATCAGTAAATCGAGGGCAAAACCTTTGAGTTCCTCGCGTTTTTCCGGGGTGACTTTCTCCAGTCCTTTCTGGTACTTATAGCCGATGTAATACCCGTGTACCGCTTCATCGCGGATGATGAGGCGAATCAAATCGGCGGTATTAGTGAGCTTGCCCCGGCTCGACCAGTACATGGGCAGCCAGAAGCCGGAATAGAAGAGAAAAGATTCCAGGAACACGCTGGCGATCTTCTTCTTCAGCGGCTCGTCGGCCCGGTAATATTCCAGCACCAGATCTGCCTTGCGCTGCAATGACGCGCTCTCTTCGCTCCAGGCGTAGGCCGCGTCCACGTCTCTGGTCTGGCACAGGGTGGAGAAAATCGAGCTGTAAGAGCGGGCATGGACCGCCTCCATAAAGCTGATATTCGACATTACCGCCTCTTCGTGCGGGGTCAGCGCATCACTCATCAGCGCGGGCGCACCCACGGTATTCTGAATGGTGTCCAGCAGCGTCAGGCCGGTAAAGACGCGGATTGTCAGCTGCTGCTCGGCATGGCTCAGGGTTTGCCAGGCCGGAATATCGTTGGAGAGCGGCACCTTTTCCGGCAGCCAGAAGTTGCTGGTCAGGCGGTTCCAGACCTCCAGGTCTTTATCATCCTGAATTTTGTTCCAGTTAACGGCACTTACGCGTGACAGTTTCATCCTTTCTCCTTACAGCGCGCAGGACACGCAGCCTTCAATTTCGGTACCTTCCAGCGCGAGCTGGCGCAGGCGAATGTAGTACAGCGTTTTGATGCCTCTCTTCCAGGCGTAGATCTGCGCTTTATTGATATCCCGCGTGGTGGCGGTGTCCGGGAAGAAGAGCGTCAGCGACAGCCCCTGGTCCACATGTCTGGTCGCCTCGGCGTAGGTATCAATGATCTTTTCCGGGCCGATCTCATAGGCGTCCTGGTACAGAGCCAGATTCTCGTTAGTCATAAACGGGGCAGGGTAGTAGACGCGTCCGGTTTTGCCTTCCTTGCGGATTTCAATCTTCGACACGATCGGATGGATGCTCGCCGTGGCATGATTTATATAGGAAATGGAGCCGGTTGGCGGAACCGCCTGAAGGTTCTGGTTATAGATGCCGTAGTGCATCACATCCTCACGCAGCTGTTGCCACATCTCACGCGTCGGCAGGGTAATGCCGGCGCGGTCGAAAAGCGCGCGTACTTTTTCGGTTTTCGGCTGCCAGTCGCCTTCCAGATACTGGCTGAAATACTCTCCGCTGGCGTAGCGGGACTGCTCAAAGCCTGCGAACCGCTGGTTGCGTTCGCGCGCCAGCAGCATCGAGGTATGCAGCGCATGCCAGGTGATGGTATAGAAATAAAGGTTGGTGAAATCCAGCCCTTCCGGGCTGCCGTAGGCGATACCCTCCCGCGCCAGATAGCCGTGCAGGTTCATCTGCCCAAGGCCGATGGCATGCGACGCGGCGTTGCCCGCCTCAATGGACGGTACGCTGCGGATGTGGCTCATGTCCGATACCGCCGTCAGCCCGCGAATGGCGGTCTCTACCGTGCGGCCAAAATCGGGGGAATCCATGGTGTGGGCAATATTCAGCGAACCGAGATTGCAGGAGATATCTTTGCCGATATCCGCGTAGTCGAGGTTCTCGTCGTAACTGGACGCGCTGTTGACCTGCAAAATCTCCGAGCACAGATTGCTCATGTTGATGCGCCCGGCAATCGGGTTGGCGCGGTTCACCGTATCCTCGTACATGATGTACGGGTACCCGGACTCAAACTGAATTTCGGCAAGCGTCTGGAAAAAGTCGCGGGCGTTAATGTATTTCTTACGAATGCGCTCGTCCGCCACCAGTTCGTCATACAGTTCGCTGATGGCCACATCGCCAAAGGCTTTGCCGTAGATACGCTCGACGTCATACGGCGAGAAAAGCGCCATGTCGGCATTTTCTTTGGCCAGCTTAAACGTGATATCCGGGATCACCACGCCGAGCGACAGGGTTTTAATGCGGATCTTTTCGTCGGCGTTTTCACGTTTGGTATCCAGAAAACGCAGAATGTCCGGATGATGCGCGTGCAGATAAACCGCACCCGCGCCCTGACGTGCGCCAAGCTGGTTGGCGTATGAGAAGGCATCTTCCAGCATCTTCATCACCGGGATGACGCCGGAGGACTGATTTTCGATGCGCTTGATCGGCGCGCCCGCTTCCCGCAGGTTCGAAAGCAGAAATGCCACGCCGCCGCCGCGTTTCGACAGCTGTAGCGCCGAATTCACCGCACGGCCAATCGACTCCATATTGTCTTCAATACGCAGCAGGAAGCAGGAGACCAGCTCGCCGCGCTGGGCTTTGCCGCAGTTAAGGAAGGTTGGCGTGGCAGGCTGGAAGCGGCCTGAGAGGATCTCCTCCGTCAGCCTTTCGGCCAGAGCTTCATCGCCCTGCGCCAGCGTCAGGGCTACCATCACCACCCGATCTTCAAAGCTTTCTAAATAGCGTTTGCCGTCGAAGGTTTTCAGGGTGTAGCTGGTGTAATACTTCCACGCGCCGAGAAACGTCTGGAAGCGAAAACCGCTGGCGTGCGCCCGTTCAAACAATGCCACCGCGAAGGCGCGGTCGTAGCGGGTCAGGACGCGCTCTTCGTAATAACCCTCTTTTACCAGCCAGTCGAGACGTTCCTGCTGGCTGCCAAAGACGACGCTGTTCGGGCGTACATGAGCGGCAAAAAAGGCGTCCACCGCCTCACGATCTTTGCCAAACTGAATGCGCCCCTCCCGGTCATAGAGGTTTAGCATGGCGTTTAATGCATGGTAATCCGGCGTCGCCTGAATCACGCGCTCTGCGGTTGTCGTTGCCAAAATTCGTTCACTCCTTTACGCACGTTCTCTACGTCCTGCTGTGTCCCCATCAGTTCAAAACGATAGAGATACGGCACGCCGCATTTTTGAGAGATGACATCCCCGGCGCGGGCAAAGGCCTCGCCGAAGTTGCGATTGCCTGCCGCGATCACGCCGCGAATCAGCTGCCGGTTATGGGGGTCGTTCAGAAAGCGGATCACCTGACGAGGCACAGCCCCCGCGGTGCCGCCACCGCCATAGCTGGGCACTACCAGAATGTAGGGTTCGTCTACCTGAATACGCTCCCGCTCGTTCAGCGGAATGCGAATCGCGGGCAGCCCGAGACGCTCCATAAACCGAAGCGTGTTTTCCGAGCTGCTGGAAAAGTAGACCAGCCTGCTCATGCACTGACGCCCTGAGCGGCAAGGCGGTTGATCATGTCCGGACGAAAGCCAGACCAGCTGGTGTCGCCGGCAACCACGACCGGAAGCTGACGGAAACCCTGCGCCCGCAGGGTGTCTGCCGCGTCAGGCACCTGATCTATATTGACCATCTCAAATGCCACGCCGCGACTCTCCATCGCCCGTTTCGTGGCGTGGCACTGAACACAATCGTTACGAGTGTAAATAATAATGCTCATGATTCGTATTTCCATTTAGAATGAGAGAACGGCGCGAGTAAACGCGTCATGTTGTGTCTGTCTTGCTAAAGGGAATACTAGATGTAGTTGAGATAACTTTCAACCACACAAGATATGGGAAATTCAGATTGATAAGGCCCCAATGATGAGCCTGGCGGGGCAGGGCGAACTGCGCGGGTTTTTCAGGCTTTCAGGCAAAGAAAAGCCCCGGCGCCTGAGGCTACCGGGGCTGAAAACGCGTGCTTACTTACGCAGGCTAAGCAGGGCGCCGACAAAAATCCCGACTGCCGCGACCGTTCCCAACGTACACAGCGGTTTTTCACGTACGAAGGTGGTGGCGCAGCTTGCCATATCGC
The DNA here is from genome assembly GCF_001037655.1 of Enterobacter sp. MGH85. Taxonomy (NCBI): domain Bacteria; kingdom Pseudomonadati; phylum Pseudomonadota; class Gammaproteobacteria; order Enterobacterales; family Enterobacteriaceae; genus Enterobacter; species Enterobacter sp. MGH85. Next base: position 2,003,811 of record NZ_KQ089925.1, read on the forward strand.
AGGCCGCCTGAGTGGTACGTGAGCGGCCATTCATCCTTGCTCGCGTTTCACGCAGCAGAGACTGAGCCTTACGTTTCGCGGCATCTGCTTCGTCCTTCGCGTCAGAGCCCCAGGATTTCAATACGGCTTCCAGCGTGTCCGCTAATTGGCTGACATCGTTACGGATATCCTGGGTGTCGTCGTTAATATCGTTTCGGTTCGGTCTGTTAAACATACGATCCTCCATAATTTGTGTTCCCGTTTAGTTTAGTCCAGAAATGTAATATCTGAAGCGAGTCACGGCTTATCGGGCAGTTTATGGAATATTCTGAAAGCCCTGCTAATGCTGAATACTGTAAGGTTGCCCGGCAGGTATGATAATGAGGAAAAGATATGTATTTACGACCCGATGAGGTGGCGCGCGTTCTTGAAAAAGAAGGGTTCACCATGGATGAGGTAACATCAAAAGCGTACGGATATCGCCGTGGTGAGAATTATGTTTACGTCAACCGTGAAGCAAGAATGGGGCGTACTGCTCTCATTATTCACCCGACACTCAAAGACAGAAGCCTGTCATTTGCTGAGCCCGCCTCGGATATTAAAACCTGCGATCATTATCAGCAATTTCCGCTCTATTTAGGCGGCGAGACGCATGAACATTATGGTATTCCGCACGGTTTCAGCTCGCGTATGGCGCTGGAGCGTTTCCTGAAAGGGCTGTTTGGCGACGTACAATAAATCAGCGACTGGCATGAGCCAGTCGCCTTATCTTACGCTTTTGCCTGGCTATAAGGGCTGACTTTAAACAGGCGGCGGCAGTAGTCAAGGAAGTAACCGTACACCGCACCCATCAGCATAGATACCACGATATTTGAACTTACCGCGGCGGCGATTTGATGCCAGTCTGCGCCCACCGTCAGCAAAATAACCACATACACCGGGGACTGGAACGTCACGTAAGCCAGCACGTCCGCCAGGTTTTTTACCCAACCTGCCGGGCTAATACGTCGGGCGAAACGCATCACCGCATCGCGATACATTCCGTACGGCCAGGCAATCATGATATTCACCGGAATGGCCACCAGGCGCGATGAGAGGGACTGCTCAAAGGTCATTCCGGACAGGAAAATTTCAATCAGCATGTTTACGACGGAACAGTAAACGACCATCGCGAACGTATCCGCTACCGCATGGCGCAGGCGAGACTGCGGTGAGAACATGTCTGAACTCCTCGAACAGGACAAAAAAGTGGCGTTTTTACCTGCGGCGTTTAGTGCTTTAGGTTGGTTTGTTTTGAGTGTATAGCGTATCCCTCTGGCTTTTAACTAACAAGTAGTGATTAATTTTTATTTATGGGCGCTTTGTCCATAAAATTCTCTAAAGTTGGCTGTTTTTTGTGCGAGTCGTTATTTTCTTTCCCATTCACCGTTTTATTAAACGAAATCAAACTATTAGCTTATCTGAGCAAGCGTATAACGTTTGTTATTCGGAGGATGCCAGGCGGTTTTTTGAACGGCATTAAACAGGGATTTTTGACCAGGTGCAGGACGGAATATTACGCATTAAAACTGACAGGTAATTCGGGGTTATATTAACGGGATATTCTAAAACATTTACAATAATGTCAAAACGACAGAGTGGGTAGATATCAGAACAAAAATCAATTATTCTGTTGCCTGATTTATGTTATACACACGAAGAAAGGTTTCTCATTATTATGGCTTTAACGTTACAGAATCTTAATAATATCCGTACCCTCCGGGCGCTGGCGCGTGAATTATCCATGGATGTTCTGGAAGAAGTGCTGGAAAAAGTTCGGATTGTCACAGAAGAAAAACGCAGCGAGCAGGCTGAATTAGAGCGCCAGCGCGCTGAACAGCAGGATAAAATTAATGCTCTGCTGGAACTGATGAAGGCAGACGGTATTTCCCCGAGCGATCTGTTAGGCGGAGAACTGGCTCATGCGGGCCAGCCGGCTAAAAAACGTAAAGCGCGTGCGGCGAAATATCGTTTCATCGACGCGAACGGTGAAGAGAAAACGTGGACCGGTCAGGGACGTACGCCAAAGCCAATTGCGAACGCACTGGCAAACGGTAAATCGCTGGACGATTTCCTGATCTGATGATTATTCGGGCGGTGTATTCCGCCCGATTATTGACTTAGCAGACGCCAAAGTCACCTTCTTCGGAGTACAGAACTACGTCCGCCGCTTTCAGGTGATATTTCTCGCCCTGCTCATTGCTGGCCTGTACGGCCACAATGTTTTCACCATTTACTTCGAGCACTTTCAGTTTCGGACCGCCCTGACGCGGTTGGACATAATCACCGACAGAAAACATAGCACCTCCTCATCATTGTCACGATCTTCACCATAGCCCACGTCCGGGGCGGGGTACAGCCTAATCTTTCAGATACCCCTTATCAGGTACGTCGGTTCCACGGCATCACTTTCAGCAGTCGCGCCATACCGCAAAAACCTGTCACTCCGGCGAACAGCAGCCCGGCGCCCACAAAACCGCTTAGCAGGAAAAAGCCGCTTGAGACGCTGTAACCCAGCACCACGCCGCAGAGAATCAGCAGCCCGGCGGCGATCTGCACCTGACGCATCAGCGGAAGCGGCTGCGATTTATCTTCAACGGTCAGCAGCCCAGCCTGCTTCCAGCCCTGAATGCCTCCCTCAACCACAAAGGCGTTCGCAGGGGACGCTGCCCGGGCAAGACGAGCATCATTGTTTACGGTTCTTGCGCCAGACTGACAGTGGAAAATCAACGTTTCTCCCGGCGCTGCGTTAAGCCCGCCGGGTAACGAATCCAGCGGAATGGAGTGCGCCACTGGAATATGCTCGCGGGCATACTCGTCGGGGTCGCGAATATCGATAAGTTTGGCGCCTTCAGCAATAAGCGCGTTTGCCTGCTGCGGCGAAATAAGAGGAAGAGACATTGTGTTTCCTTACGGTCAATTTCAGAACAGTAGAGCATTTAAGGCAGGGTTTCAGCCAGTGTAAAGAGGGTAAAGGCAGGTAAAAGCGCGAGAGACGAATGGCAGTTACCCGTAAACTGGCTACGCTTAGAGAAGTGTCTTTTATAATTTTCAATTGGTTAGCTTGCACGGAGTTATTTATGGGTTTTTGGCGCGTTGTTTTTACGATTATTCTCCCGCCGCTGGGCGTGCTGCTTGGCAAGGGACTGGGCTGGGCGTTTATCCTGAACATCCTTCTGACCATCCTGGGTTACTTCCCGGGTCTTATCCACGCGTTTTGGGTTCAGACGAAAAGCTAGGTACGCCACAATAGATCACTGTAGATCCGGGTCAGCGCGCCCTCGGGGCCAAACTGCTGTTTGATCCAGCGCGTGACCTGACCGGTCGCCGCATGCTGCGTGGCGAGCAGCATGCGCGAGTCCTGGCGCGGATTATTGATTCGCCGCTTTACCAGCAGCCCGTCCTCCATCGCCTCACGCGTCATATACTCCGGTAAAAATCCAATACCCTCCCCCAGGATCTGACACTGACACTTGGTGTTAAAGTCCGGTACCAGAATCGCCTCCTGACCGTGAAGCAGCCAGCCGACCTTCTTGTTGATGGTATGCGCGGTGTCCTCGACCATGATATTGGGATACAGACGCAGCTGACTTTCGGAAATGGGCTCCGGGGCGAACGCCAGCGGATGCGTGGGCGCGATGGCAAATACCCAGCGGATCGCGCCTATCTCGGTGTAATCGATGCCTCCGCCATCCAGCAGCGTATCCGGCGCGCCAATGGCGATGTTGGCCTGATTATTGATGATGGAATCCCAGACGCCGTTATACACCTCGGTCGTCACCGTGATTTGGCAGGTAGGAAACTGTTTTTTCAGCACCTGGAGCAAACGCGCGGTATGGCGTGGCGTATACAAAAGCTGATTAATGCAGATGCGCACCCGCGTCTCAATGCCCTGCGAAATGGTATCAATCCCGCGCTTGATGGCATGAAAGTCATTCAGCAGGTCGGTCGCTTTACGATAAAAATAAAAACCGGATTCGGTCAGCTCAATGCTGCGCGTGTTGCGTACAAACAGCACCACGTCCAGCCCGGTCTCCATGCGTTTGATGGTGTAACTGATGGCGGAAGTGGTCACGCCCAGCTCGGCAGCCGCTTTGCTAAAACTGCCAAAGCGTGCCGCGGTGGTGAAGGCCAGCAAATTCTCTTCGGTAAAGATGGAATTCATATTATGGCTCCTGGTTACCATCAGTTTTGAACATATTTTAACACCGGCGTTACATCATAGTTGATGTCGGTCACAGTTCTGGATTTTTACGTAGAGCCGCGCTGTGTAAGGCTTTTTCATTCATAAGGATAATGCAGCCCGAGGCGCATAAAAGCGGTAAACCATAAGAAAAAGGTTGCACAGACGCACGTTTTTGCCGGACTGTTGAATTTAACTCAACAATGAATTGCGTGTCGATGAATGATTTTTAAGCGGATTCTTTTATGACCAGGCTGTTGCTATTCTCAGGTCATCAGAAGTGAAACATAGGGAGTCTGAATATGTCTGCAACTGCACTGGTTACAGAATTTTTGCTGGCGGCAGAAGAGGGTAATATCGACGCGCTAAAAGCTTGCCTGGAAAAAGGCGTGGATATTAACGCGACCAACCGCCAGAAAAGAACCGCCATTATTATTGCCAGCCTGAAAAAGCATTACGCCTGTGTGGAATTTTTAATTGCCGCCGGGGCGGATATTGATAAACAGGACCAGACCTGTTTTAACCCCTTCCTGATCGGCTGCCTGACCAATGATTTAACCCTGCTGCGCATTGTCCTTCCGGCGGATCCGGATCTCGACCGTCTGACGCGCTTTGGCGGCGTGGGCATTACCCCCGCCAGTGAAAAAGGGCACGTTGAAATCGTGCGCGAGCTGCTGGAAAAAACCGACATTAACGTCAACCACACCAATTTTGTCGGCTGGACGCCGCTGCTTGAGGCCATCGTGTTAAACGACGGCGGCGCAAAGCAGCAGGAAATTGTGAAGCTGCTGCTGGATCACGGCGTGAATCCGCACATGACTGATAAATACGGCAAAACCCCGCTCGAACTGGCGCGGGAAAAAGGCTTCAACGCGATCGCAGACCTGCTGCTGGCGGCAGGCGCATAGCGCATTCGGTCAGCCTTCCCCTGGCTGGCCGTGAATCAAAAAACGCATTGTTACCGACGTGCCTTTAGCACGACGGCGGCCCCCTTTTATCTTAAACAGGTGAAAATAATGCCAACCAAAATCGTCATAAAAAAGAATACGTATTTCGATTCGGTTTCCTTAATGTCGGTTTCCACCAAAGCCAATAAATTGCCGGGCATCGAGCAGGCGTTTGTGGCGATGGCGACGGAAATGAACAAAGGGGTATTAAAAAACCTCGGGCTATTAACGCCGGAATTAGCGGACGCGAAAAACGGCGACCTGATGATCGTTATTAAAGGCGACGCGGCGAATGAGGAAACCCTTGCCGCCATTGAAGCGTTATTCACGCGTAAAGAGAGCGCTGGCTCCCATGAAGCACGCTACGCGACGATTGCCAGCGCCAAAACCCATCGTCCGGACAGCAACCTTGCGGTGATATCCGTCAACGGCACCTTCGCCGCCCGCGAAGCGCGCCAGGCACTGGAAAACGATCTCAACGTGATGCTGTTTTCCGATAATGTGTCGCTCGACGACGAGCTGGCGCTGAAGCAGCTGGCGCATGACAAAGGATTGCTAATGATGGGGCCGGACTGCGGCACCGCCATTATCAACGGCGCGGGGCTGTGCTTTGCCAACGCGGTACGTCGCGGGCCGATTGGCATCGTTGGCGCCTCCGGCACCGGTAGCCAGGAGTTGAGCGTGCGCATTCACGAGTTCGGCGGCGGCGTGTCGCAGCTGATCGGCACCGGCGGGCGCGATCTCAGCGAGAAGATTGGCGGCCTGATGATGCTCGACGCCATCGACATGCTGGAGGCGGACGACGCGACCCGGGTGATAGCGCTCATTTCCAAACCGCCTGCACCCGCGGTGGCAGAGAAAGTGCTGGCCCGGGCACGCGCCTGCCGCAAACCTGTGGTTGTGTGCTTTCTGGGCCGCAACGAACCGCCAGCCGATGAAGACGGCTTGCAGTTTGCTCGTGGCACCAAAGAGGCGGCCCTGAAAGCGGTGCTGCTTACCGGCATTAAAAAAGACTCCCTGGATTTACATCCGCTCAACTGGCCGCTGATCGAAGAGGTGCGCGCCCGCCTGACGCCACGGCAGAAGTACATTCGCGGCCTGTTCTGCGGCGGCACCCTGTGCGACGAAGCGATGTTTGCCGCGCTGGAGAAGTTTGACGATGTTTACAGCAACATCCAGCCGGATCCGGCCAGGCGTCTGAAGGACATCAGCGTCAGCCAGGCCCACACCTTCCTTGATTTCGGTGACGACGATTTCACCAACGGCAAACCACACCCGATGATCGACCCGACCAACCGCATCAGCCGCCTGCTACAGGAGGCGCGCGATCCGCAGGTGGGCGTCATCGTGATGGACTTCGTGCTGGGCTTTGGCGCACACGAGGATCCGGTGGGGGTGATGATCGAGGCGATCAAAGAGGCACAGGCAATCGCGAAAGCCGACAACCGTCCGCTGGAAATTCTCGGCTACGTGCTCGGCACCGATCAGGATCCGCAGTCGCTGGCCCAGCAGTGCCAGCTGCTGACCGACGCAGGCGTCATCTGGGCCAGCAGCAGCACCAATACCGGATTACTGGCACGCGAATTTGTCTGCAAAGGGGAGAGAGCATAATGACGACCTTATTCAACCAACCGCTGAACGTGATTAACGTCGGGATTGCGATGTTCAGCGACGACCTCAAAAAACAGCACGTTCCCGTGACCCAGCTCGACTGGACGCCGCCGGGGCAGGGCAATATGCAGGTGGTGGACGCGCTGGATCGGCTGGCGGAAAAACCGCTGGCGGAGAAAATTGCTGCCGCGAACAACATTGCCCTTGAGCGCATTATTCAGTCCCATCCGGTGCTGGTGGGCTATGACCAGGCGATTAACGTGGTGCCGGGCATGACCCGCACCACCATTCTGCACGCCGGTCCGCCTGTTACCTGGGAAAACATGTGCGGGGCGATGAAGGGCGCGGTTACCGGCGCGCTGGTGTTTGAAGGGCTGGCGACGGATCTGGAGGACGCCGCAAGGCTGGCGGCTTCAGGGAAGATCACCTTCTCGCCGTGCCACGAGCACGACTGTGTGGGCTCTATGGCGGGCGTCACCTCCGCGTCGATGTTTATGCACATCGTTGAGAACAAAACCTACGGCAACCGCGCCTTCACCAACCTCAGCGAGCAGATGGCGAAGATCCTGCGCATGGGGGCCAACGATCAGAGCGTGATCGACCGCCTGAACTGGATGCGCGACGTGCTCGGCCCAATGCTGCGCGACGCGATGAAGATTATCGGCGAAATCGACCTGCGCCTGATGCTGGCCCAGGCGCTGCACATGGGCGACGAGTGCCACAACCGCAACAACGCGGGCACCACGCTGCTTATCCAGGCGCTGACGCCGGGGCTGATCCAGGCGGGCTATCCGGTGGCGCAGCAGCGTGAAGTGTTCGAGTTTGTCGCCAGCAGCGACTACTTCTCCGGTCCGACGTGGATGGCAATGTGTAAGGCCGCGCTGGATGCCGCCCACGGCATTGAGTACAGCACCGTCGTCACCACCATGGCGCGCAACGGCTACGAGTTCGGCCTGCGCGTCTCCGGCCTGCCGGGGCAGTGGTTCACCGGCCCGGCGCAGCAGGTGATCGGCCCGATGTTCGCGGGCTATAAGCCGGAAGACTCCGGGCTGGATATCGGCGACAGCGCCATCACCGAAACCTACGGCATCGGCGGCTTTGCGATGGCGACGGCACCGGCAATCGTGGCGCTGGTGGGCGGCACGGTGGAGGAAGCCATCGATTTCTCCCGCCAGATGCGCGAAATCACTCTCGGCGAAAACCCGAACGTCACCATTCCGCTGCTGTCGTTTATGGGCATCCCGTCCGCCATCGACATCACGAAGGTCGCGGGCAGCGGCATTCTGCCGGTCATTAATACCGCCATTGCCCATAAGGACGCCGGTATCGGCATGATTGGGGCGGGCATCGTTCACCCGCCGTTTAGCTGTTTTGAAAAGGCGCTGTTAACCTTCCGCGATCGCTACGTTCTATAAGGTATGCATCCATGAAAAACATGAAACTGGAGTGGAAAAGAGGTGACTGGGCAGCTTATTTCGGGTTGATGACCAACAACCTGACCAATTTGCTGACCATGATGGGGTTGCTCATTTTTGTCGTCGGCATCCCGAAGGAGATTGTTTATGGACGCATCGCGCCAGCCTTCGGGCTGGCGGTGCTGGTGGCGAGTCTTTGCTATACGTGGTTTGGCCTGCAAATGGCGCGCGCCACCGGACGAACGGACGTCACCGCGCTGCCGTCCGGCCCGAGCGCGCCGTCGATTTTTACCGTGACCTTCTTGGTCTTAATGCCGGTTTACCAGCAAACCGGCGATGCGGATTTCGCGATTCAGATTGGCCTGGTGTGGTGCTTTGTGGAAGCGATGATCCTCGCGGGCGGTTCCTTCCTGGGGGAAAGCATCCGCAAGATGATCCCGCGTACCGTGCTGCTGTCGTGCCTGTCCGGTCTTGGCCTGCTCCTGCTGGCGATGAACCCGATGTTGCAGGCGTTCGAAGCGCCGACCGTGTCGTTTATCGTCCTGCTGCTGATCTTCATTAACTGGTTCGGTAAAAAGCCGATTTTCGCCCGCATCCCGACCGGCCTGCTGCTGTTGATTGCCGGTACTCTGCTTGCGTGGATCTCCGGCCTGCAAAGCCCGGATGCCATTAAAGCGTCCATGTCATCCTTCGGCTTTAACCCGCCGGAAGTGCATGTGGACAGCTTTATGCAGGGGGTGCCGCACGCGCTGCCGTATCTGGCGTCCGCCGTACCGCTGGGGCTGGCGAACTACATCTTTGACCTGGAGAACATCGAAAGCGCCCATGCGGCGGGGGATGAATACCCGACCCGCAAGGTAATGCTGGCGAACGGTCTGGCCTCCATGCTCGGCTGCTTGATGGGCAATCCGTTCCCGGTCACGGTCTACGTCGGCCATCCTGGCTGGAAAGCGATGGGCGCCAGCATCGGCTACACCCTGGCGTCCGGCGTGACCATGTTCATCGTGCCGCTATTCGGGCTGGGGGCCTTTATGCTCGCCATCATACCGATGACCGCCATCGTGCCGATTCTGGTGTTTATCGGCGTCGTCACCGCCAACCAGGTGGTGAGGGAAACCCCGAAAGTGGAGGTGCCCGTCATCTTCATCTGCCTGTTCCCGTGGATTGCCAACTGGGCGCTGACCATGATGAACAGCGTGATGAGCGCGGCGGGGACCAGCGCGGCGAAAATTGGCACCGACGTGCTGCACAGCAAGGGGATCTACTACGAAGGCCTGATGCATCTCGGCAACGGCGCGCCGCTCGCCAGCATGCTCTGGGGCTGTATCGCCATCTTCGCCATCATCAACAAACCGCTACGCGGGGCCGTCGCCGCCGCAGGAGGTGCGCTGCTGGCGCTGTTTGGCGTGATCCACGCCCCGGTGGTGGGCTTTGCCGAGGGCAGTTCCCTGATGTTCGTCACGGCCTACCTGATGATGGGCGGGATGTTTGTGGTGAAGCATGTTCTCGATATCTCTGTTAATCCCCCTCTCCCAGTGGGAGAGGGCCAGGGTGAGGGCGCCAGAACGCACCTTCTAAAGGAAACAAAATGAAAGAGCTTATGGTCGTTGCCATCGGCGGCAACAGCATTATCAAAGACAACGCCAGCCAGTCGATTGAGCATCAGGCGCAGGCGGTCAAAGCGGTGGCTGAGTCGGTGCTCGAAATGCTGGCCTCGGACTATGACATCGTGCTCACCCACGGCAACGGCCCTCAGGTGGGGCTGGATCTGCGCCGCGCCGAGATCGCCCACGAGCGGGAAGGGCTGCCGCTGACCCCGCTGGCAAACTGTGTGGCAGATACCCAGGGTGGGATCGGCTACCTGATCCAGCAGGCGCTCAACAACCGCCTGGCGGCGCGCGGGGAACAAAAAGCGGTCACGGTCGTCACGCAGGTGGAGGTGGATAAAAATGATCCTGGCTTTATGCACCCGACGAAACCCATCGGCGCGTTCTTCAGCGAGGCGCAGCGCGACGAACTGCAACTTGCGCACCCGGACTGGCATTTTGTCGAGGATTCAGGCCGGGGCTATCGCCGCGTGGTAGCTTCACCGCAGCCGCGGCGCATTGTCGAGGCGGATGCCATCAAGGCGCTGACGCAGAAAGGATTTGTGGTGATCGGCGCAGGCGGCGGAGGCATTCCTGTGGTGCGCAGTGACCAGGGCGATTATCAGAGCGTGGACGCGGTGATAGATAAAGATCTCTCCACCGCGCTGCTGGCGCGCGAGATCGGCGCCGACGTGCTGGTGATCACCACCGGCGTGGAGAAAGTGTGCGTGAACTTCGGCAAGCCGAACCAGCAGGCGCTGGATACCGTCAACGTGGCGCAGATGACGCGCTACAGGGATGAAGGCCACTTCCCGGCGGGCAGCATGTTGCCAAAAATCGTCGCTTCGCTGGAATTTTTACGCCATGGCGGCAGGCGCGTGATCATCACCTCGCCGGACTGCCTGCCCGCAGCGCTGCGCGGTGAAACGGGTACCCACATTGTTAACGAAGGAAGATAAGATGAGTGAGAATAAAAGCCGCCGCGAGTTTATTAGCCAGAGCGGTAAAATGGTTACCGCCTGCGCGCTTTTTGGCGCCACGGGTTCCGTCGCGTATGCTGCCGATTCTGCTAAGGCAACCTGCGTGACGGGTAAACCGATGAACATCACCGCAAAACATTACTATCTCGACAACGTGCTGCTGGAAGCCGGGTTTAACTTCGACGGCAGCGTGGCGACAAGCACCCGCACCGAGCTGAAAACGCTTGAGATCAAAGACGGGAAAATCGTCGCCCTGCGCGATAACAACAGCCACGCCGATGCGGCCCTGCCGCACTTCGATGCGGGCAAAAAGCTGATGCTCCCGGCGATGCGCGATATGCACATCCATCTGGACAAAACCTTCTATGGCGGCCCGTGGCGCTCCCTGAACCGTCCGGCGGGTACCACCATTCAGGACATGATCCGCCTGGAGCAGAAGCTGCTGCCGGAATTACAGCCTTACACGCAAGAACGCGCCGAAAAGTTGATCGACCTGATCCAGTCCAAAGGGTCCACCATCGCCCGCAGCCACTGCAACATAGAGCCGGTTTCCGGCCTGAAAAACCTGGAAAATTTGCAGGCGGTACTGGCGCGCCGTAAGCCAGGTTTTGACTGTGAAATCGTTGCCTTCCCGCAGCACGGTCTGCTGCTCTCCAACTCTGAAAAGCTGATGCGCGAGGCGATGCAGGCGGGGGCGCATTATGTGGGCGGGCTGGACCCAACCAGCGTCGACGGCGCGATGGAGAAATCCCTCGACACCATGTTCCAGATTGCGCTGGATTATGACAAAGGGGTGGATATCCATCTGCACGAAACCAGCCCGGCCGGCGTGGCGGCGGTGAACTACATGGTAGAAACCGTGGAGAAAACGCCGGAGCTGAAGGGGAAGCTGACCATCAGCCACGCCTTCGCGCTGGCGACGCTTAACGAACAGCAGGTGGATGAGATCGCCACCCGCATGGCGGCGCAGCAGGTGACCATCGCCTCCACCGTGCCGATTGGCACCCTGCACATGCCGCTGAAGCAGCTGCGTGAAAAAGGCGTGTTTGTCATGACCGGTACCGACAGCGTGATTGACCACTGGTCCCCGTACGGTCTGGGGGACATGCTGGAGAAAGCCAACCTCTACGCCCAGCTCTATATTCGCCCGAACGAACAGACGCTTTCGCGGGCGCTGGGCATCGCCACCGGCGACGTGTTGCCGCTGAACGACAAAGGTGAGCGCGTGTGGCCTAAAGCGCAGGACGACGCCAGCTTCGTGCTGGTTGACGCCTCCTGTTCCGCCGAGGCCGTGGCGCGTATCTCTCCGCGTACCGCGACGTTCCACAAGGGGAACCTGGTCTGGGGCTCTGTGGGCTAATGTGGTGCCGGGTGGCGCTGCGCTTACCCGGCCTACGGTTCGGAGATTTTGTAGGTCGGGTAAGGCGAAGCCGCCACCCGACAATGCAGTATACTGCTATGCACATTCTTCAAGAGGGATCTGCCATGGCACAAAACATCTACGACAATCCGGCGTTTTTCGAAGGCTACGCCCAGCTTCCGCGCTCGGTTCAGGGGCTGGACGGCGCACCGGAGTGGCCTGCGCTTAAGGCGATGCTGCCGGATTTAACTGGCACATCGGTTATCGATCTTGGGTGCGGCTACGGCTGGTTCTGCCGCGTGGCGCGCGAGCTGGGCGCTTGCGACGTCACGGGCGTCGATATCTCTGAAAAGATGCTCGCCCGCGCGGCAGAACTGACGGATGACACGCAGATCCACTATCAGCGTAGCGATCTGGAATCTCTTCAGCTTCGCGAAAACAGTCTCGATCTGGTCTACAGCTCGCTGGCGCTGCACTATCTGCCGGAACTGGACGCGTTATTCGCCAGGGTGCAGCGTGCGCTTAAACCCGGCGGCAGCCTGGTTTTCTCGATGGAGCACCCGATTTATACCTGCGCCACCCGTCAGGGCTGGCTCACCGACGACAACGGTGAGCGGTTCTGGGGCGTGAACCATTATCAGGACGAAGGCAAGCGCGTCAGCAACTGGCTGGCAGAGGGGGTAATCAAATACCACCGCACGCTGGGTACCACGCTTAACGCGCTGATCAAGGCCGGATTGACGATAAGCGAAGTCAATGAGTGGGGACCAACGCAGACGCAGGTTGACGCCTGGCCCGCGCTGGCCGAAGAGGCGGAACGCCCGATGCTGGTGCTGATCGCCGCCCGTAAGGCTTAATAGCCGACTTTATATACCCGCCCGCTCTGTACCCCTTCCACGCTGCGGCGGTAGGCCTGCGCAACGGTCGCAGCGGGAACGCTTTCAAAGCCCGGGAAGAAGCCATCATATGCTTCGACGGATTCCGTCAGCACCGTCGGGCTGATCAGGTTAATGCGGATCCCGCGCGGCAGTTCACAGGCCGCGGCGCGCACAAACCCTTCCAGCGCCGCGTTTACGGTGGTGGCATTGACGCCCTGAGCAATCGGTTCGTGCGCCACAATCCCGCTTATCAGCGTGATCGAGCCGCCTTCGTTCAGGAAGTGCTGGCCGGTCAGCGCCAGACGAACCTGCCCCAGTAGCTTATCCTGCAAGCCCCGGTTGAACTCGCCGTCGGTCATGGTTGCGAGCGGGCCGAAGTGTACCCCACCGCTGGCGGAGACAATCGCATCCACCGGGCCGATCTTTTCGAACAGCGCCTGTACGCTCGCCTGCGAGGTGATATCCACCTGATGCTCGCCCTGCGTGCGACCCACGCGGATCGTCTCGTGGCGTTGGCTTAACTCTTCTGCGACTGCACGACCGACCGTACCGCTGGCACCAATAATGACGATTTTCATAGCAGACTCCTTATGTTGTGAGCCTTCATTCTTTAATAAATAAAAACTCAGATAAACTGGGCTAACGTTAGAAGATTACTAACCAGAGGTTTGGAATATGGATAAGCTTCGCGGGATGGAGACGTTCATCGCGGTGGTGGAAAGCGGCAGCTTCACCGGCGCGGCGGCCCAGCTGGAGATGTCGGCGGTGATGGTCGGGAAGTATATTGCGTTGCTGGAATCGCAGCTCGGCACGCGGCTACTGGAACGCAACACCCGTCGCCAGAGCCTGACCGACGCCGGACGCGTTTATTTCGAAGAGGCCAGGCGCGTGCTGGAGCAGGTCTCGATTGCTGAAAACGCAGTTGAACGTCTGCGAGCCACGCCCGCCGGCACCCTGCGCGTGACGGCACCCACCTCGTTTGGCGGCTGCGTTATCGCGCCTCTGACGGCCACGTTTTTACAGCGCTACCCGCAAGTGCGCATCGAACTCGATCTCACCAACCGAATGGTGGATCTGGTGGAGGAAGGGGTCGATCTGGCCATTCGCATCGGGGAGATCCGAAATGAGGATCTGGTGGCGAAATACCTGTGTCCCTACAACATGACGATCTGCGCCGCGCCGGAATATCTGGCGCGTCACGGTACGCCGCAAACGCCAGCCGATCTGGTGGATCACCTGTGTCTGTCGCACACGGTATGGACGGCGCGTAACGAGTGGCGGCTGCCCGGTGTGGAAGGCGAGGTGCGCTGGAAGCGTGATGCCGTCTTACGATGCAATGACGGCTACGGCTTACGCATGGCGGCGCGAGCCGGGGCAGGACTATTGCTGCAACCGGAAGTGCTGGTGGCTGAAGAGCTGGCAAACGGCAGGCTGGTTCGGGTTCTGGAAGCGTTTACGCCCGCGCCGAGGCCGGTGCATTTATTGTGGCGCCAGGATTTGCGTCCGCTGCCTAAGCTAACGGAATTTATTGCCCATATTCTGCTAAGATTGGGCACAATATAAAAAAAGAAGGTAAGTAAAGAATGTCTGCAAACAAACTCGCCAGCAGCGCGCAGGGCCTGCAATCCTCTGCCATCCGTGAATTATTAAAACATAGCAAAATGGCAGGCGTGATTTCGCTGGGGGGCGGTATTCCAAACCCGGATCTGTTCGATCATGAAGGTTTAAAAATTGCCGCTGATGCCGTGCTGTCTCAGCATTTTGGCGAAGCGTTCCAGTACGGCCTGACGGAAGGCGTCCCGGGGCTGCGCGAAGAGATCCAACGCATCTGTGAAGGTCGCGGCATCGCCTGTAAAGCCGATGACGTGGTCATTACATCCGGCTCTCAACAGTCGCTTGACGTGCTGGCACGTGCGTTAATTAACCCGGGCGATACGGTCGTCGTTGAGCGTCCGACCTACCTCGCCGCGTTGCAGGTCTTTGGCCTGGCACAGGCGAATTTTGAATCCGTCGGCACCGACGGCGACGGCATGAAAGTAGATGAACTTGAAGCGCTGGTGGCAACCAAAACCATCAAAGCGGTTTATATCGTGCCAACCTTTGGTAACCCGGGCGGCGTGACGCTCTCCGAGGCGCGGCGTAAACAGCTGGTGGAATTATCGAAGCGCTATGACTTCGTGATTATCGAAGACGATCCGTACAGCGAAATCAACTATACCGAGGAAGCGTTCCGCCCGCTGATTGCTCATGCCAAAGATATCGGCAATGAGGATAACGTGGTGTACACCTCCACCTTCTCTAAAATCCTCGCGCCGGGCACCCGCGTGGGCTGGGTGCTGGTGCCGGAGTGGCTGAAGCGTGCGGTGGTGAACCTCAAGCAAACCACCGATCTGCACACCAGCACGCTGTCGCAGCTGATGACGTACGAATATCTGAAAACCGGTCGTCTGGCGAATCAGATTAAAATGATCCGCGAAGCCTATCGCCAGAAATACCAGACCTTTGCCAGTGAACTGGAAGCGGAGCTGGGCGATGTGATGTCGTTCCACAAGCCAAAGGGCGGCATGTTCCTGTGGGCGAAAATGAATAACGGCATCAATACGACGAAATGGCTGGAAAAAACGTTGAGCAACGGCGTCGTGTTTGTGCCGGGTGAGTTCTTCTACTGCAACGAGCCGGACCACACCACGCTGCGCATGTCTTTCGTTACCCCAACGGATGAGCAGCTTAAAGAAGCGGTTCGACGTCTGAAAATTTCCCTGTAAGCGGATGCGCATAATGGCAGATGCCGTTATGCGCTGTTCCCGTGTAGGGTAAAGTTATTGCGTGGCGTGGGCGAGGGTGCGGTCAAATGCATCGCCGTCTGGCGCCTGTGTGACTTCATGGATCCGACAAATTTTCCCCTCGCGCAGCGTGGCAAACATATACACCTCTAATTCTGCCTGGCGACCATCCGGATATGTCACGGCCACTCTGTGCCGGTCTGCCACACATTCGTTATGGCAACATAACGCTTCCACGGTAAACGTAATCTCGCGGATCTGCGCACGCACATGGTTCAGGTGTTTCATAAATCCCTGATAATCAAGCATGTGACCGTCCGTAACCTGCTGGTAATCGGGCGTAAACACCTCTGCCGGATCTACATTGCCATTGAATAAGCGGGTTAACAGACAGGCCATTTGCTCGCGCTGCGGGGTGTTGTCGGGCTGGTTTATCAGGGATGTAATGATGGTCATGTTAGCTCCTCGTGATGTTGAGCCGCTATTATCCTTGACAGCATAAGGCGTAGTTTCTGTAATAAGTTGAAGAATAACGATTTTCGGTCAAATTCATGCTGACAACTGAGAGGCTTGTTCATCCCGGCGGCTATCACACCCCGTGGCACAGCCATCATGCCGGCCAGCTCTGGCGCATTGCTGCGGGGCTGCTGGTGATTGATCGGTGGTACCCGCAAAACATATCGGCTGGATCCCGCCTGGTCAGCAGCACGCTGCCTTTTCGGAAAGTGCGATTGAAGGTTGCGCTGTCTATCTTGACCCTGCCCATTGTGAAGGGCTTCCGGAAGAGGCCACGCTTTTCGAGTCGGACGATTTTACCGATGCACTGTTTTCCCGTTTAAGCGTTGCCGGGAGTGAATACGATCCCCGAAAGCTCATCCTGCTGCTGGAGGAGTTGGCTCTGGCGTCTCAGGTCCGCTTTTATCTGCCCGTACCGACCGATCCCCGGCTGAAAAATGTGGTCAGGAAACTGCTGCAATCCGTCGATGATAATCAGACGGTGGAAAGCCGTGCCAGCCGTGCCGGGATGAGCGTACGTACATTCAACCGGCGGTTTAGCGCGGAGACGGGGATGAACTTCGTCAACTGGCGCCAGCTGGCGCGCGTCATGCAGGCGATGGAGTGGCTGGCGGCGGGGAAGCCGGTGGGGTGGATTGCGCTCTCGTGCGGATACAGCAGCGTCAGCGCATTTATTGAAGTTTTCAGAACGTGGACCGGTAAAACGCCGGGGCAGTGGGCGATTAAAGAAGGCCCTTTTGCGTAAAGGTAATGCGCGTGGCCTCGTTGAGATCCAGCTCTCTTAACGATTCCGGATAAACCCAGGCGATCTCCTGAAACTCGTCGTTAAACGTAACATCCCGATTGGCGCTGATGCAGTCGAAGATCAGATAAATCATATAAATTTCCTCGGTGGTACCATCGGCGTAAGTTTTGACCCTGATGTCATCGCGAAAAGCCCAGGGCTTGACGTCGATAATGTCCAGCGCGTCGCCCAGCTCCTCACGGACTT
Organism: Enterobacter sp. MGH85; assembly: GCF_001037655.1. Lineage (NCBI taxonomy): Bacteria > Pseudomonadati > Pseudomonadota > Gammaproteobacteria > Enterobacterales > Enterobacteriaceae > Enterobacter > Enterobacter sp. MGH85. Next base: position 2,021,079 of record NZ_KQ089925.1, read on the forward strand.
CACGGCGCAGCGCCTGTTCCATGGTTTCGCCTGGTTCCATTCCACCACCGCAGAGTGCCCACTGACCGGGGAATACACCGCGATCGTCGGCCATTTTACATAGCAGGTAGGCTCCGTCATTCTGGATGATGGGGCAGACAATGGTTCGTTGGCGCATGATTTCTTCCTGAAAAATGAATTTGGGCTACTATAGCAGATTGGTGATGGAGATCATGTTAGGTGTGTTGGATCCTCATCACTCGGAACAGCGGTGTAGGCCGGGTAAGGCGAAGCCGCCACCCGGCGTTTGACTACCGCTCCCTCAGCGCCTCCTTCGCCCGGTTAAACGGCTTAATCAGATAATCCAGCACCGTTTTCTCCCCGGTCTTAATATCCACCGTCGCAATCATCCCCGGCACAATCGAAAAGTGCCTGCCCGCCTTGTTCACCAGATAATCCTGGCTTGTGCGAATGAATACACGGTAGTAGAACACCTCCGGCTTCGCTTCGTCCTGAATGGTGTCCGGCGAAATGGTCTCCACCACCCCGTGCAGCCCGCCGTAAATCGCGTAATCGTAGGCGGTGATTTTCACCAGCGCCTCCTGATTAGGATGGATAAAGGCGATATCCCGGGGCGAGAGGCGGGTTTCAATCAGCAGGTGATCGTCCACCGGCACAATCTCCATTAACTCGCCGTTGGGCGGTATGACGCCGCCGATGGTGGTCACCTTGATGTTTTTCACGATCCCGCGCACCGGCGACTTCACCGTCAGGCGGGTAACGGAATCCTCGCGGCCTTTCAGGATCGCTGACACCATATCCACCTCGGCGTTGGCCTTCGACAGCGCTTCACGGGCCTGCACGTAATACTGGGAACGCACGTCGGTGAGCTTCAGCTCCAGGTCGCTTTTCTGCCGTTGCAGGCGCAGCACTTCCACGTGGCTGGCGGCACCGGTTTTCACCAGCCGTTGAGTGATCGCCAGTTCTTTATTGGCGAGCGCTAACGCGGAGCGAAGTTCACGCTGCGTATCCTCCAGCTGGGCGCGGCGAGAGTTGTAAAGCCGCGTTTCTGCGGCGGTCAGGTCGGTCCATTTCGCCAGGGAAGGCGGGAATTTCAGCGGGAGATCGTTCACCTCGGCGTACAGGCGCACGCTGGAGGCCAGCGACGCGCGGTAACGCGCCGCGCTTTCGCCGACGTTAGATTCCGAGCGGGTAGGATCCAGCCGCGCCAGCACCTGTCCGGCCTGCACCTGATCCCCTTCGTGTACGTTCAGCTCAGTGAGGATCCCCCCATCCAGCGACTGCAATACCTGCTCGCGTGAACTGGGGATCACTTTTCCGGTGCCGGTTGAGACTTCATCCAGCACCCCGAACCACGCCCAGACGCCGAGCACCACAAACATCAGCAGGGAGAAGAAAACGATGCGCCGGGCACCGGTATAACCGCTTTCGGAGTCGAGCGCGTTATCCAGATCTTCTACTGCGGCAACGTCACGCTGATTGATTTTCATTATTCCACTCCCGTCCGGTTGCCTGCTGCTGTTGCTGCATACGGCTGTTGTTCAGCGCCTGCGCTTTTGGCGCGTCCATCACCAGCATGCCATCTTTGAGTACCACCACGCGCTCCACCAGCTCCAGTACCGGCACGCGGTGGGTCGCGACAACCAGCGTGCGGTTGCCGAGCCACGCCCCGAGACGTTGAATAAATTCCCGCTCGGTATGTTCATCAAGGGAGGCGGTCGGTTCATCCATCAGCACGATATTCGGGTCGCGCAGCAGCATCCGCGCCAGCAGAATAGACTGCCGCTGCCCGCCGGACAGCCCGACGCCGTTCTCCATAATCGGGTAATCCAGCCCCTTTGGCAGCTTCTGCACAAAGCTGGCCGCGCCGCACATCTCCAGCACCTCGAAGATCTCTTCATCGGTGGCGCGCGGCATGCCGAGCGTGATGTTCTCGCGCAGGGTGCCGTAAAACAGCCGGGCGTTTTGGGTCATAAAGCCGACGTTTCTCCGCACGTCAGCCACGTCCAGATGCGGCAGGCTGAGGTTGTCGAGCCGCAGTTCACCGCCCGCCAGATCCATCCCGCCCGCCATCGCCTGCAACAGGGTTGATTTGCCCGCGCCGTTGCGCCCGAGGATCGCCACTTTTTCGCCCGCTTTGATCTCCAGGCGGTTAATGCGCAGCGCCATGCGGGGATCTTCCGGGTGATAGCGGAACTGCGCCTGCTCGAAAAGATAGTGGCCGCGCAGCACGTCCTGGCGGATCGGCGTCTCTTCGCGCTGGTTCTCGGTCGGCAGCTGCATAATGCTGTCCAGCCCCTCTTTGGCCGCCTTCACCTGCTGCCAGCGGGCCAGCACGCCGCACAGCGTCGCCATCGGGGCGATCATCCGTGAGGCGAGCATCGAGGCGGCCACCACCGAACCGGTGGTTAAGGTGCCGTCGATCACCATCGGCGCGCCCACCACGATCACCCCGGCATAGACCAGGCTCTGAATGGTCATCCCCCAGCTGATCAGGTTCTGCGTCAGTTCGCGGGTGCGCAGGCCGGATTCGGCGGTGATCTGGATATAGCTGTTCCACTGCTGCAAAAAGCGGTTCTCCGCCTGCATCAGCTTGATGTCCTCCAGCCCCTGCACGCTCTCCACCAGCACCGCGTTGCGCAGGGTAGATTCATGCGCCGACTGCTTCGCCAGCTCTGCCAGCTTCTTTTGCAGCAGCAGGCCAGGCAGGACCATGATCACCGCCGCCACCGGGGCGATCCACGCCAGCTGCGGGGCGATGATCGCCAGCACAATCACAAACAGGATAAAGAACGGCAGATCGACGATGGTGGAAATGGTGGAGGAGGTGACCATCTCGCGGATCTGCTCCAGCTCGCGCAGCTGGGAGATAAAGCTGCCGGTGGAGCGCGGAATGGCGCTGTGGCGTAGCCGCAGCGCGTGGCCGAAGACCCGATCCGAGACGCGCATATCCGAGCGTTTGCCCAGCAGATCCATAATGTGCCCGCGCGCCACGCGCAGCACAAAACCAAACAGCGTGGCGATCAGTACCCCAATAGTCAGTACGTAGAGCGTCGGGTAGGACTGGGCGGGGATCACCCGGTCATACACCTGCATGGAAAAGACAATGCCGGAGAGGGAGAGCACGTTGATAAACAGCGCCGCCAGCATCACCCAGCTGTAAGGGCGAAGGTCGCGCATCACCAGCCGGTAGAGCCAGTCCGGGCGGTATTTTGAGATATAGGCGTCCACGCGGCTGTCCTTCAGCGCCGCCAGCGGACGCAGGGCGATGACGTGGCGGATGGCAGGCAGCATCGCGCTCATCGACAGGCGGTTGGTGTGCGTGTTGTCGTCGAAAAAGCTGACCTCAAGCGTATCCTCGCCGTCGAAATTGTCGATCACGCCGATTTTACCGTCGTTTAGCTCTACCACCACCGGCAGACGCCAGCTGTTGATGGCGTGCTGATCGGCCGTCAGCAGCTGGAACGTCAGCCCGGCTTCACGGGCGAGCTGCGTCAGCGCGGGCACCATCGGTTTGCCTTTCAGCCACGGCGCGCCCGCGATCAGCGAGCCTGGCGAGCAGGCAACGCGATAGCGCGTCGCCACATAGCCAAACGCCTGCGCCCACTGCTCCAGCGCCTCATCCGTCATGTTTTCACCCTGCGGAATATCGCGTTGCTTCATGGCTGGATCTCCACGGTCTGGATGGTGCGGTTTTCAAGATCGAACGCCTGACGTATGCGCCCGGTTTGGTAGAGACAGTTCAGCTGAAGCTGGCGGAGCTGTCCGGCGGTTTGCTGCTGGGTAAAGCGCGCCTGATACACCTCCTGCTCGGCGTTGAGCACGTCGAGCAGCGGGCGGGAACCAAGATCGAGATACTGCTGCTGATACAGCTCGCGGGTACGGGCGCTGAGCGCTTCCTGGCGGCCCTGGATCTGAAGCGTGCTCATCAGGCTCATCACCTGGCTGCGCGCTTCCAGCAGTTTTTGCCGCACCTCAAGACGGGTGCGCTGAATGGTGGACTGGGCCGATTCCACCGCGTGTCCGGCGGCGTTACGCCGGGCGGTGAGGCCGCCGCCCTGATAGAGCGGCATCTGCACTTTTACCCACGCGGAGTACTGGGTGCGGTCCCGCGTTTCGTTGCCTGAGTAGCGGTCGTTAAGATAGTGGCGGACTTCCGGCTCCAGCGAGACGGTAGGGGTCATCTGCGCGTTGGCATAGTCGAGATTGGCCTGCGCGACGTTGGCCTGCGCCCAGGCCGCTAAAACCGAGGGTACCAGGCGATCGTCCGGCTCGGCAATATCGCAGCTGCGGGCCAGACTTTGCGGAAATTCATTGCTGACCGCGTTCAGGCCGTCCCAGCCCAGCATGCTCATCAGCGTGGCGCGTGAGCTGTCGAGGCTGGCCTGATACTGCATCAGCTGCGCTCGCGCGCCTTCGATACGGGCATCGGTCTGCACCACGTCAGAGAGCGACGTGGCGCCTTCGTCATTACGCAGCTTCGTCAGTGTGCCGATGGAGGTCAGGGCGTCCAGCTGTTCTTTAGCGGTCTCGACCATCTGCTGCCAGGTCTGCACCTGCACCATAGCGATGGCGGTATCGTGGGCGATAGTGTCGATGCTCACCAGCACGTTGGCCTGCTGCTGGGCGACGCCCGCGTTTTCGGCGCGCACTTGGCTTGCGACTTTGCCGAAGTCGTAAAGCATTTGCGAAAGCGAAAGCACCAGCGAGGGGGTAAAGCCATTATCGTCGCCGTCGTGGCTATAGCCGTTATCCATGCCGGCGTTAATTTGCGGATAATATTTCGATTTGGCGACGTCCACATTTTCGCTCTGCTGATAAAGTTTGCCGACGGCTTCACTGATGGCCGGATGCCAGGTCACGGCGCGGTTTACGGCTTCATCCAGCTGTAGCGTGCCGGGGGCGGCTTTGCTGGCTACGGGCGCCACGCGGCCATTTAAAGAGGGGAGTTCCTGCGTTTCGCTTAATTGTCCGGTATTAATCATCGCCGCAGGGTTTGCCGCGATAGCGGGCACAGATATCAGGCAGCACGAGAGCCACCAGTAAGGCATCTTCTTTCCCATGTCTTGTCCCTAATAAAAAAGTACTGCTTTTTTGTTTATGCCCGGGCGCTGTGCGCGCCCGGGTCATTTCTTGCAGGTGCTATCAGGTAATGATGTGTTGCTGGTTTACAAGCTCGTCGTAGGTGGTCTGAACGTTGTCCAGCGTAACGAGCGTAGATTTAGTGTAGGCGGCTCCCGTGCCGTCACGGTCGATGGAGATCACAGTATTGTTACCGCTTTGTGAAACAGAGACATAGTTCCCCAGCGTCGACGCGCTACCGTTCCAGCCCACCAGCAGATCGCCAATGTCGATCTTGTCTCCCTGCGACAGGGAGAAGTTCGTCCAGTGGTCACCCGTGCTGTTACCTGCGGTGGCGTTACCCGCCGTAGTGTTCAACACCTGATAAATCAGCGTGTCGCCGTAGGCCGTGCCGCTAATCACATCGTTATGTTCCGAACTGACAAATTTCGGTGCCATATTGATGGTCAGCGAGGCGGTATCCCGGGTGCCGTTGGCGTCGGTCAGGGTGTAGTTAAAGACCTCCTTGCTGGTGATGGTAGAGAACGATATCCCCGGGTTGAGTGTGTAGGTGTAACTGCCGTCTGCGGCAATCGCCAGCGTGCCGTAGTGACCCGTGATGTTTACCTGCGTGCTGCCGGTGTAAGGATCCAGCGTGGTGGTTACGCCGTCGTAGCCGGTAATGCTGAGACGGGTATCCACCGAGTGCAGCTGGTCCATCGCGCCCGCAGAGCCGGTGCCGTCGAAGATATTGCCGTCAACGGTGTGGGTGCCCGTGGCGTCAAACTGCGACAGGGAGTAGCTGGTCCCGGTGACGCTTGGGGTAACGGTGATATTTCCCACCCCCAGCGGTCCCATTCTGCCGGTATAGTTCAGCGTATAGGTTCCCGCTTCCAGATCGAGGCCCGTCAGGTTGATCGTCGCCCTGCCGCCCAGCAGCAGCCCGCCGTTAAATGAGCCGGATCTGAGGGTGGTGGTGCCGTTGGTCAGCGTCCAGTCGACCGTTAACCCGGTAAGGGTCAGCAGCGAGGCGACGTTAAACGACAGAACCACGTTATGCAGTGCAGTATTAGGATCCACCACGAAGGTCCCGCTTCCGCTGCCCTGGGTTGAGGCAAGCAGCGCGGCGTTCCAGCTCGCCGACCCGACGGTGGTATCCGAGTATGCGGCGGTGCGGTGCACCGAGTTCACGTCCATCGCCGTGCTGACATCGTTCACCGCGTCCATTGGCTGCGCGGTCGGGGTGATGTTCAGCGATGCCGTGTCTTTCGAGCCGTTCGGCGCGGTGATGGTGTAGACGAAGGTATCTGGGGTGCTGATGCTGTCAGCGCCGACTCCGCTGTCCAGGGTGTAAGTGTACTCCCCGGCTGCGTTGATCCGCAGCGTACCGTACTCGCCGGTGATCTCCGTCAGGCCGCTGCTGTTCACTGCTACGCCGTTAACGTCGGAGACCACGGTACCTGCTGGCGCAATATCATCCGCCAGCACATCCCCGGTCGTGCTCTCGCTCACGCTTGCCACGCTGTAGACATGATCCTGCAAGACGTTCAGCGTGTAGGCCGTCAGCGCGGTGATCCCCGCCGCCGTATTGAGCAGGAACAGGTACTCGCCAGCGGGCAGGTTCAACGTCAGCTGCGGGGAGGTGCCGCCCAGCAGCGGCGCGCGCAGCCAGCCGGGTTCAACGCGCATCTGCTCGAAGGTCTGCGTCGCATTGTTGAACTTATAGATGTAGAGGTCGAACACCGAGGCCAGCGCGACGCCGCCCACGGACGCCTGAACGGTCATGGTGCGGGTGGTGCCTTCTTCCACGTTATAAATGATCGGGTTGGCCAGATCGTCCAGCAGGTTCAGCCCCAGGGTATTGCCAAGGTTGATCCCCACCAGGGTAAAGCCGCCCTGCGACGAGGTGCCGTTGTTGATCGCCTCCACGGTGGTGTCGAAGGTCAGCGAGGCGGTATCGTCCACGGCCACGATCCCGCTGCTGGTAGTGCCTTCGCCCAGCGACAGAACCAGATTTGCCGAGGCGCTGGTGCCGTTATGGGTGATGGTGTAGGTAAAGTTCTCCGTGCGGCCAATGACGGCGGCGCTGGTGTTGGTCAGGTTATAGGTATAGCTGCCGTCCAGGTTGATGGTCAGCGTGCCGTATTGCCCCTGAATCACCGTGCCGTCAGCCGTAACGCTGGTGGTGGTGCCCTGGGCGTTGGTGACCGTAGTGACGGTGGTGCCCGCCGGGGCGTTGTCGCTGCCTGCGGTTGGATCCACGTCAGTGATGACGTTCCCGACAACGCTGGTCTCGCCGGACACGGTGCCTGCGCTGGTCTCTTTCACCGCCACATCGAGGCTGGTGTAAGAGCCGGTTGCCAGCAGGTTAGTGTTGTAGCTCAGGACGCGATACTGACCATTCGCCAGCCCGGTCAGGTTCAGCGACACACCCGTCGCGCCGAGGGTCAACAGGTCAGCGAACTGCGGCTGCCCGGTATCGACCACGGTGGTCCAGGTGTTGTTGGCGGCGTCGAAGCGCTGTACCACCAGCTCAAGGGTATTGAGCAGGGAAAGAACGGCACCCGTGGCGTTGGCGTTCACGGCAATATCCGCACTGCCGCCGTTGCCGACGGTGAAACCTACCTGCGCGGTGTCGTTGCCGAGCAGCGTCAGCACGTTACCTAAGGCGCCTACCAGCAGGAAACCATAGTCGCTGTACTGCGAGTTGGTCACCGTGGCGGTGGTCGTGAGCGCCAGTTCTTCAGCGTTGGTGCTGGCAGAGAGCGGCACCACCGGCGCAAGGGCTGAGCCGGGCAGCGAAACGTTGCCTGCCGCATCGGTGGCGGTGATTTGCAGCGTCTGACCTTCCGTCTGTTTATTGAGGAAGGTGTAGCTCCAGGAACCGTTGCTGTCCGCCGTGGCGGTGACCGTTGAATTATCCGCCAGGCGGATGGTGACGGTACTGCCCGCTTCGGCGCTACCGGTCAGTACGCTGCCGTCTGCGTTGAAGGTCCCGGTTGGAGCCGTTGGCGCAGTGAGATCGACAATCACCGTGGTCGAGGTGGAAATCGGGCTGGTGCCCGAGCCGTTGGTCGCCGTGGCGGTGAAGGCATGCGGCCCTTCGCTCAGCACCGGTGTGGTGAAGCTCCAGTTGCCGCTGGCGTTCGCGGTGACCGTGCCCATCAGCACCCCGTTGTTATAGAGGGTGATGGTCGCGTTCGGCTGCGCCGTGCCGCTCAGGGTTGGCGTGGTGTCATCGGTGGTTTTCCCGTTGGTCAGGTTGCCCGTCACCGTGCCGACGTTATCATCGATGTTTGCGATAACCGGCGCGTTCGGGATCGTGGTGATCGGGGCAATCACGGAGGTGGTGATACCCGCGTTACCGGCCTTATCCGTAGCAAAGACGATCAGGGATTCACCGGCGGTCTGTGCAGGGGTGATGGTGGCGTTGAAGCTTCCGCTACCGTCCGCGACGGCCGTTCCAAGCACGGTTCCGGTGCTGCTGGTGATGGTGACGGTGCTTCCCGCTTCCGCTGTACCGGTGACCTGCGTCCCGTTGGTGATCACCGCCAGCCCGGTTGGGGCTGGTGGCGGCGTCAGGTCAACGTTAATCGTGATAATCGGTGAAGCCACGCTGGTATTGCCCGCGGCATCGGTGGCGGTTGCGGTGAAGTTATGCGCGCCTTCCGTCAGCGTGGTGCTGGTTTGCGGCAGCGTCCAGTTGCCGTTGGCATCGGCAGTGACGGTCCCCACCAGCGTCGTGCCGTCGTAAATACGTACGGTGGCATTGGCTTCTGCCGTACCGTTTAAGGTCGGACGGGTGTCGTTGGTTGGGTTGGTGCCAGTAACAGGTCCGGTGACGGTCCCCACATCATCCTCAATCGAGGTGATTGCCGGTACGACAGGGGCGGTGGCATCCACATTAATGGTGTAACCGCCGGTCTGCGCGCTGGCGTTGCCCACCGCGTCGGTGGCGGAGAAGGTCAGATTATGCGGCCCGTCAGCCAGCGGGGTGGAAGGCGTAAAGCTCCACGCGCCGCCGGTGGCGACTGCGGTGCCAATCTGTACCCCATTATCAAAGATGGTGACCGTCGCGCCGGCTTCTGCCGTACCGGTGAGCGTTGGCCGCGCATCGTTGGTTAACCCGCCGTTGGCGACAGGCGCAGCGGCGTTACCGACATCGTCGGTGATGCTGGTCAGCACCGGCAGCGCTGGCGGTGTGGTGTCAATGGTCAGGCTGAAGTCGGCGGACGACGTGCTGGTGTTACCCGCCTGATCCGTTGCTTCTGCGGTAAAGGTGTGTGACCCACTTTCCAGCGGCACGGTGATATCGACGGTCCAGTTGCCATCGGCATCGGCAGTACCGGTGCCCACCAGCGTGGTGCCCTCATAAATATTCACGGTGGCCAGCGGCTCGCTGGTCCCCACCAGACGCGGGAGAGGATCGTTGGTGGTCTGGCCGGAACCTATTGCCCCGGTGATGGTGCCAACGTCGTCAATCGCCTGGGTGATAACCGGCGCGACAGGCGCAGCCGTATCTACCACCAGCGTAAAGCCTGGTGAGGCAGGGCTGACGTTGCCCGCGGCATCGGTTACCGTGGCGGTCCAGGTGTGGCTGCCGTTTGCCAGCGTACCGGTGGTAAAGCTCCATACGCCGTTTGCGTCCGCCACGGCGGTACCCACTTCACGGCCACTTTCATAAATGGTGATGGTCGCGTTGGCCGCCGCGGTGCCGTTCAGTGTTGGCGTGGTGTCGTCTGTGCTTTGTCCCGAGGCGACCGGGCCCAGCACGGTACCAGCATCGTCAGTGGCCGGGGTAAAGACCGGTGCCTCGGGCACCGAGGTATCCACCGTCAGGTTGAACGGTGGTGAGGTGACCCCGGTATTGCCTGCGGCATCGGTGGCGTTGAAGGTAATAACGTGCGGCCCTTCGCCCAGTTCAGTGGTCGGCGTGAAGGTCCAGTTACCCTGGGCGTTGACGACCGCCGTGCCGATTTCCACATCATCGACAATAACGTGCACCGTTGCGCCCACTTCCCCCGTACCGTTGAAGGTTGGACGGGTGTCGTTCGTGGAGCCGTCGCTGGCGAGGGTTCCCGTTCCCGGGCTGACATCGTCTATTACCGTGGTAACCATCGGGGCCGCAGGCCCGGCGGTATCCACCGTAAAGGCGAACACTGGCGAGTTGGCGGAGACGTTTCCGACATCATCGCTGGCGTTAACGCGCAGGTTATACGTCCCGTCCGTCAGTACCGGATCCGGCGTAAAGGTCCAGTTGCCGCTGCCGTCGACCGTGGTGGTGCCAATCTCCACGCCGTTATTAAGCACGTGAATGATGGTACCCGCCTGGCCGGTGCCGCTGAGGGTTGGCGTGGTGTCATTGGTCACCTGCCCGGCGGTAAGCGGGCCGGTTGCGCCTCCCGGGGCGTTGTCGCTGACCGTAACGATCGTCGGCACCTGTGGCGCAGTCAGATCGATTTCGACGCTCCAGGCGTTGGACGGCTGGCTGACGTTGCCCTGCGGATCCGTCGCTCTGACAGTAAAGTCATGCGTCCCTTCGCCGAGGGCGGTTTCAGGAGTAAATGTCCAGGCACCGGTGCCGTCTGCTGCCACCGTACCAATTTGCGTAGCGCCATCAAAAATGGCGACGACGCTGTTCGGCTCGGCGCTACCGGTCAGGGTTGGCGTAGTGTCGTTGGTTGGATCGCCGCTTGGGACAGGCGTTGCCGCATTCCCTGCGTTATCCGTCACGCTGGTAATTACCGGCGTGGTGGAAACGGTGTCGACCACAATGGTGATCCCGGCCGACGGGGCGCTCTCATTGCCTGCCGGGTCGGTGGCGGTCACGGTCAGGGTGTGGCTGCCGTCGTCCAGCGCAGGCGGCGTGTAGCTCCAGGTGCCGGTCGGACCGACAACAACGGTGCCCAGCGGGTCGCCGTCATCGTACACCGTAATGGTGTCCCCGGCCGTGCCTGTTCCGGTCAGGGTAGGACGGTTGTCGTTGGTGCTCTGCCCGTCAGCGATTGGGCCGGTGACCGGGCCTACGTCATCGGTCACCGCACCGATGGCTGGTGCGGTCGGATCGGTGAGGTCGACGGTGACGGTCGCGATCGGCGACTGCCCGCTGGTCGCGCCGGTGGTGGTGTTTGTGGCGGTGACGGCGAAGGTGTGTGGGCCTTCCGCGAGCGGCAGTAGAGGCGTATAGCTCCAGTTGCCGTCTGTATCCGCAACAATTTCGGTCAGCGGAACCAGCGCCCCATCCAGATAAATGGTGATGACGCTACCCGGATCGGCGGTGCCGGTAAGGGTAGGCGTGGTGTCATTGGTGGTTTTATCTTTCACATCGCCAGTGACGGGATCGGCGTCATCGTTGATTGCCGTAATCACCGGCACCGCTGGCAGAATAAGCGGGGAGTCCGGTACGTCAAAGGTGGTTGTCGGGCTTGCATTACCTGCGGCGTCCGTGGCGAACAGCGTCAGCGTCGCGGGATCCAGTTGGGCCGGGGAGAGGGCGATGGAGAAGGTGCCTCCCGTCGCGACCCCGGTCCCGATGATATTGCCGCCGGCGTCACGCACCGTCACCGTGGTTCCGTCATCTGCCGTACCGGTCAGCGGCGTGCCCTCTGCGGCAATGGTGATATTGGTTGGCGTTGCAGGAAGCAGCGTATCCACCGTCACGCTGAGATCGCCGGAGCTGGCGGAGGTATTCCCCGCCGCGTCACTTGCGGCAACCGAGAAGGTGTGCGGCCCTTCCGCAAGCGCGGGGTCGGCTGTCCAGGACCATGTCCCGTTCGGCTGAACCACCACGACCACCGGAGACGGCGTGCCATCAACAGAAACGGTTACGCTCGAACCTGGCTCGCCAATCCCGGTGAGGGTTGGGGTACCGTCGCGGGTGTAAAGCACGCTGTTGGTCAGTTGGCTGTCAGAGACGGCGTCAATTTGCGGCACGGTCGGTGCCTGCGTATCGACCGTCACGCTAAAGACCGGGCTGACCGGGCTCAGGTTACCCGCGTCGTCCACCGCGGCGACGGTGATATTCAGCGGGCCATCGGTTTGTGTCGGCAGGGTGTATGACCACTCGCCATTGGCGATTTCAACGCGATCCACTTCCACGCCGTTGTTGTAGATAATCACCGTTTCGCCGGTCGTGCCGCCTCCGCCAATGACAGGTGTATTATCGTTGGTTGAGCCTCCATTCTGAGCGCCGCCAATGGAACCGATGAGCGGGGTATCCGGGGCGAGGGTGTCGACCGTTATCGTGATACCGGTTGATGGCAGAGATTCATTGCCAGCTTCATCGGTGGCGGTCGCCGTGTATTGGTGCGTCCCTTCGCCAATGTTGCTCTCAGGACGCCAGCTCCAGTTACCGCTACCGTCCACCGTGACGCTGCCCACGGCCTGCGGCTCGCCTGTACCCACCTGGTCATAGATGGTAATGACGTCATTCGGCGTACCGGTGCCGCTCAGTACCGGGCGCGGATCGTTGGTGGTTCCGCCGTTGTCCACTGGCCCGGTGATCTGGCTTACGCTGTCTGTCACCGTCGGGATCCCCGGCTGGCCCGGCGCGTCGGTATCAATGGTAATGGTCACTGGCGTGGACGGTGCGCTTTCGTTCCCGGCGCTGTCCTGATTAGTCACCGTCAGGGAGAGATCGTAGGTGCCGTCAGGGAGCGGATCTTCCGGTGTCCAGCTCCAGTTACCGTCGCCATCGATCTCGGCTTCACCTATTTTGGTTGCGCCATCGTAAATGCTTACGGTATCTCCCGGCGTGCCCGAGCCGCTCAGGGTTGGTGTGGTATCGCGGGTGGTCTCCCCAGGATTCAGAGCCGTCCCCGGTGTGGCGCCGTCCGGGTTCACGGTGATCTCAGGAATATCCGGCGTTGCAGGCGCGGTCGTGTCGATCGCCAGCTCAAACGGTGGCGAGATGGTGGTATTACCCGCCTCATCCGTCGCGTGGACCGTCAGCGAATGCGGGCCGTCCGTCAGCGGCGTGGTTGGCGTAAAGCTCCAGCCGCCGCTGCCGTCAAGCACGGCCGTGCCGAGCAGGGTGGTCCCGTCATAGATAGTGATGGTGGTGCCTTCCGGTGCGGTTCCCTGCAGCTGCGGCAGCGTGTCATCGGTAGTATCCCCGCTGTTAAGCGGAACCTGCACAGTGCCGATGTTATCGGAGACGGTGTCAAGGGTGGCTGCCGGTGGCGGAGTGGTATCGACGGTAAAGGTAAAGCCGGGTGATGATGCGCTGGTGTTGCCGGCCGCATCGCTCGCGACGACGGTGAACGTATGCTGCCCGTTCCCTAATGCGGTAGTGGGCGTGAAGGTCCATGCGCCGCCGTTGTTCACAATGGCAGTACCAATATCCTGTCCGTCCAGGCGGATCGTCACGGTGGAGCCCGGCTCGCCGGTACCGTTCAGCGTCGGGAGCGTGTCGTTGGTGATTTGGTTGTTGTCGAGCGGCCCCGTGCGGCCCGGTACGTCATCAATGACCTGCGTAATGGCTGGAGCGCCCGGCGCGGCGGTATCCACCGTGATGCTCCAGGTGTTCGATGTCCCGCTGAGGTTATTGTTGGCGTCAACCGCCGTCGCCGTCAGCACGTGCCCGCCGTCGGGAAGATCCGTTTCCAGCGTGATGGACCACTGGCCGTCAGGCCCAACCACCGCGGTGCCGATTTCAGTGGTGCCGCTGTAGAGGGTGATCGTTGTTCCGGGCTCGCCCGTTCCGTTGATGGTCGGGGTTTTGTCGTTGGTGAGACCGTTCTGGCTGACAGGACCGGTGACGTCGAGCGCATCATCCTCCACGCCTGTGATGACCGGGGTTTGTGCCGCGGTGATGTCCGGCGCGTCAAACGGCGCGGTCGGGCCGGTGTTTCCGGCGGTATCGGTGGCATCTGCGGTCAGGGCTTCGCCGTTGGCTTTCGGCGGGATCAGATCAACGCTGAAATTACCCTGATCGTCGGCGACCGCTTCCCCGACCTTAATGCCATTTTCACGAATGGTGACGGTGCTGCCCGGCTCGGCTGTACCGGTTACCGTGGTGCCGTCGGCAGAGATCACCACGTTTTCCGGTGCCAGCGGTGGCGTGCTGTCTGGCGCGTCGGCAAAGCCGGACGGACTGGTGTTGCCGCTGCCGTCGGTGGCCGTCACTTCAAGGGCTTCACCGTTGGTCTGGGCTGGCGAAATCGGGATGGTAAAGGTGCCGTCCGGACCGGCGGTGGCCTGGCCGATGATCGTACCGTCCGGCGCTTTAATAATAATCGTGCTGTTTGGCTCGGCGGTTCCGCTGACGCTTGCCCCGTCTTCCGCCACCACCAGGTTACCCGGTGCGGCAGGCGCGGTGATGTCCGCTGCGTTAACCAGCGCCGGGGAACTCTGGTTGCCTGCGGCATCGGAGGCGACCACGGAGATGATCTCGCCGTTCACTTGTGCAGGGTTCAGGTTGGCGACGTAGTTGCCGTTGCTGTCGGCAGTGGCGGTCCCGATTTGCACCCCGGCGTTGTTGGTGATGACAATTTTGCTGCCCGGCTCGGCAGTACCGGTGATTTGCGTGCCTGTCGAATTGAGCGTCGCCTCCGGCATGTCTGGCGGCGTAAGATCGACGGTAAAGTTGATCGGCTGAGACAGGCCGCTCTGGTTGCCTGCCGCATCGGTCGCGGTGGTCGTAATGGCGTGGTTTCCTTCAGACAGGTTGGTCGACGGGGTAAAGCTCCATTTCCCGGTAGCATCGGCCGTGGCGGTGCCGATCGGCTTGCCGTTGTCATAGAAGGTAATAACGGTGCCAGCTTCACTGATGCCGCTGAACGTCGGGCGTGCATCGTCCGTGTGTTGTCCGTTGCTCAGCGGGCCCGCTTCGGTGCCCACGTTATCATTGACGGTGACAATCTCGGGGGCAGCCGGCGCGGTTGAATCCGGTGCCGTGACCTGAACGCCCGGGCTGGTATTGCCGGACGGATCGGTGGCGGTGGCGGTGATCTGCTCCCCGTTGGTGAGCGGCGTGCCGAGATCGATAGTAAATTTCCCGTCGCTGCCAGCCTTGCCCGTTCCGATGGTGTTGCCATCGGCATCTTTCAGTGTCACGGTGCTGCCCGGCTCAGCCGTACCGGACACGGTTTTGCCGTCAGGCGAAACCTCCAGATTGGCAGGTGCATCCGGCGCGGTGAGATCCGGTGCTGTGACCTGACCACCCTGGCTGGTATTGCCGGACGGGTCGGTGGCCGTGGCGGTGATCTGCTCCCCGTTGGTGAGCGGCGTACCGAGATCGATAGTAAATTTGCCGTCGCTGCCGACCTTGCCCGTTCCAATGGTGTTGCCATCGGCATCTTTAAGGGTAATCGTGCTGCCCGGTTCAGCCGTACCTGTTACGGTTTTGCCGTCAGGTGAGACCTGAAGATTAGTGGGAGCATTCGGAGGCGTAGTATCAGGTTCGGAAGGATTTCCCGGATTACCGGGATTCGGGTTGTTGTTATCGTCATCTCCGCCACCTCCACCGCCGGTTCCCGCCGCAATAGCAATCCCACCTGCGGCGGCCAGGCCACCCAGCACCCAGGGCCACGCAGCGGCGCCGCCGGCATCACTCCCTGACGCCGCCAGTAATGCATCGGTGGAGGCGATGGATTCATAGGTCGCGGCACCGGTTGGATCTTCAATCCACCACAGCGCTCCGTCACTCTCTTCAAGCACCAGCTGGCTTACGCCCTGCGCATCAGTAACGTAGAAATTCTTGAGGGTAATCACTTCGCCCGAGTTGAGGGTAATCACCAGATCGTTTCCGCTGCGGGAGTAATCTGCGATGTTGGCTCGATCCACGTTAAGCTTAACGATTGAGGAGTGATCGAGTGTTATCTGTGTCCCTTCCGTGGTCGTTTCCACGCCAGTTAATTTAGATATAACAGATATTTGGCTCATACAGTTATTACTCCAGCAGAGTGATTGGTTACGGCGTGTCAAACAAAGCCATCGTTTCTGAAGGGATGAACGCGCTCCCGGCGAAAATACTGTTTAATAAACAGGATTTACCGTTACTTTCTTTAGCGCGACCGATGCCCGCCAGGATTAAAAGTGGCAACCTCAGGGCAAAGCTAATTATTTACATAGGAAATAGTTGTTTATTTATATGTTTGCGATTTATAAGCCTTATTATTTGTGCAGGTATTAAATTATTTCGTTATAAAAATGATATAGCTATAAATGTCTGAATACGCAAATTAAGTGTTCGTAAACCCAACGCGGCTATTGCAGGGGAGATTAATTGATAGCGTGAATATATTTCGTTAGCTATGAGGGCGCGTGGATAAAGGGTTTCGGCGTAAAAGGTGCAACCCTTAAAACGGTGCTGGTGGGGCGATATTAATAATTATAATATGCGATAAATATCTAATTTTGGTTAGGTTTAATTGCTGCTTAATTGTAGTTTAAGTTAGGGTAAAATATCTGGTGTATGATATATTTAAAACTCTCTCATTTATAAAATATATTTTTACGGGCGGGTTAATTTCTGCTACTCAAAAAAATTACGTATTTTCTTCTCATGTTTAATAAATAAAAGGCCGCAAGCGTGGCCTTTCAGAGGCTATCGGTATTAGCCTAAAGAAATTATGCCGATTTCCACGAGGGCAGCTAATGTCAAAAGAATAAAGAGGATAACAACTATTGGTCTGTACATTTTTAAGGTTCCATCCTTGTGTGAAGTCCTGCCCATCGTGTCCGTTGTCATTTTCCATGGTAATGACGTGCTGTCGTTGATGCTCATCAAAGGGATGCAGTAGATTGAGGAAAATCTGCATTCAGGGTTGGAACCATTTAACGCTGTGTGGGTTGCGTGGCGGGGAGCTGTCGCCACTGGCGGATGTGCTCGATCAGGGCTCTGAGCTTGGGGGCCATATTGTGGCGCTGGGGAAAATAGAGATAAAAACCAGGAAAAGATGGAAGAAACGCATCCAGTAAGGAAACCAGCTGTCCTGATTCAATGTACGGTGTGAAGGTGTCCTCCGTGGCAAAGGTTATACCACCGCCGGCCAGCGCGAGGCTGAGCATAAGACGCAGATCGTTAGTGGTGATTTGTGGTTCAATTGCCACATCGAAAGGGACGCCTGCTTCCTCAAACTCCCAGCGATAGGGGGCAACGTCCGGGGAAGGGCGCCAGCCGATACACCGATGAGCGACCAGCTCACGGGGGTGCGTCGGTGCGCTGTGTGTCGCCAGATAGGAAGGTGAAGCCACCACCCGTTCACGCTGCTGGCCCGTAAGGGGAATAGCGATCATGTCTTTTTCGATAACTTCGCCCAGCCTCACCCCGGCATCATAGCCCGCTGCCACGATATCGAATTCCTCATCTGACACGAAAACATCAAGCGATACCGCAGGATGCGCGGCCGTAAACGAGGCGAGCAGTGGGCCCGAAAGAAACGCTTCCGCAATTGAGGTGACAGCGATCCTGAGCTGTCCGCGCGGTATGCTGTCCGAGGTGACGTCGTCAAAGGCCGCCTCAATGTTGGCGATGGGCCCCAGCAACGATTTATGCAACCGTTCACCCGCTTCGGTGAGCCTTACCGAGCGCGTGGTGCGCATCACCAGCAGGGTCTGAAACCCATCTTCGAGACGTCTTATTCCCTGGCTGACAGCGGAACGGGTTATGCCCAGGCGCCCGGCGGCAGCGCTGAAGCTGCGTTCTTCGGCGACCGCCAGAAAAAGCGGTAACAAATTAAGATCGATTTTCATTGTTTAACATTGCTAACCAGTGAGTCCAGTAAAGGCAGGATACAAGAAACAATGGTCTGTATCTATGATTGCAGTGAACTCAACTGAAGGAGTAAAACATGAACAAAGTCATCTTAATTACCGGCGCCTCCAGCGGTATCGGAGAAGGTATCGCCAGAGAGCTCGGCAAGGCAGGCGCAAAAGTGTTCGTGGGTGCACGCAGGCTAGATCGCATCCACGCTCTGGCTGATGAAATCCGCAGCGCAGGAGGGGAGGCAGAGGCTCAGGTATTAGACGTTACCAGCCGCCAGTCGATGGCCGCCTTCGTTCAGGCAGCACGGGATAAGTGGGGCCGAATTGACGTACTTATTAACAACGCGGGCATTATGCCTCTCTCTCCGCTTTCGGCTGGCAAGCAGGATGAGTGGGAACGCACCATTGACGTAAATATCAAGGGCGTACTGTGGGGTATTGGTGCTGTTTTGCCGATTATGGAAGCCCAGGGCTCGGGGCAGATCGTCAATATAGGCTCGATTGGTGCCTTGTCCGTCGTGCCCACGGCCGCCGTCTATTGCGCGACCAAATTTGCGGTACGGGCCATTTCCGATGGTTTACGTCAGGAAAGTTCGAACATCCGTGTGACCTGCGTCAACCCTGGGGTAGTGGAAAGCGAACTGGCCTCGACCATTACGCACGAAGAAACCATGGCGGTGATGGATGCGTACCGGGCTATTGCTCTCAAACCGGCTGATATCGCTCGCGCCGTGCGCCACATCATCGAGGCGCCTGAGAGTGTCGATACCACCGAAATCACCATCAGACCTACGGCCTCTGCAAACTAACGTAGCGGGTCAGGCACCAGCCTGACCCGCTTCACCCTCTTACCACGGCTGTTCGGTCGGCATAATAAACAGCTCTGCCACGTCCACATGTTCCGGTGCCTGCAATACGTAAAGAATCGAGTCGGCGATATCATCGGCTTTCAGGAACGTCATCTTCTCCTTCAGCTGTTCCATCTGTGCACGATAATTTTCGTCACTGATATGCTCGAATAATTCACTTTCAACGGCACCCGGCTGAAGCGAGGTGACGCGAATGTTGAACTGAGGGGCCAGCTCCATACGCAAAATATCCGAGAAGGCGGCAACCGCGTGCTTCGTCGCGCAGTATACGCCCAGTCCGGGAAACGTTTTACGCCCGGCGATCGACGAGGTATTGATGATATGACCCGAGCGCTGTGACTGCATAATCGGCAATACGGCCGCGACCGTGTTAAACAGGCCCTTTACGTTTACATCTACCATTCGATGCCACTCGTCAACCCGGAGGCTGGCGATATTCGAAATCGGCATCAGCCCGGCGTTATTAAAGGCGATATCAATATGGCCATAGCGTTTGTGCAGTGCCTCCACCCCTTTATTAACTGAGGCCGGGTCAGTGACATCCATGGCCAGCGCCATGGCTTCCCCGCCAGCAGCCTCAATTTCAGACACCAGCGCCTGAAGACGATCCAGACGGCGGGCAGCGAGACCCACCCTGACGCCCTGTTCCGCTAACTTTTTGGCCGTGGAGGCACCAATTCCGCTTGAAGCACCGGTGATGAGCGCGACTTTACCGTTGAGTTCCATAGTTGATCCTCTTGAGAGTTAATTTCAACGCTTCAGAAAGAATGTCTGAAGTACGGGTCAATAATGGATCTTTCTGGCAATCGCTTCGCGCGGGCTTTTGCTCAAACTGTCGGGCTTTTGCTGCGAACGGCATCGCTGCGATAGTGGGAGGGCGTCACGCCGTTATGCCTGAGGAATACGGCAGCAAAGTGGCTGGGGCTGGTGTATCCGACGTTCAGTGCAATATTGATAATGGAATCATTGCTTTCCGATAGCATGCGACGCGCCTCCTCCATGCGTAGCCGGATAAAGTAGTGAGAAGGGGAAAGTCCGGTTGACTGTTTAAAGGCGCGGCTAAAATGGTATTCGCTAAGATCGGTCAGTTCAGCCAGGCGTGCCAGGTCAAATGGCTGGGCTAACCCTTCACGCATTGCCGTGAAGACCCGGTGCAGCTTAAATGCCTGCAAGCCCCCGCGGTGTCGTTTCGCATGTGTGCCATAGGTGCGAATCAGATGTACTGCCAGCGCCTGCGCAATGCCCTGAATAAACGGGCCGCTGGGTGGATTTTGCAGATACAGCTCCTGACGTATCTGCTCCAGCAGGGCGGATAGCGTGTCGTCGCGCGCGCCGGAGACTTCCCGCAGTTCATACTCCTGCATCATAGCCACTCCCATATAAACATGCATAACGACGAAAGGCGTATCTGGCCCGGCGTGCCAGCGCATTTCAGTAGGAGAAGCCGCCGTTGTGAGAAAGAAATCGCCTGCGGTAACGCGGTTTGCTAACCACGGCTCACCGGGGGAACGCTCCTCAACGACGGCATTACCTGAGAGGATCCAGACGATAAAAGGCTCCGGCACTGCCGGAATAATGACGTTTTCCTGCACGTGTCTGCGCGCCAGAATTTGCACGAATACATCCCGGGAAGATTGCGCCCGATGTTCTCTGATCAGCTTGCCGGGAAGGTATTCTTCAAAGGTCTCTGCGGAAGTACGCTGCGTCATATTTATCGTTGCCTTTAGCTATGCCAGTTGCACCAGGTTCACCGCCGGGAGAGGCCCTCCGGGGAATTGTTGTAGCGTACCGCCAACCTCCAGGCTGCCTAAATCAATACTTGCGAAGCCCAGTTGCCCGGCTAAGGCTGTTATTTCCGCCTTTGCGTCAGGATGGTCTCCGGAGATAAAGACGACACGACGGCCACCCGCCTGCGCCGGATCCTGAGCCAGCACCCCTGCAAGGAGAGTATTGAAGGCTTTAACGACGCGTGCACCTGGAGCCCACTGTGTCACCACCTGGCTTGAGTTTTTTCCGCCCAGTTCAGCCAGCGTGAAGCCTGGCAGTATGACCGGGTTGGTCGCGTCGATCAGGATACGCCCCTCCCAGTTGATGCCGCGTAACGCGGCCTCGGTTTTGTCCCAGTTTGTGCTGACAAAAACGAGGTCGGCCTGGGCGGCCTGTTCTACGGTGCCAGCGCGAGCCCCGTGGCCCAGTTTCTCAACCACCGCAGTCAGGCTTTCCGGCCCGCGGCTGTTACTCAGAATAGCGTTCATGCCCGCTTTAACCAGTTGTTCTGCAAAGGCTTGCCCGATAGCGCCAGCGCCGATGATACCTACAGTAGTCGTTTTCATATTGTATTTCCTTCATTGAAGAGTAGTGAACATGCACTGAGAGTAGTAATCTTTGACCTATCTGAATAGCCTATATAATTAGATGGGATCCATCTGCTGGAGCGATACATGCTGGACGGTATGTCTGTTGATCAACTCCGCACCTTTATTGCTGCCGTTGATGAAGGGAGTTTTTCCGCCGCCGGTCGCAGGCTGCGGCGCGCGCAGTCGGTTGTCAGCGCGACGCTGGCAAACCTTGAGGCACAGGTCGGGTTTCCATTATTCGATCGTACCGGGCGTTATCCGAAGCTGACGGAGGCGGGCGTCGCCATGCTGGAAGCGGCGCGTCTTGCCACTGCCGGGATGGACGCCTTTAAGGCGAAGGCGCGCACCTTAGCCGAAGGTCTTGAGCCTGAACTGGCGGTGTCCGTCGACGTGATGTTTCCCGTAGCGCAGCTCACCGCTGCGGTGCAGGCGTTTCAGCAGGCATTTCCTGACACCCCGCTGCGTTTGTATGTGGAAGCGTTGGGGGCGGTGTTCCAGCCTTTACTGGACGGTCATTGCCGGGTGGCGATAACCGGATCGCTGCCGCATCTTCCGGCGGGATGCATCTCAGAATTCCTTCTCAGCGTGCCTGCGATGGCCGTTGTCTCCCCTGAGCATCCGCTGGCGAACGCGTCCGGTCCGATCCTTCGTTCACTTTTACAGGAACACGTCCAGCTGGTGCTGACCGATCGCTCCTCTCTCACCGTGGGCCGAAGCTTTGGCGTCATGTCGTCAAAGACATGGCATTTAGCGGATATGGGCGCGAAGCACGCCTTCCTGCGTGCCGGACTGGGGTGGGGTTATATGCCGCTGCCAATGGTCGAGGAAGATCTCGCAGCGGGAAAACTGGTTACGCTGAACGTGCCGATGCAGCCCGACGTCGGGCCCGGTTTTTCCATGCAGGCGGTGCACCTGGAGGAACATCCGCCCGGCCCGGCCGGACGCTGGTTCGTTAACAGGCTGAAAATGCAGGCTGGCATGCCTCTCAACGAACGCAGCGGATCCGGCAAGTGAGCTCAACGGATAATTCAGGTTTTGTTGCTGTTGCATGTCTCCAGTATCGCACCGGCCCGACGGGCCGTGGCAGGCAGGATGTCGGCATCGGCCACGTAGCCATCGGGATCGAGACAGCGATTGTGTTCTCTCGCCTGTTGCAGGATCGCTTCATCCCAGTAGAGGCGCTTACGCTGATCGCCGCGGGTCGTCAGAATAAACTCCGTTTTGCCGTCAACCGCGCGGTAGCGACGCCAGCTGTTTGCCGGAACAGAGATCACCGAACGTTCCGGAGCGATAACGCTCACTTCTTCGCCCGCCTCGTTCCAGGTGACCTCCAGCTGGCCTTTAAAGACCATAATGACCTGAATATCCGGGCAGAGATGGCGGCCCACAACGTGATCCTCGGCGAGACGCAGCCATTCGACGGAAAAACCGTGCGGGCTCACGATAGCGGGAGCGGAATCCCGATCCTGTGAAATGCCGAAACCGATAACCGGCGCAATTTCGCCGCCGTGTCCTGGCAGCACCGAATCCAGCAGTCCCTGGGCTGACCAGCAGCGGTCATCGCCGGTTACCGCACGCTGGCGCATCTCCTCAACGCTGTAGTCACGCAGCCCGGCAATATATTCCTCTGACAGCGGCGTCAGCAGCGCGGCGGGGTCAGGCCGCGGATCGCCGGTTTCCTGTGTGATGAGCATGTTGTCTTTACTCAAATACATTCCGTATTCGCTGGCTGCCGTCAGCACGGAAGGATGCCAGATGATGCCGCCCGTGTTGTCCCCGCCGAGCACCGTAAACACCATACCGCTGGTCTCTTCTTTACTGACGTTGATGAAACCGCGGAAGATCCAGGTCGGTATTGAAAGGATAGTGGGTGCGCTAAATTCAGCTTCATGCTCGCCGTTGGCGCCCCAGCGAAAACGCCATGTTCCTTCATGGATCAGGAACACCTCGGCGGTGAAATGCAGATGCAGATTATTTGTCACCCCTTTCGGCATAGCCGCCGCGCCAATGTTAAAGCCGTGCGGCTCGGGAATATTGACGACCTGCTCGCTGGACTGGGTTACACCCGGGCCGATGAAGGAATAGTTTTGTTTGAGATGCGAGCCGGGTAGCTTGCAATCAATAAAAGCAAGATTACAGGAAACCATGTCCTCGGGGGCGATTAACCGTGTTCGTGCCTGACTCTGGGTAAGATGGATGGTTTTCATTATTTCTCCTTTTAATAACCGGATGCACCGGTGGTAGGGATAGCGTTGCCGCGGGCGAGGGCAATGGCTTCACGCGAGGCGCGACCCAGTTGCATAACGTCGTTTGCAGGGGTAACAAACTGAAAACCCTGATCAATGCGCGCTGCGGCGGCCGCGCCGGAAGTGCAGAAAATTCCGGCAATCTTCTGCTGCTGGCGGCAGCAGTGAATCACCCGCTCAATAGCAGCAAGCATTTCGGGATGTTGCGATTCGGCGCTGGCGCTGCCGGTCAGCGTCAGTGAGAGATCGTTGGGGCCAATAAACACACCGTCCAGCCCTTCGGTATCAAGGATGGCGTCAAGATCAGCCAGCCCTTCGCGGGTTTCAATCATCGCCAGCGTCAGGATCTCGTTGTTAGCGTGCTGTGGATAATCAATGCCGCCGTAGAGTAGACCTCTGGCCGGACCAAAGGAGCGAACACCCAGCGGTGGATAGCGACAGGCCGCGACAAAACGGCGAGCCTGTTCCGCGCTGGAGATCATCGGGCAGATTACGCCGTAGGCTCCTGCGTCTAATACGCGCATGATTTGCGCCGGATCGTTATCTGCCACCCGCACCAGCGGCACGGCAGGCGTGGCCGATAGCGCCTGTAGCATTGACAGCGCGCTGGCAAAATCAATCATGCCGTGCTGCAAATCGACGGTGACGGCGTCGTAACCCTGATGGCCCATAATTTCCGCGCTATAACCGGACGGGATCGCCAGCCAGCCGTTTATGATGGGAGTATTTTCCAGAAATGCGGTCTTTAAACTGTTTTTGCGCACTGTATGCACTCCGTTATCCACTGACGCAGCAGCGGCGCGATCTCATCCGGGGTTTCCAGCGGAATAAAATGCCCGCCAGCCTCCACCGTATGTCTGGTCACGTTCGCGTTGCCTGCGGCCAGTAGCTGATGATGATGGGGCGTGCAGATAACGTCCTGCGCGCCGTTTAGAAGTAATGTGGGGCAGGAGAGGGCGTTAAACGCAGTCCGGTTGTCCTGCCGGTGAATGGCCATTTCCGTTTGCCCGGCAAAGGTCTCAATGCCGCACTCTTGCGCCATTCGGCAAATAGTCTCTTGCAGGATCCGATCGGACAGACGTGACGGGGCGACATAGCTCTGCCACAGCGAGGAGACCAGCCAGTCGGCCAGGCCCCGCGCCTGTGCGGTGCGTACCGCTTCCCGGCGTGAAGCGAGGGTGTCTGGCGCAACGGGCAACGGATTAACGGAAATCAGCGTCAGCCCGTTCACTCTTTCTGGCGCGTCGGCGGCCATTTGCAGCGCGACTATGGCACCGAGAGAAAACCCTGCCAGCAGAAAGCGCGGCGGCAGAACCTCTAATAACCGCCGTGACGCCTGCGGCGCGGACTCCGCACCCGTCAGCGTAATACACGACACCGCTGCGACATTCAGCCGTTCAATAACGGGCTGCCAGAGCCGGGCGTTACAAAGCGTGCCACCAAGCAGCACCAGTGGCAGATCGGTATTGTCCAGAAGCGGATATTCCATTGCATCCCTCACGTAGCGGTCCAGCCGCCGTCAACCATCAGGGCACTGCCGGTGATCAGCCCGGCGGCATCTGAGGCGAGAAACACTACCGGGCCCATAATGTCCTCCAGCCTGCCTAACCGGCGCAGCTTGATGTTGTCCAGCACGTACTGGCAGAACGTCGGATCGGCGAGCGCCGGGCGCGTCAGGTCGGTTTCAATGAAGGTCGGGCACAGCGTATTAACGCGGATCCCCGCATCGCCCAGCTCCAGCGCCATCGTTCGGGTTAACCCTTCAAGCGCAAATTTGGAGGCACAGTACACGCTACGCTCGGGGCCACCAACGTGTCCCATTTGCGATGAGATGTGAATAATCGACCCTCCCTTACCGCCCGCCCGCATTCTGCGCGCCACGCGCTGGCTGACAAAAAAGGTGGCGCGCAGGTTAAGCGCCATCACCGCATCGAAATTGTCCTCGTTCACCTCAAGAAACGGCTGGTGGCGGGCCAGCCCGGCACTGTTCACCAGAATGTCGGGAGCGGGCAATGTCGCCAGCACACGCTCCACCTCCTGAGCGTCGGTAATATCCAGCTCCAGCGGGTGAAATGCGAGCCTGTGTTCCGCTGCCAGACTTGCGGCATGCGCCAGCGCCTCGTGGCCCCGGGCGGCGATCCATACCTCTGCGCCCGCCTGTGCGAGGGCGACGGCGGCAGCGAAGCCAATCCCTCTTGACCCGCCGGTCACCAGCGCGCGTTTGCCGTGCAGGGTGAAAGAGGGCGTTTGCAAAAGCGTCATGGCTTACACCTTTTCCCTGACCGGGGCCGGTGTGGCGTAGGGAACCTCCGTCTGGCCATAACGGCGCACGCGAATATTGGCCTGCTCGGCATGTCCGGCGAACCCTTCCAGCAGCGACAGACGCGAACAATAGCTGCCGATTTCGGCGGTGGCTTCGTCGCTGAGGACTTTCTGGAAGGTGCAGGTTTTCATGAACTTGCCCACCCACAGGCCGCCGGTATAGCGTGCGGCTTTTTGCGTCGGCAGGGTGTGGTTGGTTCCGATCACCTTATCGCCGTAGGCCACGTTAGTACGCGGCCCAAGGAACAGCGCGCCGTAATTGGTCAGGTTAGCCAGGAACCAGTCGTCCCGGTCGGTCATCACCTGAACATGTTCGGAAGCGATACGATCTGCCTCCAGCAGCATCTCTTCGTAGCTGTCGCAGACGATGATTTCCCCGTAGTCCTGCCAGGACTGGCGGGCAATGTCGGCGGTAGGGAGCTTTTCCAGCAGCCGTTCCACTTCGCTGAGCGTCTCTTTGGCAAGCTGGAGCGAGTTCGTCAGCAGGATGGCAGGGGTGGTGACGCCGTGTTCGGCCTGGCCCAGCAGGTCCGTGGCGCACATTTCCGCGTCAACGGTGTCATCGGCAATCACCAGCGTTTCCGTCGGACCGGCAAACAGATCGATACCTACCCGGCCGAACAGCTGGCGTTTGGCCTCCGCGACGAAGGCGTTACCGGGGCCGACCAGCATGTCGACCGGTGCCAGCGAGTCCGTGCCCAGCGCCATGGCGCCTATCGCCTGAATGCCGCCAAGGGCATAGATTTCCGTTGCGCCAGCCATTTTTTGCGCCGCGACAATCGCCGGGGCGGGCTGACCGTTAAACGGCGGGGCACAGCTGATAATTCTTGAGCACCCCGCCACGCTGGCGGTGATAATCGACATGTGCGCGGAGGCGAGCAGGGGATATTTTCCGCCAGGCACGTAACATCCCACGGCGTTAATCGGAATATTTTTATGCCCGAGAATAACGCCGGGACGCGTTTCAATTTCCAGATCCCGCAGGCATTCTTTCTGCGCGCGGGCAAAATTCGCCACCTGCTGTTGGGCGAATTCAATATCCTGAATATCCTGGCGGCTTAACTGTTTTATGCAGCGGTCGATCTCCGCGGGGGTCAGACGATAATCCTGACGGTCATAACGATCGAATTTAATGGATAATTCGCGAATGGCTTTATTTCCACGTTTTTCAATATCTGCAAGTATTTGCTCAACCGTTTCTCTTATTTGCTGGTTGGCTTGCTGGCGCTCTTCGGTAGATTTACCGGTTTTTAATTTCCAGGACACACGCTTCTCCTTAACTTTTTTAGATGTCAGTTGTCCTCCCGGCAGACCGGGAAAGGGTGTTTACTTCTAAGTGGGTTATTGATCCGGCGCGGCGGCGTACGCACCGTTTTTTAATAATTGGGCTGAGGTTTGCGTTTTACGGGCATATACCCATCGAGCGGACAGCGGCGTGGCAATAGCGGCCACAACGGAAAGGGCGGCAATCAATATATAACCGGACGACAGGTTAATATGTTGCATCATTACGCCCATCATTACCGGCCCGACAAACATGCCGCAGGAATAAATGGTCTGGAATAGTCCCATTCGCGTGGATTGTTCATCAGACGAGGTATTCACTACGCTGAGCGACATGAATGCGGCAAAGGCCATACCGAACGAAAAACCTGCCAGCGCCTGCCACAGGTAAATGACGTACATATTGCTGGTAAAGGGAATGCCGAAGGTGGAGATCACCTGTAAAACGATGCCGAGCACGGCGGTTTTTACCAGCCCAAGGCGCTGATAAAACACCGAGCTGCACAGGGCGATGGCCAGCCCGTAAAACAGAAGGTGGATGTTTCCGAGCACCGCGAGGATCCCCGCCCGGGCGCCGAGCTGTTCGGCGTAGACCGGCGTCAGCGTGTCCCGGGTGGCGAAGGGCACCAGAATGACGACGGTCGCCAGGATGCCAATCAGCCAGACGGAACGGTCGGCCAGCTGCTGGCGCGCGCCGGTGATGCAGGCTTTAAGCGTGGGGGCCTGCACCGGGTCGTGCACGTCCTGAATGCGGGTCGTCAGGATCAGCGCCACCAGGGCGGAGATGCAGGAGACAAAAAAGGCGATGTTATTGGCAAAATAGTGAATCAGCACCGCGCCAATACAGTTGCCGAGAATCACGCCGATGGGCCCTGCCAGCGCCAGCAGCGCGACGGCGGCAGGGGCTTCGTTGCGACCGAAGTAACGCATGAACAGGATGTTGTACAGCACCCATGTCGCCGCCGTGACGCCGTCTGCCGCTTTCGCCAGATACAGCGTAATGGCATTGGGTTCAAGCCAGGCAATTGGCCAGGCGATAATTGGCAGCAGCAGGCCAATCTGGATGAAGATCCTGCGGCTTTTAACCACGTCGGAAATAATGCCTAACGGGAAGCGTATCAGAAGGGTTGCCAGCCCGGATGCGCCCATGATGATGCCCATGATCTGTGGCTCAATGCCCTGGTTGATCATCATGGGGGCCAGGAATGCATCAATGCTATGGATGCAGATAAAGAACAGGATGCTGATGATGAAAAAGAGCCGGGCTTCCCGACGGCGTAACAGTGCTTGAAACATGGTTTTGAACCTCTTAAGAATTAATGGGTTATAACCAGTCAGGGACGACGTTTACCGGTTCAATCCTTTGGGCGACTCCTGTTCTCTCCGGTACCATTGACGGTATGAAAACTCTTTGCATACGTATTCAAGATTTGAAGTTACGAAAAGGTTTCATGTTTGTAAAGTGATCTCGATCTTGTTGTGAGAATTTTAATTTTTTGTGTTGCATACGCATGCAAAGGTGGTGTAAGTATAAAAAACACCCACTTGCTGAGGCGTTTGAAGCACGCGCAAATGGGCAGGACGTTGATAAGGAATCAGGGGTAATGAAACGTAAGACTTTTGCAGCAGTCACATCCCAACAGGTCGCTCAACTGGCGGGGGTATCGCAATCTGCGGTGTCGCGAACGTTCACGCCGGGGGCCAGCATTTCACCGGCAACGCGTGAAAAAGTGCTGAAGGCGGCGCGCGAGTTGGGCTATCGCCCGAATGCGATAGCCCGTTCGCTCAACACGGCGCGTTCGCGCATTATCGGTGTCGTCATTTCTTACTTTGATAACCCCTTTTACTCGCAGGTGCTGGAGGCGCTGGCACAAAAGCTGGATACGCTGAACTATCACCTGCTGCTGTTCGTTGGCGACCGGGACGGTAACGTTGACCGTATTTTTGACCAGATTATGCAGTACCGGGTGGATGGCATTGTGCTGGCCTCGGTGACGCTGTCGCTGGAGTTATCCGAGGAGTGTCTTGCCGCCGGGATCCCGGTAGTGCTGTTTAACCGCAGCGAAGAGAGTGGCATGGCCTCCAGCGTCAACAGTAATAACGAAGCGGCCGCGCGGCAGATTGCCGAGTTTCTGCTGGCGGGGGAGCACAAGCGTTTTGCCTACGTGGGCGGCGTGGCTGATTCCCCGGTCAATATCGCCCGCCAGCGCGGGTTCATCTCCACGCTGGAAGAACATGGCATCACCGATGTGCGGGTGGTGCACGGGAATTACGACGCTCAGCAAACCACCCGGGCGGCTTATACCCTGTTTTCGGCGTCGCCAGCGCCGGATGCGGTCTTTGTCGCCAACGATCATATGGCCGTCACGGTAATGGATGTGGCGCGCTATGAGTTTGGTTTGCGCATTCCGGAGGAGGTCTCCATTGTCGGGTATGACGACATCGGCCCTTCCGGCTGGCCCTCTTATGCGTTGACCTCGGCGTCGCAGCCGGTCGGCGCGATGGTAGATGCCACGGTGGAACTGTTAATGAAGCAAATTGACAGCGGAACCATAGAGCCTGAACAGATTACGGTGCCCGGTACGCTGGTGATACGCCACTCGGCGCGTCGCCCACGCAGCGGCGTTATCGAAACCAATGGTTTAACGCTATTCCAGTCTAAGGAGCGCACATGACCAGATTGCGGGGCTTCAGCCCTCAATTCGACTCTATCCAGCAGTTCATTTTGACGCTGACGCATGTCGTCTGGGAGCAGAAAGATATCGGCCAGCTGGCGGATTTTTACGCCACGCCGGTGGTTTTCACTACCCCCGAAAAACAGCTGCATGAGCTTTCCCAGTTTATGCGCCTGACGCTTGAGGCGATGCACAGCTTCCCGCAGCGAGCGGTGCTGACGGAGGATATTCTGTGCAGCCAGAACCCGGGGGACGAGTACTATGCGGCTCAGCGTACCGTAGCCCGCATTCAGCATCAGGGGGAGGGATTTTTTGGCCCGCCGACCGGGAAAAATGTCTGGGTCCGCACCTGGGCCGATCGCATCTGTGTTGATGGGGCCGTACGCCAGGAGTGGCTGCTTCAGGATCGTGCTGCGATTGTGGCGCAACTGGGGCTGGATATCCGCGAATTTGCCTTTAACCTGGCGACCATGCGCCAGCAGCTTGGCGTGGAGGCGGTCTCTGCCGAGACGCTGGATGCCCGCTGGGCGGGCGGGCCCGAGGGCGACGACGTAGAAGGGGCGCTGGCAGGCGTCGTTGAGCGCTACTTAACCATGTGGGCGGGCGGTAACAGTGGCGTGGTGCCCGGTCTCTATCACCCGGCGGCGACGCTTTACGCGCCGGGTCATTGCCTCTGCACCGGTGAGCAGGAAATTGGCGCACAGCTTTCTGGCTACCGCGCTTCATTTGCCGACAGCGAAACGCAGCTCCATCATCTGATTGTGCGTAAAGATCCTAACGAGCCGATTCGGCTTTCCCTGCGCTGGTCGTTATTAACCTGGCATGACGGTTACGGCAAATTTGGTGCGCCAACCCGTAAACCCATATCAATTACCGGTATCAGCCAGCTTGAATTACGTGATGGTTTAATTTTCCGTGAATATCTGGGGATCGATGAATTAGCGATCTGGTCGCAAATAGTGAATTAACAGGGGCGGCAGCCCCCTTATTCTGGCTGCCGAAAATAATCGAGTTTAATTCACCCTCACTTACGGGTGCGGGTTCCTATTGTCTGAAAACAGAGCAGGAGTTTATATGTCTTCCACCGAAGCAACAAATAAAGCACCAGCTGTACCCGAAAAAAGCAGCGTGAAATCGCTGAAAGAGGAACCTGTATTACAGGTGGAGCGTCGTGATTTTGTCGATCTGGTACCGGAAAAAAGACCGCGCGTGCAATCATTACGCGGCTTTGATGACTGCTATACCGATATTGTCGATTATATAGTTCGCTGCACCCATAAAATATGGGACGAGCGCGATGTCGGCTTAATTTATTCTCACTATACCCATAACTGCGTGCTGTATAACGCGCTGGGGACACTCTATAACCGTGAGCAGGTGGTACAGGATACGCTGCAACGCTTAATTGCCTTCCCGGAGCGGCGCGGCATGGCAACCCAGGTTATCTGGAACGGAAATGATGTTGACGGTTTTTATACCTCTCACCTGGTGACGGGAAGCGGGCGGCATACCCAGCACAGCCATTTAGGCAAGCCGACCAACCGCACCTTCGTTACCCGTACCGTGGCAGATTGCATGATCCACGAGAATAAAATTTACCGGGAGTGGGTGGTCAGCGACAACATGTCGTTAATGAAACAGCTTGGCCTGAATACCGATCAAATCGCATTTAATATGGCAAAGGAGCAGTTTGATAAAGGCTTCCGCGTGATGGACATCGGCGAAAATGGCCGCATGCTGGGACAATATCCGCCGGAGATGGAGTGCGATGTATCCATTGCACACACCGATACGGAAGAGCAGTGTCTGCGCTGGCTGCACGAGATCTACAATCGTCGGATGTTCGGCAAAATCAAAGAGGTTTACGCCCCTAACGTGCAGTGGCATGGCCCGCTGATGAAAGAGCTGTACGGCACCGCGGCGGTAACCCATCAGACGCTGGCGCTGGTGGGGATGATCCCTGACGGCGCGTGGCTGCCGCAGCATATCTGTTCCAACCCGTGCGATGAAGGCGGCGTCAAAGTGGCGGTTCGCTGGATCATCGAAGGGCATCACCTGGGTTACGGCGAACTGGGCAAGCCGACCGGAGAACGACTGTTCGTGATGGGCATGTCGCACTACCACATCGTCAACGGCAAAATTGTTGATGAATGGGTCGTGTATGACCACCTGGCGCTGCTGGCGCAAATCAAACTCGGCCAGATGGAGGACGCGTAAATGTTAAATCAGGTGAGCTGGATTAAGCGCCCGCAGGGGCAGGATGCGCAGGCCGATCGTTCCCTGACGGAGAAGGTCAGCGCCATTATCGAGCGCGTGAAAACCGAAGGCGATACGGCGCTAAGAGCCTTTTCGCAGCAGTTTGATAACGTCGTGCCGACGCAGTTTGAGGTGAGCGAGCAGGAGATCGCCGAAGCACTGCAGGGGATGGATGCCCAGACGCGCCGCGACAGCGAGTTTGCTATTAATCAGGTGCGTCGTTTTGCGCAGGCGCAGCTGGCGACCATGCAGCCGCTGGAAGTTGAGACGCTGCCTGGCGTACATCTCGGTCACCGGATCATCCCGGTGCAGACGGTGGGCTGCTACGTACCGGGTGGGCGTTACCCGATCCTCTCTGCGCCGGTGATGTCGATTGTCCCTGCGACGGTGGCGGGCTGCGAACAGATCATCGCCTGTCTGCCGCCGGGAGCGCATCCTGCGATGATCGCGGTTTGCCATCTGGCGGGCGCGCACCGCATTTTCAGGGTAGGTGGCGCGCAGGCCATTGCGGCCATGGCCTGGGGAACGGAGAGCATTCCATCGGTGGACAAAATCGTTGGGCCAGGCAACGCCTTCGTTAACGAAGCGAAACGCCAGGTGTTTGGTCGAGTCGGCATTGATGCCCTCGCCGGGCCGAGCGAGATTTTCACTATCGCTGACGACAGCGCCGATCCGCGCATTCTGGCCGCCGATATGCTGGCGCAGGCAGAACACGATATTCATACCCGCGTCGGGCTGGCGACAACCAGCCGGGATATCGCTGAGTGTACCCTGGCGGAGGTTGAGCGTCAGCTTGCCAGCCTGCCAACGGCCGCCACGGCGGGGGAGGCGTGGCGCCGGCAGGGTGAGATTGTGCTCTGTGAAGATGAAGCGCAGCTGATTGCGTTTGCTGACCATATGGCGACGGAGCATTTGCAGGTGCATACCCGCGATCCGCACGCGACGGCGGCGAAGATCCGCAACTATGGCTCGCTGTTTATTGGTCAGAACGCCAGCGTGGTGTTCTCTGATAAATGCTGCGGCACCAACCATACGTTACCGACGATGGCGGCGGCACGCTATACCGGCGGTCTGTGGGTTGGGGCGTACGTCAAAATCTGTACCCATCAGTGGATTGACGAGCAGGGTATCCCGGCAATCGCAGAACCGGCGATCCGCCAGAGCCGTACCGAGGGGATGCAGGGGCACCGACGGGCGGCGGAAATTCGTCTGCGTCCGCAGGACATTGATGCCATTACTACCGGCATGCGGGACTAAAACGTATCCCGGGCAGCCTTCTGCCCGGTTTTCATCACGAGGGAGCCTGAGACTATGAAGCGCCTGATACCGCCAGACGACTGCCCGGAGGAAATTGCCCGCCGTCTCGACGTCATTCAGCAGCACCGGGCGCTCAACGCGATCCTCGGGGTTAACCCTGACGCCATGTCTCAGGCGGAACAGCATCAGCAGCAGCGTCGACGCGGGGAGCCGATCGGCCCCCTGCACGGCGTGCCGTTGATCGTCAAAGATAATATTGCCTGCGCACCGATGCC
Source organism: Enterobacter sp. MGH85 (assembly GCF_001037655.1). Lineage (NCBI taxonomy): Bacteria > Pseudomonadati > Pseudomonadota > Gammaproteobacteria > Enterobacterales > Enterobacteriaceae > Enterobacter > Enterobacter sp. MGH85. Next base: position 2,054,389 of record NZ_KQ089925.1, read on the forward strand.
CATTACTCTTGGCTGCGGGGCGCTGGCCTCACTTAACGCGACGTCGGATGCGCTTGTTATACAGCGGTTGCGCAGGGCAGGAGCGATTATCCTCGCCAGAGCGAATATGTCCGAGTTTGCTTTTGACGTGCGCTCGCGAAGCTCGCTGGGGGGCGATGTGGCAAACCCGCTTCGCCCGTCACTCACCGCCGGAGGTTCCAGCGGAGGATGCGCCGCGGCGGTGGCGGCGGGGATGGCGGATGGCGCATTGGGTACCGATACCGGCGGCTCTATCCGCATTCCCTGTAGCTATACCGGGCTGGTGGGGCTACGGCCTGCTTTTCGCCGTTCACAGCTGGATGGCGTGGCGCCGCTCTCGCCCAGCAAAGATACCGTTGGGCCAATGGTACATAGCGTTGAAGATGCCGCCTTGCTGCATGCGGTGATCCATGGTTTGCCACCGGTTGCGCTTCCTGTGCGTTCGCTGAAAGGCGTTCGCTTTGGTGTGGTAACCGCGTTACAGGGAGAGGATGAGGTACAGCTGGAGGTCTGGCAGTCGGCGCTGCACACGTTGCGTCGTGCCGGAGCAACGCTGGTGGAGGTATCATTACCTTTGCTGGACGACGTAAGTCAGGCGACATGCCTGAGCCTGTATGAATTTCGCGTGGCGATTGACGACTGGCTTAGCAAACAGCCTGGCGCTCCCTCCGGACTGACAAGCAATGTGGACTCCGGCGCTTACCTGCCAGAGTTTGCGCCGTTTCTACGTCAGATGCTGGCGAGTAGCACGCTGAAAACTCCGCTCTGGCTGGCGGGGCGTCGCTTTCAGCGCCTGTTACGGCAGAGCCTTTGCCAGGTGGCGGAGGCGCAGCGCATCGACGGATTTGTGTATCCCACCGTACAACGGTTACCAGAAAGTATGGCGAAGATGCCGCCAGGCTGCGCGCCGGAACTGGCCGCCATCAGCGGCCTGCCAGCTATAACGTTGCCGTGCGGCGTAAGCCGTATCGGTCTGCCGGTGGGGATGGAGATGTTATCGGTGCAGGAGGATGAGACGGCGCTGATGGTGCTGGCGCTGGCGTGTGAGGGGGCATTGCTCAGGGAATGTAAGATATAAAGCCCGCAGGGCTTGCCCATACGGGTTTTGATGAGCTCACAGGATAGTTATGATCATATTTCACGCAATGCTATAAATCCCCCCTGCGATTGCAGGAGGGATTGATTAAGCAATCTATGACCGCAGGCGCTTACCGGTCTGGGCATCAAACAAGAACATTTTTTCCGCGTCTAGGGTGAGGAAGACCTTCTGACCCACGTTGATATCCAGCTTTTCATGGGACACCACGATCAGCTCCTGATCGTTGATACGCACCAGGATCTCCTGTCCTTCCCCGGTCATCTCTATTAGCACGATTTCCGCTGGCATCCCTGACTCGCCGAGCCGGATATAGTGCGGCCGGGTGGCGCAGATGATTTCCATCCCTTCAATATGTGAGCTGAGGGGGCAGGGGAAGCGATAGCAGTTGTGCAGCACAATCTCGCCGCGCTGAATAACGCCTTTGAGGGTGTTAATTTCCGGCGTGCCGATAAAGCCCGCGACAAACAGATTATCCGGGTCACGGTACAGCTCTTCCGGGGTGCCGACCTGCTCAATATGTCCGGCATTAAGCACCACAATCCTGTCCGCCATGGTCATCGCTTCCGTCTGATCGTGCGTCACGTAGATGGTGGTGCGCCCCATCCGCTGGTGGATCTTACGAATTTCGCCACGCATTTTATGGCGCAGTTTGGCGTCCAGGTTGGAGAGCGGTTCATCAAACAAAAAAGCCTTCGGGTCACGCACCAGAGCGCGCCCCATCGCCACCCGCTGACGCTGGCCGCCGGAAAGATCCCGCGGGTGGCGATCGAGCAGATGCGTCAGGCCGAGGATTTCCGCTGCCTCTTCCACGCGCGCCATCCGTTCCGCTTTTGAGACGCTGGCAAGCTTCAGGGCAAAACTCATGTTGTCCCGCACCTTCATGTGTGGATAGAGCGCATAGCTCTGGAACACCATGGCGATATCGCGTTTTTTGGCGGGCAGAGTGTTGACCACCTCGCCGTGCATCAGCAGTTCACCGGACGTGATGTCTTCCAGACCCGCAATCATGCGCAACAGGGTGGATTTCCCACACCCGGACGGGCCGACCAGCACAATAAATTCGCCTTCGTGAATGCTCAGCGAGATCCCTTTAATGATGCTGACGTTGCCGTAGGATTTGCCGAGATTATTTAAAACGATTTGGCTCATGTTACTCTCCTCGCCCGGCGGTGTGGCCTGGCTGCAATAATGGCATGACGTGCTGGCGGTAAAGCGCCGCCGCAGCGAGATCCTGCTGGATAATGCTTTGTGCTGATTCGCTGAAGCGCAACGCGGCCGTACGCAGATCCAGGCGGTTGGCGCTGTCAATACCTGCCAGCACCTCAGGTTCGACAATGGCTTCCCCGTGCAGCGCGCCTAAAATCGCTCCGCTCATCACCCCGATAGAGTCGGTATCACGGCCTGAATTGATGGCGTCTTCCACCGCGCCGCGAAACTCGCCTTCGCGCAGCAGGCAGAAGGCCAGCGCCATTGGCAGTTCCTCAATCGACATCAGGCGCGAGGGCTGGTAGGCCATGGTCGGGACGCCCGCTTTTTCCGGGCCATGCATCAGATCATCACCCATCGGCGAGAAGGGCAAAAGTGCCTCATGCAGGGCGTCAACAACCTGTTGATAATCCCATGCGGTTCCACGATAGCGGCGCGCGACGTCGAGCGTTGCCGCGATGGCCTGACGGGTGCCGTCTTTCGCCAGTTTCAACGCGATGTCGGTGATGGTCTCAATGGTGATGCCAGGAATAAATGCCGCCGCAACGCAGGCGGCGAAGACCCCCGCGGCCTCCAGCCCGTAGCTCTGCTGATGCCCTTGGGTGAAGTTGATAGCTTCCTGGTAGGCCGCCTCCGGATTGCAGGCATTGATGACTCCAATGGGGGCGGCATACATTGCTGCGCCGCAGTTCACCATATTGCCCACGCCTCCCTGGCGCGGATCGCAGGCGGCCAGTTGCAGTCGATGGAAGATCCATTTTTCCGGATAAAACAGGCGCTCAATAACCAGCGCTTCCCGATCCAGTTCCGGCACCCAGCGCGGTTCCCAGGCAATCTTACGTACAAAAGACTCTCCCATATCCCACGCATCAACGTGACGGCCCAGTTCGCTGTAAACCTCCATCAGGCAGAGTGTCATCAGCGTATCGTCGGTGATGATACCGTTGCCGCGTACGCGGTTGTTGCGCCGTGCGGACGGCTCGTCCATCCGGTGCCAGCGCTGGTGGATGGAGGTGACGCGGCCATATTTCTCCGCGATTTGCCGGGCGGAGAGTTTCTCAACCGGTCCGCCTAAGGCATCGCCGAACGCCACGCCATACAGCATGCCCAGAATGCGGGAAGTGAACGATAAATCAGCGGCTTTAGTAACGGTCATTTTAATTTTTCCTCTGCATATTCGGTCATGGCGTTTCCACCTGCGGCTTTCCAGGCGCTGACATACTGATCCCACTGATCAAATGACGCTCTGCCAGAGACAAACTGGTACGCCCACTGGTTATAAATACTGCTGGTTGAGTCGATGGCGGCGGCAAACGACGCCGGGAAGATAAAGGCGTTATCCGCCGTAAAATAACGTTGTGAATTGTCGATATAGCGCTGCATCGCAGGCGTCCGCCACTCCACCGGTGGCTTCCAGTTGGCGGCCTGGATAAACCGCGGATACCAGGCATTAATTTTTGGCGTCACGTTAATCGTGTTGCCCTTACGAACGTAGTGCGTGTTCTCGAAGCCCATCTGTTCCATTATTTGCCCTTCCGGGCTTGCCAGAAAGTCGAGCAGGATCATCACTTCCTTTTTATGTTTCGAGAGCGAGGACATGGCAAAGCCGCGCGTTTCCATGGAAACATCTGTCGCCGCCAGCCCTTTACCTGCCGGGCCTTCGGGTGGGTCGAGCAGGGTGAGGGTGGCGTCAGGATGGATCTAGCGCATCTTTTCCTGGTACACGCAGACGTTGCCCGGTGAAGAGACGGACACGACGCCAACCTTGCCGGTATAAAACTCATCCTCTTTTAGCTCCCAGTTGGTGGTGATGTACTGGGAGGAGAGCAATCCTTTCTGATACAGCGAATGGTAGAATTCGAGCTTGTTCCGCTCCTGTGGGCTTATCTGCGCATTGCGCAGCTTGCCCTGGTCGTCCTTCAGCCAGGTGGCGTGAATGCCAAACGCCGGGTTCATAAAACCGTCGAGATCGCGCAGATCTTTCTCGGAGGTGATCCCCCAGCTATCCATCTTACCGTCGCCGTTGTAATCACTGGCGTGGATCTCATTAAACAGCGTGACGTACTCTTCCAGCGTTTTGGGTGATGCGCTGAATCCGCTCTTCTGTAACCAGTCCTCGCGGATCACCGGCTGGCGAGCGCGTAGCGGAAAGACATACAGCAGGGTCGGATGATTTTGCAGGCGAAGCCGGTTGTGCGGCCACAGCGCCTCTTTCAGATAGCGGGTTTGCGCAATCCAGGGACGCCAGTCTTCAAGAATGCCCTGTTCGACCATCTTCTGATCGCTGCCGTTGAAATAGATCAGGTCAGGGATGGTGCCGGACAGTAGCATCACGTTCAGCACGTCGTTGTAGCCGGAAGACGACAGGTTGACGATCTCAATTTTGATATCGTGTCCCTGACGCGCCAGCGCCTGCTCTATTCGCTGGATATGCGCGACATCTTCGCGGTTGGTGGTCAGCAGATCTTTTTCCACGATTCGGATGGTGACCGGCTCGGCCCAGGCGGCCTGGCATAACAGCAGGCCGCAGGCGATTGCTGTGAATAATTTCATCGTCATCGCTCCTGTTAACCCTTCACCGCGCCGGACATGGTCCCTTTGGTGAAGAAGCGCAAAATAATCGGGTAGATGGCGATGAGCGGGGCGATAGTTAAGGTGATCATCCCGGCTTTCAGCGCCTTGATGCTAATCTGGCTGGCCTCGGTGTAGTTCGACATGCTTTCGACGCCGACCATCGCCAGCTTGTCGCCCTCGACGACAAACTGGCGCAGTACCACCTGCAGCGGCCATTTATCCGGGTCGTTGAGGTACACCATGGCGCGGAAAAACTCGTTCCAGTGCAGCACCATGTAAAATAACGTGATCATGGCAATAGACGATTTGGCGACTGGCATAATGACGTACCACAGCGTCTGGAACGGGTTCGCGCCATCGAGTTCGGCGGCTTCCTGTAGCTCCTCCGGGATCTCTTCGAACAGGCGAACCAGAATAATCAGGTACCAGGCGAAGACGGCGCGATACAGGATGACGGACCAGTAGCTGTTCAGCAGCCCCAGCTTTTTCATCACCAGAAAATCGGGGATGATGCCCGGCTCAAAGACGATGGTGAACAGGACAAACATAAACAGCCAGCGACGTCCCGGCAGGCGTTTTTGCGCCAGCGCCCAGGCCAGCAGCACGGTGAAGACCACGTTGATGATGGTGCCCACCACGGTAATCAGCATCGCATTGCCAAACCCGCGCAGCACGGCTTCGTTGGTCAGCAGTAGTTTCCAGACGTCCAGCGAAAAGCCCTGCGGAATAATTTCCAGGCCGCTCATGCCGGGCACGTTTGCCGGGCTGGAGAAAGATATCGCCACCAGGTTAAGGATCGGTTGTAGCGTCACGATAACCAGCAGCATCAGTACAGAGAGAATGAGCACGTATTCGATGCGCTCAAAAGGGGTGCTTCGTGATGAGATGCGCATTACCAGACTCCTTTACCCGTCAGGCGTTTTGAAACGTTATGTGCCAGCACGATAAGGATCATGCCGATCACGCCTTTGAATAACCCTGCGGCGGTCGCCAGCGAGAACTCCCCGGTGCGCAGGCCCATGCGGTAGACGTAGGTGTCGATGATATCTATCTGGCCGTTCACCACGTCGTTGGTCATGTTGAAGACCTGATCAAAGCCCTGGCTCAGGAACAGCCCGACGTTGAGGATAAACAGCGTGGCGATGGTAGGAGTAATCGCGGGCAGGGTGATGTGCCAGATTTTGCGCCAGCGCCCGGCACCATCCATTTCTGCCGCTTCATACAACTGTGGATCGATAGCGAGGATCGCCGCGATGTAAAGTAATGAGTCCCAGCCCGCGCTGCGCCACATTTCAGTAAACACCAGCACCCAGCGGATAGAGCCGCTGTCGGTCATAAAGGGGATGGGATCGAAGCCCATCGATTTAATGATGTCGTTAACCGCGCCATCAACCGGCGAGAGCGTGGCAATCGCGATGCTGGCGATCACCACCCAGGAGAGATAGTGCGGCAGATAAATCACCGACTGGACAAATTTACGGTAACCGGATGAGCGCACTTCATTGAGTAAGAGCGCCACCATAATGGGAACTGGGAAAATAAAAATCAGTTTCATTGCGCCGATGATCACCGTGTTCTGTATCACCTGCCAGAAAACAGGGGATGACATCAGCGTGGCAAAATACTCCATCCCGACCCAGATATTCGGCGGGATAATGCGGTACTGCTCAAACGCAATTTTGGTTTCCCAAATAGGTAAATAGTGCCAGATAAAAAAATAGATAATCCCAGGCAGGGCCATTACGTAGAACGGCCACCACCGACGTAATGTCTGGCGGCAACGTGCCATGTGGGATAGTGTTTGCTGGTGAGGCATGTTATTTACCTGCGGTATCGCGCCGCCCGGTTTAGATTCTGTTAGGGCTTTCATCGGACATACTCCCATTACTGAAATGGTTGTCGTGAATATAATTTGTGTTTGCAGAAATATGCGTGCGTTAAATTTTCTCTGTGAGAATGTTTTTATCGTTATATTGCGCGAGGCGGGTCAGGACATCTTTATATTCGGGCATATTTGATGCGCCTTCTTTTTCGACGGCCAAAGACGCGAAAGCACAGGCAAATTTTGCTGCCTGAATAATAGATTCCCCTTTCGCCATCGCGGCGGCGAATGCGCCGTTGAAGGCATCGCCAGCACCGGTGGTATCCACACATACGGCTTTCAGCGCCGGGATATGAATGAATTGCTCACCGTCATAAATAAGCGCACCTTTCGCTCCCATGGTGATGATGACGTGACCTACCCCTTTCGCTTTAATGGCCCTCGCGGCTTCCTTTGCGCTGGCAAGGTCCACGATATGAATGCCGGACAGCAATGAGGCCTCAGTCTCGTTTGGGGTCAGAAAGTCTACGTTCTTCAGGCAGCTAACCACATCAGATGACCAGGGGGCCGGGTTTAACACCACCTTGATCCCGTTACGGCGGGCAATTTCAATTGCCCGAAAGGTAGCGGGTAGATTATTTTCCAGTTGGGTTAAAAAAATATCTGAGTTTTTCACTTCAGGGGTAATCGCTTCAACTTCATCGGCAGAAATGGACCGATTGGCCCCAGGGCTGATGGCAATCATATTTTCACCATCGCTTTGACAAACATAAATAAGCGCGGTGCCGGTTTTCTGATCTTTATCCTGATAAAGCGTGAAGCTGTCGATAGCAGAAGATGAAAGATGTTCAAAGGCCATCTGACTAAACTGATCGTTACCCACCTTACCGACAAAATGGGTTTTAACATTGCATTTGCTTACGGCCAGCGCCTGATTTGCGCCTTTGCCGCCGGGTCCAATAATGGTATTTTCGGAAAAAATAGATTCCCCGCTTTGCGGGAAACGATCGACATTAGCAATAATATCAACGTTGAATGAACCCAGAATACAGACTTTACCTTTCATCTTTCGCCCTTTATGTCGGGATTTGATCGTTTTTCTTGACTGCGCAGAGTCAAAAAAATGAATGATATTGCTATCTAAATTATTGACTGATTGGGTATGAAAAATACGGCGTTTGATAATTGCCCCACCGTGGCATCGCTCAATGCCGCCTTCCTGCGCTAATAAGTTCAGGTCGCTGCGAATCGTTTCCCTGGTGACGTTAAATACTTTCGCAAGCTGATTCACCGTCGCCCGTTCGTACCTGTTTAGCCAGGTCAAAATTGCATAATGCCGTTCTTTATTGAGCATGAGGTCACCTCTGTAGTTATATTATTGTTTCCTTGTTGTTAATGTTTTGGTGTTGTTCACAGATCGTTCGATAAAACAAAAGGAAACGGAAATATATGAGGTGATAACTATTTAATATCAATTGGTTATGTTGATTGCGTGAAGGGGGGTTGGGCTTTGATATGCAGTGCGGGGATTTCAACGATGGCATGGGCCATGACGCAACGTTAGATCTTTCTCGGGCGCTTTAGCACGCAGAACATTGGTGTAGGTCTGGGGGGCTGTGGCTGATCCGGCATGAACTGGAATACCTGAACGTATAGCGATAATCGCCGGACTAAGTCGAATGGCTCGGAGAACGACAGACACAAAAAAGCCCGCAGGGCTTGCGCCGTGCGGGCTTTCAGGACTTCATCGGATGACTCTGGTAATCACCGATGGAGAATTTTGGTGGGCTGGCGGGAGTTGAACCCGTGTCCGAATAATTCCTAACCTGTTGAATATTAATGTTTTGTGTTTTTTAAAATGTCTCAAGTGCATTTTACGTGCATATCGTGGTCCCTATAACGTCCTTATTCCGTCCAACATTCTGAAATATTCACCACGCTACAGAGCTGCAGAAATGGCGGTTTTCCCGTCGTATTCAGCCAGGTATTTACCGTAATTGCGGAACAGCATTTCCGGCCCTTTATGCCCCATCTGCCCGGCAAGCCAGAAAAGGTTTACGCCCTGGCTAATGTGTCTGGTGGCGAATGTGTGGCGGGTCTGGTACGGGTTACGGTATCGAACGCCAGCTTTTTTGAGGGTTGGCACCCATGCTTTTTTTCGTATCGCGTCGGCGTTCGCCCAGGGCTCACCCGTTTTGGGATCGCTGAAAATAAACTCGCTTTTCATGAAAGTGAATTGTTTCTGCGCCTGCAGCGCGGCCAGCGCCTCGCTGTTTAATTCTACTTTACGGGTACCGGCTTTTGTTTTGGTACCTTTCAGAACGCCAACAACACTTGCCGCCTGAACGTGAGCTGTTTTAGCGATATTGTCGAGATCAGGCCAGCGCAACGCACATAGCTCAGAGCTGCGTAAACCCGTATTGAATGCGAAACGGAACAGGTTTTCCCACTCTTGGTATCTGCAGCTCTGGTAAATAGCGCTGATTTCCGCTGGTGTGAACGGATCAACTTCGTAATCGTCACTATTCGGGCTGCTGTCGATCACGTGGTACCGACTCGCGCTGACAAGGGTTACCGGGTTGATTGTCAGCAGGCCGTCAGTCACCGCTTCATCTATGGCGCTGCGCAGAAACGAGAGGTTATTCCTGATCGTTTTCAGCTTTGTCTTTCTGCTGGCGATCCAGTTTTTGAGGACCGCAGGGGTCAGTTCCGACACATGCATTTTGTGCAGCGCAGATAGCGCAGACAGGCACTTTTCATAACCGCCAATAGTGGAGGGCGAAAGGTTGCGGTTCTGGCAGATTTTCAGATACTCGTCCAGGTAGGACTTAATATTTTTGGTTTTTTTCACTACCCCGAACAGCTCCAGTTTTTTGGAGGTGGGGAAGTATTTCGCATAATCGAATGTGCCGCCGGCGATCTGGTTCTGTATCTCCCCCAGCAGGCGCTCGGCATACTTCACGCCGCGCGCGTTTGCTTCCATTCTGGAAAGGGGCTCCCGGCAGAGAACCCCCTTATAGGTGAATGTGATCACCAGGGTATCGCCAGTTTTATGCTGGCGAATGGTTACTCCTCTTGGGAGAGATAATGATCCTTGTTCTTTCTTGCCCACTTTGAAACCTCCGTTAAGTCTATCCAGCGTTCTTTAACGCCATCGACTTTTAATACATGGACACCCTCTTTCCATAACCCCCTTTGTATCCGTTTGTTAACGGCTTCAACCGTTTCTCCGGCGTCCCGGCAGTAGGTTGAAAGTGGTACGCAATCAAGACTCATGACCGACCTCCCGCCCAAATGCCAGGGCATTTTCCAGTTCATTTGCCGCATAGATAAGTGCGTTGTGGTGCGCTCTAAAACCGCCATCAAGTTCTCTGGCCGCTCTCTTGCGCAGAATGTCGATCGCAGCCTGATAGTCATTCTGGTAATCGGCGGAAAAGTCCGCCGAACTGTCCGGCATTACACCCAGCACCATCAACATATTTTCCGGGTCGATAGGGATGGTGGTAAGCCCCAACTGCTTGGCCTCCGTTGCTAGACGGGTCCAACGCTTAATAATTTCTAAAACTGGCTTATTCATGGAGCGCCTCGCTACCTCACCAAAAATTTATATTCAATCAGCGCGCCGATAACGGTGGCCGCCAGCAGCATGGAAACAATGATGCTGAAAATGAAGGGCTTCATCATTTCACCCCTGCTGGTTTGATGGCCTGCAGTGCATCAACCTCTTTAACGAATCGGTCGTGCATGGCGTCCCACTTCTCCAGCCACTTCTGCATTTCGCGCTTACGCGCCAGGATGCGACGCAAACGGCGAACACAACGCTGGTGTGCCATGAAATACTCGGTGGTTACGCCGCCACGCTGCCAACAATTCAGCTCTGGATTGAGTGGGTGGACTGCCTGCACATCCGGGTGTCGCTGCTCGAAGCCGGAGCGATAAAACGCTTCTGAAGTCATAAAGAACGCCAGATAGCGGATCGCAGTATCTCGCGTGAAGCATTTTTTGATACGACCGTGACGTACTGCTACGAACAGTGGGCCAACTGGCGTATCGTGTTTCTGTAATGCCAGGTCAATCATGCTTACGGTGCGTTTATCGTTCATTTCCGGTCTCTCCCGTGAATCGTGTTCTGTTTTTTCCGTGGTTATCATGAAATCCATATTTAATTTCTGCGTTTCGTCTTGCCTCGACTGCTTTATTGAAATCCGTGAAAGATCCCAGATATATTTGCTTCGCGTTTATAACAATATTTGCCCACCATTTTTTCTTGTGATGTGACCAGCTCACCCCTGTATGGCCGGATGTGTTGGTTTTAGATAAGCGCGCATTCTTACTATTGTCTTGGTTTGTACATGAACGCAGGTTTTCTATTCTGTTATTAGTGGTGTTCCCATCAATGTGATCGACTACTTCGGGCTCAACACCATTAACCATTTTAAATATCAGGCGATGGGCATAGTAAATGACACCATCTAACCGCACGATACGATATGCTCCTGTTTTTGTTTTAATAAACGCGCCAGCAGGTTTACCTGCAAATCTTGTATTTAATTGTTTTTGTATACTTGATGATGAAAAGTGTTTTAAGGGACGATGTTTCCAAAACAACTCTCCAGTTTTTTGTTCGTAATAAAAGCACTCGTTGAGATAATCTGATTCATGAATTCGTATCGCTGTAAGTGCCATCAGATCCCCCCATTTCATGACCCTCCGTTTTCGGAGCCTCCACTTTTTGTTTTTTGACGAACTCAACCAGCTCAGAAATGAGCTCGTCGATTAACTCCTTCCCGCTATCCGTAAGGAATTCACCGCTGCCATTAACATCAACAGCGCTGCTGTAAATTCCCTTGATAGCTTTTACGCCTTCGACATTCCCGTACTCACTGATCGCAAGCCTTTCGAATTTTCTCAATAATCCATCGAGAAGAATCTCTGTTAACTCGACCGTGTTAATGCCGCCTTTATTGAGCTTAATAACAAGGCAGTTACTGCCTGTTTTACGCTGGTGGCGTAATAACGCTGCTTTTAAAATTCGGCGGCGATATGTCTCGATTAATTTATCCATTGCGGCGAGCCTCCTCCTCTAAGCTCATAACAATTTCCTCTTCTTTCTCGGTCCAATCATGAATTTCGCCAGCAATGTCATAAACAAGAGAGCAAATAGTTTTAAGTTGGAAATGGTCCAGTTTGTCGTGATATTCAAATAATGTTTGCGATAAACCAGCCAGTTGCTCGGCTTTGATGTTCACAACCTGAATGTCTTGCCTTTTTAATAAGCTCATAATTACCGACCATATGCTTTTTTAAGATAAAGACGAGCGATTACCTCGTAACCGCAGGCCGCATAAAGGCATGCTGTTCTATATGACGATTTATCAATGATGAAAGTCATACGAAGCGACTCACAGCCAAAGAAGCCACCACCCGACCGTGAATTTTGATTTCTTTCTGTTCATCGGTATTAAGGATGAAAGTTTCGTAATGATGGTTATCAGAAATGATTTTTAATGAGCCATCAGCTAATGGCTCAATTCTCTTAATGAAAAGACATGGGCGACCAAAAGCATCCATTGTGTAAACATAAATGCCAGAGGTAAGGGCACGTCCACCGCAATCAACGAAAGCCACAACCTCACATGGTTCGATGGTCGGCTGCATTGAATCACCTTCCATCCGGCAGCTTTGTACGCGGTTGCCAAAGTCATTGATGTTGTCAGATCCGAACAGCATTTGAGGCGTTTTAACTGGCTGATTAATTGCGACGGAATTTTGCATTTTCATTTCCTCAGGGTGAGTTTGGCCCCACCAAGAAAGGTGTTAATTAAATAATGTTAATTAATTTTAAATCTTGTCGGCTTGCTTGCAGATGGTTTCTTGCAAGTCGTCTAATTTTTCATAAACGATAGTTAGCGTACCGATAGCCGACAATTCCGGAGGCATACAATCCATAGCGTTGGATAAAGCCATTCTGCAATTGCCAATATCCGCAGACCATGAATTAAGTTGATTGGAAGTTATAATGCTTGTTGGCTCTGTAAATTCACCACACTGCTCGTTTCCTGAAATGAGCCACAGAACATCAGAATGAAGAATGTTAGCCAATTGGATTAACTGGTCAGCAAACGGAACAGTTTTTTCCGTTTCCCAGTTGTTAATGGTTTCGGTTGTTAAACCAAGATGATCAGCCAAAAAATCCTGAGACAGTCGAAGCGAAGATCTTTGATTTAATATTCTTTTGCCGATGGTTTTGGCTACGGTGATTTGAGTATTCATTTCATTGGCTCCGTTGTTTGCCGATGAATGAACTTTAAGTCACGCAATAACTTATTGCAATAACAAAACTTATTTTTCTTTTGCGATTTAGTTTAATGCATTGATTTTTTTGATTAAATTTTGTTATTAAACTGCATGCTTACAGCTACAGACAAAGAAAAAGCCGCTTAAAAGCGGCTTCAAAAGGTGGGGTGTTGAAGGTTAGAGCCTATTGTAATTGATTGATTCATGCATTATGGCTTTACCCATCACGTAAAGGTCATCTTGGTTTTCTTCCGTGATATACCATTTCTCATATGCCGGATTATCCGATAAGACTGCCAGCCTGTTTCCCTGCATCTGGAGACGTTTTAGGTGAAATGTTTTACCAAAAACAAACACATACACACCATCCGTTAGAAAGTGTCGGACGGAAATGTCTACGAAGACACGATCACCGGAATTGAACGTGCTGGCCATGCTGTCGCCATTGACGGTCATTACTTTTACGACATCTTCACTACGATTCCCGAAGAGGGATTTTGCATGTTGAGTCGTGAACTCAATAGCGTGTAAAACCTCCACATATTCTGAAAGCATGAACGTGCCAGGCCCTGCACTCACTGAAAGGTCAAGAACCTCGACCCTGAATATGCCAGCGTTATCCTTTACCTCCCTTTCGGGCATGGTCTCTATCACATAGCCCTGTCTATGAGGCACATGATTTTTTCCAGTTGATAGCCATTCAGGGCTCACACCCAGCGCATTAGCAATCTCAACCAACTTACGTGTTGTGTTGGTTTTGCCTGCAACAAGACGCCAGATAGCTGGTTGCGAAACCCCAACTTTCATCGCTAATTCTGCCTGTGTAAGGCCTGCGTCAACCATCGCTTTTTGAAGACGATCTGAGAATGTGTTCATACCAATAAGCCTATACAAAAAGTTATTAAGTGGCAAATACGATAAGTTATTGCATAAAGTTATTCAAGGCTATACTCTTTCCCTATGTTCAATAACTTTTGGTATTTTTATGATCAATCAACATGTCAAGAGAGCTATCGATATTCTCGGCGGCCAAGCTGCATTAGCAAGGGCGTGCGGGGTTACTCAACCGGCTGTATTTCGCTGGCTTAATGGTAGCCGGGTTAAGGCTGATCATGTCATGTCCATTGTTAAAGCTACTGGTGGCGAAGTTAAAGCCTACCAGATCCGCCCAGACCTTCCAGATACATTCCCTCACCCGGGCAATGAGGTGTGATATGTCGCACTCAATCACTACCGAAAACCAAATTAAGCCATTGGATATCGATTATCGCGATCCGCGCGGTGTGATTGTGCATGTCACCGGCTGGAATCGGGATAAGCAGCAGGTGTATTTCACCAGGCAGAATTATCCGCATGAATGCATGCAGCCTGTCTGGAAGTTCCAACAATATTTTACGAAGGTCTCGGAGGCGCAAAATGCGTGATTACGGAAAGGTGTCTCCTCACTTCTGGATTGGCAGAACAGGCAAAGAGCTGCGTCAGGCTGGGCCAGAGTCTCAGCTTGTGGCGTTGTACCTGCTTACCAGTCCGCACGCCAATATGATCGGTCTTTATTACATGCCCCTTGCGTTCCTGTCTCATGAGACTGGATTAACCATGGAAGGGGCTAAGAAGGGGCTTAATAGCGCCATTAAAGCCGGGTTTTGTAAGTACGACGAGCATTCAGAGATGGTGTGGGTCATCGAAATGGCAACGCATCAAATCGGCGAGGCGCTGAAACCCGGAGACAAGCGCTGTACTGGAGTACAGAACGAATACAACAAAGTATCGGATAACCTATTTCTTTCAGAGTTTTACGAGAAATATTCCAAACAATTCAATATGACTTTTTCCCGTAGTAGTGAGGTTCAGATCCCGGAGGAAATTGAAGGGGCTTCGAAGGGGCATGCAAGCCAGAAGCAGGAACAGGAGCAGGAGAAAGAACAAGATCAAACTAATTTGTCCGATTCGAATCGGACTGATGGCGATAAACCTGACGAGTCGAAAGGTAAACCTGCACAGGGAAAGCCTGATTCAGAATCAGCTGATGCTGAAGGCCCAGATCCAGTCGATGTCGCTTTCGAAAATATTTTTTGGGGGGCAGGTCTGAGGAAGGATGCCAAGGTCAAGGCTAAGTCAGCGTTCAGGACCAAATATCGCGACTGGAAAAAAGCGAACCGAGGTACACCTGATAACTTCGCCGTTATGCTGGCTGAAGATATCAGCCTACGAGTGAAAGCACAGCAAATGGGGTTCGACAAACTCCTGCCAGCGTCATACCTGAACGGAGAGCGGTGGAACGATGAAAAACCAAATGTAGCTCCTCAGATATCCGCAAGCGCAAACGCCGTCGGTGGGACAGGGGCTTCCTGGTTCGCCAAACCAAGTGACGGTTCGGCTGAGGTATTTATCAGCCAGGCAGCCATTGACCGCATGAAGCGCGGAGCTAACCGACCATGAAAAGCATCCTCAAACGTCTACTGGTTTCCGGCTATAACCGCGGCTTTCTGCGTGATGAGTTCGTGACTATGTGCTTTATCAAATTCGATTTACGGAGTGTGTGATGACCCCTGCTGAGTTATCTGAAAAATTGTGGGACAACGCCGAAAGAGTTGCGAAATACCTGCTTCCACGAGGACACCTTGAGGGCAAGGAGTGGTGTGCTGGCAATACCAATGGTGATGCCGGTAAGAGCCTGAAAATTAATCTCGGGGGTAAGAAAACTTGGGCAGATTTTGCAAGTGGCGATAGCGGAGACCTGCTTGATCTCTGGGTGTTGGTGCGTAACTGCCAACTACACGACGCAATGCGAGAAGCGAAAGAATTCCTTGGGCTGAAGGACGACGATAACCACTTTGAGGCGAAGAAAAAGACCTTCTCTCGCCCAACTAAAAAAGGCGTTAAAAAAGCGAGTCATTGCTACGACTACCTTTCTTCCCGTGGCATCACCCGAGAGACAGCTGATCAATTCCGTGTTTCGGACGCAGTCGTCTGGTACCACGATGAAAACCGCGAAATTCCGGCAGTGGCGTTCCCGTATCTTCGCAACGGTGAGCTGTTGCAGGTAAAGCGAATCGGCACTGAACGACCAAATGGCAAAAAGTTGATCATGGCTGAGGCTGATTGCGAGCCATGTCTGTTTGGCTGGCAGGCTATGGACGCGAAAGCTCGCGCTGTTGTGCTTTGCGAAGGAGAGATTGACTGTATGACCTACTCGCAATTCGGTATCAGTGCTCTATCGGTACCGTTCGGCGGTGGAAAGGGTGCCAAACAGCAATGGATCGAATACGAGTATCACAACCTCGACCGATTCGAAGAAATTTGGTTAAGCCTCGATAACGATGATGTAGGGCGCGAAGCCGCAAAAGAAATTGCTCGTCGCCTGGGGGAGCATCGTTGCCGCCTGGTAGAGCTGCCGCACAAAGATATCAATGAATGTCTGACCTCCGGGATGAGCGAGGATGAAATCTGGCACTACTTGGGGACCGCTAAATTCTTCGACCCTGATGAACTCTGCTCTGCGGGTGATCTCCTTCAGGAAACACTGGATGCATTCGAGCATCGAGATGTTGGATTATTTTCCAGCCCGTGGGATTCGCTGAACAGTAATTTCAAATTCCGCGCCGGAGAGCTGACGCTGGTTAACGGAGTAAACGGCCACGGAAAAACCGAGCTGGTGGGACATATCGCCGTCAATGCCATGAGCCAGGGAGTCCGGGTATGCATTGCCTCGCTGGAGCTTAAGCCTGGGAAAATGTTGGCTCGTCTTACCCGGCAAACCATTTGTAGAAAAAACCCAGAACGTACTGAAATCATCATGACTAACGAGTGGTTTTCTGATCGTCTTTGGGTGTTCAAACTCACCGGAACAGCCAAGGCCGATCGACTGTTGGAAATATTTGCCTATGCCAGACGCCGCTATGGAATAGATCTTTTCGTTATCGACAACTTGGCAAAATGTGGACTCGATGAGGAGGACTACGGTGGACAAAAAGAATTTATCGATACCCTCTGCGACTTTAAAAACGAGCACAACTGCCATGTTCTGCTAGTAACGCATGCCAGAAAAACAAACGAAGCTGCACCAACAGGGAAAATGGATGTTAAAGGCACTGGCGCTTTAACTGACATGCCCGACAACGTTATGGCCGTCTGGCGTAATATCCCGCGCGAACTGGCCCAGCGCAAAGCTGAAAGAATGGGGTATGAGAGTCTTGATAAGGACGAACAGACTGCTATCCAAATGCCCGCCTCGATGATTCGCCTGTTGAAACAACGTGAAGGTGAGGGCTGGATCGGAGACATAGGGGCCAACTTTGATTCCCGCTCACACCAGTTTATCGAGGGTGATAAAGGGCCCTTCAATTACTTGGCCGGCAAACAGCAAAGTGAACTTGATATTGAGTGGGAAGCCACCAACGCAACGAGGTATTAAAATGGATCGCCTAATTAGAGAAATGTCGTATCTCTTTACCAAGCAGCGTTTTTTGGAGCTTCAGGAAACAGCAAAAGACATCGCAATCGGTCATAGTGATTTCCCTGAGTGTTTCGGTCTTATTGCTGACGCCATCGCTGAATTTGTTGAAGACACTCCTGATGATGAGTGGCGAGAGCATGAAAAAATCCTTATGCACTACGTTGCTATGCGTGTTCTGACGCTGTGTGGTAACGGCGATAAAGTGACTGATGTCCAGTGGGCGCACCCTGGCTGGTTTGGCACTGCTGAAAAGGGGGAAACCATTCAATGAAGTTGGAAACATCACTCAAACATTTCAGCCCTCAGGGTATGCACATCAGCGACGACGTGAAAGGAACCTCTCCGGATCGTCTCACCGGCACTGATGTTATGGCGGCGATTGGTACCACCAGCAGCCGTGCACGCTTCGGCCTGGCTGCTTTCTTCGGCAAGTCCGGCATCAGCAAAACAGATGAACAGCTCGCAGTTCAGGCGCTGGCGCAGGTTGCTATCAAAAACGCTCCTAAAAATGTCCGCAAAGCCGCTGGCGACAAGCTCGGAGCATGCATGTTGACGCTGGCGCAGTTTGCCTTTGCTGATTACTCCCGTTCGGCGGCTACCAGCGTGACATGTCACAGTTGCAGCGGTACCGGTTTTATCTCCGGGAATGAGGATGTGGTTAAACATCCTGGTATCTTCGACGATGACGGTGCCGAAGTGGTGGCCCCGAAGATTAAAAATGAGCTGGTGAAAAGGGTTTGCGAAACCTGCGGAGGGAAAAAGGTAATCCTTGCGCGGTGCAGATGCGGCGGTAAAGGCGAAGTGCTGGATCGCAAAGCGACCAAAGAACGTGGCGCACCGGTTTTCAAAACCTGTGAACGTTGCTCTGGTAATGGCTTCTCTGCTATCTCCTCGGCGACGGTACACCGTGCCATTCTGAAGCGTCTCCCGGACCTCCATCAGTCCTCATGGTCACGCAACTGGAAACCCTTTTATGAAATGCTGGTGGACACGCTGCGCCAGTGGGAGCGTCACGCGGCAGTAGAATTTGAGAAGGCAACAACTTATTAATATGATCGGAGCAAATGGCGACACTTTTTTGCACGTTAGTGTTGACTTTGCATAAAACTGTCCTGTATGTTTCTGATTATGGAGTATAACGCCTGTAGATAATTAACCTCTAAAAGCCCGCCACGTTGCGGGTTTTTTTGTACCCGTATTTCCTGCGCACCGCCCGCGCATTCATCACGTCGAACCAATCCATTTGAAATGAGCCTTTGAGGAAGTCGGTTAGCGCTGGCGAGCCTCGACGGGCTGGTTTCCTGTGCGGCAAAGGTTCATTTCAAAGTAAGGCATACGCATATCATGAGCATCACCCAAGAACGGCTGAAAGAGGTTCTGAAGTACGACCCTTTGACTGGTTTATTTGTTTGGATCAAGCGAACAAACTCACGGTCTACGCCTGGCAAAATAGCCGGGAACGCAGATACGTACGGCTATATCCAGATAATGATCGATAAGAAATTAATTTTCGCTCATCGGTTGGCTTTTTTGTATATGGACGGTGCGCTGCCGCCGGCTGATAAGTGTGTCGATCATATCAATGGCAATCCCAAAGATAACCGATGGGACAACTTACGTATCGTTACCCAGTTTGTTAATCAACAGAACAGACACAAAGTTCGAAAAGGGGCGAAGTCCAAGCTGATTGGAGCAAACTGGTGCAAAGCTCGCGGCGTATGGCGTTCCGCTATTCGCATCAACGGGCAACGTAAAGAGCTCGGTAGTTTCCAAACTGCGGAGTTGGCTCACGAGGCTTACATGAAAGCTAAAGCTGAAATGTGTCGTTAACGCCTACACGAATAAAATAAATTAAGCCCTGCCTGTATTAGTGGGGCTATTTAGTTTCTACACAACGGAAATCGCTTTGAGTATGTGACGACATCCCGGTGAGACCAGGCACACTTCCCTGGCGCGGCAAAGCGATCCCCATTGTGATGAAGCTCAGCGGCGAGCTAGGGAATAGTTTTGCGGTGAATATTCTGGATAAGTAGCCACAAGGCGCGCGTAACCCAATCGGCAGCGCACCGATGGAAGCTGGTTCGACTCCAGCCTTCACAATCATTACTACAGGCTACCTTCGGGTGGCCTTTTTTGTTTCCCCTCAACCTTCTGAGAGGATCAACAGCAATAAGAGGGGGCTTAATGTCCGATCCATTAACCGGCACCGGCGCAGTTCTCGGCGGCGGCCTGCTGGGTTCAGTCCTGTACGGCGTCTTTACTCATACAGATTTCGGTGTGGTGTTTGGGGCGTTTGGTGGTGCGGTGTTCTACGTCGCAACAGCAACGAACCTGTCTCGTGCACGACTGGCTGGGTATTTTCTGACGTCGTTTATCGTTGGGGTGCTTGGGGCTGGATTTGTTGGCTCACTGCTAAATGCCGCATCGCGATATGAAAAACCGTTGGATGCACTAGGAGCAGTGATTCTGTCTGCCCTGTGTATCAAAATCCTAACTTATCTTAATAACCAGGATCTGAACAGCCTGTTCAGCTTTTTCTCGCGTTTACGCGGAGGAGGGGGAAATGGCAGGTGAGCTGACTGCATTCTTTAATGCATTTATCTGCGCGGTAATTGTTATCGTTCTGATGTTCTACCAGCGACATGGCGCCCGGCATCGTCCTTTCATCTCTATCATGGCGTATGTAACCGTACTGGTTTATGCCGTTATCCCGTTGCAGTTTATCTTCGGTCTCTATCGTGACTCCAGCTGGCTGGTGGTGGTGGCAAACCTCCTTATCTGCGCCGCCGTTATGAGGGCCCGGGGAAATCTGGCACGTCTGGTAGATCATCTGAGGCACTAATGAACCAAACACAATTTGAAAAGGCGGCAGGTATAAGCGCCGGTCTAGCCGTGCGCTGGTTTCACTATATCGATGCTGCAATGAAGGAATTCGGCATAACCGCGCCGCTCGATCAGGCCATGTTTATCGCGCAGATGGGCCATGAGTCCGGCGGTTTCACCCGGCTGGTGGAAAACCTGAACTATGCGGCAGAAAACCTGGTACCTACGTTCGGCAAGCATCGCATTACTGCACAGCAGGCCGCCGCACTTGGCAGAACGGCAACGCAACCGGCAAATCAGAAAGCGATAGCCAATCTGGTTTATGGCGGTGAGTGGGGCAAAAAGAACCTGGGCAACCAGGTTGCTGGTGATGGCTGGAAATATCGCGGTCGCGGCCTGAAGCAAATCACCGGGCTCAGCAATTACCGCAACTGTGGCCACGCGCTGAAGTTGGACCTTGTAACCCAGCCTGAATTGCTGGAACAGGATGAATATGCTGCGCGCTCCGCTGCATGGTTCTATGTCTCGCACGGATGCCTGCTCCATTCCGGCGACGTGGAGCGCGTGACGCTGCTTATCAACGGCGGCCGTAACGGGCTGGAACAACGGCGCACCCTGTTTAACCTGGCGAAATCTGTGCTGGTGTGAGGTCACTATGGGGTTTGAAACTTTAATTGGTATTGCTGCAGCAGTCATTGCCGCCATCGCTGGCGCTTTCGGCCTGGGCCATATTCGCGGCTCAAGCAAAGCAGAAGCAAAAGCAGATCAGCAGCGCACCGAAGATAACGCAGCGGCAATGGTCGCAGCAGCAGAACGCCGGGTAGAGACAACGAAAGAGGCCAGCAATGTACAGCAGACCGTTAACCATATGCCTGGCGATGATGTTGATCGTGAGCTGCGTAACACGTGGAAGCGCGGCTCATAAGGGGTGAACATGAGGAAAACAATCGACTTAACCGGCGTTAAGTTCGGCAAGCTGACTGTGCAGTCCTACGCCAATAAGGATAAATCGGGCGTTTCAATGTGGTTGTGCGGTTGTGAGTGTGGCACAGAAAAAATAATCAGGTCAAACGCCTTACGCTCTGGCAGGACACAATCTTGCGGTTGCATGTCAGGTGTAAAACACGGGCATCGCAGACCGTCAGAAACTTCTCCCACTTATATCAGCTGGCTGTCAATGCAGCGGCGCTGCAATTGTCCCGGCGATGCGTATTACGGAGATTATGGTGGTCGCGGAATTTCAGTTTGTGAGCGTTGGGGCAATTTTGAAGCTTTCCTGAAAGACATGGGCGAGCGTCCAGCAGGTCATACACTTGATCGGATTGATGTAGATAAGGCGTACTCACCAGAAAATTGCCGATGGGCGACACCAAAAGACCAGGCAAGAAACCGACGAAGTAACCATATGCTCGATACACCAGCAGGTCGAATGTGCATTACCAAAGCAGCCGAAACCTATGGTGTAAAAGTAAAGACAATCGCGCACCGATTGAGCAGGGGATGGAGTGTTGAAAAGGCGCTGCTAACTCAACCATGGCAGGGCAACAATGAATAAATATTTCATGTTTATCTCTATGCTTTCCGTGTC
This sequence comes from Enterobacter sp. MGH85, assembly GCF_001037655.1. NCBI lineage: Bacteria > Pseudomonadati > Pseudomonadota > Gammaproteobacteria > Enterobacterales > Enterobacteriaceae > Enterobacter > Enterobacter sp. MGH85. Next base: position 2,076,272 of record NZ_KQ089925.1, read on the forward strand.
AGCATTGGCTGCTGGCTGTGTTGGTGGTCCTCCAAAGCCCAGCTATGTTTTCGTCCACGATTCCTGTGACTGGGTAAAGCCAATCTACCTGACTGATCACGACATCGACGTTATGGACCTCCAGACGAAGAAAGACATCCTGGCGCATAACAAAGTGTGGAAGGCGAACTGCCAGAAGCAGGAGTGACGCATGCTGCTGTGTTCACATTCAATCGCGGGTAAGTTTCCATACCCGCCAAAAAGAGAGAAACCGATGAGCGAAGCTAAACCGCAGGACGGCACCACCGTTAAAGGCTATCGAACCCTGACCGCTGACGATATCGCGCAAATGAATGGCCTGAAAGAAATTAGCCGTGATTTCTGCGAGCAGTTGGAACTTGAACGCACACATCTATCTTTGCAGGTCGTGGAGGCCAACTCTGAGGAGGCTAGCGAACGTTCAGAGGCGCTCCGCTGTCTGGCAATCGCGCGCACCAAAATGCAGGAAGCCTGCATGTGGGCCTGTCGCGCTGTAGCGCGTCCAGATGCCGACTGTTAGCCATTACAAAGCTCACCTGCTGGTGGGCTTGATAATTGTTTTATCAACCAGATGTAAAAAAGCCCCTGTTAGGGGGCTAGAGGATTATCAGTTTCAATTGCTATGAAATATTACTTCGCGCAATAGACGCGTGCTTCACGAGGGGTGTAGATGCCGAAGGTGACAAATCCCAGCAACCCATTCACAAAAGTCTGTTGAACTTCAGTACGAACAACTTTATCAGCACCACCGCAAACCTGAGCAGCATCAATTTGCTTGGATTGACCAATCCCGCTAACGAAGAAATGATGTGTCGTAACTTGCTGTGGCGTAGTCGTTATGCCTTTGTTTACTGAAAATGATTGTTGAGCGCAGCCAGAAACAGCTGCGGCAACCAGAGCTACCATAATTAGCTTTTTCATAAATGACCTTATTGTTAGTTTGGTTCGCAAAAATAATGACATGTATCATTAATTTATACATATCAGACCAGTAGTTTAACTTAGATTTGTTCTACTTCCCTAGTGATTAACTATCAACATCATCCATTGCTATCGTCAGACCATCCATTATTACGAATAAGATAATTAATAAACTTCCCAGAGGAAAATTATGCAGGTCACTATTGATGGTGTCCCGTATGCGCCTGCCAGCATCATTTCATCGCGGATCGGTATTGCAATAACGACACACCAGCGCGCCGACGTTTTGAAACGAGCGCTTGCACAGCACATGATGCACCTGCCGGCCGGTGCGCTGGTGGTGGTTGTCGATGATGGTTCAAAACCTGCAGCGGTAGTGCCACACGGCGTGCAGCTGCTTCGCCATGAAACATCACTCGGCATTGTTGCTTCGAAGAACGCCAGCCTGTCAGCCATGATGGATGCCGGGTGCGAGCATCTTTTTCTGTGGGATGATGATGCCTGGCCTATCGCTGATAACTGGCACCTCCCTTACATCGAATCACCCGAGCCACACCTGGCTTACCAGTTCCTCGATCTTGCTGGCCAGAATAAGCTCAATGACCTTTCGGTGCTTTACCGTGACGATCAGCATGTGGCGTACACCGGGCAGCGCGGAGTGATGCTCTATTACCACCGTAGCGCCATCGAGAAGGTGGGTGGATTCGATCCGGTTTATGGTCGCGGCATGTACGAACACAGTGACCTCGCGCTACGTATCCATAACGCTGGCCTGACGACGTGGGCTTACGGTGATGTGGTCGGTTCAGAAAAGCTGATTCATTCTCTCGATGAGCATGAAGCCGTAGAGCGTTCGGTACCGCGTCCCGATCGACAGGCGCTGGTGGAACGTAACGTGAAGATCCACAACGAACGGCGTGATGCCGGGTTTACTGGTTACGCTGAATACCGCCAGCAGCGCGATGTGGTTATCACAACGCTGCTTACCAGTCAGCCTGACCCGCAGCGCGGCACGAAAATGGCGGCCTCGCCTGACATGCTGGCTAAATGGGCGGCCTCGCTTCGCCAGTGTGGGCGTATAGCGCTGGTGGATGAATTACTGGCGGCCCCGGCAGATGTTGAGCTGTATCTCGTACCTGACGTGAAGATGAATGTCTACTTCCGTCGCTGGCTGCACATCTGGCAGCACCTGCGAGAACACCCTGAATACCGGTTCGTCTGGTGTACCGATGTCGAAATGCTTCGCGCGCCGTGGGAAGAAATGGAAGCCGGAAAGGTGTATGTCGGTTCAGAACCAAAGACCTACGCCGATACCTGGGCAAAGCAGAATCATCCGGAGCGCATCTATCAGGAGTTCATTGAAGAGCATCGCAACGATGTGATGCTAAACGCTGGGCTGCTGGGTGGTACCCGCGCTGATGTTATGGCGTTCGCTCACGGCATCATCCGACTTTACTACCGGATCGAGAGTTATCGTTTCTGGAAGAAAGAACAGGCTGGCGCCGCGGTGGGCGACATGCTGGCGTTCGGCATTGTTGCGAAGTCATTCGCTGACAGGCTGGTCACCGGCCCTCTGGTACATACCGTTTTCAAAACTGATGGCATCGGCAAAGAAAATGCCTGGTGGCGCCATAAATAACAGGAGGTCTTATGATTTCGTATGAGGTTGAGTTCCCGACCCAAAAATCTGTAAGTTTCAAAATTAATGGTTACTCCTCAGCAGAGGGACTGGACTGTAAAACAGTAGAGGCTATTGGCGGTGAAGTCAAAGTACAGCTCGATAAGAAAAACATGTTGACTGTACCTTATCGTGAAGACATTACAGCAGACTTTACTCTTGAAGGTTACAAGCAGCGCGCTGAAACTCACGCGAAAACTGTAATCGATCAGATTGTGAATGCGGCTCAGCACCGAGCCGCCGACGATTTAATTCAGGAAGTTACGAACGCGATTGCTTCTTCTGAATTATTTTCTCAACTCTCTCAATCGCTTCGTGAGCATCTGGGGCAGATGAAATTTCAGGCGGTGTAACCTCCTTCAGTACATCCATCAGAACGTCCCCAACATTCTGTTTTGGTGACAGCTTGTTAACAGCTTCAATAATCAAAGAAAAAACCAGTTTATTGGTGGCTTTTTCAATCTTTAATTCACGTTGTAAATCTGCAACTGCTTTTTCCAGTTCTGACATGGAGCTCATGGGTATTTTCCTTATCGGAGGTAATCAGCTATCCCCCCGCGACAGAGTGCGCCAGTGTCCCACCACTGACGGGCTGAATGCTTACCTTAACCAGGGTTAAAGCGGAGCAACACCCTGATATTCAGACAGTAGCCGCCATCGTGCGGCTTTTTTATTGGAGATTCGCTGGTGGCTGAAGAGATTAAGTTTGTGGTGGTCGGCCATGTTTCTCGCATAGTTCATGCACAACGTCTCGCTGCGATGCTGGATGCCCATCTGCTTATTGATGACGGTAACCACGGTGCGAACTGGAATCATCGGCGTGCGCTTGAGTGGACAGCAGAACAAACCTGCCGGGTAGTTGTTGTTGAAGATGATGCGATGCCAGTGGACTTGTTCTTCACTTCAGTCACGAGCTGGCTTAACCGCTTCCCGGAATCGCTGGTGAGTTTTTACCTGGGCACTGGCCGACCACCACAGTATCAGATGCAGGTAGCCGAACGTCTGATTGTTGCTGACAAGACACGGTCTGACTTCATCACGCTGCCGCGCCTTATACACGGCGTGTGCTACAGCGTACCGCCTCAGCATATTGAACGAGTCCTTTCTCGATGGGACAGCAGTAAGCCAGCCGACTATGCAGTCGGGGATGCCTATGGCGGCGCGGTGGTTTATCCGTGTTACTCGCTGGTGGATCATGCTGATGGTGAGCCTGTTGAGCGTCACCCTGACTCAGCGCCACGTACAGAACGCCGCCGGGCGTGGAGGTTAGCCTGATGCCTGCGTTAATACCGAGAGCATGCCGCAAGCGTGGCTGCCCCGGCACAACCACAGATCGCTCAGGATATTGTCCCAAACACATCAACGAAGGCTGGCAGCAGCATCAGCGGGGACAGAGCAGGCATCAGCGAGGCTATGGCAGTAAGTGGGACAGGCTGCGCCCAATCGTTCTCGGCAGAGATAAACACCTTTGTCAGGAATGCCTGCGAAATGGAAGGTATACACCCGCTGAGACGGTGGACCACATCATCGCCAAAGCAAATGGGGGTACCGATGACCTGTCCAACCTCGAAAGCCTCTGCAAGCCCTGCCACAGAGCGAAGACAGCGGTCGAGAGACTCAAATGACATCATTTCTCATTTGAAATGAGAAAGGGGGAGGGTGGGTAAAAACCTCAGGGGAATCACCCTAAAGGACCGCCGCCTAACCTCTTTTCACATCGTCGCAGGTTAGAAAACTTTTTTATGGGGTCCCCCATTCGATGATTAATAGGAGTTTTCGATTATGTCTGGACCACCGAAAACCCCGACCCATCTACGTTTGGTGAGGGGTAACCCATCTAAACGCCCGATCAATGAGAACGAACCAAAACCCCCTTCAGGGGTACCCCCAACGCCGAAGCATTTCGACAAGCAGGGGAAATACTGGTTTAAACGGATGGCCGACGAGCTTGATGCTATCGGTGTGATGTCTCAGCTTGATGCCAGAGCCCTTGAGCTGCTGGTTGAGGCCTATACCGAATACCGGCATCACTGCGACACGCTTGAAGTTGAGGGCTACACCTACCGGACCGAAACGCAGAGCGGGGATGTGCTGATCAAGGCTCACCCCGCCGCCATCATGAAAGCTGATGCCTGGAAACGTCTGCGTGCCATGCTTGGTGAGTTCGGCATGACTCCAGCCAGCCGATCGAAAGTAAATGCAAAAGGTCCTGAAGCGGTTGACCCGCTGACCGACTGGCGGTTCGGTGTACAGAACGGGGTGCAGATCACCCTCAAACAGGAGACTGCTGATGTCTGGGGTGATGCGATAGGCAAGCCAATTGAGCGGCCGCCGTTCACGCAGCTGCCATCTGGTGGGGTGGCGCAGCCGCAGAACCTGAAATACACCGTCGAGGAAATTGGGCAGGTGGTTCAGGGCGTGCTGTCCTGGCAGAACATCGGGCAGTTTGTTTACAACAAGGTTGTGATCCGCAAGGCGGGTCAGACGGTGCTCTCTGTTCAGGTTCCGGGTTCCTTTACCCGCCTGACAGGGCTTGTCCAGTCTACCTACACGGCTCACGTCACTGCGGTAAACCAGATGGGGGCAGAGTCGCCGGAGGCATATCTTGAATTCAGCATTCAGGCCCCGCCTGCGCCGTCACGGGTCGATATTGAGCAAAGCTATTTTGCCATCACGCTGTACCCGCGCCTTGCAGCAGTGACGAACGTATCAACGCAGTTTGATTTCTGGACATCCGGCGAAACCAGGCTATCTGATTGAAGGGTGTGTGGGGCTGAACGCTGACGCGGCATGGGGTGGGATAGATGGAGGTTTTGACATCCCAACCGATCGCAATAAGCAGCCGCTTATCTGGCTGGATTATGAGGTAAATGCAGACGGATCGGTGCTGGTAAAAACATTCCACCGGGAATACCCTACAGCGCCGTCATTTGCGAGGAACGTATTGAAGGGTGTGGCGGATGGCGAACCTGTCGACATCCCCCGTGACCAGTTCGTAAGTGTTCGCGTGGAAATGCCCGTGGACAGCCTCTGGAACCAGCGACGCAAAGATGCATTAACAGTTACTATTTAAGAGCAAGGTTCCTGAGAAAATCGCAGTCCGCTCTTGCATGCGACGGGCTGCGGTATCCTGAATGGGTGGCTGCGTAGATTTTTTACGAACCTAACTGGCTGAGTTTAGCGGCTTCTTTAACAGCATTGATACATCAAGCCCGATGGGCCGCTTCATCTTTCATATCATGTCAGCTCTGGCTGAAATGGAGAGGGAGTTGATAGTGGAGCGCACTCGGGCTGGGTTGGCCGCAGCCCGTGAGAAAGGGCGAATCGGTGGGAGGCGGCCAAAATTGACACCTGAGCAATGGGCTCAGGCTGGCAGGTTGATCGCAAACGGAGTGGATCGGAAGCAGGTGGCGATTATTTACGACGTTGCGGTGTGCACCTTGTATAAGAAATTTCCGGCGCAGTAGGGGCAGAGGAAAAAATATTGAACATTTAATACAATTTTCGTAATAAAGTATTGAAAGAATGTAATAAAGTTGTTGAAATTTTGGTGAGCGGTTGGGTTGAGCATTGGGGGTATTCATGGCAAAAACAGATTCTATTACACCAGAAGAGTTCAGGGCTATTCACGTTGAATTGTCTAAAATCTCATCAACTTGGGCAGACTTATGGTTAACATTGTTTTCTCTCCGTGCTGAAGGCAGCAGGGTGATTACTATTAGATATTCCGATATCGAAGATGACATGCTGCACTTGGCTGGAACTCCAAAATTTGAGCCACGAACAATTAGATTAAATTTATTGCTTTCTAAGTTAATTGCGTGCAGAAAGGATTGCAATTCTTCTGATATTTATGTTTTCCAGAGTAGATCAAATCGAGTTAAAGGATTAGCTAGGCCTGTGACTGTAATAGCAATGAATAATGCCTTAAAACAAGCATCCAAATATGTAACAAGGAAAAACATCACCATGAAAAGTGCTTTAAGGGTAATCGGAAGGAACTAGTTGGACGGGGGTTCATACACAACATACCCACCTGTGTATGGAAGATTAGGACGATGGTCTATGATCACGTCCTTTATCAAGTCATTATTCTCCCTGATGATTGTCGATTTACTACTCGATTGGATATAAGATATGTACTTGCATAAATCTTGGGAGGGATTTCAAGTAAGTGAAATGAGAACCTGATCAGAATAAATCAAACCGAGCATTGAGTAGAGTAAATAATAAAGCAGCGCATGCAAGATTTAAGAGTATAACAAAACGGGCGGAAACATTCACTGAACAAATCTCCTGATCATGTATTAGACAAAGAATGACTGTAATGTAAAACCAGCTTACACACACCTACTAAAAAAGACAGATAAACCAAGGTGGCATCCGATGAGATAGCTAAGCATTTATGCCTTGGATAGGTCTTACCATCGGAGCATGGAGTTATGCTGGCTTGTTGAGTACTGAGAAATGAAGAGATTAGAGGTTCAGAAGGGGGAGCCAGTTTGTCAAACGAGATAGTTTATTTACTATGCTCAACATATTGAATTGTTTAGCTTTATCATGGTGGTTTAGGGGGCGTTAAAACGAACTTATCACATTGTATTAAAAGTAAACAACTATCTTTCGTTTGATGCCTGAAAGCAGATGGGGATGGTTTTTCACTTTTTCTTCTAAAGGTCCAGAGTACGTTGCCGATAGTGAACATAGCGGCGCAGGAGCCAAATGGTGGAAGCCGTAAACTTAATTTAAGTTCAGTCAAATAGGAATTACTATCATGGCACAAGTCATCAATACCAACAGCCTCTCGCTGATCACCCAGAACAACATCAACAAAAACCAGTCTTCAATGTCTACTGCCATTGAGCGTCTGTCTTCCGGTCTGCGTATCAACAGCGCAAAAGATGACGCTGCTGGCCAGGCGATTGCTAACCGTTTCACCTCTAACATCAAAGGTCTGACTCAGGCTGCCCGTAACGCCAACGACGGTATCTCCGTTGCACAGACTACTGAAGGCGCACTGTCTGAAATCAACAACAACTTACAGCGTATCCGTGAGCTGACTGTTCAGTCTTCTACTGGCACCAACTCCAAGTCTGACCTGGACTCCATCCAGGACGAAATCAAATCCCGTCTGGACGAAATTGACCGCGTATCCGGTCAGACCCAGTTCAACGGCGTGAACGTGCTGGCAAAAGACGGCTCCATGAAAATTCAGGTTGGCGCGAACGATGGCCAGACCATCACTATCGACCTGAAAAAAATTGACTCGTCTACTCTGAACCTGACTGGCTTTAACGTTAATGGTGAAGGTTCAGTAGCTAATAAGGCAGCAACTAAAGCTGATTTGACAGCTGCTCAGCTCACTACAACAGCTGCTGGCGGTCCTATCGCTGCTCCTGCTGCAGATGCTAATGGCGTAACTAAGTATACAGTAAGCGCGGGATTGAACGAATCTACCGTAGCTGACGTGTTTGCTGGCTTAGGTGATACTGCCGTAGTTAATGCTAATATTACCAGTGGTTTCGACGCTGTTACTGGTAATAACTATACGTATCATAAAGATACTAATGATTTTACATTCAATGCTACTATTGCAGCTGGTGACGGAACAACTCCAAGTAATAGCGCCAAGTTACAATCTATCCTGACTCCTAAAGCAGGTGATACCGCTAATCTGAACGTTAAGATTGGTGCAACATCTGTAGATGTTGTTCTGTCAAGCGATGGTAAAATCACTGCGAAAGATGGTTCCAAGCTTTTCATTGGTATTGATGGCAACCTGACTCAGAACAGTGCTGGTGCTGGTATTAAGCCTGCAACTCTTGATGCTCTTACTCAAAACACAACTACTCCTGCGGCGGCAGTTCCAGTCACCATTACGACCGAAGATAAGACTGAAATCAAATTAGCGGGTGCAACTGTTGCTGGTCAGAGTGGTGCAATTGTAGTTACTGGTGCCCGAATCAGCGCTGAAGCTATGCAGTCTGCTACCAAAACGACTGGTTTCACAACTGGCACAACGACAGTAGCAGCTAATACTGGCAAAGTTACAATTGGTGGTAATCAAGCTTACACTCAGACTGACGGTACGTTAGCTGCCAAGAATGAAACTGAGATTTTCCTGCAGAAAGACGGCTCCATTACTAACAATTCCGGTAAGGCTGTATATGTACAGGAAGATGGGAAATTCACCACAGATGCAGCAACTAAAGCAGCAACCACTGCTGACCCACTGAAAGCGCTGGACGATGCAATCAGCTCTATCGACAAATTCCGTTCTTCCCTGGGTGCTGTACAGAACCGTCTGCATTCTGCAGTAACCAACCTGAACAACACCACCACCAACCTGTCTGAAGCGCAGTCCCGTATTCAGGACGCCGACTATGCGACCGAAGTGTCAAATATGTCTAAAGCGCAGATCATCCAGCAGGCCGGTAACTCCGTGTTGGCTAAAGCTAACCAGGTTCCTCAGCAGGTTCTGTCTCTGCTGCAAGGCTAATTCAGCACTACTAAACCGTAAAGCCCTGCACATGCAGGGCTTTTTTATCGAATGAATATAGCTGAACATAGCCGTCATATTCACTCGATAAAAAAGCCGATCATCATTTAAAATTGGCTTTCTCAAATTGAGCGTGTATAGGTTCTATTGTGATTAAGAAACAGGCATTTAAATTTTTGCTTGAGCCGAATAAAACTCATATGAATGACTTTTTGGTTTTCGCAGGTTCCTGTCGATTTGTATACAATAAAGGACTTGCTCTTATTAATGAGAATTATGATTCGGGTAAGAAATTCTTGAATTACAATCAACTAGCATCAGAACTAGTTAATTGGAAAAACGAAGAGTGCCTTGCATGGCTAAAAATGGCTCCATCACAGTGCTTGCAACAATCATTAAGAGATCTGGATAGAGCTTTTAAAAACTTCTTTTCGGGAAAGTCACAATATCCTCGATTCAAAAAGAAAGGCCGTAATGATTCTTTTAGAGTGCCATGCCAAAGAGTCAGACTGGACCAAGAAAAGCATTTAGTATCATTGCCCAAACTAGGGTGGGTTAAGTATCGTAAAAGCCGAGAGATAACAGGAGTATTAAAGAATGTTACTATTTCAAGAAAGCTTGATAAATGGTATATAAGCTTTAATACAGAAGAAGTTGTTCCTGAACCCCTTCATCCATCATTTAGCAAAACCAAAATTTTGCTAAATAATGAATGGCTTATGCAACTCACAGCGTGTGAGAGTCTGGTCGAGCAATTTGCCAACATGGAAGGTAATAAAAAGCTAAGGAACCTGAATAATATACTAGGCAGAAAAGTAAAATACAGCAGTAACTGGCTAAAAACTAAAAAGAAAATTGACGGCGTAAAAGCAAGGTCAAGCAGGCGGAGACTGGATGCCTTACATAAAATAACTACGGCAATATGCAAAAAACACGCTATTGTAGAGTTGGTTAATTTAACGGATTCTTTACCTGATAAAAATAATGGTTCTGTAAGCATGACTTATGAATTTGTTAGGCAGTTAATGTATAAGCAAGAATGGTTGGGTGGTAAGGTAATTCGGTTGGGCGATTAGCGTAGTTTATTAATGATTAAATAAGAGTTATATACAGCTGTTTATATGGCCTTAGATAAATTGCTGGCGGCAGGGCATGTCGTGTCAGTTTGTGGAGGGGGGTTATTTCAACTTCCGATGAAGCAAAAATCTCGGTTATTGATACTGAGAATGTCAACGTCTGGTCAATACTTTGGCACACCAGTTTGTGCACCTTTAGTAAATTAGTCATCGAACGCTGCTTAAATATGACTGTGATTATATACAGCGCTTGCTGTGAAAAAAACAGTCTCGAGGCGAGTAGGGTGCAAAATGGTGAAGGATTTTTGTTACCCTTAGTTACAAATAGAAAAACCCCAGCGCATGAAATCTGGGGTTCTTTTAAAGTGCACGTGCATTTCACGTGCATATTTTTGTCTTTTCTCGGTCTGCCTGCTGTCTGGTCAGTGTCCGTAAGTGGCTGTTTTTATTTCCACTGTCCGGTTGCAGTGCTATCAAAAGTGGTGGAGCTGGCGGGAGTTGAACCCGCGTCCGAAATTTCTACATCCTCGGTACTACATGCTTAGTTTGTCTTTACATTCGCACGCCAGCTGCGGACAAACACGCCACTAACGAACTAGCCTGATTAGTTTTAACGCTTCAACCCCAGGCAGGGTTTCCACGCGATCTCTTTTGGGTTTGACCTCTCTTTGATCCCCGTCTTAAGAGCGGAAGCTAGGGAGAGAGGGCTCTTAGCAGGTTATTAAGCTGCTAAAGCGTAGTTTTCGTCGTTTGCGACTATTTTTTTGCGGCTTTTAACGAGGCAAACCGCCCCTCGGCATGCACCTTGGGTTTCGCAAATCCCGTCGAATCCAGAATCAGCCCCAATAGTGTTGAACTCAGTATACCAGATTTCACTTCCTCGATACCAGCCCGAAACGCTAACTTGTTGAATAGTACAATAAGCGCGCAGAATCAACGTCCTGCGTTTTTCATGATACGTGCTTTGTCGAGCTGCCACTCGCGTGCTTTCAGGTCAGTACGCTTGTCGTGCTGTTTCTTACCTTTCGCCACGCCGATTTTCACTTTGCACCAGGCGTTTTTCCAGTACAAAGAGAGCGCAACTACGGTGAAGCCTTCGCGGTTGATGCGTCCGTAGAGGGATTCCAGCTCGCGCTTGTTCAGCAGCAGCTTACGGGTGCGGGTTGGATCGCAAACGTAATGTGAAGAGGCGACGGTCAGCGGCGTAAAGTTCGCGCCGAACAGGAAGGCCTCACCGTCTTTCAGGATCACGTAGCTGTCGCCGATGTTGGCTTTCCCGGCACGCAGCGATTTTACTTCCCAGCCCTGCAACGCAAGGCCGGCCTCGAATTCTTCTTCGATGAAATACTCGTGGCGAGCACGCTTGTTGAGCGCAATGGTCGCCGAACCAGGTTTATGTGCTTTTTTCTTCGTCATAAGTGTCGTAAAGCCGTCGGTAATCTGATTTTAAAAAGTCACCTCATTGCGTCCTGTGAGGTCTAACGCGCTATCTTAGCACGAGATAAGGCTTAGCGTTTTTTTAACAGGTGATAAATGTTATTATTTGTCTGTTGTGTGACCATGGAAAATGCTATGCCTCAGATTAGCCGTACTGCGCTTGTTCCCTACAGCGCGGAACAAATGTATCAGTTAGTGAACGACGTTCAGTCCTATCCGGAATTTATTCCAGGATGCACCGGTAGTCGGGTGCTGGAATCCGGCCCGACGCAGATGACTGCGGCCGTGGATGTCTCCAAAGCGGGGATCAGCAAAACGTTCACCACGCGCAATACCCTGACGAGCAATCAGAGTATTTTGATGCATCTGGTGGATGGTCCGTTTAAAAAACTGATGGGAGGGTGGAAGTTTACGCCACTGAGCGCTGACGCCTGCCGCATTGAGTTTCATCTGGATTTTGAATTTACCAATAAGCTGATCGAACTGGCGTTTGGCCGAATATTTAAAGAGCTGGCCTCGAATATGGTTCAGGCGTTCACCACGCGCGCCAAAGAGGTTTACAGTGTCGCATAAGATTGCTGTTGAGGTGGTGTATGCGCTGCCGGAGAAGCAGTATTTGCAGCGCGTGACGCTTGAAGAGGGCGCCACCGTTGAGGCGGCTATCCGGGCCTCCGGCATCCTTGAACTTCGCCGTGATATTGACCTGGCGAAGAATAAAGTCGGCATTTATAGCCGTCCGGTTAAGCTCGGTGATGTGCTGAAAGAGGGCGACAGGGTTGAAATCTATCGTCCGCTGATTGCCGACCCGAAAGAGTTGCGCCGTCAGCGAGCAGAGAAATCCGGTAAGTAGCCAAATAAACATACACAAAAAAGGTGCTCATTGAGCACCTTTTTGCGTTGCTGACGCCTGATTATTTGGTCAGGGCAGGCTTGTTGTCGATGTTGGTCAGCACGCCGGCACTGCTGAAGGTCAGCGTCAGGGTTTGCTGGGTCACATCTTCATGACCAGGCTGCTGGCGGAATACATAGAACCACGTATTTGTGCCGAACGGATCGGACATCATCGGGGTTCCCAGGGCATAAGCGACCTGCTGTTGTGTCATACCTACGCGGATTTTGGACACATCGTTAGGAGTAAGGTAGTTCCCCTGGTTGATATCAGGACGGTAAACCACTTTCTCCAGAGTGGAACAGCCTGCGGTCAACATCAGAAGAACCGCTGCGGCAGCGGTCAGCGTTTTACAGCGCATAGTGATTTGATTCCTTTTCGGGCCCGAGCAGTACGCGGCTCATATGTAATATGCCGATGATAATAGACCTTGCCCCACTTTGAAACTGGTCTGGCGGCGTTTTTATTGTTCTGTATGACCCTGAGATCCCGAAAAAGTTTATGCCGCCAGCAGTTCTTTCGCATTCGCGAGCGTATTACGGGTGACTTCACTGCCCCCCAGCAGGCGTGCCAGCTCCTGCAAGCGTGAGCGTTTATCCAGCGGCTTCATGTGCGTTTCCGTCATTTCGCCATCGGTTTCCTTGCTAACGATAAAGTGGTGATGACCACAGCCGGCGACCTGCGGCAGGTGAGTCACACACATAACCTGCGTCGATTCACCCAACTGACGCAGCAGTTTGCCGACAACGGCCGCGGTCGGGCCGCTGATACCCACATCCACTTCATCGAAAATCAACGCCGGGGTTTCCATTTTACGGGCGGTAATCACCTGAATGGCCAGGGCGATACGCGACAGTTCACCGCCAGAAGCCACTTTCGAAATCGCCTGTAAAGGCTGGCCCGGGTTGGTGGTGACGCGGAATTCTACGCGGTCTGCGCCTTCCGCCGTCAGGTGATGCTCTTCAAAGCGAACATCAATAGTGAACACCCCATGCGGCATCGCCAGCGTATGCATGCTGTCGGTAATATGCTGGCTAAGCTCCAGAGCATAGTGCTGTCGCACGTCGTGCAGCCGTTTCGCCGTTTCCAGCGCCTGCTGATGATGCAGATTAACCGCCAGAGACAAGGTTTCGAGGGAATCGGCCTGATCGTCCAGCTGCTGCTGTTCCTCCAGCAGAGACTGATAGTAATTCGGCAGCTCTTCCGGGGTAACGTGATGCTTACGCGCCAGTGAAATCTGACGGGAGATGCGTTGCTCAAGCTCGAACAGACGGTTCGGGTCGAGATCCAGACGTTCACAGTAGTGGCGCAGCTCATCCCCGGCTTCTGAAATCTGAATTGCGGCCTCTTCCAGCATTTCCAGTACGCCAGAAAGCTTATTGTCCATGCCGGTCAGTTCGGTCACAAGCTGACGCACGGTATATAGTTGGCTCTGCAAATTCACGTCTTCGCCATCCGCCAGCATGTTCAGGGCATTCTGGCTGATGGAAAGCAGCTGACCGCTGTTGGCCAGACGCTTGTACTCCTCGTCGATTTGCTCAAATTCACCCGCCTGAGGGTTAAATTCGTTCAGCTCTTTCAACTGATATTCCAGCAGCTCGGCGCGCGCGGTACGCTCCTGGCTTTGCTGTTGATGCTGCGCAAGTTCGCGGCAGCTTTGATGCCACTGACGATAGTGCTCCGCCATGAGTTGAGTAAGCGCGCACTCACCCGCGTAGCCATCGAGCAGGGCTTTCTGCTGTTCGGGTTTGATTAGCTGCTGGTGCGCGTGCTGACCATGGATCTGGATGAGCAGCTGGCCCAGCTCGCGAAGCTGGGAAAGGGGAACCGCTGTACCATTGATAAAACCGCGGGAGCGGCCGTCACTGCTGATGACGCGACGAAGTAAACACTCACGTCCATCTTCCAGCTGGTTCGCTTCCAGCCAGCGCAGGGCGGCAGGCGTGTCTTTTAACGAGAAGCGGGCGCAGAGATCGGCACGGGCCGCACCTGTGCGCACCATATCACCCTCTGCACGACCGCCGAGGCACAAGCCGAGGGCATCAATGGCAATGGATTTACCTGCACCGGTTTCACCGGTAATCGCCGTCATTCCACTATGGAAGTCGATCTCAAGCTCACGAACAATGGCAAAGTTGCTGATGGTCAGTTGTGCCAGCATAATTGTTTTCCTGTATGAAAAACCATAACTGTGTTTGTATACAGTATAAACTGGTTTTATATACAGTAAAGCGCTGGATGTAAAATCAGAACAATTTTTTTGACCAGCCGAGTTTTGAGCTTAATGTATTGAAATAACTGTAATCTTTTGGATGGATAAGGTTCAGGTGATAATCGCAGCGGCGAATGAGGACATCTTCTCCTTCCTGAATGGGAAGCGCAATCTGGCTGTCGCAGCTGATCTCCAGGTCGCTGCGGCGATGTGAAAAACGCAGGCGGATGGTGCTGTCGCCGTTTATCACCAGCGGACGCGCCGAGAGCGTATGCGGGAACATCGGCACCAGGGTGATCGCATCCAGCGATGGCGTCAGGATTGGGCCTCCGGCTGAAAGCGAATAGGCAGTTGACCCCGTCGGGGTTGAAATAATCAGCCCGTCAGACCGCTGCGAGAAAGCGAAGATTTCGTCGATATAGACTTCGAACTCGATCATGTGCGCCACTTTACCAGGGTGGAGAACCACCTCGTTAATAGCGGTGCTGATGCGCTTCTGGCAATCCTGCTGGCAGACCTGGGCTTCAAGTAAAAACCGTTTTTCACTGATATAGTGACCTTCCAGCACGTCCGCCAGCTGCTGTTGCGCATTGTCCGGGTCGAGGTCGGTCAGGAAACCAAGATTGCCACG
This sequence comes from Enterobacter sp. MGH85, assembly GCF_001037655.1. Classification (NCBI taxonomy): domain Bacteria; kingdom Pseudomonadati; phylum Pseudomonadota; class Gammaproteobacteria; order Enterobacterales; family Enterobacteriaceae; genus Enterobacter; species Enterobacter sp. MGH85. The sequence goes on from NZ_KQ089925.1 coordinate 2,091,633, forward strand.
GTTAATACCAATAACCTTAATATCATAGCGAGCCAGCGTTCGCGCCGCGCCCAGCATATTGCCGTCGCCGCCGACCACCACGGCGAGATCCGCCTGCTGGCCAATTTCCGCCAGCGTGCCGGTTCTGACGCTTTTAAGCTGCAACTCTTGGGCGATCTGCTGCTCGACCATCACTTCATAGCCTTTACCACACAGCCAGCGATACAACATTTCATGTGTCGTCAATGCGGTAGGGTGACGCGGATGGCCGACGATCCCAATACACCTGAAATGATTATTCATTTTCTGGAGGTCCTTGTGCCTGATGAATGATGACAATCTGCCTTGTTCCCTTGAATCCAGGAAACTGATCCCCATAATAAGCGAAGTTAGCGAGATGAATGCAGAAAAACGCGGAGAAATTCATGAGTAGTAAAGAACAGAAAACGCCTGAGGGGCAAGCCCCTGAAGAAATTATCACGGAACAGCACGATGAAGTTGAGGCAGTAGAGCCAGACACGTCTGCTGAGCAGGTGGACCCGCGCGATGAAAAAATTGCCAATCTGGAAGCTCAGTTGGTAGAAGCGCAGAATCGCGAACGCGATGGCGTACTGCGTATCAAAGCGGAAATGGAAAACCTGCGCCGTCGTACCGAGCTGGACGTTGAAAAGGCGCACAAATTTGCGCTGGAGAAATTCGTCAACGAACTGCTTCCGGTGATCGACAGCCTGGATCGCGCGCTGGAAGTGGCGGATAAAGCTAATCCGGATAACGCGGCGATGATTGAAGGCATCGAGCTGACGCTGAAATCCATGCTGGATGTGGTGCGTAAGTTCGGTGTTGAAGTGATTGCCGATACGGATGTACCGCTGGATCCAAACGTTCACCAGGCCATTGCGATGGTGGAATCCGAAGACGTTGCCGCGGGTAACGTACTGGGCGTGATGCAGAAAGGGTATACCCTGAACGGTCGTACTATTCGCGCTGCGATGGTGACCGTGGCGAAAGCGAAAGCGTAATTTGCCGACCCGTAGTGCCGGGTGGCGGCTTCGCCTTACCCGGCCTACAACATTACTCGGCGATACTTTCGCGTAAAGGTTTAACGGGCAGGACCTTCACCTGCTTAATCATGTTGCCCTGAACGTCCAGAATATCAATATCATACTGCTCAATGCGCACGCGCGTGCCTGCCGCCGGGATCTCTTCCAGCGCTTCCAGGATCATTCCGTTCATCGTCCGCGCTTCGTCTTCCGGCAAATGCCAGTTAAACGCTTTATTGATTTCACGAATGTTGGCGCTGCCGTCGATAAGCACTGACCCGTCGTTTTGCGGGGTGACTTCTTCTGCAAGGGAAGGCGACATTGACGTGGTAAAGTCCCCGACAATCTCTTCCAGAATATCTTCGACCGTCACCAGTCCCTGTATGTCGCCGTATTCATCCACCACCAGACCGACTTTCTTCTTGTTTCGCTGGAACTTCACCAGCTGCGTGCTCAGCGGGGTGCCTTCCGGCACGTAGTAAATTTCGTCGGCGGCGCGCAGCATCACCTCTTTGGTGAACTCGTTTTTCTCAGTCATCAGACGATAGGCCTCGCGCACACGCAGCATGCTGATGGCATCGTCGAGAGAATCGCGATAGAGGACGATACGCCCGTGCGGGGAGTGCGTCAGCTGGCGGACAATGGCCTTCCAGTCGTCGTTAATATCAATCCCGACGATTTCATTGCGCGGCACCATAATGTCGTCAACGCTGACCTTTTCCAGATCCAGCACCGACAGGAGCATGTCCTGATTGCGACGGGAGATCTGCGAGCGGGATTCGTTCACGATGGTACGCAGTTCGTCTTTGCTGAGCGCGCTGCTGATGGTGACGTCTGCCTTTATACCAACCATGCGCATCAGCACCCGTGTCACCATATTCAGCAGCCAGACCAGCGGCATCATCAGAATAAGCAGCGGTGCTAACAGGAAGCTGCTCGGGTAGGCGACTTTTTCCGGGTAAAGCGCCGCGATGGTTTTGGGTAGCACTTCCGCAAACACCAGTACCACAAACGTGAGCACACCTGTGGCAATCGCCACGCCTGCATTGCCGTACAGACGCATCCCGACGATGGTGCCCAGTGCAGAGGCGAGAATATTGACCAGGTTGTTACCGATAAGCACCAGGCTAATCAGACGGTCCGGCTTACGCAGAAGCTTTTCGACACGACGCGCGGCACGGTTACCCTGCTTGGCGCGATGACGTAACCGGTAGCGGTTCAGCGTCATCATGCCGGTTTCAGAGCCAGAGAAATAAGCGGAAATGACCACCATGATGACCAGAATGACGATCAGCGTGGTGGTAGAGATGTGTTCCAGGGGGAACTCCTTTTGTTACTTAGCCAGCAAATTGCTGTATGAAGCGGCTACCAAAATAGGCAAGCGTGAGAATGCCCGCACCCGCAACGTTGAACCAGACCACGCGACGACCGCGCCAGCCTTCATGATAATGGCCCCATAACAGGACAATATAGACAAACCACGCGATGATGGAGAGGACCGCTTTATCGATATTCTCCACGCTGAACAGGTTCTTCATATAAAACAAGCCCGTGCACAGCGTCAGCGTCAGCAAAACCACGCCGACCTGGGTGATGTGGAACATCTTACGCTCAATCACCATCAGCGGCGGCATTTCATGGTTAAACGCCAGCTTTTTATTTTTCAGCTGGTAGTCGATCCAGGCGAGCTGCATGGCGTAAAGGGCGGCGATGATCAGCGTCGCGTAGGAGAATAGAGACAGGCCGATATGCACCAGCATCCCCGGCGTGGCTTCCAGATGGGTAATAAACTCATTGGGCATGAACGTGGCTAACGCCAGGTTGATCAGCGCAAAGGCGTAGACTATCGGCAGCAGCAGCCAGCCACGATTTTTAGACGCGACAATGGTCATGACCGTACAGATCATCAGGCTGACCAGCGAGCCGACGTTCAGCACGCTCAGATTTTGCACGCTGCCGTCGCCGGGAATGATGCGTGATTCCAGCGCAAACGCATGGCTAATCAGTGCGATCACTGCCGAAAGAATAGCCATGCGCCGCCAGCCGCTGTTTTTTTGCAGCAGGCCAGGAATGATCAGCGCGAGGCTGACAGAGTAGGCAACAAGGGCGATCAGTGCGAAAACAGGCATATAGGCGTCGACAGTTGTCTTAATAAGAAAGAGAAGCAGTATAACGTTACGTGACGCCTGCTCCAACCGTTGCATAACAACAAAGGCGCCTTCATGTTATACTCCGGCAAAATTCTGTGTATGTGTCGCCCAGGCGACCTAACGTTTCTACCCCAGGCGAGAGACAATGTTTGATAATTTAACCGATCGTTTGTCGCGCACGCTGCGCAACATCAGCGGCCGTGGACGCCTCACCGAAGAGAACATCAAGGAAACGCTGCGCGAAGTGCGCATGGCGCTGCTGGAAGCAGACGTTGCGTTGCCGGTCGTGCGTGATTTTATCAACCGCGTGAAAGAGAAAGCGGTTGGTCATGAAGTTAACAAGAGCCTGACTCCGGGTCAGGAGTTCGTCAAAATCGTCCGTAACGAGCTGGTTTCGGCGATGGGCGAAGAGAACCAGGTGCTTAACCTGGCGGCTCAGCCACCAGCCGTCGTGCTGATGGCGGGTCTGCAAGGTGCGGGTAAAACCACCAGCGTCGGTAAGCTGGGGAAATTCCTGCGCGAAAAGCACAAGAAAAAAGTGCTGGTGGTTTCGGCGGACGTGTATCGCCCGGCGGCGATCAAACAGCTGGAAACGCTGGCCGAGCAGGTTGGCGTAGACTTCTTCCCGTCCGACGTGGCGCAGAAGCCTGTTGACATCGTTAACGCGGCGCTGAAAGAGGCGAAGCTGAAATTCTACGACGTGCTGCTGGTGGATACCGCCGGGCGACTGCACGTTGACGAAGCGATGATGGACGAAATCAAGCAGGTTCATGCTTCTATCAATCCGGTAGAGACCCTGTTTGTTGTCGACGCCATGACCGGTCAGGATGCGGCGAACACCGCAAAAGCGTTTAACGAAGCCCTGCCGTTAACCGGCGTGGTGCTGACCAAAGTCGACGGCGACGCTCGCGGCGGTGCGGCGCTGTCTATTCGTCATATCACCGGTAAGCCAATTAAGTTCCTCGGCGTGGGCGAGAAAACCGAAGCGCTGGAGCCGTTCCACCCGGATCGTATTGCCTCCCGTATCCTCGGCATGGGCGACGTGCTGTCGCTGATCGAAGATATCGAAAGCAAGGTTGACCGCGCGCAGGCTGAAAAACTCGCCAGCAAGCTGAAAAAAGGTGACGGTTTCGATCTGACCGACTTCCTTGAGCAACTGCGTCAGATGAAAAACATGGGCGGTATGGCAAGCCTGATGGGTAAACTGCCGGGTATGGGGCAGATCCCGGACAACGTCAAATCCCAGATGGATGACAAAGTGCTGGTGCGTATGGAGGCAATCATCAACTCGATGACGCTGAAAGAGCGCGCGAAGCCAGAAATCATCAAAGGTTCCCGCAAGCGCCGTATCGCAGCCGGTTGCGGCATGCAGGTCCAGGACGTTAACCGCCTTCTGAAACAGTTCGACGACATGCAGCGCATGATGAAGAAAATGAAGAAAGGCGGCATGGCGAAGATGATGCGCGGCATGAAAGGCATGATGCCGCCCGGTTTTCCTGGGCGATAATCGCTTTTGAGATTGCTTTTTGCCCGAAAATGAGTAAAATTTTCGGGCTTTTAATATGACACCCGGGCTCCGTTCCTCGATGGGGCCCGGTTGTTTTATTCACACAAGAGGATGTTATGGTAACTATTCGTTTAGCACGTCACGGCGCTAAAAAGCGTCCGTTCTACCAGGTTGTTGTGACTGACAGCCGTAATGCACGCAACGGTCGCTTCATTGAGCGCGTTGGTTTCTTCAACCCACTGGCCTCTGGCGCAGAAGAAGAAACTCGTCTGGATCTGGATCGTATCGCTCACTGGGTTGGCCAGGGCGCTACTGTTTCCGATCGCGTTGCTACGCTGATCAAAGCAGCAAACAAAGCAGCTTAATCTGTCACGGTGGTCATGATGAGCAATAAAGCACCTGTTGAACCGATCGTATTGGGAAAAATGGGTTCTTGCTACGGTATCCGTGGTTGGCTCAGAGTGTTTTCCTCCACTGAAGACGCTGATAGCATTTTTGATTACCAGCCCTGGTTTATCCAGAAAGCCGGTAAGTGGGAAGAGGTCGAGCTGGAAAGCTGGCGTCACCACAATCAGGACATCATCATCAAGCTGAAAGGCATTGACGATCGAGATGCCGCGAATGCGCTGACTAATTGTGAAATTGTCGTGGATTCGTCGCAGTTGCCGCAACTGGAAGAGGGTGACTACTACTGGAAAGACCTTATGGGTTGCCAGGTAGTGACCACTGAAGGCTACAGCCTGGGGAAAGTCATCGACATGATGGAAACCGGGTCAAATGACGTTCTCGTCATTAAGGCAAACCTGAAAGATGCATTTGGCATCAAGGAGCGGTTGGTCCCGTTCCTCGATGGACAGGTTATCAAGAAAGTCGATCTCACTACTCAAACCATTGAAGTAGATTGGGATCCTGGTTTTTAAATTCTCCGGATAAACGGTAAAAGACGGCGCTATGTGGATTGGCATAATTAGCCTGTTTCCTGAAATGTTCCGCGCGATTACCGATTACGGGGTAACTGGCCGGGCAGTAAAGAATGGCCTGCTGAGCATCCAGAGCTGGAGTCCTCGTGACTTCACGCACGACCGGCACCGTACCGTGGACGATCGTCCTTACGGCGGCGGACCGGGGATGTTGATGATGGTGCAACCCTTACGGGACGCCATTCACACAGCAAAAGCCGCGGCAGGTGAAGGCGCGAAGGTGATTTATCTGTCACCTCAGGGACGCAAGCTTGATCAAGCGGGCGTGAGCGAACTGGCGACGAATCAAAAGCTGATTCTGGTCTGTGGTCGCTACGAAGGGATAGATGAGCGCGTAATTCAAACCGAGATTGACGAAGAATGGTCTATCGGCGATTACGTTCTCAGCGGTGGTGAGCTACCAGCAATGACGCTGATTGACTCCGTCGCCCGGTTTATTCCGGGGGTTCTGGGCCATGAAGCTTCGGCAACGGAAGATTCCTTTGCCGATGGATTGCTGGACTGTCCACACTATACTCGTCCTGAAGTGTTAGAAGGGATGGAAGTCCCGGCAGTGTTACTGTCTGGAAACCATGCCGAGATACGTCGCTGGCGTTTGAAGCAGTCGCTGGGCCGAACCTGGCTTAGAAGACCTGAACTTCTGGAAAACCTGGCTCTGACTGAAGAGCAAGCAAAGTTGCTGGCCGAGTTCAAAACTGAACACGCGCACCAGCAGCATGAACATGATGGGAAAGCGTAATACGCTCCCGAATATCAGTTTACCCAGGATAAGAGATTAAATTATGAGCAACATTATAAAGCAACTTGAACAAGAGCAGATGAAGCAGGACGTACCTTCCTTCCGTCCAGGTGACACCGTGGAAGTGAAAGTATGGGTTGTTGAAGGTTCCAAAAAACGTCTGCAGGCATTCGAGGGCGTGGTTATCGCTATTCGTAACCGCGGTCTGCACTCTGCATTCACTGTTCGTAAAATTTCCAACGGCGAAGGCGTTGAGCGTGTCTTCCAGACTCACTCTCCGGTAGTTGACAGCATTGCTGTTAAACGTCGTGGTGCTGTACGTAAAGCTAAACTGTACTACCTGCGTGAGCGTACTGGTAAGTCTGCTCGTATTAAAGAGCGTCTGAACTAAGATTCGCTTAAGCGACATCCTGTCAGAAAGGGCTGGCCGAAAGGCTGGCCCTTTTTTTATCCCATCGCACCTCTCGCGTTAACCCTTCCGTCATAAATCATTTACAATGTTCGCCTCTTGGGGGGAGGGTAAGTGGATAACGTACTGCATCAGCATAGCTGGAAACGCGCAGCGGCATTGACCGCGCTGTTTGCGATCCTGCTGATCGTCGTGGCGCCGCTGATCTCCGTCTCGCTGCAAAAAGATCCCATGAGCGCCATGCCGGGCATGCACCATGACATGAGCATGATGTCGATGGACGAGCATCATGGGGATATGCCGCATTCCATGCCAGTTGACCATGCGGAAGCCTGCGGCTACTGCGTGCTGTTAGCGCATGTGCCGGGCGTGATGCTGGCGCTTATCGTTCTGCTCAGCGTGGTGTTGCAGCGGCTGCGCATGAAGCCGCCTCGTCAGGCGGTCAGCCACTGGCACTTTTTCCCCTGGCTTTACCCCGATACCCGCGCGCCGCCGCGTCGGTCTGCTTTCTCCCTTTAAAACAAAATCACTCACTTTTTGCCTTAAAAAGGAAAAGTATGACTACCTGCACTCCGCGCGCGGCATGGGGAAACCTGCTGCGTCGCCTCCATTTCTATATCGGGCTGTTTGTTGGTCCGTTTATTTTCTTCGCAGCGTTGACCGGTACGCTGTATGTCGCCACGCCGCAGCTTGAAAATGCGCTGTACCATCATGCACTCCACACGGATGCCGTGGGTGAGGCGCAGCCTCTTGCTGCACAAATTGCCGCGGCCGAAAAGGCCGTAGAATCAGATCTGCGTCTGCATGCCGTTCGTCCGGGGCTGGAAGAGGGCGAAACGACCCGCGTGATGTTTGCCGACCCGGCGCTGGGTCCCTCCGAGCATCGGGCTATTTTTATTGATCCCGCCAGCCTTGAGGTTCGAGGGGATATGACCGTCTACGGCACCAGCGGGATTTTACCGCTGCGTCAGACTATCGATTATCTGCATACCTCGCTGATGCTGGGCAACCTCGGGCGCCTCTATAGCGAGTTAGCCGCCTCGTGGATGTGGGTTGCTGCCCTGGGCGGGATCGCGCTGTGGTTCTATACCCGACCGAAGCGCCGTATTAACAATCGTTTCCAGAATCGTCGTCGCCTGCATGTGATCTTAGGCTGGACCTTACTGGCGGGAATGCTGCTGTTCTCAGTCACCGGGTTAACCTGGTCACAATGGGCCGGTGGCAACGTCGATAAGCTGCGTGCAGAGATGAACTGGCTGACGCCGCAGGTAAACACCACCCTTTCCGGTGCGCCGGAAATGATGGATGAACACGCCGAACATCATGGTCATCACGGCGGAATGTCGATGCCTGAAATGCCTGTTGAACTGTCGCTTTTTGACAGCGTATTGCAGGCCGCCCGCCAGTCAGGAATTGATGCGAACAACGTTGAGATCCGTCCGGCAAGCAGGGTCGACCAGGCCTGGACGGTGACGGAAATCGATCGCCGCTGGCCGACGCAGGTTGATGCCGTTGCCGTGGACCCCCACTCTCTGAAGGTGCTGGACAGGACTCGCTTTGGGGATTTCCCGCTGATGGCTAAACTCACCCGCTGGGGCGTGGATTTCCATATGGGGATCCTGTTTGGTCTGGCAAATCAGCTGCTGCTCATCGCGTTTGGCGTTGCGCTGTGCGTGCTGATTATCTGGGGATATCGGATGTGGTGGATGCGTCGTCCTGCGATGTCAGCCGCGAACCCGGTACAGACGCTCTGTCAAAGCTGGCTGGCATTGCCGCTGTGGGGAAGGGGAGTGACGTTCATGATAAGCCTCCTGCTGGGGCTGGCGTTGCCGGTAATGGGCGTCAGTCTGGCGGTATTTATCGTGATTGACTGGCTGCGCTGGCGAGCGGCTTCAGGCGTGTCGCTCGCCGGCACATCCGCTAAATAGCCTTAAGGCGTGCTGATAACTACCGCAACACGGCGGTTTTCAGCGCGCCCTTGCGCAGTACAGTTGTTGCTGAGAGGGTATTTTTTGCCTAAACCCCGCGTAGTGAGGTTGCTGCGCGGGATGTTCGCGCCCTTCGCCCAGGCATCCGCTACAACATTGGCACGTTTTAACGAAAGCGCTTCGTTGTAGCTCTCTTCGCCATAGTTATCCGTATGGCCGTCCATCCGGGCGTGATTCAGACCGGTTGCCGCCAGACGTGAGGCCATAGTCTGGATCTGCGTTTCACTTTCCGGACGCAGTCTGGCGTCATTTTTATCAAACAGGATCTTATCCGACAGGCCCAGGGACCAGTCGCCATTCAGTTCGTTAAAGCCGTAGGACTTCATGGCCGCGATTTGCTCTGGTGTGAATTTACCCTCCGGCGTCTGGCACCCGGACATAACCAGAGATGCCAGTAACAACGGCGCGAAGTATCGCTTCAACATATCGTCTTCCTTTCAGGGTATTGTTTTCGAACGCTGGTTTTTGACCAGGTACATATTGCGATCGGCTTGCTCAAGCAATGCCTCGACGGAGGCATTTTCCCACGCCAGAGCAAAGCCAATGCTGAGTGACATGGATGCTGTGTGTCCGTTACGCAGATCAAACGGACGGATAAATTGCTGCGACAGCGCAGCGCAAATATATTCGACCTCACGCGCGGTGTGGACGCCATAAAGGATCATGGCAAACTCGTCGCCGCCAAGACGGTAAGACTGATGACGTTTTTCGCCAAATTCGACCATCCTTTTTGCGGCTTCGATCAGTACGCAGTCGCCCGCGGCATGGCCCCAGGTGTCGTTAATAAACTTGAAGTTATCACCGTCCAGGAAGAGCAGGGCAGAATTGGTCTTTGCCGAAGCGTCATTCATTAAGGCCGCAATGTTGTTGCGAAACGCGGCGCGGTTTGCAAGCCCCGTGAGCGGATCGTGCATGGCGGTACGCAACAGTTGAGCGTTTTTCGCCTGTAGCTTGAGCTGCCACTATTCCATTTCATCCAACAGGCTGTTGAAGTCTTCACCAAACTGGTGGAACTCTTCAATGCGGCCTTCCGTTACCCGGCGAGAGAAGTTGCGGTTGGTACGGACGTCATGCACAACGTCAGTGATGTTTTGCATTTCAACAACCATGCCATGATGTAGCGAGCGGGTGATGGTCAATGCGACGGTAGAGGCAAAAAGAATGCAGCCAGTGAGGACCGCAAATGAGAGCCAGATAAAGTGGCTAATCAGGCTGTCTCGTGCGGTCAGACGAATTTCGCCAATCACATTACCGTTATGTATGATGGGCTGTGCGACAGGAACAGGGAACAACCACCGGTTGACCAGCGCGCCCAGCGTGTCGGTATTATCCGCCGGGTTCCACGACCACCAGGCAAACCGTTTATGATGTGCATTTAGCACTTCCGCCACGGCAAATTGCCCCTGCTTGCCGAGGGTCGCCAGCGTTTCATTTGCCGCCACGGCATCGTTGAACACCAGAGAGGCCTCAAGGCTGTGGCTCATGGTGGCGCCGGTGAGTTCGAGGTTTTTTTGCGCGTATTGCTTTAATGTCACCACGGAAGCGAAACACAGCAGCAACCATATAAACGTCATCGTAATAATGACGCTTATCATGCTGATTCGCCGCAACGTTCTTTTAAACGTCGGACGCGGTGTTGGTGTGACTTCCTTATTCATGCTTCTTATTCCGTGCGAGCATTAATACATCCGGATTGACTCTTACGCCACTGCGCGTCAGCGCATCCAGATTTACGGAAAACCTGACCTTGTTGTGCTCTATTATCAGACAAAATGCGCTGCCAATAACGCATTCAGGATTTTGCTCTGACATTAATAGCAACGCCTGGCCCTGATAGTGATTTATTATTTCCTGTTGTTTTGCCGGTGATTCGTTCCCGAAATAGAGGGCATCGCACCTTGCTGTGAGTGCTTCCCGATCGCTATGCACAATGACAGGACTATAGGGCAACGGGTTATTTACATCCTCACTGCTGAGCGCCTGTCTGTAACGGGAAGAGGCATAAATACAGAGCTTAGGCTGGCCGGAAAGTGCTGGCCATCGGGTGTAGCTTACAATACCAGAAACAATCGAACGTACCGATTTATCCGTTTCCGTGAGCGAGCCTGCCCTTGCAGGGTTCACCAAAATGAACAGCATTAGCGCCAGGGGGAGGTGAAGCAAAGCGATCAAGAATGTATTTCTCATCAGAATCCGCCAAACCGCCCCGGAAATAGATGCCCTTATGAATTTCCGGCAGAATACCATTCTTTCTCAAAGCCGTCATTATGTCAGAAATATCCCTGTCTTGACCTAAGCTAAATCTTACAGAGCACGATATTCAAAGTAATTTAGGCAGGCTCAATTAAGTCTGCTGGAATTCATACTTTTATTCATTTTTTGTTGCCAGGATTTATGTAGCCACGCAACTTTCCCTCAATTCACCCGAGGATAATTAAGCTAACGGCCAGCGCCGGGATAGCGTGCCTGGTGTGAGCGTAGACTGGCGTTAAAAGCGTATGTGTAATTTTATGTTTACGATTTTAACCTGTGATTTGGCATTTAAATGGCTGCTGTAAAATAATCTGTACGTATTTTGGATTGAAATCTTTACTTGATGTGTTATCGTTGTGTCACCTCTTCGAGGAAAACCACTATCGCAAACGAGTTTTACAGGATCGCAATCATGCAAAAAGACGCGCTGAACAACGTACATATCACTGACGAACAGGTGTTAATCACCCCGGATCAACTGAAGGCGGAATTCCCGCTGAGCGTCGCGCAGGAAGCTCAGATTGAGCACTCTCGCCAGACCATTTCTGACATTATCGCAGGCCGCGATCCGCGCCTGCTGGTGGTATGTGGTCCTTGCTCCATTCACGATCCTGAAACCGCCATTGAGTACGCTCGTCGATTTAAAGCATTAGCGGAGGAGGTCAGCGATAGCCTCTATCTGGTGATGCGCGTCTATTTTGAAAAGCCACGTACAACGGTTGGCTGGAAAGGGTTGATTAACGATCCGCACATGGATGGCTCGTTTGATGTGGAAGCGGGCCTGAAGATTGCGCGTCGCCTGCTGGTGGAGCTGGTCAGCATGGGGCTGCCGCTGGCAACCGAAGCGCTGGATCCGAACAGCCCGCAGTACCTCGGCGATCTGTTTAGCTGGTCTGCGATTGGGGCGCGCACCACCGAGTCACAAACCCACCGCGAGATGGCGTCTGGCCTGTCTATGCCGGTTGGTTTTAAAAACGGTACCGACGGCAGCCTGGCCACGGCGATTAACGCCATGCGCGCCGCCGCTATGCCCCATCGTTTTGTCGGGATCAACCAGGCGGGCCAGGTATGCCTGCTGCAAACGCAGGGCAATCCGGACGGGCATGTGATCCTGCGCGGTGGTAAAGCGCCAAACTACAGCCCGGCGGATGTCGCGCAGTGTGAAAAAGAGATGGAACAGGCGGGACTGCGTCCGGCGCTGATGGTAGATTGCAGTCATGGTAATTCGAATAAAGATTACCGTCGCCAGCCTGCGGTTGCAGAATCTGTGATTGCACAGATTAAAGATGGTAACCGTTCAATTATCGGCCTGATGATTGAAAGTAATATTCATGAAGGCAATCAGTCATCGGAACAGCCGCGTAGCGCGATGAAGCCCGGCGTCTCGGTCACGGATGCTTGCATCAGCTGGGAAACCACTGATGCGCTACTGCGTGAGATCCACAAAGATTTGAACGGCCAGCTGGCGACGCGTCTGGCATAAGAGGATAGTTATGGTTGCTGAATTGACCGCATTACGCGATCAAATTGATGAAGTGGATAAGGCGTTGCTGGACCTGCTGGCGCGCCGCATGGCACTGGTTGCTGAGGTCGGCGAAGTTAAAAGCAAATACGGCCTGCCAATTTACGTTCCGGAGCGTGAGGCCTCTATGCTCGCCTCCCGCCGTAAAGAGGCACAGGCGCTGGGCGTTTCACCGGACTTAATTGAAGATGTCCTGCGTCGTGTGATGCGGGAATCCTATTCCAGCGAAAACGACAAGGGCTTCAAAACTCTCTGTCCGTCGCTGCGTCCGGTGGTGATTGTCGGTGGCGGCGGCCAGATGGGGCGTCTGTTTGAAAAAATGCTGACGCTTTCTGGCTATCAGGTGCGCATCCTGGAAAAAGAGGACTGGCCGCATGCGCCGGAGCTCATTAAGGATGCCGGAATGGTTATCGTCAGCGTACCGATTCATGTGACGGAGCAGATTATCGCGAAACTTCCTCCGCTGCCGGAAGATTGCATTCTGGTGGATCTGGCGTCCGTTAAAAATGGCCCTCTACAGGCAATGCTGGCGGCGCACACCGGGCCCGTGCTTGGGTTACACCCGATGTTTGGCCCGGACAGCGGCAGCCTGGCGAAGCAGGTAGTGGTTTACTGCGACGGTCGTCAGCCGGAAGCGTATCAGTGGTTCCTGGAACAGATTCAGGTCTGGGGGGCACGTTTGCACCGTATCAGTGCGGTTGAGCACGATCAGAACATGGCGTTTATTCAGGCGCTGCGCCACTTTGCAACCTTCGCCTATGGTCTGCACCTGGCGGAAGAGAACGTTCAGCTTGAACAATTGCTGGCGCTTTCCTCGCCAATTTATCGTCTGGAGCTGGCGATGGTCGGGCGACTGTTTGCCCAGGATCCACAGCTTTACGCCGACATCATCATGTCGTCTGAAAATAACCTGGCGCTGATCAAGCGCTACTATCAGCGTTTTGGCGAAGCGATCACCTTGCTGGAACACGGCGATAAACAAGCGTTTATCGACAGTTTCCGTAAAGTGGAGCACTGGTTCGGTGATTACGCCACGCGATTCCAGAGTGAAAGCCGCACGCTGTTGCGCCAGGCAAATGACAGTCGCCAGTAATCTGATGATGTATATACTGAAAGCCAGCAATGCTGGCTTTTTTCATATAATGGGTGGATGTGGTTTATCAACCATTTAAATTATCACTAATAAAAACAGTAATTTAAAAAAGCTGTAACCATCTGGATCCGTTTCTAATACCCCGAAGTGTGGACGCAATGTGGACACTCCGGGGGGAGCAGAACCTACAGCGATATCCCTCCTGAAAGCGGATTCAATGCCACGGCATTTTGCAGGTACTCCGGTGACAAATGCGCATAAGTCATCGTCTGCTGGATGTTTGCATTACCCAGTATTTGCTGTAATGAAATGATGTTACCCCCGTTCACCATGAAATGACTTGCGAAGGTATGACGCAAAATATGCGTTGCCTGATTTGCAGGAATATCAGGTTTAACCATCTTCAGCACTTTGCAAAAACTCACGTAATCGATGTTGAACAGATTCCCGCTGGTATTCTTCTTTATCAGCGATTCAAGCTCAGAAGAAATCGGTACAGTGCGCTTTTTTGCGTTTTTGATTTTCAGGAATGTCACGCGCCCGTTTACTATTTGTGCCGGTTTGAGTGTTGCCAGCTCTGACCACCGCCCGCCGGTACTAATCCCCAGCAGGGCAACCAGCAGATCCTCACCTGTAAATGACTTAAGCAGCAGCGCACTTTCTGCTTTGTTAAGGAAAGCCATTTCAGGGTTAGCCTCTGCCAATGGTGGCAAACCATGAACGGGGTGCACCCCAGCAAACTCTTAAAGTTGAATCAGCTTCGTGAACATGCCTGATACAAGAAAGAGGGTATACCGAAAACGCGTGTCAGTGAGGGTAACGAATGTTATCGATTTAACTGAGTGGGTAGCAAATTATGTAATGTTGAGTTTCCAGTTGATGCTGGATGACGCCGACTGCGGTATGACAATCATGAACTGGAAAGAACTAAGCGAGAAGGGGCTGGTTTTCAGAATTAATCACGAAATTTTACACCCGCCAGGGCTGGCTGTTGGATATGAAATGACTAACGGTGTTTCGGCTGGGGCTTCGTGGCTGATAACGGAGCCTGGCAATATTCAGACGAGCTTGTTGATGATGCTAAAAAAATGGGTGGTTAAAATGAGCCATACGCGAATAATGCCAGCACCGCCGGTGCTGAAATTTGCTTTCAGCGCCGGTGGTGTTGAACAACGAGCGCGGCGAGGCGTTAGCCTCTAAGTCGATAAAATCAGAGTCAGGAAAGTAGATTGAAGTAAAAACGTCCATTATGATGACCCCAAAGGTTAGCCCAAAAGGAAATTAGGACAATGAGCGTTGGATTAATTACGGACGAGCCAGGACGTTTCTACACCTTCCAGTCAACATTACCAGCCGGTGAATACTTCGAATTTCGCCCCCGCAATCCTCCACTGAATTCAAAACCCATTGTTGATGACGAAACTGGGATGTGTATTGGCTATTCAGTCTCTCAGGCTCCCGGTTTATGGCAGATTTATGATACCGACGGCATGTTTGTCAGGCTGGAAGAAGCGCCACTAGAAGCCCCCCTGATTGACCCAACAGACATCGTATTAATTGCCTTGGGTGCATTTCGTCTTTTTCGGGCTGGTAAAGCGTTACTGGAGAGTGGAGTTAAAACCGCTGTAACTGTGAGGCTCAGTGAGGCTACTATCAGTCTCTTACGTGGTCGGCTGAAAATGGGGTTATCTGCACGAACCCTTAAAATGACCGCAACTCCTGCTAAACATATGCTTAATCCCGCGCGATATGTGCCCTTGCAACTTCAGGAAAAAGTTATTCGCTACGGCAAAAGAACGCCAGATCCTCAAAAGGCTCAAGGTCTTTTTCGTTACGAATCTGAGATATATAAACTTGTTGAGAATCGGGCGAAAAAAGGAACCTATTATTATAAAAAATATATGATAGAAGTATTGGTGCGTGAGAAAGACTGGACAATAACTCATTTTTTATACAAGTGATGGGGGGAATATGATTGAGATAATTAGCGACAGGAAAATTTTACGGATTTCCCCCTTTGGGCGTGATAATACCCCTGACATACCAGAGTATGACTGGATACATACCTATGTGGAGTACGAACTACCCGAGCTTAAAACACAATATCAGGCATCCTTTAATGTCGGAGAGCTTAATGCTCTTAAAGCTAAACTCAGGGAGTTACATAGAAGTTTAGTTGATGGCACGAAGGCTCGTGAGGTGATTTTTGATAGCACAGAAAATCAGTTAAATCTTGTGTTTTCACCATCATCAACAGGGCGTGGGGTGCTTTTAACATTAACGCTAAGGCCGGAAAATCCTGCTGAAAGCGTCGTAGTCAGTGATAGTCTTGGAATGGATGAAAGTTATTTTCCTGCAATACTTTCCGGGCTGGACGAAATCATTAATTGGACGAGTTGATTCGCAATTTTAGATGTGCATGCATCAGTGGATGAGTTTGCATTCATTTTTTATTCCAGTTTTTGCCAGCCAGTGACAGCGCTGGTGCGGCTCAAAGGCGCAGGCCATGCGCGCCGCACAGGCAAGGAGCTGTATCATCAGTGCTCAAACATCATTTGCAGTTGCACGTTCATCACCACTGAGACGGTCGAGAGCTTTATCGTTTCGCCGGGTGAAGTAGTACCAGCGCCGCCGCACCCGACGCAATCAGGCCAGCAACAAATCCACTGGATGTGACCAAAAGAAAGCCCTGCACATGGCAGGGCTTTTTCGATGCGTGGACGACGTGTGGACATCGTCAGAAACAAATCCTTTTGTTTCAGCCTTTTGCGTCTAAAATTAAAACAGCAATGCTGGCTTTTTTCATTTTGGGGAATTGTCATGGCTGAACCGCAACTGCTGTTGAACTATACCGGGCATCTGCCCGAATGCCCGACGTGGAGTGCTGAAGAAAAGGCGCTCTACTGGGCGGATATTCTGGAAGGGGAGATTCATCGGTACCATCTGCCCACCGCGGAACACTCGGTGCTCTCATTCCATGAAGAAGTTGGGTGTTTTGCCCTACGTGAACGCGGCGGATTTATCGTCGCGATGCGAAACGCCATCTGGCTGACCGATAAACACGGCCTGCTCCAGCGTAAGGTTTGCGATAACCCGTCCAACCCGCAGCTTGCACGCTTTAACGATGGAGGCACCGACCATCAGGGACGGTTTTATGCGGGCACGTTCTGGGGGCCGGGAGATTATAACGGCGCCATGTTGATGCGTATCGACAACGACCTGACACCGAAAGTGATCCAGTGCGATATTCAGGGGCATAACGGTTTAGCGTTTAGCCCTGACAAACGGTGGATGTTTACTTCTGATACGCCGAACGGTGTGATCTACCGTACGCCGCTTGATAAGCAGGGGGAACCCGGTAAGCGCGAAGAGTTTCGCCGTTTTAGCGAGGGAGAGGGTATACCCGACGGAGCGGCAATGGATGAGGAAGGCTGCTACTGGAGCGCACTGTTTGACGGCTGGCGTATCGCACGGTTTTCACCGCAAGGCGAACAGCTGGAAGAATACCGGCTGCCGGTACGCTGCCCGACAATGGTCTGCTTTGGCGGCGACGATATGAAAACGCTGTTTATCACCACCACGCGGGAAAATATGGAGGCGGAGGAGCTGGCGAAATACCCGCTTTCCGGTGCCATCTTCACCCTGCCTGTAAATGTGGCAGGGATGAAGAAAAGCCGCTTTATCGAACATTAAGCCGGATCGACCGGGACCACGTTTTCGCTCGGATAGCAGCCCAGTACTTTCATGGAGCGTGTGATCTCGCCCAGTTCGCGCAGGGCTTTCTGCATGGATGCAGACTCCAGGTTGGCCTGAACGTCGAGATAGAACATCTCTTCCCACGGGTTGCCATGTATTGGGCGGGATTCCAGCTTCGTCATGATCAGGTTGTGATTACGCAGCACCAGCAGCGCTTCAACCAGCGCACCCGCCTGCTGTCCGGTCGCCATCAGCAGGGTGGTTTTCGCCGGGACCTGGTCCGACACGTTGATGGCCTTGCGGGCAAGAACCACGAAACGGGTGATATTTTGCGTCTGGTTGGCCAGATTGCGTTCCAGCACCTGTAAGCCATACAGCGCGCCGCCCGCTTCGCTACCGAGTGCCGCGACGGCAGGAGAGTTTGCCTGCGCCACTTTTTCCATCGCCGCCGAGGTGCTTTCGGTGTACTCAATTTTCCAGTGCGGATAACGGTTCAGGAACTGGCTGCACTGCTGGAACGGCTGCGGGTGGCTGTACACCGTTTCAATCTGACTCAGATCGGTTGAGCCAGAGACCAGCACGCAGTGATCGATAGGAATAGTCAGCTCACCGACCAGCGACAGGCTGGTGTGCTGGAGCAGATCGTAAACATCGTTGATGGCGCCGGAACTGGTGTTCTCAATAGGCACCACGGCGTAATCTGCCTGGCCGGTTTCGACCTGGTTGAAGATGTCTGCAAATTTTGCACAACCGCTCTCAATGAACTCTTCGAAATGACGGGCTGCGTACTGGCGAGCCGCCAGGTGAGAATAAGAACCTTTCGGGCCGAGGAAAGCGATCCGAGCAGAGTGCGGGTTGGTTTTGTTCAGATGCTGCTGGAGCAGGGCCTGTTGCGTCAGAACGGAATCTTCAATGATGAGCTGGAACAGGCGGGTGATGTAGTGGGCATCAAGATGATGCGCTTTGCCGAGCTGTATCAACCGTTCCAGTAAATCACGCTCGCGATCGATATCGCGCACCGGCCGATGAGAATCCAGCTTGGCTTTGCCAACTTCAATGGCGAGCGCGCGGCGTTCTGCCAGCAGGGCCAGTAACTTTTCGTCGAGTGCACTGATTTTTACGCGTAAATCCAGGAGCGGGTTTTCCGGTGTCATAGTGTTGTCTGTCTCATTTTATCGTTATCAATAAAAAAGGCCTCCCGGTGTGGGAGGCCTTGTTGTTCGTCTTCGCATTCTTTATCACACGACGAAACGCCTCCCGGTCAGGGGAAGGTAAAAAAGAATGCGAAGAAAAACGGCGTCTGTTTCATTAGGTCATCCTGAAATTGATAGGGTTAAAGTACCTGTACTGTTTTGATCCTGTCAATAAAAAACGCGCCCGAAGGCGCGTTGTCGGTACACTCAATTTAAAGGATTACTCTTCTTCAACTTCTTCCGCGAAGCTGGCGTCTTTCACCGATGTTGTGGCGCGACGGGCTTCACCTTTGTGTTGCACTTTATTGAGCTGCCGTTCCAGCTTGTTGATCAAATCGTTAATTGCGGTGTACATATCCTCGTGTTTAGCGCTGGCGACCAGATGGCCGTTTGGAGTATTGATAGTTGCATCAGCGACGAAACCCTGCGGCTCCTTGGACAGGATGATATGTGGATTAATCAAATGTGTTTGCCATTTATCCAGTTTGGCGAGACGGTCTGCGACGTGCTGGCGGATTGCCGGAGTAATTTCCATTTGTTTACTGGTAATGTTCATTGTCATAAATTTTACCTCTTGTCTTTCCGTCTTGGTAATTCCAGCATACCCGACCTAATGTCAAAATGTGTGATTTAGATCACGTTATTTTGTCGGTTTTTGTCAGGGAATCTTTTTTGTGAGGCAGGGCAGGAAGAGGTGAGATTTACCTTGTCGAAGCCAGCAATTGCGGTCATAGTTGACTGGATGTGTTGAAGCTAAACCGCTTCAGCGTAAGTCTGAAAGAATAAAAAAACGGCAGCCTGAGGGCTGCCGTTATGCGTTGTAGCGGTATCAGGTGTTGCTGCTGTTCGCGGCGATGATTTTCGCCACTTTGTCAGCCTGAGCCGTCATCTGCATCTGGCGATACGCATTCTCCATCAGCTTCAGGCCATCACGCGTGGCCTGGGTATCTGGATAATCACGCAGCATGCCTTCTACACGGTTAACCACGGCAACCCATGCGCCACGGCGAGTGTAGTATTCCGCGACGGAGTACTCGTATTTCGCCAGACGATCTTTCAGGAACACCAGACGCTTAGTGGCATCGGTAATGTACTGGCTGTTCGGGTAGCTACGCACCAGTTTGGAGAAGTCATTGAAAGCATCACGCGCATGTTGCGGGTCACGGTCAGAACGATCCACCCCGAAGAAGCCCTGCAATGCACTGTCATCCAGCGCCATGTTAGTCAGGCCGCGCATGTACATCACGTAATCGATGTTAGGATGGGTAGGGTTCAGACGCATGAAACGATCGATCGTTGCCTGAGCCAGCGGCAGATCGGCATTTTTATAGTAGGCGTAGATCAGATCTAACTGTACCTGCTGTGAATACGGACCAAACGGATAGCGATTATCCAACGCTTCCAGTTGCGTTATCGCCTGTTTCCAGTTACCGTCCTGCAACTTTTGTTGTGCAGTCGCATAGATTTCATTCGGCGGATTGTCAGGGACCTGTTCATTCGAACCGGAGCAGCCCACCAAAGCCAGGCTCAACGTGGCCGCTGCCACCAGATATTTCATGCGCGTCATGACGTTTTGACTTTCCTCAAATGTTTGTCCGGGAGAAACTCAGTTCCTGCTCCCGATTAAGACCAGCTACAATAGCACACTATATTAAACGGCAAAGCCGTAAAACCCAACGTTAAACGAAGAAGCAGTTTATGGCACAACGAGTAGAACTCACCGCAACAGTCTCCGAAAATCAGCTCGGTCAACGCTTAGATCAGGCTTTGGCCGAATTGTTCCCTGATTATTCGCGTTCACGTATAAAAGAATGGATCCTTGACCAGCGCGTGCTGGTAAACGGCAAGATCTGGGACAAACCAAAAGAGAAAGTGTTTGGTGGGGAAGCTGTCGCCATCAATGCTGAAATCGAAGAGGAAGTCCGCTTCGAGCCGCAGGATATCCCGCTGGATATCGTCTACGAAGATGACGATATTCTGGTCATCAACAAACCGCGTGACTTTGTCGTCCATCCGGGCGCGGGTAATCCTGACGGTACGGTACTTAACGCACTCCTTCATTATTACCCGCCGATAGCTGACGTACCGCGTGCCGGTATCGTTCACCGTCTGGATAAAGACACCACGGGTCTGATGGTGGTGGCGAAGACGATCCCCGCCCAGACTCGACTGGTGGAATCTTTGCAGCTGCGCGAAATCACCCGTGAGTATGAAGCGGTGGCCATTGGTCATATGACCTCTGGCGGCACGGTGGAAGAGCCGATTAGTCGTCATCCAACCAAGCGTACGCATATGTCCGTGCACCCGATGGGTAAACCGGCGGTGACCCACTACCGCATCATGGAACATTTCCGTATTCATACGCGCCTGCGTCTGCGTCTGGAAACCGGGCGTACTCACCAGATCCGCGTGCACATGGCGCATATTACCCATCCGCTGGTGGGTGACCCTGTTTACGGCGGTCGTCCGCGTCCACCAAAGGGCGCATCGGATGAATTCATCTCCGTGCTGCGTAAATTCGATCGCCAGGCGCTGCATGCGACGATGCTACGTCTTTACCACCCAATCACCGGAATTCAGATGGAATGGCATGCGCCTATCCCACAGGATATGGTGGAACTTATCGACGCGATGCGCGCAGATTTCGAAGAACATAAGGATCACGTGGACTGGTTATGACCAAACTGATTGTCCCGGAGTGGCCGCTGCCTGAAGGCGTGGCCGCCTGTAGCTCGACCCGTATCGGTGGCGTGAGCCAGGGTGCGTGGGCGTCTTTGAACCTCGGTGCGCACTGTGGCGATAACCTGGAGCACGTCGAAGAGAACCGTAAGCGTCTGTTTGCTGCGGGAAACCTTCCTTCAAAACCGGTCTGGCTTGAGCAGGTGCACGGTAAAGCGGTGCTGAAGCTTACGGGTGAGCCCTATGCGTCTAAACGCGCCGATGCTTCGTACAGCAATACGCCGGGAACGGTTTGCGCGGTGATGACCGCTGATTGCCTGCCGGTGTTGTTTTGTAACCGTGCCGGTACGGAGATTGCAGCAGCGCATGCGGGCTGGCGTGGCCTGTGTGAAGGCGTGCTGGAAGAGACCGTTGCCTGCTTCCAGGACGATTCTGCAAATCTCATCGCCTGGCTTGGCCCGGCGATTGGCCCGCAGGCATTTGAAGTGGGGCCTGAGGTTCGGCAAGCTTTTATGGAAAAAGATCCTCAGGCGGTTAATGCGTTTGTGGCGTCCGGCGATAAATATCTGGCCGATATTTATCAGCTTGCCCGCCAGCGCCTTAATAATGTCGGCGTGACCCAGATCTTTGGCGGAGATCGCTGTACATTCACCGAAAAAGGTGATTTTTTCTCCTGGCGCCGTGACAAGACGACAGGCCGTATGGCAAGTTTCATTTGGCTGATATAACCTAAAGAATCAAGACGATCCGGTACGCGCCGTTTTCTTTTCACATAATTCAGGTTATTAACCTTGAATAATTGAGGGATGACCTCATTTAATCTCCAGTAGCAAATTTGACCTGTTATGGGAGGAGTTATGCGTCTGGATCGTCTTACTAATAAATTCCAGCTTGCTCTCGCCGATGCCCAGTCCCTCGCACTGGGGCACGACAACCAATTTATCGAACCTCTTCATTTAATGAGCGCCTTGCTGAATCAGGAAGGGGGATCGGTACGTCCTTTGTTAACGTCCGCTGGCATTAATGCTGGCCAGTTACGCACCGCCATCGATCAGGCGCTGAGTCGTTTACCGCAGGTAGAAGGTACTGGTGGCGACGTACAGCCGTCACAGGATCTGGTGCGTGTACTGAACCTTTGCGACAAGCTGGCGCAAAAACGTGGGGACAACTTTATTTCGTCAGAGCTGTTTGTTCTGGCGGCGCTTGAATCACGCGGTACCTTAACCGACCTGCTGAAATCCGCCGGTGCAACCACCGCTAATGTGACCCAGGCGATTGAGAAAATGCGCGGAGGTGAAAGCGTGAACGACCAGGGAGCCGAAGACCAACGTCAGGCTTTGAAAAAATTTACGGTCGATCTGACCGAACGTGCCGAGCAGGGCAAACTTGACCCGGTAATCGGTCGCGACGAAGAAATTCGCCGGACTATTCAAGTACTGCAACGCCGTACCAAAAACAACCCGGTGCTGATTGGTGAGCCTGGCGTCGGTAAAACCGCCATCGTTGAAGGGCTGGCGCAGCGTATCGTTAATGGCGAAGTGCCCGAAGGGCTGAAAGGCCGTCGCGTACTGGCGCTGGATATGGGCGCGCTGGTGGCCGGGGCGAAATACCGCGGTGAATTTGAAGAGCGTCTGAAAGGCGTGCTGAACGATCTGGCGAAACAGGAAGGCAACGTCATCCTGTTTATTGACGAACTGCACACTATGGTGGGGGCAGGTAAAGCTGACGGCGCAATGGATGCAGGGAACATGCTGAAACCTGCGCTGGCACGTGGTGAACTTCACTGCGTCGGTGCCACTACGCTGGACGAGTATCGTCAGTACATTGAAAAAGATGCCGCGCTGGAGCGACGCTTCCAGAAGGTGTTTGTCGCAGAACCAAGCGTTGAAGATACCATCGCGATTTTGCGTGGTCTGAAAGAGCGTTATGAGCTGCACCATCATGTGCAGATCACTGACCCGGCCATCGTTGCGGCGGCGACGCTTTCGCATCGTTACATTGCCGACCGTCAGTTGCCGGATAAAGCCATCGACCTTATCGATGAAGCGGCGTCCAGCATCCGTATGCAGATTGACTCGAAACCGGAAGAGCTGGACCGACTCGATCGCCGCATTATTCAGCTCAAGCTGGAACAGCAGGCATTGAACAAAGAGTCTGATGAAGCGAGTAAGAAACGCCTCGATATGCTCAACGAAGAGCTGGATGAGAAAGAGCGTCAGTATTCTGAGCTGGAAGAAGAGTGGAAAGCTGAGAAAGCCTCCCTCTCTGGCACCCAGACAATCAAGGCGGAGCTGGAGCAGGCGAAAATTGCCATTGAGCAGGCGCGTCGCGTAGGGGACCTGGCGCGGATGTCCGAGCTACAGTACGGCAAGATCCCTGAGCTGGAAAAACAGCTTGAGATCGCCACGCAGTCGGAAGGCAAAACCATGCGTCTGTTGCGTAATAAAGTGACGGACGCCGAGATTGCCGAAGTGCTGGCGCGCTGGACGGGGATTCCTGTAGCTCGCATGATGGAAAGTGAACGCGAAAAACTGCTGCGTATGGAGCAGGATCTGCATCAGCGCGTCATTGGCCAGAACGAAGCGGTCGAAGCGGTATCTAACGCCATTCGTCGTAGCCGTGCGGGGCTGTCCGATCCGAATCGTCCCATCGGCTCGTTCCTGTTCCTGGGGCCAACCGGTGTCGGTAAAACCGAGCTGTGTAAAGCGCTGGCTAACTTTATGTTCGACAGCGATGACGCGATGGTGCGTATCGATATGTCCGAGTTTATGGAGAAACACTCTGTCTCGCGTCTGGTCGGTGCGCCTCCGGGATATGTCGGTTATGAAGAGGGCGGTTACCTGACGGAAGCGGTTCGTCGTCGTCCTTATTCCGTCATCCTGCTAGATGAAGTGGAAAAGGCACACCCTGATGTGTTTAACATCCTGTTGCAGGTGCTGGATGATGGACGCCTGACGGACGGGCAGGGAAGAACGGTCGATTTCCGTAACACGGTGGTGATCATGACCTCGAACCTGGGTTCCGATTTGATTCAGGAACGCTTCGGTGAGCTGGATTACAGCCATATGAAAGATCTGGTGCTGGGTGTGGTCAGCCAAAACTTCCGTCCGGAGTTCATCAACCGTATTGATGAAGTGGTCGTGTTCCATCCGCTGGGTGAGAAACACATTGCGTCGATTGCGCAGATCCAGTTGCAGCGTCTGTACAAGCGTCTGGAAGAGCGTGGGTATGAAATCCACATCTCGGATGATGCGCTGAAACTGCTGAGCAAGAATGGTTACGATCCTGTTTATGGCGCGCGTCCGTTAAAACGTGCAATCCAGCAGCAGATCGAAAACCCGCTGGCGCAGCAAATCCTTTCCGGGGAGCTGGTTCCGGGCAAAGTTATCCGTCTGGAAGCCAACGAAGACCGAATTGTGGCAGTGCAGTAAGTCACAAAACGCAAAAACGGGCCGCTTGCGGCTCGTTTTTGTTTAAAAACCAGGCAAGAATTAAGGTCTGAGATGTGTTTTGCCTGGAAAGTGAGCAGTCAGTAAATAATTTTCACTTTGCACTTGCAGCCTCAGAAGAACTCCCTATAATGCGCCTCCACTGACACGGAACAACGGCACGCAAGCCGCCGGGTCAGCAGAGAAAAGCAAAATAAACGCTTGACTCTGAAGCGGGAAAGCGTAATATGCACACCCCGCGCCGCAGCGAAAACGTAGCGGCACTGCTCTTTAACAATTTATCAGACAATCTGTGTGGGCACTCAAAGTGACATGGATTCTTAACGTCCTCGGACGAAAAATGAATACCAAGTCTCTGAGTGAACATACGTAATTCATTACGAAGTTTAATTCACGAGCATCAAACTTAAATTGAAGAGTTTGATCATGGCTCAGATTGAACGCTGGCGGCAGGCCTAACACATGCAAGTCGAACGGTAACAGGAAGCAGCTTGCTGCTTCGCTGACGAGTGGCGGACGGGTGAGTAATGTCTGGGAAACTGCCTGATGGAGGGGGATAACTACTGGAAACGGTAGCTAATACCGCATAACGTCGCAAGACCAAAGAGGGGGACCTTCGGGCCTCTTGCCATCGGATGTGCCCAGATGGGATTAGCTAGTAGGTGGGGTAACGGCTCACCTAGGCGACGATCCCTAGCTGGTCTGAGAGGATGACCAGCCACACTGGAACTGAGACACGGTCCAGACTCCTACGGGAGGCAGCAGTGGGGAATATTGCACAATGGGCGCAAGCCTGATGCAGCCATGCCGCGTGTATGAAGAAGGCCTTCGGGTTGTAAAGTACTTTCAGCGGGGAGGAAGGCGACAGGGTTAATAACCCTGTCGATTGACGTTACCCGCAGAAGAAGCACCGGCTAACTCCGTGCCAGCAGCCGCGGTAATACGGAGGGTGCAAGCGTTAATCGGAATTACTGGGCGTAAAGCGCACGCAGGCGGTCTGTCAAGTCGGATGTGAAATCCCCGGGCTCAACCTGGGAACTGCATTCGAAACTGGCAGGCTAGAGTCTTGTAGAGGGGGGTAGAATTCCAGGTGTAGCGGTGAAATGCGTAGAGATCTGGAGGAATACCGGTGGCGAAGGCGGCCCCCTGGACAAAGACTGACGCTCAGGTGCGAAAGCGTGGGGAGCAAACAGGATTAGATACCCTGGTAGTCCACGCCGTAAACGATGTCGACTTGGAGGTTGTGCCCTTGAGGCGTGGCTTCCGGAGCTAACGCGTTAAGTCGACCGCCTGGGGAGTACGGCCGCAAGGTTAAAACTCAAATGAATTGACGGGGGCCCGCACAAGCGGTGGAGCATGTGGTTTAATTCGATGCAACGCGAAGAACCTTACCTACTCTTGACATCCAGAGAACTTAGCAGAGATGCTTTGGTGCCTTCGGGAACTCTGAGACAGGTGCTGCATGGCTGTCGTCAGCTCGTGTTGTGAAATGTTGGGTTAAGTCCCGCAACGAGCGCAACCCTTATCCTTTGTTGCCAGCGGTTAGGCCGGGAACTCAAAGGAGACTGCCAGTGATAAACTGGAGGAAGGTGGGGATGACGTCAAGTCATCATGGCCCTTACGAGTAGGGCTACACACGTGCTACAATGGCGCATACAAAGAGAAGCGACCTCGCGAGAGCAAGCGGACCTCATAAAGTGCGTCGTAGTCCGGATTGGAGTCTGCAACTCGACTCCATGAAGTCGGAATCGCTAGTAATCGTGGATCAGAATGCCACGGTGAATACGTTCCCGGGCCTTGTACACACCGCCCGTCACACCATGGGAGTGGGTTGCAAAAGAAGTAGGTAGCTTAACCTTCGGGAGGGCGCTTACCACTTTGTGATTCATGACTGGGGTGAAGTCGTAACAAGGTAACCGTAGGGGAACCTGCGGTTGGATCACCTCCTTACCTTAAAGAACCTGCCTTTGTAGTGTCCACACAGATTGTCTGATGAAA
>NZ_KQ089925.1:2120352-2291969 GCF_001037655.1 Enterobacter sp. MGH85
AGAATACCAAGGCGCTTGAGAGAACTCGGGTGAAGGAACTAGGCAAAATGGTGCCGTAACTTCGGGAGAAGGCACGCTGATGTGTAGGTGAAGTCCCTGCGGACGGAGCTGAAATCAGTCGAAGATACCAGCTGGCTGCAACTGTTTATTAAAAACACAGCACTGTGCAAACACGAAAGTGGACGTATACGGTGTGACGCCTGCCCGGTGCCGGAAGGTTAATTGATGGGGTTAGCGGCAACGCGAAGCTCTTGATCGAAGCCCCGGTAAACGGCGGCCGTAACTATAACGGTCCTAAGGTAGCGAAATTCCTTGTCGGGTAAGTTCCGACCTGCACGAATGGCGTAATGATGGCCAGGCTGTCTCCACCCGAGACTCAGTGAAATTGAACTCGCTGTGAAGATGCAGTGTACCCGCGGCAAGACGGAAAGACCCCGTGAACCTTTACTATAGCTTGACACTGAACACTGGTCCTTGATGTGTAGGATAGGTGGGAGGCTTTGAAGCGTGGACGCCAGTCTGCGTGGAGCCAACCTTGAAATACCACCCTTTAATGGCTGGTGTTCTAACGTAGACCCGTAATCCGGGTTGCGGACAGTGTCTGGTGGGTAGTTTGACTGGGGCGGTCTCCTCCCAAAGAGTAACGGAGGAGCACGAAGGTTGGCTAATCCTGGTCGGACATCAGGAGGTTAGTGCAATGGCATAAGCCAGCTTGACTGCGAGCGTGACGGCGCGAGCAGGTGCGAAAGCAGGTCATAGTGATCCGGTGGTTCTGAATGGAAGGGCCATCGCTCAACGGATAAAAGGTACTCCGGGGATAACAGGCTGATACCGCCCAAGAGTTCATATCGACGGCGGTGTTTGGCACCTCGATGTCGGCTCATCACATCCTGGGGCTGAAGTAGGTCCCAAGGGTATGGCTGTTCGCCATTTAAAGTGGTACGCGAGCTGGGTTTAGAACGTCGTGAGACAGTTCGGTCCCTATCTGCCGTGGGCGCTGGAGAATTGAGGGGGGCTGCTCCTAGTACGAGAGGACCGGAGTGGACGCATCACTGGTGTTCGGGTTGTCATGCCAATGGCACTGCCCGGTAGCTAAATGCGGAAGAGATAAGTGCTGAAAGCATCTAAGCACGAAACTTGCCCCGAGATGAGTTCTCCCTGAGACCTTGAGTCTCCTGAAGGAACGTTGAAGACGACGACGTTGATAGGTCGGGTGTGTAAGCGCAGCGATGCGTTGAGCTAACCGATACTAATGAACCGTGAGGCTTAACCTTACAACGCCGAAGCTGTTTTGGCGAAGAGACAGACACGATTTTCAGCCTGATACAGATTAACAGAATTTGCCTGGCGGCTTTAGCGCGGTGGTCCCACCTGACCCCATGCCGAACTCAGAAGTGAAACGCCGTAGCGCCGATGGTAGTGTGGGGTCTCCCCATGTGAGAGTAGGGAACTGCCAGGCATCAAACAGAAAGAACCCCGTACCGGAAGGTGCGGGGTTTTTTGCTTTGTGCGCGGAAAAACATGCCGGATGGCGGCTTCCCCTTATCCGGCCTACAATTGTTAAAACGATTTTAACAATGGTGCCGCTTTGACTCGTCCTTTTGATTACCAACAAGATTTTGCAAATATAAATTTTCGCGAACATCCCGAACGGTATCAGGTTGGCCGGGGTGAGCAGGGCGTATTGATGGTCGAGCCTTATAAAAGCGAAATCCTTCCACACTGGCGTTTTAAAAATTCTGAAGTCGCAGCGCGTTCGGCACAAGAGATATACGCTCTCTTTGAAGAGTACCGCAGTAAAAACGATTTTGTAGGCATGGATATGGCGCGTAAATTCATACAAATGGGCTATACCCGCGCCCGGCGATACGCGAATCATAAGGGCGGTAAAAAGTATGATGCGGAACGACAAGTCAAACCCCTCGATCACGATCCAGTGAAAGCAGAAGCAGCCGCAGTCTTCAAAAAGTGGTGGGATAAAATTCGTGCAGACGAAGATTACTTGCAGCGAAAAAAGGCCCACCAGCAGTCCTGGGGATAATTACTGCGTCCGCTAATAATTAGATAGCTGATCGAGTTCACAAAACGCAATGAAACATATTGGAAACATTTTATTTACCTAACGATTCGTTTTAAATCCGGTTTTACTGTTTGTGGGCAAAGGCCCGCAATGTGAGACAGGGGATATTAAAATGACAGAAACCGTAGCCAGTGCAGATACGGATAACACCAATTTGGCAGGTAAGGATACTCGCCGTCGGGTTTGGGCAATCGTTGGGGCCTCATCAGGAAACCTTGTAGAGTGGTTTGACTTTTACGTCTATTCATTTTGTTCACTCTACTTTGCGCATATCTTTTTCCCGTCAGGGAACACCACAACTCAGCTTTTGCAAACCGCAGGCGTTTTTGCCGCCGGGTTCCTGATGCGCCCTATCGGTGGATGGCTCTTCGGCAGGATCGCGGACAGGAAAGGGCGCAAGACATCCATGCTCATCTCTGTATGCATGATGTGCGTCGGCTCGCTGGTGATTGCCTGCCTGCCCGGTTATGAGACTATCGGAACATGGGCACCGGCGTTGTTGTTGCTGGCACGTCTGTTCCAGGGGCTATCCGTCGGTGGCGAATATGGCACCAGTGCGACATACATGAGCGAAGTGGCTGTTGAAGGGCGCAAAGGTTTCTATGCATCATTCCAGTATGTAACCCTCATTGGCGGACAGCTACTGGCGTTACTGGTTGTGGTGATCCTTCAACAGATCCTTAGCGATGAAGATTTACGCGCCTGGGGCTGGCGCATTCCGTTTGCCCTGGGGGCAGCCCTGGCGGTTGTGGCGCTGTGGCTACGCCGTCAGCTTGATGAAACCTCCCGACAGGAGGTCAGGGCGCTGAAAGAAGCTGGTTCGATGAAAGGGCTGTGGCGTAACCGCAAAGCATTTTTGATGGTATTAGGCTTTACCGCCGCAGGCTCGCTAAGCTTCTATACCTTCACCACCTATATGCAAAAATATCTGGTCAACACTACGGGCATGCATGCAAACGTTGCGAGTGTCGTCATGACGGTGGCGTTACTGGTCTTTATGCTCATCCAGCCGATTGTCGGCGCGCTGTCGGACAAAATTGGTCGCCGTACCTCCATGCTGATCTTTGGCGGCATGCTCACCCTGGGTACCGTTCCGCTTTTGACGGCGCTACAGCATACAACCTCTCCGTATGCCGCTTTCGCTTTAATCATGGTGGCGCTCATTATTATCAGTTTTTACACGGCAATCAGTGGCATTTTGAAAGCGGAAATGTTTCCCGCACAGGTGAGGGCGCTGGGCGTAGGCCTCTCTTATGCGGTTGCAAACGCCCTGTTCGGCGGTTCGGCAGAGTATGTCGCGTTATCCCTTAAGTCATGGGGCAGTGAAACGACCTTCTTCTGGTATGTCACCGTTATGGGGGCGCTGGCGTTTATTGTCTCGCTGATGCTGCATCGCAAAGGAAAAGGTATCCGCCTTTAATAATGCGCCATCTGCCAGACGGCGTAGCCGGTTGTTGCCCCGGCTACGTCCCAGGCAAAATCTTTCCAGCTCCAGCCACTTCCCGAGGGGCGGCTATCCCAAAGTTCTTTTGATGCCCCCAGGCTGATGGAGAACATCAGGCCTATTGTGGCACTTCGATCCCGGCTATATCCCTGGTGCAGCGCATACTCATTACCCGCAGCGGACATCATTGCAGACGCCAGAAAGTGCTGAGCTTTATCCTGACCCGACCAGTTATCATTAGCCATATGGCTGCAACCTGTCAGCAAAAGAGGGATTATCAGGCAAGGCGTACGCATTAACAGGCTCCATAAAAAAAGCCCCGTCGATGACAGGGCTCGTGTATTACAGAATGCGGCTGATGAGGCGATCGATACGGATCCGACGTAGACGGCGAATCAGCTTGCGAACTTTCACCGGGTAATCAGCGATGCTTTGCAGATCGCGATAAAGACGAACCACTGTGGTATGCGTGCGTATAAGCTCCAGCTCACGATCGCGTTTCGCGGCTAACGCATGCTGAGGATCGTGAATAAGAATGGCGTTTTCCAAATCCAGACGCCAGGCGCGTGGGTTCAGGTTATTACCGGTCAGCAGCATCCACTCGTCATCAACCCACATTCCTTTGAGATGATAACTGTTATCTTCATCTTTCCAGAGGCGCACGACGAGCTGGTCCGTGTTCACATAGTACTGTAAACGGCTCAGAAAGCGGCGCAGGTTAATCTCATAGAGATAAGGCAGTGCGCCGATGATCTTGAAAGGCTGATCTTCCGGAATGAAAAAGTCGTTTGCCGTTTTATCCCCGACAATGATTTCCACCTTTTTACCATCACGCAGCAACTGAATGATATTACGCACCAGAACGGCGGGAAGGTTGAAGTACGGGGTGCAGATGGTGAGCTTATGCTCCGCGCACGGCATCAAATGGAAGATAGTCTTGTTCAGGAGGCTGGATTTACCCAGGCCTACCAGAGGCGTAACGGACAGTTCTTCATTATTGGCATCACCCTGGAAACGATAAACCGCATCGCGCAGCTCCTGGCGGAAGGAGCGAACGTCGTTTTTGATTTCCGGGCTTTTCGGGCGATGAGGATCGTCAAGACGGTGCACACCCCGGCCATGAACCAGGTTTTTATCAACCCAGTTGAACATGATGTCGGTCATCTGCGGATTACGGATAAGATGGTAGCGATCGTAACGGTATTTATCGAGCTGATGGAGATACACATCATTCAGACTGGCGCCGCTATAAAGGACGCTGTCATCAATGATAAATCCTTTAAAATGAAGAACGCCAAGCGCTTCACGGGTATTCACCGGTACGCCATATACCGGGATATCAATACCCGGATTTTCCTGGGCCATGCGGCAATACCAGTCAGCATTGGTATTCGAGGCAGCCGCACCAATACGGCCACGCTGAGCACGGTGCCAGTCAACCAGCACGCGAACATCCAGTTCCGGACGCTGACGTTTCGCTTCATAGAGCGCGTTCAGGATCGCACGCCCAGCTTCATCTTGTTCAAGATAGAGCGCCACAATGCAAATACGTCGCGTAGCGCTGGCAATCTTTTCAAGAAGCGTCTCCCGGAAATGAGCGGGAGCATAAAAGAACTCTACATCATCAACTGACTGAGAAATCTTCGGTAGTTGAGCAAGGTGTTGTTGATGTTTATTACGCTTAAATTTTGACAACATCACAGTGCGTTTCTTCTCTGTTCATTGAAGGGTTGTCTGTACCAGGCAAACAACATAAGCGGACAATGATACCCCAGTGCCGGGAAAAGTGGGTAACATTTCCAGCAGCTTACTCTTGTTTATCCGTCGAAGTCAGGCTGAGGGACAAAGAGACAATGCCTTCATCCAGCTGGATATCAACGTCAAAACCGAGCTTCCGCGCCAGGGTCACCATACCCCGATTATTTGGCATAGTAATGCCATTGAGCCGTGACAATCCGTGATCGCGCGTATAACCAATGAGTTTTTCGAGCAGCCGTCTGCCCAAACCCAAACCTTTAAGATCGGAACGCACCAGTACGGCAAACTCCGCATCCACGTTATCCGGGTCGGAAATGGCACGCGTCACGCCGAGGATCTCTTCTCCCTCTGCGGAACGGCGGACCGCCACAATCGCCATTTCTCGATCGTAGTCGATCTGGGTCATATTGGCTAAATCGTCGTGGGTAAATTCATTAATTTCGCTGAAATAGCGATAGTACAAATCTTCTTTCGTCACCTGCGAGATGAACGCTCGCAGCAGCGGCTCGTCTTCCGGCAGGATAGGGCGAAACAGTGCCCGCTCTCCATTTTTCATCTCCACCCACTCTTCCAGATGGAGAGGATAAGGACGAATGGCGAGACGGCTTTCCCGGTCACCGACAAATGGCGCAATTTCCAGCGTCACGTCGAGGGCAGTGAATTCATTTCCGGAAGCGAGGAGCGGGTCGATGTCCAGGCGCTGGATCTCCGCACAGTCAACAATGAGGTTGGAGACCTTCACCAGAAACTGGCTTAACCCGGCGATATCAAGCGGCCTCAGAGCGCTTCTGCCGCGGATTTTTTTACTTTTGATGGCCTGAATAACCAAATAACGCGCCAGGTTCATGTTTAGAGGTGGAAGCGCGACAGCCGCTTGTTCTTCTGGCCGCCATTCAACGCCGCCGTCACCCAGCATAATGAGTGGACCAAAAACCGGATCGTGTTCGACGACCACGCGCAGCTCCTGCGCACCTGCTCGGTTAGCCATGCTCTGCACCAGCAGGCCGTGGATCCGGGCCTGTGGCCACGTCATTTTAACGCGATCGATAATGGCATCCGCGGCCTGTTGTACTTCTGTCGCGGTGCGCAGATACAGCATGACGCCCTGAACATCCGATTTGTGCGGAATATCGGGGGAGCGCAGCTTCAGCGCGACCGGATAGCCAATCTGCTCAGCGATATGTACCGCCTCAGCGCTGTCACCGGCAATCCAGGTCGGCAGTGTTTGCATCCCATAGCTGCCAAGAATGGGTTGCACTTCATGCGTATCAAGCGAAGTGGCGCCCTCTTCGATGGCCTGTTGCAATAAACTGTGTACGTCCACCGAATTTGCTGTGAGGTTGCCCGGTAAGGCAGGCGTTTCACGCAGCTGCTTCTGGTTGCGGCGGTACTCAACCATATGCATAAACGCGGTTATGGTGCCCTCTGGCGTACGGTAGGTTGGCAACCCGGCTTCACTAAACAGACGTCGCGCTTCCTGCGAGGAGAACTCGCCGCACCAGTTGGTCAGCAGGGTGACGTATTTGCCGCGCGGATGGTTTCGGACAGCCTCAATCAGCGTTCGTGCACTTTCGCTGCCTGGCGCAACCGCGCTGGGCGAATGGATAATCATCAGCGCATCAAAGTCCTGGCTATCCAGCAAAATCGTGATCGCCTTAATGTAACGATCGCTGCTGGCATCATCGCGCAAATCGAGGGGATTATCGGGAACAACGCTTCCCGGTAACGCGTCCCGCAGGCGCTGGAGCGTCTCTTCACCCAGCGTGGCCAGCTTGCCGTTGCGTAGCCAGAGCTCGTCCAGCGCCAGGGCGGCGGGAGCGGCTCCGTTGCTGACAATCATCAGCTTTTCACCGCGCAGGGGACGCATGTGGCTCAACGTTTCGACGGCGGAAAAAAGCTCGTGCGTATCCTGTACCCGCAGTAAACCGGCGCGCTGGATCGCTGCATCCCATGCGGGATCCATCCCGGAATGGGATTGCAGCAGGCGCTGAGCCGCGGGGCTGCGCCCGCTTTTGATGACCAGAATCGGTTTATTACGCGATGCGCTACGCGATGCCGACACAAAACGACGGGCGTCACTCAGGTGTTCAAGGTAGAGCAGGATAGCGCTGGTTTTGCTGTCACGCGCCAGGAAATCCAGCAGCTCATCGACGTCAATGTCCAGGCTGTCGCCGAGGGCGATGAAATAGGAAAAGCCCATCTCACGCTGCTGCGCCCAGTCGAGGATGGTATTGGATACCGCTGCCGACTGTGAAATAAAGGCCAGTTTGCCTTTACGGATCGGAACCGGGGAAAAACTGGCATTCAGCCCTTGCCAGGGCGCAAGCAGACCGAGGCTATTTGGACCAAGAATGCGCATCTGGTAGCGGCTGGCGCAGGCCAGCAGTTCGGGCTGCTGTTCAGGAGGCGAGGAAAGAATAATGCAGGTTTTACAGCCTTTCTGACCGAGCGACTCAAGCAATTCGAGGTTTCGTTTCGCATGCGTACAGAGCACGGCGAGGTCGGGAACAAACGGTAAACTTTGCACGTCCGGCCACGCCAGCACCCCCTGTACCGCTTTATAAGCGGGCGTAACGGGCATGACCGGGCCGTTAAACCCGCCAGCCAGCAGGTTACGCATCATCAGATACCCTGCGCGGTCCGGTTTCATCGAGGCGCCAATAACGGCAATGGATTTCGGACGGAGTAGCGCTTCTAACCCTCTCTGGCTCATGCAGGCCTCCTGTGAATGCAAGCGACCTGATGATTTTAAACGCTTTCTGTCTCTGTTGCTGTGACGCTACCCTTATGAACGGTTTTTCCTGCCAGATAACGTTCGCGGAAGCAGGAGAAGTGGGAGCTTAATGCGCTGGCCGCCTGGGTATCGCCCGCCAGATCCAGTAGCGCAATGGCGACTTCAGCGGTGCAATATTGACCCTCGGCATGCGCTTCTCGTAAGCGATAGGCCGAAACGCGCGACAGATCGACGGAGATCACCGGCAGCGCATCAAGATAAGGGCTTTTGCGAAACATCTTTCTTGCTTCGGTCCAGGTGCCGTCGAGCATAATAAACAGCGGCGGCTTACCGGATGGTGGCGCCGTAAGCACCTGGCGTTGTTCGCCTGCATATGATGCCGGGAAAACGACCATGGGCTGATAGTCCGGGTTTGCCACCAGGTCAAGCAGAGCCTGAGGTGGCTCAGTGCGCGACCACTGAAACGCTGCGGTATTGGGCAGAATATCGGCGATCAAACGCCCCGTGTTGCTGGGCTTCATCGGTTCGGTATCGAACATGACCAGACAAAAGCGGCTTTTCGCCTCGCTCGGTGTAAGCGTTTCGCACAGACACACTTTCAGCGGTAAAAGGCAGCGCTGGCAGCGGCGAATACGATTGCCTCGGGCCAGAAAAGGGCGGGTTGCGCGCGCAAGGCGCTCGGCGCGTAATTGAAGTACAGCGTTATCAGTCATGGGCGAAAAGGCAGGAAAAAACCCATTTTCGCAGAGGAGAGAACGGGGCACAAGATGTGCCCCGTGAATGTTACAGGGATTCGTTTAACCAGCTGTCGAAAGGCGCCTTCGGTACTGCACCATTGAGCATGTCGATCACTTCCCCATTTTTGAAAATCATAATGGTTGGAATGCTGCGAATGCGAAAACGGGCGCTGAGTTCACGTTCCGCTTCGGTATTCACTTTAACAAAACGCATTTTCCCGCTGCGCTCTTCAGCCACGTCTTCGAAGATGGGCGCAAAGTTACGGCAGGGGCCGCACCACGGTGCCCAGAAATCGACCACAACCGGCAGATCGTCCTTGAGGAGTTTGTCCAGCGTAGCACCCGTCGCGTTAATGACATCGCCATCAAATAATTCGTGGCCACAACGCCCGCATTTCGCACCGTCATCCATCCGATCGTCCGGAATGCGGTTTAAAGCCTGACAGTTGGCACATACGGTATTCATAACTAACCTCTGATAGAGCCGTGGAACAACG
The DNA here is from genome assembly GCF_001037655.1 of Enterobacter sp. MGH85. Lineage (NCBI taxonomy): Bacteria > Pseudomonadati > Pseudomonadota > Gammaproteobacteria > Enterobacterales > Enterobacteriaceae > Enterobacter > Enterobacter sp. MGH85. Next base: position 2,129,603 of record NZ_KQ089925.1, read on the forward strand.
GCAGAACGCCGATAATGTTTCTGATATGTTACATATTATCAGTGAGCCTGTATAAATCGACAACACGTTTTATTCAATGGGAACAATAGTCACAGGCTTTTGTACGAAATTATGGCTATGAGCTTGCACATCGGGTAATCTGCGCGCTTCGCGCAGCGCTGGTGGAGAAAAGCATGAACGACGAAATGAAAAACAAAAGCGGCAAGGTCAAAGTGATGTATGTCCGCAGTGATGATGACTCTGATAAACGCACCCAAAATCCGCGTACCGGAAAAGGTGGCGGGCGTCCGGCGTCTTCTCGTGCAGACGGTGGCCGTCGCCCCGCCCGCGATGACAGAAATAACCGCGGCGATGACCGCAAACGTGATGACCGTAAGCGTGACGATCGCAAACGCGATGATTTTGTCCGCGACGGTGGATCGCCATGGCGTACCGTTTCTCGCGCGCCCGGTGAAGAGGCGACCGAAAAAGCCGATCACGGCGGTATCAGCGGAAAAAGCTTTATCGATCCGGAAGTGCTGCGTCGTCAGCGTGCGGAAGAAACCCGTGTATATGGCGAGAACGCCTGTCAGGCCCTGTTCCAGAGCCGCCCGGAGTGTATCGTTCGCGCATGGTTTATCCAGAGCGTGACCCCGCGCTTTAAAGAAGCGCTGCGCTGGATGGCGGCGAACCGTAAAGCCTACCACGTGGTTGACGATGCCGAGCTGACAAAAGCGTCCGGGACTGAACACCACGGCGGCGTCTGCTTCCTGATCAAAAAACGTAACGGCACCACCGTGCAGCAGTGGGTCAGCCAGGCGGATGCCGATGACTGTGTGCTGGCGCTGGAAGATGTGGGTAACCCGCATAACCTGGGCGCTATGATGCGTAGCTGCGCGCACTTTGGCGTGAAAGGCGTTCTGTTGCAGGATGCCGCGCTGCTGGAATCCGGTGCGGCAATCCGTACCGCGGAAGGCGGTGCTGAGCATGTTCAGCCGATCACCGGCGACAGCGTGCTGGAGGCCCTTGAGCAATTCCGTAACGCGGGCTACACCATTGTCACCACCTCAAGCCGTGCCGCTACGCCGCTGTTTAAAGCGACGTTGCCGCGCAAAATGGTGCTGGTGTTAGGTCAGGAGCGCGATGGTCTGTCTGATGCGGCACTCTCCAGCGCTGACATGAGCGTTTCTATCGACGGCACTGGCAACGTTGAAAGCCTGAACGTATCCGTTGCGACCGGCGTGCTGCTGGCCGAATGGTGGCGTCAGAACAAGGCATAAGCCTTATATGTGCCGGGCCTGACCCGGCACATTCAAACCCTACTCACTCTCTGCCGGTAACACAGGCATCCAGTCAATCGGCTTTTCGCCACGCTTTTCCAGCCACTCATTCGTCAGAACAAAATGGTTACTGCCAAAGAAACCGCGATGCGCAGACAGCGGCGACGGGTGCGGTGCTTTCAGTACGTGATGGCGCTGACGATCGATAATCGCCCCTTTCTTTTGGGCATGTGAACCCCAGAGTAAAAACACGACGCCTTCACGATGCTCATTGATCAGGCTGATAACCTTATCGGTAAAGGTTTCCCATCCCAGACTGGCGTGGGAGTGTGCCTGACCCGCCCGGACGGTTAATACGGTATTCAGCAACAGCACGCCCTGGCGCGCCCAGCTTTCCAGATAACCGTGATTAGGGCGGGTGAAACCCGGAATCGTTCCTTCCAGCTCTTTATACATATTCAGCAGAGAAGGGGGAATGGCCACGCCCGGACGCACGGAAAATGCCAGTCCGTGAGCCTGCCCGGGACCATGGTACGGATCCTGCCCCAGTATAACCACCTTCACGTCGCTCAGTTCGGTGTAGCGAAAGGCGTTAAATACATCTTTCTGCGGTGGATAAATTGTCTGGCCGGCCTGCCGTTCAGCCGCAACGGTACTGAGGGTATTAATAAAATAGGGCTGCTGCTTCTCTTCTGCCAGCACGTCATGCCAGGTTAAAGGTGTTGTCATCTCGCTCTCCTGCGAATTTCATTCTTTGCCTAGCTTACCTGCTAATGGCTGGTGAGCAAAATTACCCGCGGAAAAGCGGCTAAGTGTCTCAATTTATGTTGAAAACCAGGCAGGGTAAGTTGAATTGGTAAATCATTAAAATTGATCTAAAACAAAAAATTCAGACCACACTCTTTATGTGGTTAGTGATTTTGTTGATTTAAATCAATAAATCACCCGGGTCTGAATGTTATATATACACACAACAAACAATGGTTTTACCAATTGGCCGCAAAAGGCCAGCATCAGTTAATGTAGCCTAAGGGAGGCAACACATGATTACAGGTATCCAGATTACTAAAGCTGCAAATGACGATCTGCTGAACTCTTTCTGGCTGCTGGACAGCGAGAAAAACGAAGCGCGCTGTGTAGTAGCGAAAGCAGGTTTTGCGGAAGACGAAATCGTTCCGGTGAGCAAACTGGGCGAAATTGAATACCGTGAAATTCCAATGCAAGTGCAACCAGAAGTGCGCGTGGAAGGTGGTCAGCACCTGAACGTTAACGTCCTGCGTCGTGAAACGCTGATGGATGCTGTTGAGAACCCAGAAAAATACCCGCAGCTGACCATCCGTGTGTCTGGCTATGCGGTGCGTTTCAACTCTCTGACTCCGGAACAGCAGCGCGACGTTATCGCCCGTACCTTTACTGAAAGCCTGTAAGGTTTCAGCTTCGGGGGTGGAATAAAAAAGCCGGGAATGTCCCGGCTTTTTTTTACTCTTCAGTTTTTGTCTCTGGCGCAGCAGAACTTGGCTTACGGCGCTTACCAATATTTTTGGTATCGCGGTGGCGCTGCTTCACGCGCGGCTTCTCTTTTTCTTTCTCTTTTCTCTCAGCACGTTTCGCGAGCGCTTTCTTGGACGGTTTACCCGTCATTTTTTCACTCGGTGCACGTGTCGTCGGACGAAGTTCGTCAATCACACGAGCTTTTAGCGGCTCATCAACGTAGCGGCCAATTTTTTGGAGCAGCAGATGGTCGTGTGCTTCTACCAGAGAAATAGCAATCCCTTTGCGGCCCGCACGGCCGGTACGACCAATACGGTGCAGGTAAGTATCACCGCTGCGCGGCATATCAAAGTTGATCACATGGCTTACGTCCGGGATGTCGATCCCGCGCGCGGCAACGTCGGTTGCAACCAGCACATTCACGCGACCATCGGTCAGGCGCTTAATCCCTTCGGTACGCTTAACCTGTGCCATTTCACCTTCGAGATAGCAGTTGTTGATGCCAGCGTTGCGCAGCATTTCTGCCAGCTCATGCACTCGCTCACGTTTACGTACGAAGACGATGGTACGGGTTGCTTCTTCCTGCTTCAGCAGATGTTTCAGCAACTCAACCTTATGCTCAAGGTTATCTGCGCGGTAGTACCACTGATGGATCTTCTTACGCTCACGCGTCGATGGCGTAGCGGACACTTCCACCGGATCTTCCAGCAGACGTTCGGCGAAATCTTTAATGGCATCCCCTTCAAGGGTTGCCGAGAACAGCATTGTCTGGTTACGCCAGCGCGTTTCACCCGCGATGTGTTCGATATCCTGGGCAAAGCCCATGTCCAGCATGCGGTCAGCTTCATCGAGAATCAGCGTTTCCACCGCCCGGCAGTCGAAGTTCTCTTCTTTTATGTATTGCAGCAGACGGCCTGTCGTCGCGACAACGATATCCTGGTTTTCGCTGAACACTTCGGCGTGGTTCATATACGCTACGCCGCCGGTGATGGTCGCGATATCCAGATGGGTGTTCGCCGCCAGCTCACGCGCGTGTTCGGCAACCTGCATCGCCAGTTCACGGGTCGGGGTCAGGATCAAAATGCGCGGCGGCCCTGATTTTTTACGCGGAAAATCGAGCAAATGCTGCAACACAGGCAGCAAGTAGGCTGCTGTCTTCCCCGTGCCGGTTGGCGCAGAACCGAGCACATCGCGGCCCTCAAGCGCAGGCGGAATGGCCGCGGCCTGAATGGCGGTCGGGCGTGTAAAGCCTTTACTCTCAAGAGCATTGAGCAGGCTTTCATCGAGTTCAAGTTCGGAAAAAGTCGTTACAGTCATGTTCTACCTCTGTGTGGGGCGCTGATTATAGACGTTACGGCTGTAATCTTCATCTGTTTGTATGGATATCGCTTTTCGACCACTTCGCTTTCCCCTATGCTACTCCAGTTTCACACAGAAGGTTGCCCTGACATGTCTCAACTCAAAGCGCAGTTGCGCCGCGATGGTTTTACGTTTAAACAATTTTTTGTGGCGCACGATCGTTGCGCAATGAAAGTCGGTACAGACGGTATTTTACTGGGTGCATGGGCCCCTGTCGCAGGTGTAAAACGCATTCTGGATATTGGTACGGGCAGCGGACTTCAGGCGCTGATGCTGGCGCAGCGTACCGAAGAACACGTCACGATCGACGCCGTTGAGCTTGATCCTCAGGCGGCCCAGCAGGCAAGCGAAAACGCTGCCGATTCTCCGTGGGCAGAACGGATCAGGGTGGAATGTGCCGATGTCCTGACCTGGGCACCGGAGCAGACTGCGCGTTACGATTTGATCGTCAGCAATCCGCCGTATTTCACGCCAGGTGTGGAGTGTGGAACGCCGGAACGCGAGCAGGCACGTTACACCGGCTCGCTCGATCACAAGGCGCTACTGACCAGCGCGGCGGAACTCATCTCGGAAGAGGGATTTTTCTGCGTGGTCTTGCCCGAAAGCACGGGTAACACCTTCATTGAGATCGCTCGGGATATCGGCTGGAGTTTGCGTCTTCGTACCGATATTTCGGATACGGAAGGTCGCTTACCGCACCGTGTGTTGCTGGCGCTCTCGCCGAAAGAGGGGGAGTGCTTTACCGACAGGATGGTTATTCGCGGGCCAGACCAGCGTTATTCCGAAGATTACACTGCCCTGACCCAGGCCTTTTATCTGTTTATGTGAACCTGCGGCGTCAACACCGACGGGCCGGACGTTTCCAGCGGGTCGGGATAGTCCAGCGTATAATGCAGGCCACGACTCTCTTTGCGCATCATCGCACAGCGTACAATCAGCTCGGCAACCTGCACAAGGTTGCGCAGCTCCAGCAGATTATTGGAAACGCGGAAGTTGGCGTAATATTCATCAATTTCCTGCTGCAACATCATGATGCGGCGTAACGCGCGTTCCAGACGCTTCGTTGTGCGTACAATCCCGACATAATCCCACATGAGAAGCCGCAGCTCGTGCCAGTTATGCTGGATAACAACCAGTTCGTCCGGGTTCTCTACCCGACTTTCATCCCATGCTGGCAGGTGCGTTGTTGGACGTGCATAGGGCATGCGTTTGGTTATATCTTCCGCAGCCGACCACCCATACACAAGACACTCCAGCAATGAGTTTGATGCCATGCGATTCGCACCATGCAGGCCGGTGTAACTGACCTCGCCGATCGCATACAAACCATCCACGTCGGTACGACCATGATCGTCAACTATCACCCCGCCACAGGTATAGTGGGCAGCAGGCACAATCGGCACCGGATCGCGGGTTAAATCGATACCCAGACTCAGCAGCTTTTCATAAATCATCGGGAAGTGCTGGCGAATAAAGTCTGCCGGTTTATGGCTAATGTCCAGATACATACAGTCCACGCCAAGCCGCTTCATCTCGTGGTCAATGGCGCGGGCCACGATATCCCGCGGGGCAAGTTCACCTCGGGGGTCGAAGTCCGGCATAAACCTGGAACCGTCCGGTCGCTTGAGATACGCGCCTTCGCCGCGCAACGCTTCAGTTAACAGGAAGTTACGTGCCTGCGGGTGGAACAGGGCGGTAGGATGGAACTGATTAAACTCCATATTCGCTACGCGGCAGCCTGCGCGCCAGGCCATGGCGATACCGTCTCCGGAGGCGATATCCGGGTTAGTCGTGTACTGGTAAACCTTGGAGGCGCCGCCGGTCGCCAGCACAACGGCTTTAGCCTGGCAGGTTTCCACCTTCTCTTTATTCCGATTCCACACCCATGCGCCGACAACACGGCGCGTGCCGGGCAGGCCAATTTTATCGGAAATAATCAGGTCGACGGCGTTACTGCGCTCCAGCACCCGAATATTGGGATGGCTGAGGGCTTTGCTGACCAATGTGGTTTCAACCGCTTTTCCTGTTGCATCAGCAGCGTGCAGAATACGGCGATGGCTGTGCCCGCCTTCACGGGTCAGATGATAGCTCTCTTCACCATTAGGCTGAACCTGAGTATCAAACAGCACGCCCTGGTCGATAAGCCATTGCACGCAGTGGCGGGCATTGCTGGCGACAAACTCTGCGGCATGCTCATCCACGATCCCGGCACCGGCAATCAGAGTGTCTTCTACGTGTGAGGCAATGCTGTCCGTTTCATCAAACACGGCGGCAATACCGCCTTGTGCATAGAAGGTGGAACCTTCGCTCATCGGCCCTTTACTCAGCACGATTACGTTCTGATGTTCCGCCAGGCGCAGCGCGAGGGAGAGGCCAGCAGCACCGCTGCCGATAATCAGTACATCACAATGGAGTTCAGGCGTTGTATTCATGGTGTTTGTTTAATTTACTAAACATGGTCTGGGCAGAATAGCATTGTGATGCGAGTTATCGCACGTTTTTTTTGAAGCGTGTTGCAATGACTAAACGGATGGCCGGAAGTTAAATCATCGCTAAATGACTGGAATTATTTTGCGAAGCAGATCGTTAGCTTCAGATTTTGTGGTGAAATAAAGCCTGTGTTGCGTTACTCTTCTGACGATAAAGTTAATGATTCTTGTCAGAAAGCGGGTGCGTATCGTGAACAGACTTATAATGAGAGAAAATGAACGGTCTGCGGCGCGATGAACAAAAACAAAGGCGTTACGGAACTTATTGAAGAACAGACGCTCTAATTCGGTGCTTGCTCAAAGTGCAATGTTGTTAGAGTGGCGTTTCGATAACGCGTGGAATTTGGTTTGGGGAGACATTACCTCGGATGAGCGAGCAGTTAACGGACCAGGTCCTGGTTGAACGGGTCCAGAAGGGAGATCAGAAAGCTTTTAACCTACTGGTGGTGCGCTACCAGCATAAGGTAGCGAGTCTGGTTTCCCGCTATGTACCGTCAGGCGATGTTCCTGATGTGGTACAAGAGTCTTTTATTAAGGCCTATCGCGCGCTGGATTCATTCCGGGGGGATAGTGCTTTTTATACCTGGCTGTATCGTATTGCAGTCAATACGGCTAAGAATTATTTGGTTGCTCAGGGGCGTCGTCCGCCTTCAAGTGATGTTGACGCTATCGATGCAGAAAACTTCGAAAGTGGCGGCGCGCTGAAAGAAATTTCGAACCCTGAGAACTTAATGTTGTCAGAAGAACTGAGACAAATCGTTTTTCGCACGATCGAGTCGCTCCCGGAAGATTTACGCATGGCAATTACGTTACGGGAGCTGGATGGCCTAAGCTATGAAGAGATAGCCGCCATCATGGATTGTCCGGTCGGCACGGTTCGTTCACGAATTTTCCGTGCGCGAGAAGCCATTGATAATAAAGTTCAACCGCTTATCAGGCGTTGACGATAGCGGGATACTGGAAAAGGTATTAGGCATGCAGAAAGAAAAACTTTCCGCTTTAATGGATGGTGAAATGCTGGATAGTGAGCTGCTCGATGAGTTGTCTCATTCTCCCGAAATGCAACAGACCTGGGAGAACTATCATCTTATTCGCGACACTCTGCGGGGTGATACCAGCGATGTTCTCCATTTCGATATCTCAGCACGCGTTATGGCGGCCATTGAGAACGAACCTGTTCATCAGACCACGCCGCTTATTCCTGAAGCGCAGCCTGCACCTCACCAGTGGCAGAAAATGCCGTTCTGGCACAAGGTGCGTCCATGGGCCAGCCAGCTCACCCAGATGGGAGTCGCTGCGTGTGTATCGCTTGCAGTTATCGTTGGGGTCCAGCACTATAATACCCAGTCTGAAGCCAGTCAGCAGCCTGAAGCGCCAGTGTTCAATACGCTGCCGATGATGGGTAAAGCCAGTCCGGTTAGCCTGGGCGTACCGGCAGATGCCTCCGCAAGCGGCGGACAGCAACAGCAGGTACAGGAGCAGCGTCGTCGCATTAATGCGATGTTGCAGGATTACGAGTTGCAGCGTCGTCTGCACTCCGAGCAGCTTCAGTTTGAGCAGGCCCAAACCCAGCAGGCTGCTGTGCAGGTGCCAGGAAACCAAACTTTAGGAACGCAATCGCAGTAATGAAGCAACTTTGGTTCGCCATGTCTTTGATGGCGGGTAGCCTGTTCTTCTCTGCTAACGCCTCGGCTGATGTTTCATCCGGGGCGTTGTTGCAGCAAATGAATCTGGCCAGCCAGTCACTCAATTACGAGTTGGCATTTATTAGCATCAATAAGCAGGGTGTCGAATCGTTACGCTATCGCCACGCCCGCCTTGATAATCAGCCGCTCGCCCAGCTTTTACAGATGGATGGCCCGCGTCGGGAAGTGGTCCAGCGTGGGAACGAAATCAGCTATTTCGAGCCAGGCCTTGAGCCGTTTACGCTCAATGGTGACTACATCGTTGATTCCCTGCCATCGCTCATTTACACCGATTTTAAACGTCTCGCCCCCTACTATGATTTTATCTCGGTGGGGCGAACGCGTATTGCCGACAGGTTGTGCGAAGTGATCCGCGTAGTCGCGCGGGATGGGACACGTTACAGCTATATCGTCTGGATTGACGCAGAGACGAAGCTGCCGATGCGCGTTGATCTGCTCGATCTCGACGGTGAAACGCTGGAGCAGTTCCGCGTGATCTCCTTCGACGTGAACGGTCAGGTTGGCAACAGTATGCAGAATCTGGCCAAAGCCAGCCTGCCGCCTTTGCTTTCCGTACCTGCCGGCGATTCTGTCAATTTCAACTGGGTACCTTCCTGGATCCCGCAAGGATTCAGCGAAGTATCCAGCAGCCGTCGCCAGCTGCCGACTATCGAAACACCGGTTGAATCGCGCCTCTATTCCGATGGGCTATTTAGCTTCTCGGTGAATATCAATCGCGCTACGGCGAACAGTTCCGAACAGATGCTCCGTACCGGTCGCCGGACGGTTAGCACGACGGTACGCGATAATGCGGAAATTACCATTGTTGGTGAATTACCGCCGCCAACAGCAAAACGTATTTCAGACAGCATTAAATTCAGGGCTGCGCAATGATTAAAGAGTGGGCGACGGTCGTATCCTGGCAGGATGGAGTAGCGCTTGTCAGCTGTGACGTTAAAGCATCATGCAGCAGCTGCGCTTCGCGAGCCGGTTGCGGCAGCCGCGTATTGAATAAGCTGGGGCCGCAAACGTCGCACACTATTGCTGTGTCGAGCGATCAGCCGCTGGTGGCAGGGCAAAAAGTGGAGCTCGGCATCGCTGAAGGCAGCCTGCTCACTTCCGCCATACTGGTTTACCTCTCTCCGCTCGCCGGACTGTTTGTGATGGGCGGGGTTTTCCAGATGCTGTTCGGCACAGATTTGGCCGCCATGTGCGGTGCCGCCTTGGGCGGTGTGGGCGGGTTCTGGCTTGCTAAAGGCGTTTCCCCAAGGCTTACCGCCCGGGAAGCCTGGCAGCCCGTCATTCTCAGCGTTGCACTGGCACCCGACCAACTTCGTGTTGAGACGCTCTCTTCTGAGGCCCGGTGATCTGCCGGGCTTTATTATTATTTACATCGCAATAAAGTAAACGCCGTCTCTTCGCGCTATACCTGACTCTAAGTGCATTTCCAGCAGACGAGGTTGTAGTGTAGAATGCTGCGTTTTCGCACTGAAAAACGTCAGGCTAAGAACAGCGGCCTCCAGGAATTCGTAAGGCATAATTATTTAACTATATGAAGAACATACGTAACTTTTCGATCATTGCTCACATTGACCACGGTAAGTCGACGCTGTCTGACCGTATTATCCAGATTTGCGGTGGCCTGTCTGATCGTGAAATGGCAGCCCAGGTTCTGGACTCCATGGACCTGGAACGCGAACGCGGTATTACCATTAAAGCCCAGAGCGTGACGCTCGACTATAAGGCTTCCGATGGTGAAACCTACCAGCTGAACTTTATCGACACCCCAGGGCACGTTGACTTCTCTTATGAAGTGTCACGCTCGCTGGCGGCCTGCGAAGGCGCGCTGCTGGTGGTGGATGCCGGGCAGGGCGTAGAGGCCCAGACGCTGGCAAACTGCTATACCGCCATGGAAATGGATCTCGAAGTGGTGCCGGTTCTGAATAAAATCGACCTGCCAGCCGCCGATCCTGAGCGCGTAGCGGAAGAAATTGAAGACATCGTCGGTATCGATGCGACCGATGCAGTGCGCTGCTCGGCAAAAACCGGCGTAGGTGTTCCGGATGTACTGGAACGTCTGGTGCGTGACATTCCGCCGCCGGAAGGTGACCCGGATGCGCCGCTCCAGGCGCTGATCATCGACTCCTGGTTTGATAACTACCTGGGCGTTGTCTCGCTGGTGCGTATTAAAAACGGCACCATGCGTAAAGGCGACAAAATCAAGGTTATGAGCACCGGGCAGGTCTACAACGCTGACCGTCTGGGCATCTTCACGCCAAAACAGGTTGACCGTACCGAACTGAAATGCGGCGAAGTGGGTTGGCTGGTCTGTGCAATTAAAGACATCCTCGGCGCGCCAGTGGGCGATACCCTGACCGGCGCACGTAACCCGGCAGATAAAGCGCTGCCAGGCTTCAAAAAGGTGAAACCGCAGGTTTATGCGGGTCTGTTCCCGGTCAGCTCCGACGATTACGAAAACTTCCGCGATGCGCTCGGAAAGCTGAGCCTCAACGATGCTTCCCTGTTCTATGAGCCAGAAAGCTCAACGGCGCTGGGCTTCGGCTTCCGCTGTGGCTTCCTCGGTCTGCTGCACATGGAGATCATTCAGGAACGTCTGGAGCGTGAATACGATCTGGATCTGATCACCACCGCCCCGACGGTTGTCTACGAAGTAGAAACCACGTCGAAAGAGGTCATCTACGTCGACAGCCCTTCCAAGCTCCCGCCGCTGAATAATATTCAGGAACTGCGCGAGCCTATCGCAGAGTGTCACATGCTGCTGCCGCAGGAGTTCCTCGGTAACGTGATCACCCTGTGTATTGAGAAGCGTGGCGTGCAGACCAACATGGTGTACCACGGTAACCAGGTGGCGCTGACCTATGAAATTCCGATGGCGGAAGTGGTGCTCGACTTCTTCGACCGTCTGAAGTCTACCTCCCGTGGCTATGCGTCACTGGACTACAACTTCAAACGCTTCCAGGCCTCCAACATGGTTCGCGTGGACGTGCTGATCAACGGCGAGCGTGTTGATGCCCTGGCGCTGATCACCCACAACGATAACGCACCGTACCGTGGTCGTGAGCTGGTTGAGAAGATGAAAGAGCTGATCCCGCGTCAGCAGTTTGACATTGCGATTCAGGCGGCCATTGGTAACCACATCATTGCCCGTTCAACCGTGAAGCAGCTGCGTAAAAACGTTCTGGCTAAGTGCTACGGCGGCGACGTCAGCCGTAAGAAAAAGCTGTTGCAGAAGCAGAAAGAAGGTAAGAAGCGTATGAAGCAGGTCGGTAACGTTGAGCTGCCGCAGGAAGCATTCCTTGCCATCCTTCATGTTGGTAAAGACGGAAACGGTAAATAACCTTAAGGAGTTGGCATGGCGAACATGTTTGCCCTGATCCTGGTCATCGCTACCCTGGTAACAGGTCTGTTATGGTGCCTGGATAAGTTTATCTTCGCCCCAAAACGCCGTGAACGTCAGGCTGCCGCGCAGGCTGCCGCGGGCGATACGCTGGACGCGAAAACCCTGAAAAAAGTCGGCCCAAAACCGGGCTGGCTGGAAACAGGGGCATCGGTCTTCCCGGTGCTGGCGATTGTGCTGGTGGTGCGTTCATTTATCTATGAACCGTTCCAGATCCCGTCAGGATCGATGATGCCAACGCTGCTGATCGGTGATTTCATTCTGGTTGAGAAGTTTGCCTATGGCATCAAAGATCCGATCTACCAGAAAACGCTGATCGAAACGGGTCATCCGAAACGTGGCGACATTGTGGTGTTTAAATATCCGGAAGATCCACGGCTGGATTATATTAAACGCGCGGTAGGTCTGCCGGGCGATAAAGTAACCTACGATCCGATAGCGAAGGAAGTGAGGATTCAGCCAGGCTGTAGCTCTGGAACTGCATGTGAAAATGCGCTGCCAGTCACTTACTCCAACGTTGAGCCAGGTGATTTTGTGCAGACCTTCGCCCGCCGTAATGGCGGTGAAGCGACCAGCGGATTCTTCCAGGTGCCAAAAGGTGAAACCAAAGAGAACGGTATTCGTCTGGTTGAACGCAAAGAGACGCTGGGCGATGTCACTCACCGCATTCTGACCGTGCCAATCGCACAGGACCAGCTGGCAATGTACTACCAGCAGCCAGGCCAGCAGCTGGCGACCTGGATTGTGCCGCCGGGACACTACTTCATGATGGGTGACAACCGCGATAACTCTGCGGACAGCCGTTACTGGGGCTTTGTGCCGGAAGCGAATCTGGTCGGTAAAGCAACCGCTATCTGGATGAGTTTCGAGAAGCAGGAAGGCGAGTGGCCGACCGGCGTTCGCCTGAATCGTATTGGCGGAATTCATTAATTTTCGTCAAAAATAACACGTAGCGGCTTTTATTCGCCGCTACGTGAATTATTTCAGCGATAAATCTCTTTGAACTAACGACATCCCCTGTCGTTGCGTATAGAATATTCCCCCGAAGTTTAAGGTTGGCCCTGCAAGGGTGCCACGGCACACGAAACCGCGTTGGTTTTCTCAGGTCGGTTTCGTGTGCTGCATTTTTGACGCATTCATTTATTGGTATCGCATGAACCCCATCGTAATTAATCGGCTTCAACGGAAGCTGGGCTACACTTTTCATCATCAGGAGTTGTTGCAACAGGCATTAACCCATCGCAGTGCCAGCAGCAAACATAATGAGCGTCTCGAGTTTTTGGGCGACTCTATTTTAAGTTTCGTGATTGCAAATGCGCTTTATCATCGTTTTCCGCGTGTGGACGAAGGTGATATGAGCCGCATGCGCGCCACGCTGGTGCGCGGCAACACCCTCGCTGAAATCGCACGCGAGTTTGAGCTGGGTGAGTGTCTGCGTCTGGGGCCGGGTGAGCTGAAAAGTGGTGGGTTCCGTCGTGAATCCATTCTTGCCGATACGGTCGAGGCATTAATCGGTGGCGTGTTCCTGGACAGCGATATCCAGACCGTAGAAAAGCTGATCCTGAACTGGTATCAGACCCGTCTGGACGAAATCAGCCCGGGCGATAAACAAAAAGATCCGAAAACGCGTCTGCAAGAATATTTGCAGGGTCGTCACCTCCCGCTGCCATCCTATCTGGTGGTGCAGGTACGTGGCGAAGCGCACGATCAGGAATTTACCATCCATTGCCAGGTCAGTGGCCTGAGTGAACCGGTGGTCGGCACGGGTTCAAGCCGTCGTAAGGCTGAACAGGCTGCCGCCGAACAGGCGTTAAAAATGCTGGAGCTGGAATGAGCGAAGAAAAAACGTATTGCGGATTTATTGCCATCGTCGGACGTCCGAACGTTGGCAAATCCACCCTGTTGAATAATCTGCTTGGACAGAAGATTTCCATTACCTCGCGTAAGGCGCAGACCACGCGTCACCGCATCGTTGGTATCCATACTGAAGGCGCGTATCAGGCGATCTACGTCGATACCCCGGGCCTGCACATGGAAGAGAAGCGTGCCATCAACCGTCTGATGAACAAGGCGGCGAGCAGCTCCATTGGCGACGTAGAGCTGGTGATTTTCGTTGTGGAAGGCACCCGCTGGACGCCGGACGACGAAATGGTCCTGAACAAGCTGCGTGACGGCAAAACGCCGGTGATCCTCGCGGTCAATAAAGTGGACAACGTGCAGGAAAAAGCCGAACTGCTGCCGCATCTGCAATGGCTGGGCAGCCAGATGAACTTCCTGGACATCGTCCCGCTGTCTGCGGAAACGGGTCTGAACGTCGATACCATCGCGGGCATCGTGCGTAAACATCTGCCGGAAGCGACTCATCACTTCCCGGAAGACTACATCACCGATCGCTCTCAGCGTTTTATGGCGTCTGAAATCATCCGTGAGAAGCTGATGCGTTTCCTGGGCGCTGAACTGCCGTACTCTGTGACGGTGGAGATCGAGCGTTTCCAGAGCAACGAGCGTGGCGGCTACGATATTAACGGTCTGATCCTCGTTGAGCGTGAAGGTCAGAAGAAGATGGTGATCGGCAATAAAGGTGCCAAGATCAAAACTATCGGAATCGAAGCCCGTAAAGACATGATGGACATGTTTGAAGCACCGGTTCACCTGGAACTGTGGGTGAAAGTGAAATCTGGCTGGGCCGATGATGAGCGTGCGCTGCGCAGCCTCGGTTACGGCGAAGATCAGTAACCTAAGACGACGAGCATATGGATGGATGGCAGCGCGCCTTTGTCCTGCATAGTCGTCCCTGGAGCGAAACCAGCCTGATGCTGGACGTCTTCACGGAAGAGTCCGGTCGCGTGCGCCTTGTTGCCAAAGGCGCACGTTCCAGACGTTCTAATCTGAAAGGTGCCTTGCAGCCTTTCACCCCGCTGCTGGTCCGCTTTGGCGGGCGAGGGGAAGTCAAAACCCTGCGCAGTGCTGAAGCCGTCTCCCTGGCGCTTCCTCTTTCTGGTATCACGCTCTACAGCGGTTTGTATGTCAACGAACTCATTTCACGGGTTCTTGAACATGAGACCCGCTTCTCTGAACTTTTCTTTGATTACCTGCACTGTATTCAGGCACTTGCTGGCGCAACCGGCACCCCTGAGCCTGTGCTGCGTCGTTTCGAACTGGCGCTGCTGGGGCACCTTGGTTACGGCGTTGATTTTCTGCACTGTGCGGGAAGCGGAGACGAGGTAGAAGACACCATGACCTATCGCTATCGTGAGGAAAAGGGCTTTATTGCCAGTGTCGTCGTCGATAACAGCACTTTTACCGGGCGCCAGCTCCGGGCACTGTATGAACGCGAGTTCCCGGACGCCGACACCCTGCGTGCGGCAAAACGCTTTACCCGAATCGCGCTCAAGCCGTATCTTGGGGGCAAACCTTTAAAGAGCCGCGAATTATTCAGGCAGTTTATGCCGAAACGCTAATGTTTTACCCCTCACCCCAGCCCTCTCCCGGAGGGAGAGGGAGAAGGTAAATGACCAAAAATACCGAGGATTGTCATGGCTGAATTACTGTTAGGCGTCAATATCGATCACATCGCCACGTTACGTAATGCACGCGGTACCGCGTATCCCGATCCGGTTCAGGCGGCATTTATCGCTGAGCAGGCTGGCGCCGACGGCATTACCGTCCACTTGCGTGAAGATCGTCGCCACATCACTGACCGCGACGTGCGCATCCTGCGTCAGACGCTGGATACCCGCATGAACCTGGAGATGGCGGTGACAGAAGAGATGCTGGCGATTGCCTGCGAGACCAAACCGCATTTCTGCTGCCTGGTGCCGGAAAAGCGTCAGGAAGTGACCACCGAAGGCGGTCTCGATGTGGCCGGGCAGCTCGACAAAATGCGCGATGCCTGCAAACGCCTGGCGGATGCCGGTATCCTGGTATCTTTATTTATCGACGCTGATTTCACCCAGATTAAAGCCGCTGCCGACGTGGGTGCGCCGTATATTGAAATTCACACCGGCTGCTATGCCGATGCCGAAAACGACGCAGCGCAGGCGAAAGAGCTGGAGCGAATCGCCAAAGCGGCAACCTACGCCGCGAGCCTGGGACTGAAGGTTAACGCCGGACACGGCCTGACCTATCACAACGTAAAAGCCATTGCTGCCCTGCCGGAAATGCATGAGCTGAACATTGGCCACGCCATTATTGGTCGTGCGGTGATGAGCGGCCTGAAAGAGGCGGTGTCCGAGATGAAGCGCCTGATGCTGGAAGCGCGTCAGTAATGGCTATTCTGGGCTTAGGCACCGACATCGTTGAAATAGCCCGCATTGAAGCGGTGATCGCCCGCAGCGGCGATCGCCTCGCAAGACGCGTGCTGAGCGATAACGAATGGGCTATCTGGGAGGCGCATCAACAGCCGGTGCGCTTTCTGGCAAAGCGCTTCGCGGTAAAAGAGGCGGCGGCGAAAGCGTTCGGCACGGGCATTCGTAACGGCCTGGCGTTTAACCAGTTTGAAGTGTTTAACGATGAGCTGGGTAAGCCACGTCTGCGTTTATGGGGCGAGGCGCTTAAGCTGGCGGAAAAGCTGGGCGTGGCGCACATGCACGTAACGCTTGCAGATGAACGCCACTATGCCTGTGCGACGGTGATTATTGAGAGTTAAATTTTGTCCGCATGGTGCATCAGGACAAACTTATCCCACAACTGTTCTTCGTTCTCGACGTGTGCCGGATCTTTTAAGATCGTATTGGGAATTGGGCACACCTTCTGGCAGGTCGGCGTTTCATAGTGGCCGATGCATTCGGTGCAGCGGTCGCTGTTAATCTCATAAATGCTGTCGCCCATCGAAATCGCCTGGTTCGGGCATTCGGGTTCGCACATATCGCAGTTGATGCATTTTTTGGTGATTAACAGCGCCATCAGGAAATTCTCAGAAACATCACAAACAGGGCGGGCATTATACGCTCATTCGTTGTTCAAACCAGTTTTTTTACCAGCTCTTCGCTGTGCCGAATACGCTCTGGCGCACGCTCCAGATCCTGCTGAACCAGCGCCATAAACAACAGGTCCGTCAGCATCATCTGCGCACTCGTCGACGAAATCGCCGCGCTGCGAGTGGCCTGTTCCTCGGCAATGGTATACAGACAGCGGGTGGCCCGCTGCTGAAGCGCATTCGGGCTAAAACCGGTAATCGCCAGAATTTTTCCTCCTACGCGCAGGGCTTCGTCAGTGGCCATATTAATTTCACGTCGCTCGCCGGAATAGGAGATGGCCAGCAGTAAATCGTCAGGATCCATGGCCTGCACGGTCGCCAGCAGCGCGTGCATATCCTGTTCAACGATGGCGTTATAGCCGATTTTTGTCAGCTTCCAGCCAAAGTTACGCGCAACCAGTCCGGAGGCGCCGATCCCGGTCAACACAATACGCCGCGCGTCGCGAAGCATGGCTACGCTTTCCAGCAGTTTCTCTTCTGTGTTCACATCCAGCGTGGCATGCATTGCCGCCACGTTCTCCTTGATCAGCTTTTCGCCCACCAGACGCATCGGATCGTCGCCACGGATCTGGTTATGCACCGGCATTGACTGCGGATTCGGGTTGCTCACCAGTGCTTCACTGATCGCCAGCTTTAGCGCCGGAAAGCCCTTATAGCCTATTTTCTGGGCGAATTTCACCACGCTCGACTGGCTCACCCCGGCTTCGCCTGCCAGCTGCTGGGAGCTGAGGTGTCGCGCGCGATCGGGCTGAGAAAGTAAAAAATCCGCCAGCTTTTTATCACTCTGGGCAAACCCTGCGTAGCGCTGACGAATACGAATTAAACAGTTCATACGGTCTCCTGGCGAAAAGGTGATTACCCGCGCAAATACGAATTTTGCTCGCCTGAATGAATTTTATATTCCATTATAGTGCGTTTATTATGAATTAAAAATTCCAGAGGTAAATAACATGAATCTTGGCTCTCTTGTTTCTGAAACGCGTAACCCGCAAACCAT
This sequence comes from Enterobacter sp. MGH85, assembly GCF_001037655.1. Taxonomy (NCBI): domain Bacteria; kingdom Pseudomonadati; phylum Pseudomonadota; class Gammaproteobacteria; order Enterobacterales; family Enterobacteriaceae; genus Enterobacter; species Enterobacter sp. MGH85. Next base: position 2,147,279 of record NZ_KQ089925.1, read on the forward strand.
GGATCTTGATGCACTGTCCACGCTGGAGCTGGTAAACCGCTTTAATCAACAGGATACCCTCGTCGCGCTGGCAGTCAAAGAGACATTGCCTGAGGTAGCAAAAGCCGTAGACGCCGCTGCCGACGCTCTGAAAGCAGGAGGGCGCATTATTTATATGGGAGCGGGAACCAGTGGGCGCCTCGGTGTGCTGGATGCCTCAGAATGTCCGCCGACTTTTGGCGTTCCGCACGGGCTGGTCGTTGGCCTGATTGCCGGTGGCCCCGGCGCGCTGCTGAAAGCGGTAGAAGGGGCAGAAGACAATAAACAGCTTGGGGAAGATGATCTCAGGGCGCTGAACCTGACCGCGCAGGATCTGGTGGTCGGGCTGGCGGCTTCTGGTCGTACGCCGTACGTCATTGGTGGACTGGAATATGCCAGACAGACCGGGTGCACCACAGTGGCCATCTCCTGTAACCCGGGCTCGCCGATTGCGCAGGTGGCCGCCATTGCCATCTCTCCGGTCGTCGGGCCGGAAGCGCTCACCGGCTCCACACGGCTGAAGTCGGGTACCGCGCAGAAGCTGGTGCTCAATATGATCTCCACCGGCGCGATGGTGAAATTTGGCAAGGTCTACCAAAACCTGATGGTGGATATGCAGGCCACTAACATCAAGCTGGTGGACAGAGCGTGTCGCATGGTGATGGAAGCGACAGGCGCCAGTCGTGAAGAGGCGGAAAAGGTGCTTCAGCAGACCGATCACGATGTAAAACCCGCCATTCTGATGATATTAACCGGGCTGGATGCAGCCGCGGCCAGAGCCAGACTCGAAGCCCATCACGGGTTTTTACGGGCGGCATTAGAACACCAATAAGAGGCGTGTATGGACAAAACAGCAGCGCTCGCCAGCGACATCCTGCTCGGGATCGGTGGGGAAAAAAATATTCAGCGTCTTGAGAACTGTATGACGCGTGTTCGCGTCGAGGTGCATAACGACGAACAGCTTGATTTGACGCGCCTTAAGCAGCTTCCCGGCGTGAGCGGGTACGTTAAGCAGGGGCAACAGCACCAGTTGATTGTCGGTCCGGGCAAAGCGGCGCAGGTGGTAGATGCCATGCGCGCCCTGATGACGGGCGGTGAAACGGCTCCCGCCTTTGACGATGCGGAACGCACCAAAGCGCAGGCGAAAGCCAAATACAAAGCCCCTATGAGCGATGCGCTGCGCCAACTGGCTAACGTCTTTATTCCGCTGATCCCGGCGTTTATCGCGTCGGGGCTGATCACCGGGATTATCAATATTCTTAAGCGTCCGGATATTGTCGGGGATTTTGCCACGCAGTATCCGAACCTGCTGGGTATTCTGGCGATTTTCGGCAGCGCGGTGTTTGCCATCATGAACATTCTGGTGGGGGTGAACACGGCCAAAGTGTTTGGCGGCTCGCTGGCGATGGGCGGCGTTATGGCGGGTATCCTCTCCAGCCCGCAGCTGGCGCAGATTACGCTGTTTGGCGAGGCGCTTCAGCCTGGCCGCGGCGGGGTGATTGCCGTGCTGCTGGTGGTCATTCTGATGTGCTGGATCGAGAAAAAGCTGCGCGCGGTGCTGCCAGGCTCGATTGAGCTGATCCTCAACCCGCTGCTGACCACATTGATTACCGGGAGCGTGGCGATTGTGGCGCTGCAACCGTTAGGCGGCGCAATCTCTGAAGCCATCGCCCACGGCGCGTCTCTGGCTATCGATCGCGGTGGGTTATTGGTGGGGGCTGTGCTGTCCGGAACCTTCCTGCCGTTAGTGCTGACCGGTTTGCATCAGGGGCTAGTGCCGATTCACGTCGAACTGGTACAGGCGCACGGCTATAACGCCCTGCTGCCGATCCTGTCGATGGCGGGCGTTGGGCAGGTCGGCGCGGCCATCGCGGTGCTGATGAAAACCCGCAACGCACGTCTGAAAAAGGTCATTAAAGGGGCGTTGCCGGTCGGGTTGCTCGGTATCGGCGAGCCGCTGATTTTCGGCGTTACGCTGCCGCTGGGCAAGCCGTTCCTGGCCGCCTGTCTCGGTGGCGCGGTGGGCGGGGCGTTGATTAGCTACTGGAAAGTGGCGACCGTTATCACCTTCGGGATTTCCGGTTTACCGCTGGCATTAACCATCGTGACCGGAAAAGTGATGCTCTATCTGTTAGGCTATCTGGTAGCGGTGATCGCCGGGTTCCTGTTTACCTGGCTATTAGGATTCAACGACCCAGAGGAGTAAGGTTTGGCAAATCACAAGCGTCGCGTTGTCTTTTTTGATCTGGATGGAACGCTGCATCAGCAGGATATGTTCGGCACCTTTATGCGCTATCTGCTGCGGCGCCAGCCCCTTAACGCGTTGCTGGTATTGCCCCTGTTACCCGTTATTGGCATCGCGCTAATGGTGAAAGGCCGTTCAGCGCGCTGGCCGATGAGCCTGCTGCTCTGGGGATGCACGTTTGGTCATAGCGAAGCGCGTCTTAAGCAGCTTGAGCAGGATTTTGCCCACTGGTTTCGCGGGCACGTCGCCGCGTTTCCCGTGGTCCAGGCGCGCCTGACCAGCTATCTCGACGCCAACGATGCCGATATCTGGCTGATTACCGGCTCCCCGCAGACGCTGGTGGAGCAGGTCTATTATGATACGCCCTGGCTGCCGCGCGTAAACCTTATCGCCACGCAGATCGCGCGCGGCTACGGCGGCTGGGTGCTCACCCTGCGTTGCCTCGGACATGAAAAAGTGGTGCAGCTGGAGAAACGCATCGGTACGCCGCTGCGTCTGTACAGCGGCTACAGCGACAGCAAGCAGGACAACCCGCTGCTCTATTTTTGCCAGCACCGCTGGCGCGTCACGCCTCTGGGCGAACTTCAGCAACTCGAATAGTCTTATCTGTACCGGCTGTGTATAATGCCGCCCGCTTTTCGACTGGAGTATCAGCCCTTGTCCAACCCTGAACACAATCATGAATACTGGATGCGCCACGCGCTGGCGCTGGCTCAGCGCGCCTGGGAAGAGGGCGAAGTTCCCGTGGGCGCGGTGCTGGTCCATAACAATCAGGTAATTGGTGAAGGGTGGAACCGTCCGATTGGCCGTCACGATCCTACCGCGCATGCTGAAATTATGGCGCTGCGTCAGGGCGGACTGGTGCTGCAAAACTATCGTCTGCTTGATACCACCCTGTACGTCACCCTTGAACCGTGCGTGATGTGCTCCGGGGCGATGGTGCACAGCCGAATCGGTACGCTGGTGTTTGGCGCGCGGGATGAAAAAACGGGCGCTGCTGGTTCACTGATGGACGTGCTTGGGCATCCGGGGATGAACCACCAGGTGAAAACTATCGGCGGGGTACTTGCACCAGAATGTTCGGGTCTGTTAAGTGACTTTTTTCGAATGCGTCGGCTGCAGAAAAAGCAACAAAAGGCAGAATTGAAACCGCAGGGTGATTAAGCTCGTCCGGTGCGACCACCGGATAGCTTTCAGCCAGCTGTTGCGCCTCGGCCGCCTCTTTTTCTTTCTCCAGCAGATATCCCACCAGGCTTATCTGATACTTACGAATATTTTCCACGTAGGCATACGCTTCATGCCCGCGCGCATAGCCGTACGTCAGCTTCTGGTACCACTGTTTCTGGCTAAGCAGCGGCAGGCGCTGTTTTACATCTGACCAGCTGTCCGGGTTACCTTTGGTTTTTGCCGTCAGCGTCCGCGCGTCGAGCATATGGGCATAACCCATGTTATAGGCGGCCAGCGCAAACCAGATCCGCTCCCCTTCAGGGACCGTCTCCGGCACTTTCGCCATCATATCCTGTAAATATTGCGCGCCGCCGCTGATGCTCTGTTCCGCATCGGTTCGATCGCTAATGCCGAGGCTCTGCGCGGTATTTTTGGTCAGCATCATCAACCCGCGAACGCCCGTGGGGGAGGTGGCCTGAGCATCCCAGTGCGATTCCTGGTAGGAAATTGCCGCCAGTAACTTCCAGTCAATCTCCTGAGCGTACTTCTCGAACAGCGGTTGCAGGTCCGGCAGCACGCTATCCACCGCGCGCAGGAAGGAGCGGGTGTCAACGTAATCAAAATCGTCACCGTGACCGAGATATTTCTCTTCCAGACGCGCCAGGGTGCCGTCTTCATTGATGGAATTAAAGAAATCGAGCATAGCCGCAGAGACGGTTTGATCGTCGTCTAACTGGGTAAACCAGGTTACCGGCTGTTCATCGGTCACATCCAGCGCCACGGCGATTTCAGGATGAACGCGCTGGAAAAGGCTGATCGCCACCGAATCAGCAATGGTATAGGCCAGCTTTTTATCTTTTACCTGCTCCAGCAATTCGGTAGTGCCGAGTTTAGGATCGACCGTCCAGCTGAGGTTCGGGTATTTGTTCTCTTTCAACGCCCGCAGATCGTCAATCACCACATGGCCTGGCGCGATGGTCAATTGCTGGTCGGTAATGTCGGCCAGTGAGCGCGGGCGCAAGCTACCCACACGATAAACCACCTGCTGCGACACAGAGTAATAAGTCGGGCCCGGCTGATAATTTTTGCTGCGTTCGCTATTGTACACCAGACCTGCGGCGAGAATATCGGCACGGTCATGGTCTAAATCATCAAACAGCTGGTTGATGTTCTGCCGCACGGTGACTTTCAGCTTCACGCCCAGATAGTCCGCAAACAGCTGTGCCAGTTCGTAATCAAGACCAATGGTTTTACCGTTGATATCGTCGTATATAAGCGGAGAGGAGAGGGTACTGACGCGCAACTCCCCCCGCTCCTGAATGGCGGCGATACGGTTTTCGGCTTTGCCGAACCAGGGGATAGACGGCCAGAGGGCCACTGCCAGCAGCAACGTAACAATGCCGATGAGCAGATAATTAATCTTTAATTTTTTCAATTAGTTAATTCTCTGCGACGCCGGTTGCCTCAGTGTGCTGTAGTCATGTTAAGAGTAGAGTTTGCCATTGATTGAGCGGCATTTTGCGCAAAGTAGCGCCAGTTGGCAACCAATTAGAGAGACAGGTCACATCTATTGTTAAACAAAAAGGATGATTTTATTTCGACGCAAACGGTTTCGTCGGCGCTCAGGATTCTCTATAATGACGCCCGTTTTCCCCCCTTGCGCACACTGTAAGCGCCCCGGCGCTTCGAAGACGAGAGACTTATGATGGAAATTCTGCGTGGTTCGCCTGCACTGTCTGCCTTCCGTATTAATAAACTGCTGGCACGTTTTCAGGCGGCCGACCTTCCGGTAAGCAATATTTACGCTGAGTATGTCCATTTTGCTGACCTGAATGCCCCCCTGAATGCAGAGGAGCGCGTACAGCTGGAACGTCTGCTTAAATATGGCCCAAGCCTGAGCAGCCATACGCCGACCGGCAAATTAATCCTCGCCACGCCACGTCCTGGCACCATCTCCCCCTGGTCTTCCAAAGCCACCGACATCGCTCACAACTGCGGCCTGAGCCAGATTAACCGTCTGGAGCGCGGCGTGGCGTACTATGTGGAAGCGTCAACCCTGAGCGACGCGCAGTGGCAGGCCGTCACAGCGGAGCTGCACGACCGCATGATGGAGAGCGTGTTTGACTCTCTGGATGATGCGCAGAAACTGTTCTCCCACCATCAGCCTGCGCCGGTACAGAGCGTGGATCTGCTGGGGCAGGGGCGTCAGGCGCTGATCGACGCAAACCTGCGTCTTGGTCTGGCACTCGCAGATGATGAAATCGACTACCTTCAGGATGCATTCGTTAAGCTGAATCGCAACCCGAACGACATCGAACTGTATATGTTCGCGCAGGCCAACTCCGAGCACTGCCGCCACAAAATTTTCAACGCCGACTGGATTATCGACGGCGAACAGCAGCCGAAGTCGCTGTTCAAAATGATCAAAAACACCATGGAGCAAACGCCTGACCACGTGCTGTCTGCCTATAAAGACAACGCCGCGGTGATGGAAGGTTCCGAGGTGGGCCGCTTCTTCGCCGACCGCGAAGCAGGGCGCTATGACTTCCACCAGGAGCCTGCGCATATCCTGATGAAAGTGGAAACCCACAACCACCCGACGGCCATCTCTCCGTGGCCGGGTGCGGCGACCGGCTCCGGCGGTGAAATCCGTGACGAAGGTGCGACCGGTCGCGGCGCGAAACCAAAAGCGGGTCTGGTCGGTTTCTCCGTTTCCAACCTGCGTATCCCGGGCTTTGAACAGCCGTGGGAAGAAGATTTCGGCAAGCCAGAGCGCATTGTGACCGCGCTGGATATCATGACCGAAGGCCCGCTGGGCGGCGCGGCGTTCAACAATGAATTTGGTCGTCCGGCGCTGAACGGTTACTTCCGTACCTACGAAGAGAAAGTGGACAGCCACAACGGCGAAGAGCTGCGCGGCTACCACAAACCCATCATGCTGGCGGGCGGGATCGGCAACATTCGCGCCGATCACGTGCAAAAAGGTGAGATCGTCGTGGGCGCGAAGCTGATCGTGCTCGGCGGCCCGGCCATGAACATTGGTCTGGGCGGTGGTGCAGCCTCGTCTATGGCTTCCGGCCAGTCTGATGCGGATCTCGACTTCGCGTCCGTGCAGCGCGACAACCCGGAAATGGAGCGCCGCTGTCAGGAAGTGATCGACCGCTGCTGGCAGCTCGGCGATGCCAACCCGATTCTGTTTATCCACGACGTGGGCGCGGGTGGGCTCTCTAACGCCATGCCTGAGCTGGTGAGCGACGGCGGTCGCGGCGGGCGCTTCAACCTGCGCGATATCCTGAGCGATGAGCCAGGCATGAGCCCGCTGGAAATCTGGTGTAACGAATCCCAGGAGCGCTACGTGCTGGCGGTTGCTGCCGATCAGCTGCCGCTGTTTGACGAGCTGTGCCGCCGCGAGCGCGCGCCGTATGCCGTCATCGGTGAAGCGACCGAAGAGCAGCACCTGACTCTCAGTGATACCCATTTCGACAACCAGCCGATCGATCTGCCGCTCGACGTGCTTCTCGGCAAAACGCCGAAGATGACCCGCGACGTTACAACCCGCAAAGCGGCGGGTAAAGCGCTGGATCGTCAGGGCATTATTGTGGCGGAAGCGGTTAACCGCGTGCTGCACCTGCCTGCGGTGGCGGAGAAAACCTTCCTGGTCACCATCGGCGACCGTACCGTGACCGGTATGGTGTCACGCGATCAGATGGTCGGCCCGTGGCAGATCCCGGTCGCTAACTGCGCCGTGACCACCGCGAGCCTCGACAGCTACTACGGCGAAGCGATGGCGCTGGGTGAACGCACCCCGGTGGCTCTGCTGGACTTCGCCGCTTCTGCCCGTCTGGCGGTCGGTGAAGCGCTGACCAATATCGCCGCGACGCAGATCGGCGACATCAAACGCATCAAACTTTCCGCGAACTGGATGGCCGCTGCCGGTCACCCTGGCGAAGACGCGGGCCTGTACGAAGCGGTAAAAGCGGTGGGTGAAGAGCTGTGTCCTGCGCTCGGCCTGACCATTCCGGTGGGTAAAGACTCCATGTCGATGAAAACCCGCTGGCAGGAAGGCAGCGAGCAGCGCGAGATGACTTCGCCTCTGTCGCTGGTGATCACTGCGTTTGCGCGCGTGGAAGACGTGCGTCATACCGTTACGCCGCAGCTTTCCACTGAAGATAACGCCCTGCTGCTGATTGACCTCGGCAAAGGCCATAACGCGCTGGGTGCCACCGCGCTGGCACAGGTTTATCGCCAGCTCGGCGAAAAGCCAGCCGACGTGCGGGACGTCGCACAGTTAAAAGGCTTCTACGACGCAATTCAGGCGCTGGTGGCGCAGCGTAAGCTGCTGGCCTACCACGATCGTTCCGATGGCGGCCTGCTGGTGACGCTGGCAGAGATGGCCTTCACCGGCCACTGCGGCGTTGAAGCAAACATTGCAACGCTTGGTGAAGACCGCCTGGCGGCGCTGTTTAACGAAGAGCTGGGTGCCGTCATTCAGGTACGCGCCGCAGATCGCGACGCGGTGGAAGCGATTCTGGCGCAGCACGGTCTGGCAGACTGCGTGCACTATCTCGGTAAAGCGGTGCAGGGCGACCGTTTCGTGATTGAAGCCGACTGCCACGCGGTGTTCAGCGAAAGCCGCACCACGCTGCGTATGTGGTGGGCGGAAACCACCTGGCAGATGCAGCGCCTGCGTGACAATCCGGAATGCGCCGATCAGGAACACAACGCGAAGGCGAACGACAACGATCCTGGCCTGAACGTGAAGCTCACCTTCGACATCAACGAAGACATTGCCGCGCCGTACATTGCGACCGGTGCGCGTCCTAAAGTGGCCGTGCTGCGCGAGCAGGGCGTTAACTCCCACGTTGAGATGGCAGCGGCCTTCCACCGGGCGGGCTTTGACGCCATCGACGTCCACATGAGCGACCTGCTGGCAGGGCGTACCGGGCTGGATGATTTCCAGGCACTGGTAGCCTGCGGGGGGTTCTCCTACGGTGACGTGCTGGGCGCGGGCGAAGGCTGGGCGAAGTCCATCCTGTTCAACAGCCGCGTACGTGACGAGTTTGAAACCTTCTTCCACCGTCCGCAGACGCTGGCGCTGGGGGTGTGTAACGGCTGCCAGATGATGTCTACCCTGCGCGAGCTGATCCCGGGCAGCGAAGCCTGGCCGCGCTTTGTGCGTAACCAGTCTGACCGCTTTGAAGCGCGCTTCAGCCTGGTAGAAGTAACCCAAAGCCCGTCCCTGCTGTTGCAGGGGATGGTCGGTTCGCAGATGCCAATCGCGGTTTCGCACGGTGAAGGTCAGGTTGAAGTCCGTGATGCGGCGCACCTGGCTCAGCTTGAAAGCAAAGGACTGGTGGCGCTGCGCTTTGTTGATAACTTTGGCAAGGTCACCGAAACCTATCCGGCTAACCCGAACGGTTCGGCAAATGGCATTACCGCGGTCACCAGCGAAAGCGGTCGGGTGACGATTATGATGCCGCACCCGGAGCGTGTCTTCCGTACCGTGAGCAACTCCTGGCACCCGGAAAACTGGGGCGAGGACAGCCCGTGGATGCGCATTTTCCGCAACGCACGTAAACAGCTAGGTTAAGTTTCTACGCCCTGACTGTAGGCCCGGTAAGCGCGAGCGCCACCGGGCTTTTTTGTCTCTGTCGCAAATTCGCGACAACTCTCTGGTCTGAGTGTCTCCAAAAGGAGACATTTAACCTGTTGATTTATATGCGGCAGGACAGGTTCCCGTTAAGGTGTTGCTTAATAGCGACACTTAGCCTGGAAATCATTCACGTAAAAATCAATACGTTTTGATAATAAAAATATTACTAATCATAAGGATAGCATTAATTTTTGCAATCTGGCACGCGTGTTGCATAATAGTAACCAGTGGCTCATTCACCTTCTTATGTCAGCCCCTTCGGGACGTGCTACATAAACTTCGAATGACGCACAAAAAGGTGCCTGCCGTCCAACTACTGATTATTGCAATGCTTTATCAGGCCAGGGCGAAACGTCGAGTTAGGCACCGCCTTATTCCATGACAAAGCCGGGTTTTTACCCGGCTTTGTTGTATCTGAAGGGCAGACTCAGTTACGCTCTCCTCAAACCCGGATGAAGAGAGTAATGTGTTGAAACGCTGGCCCGCTTTCCCTCGCTCCCTGCGACAGCTCGTTATGATGGCCTTCCTGCTGATCCTGCTACCTTTGCTGGTTCTGGCCTGGCAGGCCTGGCAAAGCCTGAACGCGTTAAGTGCTCAGGCGGCCCTGACTAACCGCACCACGCTTATTGATGCTCGCCGTAGCGAGGCGATGACCAACGCCGCGCTTGAGATGGAGCGTAGCTATCGCCAGTACTGCGTGCTGGACGATCGCACGCTGGAGAGGGTCTATCAGAACCAGCGTAAACGCTACAGCGAAATGCTGGACGCCCACGCCGGGGTGCTGCCAGATGACAAACTCTATCAGGCGCTGCGTCAGGATCTGAACGATCTGGCGCAGCTCCAGTGCAAAAACAGCGGTCCTGATGCCGCCGCCGCCGCCCGACTTGAAGCCTTCGCGAACGCCAATACGGAGATGGTTCAGTCCACCCGTACGGTTATCTTTTCCCGTGGTCAGCAGCTCCAGCAGGAGATTGCCGAGCGCGGCCAGTTCTTCGGCTGGCAGGCGCTGGTGCTGTTCCTCGTCAGCCTGGGGCTGGTGCTGCTCTTTACCCGCATGATCATCGGCCCCGTGAAGGGGATCCAGCGGATGATTAACCGCCTGGGGGAGGGTAAATCTCTCGGGGATACGGTCGTATTTAAAGGCCCGCGCGAGCTGCGCTCGGTCGGTCAACGCATCATCTGGCTTTCAGAGCGCCTGGCATGGCTGGAATCGCAGCGCCACCAGTTCCTGCGCCATATCTCACACGAACTCAAAACGCCGCTGGCCAGCATGCGTGAAGGTACGGAACTGCTGGCCGACGAAGTGGCGGGGCCGTTAACCCCTGAGCAAAAAGAGATCGTGGCGATTCTGGATGCCAGCAGCCGCAATTTACAAAAGCTTATTGAACAACTGCTGGACTATAACCGCAAGCTGGCGGATGGTGCTGTGGTGCTTGAAAGCGTTGAGATTGAACCGCTGGTGGACATGGTGATCTCCGCCCATAGCCTGCCAGCAAGAGCTAAAATGATGCATACCCAGGTGGAACTCAACGCGCCAGCCTGTCTTGCAGAACCGATGCTGTTAATGAGCGTACTGGATAATCTTTATTCCAATGCGGTGCACTATGGTACTGAATCCGGTACCATTTATATCAGAAGCAATAACAACGGTTCGCGGGTATTTATTGACGTAGCGAATACCGGAAGCCCGATTCCGGATGATGAAAAAACGATGATCTTTGAACCCTTCTTCCAGGGGAGTCATCAGCGAAAAGGTGCGGTAAAAGGAAGTGGTCTGGGGCTGAGTATTGCCCGCGACTGCATACGACGCATGCAGGGTGAGCTTAACATCGTGAGTGATGAACGCGCCGATGTCTGTTTTCGTATCGAACTGCCTCTTGAGCCGGAAAAATCAATGAAATGAATAACAACCTGGTGAGTATGTCACACGTCTTTTACCGCGCACTGCGCGCGGTGTTTTCCAGCAAAAATGTGCGCCTCAGCCTGCCCTGCTTACTGCTGGCAGGCTGTGTAACCCATGCACCGAAAAGTGCAATTAGCCACAAACAGGAAGATAAATGGCCGCAAAAACAGCTGGCTGATTTCCTTTCGACACGTTGCGATGATATCTGGAGCCTGTCGGGGCGTGATGTTGAATCCAATCCGCTGTTCTGGCTGCGCGGAATAGACTGCGCCCAGCGGCTGGCGCCCGCCGAGGCCCGTGCCCAGGCGGCGATGCTGGTGGACGATACCTGGCAGGACGCATTTAAACGCGGGATCGTGATGGCGGATGCCAGAATCACGCCTGTCGAACGCCGCGCCAACGTGACGCGGCTGGATACTTACGTGATCAATATTCCCCCGCAGGTGCGCCCGGTCTATCAGCTCTGGCGGGACGGACAAACCCTGCAATTACAGCTGTCTGAAGAGCGTTTCCGCTACAGCAAATTGCAGCAGTCAAGCGACAGCGAGCTTGATGCGCTTCGCCAGCAGCAGGAGTCGCTGCGCGAGCAGCTGGAAACCACCACCCGCAAGCTCGAAAATCTGACCGATATCGAAAGACAGCTCTCGACGCGTAAGCCGGCAGGCAGCTATCTGCCCGATGGGTCGAAAGGCAACTCTGCCACGACGCCAGACAGTGAGATGCCGAAACAAGAGGATGTGAAGCCATGACAAGCCGTAAACCTGCCCATCTGTTACTGGTGGATGACGATCCCGGGCTGTTAAAGCTGCTGGGGATGCGTCTGGTCAGCGAAGGCTACAGCGTGGTCACCGCTGAAAGCGGGCAGGAGGGGCTGAAGGTGCTCAGCCGTGAGAAAATCGATCTGGTGATCAGCGATTTGCGCATGGATGAAATGGATGGCCTGCAACTGTTCACGGAGATCCAGAAGCAGCAGCCCGGGATGCCGGTGATTATCCTCACCGCTCACGGATCTATTCCTGATGCGGTGGCCGCGACGCAGCAGGGGGTATTCAGCTTCCTCACCAAACCGGTGGATAAAGACGCCCTCTATAAAGCGATCGACAGCGCCCTTGAGCACGCGGCGCCATCCGGAGACGACGCCTGGCGTGAATCCATCGTGACGCGTAGCCCTGTAATGCTGCGCCTGCTGGAACAGGCGCGGATGGTGGCGCAATCCGACGTTAGCGTGCTGATCAACGGCCAGAGCGGGACCGGGAAAGAGATCCTCGCCCAGGCGATCCACAACGCCAGCCCGCGCAGTAAAAATGCTTTTATTGCCATTAACTGTGGCGCGTTGCCGGAACAGCTGCTCGAATCAGAGCTCTTCGGCCATGCCCGCGGCGCCTTTACCGGCGCGGTGAGCAGCCGTGAAGGGCTGTTCCAGGCGGCTGAGGGGGGCACGCTGTTCCTTGATGAAATTGGCGATATGCCCGCGCCGCTGCAGGTCAAATTGCTGCGCGTGTTGCAGGAGCGGAAAGTGCGTCCGCTTGGCAGCAACCGCGATATCGATATCAACGTGCGTATTATTTCCGCCACCCACCGTGATTTACCCAAGGTGATGGCGCGCAACGAGTTCCGCGAAGATCTCTACTATCGACTGAATGTCGTCAACCTGAAAATCCCGGCGCTGGCCGAGCGTGCGGAAGATATCCCGCTGCTGGCAAATCACCTTTTGCGCCAGGCCGCTGACCGCCACAAACCATTTGTGCGCGCGTTCTCCACCGATGCGATGAAACGCCTGATGACCGCAAGCTGGCCGGGTAACGTACGCCAGCTGGTGAACGTGATTGAGCAGTGCGTGGCGTTGACGTCATCGCCGGTGATCAGCGATGCGCTGGTGGAGCAGGCGCTCGAGGGGGAAAACACGGCCTTACCGACATTTGCGGAAGCGCGAAATCAGTTCGAGCTGAACTATCTGCGCAAGCTGCTGCAAATCACCAAAGGCAACGTGACCCACGCGGCGCGCATGGCCGGGCGTAACCGTACCGAGTTCTATAAATTGCTCTCACGCCACGAGCTGGAAGCGAACGATTTTAAAGAGTAATACCGCAAAATTCGCCTGAATATGATACTGTGAGCAACCGATTACGAGGCTGCTTACTGGCAAGAGTTTAAGGACCCACCATGAAAAAAATTGATGCGATTATTAAACCTTTCAAACTGGATGATGTACGTGAAGCGCTGGCAGAAGTAGGCATCACCGGGATGACCGTAACTGAAGTGAAAGGTTTTGGTCGTCAGAAGGGCCACACCGAGCTATACCGTGGCGCAGAGTACATGGTGGACTTTCTGCCGAAAGTGAAAATCGAGATCGTGGTGAGCGATGATATCGTCGATACCTGTGTGGATACCATCATCCGCACGGCGCAGACCGGTAAAATTGGCGACGGGAAAATCTTCGTCTTTGACGTGGCGCGCGTGATCCGTATCCGTACCGGCGAAGAAGACGACGCGGCGATTTAACATTCTTGCCGGGTGGCGCTGCGCTTACCCGGCCTACAGAACCCTTCGCAGGTCCGTGCAAGCGCAGCGCCGCCGGGCGATTACAGCACTTTATGCGGGCCGAAACATTCGTAATGAATGTTGTCTTTGTTCACGCCCAGGTCTACCAGCTGCTTCGCGGCATACTGCATAAACGCTACCGGCCCACACACGTAGAACTGCATCCCCGGTGCGCTAAACGCCCCTTCGTGCTGCCCTAAATTCATCAGGCCTTCACTGTCAAAACGTGCCGCTGCGCGGTCAGCTTCAGTAGGTAAACGATACCAGGTATGCGCGGTAAAGTGTGGCAGACCCGCTCCGAGCGCTTTCACTTCATCTGCAAAGGCGTGCACATCACCGTTTTCGGCCGCGTGGAACCAGTTAACCTGCGCGCTGTGGTTTGATTTTGCCAGCGTATCCAGCATCGCCAGCATTGGCGTTTGACCAACACCTGCGGAAATCAGCGTCACCGGGGTACCCGATTCCACCGCCATAAAGAAATCACCCGCTGGCGCGGCCAGATGAACGATATCACCCACGCTGGCGACGTTATGCAGCCAGCTGGATACCTGACCGCCTTCCTCACGTTTAACCGCAATGCGATAGCCTTTGCCGTCTGGCTTGCGGGTCAGGGAGTACTGGCGAATCTCCTGGTGCGGGAAGCCTTCAGGCTTCAGCCAGACGCCCAGATACTGCCCCGGCTGGTAATCGGCAACTGGCTGGCCGTCCACCGGCTCAAACTCAAAGCTGGTGATCAGTGCGCTGCGCGGGGTTTTCTCAACGATGCGGAAAGCGCGCGTGCCTTCCCAGCCGCCATTCTTGCTGGCGTTTTCGCTGTAGATCTGCGCTTCACGGTTGATGAACACGTTTGCCAGCACGCCGTATGCCTTACCCCATGCATCCAGCACTTCCTGGCCCGGGCTGAACATTTCGTCCAGGGTTGCCAGCAGGTGACTGCCCACGATGTTGTACTGCTCAGGTTTGATCTGGAAGCTGGTGTGCTTCTGCGCGATTTTTTCCACCGCAGGCAGCAGAGCCGGCAGGTTTTCGATGTTGCTGGCATAGGCGGCAATAGCGTTAAACAGCGCTTCGCGCTGATCGCCGTTACGCTGGTTGCTCATGTTGAAAATCTCTTTGAGCTCCGGGTTATGCGCGAACATGCGATCGTAGAAATGAGCGGTCAGTTTAGGACCCGTTTCAACCAGCAGGGGGATTGTGGCTTTCACGGTAGCGATGGTTTGGGCGTCGAGCATAGCAGCTTCCTTCTGATGTTACTTTAATGATGTATTTTATATGCATCTTATAAAAATACCCCTGCAATGTAAATGGTTCTTTGCATCGTGAAAAATATGCATCACAAAGCTGAAAAAAATCCGTTGAAAATGGCGAGAGCTTTATTGCTCAAACCCTTGCGTGGCGTGGAGGTAAACGTTTGCTTAAAATCGTTTGTCAAGACCTGTTATCGCAGAACTATTCAGTTATACTGTTGCCCGTCGTCCAACAGGACTGCCTTTTCAGGCCAAAAATTTACTTGTTAGCTGAGTCAGGAGATGCGGATGTTAAAGCGTGAAATGAACATTGCCGATTATGATGCCGAACTGTGGCAGGCTATGGAGCAGGAAAAAGTACGTCAGGAAGAGCACATCGAACTGATCGCCTCCGAAAACTACACCAGCCCGCGCGTGATGCAGGCGCAGGGTTCTCAGCTGACCAACAAATATGCTGAAGGTTATCCGGGCAAGCGCTACTACGGCGGTTGCGAATACGTTGATATCGTTGAGCAACTGGCGATTGACCGTGCGAAAGAACTCTTTGGCGCTGACTACGCGAACGTCCAGCCGCACTCTGGCTCTCAGGCTAACTTCGCTGTTTACACCGCGCTGTTGCAGCCGGGCGATACCGTTCTGGGTATGAACCTGGCGCAGGGCGGCCACCTGACTCACGGCTCTCCGGTTAACTTCTCTGGCAAACTGTACAACATCATCCCTTACGGTATTGATGAGTCCGGTAAAATTGACTACGAAGACATGGCGAAGCAGGCCAAAGAGCACAAGCCGAAGATGATCATCGGTGGCTTCTCTGCTTACTCCGGCATCGTTGACTGGGCAAAAATGCGTGAAATCGCTGACAGCATCGGCGCGTACCTGTTCGTCGACATGGCGCACGTTGCCGGTCTGATTGCCGCTGGCGTTTACCCGAACCCGGTTCCACATGCGCACGTTGTGACCACCACCACCCACAAAACCCTGGCGGGTCCACGCGGTGGCCTGATCCTGGCGAAAGGCGGTGATGAAGAGCTGTACAAAAAGCTGAACTCCGCCGTGTTCCCAAGCGCCCAGGGCGGCCCGCTGATGCACGTTATCGCCGCGAAAGCCGTCGCGCTGAAAGAAGCGATGGAGCCAGAGTTCAAGGTTTATCAGCAGCAGGTTGCTAAAAACGCCAAAGCGATGGTGGAAGTGTTCCTGAACCGTGGTTACAAAGTGGTGTCCGGCGGGACTGAAAACCACCTGTTCCTGCTGGATCTTGTCGACAAGAACCTGACCGGTAAAGAAGCTGACGCAGCCCTCGGCCGCGCCAACATCACCGTGAACAAAAACAGCGTGCCAAACGATCCGAAGAGCCCGTTCGTGACTTCCGGTATCCGTATCGGTTCTCCGGCCGTAACTCGCCGTGGCTTTAAAGAAGCGGAAGTGAAAGAGCTGGCGGGCTGGATGTGTGACGTTCTGGACAACATCAATGACGACGCGGTTATCGAGCGAGTTAAAGGTAAAGTTCTGGACATCTGCGCACGCTTCCCGGTGTACGCATAATTCTCTGCGTTTCAGAACTGAAAAAGGCCGCTCATGCGGCCTTTTTTTATGGGCTAAAGTCGGTCGAGGGAGATGGCCCCCGGCCCGGTAATCGCCAGCAAAATAAAGGCGCCAGCGATACTCACATTTTTATAGAAGTTAATCATATTTGGCAGGACCGCATCGCCCGTCATATCCCAGTAGTGGTGTCCAATCACCGCCGTTCCCAGCGTATAGAAGACAAAGATCACCGCCAGGGGGCGGGTAAAAAAGCCCAGAACGATCAGAATCGCGGCGGGGATTTCCATTACCACCGCAATAATCGCGGCCAGCATGGGCATGGGGGCGCCGAGCGACGTCATGTACTGAACGGTGCCGCTAAACCCCGTCAGCTTGGGATAACCGAAAATAATAAACAGGACCACGATAGCAATGCGGGCAATTAAAAGCAGGAGAGAACGAGAGGATCCGAAATCGAAATAACGTAAGCTGTTCATGGCAAACGACCTCTTCAGGCGATGTCTTATAAACGTAATACAGTTTTACCGCTCTCGCCATACGCTGTACGGCTGGTGATGATGTTAATTTTTAGTTAATTTATAGCGCGCTAACGACTTGCTAAAGTCAGGGATTAACGCCAGACTATCGCCTCCATTTCGGGAGGGATTCATGGTCTTGCATTCCACGCGCTGGCTGGCGCTCAGCTATTTCACCTATTTCTTTAGTTACGGTATTTTTTTGCCTTTCTGGAGCGTCTGGCTCAAGGGAATTGGTCTGACGCCTGAGACCATCGGCATCCTGCTGGGCGCGGGGCTGGTGGCACGTTTCCTGGGTAGCCTGCTGATAGCGCCCCGCGTCAGCGATCCCTCTCTGTTGATTAAAGCCGTGCGTATTCTGGCCCTGCTGACGCTGGTCTTTGCGGCCTGCTTCTGGGTCAGCCACCAGTTTGCCTGGCTGATGGTGGTGATGGTTGGCTTTAATCTGTTCTTCTCCCCGCTGGTGCCGCTGACGGATGCCCTGGCGAACACCTGGCAAAAGCAGATCACCATGGACTATGGCCGCGTGCGCCTGTGGGGATCGGTTGCCTTCGTGATTGGCTCTGCGCTGGTCGGGAAACTGGTCAGCCTCTATGACTATCGCGCCATTCTGGCCCTGTTAACGCTCGGCATCGCCTCGATGCTGCTCGGTATGTTGCTGCGTCCGTCGGTGATGCCGCAGGGCGAAAGCCGCCATCAGGAGAGCGCTGGCTGGCCCGCCTGGCGCTCGCTGGTGGCGCAAAGCTGGCGTTTCCTGGCCTGCGTCTGTCTGCTTCAGGGGGCGCATGCGGCCTATTACGGCTTCAGCGCCATCTACTGGCAGGGGGCGGGCTACTCGGCTTCTGCGGTAGGCTACCTGTGGTCACTCGGCGTGGTAGCGGAGGTCATTATCTTCGCGCTGAGCCAAAAACTGTTCCGTCGTTTCGGGGCGCGTGACCTGCTGCTGCTTTCCGCCGTTTGCGGCGTAGCGCGCTGGGGCATCATGGGCTGGACGACGGATCTGCCGTGGCTGATTGTGGCGCAAATTCTGCACTGCGGAACCTTCACCGTCTGCCATTTGGCGGCGATGCGCTATATCGCGGCGCGAGAGGGTGGGGACGTTATTCGTCTTCAGGCAGTCTATTCAGCGGTGGCGATGGGCGGCAGTATTGCGGTGATGACCGTATTTGCCGGTTTCCTCTATCAGCACCTGGGCCACGGTGTGTTCTGGGTGATGGCGCTGGTCGCTTTACCGGCCATCGTCATCCGCCCTAAAGTCGCTGCTCGCACGTAACTAGGATTCGAGCATAACGCGAATATGTTCCTGCTGCTGCGTGTTCAGGGTCTCAACGGCATGAATGAGCGGCGGCGAGAACAGCGGCAGGGCGGTTGGATAAGGCGTAATGACCAGCGCCGCTTCGCGGGGGGCGCCCTCCTTCTTAAACACTTCCAGGCTAAGATAACGAATATTGAGCGGCAGCAGCGTTAGCTCGCGAAGCTGCTGCTCAATTAACTCCTCGCAGGCTTTATCTTCCCCCGTTAACAGGACCAGCTGTTTTTCATGAAGATCGGTTTCCTGCATCAGCCAGGCACCAAAAATCACCGCCACCAGAGCCATCTCTTCACCGGAGAATCGCAGGCCAAATTCGGCTTCCAGCTCAAACAGCGCCTCTTTAGTGGTGCGCAGCAGCCGGGGGTATAGACGGTGGATCTCTTCCGGCAGACTGTTGTCGATGCCGATGTCAAATAAGGAGCGGTCCAGCGCCTGAGCCAGATGAATATACAGCTGATCGGTCAGCCCTTGCTCATCGCTGAAGTTCATCCCGGTTTGCGCCCGGAAACGGGCAATCATACGCACGATGGCCCGACGCAGGCGCTGATCCTGCTGGTGTTTATCCAGTACCGGGTCGGGTGTGCGGAGCATCATAAACAGCAGCGCCAGGAACAGCTGTTCATCACTGTGCGTTCCCTGCGGGACGCGCCGTTTCCAGTGACGGACAATTTCCTGCGCCGTAAAGTATTCCCCTCTCGATTGCGTCCAGCTGCGCTGAACGGGTGAAAACTCCGGCGTATTGCCCAGATGATGCTGAATAAGACAATATTGCAGATAAAGCTGTAAAAACTGTACGTCGCGGGACTCAAACTGGCGCTGAAGCTTGCGCGCGCAAAAGTTGATAAGCGCCCGAAGGTTCGCATCGTCATAAAGCGGGCGGGCAATGCCGTGCTGTTTGAGCGCGGTTTTTAAGGCAGGGGTAAACTGTTGGGCGACAAAATGTGGACACAGCCGAAGCGCCCTGCGCAGCCAGTGCAGCAGGCACAAACGCTGATTCAGGGCGGAGCCCTCAATACGGTAGCAACCGTCATGGTGCGTGACGATATCAAGCCGATGATAGCGCTGGATTTCATCGCGCGTCTCGGCTATATCTTGCCGTGCCAGGACGTCGTCCACGCCATTGGCAGCGATTATGCTCTGTGCGGTGACGGCAGCATCGGGCAGGTAAAGCATCAAAAGCACCTGGCAACGGCGCTGCGAACTGGAAAGCACAGATGGAATTTCAAGCGTCGTCATCATCTGTCGGGTATCCAGTGTGAATGTTTGATAAGAATAGCTAAAGGATGGGCGCTGAAAAGCGCGCCGGCAGGCCTTTCATTCAGGATTGCTGGCGAACATCACAGAATTTTTGACGTGAGGAATTGATGCAAACAGTTAAACAAAGCGTGACAGCGTTATTTTTGGCGGTTATCACCTCCGCCGCCAGCGCACATCCTCACAGCTTTATCAGCCTGAAAACCGAACTGGTGACGGACGGCACACAGCTCAGCGGCCTGAAGATGCGCTGGACGATGGATGAAATCACCTCCGCCGACCTGCTGTACGATGCCGGAAACGCAAAGCCCGGCGACGAGATCTGGAAAAAGCTGGCGGCGGAAGTCATGGCCAACGTGCTGGGTCAGCACTACTTCACCGAGTTCTGGCACAACGGACAAAAGGTGAAATTTCTTAACCGTCCCACGGAGTACGGTATGACCCGCGACGGCCATCAGGCGGTGCTGACGTTTATCCTTCCGCTGGCGCACCCTCAGCCGCTGGCCGGGCAGAAGTACAGGTTTTCCACGTTTGACCCAACCTACTATGTCGATATGCATTACGCCCAGGACAGCGACGTGCAGTTGCCAGAAATATTGCAAAAAAGCTGCAAAATTGCCGTGCACACGCCGACGCCCAGTGAAGAGACGCTGAACTTTGCCGTTTCCCTTGATAAAGAAGATGCGCCTCCAGAAGACATGGAATTAGGAAAACAGTTTGCGCAGGAGGTGACGTTACAATGTCAGTGATCTCCTCCCCCGTCAGTAAGCCGCGTCGCTGGCTGCACCTCTGGCCTCTGGCGCTCTTTTTGCTGTTAGCGTCTGGCGGCGCGCTCTGGCTGTGGCAGGCATGGCCGCAGGTGATGATGAAAAGTATCCTCTGGCAGCGGGAAGTTAATCAGCAGATGAGCGGGCTGCTGAAAGCCGTGGCGGAAAATCCGTCCAAAGCGGGCGGCTCTCTTCTGGCGTTCAGCTTTATCTATGGCGTGCTGCATGCCCTGGGGCCGGGGCACGGCAAAATCGTCATCACGACCTGGCTTGCCACCCATCCGTCGAAGCTGAAATCGAGTATCGGCCTGACGCTGGCTTCCTCGTTACTTCAGGGCGGTGTGGCAATTGCGCTGGTCGTGGTCGTCCTTTCGCTGCTACAGCTCCCGGCCCGCCAGCTGCATATGAGCAGCTTCTGGCTGGAGAAGGGAAGTTACGCGCTGGTAGGCTTACTGGGGCTGATTCTCTGCTGGCGGGCGCTGAAAAAATTGCGCGCGTTGCTGCAAAAACCAAAATTCAAAGCCTTTACGCCGCATCACCTTCACCATGAAAACTGCGGGTGCGGGCATCAGCATCTCCCGACGCAGGAACAATTACAGAATGGTGACGACTGGCGTGCGCGCCTGATGATTGTTCTCTCAATGGGGATGCGTCCGTGCTCGGGCGCAATCATGGTGCTGTTGTTCAGCAAAGTGATAGGTGTATTTGGCTGGGGCATGATCTCGGCGCTGGCGATGGCGGCGGGAACATCTCTGACTATCTCTTCGTTAGCCTTGCTGGTGCACAGCTTCCGTCAGCTGGCGGTAAAACTCAGCGGCAATAAAACGCCGGTATTGTGGCGACAGGTTGGCTGGACGACGCTTGCGCTGGCGGGCGGGGTGATTCTGCTGGTGGCTGCGGTCACGATGTGGATGAGCGCGGTGCCGGTGGGAAGGGGGTTGCGGCCTTTTTAGCCATACCTGAGGGGTTTGTAGGCCCGGTAAGCGTAGCGCCACCGGGCTTAACAGACTGGATTAACGCTTCAGCGCATCGCTCAGTTCTTCACGCATGTTTGCCAGCATGGCTTTAACAACGCGCGGGTTACCTGCAACGATGTTGCCGGTAGACATATAGTTATGGCCGCCGGTGAAGTCACAAACAATCGCGCCAGCTTCACGTGCGATCAGCTCGCCCGCCGCGAAGTCCCACGGCTTCAGTGACAGCTCAAAGTAACCGTCAACGCGGCCGGTCGCCACGTAGGCCAGATCCAGTGCAGCAGAGCCGGTGCGACGGAAGTCCGCGCATTCGGTGAACAGTTTGCCGAGGATATTCATATAAGTGGTTGCGTGCTGCTTCGCCTTGAACGGGAAGCCGGTCGCCAGAATCGTGCCGTCCAGATCGCGTGCATTGCTGCAGCGCAGACGGTAGCCGTTCAGCTGCGCGCCCTGACCGCGGGTCGCGGTGAACAGTTCGTTACGCATTGGATCGTAAACAACGGCGACTTCAGTACGGCCTTTGATGCGTACTGCGATAGACACAGAGAAGTGTGGCAGGCGCTTAACGAAGTTGGTGGTGCCATCCAGTGGATCGATAACCCATTGAACATCCTGATCGGTACCTTCATGTTCACCGCTTTCTTCGGTGATGATGGTGTGCTGCGGGTAAGATTTGCGGATCGTTTCGATAATAATCGCTTCGGCGGCTTTATCGACGTTAGTCACGAAATCATTGCTGCCTTTCTGGCTGGTTTCTACGGAGTCTGGGGTTTCGTAGTGTTTGGCAATTACATTACCCGCCTTGCGCGCTGCGCGCACGGCGATGGTCAGCATCGGATGCATCGGTCTCTCTCACTGGATGTTAAAGAACAGGAAAATCGGCGCAGAGTATAGCAGCGGGATCGGATTATGTCTCTCGTTTATGATAATATGCCCGAATATTCTTCAGACACTGAATCCAGACATCTAAAAATTATGCTGCAAAACATTCGAATCGTGCTGGTCGAAACATCGCACACCGGCAACATGGGCTCTGTGGCCCGCGCTATGAAAACCATGGGCTTAACGAACCTGTGGCTGGTTAATCCGCTGGTGAAACCAGACTCTCAGGCTATTGCGCTGGCGGCCGGCGCCAGCGACGTGATCGGGAATGCACAGATTGTGGACACCCTGGACGAAGCCCTGGCCGGTTGCAGTCTGGTGGTGGGGACCAGCGCGCGCTCCCGTACGCTGCCCTGGCCGATGCTGGACCCGCGCGAATGCGGCCTGAAAAGTATCTCAGAAGCGGAACAGGCGCCGGTTGCGCTGGTGTTTGGTCGCGAACGCGTTGGCCTGACCAACGAGGAACTACAGAAGTGCCACTACCACGTGGCGATTGCCGCCAACCCGGAATACAGCTCGCTGAACCTGGCGATGGCGGTGCAGGTAATCGCCTACGAAGTGCGCATGGCATGGCTGGCGACGCAGGAGAAACAGGTCGAACCTAAAGAAGAGACGGCCTACCCGCTGGTGGACGATCTTGAGCGCTTCTACGGCCACCTGGAGCAGACGCTGCTCTCTACTGGCTTTATCCGCGAAGGTCACCCGGGACAGGTGATGAACAAGCTGCGCCGTATGTTCACCCGCGCGCGTCCGGAAAGCCAGGAGCTGAACATCCTGCGCGGGATCCTGGCGTCGATTGAGCAGAAGAATAAAGAGTAGTGCCGTGTGTTCGCCGGGTGGCGCTGCGCTTACCCGGCCTACAAAGCCCGTAGGCCCGTGCAAGCGCAGCGCCGCCGGGCAAAAAATACGGCACAGAAGGTTAAATACCTGACTAAAACAGTCAAGTAAATAGTTGACCAATTTAGTCAGGAATGTCAGACTTGGCCCTGCTATGCAATACCCCCATTTTACAATAAAAAACCCCGGGCAGGGGCGAGTTTGAGGTTAAGTAAGACATGAGACTGACATCTAAAGGGCGTTATGCCGTGACCGCGATGCTGGACGTTGCGCTCAACTCCGAAGCGGGCCCGGTTCCGTTGGCTGATATTTCTGAACGACAGGGGATCTCCCTCTCTTATCTGGAACAGCTGTTCTCCAGACTGCGTAAAAATGGACTGGTGTCCAGCGTTCGTGGCCCGGGCGGCGGTTATCTGCTGGGTAAAGACGCGGGCAGTATTGCGGTTGGCGAAGTGATTAGCGCAGTTGACGAATCCGTTGACGCGACCCGTTGCCAGGGCAAAGGCGGCTGTCAGGGCGGCGATAAATGCCTGACCCACGCGCTGTGGCGCGATCTGAGCGACCGTCTGACCGGCTTCCTGAATAACATCACCCTGGGTGAGCTGGTTAATAACCAGGAAGTTCTGGATGTTTCTGGTCGTCAGCACAGTCAGGATTCACAACGCAGCACCCGCTCGCAGGACGCCATCGACGTTAAACTGCGCGCGTAATTAAAAAGATAAGTATTCAGAATCAGGCCGGGGTGGTCACACCCCGCGTACTCGGTCGTACATCCAGCCGGTTGCCTGATTCCTTGCATTGAAGCGATGTACGGAGTTTATAGAGCAATGAAATTACCGATTTATCTCGACTACTCCGCAACCACGCCGGTGGACCCGCGTGTTGCCGAGAAAATGATGCAGTGTCTGACCCTGGACGGAAACTTTGGTAACCCAGCTTCCCGTTCACACCGTTTTGGCTGGCATGCTGAAGAGGCGGTTGATATCGCCCGTAATCAGATTGCTGACCTGGTCGGTGCCGACCCGCGTGAAATTGTTTTCACCTCCGGTGCGACCGAATCCGACAACCTGGCGATCAAAGGTGCAGCCAACTTTTATCAGAAAAAAGGCAAGCACATCATCACCAGCAAAACCGAACACAAAGCCGTGCTGGACACCTGCCGTCAGCTGGAGCGTGAAGGGTTCGAAGTGACTTACCTGGCGCCGCAGAGCAACGGGATCATCGACCTGAAAGAGCTCGAAGCGGCGATGCGTGATGACACCATTCTGGTTTCCATCATGCACGTTAACAACGAAATCGGTGTTGTGCAGGACATCGCCACCATCGGCGAAATGTGCCGTGCGCGCGGCATCATCTACCACGTGGATGCGACCCAGAGCGTGGGCAAACTGCCTATCGACCTGAGCCAGCTGAAAGTGGACCTGATGTCCTTCTCCGGTCACAAAATCTATGGCCCTAAAGGCATCGGCGCGCTGTACGTTCGTCGCAAGCCACGTATCCGCATCGAAGCACAGATGCACGGCGGCGGTCACGAGCGCGGCATGCGTTCCGGTACTTTGCCTGTTCACCAGATCGTGGGGATGGGCGAAGCGTATCGCATCGCGAAAGAAGAGATGGAAAGCGAGATGGCACGCCTGCGTACGCTGCGTAACCGTCTTTGGGACGGCGTGAAGGATATGGAAGAAGTCTATCTGAACGGCGATCTCGAGCAGGGCGCGCCCAACATCCTCAACGTCAGCTTCAACTATGTTGAAGGCGAGTCGCTGATCATGGCGCTGAAAGACCTGGCCGTTTCTTCCGGTTCTGCCTGTACGTCTGCAAGCCTGGAGCCATCCTACGTGCTGCGTGCGCTGGGCATGACTGACGAGCTGGCGCACAGCTCTATCCGTTTCTCTTTAGGTCGTTTCACTACCGAAGAAGAGATTGACTACACCATCAAACTGGTTCGTAACTCCATCGGCCGTCTGCGCGACCTTTCTCCACTGTGGGAAATGTTCAAGCAGGGCGTGGATCTGAACAGCATTGAATGGTCACATCACTAATCGGTACATAAGGAGAATTCAATCATGGCATACAGCGAAAAAGTTATCGATCATTACGAGAACCCGCGCAACGTTGGCTCTTTTGACAACAGCGACGAATCTGTCGGTAGCGGTATGGTTGGCGCGCCAGCGTGTGGCGACGTGATGAAGTTGCAGATTAAAGTCAACAATGAAGGTATCATTGAAGACGCGCGCTTCAAGACCTACGGCTGCGGTTCTGCTATCGCCTCCAGCTCCCTGGTCACCGAGTGGGTGAAGGGCAAGTCTCTGGACGAAGCACAGGCAATCAAAAACACGGACATTGCTGAAGAACTCGAACTGCCGCCGGTGAAAATTCACTGTTCAATTCTGGCAGAAGACGCGATCAAAGCCGCCATTGCGGATTACAAAAGCAAACGTGAAGCAAAATAATTGAGGTTTGAGTATGTCGATTACCCTTAGCGACAGCGCTGCCGCGCGAGTAAGCTCTTTTCTGGCGAACCGTGGTAAAGGCTTTGGCCTGCGACTGGGCGTACGTACCTCCGGCTGTTCTGGTATGGCTTACGTACTGGAGTTTGTTGACGAACCGGCGTCTGATGACACCGTGTTTGAAGACAAGGGCGTGAAGGTGGTGGTCGATGGCAAAAGCCTGCAATTTCTCAACGGCACTCAGCTGGACTTTGTAAAAGAAGGCCTGAACGAAGGGTTCAAATTTACGAACCCGAACGTCAAAGACGAGTGTGGTTGCGGCGAAAGCTTCCACGTTTAACCGCGTTCCGCTGTTATACCGATTAATTCGTGTTGCAGAAAGGCGGCAAGCGAGTGAATCCCCGGGAGCTTACTTAAGTAAGTGACTGGGGTGAACGAGCGCAGACAACGCATCTGCAGCGCGAAGTAAGAAGGTATAACCCCACCGTGGCTTTGCTGCGCGTGGGGTTTGTTCTAACAGCCTACCCCTGAGATTGTTATGGATTACTTCACTCTCTTCGGACTACCCGCTCAATACCCGATTGATCTCCAGGCGCTGACGATCCGTTTTCAGGATCTCCAGCGTCAGTACCATCCGGATAAATTCGCCAGCGGGACGCAGGCAGAGCAGCTGGCTGCGGTATCACACTCCGCAACCATCAACCAGGCCTGGCAAACGCTGCGTCATCCGCTGGCGCGTGCAGAATATCTGCTCTCGCTCCACGGTTTTGATCTGGCGAGCGAACAGCATACCGTGCGCGACACCGCGTTTCTGATGGAGCAGCTGGAGCTTCGCGAAGAGCTGGATGAAATTGAACAGACTAAAGACGAAGCGCGTCTGGAACGTTTTCTCCAGCGCGTAAAGGGCATGTTCGATACCCGCCATCAGCAGATGGTTGAGCAACTGAACAACGAGACCTGGGACGTGGCGGCAGACACTGTGCGCAAACTCCGTTTTCTCGATAAACTGCGAAGCAGTGCTGAACAACTCGAAGAAAAGCTGCTCGATTTTTAATTTCGGAAGCAATTATGGCCTTATTACAAATTAGTGAGCCAGGCTTAAGCGCCGCACCGCACCAGCGTCGTCTGGCGGTCGGTATTGACCTGGGCACCACCAATTCTCTCGTGGCGACCGTGCGTAGCGGCCAGGCGGAAACGCTGGCTGACGAGCAGGGCCGCCATCTGCTGCCTTCCGTGGTCCACTACCAGCAGCAGGGTCACGCTGTCGGCTTTGATGCCCGCGCCAATGCCGCGCGCGATCCGGCTAACACCATCAGCTCGGTTAAGCGCATGATGGGCCGCTCGCTGGCGGATATCCAGACCCGTTATCCGCATCTGCCGTACCAGTTACAGGCCAGCGAAAACGGCCTGCCGATGATTGCGACATCTGCCGGTCTGCTGAACCCGATTCGTGTTTCTGCTGACATCCTCAAAGCGCTGGCGGCGCGCGCGACGGCGACGCTCGGTGGCGATCTGGACGGCGTGGTAATCACCGTTCCGGCCTACTTCGACGATGCACAGCGTCAGGGCACCAAAGACGCCGCGCGTCTGGCGGGCCTGCACGTGCTGCGTCTGCTGAACGAACCGACAGCGGCAGCCATTGCCTACGGCCTCGATTCCGGTCAGGAAGGGGTGATTGCGGTTTACGATCTCGGCGGCGGGACGTTTGATATCTCTATCCTGCGCTTAAGCCGCGGTGTGTTCGAAGTGCTGGCCACCGGCGGGGATTCCGCGCTCGGCGGCGATGACTTCGACCATCTGCTGGCGGACTACATCCGCGAGCAGGCGGGCATCAGCGATCGCAGCGATGCGCGCGTCCAGCGTGAACTGCTGGATGCGGCCATCGACGCCAAAATCGCCCTGAGCGATGCGCAGTCCGTCAGCGTGAACGTCGCAGGCTGGCAGGGTGAGATCACCCGCGACCAGTTCAGCGAACTGATTGCGCCTCTGGTTAAGCGTACCCTACTGGCCTGCCGTCGCGTATTGAAAGATGCGGGTGTTGAGGCTAACGAGGTGCTGGAAGTGGTCATGGTTGGCGGCTCAACCCGCGTGCCGCTGGTACGTGAGCGCGTAGGGGAATTCTTTGGCCGCACGCCGCTGACCTCTATCGACCCGGACAAAGTGGTTGCCGTGGGTGCCGCTATCCAGGCCGATATCCTGGTCGGCAACAAGCCGGACAGCGAAATGCTGCTGCTGGACGTCATCCCGCTGTCTCTGGGTTTAGAAACCATGGGCGGCCTGGTGGAGAAAGTTATTCCCCGTAACACCACCATTCCGGTGGCGCGCGCGCAGGAGTTCACCACCTTCAAAGACGGCCAGACCGCGATGTCCATCCACGTGATGCAGGGCGAGCGCGAGCTGGTGCAGGACTGCCGCTCTCTGGCGCGCTTTGCGCTGCGCGGAATTCCGGCGCTGCCGGCGGGCGGGGCGCATATTCGCGTCACCTTCCAGGTGGATGCGGACGGTCTCCTGAGCGTGACGGCGATGGAAAAATCCACCGGCGTCGAATCGTCCATTCAGGTGAAGCCGTCCTACGGCCTGACCGATGGCGAAATCGCCTCCATGATTCAGGACTCAATGAGCTACGCCGAGCAGGATGTGAAGGCGCGTATGCTGGCGGAACAAAAAGTGGAAGCCGCACGCGTGCTGGAAAGCCTGAACGGCGCGCTTGCTGCCGATGCCGCGCTGTTAAGCGCCGCTGAGCGCCAGGTGATTGACGAGGCTGCTGCGCGCTTAAGCGCCGTGGCCGAAGGCAATGACGCTGACGCAATAGAAGAAGCCATTAAAAACGTTGATAAACAAACCCAGGACTTCGCTGCTCGCCGCATGGACAAATCTGTCCGCGTCGCGCTGAAAGGCCAGTCCGTGGACGAGGTTTAATATGCCAAAGATTGTTATTTTGCCTCATGCGGACCTCTGTCCGGATGGCGCTGTTCTGGAAGCGAAGACCGGTGAAACCATTCTCGATGTAGCCCTGCGTGCAGGTATCGAAGTGGAACACGCCTGTGAAAAATCCTGTGCCTGCACCACCTGCCACTGCATCGTGCGTGAAGGTTTTGATTCTCTCGCCGAGAGCACCGAAGACGAAGACGACATGCTGGATAAAGCATGGGGTCTGGAGCCAGACAGCCGCTTAAGCTGCCAGGCCGCGGTGACCGATGAAGATCTGGTCGTGGAATTCCCACGCTACACCATCAACCACGCACGCGAGCATTAATATGGGACTGAAGTGGACTGACAGCCGTGAAATCGGCGAAGCGCTCTACGACGCGAACCCGGATCTCGATCCGAAGACCGTACGATTCACCGACATGCATCAGTGGATCTGCGATTTAGAGGATTTTGACGACGATCCAAACGCATCCAATGAAAAAATTCTGGAGGCGATTCTGTTAGTCTGGTTAGATGAAGCAGAGTAAATCACTTAACGGGCTGCCTTCAGGCGGCCCGTTTGCTAATAAGGACAAATAAAATGACCGAAGCGATGAAGATTACGCTCTCCACGCAGCCAGCCGACGCACGCTGGGGCGAGAAAGCCACCTGGAGCATCAATAACGACGGTATTACCCTGCACCTGACGGGTAACGATGATTTGGGCCTGATCCAGCGCGCCGCGCGTAAAATTGACGGCCTGGGCATTAAGCATGTCACTCTGACTGGCGAAGGCTGGGACACCGACCGCAGCTGGGCTTTCTGGGCGGGTTACAAAGGGCCGAAAGGCACCCGTAAAATTGAGTGGGCGAACCTCGATGAAGCCGGTCAGAAAGAGCTGGAAAGCCGCCTGAAAATTATCGACTGGGTGCGCGACACCATCAACGCCCCGGCGGAAGAGTTGGGGCCTGAGCAGCTGGCGCAGCGCGCGGTTGACCTGCTGTGCGGCGTGGCGGACGACAAGATGTCCTACCGCATCACCAAAGGTGAAGACCTGCGCGAACAAAATTACATGGGTATCCACACCGTGGGTCGTGGCTCCGAGCGTCCTCCGGTCCTGCTGGCGCTGGATTACAACCCAACCGGCGATAAAGAAGCGCCCGTCTTTGCCTGTCTGGTCGGGAAAGGTATCACCTTCGATACCGGCGGTTACAGCCTGAAGCAGAGCGCGTTCATGGATTCCATGAAGTCCGACATGGGCGGCGCGGCGACCATTACCGGCGCGCTGGCGTTCGCCATCACCCGTGGTCTGAACAAGCGCGTGAAGCTCTACCTGTGCTGCGCGGATAACATGGTGAGTGGCAACGCCTTCAAGCTGGGCGACATCATTCGCTACCGCAACGGTAAAAATGTTGAGGTGATGAACACCGATGCCGAAGGCCGTCTGGTGCTGGCCGATGGCCTGATCGACGCCTCTGCGCAGAAGCCGGAGCTGATTATCGACATGGCGACCCTGACCGGCGCGGCGAAAACTGCCCTTGGCAACGATTACCATGCGCTGTTCAGCTTCGACGACAAGCTGGCCGCTCGCCTGCTGGCCAGCGCGGCGGCGGAAAACGAGCCGTTCTGGCGTCTGCCGCTGGCCGAGTTCCACCGCAGCCAGCTGCCGTCTAACTTCGCCGAGCTGAACAACACCGCGAGCGCGGCGTACCCGGCGGGAGCCAGCACAGCAGCAGGCTTCCTGTCTCACTTCGTTGAGAACTACCATGAAGGCTGGCTGCACATTGACTGCTCCGCAACCTACCGTAAAGCGGCGGTTGAGCAGTGGTCAGCAGGCGCAACCGGTCTGGGTGTGCGTACCGTGGCGAACCTGCTGACGGCTGAGTGATCTTTTTTGCCGGGTGGCGCTACGCTTACCCGGCCTACAAAACCCGTAGGCCCGTGCAAGCGTTGCGCCGCCGGGCAATTGTGAAGTAGCCAAACTATGTCAGAAACCAAAAACGAATTAGAAACCCTGCTGGAGCAGGCGGCGACCGAGCCCGCCCACCGTCCGGCCTTTTTCCGCACGCTGCTGGAATCCACCGTCTGGGTGCCGGGCACCGCAGCAGAAGGGGAGCAGGTTGTCGAAGACAGCGCCCTGGATCTGCTGCACTGGGAGAAAGACGACGGCACGTCGGTGATCCCGTTCTTTACCTCGCTCGAGGCCTTGCAGGAAGCGGTAGAAGACGAACAGGCGTTCGTGGTGATGCCGGTGCGCACGCTGTTCGAAATGACCCTGGGGCAGACGCTGTTCCTCAACGCCAAACTGCCGACAGGGAAAGAGTTCACTCCGCGTGAAATCAGCCATCTGATTGGTGACGAGGGCAACCCGCTCAGCACCCAGGAGGTGCTGGAAGGGGGCGAAACGCTGCTGCTGTCTGAAGTGGCCGAGCCGCCCGCGCAGATGATTGACTCCCTGACCACGCTGTTTAAAACCATCAAGCCGGTAAAACGCGCGTTCCTCTGCTCCATCAAAGAGAGCGCTGACGAAAAGCCTGTTCTGCTGATTGGAATTGAGGCCGACGGCGATGTTGACGAGATCATCCAGGCGGCGGGAAGCGTAGCGACCGACACGCTCCCGGGCGATGAGCCGATTGATATCTGTCAGGTGAAGAAAGGTGAGCAGGGCATCAGCCACTTTATTACCGAGCACATCACCCCATTCTACGAGCGTCGCTGGGGCGGCTTCCTGCGCGATCTCAAGACCAACCGCATTATCTGATTACGGCGGGGTGACCTTCACCCCGTTGCTTCCAGCAACAGTAAATCCATCAGCAGCACCAGATTCGACTCAAACGACGTCACCCCTGCGGCTTCGGCGGCGAAATGTACCGCTTCGTCATAGAGGGCAAAATGCACGTCGGCCATACCTGCCAGCGTATTGGCCGACGCGCGGGTAAACGCGACGATCGTCATGCCGACGTTTTTGGCGATCCGCGCTTTATCCAGCACCTGCTCCGTTTCGCCGCTGCGCGAAACGGCAATAAATACCTGATAGCGTGCGGCGTTGCTGAGAAAAATATTCCGGCTGTCCCCCGGTCCGGAGATGAACGCGGTTTTTCCCAGCACCTGCAACTTCTTGGTCAGGTACTCGGCAAAAAGATATGAAAACCCGGCGCCGTAGAGAAAGAAGCTCTCTTTCTGGCGCAGCAGGCTGGCAAACTGCTGGCGTTTGTCCTGGGTAACCCACTGGAAGGTCTGCTGATAGTTGGCAATAAACCGGGCAAAAAGCGCGGGCATTTCTGCATGTTGCGCAGACTGTACGGTGATATGCGGCGTGTCAGAAAGCAGCTGCTTGCAGTGCCAGATAAACTCGCTAAAGCCGCTGAAGCCCAGCTTCTGGCACAGCCGCATAATCGTCGCGGTGGAGACAAATGTCGCCAGCGCCAGCTCGCGCACCGTGATATTGCCCACCAGCAGCGGATGCTCAGTGAGGTGGGCGAGAACGCGATACTCCGCGCGGGTCAGTGACGACCCGCGTGTTAACAGCGTTGCCAGGCGGTTATCCATTATTTAGCCGGTTCTACCGGCAGATCGTCCCGTGCACCCCATTCACTCCAGGCACCGTCATACAGCATCACGTCATTTGCGCCAAGGGTTGCCAGCGCCAGGATCACCACGCAGGCCGTCACGCCGGAGCCGCAGCTGGCAATAACCGGACGATGCAAATCCACGCCCTGACGTTCAAAAATGGCACGCAATTCATCGGTGGTTTTCAGCTCGCCTTCAAACACCAGATCGCCCCACGGCACGTTCAGCGCCCCCGGGATATGTCCGCGCTTCAGCCCCGGACGCGGCTCATCCGCTTCAGCGTTGAAGCGCGGAGCAGGACGGGCATCGACGATTTGCGCCGTGTTTTCGTGGCTCACGACCAGCACGTCGGTCAGGCGTTTCACCACGTGTGCGTCGAACGTGGCATCGAATTCGCCTTCCGGCAGCGTCACGTCGCCCTGCTGAAGCGGCAGCTCGTCGCGCTTCCAGCCCGCAAGCCCGCCCGCCAGAATCGACACTTTTTCCACGCCGAAGTTTTTCAGCATCCACCACGCCCGCGGGGCGGAGAAGAGGTTACCCTCATCGTAAACAACGAGGTGTTTGTCTTTGCTGATGCCGAGCTCGCGCATCGCCACGGAAAACGCTTCCGGACGAGGCAGCATGTGCGGCAGGGGAGAGGTGTGATCGGAGAGGGCTTCGATATCGAAAAAAACCGCGCCAGGCAGGTGCCCTGCGTGATATTCAGCGGGAACGTCACGATGCTCCTGGCCCGGAGGGGCCATGCGCGCGTCGATAATCTGAACTTCCGGGTCGTCGCCGTGCTCAATCAGCCAGTCGGCGGCGACAAAATATGAGGTGGACATGGTTGCCTCCATTCTTTTCCGTAAAAAAGGATTGTCGGTGTTTTTTCTGACACCGACAAGTTAACCACGTTCAACTCGCGAGCAAGCCCCTATTTTTTCACCGCTTCACCGTCCTGCCATGCCTTTTGCAGCGCTGGCCAGTAGTCGCGGTTGGCTTCGATCATCTCATCCAGAATCGCTTTCGCGTGCTCCATGGTCGGCACGGTGCGGTTCAGGGTAAACGCCTGCAACGCTTTCTCGTAGCTGCCTTCGATGGTTGCCTCCACCAGCAGCTGTTCAGAAGCGAGCTGCTGTTGCAGGAGCGTCTGGTGGAACAGCGGCACCCGACCCACGCGGACGGGCTCTGGTCCTTCGGAGGTAATATAGGCAGGCACTTCCACCACCGCATCATAAGGCAGGTTGGTAATCGCCCCGCGGTTTTCCACCATCACCAGGTGACGCTGGCGCAGGTTGAATGCCAGCGAGCAGGCGACATCGACGATAAATTCGCCGTGAACACCTACGTGGAAGGCGTCCGGTAAGATCCCGCTGCGCTGGTACTCTTCGGCGGCGGCAAACAGCTTTTTCTCACGTCCGTTCATCACTTCGTTGGCACGGGTATAGTCCGGGTTCTGATGCTCCACAATCTGGTTCGGCATCAGGTAGTACTGTAGATACGGGTTCGGCAGGTACTCCGGGAAGTTATCCATAATCGGCTTGATGTTGCGCCAGGTTTTCACCCATGACGGATCCGAGTGCTGCGGGTCGGTTTTGGCCGCGTCTTCCGTCAGCAGGCCAAACTTCGCGATATGTTTACGCAGCTCCGGCAGCTTGTCCTCGCCGTCCACCAGCACGCGGGTAAACCAGCCGAAGTGGTTGAGGCCAAAATAGTCCACCTCCAGTTTATGACGGTCCACGCCCAGAATGGCGCCCATATTGCGCATCGCGGCGACAGGCATATCGCAGATGTTCAGCACGCGTGCGTTGGGGCGCAGGCGACGCACGCCCTCAGCGACGATCGCCGCCGGGTTGGAGTAGTTCACGATCCACGCCTTTTCGTGCGCGTAGCGTTCCACCCTATCGATCAGCTCTACCATCGGCAGGATCGTACGCAGGCCATATGCCAGCCCGCCGGGTCCGCAGGTTTCCTGGCCGACCACCCCGTGGCGCAGCGGAATTTTTTCATCCTGCTCGCGCATTTTGTACTGTCCGACGCGCATCTGAGCAAAAACAAAATGCGCGCCGCTGAAGGCCACCTCCGGATCGCTGGTGACGGTGAATTTGATGCTCTGGCTGTGGTCGCGAATGACCTTTTCCACCACGGGCGCAATGGTGTTCTGGCGCGCCTCGTCGATGTCATACAGGCGAATCTCTGCCAGGGGGAAATCGTGCAGGCGTACCATCAGGCTTTTCACTATACCTGGCGTGTAGGTGCTGCCGCCGCCGGCAATCGACAGAATGAATGGGGGTGTTAACATCTTTAGCTCCTTTCAGAGAAACGTCTCAACGGCTTCTCGCATTTTTTTGACATGCAGCCCGTAGACCACCTGAACGTTGTTACCTTGTTTGATAATCCCTTTCGCGCCGGTCGCTTTCAGGCGCGGTTCGTCGATGATGGCGACGTCCTTCACCGTGACGCGTAAGCGGGTGTAGCAGTTATCAACCACCTGAATGTTTTCCCGACCGCCCAGACCGACGACGATCGATTCGCCCAGCCCGTCATTATTTCCCTTCGCCTGGTATTCCTGTTTGCTGTAGAGGCGCGTCTCCCGATCGTCATCTTCACGACCGGGCGTTTTCATGTTGAAACGCAGGATCAGGAAGCGGAACACCACGAAATAAAGAGCGAACATGATCAGCCCGACCACGATGTACATGGGCCAGTTGGACTTTTCCGTGCCGAGCGGCAGGTTGTAGAGGATAAAATCGATAATTCCGTTGGCGCCGATGGCGTGAACGCCAAACAGGGTGAACAGCATCATGCCAATGCCGGTCAGCACCGCATGCACCACGAACAACAGCGGGGCGACAAACAGGAAAGAGAACTCGATCGGCTCGGTTACGCCGACCAGCAGCGAGGTCAGCGCCGCCGGGATCAGAATGGCTTTCGCAATCGCTTTACGCTCTGGCTTCGCGGTCATGTACATCGCCAGCGCGGCGGCGGGAAGGCCGAACATCTTGCTGATGCCGCGAGCATCCCACACCACGGTGCTGCTGAGCTGCTTCACGTCCGGGCAGGCCATCTCGGCGAAGTAGATATTGCGCGCGCCATGGTAAGCCGTACCGCACACCTCCTGCGTACCGCCCAGTTCGGTATACAGGAACGGCGTATAGACCAGATGATGCAGGCCCGTCGGCACCAGAATGCGTTCAAGGAAACCGTAGATCGCCACCCCAAACGGACCGGACCCTTTGATCGCCAGCGCCAGGGCGCTTATTCCATGCTGTGCGTACGGCCAGAGTTCGCTCATGACCACGCCGAGCAGCATAGAGACTGGCAACATCACAATCGCGACAAAGCAGTGGCCGGAGTATATCGCCATCGCGCCGTTAAACTGGACACCGGAATATTTGTTGTACAGATAACCGGAGAGCGCCCCGGTCAGGATCCCGGCGAAAACGCCCATCTCCAGCACCTGGACGCCCAGAACCATGCTTTGTCCGGCGGCTTTCATCTGCTCTGCAGGGGCCAGTTCTCCCTGAAGCTGTAACGTCACGTTCATGGCATTGATAAACACGATAAAAGTCACCAGCCCAATCAGCGCCGCGTAGCCTTTGTCTCGGGTTGCCAGGCCAATGGGGATCCCGACGGCAAACAGCAGCGCCAGGTTGACCAGCACCGACACGGCAGATTTGGCGATCAGCTGGCCGACACTCTGGATCAGCGGATGGCCGAGAAACGGCAGGTACTCGGCCAGATTGCCGTTACCCAGCACATTCCCAAAGGCGATAAACAGACCGACGATAGGTAAGATAAGTACAGGTCCGTAAAGTGATTTTCCGAAATTTTGTAGGGCGTTCACGGCTCGTTTCATGGCTTTCTCTCTTATTGAACCGCGCACTCGGGGTGCGTCATGGTCATAAAACTAGCAGGCATGATGCGAGCTTATCCAGCTATCTTCTTGTTTTAAAAACAAATGACGCGAAAGGTAACATGTTACGTTACGCTGTGTGATCGCGGTTCCACCCTCGCATACGAGTACGATGCCATTCTGCGAGGCGCTTTCCAGATTATAAAATTGGACTTTTTGTAATAACGAAACTTGCGGATAATACTTATCCGGACGACGACCAACAGGCTCCTCAGGCCAGGGACATAGGATGAAACCGTTTCGCTTAGCTGCGATCTCTCTCGCGCTGCTCACCACCTTTACGCTTGTCGGCTGTGATAACAGCGATGACAAACCTCAGGCCGCTGCCCCCGCAGCGTCTACTACATCAGAACAGAAAACCCCGGCAAAACCGGATCCTGAAAAGCTGGCTAAGCTGGCCGCGCAGAGTCAGGGTAAGGCGTTGACGCTGCTGGATGCCTCTGAAGTGCAACTCGACGGTGCTGCGACACTGGTTCTGACCTTCTCTGTACCGCTGGATCCCAGCCAGGATTTTGCGAAAACGGTGCATGTGGTGGATAAAAAAAGTGGCAAAGTGGACGGCGCCTGGGAACTGGCCCCCAATCTGAAAGAGCTGCGCCTGCGCCATCTGGAGCCGAATCGTAATCTGGTCGTCACCGTCGAGCGTAATTTGCTGGCGCTGAACAAAGCGACATTCGGCATTGACTATGAAAAAGCGATCACCACCCGGGATGTTGAACCGACGGTCGGATTCGCCAGCCGCGGATCGCTGCTGCCGGGTAAAGTGGTGGAAGGGTTGCCGGTGATGGCGCTCAACGTCAACAATGTGGACGTGAACTTCTACCGCGTTAAGCCGGAGTCGCTGGCCTCGTTTGTCAGCCAGTGGGAGTACCGTAACTCGCTGACCAACTGGGAATCTGACAACCTGCTGAAGATGGCGGAACTGGTCTACACCGGCCGTTTCGACCTCAACCCGGCGCGCAACACGCGTGAAAAACTGCTCCTGCCGCTCAAAGATATTAAGCCGCTCCAGCAGTCTGGCGTCTATATCGCCGTGATGAATCAGGCTGGTCACTATAACTACAGTAACGCCGCGACGCTCTTTACCTTAAGTGATATTGGGCTGTCCGCTCACCGTTATCATAACCGCCTGGACATCTTCACCCAGAGTCTTGAAAACGGTGCGGCGCAGTCAGGCGTGACCATTACCCTTCTGAACGATAAAGGACAGACCCTGGCCGAGGCGAACAGCGACGCCGATGGTCATGCGAAACTGGAAACCGATAAAGAAGCCGCGCTGATCCTGGCCAGTAAAGATGGCCAGACCACGCTTCTTGACCTCAAACTTCCGGCACTGGATCTGGCGGAGTTTGATATCGCCGGTAACCCGGGTTACAGCAAACAGTTCTTTATGTTTGGCCCGCGCGATCTCTATCGTCCGGGTGAAACGGTGATCCTTAACGGCCTGCTTCGCGACAGCGATGGCAAACCGCTTCCCGAGCAGCCTGTAAAACTTGACGTGCTGCGTCCGGACGGCCAGGTAGCGCGTACGGTCGTTGTGCAACCTGAGAACGGCCTTTATCGCTTCAACTATTCGCTTGATAGCGGCGCCCAGACCGGCATGTGGCATATTCGCGCGAATACGGGGGATAACCAGCAGCGCATGTGGGATTTCCACGTCGAAGATTTTATGCCTGAGCGTATGGCGCTGAATCTGACCGGGCAAAAAACGCCGGTTTCCCCGCAGGAGGATGTGGACTTTAACGTTGTGGGCTATTACCTGTACGGCGCGCCGGCTAACGGTAATTCTCTGCAAGGCCAGCTTTTCCTGCGTCCGCTGCGTGACGCGGTGCCTGCACTGCCTGGCTTCCAGTTCGGTGATATTGCCGAGGAGAACCTGAGCCGCAGCCTGGATGAAGTGCAGCTTACGCTGGACGAACAGGGGCGCGGACAGGTTACCACCGAAAGTCAGTGGAAAGAGGTGCACTCGCCGCTGCAACTGATTTTGCAGGCCAGCCTGTTGGAATCAGGCGGGCGTCCGGTAACGCGACGCGCCGAGCAGGCTATCTGGCCTGCGGCTGAACTTCCGGGGATCCGCCCACAGTTCGCCAGCAAGGCCGTGTACGACTACCGCACCGATACCACCGTCAACCAGCCGATTGTTGATGAGAACGGCAACGCCAGCTTTGACATCGTCTATGCCGATGCCAGCGGGGCGAAAAAAGCGGTATCTGGTCTGCAGGTGCGTCTGGTCCGCGAGCGTCGCGACTACTTCTGGAACTGGTCCGAGAGCGAGGGCTGGCAGTCTCAGTTTGATCAAAAAGATCTGGTTGAGGGCGAGCAGGAACTTAACCTCAAGGCCGATGAAACCGGTAAAGTCACCTTCCCGGTGGAGTGGGGCTCATACCGTCTGGAAGTGAAAGCCCCTGATAGCATGGTCAGCAGCGTGCGCTTCTGGGCGGGGTACAGCTGGCAGGATAACAGCGATGGCACGGGTGCTGCACGCCCGGATCGTGTGACGCTGAAACTGGACAAGCCATCCTATCAGCCAGGCGATACCATCAACCTGCATATTGCAGCGCCGGCCGCAGGCAAGGGCTATGCAATGATCGAATCCAGCGAAGGGCCACTGTGGTGGAAAGAGATCGACGTACCGGTTAACGGTCTGGATCTCGCCATTCCGGTGGATAAGGCCTGGAAACGTCACGATCTCTACCTCAGCACGCTGGTGGTTCGTCCTGGCGATAAATCTAAATCCGCCACGCCAAAACGCGCGGTTGGTCTGCTGCATCTGCCAATGGGGGACGAAAATCGTCGCCTGAGCATCGCACTTGATAACCCACAAAAAATGCGTCCGAACCAGACGCTTTCTGTGAAAGTGAAAGCCAGCGTAAAAGAGGGGGCTGTGCCACAGAAGGTGAACGTGCTGGTCTCGGCTGTTGATAGCGGCGTGCTGAACATTACCGACTACGTCACGCCGGATCCGTGGGAAGCCTTCTTCGGTCAGAAGCGCTATGGCGCGGACATCTATGATGTTTACGGCCAGGTGATTGAAGGTCAGGGACGTCTTGCCGCACTGCGCTTTGGCGGAGACGGCGATGAACTGAAACGCGGCGGTAAGCCACCGGTGAACCATGTCACCATTATTGCTCAGCAGGCGCAGCCGGTTACGCTTGATGCCAACGGTGAAGGCACCATCACGCTGCCGATTGGCGATTTTAACGGCGAACTGCGTCTGATGGCGCAGGCCTGGACGGAAGACGATTTCGGCAGCAGCGAAAGCAAAATCATTGTGGCGGCTCCGATTATCACCGAGCTTAACACGCCGCGATTCCTCGCAAGTGGCGATACCTCTCGCCTGACGCTGGACCTGACCAACCTTACTGACCAGCCGCAAACGCTGAACATTGCGTTAACCGCAACCGGTAAGGTGTCGCTCGAAGGTGCTCAGCCAGAGCCGGTTAAGCTGCCGCCTGGCGCTCGTAGCACTCTGTTTATTCCGGTGCGCGCGCTGGAAGGCTATGGCGATGGTGAAGTAACTGCTCAGGTGACGGGGCTTCAGCTCCCTGGTGAGACGTTTGCGCCGCAGCATAAGAGCTGGAAAATTGGTGTACGCCCCGCATTCCCGGCGCAAACGGTGAATACGGGCACGATGCTGAACCCTGGCGAATCCTGGAGCGCGCCAGCACAGCATATCGACGGTTTCTCGCCTGCCACGCTACAGGGACAGCTGTTGCTCAGCGGTAAACCACCTTTGAACCTGGCGCGCTACATTCGTGAACTTCAGGCCTATCCATACGGATGTCTTGAGCAGACCACCAGCGGCCTGTTCCCGTCCCTCTACACCAACGCGGCACAGCTTACGGCGTTGGGCATTAAAGGCGACACCGACGATAAACGCCGTGCGGCCATTGATATCGGCATCTCCCGTCTGCTGCAAATGCAGCGTGACGATGGCGGTTTTGCCTTGTGGGATAAAAACGGCCCGGAAGAGTACTGGCTGACCGCCTATGTTACGGACTTCCTGGTGCGGGCAGGGGAGCAGGGTTACAGCGTGCCTGCCGAGGCGGTGAATAACGCCAACAGCCGACTGCTGCGCTATTTACAGGATCCGGGGATGATGTCCATCCGCTACAGCGACGACACCCAGGCCAGCAAATTTGCTGTCCAGGCGTATGCTTCGCTGGTGCTGGCTCGTCAGCAAAAAGCGCCGCTCGGTGCACTGCGTGAAATCTGGGAGCGTCACGCTCAGGCCGCTTCCGGGCTTCCGTTGATGCAGCTGGGCATGGCACTCAAACTGATGGGGGATACACCGCGCAGCCAGCAGGCGCTGGATCTGGCTCTCAAAACTCCCCGTAACGACAGCCGAAACTGGATGGCGGATTACGGCAGCCAGCTGCGTGATAATGCCCTGATGCTCTTCCTGCTGGAAGAGAACAAGCTGCTGCCGGATGCGCAAAACAGGCTGTTGAACGCGTTATCTGAAGACGCGTTCAGCCAGCGCTGGCTGTCAACCCAGGAGAGCAATGCGCTGTTCCTGGCTGGACGTTCACTGCAAACCTTGTCAGGCGCGTGGCAGGCAACGACCACCCTCTCTGAACAGACCCAGAGCAGTGATAAAGCGCAGGTAGAAAACCTGAACGGCGACCAGCCTGGTGCCTTGCAGGTGACGAATACCGGCACGACGCCGCTGTGGGTACGACTGGACACTACTGGCTATCCGGAGTATGCGCCCCAGCCATCTTCTCACGTCTTGCAGATTGAACGTCATATCCTGGCGACAGACGGCAGCAGCAAGTCGCTCTCTTCACTTAAGAGCGGTGAGCTGGTTCTGGTGTGGCTGGAAGTGAAGGCCAGCCAGAACGTACCGGATGCGCTGGTGGTGGATCTGCTCCCGGCAGGTCTGGAGCTGGAAAACCAGAATCTGGCGAGCAGCAGCGCCAGCTTGCAGGACAGCGGCAGTGAAGTGCAAAACCTGCTGAATCAGATGCAACAGTCTGATATTCAGCACATGGAATTCCGGGACGATCGCTTTGTGGCCGCCGTGCCGGTCAATGAAGGTCAGCCGGTCACGCTGGTTTACCTGGCCCGTGCCGTTACGCCGGGAACCTATCAGGTGCCTGTTCCGATGGTCGAGTCCATGTACGTTCCGCAGTGGCGGGCAACGGGGTCGGCCAGTGGCCCGCTGATCGTTGTTCCGTAAGATGCGGATAGCACGCCTGATTCGCTCCCGCTGGCTGTGGCTTGCGGGAGCGCTTCTCTTTTCAGGGGGGCTGATTGTCGCCGCTGACCGCGTGTGGCCGTTGCCCCTGAAAGAGGTCAACCCTGCGCGAGTGGTCGTGGATGAGCAGGGTGTTCCGTTGTGGCGTTTTGCCGACAGCGAAGGCATCTGGCGCTATCCGGTTACCATTGAAGAGGTTTCCCCACGCTATCTTGAGGCGCTGATCCAGTATGAAGATCGCTGGTTCTGGGATCACCCTGGCGTCAATCCGCTTTCTGTACTGCGTGCCGCCTGGCAGGATCTCACCGCCGGGAGAGTGGTTTCTGGCGGGAGCACGCTTACCATGCAGGTGGCACGCCTGCTGGATCCGCATCCGCGTACCTTTGGCGGTAAAATTCGTCAGCTGTGGCGGGCGATGCAGCTGGAGTGGCATCTCTCCAAGCGTGAAATCCTGACGCTGTATCTCAACCGTGCCCCGTTTGGCGGCACGTTGCAGGGCGTGGGCGCGGCAAGCTGGACTTATCTTGGCAAACCGCCGTCTCAGCTGAGCTATTCCGACGCGGCGCTGCTGGCTGTACTGCCACAGGCACCCAGCCGTCTGCGCCCCGACCGCTGGCCGGAACGTGCCGAAGCGGCGCGGAACAAAGTGCTCGACCGCATGCTGACTCAGGGCGTCTGGTCTGAGAAGCAGGTGAAAGAGTCCCGTGAAGAGCCGGTCTGGCTGGCCCCCCGGCAGATGCCGCAGCTGGCGCCGCTCTTTTCCCGCATGATGTTGAGTAAAAGCCGCGACACAAAAATAGTCACCACGCTGGATGCAGCTTTGCAACGACAGCTTGAAGAGCTGGCAATGAACTGGAAATCGCGCCTGCCTGCCCGCAGTTCACTGGCGATGATCGTCGTGGATCATACATCCATGAAAGTGCGTGGCTGGGTAGGCTCGGTAGATATCAATGATGACAGTCGCTTTAGTCACGTGGATATGGTCAATGCGATCCGATCACCGGGATCGGTCCTCAAGCCATTCATCTATGGCATGGCGCTGGACGATGGCCTGATCCATCCCGCTTCGTTATTACAGGATGTTCCAAGAAAAACGGGGGATTATCGCCCCGGCAACTTTGACAGCGGTTTCCATGGGCCGGTCAGCATGAGCGAAGCCCTGGTGCGTTCCCTCAACCTGCCTGCGGTGCAGGTACTGGAAGCGTACGGCCCAAAACGTTTTGCAGGCATGCTGAGCAACGCGGGATTACCGCTCATACTCCCCGCGGGTGCGCAGCCCAACCTCTCCCTGATCCTGGGTGGCGCTGGGGCACGCCTGGCTGATATCGCTGCCGCCTACAGTGCCTTTGCGCGGCAGGGGCAGGCGGGCCGGTTGCGTTTACAGCCGGGAGATCCGCTGATCGAACGTCCGCTGCTGTCGCAGGGGGCGGCGTGGATCATTCGTCGCATTCTCGCCAGTGAAGCACAGCCCCTGCCGGACAGTGCGCTGCCCCAGGTTGCGCCGCTGGCGTGGAAAACGGGCACCAGTTACGGCTACCGGGATGCCTGGGCCATCGGGCTGAACGCCCGGTATGTCATTGGAATCTGGACCGGACGTCCGGACGGCACGCCCGTTGCCGGGCAGTTTGGTTTCGCCAGCGCAGTTCCGCTCCTGCATCAGGTCAATAACATGCTTCAGTCCCGCTCGATGGTGGATGAAGCCCGTCTGCCGCGCGATCCGCGTCCTGCAAGCGTAGGACGGGGCGTGATTTGCTGGCCGGGGGGCCAGTCCCTGCCTGAAGGGAACGAAAACTGTCGGCGTCGGCTGTCAACCTGGCTGCTGGAAGGCAGTGAACCGCCTACGCTGCTGCTGCCGGAACAAGAGGGTATTCGCGGGATCCGTTTCCCGGTCTGGCTGGATAAAGAAGGCAAACGCGTCGCAGCGGATTGTCCTGATGCGACAGAAAAAGTGCTGGATGTCTGGCCGCTGCCGCTGGAGCCCTGGCTGCCTGCTGCCGAAAAACGGGCTGCTCGTCTCCCCGCCCGTTCAGCGATTTGCCCTCCGCTGAATAACCATAATGCGGCGCCGCTGATGTTGTCAGGCGTCAGAGAAGGGGCGGTAATTAAACGTCTTCCGGGTGAGAAAAACATGACCCTGTTCGTTTCAACCAGCGGCGGGGAGGGGCAACGATGGTGGTTTTTGAATGGCGAACCGCTGGACGGACATCAGAAGAATTATTCACTGCAATTATATTTGTCGGGTAAATATCAGTTAGTTGTATTAGATGAAACAGGACAAACGGCGACTGTCAATTTTGAGTTAGATCGCTAAGTGTTACTCCTCAAGAGTTAGCTTGATAATTATCAATATCCGTTCCTGAAAAAAAACGAGAATGCGTTTTTATTTTAAGGAACGAGCAATGGAAAAAAATAAACATCAGGGAGAGGGGACTATTCCCGCCATATCCCGGCGTCAGTTTATTCAGGCAGGATCGGCGCTCGCCGCTCTGCCTTTTGTCGTCAAAACCGGCAAAGTACAGGCACAGGGCGCGGCGGTTTCAGACACTACGCCTGAAGAAAAAGTAGTGCAAACCTGTAGTACGTTTGACTGCGGCGGCAAGTGTGATATTCGTGCTCACGTCAGTGAGGGCGTTGTGACCCGAATTTCTACGCGTCCGGATAACGCGTTGGATCCGCAAATGCCCGTAATGCGCGCCTGCGTGCGTGGCCGGGCTTATCGGAAATTTGTTTACCATCCCGATCGACTGAAATACCCAATGAAACGTGTAGGGAAACGTGGCGAAGGAAAATTCGAGCGTATTACCTGGGATGAAGCCACCACCCTTATTGCGAATCAATTAAAAACTATTACGCAAAAATACGGTGCGGCTTCACGCTATGTTCATGTGGGCACCGCTGTGTCCGGCGGGACTTTTTCCGGCGATAAAATGGTTCGTCGTCTGCTCAACTTAACCGGCGGCTATCTCGAAAGCTATCACTCGGTCAGTATGGGTAACACGGCGGCAGCAACGCCGTATACCTATGGCACCGCTGCCAGCGGCAGTTCTCTTGACACGCTGCTGGACACCAAACTGGTCATCCTCTGGGGACATAACCCGACGGAAACGATCTTTGGTCACAGCAACCACTTCTACCAGAAGATGAAGCAAAACGGCACTCGCTTTATTGTTGTCGACCCTCGCTATTCCGATACGGTTTCCTCCCTGGCCGATCAGTGGATCCCGCTGCTTCCCACCACGGACAACGCCCTGATGGACGCGATGATGTATGTGATCGTCACGGAGAACCTGCACGATCGCGACTTTATTCAGCG
Organism: Enterobacter sp. MGH85; assembly: GCF_001037655.1. Taxonomy (NCBI): domain Bacteria; kingdom Pseudomonadati; phylum Pseudomonadota; class Gammaproteobacteria; order Enterobacterales; family Enterobacteriaceae; genus Enterobacter; species Enterobacter sp. MGH85. The sequence continues at coordinate 2,191,474 of NZ_KQ089925.1, forward strand.
CTACACCCTGGGCTTTGACGAAGACACTATGCCAGAAGGCGTTCCGGCCAATGAATCCCTGATGGCTTACCTGAGCGGCGCAAAAGATGGCGTGGCGAAAACGCCCGAGTGGGCAGAGAAAATCACTCACGTGCCTGCACAAACAATTCGGCAACTGGCGCGCGACTACGCAACCACCAAACCCGCTGCGCTGATCCAGGGCTGGGGACCGCAGCGTCATAACTGCGGCGAGCGCACCGCGCGCGGCTCGACGTTGCTGGCTACGCTCACGGGTAACGTCGGGGTGAAAGGCGGTTGGGCAGCAGGCTATGGCGGCTGCGCAAACCGGAAATTTGCCGCCGGACCAGAAATGCCGGACAACCCGGTCAAAGCCAAAATATCGGTGATGAACTGGGTGCAGGCCGCCGACGATGCCTCTCAGGTCACCGCGGACGTCGGCCTGAAGGATGCCGAAAAGCTGGACAGCAATATCCGCATCCTGTTCTCGCTGGCGGGAAATTATCTGGCTAACCAGAACCCGGATCTTCATCAGGCAACCCGTGTCCTGGAAGACGAGTCGAAAATCGAGTTTATCGTCGCAAGCGATCTGTTTATGACGCCGAGCGCCCGATACGCCGACCTTCTTTTGCCGGAAACCAGCTTTATGGAACGCTGGAATATCGGCGAAACCTGGGGCACGGCAAGCTATCTGATCCTGTCAGAAAAGCTCATTGAACCTGAATTTGAACGCCGTTCAGACTACGACTGGCTGCGGGAGGTCGCCGCTAAGCTTGGCGTCGAACCCGCGTTCAGTGAAGGGCGTGACGAAAAAGCGTGGATTGAGCACATCTGGGAGCAGACGCGTCTTTCCATGCCTGACGAAAACCTGCCGGACTTCGCGACGCTACAGAAGACGCGTCAGCACCTTTTCAAAAGCGCGCCGTTCGTCGCCTTTGAAGACAACATTCGCGATCCGCAGAATCATCCGTTTCCGACGCCGTCCGGAAAAATTGAGATCTTCTCGAAGCGTCTGTACGACATGCATCACCCGGAAATTCCGGCGCTGTCGCACTACGTGCCTGCCCATGAAGGGCCGGAAGACGCGCTGGCGAAACGCTTCCCGCTCCAGCTGATTACATGGAAAGGAAAAAACCGCGCTAACTCCACCCAGTACGCCAACCCGTGGTTAATTGAGGCGCAGCAGCAAAAGCTGTGGATCAACCCGCAGGATGCGCAAAATCGCGGCATTGCGCAGGGAGATACCGTGCGTATTCATAACGCGCGCGGCATTTGCGAGATCCCGGCGGAGGTCACGCCGCGCATCATTCCAGGCGTTGTGGCCATGCAGGCAGGTGCCTGGTGGCAGCCGGACGAGCAGGGTATTGATAAGGGCGGCTGCGCGAACGTGCTCAGTTCCGCACGTATTACCGCGCTTGCGAAAGGGAATTCCCATCAAACCATGCTGGTGGAGGTAGCTAAAGCATGAGTCAGTTTAAACATTACGCACCGGTAAGCGACAAACAGCTGGGTTTTTATATCGACTCTTCTCGCTGCTCGGGCTGCAAAGCATGTCAGGTAGCGTGCAAAGATAAAAACAACCTTGAGGTCGGACGTCGTTTCCGTCGCGTGTACGAAGTTAATGGCGGGAGCTTTATCCCGACCGGGCAGGGTGGCGTCAGCAATAACGTTTTTGCCTACACGCTCTCTATCTCCTGTAACCACTGTGCCGACCCAATCTGCACCAAAAACTGTCCGACCACTGCGATGCATAAGCGTCCGGGGGACGGTATTGTGCGCGTAGATACTGATAAGTGCGTCGGCTGCGGCTACTGCGCGTGGTCATGCCCTTACGGCGCGCCACAGCTCAACGAGCAGACCGGGCAGATGTCCAAATGTGATTTCTGCGTGGATCTACAGGCGAAGGGGGAACAGCCTGTCTGTGTGGCAACCTGTCCACTCGAAGCGATTAAATTCGGGCCGATTGATGAACTGCGGGCGAAGTATGGTGCGGTCTGTGATGTGAAAGGCTTGCCTGATTCCTCCATCACCAAACCGAACCTGGTGATCAAAGCGCATCAGGGCGCAGAGAAAGAGGGGAAACGTCATGCATGAGTTACCGCTGCTGATTTTTACGCTGTTCCTGCAAGGATCGGTTGGCGTTACGCTGTGGCTGGCCTTCGGAAGCACGCAACGCAGCGCGCTGCTGCCGGCTGCCGGAGCGTTTGTGCTGGCCAGCCTCGGTCTGCTCGCCTCCGCGTTGCACATGGGCTATCCACTTAATGCGTTCAACGCGCTGCGTCACGTATCCAGCTCCTGGCTGAGCCGTGAGATTATCTTTGCCAGTCTTTATCTTGCGGCACTTGGCCTCGCAACGCTGCTGATGTTTGTCAAAAAACCAGGCTGGAAGCCGCTGTTGGTTGTGGCAGGTCTTGTCGGGCTGGTGGATGTGTTCTGCATGGCGCAGATCTACATGCATGCATCCGTGGTGACGTGGCATCACATTAATACCCTGGTGCTGTTTATCGGTTCGGTGGGAATTATCGGTTCAGCCTGCATGGCCGTTGGGGCACGTTCCCAGACTCGCGTGCGAACGGCGATTGTCATTATCACGCTGCTGGTGATTGCACGTCTGGTGATGCAGCCCGTCTGGCTGGCAGATATTACGGCTATGGACAACACCGTTGTGACGTTCCCACACGCACCGTTACAAATGCTGGAGCAACTGCGAACCGTGCATCTGCTGAGCTGGTGCGTTTCCGTTGCGGGTATGGTGTGCTTTGCTGCGGGCGGCTTAAAAGCGGCGCGAGGCACAATGCTGTTGGGCAGCGCCTTGCTGATTGTGGGTGAGCTGATGCTGCGCTTTGTTTTCTTCAGTATTGGCTGATGGGCGGATTAACCTTTGCCCCGGCGATGGACGTGACGCATGCGTGCGTCCGTCGCCGTTTTCGCCACTCTTCCTGCTGCGCCTGCGCGGACGTCTGTCCCGTGCAGGCTTTTTCTTTTACCGACACCGGCGTCTCGGTTGATGACAGCCGCTGTATTGAATGCAGTGACTGCCTGTTTGTCTGCCCCGCTGAAGCCATCACCGGCATCACGCCGCGAAAACGTTTTCTGTGTGGCGATACGCTTGTTGGGCCTTTTACTGACCGTGCGCCAGGGGTGAATGAGCTTCTGCTGTGGCACGCGCAGCACCACGTTCGTTTTATCAGTATCGACGCGGAGCAGAATCCTGAATGGTTGCTGGCGATTGCCCGGCTGAATCTGGCGCTTCGTCGACGTGGTGAAGCAGCGTGGGCGTTTAAACATATACCCGTCAACGAGGTAAATACCGCCCGGCGTGCGCTGATGCACGTTCCCCGTGAGGATGTCCGGGTCTGTTGCGTCGTGCCCGGTCAGCGTGAGCTGCGCAGGGCGTTTTCTGCATTTAGCGAGGCAGAGATAACTCTCGATACCGAATCCTGCGTACTCTGCGGCGCGTGCTGGCGGAGTTGTACGGAAAACGCGATTCGGTTTGAGAACGCTGAACTGGTCGTGGAAACCGGACGCTGTACGGGGTGTGGCGGCTGCGAAGCGGTATGCCAGCATGCGGCGATAAACGTGACGCAAACAGACGGGACAGCGAAAAGCGTGACCATACCGGCATATGAAGCCGTTTGTTTGACGTGCCACCGTCATTTCTGGTCATTTAGTTCTGATGAAAAGCAGTGTCCGCTCTGTTTTCACCATCAGTACGGCATGCGAAATACGAGCTGTTGCTAATCTTCGTCTCATTTTAAAAAAATGTTATGCATAACCATAGGCAATGGCGCTATTGCTCTTTATAATCCGCGCCACACCATACTCAGGTATGCAAAAACAACAGAACATTTTACAGAGGTTATCAATGGCTATTGAACGTACTTTTTCCATCATCAAACCAAACGCGGTGGCAAAAAACGTTATTGGCAGCATCTTCGCTCGCTTTGAATCAGCAGGGTTTAAGATCGTTGGCACCAAAATGCTGCACCTGACCGTTGAACAGGCTCGCGGTTTCTACGCTGAGCACGAAGGTCGCCCATTCTTTGACGGTCTGGTCGAGTTCATGACTTCTGGCCCAATCGTGGTATCCGTACTGGAAGGCGAAAACGCGGTACAGCGTCACCGCGATCTGCTGGGTGCAACCAACCCGGACAACGCGCTGGCAGGTACTCTGCGCGCTGACTACGCAGACAGCTTCACCGAGAACGGCACCCACGGTTCCGACTCTGTTGAATCTGCTGCGCGCGAAATCGCGTTCTTCTTTGCAGAAGGCGAAGTGTGCCCGCGCACTCGCTAATAATTTCGTAAATGCCGCGTGCAAACGTGGCATCCCTGCGCCAGACTTTGTACAATGCAACGCCCCGGACGAGCAGACTGCTTACCGGGGCGTTTCTTTTCAACCCACCAAGGGCCACAACGTGTAACAACGAGGCCGGAAAAAATTATGTCTGAATTAGTGAATACCTCCGAAGTCGCCATTCCTGCGGTTCCCAATAAAAATGGAAAAATTAACCTGCTGGACCTGAACCGTCAGCAGATGCGCGAGTTCTTTAAAGAGATGGGCGAGAAGCCGTTTCGTGCCGATCAGGTCATGAAATGGATGTACCACTATTGCAGCGACAACTTTGATGACATGACGGACATCAACAAAGTGCTGCGCAATAAGCTTAAAGAAGTGGCGGAAATCCGCGCACCGGAAGTGGTGGAAGAGCAGCGCTCTTCAGATGGCACTATCAAGTGGGCCATTGCCGTTGGCGATCAGCGTGTTGAAACCGTGTATATCCCGGAAGACGATCGCGCCACGCTGTGCGTCTCTTCTCAGGTGGGCTGTGCGCTGGAGTGCAAATTCTGCTCTACGGCGCAGCAGGGCTTTAACCGTAACCTGCGCGTATCGGAAATTATCGGCCAGGTCTGGCGTGCTGCGAAAATCGTGGGTGCAGCGAAAGTCACCGGTACACGTCCAATCACCAACGTGGTGATGATGGGGATGGGTGAACCGCTGCTCAACCTGACCAACGTCGTTCCGGCGATGGAAATTATGCTCGACGATTTCGGTTTTGGTCTGTCCAAGCGCCGCGTTACGCTCTCTACTTCCGGCGTGGTGCCTGCGCTGGACAAACTGGGCGATATGATTGACGTTGCGCTGGCCATCTCCCTTCACGCGCCAAACGACGCCATCCGTGACGAAATTGTGCCGATCAACAAAAAGTACAATATCGAAACTTTCCTGGCTGGCGTGCGCCGTTACCTGGAGAAATCCAATGCTAACCAGGGCCGCGTGACCATTGAATACGTGATGCTGGATCATGTTAACGACGGTACCGAGCATGCACATGAGCTGGCTGAACTGCTGAAAGATACGCCATGTAAGATCAACCTGATCCCATGGAACCCGTTCCCGGGCGCGCCGTATGGCCGTAGCTCGAACAGCCGTATCGATCGCTTCTCAAAAGTGCTGATGGAGTATGGTTTCACCACCATCGTACGTAAAACGCGTGGCGATGATATCGACGCAGCCTGTGGTCAGCTGGCGGGTGACGTTATTGACCGTACCAAACGTACGCTGCGTAAGCGCATGCAGGGTGAGTCAATCGCGGTCAAAACCGTTTGATTATTATGCAGACACGGCGCGTTTTTTGCGCCGTGAAGCATTAATTTACTGAATATTCAGTCACAATCCTTATGACTGATTAATAATTACGGTGCGTTTCATACGACTTTCGGGCAGTATGTAACGACGTAACAACAGTTTAGCGTGAAGGCCTGCCAGCGCTGTCATCTGCGGCCCGACAGTCTTATACTGTTTGTTCCAGGTTAACTGACCTAAAGTTTCGCGGTGCGGGTGGCATTGTGACTCACCGGCACCTGAACCCTTATTTTCACGTACCAGTAGTTGTAGCGAATGAATACTGAAGCCACTCACGATCAAAATGCAGCACTCTCCACTGGCGTTCGTCTTCGCAACGCCCGTGAACAACTCGGACTCAGCCAGCAAGCCGTTGCAGAACGCCTGTGCCTGAAGGTTTCCACCGTTCGCGACATTGAAGAAGATAAGGCACCCGCCGATCTGGCTTCAACGTTTCTGCGCGGTTATATCCGTTCTTACGCCAAACTGGTTCATATTCCTGAAGACGAATTACTGCCGATGATGGAGAAGCAGGCGCCTGTGCGTGCGGCAAAAGTTGCGCCGATGCAGAGCTTCTCTCTGGGCAAACGTCGTAAAAAACGCGATGGCTGGCTGATGAGCTTTACCTGGCTGGTCCTGTTCGTGGTTGTCGGCCTGACGGGCGCATGGTGGTGGCAAAACCACAAAGCGCAACAGGAAGAGATCACCACCATGGCCGATCAGTCCTCCGCTGAGCTTAATCAGTCTGGTACTAACGGCGCGCAAAGCGTGCCGCTGAGCACCGAAGGGGCTGCGACCTCCAGCGAACCTCAGGCGACAGCAACCAGCACGCCTGCAACCGATCCAGCGGCGACGCCAGAATCGACGGCGAATACCGCACCGGCTACCCAGGCCCAGGATCAGAACGCGGTCGTATCACCTTCTCAGGCCAATGTTGATACCGCCCCTGCGGCAACGGCACCGGCAGATAACACCGCGGCGTCACTGCCAACTGACCCGGCGGGTACGGCGGCACCTGCCGTTGACCCGAATGCGCTGGTGATGAATTTCACGGCTGATTGCTGGCTGGAAGTGACTGACGCGACAGGTAAAAAGCTGTTCAGCGGCCTGCAACGTAAAGATGGCACGTTAAATCTAACGGGCCAGGCACCATACAAGCTTAAAATCGGCGCACCGGCAGCGGTACAGATCCAGTATCAAGGAAAACCTGTCGATCTGAGCCGCTTTATCAGAACTAACCAGGTTGCGCGTCTTACCGTTAATGCCGAACAATCAGCAGCACAGTAACAGACGGGCAATGCGGGAGATTTTACATGCATAACCAGGCTCCTATTCAACGTAGAAAATCGAAACGGATTTACGTTGGGAACGTGCCAATCGGCGATGGGGCGCCTATCGCCGTCCAGTCGATGACCAATACGCGTACTACGGATGTAGAAGCGACGGTTAATCAAATCAAAGCATTAGAACGCGTCGGCGCGGACATTGTTCGCGTCTCAGTGCCGACCATGGACGCCGCTGAGGCGTTCAAACTGATCAAGCAGCAGGTGAGCGTTCCGCTGGTTGCCGATATTCACTTCGATTACCGTATCGCGTTGAAAGTCGCTGAATACGGTGTCGATTGTCTGCGTATTAACCCAGGCAACATCGGCAACGAAGAGCGCATTCGCATGGTGGTTGACTGCGCCCGCGACAAAAACATTCCAATCCGTATCGGCGTAAACGCTGGCTCTCTGGAAAAAGATCTCCAGGAAAAGTATGGTGAGCCGACGCCACAGGCGCTGCTCGAATCCGCCATGCGTCACGTCGATCATCTGGATCGCCTTAACTTCGATCAGTTCAAAGTGAGCGTGAAAGCGTCTGACGTTTTCCTGGCCGTTGAATCGTATCGTCTGCTGGCAAAACAGATCGATCAGCCGCTGCACCTTGGCATCACCGAGGCGGGCGGTCTGCGCAGCGGTTCGGTAAAATCGGCAATTGGTCTCGGCCTGCTGCTCTCTGAAGGCATCGGTGACACGTTACGCGTCTCCCTGGCCGCCGATCCGGTGGAAGAGATCAAAGTCGGTTTCGACATCCTGAAATCACTGCGTATCCGCGCGCGTGGGATCAACTTCATCGCCTGCCCAACCTGTTCACGTCAGGAGTTTGACGTGATCGGCACCGTCAATGCCCTGGAGCAGAGACTGGAAGACATTATCACCCCGATGGACGTCTCCATCATCGGCTGCGTGGTGAACGGTCCGGGTGAAGCGCTGGTGTCCACGCTGGGCGTTACCGGCGGTAACAAGAAAAGTGGTCTCTATGAAGATGGCGTTCGTAAAGATCGTCTGGATAATAGTGATATGATCGACCAGCTTGAAGCCCGCATTCGCGCAAAAGCGACGATGATGGACGAAGCGCAGCGCATCAGCGTTCAGCAGGTTGAAAAATAACGTGATGGGAAGCAGGCTGCTTCCCATGTATGATTGAACCCATTCTTTGGGTTCTTTTTTGTATATAGAAAGAGAATAAACGTGGCAAAAAACATTCAAGCCATCCGCGGCATGAACGATTATCTGCCTGGCGAAACCGCCATCTGGCAGCGCATTGAAGGCACACTGAAGCAGGTGCTCGGCAGCTACGGTTACAGCGAAATTCGTTTGCCGATTGTAGAGCAGACCCCGTTATTCAAACGCGCGATCGGCGAAGTAACCGACGTGGTTGAAAAAGAGATGTATACCTTTGAGGACCGCAACGGCGACAGCCTGACCCTGCGTCCTGAGGGGACGGCGGGTTGCGTACGCGCCGGCATCGAACATGGTCTCCTGTACAATCAGGAGCAGCGCCTGTGGTATATCGGCCCGATGTTCCGCCACGAACGTCCGCAAAAAGGCCGCTACCGTCAGTTCAACCAGCTTGGCGTGGAAGTGTTTGGTCTGCAAGGACCAGATATCGATGCCGAACTGATTATGCTGACTGCCCGCTGGTGGCGTGCGCTCGGTATTTCTGAGCACGTTTCCCTGGAGCTGAACTCTATCGGTTCTCTGGAAGCGCGTGCGAACTATCGCGATGCGCTGGTGGCGTTCCTGGAACAACACAAAGAGAAGCTCGACGAAGACTGTAAACGTCGTATGTACAGCAACCCGCTGCGCGTACTCGATTCCAAAAATCCTGACGTACAGGCGCTGCTGAACGATGCGCCAGCGCTGGGTGACTACCTGGATGAGGATTCCCGCGAACACTTTGCTGGCCTGTGCAAGCTGCTTGAAGCGGCGGGCATTGCTTATACCGTTAACCAGCGTCTGGTGCGCGGTCTGGACTACTACAACCGCACCGTATTTGAGTGGGTCACCACCAGCCTCGGTTCGCAGGGCACCGTCTGTGCTGGCGGTCGTTATGACGGACTGGTCGAGCAACTGGGTGGTCGCGCAGCACCGGCTGTAGGCTTCGCGATGGGCCTTGAGCGACTTGTTTTGCTGGTTCAGGCAGTTAATCCGGAATTTAAAGCCGATCCTGTTGTCGATATATACCTGGTGGCCTCAGGTGCGGATACGCAGTCTGCGGCGATGCAGCTTGCCGAACGCGTGCGCGATGCGCTGCCGGACGTAAAGCTGATGACCAACCACGGCGGCGGCAACTTTAAAAAACAGTTTGCTCGTGCCGATAAGTGGGGCGCAAGTATTGCACTGGTGCTGGGTGAGTCCGAAGTGGCCAACGGCGAAGTGGTGGTTAAAGACCTGCGCTCTGGTGAGCAAACTACGGTAACGCAGGATGGCGTTGCGGCGCACTTGCGCACTCTATTGGGCTAAGGAGAAGGACTGCGTGGAAATGTACGAGAACGAACACGACCAGGTTGATGCGGTTAAACGCTTCTTTGCTGAAAACGGCAAGGCACTGGTTGTAGGGGTTATTTTAGGTGTTGGTGCGCTGGTTGGCTGGCGTTACTGGAACAATCATCAGGCTGACTCTGCTCGCGGTTCATCCCTGAACTACGAAAACACCGTTAGCGCAATCCGTGCCGATCAGCCGCAAACGCTGACGGCTGCGGAGAAATTTGCCGCTGACAACAAAAACACCTACGGTGCGCTGGCTGCGCTGGAAGTGGCTCAGCAGTATGTTGATAAAAACGAACTGGACAAAGCCGCTGCGCAACTGTCTCAGGGGCTTGCTGCTGCCAGTGACGAAAATCTGAAAGCGGTGATCAATCTGCGCCTGGCACGTATTCAGGTTCAGCAGAAAAAAGCCGACGACGCGCTGAAAACGCTTGATACCATCAAAGGTGATGGCTTTGCCGCTATTGTCGCCGATCTTCGCGGTGAAGCACTGCTGAGTAAGGGTGATAAAGCGGGCGCGCGTAAAGCGTGGCAAGCTGGCGTGGATAGTAAAGCTTCACCTGCGCTGAGCGAAATGATGCAGATGAAAATAAATAATTTGTCCGTCTGAGAGGGACCCAATGCAATTGCGTAAATTACTTCTGCCAGGACTGCTTTCTGTTACGTTATTGAGTGGTTGTTCACTGTTCAGTGGCGAAGAAGACGTTGTCAAAATGTCCCCGCTACCGACGGTTGAAAACCAGTTCACTCCGTCCACCGCCTGGGACACCTCCGTGGGTGATGGTATTGGCGATTTTTATTCCAACCTGCACCCGGCATTTGCTGACGGCGTGGTCTATGCGGCCGATCGCAAAGGCACCGTTAAAGCGCTGAACGCTGATGACGGAAAAGAAGTGTGGTCCATTAACCTGGCGGAAAAAGACGGCTGGTTCTCCCGTAAACCTGCGCTGCTTTCTGGCGGCCTGACCGTTGCCGGCGGTCACGTGTATGTGGGCAGCGAAAAAGCGCAGGTTTACGCGCTGAATGCCAGCGACGGTTCGGTTGCATGGCAGACCAGCGTTGCCGGTGAATCCTTGTCACGTCCGGTTGTCAGCGACGGCCTGGTGTTGATCCATACCAGCAACGGCCAGTTGCAGGCGCTGAACGAAGCCGATGGTCTGGTAAAATGGACGGTTAACCTGGATATGCCAGCGCTGTCTCTGCGTGGTGAATCTGCTCCGGCGACTGCATTTGGCGCCGCCATTGTGGGTGGTGACAACGGTCGTGTCAGCGCAGTACTGATGCAGCAGGGTCAGATGATCTGGCAGCAGCGTATTTCCCAGGCGACCGGTTCAACTGAAATCGACCGTCTGAGTGACGTGGACACCACGCCGGTCATCGTTGACGGTGTGGTTTACGCGCTGGCGTATAACGGCAACCTGACGGCGCTGGACCTGCGTAGCGGCCAGATCATGTGGAAACGTGAGCTGGGTTCCGTGAACGATTTCATTGTCGACGGCAACCGTATTTATATGGTGGATCAGAACGACCGTCTGCTGGCGCTGAGCACCGAAGGTGGCGTGACGCTGTGGACGCAGAGCGATCTGCTGCACCGTCTGCTGACCGCACCGGCACTGTATAACGGCAGCCTGGTGGTGGGCGACAGCGAAGGCTATATGCACTGGATCGATCCAGAGAATGGCCGCTTCGTGGCGCAGCAGAAAGTGGACGGCTCGGGCTTCCTGACCGACCCGGTTGTGGCTGACGGCAAACTGCTGATTCAGGCAAAAGACGGCACGCTGTACGCGATCACGCGTTAATTACACGGCGGTTGTAGTATACTAAACGGCTCCTGTTCACTCAGGAGCCGTTTTGACATTTTTAAAAACGCTGCGAAAGCGACGTTATTTTGAATTTTATGAGGCTTCAAACATGGTACCTGTGGTCGCGCTTGTCGGGCGCCCTAACGTTGGAAAATCCACTCTTTTTAACCGTTTAACACGCACCCGTGATGCGCTGGTTGCGGATTTCCCGGGGCTGACGCGTGACCGTAAGTACGGTCGTGCAGAGGTGGAAGGACGCGAGTTCATCTGTATCGATACCGGGGGTATTGACGGTACGGAAGACGGCGTAGAAACCCGCATGGCAGAGCAATCTCTGCTGGCTATCGAAGAAGCGGATGTGGTTCTGTTTATGGTGGATGCGCGCGCTGGCCTGATGCCCGCGGACTCCGCTATCGCTAAACATCTGCGTTCACGCGAAAAGCCAACCTTCCTGGTGGCGAACAAAACTGACGGTATCGATGCCGATCAGGCCGTTGCGGATTTCTGGTCTTTAGGCCTTGGCGATATTTATCCAATTGCGGCCTCGCATGGCCGTGGCGTCACCAGCCTGCTGGAAACCGTTCTGCTGCCGTGGGTTGATGAAGTAAACCCGCCGGAAGAGGTGGACGAAGACGCCGAATACTGGGCACAGTTTGAAGCCGGAGAGGAAGGCGAGGAAGAGCCGGAAGATGACTTCAACCCGCAGGATCTGCCGATTAAGCTGGCTATCGTTGGTCGCCCAAACGTAGGTAAGTCTACGCTTACTAACCGTATTCTGGGCGAAGAGCGCGTGGTGGTTTACGACATGCCAGGCACAACGCGCGACAGCATTTACATTCCAATGCAGCGCGATGAACGTGAGTACGTACTTATCGACACTGCAGGGGTGCGTAAGCGCGGGAAAATCACCGATGTAGTGGAAAAATTCTCGGTGATCAAAACCCTTCAGGCGATTGAAGACGCCAACGTGGTGCTGCTGGTTATTGACGCACGTGAAGGTATCTCCGATCAGGATCTCTCTCTGCTCGGCTTTATCCTTAATAGTGGGCGCTCACTGGTTATCGTCGTCAACAAGTGGGATGGCCTGAGCAATGAAGTACGCGAACAGGTGAAAGAGACGCTGGACTTCCGTCTGGGCTTTATCGACTTTGCCCGCGTTCACTTCATCTCTGCCCTGCACGGCAGCGGCGTAGGCAACCTGTTCGAATCCGTTCGTGAAGCCTATGACAGCTCTACCCGCCGCCAGAGCACGGCGATGCTGACCCGTATCATGAACATGGCTGCTGAAGACCACCAACCGCCGCTGGTGCGTGGCCGTCGCGTGAAGCTGAAATATGCCCACGCCGGGGGGTATAACCCGCCTATCGTGGTGATCCACGGTAACCAGGTGAAAGACCTGCCGGACTCCTACAAACGCTACCTGATGAACTACTTCCGTAAGTCGCTGGACGTGATGGGTACGCCTATCCGTATTCAGTTCAAGGAAGGGGAAAACCCGTTTGCGAATAAACGTAATACCCTGACGCCGAACCAGATGCGTAAGCGTAAGCGTTTGATTAAGCACATTAAGAAAAGCAAATAATTCTTACCGAACTCACTAAAACCCGCGCCTGTCGCGGGTTTTTTTCGCTCATTCAAAAGGTCTGCCTTCCCTGTGTGATGTCAATCACTATTCGCTTTTAACCATGTTTATATCTAAGAAAGTAGACAATCGTCGAATTTTCATCTTAAAGTCCAGGGTTCGGTACTAGACAAAACTAGCGCCTGGTTATCAAATGGTTAACCAACATTTCGCCGCATGTAAAAAATCGATCGGATACGTAACCGTTCGGCGTACATGCTGGTGTTTACAAGCACGACACATACCTTTTCGGGAGAATTATGCAATCCTCTGTTAATCAAAAAGAGAGCCGAACCTTCTTCGGCCATCCTTATCCGCTCGGTTCGCTGTTCTTCACCGAGATGTGGGAGCGTTTCTCGTTTTACGGTATTCGCCCGCTATTGATCCTGTTTATGGCCGCCACCGTGTATGACGGCGGAATGGGCCTGGCGCGTGAAAACGCCTCGGCGATTGTCGGCATCTTCGCGGGCACCATGTACCTCGCCGCACTGCCGGGCGGCTGGCTGGCGGATAACTGGCTCGGCCAGCAGCGGGCCGTCTGGTACGGTTCGATTTTGATTGCACTTGGGCACCTGTCGATTGCCCTGTCGGCCATTATGGGCGACAACCTGTTCTTCATCGGCCTGATGTTCATCGTGCTCGGCTCCGGCCTGTTCAAGACCTGTATCTCGGTCATGGTCGGTACCCTCTACAAAAAGGGCGATGCGCGTCGTGACGGCGGTTTCTCGCTGTTCTATATGGGCATCAACATGGGCTCGTTCATTGCTCCTCTGATTTCCGGCTGGCTGATTAAAACCCACGGCTGGCACTGGGGCTTTGGTATCGGCGGTATCGGGATGTTGGTCGCCCTGATTATCTTCCGCGTGTTTGCCGTTCCGGCCATGAAGCGCTACGACAGCGAAGTCGGTCTGGACTCCACCTGGAACAGTCCAGTAGTGAAACGTAACGGCGTGGGTGCCTGGCTGCTGGCGCTGGCTGTGGGTGTTGCAATCATCGTCACGTTGATTGCCCAGGGCGTGATTGTGATTAATCCGGTCGCGGTGGCCAGCGTGCTGGTATATGTGATTGCCGCCTCCGTCGCGCTCTACTTCATCTACCTGTTCATCTTCGCCGGGCTGAATCGCAAAGAGCGCGCAAGGCTGCTGGTATGCTTTATTCTGCTGGTCTCCGCCGCGTTCTTCTGGTCCGCGTTCGAGCAGAAGCCAACCTCCTTCAACCTGTTCGCCAACGACTACACTAACCGCATGATCGGTGATTTTGAGATCCCGGCGGTGTGGTTCCAGTCGATTAATGCCCTGTTCATCATTCTGCTGGCACCGGTATTTAGCTGGGCATGGCCGAAGCTGGCGAGCAATAATATTCGCCCGAGCAGTATCACCAAGTTCGTGATCGGTATTTTGTGCGCGGCGGCGGGCTTCGGCCTGATGATGCTGGCGGCACAGAACGTGCTGAGCAACGGTGGAGCAGGGGTTTCTCCGTTCTGGCTGGTGGGCAGTATCCTGATGCTGACGCTCGGGGAACTGTGCCTGAGTCCGATTGGTCTGGCAACCATGACCCTGCTGGCGCCGGAAAGAATGCGCGGTCAGATGATGGGCCTGTGGTTCTGCGCCAGTGCGCTGGGTAACCTGGCTGCGGGCCTGATTGGTGGTCACGTGAAGGCCGACCAGCTGGATATGCTGCCAGACCTCTTTGCCCGTTGCTCCATCGCGCTGTTGATTTGTGCTGCGGTGCTGATCGTCCTCATTGTTCCGGTGCGTCGCATGCTGGAAAATGTGCAGACAAAACCGGCTACCGAAGCCTGATACTATTCAGCCTGCCGGGGCAGTTATCCAGCCCCGGCCCACCTCAACAGGAGAGAGCATGTCGATAACCTGTCCGGATTGCCACGCAGCGCTCGAGCCGCAAAACGGTATCGCGCACTGCGACAGCTGCAATAACGATATTCCCCTCGAAGCGCGCTGCCCTGATTGCCATCAACCGCTTCAGGTACTCAAGGCCTGCGGTGCGGTGGACTATTTTTGCCAGAACGGCCACGGTCTTATCTCAAAAAAACGCGTGGAGTTTGTTCGGGCTGAGGCTTAATCGCACACGCAGCCTTCACCTTTCTGCCACAGTTCCACCAGCGACTCGGGTGCTTCCTGCTCGGGTACCAGCACGATGATATCGGCGTAGTGCGCCTGATTTTGGCCGGTCCAGATAATCTGGATGCGGAAATAGCGCTGGTCACCGCTGCCGGGGGAAGAGGCTTGCCCAGGCGGCTGGCCGCGCGGGAAAGCCTGCTCCAGAATGCTCACCAGGCGCTGGCGCTGGGCCTCATTAAGCGAGGAGAGCGCAATGGTGCGCTGGCCGCTCAGCTTAGGGATAAAAGCGACGCCGCCTTCCCGGGCCAGCTCAACCACGGCGTCATCCGTCAGTTCCGGAACCTGCATTTACAGCACTCCTACCTGTTCCCAGGCTTGTTTTATAGCCGCCCCAACGTCGCTACCGGAGCGTTTCTCGCCGTGCGCTATCGTCAGTTTTGCAAAGGCATCAAAATCCGCATCCTGCGCCAGGTTGCGATCGCAAACCGTGTCGTACCAGGCATAACCCGCTTTTTCCCAGGCGTAGCCACCGATCGCCGTTGCGGCCAGGTAAAACGCGCGGTTGGGGATACCGGAGTTAAGGTGTACGCCGCCGTTATCCTCGCGCGTTTTGATGAAATCTTTCATATGCCCGGGCTGCGGATCTTTACCGAGCAGCGGATCGTTATAGGCCGTGCCGGGTTCAGACATGGAGCGAAGCCCTTTCCCGTTGATGCCCTCCGCCAGCAGCCCTTCACCAATCAGCCAGTCTGCTTTATCGGCGGTTTGCTTAAGATGGTATTGCTTCACCAGCGAACCGAACACGTCGGATAACGACTCGTTCAGCGCGCCCGATTGTTCAAAGTAGATGAGTCCGGCTTCGGTCTCCGTCACGCCGTGGCTAAGCTCATGCGCTACCACGTCGATGGCAATGGTAAAGCGGTTGAAGATTTCCCCGTCACCATCGCCAAAGACCATCTGCTGGCCGTTCCAGAAGGCGTTTTGATACTCACGGCCATAGTGCACGGTGCCGGTGAGGATCAGCCCTTTGTTATCGAGCGAATCGCGCTGATACTCCTTCCAGAAGAAATCATGGGTAATACCCAGATAATCGTACGCTTCATCCACCGCCACATCTCCGTTGGAGGGCTGGCCTTCATAGCGTACCTGGGTACCCGGCAGCTCCTGGGTCTGTTTCGCATCGTAGATGTCACGCTCAAGCTGACCGGCTTTATTCACATGCGGCGCGGCGGGTTTGCCCGGCATATGGGCCATCAGCGTCTGGACGTGGGTTAAGGTCTGACGGGCGCAGCGCTGCTGCGGCTCAGAACCGCTTTCGATAATACGGCGAAGAATATACGGAGGGATGACGCTATGTAGATGGGGCATGCTGCTCTCCTTATTAAAAAAGGCAATAGCAGCAGTATAGTTTGTAACCGGCGAAGATTTATCCGCTTTTACGCTGACGCGTTTTTTTCACCGGTTTGATCTCTTTCACTTCACTCTCGACCCAGCCGTCAGAAAACCGGGTGGTGAGCACATCCCCTGCTTTAACCTGCTTCGTCTGCTTCAGCACTTTGCCGTCCGTCGCGGTGGTCACGCTATAGCCGCGGGCCAGCGTGGAGAGTGGACTGACGGCTTCCAGATGGGTGACCGCATTGCCAAAACGCTCGCGGGTGGCGCTCAGGCGTGAGCGGATATTTTCCGCGAGGCGGAACTCAAGCTGCTGGATCCGCGTTTGTGCGCGATAAATCTTTGGCTGCGGATTCTGCTGGTTCAGACGCTGAGTCGTGCGCTGCTGGCGCGATATCGCTTTCTTAAGCTGGTTATCCAGCGCGAAGTTCATCCGCTGACGCAGACGCTCCAGTACGGTTTGCTGACGCGCCAGACGCAATTGCGGATGCTGCTGTTGCAGACGATGATGAAGCTGGGTAAAGCGGCGGGTACGGTTGGCGAGGAAGTAGTCCATCGCCATCTCCAGGCACTGCTGCCCGTTCTGGATCTGGCGCAGCAGCTCCTGCTGATTACGGCTGACCACCTCTGCCGCCGCGGACGGCGTGGGCGCGCGTAAATCCGCGACAAAATCGGCTATCGTCACATCCGTTTCATGGCCGACGGCGCTCACCACAGGGATAAGGCTGGCAAAGATTGCCCGCGCCACGCGCTCGTCGTTAAAGCTCCACAGGTCTTCCAGCGAGCCGCCGCCGCGCCCGACGATCAGGACATCGCACTCCTGACGCGCATTCGCCAGCTCAATCGCGCGCACGATCTGCCCCGGCGCATCGTCACCCTGAACGGCAGTTGGGTAGATAATGACGGGCAGGGAAGGGTCACGGCGCTTCAGGACGTGCAAAATATCGTGCAGCGCCGCGCCGGTTTTCGAGGTGATAACTCCAACACAGTGGGCAGGTGAGGGCAGGGGTTTTTTAAACTGCTGGTCAAACAATCCCTCAGCCGAAAGCATGGCTTTTAACTGCTCGTACTTCTGCTGCAACAAGCCTTCACCAGCGGGCTGCATGCTCTCGACGATAATCTGATAATCGCCGCGCGGCTCATACAGGGTAATGTTGGCGCGAACCAGAACCTGCTGGCCATGCTGAGGGCGGAACGTCACGCGACGATTGCTGTTGCGGAACATCGCGCAGCGCACCTGAGCGGTGTCGTCTTTTAGCGTAAAGTACCAGTGACCGGAAGCAGGCTGCGTGAAGTTAGAGATTTCACCGCTGATCCAGACCTGTCCCATTTCCTGCTCAAGCAGCAAACGCACCGTCTGATTAAGGCGGCTGACAGTATAAATTGAGGGGGATTGAGAGGATAACATGTGAGCGGGATCAAATTCTAAATCAGCAAGTTATTCAGTCGATAGTAACCTGCTGAGAGGCGATCGCAAGCATTTTTTTCAAAAAAGTGTAGATGCAATCGGTTACGCTCTGTATAATGCCACGGCAATATTTAACCACCCAGGTCAGAGATATTGCCCATGCTACGTATCGCTAAAGAAGCACTGACGTTTGACGACGTCCTCCTCGTTCCCGCTCATTCCACCGTTCTGCCGAATACTGCCGACCTCAGCACGCAGTTGACGAAAACCATTCGTCTGAACATTCCTATGCTCTCCGCAGCAATGGACACCGTGACTGAAGCGCGTCTGGCTATCGCTTTGGCACAGGAAGGCGGCATTGGCTTTATCCACAAAAACATGTCTATCGAGCGTCAGGCGGAAGAAGTTCGCCGCGTGAAGAAACATGAATCCGGTATCGTGTCCGATCCTCAGACCGTTCTGCCAACCACCACCCTGCACGAAGTGAAAGCGCTAACCGAGCGTAACGGCTTTGCAGGTTACCCGGTTGTGACCGAAGACAACGAGCTGGTGGGCATCATCACCGGTCGTGATGTGCGTTTCGTGACTGACCTGAACCAGCCTGTCAGCGTCTATATGACACCAAAAGAGCGCCTGGTGACCGTTCGCGAAGGCGAAACCCGCGACGTGGTGCTGGCGAAAATGCACGAAAAACGCGTTGAGAAAGCGCTGGTTGTGGATGCGAACTTCCACCTGCGTGGCATGATCACCGTTAAAGATTTCCAGAAAGCAGAACGTAAACCGAACGCCTGTAAAGACGAGCATGGCCGTCTGCGCGTCGGCGCTGCGGTTGGCGCGGGCGCAGGTAACGAAGAGCGCGTTGACGCGCTGGTTGCCGCGGGCGTTGACGTGCTGCTGATTGACTCCTCACACGGCCACTCCGAAGGCGTTCTGCAACGTATTCGTGAAACCCGTGCTAAATACCCGGATCTCCAGATCATCGGCGGTAACGTGGCTACGGGCGCAGGTGCTCGCGCACTGGCGGAAGCCGGTTGCAGCGCGGTGAAAGTGGGTATCGGCCCTGGCTCTATCTGTACTACCCGTATCGTCACCGGCGTGGGCGTTCCGCAGATCACCGCGGTGTCTGACGCGGTTGAAGCGCTGGAAGGCACCGGTATTCCGGTTATCGCGGACGGCGGTATCCGCTTCTCTGGCGACATCGCCAAAGCGATCGCCGCAGGTGCCGCAGCCGTGATGGTGGGCTCCATGCTGGCCGGTACCGAAGAATCCCCGGGCGAAATCGAACTCTACCAGGGCCGTTCTTATAAATCCTACCGCGGTATGGGCTCCCTGGGCGCGATGTCCAAAGGTTCCTCCGACCGTTACTTCCAGACCGATAACGCCGCTGACAAACTGGTACCGGAAGGCATCGAAGGCCGCGTGGCCTATAAAGGCCGTCTGAAAGAGATCATCCACCAGCAGATGGGCGGCCTGCGTTCCTGTATGGGGCTGACCGGCTGTGGTACCATTGACCTGCTGCGTACCAAAGCGGAATTCGTACGCATCAGCGGTGCGGGTATCCAGGAGAGCCACGTGCACGACGTGACGATCACCAAAGAGTCCCCGAACTACCGTCTGGGATCATGATTTTCTTCGCCCGACCTCGTGTCGGGCGATTTATTTAATCTGTTTCACTTGCCTCGGAATTAGCGTCAATGACGGAAAACATTCATAAACATCGCATCCTCATCCTCGATTTTGGTTCTCAGTACACTCAACTGGTGGCGCGTCGCGTGCGTGAGCTGGGCGTTTACTGTGAGCTGTGGGCGTGGGATGTCACGGAAGCACAGATTCGCGAGTTCAATCCAAGCGGCATCATCCTGTCCGGCGGCCCGGAGAGCACCACCGAAGAGAACAGCCCGCGCGCGCCACAGTACGTATTCGAAGCGGGCGTACCGGTGTTCGGCGTGTGCTACGGCATGCAGACTATGGCGATGCAGCTGGGCGGCCACGTAGAAGGCTCTAACGAGCGTGAGTTCGGCTACGCGCAGGTAGAAGTCGTCACCGACAGCGCGCTGGTGCGCGGAATCGAAGACTCCCTGACCGCAGACGGCAAACCGCTGCTGGACGTGTGGATGAGCCACGGCGACAAAGTCACCGCTATCCCGTCGGACTTCGTGACTGTAGCCAGCACCGAAAGCTGCCCGTTCGCGATTATGGCGAACGAAGAAAAACGCTTCTACGGCGTGCAGTTCCACCCGGAAGTGACTCACACCCGTCAGGGTATGCGCATGCTGGAGCGCTTCGTGCGTGATATCTGCCAGTGTGAAGCCCTGTGGACCCCGGCAAAAATCATCGACGACGCCGTGGAGCGTATCCGCCAGCAGGTTGGTGATGACAAAGTGATCCTCGGCCTCTCCGGCGGCGTGGACTCCTCCGTGACCGCGATGCTGCTGCACCGCGCCATCGGCAAAAACCTGACCTGCGTCTTCGTGGACAACGGCCTGCTGCGTCTGAACGAAGCCCAGCAGGTCATGGACATGTTCGGCGACCACTTCGGTCTGAACATCGTTCACGTGGAAGGCGAACAGCGCTTCCTGGACGCGCTGAAAGGCGAGAACGATCCGGAAGCGAAACGTAAAATCATCGGCCGCGTATTCGTGGAAGTGTTCGATGAAGAAGCGCTGAAGCTGGAAGACGTGAAATGGCTGGCGCAGGGCACTATCTACCCTGACGTGATCGAGTCTGCGGCCTCCGCAACCGGTAAAGCGCACGTTATCAAATCTCACCACAACGTGGGCGGCCTGCCGAAAGAGATGAAGATGGGCCTGGTTGAACCACTGCGTGAGCTATTCAAAGACGAAGTGCGTAAGATCGGTCTGGAGCTGGGGCTGCCGTACGATATGCTCTACCGTCACCCATTCCCGGGCCCGGGCCTCGGCGTACGCGTGCTGGGCGAAGTGAAGAAAGAGTACTGCGACCTGCTGCGTCGTGCGGACGCGATCTTCATCGAAGAGCTGCACAAGGCTGACCTGTACAACAAGGTAAGCCAGGCGTTCACCGTGTTCCTGCCGGTTCGTTCTGTAGGCGTAATGGGCGATGGACGTAAGTACGACTGGGTTGTTTCCCTGCGTGCAGTGGAAACCATCGACTTCATGACCGCGCACTGGGCGCACCTGCCGTATGACTTCTTAGGCCGCGTGTCTAACCGCATCATCAACGAAGTGAACGGCATTTCCCGCGTGGTGTATGACATCAGCGGCAAGCCACCGGCGACGATCGAGTGGGAATGATTTCGCGTCTGGCTACAGCCTGTAGGTAAATGCAGTAAAGTATCTCTAAGCCCGCGTAACTGCGGGCTTTTTTGTTTTTTATGTCTGGCACTTTCTGGCAGCGTTAGCAACGAAGAGCATAATTTCAGAACGCACTGTGGCGCAGAAAGTAACAGAAATTTATGCTGTTGGCCTCTCGTACCATGAATCAGAGAATTGGATATTCCCATCTACAATACGCCATGTGATTTTTTCATATTGCATAGAGACGGATTCCATATGATTTAACTTATCATTGCCTGATAATTTAACATTGGGCACACCACAATTAACACCCGTTATTTTTACATTTTCCATTAATACGGTGTAATAACACACCTCTTGGCCCGCATCATTGATATGATAAAATTTTACTTCTGCACTTTTTAATGTTTGCCCTGTAGCTGCTGCTTTGTAGAGATAGGGACTGGAACTGTCGACTTCTTTTTCAAAATTAAATGATGAATGTTGGCGTGTTCCGGTGATCTTTCCATTGGCAGTATCGACGGGAAGGTTAACACCATGACCCATACTGATTACCTCGATAGAGCCCTCACGATCCTGAACATCTACAGAGCCTTTGATATCTGCACCACCATCATCTTTTAGCCAAAGATAGGGAGGGATAGGCATTTTATTTACTCCTTATTAGTTTAATTAACTT
This sequence comes from Enterobacter sp. MGH85, assembly GCF_001037655.1. Classification (NCBI taxonomy): domain Bacteria; kingdom Pseudomonadati; phylum Pseudomonadota; class Gammaproteobacteria; order Enterobacterales; family Enterobacteriaceae; genus Enterobacter; species Enterobacter sp. MGH85. The sequence continues at coordinate 2,213,167 of NZ_KQ089925.1, forward strand.
CATTGTTATGATGTAGAAAAAGATAGAGGTAAGAGTGTTGAATGAAATTAATACATAATCATAACTATAATAGATATCTTCGGGTGTTGGGTTGTTGCTAATTAAATAGGAAATTCTAATAGCTGTTTCGTGACTTATTAATGGATGTTCAGTTAAGTAGCAAACATCTAACCATGAAACAATAGCGAATATGCCGATGAAAAGAACCATTCTAACAGAACTAAGGACAAGTTTTCTGATAACCACCAATAATGACCTCAATTGTTCCATAGGATTCTAAATCAAGACCTTTAACCTTTGCTGTCTTTGTTCTTAATAGTGCGTTTCTTAATCTATTGTAATCTGATTGGCTTGGTAAAGTTATACACCCTTCTGATACCTGACCGGGATGTAGCCTAAATCCACCTCTGGCTACGCTTTTGTAAAATGTAGAATCATCTATATTCCCATCGTCGCGAAATAAAGCAAACCATTCAGAATGATCAACATGATAACTAAAAGTGCTTTTATATGTATCGACTCCCCAGGCTCTAAATCTGTTAGCCATACTTCCTTTAGGCCTGTCTACTATATAATATTTACCTTTTGGTAGCGGTCCAACGTTAGGAATGATGCCACATGCTCCTTTGTTTCTGTATGCACCGTTACCAGAAAAAGCCATAAAGACTCCAACACCATCAAATTCAAGTGGTGAGTAATCAGCATCATTTATAATAAACTTTCCATGCAAAGTCATGTATCTCTCTTTTCTTTATAGATGCTTATGAAAATTATCTGCATATAGTGCGTGTATTTTTAAAATAAAATATACATAAAGTGCGCATTTAATTATTTTACTCTAAAAAAGGTTGGCTTGCCTTTGGAAAGTAGATCTATATCAATTTTACAGCTACACCCGATAGTAGATCGTTTTAAGGGATGTGTTCATAAAAATATAAAGTGAAGTTCCACAGATAATCCCGACAAAAATCATCCCTACAGTTGTGCTCGGAACCTCGACGTAACGAGATTAAGGACAATATATAAGAAAGCCGATTATCGAGAATAGCGTAAAGCCAAAATGCAAGGACTGAGCTGATATGATTGAGTAGGAATAAGCCCGTAAACCTTTCTGCACGTCATAAGCAGTTAAGACTGATAAACCCCCCTTTTACAGAGGGTTTTTCTTTTGTAACTGATATCCGAACGGGACGTGAATTATTGGCTCATCTGTCGGGATCCACGGCAGCCGATACTGCGTCGCCATGCCCCTGGCGCCTGACCATACTGACGCTTAAAGCTGCGGTTGAAGGACTGCTGAGAGTCAAAGCCCAGCGCGATCGCCACGTTCAGAATCGGTTCATCGCTTTGGGCTAAGCGCTCAACCGATTTTTGCAGCTTTTGCGCGCGAATATATTCGGCGAGAGGGGAGCCGGTATGTTCTTTGAAGATCCGCTGGAGATGCCATTTCGAATAGCCGGCTCGCCTGGAGACGGTTTCAATGTCCAGGCGGCTATCAAGGTTGTTGTCGATCCAGTCGAGCAAATCGTGAATGAATGCACCCGTGTTCATCTTGCTTCCCCCTACGCCACGCATTAAAAGCATCTTTGTTTGTTGCACTTAAAGGTGGCCCGTTTTGATATTAATTGCAAGTTTTATTGTTACATTTAAATCCCTTCTCAAAACCCGTGATTTACCTTCGCGGCAAATAGCACATAAAGTGCAACAATTATTCTTGCACTTAATTAAGCGCCTTCCTACAATCGCCGCGATAGTGTATTCGCAACTGTTACAGTTTTGTGGCGATGAACGACACAAATGGCCTTAAGCCAGACCGGACAAAGGAAGTGGCGCGGCGCCTCCCGCTGCGTCTTGCCCGGCGGCTACAATAACCGGAATAAAAATAATGAGCCTGCAAAAAACCTGGGGTTACTTTCATCTGAGCGCGACGGGGGTGGTTTTACTCTCCGCGCTTCTCGTCGGGTGCGATGACAGTGTCGCGCAAAATGCTGCACCGCAAGCGCCCGTCGTCAGCGCAGCTGACGTGGTGGTGAAATCCATTAGCCAGTGGGACAGCTTTAACGGTCGCATTGAAGCGGTGGAAAGCGTTCAGCTGCGCCCACGCGTCTCCGGCTACATTGATAAAGTGAATTACACCGACGGTCAGGAGGTGAAAAAGGGCGAGGTGCTGTTCACGATTGATGACCGAACCTATCGCGCGGCGCTGGAACAGGCGCAGGCGAACCTGGCGAGAGCCAAAACGCAGGCCAGCCTGGCGCGAAGCGAGGCTAACCGTACCGATAAATTAGTCAATACCAACGTGGTATCCCGTGAAGAGTGGGAGCAGCGCCGTTCCGCCGCTACCCAGGCGCAGGCCGATATTCGCGCGGCACAGGCGGCGGTTGATGCCGCGCAGCTCAACCTCGACTTCACCAAAGTGACCGCGCCTATCGACGGTCGCGCCAGCCGGGCGCTGATCACCAGCGGTAACCTGGTGACTGCGGGTGACAGCGCCAGCGTGCTCACCACCCTGGTCTCACAGAAGACGGTTTACGTCTACTTCGACGTGGACGAGTCCACCTATCTTCACTATCAGAACCTGGCCCGCAGCGGGCAGGGGGCGTCCAGTCACCACACGGCGCTGCCAGTGGAGATTGGTCTGACGGGTGAGGAGGGCTATCCCCATCAGGGCAAAGTGGATTTCCTGGATAACCAGCTCACGCCGAGTACCGGTACAATCCGCATGCGCGCGCTGCTGGATAACTCACAGCGTCAGTTCACGCCGGGACTCTTCGCACGCGTGCGCCTGCCGGGCAGTGCGGAATTTAAAGCCACGCTTGTTGACGATAAGGCGGTGCTGACCGATCAGGATCGTAAGTATGTTTATGTCGTTGATAAAGACGGGAAAGCGCAGCGCCGCGATATTACGCCGGGGCGTCTGGCCGACGGTTTACGTATCGTACAGCAGGGGCTGAATCCCGGGGATAAAGTCATCGTCGATGGTTTACAAAAAGTGTTTATGCCGGGTATGCCGGTTAACGCGAAAACCGTTGCCATGACCGCCAGCGCCGCCCTCAACTGATCCCTTACCTGAGAATCCAATCCATGGACTTTTCCCGTTTTTTCATCGACAGGCCGATTTTTGCCGCCGTACTGTCGATTCTGATTTTTATCACAGGATTAATCGCCATCCCGCTGCTGCCGGTGAGCGAATATCCTGATGTCGTGCCGCCAAGCGTGCAGGTGCGCGCCGAGTACCCGGGCGCCAACCCGAAAGTGATTGCCGAAACCGTGGCGACGCCGCTGGAAGAGGCGATCAACGGCGTTGAAAACATGATGTACATGAAATCCGTCGCGGGCTCCGATGGCGTGCTGGTGACTACCGTCACCTTCCGTCCGGGTACCGACCCGGATCAGGCGCAGGTACAGGTGCAAAACCGCGTCGCACAGGCCGAGGCGCGTCTGCCGGAAGACGTTCGGCGTCTGGGCATCACGACTCAGAAACAGTCGCCAACGCTGACGCTGGTGGTGCATCTCTTTTCGCCTGGCGGTAAGTACGATTCACTGTATATGCGTAACTACGCCACGCTGAAGGTGAAGGACGAGCTGGCGCGTCTGCCCGGCGTGGGTCAGATCCAGATTTTCGGCTCGGGTGAATACGCGATGCGCGTCTGGCTGGATCCAAACAAGGTGGCGGCGCGCGGACTGACGGCCTCGGACGTGGTGACGGCGATGCAGGAGCAAAACGTACAGGTATCCGCCGGGCAGCTTGGCGCCGAGCCGCTGCCGAAAGAGAGCGATTTCCTGATCTCCATTAACGCCCAGGGCCGTCTGCATACCGAAGAAGAGTTTGGCAATATTGTCCTGAAAACAACGCAGGACGGTACGGTCGTCCGCCTGCGCGACGTGGCGCGTATCGAGATGGGTTCCGGCAGCTATGCGCTGCGCTCCCAGCTGAACAATAAAGACGCGGTCGGGATTGGTATCTTCCAGTCGCCGGGGGCAAACGCCATCGATCTGTCTAACGCGGTGCGCGCCAAAATGGACGAACTGTCCACCCGTTTCCCGGACGATATGAAGTGGGCGGCACCTTACGACCCAACGGTATTTGTGCGCGACTCGATCCGTGCGGTTGTACAAACGCTGCTGGAAGCGGTGGTGCTGGTCGTGCTGGTGGTGATCCTGTTCCTGCAAACCTGGCGCGCGTCGATCATCCCGCTGATCGCGGTGCCGGTATCGGTCGTGGGTACCTTCAGCATTCTTTACCTGCTGGGCTTCTCGCTGAATACCCTGAGCCTGTTCGGGCTGGTGCTGGCCATCGGTATCGTGGTGGATGATGCCATCGTGGTGGTGGAGAACGTCGAGCGAAATATCGAAGAGGGGCTCGCCCCGCTTGCGGCGGCGCATCAGGCGATGCGTGAAGTGTCCGGGCCGATTATCGCCATTGCGCTGGTGCTGTGTGCAGTGTTTGTGCCGATGGCGTTCCTCTCTGGCGTGACCGGCCAGTTCTACAAACAGTTTGCGGTAACGATAGCCATTTCCACGGTGATCTCCGCGATCAACTCGCTGACGCTTTCTCCGGCGCTGGCCGCGCTGCTGTTGAAGCCGCATGGTGCCCCGAAAGATTTCCCGACCCGGCTTATCGATCGTCTGTTCGGCTGGATTTTCCGTCCGTTTAACCGCTTTTTCCATCGCAGCTCGACCGGCTATCAGGGACTGGTAGGGAAAACGCTTGGCCGACGCGGTGCAGTGTTTGCGGTTTATTTGCTGCTGCTTTGTGCCGCGGGTGTGATGTTTAAAGTCGTACCCGGCGGGTTTATTCCGACGCAGGATAAGCTGTACCTGATCGGCGGCGTGAAAATGCCGGAAGGCTCGTCGCTGGCGCGTACCGATGCGGTGATCCGCAAAATGAGCGAAATCGGGATGAATACCGAAGGCGTGGATTATGCGGTCGCGTTTCCTGGCCTGAACGCGCTCCAGTTCACCAATACGCCGAACACCGGAACGGTCTTCTTTGGCCTGAAGCCGTTCGACCAGCGTAAACATACTGCGGCGGAAATTAACGCGGAGATCAATGCGAAAATCGCTCAAATCCAGCAGGGCTTTGGCTTCTCGATTCTGCCGCCGCCGATTTTAGGGCTGGGTCAAGGGTCCGGTTATTCCCTGTATATTCAGGATCGTGCTGGTCTGGGCTATGGCGCGCTGCAAAACGCGGTGAACACCATGTCCGGGGCGATTATGCAGACGCCGGGTATGCATTTCCCCATCTCAACCTACCAGGCTAACGTTCCGCAGCTGGATGTGCAGGTTGACCGTGATAAAGCGAAAGCGCAGGGCGTATCGCTTACCGATCTTTTCGGCACGCTGCAAACCTATCTGGGCTCGTCATATGTAAACGACTTTAACCAGTTTGGACGGACCTGGCGCGTAATGGCACAGGCCGACGGGCAGTTCCGCGACAGCGTGGAAGATATCGCGAATTTACGCACACGCAATGACCAGGGCGAAATGGTGCCGATTGGCAGTATGGTGAAAATCACGACCACCTACGGGCCGGACCCGGTGATCCGCTATAATGGTTACCCGGCGGCGGATCTTATTGGTGATGCTGACCCGCGCGTGCTCTCTTCCGCGCAGGCGATGACGCAGCTGGACGCCATGTCTAAGCAGATCCTGCCGAACGGGATGAATATTGAATGGACGGACCTGAGTTTCCAGCAGGCCACCCAGGGCAATACGGCGCTGATCGTCTTCCCGGTCGCGGTGCTGCTGGCGTTCCTGGTGCTGGCGGCGCTGTATGAAAGCTGGACGCTGCCGCTGGCGGTGATCCTTATCGTGCCGATGACGATGCTCTCCGCGCTGTTCGGCGTCTGGCTGACCGGGGGCGATAACAACGTCTTCGTGCAGGTGGGGCTGGTCGTGCTGATGGGGCTGGCCTGTAAAAACGCGATACTTATCGTGGAGTTTGCCCGCGAGCTGGAAATTCAGGGCAAAGGCATCATGGAGGCTGCGCTGGAGGCGTGCCGCCTGCGTTTACGCCCGATTGTAATGACCTCTATCGCCTTTATTGCCGGGACCATTCCACTGATCCTTGGTCACGGGGCAGGGGCAGAAGTCCGCGGCGTCACCGGGATCACCGTCTTCTCCGGGATGCTGGGCGTAACGCTGTTTGGTCTGTTCCTGACGCCGGTCTTTTACGTGACGCTGCGTAAGTTCGTGACGCGCGGCAAAGCGGAAAGAGAGGTGTTGCCTGCGTAGGACGTAGCAGATAACAAAAAGCCGCCTTCACTGTAAAGGCGGCTTTTTTTTCGCAATCCGTCAGGATTAAGGCGCTTTTTTATGCTGTGTACAGAGTTCCGGCACCGGATCGCACCCGCTGGTATCGGCTTTTTTCACCTCTTCCAGCGCGCTGGCGACGGTATGGCGCGCTAAAACCGCTAACGAAGCCTGCTCCGCTTCATCAGCGATTGATTTGAAGTACCAGCAGGCGTTGGCGCTGACCACACAGCGGGCCGGGACGTCAGGACGGGACGCCCACAGCTTTTTATCTTCAGTGACAGAAAGGTAGATATCACGCAGGGTGATCTCTTCAGCCGGGCGGCCAAGGTGAATAGAGCCGTTGCGGCCAAGCGTGGAGACGATAATGCCGTCGCGGGCGAGAGGAACCATTAATTTGCGGATAAAGCTCGGATTCGCTTCCAGGCCGTAAGCCAGGATTGCACTCGTCGAACGTTCACCCGATTGCTCCGCCATCGCTACGCTGAGAACCATCTGCAAAGCTGTCGGGAAGCGGTAATCTAACATTTTTCTGTCCTGGGTTGCGGTGAATCTTGTTCTTTTTGGCACCGCAGAGGTGAATAATCAGTGAGTAACAATATAACAAATACGGTAATTTTATTGAAGCAATCTGCGGCATACGTGAAGTAACGCTGCGCTGACACATGTCAGGACGTGTAGCGCCGGGTTTACGTTCATGCGAACGACGGATTCGGGAAATCAACGGTCACCATAAGACCACCTTCGGCTGACGTACTCAGATTGACCCTGCCGTTGTGTTGCTGCGTAACGGCTTTGACGATGGCAAGCCCCAGTCCACTCCCGCTTTGGGTCTGATTAGGATCGCGGAAAAATCTGTCGAACACGCGCTCCCGCAGTTCAACCGGGATACCGGGGCCGGCGTCTGAGACGCGCAGCTGAGCGGACTTATCACGCGATTGCAGTTGTACCTCAATGCGTCCACCCTCAGGGCTGTACTTCACGGCATTCTCAATTAAATTGTCGATCAGCGACACCAGACGTTCCCGAATGCCTGCGACATGGATTTCATCGTCACCGAAGAATTCAAACTCAATCCCGCGTGCCGATGCCAGCGGCTCCAGTGCGGCCATTCGCTCCTGAATAAGCGTTGTCAGCGGCACAGGCTCCATTAACGTGTCGATGTGCGCTTCGCTGTGCTTCATCAGCAGAAGCTGATTGACGAGACGAGCAGCACGGCTATTGCTGCGAACAATGCCTGCAAGCAGCTCCTGCTGGCTTTCGCTGATGACCCAGGACTGCAGCGCCTCGACGTTGATTCGCATCGCGGCCAGCGGCGTACGCAGCTCGTGCGCGGCATCGGCAATAAACACCCTTTCCCTTTCGGCGCTTTCCCGCACCCTGGCGAGAAAGTCATTAATCGCGTCCACCGTCTGGCGCAGCTCCCTGTGCCTGGGAACGGCTTTTAAGGGAGAGAGATCGTCTGGCGTGCGCAATGAAATTTCATTCACTACCCTGTTCCAGGGGCGCATCGCGATGCGGATTGACAGCCATGCGGGAAACAGAAGAAAAGGGATGCATACCAGCAGCGGCATGACGTAATAGCCGCGCGAGTTCAGGTAGATAAAGAAATTCCAGCTGCCAGCCGGGGTGAAAAGGGTGACTTCAACGTCGGAGCGCGCGGATTTGAGCGTGCGGCTCGTCCAGGTGTGGTCTCCGGTCCGGACGCGCTGCATTTCCCCCAGGAGGCTATTTTTCACCTCCGTTGGCGCGCCACGCGAAGAAAAAATAATCTCATTATGCTTGCGAACGATCAGGTTGATAGCGAGCTCCGGATCTTCACCGCCGCCATAACCCTCCCGCAGCGCCTTGCTGAACGCGGCCAGCACCTCATTACGCGCCTGCGGCCTATCCTCCATGCTCTCAACAAGGGAAAAGAGGGTTTCGTAAGTCTCACTGCCCGTGAGTATTGGAGGGCTGCGCAGGTCCTCCAGCAAAATGAAGGTTAAAAAGAAACACCAGAGCAACGTAAGCAGCAGCATCTGGGCGACCAGCATTCGCCTGACCAGCGTAGGGAGCCTGAGGCGGTACCAAAAATTACGCATCAACCTGCCGCCTTCTGAACCGGTACGGTATCAATGACGTACCCTACGCCCCGCACCGTTCGCACAAAGCCATCGCCAATTTTTCGCCGCAGGTTACCCATATGCACGTCGAGCGCGTTGCTGAGATTTTCTTTCGTGCCGAATATCCTCTCTTCCAGATACCGCCGCGTAAGCACGCGATCGGCGCGCAGCATTAACGTTTCAAGCAGCGCATATTCGCTTGCCGTCAGCTCAACGTGGCGTGCGCTCACCGTTACGCGACGCGTCGGAATATGAAGCGACAAACCGCGAATTTCTATTGCCTCATTTTCAAAACCGTAACTGCGTCGCGCAAGGGCTCTCACGCGTGCCAGCAGCTCGGCGAGAACAAAAGGTTTGACCAGATAGTCGTCCGCGCCCGCGTCCAGCCCGCACAGGCGGTCCTGCAGCGTGCCTCGCGCCGTCAGGATAATGACGGGGATCCCCCGGAGCTGCTGACGCAGACGCGTCATCAGGCTCATGCCATCGCCATCGGGCAGCCCCAGGTCGAGCAGAATAAGTTCCGGCACGCAGAGCTCAAGCTGAAGCAGCGCATCCTCTTTCCGGCGTACCCATATGACATCAAATCCTTGATCTGCAAGGGCGATACGTACGCCATTGCCGAGATCCAGGTCGTCTTCAATTAGTAGAATTTTCACAAAGGTAACGGTATCAGCAGTGGATGAAGAACAGCTTAAGAAAAAAACGGTATCAGGAAATCATTCAGCTTTACAGAACCAGCACGTGCTTCAGCGTTTCTTCATTTTCGGCTCATAAGAACCTTAGGGAGGGTATTCAGAATGAGCGCGCTGGCGTTTAACACCGCCTGAATCGTAACCATCTGAATCCAAAAGGGCTTCTTTAATGAGAAACTGCAAACTGCGTCACAGGTTCCCCCGTTCACTCATCGGTCGCAGCGTGAAAAGCATCCTGTCGGGGGCCGTCCTGGCGTTACTGGCTACCCCGGCGCTGGCGGCCGGGCAGCGCCAGGGCAACGTGTTAACCCTGGGGGGCGGCGTGGATGTTGCGCCACGCTATTCCGGTTCGGATAAGAGCCGCGTTACTGCGGCTCAGGTGGTTGATTACGCGATGGCAAATGGGTTCTTTATCAGTACCACCCGCGGGCTCGGCTACGGCAACCGCGTTGGCAACCTGGATTACAGCGCTGCGCTGAGCTATCGCGCAGGACGTAAGGATCGCGACGTAAGCAGCGATTCAATCGCCTCCGGCAGCGACTACCTGCGGGGGATGGGTGACATCAAAGGCTCGGTCGTCGTTGTGCCGGGGCTGGGGTACAGGATAACTGACTGGCTTAACGTGCAGCTGCAGGCTGAGGTCCCGGTTTCGGAAAGAGACAACGGTGAGGCTGTGCACTTTGGCATTGCCAGCCCGCTCTACACCTCTCCTGAAAACTCGGTGACGCTGGCGCTGACCGGCAGCTGGGGATCCAGCAAGTACATGCAAACGTACTACGGGGTCAGCGCCGCCCAGTCGGCCGCATCGGGATTTGCCCGACATGATGCCGGATCGGGCATATACGCCTATTCGCTGAACCTGGACTGGACCCATAAGCTCACCTCCCGCTGGAGCCTGCTTACCGCAGCTGGCGTTACGCAGCTGACGGGAGAGGCGGGCGATAGCCCCATTGTTCAGCGAAAAACGTCTCCTGTGGGAAGTTTGAAGGTGACGTATAGCTTCTGATGGTTCAGTGAGGGCGAAGGCGCGTTTGTGACAAAACCGCACATAACCCCGTTACAGGAGCCGGAAGTACATAAAGCCCGTAGGATGGCGTGGCCCGAAGTCGGACCGTTCATCATGCGGGCTTTTTTTATCACTGTTGACCCGATAACGCCTGTTCAATCGTACGGGTAACAACGTCCGGCTGGCTGACCATCGATACATGGCTTGCCGCAACCTCCGTGGTGTTGGCGTTGATTTTCTTCGCCATTGCGCGCTCAAGCTCAGGATTGATCATCCGGTCATGTTTGCTGACCACATACCAGCTCGGTTTGTCATGCCAGGCGGCATGCGCGACTTTCTCCCCAAACGCATTGGCCTTAATGGGGCTCAGCGTCGCGGCAATCACGCTGCGCTCAACGTCCTTCACGTCAGGGGCAAAATTCTCGCTGACCGCTTTTGTCGGCAGATATAAATACCCCTCTGCCGTTTTAGCGAGGCTGGCGCTCCCTGGCGGATCAGGGAAGCTATTTGCCAGTTCTGCCGTCGACTGGCCGGAATCCGGCGCAAAAGCGGCAACGTAAACCAGTGACTTCAGCGGGCATTGTTTCCCGCCTCGCTGATTACCGTCCCGCCCCAGGAGTGACCGACCAGCACCACATCCCCATGAGCCCGGGCAATAGCCGCTGCGTGGCGGCGACATCATCTTTCAGAGACGTGAGCGGAAGTTGTACCGCAATGACCTCGGTATGGTGTTTTTGCAGCCGGGTGATCACCTTATTCCAGCTGCTCCCGTCGGCAAACGCCCCGTGCACCAGCACCACGCTGGCTTTCGTCTCTGCCAGCGCGCTGGTGGAAACCGCCAGCAGCGCCGCTGTTAATACAGACAATGCTTTCATAACAGGCTCCTTAAAAGTGATGAACCGCCGCGTGGGGCGGTACGGTGAATTCAACGGTTTTATGGTCGATGGGCTTATGCGTCGGGTCGGCAACGATGATGGTTACCTTGTGTTTCCCGGCGGGCAGCCCGACCAGGATCACCGGCTCGCCGCTGGTTTCAGCCCAGTGCCAGGGCGCGTCATCCACCACTACGTGAATATGGCCGATACGCGGAGTGACTTTCAGCGCGTCGGGTCCAAATACAGGTTCAATGCGCAGGTTTTCGACGCGGTACTGAATAAAGACCGCACCTTTACTCAGCGGTCCCGCCAGCGGTGGGTCGACGATCAGTTTTGCTGGCGGCTGGGGTTTTTCCTGCGGCGCTACGGCGGCCGGGCCATTAACATCACCGGCGCTCAGGCCATCCAACGGTGCGGCCAGTGCGCCAGCAAAGGACGTCAGCGCAAATACAGGAAGCAGGAAATATCGACGAATCATCGGTGTCTCTCCTCATCAGTTTATTATGGCGAGGGACACAGAAGACCATTTTTATGTATCGGGGATGTTTGCTTTTGCGGGCGTTTTGTACCGGTTTGTCAGCGTAGCGCTCGGGATACAGTGCGATACAGTTTGTCTGCCTGGAGCGAACATGCTTTAGCGCTCGGGCGAATCCACTACAAGACCTGATTGCTGTGACTGAATTTTGTCCTGATGGTGATACCAGGCGCCAATGGAGGAATAAACAAAGCGGCCAAAGAAAAACAGGAAACTGATGAGCAGTATGATGCGGGTCATCCGGGTGTTAAATCGATGTCGTTTTCGCATACGCGTAGCCTGACTCACTTTCTTTTCCTGAGTATACCCTTTTGGGCGATACGGCTATTAAGGCACAGCCGCAAGTCGGGGTCAATTCAGCGAAATGTAAAATACCGTCAATGCTTACATTAATTTATGTTATTAAAAACAACGCTTTTATTTATCGCATTGATAATTACAGGAAAAATATTCAAATAAAACGTAAGAAATGTTTATTCAGATAAATTAATTTGATTTAGGTCAACGGCATCTCGTCGTTGATATTTAAAATCCCACCTCCACTGTGCTTGCCAGGAATTTTCCGGGCATCGTGTACGTCAGGTTGGATGCCTGTCTTCATTTACCCTCTGGAGCGCAAGGGTTGTAAACGAGCATCTATGAATATTCACCACATCCTGAAGCAAAATAAAGACCGCTGGTGGGCACTTCCTCTTATATTACCCGTCGTGTTACTCCCGGTGCTTAGTGTGGCTAATACCTTAACGCAGCTGGGCGACGGTATCGTTGCGCTCTATTATCTCCCACTCTCCTTTCTGCTGACGCTGATGTTGTTCTTTGGCCTGGAAGCCCTTCCCGGAGTGGTGGTGTCGCTGTTTTTACGTTATTACCCGTCCGTTGGGCTGTTTGAAACCGTGACCGGCATTCTGCATTTTATCGTCCCCCTGGTGCTCAGCTGGGGCGGTTACCGCGTGTTTGCGCCCCGACGCAATATGACCGCTTACGGTGACATACGCCTGATGGGGCAACGTATCTTCTGGCAGGTGTTTTGCCCGGCAACGCTTTTTCTGGTGCTATTTCAGTTTGCGGTTTATCTCGGGGTCTATGAGAGCCGCCAGAGCCTTGCAGGATTGAATCCCCTCAATATTCGGACCCTTATTAACTATCAGGGGCTGCTGGTGAGCGGGCTGACGGGTGTGCCGCTAAGCTACCTGCTGATCCGCCTGACACGTCATCCGCGCTATATCAAGGGACTGATGTCCCAGCTCCGCACGCAAATAGACAAAAAGGTGACGGCCGTTGAGTTTGTGGTGTGGTTTTTAGCTCTGGGTGGGTTGCTGGCTATGCTGCTGCTGCCCATGAATGAAAACAGTTCCATTTTCAGCACCAACTACACTTTGTCACTGCTGATGCCCGTGATGCTCTGGGGGGCGATGCGCTTTGGCTACAAGCTAATGTCAATCATCTGGACGCCGGTCCTGCTGGTGTCGATTCACTTTTTTTATCACTACATTCCGGTGCAGGAGGGTTATGGCATTCAGCTGGCGATCAGCTCATCCAGCTATCTGGTCTTTTCCTTCGTTGTGACGTATATGTCGATGCTGGCGACACGTCAGCGGACCATCAATATTCGCTCCCGCAGTCAGGCTTTTCTCGATCCGGTGGTGCATATGCCCAACCTGCGGGCGCTGTCGCGAGAGCTGGCCAGTAACCCCTGGTCGGCGCTCTGTTTACTGCGCGTGCCCGAGCTGGAAGTGCTGGGGCGTAATTACGGCGTACTGCTACGGATCCAGTATAAGCAGCAGCTGGCGCAATGGATAAATGGCACCCTTCAGCCAAAAGAGCAAGTCTATCACCTCACCGGATATGACATGGCGGTGCGACTGGAGGCGGAGTCGCATCAACAGCGTATTGAGACGCTGGACGAGCATATTAAGCAGTTTGTTTTTATCTGGGATGGTATGCCGGTGCAGCCTCAGGTTGGCGTGAGCTACTGCTATGTACGCTCACCCGTCAATCACCTCTATCTGGTGCTGGGGGAACTGGGCATCGTGGCTGACCTCTCCCTCTCAACGAATCACCCGGAAAATCTTCAGCAGCGCGGGGCTGTTCACTTGCAGCGTAGCCTGAAAGATAAGGTGGCGATGATGAGCCGTTTGCAGACAGCGCTGGAGCAGAACGCTTTTAGCCTGTTAGTTCAGCCCGTTCGCGGCCTGCGCGGCGATCATTACCACGAAGTGCTGCTGCGAATGCGTGATGATAACGGGGCGCTGATCTTTCCCGAGCAGTTCCTGCCCATAGCACAGGAGTTTGGTTTATCGTCGCGTGTCGATTTATGGGTACTGGAGCGTACGTTGAGTTTCCTGGCACAGCACCGCCAGCGTTTGCCGGGCCAGCGCTTTGCCATCAACCTCGCACCTTCTACCGTCTACCGGGCGCAGTTCCCGCTTGAAGTGAGCCGCCTGTTAGCCAGATATGCCGTTGAAGCATGGCAGCTGATCTTTGAAGTGACCGAAAGTAGCGCCTTTGGTCATGCGGATCTGGCGGCATCCACCCTCAGGCAATTGCAAAAAATGGGAATACGGATCGCCATTGATGATTTTGGCACCGGCTACGCCAGCTATGCGCGGTTAAAAAGCGTGGACGCCGACATTCTCAAAATCGACGGCGGCTTTATTCGCAATATTGTCAGCAACAGCCTGGATTACCAGATCGTGGCATCCATTTGCCATCTGGCCCGGATGAAGAAAATGCTGGTGGTGGCAGAATGTGTGGAAACAGAAGAGATACGTAGCGCGGTGCACGCGCTAGGTATCGATTATGTGCAGGGCTACTTAATTGGATTGCCAGTTGAGCTTGATACGTTGCTCGAAACACAGCCTTCTCAGGAGAGCGCCTTAGCCGTTACGCTGCCGCCTCAGAACTCTCTTCTTCAATCTTCAACAGCCAGCCGGTGACCGCTTCCCAGTACTGCTGCTCTTTTTCCAGATCCAGCAGCACCAGCGCGTTCTGGCTAAACCAGTCGTGCGGGAAGCTCAGCGTCCAGTGATAGTCATCCGTTTTAAGCTTCAGTGTCGGCGGCGTGGTGGTCGCCTGTCGCTGATTATTGAGCAGCACGCCCAGGCGCAGAAGCTGAATGAGTGGCAGGAACTGCTTTTTCTTAAATAGCGTAAAGCGCGGCAGATCGTCGAGCTTGATGGCTTTGCGGTGATAGCGCACCAGCGTCGCCATCATGGTTTGCTGCTCCTGGTTGAAGCCAGGCAGATCGCTATTTTGCAGAATATAGGCTGAATGGCGATGCATTCCGCTGTGGTTAATGTTCAGCCCCACCTCATGCAGCATCGCGGCCCATTTTAACAGCGCGGCCAGCTGCGGATGCGCCAGCTTTGGATTCTGCTCCTCCCACTGCTCGTACATCTGAACCGTGGTTTCCAGCACCCGTTTCGCCTGTTCGCGGTCGATGTTGTACTGGTTGGCAAGGCTCTGCGCGGTGCGGCTGCGAATATCCTGATGACGGAAACGGCCTTCCATCTCATACAGCACACCTTCGCGCAGGGCGCCGTCAGAGAGGCGCAGCTCTTTGATCGCCAGCGCGTCAAACACGCCGCAGAGGATCGCCAGCCCCGGTACGAACACCGCTTTACGCTCGTCGGACAAGCCCGGCAGACTCAGGGCGTCGAAGCTCTTGTGCTTAAGCACCTCTTCGGTGAGTTTCACCAGGCGCTCAGGCGTAATAAACCCGTCCTTTTCACCCATCGCCAGCAGCACTTCATGGGCCGCTTTAATCGACCCCGATGCGCCCAGCGCCACGTTCCAGCCCTGAATACGATACTGCCAGGCCAGATTTTCCAGTTTTTGCACGGCGGCCATGCGCGCGCGCTGGAAGTTTTCGCGGGTGATGACGCCGCCCGGAAAATACATTTGCGCGAAGCTGACGCAGCCCATACGGCGGCTTTCAACCAGACGCGGCTCGAAATCTTCGCCAATCACCAGTTCGGTTGAGCCTCCGCCGATATCAATCACCAGCTTGCGGCCTTTTTCCGGCTGCGTATGCTCCACGCCCATAAAAATCAGGCGCGCTTCTTCGTTACCGGAGATGATCTCAATCGGGTAGGGGATAACCTTTTCCGCGCGCTTAAGAAATTCCGGCGCGTTCAGCGCCTGGCGTAGCGTATGCGTCCCGACGATGCAGACGCTGGACGGCGAAAAGCCTTGCAGACGTTCTGCGAACAGCGACAGGCAGTTAAGCCCGCGCTCCATTGCCTCTTCGCTCAGCATGTTACGCGCGTCGAGCCCATCGGCCAGATGCACGCGCTGCTTCAGACGACCGATGATCTGCATCGCGCCATCCACCTCGCGGGCGATGACCATATGGAAACTGTTTGAGCCAAGATCGACCGCAGCGAACTCCTGCGGGCGTGGGGTATTATCGTTTATTGGCATAGGTTAATCGGGTTGCTCAAGTGATTTGATGTAATCGTAAATCGCCAGCTGCGACCGCACTTTACGGCGATTGCCGCGCGGTACATAGCGATTACTGAGTTCTTTGTCGATATAACGTGCTTTCACCGTATCGCTGAACAGGATCTCGATAATGTCCAGGATACGCTGCTTCAGGCGAGGATCCAGCAGCGGTGCCGCCACTTCAATACGGTAATCAATGTTACGCGTCATCCAGTCGGCGGACGAGAGGTATACGCGCTTATCACCGGCGTTATCGAAAATATAGACGCGATCGTGTTCAAGATAGCGATCCACAATGCTGATCACGCGGATGTTGTCGCTGATGCCTTCCAGTTCCGGAATGAGCGAGCACATGCCGCGAATGAGCAGATTTACCGGAACGCCGGAGCTGGAGGCCGCATACAGGCGATCCACCAGGCCTTTGTCCACCAGATTGTTGAGCTTCAGCGTGATGCCGGACGACAACCCGTTCTGCGCATTGGCAATCTCTTTGTCGATCATATCGTACAGCAGGCGCCGTGAGTTCTGCGGTGACACCAGCAGATAATCGAAGCTCACCGGGCGGTACGGGTTCTCAATGAAGTTGAACACCCGACGCACTTCGTTGGTGATGCGGGCATCGGCAGTCAGCAGCGAATAGTCGGTGTAAATACGCGCGGTTTTCTCGTTAAAGTTCCCGGTACCGATATGGGCGTAGCGCACCACGTCGTCGCCCTCTTTACGGGAGATCAGGAACAACTTGGCGTGAATTTTCAGCCCCGGCGCGGAGAAGATGACGTGCACGCCCGCTTCCGTCAGTCGGCGTGCCCAGTGGATGTTGGCCTCTTCGTCGAAGCGAGCCTGGAGCTCAACCACCACGGTCACTTTCTTGCCGTTGTGCGCCGCGTGGATCATCGCATCGATGATGCGGGAATCTTTCGCCACGCGATAAATGTTGATTTTAATCGCCAGCACGTTCGGATCGAACGAGGCCTGACGCAGCAATTCCAGCACGTGTTCAAAGGTGTGATACGGATAGTAGAGCAGCACATCCCGCTCGCGGATGGCATCGAACCCGTTGCGGAATTTATCGAACCAGATATGGCGCAGGCGCGGCAGCGGTTTGTTTACCAGATTGGCTTTGCCGACGTTCGGGAAGCCAATGAAATCTTTAAAGTTGTGGTAACGCCCACCGGGGATTATGGAGTCGTAGCGGGAGATGGTCAGCTTATCGCGCAGCATCTCCACCATCGCGTCCGGCATATCGCGCTGATAGACAAAACGCACCGGCTCTGCCGTCAGGCGCTGCTTGAGGCTGGAAGACATCAGTTCCATCAGGCTGGCCTCCATCTCATGCACCAGATCGTACTCGGCATCACGGGTCATCTTCATTGAGTAGGCGTTGAGCGCGTCGTAATCGAAGAAGCCTTTGAAGATATCGTCCAGACAGTAGCGCAGAATGTTATCCAGCAGGATCATCGGCTTACGTCGGCGCGGGGTTTCCGGCGGCAGATTTACAAAGCGCGGGACTTTATCAGACGGTATTTCCAGCAGCGCGTAGTTAATGGTCTCACCACGAATGATTTCTACCGCCAGATAGGTGTAATCATCTTTCAGGAACTGCACCAGATCGGTTTCACGGTTGATCAGAATCGGGGTGATATGCTGGCGCAGATAGTGTTTGAAATAGTGGCGCAGCCAGTTTTGCTGATTCGCGGAGAGCTGGCGTTCGTTGATCAGGAAGATTTGGTTGCGTGCCATTTCCAGCAGCAGCTCGTTATAGAGGCCATCAAATTCCTGATCGGCTTTCATGACGCGAGACTGGATTTTTCCAAGCAGATGCCGCGAGTGGGAGTTTAAGCCCTGTTCTTCGCTGATGATGATTCGGCGTTTTAGTTCGGCGAAGCGAACCTTGTAGAACTCATCCAGATTGTTGGAATAGATGCCTAAAAAACGCATACGCTCAATCAGCGGGTTGCTTTTATCGGCCGCTTCCTGAAGTACACGTTCGTTGAATGCTAACCAGCTTAGCTCTTTCTCGATATATAACTTTTCCTGACCCATTACAGCTCACACTCCAGTTCAATCACAGGACGTGGTAAATCCGTCTCGTCCTTATTATGGCGAGCATTTCCACGATATGTCCAACAGTGCCAGAAAAGTATGACAGTTATTTTTTTTGTTGGGGATTTTAGGGGGTTGGAGAAGGGAATATCGGGTAATGCAATATGTAGGTCGGGTAAGCGCAGCGCCACCCGACAGAACAAACTACTCTTCAGCCGCATGACCCTGCGGGGGTAACTTCACGCCGTCCAGCCAGGCGGCACCGTCGCGCATCTCAAGACGGCCGTCAACAAACCAGCTTACCACCAGCGGATAAATGGCGTGTTCCTGAGCCTGTACACGTTCCGTCACGTCGTCTTCGTTGTCACCGTCAAAGACCGGTACTTTTGCCTGCAAAATGACCGGACCGCCGTCCAGCTCGTCGGTAACGAAATGCACGGAGGTACCATGCTCCTCATCGCCGTTCTCCAGCACCTGACGATGGGTATGCAGGCCAGGATATTTCGGCAGAAGAGAAGGGTGGATATTCAGCAAACGTCCGTTGTAATGCGCGACGAAGGCCGGGCTCAGGATACGCATGTAGCCCGCCAGCACCACCACGTCAGGCGCGTAGGCGTCAATCTCCTGCACCAGCTCACGGTCAAAGGCTTCACGCCCGGCGAACTGGCTGGCTTCTAGCGCGTGCGCAGGAATGTTCGCTTCCCGCGCGCGCTCAAGGCCGAACGCATCGGCCTTGTTGCTGAATACTGCCCGAATGGTGCCATTGATTTTCTTCTGTTTGCAGGCGTCTATAATTGCCTGCAAATTGCTTCCGTTGCCGGAAATGAGCACCACGATGTTTTTCATTCAATGACCACACGCTGTTCGGAATCGGAAGCTTTAATCGTACCGATTTTCCACGCGTTTTCACCTTTTTCTGTCAGCAGCTTAACCGCTTTATCCGCTTCGCTGGCGGGCAGGGCGATAACCATGCCCACGCCGCAGTTAAAGGTGCGGTACATTTCATGCTCGCTCACGTTGCCTGCGGTTTGCAGCCAGTTGAAGACGGGCGGCCACTGCCATGAGGAGGCGTCGATCACCGCCTGGGTATTGTCCGGCAGCACGCGCGGAATGTTTTCCCAGAAGCCGCCGCCGGTAAGGTGAGCGATGGCGTGCACGTCAACGTTCTCAATCAGCTCCAGCACGTTTTTCACGTAGATGCGGGTCGGGGCCAGCAGGTGATCGGCCAGCGGTTTGCCGTCCAGCTCGGTGGTCAGCGGGTCGCAACCGCTCACTTCGAGGATCTTACGCACCAGAGAGTAGCCGTTGGAGTGCGGACCGCTGGAGGCCAGCGCAACCAGCACATCGCCGTCAGCCACTTTGCTGCCGTCGATAATTTCTGATTTTTCTACCACGCCGACGCAGAAGCCTGCGACGTCATAATCTTCACCGTGATACATGCCTGGCATTTCAGCGGTTTCACCGCCGACCAGCGCACAGCCGGATTGCAGACAGCCTTCGGCGATACCGTTAATGACGCTGGCTGCGGTATCCACATCCAGCTTGCCGGTCGCGTAGTAATCCAGGAAGAACAGCGGCTCAGCGCCCTGTACCACCAGGTCGTTGACGCACATCGCCACCAGATCAATACCAATCGTATCGTGATGCTTAAGATCCATCGCCAGGCGCAGTTTTGTACCGACACCATCCGTACCCGAGACCAGCACAGGTTCACGATATTTTTGCGGCAGCGCGCACAGTGCGCCGAATCCACCCAGGCCACCCATCACTTCCGGGCGGCGGGTTTTTTTCACCACACCTTTGATTCGGTCAACCAGCGCATTACCTGCGTCAATATCAACACCGGCATCTTTGTAGCTGAGAGAAGTTTTGTTGGTCACGGCTTAAATCCCCACGCGATTGCATAGCTAGTAAGAAAAATCGGCGCAATTCTAACAGTCCAGGCAAACGTTTGCGAGCCTATTCTCGGCGCGAGGATCTTTTTTTCTGTGCGGACTGTCCAGGGCAACAAACTTGACTCCGTTCACGAAAATGAAACCGGTTTCGGCGATCTGCTTGCAACGGCTATCCCCTTTGCACATCATCAAAATGAAACCGGTTTCTGTAACTGTTTTTGCAGAAAATAACGCAGAATGAGGGAAAGCGAATGTCAGGATTTAAAGCAGGTTTTCTGTGGGGTGGGGCCGTTGCGGCGCACCAGCTTGAAGGCGGCTGGAAAGAGGGCGGCAAGGGCGTGAGCGTTGCCGATGTCATGACGGCAGGCGCCCACGGGGTACCGCGTGAAATCACCAACGGCGTGCTGGAGGGGAAAAATTACCCAAACCACGAAGCCATCGACTTTTACCACCGCTATAAAGAAGACATCAAACTCTTTGCCGAGATGGGGTTCAAATGCTTCCGCACCTCCATTGCCTGGACGCGTATCTTCCCGAAAGGCGACGAGCTGGAGCCGAACGAAGCGGGACTCAAATTCTATGACGATCTTTTCGACGAGTGCCTGAAGCACGGCATCGAGCCGGTGATCACGCTTTCCCACTTCGAGATGCCTTTCCACCTCGTAACGGAATACGGCGGCTGGCGTAACCGTAAGCTGATCGACTTCTTTGTCCGCTTCGCGAAGGTCGTTTTTGAGCGCTATCAGCATAAAGTGAAGTACTGGATGACCTTTAACGAGATCAATAACCAGGCCAACTTTCATGAAGACTTTGCGCCGTTTACCAACTCCGGGCTGAAATATGCGCCGGGAGAAGATCGCGAGCCGGTGATGTTCCAGGCGGCGCACTATGAGCTGGTGGCCAGCGCCCTGGCGGTGAAAGCGGGGCGCAAGATCAACCCATCACTGCACATCGGCTGCATGATTGCCATGTGCCCCATCTATCCGCTGACCTGTGCCCCGGACGACATGATGATGGCGATGAACGCCATGCATCGCCGCTACTGGTTCACCGACGTTCACGTGCGCGGCAAGTATCCGCAGCATCTGCTCAACTACTTTGAACGTCGCGGCTTCGCGCTGGATATCACCGAAGAAGATAAAGTGGCGCTGACGCAGGGCTGCGTGGATTACATCGGGTTCAGCTACTATATGTCGTTCGCCACCAAAGCGACGGCGGATAATCCGACGCTGGATTATGACGAGAGCAAGAGCCTGGTTTCTAACCCGTACGTGCAGAAATCGGACTGGGGCTGGCAGATCGATCCTGTCGGGCTGCGCTACTCTCTGAATTGGTTCTGGGATCACTATCAGCTGCCGCTGTTTATTGTGGAAAACGGCTTTGGCGCGATCGACGTGCTGGAGAGCGACGGCACGGTGAACGACCAGTACCGCATCGACTACCTTTCCGCCCACATCCGCGAGATGAAAAAAGCGGTGGTGGAAGACGGCGTGGATCTGATGGGCTATACCCCGTGGGGCTGTATCGACCTGGTCTCTGCCGGCACTGGCGAGATGAAGAAACGCTACGGTTTTATCTTTGTCGATAAAGATAACGAAGGTAACGGCACGCTGAACCGCAGCAAGAAGAAATCGTTCGACTGGTATAAGCAGGTGATTGCGAGCAACGGCGATAACCTGTAATTGTCGGGTGGCGCTAACGCTTACCCGACCTACACTACACGTAGGCCCGCGTAAGCGCAGCGCCGCCGGGCAAGACCCCGCACCCAAACCGGAGCCCAGCCTCCGGCTTTTTTGTTTTTGATTGATGTACATCAAGCAACATGGGTATGGCGCAATCCAAAAAAAGCGGTATAATCCCGCGATTTTTTTGCGGATGCCACCTCAGAGGAGAAAGAGAATGAAGATTGTGGAAGTGAAACACCCACTCGTTAAACACAAGTTGGGCCTGATGCGTGAGCATGACATCAGCACGAAGCGTTTTCGCGAACTGGCTTCTGAAGTGGGTAGCCTGCTGACCTACGAAGCGACCTCTGATCTGGAAACGGAAAAAGTGACCATCGAAGGCTGGAACGGCCCGGTGCAGGTTGAACAGATCAAAGGTAAAAAAATTACCGTGGTGCCAATCCTGCGTGCGGGTCTGGGCATGATGGAAGGCGTGCTGGAGCACGTCCCAAGCGCGCGTATCAGCGTGGTGGGTATCTACCGTAACGAAGAGACGCTTGAGCCGGTCCCATACTTCCAGAAGCTGGTCTCTAACATTGATGAGCGTATGGCGCTGGTAGTTGACCCGATGCTGGCGACCGGTGGTTCGATGATCGCCACCATTGACCTGCTGAAACAAGCAGGTTGCAGCAGCATCAAAGTGCTGGTGCTGGTCGCGGCGCCGGAAGGTATCGCGGCGCTGGAAAAAGCGCACCCGGACGTTGAACTCTATACCGCGTCTGTCGACCAGGGACTGAACGAGCACGGGTACATCATCCCGGGGCTCGGCGATGCCGGCGATAAGATTTTTGGGACTAAATAATCGAATAACGATAAAGAAGCCGACTTTGATAGTCGGCTTTTTTTTGAATAAAAACCAACAATGACACTCAGAGGAAAACACTATGACGCGCCGTGCTATCGGGGTGAGTGAAAGACCGCCGCTTTTACAGACAATCCCGCTTAGTTTGCAGCACCTGTTCGCCATGTTTGGCGCAACCGTGCTGGTGCCAATCCTGTTTCACATTAACCCGGCTACCGTGCTGCTGTTTAACGGCATCGGTACGCTGCTTTACCTCTTCATCTGTAAAGGCAAAATCCCGGCCTATCTCGGGTCGAGCTTCGCGTTTATCTCCCCGGTACTGCTGTTGCTGCCGCTGGGTTACGAGGTCGCGCTGGGCGGCTTTATCATGTGCGGCGTGCTGTTCTGCCTGGTCTCCTTCATCGTGAAGAAAGCGGGTACCGGCTGGCTGGACGTGATGTTCCCGCCTGCGGCAATGGGGGCAATCGTTGCCGTCATCGGCCTGGAACTGGCGGGTGTCGCGGCGAACATGGCTGGGCTGCTGCCTGCGGACGGTCAGTCACCGGATTCTAAAACCATTATTATTTCGCTGGTGACGCTGGGCGTGACGGTTTTCGGTTCCGTCCTGTTCCGCGGCTTTATGGCGATTATCCCGATCCTGATCGGCGTGCTCGCGGGTTACGCGCTCTCCTTCGTGATGGGCGTTGTGGATACCACACCGATTGCCGAGGCACACTGGTTCGCGCTGCCGACCTTCTACACCCCACGCTTCGAATGGTTTGCTATCTTCACCATTCTGCCTGCTGCACTGGTGGTGATTGCTGAGCACGTTGGCCACCTGGTGGTGACGGCGAACATCGTGAAGCGTGACCTGATCCGCGACCCGGGCCTGCATCGCTCCATGTTTGCCAACGGTTTCTCCACCATCATCTCCGGTTTCTTCGGCTCCACGCCTAACACCACTTACGGGGAGAACATCGGCGTAATGGCGATCACCCGCGTCTACAGCACCTGGGTTATCGGCGGCGCGGCGATCATCGCTATTCTGCTCTCCTGCGTCGGCAAACTGGCGGCGGCGATCCAGATTATCCCGGTTCCGGTGATGGGCGGCGTTTCCCTGCTGCTTTACGGGGTGATCGGTGCGTCCGGTATTCGCGTGCTGATTGAATCCAAAGTGGATTACAGCAAGGCGCAGAACCTGATCCTGACCTCCGTTATCCTGATCATCGGCGTAAGCGGCGCGAAGGTGCACATCGGCGCGGCAGAGCTGAAGGGTATGGCGCTGGCGACCATCGTCGGCGTGGGCCTGAGCCTGATTTTCAAGCTGATCTCGGTCATTCGTCCGGAAGAAGAAATCCTGGACGCTGACGATAGCGAAAAAGCACCACATTGATCCTTTAACCGGGCGGACGATCCGCCCGGTTCTCTCCTTGCTGGTTCCGTGTTAAACTCCATTCCGATTTTATGTAAGATCTCTGGTTGAGGTATTTCTGAACGGACCGGCACAGCTCTCTCTGCCACTTTATCTCCCTGACGACGAAACTTTCGCGAGTTTCTGGCCGGGTGATAACCCCTCTTTACTGGCTGCACTGCAAAACGTGCTGCGCCAGGAACACAGCGGATACATCTATATCTGGTCACGCGAAGGCGCGGGACGCAGCCACCTGCTGCATGCCGCCTGTGCGGAACTTTCGGCGCGCGGTGACGCGGTAGGCTATGTGCCGCTGGATAAACGCACCTGGTTTGTGCCTGAAGTGCTGGAGGGCATGGAACATCTCTCCCTGGTCTGCATCGATAATATTGAATGCGTGGCGGGAGACGAGCCGTGGGAAATGGCGATCTTTAACCTCTACAACCGCATTCTGGAGTCGGGCAAAACCCGGCTGCTGATCACCGGCGATCGTCCGCCGCGTCAGCTCAATCTGGGGCTGCCGGATCTGGCGTCTCGTCTGGACTGGGGGCAAATCTACAAGCTGCAACCGCTGTCGGATGAAGACAAACTCCAGGCACTTCAGTTGCGCGCCAGACTGCGCGGATTTGAACTGCCGGAAGACGTAGGCCGCTTCCTGCTCAAGCGTCTGGATCGGGAGATGCGCACGCTCTTTGATACGCTCGATCAGCTCGATCGCGCCTCCATCACCGCCCAGCGCAAGCTGACCATTCCGTTTGTGAAAGATATTCTTAAGCTGTAGTTATGCCGGGTGGCGGCTGCGCCTTACCCGGCCTACATATGGCACCCGTAGGCCCGGTAAGCGCAGCGCCACCGGGCTAAAGATCCCCCATCAGGTGCTCAACCAGCAGCGGAATCGGTCTTCCCGACGCCACGCTTCTGCCGTTCTCACGCCACAGCGCCGTCCCGCTGATATCCAGATGTGCCCATGGGATCGCCGGCGGACAGAAGTGATGCAGCAGCCACGCCGCCGAGGCGCTTATCGCTGCATTGTTAGTCGGTGTGTTGCACAGATCGGCAATCGCGCTGTCGGTCTGCTTTTTCAGCCGTGCGTCCAGCGGCAGAGACCACACCTCGTCACCGCTCCGTTTTCCTGCCTGCGTCAACGCGGCGCGCAGCGGTTCATCCTGGGTCATCAGCCCGCTCAGCTCATACCCCAGCGCTTTCACCACTGCGCCCGTCAAAGTCGCCATATCAATGATGTAGCGGGCCTGCGGGTACCGCTGGCTGGCCCAGGCAATGGCGTCAGCCAGCACCAGCCGGCCCTCGGCATCGGTATTATTGATTTCAACGGTGGTGCCGTTACAGGCTGTTGCCACCGTGCCGGGCTGCATGGCGTCGGGGCCGATGGCGTTTTCCGCCAGCGCCAGCACGCCCATGATGCGCACGGGTAATTTCAGCTCCGCAACGGTCAGCATCAGCCCCAGTACGTTGGCCGCGCCGCACATGTCATATTTCATGGTGTACATGCCCGCGCCTTCCTTCAGCCACAGGCCGCCGGTGTCAAAGGTAATGCCTTTTCCCACGTAGCAGCGCATCGGGCCGTCGTTGGCACCATCATAATGAATAGCCAGCAGACGCGGCGGGCAGGTCGCCCCTTTGCCAACGGCGTGCAGCAGTCCAAGACCCTGCTCAGCAATATCTTTTTCGTTCAGCACCTCGCAGCGCAGGGCTGGCGGCACACAGTTTTTGCGCCTCTTCCACCACAAACTGCGGCGTGCAGCGGTCGGACGGCATATCCGCCAGACGTCGCGCCGCGATCATGCCGAGCGCAATGGCCTGCTGCTGGCGGAAGGTCGTCTCCAGCTTCGCCTGCTGTTCCGGCAGGCAGAGGGCAGTGATGCAGGTAAGACGCACCGCTTCGTCCGTCTTCTTCAGCTTCAGGTCACTGAGCCTGTGCGCCTGATTAAAGAGAAAACGCAGCACCTGCGCCAGCACCACATCGTCGATATCCGTCACGTCCAGCACGAGTTCGGCGCTGGCGGGGGCGGTAAGCAGCGGTCGCAGGGCGGTGAGCAACCCTTCGGTCAGGGCGTCATGCCAGATCGTGTCCGGCAACAGAGTAATGCGCGCAAACGGCGCGCAGCCAAAGCGCGCGTCCGCGACGGTGCTCTGCTGGCGCATTTCAGCGATAAGAGCGCTATCCAGTAACAGGGAACTGTCAGCGCGCGCAATCAAATGGCTGTTCGGCTTCGCGTCTGAAAGCGCGTTGATAAACTGGTAAGTGATCATCATGATTCCTCAATCGGCGCGCGGATCCGTGCGGCATAGGCTTGCATCCACTCCTCATCTACCGCGTGATAGTGCGTTTTCTCCCGCAGGCGTTCAGTACGAAAAACGGTGAGGGGCTGGCGAGCCGTCGCCACCACGAACGAGAAGGTTTTTATGTTGGTCGCGGCGCCAAATTCTCCTTTGCTGTTCATGCACACCACGGAGAGATCGCCCGCGCGACCGAAGCGCGACATCAGCTTGTCTTCCAGTTCGAATACGACTGAATCCGCCGCCTGCTGCGGCGTCATCCCTTGCGCCATCCGGCGAACGATTTCGTAGCTGGTACAGCCCTTCATCAGGTCTTCACCGACGCCTGTGGCGGTGGCCGCGCCGGTTTCGCTGTCGCAGTAAAAGCCGGAGCCGATGATGGGTGAGTCACCGAGGCGACCACGTTTTTTCATAAACAGGCCACTGGTGGAGGTGGCGACGCTCATCGAACCCTGTTTATCAAGGCCAATGATGCCGACGGTGTCATGTCCGTCGTAGGGGCTTAACCCCTTATCCAGCGTTTCGCGGCAGCGCTTGCGGTAGTGCTGCATGGCGCGATCCGTGAGCATGGTTTTGTCGGCAAAGCCCTGGCTCAGCGCCCATTCGCGCGCGCCCTGGCCGACCAGCAGGCTGTTATAGCGTTGACGGCTGAGCGCGTGCGCCACGCGCACCGGGTTGGCGATATCCACCAGATTCCCCACGGCGCCGAACGCCAGCGTGTCGCCGTCCATATAGGCCGCGTCCAGCTCCACCTCGCCGTTTTCGGTCGGCAGGCCACCGTAGCCGACGGATTTATACAGCGGAAAGTCTTCCACGGCAGCGACGGCATCGACCACCGCCGAAGCGACCGGTTTTCCCGCCGCCAGGGCAGACGCGGATTCCGTTACCCCTTCAAGTGCCATTCGCCAGGTTGCGATAATTCCCCACATGCTTTACTCCTGTTTTGCAAGGGTGGTGTCGGGTTGCGTAGCGGTAGTCAGCTCCGCGGCGCGGTACTGTTTATCCACGATACGCATGAAAGGCAGGTACAGCATGGCGCCAATCAGCAGGTTGATCAGCTGCATCACGCTGCCGCTCAGGTGCCCGGTGACGATAAAGCCGCTGATAACCGGCGGCAGCGTCCAGGGAATAAACACCCCGGTGGTGACGGCGACCGCGCCAATTTTCATCGCCGCATACTGCACGGTGACCAGCACCAGCGGCACCAGATTAAACGGGATGAGCATGATCGGGTTCATGATCACCGGCAGGCCAAACAGGATCGGTTCGTTGATGTTAAATACCGAGGCTCCTGCGCCGAGGCGCGCCACCTCACGCATGTTTTTGCTGCGGGCGAAAATCAGCATCGCTATCACCAGCGACAGCGTGGCGCCCGCGCCGCCCATCCAGATCATGTCAAAAAACTGTTCGGTGATGATGTGCGGCGGCGTCGTTCCCGCCTGAATCGCGGCGATGTTGTCGGTCTGGTTTTCCATCCACAGCGGGCGAATAATGCCGTTGATCATCGAACCGGAGTTAATGCCCACTGACCACAGAATGGTGATACTGAATACGGTCATCAGCGCACCGAAATAAGAGGTACCGTAGTGGCGCACCGGGGTGGCAACCACTTCATAAATAAACTGGTGGATGGTGTGGTAGTGGGTGTTTTCGAAGATGATGCGGATAATAAGCACCAGAATCATCACCAGCAGGGCCGGGATCAGCGCCGCGAACGACTCCTGCACCGCCGGTGGTACGCCGTCCGGCATTTTGATGACCAGCTTTTTGCGCTTCAGCCAGCAGAACAGTTCCGTCCACAGCAGGGAACCGATCATCGCCACAAACAACCCTTTGCTGCCAATCCACTCCACTGGCATCACGGTAATGCCGCCGTTTTCCGCCACTTTGATAAAGGGCGTCAGGATCAGAAACGCAACCAGCGCCAGGATGCCGCAGGAGATGCGGTCCTCGCCATAATGCTCAGCCAGGCGGTAGGCCACCAGGAAGCTGATAAACAGCGACATGGTTGAGAATACCGCGTTGAATGGAATCTCTATAATCGCACTCCAGCTCTCACCAAAGGCCTGAGACATAAACTGCTGATAGGCCTGATTCGGGAAGGAGGAGATCACCAGCAGGATGGAGCCGACGATGATAAACGGCATGAATGAAACGTAGGCCCCACGAATGGCCCCAAGATGACGCTGCTGGGCCGTTTTCGCCGCCAGCGGCATCAGTTTTGCTTCAAGAAATCCCAGAACATTGTTCATTGTGAACTCCGTACAAGATTGAGAGGTGTTGTTTATGTTATGTCTGTGGATTATCAGTGAAGCGCGGCGAGCGAAAGGTGAAATCGGTCACAAAGCATTCGCTGTTCTACTATAAATCTCATAAGATTAGTTGCGGAGAGAGACGCGATGGAAATCAAACTGCATGCTAACGCCACCACCACACCGCGTATCCGTCGCTATCTTCAGCAGTCAGATAAAAGCGACAGAGAGCTAGCTGTTGAACTGGGGATCTCGGTCACCACCGTCAGGCGCTGGCGCAACCGCGACCAGGTTTCGGATAACCACACAACGCCAAAAGTGATACACAAAGCATTGAGACAAGAGCAGGCGGCACTGATAAATGCCCTGCGGGATATCACTGGGGCACCGCTGGATGAACTGCTGCTGCTGGTGAATGACGGACTCGGGATCGCCGTTTCCCGCGCGACCCTGAACCGCTACCTCAAACCGGCTTCGGTAAGACAAAAGGGGGCGTCGTTGCAGGGCAAAAAGGCACTGAAGGCCGGTATCATGCCGCAGAAGCTACTTCTGCATCATCAGCCGCTATCGCTGCATATGGACGACGGTGGGGAGCAACACCTGCTCTGGGCGCGTGAACCCGTCAGCGGCTGGTGCTACGCCCGGCTTTATGCCGGTGTCTCGCCGCAGTTGCTGACCCGCTGGACGAACGAGGTGCTGGCTGCATGTCCGGCTGATATTCAATCTATTGAGACTTTTGGGCTGGCAGTGAACTTGCCGGAGCATAACGTCACCGTAAAAGTGCATTCACAGTATTATCTTGCCCTTCAGGTCACCGTGCCGTTACGTGAGATCATTCCGCGCGTGAATAGTGAACCGGCGGGAGAACTGTTGATCCAGTTGTGTGAATTTTTCAACCGGGGAAAAGCGCAGAAAAAGCTGGGGGAGAGTACGCCGCAGGCGTTTCTGGAAGCGCTGCGGCGTAACGATTAGAGGATCCCGAGTACGTCTTCCGGCGGACGGCCGATACGCGCCTTGCCGTTCGCCACGACAATCGGGCGCTCAATCAGCTTTGGATTGTCGACCATCGCCTGAATCAGCCGATCTTCAGTGAGACTGGTATCGTTCAGATTGAGCGATTTATACAGATCTTCTTTCTGACGCATCAGCTCGCGTGCGCTGCCCATGTTCAGCATCTTCAGCAGCTGGCGGATCGTCTGCGCGTCCGGGGGCGTCTCCAGATACAACACCACTTCCGGATCGATGTCGTTAGACTTCAGCAAATTCAGAGTCTCGCGGCTCTTGGAGCAGCGAGGGTTATGGTAAATTTTTACCGCGTCTGTCATGACTTCTCCTTTATTACATCTTCTCGTACGGCTTAAAGCGTTGTTGCAGGCCACGCAGCTGGTCGATTCGCGCATCGTAGCGGGCCTGTTGCAGGCTGCCGAGCTTCACCTGTGAGCTGGCGCTGCTTAGCAGGGAAATGGCCTGATCGAGGCGCCCCGCCAGCGCCAGACCTTCCGCACGCGCGGCCAGCTCCTGATCGCGATTACCCAGTTGCCCCTGGGCCTGGGCGAGCAGCTCCCAGCCGTTCTGGTCATCTTTATTGTTAAAGGTATAGCGGTTCAGAATGGTCACCGCCTCGCCGGGCTGGCCGCCCTGTAAGTAGGCGTTCGCCAGGTTAAGTTGCAATACCGGATTGTTGCGAATGTCTTTCGCCCCTTTCAGACGGTTGATCGCATCGGTCGCTTTTTTCTGTCCTAAATCGATATCGGTTGCGAGGTCGAGATACCACGGATTGTCAGGCGCCGACGCCAGCAGCGGCTGTAGCGCTTTACGCGCTTCATCGTACTTGCTGGCCTCCATCGCCTGGAGTGCCTGACCATACTGCGCGGCGTTCTTCTCGCGCACGTTGCCTTTCGCCAGCGCGTCCAGCAGATCGCTGGTGAGCTGATTACGTCCGGAGTTGTACATGCCAAGCGTTCTCACTTTGGCCATGTAGAAATCCTGCGAGGACTGCACGACGACCGGACGCATCTGGTTAGCACGGTTACGCGCATCCGAGAGACGGCTTTCCGGCAACGGGTGGGTCAACAGAATTTCAGGCGGGCGCGACGAGTAGCGTGCCTGGTCGAGCAGTTTTTCCAGGAAGCTCGGCATGGCCTGCGGGTCAAAGCCGGAACGCTGTAAAACCTGAATGCCGATGCGGTCTGCTTCCTGCTCGTTCTGCTGGGTAAAGCTGATCATCCCCTGACGCGTTCCCGCCAGCGTCCCGGTAAGCGCCGCCATTCCGGCCTGCGGGCTGGCCATCGCCAGCAGAATAGAGCCCAGCGCGCCCACCCAGGTCAGGGGGGCGTTACGCTTCTGATCTTCCATCGCACGCGCCAGATGGCGCTGGGTGACGTGCGAAATTTCGTGCGCCATGACGGACGCCAGCTGGCTTTCGTTATCGGAATAACGGAACAACGCCGAATGCAGCACCACGTTCCCGCCAAAGAAGGCGAAGGCGTTGATTTCGTCGTTATTGATTAAATAGAAGTGGAAGGGCGTTTTTACCGAGTCTGCGTGCGCCACCAGTCGCATCCCCAGACCGTTGATGTACTGCACCAGCAAAGGGTCGTTAATCAGCGGAGCACTGCCGCGCAGCTGGCGTACGTAATAATCACCCATCTGCATCTCCTGCCCGATGGAGAGCGTGCTTCCTGCCGTGGTGCCCATGTCCGGCAATGAATCGGACGAGTCAGCGAAAGCGGGCAACACCTGACCCACCGTCACGGCGGCAATCAGTGTCGCAACCAGTGTTTTTCTCAACTGCCTGAACATAACCACTGTCCTGTATGTTGGATGTGCTAATTTGACCGATGAACCCGCATAACGTTCATCTCCGCTGCTCTGCGAGTGTAGCCGTGTTAAGAGATGAAGAAAATCCCATTCATCAGGGTTTTGCGAAACCTGACAGTGAAACAAAAAGGAAAGTCTTTTTTGTGACAGTTAGATACAATTCACCGTCTCACTCCCGCCATTCGATTCAGGGAAGGGTTGTATGCTCGAAATGTTAATGCAGTGGTATCGGCGTCGGTTTAGCGATCCGGAAGCCATTGCTTTGCTGGTCATTCTGGTTGCCGGATTCGGTATCCTGTTCTTCTTTAGTGGCCTGTTGGCACCGCTTCTGGTGGCAATTGTGCTGGCGTATCTGCTGGAGTGGCCCACCGCGCGTCTGGAACATATCGGCTGTTCCCGTCGCTGGGCGACCAGCATTGTCCTGGTGCTGTTTGTCGGCATTCTGCTGCTGATGTCCTTCGTGGTGATGCCCATCGCCTGGCAACAGGGGATCTACCTGATCCGCGACATGCCCGGCATGCTGAATAAACTGTCTGATTTTGCCGCCACGCTGCCGCGCCGCTATCCTGCGCTGATGGACGCCGGGATCATCGATGCGATGGCCGAAAACATGCGCGCCCGCATCATGACCATGGGTGACTCGGTGGTGAAATACTCTCTGGCCTCGCTGGTGGGGTTGCTGACGCTGGCGGTTTACCTTGTTCTCGTGCCGCTAATGGTGTTTTTCCTGGTCAAAGATAAAGAGCAGATGCTGAATGCGGTGCGCCGCGTGCTGCCGCGCAATCGCGGTCTCGCAGGACAGGTCTGGCAGGAGATGAACCAGCAAATCACCAACTACATTCGCGGCAAAGTGCTTGAGATGATTGTGGTGGGCGTGGCGACCTGGATTGGCTTCGTGATTTTCGGGCTGAACTACTCGCTGCTGCTGGCGGTGTTGGTCGGATTCTCGGTTCTGATCCCGTATATCGGCGCGTTTGTGGTGACCATTCCGGTAGTCGGTGTGGCGCTGTTCCAGTTTGGTCTGGGTACGGAGTTCTGGAGCTGTTTCGCCGTATACCTGATTATTCAGGGACTGGACGGGAACCTGCTGGTACCGGTGCTGTTCTCAGAAGCAGTTAACCTGCATCCGTTGGTGATTATCCTGTCAGTGGTGATTTTCGGCGGGCTGTGGGGATTCTGGGGCGTGTTCTTCGCCATTCCGCTGGCGACGCTGATTAAAGCCGTGGTCCACGCGTGGCCGGATGTGCCGGCGGTGGAAGAGAAGTAGATTTAGTGCGGGCTGATGCCCTCACCCCAACCCTCTCCCACGGGGCTGAGGGATCCCCAGTAATTTTTTTATGCAGAAGCAATAAAGTTGCTTTCTAAATGACTGAGGGCTGTCAGCGATGCCCTGGTCCGGCTGTAAATCGCTGAGGCGTTTGCCTTCCGGCCGGGGCGAGGCGCAGGGATGCGCCGAGAGGGCGGCTTTACAGGGACGTTGCCTCCGCCCGTACCCGATAAGCCGGAAGGAATAAGCCGAGGGCACCGCGAAGCGGCGATTTACCGCCGGGAGCCCGGGTCGCCAGGGTGGTGGCGACTGAGCCACCCTGGCACGTTCACCGGTCATATCGTTACAGAGTAGCAAGGAACATAAAGTGAACGGAATGACCACCACCGCCGTATGTTCCCCTCACCCTAACCCTCTCCCCGGAGGGGCGAGGGGATTGCTCAGTGCTCGCATTAATTTGTGGGGAACCCTCAGCCCACGGGGAGAGGGGGCAAACACCAAAAACGGCAACCTGGGTTGCCGTTTTGCTGTTTATCAGGCGCTTTGTTTCAGCCAGTTCAACACCACGTCGTGGTGGTTGCTGGTTTTGAAATCATCAAACACGTGCTCAACTTTACCGTCAGCGTCAATCAGGAAGCTGATGCGGTGAATACCGTCGTACGTTTTGCCCATAAAGGACTTCTCACCCCAGACGCCAAACTGCTCGCAAACCTGGTGGTCTTCATCGGAAAGCAGCGTGAAGTTCAGCAGCTCTTTTTCCGCAAAACGTGACAGCTTCTCTGGTTTATCGGTGCTGATGCCCAGCACTTCCACACCGACCTTTTTCAACTCATCCATGTTGTCGCGTAAACCGCAGGCCTGTACGGTACAGCCCGGGGTCATGGCTTTCGGGTAGAAATAGACCAGAACACGCTGTCCCTGGAAGTCGGTCAAATTTACTTGCTCGCCGTCTTGATCCGGTAAGCTAAATTTCGGTGCGATATCACCGGCTTTCAGTGGGTTCATTACTCAACTCCATCCTGTTCGTGCTGCGAATAATCGACGACGCTTATACTGCCTTGCGCGTGTAATTCTGTACAGAGGGCTTTGAACGCTTGCTCGATATTTGACGCATCCTGCGAGGCAGGGCTGTGGGCGGTAATTTGAATAAACAGCGTCGGGATGGCGTTTTCATCGCCAGGCTGCGTGCGGGAAACCAGTTCGGCAATGTTCATCTGATGGCTGTCAAACAGTGCCGTAAAACGTTCAATCAAATGAGGTGAATCAGGCACTTCAACCTGTACCCAGACTGTGGCAGGCAGAGCCGGACGCGGGCGCGCGGTGGTGCGCTTCATCACAATCAGTAAATCCAGCTCTGCGCCTTTCAGCGGCAGGGTAGATTCGATGAGGGTAATGGCATTCCATGTTCCGGAAAGCAGCATGATGAACGTGAATTCTTCGCCAAGCATAGCCAGCCGGCTGTCTTCGATATTGCAGCCGCAGCTGCTCACGTGGCGAGTGATGGTATTCACGATACCCGGCCTGTCAGCACCCAGCGCAGTGATAACCAGGTAATGTTGTGATGAGGTTGTCAAACCTGTTCTTCCTTTGCGTGGTTAAGTCTTCCTAAGGAAAGCATAAAAAAAACATGCATACAACCGCCTGAGAGCCTCAGGTCGCTTGCTTTTATTACAGTTCCAAACGTAACATTGAGGCTCTTGTTCGCACAGAGGATGGCTCATGTTCACGGGAAGTATTGTCGCGCTTGTTACACCGATGGATGAAAAAGGTAATGTCTGCCGGTCAAGCATGAAGAAGCTCATTGATTACCATGTCGCCAATGGAACCTCGGCGATCGTTTCGGTAGGGACTACCGGTGAATCCGCCACGCTGAGCCACGAAGAGCACGGCGACGTTGTGATGCTGACCCTGGAACTGGCGGACGGGCGTATTCCGGTCATCGCGGGTACGGGCGCAAACGCAACGGCAGAGGCCATTAGCCTGACTCAGCGTTTTAACGACAGCGGCATTGTTGGCTGTCTGACGGTGACCCCTTACTACAACCGCCCAACTCAGGAAGGTTTGTTCCAGCATTTCAAAGCCATCGCTGAACATACTGACTTGCCACAAATTCTGTATAATGTGCCGTCCCGTACCGGTTGCGATATGCTGCCGGAAACCGTTGGCCGTCTCTCGAAAGTAAAAAATATTATCGGGATTAAAGAGGCGACAGGGAACTTAAGCCGCGTTCATCAGATCAAAGAGCTGGTTTCAGACGACTTTATCCTGTTGAGCGGTGATGATGCGACCGCACTGGACTTTATGCAGCTCGGTGGTAACGGCGTTATTTCCGTGACGGCGAACGTGGCGGCGCGTGATATGGCTGACATGTGCAAACTGGCCGCAGCCGGTCACTTTGATGAAGCTCGCGTGATTAATCAGCGTCTGATGCCGTTGCATAATAAATTATTTGTCGAACCCAATCCGATCCCAGTGAAATGGGCATGTAAGGAGTTGGGGCTTGTAGCAACCGACACGCTGCGTCTGCCAATGACACCGATTACCGACCATGGTCGTGAAATTGTCGCTGGCGCGCTGAAGCATGCCGGTTTGCTGTAAAGTTTAGGGAGATTTGATGGCTTATTCAGTACAGAAGTCGCGCCTGGCCAAGGTTGCGGGTGTTTCGCTTGTTATGCTCCTCGCTGCCTGTAGTTCAGACTCGCGCTACAAGCGCCAGGTGAGCGGTGATGAATCCTATCTGGATGCGCCGCCGCTTGCTGAACTTCACGCGCCTGCCGGCATGATCCTGCCGATCCAGAACGGTGATTATAATATTCCGGTTACCAACGGCAGCGGCCTGGTGGGTAAAGCGCTCGATATTCGTCCACCAGCTCAGCCTCTGGCGCTGGTGAGTGGCGCGCGCACGCAGTTCACCGGTGATACAGCTTCTCTGCTGGTGGAAAGCGCACGCGGTACCACGCTGTGGCCGCAGGTTGTGAGCGTCATTCAGTCGAAAAACTATACGATTGATAAACGCGACGACGCCAGCCAGACCTTAACCACCGACTGGATTGAGTGGAACCGTCTCGATGAAGACCAGCAGTATCGTGGTCGTTATCAAGTCTCCGTTAAGCCGCAGGGTTATCAGCAGGCGGTTACCGTTAAGCTGTTGAATCTTGAGCAGGCAGGTAAACCGGTTGCCGATCCGTCCGCCATGCAGCGCTACAGTACCGAAATGCTGAACGTGATTGCAGCGGGTCTGGATAAGAACGCTGCTGATGCCGCAAACGCCGCGCAGAACCGTAACGGTTCAACGTTTGACGTGCAGAGCGGTGCAGACGATACCGGCCTGCCAATGCTGGTGGTGCGTGCGCCGTTTAACCAGACCTGGCAGCGTCTGCCAGCCACGCTGGAAAAAGTGGGCATGAAGGTGACCGACAGCACCCGTTCAACGGGCAGCATCACAGCGACCTATAAGCCGCTGTCTGAAAGTGCCTGGCAGGAGCTGGGGGCAAGCGATCCACAGCTGCCTTCCGGTGACTACAAAATCCAGGTCGGCGACCTCGATAACCGCAGCAGCCTGCAGTTTATCGATCCGAAAGGACACACGCTGACCCAGGCGCAGAACGATGCGCTGGTCGCTGCCTTCCAGGCCGCATTCAGCAAATAATAGTGAGGGCTGGTTAATCCAGCCCTTTTTATTTTCGTGCCACGCAAACGTGTGCGTGGCATAATATAGCCAGTTTTGAATACAAATCATCACACCAGGAGTAATGAAGATGCAGAAGCAAGCTGAGTTGTATCGTGGCAAAGCGAAAACCGTATACAGCACGGAAAACCCGGATCTGTTGGTGCTCGAATTCCGCAATGATACGTCAGCAGGAGACGGCGCACGCATTGAGCAGTTCGATCGTAAGGGCATGGTGAACAACAAGTTCAACCACTTCATTATGACCAAACTGGCCGAAGCCGGTATCCCGACTCAGATGGAAGCGTTGTTGTCCGATACGGAATGTCTGGTAAAAAAACTGGATATGGTGCCGGTTGAGTGCGTGATCCGTAACCGTGCCGCAGGCTCCCTGGTGAAGCGTCTGGGCATTGAAGAGGGTATCGAACTGAATCCACCGCTGTTCGATCTGTTCCTGAAAAACGACGCCATGCATGACCCGATGGTCAACGAATCCTACTGCGAAACCTTCGGCTGGGTCAGCAAAGAGAACCTGGCGCGCATGCAGGAACTGACCTACAAAGCCAACGACGTGCTGAAAAAGCTGTTTGATGACGCGGGCCTGATCCTGGTCGACTTCAAGCTGGAGTTCGGTCTGTACAAAGGCGAAGTGGTGCTGGGCGACGAGTTCTCTCCTGACGGCAGCCGCCTGTGGGACAAAGAGACGCTGGATAAAATGGACAAAGACCGTTTCCGCCAGAGTCTGGGTGGCGTGGTCGAAGCGTACGAAGCGGTTGCTCACCGTTTAGGCGTTAAGCTCGACTAAACTGCGCATTTGCCAAAGGATGTTGGCATCCTTTGGCGTCTTATCCTTGTTTACTATGGTAATCCTTTCATTAACCGCCTACGATCATAGCTATTATAAATGGAATAGTTCGAGGTGTTTATGCGCTGGCAAGGGCGTCGTGAAAGTGACAACGTAGAAGACAGACGCAGCAGTGGTGGCGGTGGTCCGTCTATGGGCGGGCCAGGTTTCCGGTTACCCAGCGGCAAGGGCGGTATTATTCTGCTGGTCGTCGTGCTGGTAGCGGGCTACTACGGTGTCGACCTGACCGGTTTGATGACCGGTGAAACCGGGCAACAGCAGCAGTATTCTCAGCGCTCCATCAGCCCGAATGAAGATGAAGCGGCGAAATTTACTTCCGTTATTCTCGCGACGACTGAAGATACCTGGGGTCAGCAGTTCGAGAAAATGGGGCGGACTTATCAGCCGCCAAAACTGGTGATGTACCGGGGTGCAACCCGCACCGGCTGCGGCACCGGGCAGTCCGTTATGGGGCCGTTCTACTGCCCGGCGGACAGCACCGTCTATATCGATCTCTCCTTCTATGACGACATGAAAAGCAAGCTGGGCGCCGACGGCGATTTTGCCCAGGGCTACGTGATCGCGCATGAAGTCGGCCACCATGTGCAGAAGCTCCTCGGCATTGAACCTAAAGTGCGTCAGATGCAGCAGAATGCGTCTCAGGCGGAGGTGAATCATCTCTCCGTACGCATGGAGCTTCAGGCCGACTGCTTCGCTGGCGTCTGGGGACACAGCATGCAGCAGCAGGGCGTGCTGGAAACAGGCGATCTGGAAGAGGCCCTGAATGCCGCACAGGCGATTGGTGACGATCGCTTGCAGCAGCAAAGCCAGGGGCGCGTTGTGCCGGACAGCTTTACCCATGGCACCTCAGAGCAGCGCTACAGCTGGTTTAAGCGTGGCTTTGACAGCGGCAACCCGTCGCAGTGTAATACCTTCGGCAAAGCTATGTGATGTTGGGGGTTGAACAGCTGGTTAACCAGCTTCAGCGTACCGGGCACCGCCGGCTGGTGGTGCTTAGCGGCGATGAAGCGTGGACGTTGAGCCAGGCGACCATCCTGCGCGATACGTTACCAGGAGACTGGCTGTGGCTGGAGGAAAACCCCTCTAAGGCCATCAGCGGCCTGCTGGGACGTGAATATCTGCACGCCGTTTTTGACGCGCGTCGCGGGTTTGACGTCTCGGCCCTCGCCGCCCTCAGCGGGACCCTGCGCGCCGGAAGCCTTCTGGTGCTGCTGGTGCCGCCGTTCTCCGTCTGGGCTAACAGGCCCGACGCGGATTCTCTACGCTGGAGCGACAGCGCAGAGCCGATCGCCACCCCGCACTTTGTTTACCATTTTTGCCGGACGCTGGCCGCCGATTCAGATGCTATCGTCTGGCATCAACATCGTCCTCTGTGCCTTCCCGTTGCGCCAGATTTACCCGCCTGGCAGCCCGCCAGCGGTGAACCGCAGCGCGAGCAGGCTGCGATCCTCGACGCGCTTCTGACCATGCCTGCTGGCGTGGCTGCCGTGACGGCCCCGCGCGGACGAGGAAAGTCCGCCCTGGCGGGCATGTTGCTCAACGGCATTCAGGATAGTGCTGTAGTGACCGCACCGGCAAAAGGGGCGACGGATGTCATCGCGCGTTTCGCCGGGGAACATTTTCACTTTATGGCCCCGGATGCGCTGCTGGCCTCCACAACAGAAGCTGACTGGCTGATTGTCGATGAGGCGGCCGCCATCCCCGGCCCGCTGCTCAAGAAACTGACGATGCGCTTTCCCCGCGTGTTGTTGACCACTACGGTGCAGGGTTATGAAGGCACGGGCAGGGGATTCCTGCTGAAGTTCTGCGCCCGGTTCAGCGGTCTGCGGCGATATACCTTATCAACCCCTGTACGCTGGGCTGCCGGATGTCCTCTTGAGCGAATCGTGGCGAACGCGCTGCTGTTCGACGATGCGCTTATCGATCGCAAACCGGCAGGGGAGGTAAGTTTAACGTCGCTGGCGCCCGGGATATGGGAGAGCGATCCGGCGCGCGGGGCAGGCGTGTATGAACTGCTGTGTGCCGCGCACTACCGGACGTCCCCCCTCGATTTACGCCGGATGATGGACGCGCCGGGACAGCATTTTACCGTTGCTGAAGCCGACTCAACCCTCGCCGGTGCTCTCTGGCTGGTGGAGGAGGGCGGCTTATCCCCAGAACTTAGCCGCGCAGTATGGGCGGGGTTTCGTCGGCCGCGTGGAAATCTGGTGGCACAGTCGCTGGCGGCGCACGGCGGTTCGCCTCTCGCGGCGACGCTGAAAGGCCGACGCGTCAGCCGTATTGCGGTTCATCCTCATCGCCAGCGGGAAGGCATCGGCCAGGGGCTGATCCGCAGTGCCAGCGGAGAAGATTATCTCTCGGTCAGCTTTGGCTATACCGACGAGCTGTGGCGTTTCTGGCGGCAGTGCGGGTTTGTGCTGGTGCGAATGGGCAGCCACCGGGAGGCCAGCAGCGGGTGCTATACGGCGATGGCGTTGCTGCCGCTGAGCGAGGCGGGGCATCAGCTCTGCGAAGAGGCGCATCAGCGTTTATGTCGTGATATGCGCGTCCTGTCGGCCTGGAATGGCGAAAAGATCCCGGTGATGGATGCATGGGAAGCTACCCTTAATAGTGACGACTGGCTGGAGCTGGCGGGGTTTGCCTTTGCGCACCGGGCGTTTTCAACCTCGGTTGCGGCGCTAACGCGATTGTTGTTAGCCGTGGATATGCCGCTCCCGGCGCTGCGCGGGAAAATGGAAGGGAATACGCACGATTTCGGGCGCAAAGCGTTGCTGGCGAAGCTACGCGAGGAAACCGCTCACGCGCTTGAAAGGCTTGATTACTCCCGTAGCCAGCGGCTGAAAGCCGACATTTTGCAATGGCAATTTTTTCAATGACTTCTTCAGTAAAGTGGCATGGTCATTACCCCGCAGAGGCGTAAAATCCTGCTTAACAATTAAGGAGATCGCCATGAAACATGACCATTTTGTTGTGCAAAGCCCGGATACACCTGCTAAACAGCTACTGCTTCTGTTTCATGGCGTGGGCGACAATGCCGTCAATATGGGACAGATTGGCAGCTGGTTTGCACCCGTTTTCCCACACGCGCTGATCGTCAGTATCGGCGGCGTGGAGCCCTGCGGTCCGGACGGGCGGCAGTGGTTTTCCGTCGAGGGCGTGACGGAGGAAAATCGTCAGGCACGTATTGATGCCGTTATGCCAGCCTTTATCGATATCGTGCGTTACTGGCAGCAGCAGAGCGGCGTAGGTGCCAATGCAACAGCGCTGATTGGCTTCTCTCAGGGCTCAATCATGTCGCTGGAAAGCGTAAAAGCGCAGCCCGGACTGGTGTCCCGCGTGATTGCCTTCAATGGGCGTTTTGCGACGTTACCGCAAAGCGCGACCACGCAGACCACGATCCATCTCATTCATGGGGGTGAAGACCGGGTAATTGAGCTTTCGCATGCGGTTGCGGCCCAGGACGCGCTGATGCGTGAAGGCGGGGATGTGACGCTGGATATCGTGGACGATCTGGGGCATGCCATTGACGATCGCAGCATGCAGTTCGCGCTCGGTCATCTGCGTTATACCGTACCGAAGCACTACTTTGATGAAGCGCTCAGCGGCGGTAAGCCGAATGACGATGATATCGTCGAGTTTATGTGAGGTTTCCCCTCTCCCTAGGGAGAGGGGAAACAAAGCGATTACTTCTTCTGGTCCTTCTTCGGCCAGTCGTCTTCATCGTCCCACTTGTCGTTAAAATCACGGTGCGGCGGAAGATCCGGTTTGTTGGCAAGGAACTTTTTGTGGTCAACGCGCTTGAGATCTTTAATCACGTTAAGCAGCACGCCTACCAGAAATACCAACACCAGAATCCACCAGTACTTTGAAAGCCAGTCCATTCGCTAATCCTCTTTAAGCACCCGTCAGGCGACGAGCTGCTCCATAATACGTTGATACATGCGGGCCAGCAGTTGTAAATCGGCAGCGTTCACGCATTCATTGATTTTGTGAATCGTCGCGTTAACCGGACCCAGTTCGACAACCTGTGCGCCCATGCGGGCAATAAAGCGTCCGTCAGACGTGCCGCCTGTTGTCAGCAGCTGTGGCTTAATCTCATTATAGTGCGCGATGGCGTTCACTACCGCATCCACCAGTTTACCGCGCTGCGTCAGGAACGGCTGGCCAGACAGCCACCAGTCGAGGGTATAGCGCAGCTGGTATTTTTCGAGCATCGCAATCACGCGTGCTTTGATCATCTCGTCGGTCAGTTCGGTGCTGAAGCGGAAGTTAAACTGGACGAAGAGATCGCCGGGAATGACGTTGTTGCTGCCAGTGCCGGCCTTGATGTTGGCTATCTGCATGCTGGTTGGCGGGAAAAATTCGTTGCCTTTATCCCATTCAATGCCCACCAGTTCGTTCAGCATCGGCGCGGCGCGGTGTACCGGGTTATCCGCCAGGTGCGGATAGGCAACGTGGCCCTGCACGCCATGAATGGTCAAATTGCAGGTCAGGGATCCACGGCGGCCATTTTTCACCACATCGCCCACCACTTCGGTACTGGACGGTTCGCCCACCAGACAGTAGTCCAGACGTTCATTGCGCGCCATCAGCGCCTCAACGACCTTCACGGTGCCGTTGTGGGCGCTGGCTTCTTCATCGGAGGTAATCAAAAACGCAAGACGGTTTTTATGGTTCGGATGCTGGGCGACGAAACGCTCTGCCGCCACGACCATCGCAGCCAGGGAACCTTTCATATCCGCAGCGCCGCGTCCGAAAAGCATGCCGTCGCGGATGGTTGGCTCAAAAGGCGGGTTGATCCAGCGGTCTGCGTCGCCTGCGGGAACTACGTCGGTATGTCCGGCAAACGCCAGCGTCTCCCCCTGACCGCGCCATGCCCAGAAGTTCTGCGTATCGCCAAAATCCATGTGCTCGACGGTAAAACCGATGGCACGCAGGCGCTCAATCATTAATGCCTGACAACCTGCGTCGTCCGGGCTAAGGGAAGGACGGCGAATAAGCTGCTGAGTCAGCTCAATGACCGGGCATGACATAGACTACACCTCAACGAATAAATCTGAATAAAGGGTTTCACTGAAACCCAGCAGCATAGGCTGACCTGGCTTGCAGAGCAATGGGCGTTTGATGATTGCCGGCATTTCAAGCATCAGTTTGGCTGCGCTGTCGGCGTTGTTGATCGTGGCCCGGAGAGATTCATCCAGTTTTCGCCAGGTGGTCCCGCGGGTGTTCAGCAGCGCTTCCCAGCCCAGTTCACTGATGGCGGAATGGAGAAACGCAGGGTCAAGCCCGTCGGCACGGTAATCATGGAAGCGATAGTCGATGTTGTGTGCTTCCAGCCAGCGGCGGGCTTTTTTAATCGTATCGCAATTCTTAATGCCGTACATCACAACCATAGTGAATCCTTTTGTTCTTGTGTGGGTTAAATGTTCAATATTTTCGAAGATATATCCTTAAGTGGAATATAACATATTCGGAATTTTTCGTGATTTACAATTCTCCATAATTCAACGAACAGCTGTACGCTGAATAGTGTTCCATCTTTTAAGCATAGTTGTCCACTCTGTATAAATTGCCAATAAACTCAGGGGGAAATTAAAAATGCTGTCATTTTTCTGACTATTTCAAAATATTGCTGTGGGTCACATAAAATTTACCCGGCAACGCTCATAGTGATCCTAAACCTACCTGCACAGCGAGGCTCAATCACAGCAATCGGTTAAAGTGGCTTCACAATGATGATACGTTTTCGTAGAATGCACATAATAATAAGAGAGGTTGTTATGATTGAACATGAACTGGGGAACTGGAAAGATTTTATCGAAGGCATGCTTCGTAAATGAATTTCCGGTAAGAAATGCAAGAGCACTTAATTAACTAAAATAACCATAGTGTGAAAGAATCACACAATAAAAAGGCGGCCTGTAAAGCCGCCTTTTTTTATTTCAACGGGTTATTCCGGCTTATCCTTCAGCGGGAAACGACGGCGTATCAGCACAAAGAACAGCGGTACGAAATAGATAGCCAGAATCGTCGCGGAAATCATTCCCCCCATAACGCCCGTTCCCACCGCGTGCTGGCTGCTGGAGCCTGCGCCGGAGCTGGTGGCCATCGGCAGGACGCCAAATACAAACGCCAGAGAAGTCATCAGGATCGGGCGCAGGCGCTGACGACAGGCGTGCAGCGTGGCGGCCATCAGTTCGTGACCTTTGGCATTCATCTCATTGGCAAATTCGACGATCAGAATGGCGTTTTTCGCCGACAATCCGATTACGGTGAGGAGTCCGACCTGGAAATAGACATCGTTTTCCAGGCCACGCATCCAGGTTGCCAGCAGCGCGCCGATGACCCCGAGAGGCACCACCAGCATTACCGAGAACGGCACTGACCAGCTTTCATACAGCGCCGCCAGGCAGAGGAACACCACCAGCAGCGACAGGGCATACAGGGCAGGCGCCTGCGCGCCGGAAAGCCGTTCCTGGTAGGACATCGCCGTCCACTCCAGGCCAAAGCCGGTCGGTAACTGCTGAACCAGTTTTTCCATAATGTCCATTGCGGTACCGGTACTGACGCCAGGCGCGGCTTCACCGACAATCTCCAGCGCCGAATAGCCGTTGTAACGCTCCAGACGCGGCGAACCGGTCTCCCAGCGTGACGTCGCAAACGCCGAGAACGGCACCATGCCGCCGGTGTTATTGCGCACATACCAGCGGTTGATATCGTCCGGCAGCATGCGGTATTTGGCAGCAGACTGAACGTAGACCTTTTTCACGCGACCGCGATCCATAAAGTCATTCACGTAGCTTGAGCCCCATGCCGTTTGCAGGGTGTCGTTAATGTCGTCGATGGAGACGCCCAGCGCCTGCGCTTTACGCTGGTCAATATCCACCTGTAGCTGAGGGCTGTCATCCAGACCGTTATGACGAACGCGGGTAAGCTGCGGATCTTTCCCGGCCAGCTCGAGCAGTTTATCGCGAGCTGCCATCAACGCGTCATGCCCGGCACCCGCGTGATCCTGAAGCTCCATATCAAATCCGGCTGAGCTGCCCAGGCCACTGATAGCGGGCGGGCTGCTGGCGAAAACGCGCGCTTCCTTGATTTTGTTGAACGCTTTAGTTGCACGTTCAATGATGGCAAAGGAGGAGCCGCTATCGCTGTCGCGCTGGTCCCAGTCTTTCAGGCGCACAAACATACGCGCCACGTTCTGCCCGTTACCGCCAGGGCCAGAGCCGACGGTGGAGAAGACGGAGACCACGTTATCCTTCTCCTGAGTATGGAAGTAGTTCTCAACCTTCTGCACCACTTTCAGGGTCTGCTGCTGGGTCGAGCCGCTCGGTAACTGTACGGAGGTGATAAACATGCCGCGATCTTCCAGCGGCAGGAACGAGGTTGGCAGCCGCAGGAATAAGAAGACCATGCCGCCGAGCAGCAGGACATAAACCACCATCCAGCGCACGCTGCGGTGCAGTACTTTACCCACGCCCGCTTCATAGCGCGCCGCATTTCGGTTAAACATGCGGTTAAACCAGCCGAAGAAGCCTTTTTGACCGTGGTGTTCGCCCTTATGCAGCGGTTTGAGCAGCGTCGAGCACAGAGCAGGGGTAAGGATCATCGCCACCAGTACGGAGAGCACCATCGCAGAGACGATGGTGATCGAGAACTGGCGATAAATCGCGCCCGTAGTGCCGCCAAAAAACGCCATCG
Source organism: Enterobacter sp. MGH85 (assembly GCF_001037655.1). Classification (NCBI taxonomy): domain Bacteria; kingdom Pseudomonadati; phylum Pseudomonadota; class Gammaproteobacteria; order Enterobacterales; family Enterobacteriaceae; genus Enterobacter; species Enterobacter sp. MGH85. The sequence continues at coordinate 2,257,802 of NZ_KQ089925.1, forward strand.
GGATAAATACCGCCGACAGCACCATGGCGATACCGACCAGCGCACCCTGAATTTGCCCCATCGATTTGCGCGTGGCCTCGCGGGGCGAAAGCCCTTCCTCGCTCATGATGCGCTCGACGTTTTCCACCACCACGATGGCATCATCTACCAGCAGGCCGATGGCCAGCACCATGGCAAACATGGTCAGGGTGTTGATGCTGTAACCGAAGGCATACAGCACCGCAAAGGTTCCCAGCAACACCACCGGCACCGCAATGGTGGGGATCAGCGTGGCGCGGAAGTTTTGCAGGAACAGGTACATCACGAGGAACACCAGCGCGATAGCTTCGAGCAGGGTTTTCACCACATCTTCGATGGAGGCTTTTACGAATGAGGTGGTTTCGTAGGCGACTTTGTACTCCAGTCCGTGCGGGAAGTAATGCGACAGCTCATCCAGACGCTCTAATACCCGCTGCGCGGTCGCCATTTCGTTGGCGCCGGAGGCCAGTTTAACCCCCAGGCCGGACGCGGCATTGCCGTTAAAGCGACTCAGGTAGTCATATTTTTCCGCCCCCATTTCCACGGTGGCGACATCCCCCAGACGCACTTCGGAACCATCCTGATTCACGCGCAGAGTGATATTGCGGAACTGTTCAGGCGTCTGGAGCAGCGACTGGGAGTTGATGGTGGCGTTAAGCGCCTGGTTATCCACGGACGGCGTACCACCGAGCTGCCCCACGGCAATCTGAGCGTTCTGCGATTCGATGGCGTCGGTGACATCTTTGGCGGTCATCTGCACGCTGTTCAGCTTGTTGGGATCCAGCCAGATACGCATGGAATACTGCGAGCCGTAGGCGTCGATATCACCCACGCCGTTGATACGGCTGAGCGGGTCCTGAATATTACTGGCGACGTAGTCCGCGATGTCCTGCTTATCCATCGAGCCATCGGTTGAAACAAACGCGATGGTCAAAATATTGGTGTCACCGGTCTTACGCACGGTCACCCCCTGGTTCTGCACCGCCTGAGGCAGTTTACGCAGGGCCGATTGCAGCTGGTTTTGCACCTGCTGCACCGCTTCGTCCGGATCCGTGCCCGCCGTAAAGCTCAGGGTTACCGTCGCCTGGCCCGTGGCGCTGCTCTGCGAGGACATGTACATCAGGTTATCAAGACCCGTCATGTTCTGCTCGATAACCTGCGTGACGGTATTTTCCAGCGTCTGTGCCGAGGCGCCAGGGTAGTTCGCCGTGATACGCACGTTAGGGGGGGCGAGGTCGGGGTATTGCTCAACAGGAAGGGAAGTAATCGCCAGGACACCCGTCAGACACAACAGGATTGCAAGCACCCAGGCAAAAATGGGGCGATCGATGAAAAAATTCGCCATTAAAATGTGACCTCGTTTTGCTGCACGTCATTATTGTTTATTGCCCGCCTAACTTTAGCGGTAAGGCCCAGGTCAAACGTGGAGAAATAAAGGAGATAATGTAAATTATCATGCGCTTTTTTCAGCGCGCCTTCTTTCCCGCTATTTTTCAGCCTGCGCCGCAGGTGTCCGGAACGTCACGCTGACCTGTGTACCGCCCTGTGGCGGCTGAGAAAAGTGTAATGTTCCGCCGAGCCGTCCCGCGCGTTCGCGCATGATATTCAGCCCGTAATGCCCCGGCGGTTCACTGGCGTCGCCGATACCAATACCGTTGTCACGGATCGTGACCGTGTGAGAACCGTCCGCGGTGGTGACGCAGCTGACCACAATCTCGCTGGCGTCGGCATGTTTAATCGCATTCAGCACTGCCTCACGCACAATCTGTAAGAGGTGCACCTGTTTTTGCGCGTCCAGCGCAAGCGATGAGAGACGGCAGTCAAGCACCAGCTTCGCGCTGGTCTGGCTTTGCAAACCGTCGAGAGACTCCTGTAGCGCGGCAGGAAGATTGGCGTGGTTGAGCGTCAGGCGGAAGGTGGTGAGCAGCTCGCGTAGCTGATGCCAGGCGTTATTCAGCTCGCGGGAGAAGTCCGTAATGATGGTCTGGGCCGGGGCATTGTCGCCCGGCACGGCATGCTTCAGCAGCGTAAGCTGAATACGCAAATAGGAGAGCACCTGCGCCAAAGAATCATGTAGCTCACGCGCGATGGTGGCGCGCTCTTCCATCAGCAGCAACTGCTGATAATGTTTCTGCGCCTGATTGAAATAGAGCCCCCGGCCCAGCATCGTCGCCACGCTTTCCATGAGCGGCAGCGGAACATCCCCGGTCGCGCTTTGCCAGCGCAGTTCGCCGTACAGGGTGTCCTGCATTAATACCGGTAAATTGTGCATTTTCTCACCCGGGGACTCCTGTCCTTCGTAAAGCTGCCAGTCGTCACTGGTGCGCAATTGCAGGTAATTCATCTGCGTATAGTCATGCACAATTTGCAAAATATGCCGGAAGCAGTGGCTGTCTATCTGCCCGGTATTCAACGCCTGTGAGCATTTGAACAGCATTTCAAGCTGCTGATGCGCTTCATTCAGGTGGCGGGTTTTTTCGGCAACGGAGTGCTCCAGGGAACGGTACAGGGTGTGTAATTCCGCCGACATATGGTTGAAGGCGCGGGAAAGCTGGCCCAGCTCGTTGGGAAGCATAATATCCGGCGCGGGGGTATCGAACTGCCCCTGTTCGATACGCTCGCTCGCTGCCACCAGATTATTCAGCGGCAGCACAACCTGACGGCGGATGCGCCGCAGGGTCATCACCGCCAGCAGCAGGATGCCCAGGCCGCCCGTCAGCGACATGAAAATCACCAGCTGTATCTTATGTTCGGTGTAGTGCTGTAGCGCCAGCACAAAGGCATCTATCCGGCCCACGAAATCCTCTATGTGGCTCTGATACCACCCGGTATCGCCGCTGGCGATACGCGTGTCCATCTCCTGCCAGCCAAGCTGCAACTGCTGGTAACGCTGTTTGACGTCCTCTGGCACATACCAGCGGTTTAGCTTCTGCAACGCAGGCGCGCTCAGCGTTTTCTGCCAGACCGCGCGGTGCTCTGCCAGTGACGGGCTGGCGCGCTGCATTTCGTAGCCCAGGCGGTAGCTCTGCATGCGCAGCGATCCGGCGATGTTAATCGCCTCGGCGTCGCGCTGGCTGCTGGCGAGTGTAACCAGCGCAATGGCGCTGATCAGAACGGACAAGACAATCATCGAAAAGAAAGCCCGAGCCAGGCTTCCCGATACGGGGCGTTTAACGGTCACTCATCAGCTTCCTGAATTAAATTGATCTGCCACAGGTTCACTGGAAATAGTTCGCCTTCCTGGGCATTTGAACATTGCGTCGCCATGCCACTGTGGGTAAATACGATAACAATATAAAGAATAAGGTTATTGAACCAAAAACAGGTGTTGTTATGAATCGTTTTATTATGGCCAACGCTCAACAGTGTATCGGTTGTCGCGCCTGCGAAGTTGCCTGTGTGATGGCGCACAACGGGGAGCAGCACGCGCTGAGCGAGCGCCATTTTCATCCCCGCATTACGGTCCTTACCTCTGGCTTACGAAAAAGCCCAGTGACCTGCCACCACTGTGAAAATGCGCCCTGCGCGCAAAGCTGCCCGAACGGAGCCATCACGCAACACAGCGACAGCGTACAGGTCAATCAACAAAAATGCATTGGCTGTAAAGCCTGCGTGGTGGCCTGCCCGTTTGGCACGATGGACATGCTGATCACCCCGCTTGAAAACGACAGCGTAAAGGCCTCGGCGCACAAATGCGACCTCTGCCTGGAAAGGCCGCAAGGCCCGGCCTGCGTTGAAAACTGCCCGGCGGAGGTGCTTACGCTCGCCACCCCAGCCGTGCTGGATAAGCTGGTTAAACAGCGCCGACAGCGCAGCGCAAGGCTGGACACGCTGCCGTGGCACAGCGAGGCGGTTCAATCAGCCCCTCCGCAAACCAAACGGCAACAGATGCATAACACCCCGGCGCGCGGTGAGCCGGATAAGCTCAGCCCCGACGCGCGCGCAGGCCATTTTAATGAGATCTACTTGCCGTTTCGCCCGGAACAGGCGCAGCGCGAAGCATCCCGGTGCCTGAAATGTGGCGACCACAGCATTTGCGAGTGGACCTGCCCGCTGCATAACCATATTCCGCAGTGGATTGAGCGGATCAGGGCGGGGGATATCACCGGTGCGGCTGAGCTTTCTCACCAGACTAACTGTTTACCGGAAATTACCGGCCGCGTCTGTCCACAGGATCGATTATGTGAAGGCGCCTGCACCCTGCGGGATGCGTCAGGGGCGGTAACCATCGGTAATATCGAACGATATATCTCGGATCGGGCGCTGGCGATGGGCTGGACGCCGGACGTCAGCCACGTTACACCGGTCGGTAAGCGCGTCGCCATCATTGGTGCCGGTCCGGCAGGGCTGGCCTGTGCCGACGTACTGGTGCGCAGCGGCATCGGTGTGACGGTCTACGATCGCCATCCAGAAATCGGCGGATTGCTGACCTTTGGTATTCCGGCCTTCAAGCTGGATAAATCCCTGTTAGCGCGGCGCAGAGAGATATTCAGCGCGATGGGTATCCGCTTCGAGCTGAACTGCGAGGTGGGAAAAGACGTGTCGATGGTCCAACTGCAAAACGACTACGATGCCCTGTTCATCGGCGTAGGGACCTATCGTTCCATGAAAGCAGGTATCCCTCATGAAGACGCGCCGGGCGTGTACGACGCGCTGCCGTTTTTAGTGGCAAATACGCGGAACGTGATGGGTCTTGACCCTGCCGCAGACGAGCCGTTTATCGACACGCAGGGGTTAAACGTGGTGGTGCTGGGCGGGGGCGATACGGCGATGGACTGCGTGCGCACCGCGCTGCGACATGGCGCGGCGAAAGTAACCTGCGCCTATCGGCGGGACGAGGCCAACATGCCGGGCTCAAAGAAAGAGGTTAAAAACGCGAAAGAAGAGGGCGCGGCGTTTGAATTTAATGTCCAGCCGGTTGAGCTCACGCTGGATGACGACGGGAAGGTCAAGGGTATCCGGATGCTGCGCACCCGTCTGGGCGAGCCGGATGCGCAGGGGCGGCGTCGTCCTGTCCCGGTGGCGGGCAGTGAGTTTGTCATGCCAGCGGATGCGGTGATCATGGCGTTTGGGTTTAATCCGCACGCCATGCCGTGGCTTCAGGCGCAGGGCGTCGACACCGACGACTGGGGGCGCATCAGGGCCTCCGTGGAGAGCCGTTATCGTTACCAGACCTCGAATCCGCAGATTTTTGCTGGCGGTGATGCGGTACGTGGTGCGGATCTGGTGGTCACCGCGATGGCGGAAGGGCGCCATGCCGCGCAGGGGATCATGGACTGGCTTGGCGTGCCGCCGCGCAACATGCATTAACGCAGACGGGCGACAAAGCGGGCATCACGGCGTAGTATAAACAGACTCATTTTGCCGTGGAGCCCGTATGTCCCTGAACATTACCGTTATTAAAGACAAAATCCTTTCTGAAAATTACTTTGTCCTGCGTAACATCACTTACGATCTCACCCGTAAGAGCGGGGACGTCATTCGCCATAAACGCGAAGTCTACGACCGGGGCAATGGTGCAACCATTCTGCTGTATAACCGTGAAAAGCAAAGCGTGGTGCTGATCCGCCAGTTTCGCATCGCGACATGGGTCAATGGCAACGCGGACGGACGTCTGATTGAAACCTGTGCAGGTCTGCTGGACGACGATGAGCCGGAAGTGTGTATCCGCAAAGAAGCCATTGAAGAGACGGGCTTTGAGGTGGGGGCGGTGCAGAAAGTCTTTGAGCTGTTTATGTCCCCTGGCGGGGTTACCGAGCTGGTTCACTTCTTCATTGCGGAGTACACCGATGCCCAGCGCACGCACCGGGGCGGTGGTGTGGACGATGAAGACATTGAAGTGCTGGAAATGCCTTTCGCTCAGGCTGTCGACATGGTGAAAAGCGGCGAGATCCGCGACGGTAAAGCGGTGATCCTGTTGCAGTATCTGCAAACCAGCGGTTTGATGAATGCTGCGTCGGTAGCGTGATAAGTTGTATTTCAGATAAATCTATCCGATAAATCCGATTGAGCCAGCCCGCCCAGGGCACGAAGATACGCCCCAGATTGACCTATTCGTTTCCGGGGCTGTGCCGTTCATGCGCTACTGCGTTATTTTTCTCTTCTTCATTTGCGTGCTTCCCGCACCTTTGGTGTGGGCTGCGCCTGCGCAGCAGTCTTTTTCAGACTGGCAGGTGACCTGCAATAACCAGAATTTCTGCGTAGCGCGCAACACCGGCGAGCATCGCGGTCTGGTCATGACGCTGAGCCGCAGTGCGGGGGCAAAAACAGACGCCAGCCTGCGCATCGATCTCGGCGGTCTTTCGACGCCTCCGGTGAAAGAGCCTGACATTGCCCCGCGCCTGCTGCTCGACAATGTGCCGCTTCAGCTCACGTCGCAACACTGGCAGTTAACCCCCTGGCATCTTAAAACAGACGATACGGGCACCATCACCACGTTTCTGAAAACCATTCAGGAGGGGCAGGCGCTGACCCTGCGCGGGGGGAAGCAGACAATCTCTCTGGCCGGTCTGAAAGCGGCGCTGCTGTTTATTGATGCCCAGCAAAAACGCGTCGGAAGTGAAACGGCATGGATTAAAAAAGGAGATAGTCCACCGCTGAGCGTGCCGCCTGCGCCGGCATTAAAAAAGGTGGCAGTGGTGAACCCCACGCCAACGCCGCTGACGCATAACGAACTTAACGATCTGCTGGATTACGGTACCTGGCGCATGAACCACAGCCAGTGCTCCCTCGATCCGAACCGGCGTGAAGTGCGCGTGACCGCGTTGACCGATGACAAAGCGCTGATGATCATCAGCTGTGAGGCGGGGGCGTACAACACCGTCGATCTGGCGTGGCTGGTGTCGCGTAAAAAACCGTTTGCTGCCAGAAGCGTGAGATTGCGCCTGCCGTTTACCCCTTCCAGCCAGAGTAGCGACATGGAGCTGATGAATGCCAGCTTCGATGAAAAAACGCGCGAGCTGACCACGCTGGCACTGGGACGCGGGATTGGCGACTGTGGGATCCAGACCCGCTGGCGTTTTAACGGCCAGCGCTTCCGCCTGGTGCGCTACGCGGAAGAGCCAAGCTGCGATAACTGGAATGGGCCAGATGCCTGGCCCACGCTGTGGATCACAAGGTAGGGCGCTGTCGCTTACCGGGCCTACGTTTTAGCGATTTGTAGGCCCGGTAAGGCTTAGCCGCCACCGGGCACGAAGACTGCACTACAGCACGCTCAGCGCCTTCTCCACCACGTTCTCAACGGTAAAGCCGAAGTACGGGAACAGCTTATCGGCCGGGGCGGATTCACCATAACCCTTCATGCCGACAATCGCCCCTTTCAGACCCACATATTTGTACCAGTAGTCGGCAATGCCAGCTTCAACCGCCACGCGCGCCGCGACGTTTGAAGGCAGCACCGATTCGCGGTACGCCTCATCCTGGGCATCAAAGATATCCGTTGAAGGCAGGGAAACCACGCGCACCGCGTGACCCTCGGCGGTCAGTTTCTCGGCCGCTTTTACCGTGATTTCCACCTCTGAACCGGTGGCAATCAGGATCACGTCCGGTTTACCGCCGCTGTCTTTCAGGATGTACCCGCCGCGGGCGATATTTTTCACCTGCTCCGGCGTGCGCTCGATCTGCGCCAGGTTCTGGCGCGACAGGATCAGCGCTGTGGGTCCGTTATGGCGCTCTACGGCCAGCTTCCAGCCCACAGCCGCTTCAACCTGATCGCACGGACGCCAGGTACTGAAGTTTGGCGTCAGGCGCAGGCTCGCCAGCTGCTCTACCGCCTGGTGCGTCGGCCCATCTTCACCCAGTCCGATGGAGTCGTGGGTATACACCATGATTTGCCGCGCCTTCATCAGGGCCGCCATACGCGCCGCGTTACGGGCATATTCGACAAACATCAGGAAGGTGGCGGTGTACGGCACGAAGCCGCCATGGTGGGCGATACCGTTGGCAATGGCGGTCATCCCGAACTCGCGCACGCCGTAGTGGATATAGTTTCCGGCAATGTCTTCCTTCAGGGATTTAGAGCCAGACCAGATGGTGAGGTTACTTGGCGCCAGATCCGCCGAGCCGCCCAGCAGTTCGGGCAGGACAGGGCCAATCGCGTTCAGGGTGTTTTGTGACGCCTTACGGGTGGCAATTTTCGCCGGGTTAGATTGCAGGTTTTCAATCAGCGCCTGAGTTTTCTCTTCCCAGTCTTCCGGCAGGCCACCGCTCATGCGGCGGTTAAATTCGGCCGCCAGCTCCGGATACGCTTTTTTGTAGGCAGCAAACTTCTCGTTCCAGGCCTGCTGCGCTTTTTCACCTGTTTCGCGAGCATCCCAGGCCCTGTAGATCTCTTTTGGGATCTCAAAGGCCGGGTGTTTCCAGCCCAGTTTCTGGCGGGTCAGCGCCACTTCCTCTTCACCCAGCGCCGCGCCGTGCGCCTCTTCTTTACCCGCTTTGTTCGGCGAGCCGAAGCCGATGGTGGTGCGGCAGACGATCAGGGACGGTTTGTCCTTCACGCTCTGCGCTTCCTGAATCGCTTTTTTCACCGCCTCAGGATCGTGACCGTCGATTTCGTGCACCACGTGCCAGTGATAGGCTTCAAAGCGTTTTGCAGTGTCGTCGGTAAACCAGCCCTCGGTTTCCCCGTCAATGGAGATACCGTTGTGATCGTAGAAGCCAATCAGCTTGCCCAGGCCCAGGGTGCCCGCCAGCGAGCAGACCTCGTGGGAGATCCCCTCCATCAGGCAGCCATCACCCATAAAGACATAGGTGTAGTGATCGACAATCTCGTGGTCGGGCTGGTTGAACTGCGCGGCCAGCGTACGCTCTGCAATCGCCAGGCCGACGGCATTCGCCAGCCCCTGGCCCAGCGGGCCGGTAGTAGTTTCAACACCCGGCGTATAGCCGATCTCCGGGTGGCCCGGCGTTTTGGAGTGCAGCTGGCGGAAGTTTTTTAACTCCTCAAGCGGCAGGTCGTAGCCGGAGAGGTGCAGCAGGCTGTAGAGCAGCATCGAGGCGTGACCGTTGGAGAGAATAAAACGGTCGCGATCGTACCAGGTCGGATCGGTCGGGTTGTGCTTCAGGAAGTCGTTCCACAGCACTTCGGCAATATCAGCCATACCCATGGGGGCGCCAGGGTGGCCGGAATTGGCTTTTTGTACGGCATCCATGCTGAGGGCGCGAATGGCGTTGGCGAGCTCTTTACGGGACATAGTTCACTCCGTGGCAAGGTTAAAGTTTGGCGGCGAGAAGATCTTCGAGTTTGCGCTGGTCGACGGCGAACTGGCGGATGCCATCTGCCAGTTTTTCCACGGCCATTGGATCCTGATTGTGCTCCCAGCGGAATTCCGCTTCGGTCATGGGTTTCGGTTTTAGCAGAACGGTAGAGGTCGGTACCAGCTTGCGGATCACCGTCTCTTCACTCTCCTGAAGCTTTTTCAGCAGGTCAGGAGAGATGGTCAGACGGTCACAGCCCGCGAGCGCCAGGATCTGCTCGGTGCGGCGGAAGCTGGCCCCCATCACGATGGTCTCGTAGCGATGCTGCTTGTAATAATCGTAGATATTACGCACCGATTTTACGCCAGGATCTTCTTCCACCACGTACGGATCCATTGGCTGTTTCGCCTGATACCAGTCGTAGATACGCCCGACAAACGGTGAAATCAGGAACACGCCCGCTTCGGCGCAGGCACGCGCCTGGGCGAAGGAGAACAGTAGCGTCAGGTTGCAGTGGATCCCCTCTTTCTCCAGCACTTCCGCCGCGCGGATGCCTTCCCAGGTAGACGCAAGCTTGATCAGAATGCGTGACTTATCGATCCCCTGCTCCTGGTAGAGTTCCACTATGCGGCGGGCCTTGTTAATGCTTTTTTCCTGGTCGAACGAGAGGCGGGCGTCCACTTCGGTAGAGACGCGCCCCGGTATGCTTTTAAGAATTTCCGCACCGATATTGACCGCCAGCTTGTCGCTGGCTTCGGCGACCTGCTGTTCCTGCGTTTTCCCGCGCTGTTTGCCGTAGGCAAGGGCGTCATCAATCAGATGACTAAAGTGCGCAAGACCGGCCGCCTTGAGCAGCAGAGAGGGATTGGTGGTCGCGTCTTCCGGCTGGTAGTGACGAATCGACTCGATGTCGCCGCTGTCTGCAACCACGGTGGTAAATTGTTTGATGCCGTCTAGCTGGTTCATAATTACTCCTTGGAAATAAAAGAGTTAGTCGAGTGCGTTAGTTCACACTTCTGAGAAAATCATGATGGACTTAACAAAAAAGCATAGCAGACGGGGGAGGCATTGCTTTCTGAGACGGGTAACATGGCTGTTATAAATTGATAACAATTTTTATTCTGCAATGGTGAGAGTTTGGCAGCCTTCAAAGTTTAGGAGCCTGCCTGCGGCGATACTATGCGGCACACCAGGGTGTGCATAGGAACGTCGACATCACCCTTTTTGACCGAAACGTGAAAGGAATAACAAGATGGATGATCAGTTAAAACAAAGCGCTCTCGATTTTCACGAGTTTCCTGTTCCGGGTAAAATCCAGGTATCCCCGACCAAACCGCTGGCGACCCAGCGCGATCTGGCGCTGGCCTACTCGCCGGGCGTGGCTGCTCCGTGCCTGGAAATCGAAAAAGATCCGCTGGCAGCGTACAAATACACCGCGCGCGGCAACCTGGTGGCCGTTATCTCTAACGGTACGGCGGTGCTGGGGTTAGGGAACATCGGTGCGCTGGCTGGTAAGCCGGTGATGGAAGGGAAGGGCGTTCTGTTTAAGAAATTTGCCGGTATCGACGTCTTCGATATCGAAGTGGACGAACTGGATCCGGATAAATTCATCAACGTGGTGGCGGCGCTGGAGCCGACCTTCGGCGGCATCAACCTGGAAGACATCAAAGCGCCGGAATGTTTCTATATCGAGCAGAAGCTGCGCGAGCGTATGAACATTCCCGTGTTCCATGACGACCAGCACGGCACGGCGATTATCAGTACCGCCGCCATTCTGAACGGCCTGCGCGTGGTGGAGAAAAATCTCTCCGACGTGCGCATGGTGGTCTCCGGCGCAGGCGCCGCGGCCATCGCCTGTATGAACCTGCTGGTGGCGCTGGGCATGCAGAAGCACAATATTGTGGTCTGCGACTCCAAGGGCGTGATCTACAAAGACCGCGAGCCAAACATGGCGGAAACCAAGGCGGCCTATGCGGTGGAAGACGACGGCAAGCGCACGCTTGAAGACGTGATTGACGGTGCTGACATTTTCCTCGGCTGTTCAGGCCCGAAAGTGCTGACCCAGGAGATGGTGCAGAAGATGGCGCGCGCGCCAATGATCCTGGCTCTGGCGAACCCGGAGCCGGAAATTCTGCCGCCGCTGGCGAAGGCGGTGCGTGAAGACGCTATCATCTGCACCGGACGTTCGGACTACCCGAACCAGGTGAACAACGTGCTCTGCTTCCCGTTCATCTTCCGCGGGGCGCTGGACGTCGGCGCCACGGCGATCAACGAAGAGATGAAGCTGGCTGCCGTTCATGCTATCGCAGAGCTGGCGCACGCCGAGCAGAGCGAAGTGGTGGCCTCCGCCTACGGCGATCAGGATCTGAGCTTCGGCCCCGACTACATCATCCCTAAACCATTTGACCCGCGTCTGATCGTGAAGATCGCGCCAGCGGTGGCCAAAGCGGCGATGGACTCCGGCGTGGCGACGCGGCCGATTGAAGATTTCGATGCCTACGTCGATAAACTCACCGAGTTCGTTTACAAAACCAACCTGTTTATGAAGCCGATCTTCTCCCAGGCGCGCGCCGACGCGAAGCGCGTGGTGCTGGCGGAAGGGGAAGAGGCGCGCGTGCTGCATGCCACGCAGGAGCTGATCACCTTAGGGCTGGCGAAACCGATCCTGATTGGTCGTCCGAGCGTGATCGAGATGCGTATTCAGAAGCTCGGCCTGCAAATAAAGCCGGGCGTGGACTTTGAGATCGTTAACAACGAATCCGATCCGCGCTTCAAAGAGTACTGGAACGAATACTATTCGATCATGAAGCGTCGCGGGATCACCCAGGAGCAGGCGCAGCGGGCGGTGATCAGCAACACCACGGTGATCGGCGCGATCATGGTTCATCGCGGTGAGGCGGATGCGCTGATCTGCGGCACCATCGGCGAGTACCATGAGCATTTCAGCGTGGTACAGGAGATCTTCGGCTATCGCGAGGGCGTCCATACTGCCGGCGCAATGAACGCGCTGCTGCTGCCAAGCGGTAACACCTTTATCGCCGATACCTACGTCAACGACGATCCCTCCCCGGACGAACTGGCGGAAATCACCGTGATGGCGGCGGAAACCGTGCGCCGCTTTGGTATCGAGCCGAAAGTGGCGCTGCTGTCGCACTCAAACTTCGGGTCATCCAAATCCGCGGCGGCGTGCAAAATGCGCCAGACGCTGGACCTGGTGCGCGAGCGTGCGCCGGAGCTGATGATCGACGGCGAGATGCACGGCGACGCCGCGCTGGTGGAGAGTATTCGTAATGAACGTATGCCGGACAGCCCGCTGAAAGGCTCGGCGAACGTGCTGATTATGCCGAACGTGGAAGCAGCGCGTATTAGCTATAACCTGCTGCGCGTGTCGAGTTCTGAAGGTGTGACCGTCGGGCCGGTACTGATGGGGGTGTCAAAACCGGTACATGTGTTAACGCCGATTGCCTCCGTGCGTCGTATCGTCAACATGGTGGCGCTGGCGGTGGTTGAGGCGCAGACGCAGCCGCTGTAATTTATTGCCCTCGCCCCTCACCCTAATCCTCTCCCCATAGGGGAGAGGGGACTGCTCTGAGCCGTCTTTTCACCCTCGCCCCTTTGGGGAGAGGGCCGGGGTGAGGGGTAAGGGTTAAACCCAGTCCCGAACCTTAATAAACTCACTCAAGGCAGCCTCCGGGCTGCCTTCTTTTGGCGCGTAGCTGTACTCCCAGCGCACCAGCGGCGGCATCGACATCAGAATCGACTCCGTGCGTCCGCCGGTCTGCAGGCCGAACAGCGTCCCGCGATCCCACACCAGGTTGAACTCCACGTACCGCCCGCGACGATAAAGCTGGAACTCACGCTCGCGCACGCCGTAGTCGGTGTCTTTGCGGCGTTCGACAATCGGAAGATAGGCGTCGGTAAAGCCTTCACCCACCGCGCGCATAAAGCTGAACGCGGTATCAAAATCCGGGGTATTGAGATCGTCAAAGAACAGCCCGCCGATGCCGCGCTGCTCGTCGCGGTGCTTCAGATAAAAATAGTCATCGCACCACTTTTTGTATTTCGGGTAAACGTCTTCGCCAAACGGCAGACAGAGGTCGCGTGCGGTGGTGTGCCAGTGCACGGCGTCCTCTTCGAAGCCATAGTAAGGCGTTAAGTCGAAACCGCCGCCAAACCACCAGACCGGATCGGCTCCCGGTTTTTCCGCGATGAAAAAGCGAACGTTGGCGTGGCTGGTTGGCACAAACGGGTTATGCGGATGCACCACCAGCGAGACGCCCATGGCCTCGAAGCTGCGGCCCGCCAGTTCAGGCCGATGCGCCGTGGCGGACGCTGGCATTGCATCACCGTGGACGTGGGAGAAGTTGACCCCGGCCTGTTCAAAAATACCGCCGTTACGCAGCACGCGGCTGCGCCCGCCGCCGCCCGCTTCGCGCTGCCAGGTGTCTTCCTGGAATTCACCGCCGTCTGCGGCGGTCAGTTTCTGGCAAATCGCGTCCTGGAGCTGCATCAGGAAAGTTTTGACCAGCTGTGCATTCGGTTTCATCAACGTTTCCTGGAGTGCGCTTTTTGATTATCGAACCAGTTGAAATAACTGATGACCCCGGAGGCGATGGCGTTCGCGATCTTCTGACGAAACGCCTTAGTGCCGAGTAAACGCTCTTCTTCCGGGTTGGTAATGAACGAGGTTTCCACCAGCACGGACGGAATAGACGGTGACTTCAGCACCACAAACGCGGCCTGCTCGGTGCTTTTACTGTGCAGACGGTGCACGGGTTTAATCCGTTTGAGGATATGCGAGCCGAGCGTCAGGCTGTTTTTGATGGTATCGGTCTGCACGAGATCAAACAGAACCTGCTGTAACAGATGGTCTTTGTCGGTGGCTTTTTTCCCGGCCACTTCATCCGCCCGGTTTTCGCGATCGGAGAGGTATTTCGCCATGGCGCTACTGGCGCCACGGTTGGAGAGCGCAAATACCGAGGCGCCTGCGGCGGAAGGGTTTGTGAAGCCATCCGCGTGAATGGACATAAACAGATCTGCGCCGTGCTTGTGGGCAATCTCCACGCGATCGTACAGCGGGATAAACGTGTCGCCCGTGCGCGTCAGGCGGGCGTCAATACCGTTACTGCGTAAAATTGCGCGTACATTTTTTGCAATTGCCAGCACGACGTGTTTTTCTTTCGACCCGTTTCGGCCAATGGCGCCGGTGTCGATCCCGCCGTGGCCCGGATCGAGCATGACCAGACGCTTTGCGCCAGCTTTTTTGGTTTTCGGCTTGCTGTGTCCGTTACTGGTTTTAAGCGTGCTCTCTTCTTTTGCCTGAGCCTGCTTTGCGATACCCGATAACGTTAAGGCCGCCAGCCCCGCTTTGAGAACCTGACGACGCGATGTGAGTGCTTTTAATGGTTTGAATGTGCTCATGCGGCCTGAATTGTAAAAATTGGGGTCCTGGTGTTATATCGTATCGTGTTTCCCGTTACGACAGTCCTTATTGAGAATTGTTTTACTTTTCATTTCAATACGTGACAAAGTGACATTATGCCAAATTTTGGCGAGTTTTTCCCCGGTTATTGGCTAAACGCCCTGTTCACGCCATAATCACTGTTTTTAAACCCGAAAAGGCGGTTAATACCATGGAGATACGCGTTTTTCGCCAGGAAGATTTCGAAGAGGTGATCACCCTTTGGGAGCGCTGCGATCTGCTGCGTCCGTGGAACGATCCGGAAATGGACATCGAACGGAAGGTGAATCACGACGTCAGTCTGTTTCTGGTCGCTGAGGTCAACGGCGAAGTGGTCGGGACGGTGATGGGTGGGTACGACGGCCACCGCGGCTCGGCCTACTATCTGGGCGTGCACCCGGAATACCGCGCGCGCGGCATCGCCAACGCGCTGCTTAACCGTCTGGAAAAGAAACTGATCGCCCGTGGCTGCCCGAAAATCCAGATTATGGTCCGGGAAGATAACGACGTGGTGCTGGGCATGTATGAACGTCTGGGCTACGAGCACGCGGATGTACTGACGCTGGGTAAGCGCCTGATCGAAGATGAAGAGTACTGAGTTCCACCCTGGCGACTACGACGTTCACGGTCGTCTGCGTCTGCCTTTTTTGTTCTGGTGCGTTCTGCTGTTGCAGGCCCGAACCTGGGTGCTGTTCGTGATGGCTGGCGCGTCGCGCGGGCAGGGCGATACGTTACTGAATCTCTTTTATCCCGATCACGATGCGTTCTGGCTGGGATTGCTGCCGGGTGTACCAGCGGTCCTGGCGTTTCTGTGCAGCGGACGGCGGCAAGCCATTCCGCGCTTCTGGCGCGCGCTTCGCTGGCTGCTGATCCTGGCGCAGTTTGTGCTTCTGGTCTGGCAACCCTTGCTCTGGCTGTACGGCGAGCCGCTTTCGGGTATCGGGATTGCACTGGTGGTGGCGGATATTGTCGCGCTGCTGTGGCTGGTCACGAATCCCCGTTTACGCGCCTGTTTTACGCAAGAGCCAGATTAAACGGCACTTTTTGCCGATACTGCACTCCAACAAGCGTTGATTTACTACGTAAGGACGTCTCAATGAAATCGCTGCGTTTACTTTTATGCGCTCTCCCGCTGGCGTTAACCGGCTGTTCCACGCTCTCATCCATCAACTGGTCTGCGGCCTATCCGTGGAACTGGTTTGGCTCCTCAATGGAAGTGACCGAGCAGGGCGTGGGCAAAATCACCGCCTCGACGGCGCTGGATCAGGATGCCATTCAGGATGCCATCGGCAGTGATTATCGCCTGCGCAGCGGCATGAAAACCGAGAACGGCAACATCGTGCGCTATTTCGAAGCGTTGAAAGATGACAAAGTGGCAATGGTCATCAACGGCGATAAAGGTACGGTCAACCGCATTGCGGTGATGGATGAAGAGATCCCGACCTCAGGTGGCGTGAAGGTGGGAACGCCGTTTGGCGAACTCTATCAGAAAGCGTTTGGCCACTGCGCCAGTGTGCCATCGGAGGAGAGCGTGGCGGTCGAGTGTAAGGCCGACGGCAGCCAGCATATTAGCTATGTGTTCAGCGGCACCTGGAACGGTCCGGAAGGGTTAATGCCGTCTGACGACACCCTGAAAAAGTGGAAAGTGAGCAAAATTATCTGGCAGCAGTAATTTGCGCCTGAGCAAGCCGCCTCGCTGAAATCCGGGTATAATAGCCGCCATCAATGCCACGCTGTCGTGGCATCTTTATTTCAGGAGGAGCGATGTCTCAGGTACAGAGTGGCATTTTGCCAGAACATTGCCGGGCGGCGATTTGGATTGAAGCCAACGTCAAAGGGGACGTGGATGCCCTGCGCGCGGCCAGCAAAGTTTTCGTTGATAAACTGGCCACCTTCCAGGCCAAATTCCCCGAAGCCCATCTGGGCGCGGTGGTCGCCTTTGGCAGCACCGTCTGGCGTCATCTGAGCGGCGGCGAAGGCGCAGAAGAGCTGAAAGACTTTATTCCTTATGGCAAAGGTCTTGCGCCCGCCACCCAGTATGACGTTCTGATCCATATCCTCTCCCTGCGTCACGACGTGAACTTTTCTGTCGCTCAGGCTGCGATTGAAGCCTTTGGTGACAGTATCGACGTGCAGGAAGAGATCCACGGTTTCCGCTGGGTGGAAGAGCGCGATTTGAGCGGCTTCGTCGACGGCACCGAAAACCCGGCCGGGGAAGAGACGCGTCGCGAGGTGGCTGTAATCCAGGATGGCGTGGACGCGGGCGGCAGCTATGTGTTCGTCCAGCGCTGGGAGCATAACCTCAGGCAGCTTAACCGCATGAGCGTGCATGACCAGGAGATGATGATTGGCCGTACCAAAGATGCCAATGAAGAGATTGACGGCGATGCGCGTCCGGTCACTTCCCACCTGTCCCGCGTTGACCTTAAAGAAGACGGTAAGGGGCTGAAGATTGTTCGCCAGAGCCTGCCGTACGGCACCGCGAGCGGTACGCACGGCCTGTACTTCTGCGCTTACTGCGCACGCCTCTACAACATCGAACAGCAGCTGCTGAGCATGTTTGGCGATACCGACGGTAAGCGTGACGCCATGCTGCGCTTCACCCGCCCGGTGACCGGCGGCTACTACTTTGCGCCGTCCGTTGAGCGCCTGCTGGCGTTGTAAATCGCTCTCCATTCGTAGGCCGGGTAAGCGTGAGCGCCACCCGGCAATTTCTCCCGCACCTCTTATTCCCTTTTCTGCTTCTAAATCACCAAACGGTATATAAAACCGTTACTCCTTTAGACTCCGTTATAAATATTATGACTATAAGATAGTCATCACATTTATAAGGGTGCGCAATGGCCGTTACTGTACTGAAAAAAGGATCGCTGGCACTGGCAGGTTTACTGCTGGTGGCGCAGGCGCAGGCAACCGAGTTGCTGAACAGTTCTTATGATGTTTCGCGCGAGCTGTTTGCCGCCCTTAATCCCGCATTTGAACAGCAGTGGGCGAAAGAGAACAACGGCGACAAGCTGACCATCAAGCAGTCGCACGCTGGCTCATCTAAGCAGGCGCTGGCCATTTTGCAGGGGCTGAAAGCGGACGTGGTGACCTACAACCAGGTCACGGACGTGCAGATCCTGCACGACAAAGGCAAACTGATCCCGGCGAACTGGCAAAGCCGCCTGCCGAACAACAGTTCGCCATTTTACTCCACCATGGGCTTCCTGGTGCGCAAGGGCAACCCGAAGAACATCCACGACTGGAACGACCTGGTGCGTTCAGACGTAAAGCTGATCTTCCCGAATCCGAAAACCTCCGGCAACGCACGTTACACCTACCTGGCGGCGTGGGGCGCGGCGGACAAAGCTGACGGTAACGATAAAGCGAAAACCGAACAGTTTATGACCCAGTTCCTGAAAAACGTCGAGGTGTTTGATACCGGCGGTCGTGGCGCAACCACCACCTTCGCCGAGCGCGGGCTGGGCGACGTACTGATCAGCTTTGAATCCGAAGTGAACAATATTCGTAAACAGTACGAAGCGCAGGGCTTCGAAGTGGTTATCCCGAAAACGAACATTCTGGCCGAGTTCCCGGTGGCGTGGGTGGATAAAAACGTTAAGGCTAACGGCACAGAAAAGGCGGCGAAAGCCTACCTGAACTATCTGTACAGCCCGCAGGCGCAGACTGTTATCACCGACTACTACTACCGTGTCAACAACCCGGACGTGATGAGCAAGCTGAAAGACAAATTCCCGCAGACCGAGCTGTTCCGCGTGGAAGATCATTTCGGCGCCTGGCCTGAGGTCATGAAAACGCATTTTGTCAGCGGCGGTGAGTTGGACAAACTGCTGGCAGCGGGGCGTAAGTAATGTTTGCAGTGTCCTCCAGACGTGTGCTGCCGGGCTTTACCTTAAGCCTCGGGACCAGCCTGCTGTTCGTCTGTCTGATTTTGTTATTACCGCTCAGCGCGCTGGTGATGCAGCTCGCTGAGATGAGCTGGTCCCAGTACTGGGAAGTGATTACTAACCCGCAGGTGGTGGCGGCCTACAAGGTCACCCTGCTGTCTGCGTTCGTGGCCTCGATTTTTAACGGCGTGTTTGGCCTGCTGATGGCGTGGATCTTAACTCGCTATCGCTTCCCGGGCCGCACCCTGCTCGACGCGCTGATGGATCTGCCGTTTGCCCTGCCGACGGCGGTTGCCGGTTTGACGCTGGCGTCGCTGTTTTCCGTGAACGGCTTTTACGGTGAGTGGCTGGCGAAGTTTGATATCAAAGTGACCTATACCTGGCTCGGTATCGCGGTGGCCATGGCCTTTACCAGCATCCCGTTTGTGGTACGTACCGTGCAGCCGGTGCTGGAAGAGTTAGGACCCGAATACGAAGAGGCCGCAGAAACGCTCGGCGCCACGCGCTGGCAGAGTTTTCGCAAGGTCGTGCTGCCGGAACTCTCTCCGGCGTTGCTGGCGGGTATCGCGCTCTCCTTTACCCGCAGCCTCGGTGAATTTGGCGCGGTCATTTTTATCGCCGGGAACATCGCGTGGAAAACCGAAGTGACCTCGCTGATGATTTTTGTCCGTTTGCAGGAGTTTGATTATCCGGCCGCGAGTGCGATTGCCTCGGTGATCCTTGCCGCGTCGCTGCTACTGCTGTTCTCGATTAACACTCTGCAAAGTCGCTTTGGTCGACGTGTGGTAGGTCACTGATGGCGGAAGTTACGCAATTGAAGCGCTATGACGTGCCCCGCATCAACTGGGGCAAATGGTTTCTGATTGGTACCGGCGTGCTGGTCTCCGCATTCATTCTCGTCGTGCCGATGGTGTACATCTTCGTTCAGGCCTTCAGCAAAGGGATTATGCCCGCGCTGCAAAACCTGGCCGATCCGGACATGCTCCACGCCATCTGGCTGACGGTCATGATTGCCCTGATCACCGTCCCGGTGAATCTGGTGTTTGGCGTATTGCTGGCCTGGCTGGTAACGCGCTTTAACTTCCCGGGGCGTCAGCTGCTGCTGACCCTGCTGGATATCCCGTTTGCGGTGTCACCGGTGGTGGCGGGTCTGGTTTATCTGCTCTTCTACGGTTCCAATGGCCCGCTGGGCGGCTGGCTGGATGAACACGACCTGCAGATCATGTTCGCCTGGCCGGGGATGGTGCTGGTGACCGTCTTTGTCACCTGTCCGTTCGTGGTACGCGAGCTGGTGCCGGTGATGCTCAGCCAGGGCAGCCATGAAGATGAAGCCGCGGTGCTGCTCGGCGCTTCCGGCTGGCAGATGTTCCGCCGCGTCACGCTGCCGAATATCCGCTGGGCACTGCTTTACGGCGTGGTGCTGACCAACGCCCGTGCGATCGGTGAGTTTGGCGCGGTGTCGGTGGTATCCGGCTCGATTCGCGGCGAAACCCTGTCGCTGCCGTTACAGATTGAATTACTGGAACAGGACTACAACACCGTCGGTTCCTTTACTGCCGCAGCGTTGCTGACGCTGATGGCGATTTTGACCCTGTTTTTGAAGAGTGTGGTGCAGTGGCGTTTAGAGAATCAGGAAAAACGTCAGCATCAGGAGGGAAATCATGAGCATTGAGATTGCCAATATTAAGAAGTCTTTTGGTCGCACACAGGTGCTGAATGATATCTCGCTGGATATCCCTTCCGGACAAATGGTGGCGCTGCTGGGGCCGTCTGGCTCCGGTAAAACCACGCTGCTGCGTATTATCGCCGGGCTTGAGCACCAGACCAGCGGACATATCCGCTTCCACGGTACGGACGTAAGCCGTTTGCATGCCCGCGACCGTAAAGTGGGTTTTGTATTCCAGCACTACGCCCTGTTCCGCCACATGACGGTATTCGACAACATCGCGTTTGGTTTGACCGTACTGCCGCGTCGTGAGCGTCCGAATGCGGCCGCCATCAAAGCGAAAGTGACCAAACTGCTGGAGATGGTGCAGCTGGCTCATCTGGCGGACCGCTTCCCGGCACAGCTTTCTGGCGGGCAGAAACAGCGCGTGGCGCTGGCGCGTGCGTTAGCCGTGGAACCGCAAATCCTGCTGCTGGACGAACCGTTTGGCGCGCTGGATGCGCAGGTGCGTAAAGAGCTCCGCCGCTGGCTGCGTCAGCTTCATGAGGAACTCCAGTTCACCAGCGTTTTCGTGACCCACGATCAGGAAGAGGCGATGGAAGTAGCCGACCGCGTGGTGGTGATGAGTCAGGGCAACATTGAGCAGGTTGACGAGCCAGAGCAACTCTGGCGTGAACCGGCGACCCGCTTTGTGCTGGAGTTTATGGGGGAAGTAAACCGCCTTCAGGGTGCTATTCGCGGCGGTCAGTTCCACGTTGGCGCGCACCGCTGGCCGCTGGGGTATACCTCCGCGCACCAGGGGCCGGTGGATCTGTTCCTGCGCCCGTGGGAAGTGGACGTCAGCCGCCGTACCAGCCTGGACTCACCGCTTCCGGTGCAGGTGCTGGAAGCTAGCCCTAAAGGTCACTACACCCAATTAGTGGTACAGCCCCTGGGCTGGTACACCGAGCCGCTGACCGTGGTTATGCGTGACGACGAGCCGCCGCACCGGGGGGAACGCCTGTTTGTGGGGCTGCAACACGCGCGCATTTATCATGGCAACGAGCGCATCGAGACGCGCGAGGATATTGCTCTGGCGGAGTCAGCCTGATAGGTTATTGAGTATGTTTTTCGCCCGGTGGCGTGATGCTTACCGGGCTTTTTATTGAGTAAAAATCGTGAATACACTCGAACACACCATCGGCAACACCCCTCTGGTCAAACTTCAGCGCATGGGGTGTGACAACGGCAGCGAAATCTGGGTCAAACTTGAAGGCAATAACCCGGCGGGGTCGGTGAAAGACCGGGCGGCGCTGTCGATGATTGTTCAGGCCGAAAAGCGCGGCGAGATAAAGCCCGGCGATGTGCTGATCGAAGCCACCAGCGGTAACACCGGTATCGCACTGGCGATGATAGCCGCCCTGAAAGGCTATCGTATGAAGCTGCTGATGCCGGATAACATGAGCCAGGAGCGCCGTGCCGCCATGCGTGCCTACGGGGCCGAGCTGATTCTGGTGAGCAAAGAGCAGGGGATGGAAGGGGCGCGAGATTTAGCGTTAGCGATGGCGGAGCGCGGGGAAGGCAAGCTGCTCGACCAGTTTAATAACCCGGACAACCCGTACGCGCACTACACCACCACCGGCCCGGAAATCTGGCAGCAAACCGGCGGGCGCATCACCCACTTTGTCTCCAGCATGGGGACCACGGGCACGATCACCGGTGTGTCACGTTTTCTGCGCGAGCAGGAGCAGCCGGTGACGATTGTCGGCCTCCAGCCGGAAGAGGGAAGCAGTATTCCGGGCATTCGCCGCTGGCCCGCGGAGTATATGCCGGGCATCTTTAATGCGCAGCTTGTGGACCAGGTGCTGGATATTCATCAGCGCGAGGCGGAAAATACCATGCGTGAGCTGGCCGTGCGTGAAGGCATCTTCTGCGGCGTCAGTTCGGGTGGCGCGGTAGCGGGGGCGATTCGGGTGGCTAAGGCAAACCCGGGTGCAGTAGTGGTAGCGATTATTTGCGATCGCGGCGATCGCTACCTGTCGACCGGCGTCTTTGGTGAAGAGAGTTATTCGCAGGGGGCGGGGATTTAAGCGTCATGGAGATGATTTTATTCCGGGATAACACCCGGGCGCAGCAAACCGATATTGTCGCCGTTCAGTCGCAGGTGGTGTACGGCAGTGTGGGAAACAGCATCGCGGTGCCAAATATTCGCACCCATCGACTGAACGTTACCGCCGTGCCGACGGTGCTGTTCAGCAATACGCCGCACTACGACACCTTCTACGGCGGGGTGATCCCGGACGAGTGGTTCAGCGGCTACCTGAAGGCGCTGGAAGAGCGCGAGATCCTGCGCGAGCTTAAAGCAGTCACTACCGGCTATATGGGCAGCGCCAGCCAGATCGTGCTGTTGGCGCAGTGGCTGAAGGCGATCAAAGTGCAACATCCCGATCTGCTGGTGCTGGTCGACCCGGTAATCGGAGACATCGACAGCGGGATGTACGTGAAGCCGGATATTCCTGAAGCCTACCGTGAGCACCTGCTCCCGCTGGCCCAGGGCATTACGCCCAACGTGTTTGAGCTGGAAGTGCTGAGCGGCAAACCGTGCCGTACTCCGGAGAGCGCCATTGCCGCCGCGCAGGGGCTGCTGTCTGACACGCTTAAATGGGTGGCGATCACCAGCGCGCCAGTGGCTGACGATCCGCAAAATATCCACGTCGTGCTGGTGAGCGAGGAGGGCGTTACCGTAAGCGCACACCCGCGCGTTGAGACGGACCTGAAAGGGACGGGAGATCTGTTCTGTTCGGAGCTGGTGAGCGGTATCGTCGGCGGTAAAACCGTGGCCGACGCCATTCGCATGGCGGGCGACAGGGTGACTGACGTGATGATCTATACGCAGTCGAAAGGCTACGACGAGCTTATTCTGCCTGCATAAACAAAAATGGCGCCCGAAGGCGCCATTTTACCGTGCGGCAAGAATTACTTCTTGATGCGGATAACCGGGGTTTCACCCACGGTAACGCTGCCAGACAGTTTGATCAGCTCTTTGATTTCGTCCATGTTGGAGATAACAACCGGAGTCAGGGTAGACTTCGCTTTTTCTTCCAGCAGTGGCAGATCGAATTCAATTACAGGGTCGCCAACTTTAACACGCTGGCCTTCTTCCGCGATACGTTTGAAGCCTTCGCCTTTCAGTTCAACGGTGTCGATACCGAAGTGAACGAACAGTTCGATACCGCTATCTGATTCGATAGAGAACGCATGGTTGGTTTCAAAAATCTTACCAATGGTACCGTCAACTGGAGCAACCATTTTGTTGCCAGTTGGTTTGATAGCAATGCCATCACCAACGATTTTCTCAGCAAACACTACATCCGGCACGTCTTCGATATTGACGATCTCGCCGGAGAGCGGAGCAACAATCTCAATAGTTCCGGAGTCGCTATTGCTTTTGTCACCGAACAGTTTACTAAATAAACCCATTAGACTTATCTCCTAAGCAGTAATTTGGGCCGCATCTCGTGGATTAGCAGATTGTTTTTTCTTCAATGAACTTGTTAACCAGCGTCATTAACTCGTCCGTTGTCGGTTGAGCAAGAGCCTGCTCTGCTAATACCTTCGCATCTTCGAAGTTCGTGTTACGGATAATCTTCTTGATGCGCGGGATGGAAATGGCGCTCATAGAGAATTCGTCCAGACCCATACCCAGCAACAGAAGTGTAGCACGTTCGTCGCCTGCAAGCTCACCACACATGCCAGTCCATTTACCTTCTGCATGAGAAGCATCAATAACTTGCTTGATCAAATTCAGTACAGACGGCGACATTGGCTGGTAGAGATGTGAAATCATATCATTACCACGGTCAACTGCCAGGGTGTACTGCGTTAAATCATTGGTACCGATACTAAAGAAATCAACTTCTTTGGCTAAATGACGTGCAATGGTCGCGGCTGCCGGTGTTTCCACCATCACGCCGATCTCGATTGACTCGTCAAATGCTTTACCTTCGTCACGCAGTTCCTGCTTGTAGATTTCAATCTCTTTCTTCAGTGCACGCACTTCTTCAACAGAGATGATCATCGGGAACATGATGCGCAGCTTACCGAAAGCGGATGCACGCAGGATAGCGCGAACCTGGTCACGCAGGATCTCTTTGCGATCCATGGCGATACGTACGGCACGCCAGCCCAGGAACGGGTTCTCTTCTTTCGGGAAGTTCATGTACGGCAGCTCTTTGTCGCCACCGATATCCATGGTGCGGACGATAACGGCCTGCGAGCCGCACGCTTCCGCAACCGCTTTGTACGCTGCAAACTGCTCTTCTTCCGTTGGCAGGGCGTCGCGGTCCATGAACAGGAATTCAGTACGATACAGACCTACACCTTCCGCACCGTTGCGCTCAGCGCCGTCAACGTCACGTACGGTACCAATGTTAGCGCACACTTCAACCTGATGGCCGTCCAGCGTGATGGCTGGCAGATCTTTCAGTTTAGCGAGTTCCGCTTTCTCGGTAGCAACCTGCTCCTGAACGGAACGCAGCTGCTCGATCACATCGTTAGTTGGGTTGACGTAAACCACGTTGTTTACGGCATCCAGAATCAGATAGTCGTCGTTTTTCACCTGCGAGGTGACGCTACCGGTACCCACGATGGCTGGCAGCTCCAGAGAACGCGCCATGATAGAGGTGTGGGAGGTACGTCCACCTGCATCAGTAATGAAACCCAGCACCTTGTTCAGGTTCAGCTGTGCGGTTTCAGACGGGGTCAGGTCAGCGGCAACCAGGATGACTTCGTCCTGAATCGCGCTCAGATCGATGATGGCCAGACCCAGGATGTTGCGCAGCAGGCGCTTACCGATGTCACGTACGTCAGCCGCACGCTCTTTCAGGTATTCATCGTCCAGCTCTTCCAGGGCAGTTGCCTGACCTTCGATAACTTCATGCGCAGCCGCGTCGGCCGTCATGCCTTTATCTTTAATCAGGGCTATGATTTCCTGCTCCAGCTCCTCATCTTCGAGCAGCATAATGTGCCCTTCGAAGATGGCTTCTTTTTCTTCACCGAAAGTTTCGCCAGCTTTAGTTTTAATCGCTTCCAGTTGCGCAGATGCCTTGGCACGACCGCTCAGAAAACGTTCAACTTCCTGATCAACCTTGTCGGCAGAAATTTTTTTCCGGTCAATGACGATTTCGTCTTCTTTCAGCAGCAATGCTTTGCCGAAAGCGATACCCGGGGATGCTAAAATGCCTGAAATCATAACCCTACCTTACTTGTGACTGATATTGAAAAGAACCCGGTAAACTTACTCGAGTTCAGCCATCAGCTTAACCAGATGCTCAACTGCTTTCTGCTCGTCTTCACCTTCAGCGGAGATGGTAACAACGGTACCCTGAGTCAGACCCAGAGTTTGCAGCTTGAACAGGCTTTTTGCGCTAGCGCTTTTGCCGTTGGAAGTCACAGTGATTTCAGAAGTGAAGCCTTTCGCTTCTTTAACAAACTGAGCAGCAGGGCGGGTGTGCAGACCGTTCGGAGCGGTAATGGTAACTTCTTGCTGGAACATTGTATTTCCCCAACTTATAGGTTTAGTGTTGTGGAACTAAAGTCTAGCCTGGCGACTTAACTTTAGCCTGTATAGTTAGCGCTGACGTTTCAATCGTCATTAAACATTATGCAGTGAAAGCAAGACTTGAACCAAATCATAAAATCGATTCAGCAGCGCTATTTCGTTCACCGATTAATTTCGCGCATCAAAATAATTGCTGGTTTAAATACCAGACCCAACGGGGTGAAGCAATGCCAGGAGGGGTAAAACT
Organism: Enterobacter sp. MGH85; assembly: GCF_001037655.1. Lineage (NCBI taxonomy): Bacteria > Pseudomonadati > Pseudomonadota > Gammaproteobacteria > Enterobacterales > Enterobacteriaceae > Enterobacter > Enterobacter sp. MGH85. The sequence continues at coordinate 2,283,818 of NZ_KQ089925.1, forward strand.
TTGAAGCAGGCCACAAAAAAGCACCTGAAAAGGTGCTTTTTTACGCGTTTTTAACATGCTGGCATCACTGTTGCAGTTCTTTCTCTGTGAACAGATCGGCAAACAGTGCTGTGCTTAAGTAACGCTCACCCGAAGACGGTAGGATAACCACAATATTCTTGTTGGTAAAGGTTTCGTCTTCCAGCAGTTTGAGAGCTGCAGCAACCGCCGCACCGGAAGAGATACCCGCCAGAATGCCCTCCTCGTCCATCAGGCGACGCGCCGTGGAGATGGCTTCTTCATTGGTGATGGCGACCACTTTATCGATCAGCTTCAGATCGAGGTTGCCTGGAATAAAGCCAGCGCCGATACCCTGGATTTTGTGCGGACCTGGTTTGATCTCTTCGCCTGCCAGCGCCTGAGCGATAACCGGCGAGTCGGTTGGCTCAACGGCAACGGTAATCAGATCTTTTTTACCTTTCGTGCCTTTAATATAGCGAGACACCCCGGTCAGCGTACCGCCGGTGCCTACGCCGGAGATGAACACATCAACCTGACCGTCGGTATCTTCCCAGATTTCCGGGCCGGTGGTTTTCTCATGAATTTCCGGGTTAGCCGGGTTGCTGAACTGCTGGAGCAGCAGATACTTTGCAGGATCGCTGGCGACGATTTCTTCGGCCTTCTGAATCGCGCCCTTCATGCCTTTCGCGCCTTCCGTGAGGACCAGATTCGCACCCAACGCTTTCAGCAGCTTACGGCGCTCAATACTCATGGTTTCAGGCATAGTCAGCGTCAGCTTATAGCCGCGCGCCGCCGCAACATAGGCCAGGGCGATACCGGTATTGCCGCTGGTGGGTTCAACCAGCTCAACGCCAGGTTTCAGCACGCCACGCTTTTCAGCATCCCAAATCATATTCGCACCGATACGGCATTTAACGCTGAAGCTTGGGTTACGAGATTCGACCTTCGCCAGAATGCGTCCATTACCGATACGGTTCAGTCGAACCAGGGGCGTATGACCGATAGTCAGCGAGTTGTCTTCATAAATCTTACTCATGGCCTGTCCTTAACTGTATGAAATTGGGATACCGACCCAGCATACCTGTTGAACAAGTATGGGGAAGTAAGGAAATCGCATATCTATATGCTGCAAGGAAATAATGGGGATCAGTATGGAATAAGGGGCGGCATAAGCCACCCCTCTTTTACACATTTTTGCATTACTTCCATAACGCGTGCTTAGCACGGTAGCAGTCCACCCACATCGCCGTCGCGCCGCAAACGGCAACGGGCATGATGAACAGATTCAGGAAAGGGATCATGGTGAACAGGCTGGTAAGGGCACCAAACTGCATATTGGCAACCTTCTGAGTGCGCAGGGCAGTGCGCATCTCTTTAAACGGCACTTTGTGGTTATCGAACGGATAATCACAGTACTGGATAGCAAGCATCCAGGCGCTGAACAGGAACCACAGCACGGGTGCGACCGTCTGGCCGATCCCGGGTACAAAATAAAGGATGAGCAGCACAATCGCCCGCGGCAGGTACCACGCAAACTTCTGCCATTCGCGCTTCATGATGCGGGGGACATCTTTCACGATCCCCAGTACGCCCGTGTCAGGCGGCGCCGCACCGGTCAGGCGCGCTTCCAGCTGTTCGGCCAGCAGACCGTTGAACGGCGCGGCTATCCAGTTAGCTATCGTCGAAAAGAAATAGCCGAAAACCAGCAGCACGGAGATAACCGCAATCGGCCAGAGCAGGTAGTCCAACCACTGTAACCAGTCCGGCACATAGCTCATCAGGGAAGGGATCCAGCTTTCCAGTCTGGTGAACAGCCACCAGAACGCGCCCCCCATCAGAATAATGTTGATCAGTAACGGCAAAACAACGAAGCGTCGAATGCCCGGCAGGGAGACCAGTTTCCAGCCCTGAGAAAAGTACCAGACCCCGCTACGTGGGGCAGAAGAAGATGTTGAAACCATACCAGGCTGTACTCCTTTTTACACAACCAGTGGAATTGCCCGCCTATATTATCCAGTTACGGGCCAATGACCAGTTCGGAAATGTTCGAAAAACCAGCAAAAAGCACGATTTAGTTCATCTTTATGCTGTGAATGCTCTGCATACACTTGCACTTGACGTAAACGGCAAATACTCTTAGTGAGTAAATGTTTGCCGTGGTGGCAAGGTGTTAGAACAACAGAGAATATAATGATGCAGGATTTGCGTCTGATATTAATCATTGTTGGCGCGATCGCCATAATCGCTTTACTGGTACATGGTTTCTGGACCAGCCGTAAAGAGCGTTCCTCTATGTTTCGCGATCGTCCACTGAAGCGCATGAAGTCCAGTCGCGAAGACGATGACGTTGAAGACGACATCGACGGTCTTGACGACGACGGCGTGGGTGAAGTTCGTGTTCATCGGGTCAATACTGCGCCCGGCGCAGCGCATGGAGAGCATGAAGCTCCCCGCGCTCCGCAGCACCAGTATCAACCACCGTATGCCTCTGCCCAGCCGCGCCAGCCAGCGCCGCCGCCAGTGGAAGAACCTGTTCGTCATCCGTCGCAGCAGCCTGTGCAACAGCAGCCCGTTGCGCCACAGCCTGTACAGCAGCAACCTGTGCAACAGCCTGCACAGCCAGTGCATCAGCCACAGCCAGTGCAACAGCCGCAGCCGGTAGAACAACCGCAGCCTGAATCTGCACCGCCTGCGCCACAGCCCGCTCCGCGCGTTGAGCCAGAGCCTGTTGTTGAGCCAGAACCGGTTGTTGAAAAGCCGCAGCGTAAAGAAGCGGTAATCATCATGAATGTGGCTGCTCATCATGGCACCCATCTGAACGGTGACGTGCTGCTTAACAGCATCCAACAGGCAGGCTTCAAGTTCGGCGACATGAATATTTTCCATCGCCACCTGAGTCCTGACGGCAGCGGTCCGGCGCTGTTCAGCCTGGCCAATATGGTCAATCCAGGCACGTTTGACCCGGAAATGACCGGTGATTTCGTCACGCCTGGGGTTACGATCTTTATGCAGGTGCCGTCCTACGGTGACGAGCTGCAAAACTTTAAGCTGATGCTACAGTCCGCTCAGCACATCGCCGACGAAGTGGGCGGTGTGGTGCTCGACGATCAGCGTCGTATGATGACGCCGCAGAAACTGCGCGAATATCAGGACCGCATCCGCGAAGTTAAGGAAGCTAACGCGTAATCGTCGCGTTTACTTCAACTCCTCCTCAACCCCCGCCTGTCGGGGGTTTTTCTCATTGATGGTGCGATATGGACTCAATCGAACAACAACTTACTGAACTGCGAACCACGCTTCGCCATCATGAATATCTCTATCATGTTATGGACGCACCGGAAGTGCCGGATGCGGAATATGACCGCCTGATGCGTGAACTGCGCGAGCTGGAAGCGCAGCACCCGGAGCTGATTACGCCCGATTCCCCAACGCAGCGCGTCGGCGCGGAACCGCTGGGTGCTTTCAGCCAGGTGCGCCACGAAGTGCCGATGCTGTCGTTGGATAACGTGTTTGATGAAGAGAGTTTTCTGGCTTTCAACAAGCGCGTGCAGGATCGCCTGAAGAGCGTCGACAATCTTAGCTGGTGCTGCGAGCTAAAACTGGATGGTCTGGCCGTCAGCATTCTTTATGAGAACGGCGTGATGGTACGTGCCGCAACGCGCGGCGACGGCACCACCGGGGAAGACATCACCACCAATGTGCGCACCATTCGTGCGATCCCGCTGAAGCTGCGTGGCGATAATATTCCTGCGCGGCTGGAAGTGCGCGGGGAAGTTTTCCTTCCGCAGGCGGGGTTTGAGAAGATCAATGAAGAAGCGCGTCGTACCGGGGGTAAAGTGTTTGCAAACCCGCGTAACGCGGCGGCAGGTTCGCTGCGCCAGCTCGATCCGCGTATCACCGCGAAGCGACCGCTTACTTTCTTCTGCTACGGCGTCGGGATCCTGGAAGGCGGTGACCTGCCGGATACCCACCTGGGTCGTTTAATGCAGTTCAAAGAGTGGGGTTTGCCGGTAAGCAACCGCGTGCAGCTTTGCGACTCTCCAGAGGCGGTGCTGGCGTTCTATCACAAGGTGGAAGAAGATCGTCCCACGCTCGGGTTTGATATTGATGGCGTAGTGATCAAGGTTAACTCCCTGGCATTGCAGGAACAGTTGGGTTTTGTTGCCCGGGCGCCACGCTGGGCAGTGGCCTTTAAGTTCCCGGCGCAGGAGCAGATGACCTTCGTTCGCGACGTGGAATTTCAGGTAGGACGTACGGGTGCGATTACGCCTGTGGCGCGTCTGGAGCCTGTGCAGGTGGCTGGCGTGCTGGTCAGTAACGCTACGCTGCATAACGCCGATGAAATTGCCCGTCTGGGGCTGCGAATTGGTGACAAAGTGGTGATTCGCCGCGCGGGCGATGTGATCCCGCAGGTGGTTAACGTAGTGGAATCAGAACGTCCTGCCGATACCCGTGCCATCGAGTTTCCTGCCCATTGTCCGGTATGTGGTTCGGACGTTGAGCGCGTGGAAGGTGAAGCGGTAACGCGCTGTACGGGCGGGTTAATCTGCGGCGCGCAGCGTAAAGAGTCCCTGAAGCACTTTGTCTCCCGCCGGGCGATGGACGTCGACGGAATGGGTGACAAGATCATCGACCAGTTAGTTGAGAAAGAGTATGTCCATACGCCAGCGGACCTCTTTACCCTGACGGCAGGTAAGCTGACCGGTCTTGATCGTATGGGGCCGAAATCTGCCCAGAACGTGGTCAATGCGCTTGAGGCGGCCAAAAATACTACCTTTGCCCGTTTCCTTTACGCGCTCGGCATTCGTGAAGTCGGAGAGGCGACGGCGGCAGGGCTGGCGGCGTATTTCGGCACGCTGGAGGCTCTTGAGAAAGCCACCATCGACGAACTACAGAAAGTCCCTGACGTTGGCATAGTGGTCGCTACCCACGTCTTCAACTTCTTCGCCGAAGAGAGCAACCGTGAAGTGATCGGTAAATTACTGGAACAGGGCATTCACTGGCCCGCACCGGTAGTGGTTAATGCAGAAGAGATCGACAGCCCGTTTGCCGGTAAAACGGTGGTGCTGACCGGCAGTCTGAGCCAGCTCTCGCGTGATGACGCGAAAGCGCGCCTGGTGGCGCTTGGGGCAAAAGTGGCGGGAAGCGTGTCAAAGAAAACCGACCTGGTGATCGCCGGGGAAGCGGCCGGTTCGAAGCTGGCAAAAGCGCAGGAGCTCGGCATCGAGGTGATCGATGAAGCGGAAATGATGCGCCTTTTAGGAGAGTGATGTGGAAAAAGAGCAGCTCGTTGAGATCGCCAATACGGAGATGCCGTTCGGTAAATATAAGGGCCGCAGGCTGATTGATTTACCGGAAGAATATCTGCTGTGGTTTGCCCGTAAGGATGAGTTTCCTGCCGGGCGTCTTGGCGAGCTGATGGCTATCACATTACTGATCAAAACAGAGGGGCTGACCCAGCTGGTGCAGCCCCTGAAACGTCCTTAAACTTTCGCGGCGCGGGTCTCTTCCTGCGCCAGCTTTTCAGTCTGTGCCTTGTAACGCCGCGCCAGTACCGCACACACCATCAGCTGGATTTGATGGAAAATCATCAGCGGTAGTACCATCATCCCAATGACCGACGTCGGGAACAGAATATTGGCCATCGGGATCCCGTTGGCCAGGCTCTTTTTCGATCCGCAAAATACAATGGTGATTTCATCGGCCTTATTGAAGCCGCATTTGCGGGCCACAAAGACGTTAACCGCGATCACAATGGTCAGCAGAACAATGCTTACCACCACAATAAACAGCAGCGATCCTGCGCCCACCCTGTGCCAGATGCCGTTCACCACGGCTTCGCTGAAGGCCGTGTAAACCACCAGCAGAATGGAGCTTTGGTCCGTTTTCCCGATCCATTTTTTGTGTTTCGCCACAAACGCCCCAATCCAGGGGCGGGATAAGTGTCCGAGCACAAACGGCAGTAGCAGTTGCAGACAAATTTTACCCACCTGCTCCAGATTACCTTCTGCACCATGCATGTTCATCAGCAGACCGACCAGCAGCGGTGAAACAAAGATCCCGAGCAGGCTGGAAGCCGAAGCAGAACAGACCGCCGCCGCGACGTTGCCGCCCGCCAGCGAGGTAAAGGCAATAGCAGACTGCACGGTGGCCGGCAAAATGCACAGATAAAGGAAACCGGTATAGAGTGCCGGATCGAAATTCACCGGCGCCCACCAGGCAAACAGCACGCCCAGAACAGGGAAGAGGATAAAGGTGCTGCACATTACCCAGAGGTGCAGTCGCCAGTGGCTACCGCCTGCAATAATGGCTTCCCGGGAGAGTTTGGCGCCATGCATAAAGAACAACAGGGCAATGGCTGCCGTGGTCAGCCCTTCAATGACCGGAACGAAACCGCCCCGCGCCGGGAAGAACGAGGCCAGCAAGACGACACCAATCAGGGTCAGCGTAAACGGATCAAGGATACGAAAAAGTTTCATAATCACTCCTGAAAACAGATGCCGCTATTGTGCTTTCTTCCCTTTGAGAAATAAAATTGATTTATTGCATCCATTCATGAATTAAACAGATGAATTATTCACTACGTCAGCTTCGTGTTTTCGTCACCGTCGCGCAGGCCCACAGCTTCAGTCGGGCAGGGGAGATGATTGGCCTCAGCCAGTCGGCGGTGAGCCATAGCGTGAAAGAGCTGGAAACTCAAACCGGCGTGAAACTGCTCGACCGCACTACGCGCGAAGTGGTGCTCACCGAAGCGGGACATCAGCTGGCAACGCGTCTGGAAAGGCTGCTGGATGAACTGAACAGTACGCTGAGAGACGTCGGACGGCTTGGACAACAGCTTTCCGGTACCGTGAGAGTGGCGGCGAGCCAGACGATTTCGGCGCATCTTATTCCCCAGTGCATCGCTGAAAGTAATCACCGCTATCCGGATATCGATTTTGTTTTGCACGACAGGCCGCAGCAGTGGGTACTGGAGAGTATTCGTCAGGGGGATGTGGATTTCGGGATTGTTATTGATCCCGGAGCGGTAAGCGACCTGGAATGTGAAGTGGTACTCTCGGAACCCTTTTTATTGCTCTGCCGCGATGATGATCCTCTGGCATCGCTGTCGCAGGTGGCCTGGCAAGCCTTACAGGGGGCAAACCTGGTGTTACAGGATTATGCATCAGGTAGCCGCCCGCTTATAGATGCCGCACTGGCCGCACAGGGCGTAAAGGCAACCATTGTGCAGGAGATTGGGCATCCTGCCACGCTCTTCCCCATGGTCGAAGCGGGGATTGGGATCAGCGTTCTGCCTGCGCTGGCGCTGCCACTGCCGCAGGGAAGTCGTTTAACGGTGAAGCGTTTCCTGCCCTGTATTGAACGCCAGCTGATGCTGGTACGCCGTAAAAACAGGTCTCTTTCCGGAGCGGCTCATGCCTGCTGGGATGTGGTGCGTATGCAGGCCAGGCGTCTGATGGAGGCCCGCACGCGCGATCCACTTTTTAACGAAACCAATGATCAGATATAGATATCAATCTGATGTTCTGCGGAGGGTTTATTGACGCCTTCCGCCACGGCCTGACCGCTTTCCTGTTTTGGCATCGCCTCTTCTGCCTGCTGACGCTGCAATTGCGCCAGCTGTGCCTGCAACATAGCCAGCTGAGATTCGAGCAATTCTTGCTGCTTTTGCTTTTCTTCCGCTGTGGCATCACCCATGGCGACTTCTTTGAGTTGCTGAGTGACTTTCGTTATCTGTTTGGTCAGACGGGTGATCTGGGAAGCAATGTCGTTTCCGCCGGAGCTGTTATCTACGCTGCCGATTTCCATCGCCGACAGAGAAACGGGCTTAAGAGTTGTCATATTGAGATCCTTTTCGCCATAAAATAGAGGTATCGGCAAAGAAGGGGTGAGCTTGAGTAAAACAAGCGGTTTGGCTGTAATGGGGATGTGCTATATCGCAGATAGCAAAAAAGCGCCTTTAGGGCGCTTTTTTACATTGGTGGGTCGTGCAGGATTCGAACCTGCGACCAATTGATTAAAAGTCAACTGCTCTACCAACTGAGCTAACGACCCGAAATGGTGGGCGATGACGGGCTCGAACCGCCGACCCCCTCCGTGTAAAGGAGATGCTCTACCAACTGAGCTAATCGCCCATTTCGGAACTGCTACG